>NZ_JBJNOR010000001.1:0-2808316 GCF_052166535.1 Serratia sp. CY82433
CGCCGGTGTTGCTGGCCGCCGAGTAGTCGCCGGTGTTGCTGGCCGCCGAGTAGTCGCCGGTGTTGCTGGCCGCCGAGTAGTCGCCGGTGTTGCTGGCCGCCGAGTAGTCGCCGGTGTTGCTGGCCGCCGAGTAGTCGCCGGTGTTGATGGCCGCCGAGTAGTCGCCGGTGTTGCTGGCCGCCGAGTAGTCGCCGGTGTTGCTGGCCGCCGAGTAGTCGCCGGTGTTGGTCTGTTCTAACGACCTGTCAACCTTGCTCCAGATCCAATCAATCGCGCGGGTCACCATTTGGTGCATGGAAATTTCCGCTTTGATCGTGATGGTGGCGCTGGCGATCTTGCTGTCACCGCCATCTTCACGACTGACCTCACCGGTGGCGATGGTCTCGGCGTAACGGCTTTCCGCAGGTGGGTAGTAGCTGAAGCAGTCGAGCGGGTACTCGCAGGAGTGGAAGCCGCCCGAGCAGGCCTCTACCTTGCCTTTGTGCTCGAACGTTTTGCCCATCTCGAACTGAAAGCCGCGGCAGGTGAGGTCTTGCTTGAAACCCTTGTAGGTAGTGATTTGCATTCTACTATCTCGCTAAGTGGAGGATGAAAAAGGCAACGCACAGCAAAACCAGCGGGTACAGCAGGCCGCGCGTTTTCGGGGTGTGAAAATCCGCACCAGTCACACGGTGACGGTGTTGCATCTGTTTCAAGGAATTCATGGGGAAGGCTCCTTTTGCTATCGGGGAGCGCACCCGCCGCCAGCGGGCGAGGCGTAGCGGTTAGCCGGATGCGCTTTCAGATAGAAAAAAAAAGCCCCGGCGCGCGGGGCAAATGCTTCTCACAGCAAGGGAATTTCACGAGCGGATTGTTTTCGGCAGCAGGCCAGCTTTTGCCAGCTCGGCCATGATCTTCTTGCGCAGGCCGTCTTTGGTGGCTGACAGGTGGAAACCGGCGCCGGCATAGCGCACGAAGACGGTGGCGCCAGACACTTCAGCGCAGCCGCTGACGCCTGAATGGATGAAATGTAGGGATTTCATGGTGTGGTGGTCCTGTTGGTGCGCCCCGTAGGGCGCGGTGGGTGTTACTTAGTAGTGGATTTCTTTGCTTTTATCTTTGCAATGCACTTCTTGCATTTCTGCTCATCTGGCAACTGATTCCAACCCTTTGGGCTAATTGTGCAGGCGTAGAAGCCGCCAATTTGTCCGCGTTGTCCGCACATTGGGAGGCTGTTCTTTGCCGCATGGTAGATGGTCATCGTGTAACCCCTGCTGTAGTGGATCGCCCCGTAGGGCGCGGTGAGTGTTAGTCGATTAGCGGGGTTCAATTAGTTGCGTTACTCTGTCATTGCCTTGGAAATTCCATTCTCTGCCAGGTCCGAAGTAGCCCGGTTCAATTCTGCCGGATACCCATTCAGCAATATTTGCCGCTACATCTTTTCCGTCAGTTCCCGCCCCGGGGAAACTGAGTACTTTTATCACTTTAAAGACCGCACCATGCGCGTGAACAATGTCACCGATAATAACTTCTGTGTTTAAAACTCTTTGTAATTCCATCATTTTACCCTTTGTAGCCCTGCCGCTTTGGCTGTCGGTACTACGCCAAATCCCGGAACAAATAAAATCGGTGAAATGTTGCTGGTTAACTATGGTTTGTCCCGCAGTCAGCATGTCAGGGTGGGCTGTTTGATAGTCAGCTTTCCGATCAGCAATGAACGAAACCATGTCAGCGCCACGACGATTCACGTTAAAGTTTCCTGTGTGAACCAACATCGCCGCAAAACGTTGCTGAACGTTGAATTCAACAGCCGTTTCATATGCGTCTTTACTGAATTTCTCGTTAGTCATCGTGTAACCCTCTGCTGTAGTGGTCTTAATGAAGCGCCCCACGGGACGCTTGATAAGTTCACTTTGCCCCGCATTGCCGGCTCCTTGCCCCGCCGCGGTTCCGACGCATGGTTTAAAGTCGCGCCGTTCGACTACGAGTTAAAAATACAAGTAAACCTGTTACGCAGTCAACATGTGTATTTGTAAAATTGTGCATGTAGTACCTAATTACCTGTTTTTAGGCAATAAAAAAGAGGGCTAAAAAGCCCCCTTGTTGGGATTTGATTATGCGCTTATCGTTTTCTGCGGAAGATGCGGTGTTCTACCATAGTGCCAATGATGCTTACAGGTTTCTCCCAGGAACGGCATATTGGATAGTCGCTGTTTAAAGGTACGAGCTCGAAATTTTCTTTCCCCTTTGAGTCAATCCCTATCGGACGATACTTTTTAAATGTGGCTTCATGTGAACCGTTGCTGGCTGCGACAAATTCTCCCGGGGTTGGGTAGACTTCAGTGTCAATTATCACTATGTCCCCTTCTTTAAACTCTGGTTCCATAGAGTCCCCTCGGATCCGAAGCGCAAAGGAACGTTCCGACAGCTCTGCTGTTGTGAGCACGTACTCAAAATCTCCGTCTATTTCCAATGATTCTTCTGCCGCGAAAAGTCCTGCCTGGACGTAGCTCAAAATAGGCACCTTTCGTGCACCGTAATTGTAGTCAGTCACGACGTCTCCGCCGAGCAATAACCACTTAGGATCACACTGTAGTGCCGCAGCTAAGGGGATTAGGTTACGGGGTTTTCTAGTCTTACCGTTTTCAATTGCTTCAATCGACTGTTGAGCGACTCCCGCGCGCTGCGCCACCTCAGCCTGTGTCAGGTTCAGTTCCAGACGACGTTTCTTAGCTCGGCTTGCCAGATTCATTTTAAAGCTCCTTTATCTTCCGCTGATGATTACAGATACATCTGTATTTGACAAACCATGGTGCTTGTGAACTAATTACAAGTAAACCTGTTAATCCCGAGGCTTTATTTATGGACACTTCTACCCTTGCTTCTCGCATAAAAGACCGCCGTAAGACACTGGGCATCACCCAGACCGCGCTGGCTGAGCGTGTTGGCGTGCGTCAGCAATCTATTCAGTACATTGAATCGGGGCGGGCGGGGCGAACCAGCTTTATTCTCGAATTGGCGAAAGCGTTGCAATGCGATCCTGATTGGTTGCTGACAGGCGAATGCACAAGCGATAAGGCGTAACCCATGCCGAAAAATAATATTTGGGGGGCAACGCCTGAAGAGTGGTTCCACTTCGACCTGATCCTCGGCCGCAGCGACAACCTGCTGCCGGTTGTGTGTGACCCTGCGGCGACGCTATCCCCTGTTACAAAGATGAAAGCGCTGGGTAAAACACCCAGCCAGTACGATCACAAGCGGCGGGTTATTGGCGTCAAAAACTGGACGCAATTGACCATCGGCGCCGGCGATTTGGAGCGTTGGTCTGCCGAGCCTGATTACGGTATTTGCGCGCGAACCGGTAGCGGCTGGCTGGCGCTGGACTGCGATAGCGAAGTGTCTGAGGTGCAGGCCGTCGTTCGCGATCTGCTGCTCGAGCACCTTGGCGTGCTACCGCCGCGCCGGCACCGGGCGAACAGCAACAAGTGCCTGTATCTGCTGGCGATAAGCGGCGATTACCGCAAACGCATTCACCGCCTGGCGGCAGATAACGGCATCATTGAGTTGTTGGCTGACGGGCAACAGGCTGTTGTCGCGGGCACTCACCCCAGCGGCGTGCGCATCGAATGGGATGGCGGCCTGCCAGAGGAGCCGCCAGTCGTCACTGCGGAGCAGCTCGAAGCCCTTTGGGCGGCGCTGGCTGCCGCGCTGCCGGTGGAAACGTCGACTGAGGCCGGTGCGGGGCGCCTGCGCGACCGCAGCGTTACCACACCCGGCGCCACGGATGAAGTGGCGGATTATCTCGACGCCAACGGCTGGACGCTGGATTTTGGCGCCAGCGGTGAGCGTTACATCCGTTGCCCGTTCGAAGATGGCCACAGTTCCGCCACAGACACCACCTCAACAGTGTATTTCCCCGGCGGTACTGCCGGTTTTGAGATGGGGCATTTCAAATGCCTGCACGCCAGCTGCGCGCACCGCAACGATGGTGACTACCTCAACGAGATAGGATTCCGCGACAGCGATTTCGAAGCACTGCCGGTGGAAGTGACCGAGCCTGCGCCGCTGCCGACGTTTAAGCGCGACAAGTTCGGGCAGATTGAATCAACCATCGACAACGCCGCCAAAGCGGTAATGCGGCCTGATTTCTGCGGCCTGCAGATCCGCTTCGACCAATTCCGCGACGAAATCATGTTCGCGCCCGATGGTGCTGACCAATGGCAGTCGTTCGGCGACCCGGACTACTCCCGCCTGCGCATCACAATGGAGCGCCGCGGCTTCAAACCTATTGGCCGCGAGCTGATTCGCGACGTGGTGATGCTGGCCGCCGACGAACAGCCATTCGATAGCGCCATGACATGGCTCGAGTCGCTCAAATGGGACGGCGTGCAGCGTATCAACCGCTTCTACCACACTCATTTTGGTACCGAGGACAGCGCTTACACCCGCGCGGTATCGCTGTACATGTGGACTGCGCTCGCCGGCCGGGTGCTGTCGCCCGGGTGCAAGGCGGATATGGTGCCGATTCTGGTGGGCGAGCAGGGCGTTAAGAAGTCCAGCGGCGTGGCGGCGCTGTCGCCCGACCCTGCGTTCTTCACGGAGGTATCGTTCGCCGAGAAAGACGACGACCTGGCGCGCAAGATGCGTGGCCGCCTGGTGGCCGAGATAGGCGAACTGCGCGGGCTCAATACCCGCGAGCTGGAATCCATCAAGGCCTTCATTACACGCACGCACGAAAACTGGATCCCCAAATACCGCGAGTTCGCGACACAGTTCCCGCGTCGGCTGGTGTTCATCGGTACCACCAACGAGGACGAGTTCCTGGCCGACAAGACCGGCAACCGCCGGTGGCTGCCGGTACGCGTCACCGAGGTGAATGTCGACGCCATACACGCGGATGTGTTGCAGCTATGGGCGGAAGCACGCGACACCTTCAAACAGTTGGGCGGCGTCCAGTTCCGCGAGGCCGAGCGCCTGGCCACCGCCGTGCACGAACAGTACACGATTAAGGACGCATGGCTCGAGACGGTCGAGTGTTGGCTGGACGAACCCGATCTCATGACGGAAGCGACGCCACGAAGTCGCGAATTTTTACGCGCTACGGACGTTTTGAGGGACGCGCTGAACCTCGACCCTAAGAACATCGGCAAACGCGAAGAAATGCGAATCAGCAGTATTTTGCAAGCTTGCGGTTATCAGCGTGTTTTACGGAGGGTGGAAGGGAAAGTGCAGCGTATTTGGGAGCAGGCGTAACCACCTGTAACCACTTAGCCCTTCGGGTGGTTACGCTCGACAGCCCTTTAAATTCAATGCCTGTAACCACTGTAACCACTGTAACCACCTTAAAGCTATAAACCCCATTATATATATAGGGGCCTTCTTGGAAAGGTTAAGAAAAGGTGGTTACAGGTGGTTGCAGGTGGTTACAGGGCGAATATGCAGATTTTTGCAAATAACTACGAACAATTAGCGGGATGCATTTAAGCGGCAAGCGCGAACGGGGTTAAATCCAGATTAAACCCCTCTCTACCCTCGCGCGGGCGCGCGTTTGCAGACCGCCAACAGGAGGCCACCATGCATGTGGATTGGTTCAGGATAATCACCGACGTAGAGCGCTCTGGCATGACGCAGCGGGTTATCGCTAACCACCTGGACGTTGCGCCCTCGACGGTGTTCTACTGGAAGCAGGGCAACCAGCCGCGCTATGCCGAGGGCGAGGCGCTGATCCGGTTGTGGGAGCTGGTGACCGAGCACGAAGCGCACCAGTTGCCGTACAGTCGGGAGCCATACAGCCGTTACCGCAAGCGTTAGGGAAAACTGTCAAAAATACGGGGTTAGCATACGGATTTGCTCCAACCCCAAACCCCGCGATTTGTTACCAAAATGTTGTAGTCAAATACCCCGCCTTTTCGCCAAGAAAACTATCCCTTTTGCGGCCTTCACTGTGGTTTTGCGTCGAGTGCATTTTCGCCGGTGCGCGTAAGGCTCATTATGTTAAATAGCTCCGATTTCAGCCCAATTATCCATTTAGTCAAGAATTCGAACGCGAGCCCGCTTGACACTCTGCGTACCATTCCAATCGGAGTAACTCCCCATGGCACGTAAGAACGTCAAGATTGAAACCCCCGGCCAAGAAGCCCCCCAGGACGACGACAGCGACCTGATCGGCGGTGACGCTGGCGCGGGTATCCCCGGACCCGCTAACACCCCTGAGCAGCTCAACGCGGCCAGCGCTGGCGCAACAGTCACCGAGGGTACCGTGCAGCAGCGCGTTGCAAAGCTGCTCGACGGCGCAGCACTTGAAGAGCGCAACGCGATCCTTTCCGGCCTGAATGAACAGGGGGCAGCAATCATCGCTCGATTCGAAGGGCTGGAGTTCCTCGACGCTGACGGTCACCGCCTGACCGATAACCTCGAATTCCTCACCCTGGTGAAGAAAGTCACCGATGTGGCTACCGGCGGCGCCGGCCCGATGGTGACGAACGAAGAGGGCAAGAAGCAGCCGGCACCAGGCAAACCTGTTTTAACCGAACACGGCTGGCACGTACCAGGCTAAGGAAACCGCTATGTGTGGATCTGCACCGAAAGTAGTACAGACCGACCCGCAGGCCGAGGCAGACGCAGCAGCAGACGCCGCGGCGAAAGCCTCAAACGCTGACGCAGCAAACCGCAAGAAGCGCAAGAAAGGCTCCTCGTTGCTGGCCAGCGGTGCGCAGGGCGCCGCAGATGCTGGTGATTCACTGCTCGCAAGTGGTGCTCAGGCGGCAGGCAATAAATCAACGTTAGGGGCGTGATTGATGGGCGACACCGCCGCAAGGCTGATTAAACGCGTGAATACGCTCAAGGCTACCCGTCAGATGCATGAAAGCGTCTGGCGGGAATGCTACGACTACACGTACCCGCTGCGCGGCGCTGGTTTCTCGTCTGAGGTGCTGGACGCCCAGAGCGCAAAGCACAAGGTGGCCAAGCTGCTGGACGGCACGGCGACCGATAGCTCGCGCATGCTGGCGTCCGCTCTCATGTCCGGTATGACGCCGGCTAACGCGCGGTGGCTGAATCTCGACAGTGAATCCCTGCCGGACGACGCCAAGGCGTGGCTTTCTACCTGCGCAACACTGGTGTGGGAAAACATCCACGCGGCCAACTTCGACGCCGAGGGTTATGAAGCAAATCTCGATGTGGTGTGCGCTGGCTGGTTTGTGCTGTACGTCGATGAAGACCGGGACGAGGGCGGCTATTCATTCCAGCAGTGGCCATTGGCGCAGTGCTACGTCGCATCGACTCGCAAAGACGGCATCGTTGATACGATTTTCCGCTGCTACCAACTGACCGCGGAACAAGCGATCGCCGAGTTTGGCCAGGATGCGGTAAGCGAGAAGATACGCGACGCCGCTAAGAAAAAACCAGACGACAAATTTGATTTTCTGCACGCGATTTTCCCTCGCACGAATTACATGGTTAACGCGCGCCTGGCCAAAAACCTGCGCTTCGCGTCGTTCAACATTGATGTGACCGCAAAAAAAGTGGTGCGCGAATCCGGCTATCACGAATTCCCGTGCTGCGTGCCGCGCTGGATGAAAATCCCCGGCGGTTCGTACGGCATCGGCCCGGTTTATGACGCGCTGCCAGATTGCAAGGAACTGAACGAAACCAAACGTATGGAGAAAGCCGCGCAGGACTTGGCGATTTCCGGCATGTGGATCGCCGAGGATGACGGCGTGCTTAACCCTCGAACGGTCAAAGTAGGGCCGCGCCGCATCATCGTGGCCAACAGCGTCGACAGCATGAAGCCGCTGCTCACCGGCTCCGATTTCAATGTCGCATTTACCGCTGAGGAACGTCTGCAGGCGTCAATCCGCAAGATCATGATGGCCGACCAGCTGCAGCCACAGGACGGCCCGGCCATGACGGCCACCGAGGTGCATGTGCGCGTCGCGCTAATCCGCCAGTTGCTGGGACCGGTGTACGGCCGATTCCAAGCGGAATACCTGCAGCCGCTGGTTGAGCGCTGTTTCGGTATCGCGTTTCGCGCTGGCGTGTTCCCTGAACCGCCGGAGAGCATGAACGCCGCTAACTTCAATGTGCGTTATATCTCGCCGCTGGCGCGCGCGCAGAAACTGGAAGACGTCACAGCGATTGAGCGTTACGCCCAGAACGTTATGCAGCTGGTTCAGGTTTACCCGGACATTATCGACAACATGGACAGCGACGAAGCAAGCCGCGTTGTCGGCGAGGCGCTGGGTGTGCCAGCCAAAGTTATGCGCTCGTCGGCGGACGTGTCCACGCTGCGCGACCAGCGCGCCAAGGCGCAGCAGCAACAGCAACAACAGGCATTGCTGATGCAGGCGGGCCAGCAGGCAGCCGGCGCCGTAGGGCAAAGCGCCGGTGAAGCAATTGGCCAACAACTGGCGGGGGGCTGATGGGAATCAAGAAAGTTTCACCACTGGATTACAAGCGGCTGTTTGAAGAAACGGCCGGCGGCGCCGAGGTGCTGGACGAATTAACCCGGCGCTTCGGCGGGTCGATTTTTGTGAAGGGCGGCCCTGAGGGCGACCGCCAAACCTGTTTTAAGGCCGGGCAACGCGATGTGCTCGATTTCATTTTGCGCCAGCTTAATCTGGCAGACGGAGTAAACGACGATGTGGAAGCTTAAACACCTTTTCATGAATGCAGATGTAGGCGCTGACGCTGGGGGGAATGGCGATGCGGATAAACCAGATACTGGTGATGCTGGCGGTAATTCTCTGCTCAGCACCGGTGCTCAAAACCAACCGGCCGAGGGTGATTTTATTCCTGAGAAGTACCGCACCAGCGGCGCTGATGGAAAATTTAACCTGCAAGACTCGGCGCGCAAGCTGGCGGATGCTTATTCGCACCTCTCCAAGCGCTTCGGTAGCGGCGACGTTCCGCCGAAAACTGTCGAAGAATATTCCCCGAAGGTAGAGGCCGAGGGCTTCAAGTGGGACGAGTTCAAGGCTGACCCTGAGATGCAGGGATTCCTCAAGGCGGCGCACGCCAAGGGCATCACTAACGATCAGATGGGCTTTATCCTCGGTGAGTACATGAGCCGCGCTCCGGCGCTGGTGGGTGGAGCTGCTGAGTTGGATCAAGAGGCGGCGGCTACTGAGCTGCGCGGCACGTGGAAAACCGATGCGGAATTCCAGAAAAATATCGGGCTGGCGCACCGCGCGTTTATGTCGCTGGCCGACCCTGCCGACCAAGGCAAGATGGACGAGATCGGCAACAACCCGATGGTTATCCGCATGCTGGCGAAAATCGGGGCGGAGATGGGCGAGGACACCCCCGTAGGCAATGGACAAATCAATCTCGAAGAACAGCAGAGCATCCGCGACCTGATGAAGTCCGAGGCATACACCAACCCGAAACACGCCGATCACGAACGTGTATCTGCACAGGTGCGCGCGTTCTACCAGAAAACCTACGGCGATCATACCATCGCGTAGCCGCCACCCCGCAACACCAAGCGCCAGCCAAACCGCTGGCGTTTTCATTTACTCAAGATTTCGAACGCCAACCTAACCGATCCTCACGCCAACAGCCCGGCGTGGTAGCCGGATACCTGATTCCCCGCTGCCCGTAAGCGCCAACCGGCCAGCGTTGAACCGAGCCGGGAAACCGATACCTCGCAGGCGATAATCTTTGGAGTGATAAAAAATGGCTTTTGATCCGAACAAGAACATGATCACCGCCGCCTTTGTGCAGCAGTTCCATGATTCTTTCGAAATTCAGTCTCAACAGAAGGACTCGCGCCTGCAGGCTGCCGTACACGATCGCGGTACGATCACCGGCGCATCGTTCACCATCAACGACATGGGCACCATCGAAATGAACCCAATCACCGAGCGATTCGGTGATACGGTTTGGGATCTGCCTGAAGCGGGTACCCGTAACGCGCTGATGGCGGATTACGGCGTGTTCGTGCCGGTGGAAAAACGCGACCTGCGCAAGCTGATCGCCGACCCGCAGGGGCCATATCTGCAACTGACCCTGGCGGCCGCGAACCGCAAAAAGGACGACGTGATTTACCGCGCGTTGCTGGATACCGTCCTGCGCAAAACCTCGAACACTGGCGCCTACGCTCCTGTGGCGCTGCCGGCGTCTCAGAAGATTGTGGCCGGCGGTACCGGCATGACCAAGGCCAAGCTGATCGCCGCTAAGGCCATGTTCCGCCGCAACGAGTGTGACGAACAGAACGGCGAAGAGCTGTTCATCACGTACAACGCCGACATGCTGACGCAGATCCTGAGCGATACCACCCTGACCAGCGCCGATTTCATGGCGGTGAAAATGCTGCAGGAAGGTGCGGTGTCCGGCAACTGGTTGGGCTTCAAGTGGTTGGCATACGAAAAACTGGATTCGGCCAGCTCCGGCGATCCGGCTGTCACCACCAAGACTGCCGCCGCCTGGTGTAAGTCTGCAGTGCATTTCGGTACCGGTGCCGAGTACAACACCGATATCGGCCCGCGCCGCGACAAGAACAATACCATTCAGATCTCTGTCGATGCGTCCTACGGCGCCGGCCGCGCAGCCGAAAACAAGGTTGTCGCGATCGACTTCACCGCTTAATGCCAGCGCTCCCTTGCCGGGGGTAACACCCCGGCCTTTTTCATGAGGTACCGCTATGGCTTCCAGTATTTCTATCTGCTCAAACGCATTGCTCGCGCTCGGTGCGCACCCGATCAACAGCTTCGACGAAAACAGCGAACACGCCCGCCTGTGCTCCAATATCTACCCGACCGTGCGCAATGACCTGCTGCGCAAGCACCCATGGAATTGCGCGGTTAAACGCGTGGTGCTTTCACCCAGCAGTACGGCGCCGGCGTTTGGTTTCGGCTTTCAATTCCCGTTGCCCGGTGACCTGATCCGCATCCTGTCCGTCGGCGAAGAGTGGGACGAAATCCCGTACCGCATCGAAGGCAATAAGCTGCTGGCCAATCAGAACGTGATCCGCCTGCGCTACATCTTCCGCAACGAAGATGAATCGACCTGGGACTCGGCGCTGGTGAATTTGGCAGAAGCCACCATGGCGGCCAAGCTGGCCTATGCGGTAACGGCATCCGCCAGCCTGCGCGACAGCCTGACCCAAGAGGCGGCTTATCTACTGCGCCAAGCCAAGTCTATCGACGGGCAGGAAGAACCGCCGGAAGAGCTGGGCGGCTATCCAACTTACGATTCGAGGTTCTGACCGTGCGCGCCAACCTGATAAAAACCAATTTCACCGCCGGCGAGATTTCCCCGCGCCTCATGGGCCGTGTTGATATCGCGCGTTACGCCAACGGCGCCAAGCAGATCGAGAATGCGGTTTGCGTGGTGCAGGGCGGGGTTATGCGTCGTCCTGGTACCCGTTACGCGGCAGCGGCCAAATACGGCGACCGCGGCGCCCGGCTGATCCCCTACGTTTTTAACCGCTCCCAGGCGTACGTTTTGGAGTTTGGCGACGGCTACATGCGGATTTTCCAGAACGGCGCGCAGCTGGTGAAAGACGACAACACCCCGTATGAAATCGCCAGCCCGTACAGCTCCGCCATGCTGCCAGCCGTAAATTACGTTCAGGGCGCCGACACCATGTTTTTGGTGCACCAAGGCGTTAAACCTCACCGCCTGCAGCGGCGCGGGCAGCTTGATTGGGTGCTCGAGCCGTGCCCGTTTATTGTTGAGCCGTTCGATGAAATCCGCGACACGCCGGAAAAATGGTGCAAGCCGTCAGTTAAGGAGTTTGTCGGCTCAGAAATCACGCTGATGCTGAGCGACGACGAGCCACCGAAAGACAGCGAGGATCCGGCGCCATTCACCGGCCCCGGTTGGGTTGCCGAGGATGTTGGCTCATACGTCCGTATTAACAGCGGCCTGGTGCTGATCAAGAGCATCACCAGCGAGCAGATTGCCGTCGGCGTTATCCGCACTGACCTAACTGCCACACAGGCAGCGTCGCCGGGCGCATGGACGCGCGAGGATACGGTTTGGACGGACGAATATGGCTACCCTGGCGCGGTGACCCTGCACCAACAGCGCCTCGTTCTGGCCGGTTCGATAAAGTACCCGCAAACCATCTGGTTTAGCGAAACCGGCGTTTATCTGTCCTTTGAGCTGGGTACCGACGATGACAAGGCGATCAGCTTTACGCTGTCTTCCGACCAACTCAACCCGATTGTGCACCTGGCACAGATGAACACGCTGATCGCGCTGACGTACGGCGGCGAGTTCACGATCACCGCGGGCAACGATGCGGCGATCACCCCGACAAATATCTCGGTGAAAAACCCCAGCCCATACGGATGCAACGGGATCCGCCCGGTGCGCGTCGGTACCGAAATCATGTTCGTACAGCGCGCCGGCCGCAAACTCTATGCCGTGGCCTATGACCCGGACAGCTTTGTTTCGTATTCGGCCAACGATATGACGGTGCTGGCAGAACACATCACCGCCGGCGGGGTGATCGATATGGCGTACCAGCAACAGCCCGACGCCTTTATTTGGCTGGTGCGCACCGACGGCGTGATGGTGACGATGGCAATTGACCGGGCTCAGGAGGTGATCGCCTGGTCTCGCCAAATCACCGCCGGCCGGTTTGAGTCCGTGGCGTCGATCCCGTCGGACAGTAACGACGTGGTTTACGCGCTGGTTCGCCGGGAGATCGGCGGCCAGGTGGTGCGCTATGTCGAGGTGTTCGATTCTACGCTGTACACCGACGCCGCCGTAACCGGCAGCAGCGAGACCGGAGCAACGACGTGGGCAGGATTAAACCATCTCGAGGGGCAAACTGTCGATGTAGTGGCTGACGGTTCTGTTATGCCCATGCAGATGGTTTCTGGTGGGCAGATCACCCTGACGCGAAAAGCTCGCCGGGTGGAAATCGGTCTGCATTTTGAATCCACGATCCAAACGCTCACGCCAGAGGTTGGCACCACTGAGGGCACCACGCAGAGCGCCAAGAAGCGAACAAGCGAAGTCACCATGCGATTCCTCGAAACCACTGGCGCCGAGTGCAACGGTCAGGTGATCCCGTTCCGTACATTCGGCCCGAAAATCCTCAACCAGCCGGCGCCGCTGTTCACCGGCGATCACTACTTCGGGAAATTGGGCTGGGAGAAAGGCGAGGACACGCTACTGATCCAGCAGCGCCAGCCGCTGCCGTTCCACCTCCTGTCCATCATTACCACTTTCACCAGTAACGGGGGCTGACAATGATCCGCAACGCAACCGCCGGGGATATCCCGGCACTGATTGAGCTTGGCGCCTGCATGTACCTGGAATCGCGCTACGCCGAAACCTCGCCTTTTGACGAGCAGAAATGCGCCGAGCTGGCGCAGCACCTGATCGCCGCACCTGGCGGATGCGTGCTGGTGGCCGAGCACGGCGGGCAGGTGATTGGCTGGATGGCCGGCGGCATCGCCGAGCAGTGGTTTTCGCGCAAGCTGATGGCTTTCGAGTACGGGCTGTTTATCGCGCCTGAGCACCGCGGCGGATCTGCCGGCCCGCGCCTGGTTAAAACCTTTATCGAGTGGGCCGCTGACCATGGCGCCGCCGTTATCAATATGGGTATCACCACCGGCGTGCACGAAGAACGCACCGGGGCGATGTATGAACGTCTTGGCCTGTCGCGCACTGGCCTGTTGTATTCGAAGGAGATTTGATTATGTGCACCGGGTTAGAGGTGGCAGTGATCGGTTCGTCGGTGCTGGCTGCCGGCGGCGCTGTCGCTGGCGGTATTCAGCAGCAGAAAATGGCGAACTACCAGGCGGACCAGGCAAACGCCGATGCAGAGGCCGCTCGCGCGTCAGCGCGCGTACAAGCCGACAGGATACGCAAGGCAGGGCGTGAGCAGGCCGCACAGGCAAACGCGGCGCTGGCGGCGTCTGGCGTTGAAACTGGCGAGGGAACAGCGCTGCGCATCACATCCGGCATCACCGGCGACGCAGAGCAGGACGCATACACAACGATCCTGAACGGCATGAACACCGGCGCGCGGTACAACGCGCAGGCGCAGGCTGACCGACTCAGTGGCCGCAATGCGGCGACGTCCGGCTACATCAACGCGGGCAGCTCGCTACTGTCTGCCGCCGGCACCGGTTACTCCGGCTGGAAAAAAGCCAATCCAACAACCACGACGAACACCGGTACCGCGGCGTCGAATAACATGTTCTCGAATATGGGGGTGCGCTGATGCGGATACCAACCGGAAATTTTGGCAATGTGACGCCGGAGGCGCAGCGTACGCGCATTGACGTTGGGAACGTTGGTGCTCCTGCCAATGCATTGCAGCACCTGGCGACTGTCGGGATCGGTGTTGCCGAAGATCAGCAGCGCCGAATTGCCCAGGAAAACCAGAGCCAGCTGCAGGCGCTGACGCTGCAGCTTGATGATTTCAGTAACGGGCTGGTTAACGATCCTGACCATGGCTTACTGGCACAACAGGGAACCAATGCGGAAGGTGCGACCAAAAACTACACCAGCCAGTACGAGGACTTTGCGAACAAACTGGCAGCCGATTTACCGCAGGAAATGCGCCAGCAGTTCCAGCAGCAAGCAATCGCAAAGCGCATTCAGCTCGAGCGCACAGGATTAACCCATGAATTGAGCCAGCGCCGCCAGGTGGAGCAGGGTAATTTTGAGTCGACCATAGCGAACAGCTCCACGCGTGCGCAGAGCTATTGGGGTGACAACGTTAATTATCAGTTAGAGGTTGGTAGCGCGCAGCAGCAGATCGCCGAGTATGGCAAGGCCCACGGTTGGACGCCGGAACAGGTAACCGAACAACAAAATAATTACGTTAAGACAACCGCATATAAAACCATGGAAAATTTGGTTGCGTCGGATGCGGTAACTGCTGTTCGCCTGATGGGAGAGCCATCTGACGCCGGCGGCGCAATACGCTATAGCGGTACGAAGCAATTTGGCGGAACCCCAAATGATACTCAGGGCATGGTAGCGTCGGGAAATATTGATCTCCTGCATCGACCGACGGTTAAAAATTCAGATGGCACGATCAGCACCGTTCGCACGATTTCGATCGGTACCGATGAAGGTGAAGTGCTGATCCCAACGGTTAGTGATGATGGAAAAATTCTTTCCGATGATGAGGCGATTGCCGTTTATGAAAAAACAGGCAAACACCTTGGCATCTTCGACAATCCAAGTGATGCAACGAAATACGCGGAACGGCTGCATTCTGATCAGGAAAAGCTTTATGTAAAACCTAACAGCTCGCAGCCACTTGGCATTCGCAATAACAACCCGGGCAATCTGGTTAAAACTGCCAATACCTGGGACGGGGAAGTAAAAGGTGATGGTCGTTTTGCTTCGTTCGCCACACCGGAACACGGGCTGCGCGCGCTATGTAAAAATCTGCTGGCCTACAACAAACGCGGTTACACCACGGTTGAGCAAATTATCGGGCGGTGGGCGCCACCAAACGAAAACGACACTGCAGCCTACACGGCATCGGTATCTAAGGCTCTCGGCGTGCCGGCTGACAAACGTCTTGATCTGACCGATATCAATACGCTTACCGCGCTGTGTGTCAGCATCACCCAACATGAAAATGGCAGCAATCCCTATTCGCAAGAGCAGATCACCACCGGTGCTATGGCTGCATTGGGAATGACCGCATTACCCCAGCCAAATGGTGGGAATTTGCGTGCAGCTGGAGCAGCAACAGCGGTTACTCAGCTCGACCCGGTACAGCTGGCGCGACTGCGTAGCATGGCGCAAGGTCAGTTAAGCCAACAGCAGCGTGAATATCGTGCCGGGCTGGAAAGTGAGCTGAAAGACTTCAACGCCGTCGCCTACCAGGGCAAGAGCTATCCCCGAGAGTTTAGCGAGGGTGAGTTTGTCCGTGCTTATGGGTATGACGCCGGGCAAAAAGAGTACGCCAGCTACCTCGACACACGCCAACTTAGCCGCGACATTTCGGTTGTACAACAGCTATCTCCGGGCGGTCAGCAGGCGCTGCTTAACGCACGCGAGCCGGCACCCGGCGAAGGGTTCGCCGAATCGTCTAAGCGATACGAAACCTTGCAAAAAGCCGTGGTGTACGTGAACAAGGTACGTGAAGCCGATCCCATCCTTTATGCCGCCGGCCAGCAGCAGGTTAACCTGCTGGACATGCAATCCCCTGAGTTATTCGGCAGTAGTCTTACAAACCGCGCCAGTGCCACCCCGGAGATCGCCCGGCACTACGGAACGCCATTAACTGTATTTTCAAAGGCAGAAGCATCGCAGATTGGCGATATGCTGCGTACCGCGCCGGCGTCGCAGTCAGTTGCCTACCTGGATGCGATGCGCCAGGGATTGGGGACTGGCGCGCAGTATTCCGCAGCGCTGCAGCAGGTTAGCAGTTACGCCCCATCCGCTGCTGTTGCGGGCGCGATTATGGGTAAGAGCGGTAATGTGATCGGTAAGTCCGGATGGATCTCAGACTCCATGGTAAACCCCGATGATGCGGCAAAAACAATCATCGAAGGGGCGAATGCTCGGGCTGGGATCACCACCAAAGTGAATGGGGTGGAGAACAAAACGAAAGGAATCGAGATACCGAAAGATTCCGATCTGCGCCCGGATTTCGTTGATGCAGTTGGGAATGCCTTTGCCGGAGATGCGGCCGGCGCGTCACAGGCCTATGAGGTGGCCAAGGACTACTACGCCGGGCTGATGGCCAAGAAGGGCGATGTTTCTGGCGAATATGACCGTGACGCATGGACTCAGGCAATCAACGTCGCGACGGGTGGCGTTTACGATTACAACGGGCAGGGAGAGGTTTTGCTACCGTGGGGAATGTCAGAGGGGCAATTTGATTCTGCCGTAAACACCGCGTGGCAATCCCAGATCGTTGATGCCGGCATCAAGGCGCCGCCTGGGCAATATGGGCTGCAAAGCTTTGGCGACAGCCAATACCTGATAAAGCTGGGGGCCGGCTACCTGCTCGGTAAGGACGGTAATCCGGTCGTGCTCCGCATCAACGCTGAGCGCGTTCGCCTCGGAAATGGAGGTATACCGCAGTGAGTTATTTCGGATTTAACCAGGCGCAGCAAAACAGGGAGCTGGCAACGGCAGCAGAAAACCCGATCGGCTCCGCCCGCTCAGATGCTGATTTTTTTGAGGGCGCATTCACTGCCCCTTTCAAGGGGCTTTACGCTGGGGGTACACAGGCCGATCAAGTTGCATGGGCTGGCGTGGATGCCGTTGTGTCGCCGATCTCACGGGCTGTTAATGATGCGTTCGGGGTGAACGACACCTCTGAAAGTTTCATCAAGAATCAGCGAAAGCTGGCGGAACAGCAGGTACGGGCGTTAACGCCTGACGCCGGAACCACCGGCACCGCCGGGCAGGTGCTTTTCTCTCTGGCGGAGGTTGGCGGGCAGGCGGCGGCCGGCACGCTGTTGGGTGGCTTGCCTGGCGCTGCGGCTACGGTTGGCGGCCTGCAGGGCTTTTCCGATTACGAGAAGTCTCGTGCTGACGGTGTGGATTATGGCACCGCTGTAGAAAAAGCGCTGGTAACTGGCGGGACAGCGGCGCTTGGCGCAGTTCTTCCTATGTCTCTCGGCCTTCGTGCCGGTGGTGCAGTAGCTGAAGGTGTTGGCGCCGCTCTAACTTCCGGCGGTACAGCTGTAGGCGCTGCTGCCGGTACTGCTGCGCGGGCGGTACCTGACCTGCTTTATTCCGCAGGTACCAACGTCGCGATGGGCATGGCACAGAGGGGTTTATCAGCGGAGATCCTACGACGCGGTGGCTATGAGGATATGGCCCGCCAGTACGATGTTTTCGATACTCAGGCATTGGCGGTCGACGCCGTGCTCGGCATAGCTTTCGGCGGGCTTGGTCGATTTATCAATAGCCGGGGCGAAAGCGTGGCGGTACGCAGCGCAGAGCCGGCAGAGATCGACGCGGCGCTGACTTCAAGCTCTCACCTCAACTATGAGGTTACGGCATCGCCTGGTGTTCCTGTAAGCGTCCTATCACGCAATGCGCATGCCCGCGCCATGGATAAAGCCTTGACTGATGCGCTCGCTGGGCACCCGGTAGACGTCGGTTCATTGATGGATGGAGCCGAGTTTATTCAGCGTCGCCCGCGTGTCGATCTGGCATCGCAAGAGGTGCGTAAGGCGATGGGGTTACCTGATACCGTAACTCGCGACACTAACGCGGCTCGTTTCGACGATGTGGCCGGCGCCAATTACCTATCCACACCGAAACCCAGAACACGAGAGCAGATCCAGCAAGATGAAATTGCGGGCGCGGAGCGTGCCATTAGCGGGGATGATTTCCGCGCAGCGGAAGCCGACACGTTGGAGGCGCAACGCGCCATTTCCGACAACCCGGATCTACAGGTTCACGTCGTAAACCCAGACGACAGCACAACGGTGGTAAGAGCTGCCGATCTAATGGCTGAGGCCGATCGCGATGTGGCCAATGCCCAACATGACGCAAATTTATTTGATGTGGCCGTGAGCTGCTTCCTGAGGAGATAATTTCATGAGAGACGAGTGCATTCAGGCGATCACCGCAGCATCACAGCGACCACTTACCGCCGCAGAAATAAAAGGGATTGAAGATCGCATCGTGAAAAATATGCGCAACCTCGCGCGTAACGATCCAGCCTCATGGCGCAATCTTAGCGAAGCGGAACGGATGCAGCGCGCCGGGCAGATGGCGGCCGACGAATTGCAGCGCGAGGCCGCACTGAAAAAGCGGCGTGTAGCCTTAACCATTGCCGCGCGCCAGCGCCTTGATAACTACATCAACAGCTACCAGGGCAAGGATGGAAAGCTCGAGGCGCTAAACCGCACCATAGCTTTTCACGCGGACGGCAAGGCCAATTTTCTTTCCGTAGAGTCGAGAACCAAGGCGACCCGTGATTATGCTCTGAGCCAGTTGGAGGAGCTTTTCGAAGCTATCGATCCGCGCTTCTTCCAGCTGTTCGAAGACAATCAAGGCGTGCGCGATCTGGTCTACGAGATGCGCGGGCAGGAAACTGGAAATCAGCGGGCTAAAAAAGGCGCCCAAGCGTGGCGACGCGTTGCGGAGCTATTGCGCCAACGTTTCAACGATGCAGGTGGCGATGTAGGGTTTCTGGAAGATTGGGGGCTGCCGCAGCATCATTCCATGGAGAAGGTGGGCAAGGCGTCACAGGATGAATGGGTGGGCTTTGTCGTTGGGAAACTCGACCGCAATAAATATGTGAAAGAAAACGGCGAGATGATGAATGATGCGGAGCTTGCTGCGTTCCTGGGCGAGGCCTACAAAACGATCGCTACTGGAGGTATGAACAAGCTGGGCGACAGCGGGCTGCGGGTCTCCGGCGCTCGGGCAAATCGCGGGAGTGCTGAACGGCAGATTCATTTTCGTGATGCCGAAACCTACCTCGAATACCAGCAGCGCTTTGGCGAAAAATCGATGTGGGACATTTTGGTAAATCACATTGATGGCGTGAGCAAGGATATCGCGCTGGTGGAAACTTACGGGCCCAACCCCGATCACGTATTCCGGTCTCTGCTGGATCAGCTGACCAGCGAGACAGCAGAGGCAAACCCGCAGCGGTCAGGGCGTATTAATCGCCTGCGTAACAGTACCGAGAGCCTTTACAATTTTGTTGCCGGAAAAACGCAACCCATTGCGAACCCACATATCGCGCGCTGGTCGGATAACGTCCGAAACTGGCTTGTTGCAACGCGGCTCGGTTCGGCGCTGATCTCTTCACTTTCGGATAATGGCACGATGTACCTTACTGCCAAAGTGAACAATCTGCCCATGGCGCAGCTGTTGCGTAACCAGTTGGCAGCCATGAACCCTGCGAACAAAGAAGAGCTACGGCTTGCGCGAGGCGCCGGCCTATCGATGGAAACGCTGATCGGCAGCGTGAACCGCTGGGCGACCGATAACATGGGCCCGTCGGCGTCACGCTGGACGGCCAACGCGGTTATGCGCGCCAGTGGCCTGTCTGCCTGGTCAGATGCCCATAAACGCGCCTACGGCGTCACCATGATGGGCGGCGTGGGTAATCTGGTGCGCCAGCATGGAAGCCTTGGGAAAATTGCTGCTGATGACGGCCGGATCCTCAAAAGCAAAGGGATTACAGAACGCGACTGGAGCATTTGGCGCCTGGCCGAACAAGAGGATTGGGGGAAAGGTAATACAACCATGCTCACCCCGGAAAGCATCATGCGTATTCCGAATGAAAAACTCGAGGCATTTGGTAACCCGGAGCGCGTGAAGTTTGAGGCGATGCGTAAGCTGCTTGCCACCGTATCCGAAGAAGTCGACATGGCGGTGATCTCGCCTGGCGCACGCGAGCGGATGATTGCCGGTGCGGGTGTGCAACGCGGCACTATCCATGGGGAGCTATGGCGCAGCCTGTTCCTGTTTAAATCTTTCCCGATTTCGGTAATGATGCGTCACTGGTCCCGAGCATTGAACATGCCGTCCGCGGGCGGGCGCGTCGCGTATCTCGCGACGTTTTTGGCTAGCACGACGATCTTGGGGGCTATGTCTCAGCAAATCAGCGACATGATTGCGGGTAAAAACCCCCGTGAAGCTTTTGGCGACCAATCATTTAAGTTCTGGATGAATGCGTTGCTAAAAGGCGGAGGCCTCGGACTTTACGGGGACTTTTTCTTTTCTGACCACACCAAGTACGGGTCTGATGCGTTGGCTTCAATGCTAGGCCCGGTGGCTGGTTTGGTTGACGATGCCATTAAGTTGGCGCAGGGCGTCCCGCTTAATGCTGTCGAGGGAAAACCCGAACAAACCGGCGGAGATACTGTGAAGTTTGTGAAGGGGCTGATCCCTGGGCAAAACCTGTGGTACACAAAAGCTGTTTTGGATCATATGATATTCAACCAGATGCAAGAGTATTTCTCTCCGGGCTATTTACGCAGGATGGAAAAACGCTCGCGTAAAGAGTTCAATCAAACATACTGGTGGCGGCCACAGGATCGGTTGCCCTAAAAGGAGCCGAAGAATGAGCTACTGGGAAGCAAAATATAGACTATTAGGCGGGTGGCGCGTGCTGGGCTTAGCTCTGAATGCGCTAGTTTTTTCGGGGGGCGTGTGGGTACTTTACCTTATAGGTTTTTTCACGCGTCACTGGTATAACGAAAAAACGGCACTAGTCAGCGGGCTGGTAATGTGCACTACGGTTATAAGTTTTATCGCTATTAGCCGCCCCGTGGTATTAGATAAAACTGAAGATGAAAAACATTCGTTGATATCTTTATGGTGGAAACGTAGGAAGTTGGAGCATTTGGCGAAAATAAAGGAGTTAAGTAAATAAGCTTTCGCACAGTATTTCTCCCACAGGTTAAACACTCAGGATTTCGAATCCGCTTCACAAACAGAATAGCCCTATCATACTGATGGGGCTATTTTATGCACGAAGATTACAAAACCCGCCTGACGGCGTTATGCGACAAGCTGACCGATGTTGCGATCACTGAATCCAATCCCGACAACTGGCCGGGCGCAGGCAAGGCGCAAAAGGACTTTACGCAGGAAGAACGCGGCGACCGGTACTGGGAGAAGAAAAACGCGGCCGCAACGCTGACTCTGTTGGTTAAGTTACATTCGCTGATTGGGATGCACGCCCGGGGCGGTGCGCCGGCGGATCCTGCCAGCAACGCAGAAGCGGAAGCGAATAAACAGATCGCCAAAGCGGAGAAAGAAGCACAGCGCATTGTCGACCGCGCCCTTAGCAAAGCGAAAGTCGGCTGATGGTTTCATTCCCGGCGTTCTTTCTCATGTGGTCCGAGCGTATGCGTTGGGACGTGCCAGACTGCCACTGGCGCGCCGTGCACTGGCTTGAGCATCGTGGCGATCTGGCGGTGCTGCGCTGCTTCCGCGGTTTCGGCAAATCGACCATCCTGGCGGTCTATAACGCTTGGCGCTATTACCGCGATCGCACATACCGCATTCTACACCAGTCCGAGTCTGACGGCACCGCGTACAAAACGAGCCGCGATACACTGAATGTTTTGCGCAATCACCCTTTGACTGTTGGCATGTTGCCTGATGGCCTTGGTACCGTTGAACAGTGGTGGGTTAACGGTGCTGAGGATAGCCGTAACGCCAGCATGTACGCCAAAGGGATCCTGTCGAACGTCACCTCGGCGCGCGCCGACGAGTGCCAGAATGACGACGTGGAAGTGCCGAAAAATATTCAGACGCCGGAGGCTCGCGAAAAGCTGCGCTACCGTCTGGAAGAGCAGACGCACATACTGGTACCAGGCGGCCGCACGCTCTACATTGGCACCCCGCACACGCACGATAGCCTTTACGACGAGCTCGAACAGATGGGCGCCGACTGCCTCACCATCAAGCTATTCAACAAGGAGCACCGTATTGAGGCGGAGAAAGCCACGAAGAAGGCTTATCGTCTGCCGTTCCCGCCGGAGTACGTTTTCACAGGCATCCATAAAGGCGCACGCCTGCTGGTCGAAGGGAAAGATTATCGCCTCACAGAAACTGGTATCGAATTTGCCGCGCCGCCTGACGTGCTGGTCGATTGTTACGCCGATTGCGAATGGCCGGAGCGCTTCGACCGTGAGGAAATGGAGAAGCGGCGGAAGAAGACCCGCACGATAAACGCGTGGGATAGCCAATACCAGCTGCACAGCAAGCCGGTGGGCGACGTTCGCCTTAACCCCGATCGTATCCGCGCGTACGCTGTCGAGCCTGAGGTGCGCTTCGCTAACGGCGGCTGCTCGATGTGGTTGGGCAGTACGCAGATTGTCGGGGCGGTAGCCTATTGGGACGTGGCGCTTGGTAAGATCAAATCCGACGCCAGCGCCTTCACCATCATGCTGACCGATGCCCGCGGGCACCTGTACTGGCATAAGTGTGAAGGGCTGATCGGCGATCTGGCCGATTTCGACGAGCACGACAAAATCATCGGTGGTCAGGTTATCCAAATCCGAGACCTGGTGGTGAAATACCAAATCCCCCGGGTAGTCGTCGAAGTCAACGGCCCTGGTGGTTTTGCGCCGAAGCTGCTGCGGCAGGCGCTGAAAGGCACCGGGTGCGGCGTGTCGGAGGAGTTCTCCATTACCAACAAGCAGAAGCGCATTCTTGATGCGTTCGAGGCTCCGCTGTCGTCCAAGTTCCTATGGGCACATGTCGACGTGCTGGATGGCCCGATGTACGACCAAATGAGGGACTTCAACCCGGAGCTTACCAATCAAGACGACGACTACATCGACTCTGGCGCCGGCGCTATTGGTCAGACCCCGGTGCGCATCGGTAAGTTAGTCAAGATTTCGAATGTGCAGACGCGGGAACATTGGCAGCCATACGATGGCGATCATGAGGTCGCAGTGGACTATTAAAACCGAGGCTGCCTTATGTCGGTACCTAACCAGACCCCATACAACATTTACACGGCCAACGGCCTGACAACCGTTTTCCCCTACGAGTTCTACCTGCTGAATGTCGGTGATTTAGCCGTTTCCCTCAATGGATCGGTGATCACCTCCGGTTATACGATTTCCGGCGTTGGCAACGTGGATGGCGGCGAGGTTTCATTCCTGACTCCGCCGGCGAACGGCGTTACCGTTATGCTTGAACGAGTGATCCCCACCTACCGGCTGACCGACTACCAAGACAACGGCGATCTGCTGGCTGATACCGTAAACAAGGATTTTGATCGCTTATGGATGGCGATTCAGCAGGCGTTTATTTATCTCGGACTTGCACTGACACGTCCGTTGCTTGGCGGCCCATTCAATGCGAAAGGGTTCCGAATCGAAAACCTCGGCAATCCGGTTAATGGTTCAGATGCGGCAACCAAAAATTACGTTGATGAAACAGGGAAAACCAATCTTCAGCGGGTATTGCGATTCCCTGAAAACGTAGCTGCGATGCCTGATGCTGAAACGCGTGGCCATTCACTCCAGGGCTATACCGAAGAGGGTAGACCAACCCCCGTATTTTCGATGACTGATACTGCCGATCTTGCGTTAAAACTTGCCAGCACCGGCGGGGCGGGGCTGGTTGGTTTTGACATTGAAAAGACTTACCCAATTGCAACCATTGGCCACCAGTTCACTAATATTTTTCGCAATGTACAACACCTTGAATTTTATTATGACAAGTTTGGCGATTGGGATGAGGCATATTTTCAAGCCCAAATGAACGTATTCCGCCTCGGCTTCTCGCCTGAGATGCGGCTTCCAGGTGGGGTTATCGATATTTACAGGCCGTTTTTCGGTGGGCCTGCAATTGGTGACCTGATTCACGCCCGCCACCCTGAGCTTGGCCTTTATAACGGGGATGGAACTTATAAGGGGACATGGCCGCTTATTCTTAAGGGGGTCTACAAGAAGAATGAGGACGGGTTAACTAACCCGTATACAGGGACGCAAATTGTTTTCCACGGCTGCGCAGACCAAAACGATAACACATGGCGTGATTTCGGCGTAATACATGCTGCTCCGACAAATCTATCTGAGAGACGCGTTCCTGTACCAGTGAAACAGTGGTTTGGAACGGTTAAGGTTGATGACCTAAATATCCGAGTCCTCAACCGAGACAATAGCCGTCATGGTAAATGTCACGGCATCTATAGCTTCTACGGCCCAAAGAGCGAAGTTAACAAGGTTGTTGTCTACCAGCCATATGGTGGCGGGATTATATGCGATCTGATGTGGGATTCTGCACTTCGCGATTGCGTTTTGCTACAGTGCGGCCGTATGAGCCCTAACATTGGTGATTATCAATCAGCGAAGAATGTTGACATAAAATATCAAACCTATGCCCCGTTGCATATTCTATATTCGGCAACAGGTTCCGATAACAGCAACTTCATCAGAATAGAAAACTTCCACTTCGAAGACAATTATCATTCTGTAGCTGACGTTATCGTCAGTGGTGACTCATCGCCGATCCACATAATCAATAGCCACCACGAAACTGATCGCGCAGCGGGCGTCCCGGCGGTAGTTAATGGTGGCTTCAAGAAGCGGCTTGCCGCTGGCACCGTTGGCGTTCGGTACATGGGGCAGGACTCCGAGCCAGGGTTTGACTATACCGCCGGACCATTTACTGCGCGCGGCGGATACCTGCATGCAGACGGCGCCAATGGTTATCAACTGGGTTATGACGATGTGTATTACGGCGGCCGTTACACAGGCGCAATACTTGAAAATATCAAATTTCCGAACTCTGGCGGCATTAAGGTAGCGGCGGGGAATACTGCATGCACCGTGGTGGCGTCTAACAGCACTTTCACAGATATCAGCTTTAGTGGCGGTAACGAAAATTTTTGCCCGCTGAAAATGTCTAACTGCAATATAAAATCGTTGACAATGAGTTATGCATACGGATTTAAATTGTCAAACGTTGAAGTCGAGTCGTCCATAACGCTATCAAACATGTATGTAAACCCTAATGGCGTGTGTGGTTTTAGTAATGTTTCATCCGCAAGTTTCACCGGAATTATTAGCTATGGTACGGGTGACTTAACATTAACATCACCATCGGTTAAGTCAGAAATTGTCTGTTACTTCGGGAGTGTAAATATTCCGCGTTATTCGTACTACAACAATGTGATTTTAGGAGGGGCGCCGTAATGGGTGTTCGACTCGGTGCTGTAACACAGTTGCCATCATGCAATCTAAACTCGGTAGTTATTCCGGGTGATTATATATTGCCTGCTGAAAATACGTATACAAACCTTCCCCCGGATTTGGTGGGTAAGTTTGTTTCAATGCGTGTTGAGTATGAAAACTTCAACACCACGCTGTTATCACAACAGTTAGCTCCAACAGTTGATGCGAAATCTTTTTACAAGCGGACAGGTTCGCAGACCAGTGGGTCATTATTGCATGGCGTGTTTGGATTTGGCGCTTATTACGTATTCAACGGAACAATAGTTTAAGGGGGAATAATGTCATTCGTTATCAGGAAAAAGCTTCAGGTAAATACGTCATACCCAGATTTGTTGCTGGAAATCCCTGGAGGAACCGAGGACACGGACGTTACGTATGAGGTGATCGCACTCGAGCGCATGGCTGGGACAAGCGCAACTGTCTGGTACACGTTCTCCGTCGGCGGCGTTACGTCGGGATGGAAACGGACCTTTGACTTCATCTATAGCGGTGTTGGCAATCCTCTTGAGGAGGGCGAGCGCGCGCTTAAATCTTCTTTGGGTGCAGCATAAAACCCCAAGGGGTGGGGCATGAAAATGAATGATCAGCAACCGGTAAATATCGTAACTCAGTTTTTCGCCTGGTTGGCCGCGATTGCCTCTGCGGCCGGCATAACGACGCAGGATCTGATTTATATCGCATTTGGCGCAATTGGTGTGTTTGTTTCTGTGCTTTCGTTTGTGCTGGGGCGCATTGATGCCAGGGCGAAGCGGAAGCAAGAAGAGCGCCGCACCGAGCTTTATGAAGACTACTTGGGTAAGCGCAACGGGCGCGCTGGTAACTCGATGGACGAAGCGGACCTTTATACGCCGCTACCTGGTGGGGAGAATGAAGCGTGAATTTATCTAAAAAGACGGGCGCCGCCGGCGCCGTCTGTTCTGTGATGGTGATCATCGGCCTGGTGCTTTCGAGCGGTGAGGTAAAAACTAGCCGCGCCGGCCTGGAATTGATCGGTAATGCAGAGGGTTGCCGACGTGACCCTTACAAATGCCCGGCTGATGTGTGGACTGACGGCGTTGGAAATACGCACGGCGTTAATCCAGGCGTGCGCAAAACTGATCAGCAGATCGCCGCGGACTGGCAAAAGAACATCCTGGCGGCGGAGAGCTGCGTTACCAACTATGCCGCCGGTGACAAACTGCAGCAGGGCGCCTTCGATGCGGTGGTAAGCATCACGTTTAACGTTGGATGCCCGGCAATGCAGAAGTCGACGATGTTCCGGCTGTTCCGCCAGGGTGAAACGGTGGCCGCCTGCGAGCAGTTCCCGCGCTGGGTGTATGCCGGTGGCGTAAAGCTCAATGGCCTGGTGATCCGCCGTGACAAGGAGCGCGCGCTATGTCTGGCAAAATAACATCTGCGGTGGCGATCTTGCTGGCGCTGGCGGCCGTTGTCGGCGCTGGTGCCTGGATGGCTGGTCGTCACTATCAGCCGACGATTGACCGTCTCAACGAGGCGCTGACGCAGTGTAAGGATACTGGCCGGCAACAGGCTGCGACGATCGCTAGCCAGAACGCAGGCATAACGGAGCTGCAGCGTAAACAGGAAGAGATGGAAGCCAAGGCCCAGGCAGATCAGGAAAAAGCCCGCAGGGAGGCGCAGGGCGACTATGAGAGGGCTAACGCAGTTATGGCCGAGCGAACCACTGGCGAAACGTGCGCCGCCGCATCGGCCGCTTTCGACGCTGAGCTGCGCCGGGAGCGTGCACAATGAAGAATCTGTTCATGGTTTCCGCCCTTGCATTGGCCGGCTGCTCGAGCGCGCCGCCACCGGCGCCGTCCTACGTTGAAGTGAAAGTGCCGGTGGCCGTGCCATGCAAAACGGCGGATGTTGCGCGCCCGGCGTTCGCTGTTGACCAGCTGCCGATCGGTGCACCTATCGACGCCCAGATGCGAGCGTTGCGCGCTGAGCGTCATCAGCGGATAGGGTATGAGCGGGAATTACTGGCGGCGAATAAGGCGTGTAAGTAGGTTTCGCTCCCGTATAGGGATTGAAACCTATTTGATGGGTATCTATCCGGGTATTTAATGTTTTTGTGAAAAATAAATTATATAATATCAATCATTTAATTGTTTAAATTAACTCCTATTATCGGCACCATACTCTCTTCCTACCACATCCTTAATTATCCCCAAACGCTTTGAATTACAATGAATCGATTGGTTTGTTGTCCGGTAAAATCCGGCGCGCGCGTACTTCTGTTCGGTCTTGAATTTCTATACACATGCGACTTAATAATTTACAAGTCTGTAATGGCAAACTAATCCCTCACCTTACACATATCAGTGATGGATTGGGGCTGTCTCTCTACAACCCCAATGTGACCTGCGCAGCGTTCGGAAGAGGTGTTGAAAGGGGGCTGCCTAAAATGAAAAAGCAACGGCCAGGATAAATACGCTCATTAATGAGCGTATTTTCCGCAATAGGCTGCAACTTTTGCCTCAGGCCGTGAGGGGGCGCTATTCATGAGCAGCGCTCATAAACTCTATCCTTAAGCAGCTCATTATTATTCACATCCGGGGCTGTAATATATTCCACATGAATACCATACATGTGGAACCCCATGAGCAACGCATTGCAATACTCAAAGAAAACGTCAGGGATGATTTTTGTTATCACACTCAGTGCATTAATGGCTGTAACGTCCTTGTCAACAGATATCTATTTACCGGCTATGCCCCTTATGGCTAAAGACTTGCGGGGTAATGCAGAGTTGACAATTACCGGTTTCTTGATTGGTTTTTGCCTGGCTCAACTGATTTGGGGGCCAGTTAGCGATCGCTTCGGACGACGTCTGCCACTGTTCATAGGAATGGGGTTATTCGTTATAGGCTCCATGGGCTGCGCGTTATCAACCGATATCGGGCAAATTATTTTCTGGCGTGTTTTTCAGGCATTAGGTGCCTGTACCGGTCCGATGCTGGCTCGTGCAATGATACGTGACTTGTTTAGCCGCACTCGCGCTGCGCAAATGTTATCGACCCTGATGATTATTATGGCTATCGCGCCGATTGCTGGTCCCCTAATTGGCGGACAAATGATTAAAGTCACCTCATGGCACACCATTTTCTGGTTACTGGCGATTATCGGAGCATTGATGCTGATGTCTTTATTCTGGTTGCCGGAGACATTACCTGCTGAGAAACGCTCGCAAACCTCCGTAACCAAAGCCTTTAAAAACTACTTTACCTTGCTAACCAACACCAGATACATGCGGTTTACTCTGTGCCTGACCTTCTATTACGTCGCGGCCTATGCCTTTATCACGGGCTCCCCGTTTGTGTACATCACGTACTTTGGTGTTGATCCGCAACATTACGGTTGGCTATTTGCCATCAACATTGTCGGATTAATGGTGGTGAGTATGGTCAACAGACGCCTGGTTCACCGCTATCCCCTGGAAATGCTACTCAAGAATGCCGTATTCATCGCTACTATTGCGGCATTAGTGCTGGCAGTCACAACCGGTCTGGGCGTAGGTGGATTATTCTTGATTGTCGGGGCTGTGTTCGTGTTCTTCTCCATGAATGGCATCATCGCGGCAACATCCACCGCTTGCGCACTTGACGCAGTGCCTAATGTTGCAGGTTCAGCGTCGGCATTAATGGGAGCATTTCAATACGGCAGTGGCATCATCTCTTCACTGCTGCTGGCTCTGTTCAGCGATGGCTCACCCTGGACGATGGGATGGATCATTGCAGTATTTACAGCAGCCAGCACCTTGATAGCGCTTACCATTCAGATAAAAAAATAACCATTACGCACTCCCTATGTTGGGTTTATGAATTTCATTCATAGAGGCTATTCAGTGAACGCAATTATCTTTCTTCCCGACTTCGTTAGTCTTAGATGCATACCTGAATAATCATTGCTCAAGTTCTTGAAACGGCCAGCCTGTCAGGCTGGCCGGGGTATCGTCAGAAACGGACTAAATATTTTTATCGAAGAAGACGTCTAACTTTTGCATTGCCTGATCAACGTATTTAGGCACCCAATACGTCTCGATATGAGTAGCGCCATCGATCAGGAAGAATTCTTTGTCCTTCGTACCGGTGGCTTTCGCGAACGCATCTTCAGTCATATAGAGCGTATCCGCTTTTGTACCTGCAATCATCAGCAGCGGTTTATTGATGAGATTGATATGGTCCGTTACGTCAAAGCTCATTAAATCCAACAGGCTGCTGGTGGTGTATTTAAACGTGGAGTTCGGGTGGGCGTGAGTTTTCCAGTAGTACTCGTAGCCCTGGCGATATAAGGCAAAAGGTAATTTAGCAATCTGTTCATCAGTCAGGTTGGCATCGCCGGAGTAAAGCACTTCGCCTCCGGCTGCTTCCTGAGCACGTGCGTCAGAAGCCTGCTGAAGACGCTGCTGGATAGTGTCCCGCTGCGAATCCTGCATACCGTTGCGGCGCACAAGGCCTGAATTAAACATGCTGATGGTTGCAATCGATTTGAACCGTTTGTCAGTTTCGGCCGCAACAAGTGAATACCCGCCGCCTCCGCAAATACCCAGCAGACCAAGGCGGGCGGTATCCACACCAGGATACTGGCTGATGTAGTCAGCCATGCCGTGGATATCCTCAATGCGATTAGCAGGTTTATCTACGCTGCGAGGCACACCACCGCTAGCGCCCTGATAAGCCGCATCGGCGGTAATCGTGACGTAGCCCTGTTCGGCGAGACGCTGGGCATACAACCCGGCGACCTGTTCTTTTACGCCCCCATTAGGATGTGCAACCACCACCGCAGGATATTTTTTGGCGGGATCGTAGTTAGCAGGGGTATAGACATTCGCAGCAATCTGGATGCCATGCAGATCGTATTTCACTGGATGAATGTTGACCTTGCCTTTGACGTTCTCAGTGATGGCTCCGTCATAGGCCAGTGTGAATGGGTTTTTTTTGTAATCAGCCGCATTGACTGTGGTAACTCCAGCCATTGCCGTTAGCAGTATTGCACTTATAAGAGTGAGTTTCATGGTCATCTCCCGATGAGTATCAGCCTGCTTAAGCAAGCTCGCGGAATCAAATTTGCAGGCTCAGATTAGAAGGGGAGGGCTGTCAGCATCGTGACAGGGAAATAACATTTTTGTCAGTAAGTCGTCAGCTTACTGTTGGTGATCAAGAGGCAAAATGCTCTCGATTACCGGATGCCGTGCAGGTTTATTCAGATGTTGAAGCACCGATGAAAAGTTAAGAGGAAGTCCCGTTATGCGCCTGTTGTTAGTCGAAGATGAAGAAAAAACGTCAACCTATCTCAACCGTGCGTTGAGTGAGTCCGGATTTATGGTTGATGTCTCTGCAGATGGTGCCGAAGGTCTTCATTACGCGCTGGAGTTCGACTACGACGCGATAATACTGGATGTGATGCTGCCGGGGATGGATGGCTATCGGGTTCTTGAGGGGGTGCGAGCAGCCAAACAGACGCCGGTGCTGATGCTTTCTGCGCGGGGATCGGTCGACGAGCGCGTCAAAGGACTTCGTCTTGGCGCGGATGATTATCTCCCTAAACCCTTTTCTCTCATTGAACTGGTGGCGCGCATCCAGGCGCTGGTGCGTCGCCGCGCGACGGACGGTGCAGACATCACCCAGTTGCAAATTCACGATCTGCATCTCGACTTACTGGCTCGCCGGGTTTTTCGTGCAGGAACGAGACTGGAGCTGACCGCAAAAGAGTTTTCCCTGCTGAGCCTTTTGGCCCGACATCAGGGGGAGATTCTGTCAAAGATGATGATTGCGGAGCAGATATGGGACATGAATTTTGATAGCGATGCCAACGTGGTTGAAGTTGCCATTAAACGTCTTCGAGCCAAAGTTGATACTCCTTTCGATATCAAACTGTTACATACCGTTCGTGGCATGGGATATGTCCTCGAAGTCCGGTCTGAATAATGAAGGGGGCAAGCATGCTTAAGCGTTCCATCTCCGTTCACCTGGCGCTGATGTTTGCCTTATCCGCGCTGCTGATTGTGTCCGTTATCGGTATCCTGCTCAGAAGCTCCTTGCATGACTCTTTGCAAAAGCAGATGCACAACGAGCTGTTGTTCCGGGAATCATTAATGAGTCCGTGGATCACCGCACGAGTCTCGGCTGACGGTTGGTCACTGCTTGCCAATAAATTCACTGTATTAACCAATTCTGAAGGTGAGCGTGTTCGCTACTGGATAGTGAGTGATAACCCGCGCTTTAGCATGGGGGGAACACCACCGGTGGGGGTTCAGTGGTCGTCTTTGCAGGAAGGCTTTAATAAAGTGCCCGGCGCATCGGACGGTGCATGCTCGCTGTTCCTGTTAGTGAACACCATCCCCGCGAACGGTGAAAGGCCTGAACTGCGTTTTGTGGTTGCCATCGACTCCACGCCGTACATGGGCACACTCGATGCGTTCACGCGTACATTGCTGATCATTACCGCACTGGGCGTAGTGATTGTCGCCTTACTGGGATACATTGTCTCAAGGATCGGTCTTCGTCCCGTTGGTGCTCTCAGTAAACAGGCTCGGCATCTCGCACCCGGGGACCATGGCCAGCGCCTGAATACCCGCGCTTTACCCAAAGAACTGCAGCAACTGGCATCATCATTTAATGGCGTGTTAGCGCGTCAGGAAATCGCCTGGCGACAGCTCGACAGCTTTAACGCCGATGTTGCACATGAACTCCGTACACCGTTGACCAACCTTATCGGCCAGACGCAACTGGGCCTCTCGCGCCGACGTTCGCAAGATGAACTGGAAGAGTTATTAGGTTCCAATTTGGAAGAGCTTGAACGCATGACGTCGATAGTTAACGACATGCTGTTTTTGTCCCATGCCCACGCGGGTGAACATGCTTCTCAGCTTATGCAGGTCTCCCTGCGAGAAGAAACTCTGAAAACAGCGGAGTATGTTGAACCCTCTTTTGCTGAAAAACAGCTTTCTCTGGATGTGGAAGGCGATGTCACCGCGCACATCGACCGGCGACTGTTCCACCGTTCACTGGCTAATTTACTGGAAAATAGCGCAAGACACTCACCCTCCAATAGCACGGTTACGGTGCGGGTAAGCGAAAAAAACCATCAAGCCTGTGTTGAGGTTTCTAACCCTGGCGATCCGATAACCCCAGAACACTTACATCGGCTTTTCGAGCGGTTCTATCGCGTTGACACCTCCCGAGCCAGGAGTGATACCCATCATGGGCTGGGCCTGTCGATCGTGCGTGCCGTCGCCATTATGCACCGAGGGGATGTCTTTGCCCGTAGTGAAGGTGGCATCAATACATTTGGCCTCACCTTTGCGATGCAAGCGGGTAAAGCGGCGGGCAATGCTTACCCCGACACTGAGCCGGGGCCAGGGTTAACTGACAGAATTGTCAGGGGGGCGTCAGCCTGACGTCATTACGCCCTCGATAAAATCATCGCAGGCAATTCCCTCTACATTGATAAGGACGCTTTGCATGATCGGACATTTACGTTACCTCGGGGTGTTACTGCCCCTCTTCACATTTTCATCCTGGGCAGCGGAGCAAAATCCCGCTGTCCATATCGCCCCCGCTGGAAGTCAGAACGCGGTGTACGGGCCAGCCGAGAACTTTACCGGTCGCGTCCGGGTTGATCCTCTCTTCAAACCGGATAACGACATCAATGTTTCCGGGGCTTATGTCACCTTTGAACCTGGTGCTCGTTCCGCCTGGCATACGCATCCGGCGGGTCAGCGGCTGATTGTGACCTCGGGTGTTGGGCTAACGCAACAAGCAGGCCAGCCGGTGCAGGTTATCCGCGCTGGCGACGTTGTTTATTGCCCGGCGGGCGTCAAACACTGGCACGGGGCGGCACCCGGCAGTGCGATGACGCATCTGGCGATAACCGGGATTGTGGATGGCAAAAGCGTTAACTGGATGGAGAAAGTGACAGATGAACAATACCACGCTCATTAAGGCATTAGCGGCAGCGGTACTGCTGACCTTTGGTTTTGGTCTCACGGCACATGCTGCGCCCGCCAATAAAGGAGCCTCGGAAATGAACCACGAACAAACGGTTTCAGCTACGCTGTCAGCCCGCCAACAGGCCATCCCGTTGATTGCGGCATCGATGGCCAGCAGCCAGATGGATAAGCTGAATACCGCACTGAACCAAGGACTTGACGCCGGGCTCACGATAAACGAAACCAAAGAGATTCTCGTCCAGCTTTATGCCTACACGGGATTCCCCCGTAGCCTGAATGCGCTTAGTGAATTGATGAAGGTCGTCGAAGCACGTAAACAACGTGGCATCCAAGACCTTGAGGGGAAAGACCCCGCTGCCCCGATTCCTGTCGGGGATGAACTTCGCCGTGTCGGTACCGCAAACCAGACGAAAATCTCAGGCGCTCCCGTCCAGGGCCCACTGTTTGATTTTGCACCGGTGATTAACCAGTTCCTGCAAACGCATCTGTTCGGGGACATTTTCGCCCGCGATAACCTCGACTGGCAAAGCCGCGAGCTGGCAACGGTTGGCGCATTGGCCGCCACACCAGGCGTTGAGGCCCAGCTGTTATCGCATACGCGAGCAAGCATACGGGTTGGCCTGACGGCAGCGCAGCTGCGCCAGTTGGCACAGGTTCTGCGTGAACATGGCGAAAATGATGCGGCTACGCGAGCTGAAAAGGCGCTGCAGCAGGCGCTCGCTAACAATTAGGAGTTAGTAATGGAGCATGATCCCAACCGCAGAATGTTGATCACCGCACTTGCCGGGCTCACGCTGGCGAACGTCTCCCTGGCGACAGCTGCCACCGGAAACGCAAACGTGCAGGGTAAAAGTCGAATTCTGGTGGCGTACTTTTCTCGCAGCGGAAATACACGGGTGATTGCGGGCGTCATTCACCGTAGCCTGAACACCGACCTATTTGAAATTGAACCGGCAACACCTTATCCGGAAGACTATTTTCAGACCGTTGAACAGGCGAAAAATGAGCGTGAGCGAGGAGTCAAACCCGCATTGAAAAATAGCGTCGCAGATATCTCACGCTACGAGACCGTGTATTTAGGCTTTCCGATCTGGGGGACCAGCGTGCCGCCTGTCGTGCAAGCATTTCTCAGCAGCCACAACCTTGCGGGCAAACTACTCATCCCCTTCATTACTCATGGTGGCTATGGTAAAGGAGACAGCGACGACATCCTTGCCAGTCTCGCCCCAACAGCTCGCCGGGAAAAACCGCTGGTCATTGAATGTGACCAGGAGCGAAGAACGACTGAAACGGTCACCCGTTGGTTAGATACCATACGCAATTAATCGTGTGCATTCATGAGTCTGCCAAATAAGGGCAATCAGGGGTGCTAAATAATTATCGCTGACAACTCAGATATGATTGAACGGCAAACATAACAGAGGATGTAATCTTGAAGACAATCTTAAAAACGCTGGCCATCTGCGTGATGGCGGGTGGCCTGGTGGCGCAGTCGGTATACGCTGAGCCGTTGGTCATTCAGGAACAGGGAAGCTTTTCTGCTGGTGGCACTATCATCACCGCACCAGGAACATTTGACGCAAAAAAGCCGCTGGATTCTGCTGGCCAAACCTACCATGGCGATCATGCTTCTGTGTTTTACCAAATCCCGGAAAATCCGCATAAATACCCTATCCTGATGCTGCACGGCGCAGGTCAGTTCTCCCGTACCTGGGAGAGCACTCCGGATGGTCGTGAAGGTTTCCAGAACATCTTCCTGCGGCGTGGATTCTCAACTTATCTTGTCGATCAGCCACGTCGGGGCAGCGCCGGGCGCACGACTGTAGAAGGTACCGTTACGCCTAAACCGGATGAACAGATGTGGTTCAACCAGTTCCGCGTTGGCGTGTGGCCGGAGTATTTTAAAGGCGTTCAGTTCTCTCACGACAAAGAAGCGTTGAACCAGTATTTCCGTCAGATGACCCCGAATACCGGGCCGTTTGATATCAATGTTATCTCTGATGCGATGTCCGCCGTCGTAGATAAATCCGGCCCGGCTGTCATCTTCACCCACTCTCAGGGTGGTGGACCAGGCTGGTACACGGCGATGAAAAACGACAAGGTCAAAGCCATTGTCGCCTTCGAGCCAGGCAGCAGCTTTGTCTTCCCGGAGAAGGAACTCCCAGCCCCTATGCCAAGCGCGTTCGACACACTGAAGGGTGAGCCTGTGCCAATGGAGCAATTTATGGCACTGACCAAAATCCCGATTCTGATTATTTACGGCGATAACATACCGGATAAACCGGTAGCCATGCCCGCGCAGGACAGCTGGCGCGTACGTCTGGCGATGGCTCGTGAATGGCGTGACGCGGTGAACAAACATGGCGGGGATGTCACTGTGACGCATCTACCTGAAGTAGGGATAAAAGGTAATACCCACTTCCCATTCTCCGATTTAAATAATGTGCAGATTGCTGATTTGGTGAGTCAGTTTCTGAAAGAGAAAAAACTGCAGTAGAGCTAGATAGTATTGAGCCCTCAATCATGAGGGCTCAATACAAACATCAGCTTTATAAAAAATAAAGTAGCCTAATCCTGGCATAAAGTCGGCCGTCAGCCTCCTCTAAATTAATGAGTACGTCTAATAAACCCTAGCTAATTATCCCACCTAATCGAATAAATCACTTTGAGTTATGCTTTTCCAACACAACAGATGAAGGATAACGTCATGCAAACTGTAAAACTGAACAACGGTATTGAAATGCCCCTGCTGGGCTTTGGTGTGTTTCAGATGTCTGATGCCGCTGAATGCGAAAGAGCCGTTATTGATGCCATCGATACGGGATACCGTCTGATCGATACCGCCGCGTCTTACCAGAATGAAACCCAGGTCGGGAATGCGCTGAAACAGATCGGTATCGCCCGTAACGAACTCTTTGTTACAACCAAACTGTGGCTGCAGGATACTAACTACGAAGGCGCTAAAGCACAGTTCGAACGCTCTCTGAATCGACTTCAACTCGATTACGTTGACCTGTACCTGATTCACCAGCCTTACGGTGATGTCCATGGGGCGTGGCGGGCCATGGAAGAATTGCAACAGGCAGGCAAAATTCGCGCCATTGGTGTCAGCAACTTCCATCCTGACAGACTGGCCGATCTTATCGCCTTCAACAACGTTGCCCCTGCGGTAAACCAAATTGAAGTTAACCCCTTTAACCAGCAACTGCATGCCGTTCCATGGATGCAAAGCCGTGGCATTCAGCCGGAGGCCTGGGCACCGTTTGCAGAAGGTAAAAATGGCCTGTTCCAGCATCCCGTGTTAACAGCGATTGGTCAGAAGTACGGCAAAAGTGTTGGCCAGGTGGTGCTGCGGTGGATCTTCCAGCGAGGCATCATTTCGCTGGCGAAATCAGTGCGGAAAGAACGTATGGAAGAGAACATCAACATTCTCGATTTTGAACTCAGTTCTGAAGATATGCTGCAGATCGCCGCACTCGATACCGCAACCAGCGCCTTCTTTTCTCACCGCGACCCCGCGATGGTGGAATGGCTGACTGGCCGCAAACTTGATGTTTAAGTCGCAATAAGGAGGTATTCATTCAATGCAAAAACGTTATCTGGGTAAATCCGGACTTGAAGTCTCCGCGCTTGAAACGATTAAAATTGTCGGCGAACATTACTCTCCTGAGCCCCAGGCTCGCGTAGGCCGTTAATTGCCCGGACGGGTCTGCAGTGAATGGCGGACTCGTTATTCCGAGTAGCGAAGTGCATCGATCATCAGTGCAAACGCGGGCGGATGCTGCTTACGGCTCGGGTAGTAAAGATAGTATCCGGGGAAAGATGGACACCAGTCCTGCAGAACCTGAATAAGCTCTCCTGACTTTATATAATCCTGCACCCTGTCCTCAGGTATGCAGGCAATGCCAAAACCGGATAACGCCGCATCAATCCTTTCCGCCTGCAGATTAAACGTGACCTGGCCTTCCACTCTGACTCGTAACGGTTTCCCATCCTTCTCAAACTCCCAATGGTAAAGTCCACCGGCTGTTGGCAGGCGCATATTGATGCACCGATGATTTTGTAGCTCGTGCGGCGTTTCAGGTGCAGGATTTGCAGCGAAATAAGATGGTGCTCCCACTACGGCCATTCTCATGTCCGGCCCAATTCTCACCGCAATCATATCTTTATCCACGCTTTCACCCAGACGGATCCCGGCATCGAAACGCCTCTCAACAATATCGACAAAGCCGTTATCAACCACCAGTTCGAGATTAATTTCCGGATATTCCCTGAGGAAGGGTTTTAACTTCGGCCATACCAGACTTCGCGCGGCATGCTCTCCGGCAGATAAACGGATATTGCCGGAGGCAGTGCCGTTCAGTTGAACAAGCGATTCCAGCTCCTGTTCAAGATCGGCAATACGCGGTTCAAGGCAGGCAATAATCCTCTCGCCGGCTTCTGTAGGGGCTACGCTTCTGGTCGTGCGGGTCAGAAGGCGGATATTCAGCCTTTCCTCCAGTGCCTTCATCGCGTGGCTGAGTGCAGACTGGGAAACGCCCAGCTTACCCGCTGCTTTGGTAAAACTTCGCTCCCTCGCTACCACAAGAAAGATTTGCAGTTCGTTGAAATTTTCTTTGAGCATTGGCGATTTCCTTATGGAAGCATTCCCTTCAAAGCGCATTTATGAAGGGTGTTCATAGACACAATCATTTTAGCCCCATTACTGGAAATAATGAAAATTGATATTCTGACTGTATCGAAAATAAGTCTGAATTATCAGAAGGTTTATCATGAAAGTACTCATTGCAGGCGCGACAGGAAGTGTTGGTCTTCATGTCGTGAATACCGCCATTGAAATGGGCCATCAGCCCGTAGCGCTGGTCAGAAACAAGAGAAAAGTAAAATTGCTTCCTCGTGAAACTGATGTTTTTTACGGTGATGTTTCAATGCCTGAGACATTGGTAGATTTACCGAAAGATGTTGAGGCAGTCATTTTTACTCTCGGTTCCGATGGCCAGGGGCGCATTGGGGCTAGAGCGATAGATTATGGCGGCGTGCGTAATATCCTGAAAGTGTTGAAGGATGTACCTGTTCGCATTGCTTTAATGACAACAATTGGTGTCACCGAGCGGCTCAGTACATGGAATCAACGTACTGAGGTTCATGACTGGAAAAGACGTGCTGAACGTCTGGTCAGGGCTAGCGGTCACCCCTATACCATCGTCAGGCCCGGCTGGTTTGATTACAACAATGATGATGAACACAAACTCGTCATGCTTCAGGGAGACCGACGCCATGCTGGAACGCCTGAAGATGGTGTGATATCTCGTAAACAAATAGCCCGTGTATTGATAAGTGCTCTGAGTTGTGACGCGGCAATAAATAAAACGTTGGAATTGGTGGCGGTGAAGGGTCAAGAGCAAGTTAATATTGAAGCTTTATTTTATAAGCTAAAAAGAGATATTTCTTCAAAGAACGACGGAGTTGATGACCTTGACAATATGCCAGTGGACGATGAAGCGGCTTGTATAAAATCAGATTTTGCTGATATCAAAATGAATAATGGAAATGAAGCGGGCTGATTGCCGAAATATAGCGCCGTGTAAAGAATGATGCGTCGCCCTGTAGGGCAGGGCATGCCTTGCCCATTAGATGCTCACTTGTTACACGGCCTATAGTAGTAGTGCTCAGAATGCATATAGCAACATCAGGGATTCATATTGGTGTGTGGTTAGATTCCCTTGCAAAAATAAGTTTATTAAAAAAATTGGTTGAAGATGTTTTTTACTCCTGTCATCGGCACCCTCATCTCTTCCTACCACATCCTTGATTATCCCTAAACGCTTTGAATTACAATGAATCGATTGGTTTATTGTCCGGTAAAGTCCGTCGCGCGCGTACTTCTGTTCGGTCTTGAATTTTCGGCTAGCTTTCACTGCCATGGCTGAGAGCTCGTTTGAACAAACTGATTACGCTAGTACGTATTGCTATTTTGACGGGACGTAAGAAACGCCATCGCTACCGCACCAAGAAGTAATAAGCCACTCAAGCCAAAAGTACTTCGCCATCCCAGGCTGTCAAACATCATGCCACCTGCCGTTGAACCAAGGGCAATCGAGAGCTGAATCACCGCAACCATCAGGCCGCCTCCGGCTTCCGCATCCTCGGGCAGCGTGCGTGTAATCCATGTCCACCATCCCGTTGGCGCGGCGGTTGCCAGCATGCCCCAGAGGCCTAACAGCAACGAGACAGCCCAAACGTTATGCCCGGCAAGAATCAGGGCGATGGCAATGACAGCCATCAGCCCAGGAATGGCCATCAGCGTTAGATAGAATTTCCTATTGAGGAATGCCGGGACAACCAGCGTGCCAATAAAACCGGCCACACCGATAACCAGTAAAATTAGCGACAAGCCAGAGAAATCAACCCGCGTCACCAACTCCAGAAACGGACGCACATAGGTAAATAACGCAAACTGCCCCATAAAGAACAGGCCACAAGCCAGCATGCTAATGGAGACAACAGGGCGACTGAGCAGGCGCAATACGGATCCGCGTGACGCAGGGTTATTATTGCCGTTCATACCCGGCAGACTCACGCACTGCCAGATAAAGGCAGCGGCCGCGACGGGGACCAGGCACAAGAAAGCGCCTCGCCATCCGATGGTCGCTCCAAGATAGCTACCCAGCGGCGCTGCCACTACCGTCGCCAGCGCATTGCCGGCGTTGAAAATAGCCAGCGCACGCGTAACCTGATGCTGTGGCACCAGACGAATTGCCGTTGCCGCAGACATCGACCAGAATCCACCGATCGCAATACCTATCATCGCGCGGCCTGCCATATACATCAGATAGTTGGAAGCCAGTGCGATAACGAGCCCCGACACGGCCATCAGAATCGTCATCCCCAGCAGTAAGTACTTGCGATTCACATTTCCAGCCAACGTCGAAAGCGTCAGGCTGGTCAGAACGGCCAGCGCGCCGGAGATGGCAATTCCCTGTCCCGCCAGCCCCTCCGTCACGTCTAAATCACGGGCAATCGGCGTAAGCAGGCTGACGGGCATAAATTCCGATGCAATCAGCACAAAGACGCACAGGGTCATGGCAAAAATGCCGCTCCAGTAAGCGGGCTGATTATTCGGTGATGGTGTTTGGCTAAGTGCAGACATAGTCAGATTTCACGGAAGTCAGAATAAAAGCCACCCGCGTAGACAGGCGGCTTTTAAGGTTGTCAGTAGAGGGGCTATTTCAGATTGGCTTTGAAAAATTGTTCGAACTTAGCGAAAGGTATTTTACCGGCCACATTGTCGTACAGGTCCACATGATTTGCACCGGGGACAATCACCAGCTCTTTTTCTTTACTGCCGACCGCCTTATAAGCATCTTCGGCAAAATAGCGTGAATGGGCTTTTTCACCGGTCACGATAAGCGTCGGGATAGTAATTTCGCTGGCGTAGCTCAGCAGCGGCATATTCATAAACGACAGCGGCATCGTTGCCGTCCACGCCCCGGTCGAGTTAACGGAGCGTTCGTGGAAACCGCGCGGCATGCGGTAGTAATCAAAGAACTCCTTCAGCACCGGATGCGGATCGGCCGGCAGGGTTTCTGGCAGAATGCGCTCACCCGCGCTGACCTTGCCATTGCTGTCGACGTTAATATCATGGCCACCTCGTGCGAACGTTCCGCTTTCCGCATCCTTCCAGCGTTGTTCATTCAGATACTGCAGAACGGCACGACGGTCGGCGGTCGAATAACGGTCTTTGCCATCACCTACGCCATGGCCCATCGCCCGGCTCATGTCGTACATCACGCTGGTGGCCACCGCTTTGACGCGGGTATCCATCGCGGCATCGTTTAACGCCATGCCGCCCCAGCCGCAAATGCCGAGCAGCCCAATACGGTTGCGATCCACCTCTTTTTGCAGCCCCAAGAAATCTACCGCCGCGCTGAAATCTTCCGTGTTGATATCCGGCGAGGCGACGTTACGCGGATAGCCGCCGCTTTCCCCCGTATAAGAAGGGTCGAACGCCAGGGTAACAAATCCCTGTTCCGCCAGCGTTTGCGCATACAGGCCGCTGGATTGCTCCTTCACCGCGCCAAAAGGCCCGCTGACGGCAATCGCCGCCAGCTTGCGATCGCCACGATCTTTGGGGAGATAAAGGTCGCCCACTAAGGTGATCCCATATCGATTCTGAAACGAGACCTTACGATGATCGACTTTCTGGCTCTCGGCAAACGTCTTGTCCCATTTATCGATCATCGAAACAGGAGCATTCGGATTGACTGAATCAGCATAACTCATTGTCGTGACTCCACTTAATGATGCGAATAACAGCATGGCAGGCATTGCGGTTTTTAGCGTTCGGGTGAAAGCTTTCATAAAAATCCCCATGAAAAACAAGATAGAGAGACAGGTTTCCTACGGACAACGCTGCTGTGCTTTGTTTTGATGGGCTCATTATAGTGAGCAGAATTAATGCTGATTAGAGGGAGATAATTGCTAAGATTAATACCATATTGTTATAAATTAATGCTGAGACTGGCGTCATTCTTGGGGGAGTAAATCAATGGCAAAAAGGGAGAACTACAACGAGCTTTACCTGTTTATGCAGGTAGTACGGGAAGGTAGTTTTACCGCTGCGGCTCACAGGCTTGGCCTGGCTCAATCGGGGATAAGCCGTTCTGTTCGCGAGCTTGAAGAAAGGTTAGGTGTCCAGCTACTGGTGCGCACCACGCGTAAGCTATCGCTGACGCAAGCGGGTGAGCAGCTCTATCAGAAAACGGAGTCCGGATTTGATACCTTAGATCTTGGGCTTGCGACACTGGCGCATTATCGTGAGACCCCTTCCGGCACGGTCCGCATCAATGCCAGCCAGCACGCGATTGATAAATGCCTGCTGCCAAAGCTTGCGGTATTTAAACAGCGCTATCCTGATATCAGGCTCGAACTCATGAACGAGAGCCGGTTCGTCGATATTATCGAGGAAAGATTCGATGCAGGTGTCCGTCTTGGGCCTGAAGTAGGCCAGGGCATGGTCGCGGTGCGTATTACGCCCGATATGGAGATGGCGATTGTGGGGACTCCTGAACATTTTCGTCGTTACGGTTTTCCACAAAATCCTGCGGATTTAAAGACACATCCCTGTATCGCCTATCAGCTTGCCGACGGCAACCTATACCAGTGGGAACTCCATCAGGATGATAAAAAAATCACTCATCGGCCGGAAGGGCAATGGGCCTTATCTGACAGCTATATGGAGGCAGAAGCCGCGCGGCTGGGCCTGGGGCTGGCCTATGTTCCTGTCGAGTTGGTTGCCGATGATTTAGAGCGTGGGGTGCTAATCAGGGTATTACAGCGTTACAGCCTGCGAATGGAAGGGTTATTTCTTTATTATCCCCATCGCAATGTATCCCCCGCCCTAAGAATGGTCATTGAGACATTGAAAATTTGAGAGTTGCGATGGCCGCTCCTGCACTGTGCAGGATGGACGGCAAAGACGCTTGTATAAAGCAGACTTAGTTGACATCAAAATGAATGATGGAAATGAGGTAAACCGATTGGCGAAATACAACGCCGTATGAAGGACGATGCGTCGGGCGATAGGGGCGATAAATATGTAATGGCTGAGCGGCCTGGCCCATTAGATGCTCACTTGTCACACCGGCTTTGACGCCATTGGTTCAAATAGGCGAACCCTGGTGTACGGTAGGGTGATGGCTGTTAATCGGATAATTAATTGAATTAAATACTAAATTCCGATTGCCAACAGAGAGTGCAATTTTCCTGTCACTCTTTTTTGCAGCGGATTAAATATGGCGCTGTTAATAACTTATGCCTCAGGGATAGTACGGAGGGAAAGCGCATAGTCAAATCAATGCGATCTCCCATTTGTCTACCGTTTCGCCGGTTAAACAACCGTTTAATTAATCACTGTTATAATTACCCCTGTTGAGCCTTGATGGGTGAATGTTTTCACCTCAAGCATTGCGATGCGGCGCTCTGCGGAGCGGCATCCGTTTTTTGGACATGCCGGTGGTTCGGTGAGAAGTAAGGAGAAGTGCACTATGAGCAGAAAAGACAAGCTCGCGGCGGCCCTGCTGGCCATCTTCCTGGGTGGGCTGGGCATTCACAAGTTTTACCTGGGGATGAAGTGGTGGGGGCTGTTCTACCTGCTGTTCTGCTGGACGGGGATCCCGGCGATTGTCGGCTTTATCGAAGGCATTATTTATCTGTTCCAATCGGAAGAGAAATTCAATCAGAAATATAATCCTGGTCTGATTTAATGCTTTGCTGACGGCGCTTCCTGTTAAGGGAAGCGCCGTTTTTCATTCTGTTATTGTTTCTTCATCATCTTGCCGCGCATCTCTTCGCTCATCATTTTATTCGAGCTGGAGATCACGCAGTTATATTGCTTGCCTTGGTTAATGACCATAAAGGTGCTGACCGGATTTTTAAAATCCTTGTCGATAGTGAAATAAATATAGGCCTGCGGCAGCGCGGCCGGTTTAAAGGCGCCGAAGGCATACACATCCGCCAGGCCCAGCGCGGAGAGATCGACCGTCAGCTCCATCGGCTGTTTATCGTTTGGCGATGGGAACATCGATTTGGCCGACATCATCATGGTGCTGCTGTTGATGGTGTAATCGGTTTTGACCTTCATGCCCATATATTTCGATTCCGGCATGGAAAGTTCTTTTTTGCAGGCGGCGTCGTGCTGCGGCGCCGGGCTGCCGTTTTCCATCACGGCGTGCACGTGTTCCAGCGTCACTTCCGCGTTGCCGGTGGTAGGCTGCGCATCGGCCGCGTAAGCCGCGCCGCTGAAGGCGGCCACAGAGGTAAGGATAATGCCTGTAACGATTTTCATTGTCGCTCTCCGGAATGCTAATAATGATATTAATTGCGGTGTGTAGCCTATTGGCCTGATAAAACGCAAAGTTACTCGTTCCGTGGAGATAAAATATCCTCGGAATTTTTATAGTAAAGAGTGTTTCACCCACGCGGTGCGCGAGGTTGGTTTAATTATCTTGAGGGCCTTGCTCTTTTGTCTTTCAGTATGTTTACCTGCATATAAAGAGTATGTCTAAACATAGTCAATGTTTAGAATATGCACAAATTATTGCGATTTTTTCCCGCTTTAATTCTTCGCCTTTTAATACGGGTTTAAATATTTCATTGAGATACAGAGAGTTATCTTTTCTACGTTAAAATCACTCAGTGAAGCGTTATTTATGTGATCTTCATGGTCACAGAAATAACGCTGAAATTATTGCCTTTCTATTTAACGGCTAATTATTCATGACATAGGCTTCAACCCCGCTAACCGCCTGCGCTAGAATCAGGCGGTTTTCTCTTGAAAAAGGATATCGCCATGGCCGCCTGGGCCTTTTTGATCGTCGGTTGGCTGTTGATTTGGCGGGATTACCCGATTTTCGGCGCGTTGTGCATCGCGCTGTTCGCCGTGCTGCAATGGGCGAAATACGCCGCAAAAGGCGAGCAAGACCCCGAGGAGGCCGCAGAGTGGCGCAAGACCGACTGGCGTTCGCAGCCGATTGAAATGACGCACGCCGGCGACAGCGACCGGCAGATTGGCGGCGTGGGGGAGCTGGGCATGGGCGGCCCCAGTTTTTGGACGCTGTTGCTGCGCGACGGAGCGATTGTGCATGGCGCCTGTGCGGCGCCGCAGGACGTGGACGGCGGCAGGTTGCGCCTGATCCCGACCCGCAGCCGCGAGGGTGAGGGGCTGACGGTGTACGAACCTGCCGCCCGGGCGATGTACGCACTGCCTGCGCTGACCGATCGCGAGCTGGAAGCAGTGGCCGGCGGTTCCGCCGAGGCGCTGGCGCGGCTGCGGGCGAGCTGTCGGCAGGCGGCGGCCACGCCGCTGCGTCAGGTGCGCGGTCTGTGGGTGCCGCAGTGGGCAGAGGATCCGGCGGATCGTCTGGAGATCGCCTTGCCCAGTGGCCGCGCGCTGGCGGCGCGCTCGACGTTACCGGCGGATTTGCGCCATGCGGACGATCCTGCCGCGCTGCTGCACGCGCCGCCTTATGAGTTGTTGCTGGATAACCGGCCGACCGATCGCTTGGTGTGCGATCTCGAACGCGTGGCGGAATCGCCGACGGGTGACGGCTTGAGCGTCGGCGGCTGCCAGTTCCGCGGCGAGCATATCGTCGACGGTCTGTACCATCTGTACTTCGCCGGCGAGTGGTTCAGCCTGCTCTCCTACGCGCACAAACCGGCGGGCGGGCGCGGTTCGGACACCACCTTTTTTGTCGAGCGGGTCGAGCCGCAAGACGGCGGCGTATTCGTGATTGAATGGGATGCCTACAGCGTGGGGCCCGACGGGCGTGCGCCGCGCGTAGCGGCGCCGCCGGTATTGGTTATCGCGGTAAGCTGGCAGGACGCGCCGCTGCGGCTGCCCACGGCCAATAACCGCGTGACCGTGCGCTTGCCCAACGCCATGGCGTAAGGCTTAAGGCAGCACCCTGACTTCGCCGTTGTGCAAGGTCAGCACGGCGATCGGGCTGCCGGGGAAGCACTCCCTAAAGATCCAGTCGCTGGGCCGAAACGCCGCCGCAGGCAGCCCGGCCTGCCACTCTTCCCACTGCGGGGCCGGCTTATCCGGCGGTAAAGAGAAAGAGACCAGCCAACCCGCTTCGCAGCGCACCCTTTGGCCGCTCGGGCGGGGGAAGGTGTGTGTGCTCGCCAGCTCCATTACCGGCGGTAAAACCTCGAAGGCAATGATCGGCACGCCGGCCACGCTCTGCGGCCGAGGAAAACGCACGGCGGTCACGCCGTCCATCGTGATGGGGCTGTTTTCGGTGCCGGGCAGGCGCGGTTCCTGCCGGTTTACCCAGCTGCCTTTCGTCAGCGTGATTTCACCGAACGGTTTGGCTTCGTCGAGCGTCAGGTAGCTGCGCCGATTCCAGCGTTCTTCCGCCCGTTGGCTCTTGAGATCCTGGATGGCGATGTCGATAAGCATCAGCACGAACGCCACCGGGTAGATCGCCAGCGCCGAGGCCAGCAGATAGCCGCCCCAGGAAAGCGGCGGGTGTGGGCGGCCGCAGCGGGCAGAAGCGTAGCGCCAGCCCCACCAGGCAAGCAGGATGCCGGCGAGCAGCAGCGCCAACAACAGCGCCACCAGCCCTGCAACGCCGGCGCCATAACCTAACAGCATGGCAAGTTCCTCATGTTCACGGCGTGGTGGAACGATAGCGAACGAAGTAGGGCAGCGCCGGGGGCTCCCCGTCATCGCCATAGTGGCTTTCCGGTTCGATCACGGTTTGGCGTGCGTCGTCGCGCCCGTTGTAGCGGTACTCCAACGGCTGGCGGTAGCGCACGTCGGATGAGCGCAGATCGAAAATCAGCGAAAGGCGCGCATCGCCGTTATCCGTTTGGGCGACCAGCTTGTCGTTGCCTGCCCACAGCTGATACAGCGATTTATCGCCGGTCTCCAGCAGCACCTTCAACTGCCCGTCGGATTGATAACGCAGGAGCTGATACAGCCCTCTTTCCAGCGTCTGTGCGATCAGGTAGATGCCGCCATCCGGGGCCTGCGCGCTTTCCGTCACGCGCACCGTGAGCCAATGCGGTTCGGCCACCTCGCCGGTTTTGCCGTTAACGGCGATGTGCAAGGCGCCGGAGCCGAGCACCGGATTCATCCAGAACAGCACGCGATCGCCGTCAACGGCGGTAAAGATCTCGGGTATGGATTTGCGCTTGCCGGAGGCGTAAGCCGTCGGTGAGTCCTCCTCGCCGCGCTCAAAACCCAGCAGCTGTCGCGCTTCCAACAGCGCCGGCAGATCCAGCGTTTGCCGCCAATGGGCGCCAAAGTCCGGGCTGTAGAATACGCCTTCGGTGCTGATGAGATACAGCGCGCGTTTACCCGGCAGCGCCACCAGTTTGCCGCCGATAAAGGAAGGCCGGTTGTCGTCGCCCTCCGGCCAGGGGATCAGCGCCCCGATGGTGCCCTGTTTCACATCGACCAGCCGGCGCCCCTTGGACAGAAAAAGCACGCACTCCTGCCCGCCGCAAACCGCATCGTGGATAGACTCGTCGAGTTCCCCCAGCATCTGCAATCCCTGCGGGCCGCTGAACAATACCTGGCTGAGATAGTTGGCCGCCCAGCCGTAAAAGCTATTGTAGGCCCCGCGCTCACTCCTTTTGCTGATGAGCAGCAGGGCGCCGTCCTGCGCCGGGTAGCTGTGGATGAGATCGTAATGGGCTATCGTCGGCAATGCTTCGTCGCTCTGGGTCCATTGCCACTGCGCATAGCGTTGTTCAGGGGCGAGGAAATAGACACCCAGCGCGCTGGCCAAAAACAGCGTCAGGATAATAAGGGGTCTTTTATAAAGCGCTAACGTCATCATTTCAGCTCCGTCACCTGATCCTGCCGCCATAACCTGCGGCGCAGATTGCGCAGGTATTTGAACGTTTTAAACGTGCGGTGCTGGTCAAAAGAGTAAAGGCGGCAGATCTGGGCGAAGCCCTCGATCAACAGCGCGAGGCCGCTGACCATCAGCATCATTAAGAGAAGAATCGGTGGCAATTCGCTGCCGAGACGCTGCAGGGTCCAGGCATCCAGGTAAAAGCCCGCCGGGGTATCGGCGTTATCCGCCACCGCCAGGCCGAGCACAAAGCACGTCACGATCGCGCCGAGAATGAAGACAACGCGCGCGCACAGGTTAAGGCCGGATTCGGTGAAGTAGCGGCGGCCACCGATGAGGTAGGTCTGGCGATCGCGGTGGTTGATGATCCCACGCACCGTAGGCAACTCGGGGACGGTGTCGTTCTCGCAATACAGCACCTGCAGCGGATCGCCTTTGGCGATGAAAAGCGGATGTTGCCGACGAAATACCGGATGCAGTTTGGTATTGGGGACGTTGAGCGCACGGGTCGTCAACGCGAAGTGCGTCTCCTTCTGGCGCCACGCATAGGTGTCCAAATACTGCACCTGGCGCGGGATCTCATAGTGGCGGAGTTCGTAGCTCAGGGCGTTGACCGTCTCGATACCGGAGGCCTCGACGCCGTCGGGGAGGGAGACGTCGGTTTGCTGCGCTGCGGGCACTGACGCGGCGTCTGCACTGACGGCCCGGTATTTGATGCCGGGGATTTTCAGGCTGAGCGATCCGGGCGGCGTGATGTCTTGCCCCTGCAGCACGCGATCCAGCGCCTTGAGCAGGCGCCTGCGGCCGCGATGCCCGATCAGCAGCAGCTCCGAACCGACGAACAGCACCATGCCGATGCCGACAAGGCCGGCGATTACGGCGATAAAGAACAGAACGATGGTCAGCCAGGAATCTTCCCCGTCCATGATGAAAAAGGCTGCCGGAAAACCGCCGGCCAGCGCCGCGCCCAGCACCAGCAGGGCGAAGTATTTCAGCTTGTATTTCAGCGTTCTGTCGGGCTCCAGCCGGCCTTTTGTCTCGTGCAGCAGCCAGTGCAGCCAGTAGCTGCCGTCCTGCAGGCGATGGGCGCCGATCTTCACCCGATCGCCGGCGGCGAGCGTGGCCAGCAGATTTTCGCTGTCGCTGAAGTCGTCACGGTAAAAAAAGAACGTTTGGCCGGCGGCGATGATCCTCACCAGGTTGTCTGGCGCCGTCTGTTGGCAGGCACATTGTTCGACGGTCACATTAAAAAATTGGGTTTGCATGTCATTCCCTGTCGGCGGGCGTGGCCCGAAAATTCATCCCTGGCGCCAAATTATTCAGCGCTTTTTCATCAACGGCAGCATGCGCACCAGCGCATTGTCCTTGACGATGTAGTGGTGAAACAGCGCGGCGGCGGCATGCAGGCCGATCAGCCAGTAGCCGAATGACGCCAGCGTTTTGTGCCAGCCGATAATCATCCGCGCCTGCGGCCGATCGGCCACGTCGGCGAACGGCATCGGCAGGCCGAACAGATACCACTCCTTGCCGCCCAGATAGCGCGAATACACCCCCAGCACCGGCAGCGTCAACAGCAGCAGGTAAATCAGGGTGTGCGTCAGGTGCGCCAGGCCGGTTTGCCACTTAGGCGGTTTGGGCGCGATGGCGGGCGAAGGGTGGCGCCAACGCAGGAACAGGCGGGCGATCATCAGCGCGAACACCGTTACGCCGCAGCTGAAGTGGGTGACAACCAGCACGTACCAGGGGGCGCTGCCCGGTTCGGCAAAGCCGCGCAGCTCGATGGTGACGCAGGTGATGACCAGCAGGATCGCCACCAGCCAGTGCAGGCGAATTTGCCACGGCATGTAGGTGTTCTGCACCGGGTTGCCTTTTGATGTTAAAGGGTCTGTGCGCCGATGGTAACGAAATGTTACAGGTGAGGAAAGCGCCCGTGTGCAGTTTAAGCAAAATGCCAGGGGTTAAGCCGCTTATTAAGCTATGAATTTAGTGGGCTAAGTGTTTGGCGGCAGAGGAGGCAGTTGGCATCGTAAGTTGTGAAGCTAATGGACGATAGATTCAGAGGCTGGCAGCTTAATAAGTAGCGAAGCAAATAGCGCCGCAGCCCTCGCTGCGGCGCCCGGGATCAGTTCAATTTGGCCTTGGCGAAATCGCTGCCGTTCACGTCCACCACATAGCCGCTCAGGTTGCTGCGGGTGGCGTAGAACACTTTGCCGGTGGCCAGCGGCAGCCACGGCGCCTGTTTGGCGAAGATCACCTGTGCCTGTTGATACAGCTTGGCGCGAGCCTGTGGCTGGTTCTCCAGAATCGCCTGCTGGATCAGGCTGTCATAATCCTTATCGCACCAGCGCGCCACGTTGGCGCCGCTCTGCACCCCGGCGCAGCCGAGCAGGGTGGCGAAGTTGTCCGGATCGCCGTTGTCCGACATCCAACCGTACAGCGCGCTCTGCTGTTCGCCTTTGCGCAGCCCGGCCAGATACTGGCCCCACTCCCAGGTGACGATCTTGGCCTTCACGCCCACCTTCGCCCAGTCGCTCTGGATCATCTCGGCGATGCGCTTCGAGTTCGGATTGTAGGGGCGCTGTACCGGCATCGACCAGATATCGGTCTCAAAGCCCTGCTCCAGCCCGGCCTGCTTCAGCAGCTCGCGCGCCTTCTGCGGATCGTAGGCGTATTCCGGCAGTTGATCGTTGTAGCCCAGCATGCCCGGCGGCAGCAGCGAGTTGGCCGGCGTGCCGCTGTCTTTGAACACCGCGGCGACGATCGCTTTCTTGTCCACCGCATAGCTCAGCGCCTGGCGCACCAGCAGGTTGTCGAACGGTTTTTTCTGGGTGTTGAACGCCAGATAGCCGACGTTCAGCCCGGTGATGTCGTGCAGCTGCAGGTTGCCGTCGGCCTTGATGGCGGCGAACTGTTCCGGCAGCGGCGCGGGGATAATCTGGCATTCGTTGGTTTTCAGTTTGGCCAACCGGGTTTGCGGATCCGGCGTAATCGAGAAGATCAGGTGCTTGCTGGCCACTTCGCCCTGCCAGTAGTGCGGATTGGCGATGTAGCGGATCAGCGAATCCTGTTTGTACTGCTGCAGCGCGAACGGCCCGGTGCCGATCGGCCAGTTGTCGACGTATTCCGGCGTGCCCTTTTTCAGCATCGCGTCGGCGTACTCGGCGGACAGGATCGAGGCGAAATCCATCGCCCAGTCGGCGACGAAGGCGGCGTTGGGCTGGCTCAGCGTGAAGCGCACGTGATGCTCGTCCACCGCCTCCACCTTGGCGATCAGCTTGTCCAGGCCCATGTCGGTGAAGTATTCATAGTTGCCGCCGGAGACCTTGTGATACGGGTTAGCCGGATCCTTCTGCCGCATCACGGTGAACACCACGTCTTCGGCGTTGAAGTCGCGCGTTGGGGTGAAGTATTTGTTGCTGTTGAATTTCACGCCCTGGCGCAGGGTAAAGGTGTAGATCTTGCCGTCCGGGCTGACGCTCCACTCGGTGGCCAGCGAAGGGGCGGGGGTTTTATCGCTTTCGCGCAGCGTCACCAAGCGGTTGTACAGCACCTGCGAGGTGGCGATAAAGGTCGGCCCGGAGCTGGCGAGCTGCGGGTTGAACGATTCCGGCGAGGCGACGGTGCAGTACACCAATGCATCGGAAGCGGCCAGCGCGCCGCCCGCCGACAGCAGGCCGGCGCTTGCCAGCGCCAATCCGGCGATAGGGTGTTTTAAAAACGTCAAGGCAAGATCCTCAGGTGGGGGGGCCGTTACCGGCGAATTGATTTAACTATAGATAACGGATGGCGCGACGGGGAACAAGCGTCTCAGCTGCGCATTCTGTGCGCCCCGAGTTGCCAGGCAAACCGCTTTAATCGGCCGCGCGCTTGCGGTCTGCATCATAGCGCTCGCGGGCGGCGTCCAACTCGGGGAAATGGTATTCCGCCCATCGGTCGAGCGCCGTCAGCGTCTCGACCAGCAAGTAGGCGACGGCGCTGAGCCGGTATTCCACATGCGCCTGATTCCTTTCACTTAAATCCAAGCGTTCGAGCAGCCCGTTGCGTTCCAACTGGCGCAGCGTTTGCGTCAGCACCTTCTGTGAAATGCCGTCGATGCGGCGCAGCAGTTCGCCGTTGCGCATCGGCCGCTGCGCCAGCGCGGGCAGGATCAGCATCACCCACTTGCCGGAAATCAGCGCCAGCGCATCGCGCGCGGAGCATTTACTCGAGTAGACGTCGCCGGGATAGGCCATGGGGGGTTACCTTCAGGTGCGTAATTGCCAAGGGTGCGATAAAGCCACAGCATAGCAGCACCACCTTACAGCGGGAGACACAGGATGAACGTGCTGATTGTGCTGGCTCACCCCGAGCCGCATTCTTTCAATGCCCATTTGGCCGAACAGGCGCGGCAGGCCTGGCTGGCGCAGGGGCATCAGGTGAAGACGGTCGATCTGTATCAGGAGGGGTTTGATCCGCGTGAAGGCGCAGACCATTACCCCAGCATAAAGCAGGCGGGAAGGTTCGATGCGATGCAGGAGCAGCGCCATCACTGGACGACTCAGGCGCTGCCGGCGGAGATCCGGCGGCATATCGAGCTGCTGCGCTGGGCGGACACGCTGGTGCTGCAGTTCCCTTTCTAGTGGTTCGGTGCGCCGGCCATCCTCAAGGGCTGGATGGATCGGGTGTTCGTTTACGGCGGGATCTACGACAGTCGCCACCGCCATGAAAACGGCGTGATGCGCGGCAAACGGGCGCTGCTGACCGTCACCGCCGGCGCCTCCGCTCAGGCCTGCGCGCCGAACGGGCGCGACGGCGATATGCGGCTGATGCTGTGGCCGATCATGCATGCGCTGCACTATATCGGCTTTAGCGTGCTGGAGCCGTTCCTGATTTATGGCGTGCGCGGCGGGCTGACGGGCGAGGCGCTGCAGGCGCAGAACGCCGCTTTGGCGCAGGTGACGCAGGCGTATCGGGCTGGCTTAGGCGATCTTGCCGCCTGGCCGGCGGTGCGGTTCAACCGCAATGACGATTTTGACGCCGATCTGGCGCTGAAGCCCGGTGCGCCGGTCTATAGCCCGTTCGTGCGCCACCGCGATCCGGTTTAGAAACCGGCCTTCAGCAGTTCCTCGCGCAAGTCGTCGATAATCGCCGGTTCGATGTCGGGGAACTGCTGCTGAATATCGGCGATGGCTTCGGCCACGCTCGGGCCGGCAAAGGTGCCGGAGAAGGGCAGCAGCGGCAGATTGGCGTCGCTGTCCGGCAGCTCGCCGCGGATAGTGCCGGTGATCATGCCCGCTTTTTTTTCCGCCGTGAGGTCGTACTCCCCCACGTTTTTGTCGATCGGTTTCATTGGCCGCCTCGCTGTCGGTGAGTGTTTACCCTGTTAGGTTAAAGCATAGTGTTTCAGGCAATGAATACCAATCAATGTATATAATATTAATATAAAACAATGTGATGCGTATTTTGTCGTTTGACGTTTACCGGGGGCCGGCGCTATGCTCTTGGCGCTAAAGGAACCTTCCTCACTGACAGGGACAGACGACATGAAAAGACTGAAAAGCGCGGCGCTGTTGTTGCCGCTGTTGGCGCTCAGCGCCTGCACCCACCACCTCAGCAGCGCGGAGCGGCATGCCAAGCACTACGTTTATCAAACGCGCGACGACTTCGACCCGCAATTCCGCACCGATGTGAACGGCAGCATTAAAAACGCCGTGCCGATGTTCGAACAGTTCTACCAGCAGGGGAAAAAGGATCGCGCGGCGGGCGTGGCGCGCAGCGAGGCGCAGCAAAAGGCCGATTATCTGGCCAGCCCGGAATTCCAGCAGAACATGGAACACAAAACCATTTTCATCAATCGCGCCTACAGCGGCTCCGACAATCCTAAACGCCGTCAGGTGCTGTCGCAGGAAGCGGTGGGCGCCTACTGGGACGGTTACGAAGGCCGCTGACTGAATCCCACATAAACAGAAGGTAATAAAAACTGGCCTTCTGCCGGTTATTTGATTATAAAAACCGCCGCTAAGGACGATGTTCATAATCGAAACCAGGAGTGTTTATGTTGGCAAACGTTAAGCGTTCGTTCGCCGCCGCCGTCGTATTGATGTTGGCGCTGCCCGCGGTTCAGGCCGCGGATTACCGTGCGGGCGAGCAATACACCCGGCTGGATAAGCCGGTAGCCGCCGCGCCAGCGGTGGTGGAGTTCTTCTCCTTCTACTGCGGCCCTTGCTATCAGTTCGCCGAGACCTACCGGGTAGGTAGCACCGTGGCGCAGGCGCTGCCCGCCGGTGAGAAAGTCACCAAGTATCACGTCAGCCTTATGGGCAAATTGGGCAATGAGCTGACCGAAGCCTGGGCGGTGGCGACGGTGCTGGGCGTGGAAGACAAGATTGAAGGGGCGATGTTCGACGCGCTGCAGAAACAGCGCGCCGTCAATAGCGCCGAAGATATTCAGCGGGTGTTCACGGCGGCCGGCATCGATGCCGCCACCTATGAAAACGCGCGCCACAGCCTGCTGGTCAAAGGGTTGATCGCCAAGCAGAACGAAGCGGTGAAGGCGTTCGAGGTGCGCGGCACCCCGTCGTTCTACGTAGCCGGCAAATACAAGATAGACAATGCCGGCATGGCCAGCACCAGCGTTGAAGGCTACGCCAAAGAGTACGCGGCGGTGGTGCGGCATCTGTTGGATACGCAGCCTTAAGGCGATTCCTCCTCCGACGCCCGATGATCTGTGATCGCGGCGCCAAATCCCCGGCTCGCCATTGATTGTGTGTTAACGGATTGTTATGGTGGTTTTCTGTTCAACGGCGCAGCACCGCTGCTGTTTGAAGGGAGAGATCATGACGGCATTGGCAACGCTCCGGGACGTCGGCTTCGAAGAGTGGCTGGGCAAAATCAACACCGCCTGCGGCAGATTCTGCGCAAAAACGCTGGGGCCGGGCTTCAGCGGGGCGATGCAGGAATTCCGCGCCCATGCGCTGCGCCTGAGCGTGGTCGACGTGTCTCAAGCCCGGCTGTACCGCACGCCGCGCGAGATCGCCCGCAGCGACGGCGCGCACTTTTTTACCGTCTTCCAGCTGCGCGGCAGCGCGTTGATGGAGCAGGGCGAGAGCCAGACGGTGCTCTCTCCCGGCGACATCACGCTGATCGACGCCTCACGGCCCAGCAGCTTCACCTTCCAGCGCGATTCACGCCAAATCTCCCTGTTGTTGCCGCGCGGCTGCCTGCCGGTGCCGCCGCCTTGCGCCCAGCGTCTCGGGGCAGAGCTCAGCGCGGTGCGCCTCAGCCGCCAGCTGGTGCTGAGCAGCATGCAGGATCCTCAACTCGCCGCGGCGGAAAGCGAGGCGGTGCTGAATGCGCTGGCGGCGCTGCTGCGCCCGGCGCTGGCGCTCGAACAGGCGCGCCCGGAGGGGCAACAGCCGGTTTTCGACAAGGCGCTGGCGTTGATCGACAGGCATATTCAGTCGCCGCAGCTGCGCCCGGAATGGGTGGCGGCCGAGTTGGGGGTGTCGCTGCGCAGCCTGTATCGGCTGTTCGCCCGTCAGGGGCTGGTGGTGGCGCAGTACATCAGGAACCGCCGGCTGGATCTGTGCGCGCAGGCGCTGCGCAGCGCCGCCGGGCAGGAGAAGCTGGCCGGAGTCGGCCTCGACTGGGGTTTTGCCGATCACAGCCATTTCTCGACCGCTTTCAAGCAGCGTTTCGGCATGTCGCCGAGCGAGTACCGTCGGCAGTATCAGTAAGCCAGGGCGCGGGCCAGGCCCGCGCCGCTTCACTCAATAGCGGATGCAGACCGATTTCGACTCGGTGTAAGCGTCCAGCCAATCCGGGCCGAAATCACGGCCGCTGCCCGACTGTTTGAACCCGCCGAACGGCATGTTCGGGTCGATCAGCGTATGGGTGTTGACCCACACGGTGCCGGCCTGAATGCGTGGCGTCAGCGCCATCGCCTGCTGCAGGCTGGTGGTCCACAGGCTGGCAGTTAGCCCGAAGTCGGTGTCGTTGGCCTTACTCAGCGCCTCCTCGGCGCTCGCCACCCGAATCAGGTTGACCACCGGGCCGAACACTTCTTCACGCGTCAGGTTCAGCCTGTCGTCCGGGTTGATCACCAGCGTCGGCGGAATGTAGAAGCCGTTGGCATCCGGCCCGGCCGCGCCGCCGATAAGCTCGGCGTTTTTCGCCCGGGCGTCGTCCAGGTAGGCCGCCACCTTGTCGCGGTGCGCGAGCGACACCAGCGGGTTGATTTGCGCGCCGGTATCCATCCCCGGCCCGACCGACAGCGATTTCACCGCCTGTTCGAAACCTGCCACCAGCTGGTCATAAATCGGTGCTTCGATATAAATCCGCGAGCTGGCGGCGCACACCTGCCCCTGGTTGAGGAAGCTGCCGAGCATCAGGCCTTCGATCACCTGCTGCGGATCGGCATCTTTCAGCACGATGGCCGGGTTTTTGCCGCCCAGCTCCAGCGTCACGCGGGTCAGGCGATCCGCCGCCGCGCGCGCGATGCTTTTGCCCACCGGGGTGGAGCCGGTAAAGCTGACTTTGGCGATCAGCGGATGTTCGGTCAGCGCCTTGCCGCACACGGTGCCGCGGCCGGTGACCACGTTGAACACGCCCGGCGGCACGCCGGCTTCGCTCGCCAGTTCGGCGATGCGCAGCAGGGTGAGCGGGGTGGTTTCCGACGGTTTGATGACGATGGAGCAGCCCGCCGCCAGCGCCGGCATCACTTTCCACATGCCGATCATCAGCGGGAAGTTCCAGGGCACGATGCCGGCGACCACGCCGATCGGCTCTTTACGGGTATAAACCTGATATTTGGCGCCCGGCGGCATCGGAATGGAGACGTCCAGCGTCTGGCCGGTGATTTTGGTCGCCAGCCCGGCGGTGTAGCGCATCCAGTTCAGGGTACTGCCGACTTCGAAGGCGCGGGCGATGTTGATGGATTTGCCCTGCTCCAGGGTTTCCAGCTGCGCCAGCTCCTCGGCGTGCTGTTCCACCAGATCGGCGAAGCGCAGCAGGATGCGTTCTCGTTCTACCGGCAGACGCTGCGCCCAGACGCCTTCGCTGAAGGCTTTGTGGGCGGACTGCACCGCCAGCGCGACGTCGTGTTCATTGGCGTCGGCGGTGGTGGCGATCTGCTGCCCATTGGCGGGGTTATACACCGCCAGGCGGTCTTCCGCGGCGGACGCGCGCCACTGGCCGTCGATATACAGCCCATGCTGACGATCGAGAAAACGCGACACGCTATCCAGCACGGCTACGGTATTGTCAGACATACATCCTCCGATCAGGCTCATCAGGTTATCGTTAACCCTGCAAGTCTAGATCAGCGGAAAAGCGGCGGCTTTGGTCTGCCTGACATTCGGTTTGCCCTGCGTGTCATTTTGCCGTGACGGAAGGGTAAACTGCGGCCGGCGGGCGCCGGCCGGGAGGGATCACGAGCTCAGGGTTGCCAGACGGGTGGCGAAGCCGAGGAACAGCAGGCCGATGAGGCCGTTGCCGAGCTTCGCCAGGCCTTTCTTGTGATTGAAGAAATGCGCCAGCATCGCGCCGGAGAAGATCAGCGTGCTCATGTAGATAAAGCTGACGGCTTCGAGGATCAGCGCCAAAATGGTGAACGACAGTCCGGTGTGCGCGTAGTTGAAGTCGATGAACTGCACGAAGAACGACACGTAAAACAAGATAGCTTTCGGGTTGGTCAGGCTCAGCGTCAGCGATTTGCGCAGAATGCTGTGGCCGCCTTCAATCTGCTGCTGTTGCGCCTGCGCCTTCTGCACGAAGGTGGCGTAGAGGATTTTTGCGCCGAGGAACAGCAGGTAAATCGCGCCGAGAAAACGCACCAGGGTAAACAGGAACGGCGTGGTGCGGATCAGCGAAGCCACGCCGATATAGGCGCAGAAGATCAGGATCGCATCGCCGATGAACACGCCGAGCGCCGCGGTGTAGCCGGCGCGCACGCCGCGCGATACGCCGGTTTTCAGTACGTACAGCGTATTTGGCCCCGGCAGAATGATGATGAAGACCACTCCGGCCAAATAGGTCCATAAATTCAGGACGCCAAAACTCTCTAACACAATAACCTCTCCATGCGCGCAACTAACAGGCAAAAACACTGGCCACGCCCGTGACCGGCCGCGATCCTAACGCTGTGCAACCGGGTTGGCAACGTAATAAACTTCATGTTGTTGGTTAAAAATTGTCGAAACATTGTTGAAAACGTCGGCGCCGAATTAAAAAGCAAGAGCCGACGTGTTTCGCCAACGGCCCGTCACTATGCTGGTTAACATCGAAACCGCAGTGAGGAACGGATGATGAAAAACGTAATCGACAGCGCCGATCCGCGCTGGCTGGCGATCGTCAGCCGCGATAAACACGCCGACGGCCGCTTTATCTATGCGGTGAAAACCACCGGCGTGTATTGCTCGCCTTCTTGCCCGTCACGCCAGCCGAATCGGCAAAACGTGGAACTGTTCGATGACGCCGAGCAGGCGGAGGCGGCGGGTTATCGGCCCTGCAAACGCTGCCGCCAGGGGCTGGCGCCGTTGACCGAGCAGCATGCGCGGCAGATAGCCGAGGCCTGCCGCTATATCGAACGGGCGGAGAAAGCGCCGTCGCTGCAGGCCCTGGCGCGCCACGTCGGGTTGAGCCAATACCATTTCCACCGGCTCTTCAAAGCGATCACCGGCCTGACGCCGAAAGGCTATGCCGACGCGCAGCGCAGCCAACGGCTGCGCACCGGTCTTACGCAGCAGGAGACGGTGACCGACGCGATCTTCGACGCCGGCTATGGCGCCAACGGCCGCTTCTATCAGCAAGCCAACGCCGCGCTGGGCATGACGCCGAAGGCTTACCGGGCGGGCGGCAAAGGCATGCGCATCCATTTCGCCGTCGGGCGCTGTTCGCTGGGTGAGATCCTGGCGGCACAAAGCGAGGTGGGCATCTGCGCCATTCTGCTGGGGGACGATGCGCAGCGGTTGGTGCAGGATCTGCAGGACAAATTTCCCAATGCTGAGCTGATCGGCGGCGACGCGCAGTATGAAGCGCTGATGGCGCAGGTGGTGGGGTTGATTGAAGCGCCGGAGAACGGGTTGGCGCTGCCGCTGGATATTCGCGGCACCGCGTTTCAACAGCGGGTCTGGCAAGCGCTGCAGACGATACCGGTCGGCGAAACCGTCAGCTATGCCGACATCGCCCGGCGCATCGGCGCGCCCAAAGCGGTGCGCGCGGTGGCCGGCGCCTGCGCCGCCAACGTGCTGGCGGTGGCGATCCCCTGTCACCGGGTGGTGCGCAACGACGGCGCTTTGTCCGGCTATCGCTGGGGCGTCGAGCGCAAGAAAGCCTTGCTGGAAAAAGAGGCGCAGCGATGAGCCGCTCGCTGGCGGCGCGGCTGGCCGAATTGGACTGGGCGGCGATTGAACGCGAACTCGATGCGCAGGGCTGTGCGCGGTTGCCTGGCGTGCTCAGCCAAGACCTGTGCCGCGAGCTGGCGGCGCTCTACCCGCACGATGCGCACTTCCGCAGCCGTGTCGTGATGGCGCAGCACGGTTTTGGCCGCGGCGAGTACCGCTATTTCGCCTATCCGCTGCCGCTGCCGGTGGCCAACCGCTGGAATACCTTATTGGGCCTGGCGGCGCGCTATCCCGCCGAACACGAAGCCTACCTGGCCGAATGCCACCGGGCCGGCCAACGGCGGCCGACGCCGCTGCTGTTGCGTTACGAAGCGGGGGATTACAACTGCCTGCATCAGGATCTGTACGGCGAGCGGGTGTTTCCGCTGCAGGTGGCGTTTTTGCTCTCCGCCCCCGAACGGGACTTCACCGGCGGCGAATTCGTGTTGACCGAACAGCGGCCGCGGATGCAGAGCCGGCCGGAGGTGGTGCCGCTACAGCAGGGCGACGCGGTGGTGTTCGCCGTGCATCATCGCCCGATGGCGGGGGCTAAAGGCTATTATCGGGTCAATCTGCGCCACGGCGTCAGCCGGGTACGTTCCGGCCAACGCCACACGCTGGGGGTGATCTTTCACGACGCGCTATAGCTTGCGCGCCAGCAGGGTGGCGAAGCGCAGCGAGATACGGTTGCCGGCGGCATCGGTCTTATGCAACTGGCCGACGTCCTCGTTGTATTTGAGGATCTCCCAGTCGCGATAATAATGCTTCAGCTCACCCGGGTTGAAGGTAAACGGAAACGGCAGCGGGCAGGGATAATCCTCGGTATCCATCGCCGCCACGATCAGGTTATGGCCGCCGCGCACGGTGCTGTCCTGCATGTTTTGCACGATATGCGGAATTTGCTGGCGTTCGAGGAACATCATCACCACGGTGGACAGGATGAAGTCGTATTCGCCGCTGAAGCGGTGGGTATTGAGATCCTGCACTCCGGCGCTCAGGCGGGTCAGCTGCTCGGCGTCGATGATCTGATTGAGGCGGTCTATCGACGGCGCGTGCTTGTCCCAGGCGGTGACGTCGAAACCCTTCAGATTGAGATAGAGCGAATTGCGGCCGCCGCCGCAGCCCAGATCCAGCGCCTTGCCCGGCGCGATGCGCGCCGCCGCCTCGATCACTTCGGAGTGGGTGCGCGTCAGTTCGTATTTCTTGTGGTAGTAATCTTCCGCCGTGCAGTAAAACGCCAGCCGGCAGGTCATATCGTCCGAGAAGGAAACGATGCGGTGCCACTGCTGCGGAGCGATAAACGGCGGCTGGCTTTCGGGGCTGAATTGCCAGGTTTCGGTGGTGGCGCCGTCCTCGGTCATCATGGCGAACGTCAGGCTGCCGCTCAGTACGGTGAGCTTCGCCCAGGTGCCGCTCTGGGTGTTGTGGCGCTGACGAAAGGCATCCGGCAGCGTGTCGCTGTTCCATTCCGGCAGGGTTTTATAGCAAAGCAGCTGCTGCTCCATAAGGGGCTCCTCTGGCTGGGCAAGCAAAGTGATTTATATGATGTATATAAAATACATCTTTATCGAGCGTTTGAACATAGCGGCCTGACGGAAAGGCGTGGCATATCTTTATACTGGATTGTGCGCGGCGGCTGGGCTAATTTCAGTGCTGTTCATGTCATCACGTTCAGGGAAAAGATGCCGATACCTCGTTTATTCCACCCGATATCCTTCCGTTTGCTGAGCCTGGCCGCGCTGCTGGCGCTGGCGGGCTGTACCAGCAAAACCACCACCACGGCGCCGACGGCGCGCCCCGCCGATGTCAAAGCCCGGCTGCTGACGCTGATCCCGGCCAACGCCGGCGATCGTCAGGGCTGGGCCACCGATATTACCGCCGCCTTCGCCGCGCAGGGCATCGAGCCGAGCGATGAGAACCTGTGTTCGGTGCTGGCGGTGACCGAACAGGAGTCGACGTTCCGGGCTAACCCGCAGGTGCCGGGGCTGCCGAAGATCGCCTGGAAGGAGATCGACCGCCGCGCCGATCAGATGCACATCCCGAACTTTTTGGTACATACCGCGTTGAAGATCTCGTCGTCGAACGGCCAGAGCTACAGCGAGCGGCTGGATAAGGTGCGTACCGAGAAGGATCTGAGCGATATCTTCGATGACATGATCGACCGCGTGCCGATGGGGCAGAAGCTGTTCGGTCATTTAAATCCGGTACATACCGGTGGCCCGATGCAGGTGAGTATTGCCTTCGCCGAGGCGCACGCCAAAGGGTACCCTTATCCGGTCGACGGCTCGATTCGCCGCGAAGTTTTCAGCCGGCGCGGCGGTATGTACTTCGGCATTATGCATTTGCTGGGATACCCGGCCGATTACAGCCGGCCGATTTATCGCTTTGCCGACTTCAACGCCGGCTGGTACGCCAGCCGCAACGCGGCGTTCCAAAACGCGGTCAGCCGGGCGAGCGCCATTCCGCTGGCGCTGGACGGCGATCTTATCGACTTCGGCAGCGACAAGCCCGGCTCGACCGAGCTGGCGGTGCGCACGCTCGGCAAGCGCCTGAACATGAGCGACAGCGCCATTCGCCGGGCGCTCGAGAAAGGCGAGACGGCCGGCTTTGCCGACACCGACCTGTATAAGAAGGTCTACGCGCTGGCGGGCGGCAAACTGCCGCGTGAGATGCTGCCGGGCATCCAGCTGGAAAGCCCGAAAATCACCCGCAAGCTGACCACCGCCTGGTTCGCCAAGCGGGTGGATGAACGCCGCCAGCGCTGCATGGCGCGCGCCGGCGGGTAACCCAAAAGAAAACGCCGCCGGTGGCCTGAAACCATCGGCGGCGCGATCGCGCATCAGGCGCTGCGGCGCGGGTTGGTCAGGCCGAAGTTAAAGCTGTTGCAGCGGTTGCAGAACTCTTTCATCACCGGCGGCGTGTCCATCATCGGCACTTTCACCTCGATAAACGCCAGCCGATCCTGCCGCGATGCGTGTTCCAGGGCCATTTCCAGCTGTTGCGTGGTTTCCACCGCCACGCTGAACGGCTGCGCCTGGGTATTCAATACCGCCGGCAGTTTGGCGTAGTCCCACGGGCCGATGTCGTTGTAGGACGAGTTTTCGCCGAGGATATACCGCTCGATGGTGTAACCGTCGTTGTTGATCAGGAAGATGATCGGCTTTTGCTCGCAGCGCAGCAGGGTAGACACTTCCTGCGCGGTGAGCTGGAAGGAGCCGTCGCCGATGAACAGCAGGTGACGGCGCTCAGGCGCCGCCATCAGGGTGCCGAGCAGCGCCGGCAGGGTATAACCGATCGAGCCCCAGATCGGTTGGTTGACTACCTTGACGCCGCCCGGCATGCGCATGCCGCCGATGGCGGCGCCCGAGGTGCCGTTTTCCACCACCACCACGTCATCTGCCCGGATAAATCGCTGGATCCGTTGCCACAGATAGGCCTGGTCGATGGGGGCGTCGCTCGGCGTCGCCAGCTTTTCACGCGGATCGGGCAGCGGCGCCAGGGGCTGTACCGGCGTGTCTTCGCTCAGATCCAGCAGCGCCTGCAGCAGATCCGCCGTCGCCACCGCCGGGTAGGAGGTGTTGTCCAGCTTCAGCGAGAACGGCTGGATATCTACCTGAGCGGCGGCGGGAATTTGCTGCGAGAAATAGCCGGTGGTGGAGTCCACCAGACGCACGCCGAAGCTCAGCACGCAGTCCGAGTGCGCCATGCGTTCATACAGTTCGGGGCGCGACAGGTTGCCGCTGTAGCCACCCATCCAACCGGCGGTATCTTCCGGAATGATGCATTTGGCGGTCGGCATATTGGTCAGCGGAATGGCAAAGCGGTGAGCGACCTCGATCACCAACCGCTGCAGCTGATAGCGATCCACCATTTGGTCGACCAACATGATCGGGCGCTGCGCGCGTTTTATTTTGGTTAACAGCGCCATCGCCGCTAATTGCACATTATATTTATCGCTGGCCGGCAACTGCGGCGCCGCTGTGGCTGCGGTGATTTCAATTTCGACGTCGCAAATATCGGAAGGCAGCTGTAAATACACCGGTTTCTTCTCTATCCAGGCGCGGGAAATAACGCGCGGAATTTCCTGTGCGGCATTTTCCGGCGTAATCAAGGCTTGAGCAACGGTGAATTGTTTAAAACAGTTCATGACGTTGTCGAAATTGCCGTCGCCCAGAGTATGGTGCAATAGCTGATGATTCTTCATCGCGTGCAGCGGCGGCGTGCCGGCAATGCAGACCACCGGCGAGGATTCGGCATAGGCACCGGCGATGCCGGACAGCGCGGCCAGATCGCCGACGCCGTAGGTGACGATCAGCGCGCCGGCGCCCTTCATTCGGGCATAGCCGTCGGCGGCGTAGGCGGCGTTCAATTCATTGCAGTTGCCGATAAACGCCAGCCGGTCATCGCTTTCCAGCAGCTCCAGCAGGCTGAGGTTATAGTCGCCGGGCACGCCGTAAATACGATCGACGTTCAGGGCGTGAAGCTGTTGCAGAATGAATGACCCGATAGTTATTTTCATTGATTGCTCCGGATTATTTATCTTTATTTTGTCAGGCGAAAATCAGCAAAAATAAATTGCTGGCGATGTTGTGTCGTTAGCATTAACAGTTATTTAAAGCGTCGGCTTGTTCAAGAGACGGTGGGCAGGCGGTAAATAGGCGGTTTGTATTCGGCGCTTTACGCGATTGGGAAATACATAAAAAGTAGGGTTATCGTGTATTGGGAGGAGGCGGTATTTTTCATTGGCGGTATATCGACAGCAAAGCGGCGGCGCATTGGCATTTATCATGATGCAGGGCGAATCATCCGGTACTTTTGACGCCGCGTTAAATCCCATTGAGCGACACAACGCTTTTTGCCTGGGAAAGAAAAACCGAAGCTGACGTAAAGGGGGATTTTGGTGATCCGCCGCACGCTTATTTCATGAAACCATTGTGCAACTATTAAAAAACAAAAAATTAACAACAATCGGTTTTTGTTCGCCCATTTTCGTCAGCTTTGCTTTACGGGGGCTGCAGTGCGCGCCACATCGGGCCGGCGTTAAAATACGCCGTTGCGGGCGCTAATATAACGTGGTGGCCATCACATTCCGTGGGAAGTGATACGTAAACTTTTCTCCACGTGCGCGCAGATGGCGTATACCTACCAGAGGGGATGATGTCCCTGCAGTGATGGTCTGTGAGGGGGTTATGCGATGAAAAGCTATCGACATATTCTGGTACTGATTCACGATGAGCGCGATGGGCTGCCGTTGCTGCGTCAAACGGTGGCGATGGTGCGCGGGTTGCCGATCGCCATCACCGTCGGCCACCTTAACGCCGACTATGCGGAGCTGGAGTACGGCAGCGATGCGCTGGTCAAAGATCGCCAGGCGCAGGAGGTGATCGCCGCCAAGGCGATGCTGAGCCGGTTGGTGAGCGCCGTCGATGCGCCGGTTGCGGTCAAGGAAATTGTCACCATCCGGCGCTTTAAGGACGTCAACGATTTCATTCATCAGGCCGGCATCGATCTGGTGGTGGTCGGGCACCAAAACCGCCTGTTCGGCCTCTATTCCTCATATTCTCTGGAATTTGTGAACCGTCTCGATGTCGATGTGTTGGTCAAGCATCTTGCCTGCGAGTAGCGTGCGACAAAGCGGACTTTTCCCACGGTTTTGCCGCCTTAAAGGCGATAGCATGCGGATATCAGTACAGTTTGTCATGAATTATTGGGCATTTTCCGGCGCTAAACTTAACCAAAGCACAACGGGCGTTGGATAAATTAGATACAGCTTGATCTTGCCTGGGCTATCGGTAAAAATCTGCGGCCGTATTTTTACAGGAGCTTTACGATGTTTCTCAAACGGACTCTTTTGGCATGTTCTCTGGCGTTGATATTTCCTGCACTGCCTTCTTACGCTGAGGTTGGTACAGAAAGTGGCAATACCGCGCAGGCTGAAAAACCGGGTCTATGGCAGCGTTTTACCGATAACGTGGCGGAGACCTGGAACAACTCGCCTAACCACGATCTCTATATCCCGGCCATTACCTGGCACAACCGTTGGACTTATGATGATGAACATATCGATAAGTACAACGAGCGCCCGTGGGGGGCCGGTTACGGTATCTCCCGCTACGACAGCGACGGTGACTGGCACGGCATCTACATCATGGCGTTCAAGGACTCCTTCAACAAGTGGGAGCCGATCGGCGGCTACGCCTACGAGAAGATCTGGCGCCCGCTGGATGACAAGGATTTCCGCCTGGGGCTGGGCTTCACCGCCAGCGTCACCGCGCGTGACAACTGGAAATACATTCCTATCCCGGCACCGTTGCCGCTGGCCTCTATCGGCTATCAGCGGCTGACGTTCCAGGCGACCTACATTCCCGGTACCTATAACAACGGCAACGTGTTCTTCGCCTGGCTGCGCTGGCAGTTCTAAATTTCCTGAATTCCGAAAAACGGCGCGGCGGTGAGATAAAAGGAACTTGTCGCCGCCGGCGGCGTCGGAAAGGGTATCCCGGCGCGCTGCGCCGATTGCATGCCGTTATTACAGGAGTTTCACCACTATGATCACCAAACATCGTTTACTGCTGGCTTTGGCGCTGTCCGCTACCCTGGCCAGCGGCGCTACCCAGGCCGCCGGGCTGATGGATTCCCTCAGCAGCGCGGCGGGCGAACTGAGCAAGTCGGGCGGCGACAGCAGCGGCGGCATGTCGCTCTCCTCGTTGACCGGCCTGCTGAACGGTGGCGACAAGGCGTTGAGCTCCAGCAGCATGACCAATGCCGCCGGCATCCTGCAGTACTGCGTGAAAAACAACGTGCTGTCGGCTAACGGCGCCGAAGGGGTGAAAGATCAGCTGCTCAGCAAGCTGGGCATCACCAGCACCGAAAACGCCAAGAGCCAGGATTATCAGCAGGGCCTGGGCGGCTTGCTGCAGACCGGCGAAGGCAAGAGCCTGGATCTGAACAGCCTGGGCACCTCGCAGATCACCGAGAAGGTGAAGCAAAAAGCCTGCGATCTGGTGCTGAAACAGGGCAAATCCTTTATTTCATGATAAGTGAACGGCGGAGCGCTCCGCCGTTCTTTTTTGCATAAGCTGGAAAAATGAAAAAAACGTTGATGCTTTCCCTGTTGGCAGGGATGACGATGTTGCAGGGGTGTTCCGTGAAATCCAACAATGCGCCACCGCCGCCGCAGGTGAAACCGATCGGCATGGCGAACCCGGCCGACGTGTACTGCACCCAAATCGGCGGCAAGCTGAACGCCAAAGAGAACGCGGCGGGACAGTATTCCACCTGCACCTTGCCGAGTGGGCAGGAAATTGAAAGCTGGGAGCTGTTCCGCCGCGATCATCCGGTGAAAAAGTAACCCTATGCGGCGCCGGTTCCGGCGCCCGATCAGAATTGGCGATCGCCTATCGACTGCAGTTGCAGGCTGCCGTCTTTTTGTAGCGTCAGCGGCATGCGCCAATCGCGCTGTTTATCCAGGTTGAATGGCCGGGAGCGGAACATGCAGCCGGTCTTGATGTTCTTGATTTTCATCACGTGTTCCGCGTCCGCATTGATTTTCACCTCGAAGCTGTCGGCGGGCGGAATAAAGACTTCCGCCAGCTGCTGCGGCGCCGTCGGCGTTTCCAGCTTGACCAGCACCGCAAAATCGTTGCCCTGATTATCCAGCGTCAGCCGATGCAGACCGGCCGTGGGCAGCCGCGTCGGCTGATGCAGATAACCCGCTGAGGCGGGCCACGGCTGCCCGGCATTGTCATGCAGCGGCCCGCCGCACTGTTCACGCGCCTCGCGCAGCGGCATTTCGCGCTTTATTGCGCGGTTGTAATCGGCGGGGGCGGCGAGGCTGAACTCGTCGTCATATTGGTGGGCGCGCAGATAGCGCTTGGCGCCGAGCACCCCAACGGCGACCAGCATGAAGAATAAAAATATCCTCAGGCGATTTTTGAAAATCAGCCCGAACAGCTTCCCGGGGAGTTGAAACAGCCACCTTGCGATCGTCAATAACATCGTTTTCCCTTAGCGTCCAAGCCGTTACGTCTGCGGTAACTTCGCTTGCCTCAGTATAGCCAACATCCCGCAGGCGAAAATCCTGCCCGGCGATTTTTCTTTCGCTCACGGTTGTACGTTTATGTTTGTTTGTGTACATTTGTGATCACTTTAGCGTCACCGGATTGACACGATGTCCAAACTGCTACCGAATGAGCGCCACCAGGCCATTCTCGACACGCTTCGCCAACAGGGGCGGGTGCTGGCGCTGGAGATGGCGCAGCGGCTGAATACCACCGAAGCCACCATCCGCCGCGATCTGCGCCAGCTGGCGGCGCAGAATCTGTGCAAACGCATCTATGGCGGCGCGCTGGCGCCGACGCCGGCCGAGGGGCCCGTTGCGGCGCGCATGGCGCTCAGCGGCGATGAGAAGCTGGCGCTGGCGCAGACCGCGCTGGGGTTGATCGGTGAAGAACAACTGATCTTCCTCGACGCCGGCAGCACCCATCTGTATCTGGCGGATCTGTTGCCACGCGATCGGCGTTTGACGGTGGTGACCAATGCGTTGAGCATCGCCGGCAAAATGCTGGAACGGCCGGGGCTCCGCACCATTCTGATCGGCGGCGAGCTGGATGCGCAGGTTGGCGGCTGCGTGGACGCCAAAGCCGCGGAAGAGATAGACGGTTTCCATTTCGATCTGGTGTTCACCGGCATCTGCGCCTACGACCCGGACGGCGGCTTTTCCGCGCTGAGCTACCAGGACGCCACGTTCAAAAAGCGGCTGCTGACGCGTGCCGGCAGCGTAGCGGTGCTGTGTACCCGCGACAAACTCAATACCTACGCCCCTTACCCCTTCCTGCCCGCCGGGCGGGTGGATCATCTGGTGACGGCGCGCGGCGCGCACCCGCAGCTCGAGCTGCAGGTGGCGCAGGGCGGCGGCCAGGTTTGGCACAGCGATTTACCGACCGGAGAATGATGATGAAAATAGCCCATGTAGCCCTGTGGACCCGCGACATCGACGCGCAGCTGGCGTTCTGGCAGCGCTATTTCAACGCTGAGGCGGGCGAGGAGTACGTCAGCCGCAACCGGCCGGGGTTTGTTTCCCGCTTCGTCAGCCTGGCGGCCGGGCCGACGCTGGAGATCATGCGCGTGCCGACGCTGTTGCCGGCGCAGGCCCAGGAAGAGCGGGTGGGCTGGGCGCACATCGCGCTGTCGCTGGGGGATGAGCGGCAGGTCGATCGGTTGGCGCAGCGCGCGCAGCAGGAGGGCATCCTGCAGTCCGCGCCGCGCTGGACCGGCGACGGCTTCTACGAGGCCGTCATCCGCGATCCGGACGGCAACGCGATTGAAATCACCGCCTGATCACTCCTCTTCGATGCTGGTGAACTGCTCGCCCAGATAATCGAGCAGCAGCCTTACCGCCGGCAGCAGCCCGCGGCGCGACGGGTAAACCGCATGCACCACGCCGCCCTGCGGCTGCCAGCCGGGCAGCAGCTGGACCAGTTCGCCGCGCAGCATGTCGTCGCGCATCATCATCGCCGGCAGCTGAACGATGCCGGCGCCGGCGATGGCGGCGGTGCGCAGCATCAGCATGTCGTCGGTGACCAGCCGCGGCGTGTGTTCCCACTCCACCCGTTCACCCTGCGGGCCGGTCAGCCGCCATTGGTGCTGAGCGCGCGCGGGGCCGAGATCGAGCGTCGGGTATTTACGCAGGTCTTCCGGCGCGTGCGCCGGCCCGAGGGTGCGCACCAGCGCCGGGCTGGCGGCGACGCACCAGGTGCGCTGCGCCAGGATCTTCAGCACCAGATCGCTGTCTTCCAGCGGCGGCGGCCGCACGCGGATCGCCAGATCCAACCCTTCCCCCACCACGTCCACCCGGCGGTTGGTCGCTTCCAGATGCACCGTCACCTTCGGATAGTCGGCCATAAAGGCCGCCACCATGCTACCGACGCGGGTGTGCAGGATCGCCACCGGGCAGGACATGCGCACCGTGCCGCAGGGCTCGGCGCGCGTCTGTTCGATCGCCTGCTGCGCCGCTTCCGCTTCCACCAGCATCGCCTTGCAGTGCGCGTAATAGTTTTGGCCGACCTCGGTCACCGAGAAACGCCGCGTCGAGCGCTGGATCAGGCGCACGCCCAGGCGCTCTTCCAGCAGCGCCACGCGGCGGCTGAGCTTGGATTTGGGAATGCCCAACGCCCGGCCGGCGGGGGCGAATCCCTGGTGATCAACCACGCTGGCGAAGAAAAACAGATCGTTCAGATCGGTCAGCATCCTATCCCTTATCGTTCTACCAGTAGAACGCTGAGTGTACATCTTGCCTACTACTGCAGCAAACCCCGACGGATTAAACTTCTGCCATCAACTTAAGGCCGTGAGGCCTGAAACGGGAGTTCAAGATGAAAAAAATCCTCGGTATTCACAACAGCCCGGAAGCACATTGGGTCGGTAACGGTTTCCTGGTGAATTCGCTGTTCTCTTATAACGATTTGGGGGCGGAAATGAGCCCGTTCCTGCTGCTGGATCACGCGGCGCCAACCAAATTCCGCTCTGCCTCCGGCACCCGCGGCGTGGGTCAGCATCCGCATCGCGGGTTTGAAACGGTGACCATCGTCTATCAGGGCGAAGTGGAACACCGCGACTCGACCGGCAGCGGCGGGGTGATTGGCCCCGGCGACGTCCAGTGGATGACCGCCGCCTCCGGCATTCTGCACGAAGAGTTCCATTCGCGGGAGTTCTCGCGCAAGGGCGGCACCATGGAAATGGTGCAGCTGTGGGTCAACCTGCCGGCCAAGGACAAAATGGCCGAGCCGGGTTACCAGACGCTGCTGAACGCCGATATTCCGGTGGTTCCGCTGGCGGACGGCGCCGGGCAGGTGCGGGTGATCGCCGGGGACTTCGGCGGCCACGCCGGCCCGGCACGCACCTTTAGCCCGCTCAACGTGTGGGATATGAAGCTGAATGCCGGCCACACCACCACGCTGACGGTGAAAGAAGGCCATACGCTGGCGTTGGTGATGCTGCACGGCGCGATCCTGGTCAACGGCGAAGAGGTGGTGCGCGAAACCCAAATGGTGCGTTTCGACCGGGCGGGGGATGCGATCACTATCGAAGCCAACAACGACGTCGCGCTGCTGGTGCTGAGCGGCGAACCGATCGATGAGCCTATCGTCGGCTACGGCCCGTTCGTCATGAACAGCGACGCGGAAATCCAGCAGGCGTTCCGCGACTTCAACAGCGGCAAGTTCGGCAGCATGAACGCTGAAGCGAGCGCCGGCTGACCGCAGGCGCCCGAGCCGGGAAGCGTTCCCCGGCTCAGGCGCTACACTTAGACCTCAGCGCCCCGTCCCAGCGGCGGGGCGCTTCATCCGCAACATCAACCCCCACGGGAGTAAAACCATGACTGCAAACTACAAACGCCTCGACAAGGACCAGGCCGCCGTATTGCTGGTGGATCATCAGGCAGGGCTGCTTTCGCTGGTGCGCGATATCGATCCCGATCGGTTTAAAAACAACGTGCTGGCGCTGGGTGATTTAGCGAAGTACTTCAATCTGCCGACCATTCTGACCACCAGTTTCGAAAACGGCCCCAACGGCCCGCTGGTGCCGGAACTGAAGGCCCAATTCCCCGATGCCCCGTTCATTCCCCGCCCTGGCCAAATCAACGCCTGGGACAACGACGACTTCGTCAAGGCGGTAAAAGCCACCGGCCGCAAGCAGCTGATCATCGCCGGCGTGGTGACCGAAGTGTGCGTGGCATTCCCGGCGCTGTCTGCGCTCAATGAAGGCTTTGAGGTCTTTGTGGTGACCGACGCCTCCGGCACCTTCAATGAGCTGACGCGTCAGTCGGCCTGGAGCCGCATGGAAGCCGCCGGCGCGCAGCTGATGACCTGGTTCGGCGTCGCCTGCGAACTGCACCGCGACTGGCGCAACGACATCGAAGGCCTGGGCACGCTGTTCTCCAATCATATCCCGGACTACCGCAATCTGATGACCAGCTATAACACGCTGACAAACGGTAAGTAACGCGACGCTCCTTTACCCCACCTTTAGCCTTTCATCACGTTAGACGCGGGATGTAAGCAAAACGTAGCGGGGCGAAAAGGTAGCGAAAAGCGGCTTTCTCATTAGCCGGGAGCGGGGTAGCGTAATCCCGAACCCGGCAAATGAGGCTAATTCAATGAAACAAGCAATCAAGATCCTGGCGCTGCCCTGCATGGGCATGGCGCTGTTGTTCAGCGCGAGCGCGATATCTGCCCCCGAGGCGCCTGCGGCCAAAGCGGTGCCGCCCGCGGCGGATGAGCCGATGCGCATGCCGCCTTTCCCGGGCGGGCACCCGCCCAAGCCGGGGTTCTGCCACGGCGGCGAACTGTTCTGCGCCACCTCGGCCAGCGACAATCCGGTGGAAACCATCAATAAACTGACGGCGGTGATCCCGGCGGGCAGCGCCAAGCATTACGAGGTACGCGTCGCGGTGGTCGCCGTGCCGGACGCCCCGCCTGCGCGTTAACGGGCCGTCATCCCGCTCTGGTTCGCACGCTCAAGGCGCGTTAGGCTAAGGCGTGCGTTTAACGGGAGGCGGAATGACCCCTTTATCACCATTGCCCTATCTCCAGCCCGGCGATCGCGCGCTGTTGTTCGACGGCGAATGCAATCTGTGTCACGGGCTGGTGAGGTATCTTATTCGCGCCGATCGGCAGCGGTGCATTCTGTTGGCGACGGTGCAATCCGTCGAAGGGCAGGCGATCCTGCAGGCGTTGGGGCTGCCGACCGATCGTTTCGATTCCGTGGTCTATGTTGAGCAGGGGTGCTATTGGCTGCGTTCGGCTGCGCTGTTCCAGGCGCTGCGCCAATTGGGGTGGCCGTACCGCGTGCTGGCGCTGGCGCGTTACCTGCCGCCGCGGCTGGCGGACAAGGTCTACGACGCGGTCGCCGGCAATCGCTACCGGCTGTTTGGCCGCAACGACGGCACCGGCCTGCCGGGCGCCGATCAGCCCGGGCGCTATCTGCCCCGGCGGCGGGAACCGCCGGCCTGAGCTTTACGCTTCTTTACCATCCAACTGCTTGAAATATCAACATTCCAGCCCCATATAATGGAACGTTCAGCCAACAAGGAGCGCGTATGGGAATCAGTGAAGAAGAACACATCCGCCGTTTGACCCAGGAGAAGAACGACATGGGCAATACGGCGAAGTGGGTGGCGATCGTTTCCGCCGTGTACTTTGCCTTGATGGTGTTTTACGGCCACCCGATCGGCGTGTTGGCGATGTCGGGCGCGGTGTTCATCGTCTCTACCACCACCTGGCTGAAAAAGCGTCAGAAGGTCAAATCTTACCGCATGGCGTTGGCTAAAATCAGCGACGATCAGCCCTGATAGTCGCCGCGCTTTAGCGTATACACCAGGCTCGGCGCCGCGCCGGGCACGTCATCCAGCGTATCCACACGCTGCATGCCGATCTTTTCCAGCACCCGCCACGAAGCCTGATTCTCCGCGCGCACAATGGCGGAAATCTCACCCAGACCCAGCCCGACAAACCCGTATTGCAGTGAAGCCCGCGCCATCTCGGTGGCCAGCCCCATGCCCCAGACGCGGGTGTCGAAGCGATAGCCGAGGTTCACGGTGCGCTGCGCGCCGAGCGGTTTCCAGGACAACCCGCCAAACCCGATAACCCAATCCGGCCGTTCGCGCAGGGCGAGCGCCCAGGAGCCGTAGCCGTGTTGCCGCCAGCCGGCGAGCCGCTCCTGCAGCGCCGAAGCGGCCTGCGCCTCGCTGGTGAGCGGGCCGGCGGGGTTGAAGCGTTGGGTTTGCGGATCGCCAAAGATGGCGTAGAAACGTTCGAGGTCCGCCATCACCGGCGGCCGCATCTGCAGGCGTTCGCTGAAGTACGGGGCTGAAGGATTAAAGCTCGGCATCGTTTCTCCCGGCCGGATAAATAAACAGCGTTCACTGTAGTCCAGATCGGCGAAACGGGAAATCCCCCCTCTGCGGGTGAGAGGGGGAGAGAGGCATTACAGGAAGGAATCGTCGTCGTCGTTGTAATCGTCGTCGGCGTAGTCCTGGTCGTCCTGGTAGTTGGCGTTCTGGAAGCCGTTGTCCTGATTCAGGAAGCTGCCGCCGTCGCCGTTGTTGAAGGTATCAAGGTTGTTGGAGGCGTCGAAATTGCGCATCGCGCTGTCGTCCAGCGGCGCCGGGGTTTCTTCGATAATGTTCACGATTTCCTGCGGCTGCGAATGGCGGAACATGCCGGTCAGCATGTCGGCCAATACCACGCCGCCGGCGACGCCCGCCGCCGTTTGCAAGGCGCCTCCCAGGAAGCCGCCGGCGCGTGAAGGCGCCGCCTGCTGCGGTTGGGCGTAGGCTGGCTGCTGCGGCTGCGCGTAGCCCCCCTGCTGCGCGTTGTTCCAGGCCGCCGTATTTTGCTGCTGCGCCTGATACTGTTCACGCGGGCTTGGCGTATTGCGGCTGCCGCCGCCGAACAGGCCGGCCAGGAAACCGCCGCTGCTCTGTTGGTCGTTGGCGGTTTGCTGCAGCTGCGCAACCTGGGCTTCCAGCTCTTTGACCCGCTGGTCCATCTGCTTGAGCGCCGCTTCCTGAATGATCATCGCCTGCGCCATGTAATAAGGGGCGGAAGGCTGCTCGCGAATATGCTGATTGATTTGCTGTTCTGCCTGGAGATCCCGTGGGCCCGTCTTGGTCTCGGCTTCTTTCAGGCGGCCAAACAGACCATCGATAAGGCGTTGTTCTTCGGATTGCATAGGCGTACCTCGGGAGATAAATAACGGTGCTGGATGATCGTTGTCATCGGTAACAATCACCCTAGCGCGTTTACATGAACCAATAAATAAATGACGGGTAAACCTGTCTATGAATTTGTTACCAATTACGGCAGCGGGATCAGCATCACCAGCTTCAGGCCGCCGTGCTCCGCCGGGTGGAAGGTGAGCTGGCGATAGCGCAGCGCGCCTTGCTGAGGGTGCTCGAACGCGCGCTCGCCGCCTTCGCGCGCCATCACGTCATGCTGTTTCCACCAGTGATTAAAGTCCGCGCTGTTGTGCGTCATGTTGCGCACGAAGGCGCGCATCTCTTCGGTGTTTTGATGATGGCTGGTTTCGGCGCGGAATTCGGCCACCACGCGGCGAGCGCGCTCTTCCCAATCGCTGACCAGCGTTTTCGCCAGCGGGTGGAAGAACATGAAGTGCAGCAGGTTGGGGCTGTTGGCCACATCCAGCCAGCCGCTGAACAGCGCCGCCGCCTGCGGGTTCCAGGCGACGACGTTCCAGGTCACGTCCAGCAGGTAACAGGGCACCGTCATCTGGTGCACGCTTTGCAGCACCGCGTCGTTGGCGGTTTCGCGGTGAGTTTCCTGCTCGGGGTCGGCGACGCGCGCCAGGGTAAACAGGTAGTGGCGTTCGGCGGGGCCGAGCCGCAGCGCCTTGGCGATGCGCGCCAGCGTGAAGGGGGAAATGGACACCTCGCGCCCCTGTTCGATCCAGGTATACCAGGTGGCGCTGATGCCGCTGATTTGCGCCAGCTCTTCGCGCCGCAGGCCGCTGGTGCGGCGGCGCGAGGAACTGGGCAGGCCGAGCATTTCCGGCGTGATGCGTTCGCGGTGCGCGCGCAGAAACGCGCCGAGGGCCTTTGGCCCGGATAAGGCTTCTGATGACATAGCGTGGTACCTATTTATACCAGGATAACTGCTCATATTGTACCCGTATAGTAGCCTGATTATAGTAGCCGAAAGTCTTCAGGCACAGGCGCAAGCCGGATAATAACGGGAGCAAACATGAGCATCAGCAACAGCCATAAAAACGCGGTAGACCGGCAGTTCGGCGAGCAGGCCAACGCCTACTTAACCAGCGCGGTACACGCGCAGGGCAAGGATTTGCAGCGCCTTGCACAGTTACTGGAACCGCACGCCGGCGCGCGCTTGCTCGATCTGGGCTGCGGCGCCGGGCATGCCAGCTTCACGGCGGCGGCCAGGGTGGCACAGGTGGTGGCCTACGATCTGTCGGCGCAGATGCTGGCGGTGGTGGAGCAGGCGGCGGCGGAAAAAGGCCTGAACAACATTCAGCTGCAGCAGGGCGTGGCGGAGTCTTTGCCGTTTGAGGACGCCGGCTTCGATCTGGTCATCAGCCGCTATTCGGCGCACCACTGGCACGACGTCGGCCAGGCGCTGCGTGAGGTCAGGCGGGTACTCAAGCCGGGCGGCAGAGCGATCTTTATGGACGTGGTCTCGCCGGGGCATCCGCTGTTGGATATCTATCTGCAAACCGTGGAAGTGCTGCGCGACACCTCACACGTGCGCAACTATGCGCCGGGCGAGTGGCTGACGTTGCTGACCGAAGCCGGGCTGGTGGTGCGCGAGGTGACGTCGGATCGGTTGATGCTGGAGTTTGGCAGTTGGGTGGCGCGCATGCGCACGCCGGCGCATTTCGTTACCGCGATCCGCGCGCTGCAGCAAAGCGTGTCGCAGGAGGTGGCGGCGCATTTCGCCATTCAGCCGGACGGCACCTTTACCAGTGATATCATGATGTTTGAAGTGACGAAGGGCTGAAAGCAACGGGGCAGCCGATGAAGGCTGCCCCGCGAAACGCTATCGGCTGCGATGCGCTTATTTTTTGTCTTCCAGCAGGCAGCGGTAGATCAGGCCGCCGATAATGCCGCCGACCAGCGGCACCAGCCAGAATACCCACAGCTGCTGCAGCGCCCAGGTGCCCTGGAAGATCGCTACGCCGGTGCTGCGCGCCGGGTTGACGGAGGTGTTGGTCACCGGGATGCTGATCAGGTGGATCAGGGTCAGCGTCAGGCCGATCGCCAGCGGGGCGAAGCCTGCCGGCGCGCGTTTGTCGGTCACGCCATGAATAACGATCAGGAAGAAGGCGGTCAGTACCAGCTCAATCACGATAGCTGATTGCAGAGAATAACCGCCCGGAGAGTGTTCGCCGTAACCGTTGGAGGCGAAACCGCCTGCGGTGGCGTCGAAACCGGCTTTGCCGCTGGCGATCAAATACAGCACCGCCGCTGCGGCGATACCGCCGATCACCTGAGCGATCACGTAAGGGATCACGTCTTTCGCCGCGAAACGGCCGCCGGCGAATAAGCCGACGGTGATCGCCGGGTTAAAGTGCCCGCCGGAAATATGGCCGACGGCATAGGCCATCGTCACCACGGTCAGACCGAAAGCGAGCGCTACGCCGAGGAAACCAATACCCAGCTGTGGGAACGCCGCTGCTAATACTGCGCTACCACAACCACCAAACACCAACCAAAATGTGCCAAAAAATTCGGCAAAAAGTCGCTTTGACATAGATTCCATCCTGCGGAATTGACTAACGGGCGTTAGCACTAAAAACTATAGAACAGCTTTTTCAGTTCATGCAGATATTCTATAGAATTTTCTTAATGCACCTTGAATAACGGCGGTATTAAATCCTCGGTATTTTATTTTGTCTATGAGAAAAACGCCGTTTTTCCCCGTGCCGGCGCGTGTTTGCCGATTTTTTTATCTTTGCCATAAGAATTTACCCTAAGCGAAATGGCACGCTATTTTCGGGCGATTTTTTCCAGCGGTTTTCCCCATTCAATACGCTCAGGTTAATTGCTAATTTCTATTTGCCAGCCAACTTTATTACCGATTGTGTATTTGACGAATGGCCTGTTGTCATCTAAGTGTCATGCTAAATTAATATCTTCTTCTGCCTGATAACGCTTCATTCAACCTCGAGTAAAAATCATGAAAATAAAATCGCTCTCCCTGCTGTTGGCTTCACTGTTTCCTGTATTCACCTACGCTGCCGACATTGAGGTGGCGCGTTATGTGGTCGGCTTTCCCGGCGGGGAACGCGTCGCGTATCAGGGGGCGTTCGCCAAGAATTTCCCGCAGGGGCTGCCGGTGGGGATCGGCTCAGGGCTGACGTTCAACAGCAAGCAGGGCGACGATCTGGTGCTGACGACGCTGACCGATCGCGGCCCGAATGCCGATGCCCCTGCGGTGGGCAAGCAAGAAGCCAAGATTTTCGCCAATCCGCAATTCGTGCCCCTGTTGATGGACATTCGTATTGGCGCCGGCAAGGCCGTGGCCGAGAATGCGCGGCCCTTGCATGACGAAAAAGGGCCGATCAGCGGGCTGCCGTTGCCGGGCGAGCTGATTGGTTCCACGAACGAAGTGGCGTTGAATGACGCGCTGCAACCGCTGTCCGGCGATCGCCGCGGGTTGGATACCGAAGGCATCATCGGTGACGGCAACGGCGGCTATTGGCTGTGTGACGAGTACGGCCCGTTTCTGATCCATGTCGACGGCAAAGGCAAAATTCTCGCCAAATACGGCCCAACGCCGCAGGCCGGCGAGCAGGCGGTGGCGAGCGGTTTACCGAACATCCTGAAGTGGCGCCAGCCCAACCGCGGTTTTGAGGGGCTGACCCGAATGCCGGATGGGCGCATTCTGGCGGCGGTGCAGAGCACGCTGGATGTCGAGGGCAAAAGCAAAAACAAGGCGCAGTTTATCCGGCTGGTGAGCTTCGATCCGCGCAGTGGCAAAACCGCCATGTACGGCTATCCCATCGATATCGACAGCTATAAAAAAGCCAAAGACGCCAAGATTGGCGATGTGGTGGCGTTGGACAACCAGCGCGTCCTGTTGATTGAACAGGGAAGCGATAAAGATAAAACAATGATCAACAAGATCTATCTGGTGGATCTCGCGCAGGCCAGCGATCTGAGCGCGTTTGACGACCAGGGGAAAGCGCTGGAGTTCGACGATGCGAAAGAGCTCGCCAAACGCGGCGTGAAGCTGGCGCAGAAACAGGAAGTGGCGGATCTGCGCCAGTTGGGCTGGCGCCAGGAGAAAGCCGAAGGGTTGGCGCTGATCGACGATCGCACGCTGGCGGTGATCAACGACAACGATTTCGGCTTGCAGGCCAAGCTGGTGGATGCGTCGCCAAAGAGCAAGAAAATCGGCGACTACCAGCTGGAGAAGGAAGGGCGGTTGAGCCTCGACGGCGACAAGACCGACGCCCGCATCGAATTGCGCCCGCTGGAGCAGCCGGAGTCGCTGAGCGAGCTCTGGGTGCTCACCTTGCCGCACCCCTTGAAGTGACCGATATCGGGGGCGATAGCGCCCCCTTTTGCTTCAGGCTTCCGCGTGCCGCTGCGGCGTTCTGCCGCGCGAGATGCTCCCCCACACCGTCAAAATCAGCGTAGCTCAGCGCGCCTCGGCGGGTAAAAAATCTTAAATAGCGGCGGCGCGCGTTCTTTCTTTCGTCCTGTCTTTAATTGTTCATCAAATAGGGGTAAGGTGAAGCCTATAAAGTCATTCCTGCCTGAAAATACATACTCGCTCTCACTTCCTCCTTATTCTCCTCACAATGATTGATGTTCTTTACGTTGCGTGACGTCCGTTTTCATTGGCTAGCGGATAATTAACATCACTGACAACGAGCTAATAAACAAGAACACCTGGAGTCAATCATGAAACTTATCCCAAGCATCGCAGCCGTATTGATCGCCGCCGCTTCCTTCTCCACTTTCGCCGCGCCGCTGTCGTCGGTGAAACAGGTCAACAGCGAGCAGGCCGCCAATCTGCAAAGCGTCGGCGTAGTGTCGGTTTCCGGCATTAGCGGCTCACCGCATGACGCCATCACCGCCCTGAAAGAAAAAGCCGCGGCGGACGGCGCCAGCCATTACCGCATTATCGGTCTGGATACCCCCGGGGATTCCAGCAACTGGCGCGGCAATGCGGAAATTTATCGCTAAGCGTTGGTTTTTTTACCCTCTGGCCGCGGCTGTGCGGTCAATAAAATAAACGGTCGTAATAATTATCTGAACAGCCGGGGCATAAGCGGCTTATTTTCAGGTCATTATTACGACCGTTTTTCTTTTTCCACCGCGGCTGAGGTTGCATTTTTTTACAACTGTGTCCGCCGCTTTCGGAATCATGTTAATGATTACTTAAGAAATTCGGCTCACATTGAGGGCTTAACCCAAGGAGGCCTCAATGTTAAATGCGACCCGGCTGCAACTGATGAATCACTTCGCTTACCTGCAGCAATTTATGGCTTCGCCGCGCACCGTCGGCACGCTGGCGCCTTCTTCTCCGTGGCTGTGCCAGGCGATGTTGAATCAGATTGAATGGACCCGGGCGTTGTCGATCGCGGAGCTGGGCGCGGCGGACGGCGTACTGACCAAACGCATTCTGGGGCGGATGCGCTCCGATGCGGCGCTGGAGGCTTTCGAGATCCAACCCCATTTCGTGCATCGGCTGCGTGGAATAGACGATCGGCGGCTGCAGGTGATGGCCCATTCGGCGACCCGGATGGCCACGGATTACGACGTGGTGTTTTCCTGCCTGCCGCTGCTGTCGATCCCGGTCAGGATCAGCGTGCGCATTCTTCAGCAGGCCCGGCAGCGGCTGCTGGCGCGCAATGGCACGCTGGTGCTGTTCCAGTACAGCCACCTGTCGGAAAAATTGCTGTCGCGCTATTTTCACTGGAAGCGCCTGCGGGTGGTGCGCAACTTCCCGCCGGCGCTGGTGTATGTCTGTACGCCGCGTTAGCTACAGCGTTTTCTCCATCACCACCACGTCTTCGTCATGCTGCCGGCGGCGCTCAAGGGGATGCCAACCCCAGCCGGCGTACAGCGCTTCCGATTTATCGGTGATGAGATGCAAGACCGAGTGATGGCGCTGCCGCGCCGCCTCGACGATGGCCATTTCCAGACGGTGGGCGATGCCCTTGCGGCGGTGATCGGGATGCACGAAAACGCCGGCCAGCCACGGGGTGAGATCCTGGCGCTGATGATCGTCGCTGGGCCACAGGCTGGCCATGCCCACCGGGCGATCGCCATCGATCATCATCAACGTCAGGTGATCGTCGCTCGGCCGGCTGCATTGGGCGAAGCGCAGCTGGGTGCGCTCCAGCGTTCCGCCGCGCTGTGAGCCCCACTGGCCGAAGGCCCAGGCGGCGCACACATCGGCAAACTGCGGGCACTCCGACAGCGGAATGATGCGTTGAGTCATGGTGATCTCCCGGTTTTTTGCTGTTTCTCCGTTCTATTTAACCGACTTTTCCGCCATTTTTTTAACTTTTTAAAGCCGCTCTTTCAGCGGTTTCGCGGTGTTTCGGCGCGCGCCCGGCGCCGTTTCCCGGATTTCTTTTGGCAATTGCGGCGCAGGATTGCAAGTGCTAATGAGAGTGATTATCATGCGCACACTATTCCCCGTGTCGGTTCAATCATGCGCAATCCCCTCATTTTACTGCTGCTTTCCCTGTGCTTTGGCGTGTTTTCCGCTCAGGCGAAGACGGTGACCGATATCACCGGCCGCCAGGTCGTGGTGCCGGACAACCCGCAGCGCATCGTGGTGGGGGAGAGCCGCATGCTGTATACGCTGGCGCTGCTGGAGCCGGGCAACCCGGCGCAGCGCATCGTCGGCTGGCCGGCGGATCTGGCGCGGTTCGACGCGCAAAGCTGGCAGCTCTATACGCAGAAATTCCCCCAGATCGCCGCGATCCCCATTATCAGCGGCAATAATTTCCGCCAGGTTAACATCGAAAGCCTGCTGCAGCTGAAGCCGGATCTGGTGATCCTGGCGCGCTACGCGCGTGAAGACGGCGACAACGATCTGCTGGTTTCCGCGCTGAACAAGGCCGGCGTGGCGGTGATCTACGTCGATCTGCGCATCGATTTGCTGAACAACACCGTGCCGAGCGTGCGGCTGCTGGGCGAAGTGCTCAATCGCCGGCAGCGCGCCGAGCAGTTCATCGCGTTTTATCAGCAGCATATGGCGGTGATCCGGCAACGGCTGGCGGGCTATCAGGGACCGAAGCCCAAAGTGATGCTGCACCTGCATCTGGGGCGGCGCGACACCTGCTGCACTACCGCCGCGCACGGCAATCTCGGCGATCTGCTGACCTTCGCCGGCGGCGACAACATCGCCAACGCCAGCGTCAAAGGGGTGTATGGCGAACTGAACCCGGAAACCATTCTGAGCGCCAATCCCGACGTTTACCTCGCCACCGGCATGGCCGGCCCGCAGGGCAAACGGCTGTCCGATCTGCGCCTCGGGCCGCAGGTCAGCCAACAGGACGCCGCCGATAGCTTCCGCCGGCTGATCGCCAAACAGCCAATGCTGGCCAGCCTGCAGGCGGTGAAAAACCATCGCGCCTGGAGCGTCTGGCACAATTTTTACCTCAGCCCGTATCACGTGGTGCTGGTCGAGATGTTCGCCAAAGCGTTTTACCCGGATCTGTTCGCCGACATTAACCCGCAGCAGACCTTCCAACAGCTTTATCAGCAGTTTTTGCCGTTACCTTTTTCAGGGACCTATTGGAGTCAGTTAGATAATGAATAACAACAAGCGCGGCTGGTGGTGCGCGTTGCCTTTGGCGGCCTGCGCAACATCGCCGACGTGGGCGGCGGAAAAAGCCGCATCGAAAGAAGAAAGCCTGGTGGTGATTGGCCGCAAAGACGCCGACGGCGTGCAGAGCTATCAGCCGTTGACCAGCGTCACCGGCACCCGCAGCGAAACCAGCCTCCTGAACGTGCCGCAGGCGATCGACGTGGTGCCGCAGCAGGTGATTACCGATCAGGCGGTCAGCAGCCTGGACGAAGCGCTGTACAACGTCAGCGGCATTACCCAGGCCAACACGCTGGGCGGCACCCAGGACGCGGTCATGAAACGCGGCTTCGGCGACAACCGCGACGGCTCCATTCTGCGCGACGGCGTGCGCTCGGTGCAGGCGCGCAACTTCACGCCGACCACCGAGCGGGTGGAGGTGCTCAAGGGGCCGGCCTCGATGCTGTACGGCATGGGCGAGCCGGGCGGGATGATCAACATGATCACCAAAAAGCCCCAGCTGCAGCAGCATACCCACGTGGAAGGCTGGGGCAGCAGCTTCAACGGCGGCGGCGGCCAGCTTGACGTTACCGGGCCGCTCGGCACGTCGGGGTTCGCCTATCGCATGATCGTCGATCACGATGAAACCGATTACTGGCGCAACTTTGGTCGCAATCGCCAGACGGTGATCGCGCCGTCGTTGATGTGGTACGGCGAGAACACCACCGTGCGCTTGGCCTATGAACATATGGAATATCTGGTGCCGTTCGATCGCGGCACCATTATCGATTCGCGCACCGGCAAGCCGGTGAATACGCCGCGCGATCGCCGTTTCGACGAAGCCTATAACGCCACCCGCGGCGATCAGGACAGCGTTACCCTGCAGATCGATCAAACGCTCAACGAGCGCTGGAAAAGCTCACTGACCTACGCCTACAGCCACAACAGCTACAGCGACAACCAGGCGCGCGCCACGGCGCTGAACCCGGAGAGCGGCGTGTTGAGCCGCCAGGCCGACGCGACCGCCAACGCCGTCAGCCACGCCAACGCGGTGCAGTTGACGCTCAATGGCGACGTGGACTGGGGCAGCATCAACCACCAGATGCTGTTCGGCTTCGATTTTGAAGATAACCGTACCTACCGCGGCGACATGATTCGCGGTAAAAAGAACAGCGATTTCAATATCTATCATCCGGTATACGGCCTGATGCCGCCGTCAACCGCGGTCAGCGCCAAAGACAGCGACCAGCGGGAAAACCTCACCAGCTACGGCTGGTTTATGCAGGATTCCATCCAGCTGACCGATAAATGGCTGGTTATGGGCGGGCTGCGTTACGACGCTTTCGACGTTTATGCCGGCAAGGGGCGGCCGTTCCAGGCCAATACCGACAGCTCGGACAGCAAGCTGGTGCCGCGCGCCGGGGTGGTCTACAAGCTGACGCCTTATGTGTCGCTGTACAGCAGCTATACCGAGTCGTTCAAGCCGAACTCTTCCATCGCCACCCAAATTGGTTCGCTGCCGCCGGAGCAGGGCAAGTCGTGGGAAGTCGGCGGCAAGCTGGCGCTGCCGAACGGCGTTACCGGCACGCTGGCGCTGTTTGACATCACCAAGCGCAACGTGATGGTCAGTGAGCTGGTGGAGGGCGAAACCGTGACGCGCACCGCCGGGCGCGTGCGTTCGCAGGGCGTGGAGCTGGACGTGGCCGGCAATCTCACCGACTCGCTGAGCCTGATCGGTTCCTATGCGTATACCGACGCGCGGGTGGTGGACGATCCGGACAACAAGGGGAAAGAGATGACCAACGTGGCGCGCCACACCGCCTCGCTGTTCCTGACCCAGAATCTGGGCAGCCCGGGCCTGTACAGCGGCGATGAGGTGCGCATCGGCGCCGGCGCGCGTTACGTGGGCCGCCGCCCGGGTGACGCCGCCAACAGCTTCTACCTGGATAATTACACCGTTGCCGATGCGTTCGCCGCTTATACCATGCCGATCAACGGCTATCGGGTGAAATGGCAGCTGAACGTGAAGAACCTGTTCGATAAAACCTACTACCCGTCCAGCGGCGGCAACCTGCGCGTGGCGGTGGGGGAACCGCGTGAGGTGGTGCTGCGCGGCAGTGTCGATTTCTAAGCCACGGGCGGTGAAATTTGCTTAAATAACCACCCCAACGTTAAGGAGAACCCATGAGCCTGCAGATTCGTTTGGCGCAGCAGCGGGATATTGTGCACTTGATGGCGGTTGAACGTTCGGCGGCGCAGCTGTTTCGCCAGCAGCCGGAATGGCGCTTTATCGCCGAAGGCGAGGTGATGGCCCCGCAGCAGCATGCCGCATTTATCGCCGAGCGCCGTGAATGGCTGGCGGAAAGCGACAACGGCGAGTGCGCCGGTTTTATTGCCGTGCAGGCTCAGGGGGAAGATTGGCACATCGCCGAATTGTCGGTCGCCGACACCTGGCAGCGGCAGGGCGTCGGCCGTCGCCTGATCGGCGCGGTGGCGCAAGAGGCCAAACGGCAGGGCGCGGGCCGCCTGACGCTCACCACCTTCATTGAGGTGCCGTGGAATGCGCCTTACTACCGGCGGCTGGGATTCCGGCCGCTCGACGACGCGCGGCTCACGGCTGCTCTGCGGCGGCACCTGGATGAGGATCTGGCGCACGGCTTTGCCGCAGGCAGTCGCTGTGCCATGGAATTTACACTATCGTAAATATTGAAATACAGAGCGGGCAGGGTATGATGCTGCCACCACGCCATCGCACCCGCTCGGTATTTTGGTATGCAATGCACTCAAGTCACCGCATAAGGGACAACCCGTAATGACACAAACCCTGTTCATGATAGGCGCTCGCGGAGCCGGCAAGACCACGGTAGGCAGCGCATTGGCGTTGGCGTTGGGCTATCAGTTCGTCGATACCGATCTGTTTATGCAGCAGGCGGCGCAGATGAGCGTGGCGGAAATGGTCGAGCGCGAGGGCTGGCTGGGGTTCCGCCGCCGCGAGACCATCGCGTTGCAAACCGTGACCAAGCCGTCAACTATAGTTGCCACCGGCGGCGGGGCGATCCTGGCGGAGGAGAACCGTCAGTTTATGCGCCAGCATGGCACCGTTATCTACCTGCGCGCGCCGGCCAGCGTGTTGGCGCAGCGGTTGGAAGAGTACCCGGAAGATGCGCAGCGCCCGACGCTCACCGGCAGACCGATCGCCGAGGAGATGCTCGAGGTGCTGGCGGCGCGCGAAGCGCTGTATCAGGACGCCGCGCATTACGTGATAGACGGCGCCGCCGATCCGCAGCGGGTGGTGGAACAAATCCTCGCGGTGTTGCCGCGTGAGACGGTGAAGTAACCCTTTCTTCTCTTCGGGCGCCGGGCGCCCGTTTTCCTATTCCGTTTGCCGAGCCGGCGCAAAGTACGCCCCGGGCGTGACGCCGAAGCGGCGACGAAAGGCGGCGATATAGGCGCTGACGTTATCATAGCCACAGGCGTCGGCCACCTCGCCGACCGCTTTGCCGCGTGATAATCCCTCCAGTGAACGCAATACCCGCGCCTGCTGGCGCCACAGCGCGAAGCTGATGCCGGTTTCCTGCAGAAAGCGGCGGCTCAGGGTGCGCGGGCTGAGCCCGGCCCAAATGGCCCAGTCGCGCTGGCTGCGCGGGCTGGCGGGATCGTTCAGCAGCGCCCGGGCGATGTTCAGCAACCTGGCGTCCTGCGGCAGCGGCAATTGTAACGGCGCGCGGCTTGCCGCGTGCATTTCGTCCAGCAGCACCTGCAGCAGCCGCCGTTGCGGCGCGCTCAGCGGGCCGGCGGGGAACTGCGCGATGCGCTCCACCAGGGCCTGCAACAGCGCAGAGGCCGTAAACAGCTGCGGCAGCTGCGGCAGCGGCGGCATCTCCGGCACGCTTTCCACCGGCAGATACAGACTCCAACCCGCCACGTCGCCGCAGGCCAGCGCCTGATGGGCGCATCCCGGCGGCAGCCAGCCCAGCGTACCGCCGGTGATCGCCCATTGCCGGCCCGGGAGTTCCATTGCCAGCATGCCGCGCGTCAAGAGATAGATCTGGCCGCCTTCGTGCCGGTGCCAGGGCGTCAGGTGTTTTTTTTCATGCTGAAGGCGTTGGCTGCGGATCTGCGTCATATTGGCCGTTTAACGTTATTAAAAGTCTTGATGTGGTTATTATGCCATCGCCTGGTCGGGATAGGATCGCCGTTCACCCTATTTCGGAGAAACCTGATGACTCAACTTACCCCACTGGATCTGGTACTCGATACGCTGCAGCAGGTCGTCGCCAGCCCGGAGCACCGGCCAACGCAGCTCGCCGCCCGTTTCAGCGCAGACTACCGCCAGCAGGTGGATGGCAAGGTGCTGAACTTCGAGCAGTTTGAGCAACACATGGCGCTGCTGAAGCGGCAAACCCGGCGCATGACGCTGAGCGTGATCGCGGCGGCGGAGCGGGGCGAGGCGGTGCTGACCCACCATCTGGTCGAGGTGGAAAAGCGCGACGGCTCCTGCAGCCGCGTGCGGGTGCTGGCGCACTTCACCGTGCGTGAAGGCCGCATTTGCGCCTGCGACGAACTGACCGAGCTGCTGGCGGGCTCGCCCGGCGATCGCGATCTTGGCTCGCGCGTGTCGGAATGAGGGCGGCTGCTATACTTGCTACTGTGTGAAACACACGGGAGAACGGCATGCGCGAAAATGATCAACCTGCTTATCCACGGAGCGCCCGCGTCGTAGAGGTGTTTCGGGGCGACCCGAACCTGCATCTGCGCCGTTTTGAAGTGCGCACCGACGACATTGAGCCGAATACGCTGCTCAGTGAACATGAAACCGAGCAGGAAGCGCTCGACGCCAAGCATCGCTATGAGGACGAGGCGTTAGAGCTCTGACCTGCAGCCCAGCGGAAACCGGCGCCAGGCCGGTTTCCCGTTTATCCCCGCCTTAGCACATATTTCCCAGAACAATATTGATAATGATAATCATTTATGTGATTTTTATCGCCCCTATTGGGTGTTTCACTTCTGGGAAAAGAGATGTCCAATTCCGAGTTGCAGGCGCTGTTTCTGCGCCATATGCGGCCGCTGCAAGCCTATTTGAACGCCAAACTGCGCGACCCTCAGCTGGCTGCGGACTTGGCGCAGGAAAGTTTTACCCGCCTGACCGAGCAGTATCCGCAGGGTAATATTCTCGATATCGAGGCCTACCTGTACAAAACCGCCAAAAACCTGATGCTCGACCATCTGCGCCAGCAGCAGCGGCGGCAGACCGAAGCGGTCGAAGACGACATTCTGGCGCAGTATCCCTCCGGTGAACCGGCGCTTGAACAACTGGCGATCGATAGCCAATTGCTGCAGCTGTTGCAACAGGCGCTGGCGGACATGCCGCCGCGCACGCAGCAGATTTTCCGCCTTAACCGGCTCGATGGCCTGACCCAGGCGCAGGTGGCGGCGCAGCTGGGCGTGTCGCTCAGCACGGTGGAAAAACACTTGGCCAGCGCGCTCGAGCGGCTGATGGCGCGGATGGAAGAACAATAATGGCAATTTTTTTACGGGTTTATCCGCGCTCAGACGTCTTAACCTATAACCAGAAAAAACAGAGGTCTATGCCATTATGAAACCGCTAACCGCACAGGCGCGACAGCAGGCGGCCGCCTGGGCCGTGAGCCTGGCCGAAGGGGCGCTGCCGGCCGATCGGCGGCGAGCGCTGGACGCCTGGCTGGCCGCCGATCCGCAGCATCCGGCGGCGCTGCGTCAGGCTCGCCTGCTGTGGACGACGCTGGGGCAGCTGCCGCCAGAGCAGCGGCAGGCGTTACAACCGCAGGTGGCGGCGCTGAAAACGCCATCTCGCCATCGATGGCCCCGCTGGGCGGTGGCGGCGGCGGTGGCGATCGCCGTTTCCTTCGGCGTTTATCGCGGGCCGGATCTGTGGATCGGCATGCAGGCGGATTATCAAACCGTTCGCGGCGAGGTGCGCGAAGTGGCATTGCCGGACGGCAGCCGGGTGGCGCTGGACAGCGGCAGCGCGATCGCACTGGCGTATTCCGCAGGCGAACGCAAGGTGCGGCTGCTGAGCGGCGCCGCCTATTTTATCGTCGCGCCGTTAGGTGGGGCGGAAAGCCGCCCATTCAGGGTGGAGGCGGAAAACGGTGTCACCCAGGCGCTGGGCACCGAGTTCAGCGTGGCGCGCACCGAACAGGGCGTGGACATCAGCGTGCATCAGCACAGCGTGCGGGTGACGCTTGAGCGCGGCGAGCGCTCGTTGGTGGTCGCGCAACGCCAGGCGGCGCATTACCGCAACGGGCAGCTGCAGCTGACGCGGCAAACGGCCGGCGATGACGCCTGGCGGCGCGGCTGGCTGGTGATCGACCGCCAACCGCTGCCGCAGGCGCTCGCGCAGCTCAACCGCTATCGCGCGACCCGCATCGTGGCGGTCAATCCCGCGCTAAGAGCGCGCACGGTGAGCGGCGTGTTTGCACTCAATAAACTCGACGACGGCGTCGGCGCCATTCGTCAGGAACTCTCCGCCCGCCAACTGAATCTCCCTGGCATCACGCTGCTTTACTGAGCGGCGCAGGCGGGCCGGGATGCCCGTTTCGCCGCTATTTTCACTTTCTGTAAAAAATCTTTACGGGTTTTTGCCTCCCGGAACGTCCTTATGTTTAAACGAGATTGATTTCCATTATCACTTGGTTTGGCATTCTTTCGGGTGGAACACACACGCATGTTTATTCACAAGGGAACCACGCCGGCCGGCCGATTGGCCACGGCGGTACGCGCCGCGCTGGCGGCGATGATGTTGACTCAGCCGGCTGTGGCGCTCGCTGCCCAGGCTGAGGCGAACGGCGCGCAGGCTGTACAGCAAAAGCATTTCAACGTTGCGGCGCAGCCGCTGCAAAGCGCCATGTTGCGCTTCGCCGAGCAGGCCGGCATGCAGGTATTTTTCGACGAGGTGAAGCTCGACGGCATGCAGGCGGCGGCGCTGACCGGCAGCATGAGCGTTGAACAGGGCCTGCGGCGCTTGATCGGCGGCAATCCGGTGGCTTTCCGCCTGCAGCCGCAGGGGCAGATCGTATTGAGCCGGCTGCCGACGGCGAACGGCGACGGCGGCGCGCTGGCGCTGGATAGCCTGACGGTGCTGGGCGCCGGCGGCATCAACGCCAACGATTGGGTTTACGACGAACCGCGCTCGGTCAGCGTCATCAGCCGCGAACAGATGGACAACCGCCCGGCGCGACACGCGGCCGATATTCTGGAGCAGACGACGGGGGCCTATTCCAGCGTCAGCCAGCAAGATCCGGCGCTGTCGGTCAACATCCGCGGCATACAAGACTACGGCCGGGTGAACATGAACATCGACGGCATGCGGCAGAATTTTCAAAAGAGCGGCCATGGCCAGCGTAACGGCACCATGTACATCGATTCCGAACTGCTGTCCGGCGTAACCATCGACAAGGGCACCACCGGCGGTATGGGCAGCGCCGGCACGCTCGGCGGCATCGCCACCTTCAATACCGTCAGCGCGAGCGATTTCCTGGCGCCGGGCAAAGAGCTGGGCGGCAAGCTGCACGCCAGCACCGGCGATAACGGCACCCACTTCATCGGCAGCGGCATACTGGCATTGGGCAACGAAACCGGCGATATCCTGCTGGCCGCCAGCGAACGCCACCTCGGCGACTATTGGCCCGGCAACAAGGGCGACATCGGCAACATTCGCATCAATAACGACACCGGCAATTACGATCGCTACGCCGAGAGCATCAAGAACAACAAAATCCCCGACACTAATTACCGCATGCACTCGCGGCTGGCCAAGGTGGGTTGGAATCTGCCCGCCAACCAGCGCCTGCAGCTGAGCTATCTGCAGACCCAGACCGCGTCGCCGATCGCCGGCACGTTGACCAACCTGGGCACCCGCCCGCCCTATGAGTTGGGCTGGAAGCGCACCGGTTACAGCGACGTGATGGCGCGCAACGCGGCGTTCGACTACAGCCTGGCACCGGAAGGCGTCGACTGGCTCGATTTTCAGGCCAAGCTGTATTACGTCGATACTCAGGACGACAGCGACACCTACAGCACCAGCTCGCTGCTGGACAACGGCTACGCGACGCGCACCCGCCTGCGCACCTATGGCGCGCAGGCGCAAAACACCTCGCGTTTCAGCCTGGCGCCGGGGCATGACTTCCGCGCCAACTACGGGCTGGAGTTCTATTACGACAAAGCGACCAGCGACTCTTCCCGTGAGGGTATGGAAGGGGTGACGCCGGCCGGCAACCGTTCGGTCGGCAGCCTGTTCGCCAACCTGACCTACGACTACGACGGCTGGCTGACGCTGGAGGGCGGGCTGCGTTACGACCGCTATCGCCTGCGCGGCCAGACCGGCCTGAGCTATCCGGATTTGGCCAAGGATGGGCAACGCTACACGATTGACAATCCTTGCAAAGCGTTGCGTCTGACCGGCTGTTCAACCACTACCCGCGAAGATTGGGACGTGGATCGCGATCAGGGCAAGCTGTCGCCGACGCTGGCGGTGGCGGTGCGCCCCGGCGTGGAGTGGCTTGAGCTGTATACCACCTACGGCAAATCCTGGCGGCCGCCGGCGATCACCGAAACGCTGACTAACGGCAGCGCACACAGTTCTTCCACGCAATACCCCAACCCGTTCCTGCAGCCCGAGCGCTCGCGCGCCTGGGAAGTCGGGTTCAACGTGCAGCAGCCGGATCTGTGGTTTGAGGGCGATCGGTTGGTGGCCAAGGTGGCCTACTTCGACACCAAAGTGGATAACTACATCAACTTGGCGATAGACCGCAATAAACCGGGGCTGGTGCAGCCGAGCATCGGCAATGCCGCTTACGTCAACAACCTGTCTAAAACCCGCTTCCGCGGGCTGGAGTACCAGCTCAACTATGACGCCGGGGTGTTCTACGCCGACCTGACCTACACCCACATGATCGGCAAAAACGAGTTCTGCTCGAACAAGGCCTGGTTGGGAGGGCGTCTGCGCTACGGCGACGGATCGCGCCGCGGCAACTTCTATGTTGAGCCGGATGCCGCTTCCAATGACTTCGTCACGTGTGACGGGGGGACGCAGTTCGGCTCCGCCGCCTACCTGCCGGGCGATCGCGGCTCGGTGACGCTGGGCGGCCGCGCCTTCGATCGCAAGCTGGACGCCGGGGTGACCGTGCGCTTTGCGCCGGGCTATCAGGACAGCTCGGTGCCATCCAACTATCCGTACCTGGCCGACTGGCCGAAGTACACCCTGTTCGATCTGTACGCCAGCTACAAGCTGACCGACAGCCTGACGCTGCGCGGCTCGGTGGAGAACCTGACCAACCGCGCCTACGTCGTCAGCTATGGGGAGACGCTGGCCAATACCCTGGGGCGCGGCCGCACCGTGCAGGGCGGGGTGGAATACCGTTTTTAAGCAGTAAAAGGGCGTTGCTCATCCTTGAGCACAAGGGCTGCCTCGCAAGGGGCGCCGTTCATCAATGGAGATAGAGAAATGGCATTTTCAGTTAACTATGACAGCAGCTTTGGCGGTTACAGCATTCATGACTATCTGGGCCAATGGGCTTCGACATTCGGTGATATCAACCATACCAACGGCAATGTCGTCGAAGGCTCAAACAGCGGTGGCCTCTACGGCGGCCGGTTGTCCGGTAGCCAATACGCCGTGACCAGTACGGACAACCATGTCACGTCGGTCGTGGCGGGTGGCAACCTGACCTACACGCTGTTCAATGAACCGGCGCATACCCTGTACGGCCAGTTGGATTCCCTGTCGTTCGGCGACGGTTTGAGCGGTGGCGATACATCACCGTACAGCATTCAGGTGCCTGACGTCAGCTTCGGCGGCCTGAACCTCAGCAGCCTGCAGGCGCAGGGCCACGATGGCGTGGTGCACCAGGTGGTGTACGGCCTGATGTCCGGCGATACCGGCGCGCTGGAAACCGCGCTGAACGGCATCCTCGACGACTACGGCCTGAGCGTCAATTCCACCTTCGATCAGGTGGCGGCGGCGACGGCGGTGGGCGTGCAGCACGCCGACAGCCCGGAACTGCTGGCGGCCTGATCGCGGCCGTTTGCCCGCCGGCGCCGCGCGCCCCGGCGGGCATTTTCTCGTTTTTAGCCGATGGAAAACGCCATGAAAAACGCCGTCAGGCGCGGAGAAGTGATGAGCGTGCTGGCCGCATACCGGCGCGGATTTTGGGGCATCGCGCTGTTTACCGCGGTGATCAACCTGCTGATGCTGGCACCGGCGCTGTACATGCTGCAGGTCTACGATCGCGTGTTGCCGTCGGGCAACCGCATGACGCTGGCGATGCTGACCCTGATGGTGGTCGGCCTTTACCTGTTTATGGGGCTGCTGGAGTGGGTGCGCAGCCAGGTGGTGATCCGCCTCGGCGCCCAGATGGATATGCGCTTGAATCAGCGGGTCTACGACGCCGCCTTCGAAACCAACCTGAAAACCGGCAACCCGCTGGCGGGGCAGGCGCTGAACGATCTGACCAACCTGCGCCAGTTCGCCACCGGCAATGCGCTGTTCGCCTTTTTCGATGCCCCCTGGTTCCCGGTTTATCTGCTGGTGGTTTTTCTGCTCCACCCCTGGCTTGGCGCGTTGGCCAGCGCCGGGGTGATCGTGCTGGTGCTGCTGGCCTGGCTCAACCAGCGGGTGTCGCAGGCGCCGCTCGCGGAGGCCGGCCGGGTCGCGCTGAGCGCCACGCAGCAGGCCAACGGCAACCTGCGCAATGCGGAGGCCATTGCCGCCATGGGGATGCTGACCGATTTGCGCCTGCGCTGGCTGCGGCAGCATCAGCAGTTCCTGCTGTTGCAGAACCGCGCCAGCGAGAAAATCGCCGCCGTCACCGCCTGGTCGAAAACCGTGCGGCTGGCGCTGCAGTCGCTGATGTTGGGCTGCGGCGCGCTGCTGGCGGTCAACGGCGACATTACGCCGGGCATGATGATCGCCGGATCGATCCTGATCGGCAGGGTGCTGGGGCCGATCGATCAGCTGATCGGCGCCTGGAAGCAGTGGTCGTCGGCGCGCCAGTCCCTGCAGCGGCTGGAGGTGATGCTGGCCGCCAACCCGCCGCAGGCGGCGAGCCTGCCGCTGCCTGCGCCCAATGGCACATTGACCGTAAATCAGCTGGCCGCCAGCGCGCCGGGCGGGAGCGCGCCGGTGTTGCACGGCGTCAGTTTTCGTCTGGAGGCCGGGGAGGTGCTGGGCGTCATTGGCGCGTCCGGCTCCGGCAAAACGCTGCTGATGCGCCAACTGGTCGGCGCGCTGACGCCGCTCAGCGGCGACGTGCGGCTGGACGGTGCGGATCTTCGGCAGTGGGACAAACAGCAACTGGGGCCGCATATCGGCTACTTGCCGCAGGATATCCAGCTGTTCGCCGGCACCCTGACGGAAAATATCGCCCGCTTTGGCCAGGTTGACGCCGAGAAGGTGGTGGCCGCCGCCGCGCTGGCCGGCGTGCACCAACTGATCCTGCATTTGCCCAAAGGGTATGAAACCGAGCTGGGCGAGGGCGGCAGCGGCCTGTCCGGCGGCCAGCGTCAGCGGGTGGCGCTGGCGCGCGCGCTGTATGGTTCTCCGGCGTTGGTGGTATTGGACGAACCGAACGCCAACCTCGATCGCGAAGGGGAAGAGGCGCTGCAGCGGGCGATCGAAGCGCTGAAAAAGCGCGGCACCACCATCGTGTTGGTGACCCACAAACCGGCGATCCTGGCGACGACCGACAGATTGCTGGTGCTGGCCGCCGGCCAGGTGCAGCACTTCGGCCCCAGCGACGCCATCCTGAAAAAACTGCCTGGTTTTACGCCCGCGACCGTACCGGCCAACGCCGGCCGCAGCAGCGGCGGCGGTTTCAACGTCAACTACGCCAATTTTGCCAAAACGGCCAGCGGTGAACGAAAAGTATGAGCAATCAGAGTGTGATCCCCGGCGATATCGACGCGCTTTCCCGGCAGTTCGACGAAGGGCGCCACCTGCGGCTCGGTGGTTGGCTGGTGCTGTTGGGGTTTGGCGGTTTCCTGCTGTGGGGGCTGTTGGCGCCGCTGGATAAGGGCGTGCCGGTCTCCGGCAGCGTGGTGGTGGCCGGCAACCGCAAGGCGGTACAGCACCCGAGCGGCGGCGTGGTGTCGCAAATTCAGGTGCATGAGGGCGACCGGGTCAGCGCCGGGCAGGTGCTGCTGCTGATGGATACCGTCGACAGCCGCACCCAGCGCGATGCGCTGCGCAGCCAGCAGTTGAGCAACGCCGCGCAGCGGGCGCGGCTGCAGGCCGAGCGCGACGGCCTGCAGGCGATCGCTTTCCCGGCATTGCTGCAGGCGCGGCGGGAGGAGCCGGAGGTGATGTCGTTGATGCTGCTGCAACAGCAGCTTTTCACCAGCCGCCGCGCGGCGTTGCAGAGCGAGCTGGCGGCGATCGCGGAGAGCATCGCCGGATCGCAGGCGATGCTGGAAGGGATCCGGCAGTCTTACGCCAGCAAGCAGCGGCAAAAGGCCATGTTGCAGGAGCAGCTGAGCGGCATGCGCAAGCTGGCGGCGCAAGGGTATGTAGCGCGCAATCGGCTGCTGGATCTGGAAGGGCAGTATGCGCAGATCGACGGCCAGGCGTCCGAAGACACCGGCAATATCGGCCGCCTGGGGCGCCAGATCCTGGAGCTGAAGCTGCGGGCGATCCAGCGGCGGGAAGAGTATCAAAAAGAGGTCAGCAGCCAACTGGCCGAGGTGCGGATGAAGCTGGACGAGCTGGATAACCGCCTGGCCAAGGCGGAGGCCGATCTGGGCCATACGCAGGTGAAAGCGCCGGTGGCGGGCACCGTGGTGGGGCTGAGCGTGTTCACCGAAGGCGGCGTGATCGGCGCCGGTCAGCAGCTGATGGAGATCGTGCCCAGCGATCGGGGGCTGCAGGTGGAGGCGCGTATTCCGGTCGAACTGATCGACAAGGTGCAGGTGGGCTTGCCGGTCGAGCTGTTGTTCTCGGCGTTTAACCAAAGCACCACGCCGCGCGTCGAGGGCGAGGTGACGCTGGTCGGTGCCGATCGCCTGACCGATGAGAAAAGCGGTGCGCCCTATTACAGCGTGCGCGCCAAGGTCAGCGAAGCGGGTCTGCAGCGGTTGAACGGGTTGGAAATCCGCCCGGGGATGCCGGTCGAAGGGTTCATCCGCACCGGCGAGCGTTCGATGATGAACTACCTGTTCAAACCGCTGACCGATCGCCTTCATCTGGCGCTGACGGAAGAGTGAGCATGTCGGTTTCGCCGCTGCCTTTCGCCGCGCCCGGCGATGCCATGCCCTGGCGCCGTTGCCTGGTGCTGGTGCTGGCGCTGCACCTGCTGGCCGCGGCGCTGCTCTGGCCCTGGCGAGACAAGGCCGAGCCGCCGTGGGTGCCGCCGCCGGCGGTCATGGTGGTGATGGCCGCCGCACCGCAGGCTCCGGCCGAGGTAAAACAACCGCCGGGGCAAAGGACGCCGCCGCCTCAGGTTGAACCGCCAGCGCCGCAGGAACCCTTGCCGACGGTGAAGGTGCCTGAAGCCGTACGGCCGAACATCGCCGTAGCGCCGAAGCAGAAAAAATCGCCCAAGCCGGTGAAGAAAATCCCCCTGCCGCGCACGCCACCGCAGGAGAAAACGATCGCGCCGCCGAGAATTCAGGAGCAAAGCGTCGGCGCGCCGCCGCCGGGCCGGGCGGATAAAGCGGCCGCGCCGCAAACCCGCCTGACGCCCTATGCACAGGTGGGGGAAGATAGCTGGCGCAGCCGCATCAACGGCCGCCTTAATCGCTTTAAGCGTTATCCCAAAGACGCCTTGCGGCTGAAGCGCCAGGGCGTCGGGCAGGTGCGTTTCACCCTGGACAGGCAGGGCCATGTGTTGGCAGTGACGCTGGTCAGCAGCGCCGGGTTGCCGTCGCTGGATCGCGAAATCCAGGCGCTGGTCAAGCGCGCTTCGCCGTTGCCTACGCCGCCGGCGGACGCCTACGTTAACGGCACGGTGGAATTGACGTTGCCGATCGATTTCAGTTTGCGCGGCGCAAGTTTTTGAGCCGCGACAATATCTCTCCCTGATAAAATCATTTTTCAGCAGCTTGTCCTGCTATTCATTATTTTCAAAGCGTATCGTTATTTTATTTGGCGCGGCGGAGTTGGCGTTCTGCGCGATATTTTCATTTAAAAAGCACGAATGTCTTTTATTTTGCGGCTGACAAAAAATAAACAGCTTGACGCTGCGGAGTTCGGGTTTTAGTTTTTAATTATAAAACAGGAACTGAGTTCCATATAGTGGAACAAGGCGCATCATGACAACGCTGGAAAATGCCGCTGCGGTATTAAAACTCTTTTCTCAACAACGCGTGATGCATGGCCAACCGGGCATTGCATTCAGCGACGTGGTGGATCAATTGGCGCTGCCGAAAAGCACGGTATCGCGCCTGCTGCAGAGCATGGAAAATCAGGGCATGCTGGAGCGCGATCCCGATAGCCGGCGTTACCGCATCGGCGCGCTGTTGCTGGCGGCATCCAGCCACTATCTGTCGATGCCGCTGGTGGACAACCTGGCGGCCAGCATGGCGCAGCTGTGCCGCCAGACGGCGTGTACCGGCTACCTCTCGGTGCTGGAGGGGCAGGAGATCATGGTGATGCGCATGTTCCCCGGCCGCCACTTTTTGCAGGTGGTCACCCCGGCGGGCTACCGTTCACCGGCGGCGGAAACCTCGGTCGGCCGGGCGATACTGGCGCGTGAAAGCGACGAGCAGGTTCGGGCGCGTTACGCCGGCGGTTACCGGGCGGCTTCGCCCAATGCGCCGCAAACGCTGGATGCGCTGCTGCAGAAGTTGCAGCAGGTGAGGCGCCAGGGCTGGTCGCTGGCGCGCAATGAAACCTTGAACGGCATCAGTTCGCTGGCGACCGCGCTGGTGAACAAGCACGGCAGCGAGACGGTGGGGCTGTGTCTGTCCTTCCCTTCGCAGGGCGAGGAACAGCCGTTTGTACCGGAAGTTCTGGCCGAATTAACCGCAGTCAGCCGCCAACTGGCGGAAAAATATGGCGATGATTATTGGCAGCAGATCAACTAACGCGCCGGAGCTATAACGTTTCATCATCATTAACGAGCGCCGACACCAGGGAACTCATTAATTATATTTCACCGTATTTTATTGGTGAGAAATAGACGGGCTAAATAAGAAAATAATCACGTTATGACGCCGGCAGTTCCAAATAATGGAACTGCCGCGGCGAACTATCGTCGGGCGTTATTTCCGGCATGCGGCAGGAAATATTCAGGGATACCAAGCATGAAATCAAATAATCCGCTAAAAGAGGCCGGCACGCTGTTGGTCATGGCGCTGCTTTCGGTGGTGGGGGCGATCATCGGCGTTCAGCTGATCACCACGCTGGGCGTGACGCCCAACACCTCGATCATCGGTGCGCTGATCGCCATGCTGCTGGCGCGCATTCCGCTGCAAATGTTTCAACGCTACCGCTCGGTGCACACCCAGAACCTGGCGCAGACGGTGATCTCCTCAGCCACCTTCGGCGCGGCGAACTGCCTGCTGATGCCGATTGCGGTGCCTTACGTGATGGGGCAACCGCAGCTTATTCTGCCGATGTTCTGCGGCGTGGCGGCGGCGATGCTGCTCGACGCCTATCTGCTTTATCGCCTGTTCGATACCAAAGTGTTCCCCGCCGCCAATGCCTGGCCGCCGGGCGTCGCCGCCGCGGAGGCGATTAAAGCCGGCGATCGCGGCGGCAAGCAGGCCTGGCTTTTGGTGGTGGGCGTAGGGGTGGGCATCGCCGGATCAATGCTCAAGATCCCCATGGCGGCCTTCGGCACCGCCTTTATCGGCAATATCTGGGCGCTGAGCATGTTCGGCGTCGGGCTATTGCTGCGGGCCTACGCCGAGCCGGTGGCCGGTTTCGATATCAATGCCCATTTTATTCCGCACGGCGTGATGGTCGGCGCCGGCCTGGTGGCGCTGATCCAGGTCGCGCAGGTGATCCGCAGCCGCCGCGCCGATAGCGCCGGTTATACCCAACCGGACAGCGCGGTAAGCAAAGCGCTCGGCCTGGGGGCGGTCGGCTACATCGCCATCGCCGCGTTTTTGGCTCTGGTCGGCGGGCTGTTTAGCGAGATGTCGCTGCCGATGCTGGCGCTGTTCGTGATTTACGCGGCGTTCGCCGCTTTCGTTCATGAGCTGATCGTCGGTATCGCCGCCATGCACTCCGGCTGGTTTCCGGCGTTCGCGGTGGCGTTGATCACCCTGATCGTCGGTATCCTGATCGGTTTCCCACCGCTGGCGCTGTGCATCCTGACCGGCTTTACCGCCGCTACCGGGCCGGCCTTCGCCGACATGGGCTTTGACTTGAAAGCCGGCTTCATCCTGCGCGGCTACGGCGAGGATCTGCGGCAGGAACTGCTGGGGCGCCGCATTCAGCTGTTTGCGGCGCTGATCGCCTTCCTCATCGCCATTCCGGTGGTTTACCTCTCTTACCACAGCTATTTCCTGCAGGACCTGATCCCGCCGGTCGCGCGCGTTTACGCCAAGACCATCGAGGCCGGTGCGCAGCCGGGCATCGCCTGGAGCCTTTTGATCTGGGCGATCCCCGGCGCCGTGGTGCAGCTGATCGGCGGCCCCAAGCGCCAGCTCGGCGTGCTGCTGGCAACCGGCCTGCTGATCAACAACGCCTTGGCTGGGTGGGCGGTGCTGGTGGGCATCGCGTTGCGCGTGGCGATCCTGCGCCGTTGGGGCGATCGCGGCCGCACGCCGATGGAGATCATGGCGGCCGGGTTTATCGCCGGCGACGCGCTCTACAACTTCTTCAGCTCGATTTTTTCCAGCAAGGGCAAATAGCCCCTACCGATGACATTGGTGAGGTAAAACGACCATGAGTTTGCAACAAACGCTGCAGGTTTTTGAATTGATTGATAGCGCATTCGTCAGCGGCCAGGACGTCGTCGATCTGTTTGCGCCTTACCCGGCGATCCGCGCCAGCACCCTGCGCGCCGAGGGGCCGAAGGGCGGCACCGATTTCGTGCGCATCGAGATCCCCGGCAGCGCAGGCAAATTCGCTGGCGGTGCGGCGCCGACGCTGGGCATTATCGGCCGCCTGGGCGGCATCGGCGCGCGGCCGACGCGTATCGGGCTGGTGTCCGACGGCGACGGCGCGATCGCCGCCATTGCCGCCGCGCTGAAGCTGGCGGAGATGCAGCGCAAGGGCGACACGCTGCCGGGGGATGTGATCGTCACCACCCATATTTGCCCGAACGCACCGACCCGGCCGCACGATCCGGTCGATTTTATGGATTCGCCGATCGATGACGTGACGATGAACGATAATGAAGTGGTGCCGGAGGCTGACGCCATCCTGTCGATCGACACCACCAAAGGCAACCGCATCATCAACCACAAAGGCTATGCGCTATCGCCGACGGTGAAAGAGGGCTACATCCTGCGGGTGGCGGAAGATCTGCTGCGCATCATGGAGATGACCAGCGGCCGCCCGGCGGTGACCTTCCCGATCACCACGCAGGACATCACCCCTTACGGCAACGGCGTGCATCACCTCAACAGCATCCTGCAGCCCTCGACCGCTACTGCGGCGCCGGTGGTCGGCGTGGCGATCTGCAGCGAATCGGTGGTGCCGGGCTGCGGCACCGGCGCCAGCCACGAAACGGATATCGCGCTGGCGGTCAAATTCGCGGTGGAAGTCGCCAAAGAATTCGGCCGCGGCACCTGCCGGTTCTACGATGCCGCCGAATATGGCCAGCTGCTGGCGCTGTACGGCAGTCTGAGTCACCTGCAAAAAAGGAGATAGCCCCATGACGGCTTCATTCGCCACGCTGACCATCGGTCAGGCGCCGCGCAGCGATATCATGCCGCTGCTGTCCGCTTATCTGCCGGCGGAGCGGGTGAGGCACGTCGGTTTGCTGGACGGCCTGGATGCCGGGCAGATCGCCGAGCGTTATGCGCCGCAACGGGGCGATAAGCTGCTGGTGTCGCGCCTGTTGGACGGCACGCAGGTGACGCTCTGTGCCGCTCGCGTCGAAAGCGGGTTGCAGCAGAAGATCCGCGAGCTGGAGGCGGCGGGATGCCAGGTGATCCTGCTGCTGTGCACCGGCGAATTCGGCCGATTGCAGGCGGAGCAGGCGCTGTTGCTGGAGCCGGATCGCATCATCCCGCCGTTGATCTCCGCGATCGTCGGCGAACACCGCGTCGGCATCGTGGTGCCGGTGGCGGAACAGGTTGGGCAGCAGGCGCGCAAATGGCGGCAGCTGGCGACGCCGCCGAGCTATGCCGTCGCCAGTCCTTATCTGGCGGATGACGCCGCGCTGGAGCAGGCGGCTTGCGCACTGCTGCGGCAGGGGGCGGAGGTGGTGGTGCTCGATTGCATCGGTTATCACCAGCGCCACCGCGCTTTTTTGCAGGCGCGTCTGTCGGTGCCGGTGCTGCTGTCGAACGTTCTGGTCGCCAAGCTGGCCGCAGAGTTAATCGGCTGATTCAAATAGCCATAAATCACCGCCCGGCGCGGCCTCGGGCGCTTTGCGCTCGCGGGTATCCCCGGGTTTCAGCAGCCCTGACTGCCGTAGAGAGGCCCGGCGGCGTTTTCCTCTGCGCCGCGATCGCATTTCGCGCGAAAAACCAGTGACAGATCAACCGCAATCCCCCAATATGGATTTTCCATCAAGATGATTACGCGGGTGCCAGTCTATGCTGAAAGTGAATGAGTATTTTGCCGGAAAAGTGAAGTCTATCGGTTTTGACAGTAGCAGCATCGGTCTTACCAGCGTGGGCGTGATGGAAGAGGGGGAATACACCTTCTCCACCGCGCAGCCGGAAGAAATGACGGTGATCACCGGGGCGCTGAAAGTGCTGCTGCCGGGGGCGCCGGACTGGCAGGTGTTTACGCCGGGTGAGAAGTTCTTCGTGCCGGGGCACAGCGAGTTCAACCTGCAGGTGGCCGACGCGACCGCCTATCTGTGCCGCTACCTGAGCAAATAAATTTTGTTCGTTAGGGAAACGCAGGGCTCAGCGGATGCTGGGCCCTGGTCATTTCTGCGGCGGGATTAACGCTGGGCTTCGCCGCCGAGCGCTTCGATGGTGTTTTTGATCAACGCCGCCAGCTCGCTGGTCATCAGGATAAAGTCGGCGTCAAAGCGCTGGGCGAAGTCATCGCGATCGATATCGTCGTTCTGCTCGCGCAGCGTGTCGGCGAATTTCAGGCGCTTGAGCGAGCCGTCGTCCGACAGCATCAGCTGAATGCGCTCCTGCCAATCCACCGCCAGCTTGGTCACCAGCTTGCCGGCTTCGATATGCACCGCGATTTCGTCGCTGATCAGATTCTGTTTCTTGCAGCGGATCACGCCGCCTTCTTCCAGAATCGCTTTCAGTTCCGCTTCATCCTGAATGGCGAAACCAGCCGGCATCTCGCCGGAACGCACCCATTCGGTCAGCGTCAGTTCGATCGGGCTTTCCATGGTCAGCGGCACCACCGGCAGCGAGCCGAGGCTTTTGCGCAGCAGCGCCAGCGTATCTTCGGCGCGTTTGGCGCTGGCGGCATCGACCATGATCAGATCGTTGACGGTGTCGATCCACATGAAGGTTTGGTTGAAGCGGCTGAAGGCGCGCGGCAGCAGGCTGTGCAGCACTTCGTCCTTCAGCGCGTCTTTCTCGGTTTTCTTCAGTTTGCGATGTTGTTCCGCCTCCAGGCGCTCAATTTTGGCCTGCAGCTCTTGCTTGATGACCGGCGACGGCAGGATTTTCTCTTCCTTGCGCGCGCAGATGACGATTTGGCCGTTGACCGCGTGCGTCAGCGCATCGCTGTGCGAGCCCATCGGGGAGACCCAGCCGGTCTTGGCCATGTCCTGGCTACCGCACGGCGTGAAGGCGAACGCGCTGAGTTGTTTTTCCATTTCATCCGCGTTTAACGCCACTTCGCGGCTCAAACGGTAAACCATCAAATTCTTAAACCACAGCATAATGTTATCCCTGGCTGGGCGTGCGCTCGGCACGCTGATTCGTCAAAAGCAGGGCGGCATGATAACGAATTGACGCTGAAAAATCGCCCCATTCTCTCCGAATTGCGTCGCCGACCGCAGCGGAAAAGGCCGGGCGGGGGAGAGGGAAACAGGTGATTCATCCGCGTACTTACATTAGGCTGTGGCAACGCTGCGCGGCATCGAGGAGAAAAATACATGCGCATTGGCATCGATTTGGGCGGGACAAAAATTGAAGTGATTGCGTTGGCGGACGACGGCCGGGAGCTGTTTCGCCATCGCATCGCCACGCCGCGCCATGACTATGGGCAAACCCTGGCGGCGATCGCCGGGCTGGTGAAACTGGCGGAAGATCATACCGGCGAGCGGGGATCGGTCGGGATCGGCATTCCCGGCACGCTGTCGCCGTTTACCGGGCGGGTGAAAAACGCCAACTCGGTATGGCTCAACGGCCAACCGCTGGACAAGGATCTCTCAGCGCTGTTGGCGCGCGAGGTGCGTATCGCCAACGACGCCAACTGCCTGGCGGTGTCGGAAGCCACCGACGGCGCAGGCGCCGGCGCGCAAACCGTGTTTGCGGTCATTGTCGGCACCGGCTGCGGCGCCGGCGTGGCGCTGAATGGGCAGGCGCATTCCGGCGGCAACGGCATCGCCGGCGAGTGGGGCCACAATCCGCTGCCGTGGCAGGATGACGATGAGCTGCGCTACGCCCGCGAAGTGCCGTGCTACTGCGGCAAACCGGGCTGCATCGAAACCTTTATTTCCGGCACCGGTTTCGCCACCGACTATGCGCGCCTGGGCGGCAACGCGCTGCAAGGGCACGAAATCATGGCTCTGAGCGAGCGGGGCGATGCGCTGGCGGAGCAGGCGATCGTGCGCTACGAAATGCGGCTGGCGAAAGCGTTGGCGCACGTGATCAACATTCTGGATCCGGACGTGGTGGTGCTCGGCGGCGGCATGAGCAACGTGGATCGCCTGTACCGCACGGTGCCGCAGCGGGTGAAAGATTGGGTGTTCGGCGGCGAGTGTGAAACGCCGATCCGCAAGGCGGTGCACGGCGACTCCAGCGGCGTACGCGGCGCGGCCTGGTTATGGCCGCAACAGCAGCGCTAAGCGTTGCAGCAAAGCGCGAGGCTGCTCGCGCTTTAAACCATTCCCTGTACAAAAACTGGACGGCGCTTTATGCTTTAGCTAACTTAGCTAAGGAGGACGCGTATGCCGATTCAGGCCAATATGCACGAAGCCAAATCCAATCTGAGCCAGCTGGCGGACAGAGCCGCGGAGGGAGAAACCGTGATTATTGCAAAAGCAGGGAAGCCGTACGTACAGCTGGTCGCCATCCAGGGCGAAGCGCGCCGGCCCGGCGCCGCCAAGGGCAAGTTTACCGTGCCGGCGGATTTCAACGCGGGGGATGCGGCCATTGCGGCGCTGTTTGAGGGCGATGCATGAAGCGCCTGCTGCTGGATACCCACGCGTTGCTGTGGTGGCTGATTGATGACGCCTGCCTGGGCGCGAACGCCAAAAGGCAGATCGCCGATCCGGGCAATGCGGTATACGTCAGCGCGGCCAGCATTTGGGAGATCTCGATCAAGCAGGCGCTGGGCAAGCTGGCGCTGCCGGAAGACATCTTTGCGATCATCGAGGCCGAAGATTTTCTGTCGCTGCCGATGGACGCCTTTCATTGCCAACAGGCCGGGCAACTACCGCCCTATCATCAGGATCCTTTCGATCGCATGCTGATCGCACAGGCGCAGGCCGAGGGGCTGACGCTGATCTCCGCCGACGCGGTGTTTCCGCAGTACGGCGTGCGGGTGGCGGACGCCCGCCGTTAAGCCGGTTTTTCCTCGCTTTCGCTGCGCACCCGTTCGATATGAATGGTCAGGAACATCATCTCTTCCGTGGTGAGCTGATGCTGATAGTGCTTTTCGATGTGGCGGTTGATTTTGCCGGCGCAGGCGAATGACTCACGGTATTTCTCTTTCACCACCTGATACAGCGAGTCGTCGTCGCTGTCGACGTAGTTTTTCCCCAGCAGGCGCTGGGCAAAGAATTTCAAATGGGTGACGAAACGGTGGTAGCTCAGGGCTTCCTCGTTGTAATCAAAGCGGAAGTGGTATTTGACCAGGTTGAGGATCTCTTGCATCACGCGGGTGATGTGCAGCGTGTTGTGCATCTCGTCGTTAAGCTGGGCGTTGACCAGGTGCAAGGCGATAAATCCGGCCTCGTCTTCCGGCAGCGCGGTATTCAGCCGCTCGGCGATCAAGGCCAGCGCCTCCAGCCCGACGGCGAACTCGGCCTGATAGAGCTTTTTAATCTCCCACAGCAACGCATTTTTGATATCCAATCCTTCCGCGTGGCGCTGCAGAGCGAAATGGATGTGGTCGGTCAGCGTGATGTAGACGATGTTATGCAACTTGCCCGGCAGCCGTTCGCGGGCGAGGGTAATAATCCGGTCGGCGGTGGTGACGCAGGCCAACGGGATCTCGGAGAGCAGCTCTTTATAGCGCTCGGCGATTTCACCGCCGTTATGGGTGAACACCTTTTCGATCAGGCTTTCGTCCAGCGTGTCGCCGGGCTTCTTTTTAAAGCCGATTCCTTTTCCCATTACCACCGTCTCTTCCTGACGGTCGTCCAGCGTAATCACCACGTTATTATTGAGTATTTTAGCGATTTTCATGGTCTTTCCCGGTGTTTCAGCATCCTGAAAACGAAAAAACCTGACGCCCGGAAGCGATCCCGGGCGTCAGGTTTTGCCTGTATTTTATGTTTCTGTCCTGCGGCCTGAGCGGCGGAGGGGATACAGTAACAATCCTGTTATGCCTGCATAATAACCCGTGTTCGCCGCGGCTCAACGCTTTTCACCGCGGAGTGCCGCCGCGGTCACACTTCTGCGCCGCGCGCCGCGGGATCACTCCAGCCTGAAGTGCGCCTCCAGCCGGCTGACGCCGAGTCCGTTGACCTTTTTCACCTTGATCTGCACCGGAATACGCTCTTTCATCGCCTCGACGTGGCTGATCACGCCAATGGTTTTGCCGGAGGCGTTCAGGCTGTCCAGCGCGTCCAGCGCGGTATCGAGGGTTTCGGCGTCCAGCGTGCCGAAGCCTTCGTCGAGGAACAGCGAGTCGATGCTGGTTTTGTGGCTGACCAGATCGGACAACGCCAGCGCCAGCGCCAGGCTGACCAGGAAGCTCTCGCCGCCGGACAGGGTGCGGGTATCGCGCAGCGCGTCGGCCTGCCAGGTGTCCACCACCTGCAGCTCCAGCGCGTCGCTGGTTTTGCGCTGCAGCAGGTAGCGCCCGTGCAGCCGGCCGAGTTGCTGGTTGGCCAGATAAACCAGATGATCGAGCGTCAGCCCCTGAGCGAAGCGGCGGAACTTGTCGCCTTCTTTCGAGCCGATCAGCTGGTTGAGGTAGCTCCAGTCGTCGTAGTCTTGCTGGCTGCGGGCGATTTGCTCGAACAGCGCCTGTTGATTGAGGCGGCGGGCGGCGTCGCTTTCCAACTGGTTGCGCAGTTCACCCTGGCGCAGCTGCAACGTTTTCAACTGCTGTGCCAGCTCGGCCAGCGATTGGGTGAGTGCGTCGAGATCCGCGTTGGCTTCATCCACCCCTTCTGGGCGGCTTTGCCGATGCTGCTCCAGCGTTTGCGTCGCCTGCGTCAGCAGGGCGGCGGCCTCCACCTGCCGCTGTTGCAGTTGCTCTTTGCGCTGCTGCAATTCGCGGCGCAGGGCGTCGTCCAGCAGCGCAGCGGCGAAGGCGGTTTCATCGGCGAATTCGCTGTCGGCCAGCGCCTGCTGCCACAGCTGCTGCGCCTGCTGCAGCCGTTCCTGCATTTGGGTGTGCTGTTGTTGCAATCCGGCCTGCTGGCCGGCCAGGCGCTCGCGCAGTTCCTGCGCTTTTTGCCACTGCTCGGCGGCCTGCAAGCTGGCCTGCTCACAGGCGGTTTGTTTGGCGCGCAGCTGTTCGCGCACCTCGGCGACCTGCTGTTCGCCGAACAGCGCCAGCCGCTGCGCGCGCCGTTCGGCGAGGGTCTTCTCGCCTTCTTGCCAGCGTTGTTGTAGGTCTTGCTGCTGTTGCAGGCTGTCAGCATGGGTTTTCTGCAGCAGCGTAAAGCGCTCTTCGAGCAGCGCCAGCCGTTGCTGCGCCTGCTGCTGCTGCGTTTGCAGAGCGGCGAGCGCGTCTTTTGCCTGCTGTACCGCCTGCGCCGCCTGTTCATGCTGCTGCAGCGCGTGCTGCCCGCGCCGCTCTTCGTCGTCGCAGCCGCTCAGCCAGGCGCTGAGGCGCTCGCCCTCGGCCAACGTAAAGTCGAATGCCAGCGGCGCGCTGAGCTGCTGCCACTGCTGCTGTTGGGCAGCCAACTGCTGCTCATCCTGCGCGATAGCCTGCTGTTGGCGTTGCAATTGCTGTTGCAGGTTGTCGTAACGGGCTCGCAGCTCGACGCCTTGTTTTTGCAATGCTTCGGTCTGGACTTTCATTTGCTCCAGACGTTGCGCAGTTTCTGACAGTTTTACCTCTTGGTATTGTTCTACCGCCGGGTGATCGCATGAGCCGCACAGCGGGCAGGGGGCGCCGGGTTGCAAACGGGCGCGCTCGGCTTCCAGACCCACGATCCGTTGTTCCAGCGCATAGGTTTTTTCAACATCGGCCTGGTGGGCTTTCTGCTGCTTAAATTGCTGACGGATGAGCTCTAACTGTGGCTCCAACTGGGTCAGTTCATTTTGACCGATGTTTAGCTCTTGCCGCTGCTGTTCCAGCCGTTTAACAACTTGTTGCGATAAAGAGGCGAGCGTAAATAACTGCTGGCGCGTCGGGCGAAGATCCGCCAGAGCGCTCAGGCGCTGGCGCAGCGGGGCCAGCGGCGTTTGCGCCGCCAGCGCCTGCTGCTGTTGCTGCTGAACGGCCAGCGCTTCGGTCAGCGCGTTCAACCGCTGCTGATGCTGTGCGGCCTGCGCCGTCAGCTGGCTGCGCTCGGCGGTGAGCTGCTCCAGCGTGGTTTTCTGTTTGGCACACTGCTGCGCGGCAGCATCGCCGGCCTGTCGCCGCTCGGCCTGCGTCGACTGCAGTTGGGCTATTTGGTGGTCGAGCGGGGCGACCTGGTCATCGATCAGCTGTTGCTGCTGCCGCATATACTCGGCATGGGCTTGCTGCGCCAGACGGGCCTTTTCCACCGCCTGCTGCAGTGGCGCCAGCTGCGCCGAGTGCTGTTCCTGTTGCTGCGTCAGCTGGGCTGCCTGCTGTTGTATCGTCTGCAGCTCGGCGCGGCAGCGATCGCGTTCACCGCGCAGCGGCCGCAATTTCTCGGCCGGTTCGCTGAGCGCCAGCCGCTGCAGCTGCGGGGCGGCCTCCGTCTGCTCGCGCTGGGCGGTTTCCAGCCGCCGTTGACCCTCGTTTTGCTGTTGCTGGAGGCGTTGCCATTGCTGCAGCCAGCTCAGCGCCTGTTGCTGTTGCTGAGTTTGCTTACCGAGGGCGCTTTCCTGCGCGCTCAGCGCCGTCAGCTGTTCAGTCAGGGAGTGGCGCTGTTCATCGTTCAGCAGCTCGATGCCGCTGGCGCGCTGGTGCAACCCATCCAGGTCGGTTTTGGCCTGCTTGTGCGATTCGAACACCTGTTCGGACAACCGCCCGTAGATTTCGGTGCCGGTCAGCTCTTCCAACAGTTCGGCGCGATCGTTGGCGTCGGCGTTGAGGAACGCGGCGAACTGCCCCTGAGACAGCATCATCGATTTGGTGAAGCGGCCGAAGTCCAGCCCGGTGATGGCGGCGGTGATCTCCAGCTTGTCGCGCACCTTGTCCGCCAGGATCTTGCCGTCCTCGCGCCGCGCCAGTTCCACCTTCGGTGCCTGCAGATTGCCATCCGGCGCGTTTTTGGCGCGGCGCTGGCTCCAGAAGGCGCGATAGCCGACGCCCTTGACCTCGAATTCGACCTCAGCCAGCGATTCGGCGGTGTGGCGGGTCATCAGTTCATTCTGGCTCGGCGTGACGTTGAGACGCGGCGTCTGGTGGTACAGCGCCAGGCAGATGGCGTCCAGCAGGGTGGTTTTGCCCGCGCCGGTCGGGCCGGTAATGGCGAACAGGCCGTTGCTGGCGAACGGCTCGGCGGTGAAGTCAATTTTCCACTCGCCCTGCAGCGAGTTGAGGTTTTTTAACCGCAGGCTGAGGATCTTCATGGTTGGGTCTCCTCAGGATTGTGCTGCACCGCCTCGACCACCTGGCGGAACAGTTGATGCATCCGCTGTTGGCGCGCTTCGGGCATGTCGGCCTCCTGCGCCAGGCGCCGTTCGAACACCTCGTTGACGCTCAGTTCGTTGAGCGTTTCCTTATCCTGCTGCGCGATCGCCTGGCGGCGCTGCTCTTTACTGCGCCGCAGCAGCACCACTTCCACCGGCAGCTCATCCGCCATCAGCTGGATGCGGCGCTGGATATCGCTGAGGTAGTCCTGCGTCGCCACTTCGATATCCAGCCACACCGGCAGCTCGCCGGCATAGTCGGCAAATTGCTGCAGCTGCCGTTCGATCTCGGCCAGATCGCCTTTGATCAGCTGCATGGGCTGGAACTGCGGGATCGTTAACGCTTCTACCTGCTGCAGGGCGCCGCCGGCGAAATCGACCAGGAAGACGCTTTTGGCTTTGCCCAGTTCATCGAAGCTGAGCGGAATCGGTGAGCCGCTATAGCGAATATGCTCTGATTTGGCGACGTTCTGCGCGCGGTGAATGTGGCCCAGCGCGATATAGTCGGCGGGCGGGAAGGCCTGCGCCGGGAAGGCGTCGAGGGTGCCGATATAGATGTCGCGCACCGAGTCGGAGGTGGTGACGCCGACGGTGGTCAGGTGGCCAGTGGCGACGATCGGCAGCGGCAGGCCCAGCCGATCGCGGCGTTCGCAGGCCGCCTGATACAGCGCCTGGTAATGTTCGGCGATGGCTTCCTGCAGCGCCTGCTGTTTTTGCGCGCCGGATTCGCCGGCACGGCTGGTGAGCAGATCGCGCGGCCGCAGAAAAGGAATGGCGCACAGCACCGCGCCCGGCTGGCCGTCGCGCCGGTTCAGCACCACGATCTGCTGCTCAAGGGAGCCCTGCGCGCTCGCGATCACCGTGGTATTCAGGCAGGAGAGCAGTTCCCGCGATTCGTTCAGCGTCGCTACCGAATCGTGGTTGCCGCCCAGCACCACCAGCTGGCAGCCGGTGCGCTGCAGCTCCACCACGAAGCGGTTGTACAGCTCGCGGGCGTAGCTGGGCGGCGAGCCGGTATCGAACAGATCCCCGGCGACGATCAGCGCATCCACCTGCTGCTGCTCGATCTGCTCGATCAGCCAGTTCAGAAAAGCCTGGTGCTCGGCGGCACGGCTTTTGGTGAAAAAGTACTGGCCAAGGTGCCAGTCAGAGGTGTGGATCAGGCGCATGACACTCCCGGATGCAAAGGTAATGGCGATGATTATAAAGGCCGCGGCGGCGGCTGTCCCGGCGCAATGATGATGACAACCGGATGATTTTTCTTTGCGCCGGGAAATAATCGCTATGCTTACTGCCTATAACAGCCGCTTTTTTTCATAAAAGTGTCACAAAACTGACGCATAATGGCGCCCGCAAAGTCGCTAACACATTGGCAGGATTGACGATGGCAAGACGCATACTGGTGGTGGAAGACGAAGCGCCGATCCGTGAGATGGTGTGCTTTGTGTTGGAACAGAATGGTTACCAACCGTTGGAAGCCGAGGATTATGACAGCGCCGTGACGCGCCTGTCTGAGCCGTTCCCTGATTTGGTGTTGCTCGACTGGATGTTGCCCGGCGGTTCCGGCATTCAGTTTATCAAACATATGAAGCGCGAAGCGCTGACCCGCGATATCCCGGTGATGATGCTGACCGCGCGCGGCGAAGAGGAAGACCGGGTGCGCGGCCTGGAAGTGGGGGCGGATGATTACATCACCAAGCCGTTCTCGCCCAAGGAACTGGTGGCGCGCATCAAAGCGGTCATGCGCCGCATTTCACCGATGGCGGTGGAAGAGGTGATTGAAATGCAAGGGCTGAGCCTGGATCCGTCCTCCCACCGCGTGATGGCGAACGATCAGGCGCTGGACATGGGGCCGACCGAGTTCAAGCTGCTGCACTTCTTTATGACCCACCCGGAGCGGGTTTATAGCCGTGAGCAGTTGCTTAATCACGTCTGGGGCACTAACGTTTATGTGGAAGACCGTACCGTTGACGTGCATATCCGTCGGCTCCGCAAGGCGTTAGAAACCAGTGGGCATGATAAAATGGTTCAAACCGTTCGGGGCACCGGCTACCGGTTCTCAACGCGCTACTGATCGCGCTGCGCTGGAGAATATGCCGTGTTAGAACGTCTGTCGTGGAAGAGGCTGGCTCTGGAGCTGGCTCTTTTCTGTTTGCCCGCCTTACTGCTGGGGCTGATTTTCGGTTATCTGCCCTGGTTCCTGCTGGCCTCCGCGCTGGCCGCGCTGGTGTGGAATTTCTACAACCAGCTCAAACTCTCTCATTGGCTGTGGATCGACCGTAGCATGACGCCGCCGCCCGGCCGCTGGAGTTGGGAGCCGTTGTTCTATGGCCTGTATCAGATGCAGCAGCGCAACCGCCGCCGCCGGCGCGAGCTGGCGCTGTTGATCAAGCGCTTTCGCAGCGGGGCCGAATCGCTGCCTGACGCGGTGGTGATGACCACCGTTGAAGGCAACATCTTCTGGTGCAACGGGCTGGCGCAGCATCTGCTCGGCTTCCGCTGGCCGGAAGACAACGGCCAGCACATCCTCAACCTGCTGCGTTATCCGGAATTCAGCCACTATCTGCAACAGCAGGAGTTCTCGCGCCCGCTGACGCTGCAGCTGAACAACGAACACTACGTCGAATTCCGCGTGATGCCCTACTCCGAAGGGCAGTTGCTGATGGTGGCGCGCGACGTCACCCAAATGCGCCAGCTGGAGGGGGCGCGGCGCAACTTCTTCGCCAACGTCAGCCATGAGCTGCGCACGCCGCTGACGGTGCTGCAGGGCTATCTGGAGATGATGGGCGACGAAGAGCAGGACGGTTCGCTGCGCAGCAAGGCGCTCGGCACCATGCAGGAGCAGACCCGCCGGATGGACGGGCTGGTCAAGCAGCTGCTGACGCTGTCGCGCATCGAGGCGGCGCCCAATGTCGACATGAACGAGCGGGTGGATATCCCGCTGATGCTGCGGGTGTTGCAGCGCGAGGCGCAATCGCTGAGCGGCGGCAATCACGAGATCACTTTCCGGGTGAACGAACAGCTCAACGTGTTCGGCAATGAAGACCAGTTGCGCAGCGCGGTGTCTAACCTGGTGTACAACGCGGTCAACCACACGCCGAAGGGCACCCATATCGAAGTGAGCTGGCAGCAGACGGCGCAGGGCGCGCAGTTCCAGGTCAGCGACAACGGGCCGGGCATCGCCGCCGAACACCTGCCGCGCCTGACCGAGCGTTTTTACCGCGTCGACAAGGCCCGTTCGCGCCAGACCGGCGGCAGCGGGCTGGGGCTGGCGATCGTCAAGCATGCGCTCAGCCATCACGACGCGCGGCTGGAGATCCTCAGCGAGCCGGGGATCGGCACCCGCTTTATCTTTACCTTACCCAACCGGTTGATTGTTCCCGCCGCTTTATCAGAGAATGCGGTGAAAAATTAACGCGAGACACCGGTATGACCCGAATAACCCGAGGGCTGTTGCTTTGCCTGGCGCTGCTGGCCGGACGCGGCGCGCTGGCGCAGCCCGACGGCATGCTGGCGGGCAACCTGTCCAGCGTCGGTTCCGATACTTTGGCGAATCTGATGGCGCTGTGGGCGCAGGATTTCAGCCGGCATTACCCCAACGTTAACCTGCAGATCCAGGCCGCCGGCTCGTCGACCGCGCCGACCGCGTTGGCGGCGGGCGCCGCGCAGCTGGGCCCGATGAGCCGGCCGATGAAGGCGGCCGAGGTTTCGGCGTTCGAACACCGTTACGGCTATGCGCCGCTGGCGGTGCCGGTGGCGGTGGATGCGCTGGTGGTGTTGGTGCATCAAGACAACCCGCTGCGCGGCCTCAATCTGCAGCAGCTCGATCGCATTTTCTCCGCCACCCGGCGCTGCGGTGAAAGCAAGCCGCTGACGCGTTGGGGCGAGCTGGGGCTGAGCGGCGACTGGGCGACGCGCTCGCTGCAGCGCTTCGGCCGCAACTCGGCGTCCGGCACCTACGGCTATTTCAAACTGCGCGCGCTGTGCGGCGGCGATTTTATGCCACGCGTCAATGAGCTGCCCGGTTCGGCCTCGGTGGTGCAGGCGGTGGCCGGTTCGCTCAACGGCATCGGCTACGCCAGCATCGGTTTTCGCGCCAGCGGCGTGCGGCTGCTGCCGTTGGCGGAATCGGGAGAGGACTATGTCGCGCCTACCGCCGCCAACGTGCGCAACGATCGCTACCCGCTGTCGCGCTATCTCTATATCTACATCAACAAAGCCCCCAATCAACCGCTGGAGCCGCTGACCGCCGCGTTCCTCGATCGCGTGCTGTCTAACGCAGGGCAGAGCCTGGTCAATCACGACGGCTATCTGCCGCTGCCGCCGGGCGCCCTGCAGAGGACCCGCCAGGCGCTCGGGCTGCAGCCGCTCGCGGCGGCCACGGTGCAATAAGCGACAAAAAGCGGCGTAATTTTCGCCTTTTTTAACGGCCAAACGGAGCTTATACCACGCGAAAACCGGGCATTTATTGGCGTTTTCGCGCGGTAAAGCGGTATATGTTTCACGTTTCGTGAATCCATTGTTCAAAAATGATACAAATCATGTAGTGTATATTTATTGATAGCCAATATGATCGACTGGTGGCTAAAGTTTATATGGTCGATAGCTCTGCTTTTCGCCGTGCGTCTTGCCTTGAAGCGCTATAAACGTTTACCTTAGCCCTCGTTGTCGGATTAAACCTCCATTTTTATAACTCCTAAAATTTTGCCCATCTTCATGAGCGGCCACTTTCGAATAGGGACATAAACGCCGGATCGACTGCGTTTAGGGTGCTTATTTGGCGCTGCGACGATCGGGCATGCCGGCAACCGGTGGGGCGTCACGCCACCACGCTATCGGACAATTTTTTTCATTTGAACAGGCAACACGACATCGTATGAGTCATCGTTTAACGTCAAAAGATATCCTGGCACTGGGCTTCATGACCTTTGCCTTATTCGTTGGGGCTGGGAACATCATCTTCCCGCCGATGGTCGGCTTGCAGTCCGGTGAACACGTCTGGATCGCGGCGCTGGGCTTCCTGATCACCGCCGTCGGTCTGCCGGTCATCACCGTCATCGCGCTGGCGCGCGTCGGCGGCGGCATCGATGCCCTCAGTTCGCCGATCGGCCGCGGCGCCGGCCTGCTGCTGGCGACCGTCTGCTACCTGGCCGTCGGCCCGCTGTTCGCCACGCCGCGCACCGCCACCGTGTCCTTTGAAGTGGGCATCGCCCCGCTGACCGGCGACGGCGCCATGCCGCTGTTCATCTACAGCCTGGTGTACTTCGCGCTGGTGATCGGCATCTCCCTGTATCCGGGCCGCCTGCTCGACACCGTCGGCCATGTGCTGGCGCCGCTGAAGATTGTGGCGTTAGGTGTATTGGGCATCGCCGCGCTGCTGTGGCCTGCCGGCGCGCCGATTCCGGCGACGGCGGCTTACCAGAGCGTGCCTTTCTCTTCCGGCTTCGTTAACGGCTACCTGACCATGGATACGCTGGGCGCGCTGGTATTCGGCATCGTTATCGTCAACGCGGCGCGCTCGCGCGGCGTGAAAGACGCCGGTCTGTTAACCCGCTACACCATTCTGGCCGGTTTGATCGCCGGCGTGGGCCTGACGCTGGTTTACCTGAGCCTGTTCAAGCTGGGCTCCGGCAGCGGCGCGCTGGTGCCGGACGCCACCAACGGCGCGGTGATCCTGCACGCTTACGTTCAGAACACCTTCGGCGGACTGGGCAGCTTCTTCCTGGCGGCGCTGATCTTCATCGCCTGTATGGTGACCGCGGTAGGCCTGACCTGCGCCTGCGCCGAGTTCTTCGCGCAATACCTGCCGTTCTCGTACAAGACGCTGGTGTTTATTCTGGGCCTGTTCTCGATGGTGGTGTCCAACCTCGGCCTGAGCCACCTGATCCAGATCTCCATTCCGGTGCTGACCGCGATTTACCCGCCGTGCATCGTGCTGGTGGTGCTGAGCTTCACCCTGCGTTGGTGGCACAGCGCGCCGCGCATCATCGCGCCGGTGATGCTTGTCAGCCTGTTGTTTGGTATCCTTGACGCGGTGAAAGCCTCCAGTTTCCAGCAGCTGCTGCCGGCCTGGACCACTCACCTGCCGCTGGCGGAGCAGGGGTTGGCATGGTTGCCGCCTTCGCTGCTGATGCTGGTGCTGGTCGCGATTTATGATCGGGTGTGCACGCGTTCCCAAGTGACCGCGCACTGATAATCCCCCGGCTTAATCCAGGGCCACGGACATGTCCGTGGCTTTTTTACGTTTAAAACTATGGGTCATTTTCATGCAACAACAGTCACCCACCACTGCCCCCGACAATAAGCTGAAACGCGGCCTCAGTACGCGTCATATCCGCTTTATGGCGCTGGGATCGGCCATCGGCACCGGGTTGTTCTACGGCTCGGCGGACGCCATCAAAATGGCCGGCCCGAGCGTGCTGCTGGCTTACCTGATCGGCGGCATCGTGGCCTTTATCATCATGCGCGCCCTGGGGGAGATGTCGGTCAACAACCCGCAGGCCAGCTCGTTTTCCCGCTATGCGCAGGACTACCTCGGCCCGATGGCGGGTTACATCACCGGCTGGACCTACTGCTTTGAAATCCTGATCGTCGCCATCGCCGACGTGACCGCCTTCGGCATCTATATGGGGGTCTGGTTCCCGGAAGTGCCGCACTGGATCTGGGTGCTGAGCGTGGTGCTGATCATCGGCGCCATCAACCTGATGAGCGTCAAGGTGTTCGGCGAGCTGGAGTTTTGGTTCTCGTTCTTCAAAGTCGCCACCATCATCATCATGATCGTGGCCGGCATCGGCATCATCATCTGGGGCATCGGCAACGGCGGGCAACCGACCGGCATTCATAACCTGTGGTCGAACGGCGGCTTCTTCAGCAACGGCTTTATCGGCATGATCCTGTCGCTGCAGCTGGTGATGTTCGCTTACGGCGGCATTGAAATCATCGGCATCACCGCCGGCGAAGCCAAAGATCCGAAAAAATCGATTCCGAAGGCCATCAACTCGGTGCCGTGGCGCATTCTGGTGTTCTACGTCGGCACGCTGTTCGTCATCATGTCTATCTACCCGTGGAATCAGGTGGGCACCAACGGCAGCCCGTTCGTGCTGACCTTCCAGCATATGGGCATCACCGTGGCGGCAGGTATCCTCAACTTCGTGGTGATTACCGCTTCGCTGTCGGCGATCAACAGCGACGTGTTCGGCGTCGGCCGCATGTTGCACGGCATGGCCGAGCAGGGCCATGCGCCGAAGATGTTCAGCAAGGTGTCGAAGCGCGGCATTCCCTGGGTGACGGTGGTGGTGATGATGCTGGCGCTGCTGCTGGCGGTATACCTCAACTACATCATGCCGGAGAGCGTGTTCCTGGTGATCGCGTCCCTGGCGACCTTCGCCACCGTGTGGGTGTGGATCATGATCCTGTTCTCCCAAATCGCCTTCCGCCGCAGCCTGAGCAAAGAACAGGTGAAGCAGCTGGCGTTCCCGCTGCGTGGCGGGGTGTTCACCTCGGTGGTGGCGATCGTGTTCCTGGTGTTCATCATCGGCCTGATCGGCTACTTCCCGACCACGCGCGTCTCGCTGTACGCCGGCCTGGTCTGGGTGGTATTGCTGCTGGCGGGATACTGGTTCAAGGTCAACCATCAGAAAAAACGCGCGCCGTTGGCGACGCAGCAAGACTGAATGGAAAAACACCGGCTAAGGCCGGTGTTTTTTTAGGAGCAGGCGTCAAGCGAAGTCCAGCTTGCGCAGTTTGGAAACGTCGATGGACTGCCTGGCCTGCCACAGATCGTAAGCATCCTGCATGCCCATCCAAACCTGTTCGGAACTGCCTATCACGATGGACAGGCGGATGGCCATTTCCGGCGAGATATCGGACTTTCCGCTGATCAGGCGTTGAACCGTGGAGGGCGCGACGTCCAGCGCTTTAGCCAGCGCACGCGCGCTGAGATTCAGCGTTTCCATGGTTTCTTTGATCAACTCGCCAGGATGAGGGGGATTATGCATGCGGTTCATTAGTGATAGTCCTCATAATTCACGATATAAACATCACCCTCGACCAGTTCAAACGTGATACGCCAGTTGCCGGTTACGGTGACGGACCATTGCCCGCTGCGAGCGCCCGTTAGCGGGTGCAAGAAGAAGCCGGGCAGATCTACGTCATCAATCACTTTCGCCAGATCCAGCACGCTCAGCCGCAGCGCGATTTTCTTCGCCTGCTTGGCGTCGATACCCGCCGTTGAACCGGTTTCGAAAAACTTTTTGAGTCCCTTATGCTTGAAGCTTCTTATCATCCTGACGGCTCCATGAGTGTTGCGCTATACGCATCATAGCCAGGTGTTGCGTATGGCGCAACAAGATGGGGCGTTTTTTAACCTATTATGCCGGGCGTTTGTCTTCCGCTTCATCCTCCCCGGCGGCGCGCGCTTCGATACGCACGTCGCCGCCGTTAAGGCGTTCCTCCTCTTCCTCGCCGGCGCAGCGCGCCAGCACCTCGCGAATGTCTTGCATATTGCTGCTCAGGGCGCTCAGCGAAGGTTGCAGGTTGCGGGGCATGCGGCTTTCGTCCAGCGAAGCGCTGTGCAGGCAGCCGATAAACAGCAGGGTGGCCATCAGGGTAAACAGCCGGTGACGTAAGCGTTTCAGCAAGGGCTTTCCCTCTCGGTGGTGAAGATGATGGCGCATTAACGCCGTTTTCACCGGGGAAAAGAAGGGGATGGAGATATCTGCTGGCAATTGAAAGAACATCATTACCAGCAGACACAGTTACGTCAGCCGACGTCAGGAAGCGTTGGCGTTTTGTAGCAGCATGCCGCGCAGGTCATTGCCGGTTGGCGTTTGATGCACGCGCAGGCCGAACTCGTCGATCACCGCCAGGATATGGTCGAAAATATCCGCCTGAATGCTTTCATACTCCGCCCAGACCGTGGTGTTGGTGAAGGCGTAGATTTCCAGCGGCAGGCCTTCCGGCGTCGGCGCCAGCTGGCGCACCATCAGCGTCATGTTCTGGTGAATGCGCGGGTGAGCGCGCAGGTAGGCTTCCAGATAGGCGCGCAGCGTGCCGAGGTTGGTCAGGCGGCGGCCGTTGAGCGGCGAGGCCAGATCGATGGCAATCTCCTGATTGTGCCGGCTCAGCTCCTGGGTTTTATCATTCAGGTAGCTGTGCAGCAGCGGGTTGCGCTGCAGGCGGCGCTGTTCCTCTTCCGACAGGAAGTGCACGCTGCCGGTGTCGATATTCAGGCTGCGCTTGATGCGGCGCCCGCCGGATTCCGACATCGACCGCCAGTTTTTGAACGAGTCGGAGATCAGCGCGTAGGTGGGAATGGTGGTGACGGTGTTGTCCCAGTTACGTACTTTGACCGTGGTCAGGCCGATGTCGGTGACCGCGCCGTCGGCGCCGTATTTCGGCATTTCCAGCCAGTCGCCGATCTTCAGCATATCGTTGGCGGAGAGCTGGATGCCGGCCACCAGGCCGAGGATCGGATCCTTGAACACCAACATCAGGACCGCGGTCATGGCGCCCAGGCCGCTGAGCAGCAGCAGCGGCGATTTGCCCATCAGCAGCGAGACGATCATGATGCCGATCAGGATCGCCGCCACCAGTTTCAGGCCCTGGAAAATGCCGCGCAGCGGCAGCTGATTGGAGATCGGGCTTTGGCGCAGCAGCGCCAGCAGCGTATCCAGCAGCGAGAACAGCGACAGCAGGGTGAAGGCGAGGATCCACACCTGTGCGGCGGTGACGATCACCGCCTGGGTCTGGCTGCCGCTCTGTAACCACAGCGTCGCCTGGATGCTGATGATCACCCCTTGCAGCAGCAGCGCCACGCGCTGGAACAGTTTGTATTGGGTGATGGCCTGTTGCCAGACGCGCTGCGATTGCTGGCCGCGGCGCTGAAGGGCGGCCAGCACCACCCGGTGCAGCACCAGGTGGATCGCGACCGAGATCAGGACAATCAACCCCAATACCATCAACAGCGACATCACTCCGCCGAATTCCAAACCAAACTGTTCCAGCCAGCGCGTTATCTGTTGTTGCATTCCCACTCCTTAAAAAATGCGCAAAAAATATCCTGTAAACTTAAAACGCGTTAGCCTAAGGGGTAACGTGCAGGATTTGTACCTGTTTACCTTTTTTTACATCGGGTTAGCGTTATTTTTCGGTCTCCGCCCCCCGGCTCATCCCCGGGTTTTGCGGCCAGAGAGGAGGGGGAGTTGCACTTAACGTGGCATTGTTCGCTTCTTGAAGAACGCCGTCGATTTCGTTTGGTACAGCAGGAGAAACAGTATGCTTAACGCCTGGCATCAACCGGTCCCGCCTTTTGTGGTGAAGCAAGGGCAACGTTTGGATATCACGCTGTGGTTACAGGGGGATGAACTGCCGGAACGGGTGTTTTTGCGCGCCGAACCGGACAACGAAGAGTGGCTGCTGGCGATGAAAGCGCAGCGCCACGAGGGGATGCGGCGCTACCAGGCCAGCCTGACGCTGAATGAGGGCGAGCCGACGCGGCGTTACTGCTTCAAGCTGCTGTGGGCCGATCGCCAGCAGTGGTTCGGGCCGCAGGGCTGGTCGCCAACGCCGCCGGGGCAGCTGGCGCAGTTCGCCGTCGACGAACCTGACAACGGCCCCGAGTGGGTGGCGGATCAGCTGTTCTATCAGATTTTCCCCGATCGCTTCGCCAGCAGCGGCGGCGAGCACGGCATCCAGAGCGGCAGCTACCGCCATCACGCGGCCGGCGCCGAGGTGATTCGGCGCGACTGGCAGCACCCGCTGGAGGATCGCCACGCCGCCTCGACCTTTTACGGCGGCGATCTGGACGGCATCGGCGCCAAACTGCCGTATTTGCAGCAGCTGGGGGTGACGGCGCTGTACCTGAACCCGATTTTTACCGCACCGAGCGTGCATAAGTACGATACCGAGGACTATTACCAGGTCGATCCGCACTTCGGCGGCAACGCGGCGCTGCAGCGTTTGCGAGTGAGCACTCACAAGGTGGGCATGAAACTGGTGCTGGACGGGGTATTCAACCACACCGGCGACTCACATCCGTGGTTCGACCGCCATCGTCAGGGCGAAAACGGCGCCTGTCACCACCCCGATTCGCCGTATCGCGGCTGGTTCAACTTTTACCCGGACGGCCGCGCGCTCGACTGGAAGGGCAACGCCAGCCTGCCGAAGCTCAACTTCGCCGAGCCGCAGGTGGCGGAAGCGATCTATCGCGGGGAAGGCAGCGTGGTGCGCCACTGGCTGCGCCCGCCGTACAGCATCGACGGTTGGCGGCTGGACGTGGTGCACATGCTGGGGGAGAACGGCGGCGCCACCGGCAACCTGTACCACCTGGCTGGCATCTATCAGGCGGTGAAGCAGGAGAACCCTCAGGCCTACGTCTTGGGCGAGCACTTCGGCGACGCGCGCCGCTGGCTGCACGCCGGCGTGGAGGATGCGGCGATGAACTATATGGGCTTCGCGCTGCCGGTGCGGGCGTTCTTGGCGGGGCTGGACGTAGCCTATCACCCGGTGCGGCTGGACGCCGCCGGGTGCGCGCAGTGGATGGACGGCTACCGCGCCGGGTTGCCGCACGGCCGCCAGCTGATCCAGTTCAACCAACTGGACAGCCACGATACCGCGCGTTTTCTCACGCTGTTGCAGGGGAACCCGGCGCGCATGCAGATGGCGGCGGTGTGGTTGCTGAGCTGGATAGGCGTGCCTTGCCTCTATTACGGCGATGAGATTGGTCTGGACGGCGGCAACGATCCGTTCTGCCGCAAGCCGTTCCCGTGGGACGTCGGCGACTGGGACCGGCCGCTGCTGGCGCTGTTCCAGCGCATGGCGGCGCTGCGTAAACAGAGCGTGGCATTGCGCCGCGGCGGTTGTCAGGTGCTGTACGCCAGCGGGGAAACGCTGGTGTTCGTGCGCCTGTATCAGCAGGAGCAGGTGTTGGTGGCGCTGCAGCGCGACGGCAGCGGCCAGGCGCAGCTGCCGTACAACCCGCTGTTGGCGCGCGGCCCGTGGCGGCGTGTGGAAGGGCGGGGAGAGTTGAGCGAAACGGCAGGCGGGCTGCGCCTGCAGCTGGCGGAAGAGACGGCCACAGTGTGGCGCTGTGAAGGCTAAAGACACTGCGGGGGCCGAAGTGCCCCCGCGATAAAGGTGAGTAGGCGTTTACATCAGTAACCGACCGCAGAACCTGCCGGGCGACGCACGTCGTTGGCGCCGTACAGATAGCCTTCGCGCACCTTGCCGGAAACCGCCGAGTCGTTGCCGGAGTTGGCCGGGTTGACGCCCGCCGCGCCCGGCAAGCCGACCAGAATCAGTTCGGCGGCGCCCCACGGCGTTTGCTCGACCATCTTATAGCCCATGCCGCTCAGCAGCTTCAGCGTATCGGCGGAAACGCCGCGCTGTTCGTAGTACACCTCATCCGGCAACCATTGGTGATGGATGCGCGGCGCGTCCACAGCTTCCTGCGGCGCCATGCCGTGGTCTATCACGTTCAATGCGGTCTGCAGGGTGATGGTGATGATGCGCGAGCCGCCCGGCGAGCCCAGCACCATAAAGATCTTGTTGTCCTTGGTCACCAGCGTCGGGCTCATCGACGATAGTGGGCGCTTACCGGGGGCAATGCTGTTGGCGGTGCCCTGCACCAGCCCGTACAGGTTTTTCTCGCCCACTTTGACCGTAAAGTCGTCCATCTCGTCGTTGAGGAAGAAGCCGGTGCCCGGTGCGATCACCACGGCGCCGAAGCGGCCGTTGACGGTATAGGTGGTGGAGACCGCGTTGCCGTCGTGATCGACGATCGAATAGTGGGTGGTTTCCGGTTTCTCATGCGGTTCCATGCCGGGCTGCACGTTTTCCGACGGCGTGGCCTTGTCCGCGACGATTTTCTTGCGGATCTGCTCGGCGTAGCTCTTGCTCACCAGCCGGTCGATCGGGTTTTTGATGAACTCCGGGTCGCCGAGGTAGGTGTTGCGGTCCATGTAGGCATGGCGCATCGCTTCGGTCATGGTGTGAATGGCCGCCGCCGAGTTGAAGCCCATGCTTTTCAGGTCGTAGCCTTCCACCACGTTGAGGATTTCGCACAGCGTCACGCCGCCGGAGCTGGGAGGCGGCGCCGACACGAACTTGTAGCCGCGATAGCTGCAGGTAATCGGCGGCGTTTCGGTGACCTTGTAATTGGCGAAGTCGGCGGCGGTCAAGATGCCGCCGCCCTGTTTGGCCGCCGCCTCCACCGCCTGCGGGATCTTGCCTTTATAGAAGGCGTCGGTTCCCCCTTTGGCGATGGCTTCCAGCGTATTGGCCAGATCGGTTTGCACCAGTTTGTCCCCCGGCTGCAGCGGGCTGCCGTCCGGGCGCAGGAAGATTTTGGCCGACTCGGGATCCTGTTTGAAGCGCGCGACGGTGGTGTCGAGGATATCGGTATCGGCGCGGGTCAGCACAAAGCCTTCGCGCGCCAGCCTGATCGCCGGCGCCAGCACCTGTTCACGGCTCAGCTTGCCGTACTTCTCACGCGCGGTTTCCATCCCCAGCACGGTGCCCGGCACGCCCGCCGCCAGATAGCCGTACAGGCTGGCGTCTTTCTTCACCTTGCCGTCGGCATCCAGATACATGTTGGCGCTGGCCGCCGCCGGCGCGGTTTCACGGAAGTTGATGAAGGTGTCGGTGCCGTCCGCCAGGTGAACGGTCATAAAGCCGCCGCCGCCGATGTTGCCGCAGCAGGGGTTAACCACCGCCTGCGCGTAACCGACCGCCACGGCGGCGTCGATGGCGTTGCCGCCCATCTTCAGGATATCCACGCCGACCTGCGAGGCCAGGTGCTGCGAGGTGACCACCATGCCGTTTTTGGCTTCCACCGCGGGGTTGGATGCCGCATACAGGCTGCCGCTGACCAGCAGCGCCGCCATGGTCAGGGGTTTGCTCCATTTCTGTAAAAACATAGTTATTCCTACCCTGTCAGTTTTTTATTGTGTTGTGTTTGCTTGCCGCTGTTCGCTTGCAAAGCGCGAGCCAGCGTTATTGATAGTAGCCGCAGATGGGCGCACGCGCGGCGAGCAGGGTGGGAAATGTGAGCGGAAACAGGGAAATAAAGCACTGAAGGTGGGCGGCCTGCCCCATAAAGGGGCATAAAAAAACCGGCCGCGTGGGCCGGTTGATTCACTATCAGGCTGAAATTACAGCTTGGCAGCGTTTTCAGACAGGTATTTTGCAACGCCGTCTGGGGATGCGCCCATACCTGCTTTGCCTTTTTCCCACTGAGCCGGGCACACTTCACCGTGCTCTTCGTGGAATTGCAGCGCGTCAACGGTACGGATCATTTCGTCGATGTTACGGCCGATTGGCAGATCGTTAACAACCTGAGCACGCACGATGCCGTCTTTGTCGATCAGGAAGGAGCCGCGCAGCGCAACGCCGGCTTCCGGGTGTTCGATGCCGTAAGCTTTCTGAATTTCACGCTTGATGTCAGCAACCATTGCGTATTTCACTTCACCGATGCCGCCTTTGTCGACAGGGGTTTTACGCCATGCGTTGTGAACGAACTCTGAGTCGAAGGAAACGCCAACCACTTCAACGCCACGCTTCTGGAACTCTTCATAGCGGTGATCGAAAGCGATCAGCTCGGAAGGGCATACGAAGGTGAAGTCCATTGGCCAGAAGAACAGCACGGCCGGTTTGCCGTTCAGGTGCTTCTTCAGGTTGAAGTTTTCAACGATTTCGCCGCTACCCAGTACGGCAGCTGCAGTGAAGTCAGGGGCTTGACGAGTTACCAGGACCATAATTACTCCTGTAATAGGTGTTAAAGGGTGGATGTAAAAACAAGGGCCAGTATAGGGGCCGAGACTTGGTGAATAAAGGGTAAAAGACCAATCGATGAGATAGCTTTCACCTATCAAAGTCGTTGATATAATTTAGCGAGCTTTAAAAATAACCTTTTCCCACAAAAGGGCAAGCGGCAAAACGTAAATTCTTGCAAGGCGTTGCAATTTCAAGGGCTTGAGCTTGACCTCAGAGCGCTTTGTCCTTCGCCTGCCGCATCATTTTCGGGTAAAACTGCCAGAACTGTGTTTCAAGCTGATGATAATGTTGCTCGACGTCGGCGAACGAACCGGCCAGCGCCTCGAGGCGCGGGCGGCGGCTGGCCATGCCCTGCAGCACCCGGGCGATGAACGGCAATTCGGCGTAGCGCTCCAGCCAGCGTTCCTGCCACAGGTAGCCGTTCAGGTTCTGAAAGCGCGGCGGCGTGAGCGGCAGAAAAGGTTCGATCTGGCTGCGGGCTTCCTGGGTAAACTGGTGCAGGTCGCGCGAAGGCTCGAGCTGCTGCCAGTGGCGCGCCAGAAAATGGTCCCACACCACGTCGAGGGTGATCGGCGCCACGCGGCGGTAGGGGGCGCTGAAATAGTCGCGGCTGGCTTTGACCTGCGGCAGGCTGTCGGTCAGCACGTCGACGCGGCGGTGCATCATGATGCCGGCCACCACCTCGGGCTGGTAGTCGGCGGCGGGGTTGCCGCGCACGAAATCGGCCAGCAGGTTGCCCAGCAGCGAGCTGTCCGCCAGCATGGCCAGGTGAAGATGAGCGAGAAAATTCATCCCTCAACTATACCCGAAGTCAGGCAAATCCTCCTTATTTCTTGCCGCTGACCGCCCCCGGCTTTAGACTAGGCCGCCTGTTTTTTACCAACCAGCCCTAAATTGAAGAAGTGAATACCCATGCGCGTCGCTGATTTTTCGTTTGAACTTCCCGAATCCCTGATTGCCCACTATCCCCAGGCCGAACGCAGCGCATGCCGCCTGCTGCAGCTGGACGGGCCGAGCGGGGCGCTGACGCACGGCGTATTCACCGATCTGCTGGATAAGCTGGAAGCCGGCGACCTGCTGGTGTTCAACAATACCCGCGTGATCCCGGCGCGCATGTTCGGCCGCAAGGTCAGCGGCGGCAAGATTGAGGTGCTGGTGGAGCGCGTGCTGGACGACCATCGCGTGCTGGCGCACGTGCGCGCGTCGAAAGCGCCGAAGCCGGGCGCCGAGCTGCTGTTGGGGGATGACGAGAGCATCGCCGCCACCATGGTGGCGCGCCACGAGACGCTGTTCGAGCTGCGCTTCAACGACGAGCGCGACGTGTTCACTATCCTCAACGCCGCCGGCCACATGCCGCTGCCGCCTTATATCGCCCGCCCGGATGAAGACGCCGACCGCGAGCTGTATCAGACGGTCTACAGCGAGAAGCCCGGCGCGGTCGCCGCACCGACCGCCGGCCTGCACTTCGACGAACCGCTGCTGGCGGCGCTGCGCGCCAAGGGCGTGGAAATGGCGTTCGTGACGCTGCACGTCGGCGCCGGCACCTTCCAGCCGGTGCGCGTGGAAACCATCGAAGATCACGTGATGCACGCCGAATACGCCGAAGTGCCGCAGGAGGTGGTCGATGCGGTGCTGGCCTGCAAGGCGCGCGGCAAACGCGTCGTAGCGGTGGGCACCACCTCGGTGCGCTCGCTGGAAAGCGCCGCGGCGGCCAGCAAAGAAGCGCTGATTGCGCCGTTCTTCGGCGACACCAGCATCTTTATCTATCCGGGCTATCACTATCAGGTGATCGACGCGCTGGTGACCAATTTCCACCTGCCGGAATCGACCCTGATCATGCTGGTGTCGGCCTTCGCCGGCTATAAAAATACCATGAACGCCTATCAGCAGGCGGTGGCCGAGCAGTATCGCTTTTTCAGCTACGGCGATGCGATGTTCATCAGCCGTAACCCGCAGGCGGAAAACGAGTCCGTCGGCGGTTAATTTCCCGGGCTGCGCGCACGGCGCGGCCCCGTTTCAACGACATCAGACTGTTTCTCTGATGCTGGAGGCTTTGTGAAGTACGAACTACAGACTACCGATGGCCGCGCGCGTCGCGGCCGCCTGATCTTCGACCGCGGCGTGGTGGAGACCCCGGCCTTTATGCCGGTCGGCACCTACGGCACGGTCAAGGGCATGACGCCGGAAGAAGTGAAAGAAACCGGCGCGCAGATCCTGCTGGGCAACACCTTCCACCTGTGGCTGCGCCCGGGCCAGGAGATCATGAAGCTGCACGGCGACCTGCACGATTTCATGCAGTGGCATGGGCCGATCCTTACCGATTCCGGCGGTTTCCAGGTGTTCAGCTTGGGGGCGATGCGCAAGATCAAAGAGGAAGGCGTGTACTTCCGCAACCCGATCAATGGCGACAAGGTGTTCCTGAGCCCGGAAAAATCGATGGAAATCCAGTACGACCTGGGTTCCGACATCGTGATGATCTTCGATGAATGTACGCCGTACCCGGCCGACTGGGACTATGCCAAGCGTTCGATGGAAATGTCGCTGCGCTGGGCGGAGCGCAGCCGCAAGCGATTCGACGAGCTGGAAAATAAAAATGCGCTGTTCGGCATCATTCAGGGCGGCGTTTACGAAGATTTACGTGATGTTTCAGTCAAAGGGCTGGTGGATATCGGCTTTGACGGGTACGCTGTGGGCGGCTTGGCTGTAGGCGAGCCGAAAGAGGATATGCATCGCATTCTTGAACACGTTTGCCCGCAAATTCCGGAAGATAAGCCACGCTATTTGATGGGCGTCGGCAAGCCGGAAGATTTGGTGGAAGGCGTGCGTCGCGGCATCGACATGTTCGACTGCGTCATGCCGACCCGCAACGCCCGCAACGGCCATCTGTTCGTGACTGACGGTGTGGTAAAAATCCGTAATGCCAAGCACAAGGATGATACTTCTCCGCTGGATAAGGACTGTGATTGCTACACCTGTCGCCATTACAGCCGCGCCTACTTGCACCATCTCGACCGTTGCAACGAAATATTGGGTGCTCGACTGAACACGATTCATAACCTGCGTCACTACCAGCGCCTCATGGCGGGTTTACGCCAGGCTATCGAAGAGGGTAAATTAGAGCAGTTTGTTGCGGATTTCTATGGTCGGATCGGCAAGCCGATTCCGCCTTTAAACGCTTGATCTAATAATTGATAACTTAATGAGGGAATTTCAATGAGCTTTTTCATTTCTGACGCCGTCGCATCCGCAGGGGCTCCGGCTCAGGGAAGCCCGTACTCTCTGATCATTATGCTGGTGGTGTTCGGCCTGATCTTCTACTTCATGATCCTGCGCCCACAGCAGAAGCGCGCGAAAGATCACAAGAAGCTGATGGACTCCATCGGTAAAGGCGACGAAGTGCTGACCACCGGCGGCCTGATCGGTCGCGTGACCAAAGTGGCCGACACCGGCATCATCGCCATCGCGCTGAACGACACCACGGAAGTGATGATCAAGCGTGACTTCGTGGCGGCCGTTCTGCCGAAAGGTACCATGAAGGCCCTGTAATCTTTTTCCCGAAGGGAATTGCCGTGCTAAACCGTTATCCTTTGTGGAAGTATCTGATGTTGATCGTCGTGATCCTCGTCGGTCTGCTTTATGCGCTTCCCAACATCTACGGTGAGGATCCGGCCGTACAAATCACTGGCGCGCGCGGCGTCGCCGCCAGTGAAACTACGCTGGACCAGGTCCGTACCGTATTAGAAAAAGACAACATCGCGAGCAAGTCGATTGCGCTGGAAAATGGCGCCATCCTGGCTCGCTTTAAAGATCCTGACGTTCAGCTGCGCGCCCGCGAAGCGCTGGTGACCGAGCTGGGTGACAAATTCGTCGTGGCGCTGAACCTGGCGCCGGCCACGCCGACCTGGCTGGCCATGCTGGGCGCAGAGCCGATGAAACTCGGCCTGGACCTGCGCGGCGGCGTGCACTTCCTGATGGAAGTGGACATGGACACCGCGCTGAGCAAGCTGCAGGAACAGACCATGGATACCCTGCGCAGCGAGCTGCGCGAGAAGGGCATTCCTTACGCGTCTATCCGCAAGCTGGACAACAACGGCGTGGAAGTTCGCTTCCGTGACGATGCGGCCCGCGATCAGGCCATCAGCTACATCGGCCCGCGTCAGCGCGATCTGGTGCTGTCCGCCAACGGCGCCAACACCATGAAAGCCAGCCTGACGGACGCCCGTCTGAGCGAAGCGCGCGAATACGCCGTCCAGCAGAACATCACTATCCTGCGTAACCGCGTCAACCAGCTCGGCGTCGCCGAACCGCTGGTGCAGCGCCAGGGCGCCGACCGCATCGTGGTCGAGCTGCCGGGCATTCAGGACACCGCGCGCGCCAAAGAAATTCTGGGCGCCACCGCGACCCTGGAGTTCCGTCTGGTGAACACCAATGCGGACGCCACTGCGGCGGCCAACGGCCGCGTGCCGGGCGATTCCGAGGTGAAATACACCCGTGACGGCCAGCCGATCGTGCTGTACAAGCGCGTGATCCTGACCGGTGACCACATCACCGACTCCACCTCGAGCACCGACGAATACAACCAGCCGCAGGTTAACATCTCGCTGGACAGCGCCGGCGGCACGTCCATGTCCAACTTCACCAAGGACAACATCGGTAAGCCGATGGCGACCCTGTTCGTGGAGTATAAGGACAGCGGCAAGAAAGACGCCAACGGCCGTGCGGTGCTGGTGAAACAGGAAGAAGTGATCAACGTGGCGAACATTCAGTCGCGTCTGGGCAACAGCTTCCGCATCACCGGTATCGGCAACCCGAACGAAGCGCGTCAGCTTTCGCTGCTGCTGCGTGCGGGCGCGCTGATCGCGCCGATTCAGATCGTCGAAGAGCGCACCATCGGTCCAACCCTGGGTCAGCAGAACATCACCCAAGGTCTGGAAGCCTGCCTGTGGGGCCTGGTGGCGTCCATCGTCTTCATGGTGGTCTGGTACCGTAAGTTCGGCGTGATCGCCACCACGGCGCTGGTCGCCAACCTGGTGCTGATCGTCGGCGTGATGTCCCTGTTGCCGGGGGCGACGCTGACCATGCCGGGCATTGCCGGGATCGTGTTGACGCTGGCGGTGGCGGTTGACGCCAACGTACTGATTAACGAACGTATCAAGGAAGAGCTGAAGAACGGCAGGTCCGTTCAGCAGGCGATCCATGAGGGCTATAAAGGCGCGTTCTCCAGTATCGTTGACGCCAACATCACCACGCTGATCACCGCGATCATCCTGTACGCAGTCGGCACCGGTTCGATCAAAGGCTTTGCGATCACCACCGCTATCGGTGTGGCGACGTCCATGTTCACCGCGATTGTCGGTACCCGTGCCATCGTCAACCTGCTTTACGGCGGCAAACGCATTAACAAGCTGTCTATCTGAGGAGTGCGTTGTGGCACAGGATTATACTGTTGAGCAACTCAACTACGGCCGTAAAGTCTACGACTTTATGCGCTGGGACTACGTGGCCTTCGGCATCTCGTTGGTGCTGTTGGTCGCGTCGATCGCCACCATGTCGGTGCGCGGGTTTAACTGGGGTCTGGATTTCACCGGCGGTACGGTGATTGAAATCAACCTGGAGAAACCAGCTAATCTCGACCTGATGCGCGATACGCTGGAGAAGGCCGGGTTCCAGGATCCGATTATCCAGAACTTCGGCAGCAGCCGCGACGTGATGGTGCGCATGCCACCGGCGACCGGCACCGCAGGCCAGGAACTGGGCAACAAGGTGATCGGCGTGATCAACGACTCGGTGGATAAAAATGCCACCGTGAAGCGCATCGAGTTCGTCGGCCCGAGCGTGGGCAGCGAGCTGGCGCAAACCGGCGGCATGGCGCTGCTGGTGGCGCTGATCTGTATCCTGATCTACGTCGGTTTCCGCTTCGAATGGCGCCTGGCGCTGGGGGCGGTTATCGCGCTGGCACACGACGTGATCATCACGCTGGGCGTGCTGTCGCTGTTCCACATCGAGATTGACCTGACCATCGTCGCGTCCCTGATGTCGGTTATCGGCTACTCGCTGAACGACAGCATCGTGGTTTCCGACCGTATTCGTGAGAACTTCCGCAAGATCCGCCGCGGTACGCCTTACGAGATCATGAACGTGTCGTTGACCCAGACGCTGAGCCGTACGCTGATGACTTCCGGGACCACCCTGATGGTGGTGCTGATGCTGTACATCTTCGGTGGCGCGATGCTGCAAGGCTTCTCGCTGGCGATGCTGATCGGCGTGTCGATCGGTACCGTCTCCTCGATCTACGTCGCGTCCGCGCTGGCGTTGAAGCTGGGGATGAAACGCGAACACATGCTGCAGCAAAAAGTGGAAAAAGAGGGCGCGGATCAGCCTTCGATTCTGCCTTAACAACCGCAGTATTCAGCGATATGAGAAGGAGCGCCGATGGCGCTCCTTTTTTTTGCCTCGGGTGTCAGTGCTGCTTCACTACCGCCGGTTGGGCGGTTGAAACCAGACTGTGCAGACGGATATAGCCCAATTGTTCCGGCGTCAGGCCGCTGAAGCGCAGTTCGAAGTCCTGGCCGGGCTTCGGCAGCAGCGAATCGGCGCTGGCGATCGGTTGCGACAGCGCCTCGGCGGTCAACGGCCGGCCGGTGGCGTCGTCCAACTGGCCCCATTCCACCACGGCTTTGAACGGCGGCAGCGTGGCCTGAGAGAGGATGCGTACATGCAGCTGCGCCTGCGTGCCGTTGGCTTCGTTCTTGATGTGGCTCAGCGAAACGCTCAGTTCGCCGATACCGCTCTGCAAACGGGCGGCGCTTCGGGCCGCCGGCAGCAGATAGACGCCATTGTCGGAGTGCTGATTGAGCTGATTCTGCCGCTCCAGCGCGGTGGTTTGATCGGTCAGCACGCTCACTTTCTGGTTCAGCGCGGCGACCTGATGGCGCAGCTGGGGCACGGCGGCGTTATGCGCGCAGCCCGCCAGCAACACGGCGGCGGCGAGCAGGGCGATTTTGGGGTAACAGGTTGTCATGACGGCGATTTCCTATGCTGAATCTCCTGTTATCAGCTTAGTCCGCCCGGAGGGGAAAGTCATATCGGCGCCGCTTCCCGGCCGCGTGTCGCAACAAATGGCCGCCGCTCTTTGTTGTGGCTGCACTTCGGGGTAAACTGCATTTATCTATAAAAAACGTTTATCAGGACGTGTTATGCATTGCCCTTTCTGCGCCGCCGTTGATACCAAAGTCATTGATTCCCGCCTGGTGGGGGACGGTTCGCAAGTGCGCCGTCGCCGCCAGTGTCTGGTGTGCAATGAACGCTTCACCACCTTCGAGGTGGCTGAGCTGGTGATGCCGCGAGTGATTAAAAGCGATGAGGTGCGCGAGCCGTTCAACGAAGACAAACTGCGCCGCGGCATGCTGAAAGCGCTGGAAAAGCGCCCGGTAAGCTCGGACGACGTGGAAAACGCCCTTAATCATATCAAATCCCAACTGCGCGCCACCGGCGAACGCGAAGTGCCGACCAAACTGGTGGGCAATCTGGTGATGGACGCGCTGAAAAAGCTGGATAAGGTCGCCTACATTCGCTTCGCGTCGGTGTACCGCAGCTTCGAAGACGTGCGCGAGTTCGGCGAAGAGATCGCCCGCCTGCAAGACTAAAGGATCTTTCATGCATCACGACGAACTTTATATGGCGCGCGCCTTCGAACTGGCGCGGCTGGGGCGTTTTACCACCGCACCCAATCCGAACGTCGGCTGCGTTATCGTGCGCGACGGCGAAATTGTCGGTGAAGGCTATCATCTGCGCGCCGGCGAGCCGCACGCGGAAGTGCACGCGCTGCGCATGGCGGGCGACAAGGCGCGCGGCGCCACCGCCTATGTCACGCTCGAGCCGTGCAGCCATCACGGCCGCACGCCGCCCTGCGCCGATGCGCTGGTGGCCGCCGGCGTAACCCGGGTGGTCGCGGCGATGCAAGATCCCAATCCGCAGGTGGCGGGGCGCGGGCTGTACAAGCTGCAGCAGGCCGGCGTTGAGGTGCGGCACGGCCTGATGCTGGCCGAGGCCGAAGCGGTCAACCTGGGCTTCCTCAAGCGCATGCGCACCGGTTTCCCTTACGTGCAGTTGAAGCTAGGCGCGTCGCTGGACGGCCGCACGGCGATGGCCTCTGGCGAGAGCCAGTGGATCACCTCACCCGAAGCGCGTCAGGACGTGCAGCGCCTGCGCGCGCAGAGCGCCGCCATTCTCAGCACCAGCGCCACCGTGCTGGCGGACGATCCGTCGCTGACGGTGCGTTGGGATGAATTGGACGCCGAGACGCAGCGCCTCTATCCGCGCGACAATCTGCGCCAGCCGCTGCGCATCCTGCTCGACAGCCAAAATCGCATTACTCCGCAGCACCGCGTGGTGCAGCAGCCGGGCGCCACCTGGCTGGCGCGCCTGGAGGCGGATGAACAGGCCTGGCCGCAAGACGTCGAGCAGTTTATCTGCCCGGCGCACGGCGGCGGCGTCGATCTGGTGGTGATGATGATGCTGTTGGCCAAGCGCCAGGTGAATTCAATCTGGGTGGAGGCGGGCGCAACGCTGGCCGGCGCGCTGCTGCAGGCCGGCCTGGTGGATGAGCTCATTTTGTACATCGCGCCGAAACTGCTGGGCGATAATGGCCGTGGCCTGTGCCACCTGCCGGGTCTGGAGCGGTTGGCCGACGCGCCGGAATTCGTCTTTAGCGATGTGCGCCAGGTCGGCTCCGATCTGCGTTTGCGCCTGCGGGCGAAACACTGAATCTCGCGCCCGCGCGCCGGTTTTACAAAAGCGCCGCGCAGGCGATGAAAGAATATGATAGAATCCGCCCCCCTGCGGGGTATTGAACCCATTTTTAAGGAAAGCCCATGAAAGTTATCGAAGGTGTTGTTGCTACTCCAAAGGCCCGCGTGGCGATCGCAATTGCACGTTTTAACAATTTCATCAACGACAGCCTGCTGGAAGGCGCGATCGACGCGTTGAAACGCATTGGTCAGGTTGCTGACGACAACATTACCGTTGTCTGGGTCCCGGGCGCTTACGAGCTGCCGCTGACGGCGAGCGTATTGGCCAAAACCGGCAAATACGACGCGGTTATCGCGCTGGGCACTGTTATCCGTGGGGGCACCGCGCACTTCGAATATGTGGCGGGCGAAGCCAGCTCCGGCATCGGCAACGTTGCGATGAATGCCGAAATCCCGGTTGCTTTTGGCGTGCTGACCACCGAAAGCATCGAGCAGGCGATCGAACGCGCCGGCACCAAAGCGGGCAACAAGGGCGCTGAAGCCGCGCTGACCGCACTTGAAATGATTAATGTTATCAAAGCTATTAAAGCCTGAATTTAGTTAAGGGGAATTCCGTGAAACCTGCTGCTCGTCGCCGCGCTCGTGAGTGCGCTGTTCAAGCGCTTTACTCTTGGCAGTTGTCTAAAAACGACCTTGCCGATGTTGAACACCAGTTCCTGACGGAGCAGGATGTCAAAGATGTTGACGTCGCCTATTTTCGCGAGTTGCTGTCCGGCGCGGCAGTGAATGCAGGTATGCTGGATGAACTGATGGCGCCTTACCTGTCGCGTCAGCTCGAAGAGCTGGGCCAGGTGGAGCGCGCGGTGCTGCGCGTCGCGCTGTTTGAACTGAAAATGCGCGAGGATGTCCCTTACAAGGTGGCGATCAACGAAGCGATCGAACTGGCGAAAACCTTCGGCGCGGAAGACAGCCACAAGTTTGTGAACGGGGTGCTGGATAAAGTGGCGCCAACCCTTCGCAAGAAAAAGTAAAACATTAAGGCCGGCATTCCCGGCCTTAATTTCTTCTAGTGGAATATCGATATGGCATGCGGCGAATTTGACCTCATTGCCCGCTATTTTGACCGGTTCAAGCGTGTGCGCCGGGATGTACAGTTGGGCATTGGAGATGACTGCGCACTGCTGGCAGTGCCGGAAAAACAGCTGGTGGCCGTCAGTACCGATACGCTGGTGGCGGGCGTGCACTTTCTGCCGGACATCGATCCGGCCGATCTCGGCTATAAGGCGTTGGCGGTCAATCTGAGCGATCTGGCGGCGATGGGCGCCGATCCGGCCTGGCTTTCGCTGGCGCTGACCCTGCCTGAAGTGAACGAATCCTGGCTGAAGGCCTTCAGCGACAGCCTGTTCGATCAGCTCAACTATTACGGCATGCAGCTGATCGGCGGCGATACCACGCGCGGGCCGCTGAGCATGACGCTGACCATCCAGGGGCTGATCCCGGCCGGCCGGGCGCTGACCCGCAGCGGCGCGCGCATCGGCGACTGGATCTATGTGACCGGCACGCTGGGCGACAGCGCCGCCGGGTTGGCGATCCTGCAGGATCGTTTGGCGGTGACGGAAACGACGGCGCGCGATTATTTGGTCGCTCGCCATCTGCGGCCGCAGCCGCGGGTGTTGCAGGGGCAGGCGCTGCGCGATCTGGCCAGCTCGGCGATCGACATCTCCGACGGCCTGATTTCCGATCTGAAGCATATCCTTAAGGCCAGCGACTGTGGCGCACGCATCGTGCTGGACGAGCTGCCGATGTCGCAGGCGCTGAGCAGCCACGCCGATGCCGAACAGGCGCTGCGCTGGGCGCTGGCGGGCGGCGAAGATTACGAGCTGTGCTTCACCGTGCCGGAGATCAACCGCGGCGCGCTGGAAGTGGCGTTGAGCCACCTCGGGGCCGACTACACCTGCATCGGCCAAATTGGCCCGCTGTCTGAAGGCATCCGCTATTATCGCGACGATGAGGCGGTAGAGCTGGACTGGGCTGGGTTCGATCATTTCAACGCGGAGCCGGGCACCCATGGATGAAGCCAAGCGTCGGCTGCGGATGAGCAATCCGTGGCACCTGCTGGCCACCGGGTTTGGCAGCGGTTTGTCGCCGGTGATGCCGGGCACCATGGGATCGCTGGCGGCGATCCCGTTTTGGCTGCTGCTGATCCAGCTGCCGTGGCAGCTCTACTCGCTGACGGTGATGTTCAGCATCTGCATCGGCGTCTATATTTGCCACCGCACGGCAAAAGACATGAAGGTGCACGATCACGGCAGCATCGTCTGGGACGAGTTCGTCGGCATGTGGATAACGTTGATGGCGCTGCCGGTCAACGACTGGCGCTGGGTCGCCGCCGGTTTCGTTATCTTCCGCATTCTCGACATGTGGAAGCCGTGGCCGATCCGCTGGTTCGACCGCAACGTGCATGGCGGCATGGGCATCATGGTCGACGATATCATCGCCGGCGTGCTGTCCGCCGGCATCATCTACCTGATTGGGCACCACTGGCCGATCGGGCTGTTCTGACAGACGGGCGCGCCATTTTGCGCCCGCTTCTCTTATTCAAATCCCGTCACCCGATGCGGCACGTAAGCCGTCTCCAGTTCTGCGACCTCTTGCGGCGACAAACTCAAATCGACCGCGGCGATGGCGTCATCCAACTGCTCGCTGCGTGAAGCGCCGACGATCGGCGCGCTGACCGCCGGCTTATTCAGCAGCCAGGCCAGCGCGATCTGCGCGCGTGAAACGCCGCGTTCGTCGGCGAGGCTGGCGACGCGCTCGGCGATGATGGCGTCGATGCCTTCAGTTTCCTCGTACAGGCTCTTGCCGAACTGGTCGGAAACCAGCCGCGCGGTGGTTTCGCCCCAGGGGCGGGTCAGGCGGCCGCGCGCCAGCGGGCTCCACGGCAGCACGGCGATGCCTTCGGCGGTACACAGTGGGTGCATTTCGCGCTCTTCTTCGCGCTGAATCAGGTTGTATTGATCCTGCATGCTGACGAAGCGCGTCCAGCCGTGCAGATCGGCGGTATACAGCGCCTTGGCGAACTGCCAGGCGTACATCGAGGAGGCGCCGATGTAACGCGCCTTGCCGGCTTTCACCACGTCGTGCAGCGCTTCCAGCGTCTCTTCCAGCGGCGTTTCGTAATCCCAGCGGTGGATCTGCAGCAAATCGACATAGTCGGTGCCCAGGCGCCGCAGGCTGTCGTCGATGGATTGCATGATGTTGGCGCGCGACAAACCGCGCTCCAGGTTGCTCAGCGGGAAATACACCTTGGTGGCGACCACCACGTCTTCGCGGCGCGCATAGTCGCGCAGCGCCCGGCCGAGGATCTCCTCGCTGCTGCCGTCGGAATAGCTGTTGGCGGTATCGAAAAAGTTGATGCCGGCTTCCAGCGCCTGTTTCAGCAGCGGGCGGCTGCTCTCTTCCGGCAGCGTCCAGGCGTGATTGCCGCGGTTCGGTTCGCCGTAGGTCATGCAGCCCAGGCAGATGCGCGAGACGTTCAGATCGGTGTTGCCCAGTTTCAGGTACTTCATGCTTGCCTCCCATTCGAAAGCTCAGACAGTAACTGTAGCGCGGATCCCGGAGGGCGGAAACGAAAACGCCCCCGAGAGCGGAGGCGTTTTTTCAGGCGCGAGTGGCGATTACTGCGCCAGCCAGGTTTCGATTTGGCGCTGAATGCCGGCGGCGTCCAGCCCCAGATCGGCGCGCAGTTCTTCCTGGCTGCCCTGCGAGACAAAGCTGTCCGGCAGGCCGAGGTTCAACACCGGCACCGGACGGCGTTTGGCCATCAGCAGTTCGTTGACGCCGCTGCCGGCGCCGCCCATGATGGCGTTCTCTTCCAGCGTGACCAGCGTTTCATGGCTGGCGGCCAGTTCGAGCACCAGCTGCTCGTCCAGCGGTTTGACGAAGCGCATGTCGACCAGCGTGGCGTTGAGCGCCTCCGCCGCTTGCGCGGCCTCCGGCAGCAGGGTGCCGAAGTTGAGAATGGCGATCTTTTCCCCCTGGCGGCGCACCACGCCTTTACCGATCGGCAGCAGGTTGAGCGGCTCCAGCGCCGCGCCGGTGCCGGTGCCGCGCGGATAGCGCACGGCGCTCGGGCCGTCGTTGTAGTGATAGCCGGTGTACAGCATCTGGCGGCATTCGTTCTCGTCGCTCGGCGTCATGATCACCATGGTCGGGATGCAGCGCATGAACGACAGATCGAACGCCCCCTGGTGAGTCTGGCCGTCGGCGCCGACGATGCCGCCGCGATCGATGGCGAACATCACCGGCAGGTTTTGGATCGCCACATCGTGGATCAGCTGATCGTAGGCGCGTTGCAGGAAGGTGGAATAGATCGCCACCACCGGCTTGTAGCCGCCGATCGCCAGCCCGGCGGCGAAGGTGACCGCGTGCTGCTCGGCGATCGCCACGTCGAAATATTGCTGCGGGTAGTCACGAGAGAACTGCACCATGCCGGAGCCTTCGCGCATCGCCGGCGTGATCGCCATCAGCGAGCTGTCTTTGGCGGCGGTTTCACACAGCCAGTCGCCGAAGATTTTCGAATAGGTCGGCAGACCACCGGCGCTTTTCGGCAGCGTGCCGCTGGCGGGATCGAACTTCGGCACCGCGTGGAAGCTGATCGGATCCTTCTCCGCCGGCGCGTAACCGCGGCCTTTCTTGGTCATGATGTGCAACAGCTGCGGGCCTTTCAGATCGCGCATGTTTTTCAACGTGGCGACCAGCCCCTGCACGTCGTGCCCGTCTACCGGGCCGATATAGTTGAAGCCCAGCTCTTCGAACAGCGTGCCCGGCACCACCATGCCTTTCAGGTGCTCTTCGGTGCGTTTCACCAGCTCCTTGATCGGCGGCACGCCGGCCAGCACTTTCTTGCCGCCTTCGCGCAGGGTGGAGTAAAGCTTGCCGGACAGCAGCTGCGCCAGGTGGTTGTTCAGCGCGCCGACGTTTTCCGAGATCGACATCTCGTTGTCGTTCAGCACCACCAGCATGTCCGGGTTGATGTCGCCGGCGTGGTTCATCGCTTCGAACGCCATGCCGGCGGTGATGGCGCCGTCGCCGATCACGCACACCGTGCGGCGGCCTTTGCCTTCACGTTCCGCCGCCACCGCCATGCCGAGGCCGGCGCTGATCGAAGTCGACGAGTGGCCGACCGACAGCACGTCGTATTCGCTTTCGGCGCGCCACGGGAAGGGGTGCAGGCCGTTCTTTTGCCGAATGGTGGCGATACGGTCGCGGCGGCCGGTCAGAATTTTGTGCGGGTAGGCCTGGTGGCCGACGTCCCACACCAGATGATCGAACGGCGTGTTGTAGACGAAATGCAACGCCACCGTCAGTTCGACGGTACCCAGCCCGGAGGCAAAGTGGCCGCTGGAGCGACTGACGCTGTTCAGCAGGTATTGCCGCAGCTCATCGCACAGCTTCGGCAAGCTCTCTTTGGGCAGTGAGCGGAGTTCCTCGGGGTTTTCCGCTAGCGCCAGGGTTGGGTATTTGGCTATATCAAGACTCATTCGATACTCATATCAGAGGAGTTAACGTCACACGTTAATTGTCGCGTTCAATAATGAAGCTGGCTAACGCTCGCAATGGCGCTGTGTTATAAGATTGCGCTGCCAAAGTGTCTAATGCAGCTAATGCTTCCTGATAGAGATCCCACGCTTTTGCTTTCGCGCTGTCAAGCCCGAGCAACGCCGGGTAGGTACTCTTTCCGTGTTGTTGGTCCGCGCCCTGGCGCTTGCCGATTTTTTCAGTCTCGCCGACAACGTCCAAAATGTCATCCTGCACCTGGAACGCCAGGCCAACCGCGGCGGCGTAACGATCCAGCTGCGGCAGCGCCGCTCGCCCGGCTTCGCCGGCGCTCAGCGCGCCCAGACGCACCGCCGCGCGGATCAGCGCGCCGGTTTTGTGGCGGTGGATCTGCTCCAGCGCCTGCAGGTCGACGCGCTTGCCTTCGGCTTCCAGATCCAGCGATTGGCCGCCGCACATGCCGGCTACGCCGCTGGCGGTCGCCAGTTCGGAGACCATCGCCAGCCGATCGCGCAGGGCCACGTCGGGCATTTCAGCATCGGCCAGGATCGAAAACGCCAGCGTTTGCAGCGCATCGCCGGCCAGGATCGCGTTGGCTTCGCCGAATTTAATGTGGCAGGTCGGCTGGCCGCGGCGCAGATCGTCGTCGTCCATCGCCGGCAGATCGTCGTGGATCAGCGAGTAGGCGTGAATGCATTCCACCGCCGCCGCCGGCGCGTCCAGGTTGGCCAGCGACACGCCGAACATCTGGCCGGTGGTGTAGACCAGGAACGGGCGCAGGCGCTTGCCGCCCAGCAAGGCGCCATGACGCATCGCCGCCACCATGTTGCCGTCGTTGAACGGCAGCGGGGCGATGAAGTCCAGCAGCGCGCGATCGGCGCGCTGGCGGAAAATCTGCAGTTGATCGGCAAAAGCGGCCGCTGGGGCGATCTCAGACATGTCGGTTACTCGGTATCCGGTGTGAAAGGCGCCAGCGCCGCGTCGTCGGCGCTGTCGTTAAGAAGTATCTGCACACGCTGTTCCGCCTGTTGCAGTTTCTGCTGTCCCTGACGCGCCAGCTGTACGCCGCGTTCGAACTCGTTCAGCGCGTCTTCCAGCGGCAGTTCGCCTGATTCCAGACGCGTCACGATGCTTTCCAGCTCGCCGAGGGCGCTTTCAAAGCTGGCTGTTTGCTCTGTACTGGCTGATTGTGCTGGTTTTTTCGGCATAATTTTCTTTTTACGTCATCATGTGAACCGTGGCGCCAGAGCCTATCCTAGCGGATCTTGATTAGCAAATCATGGCGCTCATGTATGGTTTTGTGCGCAGAGCGCGGCGATATGGTGATATACTCCGCGCCGTAATTCTTATCTGACAACAAAGACCGCCATGAAGTTTATCATTAAATTGTTCCCGGAAATCACCATCAAGAGCCAATCTGTGCGCTTGCGCTTTATCAAGATTCTCTCGACCAATATTCGCAACGTCCTGAAGCAGTATGATGAAACGCTGGCGGTCGTCCGTCACTGGGATCATATCGAAGTTCGCGCCAAAGATGAAAACCAGCGGCCGGTCATCGCCGACGCCCTGACGCGCATTCCCGGCATCCACCATATTCTGGAAGTGGAAGATCGCGCTTATACCGATATCCACCACATCTTCGAGCAGACGCTGGAAGCCTACCGCGCCCAGCTGGAAGGCAAAACCTTCTGCGTGCGCGTCAAGCGCCGCGGCAAGCAGGCGTTCAACTCGCAGGACGTGGAGCGCTATGTCGGCGGCGGTCTGAACCAGCATATCGAGAGCGCGCGCGTTAACCTGACCCGCCCGCAGGTTACGGTAAACCTGGAGATCGAAGACGACAAGCTGATGCTGGTCAAACGCCGCCTCGAAGGCATCGGCGGTTACCCGGTCGGCACCCAGGAAGACGTAATGTCGCTGATTTCCGGCGGTTTCGACTCGGGCGTGTCCAGCTACATGCTGATGCGTCGCGGCTGCCGCGTGCACTTTTGCTTCTTCAACCTGGGCGGCGCCGCGCACGAGATCGGCGTGAAGCAGGTGGCGCACTACCTGTGGAATCGCTTCGCCAGCTCGCACAAGGTGCGCTTCGTCGCCATCGATTTCGAGCCGGTGGTGGGTGAGATCCTGGAGAAGATTGACGACGGCCAGATGGGCGTGGTGCTCAAGCGCATGATGGTGCGCGCCGCTTCGCAAGTGGCCGAACGCTACGGCGTGCAGGCGCTGGTGACCGGCGAAGCGTTGGGGCAGGTCTCCAGCCAGACGCTGACCAACCTGCGCTTGATCGACAACGCGTCCGATACCCTGATCCTGCGTCCGCTGATCTCGCACGATAAAGAGCACATCATCAAGCTGGCGCGCGAAATCGGCACCGAAGACTTCGCCAAAACCATGCCGGAATACTGCGGCGTGATTTCGAAGAGCCCGACGGTGAAAGCCGTCAAGGCCAAGATCGAAGAGGAAGAGAGCCACTTCGATTTCAGCATTCTCGACCGGGTGGTGAGCGAAGCGAAGAACGTCGATATCCGCTCCATCGCCGAGCAGGCGCAGGAGCAAGTGACCGAGGTGGAAACCGTCGCGGCCTTCGGCGCCGACGAGGTGATCCTGGATATCCGCTCCAACGACGAGCAGGAAGAGAAGCCGCTGCAGCTGGAACAGGTTGAAGTGAAAGCGCTGCCGTTCTACAAGCTGAGCACCCAGTTCGGCGATCTGGATCAGAGCAAAACCTACCTGCTGTACTGCGAGCGCGGCGTGATGAGCCGCCTGCAGGCGCTGTACCTGCTGGAGCAAGGCTTCAGCAACGTGAAGGTTTATCGTCCGTAATTTATCCGCCGGCGTCGCCAGACGCCGGCCGTTTTCTTTCAAAGCGCATTTTCCCGCCAAATAACCCTGCTTATTACGCCGTTTTTTAAACAATACACTTAACTTGGTTTTTGTTTTTATTAAAATCACTTCAGTCAATATATTAAATATCTATTGATTTTTTTATTTGATGGTATGGATATTATTGTTATCGAACGCTGGCAACCCTGTCGGCGTTTATCTGCAGATTCCCTATTGAAATTGTGTTTTGGCATTTGATTGCGCATATTTTTTCTCTTACTGTGCAAATTATATTTTTGCTGAGCATAGGCCATTCGTATTTTATGGTTATCAGGGTAATGCACATTGCAAAGGAGAATATCCCTATGGCCATTAATGTTTTTCGCCATTAGTCTGAACGTCAGTTAATGGTTGGCAGGGATGGACAACGTTATTTAAGGAGAGCGATTAATGAAAATGAATAAGACGACATTGCTGTTGTCGGCAGCGGCGTTGCTGTTGCCCAGCGCGCCGCTGTTGGCGCAAATAGCACCTCAGACGGGGGGCGCATCGGTTGACCATATCAATCAGGTGCCGGTGGTGAATATCAATCGTGCGGGTGCGGACGGTGTCTCGCATAACGTTTACACGCAGTTCGACGTTGGCGCTCAGGGCGCTATTTTAAATAACAGCCTTGCGGGCGCGAATACGTCATTGGCCGGAACCGTTGCGGGGAACGCTCAGTTAGAGGGCCGTGCAGCTAAGGTAATTCTGAATGAAGTGAATTCGGTAAATAAAAGTATTTTGAAGGGGATGGTAGAGGTCGCCGGGCAACGTGCCGATGTTGTCATTGCCAATAAATCCGGCATTACCTGCAACGGTTGCGGTTTTATTAATGCCCGCAACGGCGTATTAACTACCGCCGATTTGCAGTTCAAGGACGGTGCTTTTAACGGCTACCACGTTAATCAAGGCAATATTCGAGTCGAGGGGGAGGGCTTGACGAAGGGCGATGTCGATTATACGGCTGTTATTGCGCGCACGGCGGAAATCAGCGCGGCGGTTCATGCGGACGCCCTGTTAGTCTCGGCGGGGAAAAAAACGGTTTCGGCGGATCTATCCCGCTTCAATAGCGTTGAAGCGTCTAAAGATAAGCCTGAAGTGTTGATCGACGTCGCCGAGTTGGGCGGCATGTACGCCAACAAGATTAAGTTGGTCGCCAATGAAAACGGCGTAGGCGTCAATAGCGGCAATGCCAATGGCGCGGTCTCCAACGCCGGCGCCGCGTTGAACAATGTCAGCATCGTCAGTATTCAGACCGACGCGGGAAGTGATGAGCGCGTGCAAATCGGCAACGGCGCTCAAAACGTATCCCGCGCTTCCGTCGGTATCGCCAACCGCGGGCAGATTCAGGCGAAAAATGGCGGCGCCGACATCAGTACCGACTCGCTGGTCAATCAAGGAAATATCGCTTCACAGGGGCAATTGAACATCAGCGCTACCCGGCTGCAAAATGAAAAGAACGTGAGTGCGCGTTCGGCCTCCCTGACGGCAACGCAGCTGGACAATATCGGCCGCATTGAGGGCGGGGCAATACGGCTGAATGCGACCCAACTGAACAATCGCGGCAGCGTCAAAACGCAAAACGGCGCGCTGACACTGCGGGCGACCCGCGTCGACAATACCGGCGGCATTCAATCCGCGCAGGCTTTGCAACTCAACGCCACCAGCTTGTTCAACGCCGGCAATGGCGTGATCGAAGCCCAAAACGGCGCGGCGATCCAGGGAACGTCCATCACCAACCGCGGGAGCATCGTTTCTCGCGCTTCTTCCATCAGCTTGTCGGACACCAGTTTCAGCAACTACGGCAGGATTGAAGCCTATGGCGATATCAGCCATCGCGGCGTCTCTTTCAACAACTCAGGCACGATGCGCTCCACGTCCGGCGCGGTCACCAACAACGGCCGCGACATCAACAAGCCCGCGAATAGCTGGGGTTGGGGATACGGCGGTTTCGGCTGGCCTTACGGTTGGTCTTATTGGATGTGACAAACGTTTCCCCCACCCAAGGGTGGGGGAATGGATGAGAGAGCATGAAAAGGGAATGTCTTATTCTTTGTCTGGGCGTGCTGTTCAGCTGTTGCAGCCGCGCTGAAGCCACGCCGGCGCCGGCCAAACAACGCGTTAGCCAGGAAAGCCTCATCGGCGATACGCAACGCAAGCTGTTACCGTCCACCCCTCCTGTTTTGTCGCCGCAGCCGGAGCAAAACGCGCAAGCGGACATATTTATCAGCGAATCTCCGTGTTGGATGATCGATAAAGTCGAAACGGCGACGGCGCCGCTACGCCTCACGGCTTTCAAACAGTTGGCGCATACGGCCCGTGGCCGCTGTATGGGGGAGAAAGGGTTGGCGAGGTTGCGCAAAAAGCTGCAAAACGCGCTGATAGCGCAAGGCTATATCACTTCGCGGGTGCAGCTCGACGTTCAAGAGGTACCGGCAGGGATACTGAAGGTTCGTGTGCATTATGGCCGCATCGGTCAGCTGAAAATGCAGGCGGGCAGCAGCGCCTATTTCCGCCCCGATGCGCTTTTTCCCATTGCGGCCGGCGATGTGCTGAATTTGCGTAGTATCGAGCAAGGGCTGGAGAACATGGGGGGGATACCGGGCGTCATCAGCGATATCCGCATTGCTCCGGGCGAACGAGCTGGCGAAAGCGATATCGAGATCCTGCGCCAACAGGATAAATATTGGCGTTTTACCGCCTGGGCGGATGACGCCGGCGTTCGTTCTACGGGGCGTTATCAGACCGGCGGCGCGCTGTATCTCGATAATCTGACCGCCTTGGGCGACGTTTTTTACCTGTCGATGGCGCGCAGCATTCTGGCGCCGCCGGGCAAAGGCAATGAAAGCCGCGCCCTGTACTATAGCTTGCCTTGGGGATACTGGCGCTTCAGCGCGTTGGGCGGAGACAGCCGCTATCACCAGACTTTCGCCGGCAACTTCACCGATTATCGCTATAACGGCCGTTCGCAGTATTGGGGGCTGCAGGCTGACTATACGTTGGCGCGCGGGATGAATGAGAAAACGTCGTTGAATGCGCAACTGCTGCAACGTCATTACCGCTATTACCTCAATGACACGGAGATTGCCTTGCAGAGCGCACGGCTAACCAGCCTGAAGCTGGGCGTCAGCCATCTTTATTATGGCGCCCGTGCGCAAATCGCGCTGACCGCCGACGCCCTTGCCGGGGTCGGGAAGGGGAGCTCACATGCCGAACAGCAGCTGCGAGCGGGCGGCAGTATGCTGAAACCCTTCAATGCATTTGGTCATCGTTTGCGTTATCTCGGGGAGTTATCGGGGCAATGGGCGAGCGCCGCACAGCCGATCCAGGATAAGTCGTTTATCGGCGACCGTTCTACGGTGCGTGGGTTTAGCGGCGACAGCAAATTGATCGGCAGCAGCGGAGGGTATCTGCGCAATACGCTGACGTTGGAACGTGACATGCTGCAACCCTATATTGGATTCGACTACGGGCAGTTGGCCAAACAACAGGGGGAAGGCGGCCAGTTGGCGGGGAGCGTCATTGGCCTGCAGGTGAATCAGGGGCGTTTTGCTGCGGACATTTTCGCCGGCACGCCGGTGATCAAACCCGGCGCGCTGCCGAGTGAGCGTCTGGTTTTGGGCTTCTCCAGCCAGCTCAGTTTTTGACGCGATACGGGGCGCGGATCTGCGCCCCGTGTTTACGATCGCTGATTCAGTTTTCTTCACTGTCGCGATAATCGTACATCCCGGGGATCAGCACCAGCTGCGCGGCGATCTCCGCCGCCTTGGCCTTGCCGAGCAGCAGGTCTATCAGCTTCAGCGCGAACTCCATCGCGGTGCCCGGCCCCTGGCTGGTGAGCAGGTTGACGCGCGCGTCGTACACCACGCGGCGCTCCATCCATTTATCCGCCGGTATCTGGTCTTTCAGGCCCGGGAAGCCGGTCATGTTGCCGCTCGGGAACAGATCGTGATGCTGCAGCACCAGCGCCGGCGCCGCGCAGATGGCGGCGACAATGTTGCCCTGCAGATGCATCTGCCGCACCTTTTCCACCAGCAGCGGGCTGTCGCGGAAGCATTCTGCGCCTTTCAGGCCGCCGGGCAGTACGATGGCGTCGAACGGCTCATCGACGATCGCCACCAGCGGCGCGTCGGCCAGCAGCTTGACGCCGCGCGAACAGACGATAGTCAGCTCGCCGTCGCCGGCAACGCTGGCGGTAGTGACTTTTACGCCCGCCCGCACCAGCAGATCGAGGGTGGTGACGGCTTCGATTTCTTCGCTACCAGGTGCCAGGCAGACCAGCGCCGATACGCTCATATTCATTTTCCTTTCGTTTAATCAGTTCAAACAGCCGCGCATTCTCCGGCAGCGTGAGGCCGTGGCTGCGCGCGCGGCGCAGCAGGTAACCGGTGATGTAGTCGATCTCGGTGTGCCGCTGGCTGCGGATATCCTGCAGCATCGACGAAACGTTGTCGGCGGTGCTGTGGATCACGTCCATCACGTACTGCATCAGACCTTCGCAGGAGGTGTGGTAGCCCTCCATCGCCATCACGCTGGCGACTTCACGGCACAGCGTTTCGATCTGTTCCGGGTAGCGCTGCAGATCGCCGTTGCGGCAGCCGTACAGCGCCGTCAGCGGGTTGATCACGCAGTTGACCGCCAGCTTGCGCCAGTTGGCCGAGGCGATGTTGTTGTGCCAGGCGACGTCGGGCAGCGCCTGATGCAGCACTTCCGCCAGGTGGCTGAGGTGTTGGGCGGCCGGCGAGGTGGGGCCAATGTGGGTGATGCCGGTGGCGACGTGAATAATGGTGCTGCCTTCGTGGCGCGCGGCGTGGGTGGTGGTGCCCTGCAGGATCGGCTGGCCGTTCGGCGGCAGCTCCTCCTGGGTGCCCATGCCGTTGTGCAGCAGCAAAATGGCGCACTGGGGGTTCAGCTTCGGCAGCAGCGCGCTGACCGCGCTGGACACCTGCCAGGCTTTCAGCGTCACCAGCAGCAGCTCGCTCTGCGCGAGGTGCTCCGGATCGTTGGTGGGCAAGTTGCGATTAAACGAGACGCCTTCTGGCTCTATCACGTTCACGGCGCAAAAAGGCTGAGGCACTCTTAGCCATCCCTGCACATCGTGGCCCTGTTGATACAGCCGGGAGAGCCACAGTTGTCCGAGCGCGCCGCAACCAAGAATGGTTATTTTCATTCAGTCTCCTTGGAAACACGGGAATACCGCTCAATTACCGTGAATTAACTATAGGCTTTATGGCAGCCCGAAGCGCTATCCCTGCGTGCGTTCAGCAGATTTTGTCTGAGGCGGCAAAGCGGTTATCATGCTCGGCATCAAAATCGCCTAAGCTATTAGGCACTCATTCAGGAGGAAGAAGTATGCCATCTTTCGACATCGTTTCCGAAATTGATATGCAGGAAGTGCGTAACGCCGTTGAGAACGCCACCCGCGATCTCGGCACCCGCTGGGATTTTCGCAACGTGCCGGCCAGCTTTGAGCTAAACGAGAAAAACCAAAGCATCAAGGTTGCCACCGAGTCTGATTTCCAGGTGCAGCAGCTGCTCGACATTCTGCGCGAAAAGCTGAGCAAGCGCAGCATCGACGGCGCCGCGCTGGAGATCCCGGAAGAGTTTACCCACAGCGGTAAAACCTACAGCGTGGAAGCCAAGCTGAAGCAGGGGATTGAAACCTCTGTGGCGAAGAAAATCGTCAAGCTGATCAAAGACAGCAAGCTGAAGGTGCAGGCGCAGATCCAGGGCGAAGAAGTGCGGGTGACCGGCAAGTCACGCGACGATTTGCAGAGCGTGATGGCGCTGGTGCGCGGCGGCGATCTGGGGCAGCCGTTCCAGTTCAAGAACTTCCGCGATTAATCTCTACGGGGCCGGCATTGCCGGCCCTGATGCTTTATAGCGAATTGACCAGCGCTTCCAGCTGACCGCGATTGGTCTGCTTGGTATCCACCTTGACGTAGGCGCTGCGCTCTTCCGGCACCACGATCGCTTCGGCCACGCCGGGCTGCGCCTTCAGGCGGCTTTCCAGCGCCGAATCCTTTACCGCCAGTTCCGACAGCGTAATGCGCAGGCTGCTGACATACGGCGGCTCTTTCATGGTGCTGCTGACCAGGAACCAGACCGCGGCCAACACGGCGCCGGCGATAAACACCAGCCCTGCGCCCTGCAATCCGTATAGCCAGCCGCCGAGGCTGCCGCCGATCGCCACGCCGATAAACTGGCTGGTGGAGTAGACCCCCATCGCGGTGCCCTTGTAGCCGGCCGGCGATTCTTTGCTGATCAGCGAAGGCAGAATGGCTTCCATCACGTTGAAGGCTATGAAGAACAGCTGCACGCCGGCGATGATGCCCCACAGGCGCGCGCCGGAGAGCCACAGCAACACTTCGGCGCAGAACAGCACCGCCACGCAGCCCATAAACACCTGTTTCATGCGGCGATATTTTTCGGCATAGATGATGAAAGGCACCACGGCGGCGAACGACACCAGCATGGTGACCAGGTAGACGATCCAGTGCTCGCTGGCCGCCAGCCCGGCTTTTTCCATCGCCAGCGGCAGCGCCACGAAGCTCGACATCAGCAGGATATGCAGGCACATGATGCCGAAGTTGAGCTTCAGCAGGCGCGAGTTGCTCAGCACCTTGCGGAAGCTGCCGCGCACGATGCTGGACTCGCGGTTCAGCAGGTGAGTGTCGGCGGAAGGCACCACCGCCAGGGTGATGACAATGCCGGCCAGCGCCAGTACGGCGATCATCCAGAACAGCGCATGCAGGCCTAAGGCGTGGGTGATGATAGGGCCCAATACCATGGCGATGGCGAAGGTGATGCCGAAGCTGACGCCGATAAACGCCATCGCCTTGGTGCGGTTCTGCTCGCGGGTCAGATCGGAGAGCAGCGCCATTACCGCGGCGGCGATGGCGCCGGAGCCTTGTAGCGCGCGGCCGAGGATCACGCCCCAGATCGAGTCGGTAGCGGCGGCGATCACGCTGCCGAGGGCAAAGATCAGCAGGCCGCCGACGATCAGCGGCTTGCGGCCGATGCGATCGGACACCAGGCCGAACGGGATTTGAAACACCGCCTGCGCCAGGCCGTAGATGCCGATGGCGATGCCGATCAGCGCTTCGCTGGCGCCGTTGAGCGCCATGCCGTAGGTGGTTAGCACCGGCAGTACCATAAACATGCCGAGCATGCGCAGGGAGAATACGGTGCCTAATCCCCAGGTGGCGCGGCGCTCCTGCGGGGTCATTGAATTATCGTTCACATCAAACCTCGGTAAAAACCATGCCATCAGACGTTGAGACAGCGCCTGATGGCATGATTTCTGTAAAGCTGCGTCATTTTAGTGTGCAGGGCAGGGGGGGTAAATCGAATGTTGTTTAACAGATATTACAGTTCGGCCGCTTTTCGGCGTGACAAATAAAATGGGCCGCAAAAGCGGCCCATTCACAGATGATTTGGCTTACCAAACGTAGGTCACCAGCGCTTCAGGCGCCGCCGTGGCGCTGAAGTCGATCGACATCATCACGCTCAGCGAGGTGATGGCGACGATGGAGAACACGAACAGTTTACGCGCCCAGACGCTGTCGTTTTCGGTTTTGTAACCGCGTAGCGCCATGCCCAGCCACCAGACGCTCACCGCCGCAGCGACGATCAGGTATTTGTAGCCGGCGTAGCCCACCAGGGTCAGCATCAGCGTGGCGATCATAAATGCCAGGATGTAGACCGTGATGTGGTTCTTGGCGACGGAAATGCCTTTCACCACCGGCAGCACCGGAATGTTGGCCGCCTGGTAATCTTTAAAGCGGAAGATAGCGATCGCATAAGAATGCGGCATCTGCCACAGGCTAAAGATAGCCAGCAGGATCAACGCCCCGGCGTCGAACTCGTTGGTTACCGCGCAGTAGCCGATAACCGGCGGCGCGGCGCCCGACAGGCTGCCGATCAGCGTGCCGTAGACCGAGTGGCGTTTCATGTACAGGCTGTAAACGCCGACATAAACCACGAAGCCCATCACCGCCAGCCACATGGCCAGCGGGTTGGCCGCGATATACAGCAACGCGAAGCCCACAATACCCAGAACGGTCGCATAAACCAGGGTGACACTCGGCGCGATCAGGCCTTTTACCAGCACCCGATTCTTCGTTCTCTCCATTTTCTTGTCGATGTCGCGGTCGATGTAGTTGTTAAACACACAGCCCGACGCGACCACCAACGAGACACCCACCAGGGTGGCGAGAAACAGGGGATAGTCGATGCTCCCTTTGGAAGCGAGCAGGAATCCCCCAACGACAGAAATTAAATTGCCGAAAATAATTCCTGGTTTAGTGACTTGCAGGTATTGCTTAATCATCACGTGCAGCTCAGCTCTTAATCGACCATCATATTGATGTTGAGGTTGTACATAATCCAGAGTGAACCTACAACAACGATACCGATGATCATAGCGGTGAACAGCAATGCCACCAGGTTCCAGCGCTCTTCCGATGAGGTGTTCATGTGCAGGAAGTAAACCAGGTGAACAATCACCTGGATAACCGCCATGCCGACAACAACCGCCAGGATGGTGGAATGAGAGGCAGTGCCGTTCATTACCATCGCAAATGGAATTACCGTCAGGATGATCGACAGAATAAAGCCGATCAGGTATGACTTCACGCTGCCGTGGCTTGCGCCGCCGTGAGAGGTTTCATGGGATGAATGGCTCATTACATAACCCCCAGCAGGTAGACAACGGTAAATACGCAGATCCAGACCACGTCCAGGAAGTGCCAGAACAGGCTCAGGCACATCAGGCGGGTTTTGTTGGTCGCGGTCAGGCCGAACTTGCTCACCTGAATCATCAGCACGATGATCCAAATCAGGCCGGAAGTTACGTGCAGACCGTGGGTGCCGACCAGCGCGAAGAAGCTGGACAGGAACGCGCTGCGATCCGGACCGAAGCCTTCGGCGATCAGATGATGGAATTCATAGATTTCCATCGCCACGAAGCCCAGACCAAACAGGAAGGTCAGGAACAGCCAGGTGTTTACACCGCCAACTTTACCCTTGTTCATGGCGATCATCGCCATGCCGTAGGTGATGGAGCTGAACAACAGCAGGAAAGTTTCGACCAGGACAAACTTCAGGTCGAAGATGTCTTTACCTGAGGGACCGCCAGCGGTCCCGTTCACCAGGACTGCATAAGTCGCGAACAAGCTCGCAAACAAAATACAGTCGCTCATCAGGTAGATCCAGAATCCGAAGACTTTGGTCTCTCCCGCGTCGTGGTGCCCATGCTCTGCATGGGCTGCGTTATGATTGGTCAGAGTTTCAGTTGACATGGTTCACGCCTGCTTTACGGATTTGTTCGTAGTGTTGGTTCTCAATGCGCTCGATTTCATCAACCTGCACATAGTAGTCAACATCGTGATCGAAGCTCTTGCCGATCCAGACAACGATCATACCGATGAAGCCGGCCAGAGCCATCCACCAGATTTCCCAAATCATTGCGAAACCGAATACCAGGCTGAAGAAGGCGATGATCACGCCGGCGCCGGTGTTCTTAGGCATATGAATCGGTTCGTATTTAGCCGGTTTCTTATACGCTTCGCCTTTTTCTTTCATGTCCCAGAATTCATCACGGTCATGAATCTGCGGCACTACGGCAAAGTTATAGAACGGCGGTGGAGACGAAGTTGACCACTCCAGAGTACGAGCGCCCCATGGGTCACCGGTCAGATCGCGGTTCTGTTCGCGGTCACGGATACTGACGAAGATCTGAATCAGCTGGCACAGGATGCCGCAGGCGATCAGCGCCGCACCGCCGGCTGCAACCAGCAGCAGAGGGTGGAACTCAGGGTTGATGTTCTGGCTGATACGACGGGTCATGCCCATAAAGCCCAATGCGTACAGCGGCATGAAGGCGGTGAAGAAGCCGATGATCCAGAACCAGAACGCGCGGATGCCCCATTTTTCGTTCAGCGTGAAACCGAAGGATTTCGGGAACCAGTAGGTCAGGCCCGCGAAGCAACCGAACACCACGCCGCCGATGATGACGTTGTGGAAGTGAGCGATCAGGAACAGGCTGTTGTGCAGCACGAAGTTCGCGCCCGGCACCGCCAGCAGAACGCCGGTCATACCACCCACGGAGAAGGTGATGATGAAGCCAACGGTCCACAGCATCGCGGAGTTGAGCTTGATACGGCCCTGATACATGGTGAACAGCCAGTTGAAGATTTTCACCCCGGTCGGGATGGAAATGATCATGGTGGCGATACCGAAGAAGGCGTTAACGTTCGCGCCGGACCCCATGGTAAAGAAGTGGTGCAGCCAGACGATGAACGACAGAACGGTGATCGCGATGGTTGCCCATACCAGTGAGGTATAGCCGAACAGGCGTTTTCTGGAGAAGGTCGCGGTGACTTCGGAGAACACGCCGAACACCGGCAGAACCAGGATATACACCTCTGGGTGACCCCAGGCCCAAATCAGGTTGATGTACATCATCATGTTGCCGCCCATATCATTGGTGAAGAAATGGGTGCCCAGATAGCGATCCAGGGTCAGCAGCGCGATGGTGACGGTCAGAATTGGGAAAGAAACGATGATCAGGACGTTGGTACACAGCGCCGCCCAGGTGAACACCGGCATCTTCATCATAGGCATGCCTGGGGCACGCATCTTCAGAATGGTGGCGAAGAAGTTCACGCCGGTCAGCAGGGTACCCAGACCGGAAATCTGCAGACTCCAGATCCAGTAATCGACCCCGACGCCAGGACTGTACTCTTTACCCGACAGCGGCGGATACGCCAGCCAACCGGTCTGAGCGAACTCACCGACCCCCAGGGAGATGTTGATCAGCACAACGCCCACCACGAAGAACCAGAAGCTCAGGGAGTTCAGGAACGGGAAGGCGACGTCGCGCGCACCGATTTGCAGCGGCACCACGACGTTCATCAGGCCGACCACGAAAGGCATCGCCATGAAGAAGATCATGATAACGCCGTGCGCGGTGAAGATCTGGTCGTAGTGGTGCGGCGGCAGGAACCCGGCTTCGCCGGCGGACGCCAACGCCTGCTGGCTACGCATCATGATGGCGTCGGCGAAACCGCGCAGCAGCATGACCATCGCCACGATGATGTACATGATACCAATTTTTTTATGGTCGACCGAAGTCAGCCATTCGCTCCACAACCACTTCCATTTGCCGAAATATGTCAGCAGCGCCAGCACTGCCAGGCCCCCGACAATAATTGCGGCTACGGTGACCATGATGATCGGTTCGTGGTACGGAACCGCATCAAGTGTTAATTTTCCCAACATCAGTTATTCCTCGGCTCCGGCGTGAGCAGCATGTTCACCCATGTCCATACCTTGGCTCATGTCCATGCCTTCGTGCGCGCCAGCGCCTTTGTGCATATCCATGTCGCCCATGAATTTGGCAATTGTTTCTTTGAACAAATTCGGTTTGACAGCGGCAAAGTACTCAACCGGGTTGTTTTCACTCGGCTCTGCCAGTTTGTTAAAGTCGTCGGTGGTGTTCAGGTTTTTAGACGATGCCTTCACCTTGGCCACCCACTGATCGAAGTCGCCTTCGGTCGGGGTAACGATCGCGGTGAATTTCATACCGGAGAAGCCTGCGCCGCTGTAGCTGCTGGAGATGCCTTTGTAGGCACCGGCTTCGTTGCCGATCAGGTGCAGTTTGGTCTGCATGCCGGCCATCGCATAAATCTGTCCACCCAACTGCGGGATAAAGAACGAGTTCATTACCGAGTTAGAGGTGATCTTGAATTCGACTGGAACATCTTTCGGGAAAGCCAGCTCATTAACGGTCGCAATGCCTTGTTCCGGGTAGATGAACAGCCATTTCCAGTCGAGCGACACCACTTCGATCGTCATCGGCTTCTTGTCGGTGACAATCGGCTTGAACGGGTCGAGTTCGTGGGTAGTCTTCCAGGTAATGGTGCCAAGGATGGCGATGATAATGATAGGAATGGTCCAGACGACCGCTTCGATCTTGTTGGAGTGGGCCCAGTTCGGACTGTACTTGGCGTCTTTGTTGGAAGCGCGATACTTCCAGGCAAAGGCGAACGCCATGAAGATAACTGGCACCACCACGATCAACATCAACGCGATTGCAGTGATAATCAGTGTCCGTTGCTCAACACCAATTGCTCCTTTGGGATTCATCAAAACCATATCGCAACCACTGAGCAATACAGTGGCTGCGATTAATGACAGCATCCCAATACTTTTATTGTATTTCTTAAGTCTCATCTAACGACCTCAATAACAAAGGCTCAATTGTCGTTTCATGTGTGCGGGCATTTTACGGGAAGGTTGCAGTACTGTAAACATGCTTAAGGGAGTGTCAGCGGCTTGTTGACACTTTCTGTTAAGGGGGTCACAGATGTAACCCTGCGTGACAATTTACTAATGACAACAACGCGTTGGCACGCTGAATCGTGACGAGCAGCCCGTATGTTAAGGAAAACTAAAGGTATGATGAATTTGGCGAAGAAATGCGCGGCAGGGAAATACGAAGAAAAGGTTTATTTAATGTAAAATAATTGTGTCTTAAAGGTGAATTTAATTTTATTTCCGAGCGCGGCAGTCGGATAAAAAAATAATTTTCGCGCCGATTATCTTTTTTTACCGAAATAAATATACCCGCGGATCGCTTTTTTTTCGGCCGGCGAAATCGCCGGCCGGTCAGATTATGCCAAACGGGTGCGGCGAAGGGCGAGGTAATCCAGCGTGCTGCCCATCGCGACGCCGAGCAGGCTCAGCGCGGCGCCGACTTGCAGCAGCCGATCGGCCAGCAGCGGTGCCTGCGTCCAGTCCAGCGCATTGGCGATCAGCAACAGCAACCACAGGCCCAACAGTGAACAGCCTAGCGTCAGCAGGCGCAGTGCCCAACGGTAAGATTCTGAAAACTCGGTGCGCGGCATGAAGTCGCCATGCTGCTGGGTGTGCTCCAGCGTCTGACGGCAGATGCCGAGCAGCAGCAAGCCGGGCAGGGCGGCGGCGATAGAGAACAGGTAGAACAACGGCCAGCCGTGGGCTTCGACGAACCAGCCGGCGATCGGGCCGACATAGACGCGCCCCACGGCGGACAGCGCCGACAGCAGCGCGAACTGGGTGGCGGAGAACGAACGGTTGCACAGCGTCATCAGCAGCGCCACGAAGGCCGCGGTGCCCATGCCGCCACACAGGTTTTCGAGGAAGATGGCGCTGCCCATGGTGAGCAGGCTCTTGTCGGTCACCGCCAGGATCCAATACCCGAGGTTGGAGACCGCCTGCAGGACGCCGAACAGCATCAGCGCGCGGAACAGGCTGAGACGCTGCATCAGCACACCGCCGAACAGGGCGCCGACGATGGTGGCGAACAGGCCGAGGGTTTTGTTGACCAGCCCGACTTCACCGGCGTCGAACCCCACGCCGCGGATCAGGAAGGTGGTGCTGAGGCTGCCGGCGAAGGCGTCGCCCATTTTGTACATCACGATCAGCAGCAGGATCAGCCAGGCGTTGTTGCGGCCGAAGAAATCGCGCAGCGGCGCGACGACCGCCTGTTCCATGGTGCGCGGCGCCGGGATGCTTTCGTCCGGCTCCGGCGCCAGTAGCGTGGCGGCCACGCCGATCAGCATCAATCCGGCCATCAGCCAGTAGGTGGCTTGCCAGCCGAAATAGCGATCCGCCAGCCACAGCGCCAGGCCGCCGGAAACCAGCATCGCCAGCCGGTAACCCAGCACCGAGATCGCCGCGCCCGCCCCGCGCTCTTCGGCTTTCAGCAGATCGGTCTTGTAGGCGTCGAACACGATATCTTGCGAGGCGGAGCAGAACGCCACCAGCACCGCCAACGCCGCCAGCCACCACAGGTGCTGCGCGGGCTGCATAAAGCCCATCGCCACGATCGCCGCCACCAGCAGCAACTGGCTGACCAGCAGCCAACCGCGCCGCCGCCCGAGGAACGGTGGGGTATAGCGGTCCATGAACGGCGACCAGAGGAATTTGAAGACGTAGGCCTGGCCCACCAGCGAGAAGATGCCGATGGTTTTCAGATCGATATTTTCGACGGTCATCCAGGCTTGCAGCGTGCCGGAGGTCAATGCCAGCGGCAGACCCGACGCGAAGCCCAGCAGCAGCAGAATGGCGGAGTTACGCTGGGTGAAGATGTTCAGATAGTGTTTCGACATGAGTTCCCTGTCTGCGCCGCCCGATCCGCCGGGCGGCACAAGGCGCGGCGATTAGCGCGCGTTTTGCTTGATGAAATCGTTGACGCTGGTGTCCTGGGCCATATCGGCGATCACGTCGCCCAGCACGGAGTTGACGGCGTCGGTGATCTTCTCGTTGGTGGCCGTGAAGGCGCCCTGCACGTTATAGGTCGAGCGGTAATTCTTCACCTGCTTGTTGCCGTTCTTCGCCTGGGCGATGATCGAGATGTCGGCTTTGGTGGTGATGTTGTAGCGCAGGTTGCCTTCGGAGACGTCCGCGTACTGATTATTGACGACGATTTGCAGCGCCACCGGGCCGTCGGCGCCGATCATGTAGCCGCGTGCGCCCATCTGTTTCTCCAGCACTTCCTGCAGCAGGAAACGCAGATCGCGCGATGGCGTCAGCGTGACCAACTGGCCGTCGCGGTTCACCTTGGCCAGCGCCTGATCGGTGCGCTGATCCGCGCCGTTGATGCTGACGGTGATGCCCTGCAGGGTAGGATCCTGCTGCGGCAGAACGATTTTCGGCGTGACGTTGAGGGTGTTGCTGCTGGTCGCGCAGCCGGCCAGCAGCAGGGCGGCCAGCAAAGGAAGACAAAGTTTCTTTAACATATTTTCTGTCTCATTCTCGATGGATTTAGCAATAATCAGAGCGGGATAGCCGACAACAAATTGCCGACATCATAGCATCGCCGCCGTGCGGTGGAAGCGCGGAAGGCGCCTGAGTGACAAATTTTTACCTGCCGTTGATAAAAACACGCTTTTTTGGCCCGCTCAATCGGATAATCCCCCAAGCGGCGGGGATGACGCTCATCATTTGACCGCAGAAAAGAGAAATTTGTCCCGGCGATGGTCTAAACGGGGGGAAACCGGCTAATATTGAACTAGATGGGCACGGTCCTCTGCCGGTGTTGTAAGGAGATCCTATGATTCGCGAGCAAATAGAAGCAAAGTTAAGGGCGGCGTTTGAGCCCGCGTATCTGGAAGTCGTTGATGAAAGCTATCGTCATAACGTTCCGGCGGGTTCAGAAAGCCATTTCAAAGTGGTATTGGTCAGCGATCGCTTCGTCGGCGAACGTTTTTTGACGCGCCACCGCTCCATCTACGGCGTGCTGTCGGAGGAGCTGGCGGACGGCGTACACGCGCTGGCGCTGCACACCTACACGCTCAAAGAGTGGGAAGGGTTGCAGGATACCGTGCCGGCCTCGCCGCCGTGTCGCGGCGCCGGGACGCTGGCCTGAGGGGGAAATTTTCAGGTATCAGTGGAACTTTGCCCTTGAATTAGGGTATTACTACTGACGAATTTTGAAACGGCCTGCGGGCCGTTTCTGTTTTTGACGACGACACGGCCGATGCGCAATGTGGCCAACGTTCGGGCTGTTTTGGCGGCCTTTTGGCGATCGAATCGGCAAAAGTGTGAGTTTTAGCGCGCCTGCGCCGCCTAGCTTTCCTCGACTCGCCATGCATGCGCCGCTATAATGTCGCGTCTTATTTTTCCGGAATGGTTTCGGGACGCTTCTGTCATCAGGGAACTCGGTTCTTATTTGTAGCCGTCCTGGTTCTTGGAACGGAGTTGACCGAGCACTGTGATTTTTTTGAGGTAACAAGATGCAAGTTTCAGTAGAAACCACTCAAGGCCTTGGGCGCCGTCTCTCTATTACTGTACCGGCTGATACTATCAAGCAGGCGGTGAAGAAAGAGCTGATCAACGCAGCGAAAAGCGTGCGTATCGACGGCTTCCGCAAAGGCAAAGTGCCGATGAACATCGTGGAACAGCGTTACGGCGCCTCTGTTCGTCAGGACGTGCTGGGCGAAGCGATGCAGCGCAGCTTCGTTGACGCGATCATCAAAGAAAAGATTAATCCGGCCGGCGCACCAAACTACGTGCCGGGCGAGTACAAAGAAGGTGAAGACTTCACCTTCGCCGTTGAATTCGAAGTGTATCCAGAAGTTGAGCTGAAAGGCCTGGAAAACATCGAAGTTGAAAAACCTGTGGTTGAAGTGAACGACGAAGACGTCGACGCGATGCTGGACACCCTGCGCAAGCAGCAGGCGACCTGGAAAGAAACCGATCGCGCAGCGGAAGCTGAAGATCGCGTGACCGTTGACTTCACCGGTTCTATCGACGGTGAAGAGTTCGAAGGCGGCAAAGCGTCCGACTTCGTACTGGCAATGGGCCAGGGCCGCATGATCCCAGGCTTCGAAGAAGGCCTGGTCGGTCACAAAGCGGGCGAAGAGTTCTCCATCGACGTGAACTTCCCGGAAGATTACCACGCGGAAAACCTGAAGGGCAAAGCGGCCAAATTCGCTATCGTGCTGAAGAAAGTTGAAGAGCGCGAACTGCCGGAGCTGACCGAAGAGTTCATCAAGCGTTTCGGCGTGGCGGACGGTTCCGTTGCCGGCCTGCGCACCGAAGTTCGCAAGAACATGGAGCGCGAGCTGAAAGGCGCCGTGCGTAACCGCATCAAGTCTCAGGCGATCGACGGCCTGGTGAGCGCGAACGAAATCGACGTGCCAGCTGCCCTGATCGATGGCGAAATCGACGTGCTGCGTCGTCAGGCTGCACAGCGTTTCGGCGGCAACGAGAAGCAAGCGCTGGAACTGCCACGCGAGCTGTTCGAAGAGCAAGCGAAACGCCGCGTAGTGGTTGGCCTGCTGCTGGGTGAAGTGATCAGCACCAACGACCTGAAAGCTGACGAAGACCGCGTGAAGACGCTGATCGAAGAAATGGCTTCTGCCTACGAAGATCCGAGCGAAGTCATCGAGTTCTACAGCAAAAACAAAGAGCTGATGAACAACATGCGCAACGTGGCTCTGGAAGAGCAAGCGGTTGAAGCCCTGCTGGCAAAAGCGAAAGTGACTGAAAAAGCCACTACTTTCAGCGAGCTGATGAACCAGACTCAACAGGCGTAATGCCGGCGTGCCGGGCGCCATGAACGGCGCCTCCGGTTTCGCCTGGCGAACCGGCGCACGATGAAAAAGCCCGCAACCTCAGGTTGCGGGCTTTTCTTTTTGCCACGTTGCTGATTAATCTCAGGTTAAGCGGGGCAATATGCACTATATTTACCCTGTTGCCTGGGGAACTGGCTGGCATGATAACGGTCAGATTAACGGCATCGTTTTCGACGCGCGGAGAAAATCGGCCTCTGGGCTTGAAATCGCGCCGGGATCCCCCAATCTGTAAAGAATAATTCTGGGGCTGTTTGCCAAAGTGCGCGGGATGAAATAACCGTCGGGTACGTGCGGCGCGGGTCGAATGCTTGAGCATAGTCATCATGGCCGTTCTCAAGTAGAATCGGCGTATTAGGGTGACACCCTGGCCGCCAAGGCAATTTCTATTAGGAGACGGTAATGTCATACAGTGGCGAACGAGATCAATTTGCACCGAACATGGCGCTGGTGCCGATGGTGGTAGAGCAGACTTCACGCGGGGAGCGTTCTTACGACATCTATTCCCGCCTGCTGAAAGAGCGCATCATTTTCCTGACCGGCCAGGTGGAAGATCACATGGCCAACCTGATCGTGGCGCAAATGCTGTTCCTCGAAGCGGAAAGCCCGGAAAAAGACATTTTCCTCTACATCAACTCGCCGGGCGGGGTGATCACCGCGGGCATGTCGATTTACGACACCATGAAGTTCATCAAGCCGGACGTCAGCACCATCTGTATGGGGCAGGCGTGCTCGATGGGCTCCTTCCTGCTGACCGCGGGCGCCAAAGGCAAACGTTTCTGCCTGCCGAACTCGCGCGTGATGATTCACCAGCCGCTGGGCGGCTACCAGGGCCAGGCGACGGACATCGAAATCCACGCGCGCGAAATCCTCAAGGTGAAAGCGCGCATGAACGAACTGATGGCGGAACATACCGGCCAGCCGCTGGAGCAGATCGAGCGCGACACCGAGCGCGATCGCTTTATGACCGCGGAAGAAGCCGTGGAATACGGCCTGGTTGACGGCATTCTGACACACCGCAGCTAGAACCACGCGGCGCCGATGGACTATAGTAATCAGAGTGGGCAGGGGCTCGCTCTGCTGTGGCCACTCGGCGTTCCCGATATGAGTTTGGGCGCACTGCCGCCGTGATTTTCCTGCGGGACAAGACTAAAGAAGAGGTTTGACTGATGACAGATAAGCGCAAAGACGGTTCAGGAAAGCTGCTGTACTGCTCTTTTTGCGGCAAAAGCCAGCATGAAGTGCGTAAGCTGATTGCCGGGCCGTCAGTGTATATCTGCGATGAATGTGTCGATCTGTGTAACGACATTATTCGCGAAGAGATTAAAGAAGTTGCCCCGCATCGTGAGCGCAGTGCGCTGCCGACGCCGCACGAGATCCGCCACCACCTGGATGACTACGTCATCGGCCAGGAGCAGGCGAAGAAAGTGCTGGCGGTTGCGGTATACAACCACTACAAACGCCTGCGCAACGGCGATACCAGCAACGGTATCGAGTTGGGCAAGAGCAACATCTTGCTGATCGGCCCGACCGGCAGCGGCAAAACCCTGCTGGCGGAAACGCTGGCGCGCTTCCTGGACGTGCCGTTCACCATGGCCGACGCCACCACGCTGACCGAAGCCGGTTACGTGGGCGAGGACGTGGAAAATATTATCCAGAAGCTGTTGCAAAAATGTGACTATGACGTGCAGAAAGCGCAGCGCGGCATCGTTTATATCGATGAAATCGATAAGATTTCCCGCAAGTCCGACAACCCGTCGATCACGCGCGACGTCTCGGGTGAGGGCGTGCAGCAGGCGCTGCTGAAGCTGATTGAAGGCACCATCGCCGCGGTTCCGCCGCAGGGTGGGCGCAAGCATCCGCAACAGGAGTTCCTGCAGGTCGATACCTCCAAGATCCTGTTTATCTGCGGCGGTGCATTCGCCGGCCTGGATAAGGTGATCGGCCAGCGCGTCAACACCGGCTCCGGCATCGGCTTCGGCGCGACCGTCAAGGGCGAGTCCGAAAAGGCGACCGAAGGCGAACTGCTGCTGCAGGCCGAACCGGAAGATTTGATCAAGTTCGGCCTGATCCCTGAGTTCATCGGCCGTCTGCCGGTGGTGGCGACCCTGAGCGAGCTGAGCGAAGACGCGCTGATTCAGATCCTGAAAGAGCCGAAGAACGCCCTGACCAAGCAGTATCAGGCGCTGTTCAACCTGGAAGGCGTGGAGCTGGAGTTCCGCGACGAAGCGTTGAACGCCATCGCCAAGAAAGCCATGGCGCGCAAGACCGGCGCCCGCGGCCTGCGTTCCATCGTGGAAGGCGCGCTGCTCGACACCATGTACGATCTGCCGTCGATGGACAGCGTAGACAAAGTGGTGATCGACGAGTCGGTCATCGCCGGCCAATCCAAACCGCTGCTGATTTACGGCAAGCCGGAAGCTCAGGCGTCTGGCGAATAATTAGCCAGTCAAACCAGGGCGTTATCAGCAAAATGGGGGATTTTATCCCCCATTTCTTTTTCCTGCATTCTTGCCGTTGAATGTAAGAGATTCATCCCCATATACTCGTTAACCAGATTTTATGAAACGTTAGATGCTTGCGTCTCATGAGATTCCCCCTCAACCTGGCGGAAATTAAACTAAGAGAGAGCTCTATGAACCCTGAGCGTTCCGAACGCATTGAAATCCCCGTTCTGCCATTGCGCGACGTGGTGGTTTATCCGCACATGGTGATCCCGTTATTTGTTGGCCGGGAAAAATCGATTCGGTGCCTCGAAGCCGCAATGGATCACGATAAGAAGATCATGCTGGTGGCACAGAAAGAGGCCTCAACGGATGAACCTGGCATTAACGACTTGTTCTCGGTTGGCACCGTAGCGTCGATCCTGCAGATGCTGAAGCTGCCGGACGGCACGGTAAAAGTGCTGGTCGAGGGGCTGCAGCGCGCGCGCATCACCACGCTGTCCGACAGCGGTGAGCATTTCGCCGCGCAGGCGGAATACCTTGAGTCGCCGTCGATCGACGAGCGCGAGCAGGAAGTGCTGGTGCGCACCGCGATCAATCAGTTTGAAGGCTATATCAAGCTGAACAAAAAAATCCCGCCGGAGGTGCTGACTTCACTGAACAGCATCGACGACGCCGCGCGCCTGGCGGACACCATCGCCGCCCACATGCCGCTGAAACTCAGCGACAAGCAGTCGGTGCTCGAGATGTCCGACATCACCGAGCGCCTGGAATACCTGATGGCGATGATGGAATCGGAGATCGACCTGCTGCAGGTCGAGAAACGCATCCGCAACCGCGTCAAGAAGCAGATGGAGAAGAGCCAGCGCGAGTACTATCTGAATGAGCAGATGAAGGCGATTCAGAAAGAACTGGGCGAGATGGACGACGCGCCGGACGAGCACGAAGCGCTGAAGCGCAAGATCGATGCGGCGAAAATGCCGAAAGAGGCGCGCGAGAAAACCGAAGCGGAACTGCAAAAGCTGAAGATGATGTCGCCGATGTCGGCGGAAGCGACCGTGGTGCGCGGCTACATCGACTGGATGCTGCAGGTGCCGTGGAATGCGCGCAGCAAGGTGAAAAAAGACCTGAACAAGGCGCAGGAAGTGCTCGATACCGATCACTACGGCCTGGAGCGCGTCAAGGATCGCATTCTCGAGTACCTCGCGGTGCAGAGCCGCGTCAGCAAAATCAAGGGGCCGATCCTGTGTCTGGTGGGGCCGCCGGGCGTGGGTAAAACCTCGCTGGGGCAGTCGATCGCCAAAGCGACCGGCCGCCAGTACGTGCGCATGGCGCTGGGCGGCGTGCGTGACGAAGCGGAAATCCGCGGCCACCGTCGTACCTACATCGGTTCGATGCCGGGCAAACTGATCCAGAAGATGGCCAAGGTCGGGGTGAAGAACCCGCTGTTCCTGCTGGATGAGATCGACAAGATGTCTTCCGACATGCGCGGCGATCCGGCCTCCGCTCTGCTGGAGGTGCTGGATCCGGAACAGAACGTGGCGTTCAACGACCACTACCTGGAAGTGGATTACGATCTGTCCGACGTGATGTTCGTCGCCACCTCGAACTCGATGAACATTCCTGCGCCGCTGCTGGACCGTATGGAAGTGATCCGCCTGTCGGGTTACACCGAGGACGAGAAGCTCAACATCGCCAAGCAGCACCTGCTGCCGAAGCAGCTTGAGCGCAACGCGCTGAAAAAAGGCGAGCTGACGGTCGACGACAGCGCCATCATCGGCATCATTCGCTTCTACACCCGCGAAGCCGGGGTGCGCAGCCTGGAGCGTGAAATCTCCAAGCTGTGCCGTAAAGCGGTGAAAACGCTGCTGATGGACAAGAAGCTCAAGCATCTCGAGATCAACGGCGACAACCTGAAGGATTACCTGGGCGTGCAGCGCGTCGATTACGGCCGTGCGGATACCGAAAACCGCGTGGGCGAAGTCACCGGGCTGGCGTGGACGGAAGTGGGCGGCGATCTGCTGACCATCGAAACCGCCTGCGTGCCGGGCAAAGGCAAGCTGACCTACACCGGTTCCCTGGGTGAAGTGATGCAGGAATCGATTCAGGCGGCGCTGACCGTGGTGCGCGCGCGCGCGGAGAAATTGGGCATCAACGCCGATTTCTACGAGAAACGCGACATCCACGTGCACGTGCCGGAAGGGGCGACGCCGAAAGACGGCCCGAGCGCCGGTATCGCGATGTGCACCGCGCTGGTCTCCTGCCTGACCGGCAACCCGGTACGCGCCGATGTGGCGATGACCGGGGAGATCACGCTGCGCGGCCAGGTGTTGCCGATCGGCGGCCTGAAAGAGAAGCTGTTGGCGGCGCATCGCGGCGGTATCAAAACCGTGCTGATCCCTTACGAGAACAAGCGCGATCTGGAAGAGATTCCGGACAATGTTATCGCCGATCTGGAGATTCATCCGGTGCAGCGAATCGATGAAGTTTTGAACATTGCGTTGCAAAACCCGGCCTTCGGTGCACTGCCGGTAGCGGCAAAATAGTGACGAATCGCAAAAACCATTGATAAAACTTATACTGGCAAGCCATTTCGGACTTGCCAGTATTTTTTTGTACCGCTAAGTTAGATCTCTGTCGGCCCGCGTTTTGCCACGCAGTCGGTGGCTTGCCAAGGTTCGATGGGATTGATATAACAGCTGCGCTGTCGCAACCGTAGGGATTTTTCGGTGCGACGATAGAATTCTAGAGGGGATGATAGAGTGAATAAGTCACAACTGATCGACAAGATTGCCGCAGGTGCTGATATTTCCAAAGCGGCAGCGGGACGTGCTTTAGACGCAGTAATCGCTTCCGTTACCGACTCTCTGAAAGCAGGGGATGACGTGGCTCTGGTAGGTTTCGGTTCCTTCACCGTGCGTGAACGTTCGGCTCGTACCGGCCGCAACCCGCAGACCGGTAAAGAGATCAAAATCGCGGCAGCCAAAGTACCGGCCTTCCGTGCAGGGAAAGCGCTGAAAGACGCTGTAAACTGATTTAGCGTCTAACCGTTTAGCGTAACAGGGTTTTGTAATAAACAATCACCTGACGCAGCGGTGCTGGTAAGGTAAGATACAAGGCGCATCGGACTGATGCGCTTTTTTTATTTTTGTCGCAGGGAACGCGCCTGCACAAGGGTTGTTAATCCACATCACAGCGGAGTGTTGTCACACTATGATGGACAATTTACGCGCGGCTGCTAATCACGTCGTGCTCAAAATCATCCTGGCCCTGATCATCCTGTCATTCGTTCTGACCGGGGTGGGTAACTACCTGATCGGCGGCTCCGGCGATTATGCTGCGAAAGTAAATGGTCAGACGATCGAGCGCGCTCAGCTGGAACAGGCTTTCCAAAGCGAGCGTAGCCGCATGCAGCAGCAGCTGGGTGACCAGTTCTCCGCGCTGGCCGGCAACGAAGGCTATATGCAGCAGATGCGCCGTCAGGTGTTGTCCCAGTTGATCGACAACATGCTGCTCGACCAGTACGCCAAGAAGCTGGGCCTGGCGGTCAGCGACGATCAGATCAAGGACGCCATCCGCAAGGCGCCTTACTTCCAGACCAACGGCCAGTTCGATAACGCCAAATACCTCGACCTGATCGGCCGCATGGGCTACACCGCCGACAACTTCGCGCAGTCGATGCGCCAGCAGTTGGTCAATCAGCAGGTGATCCAGGCCTTCGGCGATTCCGGCTTCGTGCTGCCGTCTGAATCGCAAGCCATGGCGGCGTTGGTGCTGCAGGAGCGCGACGTGCGCCTGGCGACCATCGATTTGAAAGCGCTGCAGGCGAAACAGAGCGCCGGCGACGACGAACTGAAGGCGTATTACGATCAGAACAAGAACAGCTTCATCGCACCTGAGCAGGTGAAGGTGAGCTATATCCCGCTGGACGCTGCGTCCATGCAGGACAAGGTGAAAGTGAGTGAAGAAGACATCGGCGCTTACTACGACCAGCACAAGAGCAGCTACGGCCAGCCGGAGCGTAAAAACTACAGCGTGATCCAGCTGAAAACCGAGGCGGAAGCCAACGCGGCGCTGGACGAGCTGAAGAAGGGCGCCGATTTCGCCACGCTGGCGAAAGAGAAATCCACCGATATCATCTCACGCCGCACCGGCGGCGAGCTGGGTTGGCTGGAGCCGGAAACCACCGCCGACGAGTTGAAGCAGGCTAACCTGACCGAGAAAGGGCAGCTGTCCGGCGTGGTGAAGTCTTCCGTCGGCTACCTGATCGTGCGTTTGAACGATATCGAACCTGAGAAAGTGAAGCCGCTGAGCGAAGTGCATGACGCCATCGCCAAGCAGGTGCAGCAGGAGAAAGCGGTAGACGCGTATTACGCGCTGCAGCAGAAGGTGAGCGAAGCGGCGACCAGCGACAACGAATCTCTGGCCTCGGCTGAAGAAGCGGCCGGCGTGAAAGCGGCGCAAAGCGACTGGTTCACCCGTGACAACATTCCTGCCGCGCTGAACTTCAAGCCGGTGGTGCAGGCGATCTTCGACGGCTCGCTGATCGGCGAGAACGGCGCGCCGGGCAGCAACTCCGACGTGATCACCGTAGACGGCGACCGCGCCTTCGTGGTGCGCGTGAGCGGCCACAAGCCGGAAGGCATCGAACCGTTCGACCAGGTGAAAGACCGCGTGGCGGAACTGGTGAAGCGCAACAAGGCGCTGCAGGCAGCGAAACTGCAGGGCGAGAAGCTGCTGGTTGAGCTGAAGCAGGGCAAGGGCGACGAGGCGATGAAAGCCGCCGGCCTGAGCTTTGGCGCCGTGCAGAAGATGGCGCGCGCGCCGGAAGACAGCCAGCTGGTAGAGAGCGTGTTCGCGCTGCCGCACCCGCAGGACGGTAAACCGGTATACGGCATGTCGCAGGATCGTCAGGACAACGTGGTGCTGATCGCGCTCGATGCGGTGAAGCCAGGCACGTTGCCGGAAGACGAAATGAAAACCTTCGTTGGCAAGATGGAAGAGGGCGCGACCGGCGTCTCCTTCGATTCGCTGCTGGCGAGCCTGCGTAAAGAAGCCGAGATCAAAATGGGTGCCGCTGAGCAACAGCCTCAGTAATCGCCGCATTTTTCTGCAACGCAGTGCAACAAACAAAGGCCGCTTTCGCGGCCTTTTCCACATCTGATATCCGCCGATTGCTGAATATCCGCCGCCGCGGCAAGGTAACCGTGCTGTCACACACAAGGAGGATACAGCATGCAACATTCAGAGAAAAAAGCGTTTTTCGGTTACCGTCGTCACGTTAACGCCGCGCTGACCGCGCTGTTGTTATGCCTGGCTGGGCCGGGCGCCGCGGCGGAAAAAACCGAGGCGCCGGCGCCCATGCTCTCAACGCCGACGAGCAATGGCGGGCAACAGACGATGACCAGGGTGGCCGAAGAAACGGCGGTCAGCATCAATCAGGCTACCGCCGAACAGCTGGCCGCCGCCTTGAGCGGCGTCGGCCTGAAGAAGGCGGAAGGCATCGTGCGCTACCGCGAGCAGAATGGGCCATTCACCCAGGTTGAGCAGTTGCAGGAGGTGCCGGGCATCGGGCCGGCGCTGTTTGAGAAGAACCGCGCCCGGCTGAAAATGTGATCCCGGTCGCGGCTGCGTGGCAAAATGCCGCTGAGGCCGAAACTCCTCTGCTACATTTTACAGGTCTTACCAGTTTGGCGCGTTGACCAAACGGGCGAGGGAGCCAGCGCGGCTCCCTCTTTCTGTAATCACCAGGCAGGAGCGATCGTTCCCTATGCAAACCTTTATCAAAGTTCGCGGTTATCATCTTGATGTTTACCAGCACGTTAACAATGCTCGCTATCTGGAGTTTCTGGAAGAGGCGCGTTGGGAGTGGCTGGAGAACGAGGCCGGGTTCCGCTGGATGACGGAAAACAACATCGCTTTCATCGTGGTGAACATCAATATCAATTACCGCAGCCCGGCGGTATTGGGGGATAAGCTGCGTATCGACAGCCAGATGGTGCAGCTCAACGGCAAGAGCGGCGTGCTGAGCCAAAAGGTGACGCAGGATCCGGCGGGGACGCCGGTGGCCGACGCGCTGCTGACTTTCGTGTGCGTCGATCTGAAAACGCAGCGTGCGCTGCCGCTCGAGGGGGAACTGCGTGCGCATCTGGAGGCGCTTGTGCCGCAGGAAAACTCACGGTAAACAGGGGGAGAACGGGCGGCAGAAGCTGCCGCCGTCACTGCCTCAGGCCAGACCGGCCTTTTGTTTCAACGCGGCCATCACTTCCGCCTGATTGGCGCGATACTGCGTCAGGCCATTGGCGCGCAGGTTGCAGGCGGCGCACTCGCCGCAGCCGTCACCCTTGATGCCGTTGTAGCAGGTCAGCGTATCCTGGCGCACGCGATCCAGCTGGTGGTAATAGTCCGCCAGCGCCCAGGTCTCGGCCTTGTTCAGCCACATCAGCGGCGTTTCGAAGCGGATATCGCGGGCGATGCCCAGCGTCACCGCCTTGTTCAACGCTTTAACGAACTCGTCGCGGCAGTCGGGGTAGCCGGAGAAATCGGTTTCACACACGCCGGTGATCACCGCTTCCGCTTCCACCTGGTAGGCGTAGATCGCCGCCAGCGTCAGGAACAGGATGTTGCGGCCCGGCACGAAGGTGCTCGGCAGCGCATTTTTCTGATTGGGGTCGTAGGCGGGAACCGGGATATTGTCGCGCGTCAGGCTGCTGACGGCCAGCTCGTTGAGCAGCGTTACGTCCAGCACCTTGTGCGCCTTGGCGCCGAGGGCCACCGACAGCTCCTGAGCCACTTCAATCTCGGCGCGATGGCGCTGGCCGTAATCGAACGTGACGCACTGAACTTCGTCATACTGTTGCAATGCCTGGATCAAGCAGGTCGTGGAGTCTTGTCCACCGCTGAAAACGACAACCGCGCGCTTCATAAAATCACCTTTTTGGGCTTTGGCCTCTCCCGATACACATTCGGGCGGCAGGATAAAATTGCGTTGCGGCGACAATAGTAGCAGAAAGGGCCGCCAGGCGCAGGGCGGTTCGGCTCAGGCCGGGGCGTCGTCCACCGGCGGCGGCAGCCACGCCTGGCAAAAATCGAACCAGCCGTGGGCGGTCAGCGTTACGCCATGCATGCGCGGCGGCGCGCTGATCTGATACTGGTAGTGAAACAGCGGCGTGATGATGGCGGCGGCCATCAGCCGTTGATAATAAGCCTGCAGTTGTGCGAAGCGCGGTTGCTGCGCCTGCAGCTGCTGGATCTGCCGCAGCGTGTCCTGTTGCTGTTGCCAGCGGCTTTCCGTCAGGATGCCGCGCCACAGCGTATCCTGCCGCAGCCAGCTCTCCAGCGTCGCCTCCGGCGCTTCGCCGATCAGGTTGTCCGCCAGCAGCAGGTCGGCCTGGGCGATCTGTTCCTCGCTTTGCCAGCGCTTGCCGGCGTAGTAGCGCACTTCCAGCTCGCAGCCGTGCTGCGCCAGCAGCCGCTGTAGCGCGGCCGTCACCGTTTCCAGCTCGACCGGCGGCCGATACAGCAGCGTCAGCCGGGCGGGCAGGGCGACGTCCTCTTCGACCTGTTGGCGGGGGATGCGCCAGCCGGGCAGCATTTCATGGCTGGGGGTGATCACGCTGTTGGGGATCGGCAGATGGCTCAGCAGGCCGGACTGCTGGATCAGCATCAGCAGTTTTTGCCCCTGGGCTTCGCTCAGCACGCCGTGGCGCAGGTTCAGCGCCAAATAACACCAGCCCAGGCTCATGCTGCGCTGCACCGGCCGGGCCTGCGCCAAATCGTCTTGTTGACCGATGGTGATGCGCACCGGGTGCTGGCAGCTGGTGTAGGGGGCGGCGGTGGGCAGATCGGGGGTGATCCAGTATTCGATGGTGTCCAGATACGGATGCTGCAGGTGGTAACCGGCGTGCTGTTCCAGCCGCACCAGCTGCGGTTCATTCAGCGTCAGCTTGAACGGGCCGGCGCCGATGGCCGGCAGCTCCGGGTGGGTCATCAGGCAAGGTAGTTCCGCCAGCCGGTGGGCCAGCCAGTAATCCGGCAGATGCAGATCGAACTGAACGCACAGCGGATGCGGCAGGCTGATGCGCGCGACGTTGGCCAGGCTCGGTTGGCTGCGCGGGTGGTGTTGCAATTTTTCCAGCGTTTGCAGCAGCTGGTGGCCGGTCAACGGTTCGCCGTTGTGCCAGCGCAGCTGGCTGCGCAGAAAGAAGCGCCAGCGCAGGCCGCGATCGCTAATCTGCCAATGGTGCGCCAGATCGGGCTGCGGTTCCGGGTTACCGGTCATCAGGCGCGTCAGCCCGGCGTGCAGGGTCGACACCAGGTGTTGCTCGGCGCGGCCGGTCAGCGTGAGCGGGTCGAGCGCTTCCAGCGTGCGGTAATAGGGAATGCGCAGCGTCGGGCTGCCGGCCTGCCATTGCCCGCCGAGGTGCGGGCTGAGCAGATCCTGCAGGTGCTGCGGATCGAGCTGCGCCATCTCCAGCGCCCCCTGATGGTTGCCCTGTTGCAGCAGCTGTTGCAACAGCTGCGCGCGTAGCTCATCCGGGGTTTTCAGGCAATGCAGGCGAGCGCGTTTGCCGCGGCCGGGCTGCGAATGCCAGCTCAGCCAGCCCTGATCCTGCAGCTGTTGCACCAGCGTGCGGGCGTGCCGCTCGCTGCAGTAGAACATCGCCGCCAGCTCGCCGATGGTCACGGCGACCGGCGCGCTGCCGAGCTGATGGTACAGGCGTTGATATTGGCTGAGGCGGTGAACCAGGCGCATGGGCAGAAATCCGGAACGGTTTTCTAAAATTGTTCACTATTACTTCCGCAAATACCATCCCATACTGCACGGATTGTAATCGCGTTCACATTCAAGAGGTCTTTATGTATCGCCTGGCAGCTTTCGATATGGACGGCACGCTGTTGATGCCGGATCACCGGGTTGGCCCGGAAACGCTGGCGGTGCTGAACCAGCTGGTGGAGCGGGAGATGGTGGTGACGTTCGCCACCGGGCGGCACTACCTCGACGCGCAACCGATCATGGCGCAGCTGGGGCTGCAGGGCTACCTGATCACCGGCAACGGCACGCGGGTGTATGACAACCGCGGCCAACAGCTGCACGCTACCGATCTGCCGGCGGCGGTCGCCGAAGAGGTTTTGCATCATCATTGGCGCACCCGCGCCAGCATGCACGTGTTCCGCGACGAAGGCTGGCTGACCGAGTTTCCCGTGCCGGAAGAGATGCTGCGGGCGCACCACCTGAGCGGCTTTCGTTTTCAGCTGGCCGACGTGCGCCGTCTGCCGGCGTGCGGCAACAGCAAGGTGTGCTTTGTCGCGCCGCATGAGGAGCTGCTGGCGTTGCAGGTGCAGCTGCGGGCGCAGCTGGGTGACGAGGCAGACCTGTGCTTTTCCGCCTACGATTGCCTGGAGGTGCTGCCGCTCGGTTGCAATAAGGGCACGGCGCTGGACCGGCTGAGCCGCCATCTGGGGCTGACGATGGCCGACTGCATGGCGTTCGGCGACGCGATGAACGACAAAGAGATGCTGGGGGCGGTGGGGCACGGCGTGGTGATGGGCAACGCCCTGCCGCAGCTGAAATCCCTGCTGCCGCAGCTACCGGTTATCGGCCATTGCCAGCAGCAGGCGGTGGCCCACTATTTACAACATTGGCTGCGTTCACCTTGCCTCACCTATTCCCCCGAAGAATGAGGTTCTCCTTACAGCCGGCCGGGTATGACTACCCGGCTTTTTTTTATCCGCAGCCTGGCGTTACAAATCCGCCAGCTGCGCCAGATACGGCTGCAGATCGCCGATGTTGTTGCTGACCCATTCCGGGTTGTAATAGGTATCCAGATAACGCTCGCCGCTGTCGCACAGCAGGGTGACGATCGACCCTTGCTCGCCGTTTTCCCGCATCTGTTTCGCCAATTGCAGCGCCCCCCAGACGTTGGTGCCGGTGGAAGCACCAACCTTGCGGCCGAGCACGCCTTCCAGCCAGTGAATGGTGGCGACGCTGGCGGCATCCGGCACCCGCAGCATGTTGTCGACCACCGACGGGATGAACGACGGCTCGGCGCGCGGGCGGCCGATGCCTTCAATGCGGCTGCCGCAGCTGCCGATCAGGGTGCGATCGCCGTGGTGGAAGCAGTCATAGAACACCGAATTTTCCGGATCGACCACCGTCAATTGCGTATCGTGCCCCTGATAGCGGATGTAGCGCCCCAGCGTGGCGGAGGTGCCGCCGGTGCCGGCGCTCATCACGATGTGTTTCGGCACCGGGAAGGGTTCGCGCGCCATCTGGCGGAAGATGCTGTCGGCGATATTGTTGTTGCCGCGCCAGTCGGTGGCGCGCTCGGCGTAGGTGAACTGATCCATATAGTGGCCGTTCAGCTCTTTCGCCAGCTGTTCGGAGGCGGCGTAGATCTGGGCGGCGTGATCGACGAAGTGACAGCGGCCGCCGTAAAAGGCGATCTGTTCCACCTTGCGGCGCGCGGTGCAGGACGGCATCACCGCGATGAACGGCAGGCCGATCAGACGGGCGAAGTAGGCTTCGGATACCGCGGTGCTGCCCGAAGAGGCCTCGATGATGGTGGTGTTTTCGGTGATCCAGCCGTTGCACAGGCCATAAAGGAACAGCGAGCGCGCCAGACGGTGTTTCAGGCTGCCGGTCGGGTGGGTGCTCTCATCTTTCAGATACAGGCAGATGCCGGGAAACGCCGGCAGGTTCAGGCGAATCAGGTGCGTATCGGCGGAGCGCTGAAAATCCGCTTCTATTTCACCGATAGCATATTTTACCCAAGAGTTTGTCATGATTTGGCCTCAGAATAGGGGGCTGGTTTATGGCGTAGCATAGCCTGTCGGCAGGAAAAAAGGATTGCCATTTTCCCTGTTTAATCGCCTAATGAGAGAAAATTTTTCTCCTGGTGGCCGCTATGTTAGATAAAACAGACCGTAAGCTGCTGTGCATGCTGCAGCAAGATTGCACCCAGTCGCTGCAGGCGCTGGCCGATGCGGTCAATTTGACCTCGACGCCGTGCTGGAAACGGCTGAAGCGCCTGGAAGACGAGGGCTATATCCGCGGCCGGGTGGCGCTGCTGGATAACGAAAAGCTCGGCCTGGGGCTGACGGCGTTTGTGCTGATCAAGACCCAGCAGCACAGCAGCGAGTGGTATCAGGCGTTTGTGCAGTTGACCAGCCAGATGCCCGAGGTGCTGGCGTTCTACCGCATGGCGGGGGAGTACGATTACCTGATGCAGGTCGAAGTGGCGGACATGAAAAGCTACGACGGCTTTTATAAGCGCCTGGTGAACGGCGTGCCGGGCCTCATCGACGTCACCTCGAGCTTTGCCATGGAAAAAATCAAATACACCACTGCATTGCCGGTGCCGGAGTGAAAAGTTCACCGGACGGGCGGCTCAACGGTGGTATCCTGCTCCGCTGAAGCAGAAAAAGAGACAAATCCCATAAAATCCTGGAATCAAACTGCGTGAGATTATTTGCTCAAATCGGCTGGTACTTCCGCCGGGAGTGGCGCCGCTACCTCGGGGCGGTGGTGCTGCTGATCGTCATCGCCATCCTGCAACTGTTGCCGCCTAAGCTGGTCGGCATCATCGTGGACGGCGTCACCGAAAAACAAATGTCTACCGGCGTGCTGATGGCCTGGCTCGGGCTGATGATCGGCACCGCGATCGTCGTTTACCTGCTGCGCTATGTGTGGCGGGTATTGCTGTTCGGCGCGTCCTACCAGCTGGCGGTCGAGCTGCGCGAGAACTTTTACCGCCAGCTCAGCCGGCAAAACCCGGCGTTCTACCTGCGCCACCGCACCGGCGATCTGATGGCGCGCGCCACCAACGACGTGGACCGCGTGGTGTTCGCCGCCGGCGAAGGCGTGCTGACGCTGGTGGATTCGCTGGTGATGGGGTTGGTGGTGCTGGTGGTGATGAGCACCCAAATCAGCTGGCAACTGACGGTGCTGGCGTTGATCCCGATGCCGCTGATGGCGATCGCCATCAAATATTACGGCGACCAACTGCACCAGCGCTTTAAATCGGCGCAGGCGGCGTTTTCCAGCCTGAACGATCAGGCGCAGGAAAGCATGACCAGCATCCGCATGATCAAGGCCTTTGGGCTGGAAGATCACCAATCCAACCGCTTTGCCGACGTCGCGGCGCAGACCGGCGCCAAGAACATGCACGTGGCGCGGGTGGATGCGCGCTTCGATCCGACCATTTATATCGCCATCGGCGCCTCTAACCTGCTGGCCATCGGCGGCGGCAGCTGGATGGTGGTGAACGGGGCGCTGACGCTCGGGCAGCTGACCAGCTTTGTGATGTACCTCGGCCTGATGATCTGGCCAATGCTGGCGCTGGCCTGGATGTTCAACATCGTCGAGCGCGGCAGCGCGGCCTACAGCCGCATCCGCAGCCTGCTCGACGAGGCGCCGGCGGTGCAGGACGGCCCGCAGGCGCTGCCGGCCGGGCGCGGCGTGCTGGACGTGGATATCCGCGCGTTCCACTACCCGGAAAACCCGCACCCGGCGCTGCATGATGTGGAGCTGACGCTGAAACCGGGGCAAATGTTGGGGCTGTGCGGGCCGACCGGCGCCGGCAAATCGACGCTGCTGTCGCTGATCCAGCGCCAGTTCGACGTCGATCAAGGGCAGATCCGCTATCACGGCCTGCCGCTGCCGCAGGTCAAACTCGACGACTGGCGTTCGCGGCTGTCGGTGGTGAGCCAAACGCCGTTCCTGTTCTCCGATACCGTGGCGAACAACATCGCGCTGGGCCATCCGGGGGCGACGCAGGCGCAGATCGAACAAGCGGCGCGGTTGGCCAGCGTCCATGAGGACATTCTGCGGTTGCCGCAGGGCTATGACACCGAGGTGGGCGAACGCGGCGTGATGCTGTCGGGCGGGCAGAAACAGCGAATCTCCATTGCGCGCGCGCTGCTGCTGGATGCGGAGATCCTGATCCTCGACGACGCGCTGTCGGCGGTGGACGGCCGCACCGAACACCAGATCCTGCACAACCTGCGCAGCTGGGGGCAAGATCGCACGGTGATCATCAGCGCGCACCGGCTGTCGGCGTTGACCGAAGCCGGCGAGATCCTGGTGATGCAGCACGGTGGCGTGGCGCAGCGCGGCGATCATGCAGCGCTGGCGGCGCAGCCGGGCTGGTATCGCGATATGTACCGTTATCAGCAGCTGGAAGCGGCGCTGGACGAAGCGCCGGAAAACGGCGAGGAGGCGTTGGCCGATGAATAAAGTGCAAAAGCTGTGGCCGACGCTGAAGCGGCTGCTGGCCTACGGCTCGCCGTACCGCAAACCGCTGGGACTGGCGGTGCTGATGCTGTGGATCGCGGCGGCGGCGGAAGTCGCCGGGCCGATCCTGGTGAGCTATTTCATCGATAACTACGTCGCCAAAGGGCAGCTGCCGCTGACGATCGTCGGCGGGCTGGCGGCGGCTTACATTCTGCTGGAGCTGCTGGCGGCAGCGCTGCACTACTTCCAGGCGCTGCTGTTCAACCAGGCTGCGGTGGGCGTGGTGCAGCGGCTGCGCACCGACGTGATGGACGCCGCGCTGCGCCAGCCGCTCAGCGCCTTCGACACGCAGCCGGTCGGGCAATTGATCTCGCGCGTTACCAACGACACCGAGGTGATCAAGGATCTGTACGTGATGGTGGTTTCCACGGTGCTGAAAAGCGCCGCGCTGATCGGCGCCATGCTGGTGGCGATGTTCAGCCTCGACTGGCGCATGGCGCTGGTGGCGGTCTGCATCTTCCCGGCGGTGTTCGTGGTGATGGGCATCTATCAATACTACAGCACGCCGATCGTGCGCCGGGTGCGCAGCTATCTGGCGGACATCAACGACGGTTTCAACGAAGTGATCAACGGCATGGGCGTGATTCAGCAGTTCCGCCAGCAGGTGCGCTTCGGCGAGCGCATGAGCGCCGCCAGCCAGTCGCACTATCTTGCACGCATGCAGACCCTGCGGCTCGACGGTTTTCTGCTGCGGCCGCTGCTCAGCCTGTTTTCGGCGCTGGTGCTGTGCGGCCTGCTGATGCTGTTCGGCTTCAGCGGCGAAGGCGTGATTGGCGTCGGCGTGCTCTACGCCTTCATCAATTACCTGGGGCGCCTGAACGAACCGCTGATCGAGCTGACTTCGCAGCAGTCGATCCTGCAGCAGGCGGTGGTGGCCGGCGAACGCATCTTCGAGCTGATGGATCGCAGCCAGCAGAGTTACGGCGCCGACGATCGTCCGTTGGCCGGTGGCCGCATCGACATCACCGATCTGAGCTTCGCCTACCGCGCGGACAAAAAGGTGCTGCAGCACATTTCGCTGGCGGTGCCGTCGCGCGGCTTCGTGGCGCTGGTCGGGCATACCGGCAGCGGCAAGAGCACCTTGGCCAACCTGCTGATGGGCTATTACCCGGTCAGCGAAGGGGAAGTGCGCCTCGATGGCCGCCCGATCTCCAGCCTGTCGCACCGCACGCTGCGCCAGGGCGTGGCGATGGTGCAGCAGGATCCGGTGGTGATCGCCGATTCGGTGCTGGCCAACGTCACGCTGGGGCGCAACATCGAGGAAGACGCCGTGTGGCGGGCGCTGGAAACGGTGCAGCTGGCGGATCTGGTGCGCGGCTTCCCGCAGGGCATTCACACCCGGCTGGGAGAGCAGGGCAATAACCTGTCGGTCGGGCAGAAACAGCTGCTGGCGATGGCGCGAGTATTGGTGCAGGCGCCGCAGATCCTGATCCTCGACGAGGCGACCGCCAATATCGACTCGGGCACCGAACAGGCGATCCAGCGCGCGCTGCGTGCGATCCGCGAGCACACCACGCTGGTGGTGATCGCCCACCGATTGTCGACCATCGTCGATGCCGACTCCATTCTGGTGCTGCATCGCGGCCAGGCGGTGGAGCAGGGCAATCATCAGCAGCTGCTGGCGCAGCAGGGGCGCTACTACCAGATGTACCAGCTGCAGCTGGCGGGCGAGCAGTTGGCGGAAGCGGTGCGCGAGGAGAGCCAACCCGCCTGAACATGGGCCGCGATCGCGGCCCTTGTTTCTTTCCAACGCACCACAAGCAGGCACCCCGCCAGAGCTATGCCCCCTTTCTGCACTCTTTCGACGCGATGCGCACCAAATCAGTGCGCATTATTTAACCCATTCAAGGTATCGGTGCGGCGCTGCGTCGCGGGGGCGCCCGCGCGCCCGCTAATCCGCTGAATCGCCATGAAAAATTAAATTTGGCACAGCCCTTGCTACACAAGAGGCGTACCAGGGGTGAGTTTGGGCTTAATTCGTGGAGGGGCAATATGAAGCTGGTGACCGTGGTAATCAAACCGTTCAAGCTGGAGGACGTGCGCGAGGCCCTGTCCTCCGTGGGCATTCAGGGGTTGACCGTAACCGAAGTGAAGGGCTTTGGCCGCCAGAAGGGGCACGCCGAGCTGTATCGCGGCGCTGAATATAACGTCAACTTCCTGCCCAAGGTCAAAATCGACATCGCCATCGCCGACGATCAGTTGGATGAAGTGGTTGATGTAATTAGCAAAGCCGCCTACACCGGCAAAATCGGCGACGGCAAAATTTTCGTTGCCGAGTTGCAACGCGTGATCCGCATTCGCACCGGCGAAACCGACGAATCGGCACTGTAACCGCGAACTCAGTTAAGTGATGGGGATGATTGATAATGAAAAGACTGTTATCCATGTTGGGCCTGAGTTCGGTAACCCTGGTTCCTTCTTTGGCCCTGGCCGCTCCGGCGGTCGCTGATAAGGCCGACAACGCCTTTATGATGATCTGCACCGCGTTGGTGCTGTTCATGACGCTGCCCGGCATCGCGCTGTTTTACGGCGGCCTGCTGCGCGGCAAAAACGTGCTGTCGATGCTGACGCAGGTCACCGTCACCTTCGCGCTGGTTTGCGTGCTGTGGGTGCTGTATGGCTACAGCCTGGCGTTCAGCGAGGGCAATGCGGTGTTCGGCGGGTTCGAGACGGCGATGCTGAAAGGCATCGGTATCGACAGCGTCACCGGCAGCATCAGCCAGATGATCCACGTCGCCTTCCAGGCCTCCTTCGCCTGTATCACCGTGGCGCTGGTGGTGGGCGGCTTCGCCGAACGCATTCGCTTCTCGGCGGTGCTGATCTTCGCGATCCTGTGGTTCACGTTGTCTTACCTGCCGATCGCGCACATGGTGTGGGGCGGCGGCTACCTGGCCGCCGACGGCGCATTGGACTTCGCCGGCGGCACCGTGGTGCACATCAACGCCGCCAGCGCCGGGTTGATCGGCGCCTACCTGATCGGCAAGCGCGCCGGCTTCGGTAAAGAGGCCTTCAAACCGCACAACCTGCCGATGGTGTTTACCGGGGCGTCGATCCTGTATATCGGCTGGTTCGGCTTTAACGCCGGCTCCGCCAGCGCGGCCAACGGCATTGCGGCCCTGGCATTCCTCAACACCGTGGTTGCCACCGCGGGCGCCATTCTCTCCTGGACCTTCGCCGAATGGGTGCTGCGTGGCAAGCCTTCGCTGCTGGGCGCCTGCTCCGGCATGATCGCCGGGTTGGTTGCGGTGACGCCGGCGGCGGGCACCGTGGGCGTGGGCGGGGCGTTGATCATCGGCCTGGTGGGCGGCGTCGCCGGTCTGTGGGGCGTCGTAACGCTGAAAAAATGGCTGAAAGTGGACGACACCTGCGACGTATTCGGCGTGCACGGGGTGTGCGGCATCGTCGGCTGCCTGCTGACGGGCGTGTTCACCGCCTCTTCACTGGGCGGCACCGGCTACGCCGAAGGCGTGACGATGGGCCACCAGGTCTGGATCCAGCTGGTGAGCGTGCTGATCACGCTGGTGTGGTCGAGCGTCGCCGCCTTTATCGCCTTCAAGATCGCGGGCGCCATGGTGGGGCTGAGAGTGCCGGAAGAGCAGGAACGCGAGGGGCTGGATGTCAACAGCCACGGCGAGAGCGCCTACAACCAATAAGACTCGAAGCAGGGCAGTGCGCTAAAGACTAAAATAATGATGAAGCCAAAAGGGGCGATGGAAACATCGCCCCTTTCTTTATATTGCGGATCAGGCGTCGCGCTGGCGAATCACCCCTTCCTGCACGGTGGTGGCGACCAGTACGCCGTCGCGGGTGTAGATCTGGCCGCGCACAAAGCCCCGTGCGCCGGAGGCGGAGGAGCTCTCCACCGCGTACAGCAGCCAGTCATCCATGCGGAACGGACGGTGGAACCACATCGAGTGGTCAATGGTGGCCACCTGCATGCCCGGCTCGAGGAAGCCGACGCCGTGCGGCTGCAGCGCCGTCGGCAGGAAGTTAAAGTCCGACGCGTAGCCCAGCAGATATTGGTGGATGCGCTGATCGTCCGGCATGCTGCCGTTGGCGCGGAACCACACGTAGCGATGCGGTTCTTCCACGCTGCCTTTCAGCGGGTTATGGAATTTCACCGGGCGCATTTCGATCGGCTTCTGGCCGATAAATTTTTCGCGCACTTTTTCCGGCAGCATATGCGCCAGTTTCTGGGCGATCTCTGACTCGGACAGCAGCCCTTCCGGCGGCGGCACGTCCGGCATCAGGTTCTGATGCTCGAAACCCGCTTCCGGGCTCTGGAAGGAAGCGGTCATATAGAAGATAGGTTTGCCGTGCTGGATGGCGCTGACGCGGCGCGCGCTGAAACTGTTGCCGTCGCGCAGGGTTTCCACGTCGTAAACGATAGGCTTGCTGCTGTCGCCTGGGCGTAGGAAGTAACTGTGGAACGAATGCACGCTGCGTTCGTCCGGCACCGTCTGTTTGGCTGCGTACAGCGCCTGGCCGACCACTTGCCCGCCGAACACCTGGCGCAGCCCCAGATCTTCACTCTGGCCGCGGAACAGCCCTTCTTCGATTTTCTCCAGATCCAGCAGATCGAGGAGGTTTTGCAATGCCTGGCTCATAAAGTTATTACCTTTCTAATAATCATTTTGCGCAGTGTGCGGAATATCACGGCGCGGCGTCAACATTTTGCGTTAAAGGGGCGATGAGAATGCTCTTAATCGTGGACGCCTTGGGTTGTTTAAGTGATTAATAGGCAGGGTAAAGTGGATTTATCAGTGTTTTGTGCTAGGTTTAATAGGTGAGGTGGTGAAAGCCACCAACATGTTGATAATAAAAAAGGAGACCGATCCATGAAACTCTGGCAAATCGTAGGCGGTGCCGCGGCACTGACGATCACGCTGGCGGGATGCGCGCAAAAGAGTGCTGATGTGCCTACCCAGGCGGCCGGTAACCCGGCGGCTGCGCAAACGCAGATTCAGGGCCCGGTGGTGACAGGTTCGGTTAATATACGTCAGCGCATTGCGCTGCCGCCGGACGCCGTACTGACGGTCACCCTCTCTGATGCCTCGCTGGCAGATGCGCCGTCCAAAGTGATTGCACAGCGCGCGGTACGTACTGAAGGGCAGCAGGCGCCATTCAGCTTTACGCTGCCGTACAACCCGTCCGACATCCAACCGAATGCGCGTATCATTCTGAGCGCGGCGGTGACGGTCAACGGGCGACTGATGTTTATTACCGACACCATCCAGGAAGTGGTTAACCGCAACGGCACCCGTGCCGATCTGCTGCTGGTTCCGGTTCAGGGTGTGCCGATTCAGGCTGCGCCAACCGCCATGCAGTAAGCTTACTGCGGTACAGCAAGATGAAATCAGCAGCCTTTGCGCTTCGGCCAAAGGCTGTTTTGTTTTACCAGCGCCAGCCGTAGCGATCGAAATCGACCGTGCTGTGCGGGCCGAAAATAATCCCCTCCGCCAGCAATGCCTGCCGTTGCCGTTGAAAATCCTCCCCCTGCTGCGAGATCTGTCCGTGCCGGTTGATCACCCGGTGCCAGGGCAGCGTGCTGCCTTCCGGCAAACGCCGCAGCACGCCCCCGACCTGACGCGCGGCGCGCGGCGAGCCGGCCAGCCGGGCGACTTCGCCGTAGGTGGTGACTTTGCCGAACGGGATGGCGGCCACGATATGGAAAACCCGCTGGCTGAAAGAGGCGTCTTCTGGTTGCATATTGCTGTTCCTGCGTGACTCAAAACCCAGGCGAAGAGTGTGCCACAGCGCAGGTGGGTAAGAAAACAGCGGTTAACCCCGGTTGGCTTGCTATTTGATGGGGCATCGCCGATAATGCCCACCGCTTCGGAGTACAGAAGCCGTCAATGGGGGCCCTGTTGGTTCTCCCGCAACACTAACTTGTGAACTCGGTCAGGTCCGGAAGGAAGCAGCCGCAGCAGGTGACGTGTGTGCCGGGATGTAGCTGGCAGGGTCCCCACCCATTTTGCGGCCCGCAAAATGCTTATCCCCGTTATTCCTCATGTCGACAAGCTGCGCAAGCGTCATTTCGCACGCCGCGAGCGTGAATCTTTTCCTCTGCGCCGTTTTTGCCCTTCTCCTCCCGTGACCAAATGTATTGTTGCCAACAGATCCGATGACGGTGAAAAAATAGCGTTTATATCGTTATTTGTGGGACAAATAATGACGCAGGGATAGGGAAAATTCTTAAAGTTGCACGCCTGTTGGGATGGCGTTAGTATGGTTTATTCTCGTTGCGAAAAAACTATCCGCGCTTCGCGGCGGTCGACGAACTGGCTGAATAAGTTTAAATAATAACCCGTGTGCGCTGTCAGGCTGAACATGATTTATATCATTGATAAAGATATTACATTTAACACTGAAAACGGTTCATTGAAGAGTATAAAGAAGGGACGGGAAGTTTTCTTATCCAGCGTCAATTCGAGAGTATTCAAATGCTTGCTCGAGCATGGCCACGAGGCGGTAAGCCGGGAAACGCTGTTGCAACAGGTTTGGAGCGATCACGGCTTGAGCGCTTCTTCCGCGACGTTAAATCAATATATCAGCCTGACCCGGCGGGCCTTGACGTCTGTTGGTTTCAACGAGCGCCTGATCGTTACCCTCTCTAAAAAGGGGTATAGACTCAATAGAATAATATCGATAGAGCGGCTGCGGATTGATTTGCCTGAGCCTCCCCATGCCGCGGACGTTCCCGCTACATCGCCCGCATCCGCCGCGGCGTCAAAAAATACCCACCATTATTTTTTTATTCTGCTGCGCAGCTTATCGATCGTCGTGCCATTATCTTTTCTGGCGCTGTGCTTCATCTATTACAAACATCATCGCGACAGTGAAAAGAAGCAGGTATTGTCTTACGTCGGTACGGTGAACGGCTGCCCGATCTACTATGCCGGCCATTTTTTGGAGAATCATCAGGACGACTATTTGCAGTTCTTGATCCGTAAGGATCTTTATGGCCAGCGTTGCCGCCCCGGTGAGATTATCATCACCAAGGTTAACCGTTCTCATAATGCCAGTGAAGACAGCGGACGCCAGTTTATCGCCAAATGCACGAAGGACAGTGCGGCCGTTTTGCATAATTGTGAGAGCGAGTACATCCGGGCATGGAAAAAAAGTTAAATATCTTGTCAGCCACGCTGGTCGGCCTGTGTGTGTTGACCGGCAGCGTGGTGTATTCCCTGGTGCGCAGCCATCATGGCTTCGGCGATTTGTCCTGCGAAGCGAACGCCACGTTTAATTATTTCAATTCGCTGGACGCGCAGGCGGCGCACGATGATATCCAGCTGTCGCTAAAAATAAACTACATCTTTTTGTCCGGCGATAAGGGCGTGATGATGCTGTCGGGCCTGGCCAACGATGGCGAAGAGAAGTATTTCGTCAACCGACGGGTTAACTTCAGCTACGTCTCGCAAGGCAGTTTTTATCGCTTCCACTATGGCGAGGTGAATTATTCGCCGCGTGATACCTTGCCGGACGAGGTGTATACTTACTTTTTCAGCACTGAATCGACGTTTTATCATATTCGCAGCGTGGATAAGAATACGTTGATGTTTAGCGATGCCTACTCGCCGATGTTTTTATGCAATATTGAATCCTGATGTGCATGTTATTTTATATGGGTTAAGGTGTATTCTGGTTACCTTTTATATCCTCGTGTCCTGCCTTTTTCGCACGCAGCTAATAACATGGGTTATTATGCGTGAATGCCTATTTTTTCATTGTTAATCAAATTTAATGGTGATTTAGCTATTTTATAAAAACGGCTATCATTATGTTTTTAAATGATTTAATGAATCTAAGGCGATGCGGTGTAGCCATATTAATTTTATATTGTTTATATTAAAGAAATAAGTTGCATGAATGTTTTTCGCATGATTAATTGAGGCCGCTCTTGAAACGGCGAACTATTAATTTTCATTGAAAATGCATCTCGCCGCATGCGTGCAAAGGTGATGGCACAAGAGCCTTTGGACTTCATTAAACTGATAGGCGAGAGATGGACATACATAACATTGCCCTGAACGAGACTCTGTTGGAAAATGAGTTGGTGATATTAAACAACAATGAAAAAACGCTGTTGTTTAAAAAAGAGAATGTGCTCATTGAAATGACCGAATTACAGCGGCGCTTCATGCTGTGCCTGTTGAGCGGTATTTATAAGAAGAACGACATTATTCGCGCGGTCTGGTTTTGCAATCATGAGACCATCAGCGACAACAATTATTATCAAATGATATTCCAATGCCGTTCTTTGCTCTCACGCCACGGTATTCCCGGCGAGGTGATCAAGACCATTCCCCGATTTGGCGTGATGCTGAGCTTTCAGGCCTGCGAGCGCGCGGCCGCTAATTTGCAGGGGGACTGCCCGTCGCCATCGGCTAATAAGCGCCGGCGAACGTGGTTGGACGCCGTGAATTATAAAGTGGCCCTGATCATCACGCTGCTGTTTTCTGTCGCGATGGTGGTCGGTATTTCCGCTTAGCGTTGACACCGTTGAATAACCGGGGGGCACGTGAGCAAGCGGTTGACAGACCTTCTTATTCTACTTTTCTGCCTGATAAATCTGGCATTCATGCTCCAGCTGGGATGGCGAATGGTGGCCGGGGATGGCGCGCCCGTTGAGCCCAGCCGTGAAAACGCGCGCGGGCCGGTGCGTCATAGTGTCTTTCCTCAGGAAGATGACATCGGAAAAATTAATGACGCGCACTGGTTTGGCCGCTATCAAGCGGCGAAAAACGGCGAAAAGGCGCACGGGTATAAAGTCGGCGAATGGGCGATCGGTGCCGAGCTGCTGGCTAACGCGCCGGAAGCCGCAGCGCTCGGCAAGATAGCCGGCCTGCTGTTCAGCGACAACGCCAAAAAAAGCCTGGTCATCGTCGAGCATGGCGGCAAGCAAACCGGTTATGGCGTTGGCGACCGTCTGGCCGGCAGCAATGCCGTTATCGTGCGGATAGTGAAAAATAAAATACTGCTCGATGAAAACGGCTATTACGCCACGCTGACGTTTAAAGAGTAGCCGGCGCGCCGTTTCGGCGCGGGGTGTTTCATAGCATAAGGCGACATTGTGATTACGCATTTCATTTATCGTTCCGGCCCAGGCTGGAGCGCCGGCTTATGGCGCGCATTAGCGGCGGCGGCCGTCATGATCGCGCTGGGCGGCGCGGCGCGCGCGGAGCAATTCTCTGCCAATTTCAAAGGCACGGACATTCAGGAATTTATCAATACGGTCAGTAAAAACCTGGGCAAAACCATCATTATCGATCCGGCGGTGAAAGGTAAGGTCACGGTGCGCAGCTACGAACAGCTCGACGAGAAACAGTATTACCAGTTCTTTCTCAACGTGCTGGATGTCTATGGCTATACGGTCATCGGCATGCCCAACAACGTCCTGAAGGTGATTGCCGCCAAAGAGGGAAAAAGAGCCGCGCTGGCGCAAAACGGCGCAGAGGCGATCGCCGAAGGGGATGAGGTGGTGATGCGCGTGGTGCCGCTGCGCAATATCGCGGCCAAGGACGTTTCGCCGATATTGCGCCAGCTTAACGACAGCATCGGCGTGGGCAGCGTGGCGCATTACGAGCAGGGCAACGCGCTGTTGATCACCGGGCGGGCCAGCGTGGTCAACGGCCTGCTCGAGCTGGTCAGGGAGATGGATCAGGACGACGGCAATCGGGTCGAGACCCTCGCGCTGAAGCATGCGGCGGCGCCGGAGATCGCGCGCATGGTGAATGAACTGTTTCGCGAAGAGGGCAAGCGGCGTACGGCCGGCGCGAGCTCGCTGCGGCTGGTGGCGGATGAGCGAACCAACAGCGTGATGATCGCCGGGGACGATCGGGCCCGCGAACACGCCAAAGAACTGATTGATCAGCTGGATAACAAGAGCGTCACCCAGGGCAATACCCAAGTTATTCCGCTCAAATACGCCAAGGCGCAGAGCCTGGTCGAGGTATTGACCGGCGTGAGTGCGGGCCTGCAAAACGAGAAAGAGAGCGCCGCCGCCAACGTGGCGCTGCTGAAAAACGTGGTGATCAAGGCCGATGAGCAGACCAATGCGCTGATCATCACCGCCGCGCCGGACGTGATGCGCGATCTGGAGGCGGTGGTCGCCAAGCTCGACGTGCGCCGCGCGCAGGTGCTGGTCGAAGCGGTGATCGTCGAAGTGCAGGATGGGCAGGGGCTGAACATCGGCGTGCAGTGGGCCAACAAATACGGCGGCGGCACGCAGTTCGCCGGCTCGGCGCCCGGGGTGTCGGCGGGGTTCGAAAACGGCATGAGCGACGTGTTCGGCAAGGCCAACGGCCTGATGACCGGTTTCTACAGCGGTAACTGGGGCGTATTGCTGTCCGCCATCGCCAGCAACAACCAAAACAATATCCTGGCCACGCCGAGCATCGTCACGCTGGATAACGCCGAGGCGGAGTTCAGCGTCGGGCAGGATGTGCCAATCCTGACCGGTTCGCAAACCACCAACAGCGATAACGTCTTCAACACCGTGTCGCGCAAGACGGTGGGGATCAAACTCAAGGTCAAACCGCAGATCAACCAGGGCCAGTCCGTGCTGCTGCAGATCGAACAGGAGGTCTCCAGCGTTGCCGACAGCGCCGGCGCCACGCCGGATTCGCTGGGGGCGACCTTCAATATCCGCACGGTCAACAACACGGTGCTGGTGGACAGCGGCGAAACCGTGGTGGTGGGCGGCCTGTTGGACAAGTCCAACTCGGAGCTGGAGAGCAGCGTGCCGATCCTCGGCAAGATCCCGCTGGTGGGGGCGCTGTTTCGCTCGACCGCCACCAAAGCGAGCAAGCGCAATTTGATGCTGTTTATCCGCCCGACCATCATTCGCAGCACCGAGGGGTATGCCCGGCAGAGCCAACGCAAGTTAGGCAAGTTCGACGCCGAGCAGCAGGACGATCGTGAGCTGAATGACGCGCTGCGCGGCGAGATCGCCGGCGATAAGAAGGCGCTCGACAATCGGGCGTTTCTCGCCACCGTTGCCAGTATCGACGCGTTTTATCCGCGGGGAGCCCGCCCGTGAAGCGCCGTTCCGCGGGGCCGCTGCTGCCTTTCGCCTGGGCGCGCCAGCATGGCGTGCTGGCCGTCGATGGGCAGAGCGGCATCCAAATGTATTGCCATCCTGAAACGAGCCACGCCGGATTGATGGAGGCCTACCGCTGCCTGCCCGGCGAGCCGGCGCTGGCCCAGCTGGAGGTAGAGGCTTTTGATCAACGGCTGGTGGCGCACTACCAGCAGGAGAGCGGCCAGGCGCAGAGAATGATCGACGATCTGGGCGGCGAACTGGATTTTTACGCGCTGGCCGAAGAGCTGCCGCAGCAGCAAGACCTGTTGGACGAACAGGACGATGCGCCGATTATCCGCCTGATCAACGCCTTACTGAGCGAGGCGATCAAAGAGCGCGCCTCCGATATCCACATCGAAACCTACGAGAGCGAGCTGGTGATCCGCTTTCGCATCGACGGCGCGCTGCGGCGGATTCTGGCACCGCAGCGCAAGCTGGCGGCGCTGCTGGTGTCGCGCATCAAGGTGATGTCGAAGCTGGATATCGCCGAGAAGCGCGTGCCGCAGGACGGGCGCATGGCGCTGAAGGTCGGCGGGCGGGCGATCGACGTACGGGTGTCGGTGATGCCGGCCAGCCACGGCGAGCGCGTGGTCATGCGCCTGTTGGACAAACAGGGCGTGCGGCTCGAACTGCCCAGCCTGGGTATGGCGCCGGCGCACCAGCAGGCGTTGCTGCGCCTGATCCGCCAACCGCACGGCATCATTTTGGTCACCGGGCCGACCGGCTCCGGCAAGAGCACCACGCTCTATACCTTGCTGAGCCAGATCAACGATGAACAGCGCAACATCATGACGATCGAAGATCCCGTCGAGTATGAGTTGGCCGGCATCGCGCAGACGCAGGTGAATCCCAAGGTGGACATGACCTTCGCGCGCGGGCTGCGCGCGCTGCTGCGTCAGGATCCCGATGTGGTGCTGATCGGCGAGATCCGCGACGGCGAAACGGCGCAGATCGCGGTGCAGGCCTCATTGACCGGGCATTTGGTGCTGTCGACCCTGCATACCAACACGGCGATCGGCGCCGTGACCCGGCTGCGGGACATGGGGGTCGAACCGTTTCTGCTTTCGAGTTCGCTCAGCGGCGTGTTGGCGCAGCGCCTGGTGCGTCGGCTTTGTCCGCAGTGCCGCGAGCCCTATGCGCTGCCTGACGCGCAGCGGCGCCTGCTGGGGCTGCCACCGACGCAGGCGGTGACCTGCTGGCGTCCGTTGGGGTGCGAGGCCTGCGGCGGGCAGGGATATCACGGTCGAATCGGCTTGCACGAACTGTTGGTGCTGGATGAACCGATGCGCATGGCGATCCATCGCGGTGACGGCGAGCTGGACATCGCGAAACTGGCCGCCGAACGCTACCTGCCGCTGCGCCAGGATGGGATCGCCAAAATGCGCGCCGGGGAGACCAGCCTGGAGGAAGTGCTGCGGGTGACGCGCGAAGGGGACGGCGATGAAGTTTGATTATCGCGCCTGCGATCGTGAGGGGCGCGCCCAGCGCGGCGTGTTGGAGGCGGATTCTCTGCGCCACGCCCGCGATCGCCTGCGTGAAAAGGGGTGGCAGGTGCTGGCGGTGCAAGCGCGCGGGCGGCCCGTTTTCGCCGGCATGTTGGCCGGCCGCTGGATGAGCGGCGTGAGCAGCGGCGATGTGGCGCTGTTGACCCGGCAGCTGGCGACGCTGCTCTCCGCTGCGCTGCCGCTCGAGGAAGCGTTGATGGCGGTGGCGCGGCAAACGGAGAAAAAAGGCCTGCAGGCGGCGTTGGCTCAGGTGCGGCAGCGCATTCTGGAGGGCTTCCCGCTGGCGCAGGCTCTAGGGCAGCATCCGCGGATTTTTGACCGTCTCTACTGCGCCATGGTGGCGGCCGGTGAGATTTCCGGCCATCTGGCGCCGGTGCTGGAGCGGCTGGCCGACTACGTCGAACAGCGCCAGCAAATGAAGAACAAGATCGTGCAGGCGCTGGTGTACCCAATGGTGCTGACGGCGGTGGCGATCGGCGTGGTGGCGATCCTGTTGACGGCGGTGGTGCCGAAGGTGATCGAACAGTTTGTGCATATGAAGCAGACCTTGCCGCTGTCGACCCGGATGCTGCTCGGCGCCAGCGACGGGCTGCGCCAATGGGGGACATTGGCGCTGATGTTGGCTCTGGCGAGTCTCGGCGCTTTCCGCTATCGCCTGCGGGATCCGGCGCGGCGCGTGCGCTGGCATGCGTTCATCCTGCGGTTGCCGGTGGTCGGCAAGCTGTCGCTGGCGGTGAATACGGCGCGCTACGCCAAAACGCTGAGCATTTTGAACGCCAGCGCGGTGCCGTTGCTGGAGGCGATGCGCATCAGCGCCGGCGTGTTGGGCAACGACGCCGCCCGCGAACGGCTGCTGGCGGCGATGGAGCGGGTGCGGGAGGGCGAAGGGTTATCGCCGTCGCTCGAGGGTACCGCGCTGTTCTCGCCGATGATGCGGCACATGATCATGTCCGGCGAGCGCAGCGGTGAGCTGGACATGATGCTCGAGCGGGCGGCGGCGATGCAGCAGGAGGCCTTCAGCCGGCAAATCACGCTGGCGCTGGGGCTGTTCGAGCCTTTATTGGTGATCGCGATGGCCGGTTCGGTGCTGTTCATCATTTTGGCCATCCTGCAGCCGATATTGCAGCTCAATAATATGGTCGGCTAATCATGCCGTTAATGGAGAGTAAAGTGAGTCATATCAGCAAGATACGCAGGTCGCGGCAGCGAGGGTTTACGCTGCTGGAAATCATGGTGGTGATCGTCATTCTGGGGCTGTTGGCCAGCCTGACCATTCCAAGCCTGATGGGAAACAAAGAGAAGGCCGATCGGCAAAAGGCCGCCAGCGATATCGTGGCGCTGGAGAATGCGCTGGATATGTACAAGCTGGATAACGGGCGTTATCCCAGCGCGGAGCAGGGGCTGGCGGCGCTGGTGACCCGGCCGGTGCTGGCGCCGATCCCGAGGAATTATCCCGAAGACGGCTATATTCGCCGGTTGCCGCAAGATCCCTGGGGGCAGGAGTACCGTCTGCGCAACCCGGGGCGCCACGGCAAGCTGGACGTGTTTTCTCTGGGGCCGGACGGCGTTGCCGACACCGATGACGACATCGGCAACTGGGTGGCCGACGCCGACGCGCCATGAGGCGCATACGCGGCTTTACGCTGCTGGAGATCATGTTGGTGTTGCTGTTGCTGGGAGTGACCAGCGGCCTGGTGGTGCTGAGTTTTCCTGCGGATGAGAAGCCGCTGGCGCGGCAGGGGGAGTGGCTGAACCATTGGCTGTATGCCCTCGCCGAGCGGGCCGAACGTGAAGGGGTGAGTTATGGCGTGGCGTTCGGCAGCGGCGGTTGGCGCAGCGTCGCCGCCGAAGAGGGGCGGGATGAATACGTTTTGCCGGAGGGCATCGCGCTGCGGCTGAGCGTTGAAGGGCAAACCGTCACGCTTGACGACGCGGCGGCACAGATGCCGCAGGTTTGGCTGTATCCGGGGGGCGAAACCACCGCGTTCAGCGTGGTGTTGTCGCAGGGCAAGTGCCAGTGGCGATTGCAGGCACCCGGTTACTTCGTATTTGAAACGACGGATATTCGTTGCGATGACGCGGAAAATTAAACGCCAGCGGGGTATGACGCTGCTGGAGGTAATGGTGGCCTTGATGATCTTCGCCATCGGCTGCCTGGCGCTGATCAACAGCACCGGCGGCCAGGTGCGCAGCCTGAGCGCGATCGAAGCCAAGACCGTTGCGCTGTGGGTGGCGGACAACCAGTTGACGCTGCTGCAGCTCGACCCGTATCCGCCGACGCTGGCCTGGCATTCGGGCACTGCGGCGATGGCCGGTGAAACCTGGCACTGGCGCTATCGCGGGCAGGAGACCAGCGACGCCGGAATGCGGGCGATCGCGATTGAAGTCCGGCGCGATCCGCAGGATCGCAACGCGCTGGTGGAGATGCTGGCCTACAGGGCACTGCCATGAAACGCGGTTCGCAATGCGGTTTTACGCTGGTGGAAATGCTGCTGGCCATCGCCCTGTTCGCCATGCTGTCGCTCACCGCGCTGGCGGTCTTTAGGGGCGTGCTGAAAAGCGATGAAATCACCCGGCGCAAATCGACGCAGCTGACCCAGCTGCAACGGGCGCTGGCGATCGTCGAACGCGATTTCACTCATGCGCAGGCGCGGGCGCCGATTGGCGATAAGCGCTTGCCGGCGGTGCCGGAGTTCGCGGTGCGGCAGACGGTGGGCGAGGACGCGGATATACAGCTGCTGCTGATCCGAAACGGCTGGCCGAATCCACACGCTCGGCTGCCGCGCGCCACGCTGGAGCGGGTGGTGTATCGCTACCGGCAGGGGCGGCTCGAGCGTCTCAGCTATCCGAGTTTGGACAGCCCGCAGGCGGCGGCGCGCAGCGTGCTGCTGCTGCCGGAGGTGACGCGGTTCCGCCTGCGTTTTTACCTGCAGGGCGAATGGTTGACGGCCTGGCGCGCCGGCGGGCTGCTGCCGCAGGCGGTGGAGATCGTCGTCGAAACCCCCGCGCTGGGGGAGGTGCGCCGCATCGTCACGGTGCCCGCCGCGAGGCCATCATGAAAAAACAACGCGGTATGGCGCTGTTGATGGTGCTGCTGCTGATGTCGCTGATGGCGATCGTGGCGATCAATATCAACGACAACTGGCAGCGTTCGCTGGCGCGCACCCAGTCTCAACAGGATCGGCTGAAGGCCAAATGGCTGCTGCTGGGCGGGGAGATCTACACCCAACAGCGATTGCGTCAGGCGGGAGAGAAGCGCAAGGCCTGGGGAGCATCAGGAGCGGCGTTCAGTATGCGTACCGAAGAGGGGGAGGTGGCGATACGCCTGCGCCGCGTCGATGCCTGTTTCAACCTAAATGCCCTGATCCGCGCCGCCGGCCCAACGGAGGCCGGGGATAGCGAGGGAGGGCCCCCCAATAAGGAGAGGCGGATATTCATGCTGTTACTGAACAACCTGGGGATCGCCGACGCGCAGGCGGGCGCGATTGCCGAGGCCATCGTCGCCAGGGGCGATGACGAGGGGTATCTGATGGGGAATGTCAGCGAACTGCGGGAGCTGGCCGGCATCGATCGTGAGCTTTACCTGCGCCTGGCACCGCAGCTTTGTGCGGCGCCGGATGCCGAACTGCGCATCAACCCGGATGTCGTGAGCGAGGCGCAATTACCGCTGCTGCGGGCGATGCTGATGAACGCCCTGAGCGATGAACGGCTGCGGGCGCTGCTGGCGGCCCGTCCGCCGCAGGGCTGGCAGACGCTGGCGTTTTTGTCGCAGGAAAAAGCGCTGCAAGACTTGGGTGACGACGATCTCGGCGAGCGATTGACGTTCGACGATAGCCGCTGGATTGCGCAGCTGCAGCTGACGCTGAACGACGGGCGCTATCGGCTCGTCAGCGCGTTGCAACCGGGCCAGTCAGGCGTCACGGTCAGCGGACGCCTGTTCGACAGAGGGGAGGGGTAAAGGGTGGCGAATACAATCCTGCTTATCGCGCTGAGCGAGGACTTGATGGCCGATGTGCGCTGGGGCCGCGTCGGCGAGACGAGTTGCCGTTTCGCCGCCCACCTCGATCTGACCGAAGGCGGCGGCGAGTTGGCGGCCATGGCGCAGGGCAGCCGCGTCGTGGTGTTGGTGCCTGCCCGTCATGTGGCGCTGAGGCAAACGACATTCCAGGGCAAGGCCCGGCAGGCGACGCCGCTGGCGCTGGCCTACGCCCATGAGGCCGGGTTATTGGCCGATGCCGAGCAGATGCACTGGGCGGTGCTGGACAAGGCGCAGCGCGATTTCACCCTCGCCGGCGTCGCGCTGACGCAGATGCAGGAATGGGTCGAGCGCCTGAGCGCCAGCGGCATTCGCGCCGATAAAATGCTGCCCGACGTGCTGGCATTGCCGCTGCCCGGCCAATGCAGCGCGCTGCATTGGCGCAACCACTGGTTGATCCGAACGGGAAGCGGGCAGGGAATGCAGCTGCCCGACGCCTGGCTGGGCTGCGCTTCACTGCCGACGCCGGACTGGTGTCTGCACCGCGGCGGGGAGGTTCCGGCGGGCTGGGAAGCGGCGCGCATTGACGAGGATCCGCTCTGGCGACTGGCGGAAGAGGCCTGGAACAGTACATTCACGCTGCTGCAGGGACGTTTCAAACCGAGCGTACGCTGGCCGCGCCGCCTGCCCGACAAGACCGCCTGCGCGCTGCTGTTGCTCAGCGGTTCGCTGCTGGTGGGCGGTTTGCATCACCAACAGATGGCCCGGCAGAACGAGAGCCAGATTGCGGCGCTCTCACGGCACCTGCTGCCGGGCCAGGCCGCGTCGGCGTTTGCCGAGCAGGCGGCGAAAGCGCGGGTGCGGCGTATGCAAGATGCCCTGAATGCGCCGCAGCTGTTCAGGCTGTTGCCCTACGCGGCCGGGGCGCTCGCGTTATGGGCGCCCCCGCAGCTGCAGGCGCTGGCTTTCGACGCCGCCGACGATCGTCTGGTGGTGACGGTGAACAGAAACGACGTGCCGCTGCCGGCGCCGGTTAACGACGGCGAGGTCAGCATGGCGTTCAGCGAAAGCGGTGCGTCCAACCAGGCGATCCTGACGGTGAGAGGTGAGCGATGAATATCGGGTGGCGCGATAAGGCGTTGCGGCGGGCGGTGCTGTTAAGCCTGTTGCTGCTGGCAGCCTGCGGCTACTGCCTGTATCAGTTTTCACAGGCGCAGAAAAGCGCACAGCGCCTGGCCGCGCTGCAGGGGCAGGCACGCGTCATCCAGCAACTGCAGGCGCGCTTGCCGCCGGATGCCGCTGCGCGCGAGCAACTGCCTGAGCGGCTGCGGCAGAGCGCGCAGGCGTTCCGCATCCCCATCGTCGCCCTGACGGAAAGTGATGCGCAGATGCAGGTGGGGCTGCCGCCCGTGCCGTTTGAAAGCCTGCTGTCGTGGCTGGCCGCCCTGCAGCGTGAGCATGGTATCCGCGTGCTGGCGCTCGCCGTGGAACGCGCGGAGCAGGCGCCGGGCGTAGTGCAGGTCAGCCTGCTGCGGGTAACGACGCAGCCGTCGATGTAACCAACGCGAAAGAATCATCAGGGATCAGAAAAAATCATGCTATTTGCTATAAATGCGGCGGCAGATGAACACTGGCTGTTATTTAGCGCCGTGTTGAGTCTGTGCGTCGGTAGTTTTATTAACGTAGTTGTTTATCGGCTGCCCATTATGCTTGAGCGCGAAATGGAAACGGCGCAGGCCGAGCGGTTCGATCTCTTTTGGCCGCGTTCATTCTGTCCGTCATGCACAAAAAAATTATCGGCGTTCGATAATATTCCTTTATTAAGTTGGCTGCTGTTGCGTGGCCGCTGTCGTTATTGCCGCCGTCCTATTGCCGTGCGTTATCCACTGCTGGAATTATTTCTGATGCTGATGGGGATAACGCTGGCCTGGCGGCTCGGCATCGGGGTGGATTGGTTTTTCATGCTGGCGTTGGTTGCGCTGTTGCTGGCGTTGGCGGCGATCGACAGCCAATGTCAGCTGCTGCCGGATTGCCTGACGCTATCGCTGCTGTGGATCGGCTTACTGTGGCATTGCCTGGCGCACCCGGCCTTTTTGCCGGCGGCGGTCATTGGCGCGATGGCGGGCTATCTGGCGCTCTGGCTATTGTATTGGGGATTTCGTTTGGCGACCGGCCGCGAGGGGCTGGGATACGGCGATTTCAAACTGTTGGCGGCGCTTGGCGCCTGGGGCGGCTATGCCGCTTTGCCGTCGATCCTGCTGTTCGCCTCCGCCGGCAGCCTGCTGTGGCTGTTGCTGCGCGCGTGGCGCGGCGGCGATGCGGCCCAACCCCTGCCTTTCGGGCCGGGGCTGGCGACGGCGGGCGCCGGCGCGGTGGCCTGTCAGTGGCTTGCGCTGCCGATAGGGGGCTAACGCAGCTGGGCTAAAAAAGGCGCCAGCGAGCGGTTGAGTCCACGGCACTTTTCCTGCAGCGGCGTGGCGTCGGCCTCCAGCTGCGCGGCGACGTGTTTACCCGCCGCAAGCAGTTGGGCGCGATTGAGCGCCGGCGTCCAATCTTTTTCCTTCGCTTCCTGCAGCGCCGCCGCCGCGAGCTTATCGCCGGCCGGAATATCGGCGCGGTTGCACCTGTCTCTTAGAAATTGACCGGCGCCGACCAGCGACGACAGCTGGTCGCGTTGGGTGGCGGCGTCAGGAACCGATTTGGCGGCGTGCTGGCAGCCGGATAACAGCAGGGATGCCACGATCGCTGCGGCAATATTTTTCAATGTCACGTTATTTTCTCTGCGGTGTTGGTACGGTGTATTTATTTTCTTGCTCGGTGCTACGGTATTTCACGCTTTCCGGATTATTTTAAACGTTTGTCATGCCATTTAATATCATGAGGATATTAGGTTTTATTATTTTAATGCATTCTAAGTGCCGGGCGTTCAGGGCTTCTACTTATTATTCCTCTCGCGGTATCGCCGCATCTCTTTGAGTTTCTTCTCACTCAGTTGGAATCCAATAAATTTAACTGGAGTCGTAATGAAATTATCCAAAATCGCCCTGATGATGGCAACGCTCGCGGCCTCCTCGGCCGCCTGGTCGCACGGTTATATCGAAGTGCCCGAGAGCCGCGCCTACAAGTGCAAGCTGGGCAGCAACACCGACTGCGGCCGGGCGCAGTGGGAACCGCAGAGCGTCGAGCAGGTTTCCGGCTTCCCTGGCGGCGCGACGCCGCTCGACGGCCAGCTGGCCAGCGGCGGGGTGAACGGCTTCGAGTCGTTGGATCGCCAGGGCGTCAACGTCTGGGCGTTGAACACCATGAAGCCGGGGCCACAGACGTTCACCTGGTACCACACCGCCAAGCACAAAACCAATAACTGGCGTTACTACATCACCAAACAGGACTGGGATGTGAACAAGCCGCTGTCGCGCGAGGCCTTCGAAAAAGAGCCGTTCTGCGAGATTGATGGCCATGCCAAGCCGCCAAAAGATCGCGAAGTGCACCAGTGCGTGGTGCCGGAGAGAACCGGCTATCAGGTGATTTACGGCGTGTGGGAAATCAATGACACGGTAAACAGTTTCTATCAGGTGGTTGACGTTAACTTCGAAGACGACGGCGTCGTGTCGGAATGGCGCAAGCAGCTGCAAGGTTCCCTCACCGGTAAAAACCTGCAGGTTGGCGACAAGGTGATCGCCCGCTTCTTCGATGCGGACGGTGAAGTGCTGACGATGAAAACCGAACTGGCGATCGACAGTGAGACGCTGACCGACAAAAACCGCTGGGGTCACGCGCTGGCCAGCAAGATCAACGCCGAACAGAAAGCGGTGCGTGCCGGGGTGAAAGACGGCAAAGGCAACGTCAATCCGGTATTCGGCAACAACGCGGTCTACGCCAAGCAGGGCAGCACGATGAAGAGCGTGGTGATTTCCTATGAGGAAGAAACGCCGGCTATCACCGAAGAGATCCGCATCGGCAACCTGTCCAGCACCAAAATCAAGGACGGCAAAGCTCAGCTGACCTTCAATGCCGAGGTCAAAGGCAAACTGACGGTTGAAGCGCGCGTTTACGACCACGGCCAGACGGAGAAAGGCTATGTGAAAGCGACGCTGGAAGACGCCAGCCAGCCGCTGACTATGGCGCTGAGCAACGTCAGCGAAGGCCACCACATGCTGAAAGTGATCGCCAGCAACGACAACGGGCAGAGCATTCAACCAGATATCGAAAACTTCAACCTGGAGGCGGAATCCACCGGCGGTGGCGGCGGCAACGGCGACTATAACTTCGTCTTCCCGAACGCGCTGAGTAAATACACTGCCGGCACCACGGTGCTGCAACCGAAAGACGGCAAGGTATATCAGTGCAAACCTTTCCCTTACAGCGGTTACTGCATGCAGTGGAACAGCGGCGCGACTCACTTTGAGCCGGGCGTGGGTTCCAACTGGCAGGATGCCTGGGTCGTGAAAAAGTAAGCGTAAATCGGATAGCCAAGCGGCCAGCGATGGCCGCTTTTAAAGGAGTTTTATGTCACACGAACCTGCCCGTTACGATCTTTTCAGTCGGTTACTGCATTGGGCCATTGCCGCCGTGATGATCTACGTAATGATCGTTGGTTATTCACTGCATTTTATGACGGATGCGCGCATCTTCGCCTTTTTCTCCGTGACCAATATGTCGCTGGCCTTGGTGTTGACACCGCTGATGATGGCGCGCTTTATCTGGCGTTTTTTCCGGCCTAAGGTGCCCTATGGCGATATGCTGCAAGGGCACGAGAAGGGATTGGTGTATTTGCTGCACGAAATATTCTACCTGCTGATTTTCGTGGTGCTGCTCAGTGGATTCCTTATGCTGGAGCACGGCTTTGCCGTTTTCGGCGCGATCGACTTCCCTCGCCCGATAGCAAATCTCGACGTTAACCGCTTCTTTTTCGCCGTGCACCGTTATTCGTGCATCGCGCTGTCGGCCATGATCGTGCTGCACATAGCGGCGGTGATTAAACACCACTGCTTCGCCGGGCAGGCGATTTTGCGCCGCATGCTCTGATTTTACGGGGCGATCACGCCGCCCGGCGAGGCAGTGCGGCGGCGTGGCCGCGAAGGTAATAGGGAAGAGCGACGGCATGACCGTGACGCGTGTGGCCGATAAGCAGGGAGTGCGAGAGACAGCACGCGTTAATCGCGTTAAGGCGTAATATCCCGGACAGGAACAGAGAATTGTTTCTATTTATTATTAACGATAAAAATGAACGTAATTAACATTTCATTGTCAATAGGAAAAATACGTATTCAGTTTGAACATTGAAGCCGATAAAAGCATCGGCTCAACGCGTTGGGGGATGATTATCTGACATATTTCCAAACGGAGGTGGGGATTTTGTCATACAGTTTGTTCATGGTGAGCTCCGCCAGACGGTGATCGGCCGCTGAGTAAAACAGCTCCAGTTCATCATCGGAAAGCTCGTACTTATTTTTCTCAATAACACGTTCGAGAGTATCAATCGTGGTGCATTTACGTAAACGCATCAGATAGTCGGTTTTAGTCATGGTGGCCTTTAGTTTAATAACCGTAAAATAGCTCGGGAATAATTATCCCCTAAGTTTTCATTGTCGTACAGATGTCCTCTCCTGAGAACATTCTGAATAATCTCGCCTTGGTTTTTTGCCAGCGGCGCAGGTCGGAATCATTGATACCGTAGCTGCTGAACAGCGTATAGGTATCGTCGAGATATTCTTCGACTAACTCCGACAGGTCTGATTCGTCCATGTATTTAATTTTATAACTCATCACAAACGAAGCGATATGTTCGATCAACTCATTAAGCTGCAGGTTGACGGAGGACGTCGGATCGTTGACCCACCCATGGTGACTGTCTCCCAGGGTAGCGATACCTTCATCATACAAATTTTCGCACAAGAATTTGAGCTGAGCAATGTCGTGTCGCTTAGGCGAATACTCATCCATATCATCCCCTCCGTAAGTCTTAATTGCGGTGTGATAACACTATGTGAGTAAGCTGATTTACATCATGGACGGAGGCAGCTTAACGGTGGTTAAATAAACTTCCCGTAAAATGAATATAAATCATTTTTTCGCGTTTGGCCTGCAGTTATTACGTAAACTTACAATTCATCCGCAGTTGATGGCCGTGAGTTATCAATGATGTCGAAGATTAAACCCCGCTCCGTCACTCGGAACCGTACGCTGTCGTTGATGATATCTTCGCTGTTGATATCCAGACAGGCATTAAAAATGCCCCACTTATAGCGATAACTCATTGAATAATCGCCATCACCTTGTCGTACTATATCAAGTATTTCTAATGAATCTTCGGCATAGCGTGCGCTTTCAGAATAAAAACTCAGTCCGCTGGTCAGCGCCGGCACTAACTCCGCTATATTGTCATTAATCACTTTCTTTAATTTTTTAACAGAAAGTGCGTTGACGTCCAGGTTACAGGCAAGGGTAACAAGCATTAATCTCGGCCAACAGCAATGTTATCTGCTTATCTTACTCCTTTTTCACTCACGCCGGTAAATTTTTCGATTTACCGCTGTTCTTTACCTTATGCCAACATTTCAACCGAATGGGAATATCCCTGAATTTGATAAGGAGGCTGCGGGGGAAGCGCCGCTGCGCGAAGGACTGTTACGTTCCGTTGCATTATTGTCGCGCCATAGCTTGAGATGTGGTAATGGGTGTGATGTTATATTATAACCATTAACCCATCATTTTGGTCACCACATTGACTCCCTCTTCACAACATGACGCCGCGCCGTCACTGAATTCGTTGTTTACCACCTCCGCCGCCGCGCGCTGTGCGGGGGCCGTTGCGCTGCTGGCCCTGCTGTGGCTCGGCATCTTCTGGGCGGTATCGCTGCCATGATCTCCTTGCGCCAACTGGCGATAGGCTATGGCGTCACGCCGCTTTTCCCGCCGCTGAGCGGGCAGTTCAGCGCCGGTTCGTTAACCGCGGTGGTGGGCGTCAACGGGGCTGGGAAATCGACGTTGCTGAAAACGCTCGCCGGATTGTTGCCGCCGCTGGGCGGCAGTCTGAGTTTTAGTGGCGGCAAGCCACCGCGCAGGGCTTATCTACCGCAGCAGGCCGAGCTGGATCGGCAATTCCCGATCGCGGTAAGCGATCTGGTGGCGATGGGCTGTTGGCCGCAAAGCGGCATGTTCGGCGGCATGAACAGGCGTGCGGCAAGCCAGGTCAATGAGGCGCTGGCGAACGTTGGCATGAGCGCGCTGGCGCGCAGCCCGGTGGGCGAACTGTCCGGCGGCCAGCTGCAGCGGGTGCTGTTTGCGCGCCTGCTGGTTCAACCGGCGCCGCTGATTTTGCTGGATGAACCTTTCACCGGCATCGACAGCGCCACCACGCAGATCCTGCTGCAGGCGATCGCGCAACTGCACCGGCAGGGGAAAACGGTGATCGCTGTGCTGCACGATATGTCGATGGTCGCCGAGCATTTTCCACAGGTGCTGTTGCTGACGCCGCAGGCTTGCCACTGGGGCGCGGCCGAGCGGGTATTGGAACAGGTGCCGAGGTATCACGCCGCCGAACGGCAGCCGGATCTGCGGGCGGTGGCGCCATGATGCTGTGGCATGGGCTTATCGATCCTTTCCTCTCTTTCGGTTTTATGCGCCGCGCGCTCATGGCGTGCCTGGCGTTGTCGCTCAGCGCCGCCCCGCTGGGCGTGTTTTTGCTGCTGCGCCGCATGAGCCTGGTGGGGGATGCCTTGTCCCACGCGGTGTTGCCGGGCGCGGCGATCGGCTATCTGATCTCCGGTATGTCGCTGGTGGCGATGGGGGTGGGCGGCTTTATCGCCGGGCTGGCGGTGGCGATGCTGTCCGGCCTGGTGAGCCGCCGCACGCCGCTGAAAGAGGACGCCAGTTTCGCCGGGTTCTATCTGGGCTCACTGGCGCTGGGGGTCACGCTGGTCTCGCTGCGCGGCTCCAGCGTGGATCTGCTGCACGTGCTGTTCGGTTCGATCCTGGCGGTGGATGCGCAGGCGATGCTGATGGTCGGAGCGATCGCCTCGGTTTCGCTGCTGGCGCTGGCGGCGCTGTACCGTGCATTGGTGATCGAGTCCTTCGACGTCACGTTCCTGCGCGTCAACGCGCCGCGCCGGTTGGCGCTGATCCACGGCCTGTTTCTGGCGCTGGTGGTGGTCAATCTGGTGGCGGGATTCCAGATCCTCGGCACCCTGATGTCGGTGGGGCTGATGATGCTGCCCGCCGCCAGCGCGCGCTTCTGGGCGCGCAATCTGCCGCAGACGCTGGCGACGGCGATGGGCATCGGCGCGCTTTCCAGCCTGATTGGGTTGGTGTGGTCCTATTACGCTTCGCTGCCCGCCGGCCCGGCGATCGTGCTCAGCGCCAGCGTCATCTTTTTCGTCTCGATCCTGTTTGGAACGCGCGGAGGCATTTACGCCTTCGCGCGCCGTTGAGAAGTGCCATTTGCAAGGAGAAAGTATGAAACGTTTACCTATATCGCTGGCGGTCGCTGCGCTGCTGGCCAGCCCATTGGCGATGGCGAAGACCGTCGACGCCGTCGCCAGCTTTTCCATTCTGGGCGATATCGTCAAACAGGTGGGGGGCGATCACGTCAAGGTCAGCACGCTGGTGGGGCCGGATGGCGATCCGCACAGTTTCGAGCCTTCGCCGCAGGACGGCAAAAAGTTGGCTCAGGCTGATGTGGTATTCGTCAGCGGACTAGGGCTGGAAGGGTGGATCGATCGCCTGGTCAGCGCTTCGGGTTATAAAGGGCAGGTGATCACCGCTTCACAGGGCATCAGCACCCGGCAGATGGAGGAGGACGGCAAAGCGATTACCGATCCTCACGCCTGGAACAGCATGAAAAACGGCGTGCAGTACGCTACCAACGTGATGAACGCCCTGATTGCCGCCGATCCCGAGGATGCCAACTATTTTCGCCAGCGCGGGGCCGAATACATTCAGCAACTGCAAAAGCTGGACCTGTGGGCCAAAACCCAGTTCGCCGCAGTGCCGCCACAGAAACGTAAAGTGCTGACCAGCCATGATGCTTTTGGTTACTTTGGGCAAGAGTATGGCGTCACTTTCCTTGCCCCGGTCGGATTTTCCACCGAGGCCGAAGCCAGCGCCAGCGACGTGGCCGGCCTGATCAAGCAGATCAAACAGGAAAAGGTCAACGCTTACTTTATCGAGAATCAGACCGATCCGCGGTTGGTGAAACAGATTGCCGCCGCCACCGGCGCCAAGGGGGGCGGCGAGCTGTACCCTGAAGCGCTCTCCCGTACGGGCGGCCCGGCGGCCACCTATGAACAGGCGTTCAAGCACAATGTCGACGCGCTGCTGAGCAGCATGAAGTAACCTCTGCCCCCGCCTGCCGGCGGGGGACAGCTTGCAGGCACTTTCTCGCCATAAAAAAAGCCCCGTTGAGCAGCAACGGGGCTTTGCGACAGATGACACTGGGGAGTTAACGCTTTTTCTTACGTCCCTGTACCGCTTTGAATCGCGGATTGCTTTTACAGATCACATAGATGCGGCCACGACGACGCACGACTTTGCAATCCGGGTGGCGATTTTTCGCCGAACGCAATGAACTCAATACCTGCATGGGATTTCCTTGTTACTTATTGCCGATAAAGCGGCCAAAGCGCTGCTGGAAGCGCGCCGTGCTGCCTTCTTTGGAATAGTCTTTCTGCTTGCCGGTGTAGTACGGATGCGAAGCGGAAGAGACGTCGAGGGTGACATACGGCCAGCTTTCGCCGTCCAGCTCGATGGTGCGATCGGTTTTGATGGTCGATCCCACTTTAAAGTAGGCGTTGGCGCTGACATCGTGGAAGACCACGGTGCGGTAATCGGGATGGATGCCGGGTTTCATAATGGCTCTCTCGTGTAATGTTATACTATAACAATAATTATGCGCCGACCCGGCGTCGCGATCAAGCGTAAATTGCGCCCACGAGTGAATTAATGAGAACGGTTTGCATTAAGCAACTGAAGCAAAAGAAAAAGGCCGCATGCGCGGCCTTTTCGATTATCGGGTGAATGTCACATCACTGAGCGATCAGTGGTGCTCTACCGGATGGCTGTGTTCCAGGTCCTCGTTCTTCTTGCTGAAGCGGCGGCGAACCACCACGAAGAACACCGGTACGAAGAAGATCGCCAAGACGGTGGCGGTGATCATCCCGCCCATTACGCCGGTACCTACCGCGTTCTGTGCGCCGGAGCCCGCACCGCTGCTGATAACCAGCGGCAGAACCCCGAGGATGAAGGCCAGAGACGTCATCAGGATTGGACGCAGACGCATACGCACCGCTTCCAACGTCGCTTCGATCAGGCCTTTGCCTTCTTTCTCCATCAGATCCTTGGCGAATTCCACGATCAGGATGGCGTTCTTCGCCGATAGACCGATGGTGGTCAGCAGCCCCACCTGGAAGTACACGTCGTTGTTCATGCCGCGCATCGTCGCGGCCAGCAACGCACCGATAACCCCCAGCGGCAATACCAGCATGACCGAGAACGGCACGGACCAGCTTTCATACAGCGCCGCCAGACACAGGAACACCACCAGAATCGAGATGGCGTACAGCGCCGGCGCCTGGTTGCCCGACAGACGTTCCTGATAGGACATGCCGGTCCAGTCGTAACCGATGCCGCTTGGCAGTTTGGACGCCAACTGTTCCATCAGGTTCATCGCTTCACCGGTACTCTTGCCCGGTGCGGCCTGGCCCAGAATTTCCATCGACGGCAAGCCGTTATAGCGTTCCAGGCGCGGTGAGCCGTATTCCCATTTCGCCGAAGAGAAGGCGGAGAATGGCACCATTTGGCCGCTTGTACCGCGCACGTACCACTTGTTGATGTCTTCCGGCAGCATACGGAACGGCGCGTCGGCCTGTACGTATACCTTCTTCACACGACCGCGGTCGATGAAGTCGTTGACGTACGAGCCGCCCAGCGCGGTGCTCAGCGTGCTGTTGATGGTGGTGATGCTGACGCCCAGCGCCTTGGCTTTCTCCTGATCGACGATCAGTTTGAACTGCGGCGTATCTTCCAGGCCGTTCGGGCGCACGCCCACCAGCACGTCCGGATGTTGAGCAACCATGCCCAACAGCTGGTTACGCGCTTCGGTCAGTTTCTCGTGCCCCAGGCCGCCCTGGTCAATCAGCTCGAAGTCGAAGCCGGTTGCGGTACCGAGTTCGATGATCGCCGGCAGGTTGAACGGGAATACCAGGCCTTCTTTAATCTGCGAGAATGCGCCCATGGCGCGACCCGCGATCGCTTCGACCTTGTTCTCGCTCCCTGGACGCTCGCCCCAGTCTTTCAGGCTGACGAATGCCAGGCCGTTGTTCTGGCCGTTACCGTTGAAGCCGAAGCCCGCGACGGTAAACACCGAAACCACGTTGTCCTTTTCCTTGTTCAGGAAGTAGTCGGAGACTTCTTCCAGCACTTTGTTGGTGCGGGACTCGGTGGCGCCGGCAGGCAGCTGCACCATGGTCAACAGGATGCCCTGATCTTCGTCCGGCAGGAACGAGGAAGGCAGGCGCAGGAACAGCAGGCCCATGCCAACCACGATCAGCAGGTAGATGATCAGATAGCGGCCGGTGCTGCGCAGGATGTTGCCCACGCTGTCGGTATAGTGATGCGTGCTTTTCTCGAACATGCGGTTAAACCAGCCGAAGAAGCCTGTTTTAACCCCGTGATCGCCTTTCGGGATCGGTTTGAGCATGGTGGCGCACAGCGCCGGCGTCAGGATCAAGGCCACCAGCACCGACAGCGCCATCGCGGACACGATGGTGATCGAGAACTGGCGATAGATGGCGCCGGTTGAACCGCCGAAGAACGCCATCGGCACGAATACCGCCGACAGCACCATGGCGATACCCACCAGCGCGCCCTGAATCTGGCCCATCGATTTACGGGTGGCTTCTTTCGGCGGCAGCCCCTCTTCGGCCATGACGCGCTCGACGTTTTCCACCACCACGATGGCGTCATCCACCAGCAGGCCGATCGCCAACACCATGCCGAACATCGTCAGGGTGTTTATCGAGAAGCCGAACGCCGCGAGTATCGCAAAGGTCCCCAGCAGCACCACCGGCACCGCGATGGTTGGGATCAGCGTCGCGCGGAAGTTCTGCAGGAACAGATACATCACCAGGAATACCAGGATGATGGCTTCGATCAGCGTTTTCACCACTTCGTTGATGGAGATCTTAACGAACGGGGTGGTGTCGTACGGGTAAACCACTTTCATCCCTTGCGGGAAGAATGGCGTCATCTTGGCCAGCTCATCTTTCACACCTTTGGCGGTGTTCAAGGCGTTGGCGCCGGTTGCCAGTTTGATACCTAGACCGGCGGCAGGCTTACCGTTATAGCGAGCGGTAACGGCATAGCTTTCCGCGCCGCGCTCGATGTGAGCGACGTCGCGCAGGCGTACCTGGGAACCGTCGGTATTCACCTTCAGCAGGATCTTGCCGAACTCTTCCGGCGAAGTCAGACGGGTCTGCGCGATGATCGAGGCGTTCAACTGCTGCCCCGGCACCGGCGGCAGGCCGCCCAGCTGGCCTGCGGCGATCTGGTTGTTCTGCTCGGTGATGGCGGAGGTCACGTCCGTGGTCGTCAGCTGGTAGTTGTTCAGCTTGTTCGGATCCAGCCAGATACGCATCGCGTACTGGGCACCGAACAGCTGCACTTCACCCACGCCGGACGAACGGCTGATCGGATCCTTGATGTTGGACGCCACGTAGTCCGCAATATCGTCCTGAGTCATGTTCGGATCGTCGGAAACGAAGCCGGCCACCATCAGGAAGCTGCTGCTGGATTTTTCTACTTTCAGGCCCTGTTGCTGAACTTCTTGCGGCAGCAACGGGGTGGCCAACGACAGTTTATTCTGGACCTGAACCTGCGCGATGTCAGGATCGGTGCCGGATTCAAACGTCAGGGTAATGGTAACGCTACCAGAGGAATCACTGGTGGAGGACATGTACATCAGGTTATCGATACCGTTCATGTTCTGTTCGATAATCTGCGTGACGGTATCCTGCACCGTTTTGGCATCTGCGCCCGGGTAGTTGGCGGAAATACTCACCGCCGGCGGTGCAATAGTGGGATACTGCGCAATAGGCAGTTTCATTATTGCAAGCACCCCCGCCAACATGACGATGATGGCGATTACCCAGGCGAAAATTGGGCGGTCTATAAAGAACTTAGCCATGTATTACAGGCTCCTTTTTATGACTTCTGCGCTTCAGACTGCGGCTGTTTTTGCGCCTGAGTGTCAACTTCCTGCACTTTTACCTGCGCGCCCGGATGCACTTTCATCAGGCCGGAGACGATCACGCGATCGCCGGCTTTCAGGCCATCGGTAACCAGCCATTTGTCGCCAATCGCCTGGTCCGCCTTCAGCGTGCGCAGCTCAACTTTGTCGTCTGCCCCTACCACCAACGCCGTCGCTTCGCCGCGCGGGTTGCGGGTGACGCCTTGCTGAGGCACCAGCAGCGCATCGCTGCGCACGCCTTCGTCCAGACGGGCGCGCACGAACATGCCCGGCAGCAGCGTATCGTTCGGGTTAGGGAACAGGGCGCGAATGGTGATGGAGCCGGTGGTCTCGTCGACGGTGACGTCGGAGAATTCCAGCGTGCCTTCCTGTGCGTATTCGGTGCCGTTTTCCAGCAGCAGTTTCACTTTAGCCTTGCCGTTTTCCTGCTTCAGCGCGCCGCTGGCCAACTCTTGCTTCAGGCGCAGGAAGTCGGTGCTCGACTGGGTGACGTCGACATACATCGGATCCAGCTGCTGCACGGTGGACAGGGCGGTCGCCTGGCCGTTGCTGACCAGCGCGCCTTCGGTCACGGCGGACTTGCCGATGCGGCCGGAGATCGGGGAGGTCACCTTGGTGTACGCCAAGTTGATGCGCGCGGTTTCCACGGCGGCCTTGGCGGCCACCACGGCGGCATCCGCCTGCTGCAGGGTGGAGACGGCGTTGTCGTAGTCCTGCTTGCTGATGTAGCTGGTACCCAGCAATGGCTTGTAGCGGTTTACCGTCACGCGTGCGATGGAAGCGCTGGCCTGTGCTTTGGCCAAATCGCCTTTCGCGCTGTCGTAGCTGGCTTGATAGGTTGCGGGATCGATTTGGTACAGAGACGTCCCGGCCTTGATATCGCTGCCTTCAACGAAGTTGCGCTTCAGGATGATGCCGCTGACCTGAGGGCGAACTTCGGCGATACGATACGCAGCGGTGCGGCCAGGAAGATCGGTAGTGATGTTGAGAGGCTCGGCCTTCAAGGTGACTACGCCCACTTCAGGCGCCTGTTGTTGGGCGCCTTGCTGTTGGGTTTCTTTATCGTTACATCCTGTTAGCACTAAGCTGCCTGAAAGCATCAGAACGGCCGCCAGAGGCGTTAACCCTCTGTTTTTGTTCATAGAAAAACCTCAAGTGTCCGATTTCAAAATGATCAATGGATCACAAGCTTTAAAACCCATTGCTGCGTTAATTATATGTGCGTGCTATGGTACATACATTCGCGAATGTATGTAAATCACACTCCCCCTAAATAACAATGCCATGGCACGAAAAACCAAACAGCAGGCGCAAGAAACCCGACAGCAAATCCTTGATGCTGCGGTGAGAGAGTTCTCTGAACGTGGCGTTGCTGCAACGTCACTTACAGATATTGCCACCGCTGCCGGGGTTACGCGTGGAGCCATTTACTGGCACTTCAAGAATAAGGTAGACCTGTTTAATGAAGTTTGGGAATCTACCGAGCCGAAAATTGACCAGCTCGAAACAGAGTATCAGGCAAAGTTTCCCGATAATCCACTGCGGGTTATCCGAGAAATTCTGATTTACATTCTGACGTCTACGGTTGAAGACGGCCGTAGGCGGGCGTTGATGGAAATTATATTCCACAAATGCGAATTTGTCGGTGAAATGATGCCGCTGCTGGATTCGCGCAAGGTGCTGTACCTCGCCGGCTACGAACGCATTGAAGCGGTGCTGTATAACTGCATTCACCACGGGCAATTACCCGCCGATTTACATACCCGCCGCGCGGCGATCATCCTGCGCGGTTATATCACCGGCCTGATGGAAAACTGGCTGTTTATGCCGGAAAGTTTCGACCTGCGGGCCGAAGCCGAAGCGCTGGTGGACGCGTTTTTGGAAATGCTGCAGTTTTGCCCCACCTTGCGCCTCAAACCCGACGCGGCGACGTCTGACGCCGACCGCCTTCCTTTATAAGGAGAGATTTCATGTCATCAGTTGTTCTCATCGCCAATGGCGCCGCCTATGGTCATGAATCCTTGTTCAATGCGCTGCGGTTGGCCATCGCCATGAAAGAGCAGCAGAGCAGTCTCGACCTGCGGCTGTTTCTGATGTCCGATGCGGTGGTGGCTGGGCTGGCCGGGCAGCAGCCGCACGAGGGATACCACCTGCAGCAGATGCTGGAGATCCTCACCGCGCAGCAGGTGCCGGTCAAGCTGTGCAAGACCTGTGCCGACGCGCGCGGCGTCAGCCGCTTGCCGCTGGCGGACGGCGTGGCGATCGGCACGTTGGTCGAGCTGGCGCAGTGGACGCTTGCGGCGGAAAAAGTGCTGACTTTCTGATTCCGCTGCAACGGGCCATCAGCTGCAACGCTTTTGTTGTTCGTTGCCCGCCGGTGGCCGTGACAATCTTCAGGCTTCTTAACCGATCCGAAGCTAAATCATGCAGCGCTGATTGATTCTGCCTTCTCTGGCGCCGCTCACGTTTGTCGGCGCATCGCCGCCGCGATACGCTTTTTTTTCCTTATTATTTGCGCGCTCAGCTCGCCGGACGAAGGCGGCCAGACGGCGGGCTGATGAGCGTTGAAAGACGAAAGGGACAGCGGCGCTGTCCCTGATTACTGTCCGGCAGGCAGATAGGGAGAGGTGACGCCGGCGCGCTGCAGTTTTTCCTGATAATCCCGTTTGACGATATCCAGCGCCGCCAGCGCGGTGGCCGGATCGATCTCGTTGCATTCCAGCAGGTAAATCAAGTCTACCGCCAGCTGCAGTTCGGGTGAGGCGTTTTCCAGAGACATAGCACCTGCGCTTAATTAATGGAATGAATAACTCGCGTACCGGCAGAGTATAGTGAACCCGGCGCGCAACCGGGAATAATCATTAAAATATTGTGATAAATCTTCAAAAACCGTTTTCTTTGCGCTCGATATTGCGCTCGATGCGCGCCAGCGCCTGGCGGCAGCGCATCAGGCGCCCCTCCAGCGCCGCCAGCTCGTGCTGCAGCTTTTGCTGCGCCGCCAGCGTGGTCTGGCGGCCGAGCAGGCTTTCCCGATCCTGAATCATGGCGATCAGCCGGCGTTCGTAGTCCTGATGCTCGGCCAGCTTGTGGTACAGATCGGCCTCGGGGGCTTCTTTCGGCTGGTTCTTGCGCCGCAGCGCCTGGGTGGCCAGCTCGCGCTGCAGGGCGGCGATTTGAGCCACCAGTTTTTCGGCCAGAAAGGCCACCTGGCTGGTACGGCTGTCGTTGGCGGCGCTTTGCAGCTGGGCGAAATTCTTCTCCACCTCGGCCAGGTAGTCGCGCAGCCGCGTGCCGCGGTTGGCGAACAGGGCGGCGTCGAAGCGCGCCTGCGGGATCGGAACGTCGCCGCGCGGGGTCACTTCGGCCGCCAGCGCCGCGATCTGCTGTGCCAACACCTGTAATAGACGCTGAGTGCTCACATAAGCTCCCTCTTGATTTCAACAGGCGTAAGCTTGCCCGCGATCCTGCCGTGAAACAAGCGCCGCACGCATATTCCGCCGGCGCGGCGCCGATGCTACAGTAGGCGGCAACCGATTGAGGAGCGAAGAGCCGCATGACGCGTGGGTTATTGATCATTTTGGGCTGGCTGGCGGTGGTGCTGGCGACGTTGGGCGTGGTGCTGCCGCTGTTGCCGACCACGCCGTTTCTGCTGTTGGCCGCCTGGTGTTTCGCCCGCTCTTCGCCGCGCTTTCATCACTGGCTGCTGCACCGCTCCTGGTTCGGCACCTACCTGCGCCACTGGCAACAGCATCGCGCGCTGCCGCCGGGAGCGAAGTGGAAGGCGGTGCTGGTGATCGTGCTCACCTTCGCCTGTTCGCTGTGGCTGGTGAAAATCTGGTGGGTGCGCGGGCTGTTGCTGCTGATGCTGGTCATTTTGCTGACCTTTATGCTGCGCCTGCCGGTTATTGACCTGCCGCAACAAAAACAGCGCTGATTGTCCCTTAAACTCCCCAATAGCTTTCAAGCCGCAGCCAGGCGACAAACGTAGGCATCCCCGGGAGCTTACTTAGGTAAGTGACCGGGGGGAATGCGTGCAGTCAACAACGCTGCGGGTTGAAAGATGCAGGGGAGAGTTGCATTTGTCCGCCAGTTTGCATAGATTTGGGCGTTTTCGTGCGCGGATCGCCTGCCATTTCATCTCCGGTGTGTTTCACCCGGCGGCGGCGGGTGAGCGGCGCGCCGGTTTTCAGGCAGTTTTATCAGGCAACAATTATGACCGCTACTGCGCAGCAGCTTCAGTTTATTAAAGACAGTATCAAAACCATCCCGGATTATCCGAAGCCGGGCATCCTGTTCCGCGACGTGACCAGCCTACTGGAAAACCCGTTGGCCTACGCCGCCAGCATAGAGCTGCTGGTTGAGCGCTATCGCGAAGCGGGCGTGACCAAGGTGGTGGGTACCGAAGCGCGTGGTTTCCTGTTCGGCGCGCCCGTCGCGCTGGCGTTGGGCGTCGGTTTCGTGCCGGTGCGCAAACCGGGCAAACTGCCGCGCGCCACGCTCAGCGAAAGCTATGAGCTGGAGTACGGCACCGACAAGCTGGAGATCCACACCGACGCCATCACCGCGGGTGACAAAGTGCTGGTGGTGGACGATCTGCTGGCGACCGGCGGCACCATCGAAGCGACCACCAAACTGATCCGCCGCCTGGGCGGTGAAGTGAACGACGCCGCATTCATCATCAACCTGCCGGATCTGGGCGGGGAAGCGCGTCTGAACAAGCTGGGCATCGACTGCTACTGCCTGGTGGACTTCGCCGGCCATTGATGCGGCATCGCCCCTTGGGCACAACGGCCTCGCGGATCGCCGCGGGGCTGTGTTAGCATGACCCTCCAGATTCCTCGACTTCTCCGGTATTAATGAGCTATCAGGTTCTCGCCCGTAAGTGGCGCCCTCAAACGTTCGCAGACGTGGTCGGCCAGGAACATGTCCTGACCGCGCTGGCCAACGGCCTCTCGCTGGGGCGGATCCATCACGCCTATCTGTTCTCGGGCACGCGCGGCGTGGGGAAAACCACCATCGCGCGCCTGCTGGCCAAAGGCCTGAACTGTGAAACCGGCATCACCGCCACGCCGTGCGGCCAATGCGACAACTGCCGCGAGATCGAGCAGGGGCGCTTCGTCGATCTGATCGAGATCGACGCCGCTTCCCGAACCAAGGTGGAAGATACCCGCGATCTGCTGGACAACGTTCAGTACGCGCCGGCGCGCGGCCGCTTCAAGGTCTACCTGATCGATGAAGTGCACATGCTCTCGCGCCACAGCTTCAACGCGTTGCTCAAGACGCTGGAAGAGCCGCCGCCGCACGTCAAATTCCTGTTGGCCACCACCGATCCGCAAAAGCTGCCGGTGACCATTCTCTCGCGCTGTCTGCAATTCCACCTCAAGGCGCTGGACGTCGATCAGATCCGCCAGCAGCTGGAAACGGTGCTGACGGCGGAGCAGATCACCAGCGACGCCCGCGCGCTGCAGCTGCTGGCGCGCGCCGCCGACGGCAGCATGCGCGATGCGCTGAGCCTGACCGATCAGGCGATCGCCATGGGGCAGGGGCAGGTGACCGCCGCCACCGTCAGCCAGATGCTCGGCACGCTCGATGACGAACAGCCGCTGGCGATCCTCGAAGCGCTGGTCAGCGCCGACGGCGAAAAGGTGATGGCTCAGGTCGCACAGGCCGCTTCGCGCGGCGTGGACTGGGAAAACCTGCTGGTGGAGACGCTGGCGCTGCTGCACCGCATTGCGATGGTGCAGCTGCTGCCTTCGATGCTCGACAATCAGTACGCCGCCGTGGAACAACGGCTGCGCGAGCTGGCGCGCACCCTGCCGCCGGCCGATGTGCAACTTTACTACCAGACGCTGTTGGTCGGCCGCAAAGAGCTGGCCTATGCGCCGGATCGCCGCATGGGGGTTGAGATGACCCTGCTGCGCGCGCTGGCGTTTCACCCGAAAGCGGTGATCCCGGAGCCGGTGGCGTTGGTGCAGACCGCGCCGGCGCCGATGGCGCAGCCGCAGGCCGCCGCATCGCAACAGCCGCCGCAGTTTCAGGACGCACCGCCGCCGCTAGGGCAGCCGGCCGCGCCACCGCGGCAATCATCGACCCCATTACCGGATGCCACCGCCCAGCTGTTGAAAGCGCGGTCCCAGCTGCAGCGGCAGCAGGGAGCATCCACACCAAAAAAGAATGAGCCGGCGGCGCCAGGAATAGCGCGGCCGGCAAACTCGGCGCTGGGGCGTTTGGCTTCCGTGACCGAGCGTAGCCAGCAGCGTCTGGCGGAGAAGAAGGTGCCGGAAAAACCGGCCAAGCCGGAAGCCTATCGCTGGCGCGCGCAGACCGAGCCGGAAGCGGCGCCGGAACCGCTGGCGACGCCGAAAGCGCTGCGCACGGCGTTGGAGCACGAGAAAACGCCGGAGCTGGCCGCCAAGCTGGTGGTGGAGTCGCTGGAGCGCGACGCCTGGGCGGCGGAAATCGATAAGCTCAAGATCCCGAAACTGGTGCAGCAGCTGGCGTTGAACGCCTTCAAGCAGCAGCCGGAAGCGGGCAAGATTTGCCTCCATCTGCGGTCTTCGCAGCGTCATCTGAATTCGCCTTCGGCGCAGAAGACGCTGGCCGAAGCGCTCGGCGAGCTGTACGGCAGCCCGATCGAGCTGACCGTGATAGAGGACGATAATCCGGCGGAGCGCACCCCGCTGGAATGGCGACAAGCCATCTATGAAGAAAAGCTGGCGCAGGCGCGCCAGTCCATCGTTGCGGATACCCATATTCAGACGCTGTGCCGGTTCTTCGACGCGGATCTGGATGAAGAGAGTATCCGCCCCCTTTAAACGCCGCGCGAGGTGCGCGGCCCTAGCGACGAGAGACGACTATGTTTGGTAAAGGCGGTCTGGGCAACCTGATGAAGCAAGCCCAGCAAATGCAAGAAAAAATGCAGCAGATGCAGGAAGAAGTCGCCAAATTGGAAGTGACCGGCGAGTCTGGCGCGGGCCTGGTGAAGGTCACCATCAACGGCGCGCACAACTGCCGCCGCGTGGAGATCGATCCTAGCCTGATGGAAGACGACAAAGAGATGCTGGAAGATCTGATCGCCGCCGCGTTCAACGACGCCGCGCGCCGCATCGAAGAGACCCAGAAAGAGAAGATGGCCTCCGTCTCCAGCGGCATGCAGTTGCCGCCTGGCTTCAAGATGCCGTTCTGATGCAAACCAGCCCGCTCCTTGAATCCCTGATGGAGGCGCTGCGCTGCCTGCCGGGCGTCGGCCCGAAATCGGCGCAGCGCATGGCGTTTCAGCTGCTGCAGCGCGATCGCAGCGGCGGCATGCGCCTGGCGCAGGCGTTGACGCGCGCGATGTCGGAAATCGGCCACTGCGCCGACTGCCGCACCTTCACCGAGCAGGACGTCTGCACCATCTGCGCCAATCCGCGCCGTCAGCAAAACGGCCAGATTTGCGTGGTGGAAAGCCCGGCGGATATCCATGCCATCGAGCAGACCGGCCAGTTCGCCGGGCGCTACTTTGTGCTAATGGGGCATCTGTCGCCGCTGGACGGCATCGGGCCGGGCGATATCGGTCTGGATCGCCTGGAGCAACGGCTGGAAAAGGAGAGCATCACCGAAGTGATCCTCGCCACCAACCCGACGGTGGAAGGGGAAGCGACCGCCAACTATATCGCCGAGATGTGCGGCCAGTATGGCGTGCTCGCCAGCCGCATCGCCCACGGCGTGCCGGTGGGCGGCGAGCTGGAGATGGTCGACGGCACCACGCTGTCGCATTCGCTGGCCGGGCGTCACGCCATCAAGTTCTGATGTTTTCCCGGATGGGGCCGTTCGGCCCCGTCATTTTTTTGCCAAAAATCTCCCGCCGTCCGCTTGAAAAACAAGACCCTGACCCTCATCTGATCCTCATTGTTCGATTTTGGTAGCCATTGTCTTTTGAGGTAATCAATGAGTATGAAAGGTCAAGAAACCCGCGGGTTCCAGTCTGAAGTAAAACAGCTGCTTCATTTGATGATCCATTCGCTGTACTCCAACAAAGAAATTTTCCTGCGCGAGCTGATTTCCAACGCCTCTGACGCCGCCGACAAGCTGCGTTTCCGCGCCCTGTCCGCGCCAGAGCTGTACGCCGGCGACGGCGAGCTGCGCGTCCGCTTGTCCTTCGATAAAGAGCAGCGCACCCTGACCATCGCCGACAACGGCATCGGCATGCGCCGCGAAGAAGTGATCGAAAACCTCGGCACCATCGCCAAGTCCGGCACCAAAGCGTTCCTGGAATCCATCGGTTCCGACCAGGCGAAAGACAGCCAGCTGATCGGCCAGTTCGGCGTCGGTTTCTACTCGGCGTTCATCGTGGCGGACAAAGTGACCGTGCGCACCCGCGCCGCCGGCGCCGCCGATGACGAAGGCGTGTTCTGGGAGTCCGCCGGCGAAGGCGACTACACCATCGCCGACATCACCAAAGAGACCCGCGGCACCGAAATCACCCTGCATCTGCGCGAAGGCGAAGATGAGTACCTCGACGCCTGGCGCCTGCGCTCGGTGATCGGCAAATATTCCGATCACATCGCCTTGCCGGTAGAGATCGAAAGCAAAAACGAAGAAGACGACACCGTCACCTGGGAGAAGATCAACAAGGCGCAGGCCCTGTGGACCCGCAGCAAGGCGGACGTGACCGACGAAGAGTACAAAGAGTTCTACAAGCACATCGCCCACGACTTCACCGATCCGCTGAGCTGGAGCCACAACCGGGTAGAAGGCAAGCAGGAGTACACCAGCCTGCTGTATATCCCGGCGCAGGCGCCGTGGGACATGTGGAACCGCGATCACAAGCATGGTCTGAAGCTGTACGTGCAGCGCGTGTTCATCATGGACGACGCCGAGCAGTTCATGCCGAACTACCTGCGCTTCGTGCGTGGCCTGATCGACTCCAACGATCTGCCGCTGAACGTGTCGCGCGAGATCCTGCAAGACAGCCGCGTGACGCAAAACCTGCGCGGCGCGCTGACCAAGCGCGTGCTGCAGATGCTGGATAAGCTGGCCAAAGATGACGCCGAAGGCTACCAGAAATTCTGGCAGCAGTTCGGTCTGGTGCTGAAAGAGGGCCCGGCGGAAGACCACGGCAACCAGGAAGCGATCGCCAAACTGCTGCGCTTTGCCTCCACCCACGGCGACAGCTCGGCGCAGACCGTGTCGCTGGAAGAGTACGTCGGCCGCATGGCGGAAGGGCAGGAGAAGATTTACTACATCACCGCCGACAGCTACGCCGCCGCCAAGAGCAGCCCGCACCTGGAGCTGTTCCGCAAGAAAGGCATCGAAGTGCTGTTGCTGTCCGATCGCATCGACGAGTGGATGATGAGCTACCTGACCGAGTTCGACGGCAAGCCGTTCCAGTCGGTTAGCAAAGCGGATGAAACGCTGGACAAACTGGCGGATGAAACCGAAGAGCAGAAGGCCGCCGAGAAGCAGCTGGAGCCGTTCATCGAACGCGTGAAAACCCTGCTGGGCGAGCGCGTGAAGGATGTGCGCCTGACGCACCGCCTGACCGATACGCCGGCGATCGTGGTGACCGACGCCGACGAAATGAGCACCCAGATGGCCAAGCTGTTCGCCGCCGCCGGCCAGCAGGCGCCGGAAGTGAAGTACATTTTCGAGCTTAATCCGGAGCATGCTCTGGTCAAACGCGCATCCGATGTGGGCGATAACGAACATTTCTCCGAATGGATCGACCTGTTATTGGATCAGGCTCTGCTGGCTGAACGCGGCACGCTGGAAGATCCGAACCTGTTCATCCGTCGCATGAACAAGTTGCTGTCCGCCTGAAACTGAAAATATGCGCCCTTAACGGCACCGTTAGGGGCGCATTGCCGATTTTTCCCCGCCTTTTCTCGCTTTTTGCTCGTCCGTTTTTTTGCACATTCCGCAATCGATTTCCTTCGCGCGCCTTGAGCCTGCCCCCCCTGAAATGGTATCGTTGAGCGTTTTCGCAATTTTATAAAAACTACATAGCAAGGGGATTTACGCAATGCGTATCATTCTGCTGGGCGCTCCGGGCGCTGGTAAAGGTACTCAGGCTCAATTCATCATGGAGAAATACGGCATTCCGCAAATCTCCACCGGTGATATGTTGCGCGCAGCCGTGAAGGCCGGCAGTGAACTGGGCAAGCAGGCGAAAGAGATCATGGACGCCGGCAAGCTGGTGACCGATGAGCTGGTGATCGCGCTGGTCAAAGAGCGCATCGCTCAGGAAGATTGCCGCAAGGGCTTCCTGCTGGACGGTTTCCCACGCACCATTCCGCAGGCTGACGCGATGAAAGAAGCCGGCATCAACGTGGACTTCGTGCTGGAGTTCGACGTGCCGGACGAGCTGATCGTTGACCGCATCGTTGGCCGCCGCGTGCACGCGCCGTCCGGCCGCGTATACCACGTGAAGTTCAACCCGCCGCAGGTGGAAGGCAAAGACGACGTGACCGGCGAAGAGCTGACCACGCGCAAGGACGATCAGGAAGAGACCGTGCGCAAGCGCCTGGTGGAATACCATCAGATGACCGCGCCGCTGATCTCTTACTACAGCAAAGAAGCGGCGGCGGGCAACACCCAATACCGCAAAATCGACGGCACCCGCAAGGTGGCCGAAGTGAGCGCAGAGCTGGCGACCATCCTCGGTTGATCGCAAGCGCGTTGTGCATGACGCCGGGCCTGTGGCCCGGCGTTTTTTTTTGCCGTTTTCCCGCCAAATTGTGATCGCGGCGGCTTGTTGCGGCCGTGCCCGTTAATCGTCCGCGCCAAATAGCGTATAACAAGCCTGCGTTTTCACCCTCAGCAGGGAGCGGGCATGCTCAGACAAACCAATCTTCTGGCGGAAGCCACCGCGCGCCAGATCGTCCAGCGGGCGATGGGCATCATCAGCCATTCCGTCAACGTGATGGACAGCAACGGCGTGATTATCGCCTCCGGCAACCCGCAGCGCCTGTTCCAGCGCCATGAAGGCGCGGTGCTGGCGCTGGCGGAAAATCGGGTGGTGGAAATCGACCGCGCCACCGCCGAACATCTGAAGGGCGTGCGGCCCGGCATCAACCTGCCGTTCAGCTTTCGCAACCAGCGGGTGGGGGTGATCGGCATCTCCGGCGAACCGGCCGAGGTGCGCGCCTACGCCGAGCTGGTGAAGATGGCGGCGGAGATGATGGTGGAGCAGGCGGCGCTGCTGGATCAGCACCAGTGGGAAAAACGCTACCGGGAAGAGCTGGCGAATCAGCTGCTGCAGCCCCAGCCGAACACCGCGTCGCTGGCAGCGATGGCGGCGTATTTGGGGTTGGATCTGCGCCAGGCGCGCATCGTGTGGATCGTCGAGCTGCAAGAGGCGCAGCCGCACCTGCTGCGCGAGCTGCTGGCGGAGCTGGAGGCCACCCAGCGCGACGCGTTGATCGCCATTACCGGCTTCAATGAAATGACCCTGCTGCGACCGGCCTGCATGGTGCAGGGCGAATGGAGCCTGAAGCTGGAGCGCCAACAGGCCCAGCGTTTGCAAAACCAACTCAAACACCGCTTCCGGGTGCGGCTGATCGTCGGCGGTTTTTATGACGATCCGCAAAGCGCCTATCGTTCCAGCCTGACGGCGCGCGCCACTCAGGCGATGGCGCAGCGCCTGAAACTGCGTCACGCCACGCTGTTCTACCACGACTACCCGCTGCCGTCGCTGTTGTGCGATCTGGGGGAGGATTGGCGCGCGCAGGAGCTGGGTCGCCCCTGGCGGACGCTGGGCGAACAGGACGAAAAAGGCGTGCTGCGCGGCACGCTGCGCCACTATTTTTCGCAGAATTGTGATCAGACGCAGACCGCCGCACAGCTGCATATCCACGTCAATACCCTGCGCTATCGCCTGCAGCGTATCGAAGCGATAACTGGCATGAAAATCAACCAATTAACCGACGCTCTGCGGTTATATATCGGCATGCTGATGCACGACTGAGTTGTGCCAACCCACAAATTCCACGCCGTTCCCCCGGCGATTTTTTGTTGTTTCCCCTCAGGCCAACGCCGGGTGCGCGGGATATGTTGGCCTGCACATCAACCACGGAGAAAACAACAATGACAACCGTATCCACTCTGGGGGCGCTGGTGGCGTTAGCCGTCGCCATCGTCCTGATTCTACGCAAGGTGCCGCCGGCTTACGGCATGATCGCCGGCGCGCTGGCGGGCGGGCTGTGCGGCGGCGCCGACCTGGTGCAGACCGTAACGCTGATGATCGGCGGGGCGCAGGGCATCACCAACGCCGTGATGCGCATCCTGGCGGCGGGGGTGCTGGCCGGGGTGCTGATCGAATCCGGCGCGGCGCACACCATCGCCGAAACCATCGTGCGCAAGGTGGGCGAAACCCGCGCGCTGCTGGCGCTGGCGGTGGCTACACTGATCCTGACGGCGGTGGGGGTGTTTATCGACGTGGCGGTGATCACCGTCGCGCCGATCGCGCTGTCGATAGCCCAAAAGGCCGGCATTTCGCGCGCGGCGATCCTGCTGGCGATGATCGGCGGCGGCAAGGCCGGCAACGTGATGTCGCCCAACCCGAACACCATCGCGGCGGCGGACAATTTCCACGTGCCGCTCACCTCGGTAATGATGGCCGGCATCGTGCCGGGGCTGTGCGGCCTGGTGGTGGCCTATCTGCTGGCGCGCCGCCTGAGCGATAAAGGCAGCAAAGTGATGGCCGAAGAGCTGACTCAGCATGCCGAAGGGGCGCGGCCGGGCTTCGCTGCGGCAATCAGCGCGCCGCTGGTGGCGATCCTGCTGCTGTCGCTGCGGCCGATCGCCGGCATCGCCGTCGATCCGCTGATCGCGCTGCCGGCCGGCGGCTTGGCGGGCGCGCTGCTGATGGGGCGCATCCGCCAGTGCAATCAGTTTATGGTCTCCGGCCTGTCGCGCATGGCACCGGTGGCGATCATGCTGCTCGGCACCGGCACGCTGGCGGGCATTATCGCCAACTCGGCGCTGAAGGATGTCTTGATTAACGGCTTAACGCACACCGGGCTGCCGGCCTGGCTGCTGGCGCCGCTGTCCGGCGCGCTGATGTCGATGGCGACCGCGTCGACCACCGCCGGCACCGCCGTGGCTTCCGGGGTGTTCAGCTCCACGCTGCTCGAGCTGGGCGTGAGCGGGCTGGCCGGCGCTGCGATGATCCATGCGGGCGCCACGGTGCTGGATCACCTGCCGCACGGCAGCTTCTTCCACGCCACCGGCGGCAGCGTCAATATGGCGGTGCACGAGCGGCTGAAGCTGCTGCCGTACGAAACGCTGGTGGGGTTCACCATTGCGGCAATCTCGGCGCTGATGTTTGGCGTATTTAACCTGGCGGGATAAGGAACAGTGATGAAAACGCTGAAAAAAGTGGTTATTGCCCCGGATTCTTTCAAAGAGAGCCTGAGCGCGCTCGGCGTCGCCGACGCCATCGAGCGGGGGTTCCGCCAAATTTACCCGCAGGCGCACTACGTGAAGCTGCCGATGGCGGACGGCGGCGAAGGCACGGTGGAGTCGATGGTGGCGGCCACCGGCGGTGAAATCGTCCAGGTGACGGTCACCGGGCCGCTGGGGGAGCCGGTGCAGGGGTTCTATGGCCTGCTGGGCGACGGCGAAACCGCGGTGATTGAAATGGCCGCCGCCTCAGGGCTGCACCTGGCGCCGCCCGGCCGGCGCGATCCGCGCATCACCACCAGCTACGGCACCGGCGAACTGATGCTGGCGGCGTTGGAACGCGGCGTGAAGGCGATCATTCTCGGCATCGGCGGCAGCGCCACCAACGACGGCGGCGCCGGGATGATGCAGGCGCTGGGCGTGAAGTTGCTGGATAAGGCACGCCGGCCGCTGCCGGCAGGCGGAGCGGCGCTGGCGCAGCTGGCGCATCTCGATCTCGCCGGGCTGGATGCGCGTTGGCAATGGGTGAGCGTGACCGCCGCCTGCGACGTCGATAACCCGCTGTGCGGCGAAAAGGGCGCCTCGGCGGTGTTCGGGCCGCAGAAGGGAGCGACGCCGGAGATGGTGGCGCAGCTCGATGCGGCGCTGCATCACTATGGCGAGCTGCTGGAACGGGAAACCGGCCGCGCGGTGCTCACCCAGCCAGGGGCGGGCGCGGCGGGCGGCATGGGGGCGGCGCTGCTCGGCATGCTCAATGCGCGTTTGCGGCCGGGCATCGAGATCGTCACCGAAACCCTGCGCCTGGATGAGGCGGTGCGCGATGCCGATCTGGTGATCACCGGGGAAGGCCGGCTGGACAGCCAGTCGATCCACGGCAAAACGCCGATCGGCGTGGCGCGGGTGGCCAAGCGCCACGGCGTGCCGGTGATCGCCATCGCCGGCAGCCTGACGTCGGATTACCAGGTGGTGCATCAACACGGCATCGACGCGGCGTTTTCGGTGCTCGATGGCATCGTGACGCTGGAAGAAGCGCTGGCGGGCGCCGATCGCAATCTGCAGGTGACGGCGCGCAACGTGGCGGCGGTGTGGCGACTGGCGCAAGGGGGAGGCCCACAGGCATAGCCTGTTGCTGTTATCGGTTTCGATGCACGACTTTTCCGTTACAATAGCCGGCATTAATGGCTGCTGACATCCCGACCCAGAACGGAATGCCGGCCGGAAAGGAAATGAGGGGAACTGAGATGAAGCAAGAGAAACACGGCGTATTGCTGGTGAACCTGGGCACGCCAGATGCGCCGACCTCGTCGGCGGTCAAACGCTATCTGAAGGAATTCCTCAGTGACGATCGCGTGGTCGACACGGCGCCGCTGATCTGGTGGCCGATCCTCAACGGCGCGATCTTGCCGATCCGTTCGCCGCGCGTGGCGAAGCTCTATCAGTCGGTGTGGATGGAAGAAGGCTCACCGCTGCTGGTGTACAGCCGCCGCCAACAGCGGGCGCTGGCGGCGCGCATGCCGAATACGCCGGTGGAGCTGGGCATGAGCTACGGCTCGCCGAGCCTGGCGGAAGCCATCGACAAGCTGCTGGCGCAGGGCGTGACCAACCTGGTGGTGCTGCCGCTCTATCCGCAATATTCCTGTTCCACCAGCGCGGCGGTATGGGATGGCGTAGCGCGGGTGCTGAAAGGCTATCGCCGCTTGCCTTCTGTGGCCTTCATCCGCGATTACGCCGAACACCCGGCCTACATCGCCGCGCTGCAGCAAAGCGTGGAGCGCTCGTTCGCCGAGCATGGCCAGCCGGATCGGTTGGTGCTGTCGTTCCACGGCATCCCCAAACGCTATGCACGCCTGGGCGACGACTACCCGCAGCGCTGCGAGGATACGCTGCGAGCGCTGAGCGCCACATTGCCGCTGGCGCCGGAGCGAGTGATGATGACGTACCAATCGCGCTTCGGCCGCGAGCCGTGGCTGACGCCGTACACCGATGAGACCCTGAAGGGGCTGCCGGCGCAGGGCGTGAAGCACATTCAGCTGATTTGCCCGGGTTTCTCGGCGGACTGCCTGGAAACGTTGGAAGAGATCAAGGAGCAGAACCGCGAGATCTTCCTCGAGGCCGGCGGCGAGAAGTTTGAATATATCTCTGCGTTGAACGACGAGCCGGCGCATATCGATATGATGCAGCAGCTGGTGGCGCAGCGCCTCTAATCATCAATAATCTGTATATTAGAATCATCGTGATCGGGCGGGAATGTGTTAACATTCTCCGCTTGTTAAACCGCCACCACCGCCAATCACATGAAATTTCCTGGTAAACGCAAGTCCAAACACTATTTCCCGGTGAGCGCCCGCGATCCGCTTCTGCAGCAGGCCCAGCCCGAAAGTGAAATCAGCACCTCGTATATCGTCGGCATCGACCAGACGCTAGTGGATATCGAGGCGAAGGTGGACGACGCTTTTGTCCAGCGCTACGGCCTGAGCCTGGGCCACTCTCTGGTGATCGAAGACGACGTCGCCGAGGCGCTGTATCAGGAACTGAATGAAAACAACCTGGTTACCCATCAGTTCGCCGGCGGCACCATCGGCAATACCATGCACAACTATTCGGTGCTGGCGGACGATCGCTCGGTGCTGCTCGGCGTGATGTGCAGCAACGTGAAAATCGGCAGCTACGCCTACCGTTACCTGTGCAATACCTCCAGCCGTACCGATCTCAACTATCTGCAGGGCGTAGACGGCGCCATCGGCCGCTGTTTTACGCTGATTGGCGAAAGCGGCGAGCGCACCTTCGCCATCAACCCGGGCCAAATGAACCAGCTGCGCCCGGAAAGCATTCCTGAAGAAGTGATCGCCGGCGCGTCGGCGCTGGTGCTGAGCTCTTATCTGGTGCGCTGTAAGGAAGGGGAGCCGATGAAGGCTGCCACCCTGCAGGCGATCGAATACGCCAAAAAGCACGACGTGCCGGTGGTGTTGACGCTGGGCACCAAGTACGTCATTGCCGACAACCCACAGTGGTGGCGCGACTTCCTGAAGGAAAACGTGACGATTCTGGCGATGAACGAAGACGAAGCGCTGGAGCTGACCGGGCTGAGCGATCCGCTGACCGCCTCGGACATGGCGCTGGAGTGGGTGGATCTGGTGCTGTGCACCGCCGGGCCGAACGGCCTGTATATGGCGGGCTACACCGAAGAGGCCAACAAGCGCCAGACCCAGCACCCGCTGCTGCCGGGGCATATCGCCGAGTTCAACCGCTACGAATTCAGCCGCGCCATGCGCCGCGAACACTGTGAAAATCCGCTGCGCGTTTATTCGCACATCGCGCCGTATATGGGCGGGCCGGAGAAGATCATGAACACCAACGGCGCCGGCGACGGCGCGCTGTCGGCGTTGCTGCACGATATCGCCGCCAACGGCTATCACCGCCACAACGTGCCGAACTCCAGCAAGCACGTGCGCAGCTACCTGACTTACTCCTCCCTGGCGCAGGTGTGCAAATACGCCAACCGCGTCAGCTACCAGGTGTTGAACCAGCATTCGCCGCGCCTCACTCGCGGCCTGCCGGAGCGGGAAGACAGCCTGGAAGAGTCTTACTGGGAGCGTTAACCCGCTGAAAAAGAAAAGGTCCGGCATGCCGGACCTTTTTTTGTGCGCGCGTGGCGCTTCAGATAGGGCAGCCGCCCATTTTTTCTTCTTCGCTCAGGGTGTCCAGCTGCAGGATGTTCAGCATGCTGTTGGCGATCTCCCGTTCGCCCATCACCACCTGGTTGGCGCCGCGATCGGTGATGTAGGCCACCTCGTCGTCGTAGTGGGCGCGGGCGATGATCTCGATATTCGGCCGCTTGGCGCGCGCCGAGGCGACGATCTCGCCGGCCTCATAGCCATTGGGGATGGTCAGCAGCAGCCAGCGCGCGCAGTCGAGCCGCGCCAGATCCATCACTTCCGGATTGGCGGCATTGCCCAGCACCGTCTTGATGCCCTGTTCGCGCAGCGCTTCCACCCGCGGGCGGGAGTTCTCGATCACCACCAGCGGGATGCCCGCTTCGGCCAGTTTGCCGCCCAGCAGGCTGCCGACGCGGCCATAGCCGACCACCAGCGCGTGATTGCACATATCCACCGGGATTTGCTTCTCTTCTTCCACCGCCTCTTCGAGGATTTGGTCTTCGATGGTTTCGGTCTTGGCCAGATAGCGTTCCAGCAGGGTGAACAACAGCGGATTGAGCATGATGGACAGAATGGCGCCGGCCAGCACCAGATTGCGGCCGTGTTCCGACATCATGCCGAGCGCAATGCCGAGGCCCGCCAGAATAAAGGCGAACTCGCCGATTTGCGCCAGGCTGGCGGAAATGGTCAGCGCGGTGCGCTTGGAGTGACCGAACATTTTCACCAGCAGGAACGCGGCGGCGGATTTGCCGAACACGATGATCGCCAGCGTCGCCAGCACCGCCAGCGGTTCGTTAATCACGATCATCGGATCGAACAGCATGCCGACCGAGACGAAGAACAGCACTGCGAATGCGTCGCGCAGCGGCAGGGTGTCATGCGCCGCGCGGTGGCTCAGTTCGGACTCGTTCAGCACCATGCCGGCGAAGAAAGCGCCCAGCGCGAAGGAGACGTCGAACAGCTTCACCGCGCCGTAGGCGATGCCGAGCGCCAGCGCCAATACCGCCAGGGTGAACAGCTCGCGCGAGCCGGTGCTGGCGGTTTTTGACAGGATCCACGGCACCAGGCGGCGGCCGACCACGATCATCAGCGCGATAAAGGCGATGACCTTACCGATGGTCAGCGCCAGCTCCATCAGCAGCTGGCTGCTGCTGGCGTTGTCGTTGCCCAGCATGTTGCCGAAGGCCGGCAGCAATACCAGCGTCAGCACCATCGCCAAATCTTCGACGATCAGCCAGCCGATGGCGATTTGCCCGCGCTGGCTGTCGATCAGCTGCCGCTCCTCCAGCGCGCGCAGCAGCACCACGGTGCTGGCGGTGGAGAGGCAGAGGCCGAACACCAGGCCGGAGATCAGATCCCAGCCGAGCAGCTTGGACAGCCCCATGCCGAGCAGGGTGGCGACGGCTATTTGCGCTACGGCGCCGGGAATGGCGATAGATTTTACTGCGAGGAGGTCTTTCAAAGAGAAGTGCAGGCCAACACCGAACATCAACAGGATAACGCCGATTTCCGCCAGTTCCGGCGCCAATGAGGTATCGGCGACGAAACCGGGGGTGAACGGGCCGGCGAGCACGCCTGCGGCCAGATACCCCACCAGAGGGGAGATGCGCAGGCGGTTCGCCAGCATGCCGAGGAGGAAGGCGAGTACTAACCCTCCGACGATGGTGGTAATGAGCGGTGTTGAATTATGCATCCATACTCCTTCTGGCTATGCATCGCGGCACGGGAGAAACGCAACAAAGTTACGAAAAGATACATTTAGTTTATTGCATTTGTGCACGACTTGCTTGGCTAATTTGGCCTTTTTTGTAAAAAGGCAGAGGATTTCACTTAAGGCGCGGCAATGAGGGGGTTTTGTGCCAGATATGGAAAATAACATTGATTTATCCGTAAGATAACCCGGACGAATAAGTAATTTCATCCGGGCTAGTCGCGGGGTTATTGCAGTTTATGCTCCATATTGGGCAGCAGTGCGGTGATAATGCCGATCAGCGGCAGGAAAGCACAGATTTGGTAGACCAGTTCGATACTGGTCAAATCCGCGACATAACCAAGAACTGCCGCGCCTAATCCGCCCATACCGAAAGCAAAACCGAAGAATAAGCCGGAAACCATGCCCACCTTGCCGGGGATCAGCTCCTGGGCGTAGACCAAAATGGCGGAGAACGCCGAGGCGAGAATAACCCCGATAATCACCGTTAAAATGCCGGTCCAATAGAGCGATGCATAGGGTAAAACAAGGGTAAACGGCGCAGCGCCGAAAATAGAACCCCAAATAACGTATTTTCGCCCTATCTTGTCGCCGAGAGGCCCGCCGATAATGGTGCCTGCCGCCACCGCGAACAGGAAGGCGAACAGGTGAATTTGCGCATTCTGCACCGAAACGCCGAATTTATGTATCAGATAAAAGGTGTAATAGCTGCTGATGCTGGCCAGATAGAAGTATTTAGAGAAAATCAGCACCAGCAGGATGCCCAGCGAGTAGACTACGGTACGTTTTGGCAGCGGTTTCAGCGTTGATGGGCTTTTCGGCTGCCCTTTAGTTGCCCGGTGCTGATGTTGATACCACTTGCTGACCTGCAGCAACACCACGATCGCCAGCAGCGCCGCCAGCGTGAACCAGGCGACGTTACCCTTGCCGTAAGGCGCGATGATCAGCGCAGCCAGCAGCGGGCCTAGCGAGCTACCGAAGTTGCCGCCGACCTGGAACAGCGACTGCGCCAGGCCGTGCCGCCCGCCGGAGGCCATGCGCGCCACGCGCGAGGATTCCGGGTGGAACACCGATGAGCCGGTGCCCACCAGCGCCGCCGCCAGCAGCACCAGCGGGAAGGTGCTCGCCACCGACAGCAGCAGCAGGCCGGACAGGGTAAAGCCCATGCCGATCGGCAGCGAATAAGGCTGCGGGTGTTTATCGGTGTAATAACCAATCAGCGGCTGCAGCAGCGAGGCCGTCAGCTGATAGGTCAGGGTGATCATGCCGATCTGCACGAAGCTGAGGTGAAAATCGGCTTGCAGGATCGGGTAAATCGCCAGGATCAGCGATTGGATCATATCGTTGAGCAGGTGAGACACGCTGATGGCGCCGAGGATGGAGAAGGCGGTGCCTTTCACCGCACTGCCCTTGGCGGGCGGCATCGCGCTTTGGCTACTGTCGGTCATATTATTATTAGCCTGATAAGTTGTTGAGCACAGAGAAGACATCTTAGGCAGGGTGCGCAATTTTTACCATATCTGAAATAATCAGACTCACATCGCAAAAATTTGAAATCAGCTGTCATTGATTCGCGCTACAATTTCGCCCTCATCATAAAAGCCATTTAATACACGGAGATCCGCCATGCGTTTTTCGCTGAAAACCACCGCATGTGCGTTGGCCGTTTCCCTGACGTTGCTGTCGGGGGCCGCCAGTGCCTGGGAAAAGGATAAGACCTACGCCATCACCATTCTGCATACCAACGACCATCACGGTCACTTCTGGCAGAACGATCATGGCGAATACGGCCTGGGCGCGCAGAAAACGTTGGTGGACGGCATTCGTCAGGAAGTGGCGGCGCAGGGCGGCAGCCTGCTGTTGCTGTCCGGCGGCGATATCAACACCGGCGTGCCGGAATCGGATTTGCAGGACGCCGAGCCGGACTTCCGCGGCATGAACCTGGTGGGTTACGACGCGATGGCGATCGGCAACCATGAATTCGACAACCCGCTGAGCGTGCTGCGGCAGCAGGAAAAATGGGCGACCTTCCCGCTGCTGTCCGCCAATATCTATCAGAAAAGCACCGGCCAGCGCCTGTTCAAGCCTTACGCCTTGTTCGACAAGCAGGGCATCAAGATTGCCGTGATCGGCCTGACGACCGACGACACCGCCAAGATAGGCAACCCGGAGTACTTCACCGACATGGAGTTCCGCGTGCCGGCGCAGGAGGCGAAGCAGGTGGTGGAGCAACTGCGCAAGGACGAGAAGCCGGACGTGATTATCGCCGCCACCCATATGGGGCACTACGACAACGGCGAACACGGCTCGAACGCGCCGGGCGACGTGGAAATGGCGCGCAGCCTGCCGGCCGGGTATCTCGACATGATTGTCGGCGGCCACTCGCAGGATCCGGTGTGCATGGCCGGCGACAACCGCAAACAGGCAGATTACGTGCCGGGCACGCCGTGCTCGCCGGATCGCCAGAACGGCACCTGGATCGTGCAGGCGCACGAGTGGGGCAAATACGTGGGCCGCGCCGACTTCGAATTCCGCAACGGCGAGCTGAAGCTGGTGCATTATCAGCTGATCCCGGTAAACCTGAAGAAGAAGGTGGAGAAGGCGGACGGCACCAGCGAGCGGGTGTACTACACCCAGCAGATCGCGGAAGACCCGGCCATGATGAAACTGCTGACGCCGTTCCAGGAGAAGGGCAAGGCGCAGTTGGGCGTGAAGATCGGCAGCGTTAACGGCAAGCTGGAGGGCGATCGCAGCAAGGTGCGCTTCGTGCAGACCAACCTGGCGCGGGTGATGCTGGCGGCGCAGAGGGAGCGCGCCGATGCCGACTTCGCGGTGATGAGCGGCGGCGGGGTGCGCGATTCGATTGAAAGCGGCGATATCACCTATAAGAACGTGCTCAAGGTACAGCCGTTCGGCAACACCCTGGTGCATGTCGATATGAAAGGCAGCGAGGTTGAGCAGTACCTGGCGGTGGTGGCCAACATGAAGCCGGATTCCGGCGCCTACGCCCAGTTCGCCAACGTCAGCCTGGTGGCGGACGGCAAGGGCGTCAGCGAGGTGAAGATCAACGGCCAGCCGCTGCAGGCGGATAAAACCTACCGCATGGCGACGCTGAACTTCAACGCGCTGGGCGGCGACGGCTATCCGAAGCTGGACGGGCTGCCGAGCTACGTCAACACCGGCTTTATCGACGCTGAGGTGCTGAAGCAGTACATCGAGAAACATTCACCGCTGGATGCGGCGGCCTACGAGCCGAAGGGCGAGATCGTCTATCGATAAGGGCGTAGCGGAACGGCGTTTCTCGCTTGTCGCGGGGGCGCCGTTCCCGCCGTCGCTTTTTTCCTCCCCATCAACGCATTCTGTCGGCGTTGCCGTTTTAGACGGCCTCTTACTTTCTTCTCTCCATATACGCCCTTGGCGGGCAGCCCACCATATTCTTGAAAAAAGTGGCGAAGGCGCTGTCGCTGGAAAACGCCAGCCGACCGGCGACGTCGGATTGGCTCAGCCCTGCGGCCAGCATCTCTATTGCTTTGATCAGGCGCCATTGCTGACGCCACTGTTGATAACTGAGGCCGGTTTCACGGCGGAAAATCCGGCTGATGGTTTTCTCGGAAGCGCCGCTGTAGCGCGATAGCTCGTGCAGCGGCGGAAGCATGTCCAGATTGGCCAGATGGCGCAGGCGCCGGTCGCTGGGCAGCGGCAGCAACGTCAGTTCGCGCGGCGCGGCGGCGATCTCGTCCAGGCAGACCGCCAGAATATTGGCGTGAGGCCCATGCTGCCAGTCGGTGTCGAATGCGGCGAACGCGATGCGTTCCAACACCTCGCGCAGCAGCGGCGAGGCTGTCAGTACGGCAAGCTGCGCAGGCAGACAGGCATAGCGATCGGCGTCGAGATAAAGCGAACGGTAACCGACTACGCCGTTGACCTGAACGCGGTGAGCCACTTGCGGCGGGATCCAGGCAACTCTGCCCGGCGGCAGCATACAGATGCTTTGGTTGAGCGTGATACGCATGCTGCCTTGCTGACAGAACAGCAACTGGCCTCTGTCATGCCAATGCGTGCCAGAGTCGTGCTGCGCCAGTTCGGCGGCGATCCCGAGCACGCCGTTGTCGAGCGTATCCGGATTAAAACTGTCCTGCGCCTGAAGCCACGCCATAGTATGTCCGATTTTGTAAATTTATTGTCTTTTATATTGTAATCGGCGCCGGGAGCAGATGCTACCTTGTGCAGCTTATTCTTGGCTACAGGATCTGTTATGCAACGTAAGCTGACTCTGACATTGGCGACGTCGATGATGATGTTTCCCCAGGTGGTGGAGACCATCTACAGCCCGGCATTGACGCACATTGCGCATGGTTTCCGGGTAAGTGCGGAAATGGCGGCGCAAACGCTCTCTTGCTACTTTTTCGCCTTTGCGCTGGGCGTGGTGGTTTGGGGGCGGATGTGCGACGTCATCGGACGCCGTCCCACCATTTTGGCCGGGCTGACGCTCTATCTGCTGGCTTCTATCGTCGCACTGTTCAGCGGCAGCTTCAGCGTGCTGCTGGCGGCGCGGGTGCTGGCCGCCTTTGGCGCGGCGGTCGGTTCGGTCGGGACGCAAACGGCGATTCGCGATCGCTTCGACGGTTATGAGTTGGCGCGGGTGTTCTCGGTGATGGGGATCGCCATGGCGATCAGCCCGGCGGTTGGCGTATTGAGCGGCGCAGTGCTGACTCACTATTGGGGCTATCAGGGGGTGTTTGGCGGTTTGGCGCTGTTGGCGGCGCTGTTGCTGGGCTATGCCGGTTGGCAACTGCCGGAGACGCGTCCGCAACAGGTGGTGAAGCATTCATTTTTCGGCACGCTGGGGCGGATGATCAAGGACGGGGATATTTGGCTCAGTGCGCTGCTGGTGGCGTTGTTCAATATTTGCATGTTCAGCTATTACCAGCTGGCGCCATTCCACTTCGCGGCGTTGGAACTGCCGGCGCAGTGGTTCGGTTATACCGGTTTGGTGTTGGCGGCCGGGGTCGGTATCGGCGCGGCGATCAACAAGTTTTTGATCGGCAAACACTGGCTGTTCCCCGCGTTGCTGATGCTGGCCTGCGTTTTATCACTGGCCGGCGGCCTGCTGGTACTGCTGCTGGAAGGGAGCTTGTGGTTCGTTCTGCCGATGATGCTGGTGGTGATGGCGTACGGCATCGCCATTCCCAATATTCTGGCGCGCGCGCTGCGGCATTATAAAGACTGCATGGGCACCGCCGGCGCGATCCTTGGCCTGATGTATTACCTGATGCTTGGCGGTGGCTTGGTGCTGGCCGGGCTGTCGCAGCACCTGGGCGCCGTGCTGTCGCTCTGCAGCCTGTGCGTGCTGCTGTTGGCGTGGCGGGTGGTGCACAACGAGCGCCGTTTGGCGTTGCCTGAGCGTGAAAACGCCTGAGTGTTACCGGCTGGCCGGTTCGCTCAGGCGGCCAGCCAGCAACTGGTGAACGCCGGCTATCACCGCCTCGCGCTGCGTGGTGATATACATATGTCCGCCGGCAAAAGTGCGCTGCTGAAAATCGCCTTGCGCGATCCGGCGCCAGTCGAGCAAATCCTGCCGATCGATCAACTCGTCGTTTTCACCATAGAACATCGCCAGCGGGGCGTGGTAACCCGGTTGCGCAGGGAAAAGCAATTGGCTGGACAGCAACAGATCGGCACGGATCAGCGGCAGATAGTAATCGACCAGCGCGCTGTCGCCGATGAGAGACTCATCCAGGCCCTCACCGGCACAAAGCGCGTTCAACAAAGCGGCACGAGGCATCCTCAGCAACTGGCTGTGGCGCGCAAGAAAAGGCGATGAACTGGCGGAAATGATCAACTGCAGCGGCGGTTGGGGCAGCGCCATCGCTAACGCCAGCGCAACCCGTCCGCCAAGACTGTGGCCGAAAAAGATCAGCGGTTTATCTTGCAGTGGCTGCAGTGCCGGTATCAGTTGATTGATGAGCGATTGGGGTTGGCAGAGCGGCGCTTCGTGCGCCCGCTCCTCTCGACCGGGGTATTGCACGGCATAGAGTTCGATGTCCTGATGCAACGTGGGGCTCCATCGCTGAAAGGCAGTGGCTCCGGCGCCGGCGTGGGGAAAAGCGATCAGCCGCAGGCTGCCCTGGCGACCCGGCGTCAGCGGTTTCAGGCCGAGGGGGGCGTTGGGAAAGTGGGTGCAATGCATGGCGAAAATCCGTATTTTCAGGGGTGCCAAGGAAGCCTGAGCTTCCTTGGCGTTAAGGGAATGCACTCAGTTGATGGCGTTCCACAATTCATCGAAGATCGGCGTGAACAGCGTAGATTTAAGATAGTCCGAACCCGATGAACCGCCGGTACCTTTCCGCTGCCCGATCGTCCGCTCCACCAGTTTCACATGGCGGTAACGCCACTCTTGCAGCAGTGAATCCAAATCAAGCAGTTGGTTGAGCAGCAGCGACTCGCAGCCTGAACGCGTCAGCGATTGCCTGATGATGTCGTCGAAGCCTTGCGCCGCCTGATTGGGCTGGTCATTGAGACGCATCAGGTGGCCGCGTATCGCCTGCCATAGGGAAACCGGTTGGATAATAGCCGCCAATCGGCGCTGAGCCTCTTCATCACCTTGATACTGTTGTAGCTTCTTTGGGTTTTCCTTGCCGAGCAGCGCTTCTATGCCGGCAAACTGGTAGGATTGGAAACCGCTGGCGGTGCCGAGATAGCTGCGAAAACGCTGGAATTCATGAAACTTCAGCGTGCAAATCACAGCGATCTGATTCACCACGGTTTGGGTAATGGCATTGACGCGCGTCATCGTTTCGATCGCCGCCGGTATATCTCCTTCTTCGATCAGCGCAATCGCCAGATGAAGCTCATCGATCAACTGCTTGAACCAGAGCTCGTAGGTTTGATGAGTGATGATAAACAAGTTTTCATTGCGGTGTTCCGCAGACGGCGAGGCTGGCTGTTGCAGTGACAGCAGCTGGTTTAGCTGCAGATAGCTGGCGTAATTCATGATGTCACTTTCCCTGTAGAAAACGAAAATAGGACGGGCCGACTGGGAAGGGCATCCCCGCTCAAATCCGGCAGTTGAATGGTCAGAAAATAGTGTCCCGCCGCGGCGTGCGCGGGAACCTGAATCAGCTCGGTCACGGAGGCGTATTTGCGCCCGGAGTGCGGCCTGTCGGGGGCATCAAGCCCCCAAAAACGGCGATGGTTGTCCATGCGTCCGCCGTCGTATAGCCGGTCGATCGACGGAATATCCACCAACAAATGCTGGACGCCGAGTTCGACGATGCGCGCCAGAGCTTGATGGCTGAAGTAGGGCGCGCAGGCTGCGGCGCGGAAATCGCTCGGCGTCTCGACCGCTATCACCAAAGCCTGCAGGTAGTCGCCCGACAACGGCGCCAGCGCGTCATCGAGCGCCGCCCGGGTAATCAGCCAATCTTCAGAGGCAGCGCTGGCGTTATAGCTCTCCGTGGTCCCGTCCGCGCGTTGCGGCCTGACGCGAATCAGGGTGGCGGCAATGAACGGTTCAAGCGGCAAATCCGCCACGTTGTGCGTTTCAGGAAGAATATGGCCGATGCATTCGGTGTGCGTGCCGTGGCAGTGTGGCACCAGGCTGATACGCTCGGCGTTGCAGACCCCGCCATGACGCACGCTGGCGACGGTATCGCCGTAACTCAGCGGCGCCGAATCGGCGGGGGCCACGCCATAAAGGTTGGTCGGGTTATCGGTGAAGTCCAGCCTGGCCGAGAGCCGCAGCGGCTCTCGGTAGTCAAGGTGATGACAACGTCCATGGTGGTACACCTCAATGCGTTTCATCGGCGATCCCGGCAGTTTTGCTCAAGGCCAGCGCGGTGAGTTCGCGGATCTGGCTGTGCATGATGAATTCGCGGATAGTCAGCGAGACGCCCATCTGTTGACGAATGGCGTGCAGCAGTTGCGGGATCTGCAGTGAATTTCCACCCAGGCTGAAGAAGCTGTCGCAGACGCTGATCTGCGTCTGCGACAAGACTTGTTGCCAGATATGCTGCATGGCGCTTTCCGCCTCGTTGGCCGCAGGCGTGTAGTCCGCTTCGGAAGCCGAGTAGCGGGTTTCCGGCGCCGGTAGCCGACGAATGTCGATTTTATTGTTGTTGGTGAGCGGGAAGGCCGACAGCACCACAAAACCGGACGGGATCATGATATTCGGCAAACGAGCTTTCAGCGCCGTGCGCACCGCTTTTTCATTCAGCTCCTCTCCCGGCGTTAACTGCAGGTAGCTGACGATGCGGGCCTGCTGGCCTTCACCGACAATTAAGCTGAGCGACCGCTCGATATTGTCGAGAGAGGATAAACTGAGATCGATTTCGCTCAATTCGATGCGGTGGCCGCGAATTTTGACCTGGTGATCGTTCCGGCCGAGGTATTCCAGCTGCCCCTGACGATTAAACCGCACAATGTCGCCGGTGCGGTACATATAGCGCTCGGTGCCGAACGCCTGGCGCCGTAGAAAGACCTTATCGCTCAGCGTCGGGTTGCGCCAATACCCCGGTGATACCCCTGCGCCGCCCAGCCATAGCTCACCAAATGCGCCGCTTGGCATCGGGTTGCCGGCCTGATCCATGACCAGAACGTCAGTCGACTGTATCGGCGTGCCGATACAGTCGCTCGCGCCTTCGTGAGTCAGATCGGCGCAGGTCGACCAGATGGTGGTTTCCGTCGGGCCATACACCTGCAGCACCCGTGTCGCGATGCGTCGCAATTGCGTCAACAAGGCCGCCGGCATCTTCTCGCCGCCGCACAGCACGGTCAGGGGGCGCTGGCCCGCCGCCGGCAGATGGTGGACGATGGTGCTCCAGACGGTAGGTGTCGCTTGAATCACGCTGGGCTGCTGTCGCTCGATAAAGTGATACAACTTGACCGGATCCATGGCGGTTTCTCGTGGACACAGCGTGACGTGCGCGCCGCCGGCCAGCGAGCAGAACAGTTCCAACCCAAAAATATCGAAACTGATGCTGGTCAGGCTGAGCACCTTATCGCTCGCGCTCAGCGCCAGCCGCCCGACGAAGTCGTGGGTGAAATTATTCAGGTTGCCGTGGGTGATCATCACGCCTTTGGGGTTACCGGTTGAGCCTGAGGTGTACATGATGTAGGCCAGCGTATCGTCGGCTGGGATCGGCAATGTGTCGGCCGCTGCAGGTTGAGAAACCAGCGAGTCGAAACCGACGGCGGGACTGGCCCAACGTTGCTCTGGCTCACCATCGGTCACCAGCAACCGGGCTTGCGCGTTCTCGATCATGTAGCTCACGCGGTCGGCCGGGTAGTGTACGTCAATCGGCACGTAGTGTTTGCCGGCTCTCAGCACGCCGAGCAGGAGTACGGCGACGTGGCAACTTTTCTCCATCATGACGCCGACCGAAAAAGGCTTGCTGTCGATGCGCTGCAATGCATGCGCGATGCGCTCAGACTGTGCCCACAGCTGACGGTAGCTGTACTGTTGCCGTTCGCAGCTGACGGCGAGGCTGTCAGGCTGGGTTTGTGCCAAGCGATCAATTTGCACCAGCAGCGAGTCACCTGAACCTGCGTCCGAGCTGACGGCCAACTGTTGCAGCCAATGTTGCTCCCGTTCGCATAGCGGGTTGAGGGCACGCTGCGCCGTGTTGGCCGGCAGGGTGAGCAGTTGCCGCAGCGTTTGCTGATAGTTGTCCAACAGCATCTGCATGCTGGCGGGATAAAACAGTTCGCTGGCGTAATCGAGTTCGATGGAGACGGCGTCCTGTTCCACACTAAAGTTCCAGGTCATATCGAACATCGAGAAGCCGGACGAAAGTGGCAAGCGATGCAGCGTGCAATCGTGCAGGTTTTGTTGGCATACGTCGCCGGCGTTCTGCAGGATCGCCATGATTTGGAATAACGGATTTTTGTTCGACATTCGCTCGTATTCGATCTGGTGCAAGATCCGGTCGAACGAGAGCTGCTGATGCTGATAGGCGCCGATACAGGTTTCCATCATGTTACCGATCAGCTCGGCCAGGGTGTCCTGTTCGCTCAGTTGGATACGCAGCGGTACGGTATTGACATGGAAGCCGCTGACCTGCGCCTGATCCAGGTTGTCCCGCGCTGCAATGGCGGTGCCGATGACGATATCCTGCTGCTGGGTATAACGGCTGAGCAGTAAACTTAATGCCGCGCAGAGCAAGGCGAAAGGCGTGGCGCCCAGCGCTTTGCCCCGTGACGCCAGCAGACCGGCCACGTCGGGCTGCAGCTGATAATGGATGCGTTCTCCGGCGTGTGTCGGCATTAGCGGGCGTGGTTTATCCAGCGGGAAGTCCAGTTCGCGGCAGCCTTGCAGTTGCTGTTGCCAGTAAGCGACATCCGCCGGCGCAGGTGGCGCGATGCCGCTGTTGACGATGTCAATGGTTTGGATCTGCGGTTGCGGCGCGTCAAACCCATTGTGATCGTCGAGCTCGTTATAGCGCTGCCACAGATCGTTAAGGATCAGCTGTTCGCTCCAGGCGTCGGTAATTATGTTGTGTTTTACCCAAATCAAAACATGGTGCTGCTGATGATACTGTACCAGCCGAAGCACCAGCGGCGGCCGAGCGGTGATGTCGAAAGGCGTGGCACACAGTTGGCGCACCCACTTCTCTGCCGACAGCGTTTGGCCTTCCACCCAGTGGTCGGCAAGACGAATCGGGGTATGCGGTTCTGCCAACTGATAGGCGACACCGTCGGTTTCGGCGAAGCGAGTGCGCAGGCTTTCATGTTTTTCATAGATAAAATTGATCGCCTGTTCAAAGCGCGCCAGATCGAGCGAGCCCTGGATGTCTATCGCCAGCGGCAGGTTGTAACTGCAGTCGTCAGGATTCAATGCGCTCAGGTACCAGAGCAGGTTCTGCTGAGGGCTGAGCGGCGCGCGGCGTTCGTCGCAGATAGCGATGGCGCGCTCCGCGGCAACGGCCTTATTCTCGATATATTCGGCCAGTTTGCGTACCGTATTATGGCGGAACAGATCGGCGATGCTCAGGTGGCAGCAAAGATCGCGTGCGACGAGCGCGACGATTTTGCTCATGGTCAGCGAGTGTGCGCCCAGGTTGATGAACTCCTGTGTGACGTCGGCTTGCGGACAGCCGATGGCGTTGGCCACGATGCGCTCGAGAATGGCCTCAGTTTCTGTTTCCGGTGGCGTCAGGCGCTCATTTCGTTCATCCAGCGGCCAGTTTTCCAACTGTTGACGGGCGATCTTGCCATTGATGGTCAGCGGCAGCGCCGGCAAGAAAATAAAGACGCTGGGGATCGCGGCGGGGTGGAGCTGTGTGACCAACGCGTGACGCAGCGCGTCGATCGTCAGCTCAGGCGAAGCGGGTTGTACGAAGGCGGCGAGAATTTTGCCCGAGGGCTGGCTGCGAGCCACCACGCAGGCGCTTTCAACCAGGGGGTGACTGCGGACGGCGCTTTCCACTTCACCCATTTCGATGCGTACACCGCGTATCTTCACCTGGTGATCACGGCGGCCGACGAAAATAATGTTGCCCTGTTCGTCCCATTTGGCGATGTCACCGGTTTGATAAAGGCGCTCTTCGGCCGCCATATACGGTAGCCGACAGGTAATGAACTTCTCTGCGCTCAGCGCCTCTTGATGCAGGTAACCGTGCGCCAGGCCGCTGCCGGCGATGCACAGTTCGCCCTCAAAACCGACCGGCAGTGGATTGTGGTGGGGATCAAGGATGTGACAACGGTAGTTTTTCAGCGGTTTGCCAATACAGTTCCAGGGAACACCTGGACGATACTCGCACAGCGAAGTGGCAATAGAAGCCTCGGTCGGCCCGTAACCGTTGCACAATCGGGTGCGCTCGGCCCACCAGGTGACGACGTCCGCTGGCGGTGCGTCTCCCATGACGATCATTGTCCGCAGTCCCGGCCACATCTCGCGGGGCAATAATTCCAGAATTGCCGGTGTAATAGTGATATGGCCGATATCGTGTCGAGTCAGATAATCGTGCAGCGCGCCGACATCGGTATGCAGCTCCGAGGGCGCCAGATAAAGCGTCGCACCGCTGACCAACGCGCCATAGACGTCCCAGCCGAAGGCGTCGAAACCCAACGAGGCGATGGCCAGCACGCGACTGCCTTGCGCCAGGCCAATGAAATCGCGGTGGTTTTGCGCCACGTTGCTCAGGCCCTCACGCCCTATCATGACGCCTTTGGGTTTGCCGGTTGTCCCGGAGGTATAGCAGACGTAGGCCAGTGCGTCTCGCGATTGAGGGAGTTGCTCCGCATGGATGTTCAGCGAACGGTAGTCAATGCTTGATGGCGCAATGCACGGCGCGTCGCCAGAGTGCAACGGCGAGTCGGCCAAAATCAGCGCAGGCTGCACGTCGTCAAGAATGCTTTGATTGCGCGCCGTTGGCGCCTGCGGATCGAGCAGTACATAGGTTTTATTGCTTTTCAGTATCCCCAACAGCACGATCAGCAGCGTCTCTGACTTGTCCATCGAGACGGCGACGACCGAGCTGGCGGCCCCGCTGTGTTCAAGCAGCCAACAGGCAAACTGATCCGAGGCGCGATCGATCTCGCCATAGCTGTATATCTGGCCATCGGCATGCAGCGCGGCCTGTTGCGGATGAGCGGCGGCGGCGTGGCGGAACAAAGCGATGACGTCGTGCGCCAGCAGCTTGGCATCGTCGGTTGCGTTGAATTGGCTCAGGCGATGCAACGTTTGAGGTTGAGTAACAATGGGCGCGGCGACGGGATCGGCCGGATCTGCCAATAGCGCGTCAAGATAGTCGGTGAACGCGTTGAAACGCATGTCGTCGCCATACAGGGTAAGCTGAGTGCCGTCACCGCAAGCCGCTACGTCGACCATCGCTCGTGGCTGGGCATAGCGCCCCTGTTTGAGCGCGCCGGTTTCATTAAAGAAGAAATGTTGCAGCTGTGCGGGGGACGTGATGTCCGCCACCGGCAGCGTATGGAAGTCGGCGCCGGGTTGCCAGGTGAGATGGCAGAGATCGCTGCCGCAACGCCCCTGCATCTGATCGCCAAGGCGTTCCATCAGCAATGCGGTCAACTCGCGCATGCGCGTCGGTGATTCGGCATAGTATTTACGCGCCAAACGGTAGGGAGTGTCTTGCGCGTGCGGTAAGCCGCCACGCGAAAGCTCGACCACAATGTCGACAAGCTTTTCCTGCAGCAGGGGAAGTTGGGCGCCTGCGGCCATATCGGACAGCGCGTCGCACAGATAAGCGGTTTGGCCGGCGGAGCTAAAGTACAGAGAAAAGTGTTCTTGGTTTTGCAGGGTATCAATGTCGCTAATATTTTTTTTATTGGTTACGATCGTCAGCAGATTTTTTCCCTGCTGTTGCAGCCGTCGTATTGTTTCAGCGTTATTTTCAGTGGTGATAATAAGATCGAATTTTTCGATTGGACGGCGTTCGAGACTGATAAAACTAACCTGATGGCCGTATTCCTGGATTTCGTCTGTTAATAATTTACCGCAGGCACTGTCGCCGAAATAGCCAATATGAAGTAATTCCATTTTTGCTTCCTGAGAATAATGATTTCCCTTGCGGAATATCAAAGGGTGCTGACTTTTTATGCCGGTTAATTAGATTTTTGCATGCAGCGCATCGGCGATAGGCAAATCGGCCAGAATGCCTGATTTATTCAGTGCCACCAGCATTTGTTCCGTGACGATATTATTGGTTTCCCACGGTTTAACATGCGTTGCTGGATAAGTATCTGCGATGATGTCGATAATTTCCGCTTCGGCCAGACCGAGTTGGCGCAACATGCAGGCGCTGAAATCTTTGGCGATAGCGTCGGTTGCGTAGCCTTCCAGGAAAGCCAAAATCGGTTGTTGCAACGCTTGCTTGGTCGCCGCGTCGCTGTGGCGCCAGATATGGCTTAGCACCTGCTGTGAGAAGCGGGCATGGCGGCCTTCATCCGCAACGTGATCTTTCATCACCAGATAGAAGGTCGGGAAAATATCTTCGTTGTTGATCACATCGATAAGATCGGTCGTCAGCGCCTGCTCCGACAGAGACACGCACACCAGTCGCAGCAGTTCGCGCAGCCGTTCGTCCCCCATTGCCAACGATTGCGCCAGGGCATAGGAAGCCTCGGTGTCTTTTGGCATCGGCAGCGGCGCAATGGACGTCATCTGCTCTACCTGATTGATCAGATCCAGCGCCACCAGGGCGTGATAGGACTCATCCACGACCACGGTCAGCGCGTCTAAGCGCATTTCAAGCGGAAAGTCTACGCCGACCGCGTTTTTGTAGAGCTTGTAACTGGAATCATTGATGATATCCAACTCGATGTTGGCGATGCCATTCAGGTAGTGGTAGAGGGTTTGCACCTGAATATAGCGCAATGCTTGTTCACCGAGCGCGGCAACGCGCGGATGGAGGCACAGCGGCAGACGTTCCAAGGGGAAGAAAAGGGTTGATTGGCTGTCCTGTTCGTTGAGAAGGCGACGAGGACGGGAGCGGACAATCGCGGCGCGATCCCATTTTTTCAACGTGGTTTCAATGAGGCTCATCGGTTAATCCTTATTAATAGAGTTCTATTTCAATATCCGATTGTGAATAGGCACAGCAGGCTAGAATAATATTCTCTTCTAACTCCTCTTCGCATAAGGCACTCTGTTTTTCATGGCGTATATTTCCGCTGATTAGAAGTAATTTGCAACAGCCGCACCTCCCCTTTCGGCATAGGTTGGGGATGTCGATATTTAATCTTTCAAAGTTTTCAAGCAGCGACGTTTCAGGACAAAAGTCACCGATGCCCGCGCCATCAAAAATAACATGATGACCATCGGGCCCTGTTTTTGCAGACATGGCGTGTTATTCCCTATGGAAGTCAGTGAGTGAGATCACATTTTAAAATTCATATAAGTAAATTGTTATTAATAATAGGTTGTGGGTTTTAATGGGGAGTAACGATAGCTTTGGCTTTGTATATTGTCAACACGACACATTAAAAACATTAACATTATATTAAAGGTTGTTTCACATAATATAGTTCATATTCAAACTTTATTGCCTGGATTGTTTAGCAATTCTTATTATTGTTTGTTTTATAATATCAACAGGCAAAAATCTTTGTTCAGCGAATGGAAAACAGGACGTCGCCGCCTTCTAATGATAGCCTGAGCGGCAATTTGGTTTTGATAACGCAAGCAGGAAGATGACATGTTGAAAACCGCAGGCTGGCTGCTGCCCGCCATCCTGGCGCTGGCGGGGTGTTCGTCATCCGGCCAACGTCATGAGCAAACGCTTAGCCAGGCGCTGACGGCCCTCGGCCAGGACAAGGCGCTGATTGGGGCGTCGAGCGGCGTGATGGTGCGCGACGCCGAGAGCGGCACCGTGCTGTATCAGGCGCACGCGGAGCAGCGTTTGGCGCCGGCCTCCAACATGAAGATGTTCACGTCTCTGGCGGCGTTCGGTGTGCTGGGGGCGGATTACCGGTTTGAAACCCGGCTGCTGACCACCGGCGAGCAGCGCGGCGACACCTTGCGGGGGGATCTCTATCTGCAGGGCAGCGGCGATCCGACGCTGCACCCGGACGATCTCGACAGCTTCGCCGCCACGCTGGCGCAGCGTGGCATTCGCCATATCCATGGGCGGCTGATCCTGGATGCCAGCGCGTTCGATCAAACGCCATTCGGCGCCGGCTGGAGCTGGGACGACGAACCCTTTGCCTTCGCCGCGCCGATCTCGGCGCTGAACTACGCCTTTACCCCCGGCGGCGATATCAACGTGGTGCAGGTGGACGTGCAGCCGGGCGCCCGCGCCGGTGCGCCAGGGCGGGTGAGTTTCTATCCCGCCAATGACGCGGTGACGCTGGTCAACCGCACCACCACCGGCGGTGACACCGCACTGACGTTCGATCGCCAGCCGGGCAGCAACCGAATCGTGGTCAGCGGCACCGTCGCCGCGCAGGCGGAGGCCAGCTCACGCTTGATTACCGTCGATCAGCCCGCCCGTGTGGTTGGCGCCTTATTGCAAAATGCCCTGCGCGCGCACGGCATCACGCTGCGCGGCAACGCTGAAGAAGGCGTGACCCCTGCGGGCGCCCGGCTGCTGGCGGAAAAAACCTCGCCGCCGCTCTCCCGATTGGCCGTCACCTTCCTGAAAGTGTCCAACAATGGTTACGGCGAGGTATTGACCAAAGCGATGGGCCGCAAGACGCAGGGCAAGGGGGACTGGGCCGCCGGCCTGCAGGCGATCGGCCGGTTTGTGCAAAGCCAGGGCATCGAGGCCGGCGCGTACCGCCAGGTGGACGGTTCCGGGCTGTCGCGCATGAACCAGATCACGCCGCAGCAGCTGACGACGCTGCTGCTGGCGGCCAGAAAACAGCCGTGGTTCGCCGACTGGTATAACGCCTTGCCCATCGCGGGCCAGCCGGGGCTGCTGGTGGGCGGCACGCTGCGGAGCCGCATGGTGAAAAGCGCGGCTGCCGGCCGCGCCCACGCCAAGAGCGGTTCCATGACCGGGGTATCGTCGCTCAGCGGCTATGTCGACTCGGCGACCGGGCGGCCGCTGGCGTTCGCCATCATCAGCAACAACTACCTGGTGCCCGGCGCAGAGGTGAAAGCGCTGGAGGATCGCCTGGTCGAGACGCTGGCGGCCTGTGACGCCACGGTGGTGTGCCGCTGAGAAGGCGGCGTCAGTCGCGCTTGGCGATGTCGGCGAAGCTGCCGGCCAGCAGGCGGCACAGATCGGCGGCGGCCAGTTCGATGTCCAGCCCGCGTTTGCCGCCGGAAACGTAGATGGTGGCGAACGCTTGCGCCGGGCTGTCGATCACCGTCGGCAGCCGTTTTTTCTGCCCCAGCGGGCTGATGCCGCCCACCAGATACCCGGTGACGCGCTGGGCCAGCTGCGGATCGGCCATCTCGGCCTTTTTGGCGCCGAGCGCGCGGGCGACCTTTTTCAGATCCAACTGGGTGGCGACCGGCGTGACCGCCACCGCCAGATGTTTGGCGTCGCCGTTCAGCGCCACCAGCAGCGTTTTGTAAACCCGATCGGCATCCAGCCCCAGCTTTCTCACCGCTTCGTCGCCGAAGTTGGTTTCGTCGCTGTCGTGGTGATACGGATGAAGGGTGAAGGCGACCTTTTGTTTCTCGAGCAGAACGACTGCGGGCGTCATAATGTATTGTCCAAAATGTCCCTAACGGGGAAGGGGTGATAACCAGCCTTAAAAATACAAAAATCCAACCCGCCCGGCAACCTGAGCGGCTGTTACATAAAGCGGGTTGCCAAGATATTCACCGGGTTGCTACCCTGTTTGTTGTAACCGTTAACACGGTTGCTATGCGTATAACTACAATACAAGAAATTCCTCTTTGACTGGCCAATAGCGATATTGGCCTCTTTTTTAGCCCTGTGGCTGCAGCATCGCCGGCAGGTTATCCTCGCCGTACAGGTGCAATGCGCCAACCGCCACCACATAGTCACCCGCCGGCAGCGCCTCCAACTGATGCCGCCAGTCGCGATTGCGCTGATGCATCAGCACATCGTACAGCCCGGCGCTGAAGGTGGCGGGCAGGGTGTCCAGCGTGCCGCGCGGTTTGGCGTCCAGCCACCAGCTCACCATGGTTTGCAGCAGCCGCGCGTTGGTGTGCCAGTGCTCCAGCGTATCGCGCAGCAGCGCGATGCCGCCTTCCGGCAGCTGTTCCAGCATCGCCAACTGCTGCTGCGCCCCTTCCAGCTCGATCACCGGTTTGTCCTGCGCGCGGGCGGCTTGCAGCAGCTGATAGTCCACGCCGTACTCCGCCCGTAGCCCCAGACGCTGAGCCTGGCGCGCCTGCATCATCAGCGCCACCTGCCAGCCGGGCAGGGTGGCGAAGGCGTGCGGATCGGCGCCCAGCTCGTGGCAAAGTGCCAGCAGCCGTTGATATTCTTCGGCGGACAGGCGCTGTTCCAGCGCCGGCTGCTGTTCTGCGTGGTCAAAAGGGGAGGCGGCGCCGGTGATATCGGCCTCGACGATCAGCGCGTCGGCCTGCAGCAGCCGGGCGGCCAGCCGCGCCGGCAGCGGCGACATATCGACGGTGCCCATATGGATGCTGCCCACCAGATGCAGCCGACGATCGCCCGGCAGAGTGATGTCCAGCGCCGGATAAGCGTATCGTTTGGGCGAGATCAGGCCGAGAAAGGCGGCGAGGCGGCGTAACAGTTGACCCATACGGCGTGGCTCCTGAATAACGGGTGCGCGTTTCAGCATGAAAGGCGAGGAAAAATCGTCATTCATGCTAAACGCTATCCGCCGCGCAGGAAAGCCCGGAAAACGGCGGGGCGCCATGACGGCGCCCCTGAGATCACTTCCTGGGTTTAAAACGCAGCAGCCGGTTGGCGTTGCTGACCACGGTAATCGACGACAGCGCCATCGCCGCGCCCGCCACCACCGGGCTGAGCAGCGCGCCGGTCAGCGGGTAGAGCACGCCGGCGGCGATCGGGATGCCCAGCGTATTGTAGATAAAGGCGCCGAACAGGTTCTGCTTCATGTTGCGCAGCGTGGCCTTCGACAGTTCCACCGCATCCGCCACGCCGTGCAGGCTGTGGCGCATCAGGGTGATGGCGGCGGTCTCGATGGCGATGTCGCTGCCGCCGCCCATAGCGATGCCCACGTCGGCCTGCGCCAGCGCCGGGGCGTCGTTGATGCCGTCGCCGACCATCGCCACGCGTTGGCCCTGCGCCTGCAGCTGTTTGATCGCCGCTGCTTTGCCGTCCGGCAGCACCCCGGCAATCACCCGATCGATACCGGCCTCTTTGGCGATGGCGTTGGCGGTCACCGGATTGTCGCCGGTCAGCATCACCAGCTGATACCCCTGCTGGTGCAGGCGCTGCAGCGCCGCGACGCTGTCCTCGCGCAGCGGATCGCGAATGGCGAACAGCGCGGCCGGTTTACCGTCAACGGCCAGCAGCACCGGCGTCACGCCGCGTTCGGCCTGGTCGCGCATCGGCGCTTCCAGTTCGGCGATCGCGACCTGATGCTGCTCCAGCAGCGCGGCGTTGCCCAGCAGCAACTGCACGCCGTCGATCTCCCCGCTGACGCCGGCGCCGCGCAGGGTGCGGAACTGCGCCACCTGCGGCAGCGTTTGCCCGGCGGCGCGTTCCATGATGGCGCGCGCCAGCGGGTGATTGGAGCCTTGCTCCAGCGCGGCGGCCCAGCCGATCGCCTGCCGTTCGCTGACCTGATTGAAGGTCAGGATCTCCACCACCTGCGGCTTCCCTTCGGTCAGGGTGCCGGTTTTGTCGAACACCAGGGTGTCCAACTGGCTGGCCTGCTGCAGGGCGTCGGCGTCGCGTACCAGCACGCCAAACTCCGCCGCGCGGCCCACGCCGGAGATGATCGACATCGGCGTCGCCAATCCCAATGCGCACGGGCAGGCGATGATCAGCACCGTGGTGGCGATCACCAGCGTGTAGACCAGCTGCGGCTGCGGGCCGAAGAAGTACCATATCGCCGCGCTGAACAGGGCGATCGCCACCACCGTCGGCACGAACACCGCCGAGACGCGGTCGGCCAGTTGGCCGATCGCCGGTTTACTGCTCTGCGCCTGGCGCACCAGTTTGATGATGCGCGCCAGCGTAGTTTGGCTGCCGATGGCGGCGGCGCGGAACAGCACGCTGCCGTCGTCGACCACCGTCCCGGCATGCACCGTATCGCCGGGGCCTTTCTGCTGCGGCACCGCTTCGCCGGTCAGCATCGCTTCATCGAGCCAGACTTCGCCCTGCACGATTTCACCGTCGACCGGCACGCGATCGCCGGTGGTCAGCCGCAGCGTCATGCCGAGCTGCACCTCCGCCAGCGGGATATCGCGCTCGCCGTCGTCGGTCACCAGCCGTGCGGTAGGCGGCGTCAGATCCAGCAGCCGCTCCAGCGCCTGCGAAGAACGCTGGCGAGCACGCTGCTCCAGCGCATGGCCGAGGTTGATCAAACCGATGATCATCGCGCTGGCCTCGTAATAGAGGTGGCGCGCCTCCATCGGGAAGAAATCGGGCCAGATGTTGACGGCGATCGAATAGAGCCAGGCGGCGCCGGTGCCGAGCGCCACCAGGGTATCCATGGTGGCGCTGCCGTTCATCAGCGCGCGCCAGGCGTTGCGGTAGAAGTGCCCGCCGGCGAACACCATCACCGCCAGGGTGATGACGCCGACCAGCAGCCAGGGGCGCTGGGTTTCCGGCGTCAGCGTCATGCTGCCGCCGAACAGCCCCCAGGCCATCAGCGGGATACCCAACGCCAGACCCAGCGCCGCCTGCCAGCTAAAGCGCTTCATGTTGGCGCGTGCGGTCTGCTGTTGGCGCTCGCGGCGTTCGGTCTCGTCCTGAATCATTTCGGCGCCGTAGCCGGCTTTTTCCACCGCCGCCACCAGCGCCTGCGCATCGGCGGCGCCGGTCACCAGCGCGCTGCGCTCCGCCAGGTTGACGCGCGCGTGTTCTACGCCGGGAACGCTTTGCAGCGCCTGCTGCACTTTATTGACGCAGCTGGCGCAGGTCATGCCGCTGAGCAGCAGCTGTACGCTGTCGTCCGCGCCGTCGGTTGCCGGAAGGGGAGATTGCGCCGCTGGCTGAACGTCCGGCAACGAAGGTGTTGCGTCAGTCAACGGCTCAGTTTTTGGGGCGGCGGCGCCCGCTACGCCGGCGTGATAACCGGCATCTTCCACCGCGGCGATCAGCGCCTGCGGATCGGCATCGCCGTACACTTTCGCGCTGTTGATAGTGACGTCGGCGGCGAACACGCCCGGCACCGCTTCCAGCGCTTTGCGGGTAGTGCCGACGCAGTGCATGCAGCTCAGGCCGCTCAGCTGCAGTTCGGTATCGGCGCGCGGCGCGACTTCGGCCTGATAACCGGCGGCGATCACGCTGTCGATCAGCGCGCTGTCCGGTGCGTCGCCGGTCACTTTGGCGTAATGCACGTTAACGTCCGCCTGTTCGACATCGCTGCGGCTTTCCAGGGCTTTTTTCACCCGCTGCGCGCAGTTCATGCAGGACAGCCCCTGCAATGCCAGCATAGTGGTGTGTGACATGATTGAACTCCTTGCTTAAAAGGCGGTGTTTAAAGGTTGACCGCCGGACCTGTTTTCACTAAGAATGGAGCTTAAACCTTCCAGCAAGGGTAAGGTCAAGGAGGGAAAATGAATATTAGCGACGTCGCGAAAAAAACCGGGTTAACCAGCAAAACGATTCGTTTTTACGAAGAGAAAGCGCTGATTACCGCCCCAATCCGCAGCGATAACGGTTACCGCCATTATTCCGCCAGGCACGTTGAAGAGCTGACGCTGCTGCGCCAGGCGCGGCAGGTGGGCTTCAACCTGGACGAGTGCCGCGAGCTGGTGGCGTTGTTCAACGATCCGGCCCGCCACAGCGCCGACGTGAAGGCGCGCACGCTGCAGAAGGTGGCGGAGATCGACAGGCACATCAGCGAACTGGGCGAAATGCGCCAGCGCCTGGTGACGCTGGCCGATCAATGTCCGGGCGACGAGGGGGCGGAGTGCCCCATCATCAACAACCTGGCAGGATGCTGTCGTTCAAATTAGCGGCCGATGGCGCGGATCACCAGCGTGACCCCTTCCACCGCCACCACTTCCACTTCGGTGCCGGCGGGCAGATCTTCCGCCGCCTGCGCGCGCCAGCTGCTGTCGCCGATATTGATGCGCCCCATACCGTTGTGCATCGGCTCCGTCAGCGTGGCGCGGGTGCCGATCAACTGGCGGTTGCGCTGGTTGAGCACCGGCGAACCGCCGGATGCGGCCGCCGGGCGCCGGCGCAGCCAGTACCACCACAGATAGGCGACGACGACGGTCAGGACGGCGAAGATCATGCCCTGCCACGCCCAGGAAAGCGGCGGCAGCAGCCAGATCAGCACGCCGACCAACAGCGCCGCCACGCCGCTCCACAGCAGGTAGCCGCCGGCGCCGAGCATTTCCGCCGCCAGCAACACGCCCCCGAGGGAAAGCCAAAACCACAGCGGATTCGCCGCGATCAGTTCGAGCATGATTATTTGCCTTTGCTTTCTTTCAGCAGTTCGGTAATGCCGCCGATCGAGCCGAGCAGGCTGCTGGCGTCCAGCGGCATCATCACCACTTTGCTGTTGTTGGAGGAACCGATCTTCTGCAGCGCGTCGGTGTATTTCTGCGCCACGAAGTAGTTCACCGCCTGAATGTTGCCGCTGGCGATGGCGTCCGACACCAGCTGGGTGGCGCGCGCCTCGGCCTCGGCGGCGCGTTCACGCGCTTCCGCCTGCAGGAATGCCGACTGGCGTTCGCCCTCGGCCTTCAGGATCTGCGACTGTTTCTCCCCCTCGGCGCGCAGAATGGCTGCCTGACGCACCCCTTCCGCCTCCAGGATGTCGGCGCGCTTGGTCCGTTCGGCCTTCATCTGGGCGTTCATCGAGGCGATCAGTTCCGCCGGCGGCCGCACGTCGCGGATCTCGATACGGGTGATTTTCACCCCCCACGGATTGGTCGCTTCATCGACGATGTGCAGCAGGCGGCTGTTGATGCTGTCGCGCTGCGACAGCATTTCGTCCAGCTCCATTGAGCCGAGCACGGTGCGGAAGTTGGTCATGGTCAGGTTGACGATCGCCTGTTCGAGGTTGCTGACCTCGTAGGCGGCACGGGCCGGATCGACCACTTGGATAAAGCACACCGCGTCGATGGCGACGTTGGCGTTATCGCGGGAAATCACCTCCTGTGAGGGAATGTCCAGCACCTGTTCCATCATGTTGATTTTACGGCCGATGCGGTCCATGAACGGCACCACCAGGTTCAGGCCCGGCATCAGCGTTTTGGTGTAGCGGCCGAAGCGTTCTACCGTCCATTGGAACCCCTGCGGCACAATTTTGACGCCGGCGAACACCACAATCAGCGCGACGACGATCACGATGGGGATAAAAGTAAGCATGCAAACCTCCTGTCAGACATATGTAAACAGATATTACGTCAGCGCCGGAAAAATGCCTACCGATACCGAGACTTAATCCAGAGCGCCGATCAAACCCGCGATCAGCGGATCCCGCGTCTGGAACAGGTTGATAAGGGTGCGCACCGCTTCGCCGCCGCGAGCATCGGACCAGGCCAGCGACAGGGGAGAAGACTGGCGCGGGTATTTGAGCTGTTTGGCCACCAACTCGCCGCTCTCCAGATAAGTTTGGCACAGCCGGCGCGGAAGGAAACCGATCCCGAGACCGCGCAGATGGCACTCCAGCTTGGTGCGCAGATCCGGCACCTTGATTTCCTGCTGGCCCGACAGCAGCCAGGCGGTGCGCTTGGCCAAATGGCGTGCGGTATCTTCGACGTTGATCGCGGCGTAAGGGCGCAGCTGCGTTTCGTTCAGCGGATCGGCGGCGGCGGCCAGCGGGTGCGTCGGCGCGATGGCGAACACCCACTCTATTTTGCCCAGCGGCAGCACCTTGATGCTGTTTTCCAGCGATTCGTTGCCCGCCGCGCCGATCGCCAGATGGCAATCCTCATTCAGCAACGCGTCCCACACGCCCATGTACACCTGGCGGGAAATGTGGAATTGGGTGAACGGGTATTTGTCGTGCAGGTGAGTTAACAGCCCGGCTACGGCGGCGGCGTCGTACAGCAGGTTGTTGATCACGATATTCACCTGATGCTCTACGCCGTCGTTGATTTGCCGCAGCTCGCCCGGCATGGCGTCCAGCCAGGTGTGCCACTGGCGGCAGCGTTCCAGCAAATACTCTCCGGCCGGCGTCAGGTTGACGGTGCGGGTGGTGCGGATAAACAGCTGCGTGCCGATGCTCTCTTCCAGCGTTTTGATGCGGTAGCTGATGGTGGCGGTGGTTTTGTGCAGCAGCTCCGCCGCGCGGGAGAAACTTTGGCACTCGGCAACCTTGATAAACGAACGAATGGTTTCGTGATCCAGCATGAGGGGTCCTTGGCTGACACCGCCTTTTCGGTTATCGGTGAGAAGAATCTACTGATGTTGCGGCGCGATAGGCAGCGGCAAAGCGCAACCCCACGATCCCGGTCACAGAATCACCCGATAGCGATGAATATGCGCCGCCCCATTTTGCCCGATGATGAATCAGGCGGTTTTTTAATTCATTGATTTAAGGCAACTAATATTACTCTTCGATCATAAAGTGTGCTGGCGATCTTGTTGTGGAAAAATTTTCCAAAAAAATGCTGTCAAATTCACCACGCGCTGTCTAGAGTGAAGGCGTTGGGTGAAATATCGCCGTTCAATCGTCGTCTGGGTCATGCGCTTGGGAGAATCACATGGATTTAGTCATCGAAGAATTAACGCCGGCGGCCTTTGCGCCTTATGGCGATGTATTGCAGATAGAGGGCTCGCGTTTCTTTCATATCAATGACGGGAAAACTGAGCGTTATCACGATCTCGCCAGGATAGAGGTGTCCGACGGCAACCGGGTGCTGGCCAGCATCAACCGGGCGGAACCCTGCGATCTGCCGATGACCTTTTCCCTGTTGGAAAAGCATCCGCTCTCGTCGCAGGCCTTTGTGCCGATGAACGGCGAACGCTTCGTGGTGATCGTCGCCGAACCAGGCGAAACCATCCCCGTCGGCACCCTGCGCGCCTTTATCACCAACGGCAAACAGGGGATCAACTATCATCGCAATGTCTGGCACCACCCGCTGTTCGCCTATGCGAAGGTCACCGACTTTTTCACCATCGACCGCGCGGGCGCCGACAACTGCGTGGTCAGCCGCTTGCCGGAGCCGTATCGCATAGTTTTGGCATAGCGCTGGCCGCACGCCGCGCTGGGCGTTTATCATAGCGTCACCCATGCCGTCACTGACAAAGGAAGCTTGAATGACCGAATTACGCAGGAAAGGACGCCCCGCCACCGAAGCCGGCGCCACCAAAGGAGCGCAGGCGTTGGATCGCGGGCTGGAGATCCTCCAGTACCTGGCCAACGCCGGGGGGAGTTCGTCGGTTTCCGTGCTGTCCGAAAAGCTGGAGTTGCCGCTTTCCACCACCTTCAGGTTGTTGAAAGTGCTGGAGAAATCGGAATTCGTCTTTCAGGATCCACAGCTGGGCTGGTGGCATATCGGCATTCAGTCGTTCACCGTCGGTTCCGCTTACATGAACGATCGCGACGTGGTATCGGTGGCCGGACCGTTCATGCGCCGGCTGATGCTGCTGTCCGGCGAGACCGCCAACTTGGCGATCCGCAACAATTTCGACGCGGTGCTGATTCGCCAATGCGAGTGCCAGGCGATGGTGCGCATGTGCGCGCCGCTGGGCAGCCGCTTGCCGCTGCACGCTTCGGGCGCCGGCAAGGCGCTGCTGTACCCGCTGGCGGAAGAGGAGATGCTGGATCTGATCGTGCGTTCGGGGCTGCAATCCTATACGCCGAAGACGCTGACCAGCGTGAACCTGCTGCGCAAGGATCTGCATCAGTCGCTGGAACAGGGCTACACCATCGACGATGAAGAGCACGCGCTCGGCCTGAACTGCCTGGCTTCGGCGATTTTCGATCGCAACAACAACGTGATCGCCGCCATCTCCATCTCCGGGCCCAGTTCGCGGGTCGGCAAGGAGCGGTTCAAGGAGCTGGGCGAACTGGTGGGTGAAGTGGCCAGAGACATCAGCGCCGCGCTGGGCGAATCGCGCAGCAAGGCGTAAACGTCGCGCGCCGGGCTGAACCGGTGCGGAGCAAGACTCCCCGTTTGATGAGCAAACGGGTTTTTTTGAGCGTAATTTTAAGTTGGAAAAATTTTCCAATAAATTGAGGAGAGCATCACATGGCAATTATGCGAGCGGTAGACGCGGCAATGCACGTGCTGGAAAAAGAAGGGATCACCACCGCGTTCGGCGTGCCCGGCGCGGCGATCAACCCGTTCTACGATGCGATGCGGCGGCACGGCGGCATCAAACACTACCTGGCGCGGCACGTGGAAGGAGCCTCGCACATGGCGGAAGGCTACACCCGCGCCGCCGCCGGCAACATCGGCGTGTGCATCGGCACCTCCGGCCCGGCGGGCACCGACATGATCACCGGCCTTTACTCCGCCTCCGCCGACTCGATCCCGATCCTGTGCATCACCGGCCAGGCGCCGCGTGCGCGTTTGCACAAAGAAGATTTTCAGGCGGTAGACATCGAATCGATCGCCAAGCCGGTGACCAAGATGGCGGTCACCGTGCAGGAACCGGCGCTGGTACCGCGCGTGCTGCAGCAGGCGTTCCACCTGATGCGCTCCGGCCGGCCGGGCCCGGTGCTGATCGACCTGCCTTTCGACGTGCAGATGGCGGAGATCGAGTTCGATCCGGACACCTACTCTTCACTGCCCGCCTATAAGCCGGCGGCCACCCAGGCGCAGATCGACAAAGCGCTGGATCTGCTGTGCGCGGCGAAAAAACCGCTGATCATCGCCGGCGGCGGTATTCACAACGCCGACGCGGCGGATCTGCTGCAGCAGCTGGCGGAGATCTGCAACGTGCCGGTGATCCCGACGCTGATGGGCTGGGGCGCCATTCCGGACGATCACCCGCTGATGGCGGGCATGGCGGGCCTGCAAACCTCGCATCGCTACGGCAACGCCAACCTGCTGGATTCAGATCTGGTGTTCGGCATCGGCAACCGCTGGGCCAACCGCCACACCGGCTCGGTGGACAAGTACACCGCCGGGCGCAAGGTGGTGCACATCGATATCGAGCCGACGCAGATTGGCCGGGTGATCTGCCCGGATCTGGGCATCGTTTCCGACGCGCGCATCGCGCTGCAAATGCTGGTGGACACGGCAAAGCGCCGCTTCGAGCGCGGCGAGTTGCCGAATCGCGACGCCTGGTGCGCCGCCTGTCTGCAGCGCAAGCAAACGCTGCTGCGCAAGACCCACTTCGACAACGTGCCGGTCAAGCCGCAGCGGGTGTATGAAGAGATGAACCGTGCCTTCGGCCGCGACGCCTGCTACGTCACCACCATCGGGCTGTCGCAGATCGCCGCCGCGCAAATGCTGCACGTTTTCGAGCCGCGTCACTGGATCAACGCCGGCCAAGCCGGCCCGCTGGGCTGGACGTTGCCTGCGGCGCTGGGCGTGTGCGCCGCCGATCCGCAGCGCAAGGTGGTCGCGCTGTCGGGCGACTATGATTTCCAATTTATGATTGAAGAGCTGGCGGTCGGCGCACAGTTCAAACTGCCCTATATCCACGTGCTGGTGAACAACGCCTATCTGGGGCTGATCCGCCAGGCGCAGCGTGGGTTCGACATGGATTACTGCGTGCAGCTGTCGTTTGAAAACATTAACAATGCGGAGATTGGCGAGTACGGCGTCGATCACGTCAAGGTGGCGGAAGGGCTGGGCTGCAAGGCGCTGCGGGTGTTCAAACCGGAAGAGATTGCGCCGGCGTTTCGTCAGGCCCAGGAGCTGATGCAGCAGCACCGGGTGCCGGTGGTGGTGGAAATCATCCTGGAGCGCGTCACCAATATTTCCATGGGCACCGAGCTGGATAACGTCAACGAGTTCGAACCGGTGGCGGCAACGCCGGAAGACGCGCCGACCTCGGTCAACTTCTTTGATTACCGTTGAGGAACCTTACCATGCCGAAATTTTCAGCTAACCTGTCCATGCTGTTCACCGAAGTCGATTTCATGCAGCGCTTCCGCCGGGCGAAGGAGCAGGGCTTCAGCGCGGTGGAATACATGTTCCCCTATGACTACCCGATCGCCGCGCTGCGCAGCGAACTGGAGGCGCATCGCCTGAGCCAGGTGCTGTTCAACCTGCCGGCCGGCGACTGGGCGGCGGGCGAACGGGGCATCGCCTGCTTGCCGGGGCGCGAAGCGGAGTTCCGCGACGGCGTCGGGCGCGCGATCGAGTATGCGCAGGCGCTGGGCTGCGATCGCATCAACTGCCTGATCGGCAATCCGGATCCCGCCGTCGGCCGCCACGCCACCGACGAACGGGTGAAGGAGAACCTGAGCTACGCCGCCGACGCTCTGGCGCGGCAGAATATCCGTCTGCTGATCGAACCGATCAACCGTTACGACATGCCGCAGTTCTACCTGCAAACCTCCCGGCAGGCGATCGAACTGATCGAGGCGATCGGCAGCCCCAACCTGTATCTGCAGTACGACCTTTACCACATGCAGCGCATGGAGGGAGAGCTGACGCAGACCCTTGAGCGCCTGCTGGCGAAGATCGACCACATTCAGGTCGCCGACAATCCGGGGCGGCACGAGCCGGGCACCGGTGAAATCAACTGCGAGTTTATCTTCGCGCAGCTGGATCGCATGGGTTATCGCGGCTGGATCGGCTGTGAATACAAACCGCTCACCACCACGGAAAGCGGCCTGTCATGGATTAAAAAATACCTGTCTTGAGGAGATGAAAATGAAAGTGGGATTTATCGGTCTGGGCATCATGGGCGCGCCGATGGCGGAAAAACTGCTGGCGGGTGGGCACACGCTTTACGCCCACACCCGGCATGAGGTGCCAGCGGCACTGTTGCAGCAAGGGGCCATCGCCTGCCGCGATCCGCAGCAGGTGGCGGATGAGGCGGACGTGATCTTTATCATGGTGCCGGATACGCCGCAGGTGGAAGAGGTGCTGTTCGGTGAACGCGGCTGCGCCGCCGGCAAGCTGAACGGCAAAGTGGTGGTGGACATGAGCTCCATTTCACCGCTGGAGACCAAGCGATTCGCGCAGCGTATCAACCAGCTGGGCGCCCAGTATCTGGACGCGCCGGTTTCCGGCGGCGAAGTGGGTGCCAAACAGGGCACGCTGACCATCATGGTGGGCGGCGAGGAAGCGACCTTCGAACGGGTGCAGCCACTGCTGGCGCTGATGGGCAAGAACATCACGCTGATCGGCGGCAACGGCGACGGGCAAACCTGCAAGGTCGCCAACCAGATCATCGTGGCGTTGACCATCGAAGCGGTCTCCGAGGCGCTGGTCTTCGCCTCGCGCGCCGGCGCCGATCCGGCCCGGGTGCGCGAAGCCCTGATGGGCGGTTTCGCCTCGTCGCGCATTCTGGAGGTGCACGGTGAGCGGATGATCAAGCGGGCGTTCGCGCCGGGGTTCCGCATCTCGCTGCACCAGAAGGATCTCAACCTGGCGCTGCAGGGCGCGAAGGCGCTGGCGCTCAGCCTGCCGAATACCGCCACCTGCCAGGAGCTGTTCAACGTCTGCGCCGCCAATGGCGACGGCGAGCTGGATCACTCCGCGCTGGTGCGTGCGCTGGAAATCATGGGCAACCACCGGGTGGCCGGCTAAGAGCACCCCCGGCATTTGATTTGCCGGCTTATCGTTAGAATCAGAGATGTTCGACATTAATAACGCCCTCTTTATGATAAATAAAGAGGGTCCCCGCCAATCCAATAAAAAATGATTCAGCACAATAAAAAGTAAAAAGCAGGATGCCAACCGAGGAGACACTGAATATGGCAACCGATAATGCTGTTATTGATAAAGATATTCTTACCGCCCCTGACAAAAACCGTTTATATCGAAAAATCGCCTGGCGCATTATGCCCATTTTATTAGTGAGCTATATCGTCGGTTATCTCGATCGGGTTGGCATTTCGTTTTCGAAATTTCAAATGATGCCCGATATTCTGAACGGCAATGTCTCGATGGCCGAAGCCGTTTACGGGCTGGGCGCCGGGGTGTTTTTCATCGGCTATATCATCGCCGGGGTACCCAGTAATATTCTGCTGAGCCGCTACGGCGCCAGAAAGATCATCGCGCTGCTGATGGTGGTGTGGGGGGCGATTTCGATGCTGAGCATCTTTATCACCAACCCCTGGCAATTCTACCTGGCGCGTTTCCTGCTGGGGCTGGCGGAGGCCGGCTTCTACCCCGGCGTGATCCTCTATCTGACGCTGTGGTTCCCGTCCAGCCAGCGCGCCAAAATGACCGCGCTGTTCGTGTGCGGTATCCCGGTCAGCAACATCATCGGCGGCCCGCTGTGCGGGTGGATCATCGAGCACATGAACGGCCTGATGAATCTCTCCGGCTGGCAGTGGCTGTTTTTCATCAGCGGCCCGCGCGCGCTGCTGATCGCCATCGTCATCTTCTGTTTCCTGGATAACACCTATCAGAGCGCCAAGTGGCTAAGCCCGCAGGAGAAGGCGCTGATCAAAGAGGATATGGCGCAGAGCGCGCCGCGCCAGGGCGCCGCCGGCGGGCAGGAGTGGACGATGAAAAGCATGCTGAGATCGTCCGCGTTCACCAAAATGTGGCTGATTTGCTTCTGCACCGTGATGGGCCAGGGCGGGCTGGCGTTTTGGGTGCCGACCATCATTCGCGACACCGGTGTGACCTCGGTGATGGATATCGGCCTGCTGACCATGCTGCCGTACATGCTGGCGGTGGTGGCGATGCTGGTGGCCGCGCGCAGTTCGGACAAGCATCGCGAGCGGCGCTGGCACATCATCGTGCCGTTCTGCATCGCCGCGGTGTCGCTGATCTTCATCGGCCTGTTCCCGGACAACAAGCATGTGGTGATGGCGGCGCTGTGCGTGGCGGTGGCGTCGAGCCTGGTGCCGTCGCCGCTGTTCTGGAGCCTGCCGAACGCCATCTTTACCGGCACCTGCGCCGCGGCGGGCATTGCGCTCATCAATTCCATTGCCAACATCGGCGGTTTTATTTCGCCTTATATCATCGGCTATTTCAAACAGCTGACCCACAGCAATTTGGCGGCGATGTGCGTCTTGTCGACAATGATGATACTGGGGGCGATATTAACCTACAGCGTGCCGGCGAAATGGGTCAATAAATAACGCTTCCCTTCATCTTCATTAAATAGTCGGCAACAGTTTTATTTTATTTCGCCATGCATTTCTCATCTGATTATTTCAGCGGGGGAAGGCATGGCCATTTTTATTTCGTCTCGAATAAAGGAGGCAGCATGAAAATTGTTATTGCACCGGATTCATTTAAAGAAAGCGTCAGCGCAGAACGGGCGGCGTGGGCGATCGCGCGCGGTTTCCACGAGGTTTATCCCGATGCCGAGTGCGTCTGCCTGCCGATCGCCGACGGCGGCGAAGGCACGGTGGACGCGCTGGTGGCCGCCACCGGCGGGCGCAAGGTGACGGTATCGGCGACGGGGCCGCTGGGGGAACGGGTGGCGGCGTTTTACGGCATCAGCGGCGACGGCAAGACGGCGGTGATCGAAATGGCGGCGGCCAGCGGATTGATGCTGACGCCGGCGGCGCGCCGTAACCCGCTGCTGGCGACCAGCTACGGCACCGGTGAACTGATCCGGCATGCGTTGGATCAGGGCATTCGCCACCTGATCCTCGGCATCGGCGGCAGCGCCACGGTGGATGGCGGCGTCGGCATGGTGCAGGCGCTGGGCGGGCGCTTCTACCGCCCGGACGGCAAGGCGCTGCCGTGGGGCGGCGGCGACCTGGCGACGCTGAGCGGCATCGATCTCTCCGCGCTGGACGCACGCCTGCGGCAGTGCCGGATCGAGGTCGCCTGCGACGTAGACAATCCGCTGGTGGGGCCGCGCGGCGCGGCGGCGGTGTTCGGGCCGCAGAAGGGTGCGACGGCGGCGATGGTGGCGCAGTTGGAACAGGGCCTGACGCAGTATGCTGAGGTGATCCGCCAGAGCACCGGTCACGACGTGCGGCACGTCGCCGGCGGCGGGGCGGCGGGCGGCATGGGGATCGCCTGCCAGGTGTTTCTCGGCGCAACGCTGAAGCCGGGTATCGAGATCGTGATGGCGGCGCTGGGCCTGGAGCAGGCGCTGGCGGAGGCCGATCTGCTGATCACCGGCGAAGGGCGCATCGACAGCCAAACGCTGGGCGGCAAGGCGCTGTCCGGCGTCGCCCGTCTGGCGCGGGCGCGCGGTTTGCCGGTCATCGCGCTGGCCGGCGTGGTGGAGGAAGGGGCGGAGGCGCTGCACGCGCAGGGAATAGACGCGATGTTCAGCATTCTGCCGCGCCTGAGTGCGCTGGAGGCCGCGCTGTCGCAAGGGGAGCTCAACCTGCAGCGCAGCGCCGCCAACGTCGCCCGCGCGATGCGCATCGGCCGGCGATTGGGATAAAAAAGAAGGCCACGCTGCGCGAGCAGGTGGCCTTGGTTTTGGCGGCGAAGCGCTTACGGCTCGACGTCGCGGTTGCAGTCCTTGGAGTAGATGTAGCTGAAGGTTTCCTGGCCCACCGCATAGCCCGCCTGCTGCACATAGGCGCCCATGAAGATATAGTCGCCTTGCTTCACCGGCATCCATTCATTGTCCAGGTTGTACACACCGGCGCCGCTGAGAATGTAGGCGCCATGCTCCTGCACGTGGGTCTCGATGTAGCCGTGGCTGGCGCCGGGGGCGAAGGAGAGGATGTGCATATTCATGTCGAAGCCCAGATCTTTCGGCAGCAGATCCTGCAGGATCACCTCGCTCATGCCTTCGTAGTGGATCTTTTCCAGGTTGGCGACGTTGTTGCTGACCACGTGCGCCTCGTAACCCTTGATGCGCTGGTAGCGGCGCTTGTAGAGGAACAGGCGGCTGGATTGGCCGCCGTTGGCGTTTTCCAGCCGCAGGGTGACGCCCGCCGGGCAGTAAAGATAGCCGCCGGCGGTCAGCGGGTAGTCGGTGGCGTCGGCGGAAGCGGTGATGGCGCCGTCGATGACGTACACGAAGGTTTCGATCTCTTCGCCGCCAAAGCCTTTGGTGTTGCGGCCGCAGTCGTGCAGCGTTACCAGATAATCGACGAAGGTGGCGCCCAGTTTCGGCGTCGACAAGATGGTGACGTCGCAGTTTTCAAAACCGGGAATGACGTTGCGCACCAGGCCGTTCGGCGGGATCAGCGCATAGTTGCCGCGTTTGATGATGGCGCGCGTTGACAGAATGTCGGTTGGATATCCGGTTTGATTGTTGAAGTAACCCACGTTGATTCTCCTGATCGTTGAAAGGGCGCCGCGGCGGCGCCCGGTAAAAAAGCGCCGTCAGGCCTCGGTGGCCGTTCGGGTTGGCGTAGTGCGTTTCATCAAGACGTTGACGGTGAAGAAAATGGCGGTCCCCACCAGCAGGATGGCGGCGGAGATGTAAAAGCCCATCACCTTGGAGCCGGTGCTGTCGGAGATCACGCCGGTGAGGAAGGGGGCGATCACCGACGAGGACATGCCGAAGAAGTTGAACACGCCGAAGCTGGTGCCATAGCCTTTCTTCGGCGCGTTGTCGGCGACGAAGGAGATCATGATCGGATCGACCGCCAGCTTGCCCAGCAACCCGTACAGGATCAGGCTGATCAGCAGCATGGTGGAGTCCGGCGAAATGACGGTGCAAACCAGCATCACCGCCGCGCACAGCTCGAGGAAAATGATCAGCTGCACCTTCTTGTTGCGGAAACGGTCGGACATGCGGCTGAAGAACAGCGCGCCCGGCACCGAGGCGAACGCCACCAGGGCGGAGGAGAAGCCGATGGCCACCCCTTCAAAGCCGCGCTCTTGCTGCAGGAACGAGGGCAGCCAGGTGACTATCATGTAGTAGCCGTAGCAGGTGGCGAAGTACATCGCGTAGGCGGAGATCATGCGCAGGCTGAACAGGCCGCTGGGCTGGCCGTCCTCTTCGGGCTCGGCAGCCGTCGGCGCAACGGTCTGGCTGACGGCCGCCGGGGCGTGAGGCTGCGAGCCTTTGATGACCACGGCGAACACCAGCGTCATCACCACCAGCAGGCCGGTGATGATGAACAGCATGATCTGCCAGTTCATGTTGAAGCTTTTCACCAGCAGGCTGGAGGCGATCAGGCCGATGGCCATGCCGAGCGCCGAGCCGCTGTTGATCACCGCGGTCGCCAGGCCACGGCGTTCCAGCGGGATATTCTCCGACGACAGGGAGTAGGCCGAGCCGTAGTAAGAGCCGCAGCCCATGCCCGCCAGCAGGCTGCCGGCATAGACCATGGTCAGGCTGGTGGCGTTGCCGATCAGCAGCGTGGCGATGATGAACAGGCAGAAGCCCGGGATCAGCACCACCTTCTTGCCGAATTTGTCCACCAGGATGCCCGCCGGGATCTGCATCCCGGTGTAGGCGAAGAAGTAGAAGCTGGCGATCAGCCCCATTTCCGCATTGGAGTGCGCGCCGATGGTTTGTTGGATCTCGGGGAAGATCGGCGTCAGGACGGTGCGATAGATCCAGATCACCGCCCAGCCCAGACAGAGCACGACGACGATCTTTTTCCAGTAGCGCGGGTCGATGTCGTTACTCATGCCTCGGCCCCCTGTTCGGTGTAGGCCAGCTGATACAGCGTCTGCGCCAGGATTTTCACCCCTTCGTTCAAATCGGCGACGGCGGTTTTTTCCGCCGGGTTATGGCTGATGCCGGCGATGCTCGGCACGAACATCATCACCGTCGGCACGCGCGGGGCGAAGATTTGCGAGTCGTGTCCGGCGCCGCTGTGCATCATGCGGTAATTCAGCCGCTGCGTTTCGCACAGGCGGCTGACGCAGGCCACCAGCTGTTCGTTCATCGGGATCGGCGCTTCGTCCATCCACAGATCGATCTCGGCCTCGATGCCCATCTCGGCGCAGATGCGCAGGATATCCTGCTCGATCTCCTGCGTGAAGCGCAGCAGCGCGGCCTGATCGGTGTGGCGGCAGTCGAGGGTGAAGTGGGTGAAGCCCGGCACCACGTTGACGGTGTTCGGCTTCGGCTCCACCTTGCCGAAGGTCAGCACCAGCGGATCGCCCTCGGCGCGCGCCTTGGCGATCGATTCGCAGCAGATGCGGCTGAAGGCGTGCACGGTATCCCGGCGGTAGCTCATCGGGGTGGTGCCGGCGTGGTTGGCTTCGCCCTGCAGCCGCACGTCATAACGCCGTTGGCCAACGATGCTGGTCACCACGCCGATGGTTTTGCCTTCGGTTTCCAGCACCTTGCCCTGTTCGATATGGATCTCGACGAAGGCCGCGATGTCGCTGCGCAGCGGCTGATGCGGCGGGGGGAAATCGAAACCGGCGTCGCGCATGGCATTGACGAAGCCGACCCCCTTGGCGTCCGTAATGTGCTGCACGTCTTCCCGCCGGGCCAGGCCGACGATGTTCTTGCTGCCCCAGAACACATAAGGGAAGCGGCTGCCTTCTTCTTCCGCCAGCGCGATGACTTCCAGGCTGCGCAGCGGCGGGCCGTAGGTGTCCTTGAGGTGTTTGATCGCCATGAAGGCGGCTTCGATACCGAACTGGCCGTCGAGGTTGCCGCCGTTGACCACCGTGTCGATGTGCGAACCGGAGAGAATCACCTGGTCGGGGTATTTGCTGCCCTCCAGTCGGCCGAACAGGTTGCCGACCGCATCAAAATGGGTGCTCAGCCCGGCGGCCTCGAAGGTGGTTTTCAGCGCGTGCTGCGCTTCGATCCATTCCGGGGTATAAAGCAGACGCGTCATGCCGCCGCTGGGGTCGGCGCCGATTTTCGATAACCAGCCGGAAATATCACGGATTTCTTGTTGGAAGTCTTTCATGTTTACCTGCCCGCATGTTGTGTCTCAGCGGCGATGCGGCCAGGGCGGAGGCTATTCGCCGCCGGCCGACCTATTGCGCTGAGCGCGCTGATGAAGGTTTTCTTTTTTCTCCCCGGCTCTGAAATATCAACCGCGAGCCGCGGCGTAAAAAGCCCACGATAATAAGAGAGCGTTAACTGGCGAAGGGATCTTTATGGTCGTAAGAACGCTGGTAAATAGCATTTGAAATTAAGTATTGATAAATATCATCGACGATTTCGATGCCGTTTTTCTCGCTTTCCATTTCACGCGCATGGCTGTTCTGCCCTGGATAAAGCACTTTGCTGACGCCCGGCGCCGGCTTAACGGCATTCAACTCTTTCATGACCTGGCTGATATTTTTACGGAACGCCGATTCGTTGGTGAAATAACCCGGATTCAGGACGATATGCAATTGCCCCAATTCCCGGCCGGCGCTGAGATCGTGATACATCGAGCTGACGTGTTTGCCGAACGGCAGGCCGAGCAAAATGCCCGACAGCACGTCGACCATCATCATCAGGCCGTAGCCTTTCGGCCCGGCGATCGGCAGCAGCCCGCTGACGGCGAACGGATCGGTGGTGTGCTTGCCCTCGGCGTCCACCGCCCAGGTGTCGGGGATGGCGGCGTTGCGCGAGCGGGCGTCCAGCACTTTGCCCCAGGCCTGCACGGTGGTGGCCATATCGAAGGTGATCAGCTCGTCGCCTTCGCCCGGCGCGGAGAAGGCGATGGGGTTGGTGCCGTAGTAGACCTCGGCGCCGCCGTACGGCACCACCATCGGATCGGACTGGCACAGCGAAATGCCGACCATGCCGGCGCGCGCCGCCTGCTGCACGAAGTAGGACAGCGCTCCACTGTGGCCGATGCGGCGCACGCCCACTACCGCCACGCCGTTCTCTTTCGCCATTTCAATGGCGCGATCCATGCTCAGCTTGGCCGCCACGTGCCCGGCGCCGTTGTCGCCGTCGAAAATGGCGCTGCAGGGGCCGGTTTTCTCAAAGGTGAAATGCGGGTGATTATTGGTGCCGCCTTTGCTGATGCGTTCGGAATAGTATTCGACCCTGACCGCACCGTGAGAATGAATGCCGCGCGCATCGGCATGAACCAGCACGTCGGCGACGATGCCGGCGTGTTCCTGGCTCAGGCCGGCGGCGTGAATTTTTTGCTGGATAAGCTGATGTAATTGTTGTTTAGAGACCTTCATATACAGTCCTTTTATCACTACGGTTTATTTAATTCGCCTCTGCGTTGTAATGTATAAATACCGGGGGGGAATAATGTGATCCAGATGCGTTTTATCCGATTGGATTAAAAATTCGTTGAATTAAATCGCCATTGTTAGAAGTTTTTTTATAAATGTTTTTTCCCTTCTGGATTAACTAATATTCAGGCGATTAAGTTATTTTTTCTAACAATGGATAAAGTGTGACCGTACTCACCTCGGGGCGCGGTTTTAATTTGTAGCTTGATAATTAACCTTTTCGCTGAATTCAATGCGTCGCCGTACCGCCGGTGCGGGAAATATTGCCGATATTATTAAATGCTGTCTTAAGGATATCACCATGATCCATGCTTTTATTAAAAAGGGGAGCTTTCAGGATTCCGTCAGCCTGATGTTGATCTCCCGCAAACTCAGTGAATCTCCCAAGGTCGAGGAAATATCCGTCATGATGGGGACACCGGCCAATAAATCCTTATTGGAGGTGACTGGTTTCTGGCACCCGCAGTTTAGCGAAGCGACGCCGAACGATATTTGCGTGGCGATCAAGGCGGAGTCCGCCGACGAGACGATCGCCGAGGAGATCGGCGCGGCGCTGGAGACGACGCTCAAGGCGATTGCGCAGGGCAGCCAGGGCGGCAAAAAACTGCTGCGGGCGCGCAGCTGGCGCACCGCCAGGCAGAAGCTGCCCGCCGCCAATCTGGCGCTGATCTCGATCGCCGGCGAATATGCGGCGGAGCTGGCGGATAGCGCGCTGGAAGACGGCTGCAACGTGATGATGTTCTCCGACAACGTCAGCCCGGCGCAGGAAGTGGCGCTGAAAACCAAGGCGCGCGAACGCGGGCTGATCGTGATGGGGCCGGACTGCGGCACCGCCTGCATCGCCGGCGCGCCGCTGGCGTTCGCCAACGTGGCGCCCGCCGGATCTATCGGCGTAGTGGGCGCCTCCGGCACCGGCATTCAGGAGCTTATTTCGCAAATTATCCTGGCAGGCCAGGGCATCTCGCACGCCATTGGCCTCGGCGGGCGGGATTTGACGGCGGAGATCGGCGGCATCAGCGCCATCAGCGCGCTGCGCATGCTGGCGGCGGATCCGCAGAGTCTGGTGCTGGCGTTCGTGTCCAAACCGCCGGCGCCCGAGGTGCGCCAGCGGGTGATCGACGAGATGAAAGCGCTCGGTAAGCCGGTAGTGGCGCTGTTCCTCGGCGCGCAGTCCGCCGTGCGTCAGGAGGGCAACATCACGTTCGCCGCCACGCTGGATGAAGCGGCGCGGCTGGCGGCGATGCTGGGCTACGTGCAGCAACAGGCGGCGCAACAGCCCGCGGTGCCCGGCGGCAAAATCGCCGGGCTGTATGCCGGCGGCACGCTGGCGGCCGAATGCGCGATGTTGCTGGCGGAAAAACTGTCCCTGCCGGTGGATAGCGAGCACCCGCGCGGCGCCATGCTGGTGGCCGACGGCCATCGCATTATCGACATGGGCGATGACTTTTATACCCAGGGGCGACCGCACCCGATGATTGACCCGACCGCCCGCAATCAAGAAATCGCCCGCCTGGCGCAGCAGCCGCAGACCGGCGTGTTGCTGCTGGATGTGGTGATCGGCTTCGGCGCTCAGGACGATCCGGCGGCGTCGCTGGCGGCCGAGGTGGCCAACGTGCGTGCGGTGCGCGGCGCGGCCCACCCGCTGGCGGCGATCGCCACCGTCACCGGCACCGAACAGGATCCACAGCAGCGCTCGCGGCAAATCGCCACTCTGCAGGAAGCCGGCATCGCGGTGATGCCGTCGCTGCCGGCGGCGGTCGCGCTGGCGCACCAGCTGATTACCCCCGTCTTACCCGCACCTGAACGCGAACGGCCGGCCTTGCTGGACGGCGTCGCGGTGATCAACGCCGGGCTGCGCAGCTTCGCCGATGACCTGCAAACCAGCGACATTCCGGTGGTGCATTACCAGTGGGCGCCGGTGGCCGGTGGCGATCAACGATTAGCCAACATCTTGAAAAAATTAAAGTAAGGAACCGCTATGTACGCAACGATTGAGCAAGCAAACGCCGCCGTTATCGCCCGTATCCGCGAGGCGCGCCCGCACTGGCAGGATGTGGATCTGGCGCACCGTTTGATCCCGCAGCTGGCCGAAGGACGCAAGCTGCTGCACGCCGGCCCGCCGGTCACCTGGCAAGAGATGAGCGGCCCGGTGCGCGGCGCCTGCATCGGCGCCTGCCTGTTCGAAGGCTGGGCGCAGGATGAGCAGCAGGCGCTGGCGCTGCTGGAGCAGGGGGAGATCGAGTTCATCCCGTGCCACAGCGTGAGCGCGGTGGGGCCGATGGGCGGCATCACCTCGGCCCACATGCCGATGGTAGTGGTCAGGAACACCGTTCACGGCAACTACGCCTACTGCAACATGAACGAAGGCATCGGCAAGGTGATGCGCTTCGGCGCCTACGGCGAGGACGTGCAGCATCGCCTGCGCTGGATGCGTGACTCGCTGGCCCCGGTGTTGAAAGCGGTACTGGCGACGCTGGAGGAGGGGATCGATCTGACCGCGCTGATGGCGCAGGCGATCAGCATGGGGGACGAATTCCACCAGCGCAATATCGCGGCCTCGGCGCTGCTGATGCGCAGGCTGGCGCCGGAGATTAGCCTGCTGCCGCGCGATAAGGCGGAGCTGGCGCAGGTGATGCAGTTCCTCAGCATCACCGATCAGTTCTTCCTCAATCTGGCGATGGCCTACTGCAAGGCGGCGATGGACGCCGGGGCCGAGATTGAGCAGGGCACCATCGTCACGGTAATGACCCGCAACGGCAAGAACTTCGGTATCAAGATCAGCGGGATGGGCGATCGTTGGTTCACCGCCCCCGTCAATACGCCGGAAGGGCTGTTCTTCTCCGGCTTCAGCCAGGCGGACGCCAACCCGGACATCGGCGACAGCGCGATCACCGAAACCTTCGGCATTGGCGGCGCGGCGATGGTCGCGGCACCGGGCGTGACGCGCTTCGTCGGAGCTTCCGGCGGCATGAGCGCCGCCACCGACATCTCCGAGGAAATGGCGGAGATCTACCTCGAGCGCAACATGATGCTGCAGATCCCGACCTGGGACTTCCAGGGCGCCTGCCTGGGGCTGGATGCGCGGCGGGTGGTGGAAACCGGCATCACGCCGCTGATCAACACCGGCATCGCCCACCGCGAAGCCGGGGTCGGGCAAATTGGCGCCGGCACGGTGCGCGCGCCGCTCGGCTGCTTCGAGAAAGCGATCGAAGCGCTGGCCGATAAGCTCGGCATCACGGCGTAAGCGAACGGAGGGGCGTATGGACATTATCGCGTTGGCCAGCAGCCGCCATGCGACGCAAGACTACGGCGCGCTGCGCTGCGTCGGCAGCTTCAACAACGCGATCAATTTCCTGACGGAACGCGCGCGGCTGCTGACGCTGCACCGCGCCGGCAGCGGCCTGAGCCCGATGGGGTGGCAGCTCGGCGCGCGGGATTTCGATCGCGTGCGGCGTGCGGTGCCGTCCGTAGGGCGCTGCGCCTTCTCCGCCGCAGGCATCACGTTGGATGCGCTCCTGGTGCGGCCCGCCGCGGCGGCGCGGGATCTGGCGCTGACATCGCGCGCGGCCATTGCCGATCGGCCGCTGACGGCGGTATTGCAGCGCTGCACGGCGCAGTGCGGGTTACACGGCGAGCTGGGCCGATTTGTGAAGCGGCCGTTAACGCCGGAGCCGGCCGCGCTGGCGCGGGATTTTTCCCGTTGGCTGCGGGGCGACACGGTCGACTGGCGCCAGGCGCTGGGCAAGGGGCCGGGGCTGACGCCGAGCAACGACGACACCTTGCTCGGCCTGCTGCTGAGCGCGCACCTCGACAGCCGCATTCAGGTCGCCGGGCTGGCGCCGTTTTTCGCCCAGACGCCACCGCTGGACGCGCTGACCACGCTGGTGAGTGCGCACTACCTGCGTTACGCCGAACAGGGCGTGTTCGCCACGCCGCTGCATGCGTTGGCGCAGGGACTGCGGGCGCCTGAAGAGGTATCGGCGGCGGTGGAAGCGGTGCTGAGCCTGGGGCACTTTTCGGGAGCGGACACGCTGCTGGGCGTGTGGCTGGGGATGACGACGATTAACGCACTGTGCGGCGCGCGGTGTGAACACGAGGGCCGGATCGCGGATCCGGCCGGGACGGTATGATTTCAACTACGGGTGCAAACCATGAAAACCTTGGTCATTGCGTTGGGCGGCAACGCCCTGTTGCAGCGCGGAGCCGTGCTCTCTGCGGAAAATCAGTATAAGAGCATCGCCCTTATCGCCGACGCCATCGGCAAGCTGGCGCAGAAATACCGCATCGCCATCGTGCACGGCAACGGGCCGCAGGTGGGGCTGCTGGCGTTGCAGAACCTGGCGTACCGCGATGTGCCGCCCTATCCGCTGGATATTCTGGTGGCCGAAAGCCAGGGCATGATCGGCTATATGCTGGCGCAGCAGTTGAGCGCCAGCCATCCGCAGCAGCCGGTGTCCACGCTGCTGACGCGGGTGCTGGTGGATGCGCAGGATGCGGATTATCTGGCGCCGAGCAAGTTCATCGGGCCGGTGTATGCGCCGGAACAGCGGCAGGCGCTGGAGGCCAAATACGGCTGGACGCTGAAGGCGGACGGCAACTACATCCGCCGGGTGGTGCCTTCGCCGGCGCCGCAAAAGATCCTCGACATCGAGGCGATCACGCTGCTGCTGGCGCAGCGGCACATCGTGATCTGCAACGGCGGCGGCGGCATCCCGATGATCGCCGACGAGCATGGGCTGACGGGCAGCGAAGCGGTGATCGACAAAGATCTGGCGGCGGCGCTGTTGGCGGAGCAGGTGGGGGCCGATCATCTGGTGATCCTCACCGACGCCGACGCGGTGTACCAGGAGTGGGGCACGCCGCGCCAGCGCGCCATTCGGCGCGCCACCACGCAAGAGCTGGCGCCGATGGCGGTGGCGGACGGCGCCATGGGGCCGAAGATCATGGCGGTCAGCCGCTTCGTCGATCGCACCGGGCGGACGGCCCATATCGGTGGCCTGCAGGATATCGACGCGGTGCTGGCGGGCCAGGCCGGCACCTCTATTTTGCCTTAGCCGCCGTCGGTTTATCCGCGCCCGCGCTGGCGCGGATAAGTATGCCTAAATGGCATGATTTCAATAATTTTTATTCATTTCATGATGTTGCTCGCCTTGGCTAGAGTAAAAACACCCCGGTGTTTACCGTCAAAAATTTGTCATTTTTATTTGCGACTATGCTTTTTGAAATGACATTTCGGCCAAGGATTGTTATGGATTCGCTCAGTGTTGATGAACTCGCCCAGAAGAAGGATCGCTGGTATCGCATTGTGGAGGAGATGTTGGCGGAAGCCGGCGTCGCCATCAACGGCCCGCGCGCCTGGGATATCCGGGTGCACAACCCGGCGCTGTTCAAACGCATTTTGCAGGAAGGCTCGCTCGGTTTCGGCGAAGGCTATATGGACGGCTGGTGGGAGTGCGAACGGCTGGACATGCTGTTCACCCGCATTCTGCAGGCCGGCGTCGATGAGCGGCTGCCGAAAAGCCTGAGCGACATCGCGCGCATCGCCTATGCCCGGCTGTTCAACCGCCAATCGCGCAAGCGCGCCTGGCAGGTGGGCAAAGAGCACTACGACATCGGCAACGACCTGTTCCGGGCGATGCTCGATCCCTACATGCAATACTCCTGCGGTTACTGGAAAGAGGCGCAGACGCTCGAGCAGGCGCAGCAGGCCAAGCTGCGGATGATCTGCGAGAAACTGCAGCTGAAACCGGGCATGACGCTGCTGGATATCGGCTGCGGCTGGGGCGGGCTGGCGCAGTTTGCGGCGCAAAACTACGGCGTCTCGGTGCACGGCGTGACCATTTCGGCCGAGCAGCAGAAGCTGGCGCAGGCACGCTGCGCCGGGCTGGACGTCGAGATCTTGCTGCAGGATTACCGCGATCTGGATCGCCAGTTCGATCGCATCGTGTCGGTCGGCATGTTCGAGCACGTCGGGCCGAAAAACTACGAGACCTATTTCAGCGTCGCGGCGCGCAACCTGAAGCCCGACGGCCTGTTCCTGCTGCACACCATCGGTTCCAATCAGACCGATCTCAACGTCGATGCCTGGATAGACAAATACATCTTCCCCAACGGCTGCCTGCCTTCGGTGCGGCATATCGCCGAGGCCAGCGAAGGGCGTTTCGTGATGGAGGATTGGCACAACTTTGGCGCCGATTACGATCGCACGCTGATGGCCTGGCTGGAGAACTTCAAACGGGCGTGGCCAGAGTTGGCCGGCGGCTATTCCGAGCGCTTCGAACGCATGTTCACTTATTACCTGAACGCCTGCGCCGGCGCGTTCCGTTCGCGCAACATTCAGCTGTGGCAGGTGTTGTTCAGCCCGGCGGGCGTGGAAGGCGGGGTGCGGGTCTATCGCTGATATCCCCGTCATATTTCAAGCTGCATCTGTGTTGGCTGCGTTTGCGCGCCCCGGTCGCTTACTTGAGTAAGTTCCCGGGGACTTACAAACTTGCCGCCTTGATGCAACTCGAACTATTTAGGGGATACCCTTCAATATTTACTTTGGGACAACACATATACCCAATGGATTTCCAGTTGCGTCTAGGCGGCAAACGTGAGAAACCCCAGGAGCTTAGATAACAAGTGACTGGGGTTCGAACGTGCAGCCAACAACGATGCGGCTGGAAAGACGAAGGGTATATCAGTACAGCAGGGAGTACAGCTGGCGGCGATACTTAGCGGCCAGCGCGTCGCCGGTGCCGAGCGCGGCCAGAATGTCCATCAGGGTCTTGCGCGCGTTGCCGTTGGCGGCGGCCAGATCTTTCTTCAGATGCCCCATCAACAGTTCCAGCGCTTCTTCGTTACGCCCGACCTGATGCAGCTGCAGCGCCAGCTGCACCGCCAGCTCGACGTTGTCCGGCTGCTGCTGCACCTGCTGTTGCAGCTGTTGGATTTCCGGCGTGTCCGCCGCCTGCTTCAACAGTTCAATCTGCGCCACCAGGCCCTGATAGCGGGTATCGCGATCCTGCAGAGGAATGGTCGCCAGCACCGCTTCGGCGTCTTCGCTGCGGCTGAGCGCGATCTGAGTTTCGGCCAGGGTCAGGCCGATGTCGCTGCGCTGTTGGCTGCTCTGCCAGGCGTCTTTCAGCAGCGGCAGCGCTTCGGCAGCGTTGCCGGCGGCCAGTAGTTCCTGCGCCTGCGCCAGTTTCAGATCTTCTTCCTTCGGCAGGAAACGCTGCAGCAAGTCGCGGATCGCTTCTTCCGGCTGCGGGCCCTGAAAGCCGTCGACTGGCTGACCGTCTTTGAACAGGTAGACGGTCGGAATGGAACGCAGCCCGAACTGGGAGGCGATCATCTGTTCGGCGTCGCAGTCCACCTTGGCCAGAATGAACTGGCCGGCGTATTCCGCCACCAGTTTGTCGAGCACCGGCGTGAGCTGCAGGCAGTGTTGGCTGCGCTCGGACCAGAAGTAGAACAGCACCGGAATGGACATCGACTGTTCCAGCGTCTGGTGCAGGTTAGTTTCGTTAATATCAACAACAGCTTGAGCTAGCATCTTTTTTCTCTCTGATCGTGCGGAGCCATGGGGTGTAGATGGGGGCGCGCCGCCATTCTTCAACCCCGGCGGGCGAATTAAGCGTTGCTGCGCAGCAGCCAATCCAGACAGCGGCCCGGCAGAATGCGGCGCAGCACGCTCATCGCGTGCGCCAGCAGGGTCACCGGGTAGCGCAGTTTGGCGCGCGGGCTTTCCAGCGCGTGGCGCAGCTTGGGCAGAATGGCCTCCGGCGGCAGCGTCAGGCGCTTGGCGATGCCGGGGTTATGCACCGGCTTGTCGCTCTGCGTCTGATTGACGTTCTGGCTAAAGTGGGTGGAAATCGGCCCCGGTTCGATCAGGCTGACCTGAATGCCGCTGCCGTGCAGCTCCATGCGCAGCGCGTCTGACCAGGCTTCCAGCGCGAATTTGCTGGCGGCGTAGGCGCCGCGCCCGGCGCTGGAGACCAGGCCCATCACCGAGCTGGTCTGGATAATGCGCCCTTCGCCGTGCGGCAACATCGCCGGCAGCAGCAGCTGGGTCAACTGGTGGGTGCCGAACAGGTTGGTGGCGAACTGCCGCTCCAGCTGGCTGCGCGAGATGCCGCTGAGCGGGCCGTAAACGCCGAAGCCGCCGTTGTTGAACAGGCCGTACAGGCGGCCGCCGGTCAGCGCGATCACCTCGGCGGCGGCGCGCTCGACGCTGGCGCTGTCGTCCAGATCCAGCTCGATGCCTTCCAGCCCGAGCTGGCGCATGTTTTCCACGTCCTGCGGCTTGCGGCAGGCGGCCAGCACCCGGTAGCCGCGGTTGCGCAGATCCTGCGCCGCAATCAATCCAATTCCGCTGGAGCAGCCGGTTATCAATACTGCTTTTTGCATAACTTTACCTAGTGTACGACCCTAATTTAGTTAGACTCATGTTTTACTAGCGGTTCCAGGCGCTCCGCCATCCAGGTGGCGATAAACGGCTGGGCGTCCCCATTGGGGTGCAATCCGTCATCCTGCATCCATTCCGGCTTCACCACCACCTGTTCCATATAGAACGGCAGCAGCGGAATGTTGAACTGCCTGGCCAGCGCCGGGTAGACGGCGCTGAACGCTTCGGTATAGCGGCGGCCGTAGTTCGGCGGGATGCGAATTTGCATCAGCAGCGGCTGTGCGCCGGCCTGCTGCACCCGCGTGATGATCTGGCCGAGATCGCGCTGCATGTCCTGCGCCGGGAAACCGCGCAGGCCGTCGTTGGCGCCCAGCTCGATCAGCACCCAGCGTGGCTGATGCTGTTTCAGCAGCGCGGGCAGACGCGCCAGCCCCTGTGCGGCGGTGTCACCGCTGATGCTGGCGTTGACCAGCTGCGGCGCGCCCGGTTTTTTCTGCCACTGTTCGGCCAACAGCGTCGGCCAGGCCCGCTCGATCGGCAGGCGGTAGCCGGCGCTTAAACTGTCGCCCAAAATCAACAAGGTATCGGCGGCGACAGCGCGTAAACTGAATAATCCCAACAGCAAAAGGAAGGGAAGATGCCAGCGGAAAACGTTCTTGAAGTTCATCATCTTAGTAAACACGTTGGTCAGGGTGAGCATCAGCTCACCATCCTTACCGGAGTCGAGCTGCTTGTCAAACCCGCGCAGACGATCGCCCTGATCGGCGAATCCGGATCGGGGAAATCGACCCTGCTGGGCATTTTGGCCGGGCTGGATGACGGCAGCGAGGGCGAGGTGCGCCTGCTGGGCGAGTCGCTGACCGCGCTGGACGAAGAAGGCCGCGCCGCGCTGCGCGCCAGGAACGTCGGCTTCGTGTTTCAGTCGTTCATGCTGGTGCCGACGCTGAACGCGCTGGAAAACGTGCAGCTGCCGGCGCTGCTGCGCGGCGAGAGCGACAGGCAGAGCCGCGAGCAGGCGGTGCAGCTGCTGGAACAGCTGGGATTGGGCAAACGGCTCGATCACCTGCCGGCGCAGCTGTCCGGCGGCGAGCAGCAGCGTGTGGCGCTGGCGCGCGCCTTCAGCGGCCGGCCACGGGTGCTGTTCGCCGATGAACCGACCGGCAACCTCGATCGCCAGACCGGCGATCGCATCGCCGACCTGTTGTTCTCTCTCAACCGCGATTTTGACACCACCCTGATCCTGGTGACCCATGACGAAACCCTGGCGGCGCGCTGCCAGCGGCGGCTGCGGCTGCGCGAAGGCAAGCTGTGGGAGGAAGCATGATCTGGCGCTGGTTCTGGCGCGAATGGCGCTCGCCGTCGCTGCTGATCGTTTGGCTGGCGTTGACGCTCTCCGTGGCCTGCGTGCTGGCGCTGGGCAGCATCAGCGATCGCATGGACAAAGGGCTCAGCCAGCAGAGCCGCGATTTTATCGCCGGCGATCGGGTGCTGCGCAGCGCGCATCCGGTGCCGGAAGGCTGGCTGCTGGACGCGCAACAGCAGGGTCTGACGCTGAGCCGCCAGCTGTCGTTCACCACCATGACCTATGCCGGTGACCGGCCGCAGCTGGCGGACGTGAAAGCCACCGATTTGGCCTATCCGCTGTATGGCAAGCTGGAAACGCGCCCGGCCAACATCAAGCCCGAACCGGGCAGCGTGCTGGTGGCGCCGCGTCTGCTGGCGCTGCTGAACGTGAAAGTGGGGGATTCGCTCGAGGTGGGCGACACCACGCTGCGCATCGCCGGTGAAATCATCCAGGAGCCGGACGCCGGCTTCAACCCGTTCCAGACCGCGCCGCGCATCATGATCAACCTGGCGGACGTCGATAAGACCGGCGCGGTGCAGCCGGGCAGTCGCCTGACCTACCGCTACATGTTCGCCGGCGCCGAGCCGGATATTCAGCGTTACGAGGAGCGGCTGACGCCGCAGTTGACGCCGGATCAGCGCTGGTTCGGGCTGCAGGAGTCCGGCAGCGCGCTCGGCAAGTCGCTGCAGCGATCCCAACAGTTCCTGCTGTTGTCGGCCCTGCTGACGCTGCTGTTGTCGATCGCCGCCGTGGCGGTGGCGATGAGCCACTATTGCCGCAGCCGCTACGATCTGATCGCGGTGCTGAAAACCCTCGGCGCCGGGCGCGGCGCGCTGCGTAAACTGATCGTCGGCCAGTGGCTGGCGGTGATGGCGCTGGCGGCGGTGTGCGGCGGGGCGATCGGGCTGGCGTTCGAAGCGCTGTTGATTCGCCTGCTGAAGCCGGTATTGCCGGCCGCGTTACCCGCCGCCGGCGCCTGGCCGTGGCTGTGGGCGCTCGGCGCGCTGGTGCTGATTTCGCTGCTGGTCGGGCTGCGGCCGTACCGTCAGCTGCTGGCCACCCAACCGCTGCGGGTGCTGCGCCGCGACGTAGTGGCCAACGTCTGGCCGCTGCGCTACTTCCTGCCGGTGACGGCGGCGATCGTGGTGGCGCTGCTGGTGACGCTGATGGGGGCCAGCACGCTGCTGTGGGCGATCTTGGCGGGCATGGCGGTGCTGGCGCTGCTGCTGGGCGGCATCGGCTGGGGCAGCCTGCAGCTGCTGCGCCGCATCACGCTCAAGAGCCTGGCGCTGCGGCTGGCGGTCAACCGCCTGCTGCATCAACCGTGGGTGACCATCAGCCAGCTGGCGGCGTTCTCGCTGTCGTTTATGCTGCTGGCGCTGTTGCTGGTGCTGCGCGGCGATTTGCTCGACCGCTGGCAGCAACAGCTGCCGCCGGACAGCCCGAACTATTTCCTGCTCAACATGACCGAGGCGCAGGTGCCGCAGGTGAAAACCTTCCTGCAGCAGCACCAGATCAAGCCGGAAACCTATTATCCGATCGTCCGGGTGCGCCTGACCGAGATAAACCAGCAGGTAGCGACAGAGCGGGTGCATGAAGACGATCCGGGCGGCGAGGCGGTGAACCGCGAGCTGAACCTGACCTGGTTGGCCGATCTGCCGGATCACAATCCGCTGGTGGCGGGCAATTGGCCGCCGAAAGCCGGCGAGGTTTCGATGGATGAAGGCATTGCCGGGCGGCTGAAGATCAAGTTGGGCGACACGCTGACCTTCAGCGGCGATACCCAGGCGTTCAGCGCCAAGGTCACCAGCCTGCGCCAGGTGGATTGGGAAAGCCTGAAGCCGAACTTTTACTTTATCTTCCCGCCGGGCGCGCTGGACGGCCAGCCGCAGACCTGGCTTACCAGCTTCCGCTACGACGGCGACGGTCAGATGCTGACCCAGCTCAACCGCCAGTTCCCGACGCTCAGCCTGATGGACATCGGCGCGATCCTGAAACAGGTCGGCGGCGTGCTGCAGCAGGTCAGCCGCGCGCTGGAGGTGATGGTGGTGCTGGTGGTGCTGTGCGGCGGCCTGCTGCTGCTGGCGCAGGTGCAGGTTGGCATGCGTCAGCGCCGCCAGGAGCTGGTGGTGTATCGCACGCTGGGCGCCGGCAAACGGCTGCTGCGCCGCACGCTGTGGTGCGAGTTCGCCCTGCTGGGGCTGGTGGCGGGCATCGCGGCGGCGGTGGGCGCCGAGGCGGCGCTGTGGCTGCTGCAGAGCCGGGTGTTCGACTTCCCGTGGACGCCGACGCCGGTGCTGTGGTGGGCGTTGCCGCTGGCCAGCGCGCTGCTGCTGTCGCTGTGCGGCGGCTGGCTGGGCGTGCGCCTGCTGCGCGGCCGGGCGCTGTTCCGCAGTTATGATGGCTGATCTTGCTATCGCAGGTCCGTTGCTGCCAAGCGCGGCCGGGCCTGCCGATTTTCCGCCGCGCGTTACCGTGGCTTTTCTCCTTGTGCCCTTCCGCACGTCACGCTGATTTTTGTGAAATCGATTACATTTGTACTCTATCGATACAATGCGTATTGGCAATGCTCTTACCAAACTCAGGCCTTCGCTTACTTTTTTATGCATATAAATAATGAGTTACACAGTAACCAAACGAGTTTGTCGTCTGTTGACGCGTAGAATTAAGGTTTAAAATTATGTAACCGCTTCCACTAATGTGATCGTACTCACTTATCTGCGACGCATTGCCTCCTATCATGTCGCACAACTGATGACCGTTTTCTCCTGGAGGCTGTATGAGCGCTACCGTTAAAGTTGCACCGGCGGAGAAAAGCCCGACCCATGTCGGCATGACTTTTTTCGTCTGTTTTTTGGCCGCCTTGGCCGGCCTGTTGTTTGGCTTGGATATCGGCGTAATCGCCGGCGCTCTGCCGTTTATTACCGACACTTTTCATATCACCAGCTCTCAGCAGGAGTGGGTGGTCAGCTCGATGATGTTTGGCGCCGCCGTCGGCGCCATCGGCAGCGGCTGGATGAACTTCCGGCTGGGGCGCAAATACAGTTTGATGATCGGCGCCATTCTGTTCGTCGCGGGATCGCTGTGTTCAGCGTTCGCCCCCAACGTGGAGGTGCTGATCGTTTCACGCATTCTGCTGGGATTGGCGGTGGGTATCGCTTCTTATACCGCGCCGATTTATCTTTCTGAAATCGCGCCGGAGAAAATCCGCGGCAGCATGATCTCGATGTATCAATTGATGATCACCATCGGTATTTTGGCGGCTTACCTGTCTGATACGGCATTCAGCTATACCGGCGCCTGGCGCTGGATGTTGGGCGTCATCACCATCCCGGCCGGGCTGTTGTTGGTTGGCGTGTTCTTTTTACCTGACAGCCCGCGCTGGCTGGCCTCGCGCAATCGTCATGAGCAGGCGCGCCAGGTGTTGGAGAAGCTGCGCGACAGCAGTGCCCAGGCGCAGCATGAGCTGAATGAAATTCGTGAAAGCCTCAAACTGAAGCAAAGCGGTTGGGCGTTGTTCAAAGGCAATAAAAATTTCCGCCGCGCGGTTTTCCTTGGCGTTCTTCTCCAGGTGATGCAGCAGTTCACCGGGATGAACGTCACCATGTATTACGCGCCGAAGATTTTCGGTCTGGCGGGCTTCGCCAGCACGGAACAGCAGATGTGGGGCACGGTGATCGTCGGTCTGGTCAACGTGCTGGCCACCTTTATCGCTATTGGGCTGGTCGATCGCTGGGGCCGCAAACCCACCTTGATCCTTGGGTTTATCGTGATGGCCGTCGGCATGGGGGCGCTGGGAACCATGATGAATATCGGCATGAACTCGGCGGTGGCGCAATATTTCGCTATCGTCATGCTGCTGATGTTTATCGTCGGCTTTGCCATGAGCGCCGGCCCGCTGATTTGGGTGCTGTGTTCAGAGATCCAGCCATTGAAAGGCCGCGATTTCGGCATCACCTGCTCCACCGCCACTAACTGGATCGCCAATATGATTGTGGGAGCGACGTTCCTGACCATGCTGAATTCGTTGGGTAGCGCGCACACCTTTTGGGTCTATGCAGGGCTTAACGTGCTGTTTGTTTTCATCACGTTGGCGCTGATCCCGGAAACCAAAAATATTTCTCTGGAACATATTGAACGTAATCTGATGGCCGGCAAACCGTTGCGTAACATCGGCTCGCGTTGATCTTTGCGGCAAAAAAAGGTTCAGCCTGGGCTGAACCTTCTTCTTTTTCGGCGGCTTAAACCGTTAAGCCAGCTTCTGCTGCGCCCAGGCCAGCCCGCTTTGGTACTCGCCCGGCAGCAGCGGCGCCAGCGCCTGCAGCGCCTGGCGCAGAACGGCGGCGCTCGGGTCGTTCAGATTGAGATGGCCGACCTTGCGGCCCGGGCGCACCTCTTTCTCATACCAGTGCAGATGCACCAGCGGCAGCGACAGCCACTGTTCGTTGACGGCGGTGCCGATCAGGTTGACCATCACCGACGGCGTGCTCACCACCGGCTGCGGCAACGGCAGGCCGAGAATGGCGCGCAGGTGCAGCTCGAACTGGCTGATGGACGCGCCGTTTTGCGTCCAGTGGCCGCTGTTGTGCACGCGCGGCGCCAGTTCGTTGATCAGCAGCCGATCGCCGACGATAAAGCACTCCATCGCCATCACGCCGACGTAGTTCAGCTCGTTCAGGATCGCCGCCAGCATCTGCTCGGCCTGTTGCTGCAGCGCCGGGTTGGGCTGCGGCAGCGCCACGCTGGTGCGCAGGATGCCGTCTTCATGCAGGTTGTGGGTCAGCGGGTAGAATACCGAACGGCCGTCGTGGCCACGCGCGCCCACCAGCGACACTTCGCCGGAGAAATTGATGCCTTGCTCGACGATGCACTCGCCATAGGCATCGGCCGGCAGTTCGGCTTCCTGCCCCGGGCGCAAGCGCCACTGGCCGCGGCCGTCATAACCGCCGACCCGGCGTTTGACGATCGCCAGCTCGCCCAGCGAAGCGAATACCTGCGGCCATTCGGCGGCGCTCGCCAGCAGCTGCCACGGCGCGGTCGCCAGGCCGAGCTGATCGAGCAGCTGTTTTTGCGTCAGGCGATCCGCCAGGCGCGGGAAAATGTCGCGGTTGACGAAGGCGCTGTGGGTCGCCAGCTCGCGCGTCAGCGCGGTTTCCGGCCAGCGTTCGATCTCGGCGGTAATGACGCTATTCTGATACGGCACCGCCTCGGGTTCGGCATCGATGCCGACAGGGTAAACGGCGATGCCCAGCGGTTCGCCGGCCTGGCGCAGCATGCGCCCCAGCTGGCCGTTGCCCAGTACGCAAACCGGCTTCATGCATCCTCCCGCGGGTCGGGGTGGTTCAAGACGTCTTCGGTTTGCGCCTGACGCCAGTCCGCCAAACGCTGCGCCAGCGCGGCATCGTGCAGCGCCAGGATCTGCATCGCCAACAGCCCGGCGTTGGCGGCGCCGGCTTTGCCGATCGCCAGCGTGCCCACCGGAATGCCGCGCGGCATCTGCACGATGGAGTACAGGCTGTCTACGCCGCTCAGCGCGGCGCTTTGCACCGGCACACCCAGCACCGGCACCAGGGTTTTCGCCGCCAGCATGCCCGGCAGGTGCGCCGCACCGCCGGCGCCGGCGATGATCACGTCAAAACCGTTGGCGGTAGCCTGCTCGGCGAAGCTGAACAGCTTGTCCGGCGTGCGGTGGGCGGAAACGACTTCGACATGGAAGGGGACATCGAGCTGGGTCAGGACTTCGGCGGCGAACTGCATGGTGGCCCAGTCACTTTTCGATCCCATTACAATTGCGATTTTCGCCCCGGTAGTGGCGGCTGAAGCGGCGTTGGCTCCCATGGGTGTAAGGCTCCTGTGATTTGTCTGGCGTCGGCTGAGGGCCGAATGAGGGCGTAGAGCATACCATGAGCGCACGGCGAGGAAAACGGTTGCGTCGCCGGTTTTCACCGTCGAAAGCGCGAATTTTCACTCGCGCGCCAGTCCGGAATTCAGAATGGGAATTGGATCAGCTCGACGGCGTCGGCGCTGACTTTGATCATCGATCCTTCGACGTGCCAGGCGCCCAGCACCGCGCGATGGGCTTCGCCGTTGCTCAACGCCAGCCGGTGCACCGCCGGGCGATGGGTATGGCCGTGGATCATCCAGTGCACGTCGTGGCGCAGCATGCTTTGCTCGACCGCCTGCGGGTTGACGTCCATGATGGCTTCCGACTTGTCCTGGTTGGATTGCTGGCTGCGGGCGCGCATTTTGGCGGCGATCTTCAATCGCCAGCGCAGCGGCAGCGCCAGGAACAATTTTTGAATCAGCGGGTTGTGCACTTTACGGCGGAATTGCTGATAGGCGTGATCGTCGGTGCACAGGGTGTCGCCGTGCAGGATCAGGATCCTGCGGCCGTACAGCTCCAGCACTTTCTCTTCCGGCAGCAACTGCATGCCGCTGGCGCGGGCGAAGCGTTTGCCGAGCAGAAAATCGCGGTTGCCGTGGATGAAGTAGCAGGGCACGCCGGCCTGTTGCAGCGCTTTCAGCGCCGCGGCGATCTCCGCGTGCAGCGGCTCGGGATCGTCGTCGCCGATCCAGGCTTCAAACAGGTCGCCAAGGATGTACAGCGCGTCGGCGTGCACCGCTTCGTGCCGTAAAAAACGCAGAAAACCGGCAGTGATTGCCGGTTCCTGTGCGCACAAGTGCAGATCTGCGATGAACAGCGTACTCATGCAGCCGCGATTACTCGCTGACGGTCACGCTGTTGATCACCACGTCTTCTACCGGTACGTCCTGGTGCATGCCGCTGCGGCCGGTTTTCACGCCTTTGATCTTGTTGACCACGTCCATGCCTTCAACCACTTCAGCAAACACGCAGTAGCCCCAGCCCTGCACGTTTTCGCCGCGGAAGTTCAGGAAGTCGTTGTCAGCCACGTTGATGAAGAACTGTGCGGTGGCGGAGTGCGGATCGTTGGTGCGCGCCATTGCCAGGGTGCCGATGGTGTTTTTCAGACCGTTGTTGGCTTCGTTCTTGATGGTCGCGTTGGTCGCTTTCTGGTTCATGCCCGGCTCGAAACCGCCACCCTGGATCATGAAGCCGTTGATCACACGGTGGAAGATGGTGTTGTCGTAGAAACCGGCGCGGCAGTAGTTCAGGAAGTTTTCAACGGTAACCGGCGCTTTGTCAGCAAAGGTCTTGATAACGATATCGCCGTGATTGGTGTGGAAAGTAACCATAGTTTTAATCCTAACAAGGTGAAGTGAGACGTCACGTAAAGCGAGTGAACATTCAGACCGCCCTTATAACATATCCGCCCCAGCGAGTCAGCAGCGGCTCAACCGCGCACTGTCTGTGGTAATCGCATTTGTGTTATATTATAACAATTGCGCCAGCCGCCGAATTTCACGCATTTTATTCGCGTGAAATCAGCAAAGCATGGCCTTAACCTTGCAATAGATCAGGCTTCAGGTTTCAATACGCTACCGGGCGGAAACCTGAAGCCCGGTTATCTTTTTTGTTATCACGCACACCACGGAATCTCCCGATGCTAAAGATTTTTAATACCCTGAGTCGTCAAAAAGAGGAATTCAAACCCATTCATGCCGGGAAAGTGGGCATGTACGTGTGCGGGGTAACCATCTATGACCTGTGTCACATCGGGCACGGTCGTACCTTTGTCGCTTTCGACGTGGTGGCGCGTTACCTGCGCTATCTCGGCTATTCGCTGAACTACGTGCGCAACGTCACCGACGTGGACGACAAAATCATCCGCCGCGCGGCGGAAAATCATGAGACCTGCGACCAGCTGACCGAACGCATGCTGGCGGAAATGCACGCCGACTTCGACGCGCTGCTGATCGATCGCCCGGATCAAGAGCCGCGCGCGACCCAGCACATCGCCGAGATCATCGAGATCACCCAGCGCCTTATCGATCGCGATCACGCCTACGTGGCCAGCAACGGCGACGTGATGTTCTCCATCGACAGCGATCCGCAATACGGGCTGCTGTCGCGTCAGGATCTGGATCAGCTGCAGGCCGGCGCGCGCGTGGAGATCGACGACGTGAAGCGCAACCCGATGGACTTCGTGCTGTGGAAGATGTCCAAGCCGGGCGAGCCGAGCTGGCAGTCGCCGTGGGGGCCGGGCCGTCCGGGCTGGCACATCGAATGCTCCGCCATGAACTGCAAACAGCTGGGCACCCACTTCGACATTCACGGCGGCGGTTCCGATCTGATGTTCCCGCACCACGAGAACGAGATCGCACAGTCGAGCTGCGCCCACGACGGCCCGTACGTCAATTACTGGATGCACTCCGGCATGGTGATGATCGACAAAGAGAAGATGTCCAAATCGCTGGATAACTTCTTCACCATCCGCGACGTGCTCGGCCATTACGATGCGGAGACGGTGCGTTACTTCCTGATGTCCGGCCACTATCGCAGCCAGCTGAACTACAGCGAAGAGAACCTCAAGCAGGCGCGCACCGCGCTGGAGCGCCTCTATACCGCGCTGCGCGGCACCGACGCCGACGCCGTGCCGGCCGGCGGCGAAGCGTTCGAAGCCCGCTTCCGCGAAGCGATGGACGACGACTTCAACACCCCGGAAGCCTACTCGGCGCTGTTCGATCTGGCGCGCGAGGTTAACCGCCTCAAGGGTGAAGACATGGCGGCGGCCAACGGCATGGCGGCGGAACTGCGCAAGCTGGCGAAGGTGCTCGGCCTGCTGCAGCAGGAGCCGGAGCAGTTCCTGCAAGGGGGCGCTCAGGTTGACGACGGCGAAGTGGCGGAGATCGAAGCGCTGATCAAACAGCGTAACGAAGCGCGCGCCGCGAAGGATTGGGCGCTGGCGGATGCCGCCCGCGATCGGTTGAACGAGATGAACATCGTGCTGGAAGACGGCCCGCAGGGCACCACCTGGCGCCGTAAGTAATCCGGCCGCAGGGAAAAACAAAAAAGGCGCTGAATTCAGCGCCTTTTCCTATGGCGGCGGGTCAGGGTTTAACCATGACCTTGCCGCCGTTGAACTCCACCACCTGATCGGCGACGATCTTGCAGCGCTTGCGGGTTTCGACCTTGCCGTCGACTTTCACCAGCCCTTCAGCGATGACTTCTTTGGCGGCGCCGCCGCTTTCACACCAGCCCTGGAACTTCAGCAGGTCGCACAGTTCGACGTGGGGATGATTGTCCAGATTGAAAATTTCCATACTGCCTTACTTATTTAGGTTGAACGTCGTGATATTCCTCGCAGGCCTGCAAGGTATTTTGGATCAGTGTAGCAACGGTCATCGGGCCAACGCCACCCGGCACGGGGGTGATGTAGGCGGCGCGCTCGCTGGCGGCGTCGAAATCGACATCGCCCACCACTTTACCGCTTTCCAAGCGGTTGATGCCGACGTCCACCACGATGGCGCCCGGTTTGATCCAGTCGCCCGGAATGAAGCCCGGTTTGCCAACTGCTACTACCAGCAGATCGGCGTTCTCGACGTGATGACGCAGATTCTTGGTGAAGCGGTGGGTGACGGTGGTGGTGCAGCCGGCCAGCAGCAGCTCCATGCTCATCGGGCGGCCGACGATGTTGGAGGCGCCGACCACCACGGCGTTCAGGCCGTAGGTATCGATGTTATAACGCTCCAGCAGGGTGACGATGCCGCGCGGCGTGCACGGGCGCAGTTTGGGGGCGCGCTGGCACAGGCGGCCGACGTTGTACGGGTGGAAGCCGTCGACGTCTTTGTCCGGGTGGATGCGTTCCAGCACCTTGACGTTATCGATGCCGGCCGGCAGCGGCAGTTGCACCAGAATGCCGTCGATTTCCTGATCGGCGTTCAACTGGTCGATCAACGCCAGCAGCTCGGCTTCACTGGTGGCAGCGGGCAGGTCGTAGGAGCGGGAAAGGAAGCCGACTTCATCGCAGGCGCGGCGCTTGCTGGCGACGTAAATTTGCGAAGCCGGGTTCTCGCCGACCAGCACAACCGCCAGCCCTGGGGCGCGTTTGCCGGCCGCCAGACGTTGTTTCACTTGCTCAGCCACTTCGTTTCTAACCTGCTGCGCAATCGTTTTACCATCAATAATCTTTGCTGACATCAGTGTGGAAATCCATCAATTAAGAAAAGCGGGGATGCCGCTATTCTGGCAGAAGCTGAGCGCGCTGTCAGGCGCAGAATCACCCTCGCGGCCGTTGCCGACGCCGATTTACGCTTTTTTTATGCCGGCCTCAGGATCCTCTACGCCATTTTTACCGGCACTTGGATACGCTGGGGCGGTTCACAGGGCGAAAGAGGGCAGGATCATGAGGGCGATAACCCGGCTTTACCCGTTGCATCATCAGCCTGACGAGCAACCGGCGGAGCCTAAACGCATAGGGGAAACGGTGTTCGATTCTTCGCTGCATCCGGCGGACAGCGCGCAACTCACCGCGCTGCATCGGCTCGGCAAGCATGAAGGAGTGCCGTCGTGGCGGGCGCGCCTGAGCGCGCTGTGGCGGAGGCTGTGCGCATGAAAGGCTGTGCCTGGGCAGGCTGCGCGCTGTTGCTGGTTTGGGCATCGGGGAGCCAGGCTTCTTTAAACAGCGCACGCCCTGACTCCGCTCTGGGGAAAAGAGGGGAGGCGACCTGCAACATGCAGGTGGTTGAGCATGCCGATTGGGGCGACATTACGGCGGTGGTGCAGTCCGCCCGCCTTTGCCTGCGGCGGGGCGATGGGCGGCAAGGTGCTGAGCGCGCGCCGATTTACGTAGGCTTTGGTCTGGCTCAGCATGGCGGCGCCCGGTTGACGGGAACCCTCGCCGCGCGGGCGCTGGCGGAAAAAACGCCATAAAGCACGGCCGCCGCCGTAACGTCATGAAAAGGCATTGACTCGCTAACCTCTGACCGTATAATCCCAACCCGCAGCCGCAGGTTGCCGCATCTCAATGCGCCCTTAGCTCAGTTGGATAGAGCAACGGCCTTCTAAGCCGTAGGTCATAGGTTCGAATCCTATAGGGCGTGCCATTACTCCCTTGATTTTCTTCCCCCTACTTGTTCCCTTGAAAACTCGACTGCGCTACCCGTACTCCCGTTGGCTCGCCGCTGAACGTCATGCTATGTTCATGCGTTAACTTTCAGTGAGTAGTAGAGAGAAAAATGCAAAGCTTATTCGTTTACGGCACCCTGGGGCCGGGCAGGCCCAACGCGCACATTATGGAAGCCATCGGCGGCAGCTGGGAAGAAGGCAGCGTCGGCGGCTCGCTGCTTAACGAAGGCTGGGGCGCCGAGATGGGCTACCCGGGCATCGTGCTGGATAACAGTGGCAATCGGGTGAACGGGTTTCTGTTCCGTTCAGCTAACCTCGTCAACCACTGGCCGACTCTCGATGCGTTTGAAGGTGAGGGTTATGAACGAGTGGCGGTCAGCGTCACCACCGCCGGCGGCGAAACCGTCGATTCGTTTATCTACATGCTGAAGAAATGATATGAAGCCGCCTCGCCGAGTGAGTGCGAGGCGCTTGACCCACCGGCAATTGAACCTTCGTTTATTTTGCCGCGCTACAATAGGCGAAAATTTCTCCACGGAGCCTATCGTGCGCAAATCCAGATTCCTGCTCGTGACCTTGCTGTGCCTGTGCGCCGCCGCCGTGCTATACGTTATGGCTTACCGGGCGTTGGGGCATTACCTCAGCGACGGCGAGCAAGCTTACCCGGATATCACTGTTGAAATCCGCTGAGGGCCGTGCGGCGCCGCGCTGATTGCGCCGATTTTTCGAACTTCGGCCGTTCGTCGCCGGGGGGGCAATACCGGCATCTTCAAGAGCGGCGGTTTGAGTCGCGCCTGTTCGTGGTGCGTTGAGAAAAATGTCATATTTCCCATTCGGCGTTACATCTGGCCGAGCAAACTTACGCGGGGATGACAGTTCTATACATTGGGATTGGTACTGTAGCTCTACCCGATGATGTTGTGTGTTATCCATTCCCTGTAGTGTATTACCCCATCCCTGTTAAGTTTATCCCGCCTTGCGCGGGATTTTTTTTATCTGCGCATGCCTGGCAGAGTAACGCGATTTTTTTGAATAACACCGTCAGTTTTATTCGGTATTCAGCCGCTGCGCGCTTGATTAGATTGAACGCGAGAGGGGCGCCGTCGGCGTCTTTGTGCAATGAGTGGAGAATTTCTATGGCGAAGACAGTAGTGGTGTTTCATTCCGGCTACGGCCATACCGAGCGTTTGGCGAAAGTCGTGGCGGAAGGCGCCGGGGCGGCACTGATCGCCATCGATCAGAACGGCGATATCAGCGACGAAGCCTGGCAGACGCTGGATGAGGCGGACGCCATCATCTTTGGTTCGCCGACCTATATGGGCGGGCCGTCGTGGCAGTTCAAGAAATTCGCCGACGCCAGCTCCAAGGCCTGGTTCGGCCGCAAGTGGCAGGACAAAGTGTTCGGCGGCTTTACCAACAGTGCCAGCCTGAACGGCGACAAGCAGGTGACGTTGATCGCGCTGCAGACGCTGGCTTCACAACATGGCGGCCTGTGGGTCAGCCTGGGGCTGCTGCCGGCCAACACCAAATCGGCGCAGCGCACCGACGTCAATAACCTGGGCGGTTCGGTGGGGCTGCTGGTGCAGACCCCGGCGGATGCCGGCGTGGATGAGATGCTGTCGGGCGATCTGGCGACCGCCAAGCTCTATGGCCAGCGCGTAGCGGGCTTTGCCGCCAAACTGGCGTAAGCCCTTCCGTGCAGAGAGGGCGGCGGTGCGGTTGAGCGGACGCCGCGTTCATTTTCTCTGCACAATTGGCGTGTAAGCTGCGAAATGTTATTAGCCTGCTTGGGCTAACACTGCATTTCGTACAAATATTCCCGGTTCCTAGGCCGGGTTTTTTGTTGCTAAGGTCTGCTTAAGCTTGCACCGCTATACTGCGCGGCAGCACGGGCATGCAAGGCATGGCCGTGTTGTAACTGTCGATTTGCTGTTGTTCAGGCAAGCCCGCGCTATGCGGGCTTTTTTGGGGTTGTTATTGCACGGGCGGCCCAGTTGCAGGAAAATAATCGCGCAGTTATTCAAACAGCATTCAACGACCAATAACCATAAACTTATTAATGTAATTAACGCCCTCGGCGGCCTATTACGCTATGCGCTATGCTGACAGCAGAGTGGGCATTATTTGCTGACGCTATGCGGGGGGAGTTCGCCGCAGGCGCATCAGGCTAAGAAAAGTCTGTTAATTAAATGTTAATGCTTTTTATTATTGATTTGTCTGGCTTTTTTGGTTGAAACTCGGATTGACTATCCCTCACTGGCCGGGCGAGAGAGTATGCACATTATTATTCTGGTTATTAGCAAAATATGGGCGAGGCGATGAACGCCAGAATAAACGCCAGGCATGGCCTGCCGCTAACGGTTCAGCTGATCAATCTTTTCATGCTGGCCTTTTTACTTTCCCTGGTGGGTATTCTTAGCCGGCCGATTGGCTCGCTTTCCTTATTTTGGCCGGTGAATGCGATTCTGCTCGGCCTGCTGCTGCGAAAACCCGTTTACGCCACGCCGCTCGGCTGGCTTACCACCTATCTGGGCATGGTCGCCGCCGATCTCAGCACCGGCGAAGGCTGGTCTCTGGCGCTGTGGCTGAACGCCTGCAACATGTCGCTGATCGCCGTCGGTTACGGCATCATGCTGATGCTGCCCCAATCTCAACGGCGCATGGGCAAACCCCAGGCGATACTCTATATGTTCAGCGCCAGCCTGGCCGGCGCGGCGGTGGCGTCGACGCTGTCGGTGCTGCGCAACGACAGCCTGTACAACAACACGGTGGTGGTCGCCTGGCTGGCCTGGTTCAGCGAGCAGTTCTCGACGACCTTGCTGCTGTTGCCGGTGCTGATGGCGGCGCCGCGGTTGAAGCAGCTGCTGCGCATGCAGGTGCGTTGGCGCCTGAAGGGCTGCCTGCCGCTGCTGGCGCTGCTGCTGTCGCTGATATTCAGCGTCTATATCGGCGGGCCGGGCGCTATCGCCTTCCCGATCCCGGCGCTGCTGTGGTGCGCGGTGCGCTACCCGCTGTTCCCCGTGACGTTGCTGACGCTGTTGACCGGCATGACCGAGATCAGCAGCATTTCCGCCAACCTGGTGCTGTACGAAACGCCGAACAACCACAACGCCTTCCTCGACACGCTGATGTCCGCCCGCTTGGGCATCGCCATGCTGGTGATGGGGCCGCTGATCCTCGCCAGCTCTATCGCCGCCAACCGCAAACTGATGCGGCGTCTGGAGCACAGCGCCAACCACGATTTTCTGACCGGGGTGCTGGCGCGCAGCGCGATGACGCGCAAAGCGGGCGAGCTGCTGGAACACAAGCACCGCTCGAAAGAGGCGGTGTCGCTACTGCTGATCGACATCGACCATTTTAAGCAGATCAACGATACGCACGGCCACAGCGCCGGCGATCAGGTTTTGGCGTCGTTCGCGCACATCGTGCGGCGCGAGCTGCGGCACGATCAGCTGTTCGGCCGCCTGGGCGGAGAAGAGTTCGCCATCATGCTGCCGCGCGCGCTGGCGGCGCAGGGCGTGGCGCTGGGGGAACATCTGCGCCGGCTGGTGGAGCAGGCGGAACTGCAGGCGGAAGGCAAACAGACGCTGAAAATCACCATCAGCGTCGGCGTCGCCAGCCTGGCGATGAATGAGGTGAAATCGCTGGAGCAACTGATGAATATGGCGGATATCGCGCTGTATCGCGCCAAATCGCAGGGGCGTAATCGGGTGGAGTCGTTCAACGTGGTGAGCGGCAACAGCGTCGAGCATATCCTGTTCCGCTAGGGCTCGACGCTGGGCAACCGGCGCTTACAGGCTTTTCAGCGCCTTAATGGTCTCATCCATATCGATCTCGTGCTCGGAGAAGGTATGGGTGGTGTTCTGGAAGGTGGTAATGGTCAGCATGCGCAGCGTTTGCATGGTCTGCGCCTGATCTTCTGACTGCGGGCGAATGCGGTTCATCAGCAGGCCGACCGACAGCACAGTGTTCTCTTTATCCACGTCGGCTTTGGCCGGCACTTCCTTGGTGAAGGTATTGAACGACTTGATGCTGGCGATCTTGATTCTTTCATTGGCGATGATGATGTATTTGCTGGGCGCCAACACTTTAACCGCATAAGCCGACGGGCCTTTGGTGTTGTTGGTCGGTTCGAAGGTCACCGCCGCGTTTTTCTTAATCAGCTCCGGGTTTTGCACTTTAATCACGTGAAAATAACGATTTTCTCCGTTCTCGTCGGTAATAAAGCCGAAGCCTTTGTCTTCAAAAAAAGTCGTTATCTTGCCGTTCATCGCTATTCTCACAAAAGGGTTCTATACAGCGCTTATGATAGCGCGGAATGCCTTGCAGCGACAGATTGCGCGGGCGGCATTTCGTCATGCGATAACGGCATTTAGCGGCTTTCCCCCCACATGCTATGTTCATGCTGACTTCATTCAATGCGTAAAGGAATAGCGATGGGCATCAAACGTCTCAATCACGCCGTGCTGTATGTCAGCGACGTGCGGCAGAGCGCCGACTTTTATCATCAGGTGTTGGGGTTCAAGCTCAAGCCGTCCGACAGCCCCGATCGGGCGGTGTTTACCCAGGCCGCCGATTCGGACAACGATCACGATTTGGCGCTGTTCAGCAAGAACCTGGGCCAGCAGCGCGCCGGGGTCTTTCGCGCCAACAACGAGCCGCCGGCGGAGCATGAGCCAGCGGCCGGGCTGTACCATCTGGCCTGGGAAGTGGACAGCCTGGAAGAGCTGGAGCGCATTCGTCACCAGCTGGCCGAACGCGGCATTCTCGGGCTGGAAGAGGATCACGGCGTGCACAAAAGCATTTATGGCCACGATCCGGACGGGCTGCTGTTCGAGGTGACGTGGTTTATTCCGCCGGCGTTGCTGACCGACGAGGACAAAAACCAGCAGGGGATCCGCCCGCTGGATTTCGCCGCCGAGAAGCGGCGCTTCGCCGGCCGGTAAGCAGCTCGGGTACGGGGCGCCGCGGCGCCCCGACGATCACAGCACTTTGTTGAGAAAGTTGACGGTGCGCGGATGCTGCGGCTGGGCCAGCACTTGCCTGGCGTCGCCCTGCTCGACGATCTGTCCATCGACCATAAACACCACCCGATCCGCCGCTTCGCGCGCAAAGCCGATTTCATGCGTGACCACCACCAGCGTGACGCCCAGATCCGCCAACCCCTTTATCACATCCAGCACTTCGCCGACCAGCTCGGGATCGAGCGCGGAGGTCGGTTCATCGAACAGGATCACCTTCGGGTTCAGCGCCAGCGCGCGCGCGATGGCGATGCGCTGCTGTTGGCCGCCGGAGAGGTGGCGCGGGTAGGCGTCCGCCTTGTGGCGTAGTCCGACGGTATCCAGCAGTTCATAGGCCACCGCTTTCGCCCGTTCGCGAGAGTGGATCTTGTGCACCACCGGCGCTTCGATGATGTTTTCCAGCACCGTCAGGTGCGGGAACAGGTTGAAATTCTGGAACACGTAGCCGACGTTGATGCGTTGCCGAAGGATGGCCTTTTCCTTCAGCTCATACAGCCGGTTGCCTTTGCGGCGGTAGCCGACGTAGTCGCCGTCGATGCGGATAAAGCCTTCGTCCACGCGTTCCAGGTGGTTGATCGCCCGCAGCAGCGTCGATTTACCGGAGCCGGAAGGGCCGAGGATCACGGTGACGGTGCCCGGCTGCAGCGTCAGGCTGACGTCGTCCAGCGCCTTGTGCTTGCCGAAGAACTTGCTGACGTTGCTGATTTCGATCAGGCCGCGTGCCGGCACCGGGGTGAGATTGCGCGCCGGCTGTTCGGGCAAGGCGTAATAATCAATGGCTTCAGACATGCGGGTCTCCTAACGTTTTAGCCAGCCGGCCAGTTGCTGCCAGGGCGTCGGCGGCAGTTCGCGCACCGCGCCCCGGGCGAAATAGCGCTCGATGTAGTATTGGATCACCGACAGCGCGGTGGTGATGAACAGATACCAGACGGTGGCGACCATCAGCAGCGGTATCACCTGCTGGGTGCGGTTATAGATCACCTGAATGGTGTAAAACAGCTCCGGCAGCGCCAGCACGTAAACGATCGAGGTGCCTTTCGCCAGGCTGATGATCTCGTTGAAGCCGGTCGGAATAATGGAGCGCAGCGCCTGCGGCAGAATGATGCGGAAGGTGCGGCGATAGCCCGGCAACCCCAGCGCCGCCGCCGCTTCGTGCTGGCCGTAATCCACGCCCAGGATGCCGCCGCGGATGATCTCGGCGGTGTAGGCGGACTGCACCAGCGTCAGGCCCAGCACCGCCACGGCGAACTGGCCGAGAATGTCGATGGTCGGGTAGCTGGCGAACACCACGGAGGTGAAGGGAATGCCCAGCGAGATGGCGTCATACAGATAGGAAAAGTTGTACAGGATGATCAGCACCAGAATCAGCGGCAGCGAGCGAAACAGCCAGATATAACCCCAGGCCAGCGACGCCAGCAGGTAAGAGCGCGACAGCCGCGCCAGCGCCAGCAGGGTGCCGAACAGGATGCTGAACAGCGTGCCGAGCAGCGTCAGCAGCAGGGTTTGCCCCAGCCCTGCCAGCACCGCCGGCGCGAAGAACCACTCGGCGAACACGCCCCATTCCCAGCGCGCGTTGCCCGCCACCGATTGCACGATGGCGGCCAGAATAAACAGCGAAAACAGCGCGCCGATCAGCCGCAGCGGATAGCGGGCGGGCACCACTTTCAAGACTTCTTGTTTGGACATGTCATGTCTCCTGATACAGATTAAGGGGCCTTAGGCGATTTTCCTTTCCGACGCGCAACAACACGCGTCCTCTGCAATCAGGCTTTTGCGGAACGGCAGGCGGCCATCGTAGGGTGGGCGACTGTATATCTCGCTGTCGACGGTGGGATCGAACTGCGGCTGATACCCGTTGCTCAGATACAGGCCCACCGCTTCGGGCTGGCGAAAGCCGGTGGTTAGATAGAGCCGGCGATATCCCTGCGCCAGCGCCAGCGTTTCCAGCTGCTGCAGCACCCGCTGCGCCAGGCCCTGGCGGCGCAGGTCGCCCCGCGTCCAGATGCGCTTCAGCTCGGCGGTTAGCGCGTCATAGCGTTTGAAGGCGCCCATGGCGATCGGCGCACCGGCGCGCAGCAGCACGATGAAGGCTCCTTGCGGTGGCGCGTATAGATCCAGCGCTTCCGGTTCCTGGTCACCAAAATAGTCGCCGTAGCGCTGACGATATTCGCCGAACAGCCCTTCGATCACCGGGGCGATCAGCGGGTCGGTCGGCAGCGTCTGAATGAAGGTGTCTTGCGTCATCGCGCGCTCCTAATCGCCCTGGCCGGGCGGGTTGATTTCCGACTGCGCAAGGCGTTCGGCGCTCTCGCCCCAGCGGTTGACCATGGCGTTCGCCTGCGGGTTCTTCGGCGCGTGAATAGGGGGGGCATAGGTCTGCAAATCGATGCCGGTGCCCGCCTGTGCGGCGCCGGTCAGGCTCGGCAAGGCCGCCACGAGGGCGGCGGTAACGGTTTTCTGCATAGCGGGTATCCCTGAAAGCGATCTTATTATTGGGTGAATCTGTTCAACGGGCGCTTCAGGCCTAGATGTTCACGCAACGTGTCGCCGTGGTACGCCTGGCGGAACAGGCCACGTTGCTGCAGGATGGGCACTACCCGATCGACGAAGTGGCCGAAGGCGTTGGGCGTACCGCCGCTGATGATGAAACCGTCGGCGGCTTCGCCGTCGAACCAGCGTTGCAGGCCATCCGCCACCGCTTCCGGCGTGCCGCTGAACACCGGGCGCGGCGAGGCGGCTTCCAGCGCCACCTGGCGCAGCGTGAGGTTGCGCTCGCGGGCGCTGCGCTTGATGGCGTCGGTGGTGCTGCGGAAGCTGTTTTGCCCCAGATCGCCGATGTCGGGGAAGGGGGCGTCCAGCGGATGGCGGGCGAAATCGTAATGCTCGAAGTAGCGGCCGAGGTAGTTGAGGGCATTCTCGATGCTGACCAGGCGGGCGGTCTCCTGGTACTGGCGCTCGACGTCCGCGTCGTCGTCGCCGACGATCACGCTGACGCCCTGGAAGATGCGCAGATCGTCCGGTTCGCGCCCCTGTTCCACCAGCTGCCGCTTCACGTCCTGGTAGAAATCCTGCGCCTGCTCCAGCGTGTCGTGATGGGTGAAGATCGCATCGGCGTGTTGGGCCGCCAGCCGTTTGCCGTCTTCGGAGGCGCCGGCCTGGAACAGGATCGGGCGCCCCTGCGGCGTGCGGCCGATGTTCAGCGGTCCCTGCACCGAGAAGAACTCCCCCTGGTGATTGAGAGTGTGCAGTTTGCCGGCGCGGAAGAATTCGCCGCTGGCCTTATTACGCACGAAGGCGTCGTCTTCCCAGGAATCCCACAGCCCTTTGGCAACGTCGAGAAACTCGCCGGCGATGCGGTAACGCAGGCTGTGCTCCGGGTGTTCTTTGCGCGAGAAATTTTTGGCCGAGCCTTCCAGCGGCGAGGTCACCACGTTCCAGCCGGCGCGGCCGTTGCTCAGGTGATCGAGGCTGGCGAACTGGCGGGCGACGGTGAACGGATCGCTGTAGGAGGTGGAGAGGGTGCCCACCAGGCCGATTTTATCGGTGGCGGCGGACAACGCGGCCAGCAGGGTGAGCGGTTCGAAACGATTAAGAAAATGCGGAATGGACTTTTCGTTGATATATAGCCCATCGGCGACGAAGACGAAATCGAATTTCCCCTGTTCGGCTTTTTTCGCCGTGGCGATATTAAATTCGAGGTTGATGCTGGCGTCGGCGGTGGCGTCCGGGTGGCGCCAGGCGGACATATTTCCCGATGCGCCATGCAGAATGGCGCCCAGCCGCAATTGCCGTTGATTAGTCGCGTTGTCGCTCATCGTGATTATCCTGTCATGCGCCGCAGAGGCGCGCGGTGTCTGATGTGCCCACTATTGATGAGCGGCGGCGGGATGTAAAACAACAAAACAGCATATTCAAATGTTGAAAATTGCAAATATCACGGCGAGCGAAAAAATAATCCCCGACGCGGCATCCTCTGCGTCGGGGAAATACGCTTTACCGTTATTCAGGCGTTGCTGAGGGCTTTTTCCGGCGTGGTGGTTAATTGTTGCAGCGTGCGTTCCGCCAGCAGCGTGAAATATTGCGCGGCGGGGAACAGAGCGCGTTCATCGGGATTGAAACGCGGATGATGCAGGCCGAATTCGCTGGCGGAGCCGATGCTGACGAATACGCCCGGCACATGGTGCAGATACAGCGCGAAATCTTCACCGCCCATCTGCAGTTCCGCCTCTTCGACCCGGTAGCCGGCCTCGGCGGCGACGGTTTTGCTGAACGCCGCCCAATGCGGATCATTGATTACAGCCGGCGGCCCCGGCTGCCAGCGGAGTTCGGCCTGCGCGCCCAGCGCGGCGGCAACGCCGTCGATCACCTGGCGAATTTTGTCCGGTACCTGGCGGCGCACCGCGTCGCTGTGGGTGCGCACCGTGCCTTCCAGCTCCACGGTTTGCGGCAGCACGTTCCAGGTATTGCCGCCTTCGATGCGCGTTACGCTCACCACCAGCGATTCCAGCGAGCTGAAGCTGCGGCTGGGCAGCGTCTGCAGTGCGCCGACGATCTGGCTGGCGGTGACGATGGTGTCGACGCCCTGTTCCGGTTTGGCGGCGTGCGCGCCTTTGCCGGTGATGAGGATCTGGAAGCGATCGACGTTGGCGTAGAACGGCCCGGCGCGGGTGGCGAAGGTGCTGGTGGGCAGCTCCGGCGCGTTATGCAGGCCAAATACCGCCGCAACGTTATCCAGCGCGCCAGCGTCGATCAGATGTCGGGCACCGTTGAAGGTCTCTTCCGCCGGCTGGAAGAAGATGCGCACCGTGCCGGGCAGGTCGGCCTCACGCGCTTTGAGCAGGTGTGCGGCGCCGAGCATCACCGAGGTGTGAAAGTCGTGGCCGCAGGCGTGCATCACGCCGCGGTTTTGCGAGCTGAAGGGCACGTCGGCGATTTCGTCGATCGGCAGGGCGTCAATGTCACCGCGCAGCGCGATGATCGGCCCCTTGCCGCTGCCAATCTCCGCCACGACGCCGGTTTTCAGCGCCAACGGCAGCAGGCGAATGCCCGCCTCTTGCAGCCAGCGGGTCAGCCGGGCGGTGGTGGCGAATTCGTGATTGGAAAGCTCCGGGTTTTGGTGCAGCTCACGCCGATAGGCGATGATTTTGTCTGCCAACTGGCTGGTCATAGGCTTGGCTCACAGTGGGAAATAAACCCTAACCCTAGTGCAGTGGCCGCCGAAGCAAAAAGACCATCTGGTTATATTTCATAGCGATTGCGTCTGCATGGGGGCGTCAACGCTGGGGTAAGCGGGCGGGTTTGGCCGTTCGCGCATTGTTCGCCGGCGCGTGGAGAGGATTGACCTGGAACGGGAGCTTATCGCAACCGGTGCAATCCATTTACACCGGGCTACACGGATTTTTTCACTCTTTATCGGATTTCTGTGATCGCGGTGGTGGACAAAATCCTGCCTGCTTGCTGTACTGTAATCGACACAGGTTTTGTGTCTTTCATTCACGTTAAAGGTAAGTTTGATGTCTAAGATTAAAGGTAGCGTTAAGTGGTTTAATGAATCCAAAGGCTTCGGTTTCATTACTCCGGAAGATGGTAGCAAGGACGTTTTCGTTCACTTCTCTGCCATCGTTAGCAACGGTTTCAAAACGCTTGCTGAAGGCCAGCGTGTAGAGTTTGAAATCACGAACGGTGCCAAAGGCCCATCTGCCGCTAACGTTACTGCTATCTAAGCTGCGTAGCTGAATTTCTTAAAACCCGCTCATTGAGCGGGTTTTTTATTGGGCGCGTTATGCCTCGCTGCGGCGGGCCAACAGGCTGAACAGCAGGATGGCGATGGCGTAACAGCCGACGATGGTCAGCGCCATCGACAGGCCCGAGGTGCCGCCCAGCCCGGTGAGCGGCACGGCGCAGGCGCCGAGGGCGAACATGCATACGCCGATCAAGGCCGAGGCGCTGCCCGCTTTGTCACCCTGGCTTTGCATGGCCAGCGAAGAGGCGGTCGGGCCGACGATGCCGATCACCGCCACCGAAAAGAACAGCGGCACCAGCAATACGACCAGCGGCGCATGCAGCGCGGCGGCCAACAGCAGCAACAGCGATGCGGCGGCCGCCAGCGTTAGCCCGCTCTTCAATACCCGACGCTCCCCCCAACGCGAACTGAGGCGGCTGGCCAGCTGCGCCGCAATGATCAGCCCGACGCCGTTAATGGCGAAGCACAGGCTGAACATCTGCGGGCTGAGGCCGTAGATCTGCTGCAAGACGAAAGGCGAGGCGCCGATATAGGCGAACATGCCGGCCATCACGAAGCCTTGCGTCAGGCACAGGCCCATGAAATAGCGCTGGGTCAGCAACCCGCCCAGCGACATCAGCATCGCCAGGATACCGCCCTGGCTGCGGCGTTCTACCGGCAGGGATTCGCGCAGCTTCAGCGCCGACAGGCTGAACAGCAGCACGGCGATGGCCGCCAGCACGCCGAAGATGCCGCGCCAGTTCATCACCTGCAGCATCACGCCGCCCAGCACCGGCGCGACGATCGGCGCCAGGCCGTTGACCAGCATCAGCAGGGCGAAGAAGCGGGTCAGCTCATGGCCGGCGTACAGATCGCGGGCGATGGCGCGAGAAATCACCGCGCCACCGGCGCCGGCGATGCCCTGCAGCAGACGGGCGATCAGCAACTGGTCGATGGTGGGCGCGAGGGCGCACCACAGCGAAGCGCCCAGCAGCAGGATCAGCGACAGCAACAGCGGGCGCATGCGGCCCAGTTTGTCGCTGTAAGGGCCGAAAATCAGCTGGCCGACGCCCAGGCCGAGCAGCCCGGCGGTCAGGCTGAGCTGTGCGGCGGCGGTGGAGGTATTCAGTTCGCCCGCCATTTCCGGCAGGGCGGGTAGATAGAGATCGGTGCACAGCGGCCCCAGCGCGGCCAACAGGCCAAGCACGACGGCGTACACCAGACGTTGTCTGGCTATGTGTTTGGTCATGGGAGATTAGCGTTTCCTGAACAGGTGAGAAATGGCCTGCTGATACAGATCGCGCAGCAGGGACGCATCGGCTTTTTGCGTGGTAAGGATACGGTAACCGGTGCCTTCGCTCATGACGGCGATAAACTCCACCCTCGCGGCGATCTCTTCCGCGCTGAAATCGGGATACAGCCGCTGCAGGTTGTGGCACACGTGGCGAAACAGCCGCGCTTCCGCATCGCTGAGCATTTTGGCTACCACCGGGTTGCGCGTGGCCTCGGCGGTCACTTCCAGCATCAGCATGTGATCGGTTTCGCTCTCGCCCGGCTGCTGAAACAGCGTGCGCGCCGCCAGCGTGTCGGCGATCAGGTTGATGTGATCGCCAAGGTTTTCCAGCCGCTGCATCTTGCTGGCGATGATGCGGTTGACGATCTCTTCGATAATCGCGTCTTTATTGGCGAAATAGCGATAGATTTGCCCGACGCTGAGCTGCGAGCCCTGGGCGATCTCCGCCATGCTGGCGGCGTGGAAGCCGTGGCGGCGGAAGCTGGTTTTCGCCGCTTCGACGATCTGATCGCGGCGGGCCTGCACCTTGGCCTGTTTACTGTCGTTGGGGGAGAGCATCTGCCCGATCCTTTGCTACGCGTGAGCCAGGTTCACATTTCTGGGTGTGAACGTTCATTCTCAATTGTAGTGTAACCGGCGGGAAAGACGCAACATGAACGCGTGCTGCGGGAAAAAGCGCTTAAGCGAACAGGTAGGATTTGATAAAGGCGGCGACGATCAGCACGCACAGCGCAACGGCAATCGCTTCGGCGGCGGTTTTCGGCAGGCTAAACATAGCGGTTTCTCATCCAGTCAGGAGTACTGGATGAGATTATGCGCATGCAAGATTAAGGAAACATTAAGGGCTTAGCGCCCGTTGACCCACATCACCAGCATGAAAGCCAGCAGCGTCATCGCCAGCGAGCCGGCCAGGTTGAGCAGCATGTTGGCCAGCGCCCAGCCGAAGCGGCCATCCTGCATCAGGTATACCACCTCCAGCGAAAAGGTGGAGAAGGTGGTCAGGCCGCCGCAGAAGCCGGTGGTGATCAGCAATTTCCAGGTGGGATCCAGATGCGTCATGCGGGTGAAAATCGCCATCGCCAGGCCGATGATAAAACCGCCGAGCAGATTGACCATCAGCGTACCGAGCGGAATGTGGGCGTTCAGCGGGTTCATTTTCATGCTTACCGCCCAGCGCAAAACGCTGCCGACGCCGCCGCCGATAAATACGGCCAGTAAAGAGCTCAACATGGGGCAACTCCCTTTCAATCAGAGAAATTCACGGGGTTCGGAAAGGGACAGGCGTAACGCTACGCGCCTCTCTCCGAGAGGTTACGTAGACATCATCAGCCTGTGAAGGCGGTTAGGGAGGAATGTCATCTCCAGCGTGCCGCACGGCCTTTTTCGCCGCACCGGATGGATGTTACACCTAACGCCGCCTATTTTGTAGTATCGACAATCTGCGAGGTCACCCCATGAAAATCAGAACGGCGCGCCTGAGCGATCGCCGAATTAATGACGGCGCTGGATTATCCCGGCACCGAGGCGCTGCTGGTGGCGGTGGAAAGCGAGCGGGCGCATGCGTTTTACCGGCGTGAAGGCTTTGTCGAAGCGCCGAAGTATTTTGCCAAGTTATTAAACCAGTCAGTTAGTCGCCCGTCGGCGCCGCCGTTTCCAGCCGGTTACGGCCATTTTGCTTCGCCCGGTAAAGCGCGCCGTCGGCCGCTTTCAGCCAGTCCAGATAACCGCCCAGCGCGGGGTGGTAGTTGGCGATGCCGGCGCTGATCTGCAGCCGCAGCTGTGGCGCCTCTTTGAAGATGACGGCGTCCAGCCGCTGCTGGATGCGCCGCAGGACGGTTACCGCCTGTTCGGCGCTGGTGTTCGGCAGCACTGCGCCAAACTCGTCGCCGCCGTAGCGCCCGACGATATCCACGTTGCGCAAGCCGATCAGCAGCTCTTCCGCCAGCGCCGCCAGGGCCTCATCCCCTAAAGCGTGGCCGAAGGTGTCGTTGATGGTTTTGAAGCGATCGATATCCATCAGGATCAGCGTGGCGTTGTCCTGGTAGCGGCGGCAGCTGTCAAACTGGCGATGCAGCAGGTGCTCCCAGTGGCGGCGGTTGTACAAGCCGGTCAGCCCATCGCGAGTGCTGATGCGTTGCAGCTCCTGTTTCTTTTTCGCCAGCCGCTTGGCGGTGCGGTAGGTCACCAGCCCGAGCAGCGTCGGGTACAGGTAGATCATCGGCAGGCACAGATAGATTTGCAGCGGCGTGCTGTGCGGTTGAAACGGGAAGCCGAGCAGCGCGCCGGTCAGCGCCGCCGTGGCCAATTGAATCGCCAACCCTTTGACAAACAGCGCTTTGCCGGCGGAAGCGATGTTGTTCATGCTCATCATCGACAGGATGACGATCGCCGGCAGCGCATTGAACGCCATCATCGCGGCCCAGAAGCCACCGAAGGCGGAGTCGATCAGCAGGTTGCGGATCTCGGCTTTGAACGGATCTTTGGCGCGGCGGGCCAGGTGGTAGGCAAGATGCGGCCAGAGAAAGCCGTGAAAGGCCAGCAATAGCCAGACCGCCGTGGGCGGAGCCAAGGGGTAGAGCGCGGCGCAGACGCAGATAAAGCCGAGTCCCAGGCCGGCGACGCGGGGCAGATAGGTGCGTTTGGCGAAGCTGAGGCCGGATTTTCGGGCATCGAAAATGGGTGGAGCAATATACATCCGGCATCTCCCTGATAAGTATCACGGCAGCGTATCATGCGGGCGATAAACTAAGAATAGTCTGGAATCCGTGCCGTGCGGCCGCGTGGCATTCCTGCGACGGATCTCACTCTGTTACATGTTGCGGTTGTGCGAGCCGAAGGAAAGTCGCTAAATATTCGCAGGCAAGGTCAGTTTTTCTCGCTGTTCACGCAGCGCTCTATGATAAGAAGGTGAGTATGGAAGGTATCAGCATTACCAAACTTCTGGTGATTGCGGTGTTGGTGATTTTACTGTTCGGCACCAGCAAACTGCGTACGCTCGGCGCCGATCTTGGCGCGGCGCTGAAAGGCTTTAAAAAAGCCGTGGGCGACGACAGCACGCCGCCGGCCGCCGGCAACAACGCCGCTGAAAGCCAGTCCGCTCAGCAGAGCGTCGAAAAGAAAGACGTTTAACCCCGCCTGGTGGCGCGCAATAAAAAACGGATGCCTTGCGGACATCCGTTTTTTTGGCGTTTCCGCCGTCTTTAGCGTAACAAACTATTACGCGTTATTTCACTTCCATCCCTTTGGCCTGCAGATCGGCGTGGTAAGACGAACGCACGAACGGGCCGCAGGCGGCGTGGGTGAAGCCCATCGCCATCGCTTCTTCTTTCATCTCGTCGAACTCGGCCGGGCTGACGTAGCGCTGCACCGGCAGGTGGTGACGGCTCGGCTGCAGGTATTGCCCCAGCGTTAGCATGGTCACGCCGTGGCGGCGCAGATCGCGCATCACTTCGACGATTTCCGCGTTGGTTTCGCCCAGGCCGACCATCAGGCCGGATTTGGTCGGGATATCCGGGTGCGCTTCTTTAAAGCGCTCCAGCAGCTTCAGCGACCACTCGTAGTTGGCGCCCGGGCGCACCTGGCGATATACGCGCGGCACGTTTTCCAGGTTGTGGTTGAATACGTCCGGCGGCGTGGCGGTGAGGATTTCCAGCGCGCGATCCATACGGCCGCGGAAGTCCGGCACCAGCGTTTCAATTTTGATGTTCGGGCTCTTGGCGCGGATGGCCGAGATGCAGTCGGCAAAGTGTTGAGCGCCGCCGTCGCGCAGATCGTCGCGGTCAACCGAGGTGATCACCACATAACGCAGCGCCATGTCGGCGATGGTTTGCGCCAGCTTTTCCGGCTCGTTGGCGTCCGGCGCGATCGGGCGGCCGTGGGCCACGTCGCAGAACGGGCAGCGGCGGGTACAGATGGCGCCGAGGATCATGAAGGTGGCAGTGCCGTGGTTGAAACACTCGGACAGGTTAGGGCACGAAGCTTCCTCACAGACGGAGTGCAGGCCGTTTTTACGCATGGCGGCTTTGATGCCCTGAATGCGCGTTGAGTCGGCAGGCAGTTTGATCTTCATCCACTCGGGTTTACGCAACAGCTCCTGCCGTTCGGTGACCACCGTTTTGACCGGGATCAGCGCCATTTTGTCAGCATCGCGGTATTTGACGCCGCGTTCCATCTGAATTGGTTTACTCATAATCGTGCAGGTTCCAGTTACGAAGCTCGACCGTCTGGTAGCCGAGTAAATGAACAAATTCCTGTACCAGGATTGGGTGTATGTCTTCAATGCCAACGCCGGGCGCCAGCGCGCTGACCTGCGTCATCTGCATGCCGGCGTAACCGCAAGGGTTGATGCGTTGGAAGGGGCTGAGATCCATCGCCACATTCAGGGCCAGGCCGTGGAATGAGCTGCCTTTGCGGATCCGCAAACCCAACGAACAGATTTTCTGCTCCCCCACGTACACGCCCGGCGCATCCGGACGGGCGCGCGATTCGAGGCGGAAGTGGGCGAGGGTGTTGATAACCGTATCTTCTATCGCCGTGACCAATTGGCGTACGCCGACCTTGTTGCGTTTCAGATCGACCATCACGTACATCACCTGCTGGCCCGGCCCGTGGTAGGTCACCTGGCCGCCGCGATCGCTCTGAATCACCGGGATATCGCCGGGCATCAGCACATGCTCGGCTTTGCCGGCCTGGCCCTGGGTGAACACCGGGTGATGCTGCACCAGCCACAGCTCGTCCGGCGTGGTCTCGGTACGACTGTCGGTGAAGTTATGCATGGCTTGGGATACAGGCGCGTAGGGCTGCAACCCCAGCTGACGCAAAATGATCTTGTCTGGTTGCAAAAGAGTCATCGTCAGGTTACAGAAGTGGTAAAGCCATTATACCGGGCGCTCCGGTCTGCGGCCAGCCTTTCGCTGACCAAAAATGCGCAACCCGGGAAGACGCTGCGCCATCCCGGGTTGATAAGCAGGGGTTTATGCTGGAATTACAGCACCATGCGAACAATTTCAATGTTACCCAACTCTTCGTACAGGGTTTCGACCTGCTCGATGTGAGTGGCGTTGATGGTGATGGAGACCGAGTGGTAGTTGCCTTTGCTGCTCGGCTTGACCTGCGGGTTGTAGTCGCCCGGCGCATGGCGCTGCACCACTTCAACTACCTGGTCAACCAGCTCAGGCTGCGCCAGGCCCATCACCTTGTAGGTAAACGGGCAAGGGAATTCGAGCAGTTCGTTCAGTTTAGTTTTTTGCATGTGCGTGCGCTCCAGAGTGCTAGCTAATCTATAAAGTATAACTCCCGCCGGGGCGGGAGTTAGTGTTATTCACTATATGGGGCCAATTTCGCCCGTTTCAACCGTTAACCGAACCAGTGGTGGAACATCAGTTTGATGTAGTCCACGATGCGGCTGAAGAAACCGCCTTCTTTCACTTCGTTCATCACCACCAGCGGACGCTGGTCGATGGTTTTGCCGTCCAGCTGGAAGTTGATGCTGCCGACCACCTGGTTTTTCGCCAGCGGCGCGTGAATTTCCGGCGTGTTCAGCACATAGCTGGCCTTCAGATCTTTCATGCGGCCGCGCGGGATGGTCAGGTAGACATCTTTGTCCACGCCCAGCTCAACGCGGTCGGCATCGCCGAACCAGACCGGCTCGGAAGCGAACTCTTTACCGACCTTCAGCGGCGCCACGGTTTCGAAGAAGCGGAAGCCCCAGGTCAGCAGTTTCTTGCTCTCGGCTTCGCGGCCTTTGTAGGTGCGGCCGCCCATCACGGCGGAGATCAGGCGCATCTGGCCTTCGGTCGCCGAAGCCACCAGGTTGTAACCCGCCGCGTCGGTGTGGCCGGTTTTGATGCCGTCGACGTTCAGGCTGTTATCCCACAGCAGACCGTTGCGGTTCATCTGGCGGATATTGTTGAAGGTGAACTCTTTTTCTTTGTAAATCGCGTACTCGTCCGGCACGTCGCGGATCAGCGCCTGGCCGATCAGCGCCATGTCGCGCGCCGAGCTGTACTGGCCCTGGGCATCCAGGCCGTGTACCGTCTGGAAGTGGGTGTTCTGCAGACCCAGCTTGCTGACGTAGGTGTTCATCAGGTTAACGAACGCGTCCTGGCTGCCGGCGACGTAGTCGGCCATCGCCACGCAGGCGTCGTTACCGGATTGCAGGTTGATGCCGCGGGTCAGTTTGGAGACCGGCACGCGATCGCCTGGCTTCAGGAACATCAGCGAGGAGCCTTTGAACACCGGGTTGCCGGTCGCCCAGGCGTCCTGACCGACGGTCACCAGATCGTCCTGGCCGATTTTACCCGCTTTCAGCGCCTGGCCGATGACGTAGCTGGTCATCATTTTGGTCAGGCTGGCCGGATCGCGACGCGCGTCGGCGTTCATCTCGGCCAGCACCTTGCCGGAATTGTAATCAATCAGGATGTACGCTTCCGCATCGATCTGCGGGACACCTGGGATCATGGTTTTGATGTTAACGTCATCGGCATGTGCAACGGAGGCTGCGCTCATTGCGATAACGGTGCCGAGTGCGATGCTTTTGATTAAGCGAAAAGAAGTTACTTGTTTCATGATCGGGACTACAACATCCGTGAAAGTAAAGTTAAAAAACGAGCCACACTATAGCAGATGCGATCCCGGCAGGCATTATCCATTCATCTGACTAATTGCGGTTAAAGACCTTTTAGCTGCAAGAAAATGTTTCAGCTAAATAACCGCGTATCAGCCGCGAATGCCCGCCGGGCATAACGCTTAGGGTGCAGCAGTAACGAAAGACTGTTGTTGCGCTTCGCTGGCCAGGCGTTGCTGCAGCTGGGCCGCCTGCTGACGGCTGCTGAACGGGCCGAGCTGGACGCGATAAACGTTGCCGTTGGCCGCCACTTTGCCCGGCACGCCAAACTGTTGGCTCAGGCTTTGCTGCCAGCTCTGGGCGCGTTCGGCGCTGCTTAGCGCACCGACCTGCACCACGTAACCGCCGGAGGAAGAAGCGGCTGCCATGCCGGCCGCCGCAGCGCCGGCCGCAACCGGAGCGGCCACGGCGGCGGCTTCCGGTTCGGAACCTTCCAGCACGCCGGCCGGTACTGCGCTTGGCGCGCCGAGGAAACCGCTGCGGCCGTTGCCGGCGTTTGCCGGAGCGCCATCGTCGGTGCGCAGGGTGCTGTTATCGATCGGGCGCACCGCCGCGCCGCCGGCGACCGGCACATCCTGCTGGATCGGGGTGCCCATGCCGCTGGCGCCGAGATCCGGGCGTGCCGGCAGGGCGTAACTCTGTTTCGCCACGATGGTGCCGATGGTGCCCGGGCCGCTCAGCGTGCCGTCCGGCGCCACGTTGATGAAATCGACTTTGACCTTGGTGTTGTTGGACAGGTTGAGGCGGTCGGCGGCGGCTTTCGACAGATCGATGATGCGGCCCTTGGTGTATGGCCCGCGATCGTTGACGCGCACCACCAACTGACGGCCGTTGGCCAGGTTGGTGACGCGCACATAGCTTGGGATTGGCAGCGTTGGGTGCGCCGCGGTCAGGCCGTTGGGATCGAACTGCTCACCCAGCGCCGTGGTGTTGCCGTTGGCCTCTTCGCCATACCAGGACGCCAGGCCGGTCTGCGAGAAGTTCTGCGGATCTTTTACGATGCGGTAAGTATCGCCATTAACCTTATAATCCTGCATGTTGTTAGGGTTATAGGGTTCATATTGAGGCTCGACGCCACCGATTTCCACCACCGGGCCGTTGTACGGCTGCTGTGGCGCCTGCTGTTCCGTGGTCGGGGCGGTACAGGCGGAGAGCAACACCGCCGCGACGCCGATCCAAAGCCATTCCTTACGCATTACTCACCTCTTATAAACTTTTAGACAGCATTTTCCGATGCGTGTGGATCGACATGATGATGCCGAAACCGGCCATCAACACTATCAGCGCCGAACCCCCGTAACTGACCAGAGGCAAAGGTACGCCAACTACCGGCAAAATGCCACTGACCATACCGATGTTAACAAAGACATAAACGAACAAAATCAGCATCAAGCCGCCAACCATCACGCGGCCGAAGGTGGTTTGCGCCTTGGCGGCGATCATCAGCCCGCGAATGATCACCAGCAGGTAGAGCGCCAGCAGCACCAATACCCCGATCAGCCCCAGCTCTTCGGCCAACACGGCAAAGATAAAGTCGGTATGGCGTTCCGGCAGGAACTCCAGCTGCGACTGGGTGCCGTGCAGCCAGCCCTTGCCGGACAGGCCACCGGAGCCGATGGCGATCTTCGACTGAATGATGTGGTAGCCGGCGCCGAGCGGGTCGCTTTCCGGATCGAGCAGCATCATGACGCGGTCGCGTTGATAACCGTGCATCAGGAAGAACCACAGCACCGGGATAAAGGCCGCCAGCGCGACGGCGGCGACGGCGATCAGTTTCCAGCTCATGCCCGACAGGAACAGCACGAACAACCCGGAGGCGGCGATCAGGATCGAGGTGCCCAGATCCGGCTGTGCGGCCACCAGCAGCGTCGGCAGGAAGATCAGCACCAGCGCGATGGCGGTGTTTTTCAGCGAAGGCGGGCAGACGTCGCGGTTCATAAAGCGCGCCACCATCAGCGGCACGGCGATCTTGGCGATTTCCGACGGCTGGAAGCGCACCACGCCCAGATCCAGCCAGCGCTGCGCGCCTTTACTGATCTGCCCGAAGGCGTCTACCAGGATCAGCAAAATCACGCAGAAGATATACAGATAGGGCGCCCAGCTTTCGTACACGCGCGGCGGGATTTGCGCCATGACGGCCATCACGATCAGCCCCATGACGATCTGCCCGATCTTGCGCTCCATCATGCCGATGTCCTGGCCGCTGGCGCTCCACATCACGAAGGCGCTGTAGACCAGTAGGGCCAGGATCAGCAGCAGGAACGTCGGGTCGATGTGGATTTTGGTCCAGATCGAGCCTTTTTGTTGGCTTTCAGTCATGTTCTACCTTAGTCACCTTCTACGCCAGGCGGCAGCGGGGCCTCGCTTGGCAATTGCGTATTGTTGTCGCCCAGCATGATATGGTCGAGGATCTGGCGGGTGATGGTGCCCACCGCCGGACCGGAGCCGCCGTTTTCCAGAATGATGGCGACCGACACCGTCGGGTTGTTGAACGGCGCGAAGGCGGTCATCAGCTTGTGATCGCGCAGGTGCTCCGCCAGTTTGTGGGCGTTGTAGGTTTCGTAGCCGAATACCTGTGCGGTACCCGATTTCGCCGCGGCTTTATAAGGTGCGTCCGCAAAGTACTTGCGCGCCGTCCCGTTCGGACGGTTGGCCACCCCGTACATGCCGTCTTTGGCGATTTCCCAGAAGCCGGAGTGAATATCGCCGATCTGCGTGCTCTCTTCCTGTTTGAACGGCACCAGCGCGCCGTTGACGCGGGTGCTCTGCAGCAGGTGCGGCGTTTTGACGGTGCCGTCGTTGATCAGGGTGTTCAGCGCCTTGGCCATCTGGATCGGCGTGGCGGTCCAGTAGCCCTGGCCGATGCCCACCGGAATGGTGTCGCCCTGATACCACGGTTTTTTATAGCGTTTCAGCTTCCATTCGCGCGTCGGCATCAGGCCGGAACGCTCTTCGGCCAGATCGATGCCGGTGTACTGGCCATAACCGAATTTGGTCAGCCAGCTCGACAGCCGATCGATCCCCATGTCATAGGCGACCTGATAGAAGTAGGTATCCGCGGACTCTTCCAGCGCCTTGGTGACGTTCAGGCGGCCGTGGCCCCATTTTTTCCAGTCGCGGAAGCGTTTTTCCGAGCCGGGCAGCTGCCACCAGCCGGGATCGAACACCACGGTGTTCTTGGTGATCACGCCGGCGCTGAGTGCCGACACCGCGATATAAGGTTTCACCGTCGACGCGGGTGGGTAAACCCCCTGCGTGGCGCGGTTGATCAGCGGGCGATTCGGATCGTTCAGCAACCCCTGATAATCCTTGCTGGAAATGCCGTCCACGAACAGGTTCGGATCGTAGCTCGGGTTGGACACCATCGCCAGGATGGCGCCGGTGCGCGGATCGCTCACCACCACCGCGGCGCGGCTGCCCACCAGCAGCTGCTCGATGTAGCGCTGCAGCTCAAGATCGAGCGTCAGGTAGACGTCCTGACCGGCGGAAGGCGGCTGCTCGTGCAATTGGCGGATCACCCGGCCGCGGTTGTTGACTTCAACCTCTTCGTAACCGGTTTTGCCGTGCAGCGTGTCTTCGTAATAGCGTTCGATGCCCAGTTTGCCGATATCGTGGGTGGCGGCGTAGTTGGCCAGTTTGCCGTCTTTGTCCAGGCGTTCGACGTCGCGGTCGTTGATCTTCGACACGTAGCCGGTGACGTGGGTGAGGGCGGAGCCGTAAGGATAGTAGCGGCGCTGGTAACCTTTCACTTCCACGCCGGGGAAGCGGAACTGATTGACCGCAAAGCGGGCGACCTGCACCTCGGTCAGCGCGGTTTTCACCGGAATGGAGACGAAGCGGCGCGAACGCTTGCGCTCTTTTTCGAAATTGGTGATGTCGTCGTCGGTCAGGTCGACCACCGTGCGCAGCGCCTGCAGCGTGGCCTTGAGATCGTCGACCTTCTCCGGCATCAGCTCCAGCTGATAAATGGTGCGGTTGAGCGCCAGCGGGGTGCCGTTGCGATCGTAGATAATGCCGCGGCTGGGCGCGATGGGCACCAGCTTGATGCGGTTTTCGTTGGAGCGGGTGCGGTAATCCTCGACGCGGAGCACTTGCAGATTATACAGGTTGGCGATCAGGATGCCGGACAGCACCAGGATGCCCAGAAACGCCACCAGGGCGCGGCGTACAAACAGGGCGGATTCAGCCGTATAGTCGCGAAAAGGGTTACGTTCTATTTTCATCCCGCTGCTTTATTTCACTCTGTCACGGTCACCACCGGCTATTCCCGGTGGTAAGGATGATTTGTAGTAATACTCCAGGCGCGGTAGAGGCTTTCGGCCACCAGGACGCGCACCAAAGGATGCGGCAGCGTCAGCGGAGACAGTGACCAGCTCTGCTCGGCAGCGGCTTTGCAGGCGGGCGCCAGCCCTTCCGGGCCGCCGATCAGCAAGCTGACGTTGCGGCCATCCTGCTTCCAGCGTTCAAGCTGCTGCGCCAGCTGCGGCGTTTCCCACGGCGTGCCTGGGATGTCCAGCGTAACGATGCGGTTGCCTTTGCCCACCGCCGCCAGCATCTGTTCGCCTTCCTTGTCCAGAATGCGCTTGATGTCGGCGTTTTTGCCGCGTTTGCCCGCCGGGATCTCGGTCAGCTCAAACGGCATATCTTTTGGAAAGCGGTGCAGGTAATCCATAAAGCCGGTTTGCACCCAGTCTGGCATTTTGGTGCCGACCGCCACCAATTGCAGTTTCACCGCTTAGCTCCAGAGTTTTTCCAGCTCATACAGGCGACGGCTCTCTTCCTGCATCACGTGCACGATCACTTCGCCCAGATCGACCACGATCCAGTCGGAGGCTTCCTGGCCTTTCATGCCGTACAGCTCCATGCCCGCGGCACGGGATTCCTGCACCACGTGGCTGGCGATCGACATCACGTGGCGAGTCGAGGTGCCGGTGCAGATGATCATGCAATCGGTGATGCTGGATTTGCCCTGGACGTCCAGAGCGATAATGTCTTGGCCTTTCAGATCATCGATTTTATCGATGACGAAATCTTGGAGCGCTTTACCTTGCAAAGGTTCCCCCTCGGGTGTGTTCTGTTCAGTCGGCTGCGGCGGGCAAAATGCGCGCGCCGCGGCGTAACCGGATAATGGTTTCGGCAGGCTGCCGCTGAAAGCCAGCTAACTGGTGACTGCCCGGCCAGCTAAGGTTTCCGGGGTTTTCAGCGGATACCTGAAAAATAGCGGCGCAGTATATCACGCACCTTTCGCTAGCGATATAAACCCTGCAACTCGATATAGCGCTGCACCGGGCGTGGCAGCAGATCGTCGCAGTTGAGGCCCTGATGGCGGCGCTGACGGATCTCGGTGGCGGAAATTTCCAGCTCCGGCGTATCGGCCAAATAGATATGGCCGTGCGGGCGACGGCTGAGCAGCGCCGGGTCGGCGGTGCGATGGCGTTCCAGCCACTGCTGCAGTTCCGGCGTGTCCATGCGATCGTTATAGCCCGGGCGCGCCAGCACCAGCAGATGACACACGTCCAGCAGCGCCTGCCAGCGGTGCCACTTATGCAGCGTCAGCAGCGAGTCCTGACCAATGATAAACGCCAGCGGCTGGGCGGCGCCACGCTCTTTACGAATCGTTTCCAACGTCTCGATGGTGTAGGAGGGGGTGGTGCGGTGCAGTTCGCGATCGTCGACGGCAAACAGTGGATTGCCGGCGATCGCCAGCTCGACCATCTTCAGGCGCTGCTGCGCATTGGCCTCCGGCTGCGGGCGGTGCGGCGGCACGTGGTTAGGCAGCAGCGTGACGCGATTCAGGCCCACTTCGGCGGCCAACGCTTCCACCGGCCGCAGGTGGCCGTAGTGGATCGGGTCAAAGGTGCCGCCGAACAGCGCGTGCAAAACGGTGGGGTGTTCCGGGTTAGTGGGCATCGGTAAAACTCGTGGCCAAGGGTTTGCCGCACAGCAGCATCGACAGGGTTTCCAGTTCCGGCCAGACCGACTGGCCATAGTCCTGCTTGAGGGTCAGCTCGATTTGCGTCAGCAGCTGTACCGCCTGCTGCAGCTGGGGGCCGGACAGGCGTTGCAGCGCCTGGGTCACCAGCGGGCGGCGGTTCTGCCAGACCTTGTGCTGATCGAACAGCGTGCGCAGCGGCGCGGAAGCCATGCGGCGCTGCAGCGTCAGCAACAGCAGTAGTTCGCGCTGCAGGGTGCGCAGCAGGATCACCGGCTCCACGTCTTCTTGCTGCAGCTGCTGCAAAATATGCCAGGCGCGCTTGCTCTTGCCGGCCAGCAGGGCGTCCAGCCAGTGGAACGGCGTGAAGTGGGCGGCGTCGTTCACCGCCTGTTCGACGCGCGGCAGCGTGAGCTTGCCGTCCGGGTGCAGCAGCGACAGCCGCTCCAGCGCCTGCGACAGCGCCAGCAGGTTGCCTTCATAGCAGTAGCACAGCAGCTGATTGGCGGCGTCGTCCAACTCCAGCTTCATCGCCTTGGCGCGCGTGGCGACCCAGCGCGGCAGCTGCGCCTGTTCCGGCGTCTGGCAACTGACGAGGGCGCCGTGCGGGCTGAGCGCCTTGAACCAGGCGCTGTTTTCCTGCGCTTTGGTGAGGCGCGGGCCGCGCAGGATCAGCAGGATATCCTCGTGCAGCAGCGTGGCGAGCTTGGTCAGCTGTTCGCCGATCGGCGCCGTCGGGCCGTTTTCGGGGAAGATCAGCAGCAGCGTCTGGCGGCTGGCGAACAGGCTCATCGCCTGGCAGATGCCGAAGATGGCGTCCCAGTCGGTATGGGCGTCGAGGGAAATGCTGTAGTGCTCGCTGAACTGCTGCTGTTGCGCGGCCTGCCGGAGCAAATCCTGACTCTCCTGCAGCAGCAGCGGTTCATTGCCGCTCAATAAATAACAAGCGCGCAGCCCCTCTCGGAGCTGCGCGGCAAGTTGTTCCGGATAAATGCGGATCATTGTGCGGTTTGGCTTGCCGCTCGTTCACCGGCGGCAGCGGCTTTCTGCCGGTTATCTTCTTCCGCCGCATGCACGGCCAGCAGTTTGCGCACCAGCTGTTGCGCCGCCTGCTCACGCATTTCCTGGCGAATGATCTCCTGTTCGGAGTCCTTGGCCAGCGCGGTCAACGGGTTGTCGAAGAAGGAACGGAACACTTTCACCGACAGCGGATACAGGTCATGGCCCGGGATCAGCACCTGCGCCTGCACGGTCAGCACCATCTGGTACTCGGCGGTTTTACCGTCCTGGAAGATCGAAGCGGTATCCTGGCTTTCCGTCGCGCCGACGATGCGCAGGGAAGGCACGTCTTTACGCTTCGGATCGCTGACGATAGTCACGTCGTTCAGACGCAGCTGTTCGCGCACCGAGCGCGTCAACGGGCCGTAAGGGTCAGCGCTGTCCAGGATCAGCGTTTTCATTTCATTAGGCACCTGCGTGGTGCCGCGCAGGTGAAAACCGCAGCCGGCGGTGACCAGCACCGCCAACCCCAGCAACAGCGTCAGAATGCGTTGTCGCACAATTCCTCCTTGTGTTAACCCACAACCAGGTTAAGCAGTTTGCCCGGAACGTAGATCACTTTGCGAATCGTGACGCCGTCCAGATATTTAGCCACCAGATGCTCTTCGGCAGCGCGCGCGCGCACCTGCTCTTCGGTCGCATCGGCGGATACGGTGATTTTAGCGCGAACCTTGCCGTTCACCTGCACCACCACCAGTTTGGAGTCTTCGACCATCGCCTGCTCGTCGGCAACCGGCCATGGCGCAGTGTCTACGTCGCCTTCGCCGCCCAGCGCTTGCCACAGCGTGAAGCATACGTGCGGGGTGAACGGATACAGCATGCGAACCACGGCCAGCAGCGCTTCCTGCAGCAGCGCGCGATCCTGCTCGCTCTCCTGCGGTGCGCGGGCCAGCTTGTTCATCAGCTCCATCACGGCGGCGATCGCGGTGTTGAAGGTCTGACGGCGGCCGATGTCATCGGTCACCTTGGCGATGGTTTTGTGCAGATCGCGGCGCAGCGCTTTCTGATCTTCGTTCAGCGCCGCTACGTCGAGCGGCTGCACCGCGCCTTTTTCCACGTGATCGTAGGCCAGTTTCCACACGCGTTTCAGGAAGCGGTTAGCCCCTTCCACGCCGGATTCCTGCCACTCCAGCGTCATTTCTGCCGGTGAAGCGAACATCATGAACAGACGCACGGTGTCCGCGCCGTATTTTTCCACCATCTCCTGCGGGTCGATGCCGTTGTTTTTCGACTTCGACATTTTGCTCATGCCAGCATAGACCAGTTCACGGCCTTGCGGATCGGTGGCCTTGATGATGCGGCCCTTGTCGTCGCGCTCGACGGTGGCGTCAACCGGGGACACCCAGACGCGCTCGCCGCTGTTGCCGGTGTAGTAGAAGGCGTCGGCCAACACCATGCCCTGACACAGCAGGCGCTTGGCCGGCTCGTCGGAATCCACCAGGCCCGCATCGCGCATCAGCTTGTGGAAGAAGCGGAAGTACATCAGGTGCATGATGGCGTGTTCGATGCCGCCGATATATTGATCGACCGGCAGCCAGTAGTTGGCGGCGGCCGGATCCAGCATGCCTTGGTCATACTGCGGGCAGGTGTAGCGCGCGTAGTACCAGGAAGACTCCATAAAGGTGTCGAAAGTATCGGTTTCACGCAGCGCCGGCTGGCCGTCGACGGTGGTCTTCGCCCACTCAGGATCGGCCTTGATCGGGCTGGTGATGCCGTCCATGACCACGTCTTCCGGCAGGATCACCGGCAACTGGTCTTCCGGCGTCGGCATCACGGTGCCGTCTTCCAGCGTCACCATCGGGATTGGCGCGCCCCAGTAACGCTGACGGGAAACGCCCCAGTCGCGCAGACGGTAGTTGACCTTGCGCTGGCCTACGCCCTTGGCGACCAGTTTGTCGGCGATGGCGTTGAAGCCCGCTTCATTGTCCAGGCCGTCGAACTCGCCGGAGTTGAACAGCGCGCCTTTGTCGGTCATCGCTTCGGCGCTCACGTCAGGCTGGCTGCCGTCGAGGTTCAGGATCACCGGTTTGATCGGCAAATCGTATTTGGTGGCGAATTCCCAGTCGCGCTGGTCGTGCGCCGGTACCGCCATCACGGCGCCGGTGCCGTATTCCATCAGCACGAAGTTGGCGACCCACACCGGCAGCTTCTCGCCGCTCAGCGGGTGGACAACGAACAGGCCGGTCGGCATGCCTTTCTTCTCCATCGTCGCCATTTCGGCTTCGGCAACTTTGGTGTTGCGGCATTCGTCGATGAAGTCGGTCAGCGCCGGGTTGTTGCGCGCGCCCTGTTGCGCCAGCGGGTGGCCCGCGGCGACCGCCACGTAGGTGGCGCCCATGAAGGTGTCGGGACGGGTGGTGTAAACCGTCAGCTTCTCTTCGCTGTCCGCCACGTCGAAGGTGATTTCCACGCCTTCGGAGCGGCCAATCCAGTTACGCTGCATGGTTTTCACCTGCTCCGGCCAGCTTTCAAGCGTGTCCAGATCGTTCAGCAGCTGATCGGCGTAGGCGGTGATTTTGATGAACCACTGCGGGATCTCTTTACGCTCGACCTTGGTGTCGCAGCGCCAGCAGCAGCCGTCGATAACCTGTTCGTTGGCCAGCACGGTCAGATCGTGCGGGCACCAGTTCACCGCCGAGGTCTTCTTGTAGACCAGGCCTTTTTCATACAGCTTGGTGAAGAACCACTGTTCCCAGCGGTAGTATTCCGGCTGGCAGGTGGCGATTTCGCGATCCCAGTCGTAGCCGAAGCCCAGCAATTTCAGCTGGTTCTTCATGTATTCGATGTTGTCGTAGGTCCACGGGGCCGGTGCGGTGTTGTTTTTCACCGCCGCGCCTTCCGCCGGCAGGCCGAACGCATCCCAGCCGATCGGCTGCAGCACGTTTTTGCCCAGCATGCGCTGATAGCGCGAGATCACGTCGCCGATAGTGTAGTTACGAACGTGGCCCATGTGCAGTCGGCCGGACGGGTAAGGCAGCATGGATAGGCAGTAGTACTTTTCCTTGCTGTCGTCTTCGGTAACTTTGAAAGTCTGCTTCTCTTGCCAGTGAAGCTGTACGTTCGATTCTATGTCTTCTGGACGGTATTGCTCTTGCATGGCGGCCGGTGGTCCTGTAGGTGTAAACCGTTGCCCCGGTCAGAGGCAACGCAATGAACATTTAGTATTCGTAGATCCGCATAGCATAGCTGATAAGACCTCCCGGCAACAACTCCAAGCGCCTGACTCGGCGCATTTAAAAAAAGCGTCGTCATGACGCGGCTCACAACCTGCGGATCCCGCGTCTTGCCAAGTGACATCAGTCATTTACGGCTAAAATAAGAACAAGTAGCTTAGGGGTATCCCTACAGCCAAGTCCGGCGCAGCGTTTATCGAGGAGAGTCTATGAACAAGGTTGCTCAGTATTACCGCGAATTGGTGGCATCGCTGACCGAACGCCTGAAAAACGGTGAACGCGATATCGACGAACTGGTGGCCAGCGCGGAGCGGCGGTTGAACGAGGCCGAGGATCTGACCCGCGATGAGGTGCGGCAGGTGACGCAGGCGGTGCGGCGCGATCTGGAAGAGTTCGCCCGCAGCTATCAGGAGAGCCGGGACGAGTTTACCGACAGCGTGTTTATGCGGGTGATCAAAGAGAGCCTGTGGCAGGAACTGGCGGATATCACCGACAAAACCCAGCTGGAGTGGCGCGAGGTGTTCAAGGATGTCAGCCACCACGGCGTTTACCACAGCGGTGAAGTGGTGGGGCTGGGCAATCTGGTGTGCGAGCAGTGTCACTACCACCTGGCGTTCTACACGCCGGAGGTGCTGCCGCTGTGCCCGAAATGCGGCCACGACCAGTTCCAGCGGCGGCCGTTTGAACCTTGATGGCGTTCCCCGGCAGGGCGGGGAACGCTAAGGCCGGCGTTTAGCGGAACAGTTTCTTCAGCAGGTTGCTGAGGAAACCGCCGCTGACGGTAGCCGGGGCGGCTTGCGCCTGCGCCGGTGCGCTGGCCGGTACGGCGACGCCGGCCGGGATTTTCTGCGCGACCGCGATGCGGCTGTCCTGGGCGGCTTTCTCCGCCGCTTCCGGGCCGTAGGCGAAGCCTTCCGCCAGCACGAATTCAACGTCGGTGATGCCGATAAAGCCCAGGAACAGCTTCACGTACGGCGTGATCAGATCCGTCGGCGTGTCGGCGTGGATGCCGCCGCGGCTGGAGATGACGATCGCTTTCTTGCCTGTCACCAGCCCTTCGGCGCCGGCGGAAGTATAGCGGAACGTCTGACCGGCGCGGGCAATCAGATCGAAGTAGATCTTCAGCTGCGTCGGGATGTTGAAGTTGTACATCGGGGCGCTGATGATCAGCGTGTCGTGCGACTTCAGCTCGGCAATCAGCTCATCGGACAGCGCCAGGGTGCTTTGCTGGTGCGGCGTCAGCGGTTTATCGCCGGCGGTAAAACCGGCCATCACTTCACCATCCAGCTCCGGCAGCGTCGGGTTGGCCAAATCGCGCACGGTGAACCTGTCTTCAGGGTGAGTTTCACGCCATTGTTCAACAAAAAAATCGACTAATTTTCCAGACTGGGAATATTCACCCAGAATACTTGATTTCAGGACCAGTACGCGGCTCATTGGCTTATCTCCAGGCGAAGTCTAATCGGTGACGATGTCAGTCGGTGTAAACGCATGTTAGAGGCAAGCCAGGAACAGTGATAGCGCAAAAATTCGCTGAGTTAAATCAAAAAAATTGAACTAGGGGCGCGAATGCGCCCCGATGGGATCAATAACGCGCTACGCGCTCGGCCAGCAGATCGATAAAGCCTTCGCGGTTGATGCCGGTCAGCACTTCCACGTTGGCCGCTTTGCCGGTTTGCTGGAAATAGTCCACCACCGTCATGCCGACGGTGTATTCCCCTTTGGTTTCCACCCCCACCCAGCGCTCTACGCCGGTAAACAGCTGCGGCGCCAGCAGCCAGGCGATGGTGCAGGGATCGTGCATCGCCGCGCCGGGCAGGCCGCGCGGATGGCTGAGGTACAGCGGCAGGTAAAAATCGAGCATCTCCGCGACCGCCTGCGCGACCGGATTGGCTATCTGACGAATGCGTTCGATATCCTGCGGCAACACCAGCGCCTGATGGGTGACGTTCAGCCCGGCCATGGTCAGCGGCACGCCGGATTTCAGCACCATTTCGGCGGCTTCGGGATCGACGAAGATGTTGAACTCCGCGACCGGCGTGGTATTGCCGGCGTTCATGCCGCCGCCCATAAATACGATGCGTTCGATGCGGCTTTTCAGCTCGGCATGCTGGGCCAACAGCAGGGCGATGTTGGTCATCGGGCCGGTCACCACCAGGGTTATCGGCTGCGGGCTGGCGCGCAGCAGGCCGGCGATCAGCTCGATGGCGCCGCGGGGATCGGGTTTGAGGGTCGGCGCCGGCAGGTGGGTGTTACCCATGCCGGTTTTGCCGTGGACATAGTCGGCGATCACCAGCTCGCGCATCAGCGGGCCGCCGGCGCCGGCGGCGACCGGTATGTCCTCGCGCCCCATCAGAGTCAACAGGCCCAGCGCGTTACGCAGGGTTTTCTCCGGCGTCTGGTTGCCGGCGGAGGTGGTGATGGCTTTGACGTCCAGCTCCGGCGAACGCAGCGCCATGGCCAGCGCGATGGCGTCGTCGAGGCCGGGATCGCAATCGATGATAATAGGGCGGGGCATGTTCTTTCTCCTCTGTTTGTTATCCAGCGAGCATCGGATCAAAACCGGGGAGAAACAAGCGCTTTTAGTGCCGGGCGTTAGCGCGACAGGATAAGGCGTTCAGACACCGCAGAGTTCATGAGCGCTGCGTTTCCATTCTTCCACCTCGGTTGGGTGCAAGAAGGAGTAATAGACGGTAGTGCCGTCGGGCAAGATATTTTGCAGTGCCTGCATGCAGTTGGCCTCGCAGGGGCGCAGCTCGATATACACGTTGGTGATCGGCACCTGCTCCTTATCGGCGTCAAAGCGTTCGATGCGCCTTATCGCCGCAATCAGCGCGGCCATTTCGGCATGAAGCTTGACCCAGTTATGGGTGTAGATATCCGGCGGCATCTCCATTTTCATCTGGCTATTGCCAAAGGCATAGCGAGTGCTGCCGCGTAGCTGGTATTCGATGGTGGCGCAACAGGACTCAGGCCCGTAACCCGGTTTTTCAATCAGTTTCTTCTTGTCTTCCAACGTGCGTCGAACAATCGGATAACCGGATTTGATGTTGTACTCCGCTTGTACCAGTTGAATCATGCCAGCCTCTCTGATGGGTGAGTTAATCATCAAAGGTAGGACAGCCTGCAGGATCGCGCGTTGTTTACGGTCATCGCGACGGGGGGTTTAAGATAAATCCTAACTTTGTTGAGGCGGCAATGAGGGGCATTCAGGCGCATGGGCGCCGAAAAACTAGCGCCCCTTGGGGCGCTTGGGTTTAGGGGACTGCGCGATCAGTGCAGGATCTTGGCCAGGAAGTCCTTGGCGCGATCGGATTCAGGGTTGTTGAAGAAATCGTCTTTGTTGCGGTCTTCGACGATTTTGCCTTCGTCCATAAAGATCACGCGATTCGCCACCTTGCGGGCGAAGCCCATTTCGTGGGTCACCACCATCATGGTCATGCCTTCGTTCGCCAGTTCGACCATCACGTCCAGCACTTCGTTGATCATTTCCGGATCGAGCGCCGAGGTCGGCTCATCGAACAGCATGGCGATCGGATCCATGCACAGCGCGCGGGCGATGGCGACGCGCTGCTGCTGGCCGCCGGACAGCTGACCGGGGAACTTGTTGGCATGGGCGGTGAGGCCGACGCGTTCCAGCAGCTTCAGGCCCTTCGCGCGCGAGGCGGTCTTATCGCGCTTGAGCACTTTTACCTGCGCCAGCGTCAGGTTGTCGATGATGGACAGGTGCGGGAACAGTTCAAAGTGTTGGAACACCATGCCGACCTTGGCGCGCAGCTGCGCCAGGTTGGTTTTCTTGTCGTTAACCGGCGTGCCGTTCACCAGGATGCTTCCCTGCTGGATCGGCTCCAGGCCGTTGACGGTTTTGATCAGGGTGGACTTGCCGGAACCTGAAGGACCGCAGACGACGACCACTTCGCCTTTTTTCACTTCGGTGGTGCAATCGGTCAACACTTGAAAGTGACCGTACCACTTGGAAACATTTTTCAGGGATATCATCAAACAGTCCTTTTCTTCAAATAGCTTACCAGCGCCGAGGCGGCGAGGCTGATAACAAAATAGACAAAGCCGGCGAACAGGATCATTTCAACCTGGGTGCCGTCGCGTTCGCCGATGGTCGACGCGGTGCGGAAGAAGTCGGCCAGGCTCAGTACGTAAACCAGCGAGGTATCCTGGAACAGCACGATGCCCTGGGTCAGCAGCAGCGGCACCATGGCGCGGAACGCCTGCGGCAGGATCACCAGCCGCATGGATTGCCAGTGGGTCATGCCCAGCGCCAGCGCGGCGGAAGATTGGCCGCGCGAGATGCTGATAATGCCGGCGCGGATGATTTCCGAATAATAAGCCGCTTCAAACAGGGAAAAGGCTACCATAGCCGAGATCAGGCGAATATCGGTTTTCGGCGACAGCCCTAGAACCTGTTGTAATAAGCTTGGAACCACCAGATAGAACCACAGCAGCACCATCACCAGCGGCACCGAACGGAACAGGTTGACGTACAGGGTGGCGAACCAGCTGATCGGTTTGAACGGCGACAGGCGCATCACCGCCAGCACGGTGCCCCACAGGATGCCGACCACGACGGCGGTCACGGTGATCTTCAGCGTGATCACCATGCCCTGCAGCAGATAAGGGAAGCTTGGGACGATCGACGCCCAGTCAAATTCGTACATTATTTACTCCCCAGGTTGCCAGGCAACTGCACTTTCTTTTCGACCAGACGCATAAACAGCATGATAACGGCGTTGATGCCGATATAAGCCAGCGTGATGGCGGTAAAGGATTCATAGGCGTGTGCGGAGTAATCCAACAGCTTGCCGGCCTGCGCGGCCATGTCCACCAGCCCGATGGTGGAGGCGATGGCGGAGTTTTTGACTAGGTTGAGCATCTCCGAGGTCATCGGCGGCACGATCACCCGGTAGGCGTTCGGCAACAGCACGTAGCGGTAGGTTTGCGGCAGCGTCAGGCCCATCGCCAGCCCGGCGGCTTTCTGGCCGCGCGGCAGGGATTGAATGGCGGCGCGCACCTGCTCGCAAACGCGGGCGGCGGTAAACAGCCCCAGACAAAGCATGGAAGAGACGAAGAACTGCACGTTGGGATCCAGCTCGGTCTTGAACCAGGTGCCGATATTGACCGGCAGCAGCTCGGGGATCACCAGATACCAGGTAAAGAATTGCACGATCAGCGGCACGTTGCGGAACAGTTCGACGTAACAGGTGCCGAGAGTGGAAAGAAAGCGGTTGGGCACGGTACGCAAGATACCGAACAGCGAACCGACGAAGAAAGCGATAATCCATGCACAGACGGAGAGGGCCACCGTGACCTGAAAGCCGGACCAGATCCAGCCGAGGTAAGTGGTGTTCCCAAACGGGGCCTGCTGCAGGAAGATACCCCAGTTCCAATCTATTGACATAACAAACTCCGATAAACGGGCGCAGGGCGCCGAAGATTGATGACTTGATGAGCGCCGATCGCCGCGCGGCCAGTCTGGCTGGCTTGTTGTGTACGGATGTCGGTGGCGCGCCTTGGGGAAAATGAGGGAGGGGAACGGCCCCCCTCATTCCTGTCTGTCCCAGTCATCAACTGGGCCGGTTTGGCCTGGCGGCCGCCCCGGCTTTTGTTCTATTTAGTTCAACGCTTTGTCGTTAGGCTCTTTGAACAGTTGCTTCATGTCGTCCGACAGTTCGAAGTTCATGTTGAGCTGTTTTGGTGGGATAGGCTGTTTGAACCATTTGTCAAACCACTTGGCCGCTTCACCGGAAGTTTGCGCCTGGGCGATGGTGTCATCGACCAGTTTTTTGAACTCAGGGTCGTCTTTACGCAGCATGCAGCCGTAGGCCTCTTTCGACTGCGGCGTGCCGATGATTTCCCACTGATCCGGTTTCTTGGCCTTGGCGCGCTCGCCCGCCAGCAGGGCGTCATCCATCATGAAGGCCACGGCGCGGCCGCTTTCCAGAGTGCGGAAGGAATCGCCGTGATCTTTGGCGCTGATGATCCGCATGTTCATCTTGCCGCTGTCGTTCAGCTTGTTCAGCAGCACTTCGGAGGTGGTGCCGGAGGTGACCACCACCGGTTTGCCTGCCAGGTCTTTAAAGTCTTTGATGTCGGAGCCTTTTTTCACCAGCAAGCGGGTGCCGACCACGAAAATGGTGTCGGAGAAGGCGGCCTGTTTCTGGCGCTCGAGGTTATTGGTGGTGGAGCCGCACTCGAAATCATAGGTGCCGTTTTGCAGCAGCGGGATGCGGTTCTGCGAGGTAATCGGCAGCATTTTCACCTGCAGATTCGGTGCATTCAGCTTTTTCTTAACGGCTTCAACGATTTGGTTGGAGTAGTCCTGAGAGTAGCCCACAACTTTTTGTTGGTTGTCGTAGTAGGAGAACGGCACTGACGATTCGCGGTGGCCGACAACGATCACGCCATTGTCTTTGATTTTCTTCAGCGTACCGGTCAGGTCTTCCGCATGCGCCACGCTACCTGCCATACCGAGCAGCAGTAACGATAACGCCAATTTACGCATTTGCATGGTCCAACTCCTTTGCTGTTGTGGTGGCTCTGACTAAAGAGCGTCAGGTTAAACCGACTATTTATTGCTCAAGTTATAAAGATAGTCTTAGAACGGATAGCCGTTAAAAAATAACCGATTGTGAATATCTTGAAACTAAAATGTTTCATTTTTTGAGACGCCGCGCGCACCAAATCAATGCAACAAAACGCTGACGCACTCGTGCGGTGCGCTCGACGCACCCAAAATGTGCGCAGGTGCGACAAAACGTCAGCAAAAGTAAACCGGCGCGCGAGGTCGCCATAGATAAAAGCAAGGAGTGTGCCAGCCGCGTTGATTTAACGGCATTTTCTGACTGAGGTGGGGATATTGACGGGAAAGTGGGGCGCGGCGGGCGCGCCCCGACGGAGAGGATTATTTGCGGCGCAGGCCCAACATCAGCGCCCAGCCGCCCAGCAGCAGGGTAATCACCCACAGCGGCGTGGCGCCGAAGCGCGCATAAGGCGTGACGCCGGTGGTCGGCGTGACCTTCACTTCGAGCACCTGACGGGTGAACTGCGGGATTTCGGCGATCACCTCGCCGTTCGCGTCCACCGCGGCGGTGACGCCGTTATTGGTGCTGCGCAGCAGCGGCCGGCCGAGCTCCAGCGCCCGCATGCGCGCCATCTGGAAGTGTTGCCACGGGCCGATGGAGTGGCCGAACCAGGCATCGTTGGAGATGGTCAGCAGGAAGTTGGTGTCCGGGCGGAAGTTATCGCGCACCTGCTGGCCCAGCACGATTTCGTAGCAGATGGCCGCCGTCAGGTTGTACCCGCGCACGCTGAGCTGCGGCTGCACATAGTCGCCGCGGCTGAAGGAAGACATCGGCAGATCGAAGAACGGCGCCAGCGGCCGCAGCAGCGTCTCCAGCGGCACGAATTCGCCGAACGGCACCAGGTGGTGCTTGTTGTAGCGATTCTTGTCCGGGTAGCTGTACGGCGTCGGCTCGCCGAGCACGATGGCGCTGTTGTAGATCTGCTGGCCCTGTGGCGTGGCGCGCACGTCGACGATGCCGGTGATCAGGCTGCTGTTCTTCGCCCGCATCAGGTCGTCCATCATGGTCAGGAAGCCGTTCTGGTTGGCTTCATAATCCGGGATGGCGGACTCCGGCCAGATGACGATCGGCGCCTTGCCCACGTACGGACGGGTTTCGTCCAGATAGGTTTGCAGCGTGCTGACCAGCGCTTTCGGATCCCATTTCATCGACTGGGCGATGTTGCCTTGCACCATGGCGACGTTCACCGCTTTCTCCGGCTGCGGGGTAAACCACTGCAGTTGGCGCAGCGGCCACGGCAACAGCAGCAGCGCGGCGGCGATGACCGCAGCCGACAGGCGGCGCTGATTGACGGCATACACCAGCAGGCCGGCGATGGCCATCAGCACAAAGGTGATGGCGTCGACGCCCAGCAGCGGCGCGATGCCCTTCAGCGGGCCGTTGATCTGGCTGTAGCCGAACTGTAGCCAGGGGAAGCCGGTCAGCACCCAGCCGCGCAGGAATTCGGTCACCTGCCACAGCGCCGGCGCGGCGATGGCCAGCCGCCACCAGCGGGTGGCCGGGCACAGGCGCGTCAACAGCCCGGCGAACAGCCCGGTATACAGCGACAGGTAAGCGGCGAGCAGCACCACCAGGAAGACGTTGACGGCGAAAGGCATGCCGCCGAAATCGGCGATGCTGACATACACCCAGTTGATGCCGCTGCCGAACAGCCCGAAGCCCCAGACAAAGCCGAGCAGGGCGGACTGTTTGGCGGTGCGATTGAGGGTAACGGCCAGCAGGCCGAACAGGGAGACGATGGCCGCTGGCCAGAAGTCGTAGGGTGAGAACGCCAGCGTCCCGCCGGCACCTGACAACAGCGCCAGCAGGGCGCGAACCCGCTGGCGTTCAAGTAATGAGGCTTTAGCCATGTTGGATTTAATCTTCCAGTTTCGGTGGTGGAGAATCGTCCGGAATTTTTACATGAACCTGGATAATACGTCGACTGTCGGCCATGGCAACTTTAAATAGGTAACCTTCGATTTCAATGGTTTCCCCGCGCGCCGGCAGGTGGCCGAAGGCCTGCATCACCAGACCGCCGATGGTATCGACCTCGTCGTCGCTGAAATGGGTGCCGAAGGCTTCGTTGAAGTCTTCGATCGGGGCCAATGCGCGCACGGTGTACATGTGGCGGCTGAGCTGGCGGATATCCAGATCGTCTTCGTCGTCGTATTCGTCTTCGATCTCGCCGACGATCAGTTCCAGAATGTCTTCGATGGTGACCAGGCCGGACACGCCGCCGAATTCGTCAATGACAATCGCCATGTGATAGCGCTGGGAGCGGAACTCTTTCAGCATCCGGTCGACGCGCTTGCTTTCCGGCACCACCACCGCGGTGCGCAGCACCTTGTCGATGCTGAACGGCTCGGAGTCTGCGCGCATGAACGGCAGCAGATCCTTGGCCATCAGAATGCCTTCGATGTGATCTTTGTCTTCGCTGATCACCGGGAAGCGCGAGTGGGCGGAGTCGATAATCACGTCCAGGCACTCTTCCAGCGTCTGGTTGCGCTTGAGCGTCACCATCTGGGAGCGGGGGATCATGATGTCGCGCACGCGCTGCTCGGCGATATCCATCACGCCTTCCAGCATGTCGCGAGTATCGGGATCGATCAGGTCGTTTTGTTCGGAATCACGGATCAGCTCGACCAGATCGCCACGGTTTTTGGGCTCGCCGTGGAACAGCTGGTTAAGGATAAGAGTAAAGAACCCCTTCTTGGGACTGGGGCTGTCATTGCTTTGTGAATGGTCGTCGCTCATGGCGTTTTCGTTACTGTCACTCATGTCAGAGTTAAGGGGCGTCAGCGACAGCCCCGCAGGGGGCTGTAGGGTAAACGGCTGACGTCAGACGGGGTCTTTTTCCGCCAGGTACGGATCAGGATAGCCCAGTCCGTGCATGATTTCGGTTTCCAAAGACTCCATTTCTTCGGCTTCATCGTCTTCGATGTGGTCATACCCTAGCAGATGAAGACTGCCGTGGACAACCATATGCGCCCAGTGGGCCTCCAGCGCCTTGCCTTGCTCAATCGCTTCCTGTTCAACCACCTGGCGGCAGATGATCAGATCGCCGAGCAGCGGCAGCTCGATGCCCGGCGGGGCCTCGAACGGGAAAGAGAGCACGTTGGTCGGCTTGTCTTTGCCGCGGTAGGTCAGGTTCAGCTCGTGGCTTTCCGCTTCGTCAACCAGACGCACGGTCACCTCGGCCTCTTCCTGAAATTGCGGCAGCACGCCTTCCAGCCAGCGCTGGAAGGTGGCCTCATCCGGCAGGCCGTCGCCGCTTTCACAGGCAATCTGCAGATCCAAAATCACCTGGGTCATGGTGTCTCCTGCTCGGAGGCGGCGAGCGCCTCGCGCTTACGTTGTTCGGCAATCGCGTCTTTGCGTTTCTGTTCGGCCGCTTCCCAGGCCTCATAGGCGATGACCACGCGGGCCACCACCGGGTGGCGCACCACGTCTTCGCTGTGGAAGAAGTTGAAGCTCAGTTCTTCCACGTCCGACAGCACTTCCACCGCGTGGCGCAGGCCGGATTTCTGGTTGCGCGGCAGGTCGATCTGGGTGACGTCGCCGGTGATGACCGCCTTCGAGTTGAAGCCGATGCGCGTCAGGAACATCTTCATCTGTTCGATGGTGGTGTTCTGGCTCTCATCCAGAATGATAAAGGCGTCGTTCAGCGTGCGGCCGCGCATATAGGCCAGCGGCGCGACTTCGATCACGTTGCGCTCGATGAGCTTCTCCACGCGCTCGAAGCCCAGCATTTCGAACAGGGCGTCGTACAGCGGGCGCAGATAGGGATCGACCTTCTGGCTCAGATCGCCCGGCAGGAAGCCCAGCTTTTCGCCGGCTTCGACCGCGGGGCGGGTCAGCAGAATGCGGCGAATTTCCTGGCGCTCCAGCGCATCTACCGCGGCGGCGACCGCCAGGTAGGTCTTGCCGGTGCCCGCCGGGCCGATGCCGAAGGTGATGTCGTGATCGAGAATGTTGGCGATGTACTGCGCCTGGTTGGGCGTGCGCGGTTTCACCATGCCGCGCTTGGTTTTGATGGTGACCGCCTTTCCGTAATCCGGCACGCTGTCGGCTACCTGTTCCAGCACCCGGCTCTCTTTGATGGCCAGGTGGATTTGCTCCGGATCGATATCCGGGATCACGCCGCGAATCGGCGCGGTATCCACGTACAGATGGCGCAGGATATCGGCGGCGGCGGCCACGCACAGGTTTTTGCCGACCAGCTTGAAACGGTTGTCGCGGCGATTGATTTCGATGCCCAATCGGCGCTCGAGTTGTTTGATGTTGTCATCAAACGGGCCGCACAGGCTGAGCAAACGCTTGTTGTCTGCGGGCTCTAACAAAATTTCTTGTGTTGCGACGTTCAAACTATTCCTCTAGGTCACATCGGGCCTGGTTGATGTCACATAGCGCGTCCGGGACGCGCGCGTTCAGGGCGAGCCTGAATACTCTCTTTCTTGAATTATTCATGGTGCGCCGCAACGGCGCAAGTTTACCGCTGATCTATCTGTGCGCCGTCGGCGAAATTCAAGGGAAGAAAAGGAAAAAACGCGGCGGGGCGCAAAGCCCGCCGCGTCATCACAGAACAAGGCCGCTGGGAATCAGTTCTTTTTCACGAACTCGGATTTCAGCTTCATCGGGCCGAAGCCATCGATTTTGCAGTCGATGTTGTGATCGCCTTCGACCAGGCGAATGTTTTTCACCTTGGTGCCGATTTTGAGCATCGAGGAGCTGCCTTTGACCTTCAGGTCTTTGATCACGGTGACCGCGTCGCCGTCCGCCAGCAGGTTGCCGTTGGCGTCTTTGACGATCAGCGTGTCCTGATCTTCCGCCGGGGCGCTGTCGCTCCACTCGTGGGCGCACTCAGGGCAGATGAACAGGGCATTGTCCTGGTAGGTGTATTCGGAGTTGCACTTCGGGCAGTGTGGGAGTTGCATGTTATGTCGCCTCTTCAACAATAAAAAAGCAAATCACCGGGCGCGGACGCCCGGCGGAGAAACGGTAAGGAGTAGCGCGAATGGGCGGCGATAAGGCGGCCGCCGCGGCGTCAGGGCTGGTAAATGCCGACGCCCAGCGCGTTTTCTTTGCGGGTACGGGCGATCACCGACTGCGGGGATTCATGTACGCGCAGATCCATCTGCTGTTCGGTGCGCACCACTGCGCCACGCAGGGTGTTGGTCAGCACCTCGGTAATTTCCACGTCGACGAACTGGCCGATCATGTCGGGCGTGCCCTCGAAGTTTACCACACGGTTGCACTCCGTGCGCCCGGCCAGCTCCATCACGCTTTTGCGCGAGGTGCCCTCCACCAGAATGCGCTGGACGGTGCCGAGCATGCGGCGGCTGAACTGCAGCGCCTGCTGGTTGATGCGGTCCTGCAGAATATACAGCCGCTGTTTTTTCTCTTCTTCGCTGACGTCGTCGACCATGTCCGCCGCCGGGGTGCCCGGGCGCGACGAATAGATGAAGCTGAAGCTGACGTCGAAATTGACGTCGGCGATCAGGTTCATGGTCTGTTCGAAATCGGCCTGGCTTTCGCCCGGGAAACCGACGATGAAATCGGAGCTGAGCTGGATGTTCGGGCGCGCCTTGCGCAGCTTGCGGATAATCGCCTTATACTCCAGCGCGGTGTGCGCGCGTTTCATCATGGTCAGGATGCGATCCGAACCGCTCTGCACCGGCAGATGCAGGAAGCTGACCAGCTCCGGCGTGTCTTCGTACACCGCGATGATGTCGTCGGTGAACTCGATCGGGTGGCTGGTGGTGAAGCGAATGCGATCGATGCCGTCGATGGCCGCCACCAGGCGCAGCAGTTCGGCGAACGTGCAGATATCGCCGTCATGCGTGGCGCCGCGGTAAGCGTTGACGTTTTGGCCGAGCAGGTTGACCTCGCGTACGCCCTGCGCCGCCAGTTGGGCGATTTCGAACAGCACGTCGTCGCTCGGGCGGCTCACTTCCTCGCCGCGGGTGTAAGGCACCACGCAGAAGGTGCAGTATTTGTTGCAGCCTTCCATGATCGACACGAATGCGGTCGGGCCTTCGGCGCGCGGTTCCGGCAGACGGTCGAACTTTTCGATCTCCGGGAAGCTGATGTCGACCACCGGGCTGCGGGTGCCCTGAACGTGATTGATCATTTCCGGCAGGCGGTGCAGGGTCTGCGGGCCGAATACCACGTCAACGCAGGGCGCGCGGCTGCGGATCAGTTCACCTTCTTGCGAGGCCACGCAACCGCCGACGCCGATGATCACCGACGGGTTCTTTTCTTTCAGCAAGCGCCAGCGCCCCAGCATGGCGAAAACTTTCTCCTGCGCCTTTTCACGGATCGAGCAGGTGTTCAGCAGCAGCACGTCCGCCTCTTCGGCGTTTTCGGTCCACTCGAAGCCGTGCGTGCTGTTCAACAGGTCGGCCATTTTCGATGAATCGTACTCATTCATCTGGCAGCCCCAGGTTTTGATATGTAGTTTTTTCGTCATTGACTTGCCATTACTCAGTGCGGAGCGAAAGTTGCGTTACGCGACATGCAGGGCGCGTATTGTAATCATTTGCCGCCGTTGTGACCAGCGCGGGGGAAAATGGCACGCAACCTGAAGCCGGAGCGAAAATCCGGTACACTGCGCAAAACGCCATACCGGGTGGGATGGCGAGCATTCACACAGAAAACATAGCCAATATGAAGACATCTCAAAATCGGTATGACGCGGTGGTGGTCGGCGGCGGCATGGTCGGCGCGGCGGCGGCCCTGGGGCTGGCGCAGGCGGGCTGGTCGGTGGCGTTGCTGGAACATCAGGCGCCGCAGGCGTTCGAGGCGCAAAGCCCGCCGGATCTGCGCATTTCCGCTATCGGCTGCACCTCGGTGGGGCTGCTGAAACAGCTCGGCGCCTGGCAGGCCGTGACGGCGATGCGCACGGCGCCGTATCGCCGGCTGGAGACCTGGGAGTGGGCGTCGTCGCGCGTGGCGTTCGACGCGGTGTCCCTGGGGCTGCCGGAGCTGGGCTTTATGGTGGAAAACCGCATTCTGCAGCTGGCGCTGTGGCAGCAGTTCGCGCAGTGCGCCAATTTGACGCTGCTGTGCCCCGCCAGGCTGCAATCGCTGCAGCGGGCGGACAATGCCTGGCAACTGACGCTGGACGGTGGTGAGACGCTACAGACGCGCATGGTTGTCGGCGCTGACGGCGCCAACTCGCAGGTGCGCAAGCTGGCGGCGATCGGCACCAACGGCTGGCAGTATCGTCAGGCGTGCATGTTGATCACCGTCGATACCGGCGCGCCGCAGCAGGATGTGACCTGGCAGCGCTTCTTCCCATCCGGGCCGCGTGCCTTCCTGCCGCTGTACGACAGCTGGGCGTCGCTGGTGTGGTATGACAGCCCGCAGCGCATTCGCCAGCTGCAGGCGATGCCGCCGGCGCAACTGGAGCGCGAGATCGCCGCCGCTTTCCCGGCGCGACTGGGCCCGGTCAAGGTGCACGCCGCCGGTTCGTTCCCGCTGACGCGGCGTCATGCGCAGCGCTACGTGTTGCCGGGGCTGGCGCTGTTGGGTGATGCGGCGCATACCATCAATCCGCTGGCCGGGCAGGGCGTCAATCTGGGGTATCGCGACGTGGATGCCTTACTGAACGTATTAAGCGATGCGCGGGAGCAGGGAGAGGACTGGAGCAGCGAGGCGGTACTGCTGCGCTATCAGCGCCGCCGCCGTACCGACAATCTGCTGATGCAGAGCGGCATGGATCTGTTCTATACCGCTTTCAGCAATAACCTGGCGCCGCTGAACGTGGCGCGCAATCTGGCGCTGATGGCCGCGCAGCGGGCGGGCAAGCTGAAAGAGCATGCGTTGAAGTACGCGTTGGGATTGTAACCGACAGGGCTCGGCTGCGGCTGGGCTCGTTAGGATTGGCCGAGCGCCGGAAAGCAAAAAGCCCGCCGAAGCGGGCTTTTCTAAATATGGCTGGGGTGCCAGGATTCGAACCTGGGTATGCTGGTATCAGAAACCAGAGCCTTACCGCTTGGCGACACCCCAATTATGGTGGCTACGACGGGATTTGAACCTGTGACCCCATCATTATGAGTGATGTGCTCTAACCAGCTGAGCTACGTAGCCGATGGTACTTTTTACTTCTTTGATTTGCAAGCAGTTTGTTATGGCTGGGGTACCTGGATTCGAACCAGGGAATGCCGGTATCAAAAACCGGTGCCTTACCGCTTGGCGATACCCCACCTGCAAACAAATCTTATGTTGAAACCCCATTCCCGAAAGAATATGGCTGGGGTACCTGGATTCGAACCAGGGAATGCCGGTATCAAAAACCGGTGCCTTACCGCTTGGCGATACCCCATCAACATACTGCGCCGACGATGAAGAGAAATGGTGCGGGAGGCGAGACTTGAACTCGCACACCTTGCGGCGCCAGAACCTAAATCTGGTGCGTCTACCAATTTCGCCACTCCCGCAAATGCAAAAAAGAGATGGTGGCTACGACGGGATTCGAACCTGTGACCCCATCATTATGAGTGATGTGCTCTAACCAGCTGAGCTACGTAGCCCTCTTTTTTTGCTTTGCCTTCATCGGCGTTGCGGGGCGCATTATGCGTATATGACCGATTTGCGTCAACAAGTTTTTTCCCGAAAAAGTGCCCAGAAGCGCCGTTTGTCTGGGTTGTGAACATTATGGCGATAAAATCGGCAATTCAGGCAGTTGGCGGGGGGAAAAGGCAACAAAAAGGCGGGCCAAAAGGCCCGCCCCGAGGGAAAGCGCCGCGCGATTATTTATAGGCGGCCTGGTGCACGCCGACGGCGCGGCCGGAAGGATCGTCCATCTTCTTGAACGATTCGTCCCATTCGATGGCCTTGGCGGACGAGCAGGCGACGGACGGGCCGCCCGGCACGCATTCGGCGGCGCTCGGCAGCGGGAACAGCTCCTCGAAGATTTCGCGGTACAGGTAGCCTTCTTTCGAAGTCGGCGTGTTGTACGGGAAGCGGAAACGCGCGGTTTCGAGCTGTTGATCGCTGATTTGCTGCGCAGCGACCTCTTTTAGCGTGTCGATCCAGCTGTAGCCGACGCCGTCGGAGAACTGCTCTTTCTGGCGCCAGGCCACGCTGGCCGGCAAATAGGACTCGAAACATTCGCGGACGATGTGTTTTTCCATTTTGCCGTTGCCGCACATTTTATCTTTCGGGTTGATGCGCATCGCCACGTCGAGGAATTTCTTGTCCAGGAACGGCACGCGGGCTTCGACGCCCCAGGCGGACATCGCCTTGTTGGCGCGCGCGCAGTCGAACATATGCAGCGCCAGCAGCTTGCGTACGGTCTCTTCGTGGAATTCGCGGGCGTCCGGCGCCTTATGGAAGTAGAGGTAGCCGCCGAACACTTCGTCCGCGCCTTCACCGGAGAGCACCATCTTGATGCCCATCGCCTTGATTTTACGCGACATCAGGTACATCGGCGTCGAGGCGCGAATGGTAGTGACGTCGTAGGTTTCGATGTGGTAAATCACGTCGCGGATGGCGTCCAGGCCTTCCTGCACGGTGAAGTGGATTTCATGGTGTACGGTGCCCAGATGGTTGGCCACCTCCTGCGCGGCGCGCAGATCCGGCGAGCCTTCCAGGCCGACGGCGAAGGAGTGCAGCTGCGGCCACCAGGCTTCGCTGCGTTCCTGATCTTCCACGCGGCGCGCGGCGTACTTCTTGGTGATCGCCGAGATGACCGAGGAATCCAGCCCGCCCGACAGCAGCACGCCGTAAGGCACGTCGGACATCAGGTGGCTTTTCACCGACTCTTCCAGCGCGGTGCGCAGGGCGGTGGCGTCGGTCACGTTGTCTTTGACGCTGTCGTAATCGAACCAGTCGCGGCGATAGTATTCGCGGATGTCGCCGTCCTGGCTCCACAGGTAACTGCCGGCCGGAAATTCCTTGATGGTGCGGCACACCGGCACCAGCGCTTTCATTTCCGAGGCGACGTACAGGTTGCCGTGCTCGTCGTGGCCCATGTACAGCGGGATGATGCCCAGATGATCGCGGCCGATCAGGTAGGCGTCTTTTTCGGTGTCGTACAGGGCGAAGGCGAACATGCCTTGCAGATCGTCGAGGAAGTCCGGGCCTTTCTCCTGATACAGCGCCAGGATCACTTCACAGTCGGAACCGGTCTGGAACGCGTAGCGGTCGCTCAGCTGTTGGCGCAGCGCCTGGTGGTTGTAAATTTCGCCGTTGACCGCCAAAACGTGGGTGTGCGCAGCGTTGTACAGCGGTTGAGCGCCGTTGTTGACGTCGACGATCGACAGGCGTTCGTGGGCCAAAATGGCTTTGTCGCTGGCGTAAACGCCGGACCAATCCGGGCCGCGATGGCGCATCAGGCGCGACAGCTCCAGCGCTTTCTTACGCAGTTCAACGGGATCGGACTTCAGATCGAGCACACCGAAAATAGAACACATACAACTCTCCTAACGGGCTTTTATGACTGTGATGTTGTTTTTTACTGTTATGGGCAGCATTGCCGATTCATCAGCGATAACGCGGTTTTGCTGCGCTGTGGTTATGAAAATGCGCCTAAAGCTGCATGAGATGCAAGCGTTTTAGCCATACGCTGAGAAATAGTTGTTTGCCTGGGCGCGATTTTTGACGGATTTTCAGTTATCGGCGGGGAAAATTAGCGATTATGCAATTTTTAGCGTAATGACGGGATTGCCGGCCGGTTTGACCGGCAATCGATTAGCGATTAGGCGATGAGCTGCCACAGGGTGAAGGCGGCGTCCGGCGTCCAGGCGGCGTTGGAGGTGTGCGCCTGAATACAGGTGTATTTCTTGCCTTTATAACTCACCACGTCGCCGGCTTGGTAGCTGTGGTTGTTCTGCCACTCGGGCGCGCTCGGATCGGGCGGCGTGCCGTCGTTGGCGGTTTTGACCGCCAGCGCGCTGCTCGGCAGCGAGGTATTGCCCTGGCTGTCGGTTGCGGTAACGAAGTAGCTGTACTGGGTGGCCGGAGCCAGGCCGTTGTCGGCCAACGACAGGCCGGCAGTCTGGCCGATCGGGTTGCCGTTGCGGTAAACGGTGTAACTGGCGATCGGTAAGGCACCGGTGGCGGCGGCCCAGCTCAGCTTCAGCGAGGTGGCGCCCAACTCGGAGACCGTCAGCGCCGTCGGCGCATTAGGCTTTCCCGGCGGCGGGGTGACTCCGCCCTGAATCAGCGGCGCGTAGCGGGTTTTGAACTCCCAGCTGTAGGCCACGCCGGCTTTGCTTTTGCCGTTGTCCCAGTTGATTGACCAGGTCATCAGGCCCTTGATCGACAGGTTTTTGGCGTCGAGACGCGAGAAGGCGTTATACACCGCCTGTTTGTCGATCACGTAGCCGGTGGCGGCGGCATCGTTGTTGCTCGGCAGGCCGATAACGAATTTACTGGCTGGAATTCGGATAAATCCGCGGGTGCCGGTGACCAGACTTTCCGTCAGGTAATAGAGGAAGTCTTCTTTCATGGCGTCGTTGTTTTGGGCAATCCAGGCACCGGCACCGTTATTGGCCTCGGGAACCCAGATGCCGTCGCCACCCTGGTTATAATATTGCGGCGCGATAAAGTCATAATAGCCATCTAACGCATTAATATAATCGCCATAGCTGCCGTTAGCCTGCAGATAAGGGAATTCCGGCGCCATGCTGATAATAAAGTTTTTCCCCTGCGCGGCGTAATGGTCTTTTACTTTTTTCAGCGCCGCAGGCAAGACGGTTTTATTATTGGCGGCGCCGATCGCCGCCTGTTCCAGATCGATATCCAGGCCGTCGAAGCCGTAGACTTCCACCAGGCGAATAATCTCGTCTTTCAGCCGGTCTTCGTCGCCGGTTTTCAGTTCGATGTGCGCGTCTGCGCCGCCGAGGGAGATCAGCACCGCGCGGCCCTGGCTGTTCAGCACGCCCACCTGGCGGCGGAACTCGGCGTCGGACAGGTTGTAAGGCTTGAAGGTCGGGATTCCCTGGCCTTTCATAAAGGCGACGGCCACCACGTTATATTCGGCGGGAATGTCGGTCAGGTTCATATTGGCGAACTGGCCTTGTTGATAACCGTCACTGGCGCCGGCGGCCCAGTTGTGCCAGAAACCCATCAGGATTTTTTTATTGGCGATAGTCGGCATAATGGCTGCGTCATCGGCGGCATTAATAATGTTATTTGTGCTCATGGTAGCCTCATTAATTAGGGTAAGGGATTTTCGCCTGCCGGCAATATCAGCTATTGGCGGGGCGTAAGGTTATAATGAGGGTTTTTAGCGCGGGCAGGCTGAAACCTTTTGCGGCCATGAACGAATTAAATTCAAACTGCGGTCAGGAAGAGGGAAATAATGGCGGCCGGGCAGCCGCCATAAATGCGTCAGAAAATAGTGATATCGGCAACGGAAGGGTAGACGTAGCTCGGGCGGAAAGGCATGGTTTCGATGTCGCTCAGCGTGGAGACGCCGGACAGCACCAGCACGGTTTCCAGGCCGGCCTGGAAGCCCGCCAGAATGTCGGTGCGCAGGTTGTCGCCGACGATCACCGTCTCTTCCGAGTGCGCCTGCATTTTGTTCAATGCGGCGCGAATGATCCACGGGCTGGGCTTGCCGACGTAAAACGGCTTGCGGCCGGTGATCTTCTCGATGGGGGCGCACAGCGCGCCGCAGGCCGGCGAGAAGCCGTGGCCGTGGCTATCCGGGTTGGTGGCGATAAAGCGCGCGCCGTTACTGACGAAGTAGGCGGCCTTGTGCATCATGTCCCAGTTGTAAGAGCGGGTTTCCCCGACGATCACGAAATCCGGGTTGATGTCGGTGATGGTGAAACCGGCTTTGTACAGCTCATGGATCAGCGCGCCTTCGCCGACCACGTAGGCTTTTTTGCCTTCCTGGCGGCGCAGGAAATCGGCGGTGGCCATCGCCGAGGTGTAAAACGCGCTCTCCGGCACCTCCAGCCCGGCGGCGGCGAAGCGGTTCGCCAGATCCTGCGCGGTCTGTGACGGGTAGTTGGTCAGCACCACCAGCGGCATGCCTTGCTCCTGGATGCGCGCCAGGAACAGATCGGCGCCGGGCACCGGCGTATTGTCATGCAGCAGCACGCCGTCGATATCGCATATAACGTTTTTGATTTTCATTTGTCGCTGTTTCTCATGATTACGGCAGGCAAGGGGTGACGATAACACACCTGCCAGAAGCGGCGGATCAGCTTTCCAGCAATCGCTGCAAGAGCACGCCGTTGAGCATCGCGCGTTTGGCCAGGGCGAAAGCGCCGATCGCCGAGCGATGATTGAGTTCGGAGGTCACCACCGGCAGATTCTTGCGGAAGTCCTTCAGCACCTGGGTATTGATGCAGCTCTGGATCGCCGGCAGCAGCACTTTGTCCGCTTCGGTGATCTCACCGGCGATCACCACCTTCTGCGGATTGAACAGGTTGATGGCGATGGCCACCGCCTTGCCCAGATAGCGGCCGACGTGTTCGATCACTTCGCTGGCCAGCAGATCGCCGCGGTTGGCGGCCTTGCAGATGGCGTTGATGCCGCAGTCTTCCAGCGTCAGTTTGCTCGGGTAGCCCTGGCTCAGCAGCTGGCGCACGCGCTGTTCGATCGCCGCGTTGGCGGCCACCGTTTCCAGGCAGCCGAAGTTGCCGCAGTGGCAGCGTTCGCCGAGCGGATCGATCTGGATATGGCCGATCTCGCCGACGTTGCCGTTGTTGCCGAGAAAAATCTGCCCGTTGACGATGATGCCGGCGCCGGTGCCGCGGTGCAGGCGCACCAGAATCGAGTCTTCGCAGTCGCGGGTGGCGCCGAAGTAGTGCTCCGCCAGCGCCAGGCTGCGGATGTCGTGGCCGACGAAGCTGGTGACGTTGAAACGTTGCTGCAGGTTGTCCACCAGCGCCCAGTTGCTGACGCTGATGTGCGGCATGTAGCGCACCACGCCCAGCGCCGGATCCACCAGGCCGGGCAGGATCACCGCTATGGCGATCAGCTCGCGCAGGCGGCGCTGATTCGCTTCGATGAATTGGGCGATGGCGGCGAACAGCGCATTCTCCAGCGTTTCCTGGGTGCGTTCCGGCAGCGGATAGTGTTCTTCGCCGAGCGATTTGCCGCTCATGTCATACAGGGTGATGGTGGCGTCGTGGCGGCCGAGACGCACCGCGACGGTATGGAAATGACGGGTTTCCGACACGATGGAGATCGCGCGGCGGCCGCCGGTGGAGGCTTGCTGATCGACTTCCTTGATCAGCCCGCGCTCCAGCAGCTGGCGAGTAATTTTGGTGACGCTGGCGGGGGCAAGCTGGCTGAGTTCGGCAATTTGAATGCGCGAGATCGGGCCCTGCTGGTCGATCAGGCGGTAAACTGCCGCGCCGTTAAGCTGTTTGACTAAGTCAACGTTCCCTATTTGTGCTTGTCCGCCGGTGCTCATCAATAATGTTACTCGCTGTTCATTGAATTAAACCTCGTTACCGTTAACGAGCGTTTTGGTGATTTTAAAATCACGGGTGAAGGCGGTCAGGTTAGCCACCTTGCCGGCTTCGATGGTGCCCAGACGGTGCTCGACGCCGATGGCGCGCGCCGGGTACAGCGTCGCCATGCGCAGCGCTTCGTCCAGCGCGATGCCGATATGTTCGACGCTGTTTTGCACCGCTTCGATCATGGTCAGCGCGGAACCGCTCAGGGTGCCGTTCTCATCCACGCACAGCCCATCCCGATAGTATATTGTTTTACCGGCGAAAATAAATTGGTCAATATCTGCACCTGCCGGTGCGGTCGCGTCGGTGACCAATACCAATTTATCACCTTTCAGGCGTTTGGCGTTACGGATACTCGCCCAGGCTACGTGATGGCCGTCGGCGATGATGCCGGTATAGACCTCCGGCGTGTCGAAGATCGCCCCCATCAGCCCCGGTTCGCGGCCGGTGATATACGGCATGGCGTTGTACAGGTGGGTGGCGAAGCTGATGCCGGCGGCGAAGCCGGTGCGAGCCTGATCGTAGGTGGCGTTCGAGTGGCCGGCGGAGACCACGATGCCGGCCTCGGTCAGCTGCTTGATAACGTGCGGCTCAACCATCTCCGGCGCCAGCGTCACCTTGGTGATCACGTCGGCGTTGGCGCACAGGTAATCGATCATGTCCTGCGTTGGCTTGCGAATGAACGCCGGGTTATGGGTGCCTTTTTTCACCGGGCTGAGGTACGGCCCTTCCAGGTGCAGGCCCAGCGCCTGGTTTTGGTGCTTTGTCAGATAGGCGCGCATCACCTCGACGCTGTGCTTCATGAATTCGTCGCTGCTGGTGATCAGCGTCGGCAGATAGCTGGTGCAGCCGGATTTCTCGTTGGCGCGCTGCATGATCTCCAGCGTTTCTTCCGAAATCGCTTCCAGCGAATCGTTGAACTGTACGCCGCCGCAGCCGTTCAGCTGCACGTCGATAAGCCCGGGGGCCAGGATGGCGCCACCCAGGTCGCGCGTTTCGATGCCGGCGGGCAATTCAGCCGCCGGGCAGACTCTCTCGATCAGCCCATCAGCGATAATGACTGCATGGTCATCAAGTACGTCGTGGCCGGTATAGATTCGGCCGTGGGTTAAAGCGAACATCGTAGCCCCCTGCAAAGATTAAAGACTTTTCACGCTTTCCGCTTCTAACTCGCGGAAATATTTGACGGTTTTGACTTTCAGTTCCATAGTGGCCGGCTCGTCGCACACCACCACCGCTTTGGCGTGCAGCTGCAGGCAGCTGATGGTCCACATGTGGTTGATGTTGCCTTCCACCGCGGCCTCCAGCGCCTGCGCCTTGGCGTGACCGGTCACCAGGATCATCACTTCTTCGGCATCCAGCAGCGTACCCACGCCGACGGTCAGCGCATATTTCGGCACCAGGCTGACGTCGCCGCCGAAGAAGCGCGAGTTGGCGATGCGGGTGTCTTCGGTCAGCGTTTTGATGCGGGTGCGCGAAGCCAGGGACGAAGCCGGTTCGTTGAACGCGATATGGCCGTCGATGCCCACGCCGCCCATGAACAGGTTAATTTTGCCGTAAGACTTGATCTTCTCTTCGTACTGGCGGCACTCGGCGTCGACATCCGCGGCGTTGCCGTTCAGCAGGTTGATATTTTCACGAGGGATATCAACGTGATCAAAGAAGTTGCGGTACATGAAGGTGTGGTAGCTTTCCGGGTGTTCCTGCGGCAGGCCAACGTACTCGTCCATGTTGAAAGTCACAACATGCTTAAAGCTTACTTCACCTGCTTTGTGCATCGCAATCAGATGTTTGTAGGCTTCCAGCGGCGTGCCGCCGGTAGGCAGGCCGAGGACAAACGGGCGCTCTGCGGTTGGCTTGAATGCGTTGATGCGTTGAACGATATGACGCGCGGCCCATTTGCCGACTTGTGCGGTATCTTTCAGTGGGATAAGTCTCATCTAACACCTCTTGGGATAAGTAAACTAAAGCTATACTGTACGGGCCTGCGGGAGTCCTAAGCGTAACCCAGCTTTATGATTCTCGCGTGAATCGTCCGTCCGGTTGATTTTTTGAATGATAAAATAAGTTTTGTGTGATGGCCAGCAATCCGGGAGGGAAAGACTACTTTTTGGTGATATTTATCACAAAAAGGGAGGTTTTAATTTGCGATACAAAATAAATTTTTTACACTCGGCATGAGTGATACGTGCCATGCGTTGTTTCTAAAAAGGTAGTGAGAGCTCCAAATAAACTACTAATAGGGTCCGTCCGCGGACAACATAGGGGGAAAAGGTGAACATTCTTAGTTATTTGCAAAAGGTGGGACGGGCGCTGATGGTGCCGGTCGCCACGCTGCCCGCCGCCGCCATCTTGATGGGCGTCGGGTACTGGATTGACCCTGTTGGTTGGGGCGGCGACAACGCGCTCGCCGCTTTCTTCATTAAATCCGGCTCCGCTATCATCGACAACATGTCGGTGTTGTTCGCTATCGGCGTGGCCTACGGCATGTCCAAAGACAAGGACGGCGCCGCCGCGTTAACCGGCTTCGTCGGCTTCCTGGTGCTGACCACCCTCTGTTCACCGGCCGCCGTGTCGATGATTCAGAAGATCCCGCTCGATCAGGTGCCTGCCGCGTTCGGCAAGATCCAGAACCAGTTCGTCGGTATTCTGGTGGGTATCATCTCCGCCGAAGTGTACAACCGCTTCAGCGGCGTCGAGCTGCCTAAGGCGCTGTCGTTCTTCAGCGGCCGCCGCCTGGTGCCGATCCTCATTTCCTTCCTGATGATCCTGGTCGCTTTCATTCTGATGTACATCTGGCCGGTGATCTTCAACGGTCTGGTGAACTTCGGTGAACACATTCAGAAAATGGGTTCGGTCGGCGCCGGCATTTACGCCTTCTTCAACCGTCTGCTGATCCCGGTCGGCCTGCACCACGCGCTGAACTCGGTGTTCTGGTTCGACGTGGCCGGCATCAACGATATTCCTAACTTCCTCGGCGGCCAGCAGTCAATCGAAGCCGGTAAAGCGGTTGTTGGCATCACCGGCCGTTATCAGGCGGGCTTCTTCCCGATCATGATGTTCGGTCTGCCGGGTGCAGCGCTGGCCATCTATCACTGCGCGCGTCCTGAAAACAAAGCCAAAGTGGCGGGCATCATGCTGGCGGCCGCGTTCGCCGCCTTCTTTACCGGCATCACCGAACCGCTGGAGTTCTCCTTCATGTTCGTGGCACCGGTGCTGTACGTGATCCACGCCGTGCTGACCGGTATCTCGGTGTTCATCGCCGCCAGCATGCACTGGATCGCCGGTTTCGGCTTCAGCGCCGGGCTGGTGGATATGGTGCTGTCGTCCCGCAACCCGCTGGCGACCCACTGGTACATGCTGATCCCGCAAGGCCTGGTGTTCTTCGTCATCTACTACGTGGTGTTCCGCTTCACCATCAAGAAATTCAACCTGATGACCCCGGGCCGCGAACTGGCGGTTGCCGGTGACGAAACCGACGGTTATGACGTCAACGTCGACAGCAACGCCGGTAAAGACGAAAACGAAACCACCACGCTGGCCCGTCGCTACGTCGGCGCGATCGGCGGTTCCGACAACCTGACCGGCATCGATGCCTGCATCACCCGCCTGCGTCTGAATGTGAAAGACTCCGCGCTGGTGAACGACGCCTTGGCGAAACGCCTCGGCGCATCCGGCGTTATCCGCCTGAACAAGCAGAGCGTGCAAGTGATCGTCGGCACCCGTGCTGAACTTATCGCCAGCGCAATGCGCAACGTGATTGCAGCCGGCCCGGTAGCGGCTGCGGCGGCCCCGGCGGCGGCCCCTGCCGCGGAAGCCAAACCGCAGGCGGTGCCGAACGCGCCGAAAGCCGCGTTTGAAACGCTGGTAGCGCCGGTGACCGGTGAAGTCGTGGCGCTCGATCAGGTGCCGGACGAAGCTTTCGCCAGCAAGGCGGTAGGCGACGGGCTGGCGATTCGCCCGACCGACAACATCGTCGTGGCGCCGGCGGACGGCACCGTGGTGAAAATCTTCAATACCAACCACGCGTTCTGCCTGGAAACCGACAAGGGCGCCGAGATCGTGGTGCACATGGGGATCGACACCGTCGCGCTGGAAGGCCAGGGCTTCAAACGCCTGGTGGAAGAGGGCGCGGAAGTGAAAGCCGGTCAACCGATCCTGGAACTGGATCTGGATTATCTCAACGCCAACGCGCGTTCGATGATAAGCCCGGTGGTGGTCAGCAACTCTGACGACTACGCCGGCCTGGCGGCGCTGGCCAGCGGATCGGTGGTCGCCGGTCAGACCAAGCTGTACGAGATCCAAAAGTAAGGCCGTTTTTACCTGAGTAGTACCGGGGGCCGGCCACGCATCATGGCGGAGTTTGCCCCGATTTGGCGGGAAGAGAGCGATCTCTTCCCGCTTTTTTTATCCCGTTTCGCCCCACGGCGGTGCGCTGCGCGCCGAGGGGGCAACGCGCCGCATTTTTCGTGCAACAAACGGTTGTTTCCAGACGTGGCTTGTTGGATCATAGGCGGTTATGTGTAGCGCTTTGCATTGAGGAACAGTGAAATGAGTGAGGCTGAAGCCCGCCCAACCAATTTTATCCGTCAGATCGTCGATGAAGATCTGGCGTCGGGGAAACACACGTCGGTACATACCCGCTTCCCGCCGGAGCCTAACGGCTATCTGCATATCGGCCACGCCAAGTCCATCTGCCTGAACTTCGGCATCGCCAAGGACTATCAGGGCCAGTGCAACCTGCGTTTCGATGACACCAACCCGGTGAAAGAAGACATCGAGTTCGTGGAGTCAATCAAGCACGACGTGGAGTGGCTGGGCTTTGAGTGGAGCGGCAACGTTCGTTACTCCTCAGACTATTTCGATCAGCTGCACCAGTATGCGGTCGAGCTGATCACCAAGGGGCTGGCCTACGTCGATGAGCTGTCGCCGGAGCAGATCCGTGAATATCGCGGCACCCTGACCGCGCCGGGCAAAGACAGCCCGTACCGCGATCGCAGCGTGGAAGAGAACCTGGCGCTGTTCGAGAAGATGCGCAACGGCGAGTTCGCCGAAGGCGCCGCCTGCCTGCGCGCCAAGATCGATATGGCTTCGCCGTTTATCGTGATGCGCGATCCGGTGCTGTACCGCATCAAGTTCGCCGAACACCACCAGACCGGCAATAAATGGTGCATCTACCCGATGTACGATTTCACCCACTGCATTTCCGATGCGCTGGAAGGGATCACCCATTCGCTGTGTACCCTGGAATTCCAGGATAACCGCCGTCTGTATGACTGGGTGTTGGATAACATCACCATTCCTTGCCACCCGCGTCAGTACGAGTTTTCGCGTCTCAACCTCGAATACGCCATCATGTCGAAGCGCAAGCTGAACCAGTTGGTGACCGAGAAGATCGTCGAAGGCTGGGACGACCCGCGGATGCCAACCGTCTCCGGTCTGCGCCGCCGCGGTTATACCGCCGCCTCGATTCGCGAGTTCTGCCTGCGCATCGGCGTGACCAAGCAAGACAACAACGTCGAGATGGTGGCGCTGGAATCCTGCATCCGCGACGATCTGAACGAGAACGCGCCGCGCGCCATGGCGGTGCTGGATCCGGTGAAAATCGTCATCGAGAACATGGGCGATGCGGTGGAAATGGTCACCATGCCTAACCACCCGAACAAGCCGGAAATGGGCAGCCGCGATGTGCCGTTCAGCCGCGAGATCTATATCGATCGCGCCGACTTCCGCGAAGAAGCCAACAAGCAGTACAAGCGCTTGGTTCTGGGCAAGGAAGTGCGTCTGCGCAATGCGTACGTGATCAAGGCCGAGCGCGTCGAGAAGGACGAAGCGGGCGAGATCGTCACCATCTTCTGCAGCTACGATGCGGAAACGTTGAGCAAAGATCCTGCAGACGGCCGCAAGGTGAAGGGCGTGATCCACTGGGTGTCCGCGGCGCACGCGCTGCCGGCGGAAATTCGCCTGTACGATCGCCTGTTCAGCGTGCCTAACCCGGGCGCGGCGGAAGATTTCCTCTCCACCATCAACCCGGAATCGCTGGTGATCAAGCACGGCTTCGTCGAGCCGAGCCTGGCGGCCGCACAGCCGGAGAAAGCCTATCAGTTCGAGCGTGAAGGTTACTTCTGCGCCGACAGTCGCTATTCGTCGGCCGAGCATCTGGTGTTTAACCGCACCGTCGGCCTGCGCGACACCTGGGCGAAAATCGAGGGCTAATCTTATTCGCCTAGAAAATTAATGAATCAGCGCGGCTTAGGCCGCGCTTTTTTTTGCCTATGGTTTCACCTGCGATCTATTCCTCTCTGATTTTAACCGGAGCGCGTTTAATTAATCACGGCGCATTAACCCATAAGCTTTCTGATATTGGCCTTGTTAGTCTTAATATTTGCTTATATATTCGTGATGCGAATTAATTTCATTTAGAGAGCGCTTTCAATTTTTATCGCCTGACTGACGGATTTAGTCAGGCTGAAACCATTAATCGTCTCTGGTTGACCTGGTATCTCAATTTATTCTGATTTAATTGAATTTTTTATTCGACACCTTCCATGATCACCGGCGTAACAAAATCTCACTGATATGTGCTCCTTGTCATACTTTGACAAATCTCCCGCATTTTTCATTTGATAATTCGCGTCGCGAAAAATAGTCTGTCTGTAGCAATTAGTGCTGTGGGAATAACATCTCGTCGGCAATATTTTTTACCCGTTCGGGTTTTTTATTGGCAGTCGTGCAGGGCAGTGGTGAACACAGGCGGCTGCAACTTTTAAGTTAAGTCAAAGAGGAATTTCAATATGGGTACGCACGGTGCTCAGCGTAAAACGCTGGCGCTCGCAGTCGCGGGCGCGCTGTTGGGAACAGGGTTTGCCATGGCGCCTGAGGCGAAAGCCGCAGGGTTTATCGATGATTCCACGCTGACCGGCGGCATCTATTACTGGCAACGTGAGCGCGACCGTAAAGATCTCAATCCGGACAGCAAGGACTACAACCAATATACCACCAACCTGTCGCACTCCACCGCCAACCTGAGCCTGGATTTCGCTTCGGGCTACGCCTGGGATATGTTCGGTCTGGACGTCGGTGCCTTCACCGCTATCGAGCTGGCGGAATCCAGCGCCAGCGGCCACCCGAACGAGATCGCGTTTTCCTCGAAAAACCGGACCTACGACGAAGACTATTCCGGTGACAAGGGCGGCATCAGCCTGTACAAAGCCGCCGCCAAATTCAAATACGGCCCGGTCTGGGCGCGCGCCGGCTATATTCAGCCGAGCGGCCAAACCCTGCTGGCGCCACACTGGAGCTTTATGCCGGGCACCTATCAGGGGGCCGAAGCCGGCGCCAAGTTCGACTACGGCGATGCCGGCGCGTTGAGCTTCTCCTACATGTGGGCCGACAAATACAAGGCACCGTGGCATATCGAGGTGGACGACTTCCGCCAGAACGACAGGAAAACCCGCGTCTCCTACCTGCACTCGCTGGGCGCCAAATACGATTTCAAAAACGATCTGGTGCTGGAAGCCGCCTTCGGCCAGGCGCAGGGATACGTGAATCAATACTTCACTAAAGCGTCTTACAAATTCGATCTGCTGGGCAACCCGCTGACCACCAGTTACCAGTTCTACGGTGCGGAAGACCGCATCAGCGACAAGAACGATCCAAACAGCATCTACGACGGCCTGGCCTGGCTGCAGGCGCTGACCTTCGGTTACACCACCGGGCAGTTCAACTGGCGTCTGGAAGGCACCATGGTCAAGGCGGAAGGCAACCAGGGCTTCTTCCTGCAGCGCATGACCCCAACCTACGCCTCATCCAACGGCCGTCTGGACGTGTGGTGGGACAACCGCTCTGACTTTAACGCCAACGGCGAGAAAGCGGTGTACGCCGGCGTGATGTATGACCTCAGCAACTGGAACCTGCCGGGCATGGCGGTCGGCGGCTCCTACGTTTACGCCTGGGACGCCAAGCCGAGCACCAACCCGATCTACGATCAGAGCCAGCGCCTGAAAGAGAGCGCCTGGAGCCTGGACGCGATGTACACCATCCAGGAAGGGCGCGCCAAGGGCACGCTGATCAAGCTGCACTACACCCAGTATGACAACCACACCAACATCCCGAGCTGGGGCGGCGGTTACGGCAACATCTTCCAGGACGAGAAAGACGTCAAGTTCATGGTCATCGCGCCATTCACCATCTTCTGATGCGTTCCCCGGCCTCGCCGCCGGGGGCAGTTAAGGGAATTCAACGATGAAAAAAATCATGCTGATGTTGGCGGCCGCCGCGGCCTTGAGCGCCTGCGCGCAACCCGCCGCGCCGCCGGAAGACGCCAAATTGAAGCAGGCTTACAGCGCCTGCATCAACACCGCCGAAGGTTCGCCGGAGCGTCTGCAGCCCTGCAAGGCGGTGCTGAACGTGCTGAAGCAAGAGAAGCAGCACCAGCAGTTCGCCGCGCAGGAAACGGTGCGGGTGATGGATTATCAGAACTGCATTATGGCGGTTCACAGCGGCAACGGTCAGGCTTACGACGCCAAGTGCGGCAAGCTGTGGCAAGAAATTCGCGATAACAATAATTAAGAAGGACAAGAACATGAACGCATTCAAACTGAGCGCATTAGCCGCTTTGACGGCAACGATGGGATTCCTGGGCGGCATGGGAAACGCCATGGCTGATCAACAGCTGGTGGATCAACTGAGTCAGCTGAAGCTGAACGTGAAAATGCTGGATAACCGCGCCGGCGAAAACGGCGTGGATTGCGCGGCGCTGGGCGCCGACTGGGCCTCTTGCAACCGGGTGTTGTTCACCCTCAGCAACGACGGCCAGGCGATCGACGGCAAAGACTGGGTCATCTATTTCCACAGCCCGCGCCAGACTCTGCGGGTGGACAACGACCAGTTCAAGATCGCTCACCTCACCGGCGATCTGTACAAGCTGGAGCCGACCGCCAAATTCAGCGGTTTCCCGGCCGGTAAGGCGGTGGAAATTCCAGTGGTGGCCGAATACTGGCAGTTGTTCAGAAACGACTTCCTGCCGCGCTGGTATGCCACGTCCGGCGACGCCAAGCCGAAAATGCTGGCGAATACCGATACCGAAAATCTGGATCAGTTCGTGGCGCCGTTCACCGGCGACCAGTGGAAGCGCACCAAGGACGACAAAAACATTCTGATGACGCCGGCTTCGCGCTTTGTCAGCAATGCCGATCTGCAGACGCTGCCTGCCGGCGCGCTGCGCGGCCAGATCGTGCCGACGCCGATGCAGGTGAAAGTGCACGCGCAGGATGCCGATCTGCGTAACGGCGTGGCACCGGATCTGAGCACGCTGGTCAAGCCGGCGGCGGACGCCGTCAACCAGCGCTTTGCGCTGCTGGGCGTGCCGGTTCAGGCCAACGGCTATCCTATCAAGACCGACATTCAGCCGGGCAAGTTTAAAGGCGCGATGGCGGTGTCAGGCGCCTATGAGTTGAAAATCGGCAAGAAAGAGGCGCGAGTGATCGGTTTCGATCAGGCCGGGGTGTTCTACGGGCTGCAGTCGATCCTGTCGTTAGTGCCGAGCGACGGCAGCGGCAAGATCGCCACGCTGGACGCCAGCGATGCACCGCGCTTCGAGTATCGCGGCATTTTCCTCGACGTGGCGCGCAACTTCCATAAGAAGGACGCGGTGCTGCGCCTGCTGGATCAGATGGCGGCCTACAAGCTCAACAAATTCCACTTCCACCTGAGCGATGACGAAGGCTGGCGCATCGAGATCCCCGGTTTGCCTGAGCTGACGGAAGTCGGCGGCCAGCGCTGCCACGATCTGAGCGAAACCACCTGCCTGCTGCCGCAGTACGGCCAGGGGCCGGACGTCTACGGCGGCTTCTTCAGCCGTCAGGACTATATCGACATCATCAAATACGCCCAGGCGCGCCAGATTGAAGTGATCCCGGAGATCGACATGCCGGCGCACGCCCGCGCCGCGGTGGTCTCGATGGAAGCGCGCTATAAAAAGCTGCATGCCGCCGGGAAAGAGCAGGAGGCCAACGAATTCCGCCTGGTGGATCCGACCGATACCTCCAACACCACCTCCGTGCAGTTCTTTAACCGCCAGAGCTACCTGAACCCATGCCTGGACTCTTCCCAGCGCTTTGTCGACAAGGTGATCGGCGAGATCGCCCAGATGCATAAAGAAGCCGGCCAGCCGATCAAGACCTGGCACTTCGGCGGCGACGAAGCGAAAAATATTCGCCTAGGCGCCGGCTATACCGACAAGGCGAAACCGGAGCCGGGCAAAGGCATCATCGATCAGAGCAACGAAGACAAGCCGTGGGCCAAGTCGCAGGTGTGCCAGACGATGATCAAAGAAGGCAAGGTGGCCGACATGGAGCACCTGCCGAGCTACTTCGGCCAAGAGGTCAGCAAGCTGGTGAAGGCGCACGGCATCGACAGAATGCAGGCCTGGCAGGACGGCCTGAAAGACGCCGAGAGCGCGAAGGCGTTCGCCACCTCGCGCGTAGGCGTCAACTTCTGGGATACCCTGTACTGGGGCGGTTTCGATAGCGTCAACGACTGGGCCAACAAAGGGTATGAAGTGGTGGTTTCCAACCCGGACTACGTCTATATGGACTTCCCTTACGAGGTGAACCCGGACGAGCGCGGTTACTACTGGGGCACCCGCTTCAGCGACGAGCGCAAGGTGTTCAGCTTTGCGCCGGACAACATGCCGCAGAACGCGGAAACCTCGGTCGACCGCGACGGCAACCCCTTCAGCGCCAAGAGCGACAAGCCGTGGCCGGGTGCCTACGGGCTGTCCGCTCAGCTGTGGAGCGAAACCCAGCGCACCGATCCGCAGATGGAATACATGATCTTCCCACGCGCGCTGTCGGTGGCGGAACGCGCCTGGCACCGCGCCGGTTGGGAGCAGGACTATCGCGCCGGCCGCGAATACAAAGGCGGGGAAACCCACTTTGTCGATACCAAGGCGCTGGAGAAAGACTGGCTGCGCTTCGCCAATATTCTGGGCCAGCGTGAACTGGCCAAGCTGGACAAAGGCGGCGTCGCTTACCGTCTGCCGGTGCCGGGCGCGCGCGTAGCGGGCGGCAAGCTGGAGGCGAATATCGCGCTGCCGGGATTGGGCATCGAGTATTCCACCGACGGCGGCAAGCAGTGGCAGCGCTATGACGCAAAGGCCAAACCGGCGGTTTCCGGTGACGTTCAGGTGCGTTCGGTCAGCCCGGACGGTAAACGCTACAGCCGCGCCGAGAAGGTTTAAGCCCGGTGCAACGGCCTGCTGCCCGGCGGCAGGCCGTATAACGAAGGGGGAATGCGTCTGCCTTCGCGCGTGTCGGCGCGGGGTGGACGTTGAAGTGAGAGTAGTACGTGGAGTCGCAGTGCCGCTGCAATTGTGATATTTCATGACATGATTTTCCCCGGCTTGTCCGGGGATTTTTTTGCCCGTTGCACGGCGGGCATAAAAAAACCGCCTCGGTGTGAGGCGGTTTTTCATAGCCGGTCAGGCTTATTTCTTGTCGTGCAGCGTTTCGTCTTCACGACAGTCACCGGTTTCGCAGTGGCCGTACAGGTACAGGCTGTGGTTGGTGAGCTTGATGCCGTGCTGCTTGGCGATATCACGCTGGCGAACTTCGATGGATTCGTCGCTGAATTCAATCACTTTGCCGCAGTCCAGGCAAATCAGGTGATCGTGGTGATGCTGTTGGGTCAGCTCGAACACGGACTTGCCGCCTTCGAAATTGTGACGTGTCACAATGCCCGCATCGTCAAACTGGTTCAGTACGCGATAAACCGTTGCCAGCCCGATCTCTTCGCCCATATCAATCAGTTTTTTGTACAAATCTTCCGCACTGACGTGATGGCATTCCGGATTTTGCAGTACTTCCAGGATTTTGAGTCGCGGAAGCGTGACTTTTAAGCCGGCCTTCTTCAGTGCGATGTTGTTGTCGGTCATGCGAATTCAGTCCTGTTACTATGCTAATCAAGTTGAGGCGTACTCGCCTGTGGCATCGGTCGGCACAAAGAGTTAATGCGTCTCATTATAGAACCGGTTGTACTAAATAGAAACCGCCGGTTGTTAACAAAGATATAATTGCACTATTGCATGTTTTGCATGCAACGCCTTGATGGATGGGATAAACCGATATCTCAGTCTACCGTGACGGGGTGGGAAGTTACAAATCTGTAGCTTCTATCGCAGCAATCCCTGCTGCCGATGACGGCCCTGTGGGCACACTATGCACTTTACAGGGCCTTTGTTCAACCTTTCGCCAGTGCCGGGGCTTAGCCGACGATATCGGCCAGGCTCAGCTCTTCGACGATCTGTTTGACCCAGGCGTCCACGCGCTCGTTGGTCAGCTCCGGCTGGCGGTCTTCGTCGATCGCCAAACCGATGAAGTGATCGTCGTCCGCCAGGCCTTTGGAGGCCTCGAAGTGGTAGCCTTTGGTCGGCCAGTGGCCCACGATGGCCGCGCCGCGCGGTTCGATGATGTCGCGGATGGTGCCCATCGCGTCACAGAAATATTCTGCGTAGTCTTCCTGGTCGCCGCAGCCGAACAGCGCCACCAGTTTGCCGTTGAAGTCGACTTCTTCCAGCGTCGGGAAGAAATCATCCCAGTCACACTGTGCTTCACCGTAGTACCAGGTCGGGATACCCAGCAGCAGGATATCGAACCCTTCCAGGTCTTCTTTGCTGCTTTTAGCGATGTCATGCACTTCAGAGACGTCGTCGCCAAACTGTTTCTGGAGAATTTTCTGGATCATTTTGGCAATGTTTTCGGTATTGCCAGTGTCGCTGCCAAAGAAAATGCCTACAGTAGCCATATCGCGTATAACCTTTAAATTCAAGTAATTGCATTACTCGACGCCGGCACTGCCGCCGCTGACGCCGATTAAAATGATGCCATGGCAAGAGCCTTTCGCCTCCGGGGCGGGCGCCGACAGGCGCAGTCTCTAGCCGGTAAATGCGTATCATGCCAGAAAGTGGCGCCGGGGTTTTATCGCATTTATGCGATGCCGGAGAATGAAGAAAAGCGTGGTCGATCCGGCGTTGTCCTTAACGCCGCGCCGCGCGTGCGGCCGAAGAGATCAATGTTCCGGCTGTTCTTCCGCCAGTTGCGCCAACAGCATCTGCTCGATGAGTTCGCTGCGGCTGATGTTGCGCTGTTCCGCCAGTTTGTTCAGGGCGTCCACCGCATCCGCGTTGATTTTCAGCTCTACGCGCCGCAATCCACGCACTTTATCGCGCCGTAACTGATTGCGCTTATTGATTCTAAGCTGTTCATCGCGGGAGAGCGGGTTGGTTTTCGGGCGCCCCGGACGGCGTTCATCTGCGAACAGATCCAGCGTCGTGCGATCCGTTTGTTCTTTTGCCATAGGTAGCGGTACTGCAAGGGAGTTTGCATCAAAAAGCGCTCGCACGCTTCCGGAGGCATCGGTTAACACACTTCGGGCCAATAAACCCTAACCCAAATTCACCCCCGAACCGGCGTTCGTGAACGCGCTGGCGCGGCGGCAAAATTATAGCGCGCCATATTACCCCAGCAGATGGAGCGGCGACAATGCCTAACTGCGGGCTAAACGCGCTAAGCCGTTATCTTTAGCGCGTTTTTTCGCCAGGAAAGCGTGTTTTTCAGGCTTCGTCGAGGAAACGGTGGATGGCGCGCAGCACCGCTTCCGGTTTTTCGGCGTGCACCCAATGGCCGGTACCGGCGACGACGTGCGCGCGGGCCTGCGGGAACTGGCGGGCGATGTCCGCACGGTAGCTGTCCTGCACGTACGGCGACAGGCCGCCGCGAATGAACAGGGTCGGGTGCGGCCAGGGCGGGACTTCCTGCCAGCCGGTGATGTCTTCGTAGCGTGCGATCAGCACCGGCAGGTTGAAGCGCCATTCGCCGTTGTGGAAGGACTTCAGCAGGAACTGGATCACGCCTTCTTCCTGCAGGTAGTCGCGCATCAGCTCGGCGGCCGCCTGGCGCTGGGTGATGCCGGCGGCGCTGACGGCCTTCAGCGCGGCGAAAATCTCGTCGTGACGGCGGGTCTGGTAATCCACCGGCGCGACGTCGATAACGATCAGCTTGGCGACACGCTCGGGCGCGATGGCGGTCAGCGCCATCGCCGCTTTGCCGCCCATCGAATGGCCGATGACGATCGCTTTCTCCAGCTGCAGTTCGTCGAGCAGCGCCAGCAGATCCTGCGCCATGGCGGGGTAGTTCATGTCGTCGGCGCGCGGGGAGAGGCCGTGATTGCGCAGATCGACCTTGATCACCGCGTGCTGTTTATGCAGATCGCGCGCCAGCACACCCAGGTTGTCCAGATTGCCGAACAGCCCGTGGATCAGCAGCACCGGCAGCGCGTCTGACTCGGCGGCCAGCAGTTGATAATGTAATTTCATGGCGAAGTTCATACTGAGAGAGATTCAGATTAGGGTATCATGATTGAATCGCACGATGAATCATGCGGAATTTTCGCGGCGCGGGCTTGGCAGTGCCGGCTATAGGTATTAGTCTGCATTTGCCGTCCGGAGGCACATTGTTGTGTTCGCCCCAGCGCTTTTAACCTTATAATCCCATGGCTTGAATGCAGGATCTGGCTTCAGGTTCTAAGTAGAAAAAACAGTATTGGATAAAGATGAAAACTATTGAAGTCGACGAAGAGCTTTACCGTTATATTGCCAGCCACACGCAACACATCGGTGAAAGCGCGTCCGATATTTTACGCCGCATGTTGAAATTCACCGCCGGGCAGCCGGTGCGCGCGTTGCCTGCCGCCAGTGCCCCGCAGTCCGTCGAGCTGGAAAAAGCGGCGCCGGCGCAGCGTCCGCGCGATCGCGTGCGCGCCATGCGTGAGCTGCTGTTATCGGATGAATACGCCGAGCAGAACAAAGCGGTCAACCGTTTCATGCTGGTGCTGTCCACGCTGTACACCCTCGATGCCGCCGGTTTCGCCGCCGCCACCGAGGCGTTGACCGGCCGTACCCGCACCTATTTCGCCGGCGATCAGCAGACCCTGCTGGCCAACGGCACGCATACCAAGCCGAAGCATGTACCGGGCACCCCTTACTGGGTGATCACCAATACCAATACCGGCCGCAAACGCAGCATGATCGAACACATCATGCAGGCGATGCAGTTCCCGGCGGAACTGATCGAGAAAGTTTGCGGTACCGTCTAATTTAGCGAACAGCCCGTCATGCTGGCCGTGCGCGACGTATTGCCCGGTCACCGACAGGGTGAGGGAGATATGTCGATGGCGAATAATCCACGTGCCGGGCAGCCCGCCCGCCAAAGCGATCTGATCAACGTAGCCCAGCTGACGTCGCAGTACTATGTGCTGCAACCTGAAGCCGGCAATGCCGCACACGCGGTGAAGTTTGGCACCTCCGGCCACCGCGGCAGCGCGCAGCGCCACAGCTTCAACGAAGCGCACATCCTCGCCATCGCTCAGGCGATCGCCGAAGTTCGTCATCAGCAGGGCACCACCGGCCCGTGCTACGTGGGCAAAGACACCCATGCGCTGTCTGAGCCGGCCTTCATTTCCGTGCTGGAAGTGCTGACCGCCAACGGCGTCGATGTGATCGTGCAGGAAAATAACGGTTTCACGCCAACGCCGGCGGTATCGCACGCCATTCTGTGCCACAACCGCCGCGGCGGCGCGCAGGCCGACGGCATCGTCATTACGCCGTCCCACAACCCGCCGGAAGACGGCGGCATCAAATACAATCCGCCGAACGGCGGCCCGGCTGACACCAACCTGACGTCGGTGATCGAGAAGCGCGCCAACGAACTGCTGGCGCAGCAGCTGAAAGGCGTTCAGCGCCAGTCGCTGGACAAGGCCTGGAACAGTGGCCACCTGCACGCCAAAGACCTGGTGCAGCCTTATGTCGAAGGCCTGGTTGAGGTGGTCGACATGCCGGCCATTCAACGCGCCGGCCTGAAGCTGGGCGTGGATCCGCTCGGCGGCTCCGGCATCGCCTATTGGCAGCGCGTGGCGGAACACTACAAGCTGGATCTGACGCTGGTGAACGATTCCATCGATCAGACCTTCCGCTTCATGCACCTGGATCACGACGGCATCATCCGCATGGACTGCTCGTCCGAGTCGGCGATGGCCGGCCTGCTGGCGCTGCGCGACAAATTCGATCTGGCGTTCGCCAACGATCCGGATTACGACCGCCACGGCATTGTCACGCCGAAAGGCCTGATGAACCCGAACCACTATCTGGCGGTAGCCATCAACTACCTGTTCCAACATCGCCCGCAGTGGGGCGCCGATGTCGCAGTCGGTAAAACGCTGGTGTCCAGCGCGATGATCGACCGCGTGGTGGCCGACCTGGGCCGCAAGCTGGTGGAAGTGCCGGTCGGTTTCAAATGGTTTGTGGACGGCCTGTTCGACGGCAGCCTGGGCTTCGGCGGCGAAGAGAGCGCCGGGGCTTCGTTCCTGCGCTTCAACGGCCAGCCGTGGTCGACGGACAAAGACGGCATCATCATGTGCCTGCTGGCGGCTGAAATCACCGCGGTAACCGGTGAGAATCCGCAGCATCACTATGACGATCTGGCCAAGCGTTTCGGTGCGCCGAGCTATAACCGCATCCAGGCGCCGGCAACCCATGCGCAGAAAGCGGCGCTGTCCAAGCTGTCGCCGGAGATGGTCAAGGCCAGTACGCTGGGCGGGGATCCGATCACCGCACGTTTGACCGCGGCACCGGGTAACGGCGCCTCGATCGGCGGGCTGAAAGTGATGACCGACAACGGCTGGTTCGCGGCCCGTCCTTCCGGTACCGAAGAGGCTTACAAGATCTATTGCGAGAGCTTCCTCGGCGCGGAACACCGCGAGAAGATTGAGCATGAAGCGGTCGAAATCGTCAGCGAAGTGCTGGCTTCCGCCAAGTAATCACTTTCCCTGATTGATAAAAAGCGCTGTTTTTACAGCGCTTTTTTTATGCCTGAAATTTAGATATATCTTTTTATCGGTGCGCGCTTGCGCATTTAGATATATCGATCTAGATTAGCGTTATCGACGCTGTTTAGATATATCTAAACAACCTCGTATTGATGTTCACTGTTAAAGCGAGGTATCACCCTATGTTTCATCGATTAGGTTTACACCGGCATCACCATCACCATCACCATCATGAATGTGAAGAGGGCCGCCGTCATCGCGGCGGGCGCCATCATTTCGGCGGCGACGGCGAAGAGCACGGCCGGGGTGGGCGCGGCGGCCGGGGCGGGCGTCATCGTCTGTTCGAACACGGCGATCTGCGCCTGGTGTTGCTGGCGCTGGTGGCGCGCAAGCCCAGCCACGGCTATGAGCTGATCAAGGCGATTGAGGAGGCCTCTTCTGGCCTGTATGTGCCGAGCCCGGGGGTGATTTACCCCACGCTGACGCTGCTGGAAGAGCAGGATTTCCTTGAGCCGCTCACCACCGGCAACGGCCGCAAAAGCTACCGCATCACCGCGGCGGGCGAGGGCGAGCTGCAAAAGCATCAACAGGCGGTTGACGTCATTCTGGCGCGCCTGGCGGGCGCCGGCCGCGAGCATCATCGGCACGGCAACCTGGCGGAAGGCATCTACGACGCCATGAACCGCCTGCGCAGCCTGCTGCGCGGCAACGTGATGCGCGCCGATCTTACGCCGCAGCAGGTGGAGCGCATCAACGCCGCGTTGCTGACCGCCGTGGCGGCGATCGAAAGCGAAATGCATATTCAACCCACGCAGCAGGAGAAGAACTGATGCCCGGCCACCGTTTTACTATTACCGTTGAAGCCCTGAGCGATCGCCAGGGCAATCCCGTCGAGAAAGCGCCGCTGAGTTTTGAAGTGACCAACCACGACGATATTCTCGAGATCGTCGAGCGCATCCGGGCGCGTGACGATCTGAACTTCGGCCCCGAGCAGAGCGCGGCCTTCGCCGTAGGCTTGAAGCTGTTCTCCGAAGTGATGATCGAAAACCGCAAACACCCGGTGTTCGCTCCGCTGCGCGATGCGTTTAAGGAATTTATGGTCGGATTGAAGAAAGGCCCGGCGGCGTAAAGGCGCGGCACACCGCGCCCGCCGGGGTTAAGGCATGAAGCGGTAGCCGACGCCGGTTTCGGTCAGCAGGTGTTTGGGCCGGGCCGGATCGGCTTCCAGCTTCTGCCGCAGATGGCCCATGTAGATGCGCAGGTAGTGGCTGTGCTCCACGTAGTTCGGCCCCCAGACGTGGCTCAACAGCTGACGTTGGGTGATCACCTTGCCGGCGTTGGCCAGCAGTTCCGCCAGCAGGCGAAACTCGATCGGCGTCAGGTGCAGGTCTTCGTCGTTGCGCAGCACCCGGCGATTCACCAGATCGACGGTGATCGCTGAAAAACTCACCAGCGGGCTTTCCTGCTGGCTGGCGGAGTGGCGGCGCAGCGCGACCCGCACCCGCGCCAGCAGCTCGCCGATGCCGAACGGCTTGCTGAGGTAGTCGTCGGCGCCGGCGTCCAGCGCGGCGATCTTGTCCTCCTCGGCGTTGCGCGCCGACAGCACGATCACCGGAATGGCGCTCCACTGCCGCAGATCGCGGATGTAGCTCAGCCCGTCGCCATCCGGCAACCCCAAATCAAGGATGATCAGATCCGGTTTGCGCGTGCCGGCTTCAATCAGCCCGCGCTGCAGCGTTTCACTTTCAAACACCCGCAGGCCTTCGCTCTCCAGCGCGGTGCGCACGAAGCGGCGGATCTCTTTTTCATCTTCAACAATCAGAATGTTGGTTGGCGTTATGCTCACGTTTCCCCTGCGTTGATTACAGATCGAAGGCGTCACCGTCGATCTCGGGCGGTTTTTCCAGCGGCAGCACGAAGCGGAAGCTGGCGCCGCCGTTGGCGCCGTTTTCCGCCCAGATGCGGCCATCATGCACTTCAATAATGGCACGGCAAATCGCTAACCCCAAGCCGACGCCGGGGATCGCCGACTCTTTATTGCCGCGTGAAAACTTGTCGAAAATCAGCTGCAGCTGATCGGCGGGGATGCCGGGGCCGTTATCCCAGACCTCGACTTCCAGCCACTCGGGCAGCGTGCGGGCGCGAATGCCGATGGTGGCCTCGGCGCCGGCGTATTTATTGGCGTTTTCCAACAGGTTGGTGAACACCCGTTCCAGCAGGCTGCCGTCGCAGTTGACCAGGATCTGTTCCGGCGGCAGCTTGACCACGATCGGATGCTGGCTGAGCAGCGGCTCCAGCATGTGCAGCGAGGCGCCGACGATCTCTTCCAGCGACTGCCACTCTTTCCGCAGGCTGAAACCGCCGGACTGGATGCGCGCCATATCCAGCAGGTTGTTCACCAGCCGGGTGGTGCTCAGCACCTGCTGGCGGATCTGGCTGGCCTGGGTGGCGTGATTGGAGCCTTCGGCCGCCAGGTCCAGCGTGAGGATTTCCGCCTGGCCGAACAGCACGGTCAGCGGCGTGCGCAGATCGTGCGACAGCGCCGCCAGCAGCGAGTTGCGCAGCTGTTCGCGCTCGGCGTCCAGCTTGGCTTCTTCGGCGCTGCGCGCCAGGTGCAGCCGCTCCAGCGCGCTGGCGATCAGCACCGCGAAGGTCTGCAGCAGCCGCTGCTGTTCCGGCACCATCAGCTGGCGCAGGTTGTTGGGCTCGATCGCCAGCAGGCCGAAGGTCTGCTTGGGGGTATTGAGCGGCAGCAGCTGGTAAGGCACGCCGGGCAGGGTGTCGGTGCCGGCACCTGCCGGCAGGCCTTTGTCGAAGCTCCAGCGCGCGATGGCTTCATCTACCGACAGCAGCCCGCCTTCCTCGCCAACCATCTGTTGCAGGCGGCCGTCTTCCTGCGGCAGCAGCAGCACGGTTTTCGCCTGGAAACTGCTGGAGAGGAAGTGGCGGCTGGTGTTGGCGATGTCGGCCACGGTCAGCGCGCGGCTCAGCCCGCGCGACATTTCGTACAGGTGACGCGCCCGCTGCTCGCGGTAGCGCGCCACTCGGGCCTGATAACGCACCCCGGCGGTCAGGTTGCCGATGATGATGCCGACGGCGAGCATCACGCCGAAGGTCAGCAGATACTGCATATCGCTGACGGCGAACGACCATTCGGGCTGGACGAAGAACAGATCGAAGCTGGCGACGTTGATCACCGCCGCCAGCACCGACGGCCAGCGGCCGAAGAACAGCGCGACGATCGCCACGCCGAGCAGATAGATCATCACCAGGTTGGCCTGATCGAAGCCCGGCAGCAGCCACTGCGAGAGCAGGGTGATCAGCGCGCACAGCGCCACCGCCACCGCGCAGCCGCGCAGCTGCATGCGCCATTTCTCATTGAAGCTGCGGCCGTCGTGCTCCTTGCCCGGCGGCGGCTGCGCGGCGTCGTTCTCCAGCGCCACGATCACCAGATCGAGATCCGGGCCCAGTCGGCCGAGGCGATCGGCGAAGCTGCCGCGCAGCTTCCAGCGCTGTTCGCTGCGGCGGCCGATGATGATTTTGCCGAGGTTATGCTCGCGGGCGTAGCGCAGCACCGCGCGCTCTTCGGACGGATCGGCCAGGGTGGCGGTTTCTGCCCCCAGCTCCTGCGCCAGCCGCAGCGCGCGCAGAATGGCGCGGCGCTGGTTTTCCGGCAGCCGGTGCAGCTTGGGGGTTTCCACATAGACCGCATGCCAGTGGCAGCCGAGCCGCGCCGCCAGCCGGGCGGCGATGCGCACCAGCTTTTCGTTGCCGCTGTTGTGGCCGACGCACAGCAGAATGCTGTCGCGGGTGTGCCACACTTTCTCGCGCCCCTGGGTATCGCGAAACTCGCGCATCTGATCATCGACCCGATCGGCGGTGCGGCGCAGCGCCAGCTCGCGCAGGGCGATCAGGTTGCCTTTGCGAAAGAAGTGCTCGATGGCGCGCTCGGCCTGACCGGGAATATACACTTTGCCTTCGTGCAGCCGCCGGCGCAGATCGTCCGGCGGCAGATCGACCAGCACCACTTCGGCGGCTTCGTCAAACACGTGGTCGGGCACCGTTTCGCGCACCCGCACGCCGGTCACGCCGCCCACGACGTCGTTCAGGCTTTCCAGATGCTGCACGTTGACGGTAGTCAGCACGTCGATGCCGGCGTCCAGCAGCTCTTCCACATCCTGCCAGCGTTTGGGGTGGCGCGAACCCTGGGCGTTGCTGTGCGCCAGTTCGTCCATCAGCACCAGCGCCGGGTGGCGCGCCAGCGCGGCGTCGAGATCGAATTCATGCACCAGCCGGCCGCGATGCTGGATGCGTTTTTGCGGCAGCAGCGACAGGCCGTCGAGCAGGGCGGCGGTCTCGCTGCGGCCGTGGGTTTCCACCACGCCGACCAGCACGTCCAGCCCCTGAGCGCGCAAACGCTGGGCCTCCTGCAGCATGGCGTAGGTTTTGCCCACGCCGGCGCAGGCGCCGAAGAATACCTTCAACCGGCCGCGCGGCTTTTCATTGGCCAGCGCCAGCAGGCTATCGGGATCGGGGCGCTGCTGCTCTTCTTCGACCATGACAATTCCTTGTGTTACCAAGCAAAAAGGGGTTCGGCATGCCGAACCCTATCACTATGCTGAATACGGCGCGTTACTTCAACGCATCCAGCGCCAGGTTCAGCTTCAGCACGTTGACCACCGATTCCCCCATGAAGTTGGGCGTGGCCCGATCGGTATTGTCGTCGATCAGTTTGGCGACCTGTTCCGGCGGCAGATGACGCGCCGCCGCGACCCGCGCCAGCTGATATTGCGCGGCGGCGATCGAGATCTGCGGATCCAACCCGCTGCCGGAGGCGGTCAGCAGATCGACCGGGATCGGGCCGCTCATTGCCGGGTTGGCCTGGCGCAGCTGCGCTGCGCGTTCGGCGATAGCCTTATCCAGCGCCGGGTTGGTGGCCGCCAGGTTGCTGCCGGCGGAGGCCTGTGGATTATAGGCCGAATCGCCGGTGGCCGACGGGCGGCCCCAGAAATAGTCGGCGCGCATAAAGTTCTGGCCGATCAGTGCTGAGCCCACCGCCTTGTCGCCTTGGTACAGCAGCGAGCCGTTGGCCGCGGCCGGAAACAGCAGCTGCGCCAGCCCGGTGGTCAGCAGCGGATAGGCGATGCCGGTGATCAGCGTCAGCAAAATCAGCATCACCAGCGCAGGTCGTAAATAAGTCATGTTCATTTCCCTCAATGGTTAACCGGCGACGTGCAGCGCGACCAGGATCAGGTCGATCAATTTGATGCCGACGAACGGCACCAGCAGACCGCCGACCCCGTACAGCCACAGGTTGCGGCGCAGCAGGGCCGCGGCGCTCATCGGTTTATAGCTCACCCCTTTCAGCGCCAGCGGGATCAGGAACACGATCACCAGGGCGTTGAAGATCACCGCCGACATGATGGCGGAGGCGGGGGAGTGCAGGTGCATCACGTTCAGCGCGTTCAGCTGCGGGTAGGTGGCCGCGAACGCCGCCGGAATGATGGCGAAGTATTTGGCCACGTCGTTGGCGATGCTGAAGGTGGTCAGCGAGCCGCGCGTCATCAGCATCTGTTTGCCGATATGCACCACTTCGATCAGCTTGGTCGGGTTGGAATCCAGATCGACCATGTTGCCCGCCTCTTTGGCAGCCTGGGTGCCGGAGTTCATCGCCACCGCCACATCGGCCTGCGCCAGCGCCGGGGCGTCGTTGGTGCCGTCGCCGGTCATCGCCACCAAACGGCCTTCTCCCTGATACTGGCGGATCAGCGCCAGCTTGGCTTCCGGCGTGGCTTCCGACAGGAAATCGTCCACCCCGGCTTCGGCGGCGATCGCCGCCGCGGTCAGCGGGTTATCGCCGGTGATCATCACCGTTTTGATGCCCATCTTGCGCAGCTCATTGAAGCGTTCCTTGATGCCGCCCTTGACGATATCCTTCAGCGCCACCACGCCCAGCACCCGGGCGCCTTCCGCCACCACCAGCGGCGTGCCGCCGGTGCGCGCCACGCTTTCCACCAGATCGTCCACCGCCCGCGGGAAGTGGCCCTGATTGGTTTCGACGTGGCGGCGAATGGCGTCCACCGCGCCTTTGCGGATCATGCGCTCCTGCACGTTGACGCCGCTCATGCGGGTCTGGGCGGAGAAGGGCACGAAGGTGGCGTTCAGCGCCTGCAGATCGCGTTCGCGCAGGTTGAAGCGCTGTTTGGCCAGCACCACGATGCTGCGGCCTTCCGGCGTTTCGTCCGCCAGCGAGGCCAGCTGCGCGGCGTCCGCCAGCTCTTGCTCTTTCACGCCCGGCGCCGGCAGGAACTCCGAAGCCTGGCGGTTGCCCAGCGTGATGGTGCCGGTTTTATCCAGCAGCAGCACGTCCACGTCGCCGGCGGCTTCCACCGCGCGGCCGCTGGTGGCGATCACGTTGGCACCGAGCATGCGGCTCATCCCGGCCACGCCGATGGCGGACAGCAGGCCGCCGATAGTGGTGGGGATCAGGCAGACCAGCAGCGCGACCAGCACGGTGATGGTGACCACGCTGCCGCTGCCGCTGCCGGCCGCTTCCACGCTGTATTGCGAGAACGGGAACAGGGTGGCGGTGGCCAGAACGAACACGATGGTCAGCGCCACCAGCAGGATAGTCAGCGCGATCTCGTTCGGCGTTTTGCGGCGTTTGGCGCCTTCCACCATGGCGATCATGCGATCGAGGAAGGTTTCCCCCGGGTTGACGCTGCACTGCACCACCAGCCAGTCGGACAGCACTCGGGTGCCGCCGGTGACCGAGGAGAAGTCGCCGCCGGACTCGCGGATCACCGGCGCGGATTCGCCGGTGATGGCGCTTTCATCCACCGAGGCGCCGCCTTCCAGCACTTCGCCGTCGCACGGGATGGTATCGCCGGCTTCCACCAGCACGATATCGCCTTTGCGCAGGCTCTCGGCGGCCACTTTCTCCGTGGCGCCGTCGCGGCGCGGGCCGGCCAGCTTTTTCGCCCAGCTGGTTTTCTTGGTGCCCTTCAGGCTTTCCGCCTGGGCCTTGCTGCGCCCTTCGGCCAGCGCCTCGGCGAAGTTGGCGAACAGCACGGTGAACCACAGCCACAGGGCGACGCTGCCGGTGAAGGCGGCGGCGCCGTCGGTTTGGCCGGTGAGGATCGCCAGCCAGATGGCGGTGGTCAGAATGCTGCCGATATACACCACGAACATCACCGGGTTGCGCCATTGAACGCGAGGGTCCAGTTTTTTCACCGCATCGATCAGCGCGGTGCGCACCAGAGCCGGTTCAAACAGCGCGCGTTGTTTGCGAGTCATCTCTTATTCTCTCTCTGTGACGTCGATTAGTTTGCCAACCAAAGCTGCAAATGCTCGGCCACCGGGCCCAGCGCCAGCGCCGGCACGAAGGTCAGCGCGCCCACCAGCAGCACGGTGCCGATCAGCAGGCCGATAAACAGCGGCCCATAGGTCGGCAGGGTGCCGTTGCCCGCCGGCTGGCGTTGCTTGGCGCTCAGCGAGCCGGCGATCGCCAGCACCGGCAGGATCACCCCGAAGCGGCCGACGAACATGGCGAAGGCCAGCAGCAGGTTGTAGAACGGCGTATTGACGCTCAATCCGGCGAAGGCGCTGCCGTTGTTGTTGGCGGCGGAGGACAGGGCGTACAGCACTTCGCTGAAGCCGTGGGCGCCCGGGTTGAGGATGCCGGCGCGGCCCGCGTCGGTGCCGATGGCCAGCGCGCTGCCCAGCAGCACCAGCGTCGGCGTGACCAGGATCGCCAGCGCGGTCATCTTCATGTCGTAAACGTCGATCTTCTTGCCCAGATATTCCGGGGTGCGGCCGATCATCAGACCGGCGATAAACACCGTCAGCAGCACGAACAGCAGCATGCCGTACAGGCCGGAGCCGACGCCGCCGAACACCACTTCGCCGATCTGCATCAGCCACATCGGCACCATGCCGCCCAGCGCGGTGAAGGAGTCGTGCATGGCGTTGACCGCCCCGCAGGACGCGGCGGTGGTGACTACCGAGAACAGGCTGGTGGCGAGAATGCCGAAGCGCGACTCTTTGCCTTCCATATTGATGTTGCTGTCGGCGCCCAGCGCGCTCAGGTGCGGGTTGCCTGCCAGCTCGGCGACCATCACCGCCACCACCGCCGCCACGAAGATCAGCGCCATCGCCCAGATCAGCGCATGGCCCTGGCGGTTTTCACCGGCCAACTGGCCGAAGGAGAAGCACAGCGCGCAGGGGATCAGGAAGATGGCCAGCATCTGCACGAAGTTGGTCAGCACGGTTGGGTTCTCGAACGGGTGCGCCGAGTTGGCGCCGAAGAAGCCGCCGCCGTTGGTGCCGAGCATCTTGATCGCTTCCTGCGAGGCCACCGGCCCCATCGGCAGCGTCTGCTGCGCGCCTTCGAGCGTGGTGACGTGCAGGTAAGGCAGGAAGTTTTGCAGCGTGCCCTGGCTGACGAAGAACAGGGCGATCAGCAGCGCGATCGGCAGCAGCACATACAGCGTGATGCGGAACAGATCGGCCCAGGCGTTGCCGACGGTCTTGCCGGCGCGGCGGGTAAAGGCGCGGATCAGCGCAAAGGCCACGGCGATGCCGGTAGAGGCGGAGACGAAGTTCTGCACCGCCAGCCCGGCCATCTGGCTTAAATAGCTGAGGGCGCTTTCGCCGCTGTAGGCCTGCCAGTTGGTGTTGGTGACGAAGCTGACGGCGGTGTTGAGCGCCAGATCCCAGGAGAGGCCCGGGAAGCCTTGCGGGTTGAGCGGCAGCGAGCCCTGTGTCATCAGCAGGGCAAACAGCAGCGCCAGGCCGAGCAGGTTGAACGCCAGTATTGCCAGCGCGTACTGCCACCAGTTCATCTCGGTGACGCGGATGCCGCAGGCGCGCCAGACGCCGGCTTCCACCCCGCGTAGCGCAGGCAGCGGCTCACCTTCGATCAGGCGCGCCATAAAGCCGCCCAGCGGCCGGGCCAGCAGCAGAAGCACCAGCAGGAAGCTGGCGATCAGTAAAAAGGCTGAAGCCGCCATCAGAAATCCTCCGCGTTAAACAGGGCGTAGACCAGATAGGCCAACAGCAGCAGAACCAACAGCGCACCACCAATAACGCTGAAACTCACGGGACACCTCCAGAGGTGTTGTTTTTGATAGAAGCAGTGTAGGGAGAGGGGTAGAAAGAAGATGAAAAAATCGCGCGGGCGGGTGTAAAAAAAGTATAAAAATGGCTGAAATTTCAGCGAAAATTTAGCATTTCAATCATCAGGCCGGTGGCGAGATTGTCCCTGATGGGGGAGGGAGAACAGGCGTAAGCGGGAAATAATGAACCAGATAATAACCACAATGTAACTCATGGTAAGTTAAAAATTAACCTTGCTGTAACAAAATTACGGATCGCGGCGGCGGTTAGCGATTTTTTGTGCGATTTAGTGGTCGGATGAGTAGTAAACTTTCATCAAGTGCGCTAAAATTTTGTCCAGTTACCAAATTACCGATTGTTCATTTGATACGCCGACGCCGTTTTCCCTGACAAATCAACGGCAGGCGTTTTTAAGGAGGTTCGCATGTCTACGACCTATCACGCTTATTCACTGCATCGGATTCTCCTGCGCCGCAGCGCAGTGGTTATCGCGGGCATTTTGGCCCTGCCGGTGATGCTGTTCCGCAGCGATCGCGGGCGTTTTTACAGCTACCTGCACCGCGTCTGGTCAAAAACCAGCGATAAGCCGGTCTGGCTGCAGCAGGCGGAACTGGCGTCCTGCGATTTCTACTGAGCCACTGCCGATTCACGAAAACCCTCGCCCTGCGGCGAGGGTTTTTTTATGCCTATAGCCGGCTCTATCAAGCGCAAGGTCGTATTCGGCAAGCCATTCTTCTACACTTTCCTCATCGGTCAACAACACGGGAGAGCGGTATGAGCGACAAGATCCCTATCGGCATCAGCGCCTGTTTACTGGGCGACGCGGTGCGTTTCGACGGCGGCCACAAACGGCTGGCCTTTGCGGTGGAACAGTTGGCGCCCTATGTGCGCTTTGAGCCCGTTTGCCCGGAAATGGCGATCGGCCTGCCTACACCACGCCCGGCGCTGCGCCTGGTGAAGCAGGCGCAGCCGTGGCCGGCGATGCGCTACAGCAACGACGCCGGCGTGGATCTGACCGAGGAGATGCGCGGCTTCTCCGCGCAGCGCGTGGCGGCCTTGCAGCATCTGTGCGGCTATATCGTCTGCGCCAAGTCACCGAGCTGCGGCCTGGAGCGGGTGCGGGTCTACAGCGAAAACGGCAAGGACTCACGTAAAAACGGCGTCGGGCTGTTTACCGCGGAACTGCTGCGCCAGATGCCGTGGCTGCCGGTGGAAGAAGACGGACGATTGCAGGATGCGGCACTGCGGGAAAACTTTATCGAGCGGGTGTACGCGCTGTACGAGTTGAACATGCTGTGGCGCCAGGGGCTGACCCGCGGCGGGCTGATCGCGTTTCACAGCCGCTACAAGCTGTCGCTGCTGGCGCATTCGCAGCCGGCGTATCGCGAATTGGGGCGCTTCGTCGCCGATATTCACCGCTGGGATTCGCTGGAGGCCTTCGCCGTGGAATACCGCAGCCGCCTGATGGCGCTGTTGGCGCACAAAGCAACGCGGCGCAACCACACCAACGTGTTGATGCACGTGCAGGGCTACTTCCGCCGTCAGCTCAGTACGGCGCAGCGCCAGGAGCTGGCGCACCTGATCGACCGCTACCGGCAGGGCATGCAGCCGCTGTTGGCGCCGATCGCGCTGCTCAAGCATTACATGGCGGAATACCCCGATCGCTATCTGGCGGAACAACGCTATTTCGAACCTTATCCGGAGGCGCTGCGTTTGCGTTACGGCCATTGATTGACAAGGAGTTTTATGACCACGCATCTGGTCTGGTTGCGTAACGATCTGCGTATCACCGACAACAAAGCCCTGCACGCCGCCTGCAGCGATCCCGAAGCCCGGGTGCTGGCGGTGTTTATCGCCACGCCGCAGCAGTGGCGGCAACATGAGATGGCGCCGCGGCAGGCGGCGCTGATCCACGCCAGCCTGCGGGCGGTGCAGCAGGCGCTGGCGCACAAGGGCATTGCGCTGCATTGCCATTCCTGTGCGGACTTTGCCGCGTCGATCGACTGGCTGGCGGACTATTGCGAGCGAGAGCAGGTGGATGCGCTGTTTTACAATCGCCAGTACGAACTGAACGAACGGCGGCGCGATGCGCGGCTGGAACAGCGGTTGAGTGGCCGGGTGAGGTGTCACGGTTTCGATGACAGCCTGCTGCTGCCGCCGGGCAGCGTACTCACCGGCGGCGGCGAGATGTACAAGATCTATACGCCGTTTCGCAACGCTTTTCTTCAACGCCTGACCGAGTCCGACGTGAGCTGCCTGCCGGCGCCGAAGACTCGCGCCGGTGGCGCGTTGCCTGCGCCTGAAGCGCCGGCGGCGTTCGATTACCCTACGGCGGAGACTGGGGATGGCTATCCCGTTGGTGAGGAGGCCGCGTTGCAGCGGCTGCGCGCTTTTTGCCGCGAGCAGGTGCAGGATTACCTCCGGCAGCGCGATCTGCCGGCCCTCGCCGGCACCAGTAGCCTGTCGCCCTATCTGGCGATCGGCGTGCTGTCGCCGCGCCAGTGCTTCAACCGCCTGCGCGCCGAATGCCCGCAGCTGCTGGAAGATCGCGAAAGCGGTGCCTTCGCCTGGCTCAACGAGCTGATTTGGCGTGAGTTCTATCGCCATCTGCTGGTGGCCTATCCCGATCTGTGCCGCCATCGGCCGTTTATTGCCTGGACGGACAAGGTGCGCTGGTGCGATGACGCGGCGAAGCTGCACGCCTGGCAGCGGGGCGAGACAGGCTACCCGATCGTCGATGCCGCTATGCGCCAGCTGAACGCCACCGGCTGGATGCACAACCGGCTGCGCATGATCAGCGCCAGTTTTCTGGTGAAGGATCTGTTGATCGACTGGCGTGCCGGGGAGCGCTATTTCATGTCGCAACTGCTGGATGGGGATCTGGCGGCCAACAACGGCGGCTGGCAGTGGGCGGCATCCACCGGCACCGACGCCGCGCCGTATTTCCGCATCTTCAACCCGACGACTCAGGGTGAACGTTTTGATCCACAAGGCACTTTTATCCGTAAATGGTTGCCGGAACTGGCGGATGTGCCCGACAATGACATCCATCATCCCCATCGCTGGGCGGAAAAGCAGCGATGCACGCTGAACTACCCGCTGCCGATCGTCGATCATAAGCAAGCCCGGCTGGAGACGCTGGCGGCGTTCGAGGCGGCAAAACGGGGAGAGTCTTGAGGCAACTGCAAGGAGCGATGCAATGATGAAAAAGGTGCTGGCCCTGTGCCTGAGCGGCTATTCGGCGCTGGCGATCGCCGGCTTTGACGTGGTGGCGCTGGGCGTCGACGGCGGCGTCAGCGACGGCAACCTGACTTCCTACCTGATCCGCAGCGACAATCAGCCGCGGTATGTGGCGCTGGACGCCGGTTCGCTGCTGCCGGGCATCGCCAAAGGGCTGGAGAAGGGCAGCTTCCCGCAGGTGACGCCCGAGCTGGCCGCGCCTTACACGCCGCAGGGCTATGTGTTCCGGCAGTTGATCGGCAGCTACTTTATCAGCCACGGCCACCTGGACCACGTGGCGGGGCTGATCCTCGGCTCACCCGAGGACAATAAAAAAACCGTTTACGCCCAGGCGGACACCGTGCTGACCCTACGTAATCACTACTTCAACTGGAAGGCGTGGCCGAACTTTACCGACGCCGGCAACGGCTCGCGGCTGGGCACCTACCGGCTGCAAACGGTGCGGCCGCAGCAGCGGTTTACCCTCGGCCTGACCGGATTGACCGGCGTGATGTACCCGCTCAGCCACGATCGCTATCCGTCGTCGATGCTGCTGATTTCCAACGGCAACGAGTTCTTCGCCTACTTCGGCGATACCGGGCCGGATAAGGTGGAGCAGTCGCGCGATCTCGATACCGTCTGGCGCGCGCTGGGGCCGCTTGTCGAGCAGAAGAAGCTCAAGGGCATGATTATCGAAACCTCTTACCCTAATGGGGTGGAGGATAAACATCTGTACGGCCATTTGACGCCGGCCTGGCTGCTGAAGGAGCTGAAGAACCTGACGCAGTACAGCGGCGGCGATGGCTCGCTGAACGGTTTGCCGGTGGTGATCAGCCACATCAAGCCCAGCCTGAAGCAGGGCGAAGATGCGCGCGCCGCCATTGCGCAACAGCTGGCGCAGGGCAACGATCTGGGGGTGAAATTCATCCTGATGGCGCAGGGCGACCGGCAGACATTTTGACTATGAAGAGAGAAGAGAATGCGTAACCTCGATCTGGAACAACTGATCAACACGGAACTGAACGCCGCGGCGTTTCAGGACTACGCCCCCAACGGATTGCAGGTAGAAGGCCGCCCGCACGTGCAGCGCATCGTGACCGGCGTCACCGCCTGTCAGGCGCTGCTGGACGCCGCGGTGGCGCATCAGGCCGACGCGATTATCGTGCACCACGGCTATTTCTGGAAAAACGAGGCGCCGGCGGTGCGCGGCATGAAGCGCAACCGCCTGAAAACGCTGCTGACCCACGATATCAACCTGTACGGCTACCACCTGCCGCTGGACGCGCATCCGGTGCTGGGCAACAACGCGCAGCTGGCGCAGGCGCTGGGCATTCGGGTGATTGGCGACGTCGAGCCGCTGGTGCCGCACGGCGAATTTGAACAGCCGCTGACCGGCGAAGCGCTGCAGCAGCGTATCGAAAGCCGGCTGGGGCGCGCGGTGCTGCACTGCGGCGATAACGCGCCTGAGCACATTCGCCGGGTGGCCTGGTGCACCGGCGGCGGCCAGGGCTTTATCGACAGCGCGGCGCGCTTCGGCGTCGATGCGTTCATCAGCGGTGAAGTGTCTGAGCAGACCATTCACAGCGCGCGCGAAATGGGCGTGCATTTCTTCGCCGCCGGCCACCACGCCACCGAGCGCGGCGGCGTGAAGGCGCTGGGCGACTGGCTGGCGCAGCACCACGGCTTTGATGTGACCTTTATCGACATCCCGAATCCCGCCTGATTTTTTTCTTCCCCGGATCCAGCCCGGCCTGTGCGCCGGCTGAATCCTTCTATCGTGCTATTTCCTTATTTTCCCTATGGTTGCGTTCTATTGACAGCCGGGGCCGCGTCACGCATAACTGGTGTGTTTTTCATCGCGATAATAATAAGGAGAATAAGGGTGCAACAAGCACGTTATTACCTGTTGGGTGAAAGAGCGGTAGTGCTTGAACTGTCGCCGCCGGTGACCTTACCGAGCCAGCAGCGCATCTGGGCGCTGGCGGAAAAGCTGAATCACCACCCCGACGTGCGGGAAGTGGTGCCGGGGATGAATAACCTGACGCTGTTGCTGCATACGCCGCAGGCCGACGCCGAAGCGATGCTCGTGCTGCTGCAGCAAGGTTGGGAAAGCAAAGAGAGCCTGACGCCGGAATCGCGCCAGGTGGATATTCCGGTGGTCTACGGCGGGGAGCAAGGCCCCGATCTGGATGAAGTGGCGCGCCATACCGGCATGACGCCGCGGCAGGTGGTGGAATGCCACGCGGCGGCGGCCTACGTGGTCTATTTCCTCGGCTTTCAGCCGGGCTTCTCCTATTTGGGCGGCATGCCGGAACAGCTGGCGACGCCGCGCCGCGCTGAGCCGCGTCTGGCGGTGGCGGCCGGTTCCGTTGGCATCGGCGGCGGCCAGACCGGTATCTATCCGCTGGTGACGCCCGGCGGCTGGCAGCTGATCGGCCGCACGCCGCTGGCGCTGTTCAATCCGCATGAAATGCCGCCGACGCTGCTGCGCCCGGGCGATAACGTGCGCTTCGTGCCGCAGAAGGAGGGCGTATGCTGATTATTCTGCGTGCCGGCATCTATACCACGGTGCAGGATTTGGGCCGCGAGGGATTCCGCCGCCTGGGCATCAGCACCGGCGGGGCGCTGGATCAACCGGCGCTGAAGATCGCCAACCTGCTGGTGGGCAATGCGCCGGAGGCCGCCGGGCTGGAGATCACCCTCGGCCAGTTCAGCGCCGAGTTTACCCGCCCTGGCTGGATCGCCTTGACCGGTGCCGGCTGCGACGCGCAGCTGGACGGCAAGCCGCTGTGGACCGGCTGGCGCTACCCGGTGAAAAAGGGGCAGCGGCTGGTGCTGGGCACGCCGAAACGTGGCATGCGCAGCTACCTGGCGATCTCGGGCGGCATCGCCGTGCCGGAAATGCTGGGCTCGTGCAGCACCGACATGAAAGCCGCCTTTGGCGGCCACGAAGGCCGTAATCTGAAGGACGGCGATCGGCTGCCGCTGGGCAAATCCACCGCGCTGCCGCAACACCGCTGCGGCGTGAAGCAACTGCTGTTCACCAACCGCATTCGCGCGCTGCCGGGGCCGGAGTACGCTGAATTCAGCGAAGAGGCGCAGGACACGTTCTGGCGCACCGCCTGGCAGCTCAGCCCGCAGAGCAACCGCATGGGCTACCGCCTGCACGGCGGCACGCCGCTGGAACGCACCACCGACCGCGAGATGCTGTCGCACGGCCTGCTGCCCGGCGTGGTGCAGGTGCCGCACAACGGCCAGCCGATCGTGCTGATGGCCGATGCGCAAACCACCGGCGGTTACCCGCGTATCGCCTGTGTGATAGAGGCCGATCTCTACCACTTGGCGCAGATCCGTCTCGGCGAACCGATCCACTTCGTTCTCTGCTCACTGGCCGAGGCGCAGCGCGCCAAAGCCGAGCAGGATCTCTTCCTTCGACAGATTGCCTGGGGGTTACATGATCGTTGATTTGAACGCCGATCTCGGCGAAGGCTGCGCCAACGACCAGGCGCTGTTGCAACTGGTGAGCTCGGCCAACATCGCCTGCGGCTTTCACGCCGGCGATGCGCAGACCATGCGTCAGTCGGTGCGCTGGGCATTGCAGTACGGCGTGGCGATCGGCGCCCACCCGAGTTTTCCCGATCGGGAGAACTTCGGCCGCACCCGCATGCAGCTGCCGCCGGAAACGGTGTACGCGCAGGTGGTGTATCAGCTCGGGGCGCTGGCGGCCATCGCCCGCGCCGAGGGCGGGGTGATGGTGCACGTTAAGCCGCACGGCATGCTGTACAACCAGGCGGCGGTTGAGCCGGCGCTGGCGGAAGCGATCGCCCGGGCGGTGCAGGCGGTCGATCCGGCATTGCGGCTGGTGGGGCTGGCCGGCAGCGAGCTGATCCGTGCCGGGGAACAACTCGGTCTGACCACCCGGCAAGAGGTGTTCGCCGATCGCGGCTATCAGGCCGACGGCACGTTGGTGCCGCGCGGTTTGCCGGGGGCGCTGATTGAGGATGACGAACAGGCGCTGGCGCAAACGCTGGAGATGGTACGCCATCACCGGGTGCGCAGCGTGGATGGCGTCTGGACTGCCGTTCAGGCGGAAACCGTCTGCCTGCACGGGGACGGCGAGCATGCGCTGGCGTATGCGCGCAAGCTGCGGGACAGTTTTGTTCAGCAGGGCATCCGCGTCAGCGCGGAGCAGTAAAGCAATAAAGCAATAAAGCAAGACACAACATCACAAGCAAAAAACTATTAGAAAATATCGAGGGAAGACTATGGAACAGGCCGTGAATCTCTGGCCACTGATCGGCATCGCCGCCATCGTGGTCGGGTTTGTATTGCGTTTCAACCCGGTGCTGGTGGTGATCGCCGCCGGCATCATCACCGGTTTGGCGGCGCTGATGCCGCTGGACGTCATTTTGGAAAAGCTCGGCGAGGGTTTTCTCAACACCCGCAACCTGCCGCTGATCCTGCTGTTGCCGCTGGCGGTGATCGGCCTGCTGGAGCGCCACGGGCTGAAAGAACGGGCGCAGGCGTGGATCGCCAGGATCAAAAGCGCCACCGCCGGCCGTCTGCTGATCGTCTACCTGTTTGTGCGTGAGATTACCGCGGCGATGGGGCTGACCAGCCTGGGCGGGCATCCGCAGATGGTGCGGCCGCTGCTGGCGCCGATGGCGGAAGGGGCAACGGAAAACCGCTACGGCGAGCTGCCGGAGCGCACGCGCCACCGTTTGCGTGCCATGTCGGCCGCGACCGACAACGTCGGGCTGTTCTTCGGCGAAGATATCTTCGTCGCCTTCGGCGCGATCATCTTCATGCACAACTTTATGCTGGAGTCCGGCGGCATTCAGACCGAGCCGCTGCATATCGCGCTGTGGGGCATTCCGACCGCGATTTTCGCTTTCCTGATCCACGCGTTCCGGCTGTATCGGATGGATAAGCAGCTGAGCGCCGAGCTGGCGCAGCTGAATCAGGCGGCGCTGCAGGCGAAGGGGGAGGCACGATGAACTTCCAGCAACAATACCTCTACTGGCTGGCCGGCGCGGTGCTGCTGATTGTGGCGGTGATGTCCTTCCGCGATCGCGCCAACCCGCGCCGCATCACCACCGGGCTGTTTTGGGGGCTGTACGGCCTGGTGTTCCTGGTCGGCGACTGGACTTACCGCCTGTTGGGCGATGTGCTGGGCGAGGGCAGCAACGAAAAACGCATGCTGCATATCATCGTTGGCGTGGTGGTGGTGGTGATGGCCCTGATCGCCGGCTTTGGCGGTGTGCGCCTCGGCAGCTACCACCAGCGGGCGCCGCAGGAGCGCGAGGCCAGCGCCAAGCGCCTGGGCAACAAGCTGTTTATCCCCGCTCTGGCAATCCCGGTGGTGACGGTGATCGGCGTGCTGTTGTTCAACAACGTGCCGGCGTTGCAAAGCGCGGTATTCGGCAGCGGCAACCATGCGACGCTGATCACCCTGTTCTCGATGACCGTCGGCTGCCTGATTGGCCTGGCGATCGCGGTGAAAATGACCCACGAGAAGGCCCTGCAGCCAGTGCAGGAAGCGCGGCGCCTGCTGGATTCGATCGGCTGGGCGTTCATTCTGCCGCAGATCCTTGCCACGCTGGGGCTGCTGTTTACCGTCGCCGGCGTCGGCACCGCGATCTCGCATTTGACCCAGGAGTATCTGGCGGTGGATAACCGCTTTATCGCCGTGGCGGTCTACGCTATCGGTATGGCTGTGCTGACCATGGTGATGGGCAACGCCTTCGCCGCTTTCCCGATCGTTACCGCCGGCATCGGCATTCCGATCCTGGTGTTGCAGCACGGCGGCAACCCGGCGGTGATGGCGGCGATCGGCATGTTCTCCGGCTATTGTGGCACCCTGATGACGCCGATGGCGGCGAACTTTAACATCGTGCCGGCGGCGCTGCTGGAGCTGCCGGACAAGAATGCGGTGATCAAGGCGCAGGTGCCGACCGGTGTGCTGCTGCTGTTGGTTAACGTGTTTCTGCTGTATTTCCTGATGTTCCTGTAGGAGTAAGGATGCAAAAAGTATTGATTACCGGCTTTGAGCCGTTTGGCGGCGAGCGCCTTAACCCCTCCTGGGAAGTGGTGAAGCAGCTCAATGATATGGAGCTGGTCGGTACGCGCATCGTGGCGCGCCAGCTGCCGTGCGTGTTCGGCGCGGCGCTGGACGCGCTCAATGCGGCGATCGACGAGGTGCAGCCGGTGATGGTGCTGGCTATCGGCCAGGCCGGCGGCCGCACCGACATCACGATTGAACGGGTGGCGATCAACGTCGACGATGCGCGTATCCCCGACAATCAGGGGCAACAGCCGGTGGACGAGCCGATCGTCGCCGGCGGCCCGGCGGCCTATTTCAGTACCTTGCCGATTAAAGCGATGGTCAGTTCGATGCGTGAGGCCGGCATTCCGGCCGCCGTTTCGCAGACCGCCGGCACCTATGTGTGCAACCATGTCATGTATGGCCTGCTGCACCGTTTGAGCGGCCAGCGTGAGGTGAAGGGCGGCTTTATCCATATCCCGTACCTGCCGGAGCAGGCGGCGGCGCACCCCGGCGCGCCGAGCATGGCGGCTTCGACGGTGCTGTTTGCATTGGAGCTGGCCGTTTCCATCGCTTTGCAGGTGGAGCACGATCTGAAAGTGGTGGGCGGCGCGACGCATTAATCAAGAAAATCCCCGGCGCATCGGGCTGCGCCGGGTCTACGTAAGGAGTGGTCTATGCCGGAAGGACCGGAGATTCGCCGGGCGGCGGACAAACTGGCGGCGGCGGTGATCGATCAGCCGTTGACCTCCGTCGATTTCGCTTTTCCCCAGCTGAAACACTATCGCCAGCGTCTGCTCGGCGAGCGCATCGTCGCCATCGAGCCGCGCGGCAAGGCGCTGCTGACCCATTTCTCCAATGGGTTGACGATGTACAGCCACAACCAGCTGTACGGCGTGTGGAAAGTGGCGGCGGCCGGGGAGACGCCGGAGACCCGGCGCGATCTGCGGGTGCGGCTGGAAACCGCCCGCAGCGCGATATTGCTCTACAGCGCTTCCGACATTACCGTCGGGCCGCGCGAGGAAATAGAGCAGCACCCGTTTTTGCAACGCATCGGCCCCGACGTGTTGGACATGTCGTTGACGGTGGAAGATGTGGCGGAGCGGTTGCTGACGCCGCGTTTTCGCCGCCGGCAGCTGGGCGGCATGCTGCTCGACCAGGCGTTTCTTGCCGGATTGGGTAACTATCTGCGCGCCGAAATCCTGTGGCAGGCCGAACTGGCGCCGCAGCACAAACCGCAGGGTCTGCCGCCGGAGGCGCTGCGCCGCCTGGCGGACGCATTGCTGGCGGTGCCGCGCCTTTCCTACCAGACGCGCGGGCAGGCGGATGACAACCGGCATCACGGCGCGCTGTTTCGCTTCAAGGTGTTTCATCGCAGCGGCGAGCCCTGCGAACGCTGCGGCGGGATGATCGTGCGTACCGATCTGTCGTCGCGGCCGTTTTATTGGTGCCCGGGCTGCCAGAAATAACCAAAAAAAACGCCGCCCGAAGGGGCGGCGCGGTGCAGCTTCAGCCGGGAAAGCGGCTTACTTGTTTTTCAGCTGGGATTTGAAATCACGCTCGGCATAGCCGGTGTACAGCTGACGCGGACGGGCAATTTTGATGCCTTCGTCGTGCATTTCGTTCCAGTGGGCGATCCAGCCGATGGTGCGCGCAATGGCGAAGATCACGGTGAACATGGAAGAAGGAATGCCCATCGCCTTCAGGATGATGCCGGAGTAGAAGTCGACGTTCGGGTACAGTTTCTTCTCGATGAAGTACGGGTCGTTCAGCGCGATGTGTTCCAGCTCCATCGCGACCTGCAGCAGGTTGTCGTCCTTCTTGTTCAGCTCTTTCAGCACTTCGTGACAGGTTTCGCGCATCACGGTAGCGCGCGGATCGTAGTTCTTGTACACGCGGTGGCCGAAGCCCATCAGGCGGAAGGAGTCGTTCTTGTCCTTGGCGCGCTTGATGAATTCCGGAATGTGCTCGACGGTCTTGATCTCTTCCAGCATTTTCAGCGCCGCTTCGTTGGCGCCGCCGTGTGCCGGCCCCCACAGGGAGGCGATGCCGGCCGCGATGCAGGCGAACGGGTTGGCGCCGGAAGAGCCGGCGGTGCGCACGGTAGAGGTAGAGGCGTTCTGCTCATGGTCGGCGTGCAGGATCAGGATGCGATCCATGGCGCGTTCCAGCACCGGGTTCACCACGTACTCTTCGCACGGGGTGGCGAACATCATGTGCAGGAAGTTGCCGGCATAGGACAGATCGTTGCGCGGGTAAACGAACGGCTGGCCCAGGGAGTATTTGTAGCACATCGCCGCCACGGTCGGCATTTTGGACAGCAGGCGGAACGCGGTGATTTCACGGTGACGCTCGTTGTTGACGTCCAGCGCATCGTGGTAGAACGCCGCCAGCGCGCCGGTCACGCCGCACAGCACCGCCATCGGGTGCGAGTCGCGACGGAAACCACGGAACAGATGGGTGATCTGGTCGTGGATCATGGTGTGGCGGGTGACGGTGGTCTTGAAGGTCTCGAACTCTTCCGGCGTTGGGGTCTCGCCGTACAGCAGGATGTAGCACACTTCCAGGTAGGAAGATTCTTTCGCCAGCTGCTCGATAGGGAAGCCGCGGTGCAGCAGCACGCCTTTGTCGCCGTCGATGAAGGTAATCTTGGATTCGCAAGAAGCGGTGGAGGTAAAGCCGGGATCAAATGTGAAATAACCTTTGGAACCCAGAGCGCGGACATCGAGGACATCAGGGCCCAGTGTCGGTGTCAATACGCCCAGTTCGATCGGAGCTTCGCTGTCGTTAATGGTTAGCGTCGCTTTCTTATCAGTCATTTACTGTCTCCTTAGCGCCTTATTTTAAAAACCACTAACAACTGAAATACCTTAAATCTCTGCAGGTTGCCCGCAAAAAAATGGTGCGGACGCTAACTCTGTGAGCGACTGCGCAACTGTGCGCGGGTAGGGTACAGAGTGCTGACCAGGCGAACGAGACGGGTGACCAGTTGTTAACGATTCATAGTAATTCGTTATAGTCTGTTAATCTTACCTATGAGCTGTTCGAAGAGATGTGAACCTATCCCAATAATCTGTTTTTATTTGCTTTATTTGCTTTTTGACGCCGGCAAAATCGAGCGGGAAACAACGGCTATTGGGATAGGTTCGTCAAATACACTGTTGCACAACTCGAACCCGGGGGGAAGTGTATCTGCTGACCCATAGCGCATCATAGGACCGTTTGTGCCCCTATATGTAATGGAAATGTTGATCTCTTGTCAAATCAGATAATTAATTTTGCACTAATTGTGAAATCCGTGATCTGAATCACTGTTCGGGGGAAATGTTATCAAAGCGGTTGTATGAGAATTGTAATCAGAATGTGATCCTCCTATACTGCCGCCAGGTCTCCGGATTACCCTGAAGTAGGAGCACCCAGCGTTATAAATGCGCGCCGTTTGAGCACAGAGGATGTTGATGTTTGAGCGCGTGACGTGTAAGGGTTTTAGGCTCTTAACGCTGTCTGATCCCCGCCCAGGCCCGGAGGAAGGAAAATAATAAGAGCTGTGTGGGCAAATACGTGAAAAAACAACGACCTGTCAACTTGGATCTGCAAACGATCCGGTTCCCCGTAACTGCGATAGCGTCTATCTTACACCGAGTCTCTGGCGTAATTACCTTCGTTGCCGTGGGTATCCTCCTCTGGCTGCTGGGCCTGTCACTCTCTTCCCAAGAGGGGTTCCTGCAGGCGGCCGCCATCATGAATAGCTTCATCGTCAAATTCATATTCTGGGGCATCCTCACGGCGCTGGCCTATCACATTTGCGGTGGCATCCGTCACTTGTTAATGGATTTTGGCTACATCGAAGAGAGTTTGGCCGCCGGTACCCGTTCCGCCCAGGTGGCGATCGGCCTGACCGTCGTGCTGTCAGTTCTGGCTGGAGTCCTCGTATGGTAAACAACGTTTCTGCATTAGGGCGCAACGGCGTGCACGATTGGCTGCTGCTGCGCGCTTCCGCTATCATCATCACCCTGTACGTCCTGTATATCCTGGGCTTCTTCGTCACGGCTCCGGAACTCACTTATGACATCTGGCGCGGTTTCTTCGCCACTTCCATTACGAAAGTGTTCACTCTGCTGACCTTGCTGTCGATTCTGGTGCACGCCTGGATCGGGCTGTGGCAGGTGCTGACGGACTACGTCAAGCCGCTGGCGGTTCGCCTGGTGTTGCAGCTGGCTGTCGTGGTCGCGTTGCTGGTCTATTTACTGTACGGAACAATCGTAGTGTGGGGTGCTTAAATGAAACTGCCAGTCAGAGAGTTTGATGCCGTCGTAATCGGCGCCGGCGGTGCGGGCATGCGTGCCGCGCTGCAAATTTCCCAAGCGGGCTCGACCTGTGCCCTGCTGTCCAAAGTTTTCCCGACCCGTTCCCATACCGTGTCCGCACAGGGCGGCATCACCGTCGCGCTCGGCAACAGCCACGAGGACAACTGGGAATGGCATATGTACGACACGGTGAAAGGTTCCGACTATATCGGTGACCAGGACGCCATCGAATATATGTGTAAAACCGGCCCGGAAGCGATTCTGGAACTGGAACACATGGGCCTGCCGTTCTCTCGTCTGGACGACGGCCGCATCTATCAGCGCCCGTTCGGCGGCCAGTCGCTGAACTTCGGCGGCGAGCAGGCGGCGCGTACCGCAGCCGCAGCCGACCGTACCGGCCACGCGCTGCTGCACACCCTGTACCAACAAAACCTGAAAAACCACACCACCATCTTCTCCGAGTGGTATGCGCTCGATCTGGTGAAAAACCAGGACGGCGCGGTGGTTGGCACCACGGCTATCTGCATCGAAACCGGTGAAGTGGTTTACTTCAAAGCCAAGGCCACCGTGCTGGCGACCGGCGGCGCAGGCCGTATTTACCAGTCCACCACCAACGCCCACATCAACACCGGCGACGGTGTCGGCATGGCGCTGCGCGCCGGCGTGCCGGTGCAGGACATGGAAATGTGGCAGTTCCACCCGACCGGCATCGCCGGCGCGGGCGTGCTGGTGACCGAAGGCTGCCGCGGCGAAGGCGGTTACCTGCTGAACAAACACGGCGAGCGCTTCATGGAGCGTTATGCGCCGAACGCCAAAGATCTGGCGGGCCGCGACGTGGTTGCCCGTTCGATCATGATCGAAATCCGCGAAGGCCGCGGCTGCGACGGTCCTTGGGGCCCGCACGCCAAGCTGAAGCTGGATCACCTGGGCAAAGAGGTGCTGGAATCCCGTCTGCCGGGCATTCTGGAACTGTCCCGCACCTTCGCGCACGTCGATCCGGTGAAAGAGCCGATCCCGGTTATCCCGACCTGTCACTATATGATGGGCGGCATTCCGACCAAGGTGACCGGCCAGGCGCTGACCGTGAACGAGAAAGGCGAAGACGTGGTGATCCCGGGGCTGTTCGCGGTGGGCGAAATCGCCTGCGTATCGGTGCACGGCGCCAACCGCTTGGGCGGCAACTCGCTGCTCGACCTGGTGGTGTTCGGCCGTTCCGCCGGCATGCACCTGCAGGAATCGCTGGAAGAGCAGGGCGTGAGCCGTGACGCCAGCGACTCCGACGTGGAAGCCTCGCTGGATCGTCTGAACCGTTGGAACAACACCCGTTCCGGCGAAGACCCGGTCGAAATTCGCAAAGCGCTGCAGTCTTGCATGCAGCACAACTTCTCGGTATTCCGCGAAGGCGATGCGATGGCCAAGGGCCTGGAAGAACTGAAAGTGATCCGTGAACGTCTGAAGAACGCACGCCTGGACGATACCTCCAGCGAGTTCAACACCCAGCGCATCGAGTGCCTGGAGTTGGATAACCTGATGGAGACCGCGTATTCCACCGCCGTGTCGGCCAACTTCCGTACCGAGAGCCGTGGCGCACACAGCCGCTTCGACTACCCGGAACGCGATGACGCCAACTGGCTGTGCCATTCGCTGTATCTGCCGCAATCGGAAAGCATGACGCGTCGTGAAGTGAACATGCAACCGAAGCTGCGCCCGGCATTCCCGCCGAAAGTGCGTTCTTACTAATTGCGGAGATCGACAGATGAAACTCGAATTTTCCATTTATCGCTACAACCCGGATGTCGATGACGCGCCGCACATGCAGGATTACACCCTGGAAGCGGAAGAAGGTCGCGACATGATGCTGCTGGATGCGTTGATCCAGCTGAAAGAAAAAGACCCGACCCTGTCGTTCCGTCGCTCATGCCGCGAAGGCGTGTGCGGTTCCGACGGCCTGAACATGAACGGTAAAAACGGCCTGGCGTGCATCACCCCGATTTCGTCGCTGCGCAAAGGCAACGGCAAGATCGTGATCCGTCCGCTGCCGGGCCTGCCGGTGGTGCGCGATCTGGTGGTGGATATGGGCCAGTTCTATACCCAGTATGAAAAGATCAAGCCATACCTGCTGAACGACGGCAAGAACCCGCCGGCGCGCGAGCACCTGCAGTCGCCGGAGCAGCGCGCCAAGCTGGACGGTCTGTACGAGTGCATTCTGTGCGCCTGCTGCTCGACCTCTTGCCCATCGTTCTGGTGGAACCCGGACAAGTTCATCGGGCCTGCCGGTCTGCTGGCGGCGTATCGCTTCCTGATCGACAGCCGTGACACGGAAACGCAAGAACGTTTAGATGATCTGGACGACGCTTTTAGTGTTTTCCGCTGCCATAGCATTATGAATTGTGTCAGTGTATGTCCTAAAGGCTTGAACCCGACGCGTGCTATCGGGCATATCAAGTCCATGCTGCTGCAACGCGGCGCATAAACGGAATGAGATGCTGCGCCGGGCTCTTTTCCGGCGCACATCCCATAGGGGAGGGAACCTCTAAAAACTGACCCGCGGCTGCGGCGCTATGCAGCCTGGTTCTTCCGCCGGTTTTTAGAGGTTCCTTGTAAGGGACCGCAAGGTCCATAACAGAACGTATCGGGCCGTCATGGCCGCAAGTACGTCGAGTGAACCGTTTTACGGCAAACCGTATTCATCACGGTAATTATGTTAACCACGGCGAAAACTAAAGCTTCAAAGCTTAAGGGATCATGATGCAGAACGGCGCAATGAAGGCCTGGCTGGATTCCTCCTATCTGGCGGGCGCGAACCAGTCTTACATAGAGCAGCTCTATGAAGACTTCTTAACCGATCCGGGTTCCGTTGAAGATAGCTGGCGTTCCATTTTTCAACAGCTACCAACCGCGGGTGTCAAACCCGATCAGCTTCACTCTCAAACGCGCGATTACTTCCGCCGCCTGGCGAAAGACTCCGCGCGCTATAACACCACCATCACCGATCCGGAAACCGACGCCAAACAGGTCAAGGTACTGCAGCTGATCAACGCCTTCCGCTTCCGCGGGCATCAGCATGCCAACCTCGATCCGCTCGGCCTGTGGCAGCGCGAGCAAGTTCCTGACCTTGATCCCGCTTACCACAACCTGACCGAAGCCGATTTCCAGGAAACCTTCAACGTGGGCTCTTTCGCCATCGGCAAAGAAACCATGAAGCTGGGCGATCTGTACGCCGCGCTGAAGCAGACCTATTGCGGGTCGATCGGCGCTGAGTACATGCACATCACCAACACCGAAGAGAAACGCTGGATCCAACAGCGCATCGAGTCGGTGGTGGGGCGCGCCAGCTTTACCGCCGACGAAAAACGCCGTTTCCTGAACGAGCTGACCGCGGCGGAAGGCCTGGAACGCTACCTGGGCGCCAAATTCCCGGGCGCCAAACGCTTCTCGCTGGAAGGCGGCGACGCGCTGGTGCCGATGCTGAAAGAGATGGTGCGCCACGCGGGCAAGAACGGCACGCGCGAAGTGGTGTTGGGCATGGCCCACCGCGGTCGTCTGAACGTGCTGATCAACGTGCTGGGCAAAAAGCCGGCCGATCTGTTCGACGAATTCGCCGGCAAGCATAAAGAACACCTCGGCACCGGTGACGTGAAATATCACCAGGGCTTCTCTTCCGACGTGGAAACCGAAGGCGGCATGGTTCACCTGGCGCTGGCGTTCAACCCGTCGCACCTGGAGATCGTCAGCCCGGTGGTCATGGGCTCGGTTCGCGCCCGTCGCGATCGCTTGGACGAAGCGCGCAGCAACATGGTGCTGCCGATCACCATTCACGGCGACGCCGCCATCACCGGCCAGGGCGTGGTTCAGGAAACCCTGAACATGTCTCAGGCTCGCGGCTACGAAGTGGGCGGCACCGTGCGTATCGTCATCAACAACCAGGTTGGTTTCACCACCTCCAACCCGCTGGATGCGCGCTCTACCGAATACTGCACCGACATCGCCAAAATGGTTCAGGCACCGATCTTCCACGTCAACGCGGACGATCCGGAGGCCGTGGCCTTCGTCACCCGCCTGGCGTTGGATTTCCGTAACACCTTTAAGCGTGACGTGATGATCGATCTGGTTTGCTACCGTCGCCATGGGCACAACGAGGCCGACGAGCCGAGCGCCACCCAGCCGGTGATGTATCAGAAGATCAAGAAACACCCTACGCCGCGCAAAATCTACGCTGACGTTCTGACCGAACAGAACGTGGCCAGCCTGGAAGATGCCACGGAAATGGTCAACCTGTACCGCGACGCGCTCGACCGCGGCGATTGCGTGGTTGAAGAATGGCGTCCGATGAACCTGCACTCCTTCACCTGGTCACCGTACCTGAACCACGAGTGGGACGAAGAGTACCCGAGCAAGGTTGAGATGAAGCGCCTGCAGGAGCTGGGCCGCCGCATCAGCACCGTGCCGGAAGCGATCGAAATGCAGTCGCGCGTGGCGAAAATCTACGCGGACCGCGCCGAGATGGCGGCGGGCAACAAGCCGTTCGACTGGGGCGCTGCCGAAACGCTGGCTTACGCTACCATGGCGGATGAAGGCATTCCAATCCGCATCTCCGGTGAAGACGCCGGCCGCGGTACCTTCTTCCACCGTCACGCGGTGGTGCACAACCAGAAAAATGGTTCGGTCTACGTTCCGCTGGCGAACATCCACAGCGGCCAGGGCGAATTCAAGGTCTGGGACTCCGTGCTGTCCGAAGAGGCGGTGCTGGCGTTCGAATACGGCTACGCCACGGCGGAACCGCGCACGCTGACCATCTGGGAAGCGCAGTTCGGTGACTTCGCCAACGGCGCGCAGGTCGTTATCGACCAGTTCATCAGCTCCGGCGAGCAAAAATGGGGCCGTATGTGCGGCCTGGTGATGCTGCTGCCGCACGGCTATGAAGGCCAGGGCCCAGAGCACTCTTCCGCGCGTCTGGAACGCTATCTGCAGCTGTGCGCAGAGCAGAACATGCAGGTGTGCGTCCCGTCCACGCCGGCGCAGGTTTACCATATGCTGCGCCGTCAGGCGCTGCGCGGTATGCGCCGTCCGCTGGTGGTGATGTCGCCGAAGTCGCTGCTGCGTCACCCACTGGCGATTTCTTCGCTGGACGAACTGGCCAACGGCACCTTCCTGCCGGCGATCGGCGAGATCGACGACTTGGATCCGAAAGCGGTCAAGCGCGTCGTGCTGTGCTCCGGCAAGGTCTACTACGACCTGCTGGAACAGCGTCGCAAGAACGAGCAGAAAGACGTGGCCATCGTGCGTATCGAGCAGCTGTATCCGTTCCCGCATCAGGCCGTGCAGGCCGTGCTGGAGCAATACTCGCACGTGCATGATTTCGTCTGGTGTCAGGAAGAGCCGCTGAACCAGGGCGCCTGGTACTGCAGCCAACACAACTTCCGTGAAGTGGTGCCGTTCGGGGCTTCTTTACGTTACGCAGGACGTCCGGCCTCCGCTTCTCCGGCGGTGGGCTATATGTCCGTACACCAGAAGCAGCAGCAGGCTCTGGTGAACGACGCGCTGAATATTGACTAATGTTCGCTCGCTTGCCGGCCGAGGGGCCGGCAAGCAGATGATAAAAAACTTAAGGGAAAGCTAAATGAGTAGCGTAGATATTCTGGTTCCTGACCTTCCTGAATCGGTTGCCGATGCGACCGTAGCCACCTGGCACAAAAAACCGGGCGACAGCGTGCAGCGTGATGAAGTCCTGGTTGAAATCGAAACCGACAAAGTGGTGTTGGAAGTGCCGGCCAGTGAAGCGGGCATTCTCGATGCTATCGTGGAAGAAGAGGGCGCGACCGTACTGTCTCGCCAGCTGCTCGGCCGCATCCGTCCGGGCGACAGCTCCGGCAAGCCGACCGCTGAGAAGAGCCAGGAGAAAGAAGCCACGCCTGCACAGCGCGCTACCGCGAGCCTGGAAGAAGAAAGCAATGACGCGCTCAGCCCGGCGATTCGCCGCCTGATCGCCGAACACGATCTCGATGCCGGCGCCATCAAAGGCACCGGTGTGGGTGGCCGCATCACGCGTGAAGACGTGGAAGCGCACCTGGCCAAAGGCGGCGCCGCCGCCAAACCGGCCGCCGCCGCTGAAGCCGCGCCGCAGCCTGCTCTGGCCGGCCGCAGCGAAAAACGCGTGCCGATGACTCGCCTGCGCAAACGCGTCGCCGAGCGTCTGCTGGAAGCGAAGAACAGCACCGCGATGCTGACCACCTTCAACGAAATCAACATGCAGCCGATCATGGATCTGCGCAAGCAGTACGGCGAAGCCTTCGAGAAGCGCCACGGCGTGCGTCTGGGCTTCATGTCCTTCTACATCAAGGCGGTGGTTGAAGCGCTGAAGCGTTTCCCGGAAGTGAACGCGTCGATCGACGGTTCCGACGTGGTTTACCACAACTACTTCGACATCAGCATCGCGGTTTCGACCCCGCGCGGCCTGGTGACGCCGGTACTGCGCGATGTAGACGCCATGAGCATGGCTGACATCGAGAAGAAAATCAAAGAGCTGGCCGTTAAGGGCCGCGACGGCAAACTGACCGTGGAAGAGCTGACCGGCGGTAACTTCACCATTACCAACGGCGGCGTATTCGGCTCGCTGATGTCCACCCCGATCATCAACCCGCCGCAGAGCGCCATCCTGGGCATGCACGCCATCAAAGATCGCCCAATGGCGGTCAATGGTCAGGTGGTGATCCAGCCGATGATGTATCTGGCGCTGTCTTATGACCACCGCCTGATCGACGGTAAAGAATCCGTCGGTTATCTGGTGACGGTCAAAGAGATGCTGGAAGATCCGGCTCGTCTGCTGCTGGACGTCTAGTAACCCTTGCCGGGCGCGGCATGCCGCGCCCGCACTCTGTGCTATGTGGCCGGAAAACCATGCGGTTTACCGCGTAATAATGGTCCGGCTAAAAACCTTCAGAACTGAATGGATAGAACATCATGAATTTACACGAATATCAGGCAAAACAGCTGTTTGCTCGGTATGGCATGCCGGCACCAACCGGTTACGCCTGTACCACTCCGCGTGAAGCAGAAGAAGCCGCATCCAAAATCGGCTCCGGCCCGTGGGTGGTGAAATGTCAGGTTCATGCTGGCGGCCGCGGTAAAGCGGGCGGCGTAAAAGTCGTCAACAGCAAAGAAGATATCCGTGCCTTCGCGGAAGCCTGGTTGGGCAAGCGTCTGGTGACTTACCAGACTGACGCGCTGGGCCAGCCGGTTCACCAGATCCTGGTAGAAGCGGCGACCGACATCGATAAAGAGCTGTACCTGGGCGCGGTAGTGGATCGTTCTACCCGTCGCGTGGTGTTCATGGCGTCTACCGAAGGCGGCGTGGAAATCGAGAAGGTGGCGGAAGAAACCCCTGAACTGATCCACAAAATGACCATCGATCCGCTGGCGGGTCCACAGCCTTATCAGGGCCGTGAGCTGGCCTTCAAACTGGGCCTGACCGGTAAGCAAGTCAGCCAGTTCGCCAAGATCTTCATGGGCCTGGCGACGCTGTTCCTGGAGCGCGATCTGGCGATGGTTGAGATCAACCCGCTGGTGATCACCAAGCAGGGCGATCTGGTGTGCCTGGACGGCAAACTGGGCGCCGACGGCAACGCCCTGTTCCGCCAGCCGGAACTGCGTGAAATGCGTGACCCTTCCCAGGAAGACGAGCGCGAATCCCGTGCGGCTCAGTGGGAGCTGAACTACGTTGCCCTCGACGGCAACATCGGCTGCATGGTTAACGGCGCCGGCCTGGCGATGGGCACCATGGACATCGTTAAACTGCACGGCGGCGAACCGGCCAACTTCCTGGACGTTGGCGGCGGCGCGACCAAAGAGCGCGTGACCGAAGCGTTCAAAATCATCCTGTCCGACGACAAGGTGAAAGCGGTTCTGGTTAACATCTTCGGTGGTATCGTACGTTGCGATCTGATCGCCGACGGCATCATCGGCGCAGTGGCCGAAGTGGGCGTTAACGTCCCGGTGGTGGTGCGCTTGGAAGGGAACAACGCCGAACTGGGCGCCAAGAAACTGGCGGACAGCGGCCTGAATATCATTGCTGCGACCAGCCTGACTGATGCGGCTCAGCAAGTTGTTGCAGCAGTGGAGGGTAAATAATGTCCATTTTAATCGATAAGAACACCAAAGTAATTTGCCAGGGCTTCACCGGTAGCCAGGGGACTTTCCACTCCGAACAAGCTATCGCTTACGGCACCAAAATGGTTGGCGGCGTAACCCCGGGCAAAGGCGGCACTCAGCACCTGGGCCTGCCGGTGTTCAACACCGTGCGCGAAGCGGTTGAAGCGACCGGCGCCACTGCCTCGGTGATCTACGTTCCAGCGCCGTTCTGCAAAGACTCCATCCTGGAAGCGATCGATGCCGGTATCAAACTGATCATCACCATCACCGAAGGCATCCCGACGCTGGACATGCTGACCGTGAAAGTGAAGCTGGACGAAGCCGGCGTGCGCATGATCGGGCCGAACTGCCCAGGCGTGATCACCCCAGGCGAGTGCAAAATCGGCATCATGCCTGGCCACATCCACCTGCCGGGCAAAGTGGGCATCGTTTCCCGCTCCGGCACCCTGACCTATGAAGCGGTGAAACAAACCACCGATGCCGGTCTGGGCCAATCCACCTGCGTGGGCATCGGCGGCGACCCGATCCCAGGCTCCAACTTCATCGATATCCTGAAGATGTTCCAGCAGGATCCGCAGACCGAAGCGATCGTGATGATCGGTGAGATCGGCGGCAGCGCTGAAGAAGAAGCAGCAGCTTACATCAAAGAACACGTCACCAAACCGGTTGTCGGCTACATCGCCGGCGTAACCGCGCCGAAAGGCAAGCGCATGGGCCACGCGGGCGCCATCATTGCAGGCGGCAAAGGCACGGCGGACGAGAAGTTTGCTGCGCTGGAAGCGGCGGGCGTGAAAACCGTTCGCAGCCTGGCGGACATCGGCGACGCGGTAAAAGCGGTGCTGAAGCGCTAAGCATTTAGTACGAAATAACACTATCTCGACATGTTTGGCCACCCATTGGGTGGCCTTTTTTATGGGCGACGATCAGAAGTCGTTGAGCGCCTTGATCAGCGCGATCCGATCTTGCAGGCGGCGCTGTTGCACCGGATCCACGGCGGCTTGCCGCTGTTGATCCAGCGAGGTGAGGGCGGCGCGGTAATCGTCGGCGTTGCGGAACAACGCGTTTTTGACGTTGATCGACGCGACGTTGGTGTAGCGGCCGTCGTCGGTGGTCGGTACCTGGATAACGCCCTCATTGAGCAGCCGTTTGACGATCGCCCGCTGCGGTTCGTAACCCTCCATGCCGACCAGCTTCCAGCGCTGCGGCGGCACGCCCTGATAGTGGCCGTGTTTCACCTCCGTCAGGTAGCGCAGGGTCAGGTGGCGAATGGTGCCTTCTTCTTCACCGTATTGAGCTTTGCTGTCGAACAGCACCGGGAAGGATTGCCCCTCCAGCGCGCCACCCTTTTGCGTCAGGTGGCCCATGCGGTAACTGTTCATGCCCAGACGGATCGGCATATCGTCGGTGACCGGCGTGCCGTCCGTCAGGCGCAGATCGACAATGCGCGCGCCGGCGGGTTGGCGCAGGTCAATGGTGTAAGTGACGCCATCGAAGAAATCGTTGGTGGAATATTTGGACGAACGCCGCGCCGGGTTAAAGCTGTAGGTGACATCGCCCGGCTGCAGTTGATTGAAGTAGCCGGCGGACCACTCCATGTAGCGTTTAAGCGCTTTGCCGTTGAGCTGATACACGGTGATCTCGCCGCCGGCGTATTGGTAGTTAAAGGCGATATCCTTGGCCTTGATGTCGCCGACGTCCAGTTTGGCGCGATCGTTGTCGATCTGTAGGGCGATCACCTGCGCCAGCGGCGCATAGTGGCGGGCGGCCTGCTGGAACAGCGCGCTGATGCCGGTATCCTGCACGTGCACCTGGGGAATGCCGCGGAATTCGTCGGCGGGCACCAGATCGCTGCCGCTCAGCTTCGCCACGACCCGGTTGGCATTGGCGCGCAAAATGTCATGGTACGGCTGGTAGAGCGCCTGCATGGCGCTGTCCGGCGTCATCCCCTTGATGGGATAGGTGTAGCTGTTTTTGTCGATCAGCGTGAATTTGCCGTCGCGGCGTACAAACTGCAGATCGATACGCGACAGCGCGCGGCCGTATTTATCCGGCTCGGTGATGATGACGCCGTTAACCACCGCTTTGTCGATCTTCACATGCATATGGCCGGCGACGATCGCCGCCAGCTCCGGGTTGGCGTTGGCGATGTCGGCCACGCCGGTGCCGGGGCGCTGGTTCTCATTGTCGATGCCCATATGCGCCACCAGCACGATGGCGTCGACCTGGCCGTCGATTTGCCTGATGACCTGCTTCACCGCCTGCACCGGATCGGTGAAGTTCAGCCCTTTGATGCGATCGGTGCCCTTGGCGAATTCCGCGGTCATCGGCGTGTCCATGCCGATAATGCCGATCTTCACGCCCTGGCGTTCGACGATGGTGTAGGCCGGCAGATAGGGGTTGCCGTTGTCCCAGACGATATTGCCCGCCAGCGCCGCGCCCTTGAACTGCTTGAGCGGCGTAGCCAGCACCGGCAGGCCGAAGTCGAACTCGTGGTTGCCCATCACCCAGACGTCATAATTGAGCGCGTTGAGGCCCAGCATCATCGGGCTGACGGCCTCATGCTTGAAGGTTTCGACGAAGTTGCCCTGAATGGTGTCGCCGGCGTCCACTAGGATCAGGTTGGGCTGCTCGGCGCGCACCTTTTTGACCTGGGTGGCTATCTGGCTCAGGCTGCCCGCCAGATTTTCCGTGTCGCTGGCGTAGTCCCAGGGCACGAAGGTGCCGTGCAGATCGGAGGTGCCCAGCAGGGTGATATTTACCGTTTCGGCGGCCATGGCGTTTCCCGAGAGTCCCAAGACAGAGGCAAAGATGATTTTTTTCATAAGTTATTGTCACTCAATGCAATTTTAACATAAGTGGTCATTCTGCTACAAAATCGCAACCTTTACGATCCCATCGCGAGAAATAGACTAATATTGGAGAGAGATTTGTTGTTTTGTGACTGCTATCACTGTCACGGCTTATTGGAAATAAAAGGTTAATTATGTCGCATAATAAGCGCGTAATAATACAATGGCGGCTCTTTTAAATTACATTTATTTAACACAAAAATATCATTAAAAAACAATTAAACCATTGCGCAACATGACCCTAAGAAAATTATGCGAAATGTGCTGATGAATATGGAAATAAGATGCGGATAGGCTTAAATTGTCTCAGATCAAATTAGCCCGAAGTACCTCTTTCGGCTAAGATTTGACCTGTAACCAAAAGTCTAACCCACGTCACGTAAAAACCTATTTATTGTGTGGGATTGGGCGAGTATCATCCATGTTGTGATTATGGATGGTTGATCTTGTTGCATTTGTTACCCGTTGTCGGTTTTCAGTGGCGTGCTTGTCGAGGGCCCGAGGGGCTATTGGCCGAGTGTGCGGTTGAAAGCGGAGAAGCTGGATCAAATTTGTTGTGTTTAAGGGCATTCACTGCGGGGCGTTACTGGCGGCTTTGAAAGAGGCGTGCCGATAACCGCGTGTCGGAGTCTTCCTGCGAGGAGCAAGGAGTCAAGATGTTTGATATTGTCGAACTGTCGCGCTTACAGTTTGCTTTAACGGCGATGTACCATTTCTTATTTGTCCCATTAACGCTCGGTATGGCGTTCTTGCTGGCAATTATGGAAACGGTATATGTCCTGTCTGGCAAACAAATCTATAAAGACATGACCAAATTCTGGGGAAAGTTATTTGCGATTAACTTTGCTCTGGGTGTGGCCACCGGTTTGACCATGGAGTTCCAGTTCGGGACTAACTGGTCGTATTTCTCTCACTACGTCGGCGATATCTTCGGGGCCCCACTGGCTATCGAAGGTCTGATGGCGTTCTTCCTTGAATCGACGCTGGTCGGCCTGTTCTTCTTCGGCTGGGATCGTCTGAGCAAGGTGCAGCACATGGCGGTAACCTGGTTTGTGGCCCTCGGCTCCAACCTGTCCGCGCTGTGGATCCTGGTCGCCAACGGCTGGATGCAGAACCCGATCGCGTCGGATTTCAACTTCGAAACCATGCGCATGGAGATGGTCAGCTTCTCCGAACTGGTGCTTAACCCGGTTGCGCAGGTGAAATTCGTTCACACCGTGGCTTCCGGCTACACCTGTGGCGCGATGTTCGTTCTGGGCATCAGCTCCTACTACCTGCTGAAAGGCCGCGACATCGCCTTCGCCAAGCGCTCCTTCGCCATCGCTGCCAGCTTCGGTATGGCTGCCATTCTGTCCGTTATCGTTCTGGGTGATGAATCCGGCTACGAAATGGGCGACGTGCAGAAAACCAAACTGGCCGCTATCGAAGCGGAATGGGACACCCAGCCGGCGCCGGCGTCCTTCACCCTGTTCGGCATTCCCGATCAGGACAAGATGGAAAACTCCTTCTCTATTCAGATCCCGTATGCGCTTGGCCTGATCGCCACCCGCTCCACGGACACTCAGGTCACCGGCCTGAAAGATCTGATGGCGCAGCATGAAGTGCGCATCCGCAACGGGATGAAAGCCTACCAGCTGCTGGAAGAGCTGCGCGGCGGCAACACCGATCCTGCGGTGCGTGCCGAATTCAACAAAACCAAGCAAGACCTGGGCTACGGCATGCTGCTGAAGCGCTATACCCCGAACGTCACCGACGCGACGGAAGCGCAGATCCAGCTGGCGACCAAGGACTCCATTCCGCGCGTGGCGCCGCTGTACTTCGCCTTCCGCATCATGGTGGCCTGTGGCGTGATCATGCTGTTGATCATCGGCCTGTCGTTCTGGAACGTGATCCGCGGCCGCATCGGCCAGAAAAAATGGCTGCACCGCGCGGCGCTGTACGGTTTGCCGCTGCCTTGGATCGCGATCGAGTCCGGCTGGTTCGTGGCGGAATACGGCCGTCAACCGTGGGCGATTGGTGAGGTGCTGCCGACGGCGGTCGCCAACTCTTCGCTGACCGCGGGCGACATTCTGTTCTCGATGGGGCTGATCTGCGGCTTGTACACCCTATTCCTGGTGGCTGAATTGTACCTGATGTTCAAGTTTGCGCGTCTGGGTCCAAGCAGCCTGAAAACCGGCCGCTATCACTTTGAACAACCGACTGCCGCCGTGCAGGAAGCGCGCTAAACAGGAGTCCACGTATGTTTGATTATGAAGTACTGCGATTTATTTGGTGGGTCCTGGTTGGCGTACTGCTGATCGGCTTCGCCGTCACCGACGGTTTCGACATGGGCGTCGGCATTCTGGTGCGCATCATCGGGAAAACCGATACCGAGCGCCGGGTGATGATCAACTCCATCGCCCCGCACTGGGACGGTAACCAGGTGTGGCTGATCACCGCAGGCGGCGCGCTGTTCGCAGCCTGGCCGATGGTCTACGCAGCGGCCTTCTCCGGCTTCTACGTCGCCATGATCCTGGTGCTGGCCGCCTTGTTCTTCCGCCCGGTCGGTTTCGACTACCGTTCCAAGCTGGAGAGCAGCCGCTGGCGCAACATGTGGGACTGGGGCATCTTCATCGGCTCCTTTGTGCCTGCCGTGGTCTTCGGCGTGGCGTTCGGCAACCTGCTGCAGGGCGTGCCGTTCCACATGGACGAGTACATGCGCCTGTTCTACACCGGCAACTTCTTCCAACTGCTGAATCCGTTCGGTCTGTTGGCGGGCGTGGTCAGCCTGACCATGCTGGTCACCCAGGGGGCGACCTACCTGCAAATGCGCACCACCGGCGAGATCCACCTGCGTTCACGCGCTGCGGCGCAGATCGCGACGTTGATCATGGCGGTGTGCTTCCTGCTGGCGGGCGTATGGCTGGTGAAAGGCATCGACGGCTTCGTCGTGACGTCGGCGCTGGACACCCTGGCGGAATCCAACCCGATGCGTAAAGAAGTGGCGCATCAGGCCGGCGCCTGGCTGATCAACTTCAACAAGTATCCGCTGCTGTGGGCGTTGCCTGCGCTGGGCGTGGTGCTGCCGTTGTTCACCATCCTGTTCTCGCGTCTGGAGAAAGGCGCGCTGGCGTTCGTCACCTCGTCGCTGACCATCGCCTGCGTCATCCTCACCGCCGGGGTCACCATGTTCCCGTTCGTGATGCCGTCCAGCACCGTGCCTAACGTCAGCCTGACCATGTGGGACGCGACGTCGAGCCTGTTGACGCTGAAAGTGATGACCGTCGTGGCGGCGATCTTCGTGCCTATCGTTTTGGCGTACACCAGCTGGTCGTACTACAAAATGTTCGGTCGCCTCGACAAGAACTACATCGAAAACAACAAGCATTCGCTGTACTAAGGATAAGGAGCTAAACCATGTGGTATTTTGCCTGGATTCTCGGAACGCTTCTTGCCTGCGCCTTCGGCATCATCACGGCGCTGGCGCTTGAGCAGAGCGAAGCGACTAAAGCTCAGCAAGACGGTAAGTGATGAGCTCGTCCGTGATTGACAAGCTGTACGCTGTCACCGACAAGGGCCCGATCCGGGCCCTTTCCCTGGTGCTGGCGTTGGTTTTGGCGGGGTGCGTGTTCTGGGATCCGACGCGTTTCGCCGCCAAAACCAGCTCGCTGGAGATTTGGGAAGGGCTGCTGCTGATTTGGGCGGTGTGCGCCGGGGTGATCCACGGTTTCGGATTCCGCCCGCAGCGCAGCATTTGGCGGGCCTTTTTCGCGCCGCTTCCCGCAATTGTGATCTTGTGCGCAGGATTACTTTACGTTTCTTTATAATCTCCCCGATGTCCCCATGTTATGGGCCCTCACGGCCCATAATTATTTTCATTCCCATCTTGTAACCCATTCCCAACCCGATCCGTCTTGCGTATAGTAGCAGCGTTAAATTGCATTGCTGGGAAGTAGAGTGAGTAATACGTTGTTTCGATGGCCGGTTCGCGTTTACTACGAGGATACCGATGCCAGTGGTGTGGTCTATCACGCCCGCTACGTCGCCTTTTTTGAAAGAGCGCGCACAGAGATGCTGCGTCAGCACAACTTTCATCAACAGCAGCTGCTCAGTGAACAAGTCGCTTTTGTCGTCCGGCGCATGACGGTGGATTATCTGGCTCCGGCTCGTCTCGACGAGCAACTGGAGGTACAGAGCGAAATCACCTGTCTGCGCGGGGCTTCTCTCACGTTTGCTCAACGCATTGTCAATTCTGACGGGGCCCTACTGAGCCAGGCAGATGTCCTGATTGCCTGTATTGATCCACACCAAATGAAGCCGAGAGCGCTTCCTAAGTCTATTGTCGCGGAGTTTAAGCAGTGACTGACATGAACATCCTAGATTTATTCTTGAAGGCGAGCCTGCTGGTTAAGCTTATCATGTTGATTTTGATATGCTTCTCGGTAGCCTCCTGGGCGATCATCATTCAGCGCACCCGCATCCTCAATGCGGCGACGCGTGACGCCGAAGCCTTTGAAGACAAATTCTGGTCCGGTATCGAGCTTTCCCGTCTGTACCAGGAAAGTCAGGCGCGTCGCGATAGCCTGACCGGCTCCGAGCAGATCTTCCATTCCGGCTTCAAAGAGTTCGCCCGCCTGCACCGCGCCAACAACCATGCGCCGGAGTCGGTGATCGAAGGGGCGTCGCGCGCGATGCGCATTTCGATGAATCGCGAGCTGGAAACGCTGGAAACCCATATTCCGTTCCTCGGCACCGTCGGTTCGATCAGCCCGTACATCGGCCTGTTCGGCACCGTGTGGGGGATCATGCACGCCTTTATCGCGCTGGGCGCGGTGAAGCAAGCCACGCTGCAGATGGTGGCGCCGGGTATCGCCGAAGCGCTGATCGCCACCGCGATCGGTCTGTTCGCCGCCATCCCGGCGGTCATGGCCTACAACCGTCTCAACCAGCGCGTCAACAAGCTTGAGCAGAATTACGACAACTTTATGGAAGAGTTCACCGCTATTCTGCATCGTCAGGCCTTCTCCAGCGACAGCAAATAAGTAGGAGGTAGCATGGCGAGAGTACGTGGACGTAGTCGGCGCGAGCTGAAGTCCGAAATTAACATCGTTCCGCTGCTCGACGTGTTGCTGGTGCTGCTGCTGATCTTTATGGCAACCGCGCCAATCATCACGCAGAGCGTGGAGGTTGACCTGCCGGACGCCACCGATTCCAAAACGGTGTCCAGCGATGACAATCCGCCGGTGATCCTCGAGGTTTCTGGCGTAGGTCAATACACCCTGGTGGTGGATCACAACCGTATGGAGCTGTTGCCGCCTGAGCAAGTCGCGGCCGAAGCCAAGTCGCGTTTGGCGGCTAACCCGAAAACGGTCTTTTTGATCGGCGGTGCGAAGGAAGTCCCTTACGATGAGATTATCAAGGCATTGAATATTCTCCATCAGGCGGGCGTGGCTTCCGTAGGGCTGATGACCCAGCCAATCTGACCGTAAGGCGAACGGCAACCCGGTTCCTGCGCTGCGGCCCAGGAACCCCGTATAAGCAACACCAGTTTTTGGGAATCTATTTTGGTAAAGGCAACTGAGCAAAACGATAAGCTGAACCGCGCCGTTATTGTTTCGGTCGTTCTGCACTTCATACTGATTGCCCTGCTGATTTGGGGATCGCTGCAGGAAAATGTCGACATGGGCGCCGGCGGTGGCGGTGATGGCACCGTGGTGGGCGCGGTGATGGTCGATCCCGGCGCGGTGGTGGAGCAGTACAATCGCCAGCAGCAGCAGAGCAACGATGCGCAGCGTGCCGAAAAGCAGCGCCAGAAAAAGGCGGAGCAACAGGCCGAAGAGCTTCAGCAGAAGCAGGCGGAGCAACAGCAGCGCCTGAAAGAGCTGGAGAAAGAGCGTTTGGCGGCGCAGGAGAAAGCCGCGCAGGACGCCAAAGCGCAGGCTGAGCAACAGCAGAAGGCGGCGGAGCAGCAGAAACAGGCCGCCGAGCAGCAAAAAGCGGCGGAAGCCGCCGCAGCCAAGGCCAAAGAGCAACAGAAGGTCGCCGAGGCCGCCGCCGCGAAGGCGAAGGCTGAAGCGGACAAGATAGCCAAAGCGCAGGCGGACGCGCAGAAGAAAGCCGAAGCGGAAGCCAAGAAAGAAGCGGCCGCCGCTGCCGCCGCCAAGAAACAGGCGGAAGAGGCGAAGAAAGCCGCGGCCGCCGCCGCAGAGCAAAAAGCCGCAGAAGCTGCGGAGAAGAAAGCGGCCGCTGAAGCCGAGAAAAAAGCCGCAGCGGAAGCCGAGAAGAAAGCTGCAGCCGAGAAAGCCGCTGCCGCCAAGAAGAAGGCCGCCGCTGAGGCTGCGAAGCAATCGGAGGAGGTCAACGATCTGTTTGGTGGCCTGGCGGACGGCAAGAACGCGCCGAAAGGCGGCGGTGCCAAATCGAAGGGCGACGGTAAACCGGCCGGGCAGGGCAATGCCAAAACGGCTGGGGCCAGCGGGGCGGATATCAGCGGTTATATGGGGCAAATTCAGGGGGCGATTCAGAGCAAGTTCTATGACGCCAGCTCGTTCGCCGGCAAAACCTGCGATCTGCGTATCAAGCTGGCGCCGGACGGCCTGCTGATAAGCGTACAAGCGGCGGGCGGCGATCCGGCGCTGTGTCAGGCCGCGGTGTCTGCCGCCAAGTTGGCACATATACCGAAGCCGCCGAGCGATGCCGTTTATCAGCACTTTAAGAATTCTATCCTTGAATTCAAACCGAAATAACGGTTGATTGACTGAGTGATATCACAGGGATGTACTAAGGTAACCAACAGGGATTATGTAGTTTTACGTAAGTTGGTTTGTTAAAATTCTGCTAATTTATCGCAGGCATCCCGCCTGGATAAGGGAGATGAGATGAAGCAGGCATTTCGAGTAGCGCTAGGTTTTTTAATTCTGTGGGCGTCCGTGCTGCACGCGGAAGTTCGCATTGAAATCACCCAAGGGGTCGACTCCGCTCGTCCGATTGGCGTGGTGCCGTTTAAATGGGCGGGCCCAGGCACGCCGCCGGAAGATATCGGCAAGATTGTCGGCGCGGATCTGCGCAACAGCGGCAAATTCAACCCGATCGACGTGGCGCGCATGCCGCAGCAACCGACCTCCGCGTCTGAAGTGACCCCGGCGGCCTGGACTGCGCTCGGCATCGACGCCGTGGTTGTCGGCCAGGTTCAACCTGGCGCCGACGGCAGCTACCTGATCTCCTACCAGCTGGTGGACACCTCGGGTTCGCCGGGCACCGTATTGGCGCAGAACCAGTATAAAGTGACCAAACAGTGGTTGCGTTATTCTGCCCATACCGCCAGCGACGAAGTGTTCGAGAAGCTGACCGGCATCAAGGGCGCGTTCCGTACCCGTATCGCCTACGTCGTGCAGACCAACGGCGGGAAATTCCCGTATGAGCTGCGCGTAGCGGATTACGACGGTTACAACCAGTTTACGGTGCACCGTTCGCCTGAGCCGCTGATGTCCCCGGCCTGGTCGCCGGACGGCAGCAAACTGGCTTACGTGACCTTCGAGAGCGGCCGTTCCGCGCTGGTGGTGCAGACCCTGGCTAACGGCGCCATCCGCCAGATCGCCTCGTTCCCGCGCCACAACGGTGCGCCGGCGTTCTCGCCGGACGGCAGCAAACTGGCCTTCGCGCTGTCCAAGAGCGGCAGCCTGAACCTGTACGTGATGAACCTCGGCTCCGGCCAGATCACGCAGCTGACCGATGGCCGCAACAACAACACCGAACCGACCTGGTTCCCGGATGGCCAGTCTCTGGCGTTTACCTCCGACCAGGGCGGGCGTCCGCAGATTTATAAAATCAGCGCCAGCGGCGGTGCCGCACAGCGCCTGACGTGGGAAGGCTCTCAGAACCAGGATTCTGAAGTCAGCTCCGACGGTAAATTCCTGGTGATGGTCAGCACCAACAGTGGTGCGCAACACATCGCCAAACAAGATCTTGGATCGGGCGCCGTTCAGGTTTTGACCGGTACCTTCCTCGATGAAACGCCTAGTATTGCGCCAAACGGCACCATGGTGATCTATAGCTCGACGCAAGGTATGGGCTCCGTGCTGCAGTTGGTGTCAACTGATGGGCGTTTCAAAGCGCGTCTTCCGGCAACTGATGGACAGGTCAAATTCCCTGCCTGGTCGCCGTATCTGTGATGCATGTGTAAATATGTATGGCAAACTATAAAAGGATCAAAGAAATGCAACTGAACAAAGTGCTGAAAGGGCTTCTGCTGGCACTGCCAGTTCTGGCTGTAGCAGCTTGTAGTTCTAACAAAAGCGCAAACAACGACCAATCTGGTATGGGCGCTGGCACTGGTATGGAAAACGGCAGCAGCAACCTGTCTTCCGAAGAACAAGCTCGTCTGCAGATGCAAGAACTGCAGAAGAACAACATCGTTTACTTCGGCCTGGACAAGTATGACGTAAGCTCCGAATTCGCTCAGATGCTGGACGCGCACGCTGCATTCCTGCGTAACAACCCGTCTTACAAAGTGACCGTTGAAGGCCACGCTGACGAACGCGGCACGCCGGAATACAACATCGCTCTGGGTGAGCGCCGTGCTAACGCCGTTAAAATGTACCTGCAGGGTAAAGGCGTTTCCGCTGACCAGATCTCTATCGTTTCTTACGGTAAAGAAAAACCAGCAGTACTGGGCCACGACGAAGCGGCTTATGCTAAAAACCGTCGTGCCGTTCTGGTTTACTAAGAGAATCGCATGAACAGTAACTTCAGACGTCACCTGTTGAGTCTGTCGTTACTGGTTGGCGTAGCGGCCCCCTGGGCCGCTACTGCCCAAGCGCCAATCAGTAATGTCGGCTCCGGCTCGGTCGAAGACCGCGTCACCTCGCTTGAGCGCATCAGCAATGCTCAAGGCCAGCTTTTAAATCAACTCCAGCAACAACTCTCTGATAACCAACGCGACATTGATTCTCTCCGTGGGCAAATCCAGGAAAGCCAGTATCAGTTGAATCAGGTGGTTGAACGCCAGAAGCAAATCTATCAGCAGATGGATAGCCTCAGCCAGGGCGGCGCTCAGAGCGCCTCTGCGGCCGCGGGCGCTGCCGGCGGGGCAGCCGCAGGCGCATCTTCCGATGCGGGCGGCAGCGCTCCCGCAGCCGCCTCCGCCACGCCGAGCGGCGGTGATGAGAACAGCGACTACAACGCCGCTGTTTCTCTGGCACTGGAAAAAAAACAGTATGACCAGGCGATTTCCGCCTTTCAGTCCTTCGTAAAACAGTACCCGAAGTCTACTTACCAGCCCAACGCCAACTATTGGCTGGGCCAGTTGTTCTACAACAAGGGTAAAAAAGACGACGCGGCCTACTATTTTGCGGTGGTGGTGAAGAATTACGCTAAATCACCGAAGGCGCCGGACGCCATGTACAAGGTGGGTATCATCATGCAGGAGAAAGGGCAGGCCGATAAAGCCAAAGCCGTGTTCCAGCAGGTGATTAAACAGTACCCAACCAGTGCGGCGGCCAAACAGGCGAAAAGTCGCGTAGGCGGTTAACAGTCAGAAAAATGAGCCCAGAAGTTAGTCGATTTGTCCGATTTCTGGGCTCATTCGCGTGAAGAACAAGCAGTTGAACGCATCGGTAAAAAATTTAGGTTGCGCTGCCAAGATAAATTAGTAATATATGCCGCCGTTGCCAAGACATCTTGCAAGATGTTAAAGCGGCAGGGAAATTGGGTCGTTAGCTCAGTTGGTAGAGCAGTTGACTTTTAATCAATTGGTCGCAGGTTCGAATCCTGCACGACCCACCAATTTCTGAAGTAGCAGTAACCACAACAGTGGGTGATTAGCTCAGTTGGTAGAGCATCTCCTTTACACGGAGGGGGTCGGCGGTTCGAGCCCGTCATCACCCACCACACTGCGGGTCGTTAGCTCAGTTGGTAGAGCAGTTGACTTTTAATCAATTGGTCGCAGGTTCGAATCCTGCACGACCCACCATTCTTTAAGAAAGAATGGCAGCTTCAGAATCGGTTTGATGTGGCAAAGTAAAGGTCCGAGTCGAGTACCCGTCGAGTTGTCCTGAACATCCCCATCCTTGTTTTCCGCGAGTTGGTTTCAGTAACCCATTCGCCATCAGCAGTAAACCACATCAGTGGGTCGTTAGCTCAGTTGGTAGAGCAGTTGACTTTTAATCAATTGGTCGCAGGTTCGAATCCTGCACGACCCACCACTCTTTGATAGAGCAAGGTGTGAAAAATAGCAGTACCACAGCAGTGGGTGATTAGCTCAGTTGGTAGAGCATCTCCTTTACACGGAGGGGGTCGGCGGTTCGAGCCCGTCATCACCCACCACACTGCGGGTCGTTAGCTCAGTTGGTAGAGCAGTTGACTTTTAATCAATTGGTCGCAGGTTCGAATCCTGCACGACCCACCAATTAAGAAAAAAGCGCCTTTTGGCGCTTTTTTCGCATCTGCGCCACCAGATTCTGCTTTATCCTCTTGCCAACAGAGTTCACCGAGTCGTGCGGGTGAGAACCTGCGCTCAGGTTCGAGCATCGCGCAGCGATACGACAACGCGCAGCGTTGCCCGCAGGGTGAGGCCAAAGGCCGAATCAATCCTGCACGACCCACCAATTCAGAAAAAAGCGCCTTTTGGCGCTTTTTTCGCATCTACGCCACCAGATTCTGCTTTATCCTCTTGCCAACAGAGTTCACCGAGTCGTGCGGGTGAGAGCCTGCGCTCAGGTTCGAGCATCGCGCAGCGATACGACAACGCGCAGCGTTGCCCGCAGGGTGAGGCCACAGGCCGAATCAATCCTGCACGACCCCCCATTCAGAGAAAAGCGCCTTTTGGCGCTTTTTTCGCATCTGCAGCACCGTAATCTACATTCGTGCTTTCTCGTTTCAACAGCGCACCGATCATCACGCTGTTCTCTGAACGGCTATACGGTCTCGTCAGGCCATTTTCCGCTGTGAGCTGTGTAACCAATATCTGTGTTTTTTAATCCATTAAACACTAGGTGCGCAAATATGAAAATATCAGCGGACTTTTCGCGCAGTTTTAGGTATTTTGTTTAGTATATAAAACGAAGGGCGTTGCGGCAGGCGATATTCACGCGGCAGGCGCCCAGCCTAGCATGAGATTGCAGCGATGAGTGAAATGTTTGATGTCAATGCGGCGGTGTATCCCTTCCCGCCTAAACCGGTACCGCTGGACGTAGCCGAAAAAGCCTTTTATCGCGAGAAGATCAAAACCCTGCTCAAGCAGCGTAATGCGGTGATGGTCGCCCACTATTATACCGATCCGGAAATCCAGGCGCTGGCGGAAGAAACCGGCGGCTGCGTGGCGGATTCGCTGGAAATGGCGCGCTTCGGCAGCGCCCATCCGGCTTCCACGCTGCTGGTGGCCGGCGTGCGTTTCATGGGGGAAACCGCCAAGATCCTCAGCCCGGAAAAGCAGGTGCTGATGCCGACGCTGTTTGCCGAATGTTCGCTGGATCTGGGCTGCCCGGAAGAGGAGTTTCATGCGTTTTGCGACAGCCATCCCGATCGTACCGTGGTGGTCTATGCGAACACCTCAGCGGCGGTCAAAGCGCGCGCTGACTGGGTGGTCACTTCCAGCATCGCCGTCGAGCTGATCGAACACCTGGACAGCCTGGGCGAGAAGATCATCTGGGCGCCGGATCGCCATCTCGGCAGCTACGTGCAAAAGCAGACCGGCGCCGACGTGCTGTGCTGGCAAGGCGCCTGCATTGTCCATGACGAGTTCAAGACTCAGGCGCTGCGGCGCATGAAGGCGCTCTATCCGCAGGCGGCCATCCTGGTGCATCCCGAATCGCCACAGGCGGTGGTTGAATTGGCGGATGCGGTGGGATCGACCAGCCAACTGATCCAGGCGGCGAAAACATTGCCGCATCAACAGCTGATCGTCGCCACCGATCGCGGTATCTTTTACAAGATGCAGCAGGCCTGTCCGGACAAGGAGCTGTTCGAAGCGCCGACCGCCGGAGAAGGGGCGACCTGCCGCAGCTGTGCGCACTGCCCGTGGATGGCGATGAATGGCCTGAAGGCGATTGCCGAAGGGCTGGAGCAGGGGGGCGCGCAGCATGAGATCCACGTGGACGCCGCGCTGCGTGAGAAGGCGCTGGTGCCGCTGAACCGCATGCTGGATTTCGCCGCTCAACTTAAAATGCAGGTTAAAGGCAACGCTTAACCGTTTAAAAGGATGACCTCATGAGCTTCTTCAGTACCAGCAATATTCTGGTGCACATTCCGCTTGGCGCGGGCGGTTACGATCTGTCGTGGATCGAAGCCATCGGCACGCTGTTCGGGTTGCTGTGCATCTGGTACGCCAGCAAGGAAAAAATCATCAACTACCTGTTCGGCCTGATCAACGTCACGCTGTTCGCGGTGATTTTCTTCCAGATCCAGCTGTACGCCAGCCTGCTGCTGCAGCTGTTCTTCTTCGGCGCCAACATTTACGGTTGGTATGCCTGGAGCCGCCAGACCCAGGATAATCAGGCTGAGCTGCAGATCCGCTGGCTGCCGCTGCCGAAAGCGTTGGCCTGGGCGGCGGTCTGCGTCATCGGCATCGGCCTGATGACCTTCAATATCGACCGCGTGTTCGCCTGGTTGACGCAGATCGCGGTGGCGGTGATGCAAGGGCTGGGGCTGAACGTGCAGATGCCTGAGCTGCAGCCGGACGCGTTCCCGTTCTGGGATTCGGCGATGATGGTGCTCTCCATCGTGGCGATGATTCTGATGACGCGCAAGTACGTGGAAAACTGGCTGCTGTGGGTGGTTATCGATGTCATCAGCGTGGCGATCTTCGCCTACCAGGGGGTGTACGCGATGGCGCTGGAGTATGTCATTCTGACGCTGATCGCCCTGAACGGCTCCTGGCTATGGATCAAGAGCGCCGGGCGCAATGGTTCCAACCCGCTCTCTTCCGCACCTTAACAACGCAGAGGGCGCCGTGATGGCGCCCTCTTGGCTTAGTGACGATGTCCAAGATGGGAGTGCGCTTCGGCATGTGAGTGTTCACTCGGCTCCGGCGCCCGGTTGATACCGCAGTCCGGTGTCTCGCAGTGCCGGTACTCCATCTGAATGGTCACGTGGCCAATCTTGTAGTGTTCCAACAGATAAGCCTGAATGCGTTGCAACAGCCCATCGTGGTCATGCGGCGGGATCACCTGCGCATGCAGCGTCATCAGCTTCTGTTCGCCGATCTGCCAGACGTGCACGTGATGGATGTTGCGCACTTCCGGGATATTCAGGCACAGGTCTTTTTGCAGCTTGGCGATATCGACCTCCTGCGGCGTGCCTTCCAGCAGCTCGTGGAAACTCTCCTTCAGCAGCCGCCAGGCGCTGCGCAGCACCAGACAGGAGACGAGCACCGACAGGATCGGGTCAATCGGCGTCCAGCCGGTGGCAAGAATGACGATGGCGGCGACGATGGCGCCCACCGAGCCGAGCAGGTCGCCCAGCACATGCAGCGCGGCGGCGCGCACGTTGATATTTTTCTCTTCGCTGCCGCGATGCAGCAGCCAGAAGGCGAACAGGTTCGCCAGCAGCCCCGCTACGGCGATGATCAGCATCGGGGTACCCATCACCGGCTGCGGCTCGAAGAAACGCCGTATCGCCTCCCACAGGATGAATACCACGATCACCAGCAGCGCCGCGGCGTTGAGGAAGGCCGCCAGGGTGGTCAGGCGCAGGTAGCCGAAGGTGTGGCGCGCGTTGGGCTTGCGCTGGGAGAAGTGCACCGCCATCAGCGCCACCAGCAGCGCGGCGGCATCGGTCAGCATGTGGCCGGCGTCGGCCAACAGCGCCAACGAGCCGGACAACAGGCCGCCGACCACCTCGGCCACCATAAAGACGGCGGTGACTAAAAAAGCGGTCAGTAGGCGTTTACTATTACTGTCTTTCGGCAGGTGTACGTGTGGAGTGTCCGACATTATTCATCCTTATGCATAGCCAAAGAGGGGGCGGCGGCGAGCAGAGCGTCCAGCTCCGGCACTATCTGCGCCACTAACGCCTTTAATTTAGTATAAGCGGCGGCGGCAAGCGCGCCCCGACGTGCGGTTTCCACCAGCTGCTGGCACAGCTGCGCGGCTTCCGGCAGTTGCAGCATCAGCAGGCTGCCTTTGATACGGTGCGCCGCCTGCTCCAGGCGCGGCCAGTCGTTCGCGGCGACGGCGTCCGCGAGCCGCTGCCGGTCTTGCCGCAGCGTATCGCCGAGCGTCTGCGCCAGCCGCTGCAGCATGGCGCGATCGCCACCCGCCATTTCGACCAGCGTTTGCCGCAGGTCAGTAAGGACTGACTTTGCTTCCTGCACCTGCGGTTGCTGAGCCAACACCTGGCCGATCGCCGCCAGTGAAATCGGTTTGGTCAGGAAGTGGTCGATCGCCACCAGCCCCGGAGGAATGCGGGTAAACTCCTGCACGTCTGCCGAACAGAGCACGATGCGGCAAGGCGGGCGTTGCAGCCGCTGTTCGTCGCGGCGGATCAGCCTGGCCAGCGTCAGGCCGTCCGGGCGCGGCATGTTATAGTCGATAAACAGCAGATCGAACGGTTGCCGGCGTTGGGCCTTCAACAGCGCATAGCCTTGTTCGAAGCGGGCGGGTTGCAGCCCGAAGTGGCGCAGCTGGCGTTCCATCAGCAACAGATTGGTGGGGTGATCGTCGATCAGCGCGGTACGCAAGGCGGAAGACGGCAGAGCAAAGGGGCTTTCCTCCGGGGTGGCAACCGGCGCCGCGCCGCTCAGCTCGACCGGTATCGCGACCTCGACGCGGGTGCCTACGCCCGGCTGCGAGTGCAGCTCGATGCGGCCGCCCATCTGTTCGACGATCTCTTTGCAGATCGACAGCCCCAAACCGGTACCCTGCACCGAGATGCGTTGCGCGCCGCGTGCGCGGTAAAACGGTTGGAACAGTTTGTCTATTTCATCGGCGGCGATACCGCAGCCGCTGTCGTTCACCGTCAGATGCAATTCCCCCTGCCGCTCATCCTGCGCGCGCCAGCCGATCTCGACCTGAATGGCGCCGCGCGGCGTAAATTTTATCGCGTTGTTTATCAGGTTGTTAGCCACCTGAAGTAAACGCTCACCATCAATCACTACCGCCTCCGGCAATGCCGGATCCGCCACCACGCTCAGCGTCAACGGCCGCTCGCCGATCAGCGGCCGGTAGAGGGCGTCGATGCGCGCTACCCAGGGGCGCAGCACCACCGGTTTCGGTGCCAGCGTCAGCGAGCCGGTTTCCAACCGCGCGTGATCCTGCAGGTCGTTGAGCAGGTTGAGCAGCGATGAGGCCGAGCTGTATATCACCGGCAGGCCTTCCGGCGCGGGTTGGCGTTTGAGCTCCAGCTCCAGCAGGCCGAGGATGGCGTGCATCGGCGTGCGCAGCTCATGGCTGACGGTGGCGAGGAATTTGCTCTTCATGCGGTTGTCCGCTTCGGCGCGGCGGCGCGCGTGCTCGAGTTCTTCGCGTTCGCGTTTTTCACGGCGCTGCAGCATGAAACGGCGCAGCGTCAGCGCCAGCAGCAGCACGGTGGCGGCGGCCAGCAGCGCCAGCAGCCAGGTGGTCTGCGGCGGCATGCGGTTGTCGTTCACCGCGTCGATCAGGTTGCTGCGATCGACGATCCACTCGTCGCGCAGCGATTGCAGGGTGTCCGCCGGGATCTGCATCAGGTTCTTATCAAGGATCGCCAACAGAAGAGGTTGATCGCGGCGCACGCCGAAGGCCACCGGGTAGGGGATGTTGTTGGCGGCAAAGGCCAGCTTGATGGCGCCGGAATAGCGCGACAGCGCCAAAAAGTTGGCGGAGATGACGTTATCCACCAGCGCATCCAGCTGGCCGTTGGCCAGCGCGTCGTACATCGACTTGCTGTCGGCGAAGCTGATGGTTTGCTCCTGTTCCGGCACCAGCCCCTGCGCCAAATCGCCCTGCAGCACGCCGATGCGCTTGCCGGCCAAATCGCTCCAGGTGGAAATGCCGTTGGCGTGCTGGCCGACGTAAACCCCCCACAGCGAACGGTGGATCGGCATGCTGGCGCCGTAGCGCGCCTTGACGCCGCGCGCCAGCGGCAGGGCGGCGCGGAAGCTGGCCTGGCCGGACTGCACCAGCAGATCGGCCTGCTCGGCGTTGCGCGCCCACAGCGGCGCGAAACGCAGCCCGGTGTTTTGCGCGATGATGTTGAGAATGTCGATGGCGTAGCCGCGCGGCTGGCCGTCGGAGCCGCGGTAGGCGAACGGGAAGTTGTTTTCGATGGCGGCGTAGTAAACCACGCGGTGGCTCGCCACCCAATTCTTCTCCATCGTCGTCAGATCGGCATTGCCGGTGTCGAGGTAGCTGGGGATCTTCTTGCTCCAGCGGCCCTGCAGGGCGTTCATCAGCTCCATCGGCGCGTCGGCGATGGCGGTGTCCAGCGTGTCTATCAGCCGCGAGTCGTCGGCGGCGAACACGAAGGACAGGTTGCCCAGGTTCTCGTTGCTTTCAATCTGATAGAGCTGGCCGAGCTGCAGCTGATCGATGATAAAGCTGGCGCTGGCCTCGTCGGCGATAAAGTAGTCGCTGCTGCCGTTGAGCAGCGAGTAGACCGCCTGCAGATTGTTGTCGTAGCGCTGGATCTGCGACGCGACCGCCTGCAGAGCGCCGCCGGACTGCATGTCGGTCAGCGCGCCGATCGCGACGCGGGCGTTGGCGGAGTTGAGCATCACCGGGCGATCGTTGCTGCGATCGCGCAATACGCGCAGGTTGCTGACGTAATAGGGCTGAGAGATCGCCAGGCCGTGCAGCGCCTCACTCTGCGGGATGCCGTACAGCAGATCGATCTTGCCGTCGTGCAGCGCCTGCTCCAGCTGCGTCAGATCGGCAAAGCCGTAAATGGCGAAGCGAATGCCGGTCACCTGCTGGATATAGCCGAGGTAGTCGGCATTCAGCCCATACAGATCGTCATCCACGATGATGTTGTACGGGCTGGTGTTCTCACTGACGATGCCGACGCGCAGCGTACGGTCGCGCCAGGGGTTTTTCTCGCCGACGATCAGCATATTCTCGGGGGTATTCAGATTGCTGACCAGCTGATAGCGCACCGGCTCCGCCGTCTGCGCCAGACCGCACCACAGGAGCAGCAGCAGCAGGGCGCGGCGCATCATGGCGCCAGCTCTTTAAACACCGCCACCAGCTCCAGCAGGTTGCCGGCGCCGGTTTTGCGCTGGATGTTCTTCTTGTGGGTGCTGACGGTCTTGTTGCTGATGTGCAGCCGATCGGCGATCTGCAGGTTGGACAGCCCCTGGCTCAACAAGCCCAGCACCTCGAGCTCTTTAGGCGTGAGCAGCCCGCCGTCTGCCGTCGGCGCTTCTTCGGCCAGCGCGGCGGCGGGGAAGTGGGTTTCACCGTCCAGCACCTGCTCGATCGCCTGCAACAACTCTGCCAACGAGCTGCCTTTGTTGACGAAACCGTTGGCGCCGGCGGCATGCGCCATGCGCGCATAGACCTCGGCCTCCTGCGCGGTATAGATCAGGATCGGCTGCTGCGGGTAGCGGCGGCGGATTTTTTTCAACAGCTGCAGCCCGTCGACCTGCGGCAGGCCAATATCCAGGATCACCAGGCCGAAAGTGGCCTCGGCCAGCAGGGCCAGCGCCTGGACGTCGTCCTGCGCCGCCTGCAGGCGGTAGGGGCGGGATGATTTCATTAGCGCCGCTTCCAGTGCGACATGAACCACCGGGTGGTCATCAACTAATAACAGAGAGGGCATGTTCAACTCGGGTCGCTTTATATTCCGATCGCTAGCATAGCGAAAAAGGAGGCTCTGCGCTCCCCTGATGAAACAGCACAATCTGCTGTTAATTTGGCGGTTCCAGCGGCGGGGGGCAAAGGTGATTTACAGCGCCATTCCCACAGGCTAGATTGTTGGGATCTACACCGTTACGCACTGCGAAATACCCCTCGATACCGAATGGAAAAGCTATGAATTACCAAAACGACGATTTACGCATTAATGATATTAAGGAACTCCTGCCGCCGGTGGCTTTGCTGGAGAAATTCCCGGCCACTGAACGCGCAGCAAAGACGGTGTCCCAGGCCCGCAGCGCAATTCACAATATCCTCCGCGGCAGCGACGATCGCCTGCTGGTGGTGATTGGCCCTTGCTCTATCCACGATACGAAAGCTGCCAAAGAGTACGCGGGGCGCCTGCTGGCGCTGCGTGAAGAACTGAGCGGCGAGCTGGAAGTGGTCATGCGCGTATACTTCGAAAAACCGCGCACCACCGTGGGCTGGAAAGGCCTGATCAACGATCCGCAGATGGACAACAGCTTCAACATCAACGACGGTCTGCGCCTGGCGCGCAAGCTGCTGGTGGAGATCAACGACAGCGGCCTGCCGGCCGCCGGCGAATTCCTCGACATGATCACGCCGCAGTACCTGGCGGATCTGATGAGCTGGGGCGCCATCGGCGCGCGCACCACGGAATCGCAGGTGCACCGCGAGCTGGCCTCCGGCCTTTCCTGCCCGGTCGGCTTCAAGAACGGCACCGACGGCACCATCAAGGTGGCGATCGACGCCATCAACGCCGCTGGCGCGCCGCACTGCTTCCTGTCGGTGACCAAATGGGGCCACTCGGCGATCGTTAACACCAGCGGCAACGGCGACTGCCACATTATCCTGCGCGGCGGCAAAGAGCCGAACTACAGCGCGGCGCACGTGAAGGACGTCAAAACCGGCCTGAGCAAAGCCGGGCTGCCGGCGCAGGTGATGATCGACTTCAGCCATGCTAACAGCAGCAAACAGTTCAAAAAGCAGATGGACGTGAGCGCTGACGTTTGCGGGCAAATTGGCGGCGGTGAAAAAGCGATCATCGGCGTGATGATCGAAAGCCATCTGGTGGAAGGCAACCAGAACCTCGAAAGTGGCGAACCGCTGGTTTACGGCAAGAGCGTGACCGACGGCTGCATCGGCTGGCAGGATACCGAAACCGTGCTGCGCGATCTGGCGGCGGCGGTGAAAGCGCGCCGCGGATAATAGCTAAAATGACAAGGGCCTGGCAGCCAGGCCCTTGTTTTATCCTTGTCATTGCACCTCTATATATCCCACTCATTTAAGGCTTACACTTAATAGGCCAATGAAATCATTAAGCGGCCACCTTCGCATTATTCCTATTTAATAAAAGAATAATTGTCACTGCTCATGGCATTGTGCTTATATAAGACGCTTTTTTATTCCACAAACCCCGCATGACAAATAAGCGGGGAGTGGTATGACCTATTCCTTTCAGGACGAAAGAATTATGACAAGCAATACCTCGCAGCCGCTGGGGCTGCACCGGATTAAATTCCATGGGAAAGGTGGCGAGTACTTCGCGATTTGGTTGGTTAACGCATTATTGACCATCGTGACGCTGGGCATCTATTCCGCCTGGGCGACGGTGCGCCGCCGCCGCTATTTTTACGGCAACACGGAATTGGACGGCGATCGTTTCGATTACCATGCGCAACCGCTGCAAATTCTGAAAGGGCGGCTGTTGGTGATCGGCGGCCTCATCGTATTTTATATCCTGTTGGCGGTAACGCCACTGCTGGGGCTGCTGGCTTTGCTGGTGTTGCTTGCCCTGCTGCCGTGGATCGTTATCCGCAGCTGGCGCTACAATGCGATTATGTCGAGCTATCGCGGCGTGCGTTTTAATTATGTTTGCCGCACCGGGCGCGCTTATTGGGCGTTACTGTTCTGCCCGCTATTGCTGATTATCGGGCTTTATGTCGCCTTAATCATTTTGCTCAGCATTGGCAGCGGTTTTGAAAGCATCAACGCCATCGGCCTGATGTTGGTGTTGACGCTGCTGTTGGCCGTGCCGGCATTCGCCGCCGTCAACGGTATTATTAGCGCGCTGCAGCACGATCTGTACGTTAATAACCTGTTTTTCGGGAATACGCCGTTTATTGCCGAGCTGAAAAAGTCGGCCTTTATCAAATTTGCCTTGATCGGCCTGCTCATTTTCCTGCCGTTTATGTTGGCGGCGCTGGTGTGTATGGGGTCGTTCATTCTGTCGCTGTACCAAATGGTATTGATGGGCATGCTGACGGATGAAACCGCCGATTTGCTGGTGTTGGAAAATATTGGCAGTCTGCTGCTGATGATGGTGGTGCTGCTGATTGGCGCCTTGATTGCCGGCAGCTATCAGGTCGTCGCCCAACGCAACTATCTGTTTAACCAGGCGACGCTGAACGGCAACGTTAAACTGCGCTCTTCCATGCAAACGCTGCCGTATATGGGGCTGTTGATCACCAATACCCTGATCACCCTGTTCTCGCTCGGTTTCGCCGTGCCGGTGGCGGAAGTGCGCCACGCCCGTTATCTGGCGGAGTGCACGGCGGTTGAAGGCGATCTGGCGTTGCTGGACATCGCGGCACATCAGGAAACCGCCAACAGCGCGGTGGCCGAAGAAGCGGTGCAGGCGCTGGATCTGGGCGGTAGCTTCTGAGGCGCCGATGATCCTCGAGGGCGCCTATCAGTTGCCGGGGCGGGCCGCACGTGAGGCGGCTCGCCTGCTGGTGAACGAAAGCGGCGAGGGTGTGACGCTGCAGCGGCAGGATGAGCAACGTTACATCCCCTTGGCCGACATTACCGTCTCTGCGGCGCTGGGCAATATCCCGCTGACGCTGACCTTCAAGGACGGCGCGCGCTTTGTGCCCGATGACGATGCGGCCTTCCGCCGCTGGTTCTATCAGCGCCGTTCGCCGGGCTGGGTGCATCGCCTGGAGCGCCACAAACGCGGCGTCGCCGTGGCGCTGCTGATGACGCTGCTGGCGGTCGTGGCCTACGTTAACGTCTTGCTGCCGTGGGCGAGCAGCGAGATCGCCATGCGCATCCCTACCTCGGTGGAACAGACGCTGGGCGAACATACGCAGACGTTTTTGAGCCAAAGCGGCTTTGAACCCTCCGCATTGCCGGCCGAGCGGCAGCAGGCGTTGCAGCAGCTGTTCCGGCAGGTGATGCCGACCGAGATGCGCCAGGAGCGTACGCCGCTGTCGTTGAAGCTGATGGCGGCGCCCGGTGCGCCGAACGCTTTTATGTTGCCGGACGGCACGCTGGTGCTCAGCGATGGGCTGGTCGCCCTGTCGAAAAACGACGATGCTCTGGCGGCGGTGATGCTGCATGAGATGGGGCATCACGCTCATCGCCACCCGATGCGCATGCTGGTGCGTTCGTCACTGGTGGCGTTGACGCTGATGTGGATGACCGGCGACGTCAGCGGCATCGGCGACACGCTGCTGCAGTCTGCGTCCTTCGTGAATGAGATGCAGTTTTCCCGCGGCATGGAGCGTGAGGCGGATGCGTTTGCGATAGCGGAAATGCAGCGCCAGGGGCGTTCGCTGGCGCAAATGGCGGCGATCTACCGCGCGTTGGCGCAGGCGCCTGAACGCGAAAAGGCCGATGACTGGGCGTTGCCGGCCTGGCTCAGTACCCATCCGGCGATGCAGGAACGGCTGGACGCGGTGAACGAGGCGATGGAGCAGCAGTAATAAAAAAGCCCCCGGTTTTTACCGGGGGCTTTTTCGTTAACGGGCGAAATTACTTCGCTTTACCCTGGTTTGCCACGGCGGCCGCTTTTGCAGCGATCTCGTCGGCGTTACCCAGGTAGTAACGTTTGATTGGCTTGAAGTTCTCGTCGAACTCATACACCAACGGCACGCCGGTTGGGATGTTCAGCTCGAGGATTTCGTCTTCGCTCAGGTTATCCAGGTATTTCACCAGCGCGCGCAGCGAGTTGCCGTGCGCCGCAACGATCACGCGCTCGCCGCTCTTGATGCGTGGCAGGATCTCTTCGTCCCAGTAAGGAATAACGCGATCGATGGTCAGCGCCAGGCTTTCGGTCAGCGGCAGCTCTTGCTCGGTCAGCGAAGCGTAGCGCGGATCGTGGCCAGGGTAACGTTCGTCTTCTTTGGTCAGTTCAGGTGGGGTCACCGCGAAGCCGCGACGCCATTGTTTCACCTGCTCGTCGCCGTATTTTTCGGCGGTTTCCGCTTTGTTCAGACCCTGCAGCGCGCCGTAGTGACGTTCGTTCAGCTTCCAGGATTTTTCGGTCGGCAACCAGGCCTGATCCAGCTCGTCGAGGATGTTCCACAGGGTGTGGATCGCGCGCTTCAGTACGGAGGTGTAAGCGAAGTCGAAAGTGAAACCTTCCTCTTTCAACAGCTTGCCTGCTGCTTTCGCTTCGGTGCGGCCCTTGTCGGACAGATCAACATCGTACCAACCGGTGAAGCGGTTTTCTTGGTTCCACTGGCTTTCGCCGTGACGCACCAGAACCAGCTTAGTTACAGCCATAGCTTAACTCCTTAATAATCTGACATTTCAATGATAACGAAAATCATTATATTGCCGCGGGCCGGGGCTCGGCAATCGATAGTGTCTAACCATAGCCAATTTCTTGCCGCAAAGTAAGGGCTGGCGAAAGGAAAAAGCTGAATCGTTCAGGCTGGCGCTGCGAGGGGGGAAACGGCGCGCCAAAATCGCTTCGAGCGCGCCGTGGCGTGGGGGAAATCAGGCCGATTTTTTCAGGCAGTTGCTCATGAAGGTTTTACGCGCGTCGCCCTTCAGATCTTTGGTCTTGGCGTCGGCGTTGCAGTTCTTCATTTTCTGCTGCTGCGGCGTCAGGGTTTTGCCCGTCGCGGCGGAGCCTTCGGATTTCAGACAGGTGCTCATGAAGGTGGAACGATCGGCGCCTTTCAGCGATTTGGTGGATGCCTGCTGGTTGCAGTCGGTCATGCGTTTCTGTTGAGCCGCCTGCGCCGGCGAAGGCGTTTTCGTCGCCGTCGTCGCGTCGGCCGCCATCAGATTGGTGCTCAGCATTAAGCCCGCCAGCAATGGAAGTGCAGTAATCAGACGCATAGGTGTTCCTTCAGCTATTGATTGGCCGCCATCGGCCGAAAAAGGTGACGTTGCACAAGGCGTTGTGCTTATCACGGTAGCCTGAGTGTAGTGCGCGCTTTGGAATAAGGGAAGGCGGGCGCCGATGGGGGGATAGCGTTAAAAGGTAAGCATTTATAACAAATTGCCCCCGGCCGCACTGCGAGGGGCGTGGCGGGTCAGATAGGATAAAACTGATAATGCGTGGCGCTGCGATAGCGGCTCCCCGGCTGCAGCCAGCAGTCCGGCTGCGGCCACTCGGGATGGTGCGGGCTGTCCGGCAAGAACTCGCTCTCCAGCGCCACGCCGGCATGGTCGGCGTAGCTGCCGCCATCGCGCGCCGGCGTGCCGGCCAGGTAATTGCCGCTGTAGAGTTGCAGCGCCGGCGCGTCGGTGAACACGCTCATTTGCACTTGCCCGTCGGCGGACCACAAATGAGCCGCCGGGCTCTCCAGCGCCCCACAGGTACGATGCAGCAGGAATGCGTGATCGTAGCCTTTTACCCGCTGCTGGTCGCTGTCGCGCAGGAAATCCTGCAGCAGCGTTTTCGGCTGGCGAAAATCCATGCCGCTGCCGTCCACCGGCGTCAGATCGGCGCAGGGAATGCCCTCGGCGTCGACGGGCAGATAGCGATCGGCGAACAGCTGCAGCCGCTGGGCGCGGGCGTCGGTGCCGGCACCGTCCAGATTGAAATAGGCGTGGTTGGTCAGGTTGACCGGGCAGGGGCGATCGACCTGCGCCAGATAGCTGATTTCCAGGCGATTGTCATGAGTCAGGCGGTAACAAACCTGCACGTCGAGATTGCCGGGAAAGCCCTGATCGCCCTCCGCCGAGTGCAGCGCATAGCAGACCTGTTGCGCATCATGCTGTACCCGGCGCCAGCGGCGGGCATGAAAACCGTCGGGGCCGCCGTGCAGCTGGTGGGCGCCCTGATTGGCGGCCAGCGCATGGGGTTTCCCGTCGATGAGCAGACTGGCGTTGGCGATGCGGTTGGCGTAACGGCCGACGGTGGCGCCCAGATAGGCGCCCTGACGCGGGTAGTCCGCCGGGCTGCGGCAGCCGAGCAGCAACTCGCGTCTTTCGCCGGATTTGAGCGGCAAGACGGCTGACAGCCAGGTGGCGCCCCAATCCATCAGCGTCACCGTCATGCCGCCGGCGTTTTGCAGCTGCGTCAGCTGATAAGGTTGCCCATCGGGGGCAACTGCCGTGGTTGCGGTCAGCATAGGCCGGCGCCTTGCGAAGCCTGGCAGACATAGAACGTTTCCTGTAATCCGCCGGTTTGCCGCGGATACTCGTGCGCCACGGCGGCACGCACCGTCTCCACGAGATCCTGCGGCATCAGCGCGACGACACAGCCGCCAAAGCCGCCGCCGGTCATGCGCACGCCGCCGCGCGGGCCGATCGCCGCTTTGACGATCTCGACCAGCTTATCGATCGGCGGCACGGTGATTTCAAAGTCGTCGCGCATCGAGGCGTGCGACTCCGCCATCAGCCGGCCCATGCGTTGCAGATCGCCGGCCGCCAGCGCGTCGGCCGCCGCCAGCGTGCGGGCATTCTCGCTGATGACATGGCGCGCGCGTTTGGCCACCAGCGGATCCAACTGATGTTGACGCGCTTCGAACTCTTCTGGGCTGACGTCGCGCAGCGCCTTGACGCCGAAGAACCGCGCCGCGTCTTCACACTGTTTGCGGCGGGTGTTGTATTCGCTGTCCACCAGCCCGCGTTGCACATTGGAGTTGACGATCACCACCGCGACGTTGTCCGGCATCGGTACCGCACGGGTCTCCAGCGATCGGCAGTCGATCAGCAGCGCGCTGTCGCGCCGGCCGAGCGCGGAGATCAGCTGGTCCATGATGCCGCAGTTGCAGCCGACGAACTGGTTCTCCGCTTCCTGGCCGTTCAGCGCCAGCGCTACGCCGTCCAGCGGCAGCTGATAGAGCGCCTGCAGCGCCTGGCCCACCGCCACTTCCAGCGCGGCGGAGGAGCTGAGCCCCGCGCCCTGCGGCACATTGCCGGCGATCACCAGATCCGCGCCGCCGAAGTCGGCGTTGCGGCGCTGAAGGTGCTTCACCACGCCGCGCACATAGTCCGACCAGCGCTGATCGGGGTGGCTGACGATCGGATCGTCGAGCGAGAATTGATCCTGCTGATGCTGATAATCGGCGGCCAGCACGCGGATCTGGCGGTCGTCGCGCTTGGCGCAGGCGATGACGGTTTGGTAATCGATGGCGCAGGGCAGCACGAAGCCGTCGTTGTAATCGGTATGTTCGCCGATCAGGTTCACCCGCCCCGGCGCCTGGATGGTCAACGCCGGCGCGTAGCCAAAGTGTTCGGTAAACAGAGAATGGGTAAGCGGTTTCAGGCTCATGCTTGGGCTCCGGCTTCACGGTAATGAATATCGCTGACGGCGCGCAGACGCTCTGCGGCCTGTTCGGCGGTCAGATCGCGCTGGGCTTCCGCCAGCATCTCGTAACCGACCATAAATTTGCGCACGCTGGCTGAACGCAGCAGCGGCGGGTAGAAATGGGCGTGCAGCTGCCAGTGTCGGTTGTCGGCGCCGTTGAACGGCGCGCCGTGCCATCCCATCGAATAGGGGAAGGAGCACTGGAACAGGTTGTCGTAGCGGCTGGTCAGCTTCTTCAGCGCCAGCGCCAGATCCTGGCTTTGCGCCGCGCTGAGATCGGTAATGCGCTGCACCGCCGCTTTCGGCAGCAGCAGCGTTTCAAACGGCCAGGCGGCCCAGTAGGGCACCACCGCCAGCCAGTGTTCGGTGTTCACCACGATGCGTTCGCCGGCGGCCAGCTCGCGCTGCGCATAGTCCAGCAGCAGCGGGGAGGCGTGTTCCCGAAAATACGCGTGCTGCAGGCGATCTTCGCGTTCGGCCTCGTTCGGCAGAAAACTGTTGGCCCAGACCTGCCCGTGCGGGTGCGGGTTGGAGCAGCCCATCGCCGCGCCTTTGTTTTCGAACAGCTGTACCCAGGGATAGTGCTTGCCCAGCTCATCGGTTTGCGCCTGCCAGGCGGCGATCACCTGCTCCAGCGCCGGCAGCGTCAGTTCGGGCAGGGTCTTGCTGTGATCGGGAGAGAAGCAGATCACCCGGCTGACGCCGCGCGCGCTCTGGCTGCGCATCAGCGGATCCTGGCTGTCGGGCGCCGGCGGCGTATCGCTCAGCAGCGCGGCGAAATCATTGGCGAAGACGTAGGTGCCGCGATAATCCGGATTGCGATCGCCGGTGATGCGCGCGTTGCCCGGGCACAGGAAACAGTCGGGATCGTGCGCCGGCAGCGTTTCCGTCGGGACGGCCTCCTGCTGGCCCTGCCAGGGGCGCTTGGCGCGGTGCGGTGAGACCAGCACCCACTGGCCGCTCAGCGGGTTATAGCGGCGGTGCGGATGATCGATAGGGTTAAATTCTGTCATACGGTTCCTTTCTTGGCGTCGACGAGGGTGTAATCGCTTCCAATTACCGTCTTAATACGCCCGTTGCTGAACAGGGATAGGTCATTGCGCAAAAAGATAGCACGCTCGCGGCGCTAAAAAGGTGATCTAACGCGAAAAATGGAATCGTTTACACTGTAATGAAAAGCGCCTGATGGGCGGAGAAAAGCCGGTGGCAACGTGATTGAGGGCATTGCGGTGCGCTACCGATGATAGCGTTTTCACCCGACCTGCCGGCAGAGAAGGGCTCTCTGCCGGCGTCAGCCGTTAAGGATGCTGATACAGCGGGTAGGTAAAGAACAGCAGATGGGTCAGATTAAGCCCGAAATGGAACAGAATCGGCACCCACAGGCGGCCGCTCCACATCCACGCCAGGCCGTAGATCACCCCGGCCAGCGTCGCGAAGATTACCATCAGCATGCCGCCGGCCAAATGCGCGGCGCCGAACACCAGAGAAGCGACGATCAGCGCCGGCCAGGCGCCCAGCCACTGGCTGAGGCGCTGCTGCAGGTAGCCGCGAAACAGCGCTTCTTCGGCCATACAGACGAAGAACAGGTTCGCCATCACGAAAGGCAGGATCCAGGCGGGCGCATGCAGCTCGATTTTTAAGCCGCCCAGCGCCACGGCCAGCAGCAGCAGCGCCGGCACGGCCAGCAGCAGCGCAATCCAGCCCGCTTTGCCGACGTTGCCGCCGCGTTCAGCGGAAAACAGCGTGGGCAAGCAGGCGAACAGCAGGAAGGGCACCATCGCCTTGTCGAAGTTGTAATACATGGTGAACGGCGCGCTGAGCGGGCCGGCTTTTTCACCGTCGATCATCAGCTGATTGTGGATGCCCGGCACCAGGTGCAAGAACAGCGCGATGCAGCCGGCGACCACCAACCCTTCGAACGCGATCGCCAGACTACGCCGCTCGCGAAAATGGTGACGTAGCCCCGCCAGCGCCACGATGGCCAACAGGCAACCCAGGCTGAGCGGCGTCAATACCCCATGATAAAGCCCCATGCCCGCCGAGGCGGCCAGGATAACCCAGGCTATCAGCCGGTTAAACGGTAAGAAAAATAACGAAGCAGCCAGTACGCCCCACATGATATGTCCCTTTAAAATATGTACACGGCGCTCAGCGCCTTTGCGGCGTGCGATGATGGCGAAATTGAGCGCTAGAGCGGATAGTAGCACACCAAGATGACGCTAAAGGTCGGGGCAGTGACGCATCCGTGCAGGGTGCCGGCCCACACGACCGGCGGTATTGAGGTCAGCCTTGCATCCAGGCCTGCGAACGGGCGATTTCCGCCAGGTTTTGCAGGGTGTCCAGACTCTGCTGGTGGAGCTCCTGCGTGGGGGCTCCACACAGATCGTGCAGCACGGTCACCTGGAAGCCGGCGTCGTGCGCCTGACGCGCGGTGCTCTCGATGGCGAGCGGCGTGCTGACGCCCGCCAGCAGCAGATGATGGCACCGATGTTGCCGCAACCAGGCTAACAAATTGTTACCGGAGAAGGCGCTCACCGCCGTTTTATCAAACTGCAGATCGGTCTCCTCCTGATGCAGATCGGGCGCCCAGCGGCAGCCCGGGCCGTTTAGCCGCAGCGCGCCTATCTGTTTCAAATGGTTGAACAGCGGTGAGTGGAGCGGGATGTCATGATAATCGTCGGCAAATCCCGTCCGCACCCAAATCACCGGGATTTTTCGCACCCGGGCGTAGGCCGCGGCGGCATTGACGTTGGCGAGCAGGTGGCTTGCCGTCACCTGTTCGTGGCAGTGATTGGCACGCCCTTTGGGCCCGATCAGATCCTCGATCAGGTCGATGATAATCAACGCAGCGGACATGGCGTCTCCAGAAAATGGCCTTCTTTCTTTCTATGATAAAAGGCCAAATGTGATGTGCTGCGGTGAAGTGTTGCCGGATATGTTTACGCCGCGCTTCAGGTGGAGATCGGCTCCAGCCGTTGCTGTTGGTAGCCGTAGCCGCCCTCGCCGTCGGGCACGAAGCTGAGGCGGTGTGTGATGCACTGCGGCGCATCTTCGGCATGGTGCGAGACGAACAGCAGCTGGGTGGCGCCCTGGCCGATCAGCACGTCGATGAAGCGGCGCACCAGCTGGCGATTGAGCGGATCCAACCCTTGCAGCGGCTCGTCGAGGATCAGCAGCGCCGGGTGTTTCACCAGCGCGCGGGCGATCAGCGCCAGCCGCTGTTGGCCCCAGGAAAGGCTGTGGAACGGGGCGTCACCGCGCGCGCCGTCGAGCCCGAGCAGCGCCAGCCATTGCTCGGTGAGCTGCCGCTGACGATCCGAAACCGCCTGATAAATGCCGATCGAATCGAAGAACCCCGACAGCACCACGTTGCGCACGCTGGTGTTGACGCGATAATCCAGATGCAGGCTGCTGCTGACGTAGCCGATATGGCGCTTGATCTCCCAAATGGTTTCCCCGCTGCCGCGGCGGCGGCCGAACAGCGTCAGATCGTTGCTGTAGCCCTGCGGGTGATCGCCGGTGATCAAGCTGAGCAGCGTGGATTTGCCGGCGCCGTTCGGGCCGACGATCTGCCAATGTTCACCGGGGTTAACCTGCCAGTCGAGATGATTGAGGATCGGCCGATCGTTATAGCTGACTACGCCGTCGCGCAGGACGATCAGCGGCCGATCCGCCGGCAGCGCCACCTTTTGCGTTGGATCCTCCTCCTCCGGCAGCGCCAGCCCGCTGAGGTTTTCGCTGTGCGCCAGCTGCGCCACCAGCGCGTCCGCCATCACCTGGCGGCGCGGCCCGCGGTTGGTCAGGGTACAGTCCGCCAGTACGCCCACCTGCCGGACAAAATCCGGGATGTCGTCGAACCGGTTGAGCACCAGCACCACGGTCTGGCCCTGGGCGGAAAGCTCGCTCAGCAGCGTGGCGAGCTGCGCGCGCGAGTGCACGTCCAGCCCGTCGAAGGGTTCGTCGAGGATCAGCAGGTCAGGCTCGGGCATCAGCGCCCGGCACAGCAGGGTTTTGCGCGTTTCGCCGGTGGAGAGGTATTTGAAGCGACGCGTCAGCAGGGCGGTGATGCCGAACTGCGCGGCCAGCCGCTCACAGCGCGCGGCGTCTTGCACCTCTTCCTGAATGATTTCCGCCGCGGTGCGGCCGGTGTCGTCCTCGTCCGCGCTGAGCAGATCGGTGTTGTTGCGTTGCCACTCGTCGCTGACCATTTTTTGCAGCTGTTCGAAGGAGATGCGCACCGCGTGCTGAAAGTCGCTGCGGCGCTCACCGCTCAGCAGAACCAGTTCGTCGGCCAGCGCGCGCGCCAGGGCGGATTTGCCGCTGCCGTTGGCGCCGACGAAGGCCCAGCTGTCGCCGGCCTGGATTTCCAGCGCGTCCAGCGTCAGGGTGCGGGTATCGCTTAAGCGGAATAAACCTTGCGAAATGTGCAACGACGACATCACCTGTTCCTTTTTTTGCAATTATTTGCCTTAGGAATAGGCGCATTGCAGGGTGATGTCAATCAACAAAAACGCAACGTTACGTTGCGCTTAACACAACGTGGCGACAATCACGCGATCGGCGTTGAACAGGGCGTGTACGGCGGTGCCGACGCTCAGCTGCAGGCGCTGCAGCTCCGCCGTCGTCAGTGTGGCGCACAGGGTTTCGCCGCCCGCCAGCGTCACCAGCACCTCGCTGTGTTCGGCGCCCGGCTGAATGCCGGCCACCACGCCCGCCAGCGCGTTATCCGCGCCGGCATGCTCCGCGGTATCGACGCTTAACCGCACCCAGGGCGCCTTGATCAGCGCCAGCACCTCTTTGCCCGGAGTCAGCTGCAGCCGGTCGGCGCTTTGCTGGGTAACGGCCGCCGTCAGGCGAGTGGTGCCGTCATTCAACAAAATCGCCAGGTGCTGCTGCACCTGCTGATGATCGCGTTCGATGACGGTACCGAAGAACTGATTGCGCGCGCTGGTTTGCAGCGAGAAGCGCGAGATGGCCGCCAGCAGGCTGTCGAGCGGCAGATCGTCCTGCTGCAACACGTCGAAAGCTTTTTGCTGCACCTGGCCCAGCAGGTCATACAGCTGGATCAACCGCTGGCCATAGTGCGTCAGCTGTGCGCCGCCGCCGCCTTTACCGCCGGTGGCGCGTTCCACCACCGTTTGTTCCGCCAACTGGTTCATCTCATTGATGGCGTCCCAGGCGCTTTTGTAGCTGATGCCCGCCAGTTTGGCGCCCTGGCTGATGGAGCCGGTGTGCTGCACCTGTTTCAGCAGCGCGATGCGGCGCGGATCGGCGAACAGCTTTTGCTGGAGTTTGAGAGTCAGAAGAATTTCGGCCTGCATAGCGCATCCTGTCGGCGGCAAAAATCTTATTGTCGCCGATTTGGCGGCAAAGCGCCAAGCGCAGTGCGCTGGAGGGCGGGGCAATAAAGACTGGCATCGCTTTGATGTTATAATATAACATAACAGAAAAACGATAAGGCTTTACGCTGGCTGCGGCCGGTTTTTATTTCACCACAGGGATGCTTCACATGAGTACGACACGCCGGCGTCTTGTCACGCCCAGAAAATCGTTATGCCTTGCCGCCGCCTGGGTCGGCGGCGCACTGACGGCGCCGCTGGCTTTCGCCGCCGACTGCGATAAAGCCCGCAATGCCACGGGATGCGAAGAACAGCTCACCGTGGAGGCGGCGGCCCCCGCCGGGCGCTACGATGCGTTGAGCGCCGTGAGCCGCAGCGCTTCGCAGCTTGGGCTGACCGCTCGGGAGACGCCGCGCAGCGTCGATATCATCAGCGCAAGAGCGATTCAACAGCGGGGCGATCGCTCGCTGGCCGCCGCCGTCGAGCACGCCACTGGCCTGTCCGGCGTCGCTTCGCCGACGCTGTCCAACAACTTTTCCGCGCGCGGTTTCCGGCCGATCGCCTGGCTGTATAACGGCGTGGAGATGCCCGGCAGCACGCTGCAGCTGGGCGATCCGGCGCATTACGACAGCATCGAGATACTGCGCGGGCCGGGATCGGCCCTGAACGGCCTGAGCGCCGCGGGCGGCAGCGTCAACCTGATCTCGCGGCGGCCGACCTTCAGCCGCCAGCCGTTCGAGCTCGATTATGGCTTCGGCAGCTACCGCAGCCAGCGTCTGCATCTGGGGGCCGGCGGCGCGCTGGTGGACGATGCGGTGGCGTACCGGTTGGATGTCAGCGGCAACGACAGCGGCAGCAACGTGCAGTACGAACGCGATCGGCAGAAGCGGGTTTCCGGCTCGCTGCTGTTTAAGCTGACGGACGATGCGCTGTTGACGCTGAGCCTGGACCGCATGCTCAACCGCACCAACAACCCTTACTACGGCACGCCGCTGCTGGACGGGCGCATTGCCGGCGAGCTGCGCGACATCAATTACAACAACCTGACCGACAGCCGCATCCAGAGCAACGCCACCGCATTTCAGGCTAGTCTGGACTGGTTTATGACGCCCGAAGTGGAGTGGCATAACCAATTCTATTACTACAGCGGCTTTCGCGAGTGGCGCAACGTCGAACGCTTTCGCGTCGCGGCGGCGGCCCGGCCCGGCGACGTCAACCGCGACTCCTTCGGCGCCCTGGCGCACGACGACGATCTGATCGGCAACCGCAGTTCGCTGGTGTTCGATCGCGCCATCGCCGGTTTCGATAACCGGTTGCTGGTCGGCCTCGATCTGAGCAAGCGGCATTTTCAGTACTACTCCAACGGCTTCCCCGGATCCGAAGACGTGCCGCTTGGCGCGCCGCCCCGAGAGCCGTTCGCCCAGGGAACCGACCGCCAACGCGCGCCGGTGCGCCACGTTACCCAGAACCAGTATGCCGCCTTTCTTGAAGATCGCTTCAGCCTGACCGAGCGTTTAGCGCTGCTGGGCCAGCTGCGCTACAACCATATGAACATGGACTGGCGCTTCCAGGGGCCGCAGGAAGAGAGTCGCGCGCACACCTACGTTTTCAGCACCTGGAGCCTGGGCCCCAGCTATGCATTGACCGATAACCTCACGCTCTACGCCAACTACACCACCGGCCAGGAGCCGGGCAACGATCTGTTCTTCCTCAGCCCAACGCAGACCGATCTGCCGCTGACGCGAGCGCGCCAGTGGGAGGCCGGCGCCAAAGGGCAGTTCTGGGGTAACAAAGGCGAGGCGACGCTGGCGCTGTACGAACTGCGCAAGGACAACCTGTTTGTGCCCGACGCGCAGCGGCCGGATGCGTTGAACGCGGTAGGCAGGCAGACGTCGCGCGGCATCGAGCTTGGCGTGGTGCTGCGTCCCGACGAGCGCTGGGAGCTGGCCGGCAACGCCGCCTACACGCATGCCCGCTACGACGACTATCGCGGCGGTAGCCCGCTGCGCAGCTACAACGGCAATCGCCCGGCCTATATCCCGGACTGGACCGCCAACCTCAGCGTGCATTATCAGGCGACGGAGCGCCTGGGGCTGGCTTCTTCGCTGCGCTACGTCGGCAGCAGTTACAACGACGACGCCAACCGGCGCAAGATGCGCGCGTATACCACGCTCGATCTGGCGGCGGACTATCAGCTGACGCCGATCGTCGATGTCGGTTTTCGCATTCGCAACGCCACCAACCAGCTGTACGCCTACCAGCGCACTTACCCGGATCAGGCGCTGATCGCGCCGCCGCGCAGTTATGAAACCTTCGTGTCGGTCAGGTTCTGACGGCGTGAAACGCTGGCTTGCTCTGCTGTTGTGCGCCCTGGGATTGGGCGGCGGCGCGCCGCTGCGCGCCGATGCCGTCAGCCTGCAAAATTGCGGGGTAACGCACGATTACCCGCAGCCGCCGCAGCGGGTGCTGGTTTACGCCAACCCGGCGCTGGAAAACCTGCTGGCGCTGGGGCTGGCCGCCCGCGCGATCGGCGTGGTCGGGTATGACCGCGCGCGCGATCCCGCGCCGACGGACGATGCGCTGCAGGCGCCCACCAGCCCGGCGCCGCCCACGGCGGAAGCGTTGCTGCTGATGCGGCCGGATTTTGTCTATTCGGCCAGCTATTACTGGCTGCACAGCCCGGAAACGCCCGATCGGGCGCGGCTGGCAGAATGGGGCATCGGCACTTATCTCTCACCCGGCGCCTGCTGCGGCCAGCAAAGCGCGATCGCCGCCGCGCTGACGTTTGAAGACATTTTCACCGAGCTGCGGGAGCTGGCGCGCATTTTCAACGTCAGCCGCGCCGGTGAAGCGCTGGTCGAACGGCTGCGCGGGCAGCTGAGGGCGCTCGAACCACAGCGTGCTCAGCTGCCGCATTTGCGTCTGCTGTGGTGGTATGCCGGCGCGCAAACGCCCTATGTGGCGGGCTGCTGCGGCGCGCCAGGTTTGCTGAGCCGCAGCGTCGGCAGCGAGAACCTGTTCGGCGATCGGCCCGAGCTGTGGCCGACGGTGTCCTGGGAAATCATCGCCGCCCGCGATCCGGATGCGATCGTGCTTGGCGATCTGCCGCGTGGCGGCCTCGGCGACAGCGCGGCGGACAAGATCGCCTTTCTGGAGCATCACCCGCTGACCGCGACGCTGCGCGCCGTGCGTCAGCGGCGCTACGTGGTCCTCCCCGGTTACGACATGGACCCTTCCGCCCGCACCGTGGCGGCGCTGGGCCGTTTGATTCGGGGCCTGGCGGCCTTGCCGCCGCAGGCGCCGACTTTTTCCAACAAGGAACCTTGATATGACTGCCGTTTCATTCTCTTCGCTGCTGGACTCCTGGGATCGCCAGCAGGCGGCCTACATCGCCGAACGGGAAGCGCGTTTTAACGCCCAGCTGGACGTGCTCGCGCTGGCCGCCGGTCAGAATTTTCACGTGGTGGATCTGGCTTGCGGCCCGGGCTCGCTGAGCCTGCGCATTTTGCAGCGCTTTCCGCAGGCCAGGGTGACCGCCATCGATCTCGATCCGCTGCTGCTGGCGGTGGCGCGCGGCGCGCTGGCGGCGTACGGCGATCGGATCCGCATTCTGCAGGCCGATCTGGCGGATCCGGCCTGTTTTTCCGCGCTGTCCGGCCCCGCGCCGCAGGCGGCGGTGTCCAGCACGGCGCTGCACTGGCTGATGCCCGAGCAGCAGCTGGCGCTGTACCGCAACGTCGCCGGGCTGCTGGCCGACGGCGGCGTGTTCCTGAACGCCGATCATCAGCGCTATGACCAGCGCCAGCCGCGGCTGAAAGCGTTGGCGGAGCGGCACGACGAGCAGACCCAACAGCGCGCCTGGGACAACGGCGTTGAGGATTGGGATCGCTGGTTTGCGGGCGCGCTGCAATCGCCGGCGTTGGCCGCTTATCAGGCCGAGCGTGAAGCGCTGTTCGCCGGCCGCCCGGTGCCGCCGCCGACGCCGGTGGATTTCCAGCTCGCGGCCCTCAGGCAGGCCGGTTTCAGCGAGGCGGGGACGGTGTGGCAGCTGTTGGACGACTATGTGATCGCAGGCTGGAAATAGCATGATCCGGCGGTTACTGCCCGGCCGTGAGGCCGGCTGGCTGCTGTTGCTGGCGGCGGCGCTGCCGCTGGCCCTGCTGGGCGCCACCCTGTCGGGGCCCGCGCCGATCGCGTGGCACGACGCCTGGCGCATCGTGCTTGGCGTCAGCGGCAGCGCGGCGACCGATGCCGATGTGTATCAGCGCATCATCTGGTCGCTGCGGATGCCGCGCGCGCTGTTGGCGGCGCTGGCCGGCGCCGGATTGGCGTTGGCGGGCACCGTGCTGCAGTCGCTGACCCGCAACCCGCTGGCCGATCCCTGGGTGCTGGGCATCTCCTCCGGCGCCGGCGTGGGGGCGGTAACGGTATTGGTATTGGGACTGGGGGGCGGCCTGTTGTCGGTGTCCGGCGGTGCGTTTATCGGCGCGTTGGGGGCGTTTGCGTTGGTGATGCTGCTGGCCGGGCGTTCGCTGCAGGGGGAGTCCACGCTGTTTATCCTGGCCGGGGTGGCGGTGACGCAGCTGCTCTCCGCGCTGACTTCGCTGATCACCCTCTGGCAGGCGGACGCCAACGCCACGCGCGGCGTGATGTTCTGGCTGCTGGGATCGTTCAGCGACGCGCGCTGGCCGCAGGTCGGGCTGTGCGGGTTGGCGCTGGCGGCGGCGCTGCTGCTGTGTTGGCTGCGGGCGGGTGAGCTGGACGCGCTGGCGTTCGGCGGCGTGACCGCCGCTTCGCTGGGGGTGGCGGTGGCTCCGCTGAAGCTGCTGCTGTATGTGGTGACCACCGCGCTGACGGCGGCGATCGTCGCGTTCAGCGGCGCGGTGGGATTTATCGGGCTGACGGTGCCGCATGTCGCCCGGCGGCTGGTCGGCTCGCGGCATCGGCTGCTGTTGCCGGCCAGCGCGCTGTGCGGTGCGCTGTTCGCCGTGGCGGCGGACACCCTGGCCAGAACGCTGTTTGCTCCGCGCGAGCTGCCGGTCGGCGTGCTGACGGCGCTGCTGGGGGTGCCGGTATTCCTGCTGTTGCTGTATCGGAAGGTCAATGCATGACGATTGAAAAAGCGCGATCCGGCCTGTGCGCCGAGGCGGTGAGCTGGCGAGCGGGCGAACGCACGGTGCTGGAAAATCTGGATTTCTGCGCCTTGCCCGGTGAGATCACCGGCGTGCTCGGCGTCAACGGCAGCGGTAAATCCACGTTGCTCAAGCTGCTGGCCGGGTTGCAGCCCGCCGCCGGGGGCCGCGTTTGGCTGGCAGGGCGCCAAATTACCGCGTTTTCCGGGCGGGAGCGCGCCAGGCGCATCGCCTTTCTCGAGCAATCCGCCCCCGGCGCCTTCGCGCTGCCGGTGAAGGAGGCGGTGCTGCTGGGGCGCCTGGCCCATATCGGCCGCTGGCGCGGTTTCGGCCCTGAAGATCGCCGCCTCGCCGGGCAGGCGATGGAGCAAGTGGGCATCAGCCACCTGGCCGATCGCGATTGGCAGCGGCTGTCCGGCGGTGAACAACAGCGGGTGCATCTGGCGCGCGCTCTGGCGCAGCAGACGCCGTGGCTGCTGCTGGATGAGCCCGCCAACCATCTGGATATCGCCCATCAGCAGCAGTTTATGGCCTTGCTGCGGCGGCTGAAACTCAGCGTGGTGGTGACGCTGCACGATCTGAATCTGGCCGCCTGTTATTGCGATCGGGTGGCGCTGCTGCAGCAGGGCGGGATCTGTGCGGCGGGCACGCCGCGGCAGGCGCTGACGCCGGAGAACATTCGCGCGGTGTACGGGGTGGAAGCCCGGCTGGCGGCGCCCGCCGGCTATGCGCCACCGCTGATCTACTATCCTGCGGCGGGATGAGCCGGTGGAAAGGGCACGTTTGGCCGATCACAATTTCGCCCTGCTGGCTAAAATAACTCCGGTTTTAGCGATTTTTTTGGGTTAGAATAACCCGATATGCGGTGAAAGGCATTTGCCGCTCAATGGGCAGTTAAGCGAGGCTATCATGTTGGAATTATTGAAAAGTCTGTTGTTTGCCGTGGTCATGGTGCCGGTGGTCATGGCGCTGATCCTCGGCCTGATCTACGGTTTTGGCGAAGTGTTCAACGTCTTCTCCAAAGTGGGCCGTTCGAAAGAAAACCGCACCCAGCACTGACCGTTCCCCATCCCGATACCCGCCGGCATCGCCCGGCGGGCATTCCTCAAGTTATCTCACGCTTTGCCGATAAACCGCATGACAAGCTTTCGCGCAACGTTATATTATTTTTTATATAACGAAGAGTGATAATGCACGTTAACTTGCGGAGAAAAACAATGAAACAGCAATGGACCAAATGGGTTGGCGGGATCGTGTTGGCATCGGGCCTGGTGGCACAGGCTTCGGCGGCGGAAAAGATCACCGTGTTCGCCGCCGCGTCGTTGACCAACGCGCTGCAGGACATCGCCACCCAGTATCAAAAAGGCAAGGACGTGCAGGTGGTTTCCTCCTTCGCGTCGTCCTCGACGCTGGCGCGCCAAATTGAGCAGGGCGCCCCGGCCGATCTGTTCATCTCCGCCGATCAACAGTGGATGGATTACGCCATCGACAAACAGCAGATGGTGAAAGACACCCGCTATACGCTGCTGGGCAACGAACTGGTGCTGATCGCCGCCAAGAGCGATAAGCAAGACAAGATCGCCATCGACAAGCAGACCGACTGGGCCAAGCTGCTCAACGGCGGCCGTCTGGCGGTGGGCGATCCGGATCACGTGCCGGCCGGCATCTACGCCAAAGAGGCGCTGGAACACCTGGGCGCCTGGAGCGCGCTGGAGCCGAAACTGGCGCGCGCCAACAACGTGCGCAGCGCGATGGCGCTGGTGGAGCGCGGTGAAGCACCGCTCGGCATCGTCTACGGCTCCGACGCGGTCGCCAGCGACAAGGTGAAAGTGGTGGGCGTGTTCCCGGAAGACAGCCACAAACCGGTTGAATATCCGATGGCGATGGTGAAAGATCGTCAAAATCCGACGGTCAGCGCTTTCTATACCTATCTGAAGGGCCCGGAAGCGGCCGCTATTTTCGAACATTATGGATTCACCCCGCGTAAATGATTCTGAGTGAGTACGAGTGGCAGGCGGTTGAGCTGAGCCTGAAAGTCTCCGGTTTGGCGGTGGTCTGCAGCCTGCCGTTCGGCATTCTGATGGCCTGGGTGTTGGTGCGTTGCCGCTTTCCCGGCAAGGCGCTGCTGGACGGCGTCATTCATCTGCCGCTGGTGCTGCCGCCGGTGGTGGTCGGCTATTTGCTGCTGATCGCCATGGGGCGGCGCGGCGTCATCGGCGAGTGGCTGTACGACTGGTTCGGCTTCAGCTTTAGCTTTAGCTGGCGCGGCGCCGCGCTGGCATCGGCGGTGGTGGCGTTTCCATTGATGGTGCGCGCCATTCGGCTGGCGCTGGAGGCGGTAGATACCCGGCTGGAGCAGGCGGCGCGCACGCTGGGCGCCAACCCGTGGCGGGTGTTTTTCACCGTCACGCTGCCGCTGTCGCTGCCCGGCGTCATTGTCGGCGTGGTGCTAGCCTTCGCCCGCTCGCTGGGGGAGTTCGGCGCCACCATCACCTTTGTCTCCAACATTCCCGGTGAAACCCGCACCATTCCGCTGGCGATGTATACGCTGATCGAAACGCCGGGGGCGGAAGCCGCCGCCGCGCGGCTGTGCGCGATCGCCATCGTGCTGTCGCTGGCTTCGCTGATGGTGTCCGAATGGCTGGCCCGCTGGGGCCGCAAACGGATGGGGGTGTAAATGCTGGAGCTGGATTTCTCGCAGCAGCTGGGCGACCTTAATCTCAACGTCCGCGCCGATTTGCCGGCGCAGGGCATCACCGCGATTTTCGGCCTGTCCGGCGCGGGCAAAACTTCCCTGATCAACGCCATCGGCGGCCTGACCCGTTTGCAGCAGGGGCGAATCGCGCTCAATGGCCGCACGCTGGTGGATACCGCCGCGGGCCTTTGCCTGCCGCCGGAAAAGCGCCGTATCGGCTACGTGTTTCAGGATGCGCGGCTGTTCCCGCACTATCGGGTGCGCGGCAACCTGCAATACGGCATGGCGGCCGGCATGCGCGCGCAGTTCAACACCATCGTCGAGCTGCTGGGCATCGGGCCGCTGCTCAATCGGCTGCCGCTGACGCTCTCCGGCGGTGAAAAACAGCGGGTGGCGATCGGCCGCGCGCTGCTGACCGCGCCGGAACTGCTGCTGATGGACGAGCCGCTGGCCTCGCTCGATCTGCCGCGCAAACGCGAGCTGCTGCCGTATCTGGAGCGGCTGGCGCAGGACGTCAACATCCCCATCCTCTACGTCAGCCATAGCCTGGACGAGATCCTGCGCCTGGCCGAGCAGGTGATGGTGTTGGATCGCGGCGAGGTGCGCGCGTTCGGCGGGCTGGAAGCCGTTTGGGCCAGCAGCGCGCTGCGGCCGTGGCTGCAGCGTGAAGATCAGAGCAGCGTGCTGCGCGTCAGCGTGATTGAGCATCATCAGCGCTATGCCATGACCGCGCTGGCGCTCGGCGATCAAAGGCTGTGGGTCAGCGGCATCGACGCCGAACTGGGCACCCAGCTGCGCATTCGCATCAACGCCGCCGATGTCTCGCTGGTGCTGCAACCGCCGGTCAACAGCAGCATTCGCAACGTGTTGCCGGCCAAGGTAAGCGAGAGTCTGGACGTGGACGGGCAGGTGGAAGTGAAGCTGGCGGTCGGGGAACACGTGCTGTGGGCGCGGATCACGCCCTGGGCGCGCGATGAACTGGCGATCCGCCCTGGGCAGTGGCTGTACGCGCAGGTGAAGAGCGTGTCTATCAGCCGCGAGAGCCGCTAAGACAGACCCTCCCGGCGGGAGGGCGAAAAAACTAGAGTACGCGGGTGCGGATCACCTCGGCGATGCCCGGCTGCAGGTTATCGGCGATCACCAGATCGGCGCGTTCCTTGATCGCGTCATCGGCGTTGCCCATCGCCACGCCCAATCCGACCGCTTCCAGCATGCTGATGTCGTTGTAGTTGTCGCCGAACGCCACCACCTGATCCATGCTCAGCCCCTGCGACTCCACCCATTGGCGCAGGCGCTTGCCTTTGCTGTTGCCGCCTTTGGCGATATCCACCTGATCGTGCCAGGACCATTCGCACGCCAGCCCCAGCTCTTTCTCCACCGTGTCGGCAAACTCGCGCAGCGCCGGAATATCGGCGTGCGAGGTGGCGAATTTCCAGATCGCCTGCGCGTCGTCGGCCGCCTGCGCCAGGCTGCCGACCTGCAGCAGCGTCGGGCGCTGCGCCGCCGGCAGGGTTTCGGCCCAGGCCAGCGAGCGGATCACGTGGCCGCTCGGCTCCTGATACAGCATGGCGTCGTCGACGTACATCAGCCCGTGAATGTCGGTCTGTTTGAGCATCTGCAGCACCTGCCTGGCCTGATCTTTCGCCAGCGGATCGGCCGCCAACACCTTCTTCTGCTGAAAATCATACAGATAGGTGCCGTTGCAGCAGATGGCCGGGGTATCTATCTGCAGCGCCTGGTAGAACGGATGGATAGCGACGTGGTGGCGGCCGGTGACCACCACCACCTGGATGCCGGCGGCGCGCGCCAGCGCCAGCGCTTCCAGCGATTGCGGTAAGATGCGTTTTTGGTTGTCCAGCAGGGTGCCGTCAAGATCGAGGGCGATGACGCGGTAGCTCATAGGGTTCTCGTTATCGTTAGCCATAAAATTAATCCGATGGTACACCGGATAGCCAACGGAGAAAACCGCGTGAGCTTCCGGTGCTAAGCGGGGTTGCCATGCGACGGATGTGCGGTAAGCTAGGGGCAATCGAACGGCCTGAAACCGGTTCCTCTTTTACCCTTTGCAAGGAGAACACATGAAGCAAATCGTTTATGTCGCCAGCCCGGAGAGCCAGCAGATCCACGTTTGGCAGTTGGATGACGCCGGCGCGCTGGCGCTGCTGCAAACCGTTGACGTGCCGGGCCAGGTGCAGCCGATGACCCTTCATCCGGACAAGACCCACCTGTACGTCGGCGTGCGTCCGGCGTTCGGCATCGTCAGCTACCGCATCGAGGCGGACGGCACGCTGCAGCAGGCCGGCATGGCGCCGCTGCCGGGCAGCCCGACCCATATTTCCACCGATTTGCAGGGGCGCTACCTGTTCTCCGCCTCCTACAGCGGCAACTGCGCCAGCATCAGCCCGATCGGCCACGACGGCGTGGTGACGGCGCCTATTCAGCAGATCGACGGCCTGACCGCGCCGCACTCGGCGAACATCGATCCGACCAACCAGCTGGTGCTGGTGCCTTGCCTGAAAGAAGACCGCATCCGCCTGTTCAACCTGAGCCTGGCGGGCCAGCTGACGCCGCACGCGCAGGAAGCGGTGGCGACCGCCGCCGGCGCCGGCCCGCGTCATATGGCGTTCCACCACAACGACAAGTTCGCCTACTGCGTCAATGAGCTGGACGGCACGGTGGACGTGCTGGCCATCTCGGAAAACGGCGGCAAATACACCGTCACGCAGACGCTGGACATCATGCCGGCCGACTTCGACGGCACCCGCTGGGCGGCGGACATCCATATCACGCCGAACGGCCGCTTCCTGTACACCAGCGACCGCACCGCCAGCATTCTGACCATCTTCAGCGTTTCCGCAGACGGCGGCACGCTGAGCGTGGTCGGCTATCATCCGACCGAAGCGCAGCCGCGCGGTTTCAACATCGATCACAGCGGCCGTTTCGTGATTTCGTCCGGCCAGAAATCCGATCACATCGCGGTGCATGAAATTGACCAGGCCAGCGGTAAGCTGACCACGCTGGCGCGCTATCCGGTGGGCAAAGGCCCGATGTGGGTGAGCGTGCTGGCGAAGTAATTCGGCGGTCAGACGAGTATGGAAAAAGCGCGATTCGGTGGAATAGCGCTTTTTTATTGGCGGGGGATCAGTTGAACGTCACCGTCAGCGTGGCGCTGCCGAGGCTGTGGAAATGGACGTTAAAGCCCACCAGCGCGCCGCTGGAACCCTCATCCACCTCGATGCGCTCCACGTCCAGCGCATGCACGGTGAACTGGTAGCGGTGGCTTTCGCCACTCGGCGGCGCCGCGCCGCCGTAGCCGGCTGAGCCGAAGTCGGTGCGGGTCTGCAGCGCGCCGGCGGGCAGCGGGGCTTTGCCGGAGCCCGCGCCCTGCGGCAGCTCGCGCACGTCGGCGGGAATGTTGGCCACGATCCAGTGCCACCAGCCTGAGCCGGTCGGGGCATCGGGATCGTAAACGGCGATCACGAAGCTTTTGGTGCCGGCCGGCACGCCGTCCCAGGCCAGGTGGGGCGACAGGTTATCGCCGTGATAGCCCATGCCGTTGAAAACCTGCTGCTGCGGCAGTTTGCCGCCGTCCTGCAGATCGTTGCTGTACAAACGAAAAGCCATAGTGACTCCCAGTTGTCGGTAAACGCGAACCCTTAAGCTAGATCGTTTCGTCGTGACAATACAAGCGGGATTGCCATTCGCCAACGGCGGCGCGGATCGGTTACCATGGCCGCATCTTCCTTCCTACAGACCGCCGGATAGCCAAACAACGCCACCATGATCTCACTGAAAAAACGCACGCCGTGGTTCGGCTGGCTGCGCCGTTGGGCCAAAGGCATCAAGCGCGATATTTACGCGCTGTGGCTGGCCGCCCGTGATAAGCGCACCCCGTGGTACGCCAAACTGATCGCGCTGCTGGTGGCCGGCTATGCGATCTCGCCGATCGATCTGATCCCGGACTTCATTCCGGTGCTGGGCTATCTGGACGACGTGATTATCGTACCGTTGGGCATCATGCTGGCGGTGCGCCTGATCCCCAAGCCGCTGATGGCCGAGCTGCGCGAGAAGGCGCAAAAGCGCGTCGATAACCCCACCGGCCGCATGGCGGCGGTGATGATCATTTTACTCTGGCTGCTGTGTCTGGGATTGCTGGCCCGCTATCTGGACCAGCATTGGTAAGCCATTAACGCGCGGCGGCGGCCACGGCGGCGGTCAGGCGGCTGAGCTGTTCCGCTTCGATGATGTAAGGCGGCATCAGGTAAATCAGCTTGCCGAACGGCCGGATCCACACCCCGCGTTCGACGAACCCGCGCTGCAGCTCGGCGACGTTCACCGGTTCGCGCATCTCCACCACCCCAATCGCGCCCAGCACCCGCACGTCCGCCACCTTCGGCAGCGCCGCGAGCGGCAGCAGCTCCTGCTTCAGCTGGGCTTCGATGGCGCTCACCTGCGCCTGCCAGCGATTTTCCGCCAGCAGCGCCAGGCTGGCGTCCGCCACCGCGCAGGCCAGCGGGTTGCCCATAAAGGTTGGGCCGTGCATAAAGCAGCCGGCCGCGCCGTTGCTGATGGTCTCCGCCACGTGACGGGTGGTCAGGGTGGCGGACAGCGTCATGTAGCCGCCGGTCAGCGCCTTGCCCAGGCAGAGAATGTCCGGCACCACCTGTGCGTGCTCGCAGGCGAACAGCTTGCCGGTGCGGCCGAAGCCGGTGGCGATCTCGTCGGCGATCAGCAGCACCTGATGGCGATCGCACAGCTCGCGCACCCGCTTGAGGTAGCTTGGGTGGTAGATGCGCATGCCGCCGGCGCCTTGCACCACCGGTTCCAGGATCACCGCCGCCACTTCACCGGCGTGCTGCTCCAGCAGCGCGGCGAACGGCGCGATGTCCTCTTCACGCCATTCTTCGTCGAAGCGGCACTGCGGCGCGGTGGCGAACAGGTGCGGCGCCAGATAGCCCTGATAGAGGCTGTGCATCGAGTTGTCCGGATCGCAGACCGACATCGCGCCGAAGGTATCGCCGTGATAGCCGTGGCGCAGCGTCAGGATGCGCTGCCGCCGCTCGCCGCGCGCCTGCCAATACTGTAGCGCCATCTTCAGCGACACTTCCACCGCCACCGAACCGGAATCCGCCAGGAACACGCACTGCAGCGCTTCCGGCGTCATCTCCACCAGCCGACGGCACAGCGAGATGGCGGACGGATGGGTAATACCGCCGAACATCACGTGCGACATCTTCTCCAACTGCTGGCTGGCGGCCTGATTCAGGCGAGGATGGTTGTAACCGTGGATCGCCGCCCACCAGGAGGACATGCCGTCCACCAGACGCCGGCCGTCCGCCAGCTGCAGCTCGACGCCGCTGGCCGACTCGATCGGGTAACAGGGTAACGGGCGGCTCATGGAGGTGTAGGGGTGCCAGATATGACGTTGGTCAAACACCAGGTCGGAAGCGGTGACAGACATACTTGTAAACCAAATTGAATTAAGATTGGTTGACAGTATATCCACAATATTTAAACTGGCGACACTTTTTCGTTTTGGAGACGCCATGATGGCCGATCGCATTCACTGGACAGTAGGGCAAGCCCAGGCCCTGTTTGATAAACCGCTGCTTGAACTGCTGTTCGAAGCGCAAACCGTACACCGTCAGCACTTTGACCCGCGTCAGGTGCAGGTCAGCACGCTGCTGTCGATCAAAACCGGCGCTTGCCCGGAAGACTGCAAATACTGCCCGCAGAGTTCGCGCTACAAGACTGGCCTGGAGGCGGAGCGGCTGATGCAGGTCGAGCAGGTGCTGGAATCGGCGCGCAAGGCCAAGGCGAACGGATCGACCCGTTTTTGCATGGGCGCGGCGTGGAAGAACCCGCACGAGCGCGATATGCCTTATCTGCAGCAGATGGTGCAGGGCGTGAAAGCGATGGGCATGGAAACCTGCATGACCCTGGGCACGCTGGATGGCACTCAGGCCGAACGGCTGGCGGAGGCCGGGCTGGATTACTACAACCATAACCTCGACACCTCGCCGGAGTTCTACGGCAGCATCATCACCACCCGCAGCTACCAGGAACGCCTGGATACGCTCGACAAAGTGCGCGACGCCGGCATCAAAGTGTGCTCCGGCGGCATCGTCGGGCTGGGTGAAACGGTGCGTGACCGCGCCGGGCTGCTGGTGCAGCTGGCCAATCTGCCGAAGCCGCCGGAGAGCGTGCCGATCAACATGTTGGTGAAGGTGAAAGGCACGCCGCTGGCGGATAACGACGACGTCGATCCGTTCGATTTCATCCGCACCATCGCGGTGGCGCGCATCATGATGCCGTCTTCTTATGTCCGCCTTTCCGCCGGCCGTGAACAGATGAACGAACAGACGCAGGCGATGTGCTTCATGGCCGGCGCCAACTCGATCTTCTACGGCTGCAAGCTGCTGACCACGCCGAACCCGGAAGAAGACAAAGACCTGCAGCTGTTCCGCAAGCTGGGACTGAACCCGCAGCAGACCGCCACCGAACACGGCGACAACCAGCAACAGCAGGCGCTGGCTAAGCAACTGCTGACCGCCGATACCGCCGAGTTTTACAACGCGGCGCTGTGATGAGCTGGCAACAACGCATTGAGCAGGCGCTGGCAGAGCGGCGCCTCAACGCCGCCTACCGTCGGCGACAGACCACCGAGGGCGGCAATGGCCGCCAGATTCGGCTCGGCGATCGTTTCTACCTGAATTTCTCCGGCAACGACTACCTGGGGCTGAGCCAGGATGCGCGGGTGATCGCCGCCTGGCAGCAGGGCGCGCAGCGCTACGGCGTCGGCAGCGGCGGTTCCGGCCACGTCACCGGCTTTAGCGCGGCGCATCAGGCGCTGGAGGAGCAACTGGCGGCGTGGCTCGGCTATCCGCGCGCGCTGCTGTTCATCTCCGGTTACGCCGCCAACCAGGCGGTGCTGGCGGCGTTGATGCAAAAGGGCGATCGCATTTTGGCCGATCGCCTCAGCCACGCCTCGCTGCTGGAGGCGGCGGCGCAGTCGCCGGCCGAGCTGCGCCGCTTCCAGCACAATCAGCCGCAGGCGCTGGCAGATCTGCTGGCCAAACCCTGCGACGGGCAGCGGCTGGCGGTGACCGAAGGAGTGTTCAGCATGGACGGCGACGGTGCGCCGTTGGCGGAACTACATCGCCTAACCCGCGCGGCGGGCGCCTGGCTGATGGTGGACGATGCCCACGGCGTCGGCGTGCGCGGCGAGCAAGGCCGCGGCAGCTGCTGGCAGCAGGGCGTGCGCCCTGAACTGCTGGTGGCGACCTTCGGCAAGGCGTTCGGCGTCAGCGGCGCGGCGGTGCTGTGTGATGAGCCGACCGCCGAGTATCTGCTGCAGTTCGCCCGTCATCTGATTTACAGCACTGCGATGCCGCCGGCGCAGGCCTGCGCGCTGCAGGCGGCGCTGGCGTGCATTCGAGAGGGCGATGAACTGCGCGCCCGGCTGCAGGACAACATCCGCCGTTTCCGCCAGGGCGCCGCGCCGCTGGCGCTGACCCTGACGGACTCCGACACCGCTATCCAGCCGCTGCTGGTGGGGGACAATCAACGCGCGCTCGATCTGGCGGCCCGCCTGCGCGAGCGCGCGCTGTGGGTGAGCGCCATCCGCCCGCCGACGGTGCCGCCGGGCGGCGCGCGGCTGCGCATCACCCTGACGGCGGCGCATCAGCCGCAGGATATCGATCGCCTGCTGGAGGTATTGCATGACGTCAGCCAATGACTGGGTGAACAAACAGGCGGTCGCTTCGGCCTTCAGCCGCGCCGCCGGCAGCTACGACGCCGCCGCCGCGCTGCAGCGTGACGTTGGCGAGCGCTTACTGGGGATGGGGAGTGCCTATCCGGGCGAACGGCTGCTGGATGCCGGCTGCGGCACCGGCTATTTCAGCCGCCTGTGGCGCGAGCGCGGCAAGCAGGTGACCGCGCTCGATCTGGCGCCGGGCATGCTGGATGTCGCCCGCCAACGGCAGGCGGCGCATCATTATCTGCTGGGCGATATCGAACAGGTGCCGCTGCCCGACGCGGCGATGGACATCTGTTTCAGCAGCCTGGTGGTGCAGTGGTGCAGCGATCTGCCCGCCGCGCTGGCGGAGCTGTACCGCGTGACCCGCCCCGGCGGCGCGATCCTGTTTTCCACGCTGGCGGCGGGCTCGCTGCAGGAGCTGGGGGATGCCTGGCAACAGGTGGACGGCGAGCGCCACGTGAACGCCTTTCTGCCGCTGGCGCAGATCCGCGCCGCCTGTGCTGGCTATCGACACGAGCTGGTCACGGAGTTGCGCACCCTGAACTACCCGGACGTGATGACGCTGATGCGTTCGCTCAAGGGCATCGGGGCCACGCACCTACATCAGGGGCGCGAGGGCGGCCTGATGTCGCGCGGCCGTCTCGCCGCGCTGCAGGCGGCTTACCCGTGCCGGCGGGGGCAGTTCCCGCTCAGCTATCATCTGGCTTATGGAGTGATTTATCGTGATTAAACGTTGGTTCGTAACCGGCACCGACACCGAAGTGGGGAAAACCGTCGCCAGCAGCGCCTTGCTGCAGGCCGCCAACCGGGCGGGCTATCGCAGCGCCGGGTATAAGCCGGTGGCTTCCGGCAGCGAGATGACCGCCGAGGAGCTGCGCAACGGCGACGCGCTGGCGCTGCAGGCCAACAGCGGCGTGGCGCTCAGCTACGATGAAGTGAACCCTTACGTTTTTGCCGAACCCACCTCGCCGCATATCGTCAGCGCCGATGAAGGCCGGCCGATCGACGCGGCGCGGCTGTCCGACGGCCTGCGCCGGCTGGAGCAGCGCGCCGACTGGGTGCTGGTCGAGGGCGCGGGCGGGTGGTTTACCCCGCTGTCGGCGGAGTACACCTTCGCCGACTGGGTGCAGCAGGAGCAACTGCCGGTGATCCTGGTGGTGGGCATCAAACTGGGTTGCATCAACCACGCGGTGCTGACGGCGCAGGCGGTGCAGCAGGCCGGGCTGACGCTGGCCGGTTGGATCGCCAACGACGTGGCGCCGCCGGGACGAAGGCATCAGGAATACCTGGCCACGCTGCGCCGCATGCTGCCGGCGCCGCTGCTGGGAGAAATCCCGCACCTGCCGCAGGCCGAACGGGCGCCGCTGGGGCAGTATCTGGATATCAGCCTGTTGGCACAGTAAGAAATCTTTGCCGTCTCTCTGGCTGATGATATCGCACGCCGGATCTTATGACCCGGCGTTGGCTTTTACATGGCGGTAATGCAGGAGTTATCGAGATAAAGCACGCCATTTTTCGCCAGGGCAAACAGGTTGAACGTCAGGATGACATGGGTCGCCCAGACCGGGACCTTCCGCCGATTGGCGTTGAAACGATATTCGGTGTATTCGGTGTAAGCATCGGCTTTCATGACGGCATCCCAGGCTGCCGGCGCGGCTTTGGCGACGATCGAGATGCCGTTGTCCGCATGCTCTTGAATACAGGCAAACTGTAGCGTTGCAAACAGATTTCCGGTACCGCCGTTGACCGTTTTCAGGGTAAAGCAGGCGCCCAGCTGTTCATATTGCGCGACGGGCACGCTTACTCTCACCCCGGCGTTGGTATTGGCGTTGCCCAACTTGGTTACTTTCAGGGCGTTACCGCCGTCGATGCCCGCGCCGGTTTCGATGCCGATAGTCACCGCATCTGAGGTAAAGGGATCGTCGATCGTGCCGCCGGTCACCTCCCAGCCGAACGGCTTGGTGGAAAAGGTGAAATCGCCGTCTTTGAGCTTGTTATTCACGGTGCCGACCAGCGTCTGGATCCCGGCGCCGCCACCGCCGCCATCCAGGCGGCTATGGGCGATGACAAAGTCGCCGGTGCCGCTGAAATAGCGGCCGCTCGCGGTTCTTACGCCATAGAATTTCACGCTGTCGACGATAATCCCGCTACTGCCGGCCTCGGCGTAAAACAGCGACTCCTGCGCCAGTCGGCTGCCGGCGACGATGATTTCGCCGCCGTGAATTAACAGCGATGCATTTTGATTGGCGCTGCAGCGAAAGGGGATATCCGTGAGCGGGCTATTACCGTTGTTGAATTCCATATGGCAGCCATGCAGTTCAACGCTACCGGCCTGAACGTAAGCTATCGAACCGGCGTAGTCGAGCGACGTGCCGAATAGACGGAAGGCGCCGTTGGGGTTAGCGTTGCGTACGGCCAGCCCCTGGGAATTGCCGAGGGTGCCGCCGAAAAAGTTGATGCCTTCGCCGAAGTTTTGCGCTCCGCTGCTCGTTGAGGGCATATGTAGGCTTTCAAAACAGCGGATGACTTCACAGGCGTAATGGTGGGCGATATAGGCATTGGTGCCGTAGTACAGGCCGTAGTAGAAACCCGAAATATAGACGTTATTGACCGAGAAGTTGCCCAGCGGCCCTTCAGGCGAATGGAAACGGATACCATCGATATAGTTGTATTCGATCGGGGTTTCATCCTTGCCTTTGTTAATCTTGGCACCAATGCCTTTGACGGTGAAATCTTTCATGATAGGCGCTGGGCGAATAGGAACGTTGTTATCCAACGCGCCGCTGCTGGTATAGCAGCGCAGGAAATAGTTATGGTCGCTTTCCGTGCCGTTAGGGATCTCGGTAGTGATGCTGACGCCGTTGCCGTCGAGATAAACGAAGCCGACGTTGATGTCGGTTTTAGGTGCGGTCCAGGTGGCAAAAGGCGCAGCGAATCTGACGATCGTCGGGCGTTTTAACGTGTTGATGATGAAATCTTGCGCGCTGACCAGTTCATCACGTGAGCTGACATAAATCCCTTCGACATTGAGCCGTTCCTGCAGGCTCCAGTTTCTATTGCGCAAATCCGCGTATTGAATAAATGCCGCGTTGTTGTCTGCCATGCCTAAATCCCTCGATATTGTGGTGTTGGTATAATGCATATCGAGTATGGGAAGACGGCAGGCCGTTGCCTATTGGGCGCAGACCTGCCGTGGCTGATACAACATCGGCATAGGCGGCAAACCGGGCTTTCACTCCGCCAACCCGGCGCCGATCAGCGCCTCATCCAGCTGCGCCAGCGCACCGTGCGCCACAGTGCGCCCGCTGTCCAACAGGCAGAAGCGATCCGCCACCCGGCGCACGAACGGCAGCTGATGCTCCACCAGTAAAATGGTCATGCCCAGTTCGCGGTTGAGCCGGCGGATCACGTTGCCGATGTCGGCCGCGATCGAGGGGGGGACACCCGCCGTCGGTTCGTCGAGGATCAGCAGCGCCGGCTCCTGGGCCAGCGCCCGACCGATCGCCAGTTGGCGCTGAGCGCCCACGCACAGATCGCCGGCGCGGCGCGCGCGCATCTGGCGCAAATGGGGAAACAGGCTGTAGATCAGCGGCGGAATGCGGCGAGGGGCGCCGCGCCCGGCCATTTGCGCCACCTGCAGATTCTCCTCCACGCTCAGCTGCGAGAAGAGCTGCCGCCCCTGGGGCACGTGGCTGATGCCCAGCGCGGCGCGGCGCTCCATCGGCTGCAGCAGCAGATTTTGCGGCGGCTGATCCGCCGGCTGCCAGGTCATGCTGCCGCTCACCACCGGCACATGCCCCATGATGCAGTTGACCAGCGTGGTCTTGCCCACGCCGTTGCGCCCGAGCAGCACGGTGCACTGGCCGCGCGGCAGCTCCAGGTTGATGTCCCACAGGGTGTGGTTCTGCCCGTAAAATTGATTGACCGATCTCAGGCTCAGCATTTGGCATTCTCCTCATAGACGCTCGTTTCACTCGTTGGCGGGGGCTGCAAAGGCCGCATGCGCGGCGAATTTCCCGAGTGTGGCAATGTCTGGAACAAAATGCCGTCCGTCCGAAGAGCCAGAGCCAGGTCTGCGGTGGACGGAATGACAGTCAATATGTCGTTAAAAACGACGCTTGTGACGACTTGGTGTCGTTCTTGCGTTTTTACGGGCGATAACGCCTCGGCGGTGAAACTCCGCGGTCGGCAGCGCATCATGCTGCCGCACCGCATTTATACGCAGGAAGATAAAGCAACTCCCAGGCCAATTTTTGCCGCCGGGTGAAAACGGGGGATTGTTATCGCCTTGTTAACCGCACGTCAGGCCTGACGCGCGCTGCCGTGACGGCCTGAAAATACGCGGGCAAGTTAACCCGGACGTTTTTTGCACTCTTGTGGTGCTGTTCGGTGTGGGCATGGTGCAAGGCATTGCGCCGCCGTCAAGAGCGATCCGCGTGAAAGGAGCCAATGCGATTTTGGCAATGGGGATTTTTAGTATTAATCGGCATAAACAAAGCGATATTTTTATGAAAAAATAACTAAAAAAGGCATTTTGGCCAGTGTAAAGGGCGAAAAGCTTTCTTTCTGTAACTCCCGCCCCGGGCGGGGCGGTGAGAGTTATCCACTATTCCTGTGGATAACCTTGTGTATTAGATTTAGAAAAACGCTGTAAAGCGAGAGCGGACGCGGGTTCTGTTCGCTTTGCCCGCATTCTCGTCTTTTTATTAAAGTAATTAATTATCAATAATTTAATTAAAATCAAGACGCGAGGGTATTGATCAGGTCTCTATGTATGATTTTTCGACGCGGTGCTATCAATAAGTTAATTCGCGGCAAGTTCTGGGGATAAATCTGTTATTGACAATAAAAATGTCACCGGACTGTAACGCCACGGTGCAACGGCGTTGCCGCGGCATCGGGCGCAGCGACGAATCCGCTTGAAGCTGGTTTTATATCCAGTATCATGGGCACTGGCGCAAATCGCCGACACTTTCCATAATTAGGGGCCATGCCCGGCGCAGAGTCGGCTGGCCGCCTGAGCGCGCGCATCTCCACAGGGTAGCCGAGCAATGAGTAAACTTTTCAAACTGCATTCAGAGTTCAAACCGGCCGGCGATCAGCCGGAAGCCATCCGCAAGCTGGAAGAGGGGCTGGAAGACGGCCTGGCGCACCAGACGTTGCTGGGGGTCACCGGTTCGGGCAAGACATTCACCATCGCCAACGTGATAGCCGATCTGAATCGGCCGACCATGGTGCTGGCGCCGAACAAGACGCTGGCGGCGCAGCTGTACGGCGAGATGAAAGAGTTTTTCCCGGAGAATGCGGTGGAATACTTCGTCTCCTACTACGACTACTACCAGCCGGAAGCCTACGTGCCCAGCTCCGATACCTTCATTGAAAAAGACGCTTCGGTGAACGAGCACATCGAGCAGATGCGCCTTTCCGCCACCAAGGCGCTGCTGGAGCGGCGCGACGTGGTGGTGGTGGCGTCGGTGTCGGCGATCTACGGCCTGGGCGATCCGGATCTTTACCTGAAGATGATGCTGCACCTGACCCAGGGGATGATCATCGATCAGCGATCCATTTTGCGCCGCCTGGCGGAGCTGCAATATTCCCGCAACGATCAGGCCTTCCAGCGCGCTACCTTCCGCGTGCGCGGCGAGGTGATCGACATTTACCCGGCGGAGTCGGACGAGCTGGCGCTGCGCGTCGAGCTGTTCGACGAAGAAGTGGAGCGGCTGTCGCTGTTCGATCCGCTGACCGGGCAGATCGAGCAGGTGGTGCCGCGCTTTACCATCTACCCGAAATCGCACTACGTGACGCCGCGCGAGCGGATCATGCAGGCGATGGAAGAGATCAAGGTCGATCTGGCGGACCGCCGCAAGGTGCTGCTGGCCAACAACAAGCTGCTGGAAGAGCAGCGCCTGACGCAGCGCACCCAGTTCGATCTGGAGATGATGAACGAGCTGGGCTACTGCTCGGGCATCGAAAACTACTCGCGCTACCTGTCCGGGCGCGCCGAGGGCGAGCCGCCGCCGACGCTGTTCGACTACCTGCCGGCGGACGGCCTGCTGGTGGTCGACGAATCCCACGTCACCATTCCGCAGATCGGCGCGATGTTCAAGGGCGACCGCGCGCGCAAGGAAACGCTGGTGGAGTACGGCTTCCGCCTGCCGTCGGCGCTGGACAACCGCCCGCTGCGCTTCGAGGAGTTCGAGGCGCTGGCGCCGCAGACCATCTATGTCTCCGCGACGCCGGGCAAATACGAGCTGGAGAAATCCGGCGGCGATCTGATCGATCAGGTGGTGCGGCCGACCGGGCTGCTGGATCCGATCGTGGAGGTGCGGCCGGTCGCCACCCAGGTGGACGATCTGCTCTCCGAGATCCGCAAGCGCGCGGCGATCAACGAGCGCGTGCTGGTGACCACCCTGACCAAACGCATGGCGGAAGACCTGACCGAATACCTGGAAGAGCATGGCGAGCGCGTGCGCTACCTGCACTCGGACATTGATACCGTAGAACGGGTCGAAATCATCCGTGACCTGCGTCTGGGCGAGTTCGACGTGCTGGTGGGCATCAACCTGCTGCGTGAGGGGCTCGACATGCCTGAGGTGTCGCTGGTGGCGATTCTGGACGCCGACAAGGAAGGTTTCCTGCGTTCCGAGCGTTCGCTGATCCAGACCATCGGCCGCGCGGCGCGTAACCTGAACGGCAAGGCGATCCTGTATGGCGATCGCATCACCGATTCGATGGCCAAGGCGATCGGCGAAACCGAGCGGCGCCGCGCCAAGCAGCAGGCCTACAACGAAGCCAACGGCATCGTGCCGCAGGGGCTGAACAAGAAGATCGGCGACATTCTGCAGATCGGCCAGCCGGTCAACCGCGCCAAGAGCAAAGGCAAGGGCAAGGCGGCGGACGGCGGCGCTTCGCTGCAGAACCTTACGCCGAAAGCGCTGGATCAGAAAATCCGCGATCTCGAAGCGCAGATGTACACCCACGCGCAAAACCTGGAGTTCGAGCAGGCGGCTGCGCTGCGCGACCAGATCCACCAGCTGCGCGAGCAGTTTATTGCGATTTCCTGACCGTTGGATGGCGCCCGCGCGGCGGGCGTCGAAATTCCTTGTCGGCCGCGTCAAAGCTGTTAAGGTGTGCGGCCCGATTTGACCACGAAGAGTACCGAACATGAGCCAACACCAGTCCAAAGACCCGCTGCACGGCGTGACGCTGGAGCAACTGCTGACTAAACTGGTGGATCACTACGGTTGGTCCGAGCTGGGCGCGCGCATTCGCATCAACTGCTTCCGCAGCGATCCGAGCATCAAGTCCAGCCTGAAGTTTTTGCGTCGCACGCCCTGGGCGCGCAAAGAGGTGGAAGACCTGTATATCGATATGGTCAGCCATCCCGCCCCAGCCAGCGATAATCCCTGGTTGCGCGGGCGAGACGGTTAAATTCGGTCAGCGGCGGGCGGCCAGCGCCACCAATGCCCGATCCAGCGCCTGGCGTAGCAGCTGGCGATCGTGGCGGTAGGGGATGTCGCTCGCTTCCAGCGGCTGTTGAATCACCACCCGATCCTGCACTTCACTGGCGTCCACCGCCGGGCCGACGATCAGCGCATCGATCATCCGGCGGCCGATTTTCTCTTCCATCAGCGTCAGCTTATCCTGTAGCGACAGCGCCGCGGCGGCCACGCTCAGCTCGCGGCCGAGGTTGCCGATATAGATCATGTTGGCGCTGCTGCGACGCAGCGCCTGGGTGAGATCGTCCAGCAGCAGCAGCGGCATCAGGCTGGTGAGGAAACTGCCCGGTCCGATCAGGATCACGTCGGCCTGCGCGATGGCGTCCAGCGCTTCGCGCGTGGCGTTGACCGGCGGCGACAGCATCAGCTCCTGCGGCATATGGGTCAGCTGGTCGACATTCACTTCACCGTAAACATGGTTGCCTTCGTGATCGTGCGCCATCAAATCCACCGGCTGCTCCGACATCGGGATCAGCGCCGCGTCCACCTTCAGCAGGCTGCGTACCAGGTTGATCGCTTCCAGCGGGCGCACGCTCAGGTGATCCAGCGCTTTCAGCATCAGGTTGCCGAGGTTGTGGCCGGCCAGCTCACCGTTGCCGCTGAAGCGGTATTCGAACATCGCCGAGGCGACGCTCGGTTCGGTGATCAGCTGGTTGAGACAGTTACGGGTATCGCCCCAGGCAATGCCGCCTTCCGAACGGCGGATACGGCCGGTGGAACCGCCGTTGTCGGTGGTGGTGACGATGCCGGTCAGGCGGGAGCCTAAGGACGACAGGGCCGACATCACACGGCCCAGGCCGTGTCCGCCGCCTAACGCCACCACGCGGTCGAGATCGGCCAGGGTACGATTACGCATAAATTTCCTTACAAAGGGGCTGAACTGCCCGCATAAGGTAGCGGATCCGGCATAAAAACGCGATAAGAGTGTCATTTGCGTGATTCCGGTCAATTCGTCCGCGCAAGTGATGTTTATCATGGTTTACCCGAATACGCGGCGTCTAAAAACGCTGTATAGACAATTATATAGCGAATTTACGCGTTGGCTATCGTTGCCGATTAGCGCTAGAATTCTGCTGAAAACCACGGTTTCGTTCCGGCTACTCAAGGTAGCGGGAAGAGAAATCAAACTCCTAGCCCCTGCGCCTACGTTGTTCATCCGGAACGATATGGCGCCTGGGCCGTGGCGAAGTCAGCCACCAGGGTGCAGAGGGGAAACGCTCGCATCTCCCGACTTTGGAAAGGTGTTATGGTGCCGCAACTCATTGATGCTTATGAGCGCAAGTTCTATTACCTGCGCTTGTCGATCACCGACGTGTGCAACTTTCGTTGCACCTATTGTCTGCCCGACGGCTACAAGCCGAGCGGCAGCCCGAAAAGCTTCCTGTCGCTGGATGAAATCCGCCGCGTCAGCCGCGCGTTCGCCGAACTGGGCACCGAAAAGGTGCGCCTGACCGGCGGCGAGCCTTCGCTGCGCCGCGATTTTACCGAGATCATCGCCGCCGTGCGGGAAAACCCGGCCATCCGTACCCTGGCGGTCACCACCAACGGCTACCGTCTGGCGCGCGACGTCGCCGCCTGGCGTGACGCTGGTCTGACGGCGATTAACGTCAGCATCGACAGCCTGGATCCCCGCCAGTTTCATGCCATTACCGGCCAGGACAAGTTCCGCCAGGTGATGGACGGCATTGATGCCGCCTTCAGCGCCGGTTTCAGCAAGGTCAAGGTCAACGCGGTGCTGATGCGCGACGTTAACCACCAGCAGCTCGGCGCCTTTCTCGCCTGGATCAAGGACCGGCCTATCCAGCTGCGCTTTATCGAACTGATGGAAACCGGCGAGGGCGGCGAGCTGTTTCGCAAACATCACGTTTCCGGCGAAGTGATTCGCCTGCAGTTGGAGCAGCAGGGCTGGCAGCGCCAGGCACGCGGCCGCAGCGACGGCCCGGCGCAGGTGTTCAGCCACCCTGACTACCAGGGTGAGGTGGGGCTTATCATGCCGTATGAAAAAGACTTTTGCGCCAGCTGTAACCGGCTGCGCGTCTCTTCCATCGGCAATCTGCACCTGTGCCTGTTCGGCGAGCAGGGAGTGCCCCTGCGCGATCTGCTGGCCGAGGACGGCCAGCTCGACGCGCTGAAGGCGCGCATCCAGAGCGGGCTGCTGAGCAAGAAGCAGACCCATTTCCTGCATCAGGGCAACAGCGGGATCACCCAGAATCTGTCGTTTATCGGCGGCTGACAGCCAATAGGAGCCTATTGAACAATGAGCCATGCGAGCAGCGAGTTTATTGCGGCGCATATCGCCATCCTGACCGTCTCCGACAGCCGCGGCGCGGCGGAAGACACCTCCGGCCACTATCTGCAGGAAGCGGCGCAGGAAGCCGGCCACCAGGTGGTGGATCGCGCCATCGTTAAAGATGACATTTACCAGATCCGCGCGCGGGTTTCCGCCTGGATCGCCGATGACAACGTGCAGGCGGTGCTGATCACCGGCGGCACCGGTTTTACCGCCCGCGACAACACGCCGGAAGCGCTGCTGCCGCTGTTCGACAGAGAGGTGGAAGGGTTCGGCGAACTGTTCCGCATGGTGTCGTACGAAGAGATCGGCACCGCGACGATCCAGTCGCGCGCGCTGGCCGGCCTGGCCAACCGCACGGTGATCTTCGCCATGCCGGGCTCCACCCGCGCCTGCTGCACCGCCTGGGAGCGGATTATCGAAGAGCAGTTGGACGCGCGCCATCGCCCGTGCAACTTCCAGCCCCATTTGAAGAAGCCCTGAGTCATGACACAGCTAACCCATATTAACGCCGCCGGCGAAGCCCATATGGTCGATGTTTCCGCCAAGGCCGAAACGGTGCGCGAGGCGCGCGCCGAGGCCTTCGTCGAGATGCTGCCCGCCACGCTGGCGATGATCGTCGACGGCAGCCATCACAAGGGCGACGTGTTCGCCACGGCGCGCATCGCCGGCATTCAGGCGGCCAAACGCACCTGGGAGCTGATCCCGCTGTGCCACCCGCTGATGCTGAGCAAGGTCGAAGTGCAGCTGGAGGCGCAAACGCAGCACAGCCGGGTGCGCATCGAAACCTGCTGCCGGCTGACCGGCAAAACCGGCGTCGAGATGGAGGCGCTGACCGCCGCCTCGGTGGCGGCATTGACCATTTATGACATGTGCAAAGCGGTACAGAAAGACATGGTGATCGGCCCGGTGCGCCTGCTGGCGAAAAGCGGCGGCAAATCCGGCGATTTTAAGGTGAACGTATGATCGATATTCTTTTCTTCGCGCAGGTGCGCGAACTGGTGGGCACCGGCGGCCTGTCGATGCCGGCGGATTACCCGACCGTCGAGGCGCTGCGCCAGGCGCTGTGCGCGCGCGGCGATCGCTGGGCGCTGGCGCTGGAGTCCGGCAAGCTGTTGGCGGCGGTCAATCAGTCGCTGGTGGCGGCGGACCATCCGCTGCGCGCCGGCGATGAAGTGGCCTTCTTCCCGCCGGTCACCGGGGGGTAAGCATGGAAAATACCCGCATTCGCGTGGGCGAAGCGCCGTTCAACGTCGGCGACGAGTACCAGTGGCTGGCGCAGTGCGACGCCGATGGCGCGGTGGTGACCTTCACCGGCAAGGTGCGCAACCATAATCTGGGTGACGACGTCAGCGCGCTGACGCTGGAACACTATCCCGGCATGACCGAGAAGGCGCTGGCGGAGATCGTGGCCGAGGCGCGCAGCCGTTGGCCGCTGCAGCGGGTAACGGTGATCCACCGCGTCGGCGCGCTGTATCCCGGCGACGAGATCGTGTTCGTTGGCGTGACCGGCGCACACCGCAGCATGGCGTTCGCCGCCAGCGAGTTCATCATGGACTACCTGAAGACCCGCGCGCCGTTCTGGAAGCGCGAAGCCACCGGCCAGGGCGATCGTTGGGTGGACGCCCGCGACAGCGATCGCGAGGCCGCGCAGCGCTGGCACGACGCGGCTAAATAACGCGTCAACAGCGGAAACAAATCAAGACCTTTGCCGCTTTCGCCCGGCATATTCTGTGGTACGCTTATAGCAGGCGAAGCCCCGTTCGCGGGGCTTCGGAATCTTGTTTACAACGCAAAAGGTAACCGTCATGGACCGATATCCACGCTCTAATGGTTCAATCGTCGAACGTGCCAACAGCGGCATTCAGGCCTACATGGCGCAGGTTTACGGCTGGATGACCTGCGGTCTGCTGCTGACGGCGTTCGTTTCCTGGTATGCGGCCAACACGCCCGCGATCCTCAACTTCATCTTCTCCAGCCAGATCACCTTCTTCGGCCTGATCATCGCCCAGCTGGCGCTGGTGTTCGTGATCTCCGGCATGGTCAACCGCCTGAGCGGCGCGGTGGCCACTTCGCTGTTCATGCTGTACTCGGCGCTGACCGGGCTGACGCTGTCGAGCATCTTCATTGCCTACACCTACAGCTCGATCGCCAGCACCTTCGTGGTCACCGCCGGCATGTTCGGCGCCATGAGCCTGTACGGTTACACCACCAAGCGCGATCTGAGCGGCTTCGGCAGCATGCTGTTCATGGCGCTGATCGGCATCGTGCTGGCCTCGCTGGTGAACATCTGGCTGAAAAGCACCGCGCTGATGTGGGCGATCACCTACATCGGGGTGGTGGTGTTCGTCGGCCTGACCGCGTACGACACGCAAAAACTCAAGGCGATGGGCGAGCAGCTGAACGCCGATGATAAAGACAGCTTCCGCAAGTACGCCATCGTCGGCGCGCTGACGCTGTATCTCGACTTCATCAACCTGTTCCTGATGTTGTTGCGTATCTTCGGCAACCGCCGCTAAATCCGTGGTCTTTCAAGCAGCAGCTTGAAATCCCTAGGACTTACCAGGCTCTGCATGTGACATGCAGAGCCTTTTTTATGCGATTTTGCGGCGGAACAGCGCGTATGCGGCGCTGCCGGTGGTGGCGGTGATCACCAGCAGCGGCCACAGGCTGTGCCAGATGATGTCGAAGCTGGCGTCCTTCAGGTAGATCTGCTTGGTGATGTCGGTGAAGTGGCGTATCGGGTTAACCCAGGTCAGATCCTGCAGCCACACCGGCATATTTTCCACCGGCGAGACGTAACCCGAGAGCAGGATCGCCGGCATCATGAACACGAACACGCCGATGAACGCCTGCTGCTGAGTGGCGCACAGCGACGAGATCAGCAGGCCGAAACCGACCAGCGACAGCCCGTAGATCAGCATGGTGGCATAGAACAGCAGCAGCGATCCGGCAAACGGGATCTGATACAGGAAGATGCCGATCAGCAGCACGATGCTGGCCTGGAAGCTGGCGACGATCAGCGCCGGCACCGCCTTGCCGATAAAGATCTGCCAGGTGGTGAGCGGCGAGACCAGCAGCTGTTCCAGCGTGCCCTGTTCGCGTTCGCGCGCCACCGATAGCGAGGTGACGATCAGCACGCCGATGGTGGTGATCATGGCGATCAGCGACGGCACCACGAACCATTTGTAGTCCAGGTTCGGGTTATACCAGTTGCGCACCACCAGCTCGCTGTTGTTGGGTTTAGCGCGGTTGCCGAGCAGCTCGTTCTGATATTCCTGCACGATCTGCTGCACGTAGTTGGCGGCGATCTGCGCGCTGTTGGAGTTGCGCCCGTCGAGCAGCAGCTGCAGCGGCGCGGTGTTGCCGGTGGCGATATCGCGCGAGAACTGCGCCGGGAAGCGGATCAGCAGCAGCGCCCGCTGATTGTCGATGGTGGTCTTTATCTCCTGCGGGCTGCGCAGCAGCAGCACGTGTTGAAAGGCCTTGGCCTTGGCGAAGCGCTGGGTCAGCTCTACCGAGGCCTGGCCGCTGTCCTCGCTGTAGACCGCGATGGTGGCGTTGGTGACTTCCAGCGTCGCGGCGAACGGGAACAGCAGCACCTGCAGGATCACCGGCATGATTAAAATGGCGCGGGTTTGCGGATCGCGCAGCAGCGCCTGCATTTCCTTGATGATGAGCGTCAACAGACGATGAAACATCGCTTTTCTCCTCAATCCAGCCGGCGCTGGGTTTTCCAGGCCGTCAGGCCGATGAACACCACCGCGGAAGCGATCAGGAACAGCAGATTGATCAGCAGCACGGTGCCGACGTTGCCCGCCAGGAACAGCGTTTGCAGCGTGCTGACGAAGTAGCGCGCCGGAATGATGTAGGTCACCGCGCGCACGATGGCCGGCATGCTGTCGATCTGGAAGATGAAGCCGGACAGCATGATCGACGGCAGGAAGGCGGCGTTCAGCGCCACCATCGCCGCATTGAACTGATTGCGGGTGAGGGTGGAGATCAGCAGGCCCATGCCGAGGGTGCTGGCGAGGAACAGGCTGCTGATCAGCAGCAGGATCAGCAGCGAGCCGCGATAGGGTACGCCGAGCACCCACACCGCCACCGCCATGCACAGCGCCATGGCGGCCATGCCGAGGAAGTAATAAGGGATCAGCTTGGAGAGCAGCAGCTCGCTGCGCGTCACCTGGGTGGACAGCAGGGCCTCCATGGTGCCGCGCTCCCATTCGCGGGCGATCACCAGCGAGGTGAGGATGGCGCCGATCACCGTCATGATGATGGTGATGGCGCCGGGAATGATGTAGTGCCGGCTGATGGCCGCCGGGTTGAACCAGTAGCGCATCTGCACGTCAATCAGCGGTTTGTCGCTGTTGCCCCGATCGGTGGCGCGCTGCTGCTGCCAAACTTGCCATACGCCCTGGGCGTAACCCTGCACGAAGTTGGCGGTGTTCGGCTCGCTGCCGTCGGTAATCACCTGGATAGGGGCGCTGTCGTGCGGGCGCGCCATGCGCTGGTCGAAATCCACCGGGATCACCACCAGGCCGCGGATCGTGCCGGCCTGCATCTGCTGGATCAGCCGTTGGCGGTTGTCGCTGATGGTCGGTTCGATATAGGGCGAACCGGCGAACGCCTGGGCCAGATCGCGCGCGTCTTCGCTTTGCTGCTCCATCAGAATACCCAGATGCAGCTTGCTGGAGTCCAGGTTGATGCCGTAGCCGAAGATAAACAGCAGCATCAGCGGGATGACGAAGGCGATCAGGCCGCTGCTGGGATCGCGCAATATCTGCCGCGTTTCCTTCAGGCACAGCGCGCGCAACCGGCGCCAGGAGAAGCCGCCGTCGTCGATTGGGGTGCGGTTATCGCTCACCGTGATTTCTCCTCATCGTAGCCCTGCACCAGCTCGATAAACGCCTGCTCCATCGAGGGATTGGGATTGTCGTCGCGCGCCACCTGCTGTTTGAGATCGTCCGGCGTGCCGGCGGCGATGATCTTGCCGCGGTACACCAGGCCGATGCGGTCGCAGTACTCCGCCTCGTCCATAAAGTGGGTGGTCACCATCACCGTGACGCCCTTGTCGACCATGCCGTTGATGTGCAACCAGAACTCGCGCCGCGTCAGCGGATCGACGCCGGAAGTCGGTTCGTCGAGGAACAGGATATCCGGTTCGTGCATCAGCGCGCAGGCCAGCGCCAGGCGCTGTTTGAAGCCGAGCGGCAGCGCGTCCGGCGTCTGATCGAGGATCGGCGCGAAGTTGAAGGCGCGGGACATCTCGTCGATTTTGTCGCGCTGCGCCTTGCCGCCCAGGCCGTAGACGCCGGAGAAGAACTTCAGGTTCTGCGCCACCGTCAGGTTGCCGTACAGCGAGAATTTTTGCGCCATGTAGCCGAGCCGCTGGCGCGCCTTGCCGGAGCTGGTCTTCAGATCCATCCCCAGCACCAACGCCTTGCCGCTGGAGGGGATCAGCAGGCCGCACATCATTTTGAAGGTGGTGGACTTGCCGGCGCCGTTCGGCCCGAGCAGGCCGAAAATTTCGCCGCGCCGCACCTGGAAATCAACGTGATCGGTAGCGGCGAAGTCGCCGAATTTTTTGGTCAGCTGCACCGCTTCGATCACCGTTTCACCGCTTGCGCCGTTGACGGTCGGCATGATCTCCGCCAGCGCCGAGCGGTGGTTGGGGCCGCCGCCGAGCAGATCGATAAAAGCATCCTCGAAGCGCGGATCCGCTTCGTCCAGTTCGGCGTCCGGTAGATCCAGCGCTTGCAACAGCCGGCGGTGATCTTCGCCTTCCTTCAGGATCAGGCGCAGATACTTGCCCTGGATCACCCCGTCGGTGACCGCCGGCAGGCAGATCGCCCGCTGCAGCAGCGATCGATGGCTGCCGGGGGGCGCGGCGATCAACACCGTGCGCCCGGCCATACGGCGGGTCAGCGCCTGCGGCGCGCCGCTGAACAGCAGCTCGCCCTCGTTGAGCAGCAGCACTTCGCGGCACTGCTCGGCTTCGTCGAGATAAGACGTGCTCCACAGGATCAACATGCCGTCGTTGGCCAGCTCGTGCACCATGCGCCACAGCTCGCGGCGCGAGATCGGATCGACGCCGACGCCCGGCTCATCCAGCAACAGCACCTGAGGTTCGCCCAGCAGCGTGCAGGCCAGGCCCAGCTTTTGCTTCATGCCGCCGGACAGCTTGCCCGCCAGGCGCTCGGTGAAGCGGGTCAGATCGGTGAATTTCAACAGCCGCTCGAAGGTCTGGCGGCGAAGATCGCCGGTGACGCCGCGCAGATCGGCATACAGCGTCAGGTTCTCCATCACCGTCAGATCCTCATACAGCCCGAACTTCTGCGGCATGTAACCGAGGATCGCGTGCAGTTGACGATCCTGCGCGATCGGATCCAGCCCGGCGACCCGCAGTTTGCCGCTGCTGGGCTGCAGCAGCCCGGCCAGCATGCGCAGCAGGGTGGTTTTGCCGGCGCCGTCCGGGCCGACCAGCCCGATCACCGCGCCGCTGCGCAGGGTGGTGGTCAGGCTGGCGACCGCCGGTTTCTCAAGCGACGGGAAGCGCTTCTCCAGCCCTTCCAGCTCAATGGTGTGCGCCTGTTCCATGGCCGGCCTCAGGGTTTGGCGAAGCGCAGAGTGACCGGCATGCCCTGGCGCAGCGCGTCATCGGCGTCGGTGACGATCACCCGCAGGCGGTACACCAGATCGGTGCGCAGATCCGGCGTTTCAACGCTTTTCGGCGTGAATTCGGCGGTCGGCGAGACGAAGCCGATCTTGCCGTGATAAGGCTTGCCGGGGCGGCCGTCGGTGTAGATCTCCAGTTCGGTGCCGGGCACCGCCTGGCTCAGGCTGGTTTCGTTGACGTAGGCGCGCACCCACACCGGCCGGGTCAGCGACAGGGTGAAGACCGTGCCGCCGGCGCCGAGCATGGTGCCCGGCTCCACCGCGCGGGTCAGCACCGTGCCGGCGGAAGGGGAAACCAGCGTGGCGTCTTGCAGGTTCAACTGTGCCTGCGCCAGCGCCGCTTCGCTCTGCGCCACGTCGGCCTTGGCCTGTTCGATTTCTTGCGGGCGGTTGCCGCTGCGGTATTGCGACAGCTTGTCCTTCGCCGCCTGCAGGTTGGCCTGCGCCTGATTGCGAGCGGTGCGCGCATCCTCCAGCGCGTCGGCGGAGGTGGCGTTTTTCGCCCACAGCCCCTGCTGGCGTTTCAGGAAGCTGTCGGCGTAGGCGAAGGCGGACTGGCGCTGCGCCATTTCCGACCGTACCTGGGCGATCTCTTCGGCGCGATAACCGGCCTGCAGCAACGACAGCTTGGCGCGCGCGCTGCCGACGTTGGCTTCGGCCTGCTGCAGCGCGTTGCGGTAGGGGGCGTCGTCCAGCTTACCGAGCAGCTGGCCCGGCTGAACGGCATCGCCTTCATCCACCGTCAGCGACGCCAGGCGGCCGTCGACGCGAAAGCCGAGGTTCACCGTGCGGATATCGACGTTGCCATACAGCGTCAGCGGCTTATCCTGCTGCTGTTGGTAATGCCAAACCCCGTAAGCGGCGGCCGCGATCAGCAGAATTAACAACACGATCAAGGCACTGCGTTTTTTGTTCATAACACTCCCTGCCTGAATTTACGCGCCGTGACGTTGGCGCAGCCCAACAACCAGAATCTCGATATGCTCGCTCAGCACCGCCGCGATTTGCGCCGCTTCGCCCTCGCCAATCTCTTGCCAGCCGGCCTGACGGCGGATGGTTTCGCGCGCCACGCGGAACGACAGCACCTCGCCGATCAGCGCATGGGTATGCAGCACGAGGCGGGGGGCGCGTTCGTCGATGCCGGTGGCGGCCGCCAGCAGGCGGCACAGCCGCTCGTGCATCGGCGCGATCACCTGGCTGTGGATCAGCGGGTAGGCGTCGGTCGGGGCGAGCTGTTCGCGCGACATGATTTTGCTCAGGTTCAGCGTGTGCGGCTGGGTCATCAGTTCGCTGAAGGCCAGCAGGCCACGCTGCAGCAAACGCAGCGCCGCGTCGGGTGAGCGCTGCGCGACGGGCTGTTGCCAGAAGCGATCGACCTCTTCGGCCAGCGGGGCGAACGCCTGCTGGATGAAATCGGCGAGCGACTGCGCCACGGCCAGGTACAGCCCCTCTTTAGAGCTGAAGTAATAGGTGATGGCGGCGATGTTCTGGCCGGCGCGCTGGGCGATATCGCGGGTGGTGGCGCCCTGCAGGCCATATTCACCGAACAGGTCGGTCGCCGCGGCGAGCAGCTGCCGGCGCGCTTGCTCGCCGCGCGCCCGGCCGGCGGCCTGATGAGGTACGGAAGCTGGCATGGGTCACGCTCGAAGTTAATCAATCATATGATTAACTTTATGCCAGATTGTTTAAAACGCAACCGCTAATCACAATGCGTTATGTGATCGGCTTCAGACAATGCTGAATTTACGGCAGATTGTGCTCTCCACGCGTAAAAGTGCTTTTTATTGCGCGACTTCTGTTACAATCGGCGCCTGGTGCACTGCAGTTTGTGCCAATCCCTCGTGGTCATGCTTAATGCCCCGTCTGATCATCCTCCCAGGAAACTGCACCGAACACCGTTAGGTTAGGGGGGATCTGGAGTTTTTCTCTTTATGTCATTTGAAACCCTCGGCTTAAGTGCTGAAATTGTGCGCGCTGTTGAAGAACAGGGCTATCGCGAACCGACGCCAATTCAGCGTCAGGCTATTCCTGTCGTGCTGGAAGGTCGTGACCTGATGGCCAGCGCCCAGACCGGCACCGGTAAAACCGCCGGTTTTACCCTGCCGCTGTTGCAGCTGCTGAGCAAGCATGACCATCCGGTCAAAGGCCGTCGCCCGGTGCGCGCGCTGATCCTGACGCCAACCCGTGAGCTGGCGGCGCAGATCGGCGAAAACGTCGATGCCTACAGCAAACACCTGCGCCTGCGTTCGCTGGTGGTGTTTGGCGGCGTGAGCATCAACCCGCAGATGATGAAGCTGCGCGGCGGCGTCGATATCCTGGTGGCGACGCCGGGCCGTCTGCTGGATCTGGAACATCAGAACGCGGTTGACCTGTCCAAAATCGAAATTCTGGTGCTGGACGAAGCGGACCGCATGCTGGACATGGGCTTTATCCACGACATCCGCCGCGTGCTGGCCAAGCTGCCGGCCAAGCGTCAGAACCTGCTGTTCTCCGCCACCTTCTCCGACGACATCAAGGCGCTGGCCAACAAGCTGCTGCACAACCCGGCTTCGGTAGAAGTGGCGCGCCGCAACACCGCGTCCGAGCAGATCGAACAGAGCGTGCATTTCGTCGACAAGAAGCGTAAGCGGGAACTGCTGTCGCAGATGATCGGCGAAGGCGACTGGAAACAGGTGCTGGTGTTTACCCGCACCAAGCACGGCGCCAACCACCTGGCGGAGCAGCTGAACAAAGACGGCATCACCGCCGCGGCGATCCACGGCAACAAGAGCCAGGGCGCCCGTACCCGTGCACTGGCGGACTTTAAAGACGGCCGCATCCGCGTGCTGGTGGCCACCGACATCGCGGCGCGCGGTCTGGATATCGACCAGCTGCCGCACGTGGTGAACTACGAGCTGCCTAACGTGCCGGAAGACTACGTGCACCGTATCGGCCGTACCGGCCGCGCGGAGCGCACCGGCGAAGCTATCTCGCTGGTGTGCGTGGACGAGCACAAGCTGCTGCGCGACATCGAGCGTCTGCTGAAGCGTGAAATTCCACGCATCGCGCTGCCGGGCTACGAGCCGGATCCGACCATCAAGGCCGAGCCGATCATCAACGGCCGCCAGGGTGGCGGGCGCGGTGCGCCGCGCGGCAACGGCGGTGGCCAGCGTTCCGGTAACGGCGGCGGTCAGCGCAGCGGTAACGCGAACGGCGGCCAGCGTGAAAACCGCGGCAACGGCAACGGTAACGCCCGCCCGCAGGGGGACGGCCAGCGCCGTTCCGGCGCGCCTTCGCGCCGCCCGCGCAATCGCAAACCGGCCGAATAAGCCTGATTGCTCTAAGAGTAAGCCGCCGATACGGGCGGCTTTTTTTTGCCTGGCGGAAAGGCATTTTCGTACTAGGCTGGACGGTGGCTACCCCTACATTCCAGGAGACGGAGATGAAATTGAAGTGCGCAATTCTCGATGATTACCAGCAGGTGGCGCTCAAGATGGCGGACTGGTCGGCACTGGCCGAGCGGGTGGAGGTGTCCGCCATCAGCGCGCACTTTACCGATGAGGCGGAGCTGGCGGTGCATCTGCAGGAGTGCGACATTCTGGTCATCATGCGCGAGCGCACGCCGATGACCGCCTCGCTGCTGGCGCGGCTGCCGAAGCTGAAGCTGCTGATCACCTCCGGCATGCGCAACGCCGCTATCGATTTGGCCGCCGCCGCCGAGCGCGGCGTGGTGGTGTGCGGCACCAGCAGCGGGTCGGCGGCGCCGATGGAGCTGACCTGGGCGCTGCTGCTCGGGCTGGCGAAGCATATCGTGCCGGAAAGCGTCGGGCTGCAAAACAACGGCCCGTGGCAGCGGGATCTCGGCGTCACCCTGCAGGGGAAAACGCTGGGGCTGCTGGGGCTGGGCAAGATCGGCGGCCAGATGGCCCGGGTGGCGCAGGCGTTCGGCATGCGGGTGCTGGCCTGGAGCCAGAACCTGACGGCGGAACGGGCGGCGCAGGAGGGGGCTGAACTGGCGCCGTCCAAACGGGCGTTGTTCGAGCAGAGCGATTTTGTCTCTATCCACCTGGTGCTGAGCGATCGCAGCCGCGGACTGGTGGGGCGTGACGAATTGACGGCGATGAAGCCCACCGCTTACCTGCTCAACACCTCGCGTGCGGCGATCGTCGATCGGGCGGCGTTGGTGGACGTGCTGCAACAGCGGAAGATCGCCGGCGCCGGGCTGGACGTGTTCGAGACGGAGCCGCTGCCGGCCGACGATGCGTTTCGTCAGCTGCCCAACGTGCTGGCGACGCCGCATGTGGGCTACGTGGCGGACGACAACTACCGCGCCTACTTCACCGAGGCGGTCGAGGATATTGCGGCGTTCCTCGCCGGCCAACCGATCCGCCGGCTGGGCTGACGGCGCTTTTAATGCCCGCGGAGGCTTGTCTGGCGCGGGCATTCACCCGTATCATTGCGGGTCTTTTTTTAGCTGGGATTGGTCATGCGCGTATTATTGGCTCCGATGGAGGGCGTTCTCGATTCTTTGGTGCGTGAGTTGCTCACCGAGGTGAACGACTACGATCTGTGCATCACCGAATTTTTGCGCGTGGTCGATCAGCTGCTGCCGGCCAAGTCGTTCTACCGGCTGTGCCCGGAGCTGCGCTACGCCAGCCGCACGCCGTCGGGCACGCTGGTGCGCGTACAGCTGCTGGGGCAGCACCCGCAGTGGCTGGCGGAGAACGCCGCGCGCGCGGTGGAGCTGGGCTCTTACGGCGTCGATCTCAACTGCGGCTGCCCATCCAAGCTGGTGAACGGCAGCGGCGGCGGGGCGACGCTGCTCAAAGATCCGGAATTGATCTACCAGGGCGCCAAAGCGATGCGCGCGGCGGTGCCGACTCATCTGCCGGTCACGGTGAAGGTGCGTTTGGGTTGGGACTCCTCCAACCGCAGTTTTGAAATCGCCGATGCGGTGCAGCAGGCGGGCGCCAGCGAGCTGACGGTGCATGGCCGCACCAAAGAGGACGGCTACAAGGCGGATCGCATCAACTGGGCGGCGATCGGCGAGATCCGTCAGCGGCTGAGCATTCCGGTGATCGCCAACGGCGAGATCTGGGATTACCGGAGCGCGCAGGATTGCCTGCAGACGACCGGCTGCGACGCCATCATGCTGGGGCGCGGCGCGCTCAACGTGCCGAACCTGAGCCGGGTAGTGAAGTACAACGAACCGCGTATGCCCTGGCCGCAGGTGGTTGAGCTGCTGCAAAAATACGCCCATCTGGAAAAGCAGGGCGACACCGGCCTGTATCACGTGGCGCGTATCAAACAGTGGCTGGGCTATTTGCGCAAGGAATATGACGAAGCCGCCGAACTGTTCAGCGAAATACGCGCGCTGACGACGTCAGGGGATATTGCGCGCGTCATCTGCCGCAGCTAAAAATAAACCCGCACGCGGCGGGTTTATTTAAATCGGTATTATCAGGCGGCGTTGTCGAGACGGTTAAATTCTATCTCGATATCCTGAATGGTTTTTTCCAGCCCTTCCAGACAGGCACCCTGTTTATTCAACAGGTCGTTAATTGCTTCGGCGAATGCCTTATTTTTGCATTCCCCCTGATCGAAGGCCAGCCAGTGTGCGGAGAGCGTCTCGGTATTCGACTGCGCATAGTGGCGCATTTCCTTCAGCTGGGAAGCGACGTTGCGTAAATTATCCAGCTGTGCCTGTGCGTTTGCATTGTTGCTCATGAATTTCTCCTTGAGTTGGCCGTTAAATAATTTCGACTGCGGGATTAAGCTTACCCTATATAAATAAAAATATCACCCTTGTCGGCCCTGGCGGTTATTTTTTAATGAATGCGGCTGTGTTTATTTTTCGATTGAACAAGGACTTGGATGGAATTGTAAAAATAGATAAATACGGTTTTTGAGACGGTTATTTCCGGCCATTCCATGCGGAATGGCCGTTATTCTAACGCTTAAGAGTGATGCTTATTATGCCGCGTCCGCCAGCATAAACATGCCGTAGGGGTGAATTTCCAGATAATAATGTTCGCCGACGTTCGGCTGCAGGCGAGTGGCGTTAACCTGCAGCAAAATTTGCTGCCCATGCCACGCCACCGTAACTTCATACTGCGGCCCCATGTAGGCGACATGCTGGATCACGCAGCGCTGGCTTTCCTCGCCGTGCTCGCTCAGCGTGATCGCTTCCGGCCGCACGCCCACCGTGCCGGCGCCTTCGGCGGCAAAGTGCGCCGGGCGCGGCAGGCGATAGCCGCTGATATCGACATAGTCCGCGCTGAAGCCGGCCGGGAACAGGTTGGCGTCCCCCATGAAGCTCGCCATAAAGCGCGACGCCGGCTGCCGATAGAGATCCTGCGGCGAGCCTATCTGCATGATATGCCCCTTGTTCATCACCAGCACGGTGTCTGAGACCGCGAAAGCCTCGCTCTGATCGTGGGTGACGTACAGCGACGTGATATCAAACTGCTTTTGCAGCTCGCGGATCTTTTCGCGCATGCTGCGGCGCAGGTTGGCGTCGAGGTTGCTCAACGGCTCGTCGAACAGCAGCACTTTCGGCTTGAGGATCAGCGCGCGCGCCAGCGCCACGCGCTGCTGTTGGCCGCCGGAGATCTGATCGACATAGCGATCGTCGAACCCCGCCAGATCCACCATCGCCAGCGCTTCCTGCACGCGCGCTTTCACTTCGGCGCGCGGAATGCCGAGCATCTTCAGGCCATAGCCGACGTTTTCCCCCAGCGACATGTGCGGGAACAGGGCATAAGACTGGAACACCATGCAGATGTCACGTTGCTGGATGGAACGATGGGTGACGTCTTCGCCATCAATGAATATCTGCCCGTCGCTCGGTTTCTCCAGCCCGGCGACCAGGCGCAAAATGGTGGTCTTGCCGCAGCCGGAAGGGCCGAGCAGCGTCACCATCTGCCCCCGAGGGATGGTGAGCGCGATGTTATCGATCACCGTGTTGCTGCCGAACCGTTTGGAGACGTTGCGCAGTTCAACGAAATTTTTCTGGCTCATCATGGGCTCCATTACGCCTGGTTTTTGGCTTTTGAACGGGAGATGCGTGCCTCGCCGATCAGCCAGTCAAAGAGGAAAATAATCGCCAGCATCACCACGATCAGAATTGAACCGTAGGCGATCGCCACCCCGTATTCGCCGTCTTCCACGCGGTTGAGGATGTATGCGGTGGCCACGCGGGTATCGGGGGTGACCAGGAAGACGATGGCGCTGACGGTGGTGATGGCGCGCACGAAGCTGTAGATCAGCGCCGACAGGATCGCCGGGCGCAGCAGCGGCAGCAGGATGTGCGTGATGGTGCGCAGCGAGCCGGCGCGCAGGCTGAGCGAGGCTTCGTCCAGCGATTTGTCTATCTGGCCCAGCCCGGCAATCCCGGCGCGAATGCCCACCGGCACGTTGCGCATCACCATCGAGATAATCACGATGGCGGCCGTCCCGGTGAGGTACACCGGCGCGCTGTTGAAGGCGAGAATGTAAGAGACGCCGGCCACGGTGCCCGGCACCGCAAAGCACAGCATGGTGGTGAACTCGATGGTCTTTTTGCCCCTGAACTGCTGGCGCACCACGATCCAGGCGATCAGCAGGCCGAAGGCGGCGGTGATCGGCGCGGCGATCCCGGCGTACAGCAGCGTGTCGAGCAGCGAAGGCCACGCGCCGTCGCTCATGCCCTGGCCGAACAGCTTGATGAAGTTATCCAGCGTCAGCGTGTAATCCACCCCCCAGTTGACGGTGAAGCTGCCGTAGAAAATGCTGCCGTAGAGCAGGGCGTTAAAGGCTACCCACACCGCCAGCAGCGCGATCACGCCCCACACCAGCGTGACCGGCAGCGGCTGTACGTCACCGCGATAGGATTTGCCGGAAACGGTGACGTAGGAGCGTTTGCCGATCCACAGGTACTGGATGCAGAACACCAGCAGCGAGAACAGCAGCAGGAAGGCGCCGAGGGTGCTGGCGGCCTGATAGTCGAGCTGTGAGCCGGTGATGTAGAAATAGATTTGCGTCGCCAGCACGTCGAAATTGCCGCCGAGCACCAGCGGGTTGCTGAAGTCGGCCAGCGATTGCACCACCACGATCAGAAACGCGTTGGCCAGCGCCGGTTTCAGCAGCGGCACGAACACGCCGTTAAAGGTTTGCCAGCGGCTGGCGCGCAGGGTGTAGGAGGCTTCTTCCAGCGAAGGATGAATGGTCTTGATCGCGCCGTCGAGGATCATGAACGCCATCGGCGTGAACGCCAGCACCTGCGCCAGCCAGATGCCGGTAAAGCCGTACAGCCAGTTGGTGTTGGTCAGGCCGAACCAGGCCACCATCCACTCGGTGACGTAGCCGGAGCGCCCCATCATCAGCGTGACGCCCAGGCCGACGACGAACGGCGGCGTGACGATGGGCAGGATGGAGAAGATGCGGCCGATAATCGCGCTGCGCCTGGCGATGCGGGTGGTGTAAATCGCCAGCACCAGGCCGAAGAAGGTGCAGCCGGCGCCCACCGCGATCGACAGGGCGATGGAGTTGAGGATCACCTGAACGATATGCGCCTGCGACAGCACGTTCATAAACGCCAGCGGCGCGAACGCACCCGTCTGGTCGGTGAACATCGGAATGAAAATCGCGATGCTTGGCCAGACGATGAAGACGCCGATCAGCGCCACGATGGTGACCAGCGCACCGATAACGAAACGGTCGCCGCCCAGCCATTCGAGGCGGGTCTGCGCCAGCGTCATGATGGCGCCCAGCGCGGTCAATTGCACCAGGGTGGCGTAGCCTAAACCGCGCCCCGCCACCGTGGCGCTGACGACGATAAAGGCCATGCACAGCAGCGCCCAGCCGGCATCGAACGCGTGGCGCCGCCGCCGTTCACCGCCCGCAGGGGTGTAGGGGCGAAGCAGCAGGAGGCTCGGCAACAGGCACCATAGCCAGCTGACATTGCGGTGTGACCAGCCGTAGGCCGCGAGGATTTCATCGCCGGTGGACTCCAGCAGGCCGTAATCCAGGCTCCAGCTCGGCAGCAGGGCGAACGCCAGCCAGCCAAGCAAGACCCAAAGGAATATCGCATCTCGTTTTTTCACGAGATGGAGAGCATGTGTATGTGACATAAGTTTCCCGGATGTTCAGGCCGGGTAAGGCGTGAGGCTTACCCGGCAACAGGCGCAGAATGCGGGTTTATTTACCCATCTTGACTTCGCTGACCCATTTGTTGATCAGCGCCTTGCGGACCTCGGTCGAGCCGTATTTGTCCATGTCGTAGTTGATCAGCTTCAGATCGTCGAGCTTCAGCGAGTTCGGCGAGGTAGCGGCGGTGGTATTGGTCAGGATCTGATAAGACTTGCCTTTCTGCCATGCCAGTTCCTGCGCCTCCTTCGACAGCACCCAATCCACGAACAGCTTGGCGTTGTCGAGGTTGCGCGCGCCTTTGAGGATGCTGACGCCGCCGATTTCGTAGCCGGTGCCTTCACAAGGCGAGATCAGCTCAAGCGGCGCGCCCTGTTCCTTTTCGAGCGAGTAGTCATGCAGGAAACCGATGCCGATTGCCGTTTCGCCGCGGGCGGCGTTGCGCGCCGGGGCAATGCCGGATTTGGTGTACTGCGAGACGTTGGCGTTCAGCTGCTTGAGGTAATCGAACGCCTGATCGTCTCCCCACAGCTGGGCAAAGGTCGCCAGCGCGGTGTAGGCGGTGCCGGAGCTCTGCGGATCGGCGATTTGAATCTCGCCTTTGTATTCCGGCTTGGTCAGGTCTTTCCAGCACTTGGGCACCGGCAGGTTTTTCTCTTTCAGGCGCTGGGTATTGACGCCAAAGCCGAGAATGCCGACGTAGACCGCCGAGGAGTAGTTGCCTTTCAGCTTCGCCGGATCGCGGAATTGTGGCATCACCTGTTCGAGGTTTGGCGATTTATATGGCTGCAGCAGCCCCATTTCACCGGCCTGGGATTGCGGATCGAGCGTGCCGCCGTACCAGACGTCCGCCTGCGGGTTTTTCTTCTCGGCGTCCACTTTCGCCAGCGTGCTGCCGGAGCCGTTGCGGATGAACGAGGTTTTCACGTCATATTTCTCGCCGAAGGCTTTGGTTTCCGCTTCGCACATTTCATTGGTGGCGCTGCAGTAGACCACCAGGCGGCCCTTGGCATGCGCGGCGCCGCTCAGCGTGGCCAGCGCGATGCCGGAAGCTATCAGGGTAGTGACTAAGGTTTTTTTCATTGTTTTATCCTTCTCTCGGTAGAGGTGGTAACGCTCGCCATCAGCAGCGGCATCAGCAATAAACCCATAAGAACGGCGGCGATCGACAGCAAACTGAACATGCCTGACCAGCCGTAGCCTTCGATGATCTGCGACAGCGGCCAGCCCGCCAGCGCAGCCCCCAGGTAGGCGAACAGGCCGAGAAAACCGGTGATGGAGCCCGCTGCGCCTTTGTGCCCGCATTCCACGGCGGCGAGGCCAATCAGCATCTGTGGGCCGAAGACAAAAAAGCCCACCGCAAAGAAACAGCCCGCCAGCAGCGCGTAGTGATGCACCGGCGCCAGCCACAGCGCGGCGACGGAAACCATCAGCCCGAGCGTGAACAGCAAAATCATCGGCGCGCGCTGCCCGCCGAACAGCAAATCCGAGCCCCAGCCGGCGAACAGCGCGCCGAGCAGGCCGCCTACCTCGAACAGCATCACCGTGGCGTTGGCGCTGAGCAGGTTGACGCCGTGGCTTTCCGTCAGCCAGAGATTGCCCCAGTCGTTCAACGCGATGCGGATCAGGTAGACCAGCACGTAAGAGACGCCGAGCAGCCAGATCATCGGGTTCTTCAGCATCGTGGTGCGCAACATCTGCCACAGCCCCATCGGCGGGCTTTGCTGTTCCTGGCGCAGCTCCAGCGGATCGTGGCGCCACCGGCCGACCGACGGCAGGCCTTCTTCCTGCGGCGTGCCCGTCAGCCGCCGCGTGAGCCAGATGCCCAACACGATGCTGACGGCGCCCGGGATCAGCATCGCCGCCTGCCAGCCCCAGCGCTGGGCGGCGAAGGCGCTGATCAGCGGCACGATCGCGCCGCCGAGGTTGATCGACATATTCCAGCAGCCCCACCAGAAGCCGCGCTCGTTGCGCGAATACCAGTGGGTCAGCAGCCGCGCGCAGGGCGGCCAGCCCCAGCCCTGAAAGAAGCCGTTCAGCGCCCAGACCGCCAGCAGCAGCGTCAGCGATTCGCCGAAGGCGAACGCCACGTTCAGCAAGCCGGTGGCGAACAGGCCGATCCCCATAAACCTGCGCTGCCCGTGGCCGTCGTGCCACAGTCCGGCGGCGAATTTCGACAGGCCGTAGCTCAGGTAAAACAGCGAGCCGAGCAGGCCGATGTCCCCTTTATCCAGCCCCAAATCCGTTTGCAGCGCCGGCAGCACGTAATTCACGCTTTTGCGCGTCAGGTAAAAGGCGGCGTACCCGATGACCATGTACAGCAGCAGTCGCGGGCGCAGCGCGCGGTAACGATGATCGATTTCAGATGCCGAGCGTGCCTGCATAGCCGCCTCCCTGGTGCTGACTATAAGAAGGTGAAAGGGAAAGGGGATGAGAGAAAGTCCGGAGTGGCTAAGACTTTTTCCTAGTTAGTCGATGGTTTGTTGCAAATTTGTGGGCAGGTTAACAATTACCCGCGTGCCGCAATGCGTTTCCAGCGTCAGCTCGCCGCCCAGCGCGCTGACCCGCTCGCGCATCCCCTGAATGCCGAGGCCGGGCGCCTTGTCCGCGCGGATGCCGATGCCGTTGTCCCGCACCTCGAGGTGCAAAAGCGCGCCCTGTTGATACAAGACGATGGCGACCTCGCTGGCTTCGGCATGTTTGCACACGTTGTTGAGCAGCTCTTGCAGCAGCCGGTAGAGGGTGAAGCGCACCGTTTCGCCGGCGGGCGTGTCTATGAGTCGGTAGTCGAAACGGCAGCGGATGCCCCGTTCGGCAAAGGCGAATTCGCTCAGCAGGTGGTGAAGCGCCTCTTTGAACGCCAGCTCGTCCAACGCGGGCGGGCGAAGCTGGCGCAGCAGCTGGCGCGTGGAGTGATGAATGCGCCGGGCGAGCTCGCTTATCTGGTGCGCGGCGGCCTGGGTTTGCGCCGGATCGCGCGCCCGTTTGACCAGCTGCGACTGGATTTGAATCGCGGTGATGTTCTGGCCGATTTCATCGTGCAGCTCGCGCGCCAGATTTTTCCGCGTGTCTTCTTCGGTGTGGATCAGTTTTTCGGTCAGCGCCCGCCGCGCCGCCAGCTCTTCTTCCAGGCGACGCTGATAGTGGTGCAGGTTTTGCGCCAGGTGCTGCTGGCGGCTGATGGCGATGCCCAGGCCGATGCCGAGCAGCGCCTGCGTCGCCAGAAAGATTTCCAGCTCGACCAAGTTGCCGAACCCCACGCCGACCTGCCGGGCGAGGGTGATCATCATGCTGCCGAGCAGGCCGGACAGCACGCCGCCCTGCCAGCCGAACTTCCACGCCATCACCACGTTCGGCAGAAACACCACGATCAGCAGCAGGCGTTCGATTTCCGGCGACAGCACCATCTGCGTGCCGATGCCGATAACGAAGAACAGGCTGCACCAGATGATTAAGGACGCGCGCAGCGGCGGGTTGGGGGTGTCCAGCCCCAGCAGGTGGTAACGGTGCTGCTGGCGCAGAAATTCAAAGATCAGATAGACGAACGGGGTCAGCAAGACGCCGCCGGTAAACGACGCCAGGCCAAGCAGCATCGCCGGGCTTGGCACAAACGGCGAAAGCAGGGCGGTGTTGAGCAGCGAGGCGGCGGTCACCGCTGCCAGCAGCAGCGTCAGCCGCTGCCAGTAGAGCGGAAAACGGTGCCAGAGTCGTTGCGCGACCGCGGCCGGAAGCAGGGTGATAAACGGCGCGGCCAGCAGGCCGTAGCCGCTCAGCAGGCGTTCGCCGTGCAGCCAGAACAGCAACAGCACCGGCGGAATTATCAGGGCGGGCCAATAGCGGCGCGCCAGCAGGATCAGCAGCGCGAGATAGACGCCGTGCGGCAGAAACAGCGCCGCCTGGTTGCCGTTGTGGGTCAGATAGAAGCCGAGCGTCCACAGCATCAGCCAGCCGCTGCCCCAGGCCAACAGGATAAACAGCGAGATAACCCAGGGCCGGAGTTTGGGCGACATCAATGCCCCGCCAGCAGCTGATGGTCGAGGGCGAAATGCACCAGCTCGATGGTGCTGTTGCACTGCAGCTTGCCCAGGACGTTGGCGCGATGCACGTGCACCGTTTTATGGCTGAGCGCGAGCTTGAAAGCGATCTCCTTTACGCTGTCGCCTTTGACCAGCAGATCGAAGATTTCACGCTCGCGCGGGGTTAGCGCTTCCAGCGCCGTGGCCGGCTGCTCGCCGCCGCGCAGCGCCCGCAGCGCGTCGGCGCACAGGTAATGGCCGCCCATATCGACGGAACGCACCGCCTGCACCAGCTCTTCCGGCCCGCAGCGTTTGGTCAGATAGCCGCTGGCGCCGGCGTCCAGCGCGCTTTGCACGAAGGTGGGGGAGTCATAGATGCTGAGGATGATCGCGCGGAACTGCGGCTTCTGCGCCCGCAGGCGCTTCAACAGGCTGAGGCCGTTTTCATCCGGCATGGCGATGTCCATCAACGCGACGCTGACGTCGTCGCGCAGCAATGCCGGCCAGGCCGCCGCCGCGCTGCTGTATTGCCCCACCACGTCGAGATCGTCCTCGAGGCTGAGCAATTGCGCAAAGCCGGAGCGCACCACCACATGGTCATCCACCAGTATCACACGGATCATTTTTCGCACTCTGTTGCCGAATCATGGCCCTATGATGCCTGCCGCCGCGGTGCTGGCAATCAGCCAAGCGCGGTTATGCAATCGGTGTAACAGAATCGTAATAAAAGGGCGCCGCCTGCGCCGTCAACGATCCAAATCGATGGCGAAATGCTGCCACAGCGCGGCGCGCCGCTCCTCTTCCGAATGCAGCGTCGTTTCGTGGCGCTGGTGATCTTCGGTCACGATCAGCTTCATGTCGCTGAGGGTCACCCGGCCGTGGTTCGTCGGCCGTGAACACACCAGGCGCTGGGTGAAGTGCGACTGCGGCGAGGTGCTGTGGAAGCGGCACATCTCGTCGAACTCATGCAGCTCGCGCGGCTGAACGGTAAAGCGATACAGGGTTTTGGCATGCGAACGTTGGTCGCCGTTGCGGCGCTCCAGCAGGTAATAGTCGCCTTCCCGCTCCAGGTGGAAGGTGCCGCTGGCCTGCGGTTGCGGCTCGGCGGCGACGATCTTCAGCGGCGTCAGGAAAGAATCGCCGAAACCGACGTCCACCAGCCAGGCCTGGCCCGCCAGATCCACCCGCAGCGCCAGATGGTCGTAGGGCGGGCCGAAATGGCCGTCGCGCGCGCGGATCTCGCCGGAGATGAAGCTCACCTTGAAACCGATCTCCCGCAGCAGCAGAGCGAACAGCGCGTTCAGCTCATAACAGAAACCGCCGCGGTTGCGCTCGACCACTTTGCTGAACAGCGCCTCCGGCGCCAGCTGAATACCCTGATGATAAATAATGCTCAGGTTCTCGAACGGGACGCTCAGCATGTGGCGATGGTGCAGCTGTTGCAACGTGGGGAGGTCAGGGCGGGCGGCGCCGGTAAAGCCGATATGCTGCAGGTAGCGTTGGGTATCCACAGGGAGTCTCGCATGAGAAAAAGTAGGCATAAAATAGCGGGCTTTGCGGCTTTTGTGAGCGCATTACGTGCTGCGCTGTCGCTGCTGCCGCAAACTGTCACTGGCCGGCGCTAGCCTGTTCCCCTGAGTTCAATCTGGCAGGAGAACGGCTATGCAAGATTTCAAACATCGGGTGGCGCTGGTGACCGGCGCTTCCACCGGCATCGGCGAAGCGATCGCCGCCGAACTGTTTCGGCGCGGTGCCACGGTGGTGATGACCGGCCGCCACGCCGCGCCTCTCGCCGCCGCCGCCGCGCGGCTCGATCCCGAGGGCCGACGGGTGATGACGTTGCGGATGGACGTGCGCGAGGCGCCGTCGGTGCAGCAGGGCATTGAAGAGACGGTGCGGCGCTGCGGCGCGCTGCATCTGCTGGTTAACAACGCCGGGATCACCGGCCCGCACGAGGTGGACATCGATCGGTACGCGGTCGAAGATTGGCATGAGGTGATCGCCACCTGCCTGAGCGGCACGTTTTTCGGCATGAAGTACGGCCTGCCGGCGATCGTCGCCGGCGGCGGCGGGTCGGTGGTGAACCTCTCTTCCGCCAACGGCGTGGTGGGCATTGCCGGGATCGCGCCTTATACCGCCGCCAAGCATGGCGTGTTGGGCCTGACGCGCTCGGCGGCGCTGGAGTTCGCCACGCGCGGCGTGCGCATCAACGCCGTCGGGCCGGGCTATGTGGAGACGCCGGCGATGAGGGAACTGCCGGCGTCGGCGCGGGCGCAGATGGCCGCTTCGCACCCGATGGGGAGAATGGCGACGCGGGAAGAGGTGGCGAAAACGGTGGCTTTCCTGCTCTCGGACGACAGCAGTTTCACCACCGGCGCGTTTTACAGCATCGACGGCGGTTATACCGCGCGTTAATGGAAGACAGGCCCCTGACGGGGCCCGTTCGGTTACCAGGATTTACGCGGGTTGCGGGAGACGATGTCGATCTTTTGACACAACAGTTGGGTGATATCCACCGAGGTGGGCTGAGCGGCGCTGCCGGTAAAGTTTTTCAGCACGATGGCGATGCGGGCGTAATTGACATAGCCCTCAGGCAGCGGCAAATATTCCGACGAGTTAAGCGCAGTGATCCGATCCGAGGTCATCGTTGCCGAAGCGGCCGGCGTTACCGTGCCGGTGCGCCCCCACTGGCAAGCTTTTTCCAGTAGGGTAGTGACGCCGGCATCGCCGTTCAGGACATACTTGCCTTGGTAAGTGCCGATGGTGACATCAAGGCTGTTCTGGCCTTTCAGGTTTGCCAGCGTGGCGCGCCACAGCACCAGATCGTTTTTCTCGATTGGGAAGTAGATCTCGACGCGTTTGTCCGTCGTTGTCGCCGTTTTGGTGGTGGCGGTCAGCACGCCGTTTTGTAGCGTCACCGCCAGATCGGCGGTCTCCGTTTGCGAGAGGCGTGCGCCGCCGAAGGCGTAGACGTTATTCAATGCCAGCGCGCCGCTCTCTTTCCAGCTCGGCTCCGGCAGATGGTTGACGCCATCGCCCAGATAGAGCAGGCGCCACATGTTGATGTAGCCGGGCGCGACGATCTTTTTCATCTCGATATGGTTGTTGGACCAGCCTTTTTTAATGTCGGCGTTCACCAGATCGAAACCGTCGATATAACATTTTCCGCTTAGCTCGCTGGACTTATCGAAGAAGAAATACTCGACGTATTGGTAGGGCACACTGCTGCCGGCATCGGTGTTGTTGGTCATCACGCTGTGCCATTGGCTGTCTTTAATTTTTACCGTACCACCGTTGTTGCTGGTAAAGACCGGCCGGTAGTTGCGGCAGTTGGCGTTACCCCATTCGAAGTGGCAATTTTTAAAGTCCAGCGTGCCGCCCTTAAGGTCGAACAAACCATAGTCGGTATTGGCCAACTGTTCGGTTTCATTGTTAAAGCCGCTGTAGTCGAACGAACAATCGCGGAAGGCCAGGTTATGCACTCCCTGATAATAGTTTCGGCTGTCGCCGAACAGGCATTTGTAGAAGACGATTTTTTCGCCGGCGTTGGCGGTAGTTTCAGACCAGATCGGCCAGAAGCAGCCCCGCACCATGATGCTGTGCCAGCTCTGGATATAGGCGTTATTGCCGAAGACGATGCCTTTATACAGGTTGGTCAGCCAGACGTTTTGCACCAGCAGTTGGCAGGCCGGCAGGCCGTGCATGTTTGAGGCATCGCTGTAGACACACAGGCCGCGCAGATTGGCCGCCGCGCCAGGGGCACCCACGATGCGCAGGTTATAAATCGCCGGCGCTCCCAGCGAATATTGCACGCGTACGCACTCGATGTTGGCGGCGCCGCTGAAGTCCAGAATGGTGCCCTTAAAATCGACGGCGTTTTTCCACAGCTTCAGGTTGGCGGTGGTTTTACAAGGGCGAACGCCGCCGGGGCCAACCAGGGTAATCCCCGCAGGGGTCGTAGGGATAGGCAATTGCCACCACTCTTCGCCTTTGACCTGCAAGAAGTTGCACGCGCGGGTAATGGTCAGCGAGTAATCCAGTTCATCGCCCGGCAGGTGCCACCAATCGATGCTGTAATCGCCGTCATTGATGATGCGCTTCCAGCGGCGGTTTTGCGCGTCGACGAGCAGGGTGACGCCGTTGTCCTGGCTGGTGGTATCTGCATCGTCTCGGGTAAATACGCCGTGATGGTAGCGGTTTTCGAGCATCACCGCGGTTTCGCTACCGGCATAGCTGCGTAGGTTGGCGTAATCATTTAATGAAATCATGGAGTAACCCTCATTTTGAACAGTAAGAGGCCGATGCAATATGGCGATTGCAGGGGCGGCGGCATAGGGAAATGGCATTGTGGCCGAAGGGCGGATCGGTTCGCGATCCCGGTCGGCAGAGATAAATTAACAGGCTGAGGTGAGAGGCTTAAGCGTTCAGGGTTGTGTCTGACGCCAGCAAACATCGCCGTTGGGGTTCAGGCTTGGTCTGTAGATGCGAGGGTTTGCAACCAGGCCAGAAACGCCGCTGCGCCGGGTTTTTCCAGCGTGCGCGGCGGGTAAACCACGTAGTAGGGTTTGCTGAGCGGCAGCGCCGGTTCGGCCAGGGTGACCAACTGGCCTGCCGCCAGTTCACGACCGATCAGCCGCCGCTGGCCGAGCAGCACCCCGCGCCCTTGCACGGCGGCGTCGATGGCCAGCGAGGTCAGGTTATAGGTCAGCCCGCGCCGCGCCGGCGGCATTCGATCGGCGGCGGTGAACCACTCGTGCCAGCCCGGCAGAAACTGGCTCTCCTTGCCCCAGTCGACGTGGATCAGCGGCAACTGCGTCCAGTCGCCGCGATCGCGCAGCGCCGGGCTGCACACCGGCTGCACCCGATCCTGAAACAGCCGCACCTTTTCCAGCAGCGGATAGTCCTGATCGCCGAAGCACAGGGCGAAGTCCGCCGCCGAACGGGCGAAATCGACCGCCGCATGGGTGGCGTGCAGCCGCAGATCGCCGTCGGGGCACTGCGCCAACCAGTCGCCCAGCGCCGGGTTCAGCCACTTGGAGGCCAACGCCGGCAGGGCGAACACCGTCAGCGTCTGTTTGCCGCGCTGGCGCTCGACGTGCTGCTGCGCCACGCGCAGCGTTTCGAACGCCTCCTGCACGTAGGCCAGGTAGTCCGCGCCCTGTTCGGTCAGCGTGACGCCGCTTTTGGCGCGGATGAACAGCGTGATGCCCAGATGCTGTTCGAGCTGGTGGATCTGCTGGCTGACGGCGGCGGCGGTCAGCGCCAGCGTATCCGCCGCGCGGGCCAGGCTGCCGGTGCGGGCGGCGGTTTCGAACGCCAGAATGGCGCTCAGCTTGGGCAAGCGCGCGCGGGACGGTGAGTGCATGGGCAGGGCTATCGCTAAGAATTGGTTAGCTTATCCATAACGTATTTTTGTTATGGCGGCAATGCGCCATTCGCTACAGTGAGAGGCATCCGGCTATCGCACACGAGGGGAACGCCATGCCGCAACTTGCCGATATTATCGATCTGTCCGCTCATCCCATCGACGACGCCGCATTCCGCGCCCGCTGCCGGCAAACGCTGGAGCGCGCCGGCGCGCTGGTGCTGCCGGGATTTCTGCGCGCCGCCGCGCTGGCGACGGTGCGGTTGGAAGGTGCCGAACAGCACCATGCGGCGTTTTACGCCACCAGCAAACACAACGTGTATCTGCGGCCGCAGGACGACGCGCTGCCGGCCGATCACGCGCGCAACCGGCTGGTGGTGTCGTCCAAGGGCTGCATTACCGACGAAGATATTCCGCCGCAGTCGCCGCTGCGTGCGCTGTACGACGCCCCGGCGTTTCGCGCGTTCCTCTGCGCGGTGCTGGATGAGGCGCAGCTGTATCCCTACGCCGATCGGCTGTCGTCGATCAACCTGCATTACGCCCACACCGGCCAGGAGCTGGGCTGGCACTTCGACAACTCGTCGTTCGCCATCACGCTGCTGATCCAGAAACCGGCGGCGGGCGGGCGTTTCGAGTACGTGGAGAACCTGCGCGACGCCGATCGCGGCGAGATGAACTATGCCGGGGTCACGCAGGTGCTGGACGGCGAGCGGGCGGCCAAACGGCTGGCGATGGAGGAGGGGGATTTGGTGCTGTTTCGCGGGCGCAACGCCATGCACCGGGTGACGCCGACCGAAGGCGACATCACGCGCATGCTGGTGGTGCTGGCCTACAATGCGCAGCCGGACGTGATGCTGTCGGAAAGCGCCAGAATGACGTTCTACGGCCGCTTATAGCGGATAAAAAAACCGCCCCGGAGGGCGGTTTGTCGATTCAGTGCGGGTTCTGCTCTTCGTGAGCCTGCTGCTCCCGCTTCACTTCCTGCGCGCGCTTGCGCAGGCCGAACCAGCCCAGCGTCAGCAGCACCGCCAGCACCGGAATGGTGGCGATGGTCCAGGTGCCGTTCGGGTAGTCGAACGCCATCATCACCACCACGATCAGCAGGAACGCCAGCGTCAGCCAGGAGGTGAACGGCGCGCCCGGCATTTTGAACGATACCGGCTGCGCGCGGCCTTCGCGCACGGCTTTGCGCAGGCGCATCTGGCAGACGATGATAAACGCCCATGAGGCGATGATGCCCAGCGAGGCGATGTTCAACACGATCTCGAATACCTGCGAAGGCACCAGGTAGTTGAGCACCACGCCGATCACGTAGATGCCGCAGGTGACCAGGATGCCGGCATAAGGCACCTGCTGGCTGCTCATTTTGGCCATCAGCTTCGGCGCCGAGCCGCCCATCGCCAGCGAACGCAGGATGCGGCCGGTGGAGTAGAGGCCGGAGTTGAGGCTGGACAGCGCGGCGGTCAACACCACGATGTTCATGATGGTGCCGATGTAAGGCACGCCCAGCTTGCTGAAGAAGGTGACGAACGGGCTTTGGCCGGCCTGGTAGGCGTTCCACGGCAGCAGCAGCACCAACAGCACCACGGAGCCGACGTAGAACAGGCCGATACGCCAGATCACGCTGTTGATCGCTTTGGGCATCATTTTGGCCGGATCTTTACACTCGCCGGCGGCGGTGCCGATCAGCTCGATGCCGGCGAAGGCGAAGATCACCCCTTGCACCAGTACCAGCGCCGGCAGCAGGCCGTGCGGGAACATGCCGCCGTTTTCGGTGATCAGGTGCATGCCGGTGGTGTGGCCGGCGACCGGGGTGCCGGTGCCGAGGAAGACGACGCCGACAATCAGGAACAGCGCGATGGCGACCACCTTGATCAGCGCGAACCAGAACTCCATCTCGGCGAACCACTTCACGCCGATCATGTTCATGGTGGCGACGATGCCGAGCGCGCCGAGGGCGAACAGCCACTGCGGCACGTCGGCGAAGGTGCCCCAGTAGTGCATGTACAGCGCCACCGCGGTGATGTCGACGATGCCGGTCATCGCCCAGTTGAGGAAATACATCCAGCCGGCGACGTAAGAGGCTTTCTCACCGAGAAATTCGCGGGCGTAAGAAACGAAGCTGCCGCTGGAAGGGCGATGCAGCACCAGCTCGCCCAGCGCGCGCAGGATGAAGAAAGAGAAGATCCCGCACACCAGATAGACCAGCGCCAGCGCCGGCCCGGCCAACTCGAGACGGCCGCCGGTACCGAGGAACAAGCCGGTGCCGATCGAACCGCCGATGGCGATCATTTGGATTTGCCGGTTGCCCATGCTTTTGTGATAACCGGATTCATGAGAGTCTAGCCAGCGTCTTCTGGCGGCGTGTTTATCGTCCGCCGACTTTTTTTGTGAGTGCATTATCCGTCCTGTTTACCTGTCTATGATGAACGCCGCCCTGAGCTGCAGGGCAAACGATTGCCATCAGCAATCGTAATGAGAATGAGGTCGTGGCATCATTCCGCTGTTTATTGTGTATACAGCCGCCGTTAAATAACGGCGTGGCATGCTACCGTTTCCCGATAAAGGTGGCAAAAAAACCTGCGTACAAAGCGTGAACAATTGTGTGTATTTTTTAAACTGAAAACAAAAGCGCATATTATTCAGTAAGATGAGTCTTATTATCAACACGGAAATATCGAACGATAAAAGTGATTGAAATCACAGAATAATAATTACCGCGCAAATTAAAGGGATTTTGAAGTTATTTTGCGTGAGGGGGAAGGCGGGCGGAAAATAAAGCGATGGCGCCTGCGCAGTAATTAGCGTGCGCAGGCGAATCGGACGCGGGGGCTTTTTAGGCGGATTCACCGGCCGGCAGAGCCGAAGCCGGCAGGCCGAACAGCTTGTCGAACGCCCAGTTAAACAGGAAGGTGTAGCAAGGAATGATGACGATCAGCGCCATATCCAGCAGCAGCGCCTGCCACAGCGTGATGCCCATCCACCAGGCGATCAGCGGGATCAGATACACCACCAGCGTCAGCTGAAAGCCGACGGCGTGCAAAATGCGGCGCTTGAGCGTGCGGGTGCGCGACAGCTGGCGGCTTTCCCACCACTCGAATAAAGAGTTGTAAATAAAGTTCCAGCTGACCGCGATGGTGGTGATCACCACCGCCAGCGGCCCGGTGCTGCTCGGCGCATGGCCCGACAGCAGCGCCAGCCCCAGCGCCGAGATCGCCATGCCGATGATTTCATAAGCGGTGACATACACCAGTTTGCGTTTGACGCCTTGCATTGTTTTCTCCCGATCTGTTTTTAGTTGCCTCTGCGGCGACGGCGGCTAAGATAACGTCAATCACATTGATAGAAAAAGTCAGGAGCTGTCAGTTTTACTGACAGGTTAAACGATGAACTTTTCCAGCGACAATATCGAACTGTTTCTGGCGGTGCTCGATCGCGGTTCGTTTTCCGCCGCCGCCCGCGCGCTGCGGCGCGTACCGTCCGCCGTCAGCATGGGCATCGCCAACATGGAGGCGGAACTCGGTTTCGCCTTGTTCGATCGCTCGCACCGTGAACCGACGCCGACCGCGCTGGCGTTGGCCTTGGCGCCGCACGCCCGCCTGATCGCCGGGCAGCTCAAGCAGCTGCAGGTGCACGCTATCGAACTGTCTCAGGGGCTGGAGAGCCGGCTTTCGATCGGCGTGGCGTCGGACATTAACGGCGCCAGCCTGCTGGCGGCGGTGAAGACGCTGTCGCAGCGTTATCCGTTGCTCAACATCGAAGTGCTCAGCGCGCCGCAGGACGACGTGCTGCACATGCTGCACCAGGAGCGCATTGGCGTTTGCCTGGCGTTCGGCGGGCTGAACATCAACAGCGCGGAGCAGTTCCACTCCGTCGGCGCGGAATCGCTGGTGGCGATGGTCTCGCCGCAGCACCCGGCGCTGGACGGCGCGGCGGGCGAACTGTTTCTCGAGGATCTGGTCAACGTGCGGCAGATCATGGTGGCCAGCCGCGATCTGCCGATCGGCGATCTGCGCCCGCAGGTGGCGGAGGCCTACTGGCGCACCGATAGCCTGCCGATGGCGCTGAACATGGTGGAAGCGGGCCTGGGGTGGGGCAATTTCCCGCTGTCGCTGGCCGAGCCGCTGCTGGCGCAGGGGCGGCTGGTACGGCTGAAATTCAAAAACACCAAGAACGAGCTGCGCTTGCCGATGCATTTGATCTGGCTGAAGAATCGCCCGCTGGACAAGGCGGCGCGCGAGCTGGTCGAGCTGATGCGCGCGGCACCGCAGGAAGGCTGACGCCAGGCGCGCTGGCTTATTCCGCGTGGCGTTTGCGCCACCAGAAGCGCACCAGCAGGATGGCGGCGATCGCCAGCGCGACAAACAGCAGGCTGGAGAGTTTTTTGTCGAAGCCGGTAACGAAGCGTTCGATCGCCTGGCCGCCAAAATAGCCGAGCATGACGAAGATCGTCGCCCACAGAATGGCGCCGAGGATATTGAGCGGCACGAAGCGCGACGGCGGCAGGCGGCTGGCGCCGATCAGCACCGGGCCGATGATGCGGAAACCGTACATAAAGCGCACCCCGATAACGAACAGCATTGGGTGGCGGGCGATCAGCTTTCTGGCGCGCGCGATGCGCTTTTCCTGCCCCTTGAGCCGCGAGATGACCCGGCCTTCGAACCGGCGGCCGGCGAAGTACAGCAGCTGATCCCCCAGCGTACCTCCCAGCGCCACCACCGCGATCACCCACGGCCAGTGCAGCAAGCCTTCATGGGCGGCGATGCCGCCCAGCAGCGTGATGGTTTCTCCCTCAGCCAGGCAGCCGATAAACAACGCCCAGTAGCCGTAGTCCGTAATGTAGTGGGCCAAATCGGTCATTCCTTACTCCTTATGTGACTGACGCATAAGGGCAAGTATACGCCCGATCGCTAGCCTTGGGCGATCTGGGCCACCAACGCTCTGCGCCGTGCCAGGCTTTCCGCCATTTGTGCCTCTACCTTGGCGTAAATGTACGGCGGGGCCAGTTCCGGCGTGCCGCCCGTGAACGGCGGGGCCGGGGCGTACTCCAGATAAAGCTGGATCGTCTGGGCAGTGTCTTCGCCGTGCAGTTCGGCGATCAGCGCCAGCGCAAAGTCGATGCCGGCGGTGACGCCGCCGCCGCTGATCACGTTGCCGTCGCGCTCTACGCGTGCAGCGCTGGGGATGGCGCCGAACAGCGCCAGGCTGTCGCGCATCGACCAGTGGCAGGCGGCGCGTTTGCCCGCCAGCAGGCCGGCCGCGGCCAGGATCAGCGAACCGGTGCACACCGAGGTCAGGTAGCGGGCATCGGCGCCCAGCCGCCGGATTTGCTGCATGAACGCTTTATCCTGCAGCGCCTGGGTACAGCCGCTGCCGCCCGGCACGCACAGCACGTCGCAGCGCGCGATCTCCGGCAGCGGGCGCAGCTGGGTGAAGTGCAAGCCTTCCGATTCGACATCCGCGCCGTCTACCGAAGCGACGATGATTTCCGCGCCCGGCATGTGGCGCAGAAACTGCAGCGGGCCGGTGAAGTCGAGCTGGGTGACGCCTTGATAGATGGGAAATACAATCACGAGTGGTTCAGACATGACATTCGCCTCATTTTTATCGTTGGACCTGGGCCATAATAGCCGCCCTGTTTTTGGCTGGTATGACAGATAACCCTCAAAAAGCGCCATCATGAAAACGATCGGTTTTGTGGTTTTTCCCGGTTTCAACCTGCTGGACTTTGCCGGCCCGCTGGCGGCGTTCGATAACGTCAGCCAGTTTACCGATCCGCCGGCCTACCGCTGCGTGGCGATCTCGCCGCAGGGCGGGATGGTCGCCAGCTCGGCCGGGGTGGAGATCGCCACGCAGCCGTGCGGCGACGAGCGTTTCGATACGCTGGTGGTGGCCGGCGGCAGCGGCAACGTGATGGCGGCGCAGTCGCCGGCGCTGGTGGCGTTTCTGACCACCCACAGCCGGCGGGCGCGGCGCATCGCCAGCGTGTGCACCGGCGCGTTTATTCTGGCGGCCTGCGGTTTGCTGGACGGCAAGCGCGCCACCACCCACTGGTATCACGCGGCGCGGCTGCAGCAGAGCTATCCGCGCATCCGCGTCGACAGCAACCGCATTTTCATTCGCGACGGCGATATCTGGACCTCGGCCGGCATCAGCGCCGGTATCGATCTGGCGCTGGCGTTGATAGAAGACGACCTTGGCGCCACCCTGGCGGCGGCCGTGGCGCGGCAGCTGGTGGTCTATCATCGGCGCCCCGGCGGGCAGTCGCAGTATTCGCTGCTGCTGGCGTTGAACCCGTCGTCGGATCGCATGCGCGCCGCGCTGTCGTTCGCGCGCGAGCACTTGCACCTGCCGCTGTCGGTGGCGGATCTGGCCGACGCCGCCTGCCTGAGCGAGCGCCAGTTCGGCCGGCTGTTCCGCGCCGAAACCGGGCAGACACCGGCCAAGGTGATCGAACAACTGCGGGTGGAGGCGGCCAGGGTGCGCATCGAAGAGAGCGCCGAGCCGTTGGAGGCGATCGCCCGTTCGGTGGGGTTCAGCGATCCGGAGCGCATGAGACGGGCGTTTATCCGCGTATTTGGCCTGTCGCCGCAGGCGATCCGCCGGCTCGGCCGCGCGGGATAACTTTTTTGCCACGCCTGGCGGCGGGGCACACCAGAGGAGCAACGGATGTATCAGGATTTCGAGAGCGAATTGAACTGGGCGATGCGCCATATGCCGCGCACTCGGGCGGCGGTGGCGGCGTTGCCGGACCTGCACGGGGTGCGGCTGGCGTGCAATATGCACCTGGATCTGAAAATGGCGCCGCTGGTGGCCGGCCTGCTGGATAAGGGCGCGGCGATCTTCCTGACCACCTGCAATCCCACCACGGTGCAGAACGACGTGGTGGCCTGGCTGGAACGGCGGGGCGTGCAGGCCTATGCCTGGCGCGACATGAACGCCGGCGAATGGTCGGAGTCCTTCGACCGCGCGCTGGCCTGGCAGCCGACTCACCTGTGCGAAATGGGGGCGGATCTGACCACCCGTTTGCACCAATCGCCGAGCGGCCCGCAGATCGTCGCCGGGCTGGAGGCCACCGGCTCGGGCATCAGCCGGTTAAACGGCGTGGCGCCGCGCTACCCGATCTTCAACTGGGACGATCTGCCGGTGAAAGAGGGGCTGCACAATCGGCATATGGTTGGGCTGACCGCCTGGCACACCTTCTTCCAGACCACCCACTTGACGCTGCACGAAAAGCGCGTGCTGGTGATCGGCTACGGCCTGGTCGGGCAGGGGACAGCGGCGGCGGCCAGGGCTTACGGCGGCCAGGTGATGGTGGCGGAAATCGATCCGGCGCGCGCGCTGCAGGCGCGCTATGACGGTTGGCAGGTGGTGGATCTGGCGAGCGCCGTCGCGCAGGCGGACGTGATCGCCACCGCAACCGGCGCGAAAAACGTGCTCTCGGCGCAGCATTTGCAACAGGCGCAAGACGGCGTGTTTATCCTCAACGTCGGCCACGTGGCGGAAGAGATCGACGTCGGCTTCCTGCAAGGCCTGCCGCACCACGAGCCGATGCCTTATGTGAACGCTTACCAACTTAATGAGAAGACGGTGTATTTGCTGGCCAACGGCTCGATGTTTAACCTGACCGCCGGCTATGGCGACAGCCTTAACGCCTTCGATGTGACGCTAGCGGTGATGGCGGCCGGCATCGGCCATATCGTCGGCGCCGGGGCGCGGCAAACGCCGGGGCTGTACCTGTTGCCGCAGTCGGCCTGGCAGCCGGCGCTGTAACTTTTTCCACGCGGGCGTTCATCCCAGAGCGCCCGCGGGCTGCGTCGTTTTTCAGCGGACAGAATTTGTCACAAATCCGCCATACAATCCCAGTGCCAAGCGCTGAACCCTCACATATAATTCGCTGAGTTCAAGCCCCCATTTCAGAGTAATGCCTGTGAAAATACGTGTTTTGGTTCTGACCCTGCTCGCTTTGCAGGCGGGCGCAGGCTTTGCGCCGCGCGCGTTGGCCAGCGACAACGCCGCCGCCCTGCACGCCACCCAACCGGAGCTGGCCTCCGGCAGCGCGATGGTCGTCGATATGCAAACCCATAAGGTGATGTATGCGCGCAACCCGGATGAAGTGGTGCCGATCGCCTCGATCACCAAGCTGATGACCGCCATGGTCACGCTCGACGCGCACCTGCCGCTCGACGAGATGCTGGCGGTGGACATCCGCCAGACGCCGGAGATGAAAGGGGTGTATTCACGGGTGCGGCTGAACAGCGAAATCAGCCGTAAGGATATGCTGCTGCTGGCGCTGATGTCGTCGGAAAACCGCGCCGCCGCCAGCCTGGCGCACCACTATCCGGGGGGCTACAACGCCTTCATCAAAGCGATGAACGCCAAGGCCAGGGCGCTGGGCATGACCAATACCCATTATGTGGAACCGACCGGGCTGTCTATTCATAACGTGTCGACGGCGCGCGATCTGACCAAGCTGCTGATCGCCACCAAGCAATATCCGTTGATCGGCCAGCTCAGCACCACCACCGAACGCATGGCCAGCTTCAAGGATCCGAACTACACGCTGCCGTTCCGCAACACCAACCACCTGGTGTACAACCCGAAATGGAACATCCAGCTGACCAAAACCGGCTTCACCAACCAGGCGGGTCACTGCCTGGCGATGCGCACGGTGATCGGTAACCGCTCGGTGTCGCTGGTGGTGCTGGACGCCTTCGGCAAATACACCCACTTCGCCGACGCCAACCGTCTGCGCAGCTGGATTGAAACCGGCAAGGTGACGCCGATCCCGGCCGCCGCCCGTGACTATCGCCGCCAAAAAGACGCCCGTCTGGCGAAGAACGACAGCGAATAACCCGCCTGGCGGCCTGCCCGTTTGCGGCAGGCCGCTATCGGCCCTCGGGCCGTCTGATGACAAATCCCCGCTCGCGATCGCCGTCGAAACCCGCCTTGAGATAAAGCTGGTGCGCGCCGGTGCGTTGCTGCCCCGACAGCAGCATCACCTTGTAACAGCCCTTGCGCCAGGCCAGCTGCAGCGCGTATTCGATCATCGCGAGCGCCACGCCGTGGCCGCGATAGGGCTCCGCCGTCACCACGTGTTCGATGACGCCGAACGGCTGCGCCTGATGCGCCAGCCCCGGGATCAGCGCCAGCATGCAGGTGGCGATCGGCTGTTCCTCTTGCGCCGCTACCACCAGACGGATCGCCGGATCGTCCAGCAGGCGCTGCAGGGCACGGCGCGCGTCGTCGCTGCGCAGCGGCGCATCCTGTGGGCGCAGCTCGCGATACAGAGCCAACAGGCCGTTGAGATCGTCCGGCTGCGCCAGGCGATGAATGATGCTCATGGTTGCTCCTTTCGCCGCTTCAAGGGTAATCCGCTATCCTCCATTAATACCACAACGATTACCGAAGAGGATGTTATGAGTCAGGTTTCGACCTTTGTCATGTTCCAGGGGGAGGCGCAGCAGGCGATCGACCTCTACAGCCAGGTGTTTGAGCGTTTTCGGCTCATGCAGGTGCAGCATTACGACCCGACGCCGGACGGCCAGCGGTTAATCAAGCATGCCACCATCGATTTCGATCGGCAGAACCTGGTGTTTATCGACAGCCCGATCAGCCATGATTTCAGCTTTACCCCGGCGGTGTCGCTGTTCATCAACCTGCCTAACGAAGAAGCGTTGGAGAGGGCGTTCCACCGCCTGGCGGAGGGCGGTAAGGTGCTGATGCCGCTCGACGACTACGGCTTCAGCGCGCGTTTCGGCTGGCTCAACGATCGCTTTGGGCTTTCCTGGCAGCTCAATGTGCCGGCGGGCGATCTGAGGTGATGGAGAAAGTGGCGTTTATCCCATATCCGCTCGCGGTGGTTTACCGCTATGCTAAATATAGAATGGCCCGTGAACATGAAAAGGATGAATCATTTTGGCAGGAAGTAGCTTACTTACCCTTATCGACGACATCGCCTCGTTGCTGGACGATGTCTCTTTGATGACCAAGATGGCGGCAAAAAAAACCGCTGGGGTGCTGGGGGACGATCTGGCGCTCAACGCGCAGCAGGTCACTGGCGTTAAAGCTGACCGCGAACTGCCGGTGGTGTGGAGCGTCGCCAAAGGTTCGCTGATCAACAAGGCGATCCTGGTGCCGCTGGCGCTGCTGATCAGCGCTTTCGCGCCCTGGGCGATCACGCCGCTGCTGATGGTGGGCGGCGCCTACCTGTGCTACGAAGGGTTCGAAAAGGTGTATCACAGCCTGAGCCAAGACAAGCAGGCACATGAGGATAAGCAAGACGGACCGGGCGCCAATGAGGATGTGGCGGCCTATGAAAAGCGCAAGATAAAAGGGGCTGTGCGTACCGATTTCGTGTTATCCGCCGAGATTATCGCCATTACGTTGGGCACCGTCGCCGGCGCCACTTTCAGTCAGCAGGTGATCGTGCTGTGCGGCATCGCGCTGGTGATGACGCTGGGGGTTTACGGCATCGTCGCCGGTATCGTCAAGCTGGATGATTTGGGGCTGTACCTGAGCCGCAAGGGCAGCGCGTTGGCGCGCGCCGTCGGCGGCGGCATCGTGCGCGCCGCGCCTTATTTGATGAAAACGCTGTCGATCGTCGGCACAGTCGCCATGTTTATGGTCGGCGGCGGCATCCTGACCCACGGTCTGCCGCCGGTGCACCATCTGTTTGAGGACTGGGCTTCCTACGCTACGGTGGTGCCGACGTTGGGGCATATTTTGCAGGGTGTCATTCCAGCTCTGCTGAACGTGGTGTTCGGCGCGATTGCCGGCGGCGTGGTGCTGGCGGTGGTGTCGGCGCTGGGCGCGGTGCGCGCGCGTTTCAAGGCATGATGAAAAGTCTCGCCCCGCAAGGGGCGGGACGGAGCTGACGCTTTAAAAAATCAGTTTGAGAACGCCGGTAATCGTCAACAAACCCACGATGAAGATGATGGCGACAATCCACAGAATAATTTTCATTTACTTCTCCCTTACCGGTTAAATGTGGCGCACGATTGGCGCTAACTTAATGAAATCACTCTTCACTATAGACGCTAACTTCCTATCGTGCGTCGCCATGTATTCAAGGATGCTGACTGTCGCCCGCGCCCAGCGCGCGCTGCATGAGGTGGGTGTCGCGCCATTCCCCCAGTTTGAACCCCACGGCCTTTAACGTCCCGACGCTGGTAAAGCCGAGCGACTGGTGCAGCGCCAGCGAACCGCGGTTGGCGGCGGAATCGCCGACGATCGCCAGCATCTGGCGCCAGGGGCCTTGCTCGCAGCGGGCGATAAGCTTGCTCAGCAGCGCCTTGCCGACGCCTTTACCCTGTTGCCCCTCGGCGATATACACCGAGTCTTCCACGGTAAAACGATAGGCCGGCCGGGGCCGATACGGCGTGGCGTAGCAGTAGCCCACAATATGGCCTTCGCTTTTCGCCACCAGCCAGGGCAGCCCGGCTTCTTGCACCTTGCTCAGCCGCAGCTGCATTTCCGCCAGGGGCGGCGGCTGTTCTTCAAACGAGGCGGCACCGTACAGCACGTGGTGAGTGTAAATTTGCAGCACGGCGGCCATATCGTCCGGCGTGGCATCGAGGAGGCTGAGTACGGGAGCGGAGAGCGTCATGGTAATGCCTGTTTACCTTGGAAATCAGCGGATAAACGCCATTATGCGCGCCGCTCGCCGCCGGGGTAAATCGGGTTTTCTTATGGTGAGATAAGAAAAGGCGATGATGATGTGGCAGGGGCTCTTTGGGGAGAGCCCCTGTGGCGCTGTGCCTGGAATTACCAGCCTTTCACCGCGCCGCCGTTGAAGATTTTCTCGGCGGCCTTGGCCACTTCGTCAGACTCATAGGCTTTGATGAAGTTCTGCACGTTCGGCGCGTCCTTGTTGTCTTCGCGGGTGACGATGATGTTGGTGTACGGCGAGTCTTTATCCTCGATGAAGATGCCGTCTTTGGTCGGCGACAGGCCGGTCTGGTTGATGTAGGTGGTGCTGATGACGGCGACGGTGACCTTTGGATCGTCCAGCACGTGCGGCAGCTGCGCGCCTTCCAGCTCCATGATTTGGTAACGGTGCGGGTTGGCGCTGATGTCCAGGGCGGTGGGCAACAACCCCTTGCCTTGTTTCAGCGTAATCAATCCGGTTTTTTCCAGCAGCAGCAGGGCGCGCCCCAGGTTGGTCGGATCGAGCGGGATGGCGATCACCGCGCCGTCCGGCAGCTCTTTGAGCGATTTTATCTTTTTGGAGTAGCCGGCCATCGGGAAGACAAAGGTATTGCCGACCGCCACCAGCTTATAGCCGTGATCTTTGTTTTGCTGTTCGAGGAACGGGCGGTGCTGGAACACGTTGGCGTCCAGTTCGCCCTTGTCGGTGGCGTCGTTCGGCAGCAGCGAACCGCTGAAGCCGACCAGCTCGACGTCCAGCCCGTATTTCTCTTTCGCCACTTGCCTGGCGACTTCCGCCACGTCCTGTTCCGCGCCGTTGATGACGCCGACCTTGATATGGTTCCGATCGGTTTTTTGATCGCAGCCCTGAAGCGCCAAAACGGCGGCGAAGGCCGCCGCCAGAGGGGTGATACGCCAGCGTAAGGTCATCGAAGTCTCCCTGAAAAGAACAATAAAATCAGTTGGTTTTTGTTCTTACAGCTAAGCTTGAACCGCCGATGAAGTCAAACGCTCGCTCAGCATAAACGGCTATAGCTTATAGCCGTTATGCGGCGGGGGATTATCGGCTGAGCGAACGCAGCACCACGATGCCCGGCGTGGCCATCACGTAATCCATAAAGGGCGAATCGACCACCCGCATGTTGGCCTTGCGCGATGAGGCGTTGCGCAGCACCGGGCCGTTGTCGGTCATCACGAAGATGCCGGTGTGAGTCACGTCCAGCCCGTCCAGGTTGGTGTAAATGCCGATGTAATCGCCGGTGCGCAGCTGGGCCAGCACCTTGTCGTCGATACGGTCGCTGGGGATATAGGTCACGCTGCGTTGTACGTCGGGCAAGCCGGGCAGGTAGCTGCCGCCATCCGCTTTGCGGTTGAGGGTTTTCACGAGGGTGACGGCGTGCGGGCTGAGCCGCGCGGTGATGTCTTCAGCCACTTTTTTCGGCCGCTGCGCCCAATCGGTGAAGAAGTGTTTGCGCTGCGGAAAGGCGATTTTGCCGTCGACGTAGCGAATGTCTACCAGGCGCTGTACGAACTCGCCCTCGCTGCGGGCGGTGCTGAGCGCTTCCACATAATCGATGTAGGTGAAGCAATCCAGCCCGCGGAAGTCGATCACCAGCTGCTCGGGCGTGCTCTGCGAACCGATCAGGCGGTTGGCGAGATAGGGCGTGCCGAGAAACTCGCGTGAAATCAAATCGACGGTGCGGCCATGCGGCTGCGCGGCGGGCCAACCGGCGCGCAGCGCGAGGATCTCATGCAGCTTGCTGCGGGTGCTGGCGTCCATCTGCGGTTGCACAGCCGGCGGCGAAACGGTGACGTCGGTCGGCGGCGTTGCGGGGGAGACGGCGGTGGGGCGCTCGGCACATCCGCTCATGGCGATAGCTAACATCAGTAAAACAACCTTGTTCTGGTTCATACGGCCCTCCCTGGGTGTCGCTGGCTTATCAGAGTCAGTGATAACAGTTCTCATCCGATGGTAGGGGTTAAAAAGTAAACATAGCCTCAATGGCGGCCGATAAATCAGTAACCGATTTCGCTATTGAACGGCAAATACCAGAACAGCGCGATTTCGTGATCGGCGATCTCCGGCTCGGCGCGGTACAGCAAACGGTCGATGCCGCCGAGAATAAACCCGTAATGCTGGTAGCAGCGACAGGCGGCCAGATTGTTGTTCTGCGTTTCGAGCATCATACCCGAGGTTTCCTGCTGTCGCGCCCACTGTTTGGCGCAGTCCAGCAGCGCCCCGGCGATGCCCTGACGGCGCGCGTGAGCGCTGACCGCGATCTCGTCGATCAGGGTGTAACCGTTCCAGTTTTTGCTCAGCGTGATGTGGCCAACGGCTTGGTCCTGGCGATATGCCAGGAAAGTCGCGCTGTCTTCGTTGGCGAACGGCGCCAGGGGATACTGCTTGCGAAACGGCGCCACCGGGCGGGTTGGCCAGCTGTCGACCGGGGTGTCGAACTGCGGCAGGGCGTAACAGCGGATGGTAAAGCCGAAATCGCCGCGCGTCAGGTAATCATCGGGCAGCGCCTCAATGGCCGCAATGCGGATGGCCGCGGTCATTACGGTAGCTCTCGCAGCAGGCGCGCCGGGTTGCCGGCATAAATCCCCTTGCGGGTGATGTTGCGGGTCACGACCGCCCCGGCGCCGATCACCGCGTCGCTGCAGATCTCCACCGCCAGGATGGTGGCGCCGGAGCCGATGGACACCCGATCGCCGACGCGCGTGCGCCCCCAGCTGGCTGGATCTGCATTGGGCGCGCCGTCTTTGAACAGATCGTTGGCGAAGGTGACGCCGTGGCCGACAAAGCACGCTTCGCCGAGGGTAACGTATTCGCAGATAAAGCTGTGCGACTGAATTTTACTGCGTGCGCCGATGCTGACGTGGCGCTGGATCTCCACGAACGGGCCGACGAAGACATCGTCGCCGAGCCGGCAGCCGTACAGATTGCAGGGCTCGACAACGGTGACGTTGCGCCCGGCGTCGACGTCGACGATCCCCGCCTGGCGGGTGGTGATAACGGATGACATGACCTTCCTCGCAGCCTGGTTTTTATGGTGGGAGTATAAGACAAAGCGCCGCAGCGTTGCGCTTTCCGCACGTTTTTTCGCCGAAAGACTATAATGAGTACAGGGGAGAGAGCCCCGTGGCCGCAATCCTCGCACGGGTAGCAGTCCGTCGGAGGTGTGAAATTCGTTCGCCGATCGCGGCCTACGGCGAGATAGGAGGTGTCTCATGGTCAGTCATGTTTGGGGACTTCTGGCGCATCCCAGCGCCGAGTTCGAACAGATCAAAAACGAGAATGAAAGCGTCTCGCACCTATACACCCATCACGTGTTGCTCTTGGCAGCAATCCCGGTGGTCTGCGCTTTTATCGGCACCACCCAGCTGGGCTGGCTCTCCGGCGAGGGACATGCCATCAGGCTCGACATGTTTACCGCGCTTTATACCGCCGTGGCGTTTTACCTGCTGATGCTGGCGGGCGTAGCGGCCATGGGGAAAGTCATTCACTGGATGGCGCGGCGCTATGAATCGCGCCCCAGCCTGCACCGCTGCATGGTGTTCGCCGGCTACGTGGCGACCCCGATGTTCCTCAGCGGGATTGTGGCGCTCTATCCGGTCGTCTGGCTGTGTCTGTTTGTCGGCATTATCGGCCTGTGCTATTCGGGCTATCTGCTGAATCTGGGGATCCCGCACTTCCTGAATATCGACAGTAAGGAAGGGTTCATCTTCTCCAGCTCGACCTTCGCCATCGGCATTCTGTTGCTCGAGCTGCTGCTTGGGGTGACGGTGCTGCTGTGGGGGTACGGTTCCTGGTTATTCTGAGTTAACGGCTGTTGTTGTCGCCCCCGCGCCGGTGGAACGGCGCGGGGGCTTTTGCTTTTATGCGCGGCGGAAAACCAGCATCACGCCGAGCACGATGCCCGCCATGCCCAGCAGGCTCAGCGCCGCCAGCGCGTGGCCGAGCAGCAGGTAGTCCAGCAGGGCGGTGACCGCCGGGATCAGATAGAACAGGCTGGTGACCTGCACCAGGTTGCCGCGCTGGATCAGGCGATACAGCAAGAAGGTTGCCAGCACCGAGATCACCACCGCCATCCACAGCAGCGGCAGCACGAACTCTGGCCGCCACTCGACCCGCAGCGGCTCAAACGGCAGCGCCAGCGTACACATCAGCAACCCGACGGCATACTGCAGCGGCAAGACCGCCAGCGGCGGCTGCGTCATGCCTTTTTGCAGCAGGGTGCCGGCGGTCATGCAGCCCAGCGCGATAAAGGCGAACAGCATGCCGCTCAGCGAGAAGTGGGCCACCATCAGGCTTTGGTACACCACCAGCGTCAGCCCGGCCATCGCCAGCGCCAGGCCGAGCGCCCGCAGCCCGGTGCAGCGCCGTTCGGTGATGAACTGGGTGAGGATCGGCTGTACGCCAAGCAACGTGGCCAGCACGCCGGGCGTAATACCCTGTTCCAACGCCAGCAGATAGCAGATTTGATAGCTGCCGATCATCAGCACGCCAATCAGCGCGACGCGCCGGCGGGTGCCGGGGGCGGGCAGGCACTGGCGCTGCCACAGGCCGATGGCCAACAGCACCGCCAGCGCGATGGCGCAGCGGAAGAACAGAAAAGCGAAGGCGGAGGCGTGCTCCAGCCCCCAACGGGAGAAAATCGCGCCGCTGCTCCAAAGCAGGACGAACAGCGTAGCCAGGCCGGCATTGGCCCAGAGAGAAGGTAATCGCATGTCAATTTCACCTGTCGTGAAAATTACAGGCTCCGGCGCGCGCGGCGGTCTACGCCTGAACGCAACAGATCAATAAGCCGGAGGTAAAAAGTCGGTTTGGCTTAGCGCACGACCACAATGCGTGGCGGGTAAGCGGCAACCGCTGAAACGACAGAGGAAACGGCGGGTGGAGCGGAAGAAGCACACAGCAAAACGGCGGCCGGAACGGTCGCGTTTGTCGGATCTGTGCTGTGCGCCAGGTAGGCCATGTGAGTTCCTGAAAACCGGGAATGAAACTAATCGCTCAAACATAACTAAGTTCAGCGGGGCGTGCAATCGGAAATCGCAGTGATTTAAATGATAATGAAAATCATTATCATTTATTGGGAGGTATGCTATGTTGCTTTGGCCGCGCAGTTTTGACGCAGAGGGCGCGGCTTGCTCTTGCCTCGGTTCACGCAATGCGTGCGACGAAAGACGCTGCGATTCGCTTTTGCAGAAGGCGCGTAATCGTGGTAAAAATATTGATATGTTATAATATAACAATTTGCGCATAATGAATTCAGTTCACGACATCCTCCACGTTGATGGGATTAGCCTGACCGGCCACGGCGGGGCATTGATACTCGACAACATCCATTTCGCGCTGCGCGCCGGTGAGAAGCTGGCGGTGATCGGCCCTAACGGCAGCGGCAAGTCCAGCCTGTTGCGTGCCCTGATCGGTGAAACGCGGCCGGACAGCGGCGGCATTTACTGGCGAGGGCGCGCCTTGTCCGCGTGGCCGGCGGCGGAGCGCGCCAGAAGCATCGCCTTTCTGGCGCAAAACGATTCGCCGGATTTGCGGCTGTCGGTTGAGGACTACGTGGCGTTGGGCCGTTTGCCGCATGGCGCATGTTCTGCGACGGGAAAGCGCATCGTTGACGAAGCCATCGGGGAAACCGGGTTGGTGCCGCTCAGGCACCACCCGTTGGGGCGGCTCTCGGGCGGCCAGCGCCAGCGTGCCGCGCTGGCTAGGGCGTTGGCGCAGTCTCCCGATCTGTTGTTGCTGGATGAACCGACCAATCACCTCGATCCGCCCGGGCGCTCGGCGCTGCTGTCGTTAGTGAAAAATAAAGACATCGCCGTGATTGCGGTCTTGCACGATCTGCCCGTGGCAGAGGCGTTTGCCGATCGGATCCTGGTGCTCAACGAAAGCCGTCAGGTGGCCTGTGGTACGCCCGAGGCGGTGTTGCAGACCCCGGTGATTCTGCCGGTGTTCGGCATGAACAGTTTCAAGGTGGCACATCCCGTCAGCGGGAAAACGCTGCGCATTTTTGACGTTCCCCATTGCGCTTGATAAACCAGAGAGAAACATGAACGCACGCGTATTCATCCTGCTGCTGCTGTTGGCCGCCAGGTCGGCGGCGGCTGAACAATTTCCCGTCACCGTAGAAAGCTGCGGTGTGCCGGTCACCTTCAACCAGGCGCCGCAGCGCGCCGTCATCAACGACATCAACATGGCCGAGATGGCCTTTGCACTGCATCTGCAGGATCGCATTGTCGGGCTGACCGGCATCACCGGCTGGTACAAACTGACGCCCGACTTCAAGGCCGCGATGGGCACCATTCCCGAGCTGGCGCCGAAATATCCCGCTTTGGAAACGCTGCTGGCGGCACAGCCGGATTTCTTTTTCGCCGGCTGGAATTACGGCATGAAGATTGGCGGCGATGTCACGCCGGAGAAGCTCGCCCCGTTCGGCATCAAAACGCTGGTGCTGAGCGAGAGCTGCGTACAGGCCGGCGGGCGGCCGCAGAAGGCCGATATGAACCTGCTGTATGACGATGAGCTGAAGCTCGGCAAGATTTTCGGCAAGCAGCAAGAGGCCACCGCGCTGGTTGAGGGCTGGCAGCGCCGGTTGGCTGCGCTTCCCGCCAGGCCGGCGGGCCAGCCGCCGCTCAAGGTGTTCGTCTATGACTCGGGGGAGGAGAAGCCTTTCACCAGCGGCAAATACGCTATGCCGACGGCGATCATCGAAGCGGCGGGCGGCCGCAACGTGATGGACGGTTTGTCGGCGAGCTGGACGACGGCGTCCTGGGAGGCGGTAGCGGCGGCCGAGCCCGACTTCATTATTCTGCTTGATTACCAGACCGGCTCGGGCGCCGATGCGCTGCGGCGCTTCCTCGAGTCTCACCCGTTGATGAAATTGACGCCTGCCGTACGGCACCACCGCTATCTGAAACTGCAGTATGCGGAGCTGACGCCGGGGCCGGCCAACATCGGCGCAGTGGAAAAGCTGGCGCGGGCGCTGTACGCGCCGGAGGCTGAATGAACTCGCCGACTCGGCGCTTTATGCTGCTCGCACCGCTGGCGCTGTCGGTATTGTGCGGGCTAATGATCTGGAGCCTGCAGCTGGGGAGCGTCGCGCTGTCATGGCGGCAGGCGTTTGCGGCGTTAGGGCTCGGTTCGGCGCCGCTTTCCGGCATGCTGGACACCATCGTCGTGCAGCTGCGGGTGCCCAGGGCTTTGTTGGCGGCGTTAACCGGCGCCGGACTGGCGATGACCGGCGCGCTGCTGCAGACCACCACCCGCAATGAGTTGGCCGATCCTTTTTTGTTTGGGCTCTCTTCCGGTGCCTCCGCCGGCGCAGTGCTGGTCATCACGCGCTTCGGTGATGCGTTGGGCGTACTGACGTTGCCGCTGTCCGCTTTCGTCGGCGGCATTCTGTCCGCGATGGCGGTGATGATCCTGTTTCGCGTCAGCCGGGTCAGGCGCGCCGAGCAGCTGATCGTCTGTGGCCTGGCGGTCTCATTTTTGTTTAGCGCGCTGACCAGCTACCTGGTGTTTTCCGGCGATCAGCGGGCGGCCGGTTCGGTGTTGTTCTGGTCGCTCGGTGGGCTGGGGCTGGCGCGTTGGGATAATCTGTTCATTCCGCTGGCGAGTTTCGTGCTGCTGGCCGGGTTTACGGCGCTGCGTTGGCGGGCGCTGGACGCGCTGCTGGCGGGCGAGCAAACCGCCCATTCGATGGGGGTCAACGTGGCGCGGCTGCGCACCGAGACCTTTCTATGCTGCGCACTGTCCACGGCGTTTCTCGTTTCGCTGACGGGCGTGATCGGCTTTGTCGGGCTGATGGTGCCTTATCTGGCCCGGCGCCTGGTGGGCGTGCGCCACCGATTGTCCGTGCCGATGTGCGGCATGCTGGGGGCGATGCTGCTGACCGGCGGTGACATGCTCAGCCGCAGCCTGATCCCCAATCAGGAGCTGCCCATCGGCATCATTACGGCGGGGCTGGGGGGCGCGTTCATCGTGTCCTTGCTGCTGCGCGCGGAGCGGTGAACGCCGCCCTGTCTCAATAGAGCTCCAGATGCAGACGCTGCTGCTCAATCAGCGTCTGCCACAGGTTTTCCGCCCCGTGGGCTTGCTCCAGCGCCGTCGCCACGGCATGTTCCAGATACTGGCGATTGCCGCATAGGTAGACATGCGCCCCCCGCCGCAGCAGGCCGCTGATGGCATCGGCGTGATCGTCGATGGCGTGTTGCACGTAATACTTGTCGGCGGTGTCGCGTGAGAATGCCGTGATGAGCCGCGTGAGTACGCCCGCCGCGTTCAGCGTGACCAACTCCTCGCCATACAGGAAGTCTTCATCGCGCCTTTTCTCACCGAAGATCAGCACGGTTTCACGCCGTTCGCCCTGGGCGGCCATTTCGCGCAGTAAGCCAATCAACGGTGCGATGCCGGTACCGGTGCCGATAAGCAGCACCGGTACGGTGGTATCGCGCGGCAGGTAAAAGCCGGGGTTGGCGCGGCAGAAGAGGCGGAAAGGGCCGGGTTGGCTGAGCAGCCAGCCGGTCGCCGTGCCGCGCCGGGTGCGGCCGCCGCGTTCATAATGCACGTCGCGCACGCACAGATCGAGGCTCTCTTCCCGCCTTGCCGAAGCGATGGAGTAGGCGCGCGGCAGGCAAACGGGCAGCAGCGTCAGCAGGTTCTCCAGAGTGACCGCGTGCGGCGGGCAAAAATCGTGCAGCACGTCCAGCAGATCGGCGCCGTACAGATAGCTCTCCAGGGCTTTGCGCTGGCGGATCTTGAGCAAGCCTTTGAGTTCTTCGCTGTCGGCCAACTGCGCCAGTTCGCGCAGCGTCGTTTTGCTGAGCTGGCGCAGCTCCCGACGCCGCAGCGTGTCGACGGCCTCCGGCCTGCCGAGCCAGTCAGCCAGCCGGGTCAATAATCCTTCGTCGTTCTCCGGCAACAGATAGACGGTATCTCCCGCCCGGTAAACGATGCCGCTGCCGGCGATATTCAGCCGCAGGTGCCAGGCCTGTGGCGTGCGTGCGCTGAGCGGCCGCCGTTCGAGGAGGGCGGCGCTGAACGCATGGTCTTCACCGTAGGCGGTTACGCGCAGATGTAAATCGCGGCCGGCCTGGGCATCGCCGGCCAGCACCTTATCCAGCGTCGTCAGCCAGGTTGCGAAGAACGGTTCGAAGTTAACGTCTGCGTCGACGCGATTGACGATGGCGTGGGCGCCGTATTGCGTCAGGCGTGCATCCAGCGCCTGCGTGAAGCCGCAGAAATGCGGGTACGCGGTGTCGCCGAGGCCGAAGATGGCGTAGCGCAACCGGTGGCGGTCAGGCCATTGCGCCAGCGCGTCGGAAAAACGTTCGGCGTTGGCGGGCGGTTCGCCGTCGCCAAATGAGCTCGAGACGATCAGTAGGGCGTCATGCTCGCCCACATCGGCGGGCTGGATGGCGTTGAGTTCTTTCACGACGGGGCGGTAGGGTTGCAGGCTGCTTTGCTCGCCCAGGCGCATCGCCAGCGCCCGGGCGTTGCCCGACTCCGAACCGTAACCAATCAGGATGCGTTCGATAAGGTCGGCCATGGCGGTTAATTGTCGTAGTGGTTGTCGAACTGTTCTTTGGCGAATTCCACCGATTCGAAGTCGGTCATCAGATCGTTGATCACGCGGCGGATGCTGATATAGGCCGCGATATTGCCCTGGGCGTCATACAGCGGTTGCACTGTGGTGTCGACCACGTACAGCACGCCGCCTTTGCCGACGTTCGGAATGATGCCGGTCCAGATGCCGCCCGCCTTGATGGTGTCCCACATCGCTTTGTAAACCGCTTTCGGCACGGAAGGGTGGCGCACGATGCTGTGGGGCTGGCCCACCAGCTCTTCCCGGGAAAAGCCGGTCAGTTGGCAAAACAGATCGTTGACGTAGGTGATGGTGCCCTGCAGATCGGTGGTGGAGATCACCATCACTTTATCGAGCGCGGCTAACAGCTGGGCGGAATCGAGGGTCTGACTCATGGTAGGTTCCTTCTCATTAACAACTTCGCGGTGATTGCCACGGCGGATGCCATGTATCCGTCATGACAGTTTTGTAATTGATTCTCATTTGCGATGAATGGTAATCGGGAAATTTATAAGTTGCAATAAAAATGCATCTTTAAGGGCGCAGAAAGATCACGATGAGGCAGGCAGGGGAGAGTAGGCCCGCGCCGGGTGCGGCGGCGGGCCAATCGGGCGGTCTTAGCGGGGGCCTTCGGCCCAGCCTTTGCGTTTACTGGTTTTGCCGATGCCGGGGTTGAAGCTGTTGGTCGGATCGGCGGCGCGGTAGAACGCCTGCAAATCCGCCTTGGCGTGGTACAGGTGGCCGACGTTATGCTCCGCCGGGTATTCGGCGCCGCGCCGGTTGAGGATCTCGAGCATCTTTTCCTTCAGCGCGTGGCTGTCGACGCCTTTTTTCACCACGTAGTCCTGATGGAAGACGTGGCACATAAAGTGGCCGTAATACAGCTTATGCACCAGCTGGCTGTCGATTTCCGGCGGCAGCGTTTCAAACCAGTCGGTGTCGTTGCGGCGCAGGGCGATATCCAGCGCCAGAATATCCTCCACCTTGTCGGCGTGCACCGCATGGTAGCGCACGGCGGCGCCGGCGGCGGCGAAGCGGTGCAGGAAGGCCTTTTTGCCTTCGTCAGGCGTGCAGGCGAAGAAAGCGCCTTCGGCCTGGGCGAAGTACTCGGTCAGGTAGCGCTGCGCTTCGTCTACGCCGGGGCCGGCCATCTTCAGCAGCAGGTGATGTTCGAAACGTTCGCGGTAGTCCTTCATGCGCTTCGGCAGGTGGCTCGGCGCCAGATGGCTCAGGCCCTGCATCAGCCGGTCGGTCAGGTTGTGCGGCAGCAGCGGCAGCTTGTTGAGGCTGGCGTCCATGCGGCCTTTCAGGGTGAAGAAGCGCGGCATCTGATCGGTGCCGAGCTTGTCGATCATCATGAAGGTGTCTTTGCCGTAGACCTCGGCGATGTCGAAGATATCGCGGTGCATGTACTCACCGGCCACCGGCAGATTGTCGAACTGGCTCAGCATGTGGCGGCGCAGCTCGGTCAGCACCGCGGTGTCGTTGGTGCCGATATAGAATACCTGCTCTTTGCCTTCTTTCTCGAAGGTGTCGAGCCGCACCGCGAACACCGCCAGCTTGCCGGCGCAGCCGGAAGCCTCGAACAGGCGGCGTTTGTCGGCGTTAAAGCGGGAAGGGGTATCGGCATCGACGTCGCGCACCCGGCTGGCGTACTCGTTATCCGAGGCGCGCAGCTCGCCGTATTCGACGTCCTCTGGACGGTAATCGCCTTTTTCCAGCCGGGTGAGGATCTCTTCCGGCGTGTCGCCGAGGCGGATGCCCAAATGATTCACCAGGCGCAGCTGGCCGTCTTCCCCTAGCTGGGCGTACAGCGCCATTTCGGTATAGGCCGGGCCGCGTTTCACCAGCGAGCCGCCGGAGTTGTTGCACACGCCGCCGATCACCGAGGCGCCGATACAGGAGGAACCGATCACCGAATGCGGTTCGCGGCCGTAGGGTTTGAGCAATTTCTCGAGGTGGTGCAGGGTGCTGCCGGGGAAGCCGACCACCTGCTTGCCGTTGTCCAGCACCTGAATATGGTCGAGGCGCAGGGTGCTGACGATGACGATGTCGCGATCATAGTCGTTGCCGCTGGGGGTCGATCCTTCGGTCAGGCCGGTATTGGCGGCCTGCATGATGACGATTTTGTCGGCGGCCACGCAGGCCTGCAAAATGCGCCACAGCTGCAGCAGGTTGGTTGGGAATACCACCGCCAGCGCCTGGCCTTCGCCGGAGCGGAACCCCTTGCGATACCGCTCGGTGTTGCGATCGCCGGTCAACAGCTGCGGGCCGCCGACGATGTCCTTGAGCTGATTGATAAACGCCTGATTGCCTGACTGCATGCTGTCTGTCTCCCTGTCATCCCCGTCGCTTTAACCGCGGCGCCGGAGTGCCGCATATAAGCTAAGAGGTTATCAATTAAATAACTTATTAAGCTATCGGCTTGCCAGGCCAATGGCTTACGGGTTTAGTAACGCTCGGCGTAGCCGGCTCGGCGCTCTTCGTCGCGCAGCGTCAGGATCTCCACACCGTCGGCGGTGACCGCCACGGTGTGCTCCCACTGCGCCGACAGTTTTTTGTCGCGCGTCACCACCGTCCAGCCGTCTTTCTTCTGCTTGATGCGGCGGTCGCCCTGGTTGATCATCGGCTCGATGGTGAACACCATGCCTTCCTGCAGCACCAGACCGCTGCCGGGTTGGCCGTAGTGCAGCACCGCCGGCTCTTCATGCATATCGCGGCCGATGCCGTGGCCGCAATATTCCCGCACGATGCTGTAGCCGGCCTGCTCGGCGTGCCGCTGGACGGCATGGCCGATATCCCCCAGGGTAGCGCCCGGTTTTACCGCGCGAATGCCTTGCCACATCGATTCATAGACGTTGTTCACCAGCCGTTTGGCCAGCGGCGTCACCTGGCCGACGCAGTACATCTTGCTGGAGTCGGCGATATAGCCGCCGTTTTCCAGCGTGATGTCCACGTTGACGATCATGCCGGAACGCAGGATTTTGCTGGCCGACGGCACCCCGTGGCACACCACGTCGTCGATTGAGGTGTTGAGCACATAGGGGAAATCATACTGCCCCTTGCTGGCCGGGCGCGACTTCAGCTCTTCGACGATAAACGCCTCGGCGCGGTCGTTGATCTCCATGGTGGAGATGCCTTCGACGATGACCTCATCGAGCATAGCAAACACTTTCGCCAGCAGGGCGCCGGAATGGCGCATTTTGGCAATCTCTTCCGGCGTTTTAATCACAATCTGTTTCACCCGACAATCTCCTTCAGCGTCAGCGCGTTATCTTTCATCATTTTTTTTACCAACTGCGGGTAGGTCAGTTCCGGATGGAACTCCGCCAGCATGCCAATCTTGATCCAGTACTCGGCCTGCGCGTTGATCGAACGCGTCATGGTCAGGCTGGCGAGGCGCAGATCGTCATGCAGCGCGTCTGAAATTTTTACGATGCCCATCGGCGTCTCCCTAAGTGAACGATATACGAAGTGTATACGTTTAGGATGGTCGCGATGTGGCATTCTGTGGCGTAAGAAGATTCTGGCAACAACGATTGCCGCCGCCAGGCAATGCGTTTATTGTGATAAACGACTTTTTTGCCATGATTTTTCAGAAGGATTTAAGGCGTGACTAAACTACGTGTTGGGGTGATTTTTGGCGGTAAGTCGGCGGAGCATGAGGTGTCGCTGCAGTCGGCCAAAAACATTGTGGATGCAATCGACAAAGAGAAGTTTGACGTCACGCTGCTGGGGATCGACAAACAGGGGCAGTGGCACATCAACGACGCCTCCAACTACCTGCTCAACGCCGAGAACCCGGCGCTGATCGCGCTGAACCGCTCGAACAAGAACGTGGCGCTGATCCCGGGCCAGGAAAAACAGCAGCTGATCGAAGCGGGCAGCGCCGGCGCGCTGGGCCAACTCGACGTCATCTTCCCGATCGTGCACGGCACGCTGGGGGAGGACGGCTCGCTGCAGGGGCTGCTGCGCATGGCCAATATGCCGTTCGTCGGCGCCGGCGTGCTCGGCTCGGCGGTCAGCATGGATAAAGACGTGACCAAGCGCCTGCTGCGCGATGCCGGGCTGGCGGTGGCGCCGTTCGTCACCCTGACCCGCGCCAACCGCGCCGGATTCACGTTTGAGCAACTGAGCGAGCGCCTCGGCCTGCCGCTGTTCGTCAAGCCGGCCAACCAGGGCTCGTCGGTCGGGGTCAGCAAGGTGGAAAACCGCGCCGAGTTCGACGCGGCGGTATCGCTGGCCTTCAGCTTCGATCACAAGGTGCTGGTGGAGTCGGCGATCGTCGGCCGCGAGATCGAGTGCGCGGTGCTGGGCAACGACGATCCGCAGGCCAGCGTATGCGGCGAGATCGTGCTGAGCGACGCCTTCTATGCTTACGACACCAAATACATCAATGAGCAGGGCGCTCAGGTGGTGGTGCCGGCGGCAATCGCGCCGGAAGTGAGCGACCACATCCGCGAGGTGGCGCTGAAGGCGTTCCGCGCGCTGGAGTGCTTCGGGCTGGCGCGGGTGGATGTGTTCCTGACGCCGGACAACCAGGTGGTGATCAACGAAATCAACACGCTGCCGGGCTTCACCAACATCAGCATGTATCCCAAGCTGTGGGCCGCCAGCGGCGTCAGCTATCAGGCGCTGATCACGCGCCTGATCGAATTGGCGCTGGAGCGCCACCAGCAGGATCGCGCGCTGAACAGCTCGGTGTTCGATCGCTAATCGCGGCAGGGGGCGGCGGTGCCGCCCCCGTCTCTCACTTCACCGTCACATCGATATCGCCGAAATACTTCTTCGACAGCGCCGTCACCGTGCCTTGCTGTTTCACTTTGGCGATGGCGGCATCCAGTTTTTTCTTCAGCGCCTCATCCCCTTTACGCAGGCCGAAGGCGATACCTTCACCGAGGATTTTGTCGTCGCGCACCGCCTCGCCGACGAAGGCGAAGCCTTTGCCGTCCGGCTGCGACAGGAAGCCGCTTTGCCCCGACGGCGCCATCACCAGCGTGGCGTCAAGCCGACCGGCCGCCAGATCGAGATAAACCTGATTCTGATCCTGATAAGACACCACGTCCACGCCCGCCGGCGCCCAATGGGTTTTGGCGTAAATCTCCTGAATCGATCCTTGCAGCACGCCCACGTGTTTGCCCGCCAGCGATTTGGCGTCCGGCAGCAGGCCGCTGCTGGCCTTGGCGATCAGGCGGTTCGGCACCTGATAGATGGCGTCGGTGAAGGCGATCGCCTGACGCCGCTGTTCGGTCACGTTCATCGCCGAGTTGATGGCGTCGAACTTGCGCGCCTGCAGCGCCGGGATCAGGCTGTCGAACGAGGTTTCCACCCAGCTGCATTGCAACTGCGCGGCGGCGCATACAGCGTCGCCCAGTTCGATGTCGAACCCTTCCAGTTTGCCGCTGGCGGATTTGGATTCGAACGGCGGATACAGCGCTTCCAGGCCGAAGCGCAGGCTGTTTTCCGCCGCCAGCGAAGCGCCGGCGGCCAGCAGGCATCCGGCGGCGAACAGCGTTTTCAATGCTTTCATAGGCAGTGCCCCTTTCCCATGGTTGGACAAAAAATCACACCTGGCTCAGGCGGCGCGCGCCTTCCAGCAGGGTCTCGTTATCTTTGGAAAAACTCAGCCGGATAATGCCGGTATCGGTGCCGTCACTGTAGAACGCCGACAGCGGGATCGTCGCCACCTTCGCTTCGCGGATCAAGCGCACGGCGAAATCATTGTCGCTTTCGTGACTGAAGCCGCTAAAGCGGGCCAGCATGAAGAAGCTGCCGCGGCTGGGCAGCAGCTCAAAGCGCGAATCCTGCAGGGCGCTGGCCAGCAGATCGCGCTTTTGTTGATAAAACGCCGCCAGCCCCAGGTAGCTCTGCGGGTTGGCGAGCGCGGCGGCGAAGGCGTGCTGCATCGGCGTATCGGCGGAGAACACCATAAACTGGTGCACCTTGCGGATCTCGTCCATCAGCGCCGCCGGCGCCAGGCAGTAGCCGACGCGCCAGCCGGTGACGTGGTAGGTTTTACCGAACGACGACACGATCACGCTGCGTTCCGCCAGCTGCGGGTAGCGCGCCATGCTGTGGTGAATATCGCCGTCGAACACCACGTGCTCGTAGACCTCGTCGGACAGGATCACGATGTCGGTGTCGCGGGTCAGGGCGGTCAGACGTTCGATGTCGTGCGCGTCAAACACCGCGCCGGTCGGGTTGTGCGGCGTGTTGACGATGATCATGCGCGTTTTGCCGTTGATGGCGGCGGCCACTTCGTCCCAGTCGACGCGAAAATCCTGCAACGACAGCTTGATCGCCACCGGCGTGGCGCCCTGCAGGCGCACGATCGGCGCATAGCTGTCGAACGCCGGTTCGAAATAGATCACCTCGTCGCCGGGATGCACCAGCGCGCTAATCGCCGAGTACAACCCTTCGCTGGCGCTGGCGATCACCGTGATTTCTTCGTCGGCGTCATAGCGTGTGCCATACAATCGTTCAGCTTTTTCCGCCAGAGCAGCACGTAACGCCGCCACGCCGCTCATCGGCGCGTATTGGTTATGACCTGCGCGCATGGCTTGCGCCGTTGCCTCGATCAGCTGCGGGTCGCCGGCGAAGTTGGGCGCGCCCTGCGACAGATTGAGGGCCTGATGTTCGGCGCTGAGTTGGCCAATGACGGTGAAAATGGTGGTGCCGACGTCCGGCAGCTTCGAGCGGGATGAGCAGGCGCTCTGCATGATGGGCTCCAGGCAAACAGGGAAGTGTTGAGCGATTAAGCATCAGCCGGCGTAGGCGGACAAGGGAAAGTTTGTCATACTTGCCATGCACTACGATCATACCTAATCGAGGCCCGCTATGCCGATATCCCTGCCGTCGCTCGACGTGTTGAAAACCTTCGTGGTGGTGGCGCAACGCCTCAACTTTACCCATGCCGCCCGGCAGCTGCACCTGACGCAGGGGGCGGTCAGCCGGCAAATCCTCGGGCTGGAACAGCGCCTGGGCTATCCGCTGTTCAGCCGCCAGGCGCGCGGTTTGGCGCTGACGCCGCAGGGCGCGCAGCTGCTGGTGCCGGTGCAGCAGGCGCTGGGGCAGTTGGACGAGGCGCTGACGCGGGCCGCCGCCCCGCCGGGGGCGCTGCGCATCAAATGCCCGACCTGCGCGATGCGCTGGGTGCTGCCGCGCATCATTCGCCTGCAGAATGAACGGCCGGACATGCATATTGAGCTGACCGCCTCGGTGTCGCACGGCCTGGATTTCAGCACCGAGCAGTTTGACGCCGCGGTGGTATTCGGCCGGCCGCCGGGCAAAAAGCTGAGCGCGCACCTGCTGTTCGACGAAATCCTCACGCCGGTCTGCACGCCGACGTTCCTGCCGCCAACGCCCCGGCTGGCGGACTTGACGGACAAAACCCTGCTGCACCCGACGCGCGATCGCCGCGACTGGCTGCGCTGGCTGAAGGCGGCGGGGGCCGATGCGCTGCCGTCCGGCAAGGCTCAGCATTTCGATACCCTCGATCTGGCGATGAGCGCCGCGCTGCAGGGGTTCGGCATCGCCATCGGCGATCTGTGCCTGCTGGAGGAGGATATTCAGGCGCGGCGTATCGTCACGCCGTTCCCGCTCTGCGTCAGCAGCGGCGCGGCCTATTATTTGGTCTATCCTGAACGCGGGGCGCCATCGCCGGCGCTGGCGCAGTTTATCGATTTCCTGACGGCGGAGGCCGCCGACAGCCGCGCCCGGCTGCAGAATTACCTGCCGATAACCTGTAATGCTTTGTAAATATTAACGATGCGAATTCCCTTGGCGATGAAACAGAGTGTGGCAAACTGTTTCTTCACTCCGATTAAACTCCGCGGCGTTGGCGGCGGAAACACGCCTGAGATAAAACAAGATGAAATGGCTTTGTGTGGTGAGTATGTTGTCCGGTCTGGCCCTCAGCCCGGCTTTTGCGCAGGAAACGCCGATAACGCAGGGCATGCACGCCCAGCAGCGCGACGCCTTCGTGTCCAATTTGATGAAGCAGATGACGCTGGAAGAGAAGATCGGCCAGCTGCGGCTGATCAGCGTCGGGCCGGATAACCCGAAAGAAGCGATCCGCGAGGGCATCCGCAAAGGGCAGATCGGCGCCATCTTCAATACCGTTACCCGGCCGGATATCCGGGTGATGCAGGATCAGGCGATGCAGCTCAGCCGCCTGAAAATCCCGTTGTTCTTCGCCTATGACGTGGTGCACGGTCAGCGCACCGTGTTCCCGATCAGCCTGGGGCTGGCGGCCAGCTTCGATCTGGAAGCCATCGCGCTCAGCGCCCGGGTGGCGGCGCAGGAGGCCAGCGATGACGGCCTCAACATGACCTTTGCGCCGATGGTCGATATCACCCGCGATCCGCGCTGGGGGCGGGTCTCCGAAGGCTTCGGCGAAGACACCTGGCTGGTGTCGAAAATCGCCAAGGTGATGGTCGACGGTTTCCAGAACGGCGACCCGGCCAAACCCGGTTCGGTGATGGCCAGCGTCAAGCACTTTGCGCTTTACGGCGCCGTCGAAGGCGGCCGCGATTACAACACCGTCGACATGAGCCCGCTGCGCATGCATCAGGACTATCTGCCGCCTTATAAAGCGGCGGTGGATGCCGGCAGCGGCGGGGTGATGGTGTCGCTCAATGCGATCAACGGCGTGCCGGCCACCGCCAACCCGTGGTTGCTGAAAGATCTGCTGCGCGACCAGTGGGGCTTTAAAGGCATCACCATCAGCGACCACGGCGCAATTAAAGAACTGATTAAACACGGCGTGGCCGCCGACGCGCGCGACGCGGTGCGGCTGGCAATCACCTCCGGCGTCGACATGAGCATGAGCGACGAGTTCTACGACAAATACCTGCCGGGCCTGGTGAAAGACGGGCTGGTGGCTGAAAGCGATATCGACCGCGCCTGCCGCGACGTGCTGAACACCAAGTACGACATGGGGTTGTTCACCGATCCGTATGTGCATCTGGGCCCGGCGGGTGCCGATCCGCAGGACACCAACGCCGAAAGCCGCCTGCACCGCGCTGAGGCGCGGGTGGTGGCACGCAAAACGATGGTGCTGCTGAAGAACGATAAGCAGACGCTGCCGCTGAGCAAGCAGGCGACCATCGCGCTGGTCGGGCCGATGGCCGACAGCCAGCGCGACGTGATGGGCAGCTGGTCCGCCGCCGGGGTGGTCAAGCAGTCGGTGACCCTGCGCGAAGGGCTGGAGCGGGCGGTGGGCGACAAGGCGCGCATTCTTTACGCCAAGGGCGCCAACGTCACGCAGGATAAAGGCATCATCGACTACCTGAATGAGTATGAGCCGGCGGTGGCGTTCGACACCCGTTCGCCGCAGCAGATGATCGACGAAGCGGTGCAGGCGGCGAACAAGGCCGACGTGGTGGTGGCGGTGGTGGGGGAATCGCAGGGCATGGCGCATGAGGCCTCCAGCCGCGCCGACATCACGATCCCGCAGAGCCAGCGCGATCTGATCGCCGCGCTGAAAGCCACCGGCAAGCCGCTGGTGCTGGTGCTGATGAACGGCCGGCCGCTGGCGCTGAGCTGGGAGAGCGAGCAGGCGGACGCGATGCTGGAAACTTGGTACAGCGGCACCGAGGGCGGCAACGCAGTGGCGGACGTGCTGTTCGGCGACTACAACCCATCGGGCAAGCTGCCGATGACCTTCCCGCGCTCGGTCGGCCAGATCCCGATGTACTACAACCACCTGAACACCGGCCGCCCGTTCGGCAAGGAGAATCCGGGCAAGTACACCTCGCGCTACTTCGATTCGCCCAACGGCCCGCTGTATCCGTTCGGTTACGGCCTGAGCTACACCACCTTCAGCCTGTCGGATCTGACATTGTCCAGCCCGACGATGGCGCGCAACGGCAAGCTAACCGCCAGCGTCACGCTGAAAAATACCGGCAAGTACGACGGCGCCACGGTGGTGCAGCTGTATCTGCAGGACGTGACCGCCTCGGTCAGCCGGCCGGTGAAAGAGCTGCGCAACTTCAAGAAAGTGACGCTGAAGGCCGGCCAGTCGCAGCAGGTTGAGCTGCCGATTAGCGAAGACGATCTGAAGTTCTACAACGCCAGCCTGAAATGGGGGGCGGAGCCGGGCAAATTCAACGTGTTCGTCGGCCTGGACTCCGACAACGTGCAGGCGCAAAGCTTTACGCTGAAGTAACCCTGTCCCCCTCGTTCGCCGCGCTGAGCGAGGGGCATCTATTCATTCCCGCTAACGTCATCGGAGCTTGCCTCATGAAACGCTATCTGGACTGCAGCGCCAGCGATCTGGCCGATATCGGCAAAGCCGATCTGCTCTACGCCATCCGCGCCAGCGAAGGGCGCATCTTGGTCAGCGAAACCATCGCGGTCACTCAGCCGCTGCTCAATAACGTCACCAACGCCGAGCTGGCGGCCAGCCAGGGCGCCGACCTGCTGCTGCTGAACCTGTTCGACGTCGACCAGCCGCATATTGCGGGGCTGCCCGCCGACGTGCCGCCGCAGGAGGCGCTGCGCACGCTGCAGCGCCTGACCGGGCGGGTGATAGGGGTGAACCTGGAGGCCGTCGATCCGGCCTTCGCCACCGAACATAACGATTTCTGGCAGATGACGGCGGGGCGTGCCGCCACCGCCGAGAATGCGCGCAAGCTGTATCAACTCGGCGCGCGCATGCTGGTGCTGACCGGCAACCCGAACAACGGCGTCAGCAATCAGGCGATCGCCGCCGCGCTGAAAGCGATCCGTGATGAGGTGGGCGACGAGATGGTGCTGGTGACCGGCAAGATGCACGGGGCCGGTATCGTGCGCGAAAGCGGCAGCCAGCTGATCGGCGAGCAGGACATCGCGCTGTTCGTGGAGAACGGCGCGGACATCGTGCTGTTGCCGGCGCCCGGCACCATTCCCGGCATGTCGCAGGAGAAAGTGGCGGCGCTGATTGCTTATGCGCAGCGGCAGGGCGTGCTGGCAATGACGGCGATCGGCACCTCGCAAGAGGGGGCCGACGTGCAGACCGTGCGGCAGATTGCGCTGATGAGCAAAATGGCCGGCGCGGATCTGCACCATATCGGCGATACCGGCTATCTGGGGCTGGCGCTGCCGGAAAACATCTTCGCTTACAGCGTGGCGATTCGCGGCGTGCGCCATACCTACAGCCGCATGGCGCGCTCGGTGAACCGCTAAGCCCGGGGTTTTTGCGCCGTCACGATGCTGAAATAGCCGAGTGACGGCAGCACCTGAGCAGGCCCGACGTCGCGCAGCTGGTCGCCGATTTCCCTGCCGGAGTATTGGCGGCCCTGCGTCCATCCCATCATCATCAGGCCGCATCCCGCGGCGGCCAAAGGCTGCTGATCAAGTTCCAGAAATAACCGAAATAATGCGGTTTTTTTAACAAAAAGGGTTCCGCTTCCGGCGTAAGATGAAATGTTTCGCCGTCTCTGGCGATCAATTTCAATGCCAATAGCGCCATGATCAACGTTTCCGCCGGGCGTCTTTCCACATTGGCCTGAGCGCATATATCGGTCAGGTTGCGGGGGGGCAGAGCAATAAACTCAAAGATGCCCAGGCGATGCGCGATAAGCACCGCCGGAGAGAGATATAAATTCATTGTGATATCGAGAAGGGTTTTTCGTCGCATTGCGGCGGCCGGACGGCATGGTTCATGTGAATCCCCTCCCACTAAGGCATGACGCGTCTTAACAGGCTATGCCACGCCGGTGGTTTTGGCAAAGAGGGGCGCGCAATTGACCGCAGGCCAACGCTTCCGTTGTAAATAATTCCTGGGTGAGATTATTTTTACTATGAATTGAGCGCGGCCAATGCCGAACGTGCAAAAATGACAGCGGGCGGAGATTATTACCCCAGCATGCGTTTTTATTTTATTGAGGCTTAACTTAATCACCGCTATTAATGCATTAGGGTTGTGTTAATCTAGGCCGCCGTTATACCGTACCGATATTCACACTGTATTTGTGAATAATTAAAAATTAAATAATTCATTATTAAAACGAGTTAACAATGAAAAAAAGCATTCTGACCGGCATGATTGCCGCGACTCTGGGCCTGTTCAACACCGCTAACGCTGAAGGGATGGATCCTGCCGCATTGAAAAACGTCTATGACATCACGCGCAATACCGCCGGGTTGATGTCCTACTGCGTCGATAAAGGCTTCCTGAAAGCCGACAGCATCGACAACGCCAAGAAAATGGTGGCCTACGTGGCGGCTATTCCCGGCGGCGTCGACACCCGCGACGGCGACAAACGCGAAGCGATGGGCCGCGAAGGCAATGTGCTGAACGACGACGGCAAAGTGGTCGCGTTGGAAAAAGAAGCGCCGCAGGGGCTGCAGGCATGGTGCCAGCAGGCTGACGAAGGGATCCGCCAGGGGCTGACGTCTATCGGTCAGTAAGTCTTCTTCACGCGCCCTTACAGGGCCGATGGGATCCGTCGCCACACCGGCGGATCCGCTTCCAGGATCGCATTCACGCCTCGTTTTACCTCCCGAGTACCCGCATCCGGTTTGATCCCGCTGATTGTTTCGCCATGCACATCGCTATATTATTTGCTATACAACGATAATCAACCGGTCACTGCCATGTTTAACTTTCTCCCGCGCCTGCTGTTGGCGCTTGTTTTGTTTTCCACCGCCGCCCAGGCGGATCGCCAGGTCACCGATCAGCTCAATCGCCAGGTCACCGATCAGCTCAATCGCCAGGTCACGCTGCCCGATCGCATCACCCGCGCGGTGGTGCTGCAACACCAGACGTTGAACCTGTTGGTGCAGCTTGATGCGATGCCTCAGGTGGTCGGTGTGCTCAGCAGTTGGAAAAAGCAGCTGGGGCCAAACTACCTGCGGCTGGCGCCGACGTTGGCAACCCTGCCGATGCCGGGCGATCTGACTTCGGTGAATATCGAGAGCCTGCTCGGCCTGCATCCGCAGGTGGTGTTCGTGGCCAACTATGCGCCGCCGGAGATGATTGCGCAGATCGAACGAGTGGGCATTCCGGTGGTGGCTATCTCGCTGCGCCGCGAGGCGGCCGATCAGGCGGGTAAAATGAATCCGCAGCTGAGCAATGAGGATCGGGCCTATACGCTGGGGCTGCAGGACGGCATTCGCCTGATCGGCGAAGTGATGTCGCGTCAGCCTCAGGCCGAAGCGTTGATTAAGGACGTCATTCAGCAGCGCGCGTTGGTCGCCGAACGGCTGCGCGATCTGCCGGAAAATCAGCGGGTGCGGGTATATATGGCCAACCCCGATCTCACCACTTACGGCGCCGGCAAGTATACCGGGTTGATGATGCGGCACGCCGGTGCGCTCAACGTGGCGGCGAAGGAAATTCAGGGGTTTAAACAGGTTTCTATCGAGGATGTCCTGAAGTGGGATCCGGCGGTGATTTTCGTGCAGGAGCGCTACCCGGACGTGGTGAAACAGATCCTGACGTCACCGCAGTGGCAGCCGATCGACGCGGTGAAGAATAAGCGGGTCTACCTGATGCCGGAGTACGCCAAGGCCTGGGGGTATCCGATGCCGGAGGCGATGGCGTTGGGTGAGTTGTGGATGGCGAAAAAACTTTACCCGCAGCGTTTTGCCGATATCAATCTGCAGCAGCGGGTCGACGCTTACTATCAACGTTATTACCGCGCCACCTGCTGCCAGAGCGGGCAATGAGGCCGGGCTGGCTGGCGTTGTTGACGCTGTGCTGCGCGCTGTTTTCGCTCGGCGTTGGCCGCTTTCAGGTGCCGATGACGCACAGCCTGATGATTTTGCTGGAGCCGTTCACCGGGCAGCATTATGCCGGCATCGATGCCATCCAACGCCAGGTGATCCTGGGCGTGCGCGTGCCGCGAGTGCTGTTGGCGATGGGCGCCGGCGCGGCGCTGGCCCTGTGCGGCGCGGCTTTGCAAGGCGTCTTTCGCAACCCGCTGGTCGACCCGCATATCGTCGGCGTGTCGTCCGGCGCGGCCTTTGGCGGCACGCTGGCTATCCTGCTCAGCCTGCCATTGGCGGCGCTGCTGCTGTCGGCTTTTGTTTTCGGCATGGCGGCGCTGCTGCTGATTTTCACTCTCACCAGCGCCATTGCGCGGCGCAATATTCTCTCTTTGGTACTGGCGGGGGTGATCCTCAGCGGCTTCTTCTCAGCCTGCGTCAGCCTGATGCAATATCTGGCGGATACCGAAGAGAAACTGCCGAGCATCGTGTTTTGGCTGCTCGGCAGCTTTGCCACCGCCGATCGGCAAAAGCTGCTGATGCTGTTTGTGCCTTTGCTGTTGGCCGGCGGCTTGCTGTTGGCGCTGCGCTGGCGCATCAATCTGCTGTCGTTGGGCGATGAGGATGCCGGTGCATTGGGCATCAACGTTGAGCGCACTCGCTGGCTGATTTTGACGCTGTGCGCCGCCATCGTGGCCGCCCAGGTGGCGGTCAGCGGCAGCATCGGTTGGGTCGGCTTGGTGATCCCGCACGTGGCGAGGCGGCTGGTGGGGCCGGATCACCGGCACCTGTTGCCGGCTTCACTTTGCCTGGGGGCCCTGTACATGCTGGTGATCGACGATTTGGCGCGCACGCTGAGCAGCAGCGAAATCCCGCTGGGCATTCTGACCGCGCTGATTGGCGCGCCGCTGTTCGCGCTGCTGCTGCGCCGCGCGCAAGTGAGAGGCTGGCATGACTGACACCTTATTGGCCGCCAGGGGCGTGAGGTTCGCCTGGCCGGGCGGGGCACCGCTGTTCCAGCATCTGGACATTCAGCTGCGGCGCGGCGAAGTGCTGGCGGTATTGGGCCCGAATGGGCGTGGCAAGAGCACGCTGCTGCAGCTGTTGTTAGGCAGCCTGACGCCGCAATCCGGCGAGATTGAGCGCCGCGGGGAGATGGGCTTTGTCCCGCAACACTTTGCGCCGCCGTTCGCCTACCGGGTGCTGGATATCGTATTGATGGGGCGGGCGCGCCATGTCGGCCTGTTTCGTTCACCGTCAGCCGAGGATCATCGGCTGGCGAGAGAAGCGTTGCAGTCGTTGGATTTGCAGCACCTGGCAGAGCGCGAGTTTGGCAGCCTATCCGGCGGTCAACGTCAATTAGTGATGATCGCCCGCGCGTTGGCGATGCGCTGCGAGGTGTTGATCCTGGATGAACCGACTTCGGCGCTGGATCTGCATTATCAGGATCGGGTGTTGAGCCTGATGGCGAGCCTGGCGCGGGAGCAGCAGTTGGCGGTGGTGTTCTCTACGCATCAACCCAATCATGCTCACGCGGTGGCCGATCGGGCTTTGCTGTTGGGCAAGGAAGGGCGCAGCCGGCTCGGTGCCTGCCGCGAGGTGTTAACGGCGCAATCCCTGTCACCCCTGTTCGAGCTGGCGATCGAACGGGTGCCGCTGACGGTGGCGGGCCGCCGTTACGCGACGCTGGTGCCGCTGTATCGCAGCCAACTGGAGCGACATGATGAATGATATCCTGCTGTTTGCCGCCGGCAGCCTGCGGCTGGCGTTTGCGCCGCTGCTGTCGGCGTTTCAGCGGCGCGCCGGGCAAAAAGTCACGGCGGAATTCGGCCCGGCGGGGTTGTTGCGCCAGCGGATAGAGAATGGCGAGCGGCCACAGCTGTTCGCCTCGGCCAACGTGGCGCACCCGCAAAGGTTGGCGGATCTTGGGATAGCGGGGGCGGTGCAGATTTTTGCGCGCAATCGGCTCTGTGTGACGGTACGCAACGTGCCGGCATTAACCGAACGTCCGCTGCCGCAGGTGCTGTTCGATCCCCACTGGCGCCTTGCTACCTCGACACCGGAGGCAGATCCTTCCGGCGATTATGCGCTGCAGCTTTTCGAACGCTGTGAGCAATACTGGCCGGGGCAAGGGGAAGCGTTGCGCCGCCGGGCGCTGCCGTTGGTTGGCGGCAGGGATTCTGCCCCGGTGCCGGCGGGCCGATTGGCAGCGGAATATCTGATCGCCGGCGGGCAGGCGGATATTTTTCTCGGCTACGCCAGCTATGCTCCGGCCTTAGCCGCCTACCCGACGTTGGCGGTGCGGCCGTTGGCGCCGCCGCTGGGCATCGAGGCGGATTACGGTTTATGCCTGTTGGATGACGGCGCGCAGCGGTTAGCCGCATTTATCTTGAGCGAACAGGGGCAGGAAATCCTGAGCCGACACGGGTTTATGCGGCGCGCGGAATGACTCGCCGGGCCTGGCGGCCCGGAGAATGTTACCAGAACAGCGGGGTGGTGTTTTCAGCCAGAAACGCCAGCAGGGTTTCGTTGACCGCCGTCGGGTTTTCCTTGTTGCTGATATGCCCGGCGTTGGGGATCAGCACATGTTGACAGCCGAGAAGATCCGCCATGCGCTGGCCTTCCGCCGGTGGGCGCGGCTTATCTTGGGCGCCGGTGATGACGATGCTGGCGGCGGTGATGTTTTCCAGCAGCGCCAGCTTGTCGGGGCGACCGAAGATCATCCGGCCCAGCGGTACGATGCTCTCGCGCAGGCGATCGGCGGGCAGGCTCTGGAGCTGACACAACAGCGATTGCAATAAGGCGTCGGGGACGTCATCGGAATAAAACAGCGACGCGACATGTTCCAGCAGCGGCGAAGTGATGGCGCCGGCTTGCTCCACGGCGGCCAGCATGCCCATATAACGCTGCCGCGCCTCCGGCGTTTCGTCACCCAGGTAGCTGTCCATCAGCGCCAGCACCTTGACCCGTTCCGGCGCCAGCGCCGCCAGTTCGGCGCCCCACATGCCGCCGACGGACAGGCCGACGATGCCGAACTCTTCAATATCCAAGCGATCCATCAGCGCCAAATGATCGGCGGCGATATCCGACAGGCTGTTTCGCCCGGTCGGCAGCGCCGGTGAGTCGCCGTGGCCCCAGAGATCCGGCACGATCAGGCGGTAGCGTTTCGCCAGCGCTTCAAACTGCGGCGCCCACATGTTCAGATCGAACAGATAGCTGTGGCCCAGCAGCAACGGAAAGCCTGAGCCCACGTCGAGATAATGCAGGGATTTGCCCATCGTTGGCATCTTATCGGTTCCTTAATATAAAGAGAGTCCGGCTGCTTATATCACACTCATATTCGAACTGCGGTATTAATTTACCTTAAATTACTCAGGCAAATCCTTATTTTTAATTTCCCTTGATAACAAGACGTCAATGAAAGGTAATGCTAATGATAATATTCTGGTGACGATAAGCGCCTTGGTTTATGCTGGCGCTCCTTTCAAGATGGAATAGCTAAACAGGGAGTCATGATGAAAAAACTTTTCAGACTATTAATTATTTTGCTTGTCATTTTACTGCTGGCGGCGGTGCTGTGGTGGTTCTTTGGGCGCGGCAATCCGAATGCGCTGTGGCAAATCGTCAGCCAACAGTGCGTGCCCAATCAGCAGCAGAACGACGATCCGGCGCCCTGCTTAAAGGTTGATTTAACACAGGGTTATGTGCTGTTTAAGGACAGCAAAGGCCCCTATCACGATCTGGTGATGCCAACCGAAAAGGTCAGCGGCATCGAGAGCCCGGCATTGCAGACGGAGCACGCGCCGCCTTATTTCGCCCAGGCCTGGAATAACCGCGAACATATATCCGGCGAGCTGGGCAAACCGTTAAAAGATGCGTGGCTTTCGCTGGCGGTCAATTCGAAATATGGCCGTTCTCAAGATCAGCTGCATATTCACGTTGCCTGCCTGCGTCAGGATGTCTATAACGCGCTGGGGCAACAGGCGGAGCAATTAGATCAGCAGTGGCGCCCGCTGGCGGTGAAATTGGTCGGCCACCAATATCTGGCCAGAAAATTGGCGGGCACCGATTTAACCCAGGAAGATCCTTTCCGTTTGCTGCACAACTATGTGGTCGAGCAGGGCGACAGCATCGGCAATTATGGCCTGGCGCTGGCGGTCAGCCCGCAGGGCGAGATGCTGCTGTTGGCCAACCGTTTGAAGTTGACCGATCTGAACCTGGGCTCGGCCGGCGAAATTCAGGACTACCACTGCGCGGTGGCGGGGAACTGAGTTTTTCTTATCGCTCCCCGCGTTGTCGGGGAGCGAATCTGTAAAAATGCGATATATCGCTCTGTATTAACTGGATTTAATTTTATTCTGCGACATCTGCTTGATCCCATCAGAACGTTCGATCTACTATTTGTTTGCACAAGCAAATAAATAGTAGAGAGCAATCCGGTATGTCACAACCACGCAAACTTCCTGCTGCGCTGGGCATCCATCTGGATGTGACCAATCGCCTGTGGCGCACGGCGATGGACCAGTCGGTAAAAATGACCAATCTGACGCGCCCGCACTGGCTGGCGCTGAGCGCGATTGCTGATTTGGGTGATGGCTGCACCCTGAAAGACGTTTCCCAGCATTTGAACGCCGAAGTCTCGACGATGTCGCGTGCGTTACTGTTTTTGGAAAAAAACCGGCTGATCGCTCGCGATGCCCTGTCTGAGGATAAGCGCGCTAAAGGCGTGAGAATGACCGCGGCCGGGCAGGAGATGCTGGCGCAGTTGGATCACTCCAGCCAACAGGCACGGCAAAAGCTGCTCAACGGCATTTCGGCCGGCGATCTGGAGGCTTTTTACCGCGTATTGTTTGGCATCAAACATAACGCGATAGCGATGCTCGAACAGGAAAATCTATTGCCGGACGAGTTTGCGCTGTTGGCGGAGGAGCGAGCGGGAGCGATGAAGCCGGAAGGTGAAGCGTGAACGGCCGCTGGCGGAGAGCACAACAGCTGTGCGTTATCGCGTTGGGGATCTTCTCCTGCCCGGTCTTCGCCAGCCAGAATGACCAACAGGTCATCGCACGCGGAAAATACCTGGCGATCGCCGCAGATTGCGCGGCTTGTCACCGCGGCAGCGCCCAACAGGACGCCCCCTACGTCGGCGGTTATGCCATCGCTTCGCCGATGGGCAATATCATCGCCAGCAATATCACGCCCGCCAAAGGAACCGGCATTGGCGACTACAGTGAGCCAGAGTTTCGCCGCGCGTTAACGCAGGGCATCCGGCGAGACGGCCAACCCTTGTATCCCGCCATGCCCTATACCGCTTATCGGGGGCTGAGCGATGACGATCTGCACGCGCTGTATCGTTATTTTATGGCCGGCGTCGCCCCGGTCGATCGCGCGGTGCCTGAGACCCAACTGGCGTTCCCTTTTTCCTGGCGTTATGCGATCCACGGCTGGAACTGGCTGTTTCTGAAAAAAACGCCCGTCGATGAAGACGTGAAAAAAGCGCGTGGTCGCTATCTGGTGGATGTTTTGGGGCATTGCTCGGCGTGCCACAGCCCGCGCAACGCGATGATGGCCGAACGCGACGATCGCTATCTGGCGGGCGGGGAGGCCGGCGGTTGGATCGCGCCGAATATCACCTCGGATCCTGTCAGCGGCATCGGCGGCTGGAGCAGGGAAGAGTTGGTGCAGTATTTGCGTACCGGGCGCAATGACAAAGCCCAGGCGGCCGGCGGCATGGCGGAGGCGGTGGAGCACAGCCTGCGTTTCCTGAGCGACGACGATCTTGACGCCATCGCCGACTGGCTTAAACAGACGCCGCCGATCGCCACCGCGCAAGGAACGAAAGCGGCCTATGCCTATCAGGGAGGCGGTGAAGGCCGTGCCGCCGGGCAGGCGCTGTATGCCGCTGCCTGCGCCAGTTGCCATCGCCTGGGCGGCGAAGGCGCCTACGACGGCCATTTCCCTTCTTTGACACACAATTCCACCGTAGGCAGCGAGCAGGCCAATAACCTGATCATGGTGATGCTGCAAGGCGTGCATCGCCAGGGAGAGACGCTGCAAACCTGGATGCCGGGATTCGCCGACAGCCTGGATGACCGGCAACTGGCCGAGCTGGGCAATTACGTATTGCAGCAATTCGGCAATCCGGCGGTCAGGATAACGCCGGAGCAAGTGGCTCAGCTGCGGGCTGGCGGTGAGAAACCGTGGTTGATCGCGTCACTGCCTTATGTGTTTTGGGGCGGGGTATTACTGGCATTGATCGTCATCGGGGCGTGGGTGAAACGTCGGGTGAAGCGTTGAGCGAGGAGAGAGTGGCATGAAGTTCAATCTGAACGGCCAGGCGGTCGAATTTAACGGCGAGCCGGATACGCCGCTGCTGTGGGTGATCCGGGAACATTTTAAGTTAACCGGCACCAAGTTCGGCTGCGGTATCGGCGCCTGCGGCGCCTGTACGGTGCATGTCGACGGTAAGGCAGTGCGTTCATGTTGCTATCCGCTGCAATTGGTACGCGATCGGCAGGTGACCACCATCGAAGGATTGTCCACCGATCGCAGTCATCCGGTGCAGCAGGCCTGGATAGCGGAGGATGTGCCGCAGTGCGGCTACTGCCAATCGGGCATGATCATGGCGGTCAGCGCGCTGCTGGCGGAGCACCCGAAGCCGGACGACCGGCAGATAGATACCGGCCTGACCAATCTGTGCCGCTGCGCCACTTATCACCGTATCCGCGCGGCGGTGCACCGCGCCGCCGACAAGGGAGAACCCTAAGCATGGCGATCACCCGCAGAACCTTGCTAAAAGGCAGCGCGTTGGCGGTGGCCGCCATGCTGCTGCCGATATCGACGCGCAGCCTGGCGGCCGTGGTTTCGCAGGATGCGGCGCCGCCCGACGGTCAGTATGAATTGAACGATTGGATCTGGATCGATAGCGGCGGCCGCATCGTCATCGGCGTGTCGCAATGTGAGGTCGGGCAGGGGATTTACACCGGCCTGGCCGAAGTGGTGGCGGCGGAAATGGATGCCGATTGGGCGCAGGTGACGGTGAAGTTCGTCACCGGCCGCGATGCCTACCGTCAGGTTGCCGGGGGCGAGGCTTTCGCGCAGTTTGTCGCCGCTTCAACCTCCATGACCAAATTTTATCAGCGCACCCGGCTGGCCGGCGCGCAGGCGAGAGACTTTTTTCTGCGGGCCGGTGCGCGACATCTTGCACTTTCACCGCGGCAGTGCCGTACGGAGAAAGGTTGGGTGATTGAGGAGGACGGGCAGCGTAAGGTCGCCTATGGCGATTTGGTGCGCTATGCCGCCGAGCTGCCGTTGGATCCGCAGCCTGCTTTAAAGAGCGAAGCGCAAGAGCAAGAGAGTTTCATCGGCAAGCCGCTGTTGCGGGTCGATACGCCGGAGAAAGTGGACGGCAGCGCGATTTACGGTATCGATATTGACCTGCCGGAGATGCTGATCGGCGTCCCCTGGATGGTACCCGATCTCAGCGGAAAGCTGGTCGCCGTGCGTAATGAACGGCAGATCCGGGCCATGCCGGGCGTAGTGGATCTGGTGCTGACCCGGCAGTGGTCGATGAACAACATGGTCGGATTGGATCACGATATGTCGCTCAATACGGTGATCGTGGTGGCGGCGAGCTACTGGCAGGCCAAAAAGGCGGCGGATTTGCTGGAGGTTGACTGGCTGCCGGGCGCTGGACAAGCGCTGTCCGGTAGCGCGATTGCGGCGGAGAATCTGGCGATGCTGGATGGCGATACCTTGGTGTCGGCGGTCGATCGCGGCGAGGCGCCGGCGTTGATTCGTGGCGCTGAACAAGATTCGCGCTTGCATGAGGCGCGTTACGGCGCGCCTTATGTGGCGCATGCCACCCTGGAGCCATGCAACGCCACCAGCCATTATGAAGAGGGCCGTATCGAAACCTGGGGCCCCTTCCAGGGGCAGGACATGGTGCGCAACGTTCTGGCGAAAATGTTCGGGCTGAAGCCGACGGATGTGGTGGTGAATACGACCTACCTGGGGGGCAGCTTTGGGCGCAAATATCTGCCGGATGCCGTAATGCATGCTACCGCCGCCTCCCGGGCGGTGGGGAAACCGGTCAAGGTGATCTATCCGCGCGAGATCGACATTCGGCATGAATATTATCGTCCGGGCTGCATCAGCCATTATCGGGCGTTGCTGGATGAAAACGGCTACCCGCAGGCGCTGTGGGCGCGCTATGCCGGGCAGTCGCTATTCTGGCAAATGCGGCGCGAAACGGTACACGAGGCCGGGGGATGGGATGAAAGTATGGTGGAGTGCGTTTACAGCACGCCGTATCGCATCCCTCATCTGAAGGTGGAGGCCGGCATCGTCGAACAGCCGATTTCCCTGAGCTATCTGCGTGGCGTCGGCAGCGTCGCCAGCCTGTTCTTTTTGGAAAGCTTTATCAGCGAACTCAGCCATAAGGCCAAGCGGGACGAGTATCAGTATCGGCGGTATCTGCTGCAGGGCAACCCAGAGGCGTTGCGCGTACTGGAGGCTACCGCGGCGGCGGCGGGTTGGCAGCGCGAACCGCCGCCGGGCGTTTATCGCGGGATGTCGTGCAATATTTGGCTCGGCCGCAATAACGCTTTCACCACTTACGTCGGTTTGGTGGTTGAAATCGCCATTCAGGAAGGGCGGCTGCGGGTGCTCCGCGCGGTATGTGCGATTGACTGCGGCAAGGTGATAAACCCGAACCTGGTGCGCGCCAACGTAGAGGGCGGCATCGGCTTTGCGCTGACCACCTGTCTGCACAGCGAACTGCACTTTGAACGGGGCGGCGTGGTGGAAGGGAATTTCGATCGTTATCCGCTGCTGGCGATCGCCGAAATGCCCAAAGTGGAAGTGGTGGTGCTCGACAGCGCGCGTGCGCCGCAGGGATGCGGAGAAGTGTCGACTGCGGTGGTCGCTCCGGCGATAGCCAGCGCGCTGCATAAGGCCACCGGCAAAACCTATCGTACGATGCCGTTCCCACGCGAGTTCTCCTCGGTGTAACGGCCCGCCGGCGATGGCCAGCCGGCGGCTGCCGCGCGGTCAGAGCTTCTTCAGCAGCGCCAGCAGCTGCGCTTCGCTTTTCTCCGCCAGCCCGTCGATGGCCAGCTTGATGATGTCGGAGCGGGTAATGCGCACGATGCCGCTGCGCGCCGCCTGCACGATCACTTCATCGATGGCTTCAATGTGGCTGTCCGTCAGGCTGACGGAAATCGCCTTATAGGTGCGCTTGCGGCCGGCCGGTTTGGCTTCCGGCGCGGGCGCCGCGACCGGCAGCGTGTGCGAGGTGGCGCTGTTGATGAATTCGTCTTCCGACATGCGGTGGGTGGGGGTGCGCTTCTTCACAGGATCACCTCTTTCACCAGGCATTCAATTTCGCTCTGCGCCTTTTCGTTGTTCGCCTCATGCACGGTGATGGCTTCGCCCCAGGCGTCGCGGTAAATCTTGCGGTCGCACAGGCGGTGGCTCACCAGGGTGAACTCCGGGTATTCGCTCAGCACCTGCGCCGCTTCGTTGGCTTCATTGATGAAGATGTTGGTCGGGCACATGTTCAGCACGATGTAGCCTTTGACCTTCTCGTTGTATTCCTGCGCGGTGGAGAACATCTCCGACAGATAGCCGATGGTGTCGAGATCCATCTGCGAAGGGCGCAGCGGCGAGAGGAACAGATCGGCGGCCAGCAGCCCGGAGCGCAGTTCGGCGCTGTCGCGGCCGGCGGTGTCGACGATCACGTAGTCGTAATGGCGATCCAGTTCCAGCAGCGTTTCCTTGATTTTGCCCGACGCGGCCACCACCGGAATGTGCGGCAGCCCCTCGACGTTCTGACGGTCGTTGTACCAGGTCATGATCGATTTCTGGTCGTCGGCATCGACGATGATCGCCGTCTTGCCTTGCTTAAGAATCAGATACCCGGCGATATTCACCGCTTTCGTCGATTTGCCGACGCCGCCTTTTTGCGAGCCAATCAGAACAATCATGCTGCCATCTCTCAAGTTATTAAGCTGATAACTTATTAAGTTAATGTGCTTATTAGGTTGATAATCAAACAGGTTAACAAGAACAACTCGCGAACAATATGCACCAACTGCGGCGGCTTGCCAAGCCAGTATGTCGTTAACTGCGCAGCTTATTTTGCGCTGGAAGGCCCGGATGGGTAAGTAGGAATTCTCTGGGAAGTGGCGATGCGGAGGCGGGGTTTGTTAATTTAACAGCTTAATAAGTTAGTGGCTCATTAAGCTGTCGGTGGCGTTACTTCTTCATCATCGCCTTCAGGTTGGCGAACGGGTTATGGGTGGCGACGCCGACATCTTTCTGCGCGTCTTCACCGGCCACCACCGTCGAACCGTATTGATCGGCCTCGGTGTATTTCGAGTGTTCATGGTCGTGGCAGTACAGGCACAGCATTTCCCAATTGCTGCCGTCTTCGGGGTTGTTGCTGTGATCGTGATCGATGTGGTGCACCGTCAGTTCGCGCAGGTTGGAATAAACGAACTCGCGCGAGCAGCGCCCGCACACCCAGGGGAACAGTTTCAGCGCTTTTTCGCGATAGCCGGTTTCCAGCTTCGCATAGTTTTTGGGGATATAGGCCATGGTGGTCGTCCGTCGTGAATCACTATGCGGCAAATAATACCACACTGCGTGCGGCGACAACGTGCGGCTCATCCTGTCGCTAGCGAAATGTCTCCACCGCCCAGTCGATAAACGCCCGCAGCTTGCCGCTGAGGTGGCGATTGGACGGGTACACCACGTACATCTGCTCCGGCGGCGGCTGCCAGTCGTGCAGCAGGCTGACCAGCTCGCCGCGCTCGAGGTGCGGCTGCGCCATAAACCGATAGATCTGGATGATGCCCAATCCGGCCAGGCTCGCCGCCAGCAGCGCGTTGCCTTCGTTAATGCTGACCGGGTAGCGCTGTTGAATGGCGATCTCTTTGCCGCGTTCGACATAGCGTTGCGGATGGATGCGGTCGTTGACCGGATGGCGGTAGTGCACCATCGGGAAACTCTGCTCCAGATCGCACGGGTGGCGTGGGGCGCCGTGGCGCGCCAGATAAGCCGGGGTGGCGCAGCTGACCCAGTCCAGATCGAACAGACGCCGGGCGATCAGGCTGGAGTCGGCCAACGGGCCGCTGCGAATCACGCAGTCCGCGCTGTCGCTGATCAGATCGATAACGCGATCGCCGATGCTGAGATCGATCTGGATTTGCGGGTAGCGTTCCAAAAAGCCTGGCAGCGCCGGCAACAGCAGCTGGCGGGCGGTGCCGCTGCCGGTATCGATGCGCAGCACGCCCTGCGGAGAATTCTGTGACTCGGTCAGACAGCCCTCCATCTGCTCCAAATCCGCCAGCCATTTCACCGTATTCTGGTAATAGCATTCGCCTTCGCGGGTGACCGACACGCTGCGGGTGGTGCGCTGGAACAGCTTGGTCTGCAGGTGATCCTCCAGATTCTGGATCAGCTTGGTGACCGTCGCTTTCGGCATGCCCAGCGAATCGGCGGCGCGGGTAAAACCGCCGGTTTCCACCACGCGGTTAAATACCCGGATAGCGAGCAAATGATGATCCATAGGTTCCCAACGTCATGCCCCGGCAGTGGCCGGGGCATGTTTCTGCAGATAGATAATGATTAACACTGTTTAGCGCCAATCGCGCCGGAGCGCAAGCTGAGGCCGAACACCAGCGTGGCGGAGAGGATCAGCGCGCCGCCGAACAGCATGGCGCTGCTGACGCCCTGCCAATCCACCACCTCGCCGCCCAGCAGTGCGCCGGAGGCCAGTGCGATCTGGATGACGCACACCAGCAGCGCCTGGCCGGCTTCCGGCGCCTGCGGCACCGCGGCGAACATCCAGTTGGTGGCGCATACCGGCACGGCGCCGAACGCCAACCCCCAGACCAACACCATCAGCGTGGCGCCGGCGAGGCCGCTGAGCAGCGGCGAAACGATCAGAATACCCGCCAGCATGGCGGCGATCAGGATAAAGGTGGCGCGCAGGCTGTGTTCCGCCAGGCGCTCGCCGAGGAAGGTGCCCAGCAGGCCGATGGCGCCATAGGCCAGCAGCTGCAGCGAGATCGCCGATGGGCTGAGCACGAACACCTGTTGCAGCAGAGGGCGCAGATAGGTATAGGCGGCGAAGTGGCCGATGAACAGCAGCACGATGGCGATCAGGCCGATGCGCGCCATCGGCAGGCGCAGCGGCAGCACCAGATCGCGCGGCGTAACCGGCCGGGAAGGCGGTACCGACGTGAGTAAACGCAGCTGCGCCAACAGTACGCCGACCGCCAGAGCCGCACCGCCGAAGAAGGCGGCGCGCCAGCCGAACAGATCGCCGATCAGCGCCCCCGCCGGCACGCCGCACACCGCGCCGACCGAGATGCCGCTGAGGATCAGCGCGGTGGCGCGGCCCTGGCTGGCTTCCGGCACCAGATGGCGGCCGTAGTTGGCGGCGAACGACCAGAAGCCGCCGACGCAGACGCCCAGCAGCACGCGGCCCAACAGCATCATCGGGAAGTTGACCGCCAGCGCCGCCACCAGGTTGGACACCATCAGCAGCAACGACAGTCCCAGCATCAGCAGGCGTCTGTCCAGCCGGCCGGAAGCCAGGCTCAACACCGGTGCGGCCACCGCCGCCACGATGCCGGGCATGGTGACCATCAGCCCGGCGGTGCCGGTGCTGACGCCGAGCGAAGGGGCGATGTTGGTCAGCAGGCCGATCGGCAGAAACTCGGTGGTGACCATGACAAAACAGGCGACCGTCAGCGAGAAGATCGCCGGCCACGGGGATGATGCAGGTTTATCTTTATTATTCAGCATAATGCCGCTCGTCTTGGGTGAATGCGCAGGCCGCGCTCGGGGCGCGGTGTGACCGAAGTCACAATCTACGGCAGGCCGAAGCCGCGGATAAATCCGTTTGCGGTGGTTACACTGTTTCTGAGGGGAAACAATCGCCGGCGGCGAGTGAAAACGCGGCTTGCGCCGCGCTGCGGGGGAAAGGAATAAAACGGCATAAGGTTATGACCGAATGCCGCTTGCGTTTAAAGCCCCGGCGCTTTCCACAGCGAGGTGGTCAGGCCGTTATCCACCAGCGTTAGCTGATCGGCGTAAACCTGCCGCCAGGTTTCTTTCTGTTCCTGATACAGCGCATGGTGGGTCATGTCGGGTTGATGCTCGCGCTCCCAGCGCACCAGGCGTTCGCCGGTTTCGGCCAGCGACTCGAACAGCCCGGCGCCGACGCCGGCGGCGATCGCGCAGCCCAGCGCGGTGGCTTCTTTCACCACCGGCACCCGCACCGTCAACCCGGTGACGTCGCTGAGGATCTGGCTCCACAGCTTGCCCTTGGCGCCGCCGCCGGCGAACACCAGCGAGCGCGCCTGCACGCCGGAGAAGGCGGCGATCTGCTCCAGGTTGCAGGCGGAGACGATGGCGGCGTTCTCCTCCAGCGCGCGGAACAGCGTCTGTTTATTGCAGCGCTCCGGGTCGATCGACATATTGATGAACGACGGCGCCGCGTGATACCAGGTTTTGAAATGCATGGCGTCGGAAAAAATCGGCATCACGCCGTAGGCGCCCGGCGGTACCCTGGCCGCCATCTCTTCCAGCAGGCTGTAGGCATCGACCCCCAGCCGCTCCGCCAGCAATTTTTCCTCCGCGCAGAAGGCGTCGCGGAACCAGCGCATGGTCAGGCCGGTAAAGAAGCTGATGGATTCCGCCTGCGCCATGCCGGGAATGACGTGGGGGTTGATGCGGATGTTCATCTCCGGATCGATGGCCGGCTCCGGCAGGTTGACGATCTGCTGCCAGAAGGTGCCGCCGAGCACCGCCGTCTGCCCGGCGCGCACGATGCCAAGCCCCAGGCTGCCGAGCTGCACGTCGCCGCCGCCCATCACCACCGGGGTGCCGCGCAGCAGCCCGCTCTCCTGCGCCGCCTGTTCGGTGACGCGCCCCAGCACGCTGCCGGTCTCTTTCACCGGCGACAGAATATCGGCGCGCAGCCCGGCCATGTCGAGCAGCGCCGGCCGCCAGTCGCGGCTGGTCAGATCCAGCATGCCGGTGGTGCCGGCGTTGGAAGGATCGACCGCCAGCTCGCCGCTGAGCATGTTGGCCAGCCAGTCGCTGATCATGGTCAGCGTCGCCGCCTGGCGGTAGATGTCCGGCCGATGGTGCGCCAGCCACAGCAGACGCGGCATGGCACTCAGCGCCAGCGTCTGGCCGGAGTATTGATACACCTCGCGTTCGAAGCCGTGGTTATGCAACTCTTTCAGCTCGCTGACTTCGTGGCTGGCGCGCGCGTCGACGTTGGCACAGGCCCAGATCGGCACGCCGTTGCGGTCGTACAGAACGATGCCTTCACGCATCGAGCAGCAGGCCACCGCGCGTATCGCCTGCGCCGTCAGCCCGGCGCGCTGCAAGGCCTGGCGAATGCACTGGCAGGCCAGCTGCCAGTTGCGGCTGAGGTCAAACTCCATCGAGCCGGGCACGCCCGGCACCGCCAGGTGTTGCCACTCCGCCTGGCCGTGCGCGATCTGATTGCCCGCCAGATCGAAGATCACCGCGCGAATACTGCCCGTTCCTGCGTCCAGCGCCATCAAGTAGTTATCCATAGCCTATGCTCTCAGGGGGAGGAGTGTTAACTATAGATGCCGCCGCCTTACCCCGCCGGGGGAGGAGTGGGCGTCGCCGATGCGATTTGTGAGCCAGGCGGCAAAATTGCCGTTGCGGCAGGGCAATCGACGGGAATAAACCTATGGTTGGAAAGCGCCATGCTACGGCGCGCCGTTCAAACAAGGAGCTGTCATGCACGTCACATTGGTTGAGATCAACGTTAAACAAGACAAAATCGACGAATTTATCGATGTTTTCCGCGCCAATCACCTGGGTGCAATCGAAGAGCCGGGCAACCTGCGCTTCGACGTGCTGCAGGACGAACAGATTCCGACGCGGTTTTACATCTACGAAGCCTATCGCGACGAGCAGGCGGTGGCGGCGCACAAGCAGACCCCGCACTACCTGCAGTGCGTGGAGAAGCTGGAAGCGCTGATGACCGGCCCGCGCAAGAAAACCACCTTTATCGGCCTGATGCCGGAATAATCGCCGGCGTTTGCCGGTGTCCATGCGCCCGGTTTGGTTGTAACCTGCAAGCTAAAGCGAATTTTCAATGGGATAAGCGGGGCGAGGATGACATTGCGCGATCGGCTGTTGGCGCTGTTGGTGGTGGTGATCTGGGGCGTGAATTTCGTCGTGATCAAGTTCGGTTTACAGGGCATGCCGCCGTTTCTGCTGGCCGGGATGCGTTTTTTGCTGGTGGCGTTGCCGGCGATCTTCTTTATCCCGCGCCCGACGATCCCGTGGAAATGGCTGCTGCTGTACGGCATGACCATGAGCTTCGCGCAGTTTGCCTTCCTGTTTGTCGCCATCAAGGTGGGCATGCCGGCGGGGCTGGCTTCGCTGGTGTTGCAGGCGCAGGTGTTCTTCACCCTGCTGTTGGGTGTCGTGCTGATGGGCGAAAAGCTGCGCGTCAACCATTTCGTCGGCATCGCTATCGCCAGCGGTGGCATGCTGGTGCTGGCGCAGGCCAGCCTGCATAAGCCGGGCAGCGGCGCGGTCCCCCTGGCGGGCCTGCTGCTGACGCTGGCGGCAGCGTTTTCCTGGGCGCTGGGCAACCTGACCAACAAGAAGATCCTGGCCGGTTTCCCGCAGCGCAACATTTTGTCGCTGGTGGTGTGGAGCGCGCCGATCCCGGTCGTGCCGTTCCTGGCCTGCAGCTGGCTGTTCGACGGCCCGCAGGCGGTGCTGAGCAGCCTGGGCCATGTGCAGGTCGGCACCTGGCTGGCGGTTGCCTACCTGGCGTTTGCCGCCACGCTGTTCGGTTATTCGGTGTGGGGCAGCCTGCTGGGGCGTTATGAAACCTGGCGCGTTGCGCCGCTGACGCTGCTGGTGCCGCTGGTCGGGCTGTTCGCCGCCTGGCTGCTGCTGGATGAAGCGCTGTCGCCGGCGCAGTTCGGCGGCGCATTGCTGGTGCTGGGCGGCATGGCGGTCAACACCTTCGGGCTGCCGCGCCGCCGGGCGGCGATCGCGCGTTAAACCGAACAGGGCAATTCTGTTCAATACCTTGTCGACGGCGGTCGGCATTCTGGCGCCTGTGAATACTTTCTCAGGTGACCATCATGAATATCTACCTTTCCATGGCCGCGTTTGCGCTGGCGGCCTCCATCACCCCCGGCCCGGTCAACATCGTCGCATTGAGCGCCGGGGCGCAATTCGGCTTTGGCGCGGCCCAGCGCCACGTGTTCGGCGCCACGCTGGGGTTTACCCTGTTGCTGGTGCTGCTGGGATTGGGCATGCACCAGCTGCTGATCCTGTGGCCGGCGCTGACCCGCTTGATTCAGTGGGCCGGCGTGGCTTTCCTGCTGTTTATGGCCTATCGGTTGGCGTTTGACGACGGCAGGTTGGGCAGTGGCGCGGCGCGGGCGCCTTCCTGCCGCTACGGCGCGCTGATGCAATGGCTGAACCCCAAGGCGTGGCTGGCGTCGGTGGCCAGCCTCGGCGCCTTTGTCGGCGACGGCGACATCCGGCTGCTGTGGCAGTTCGCCGGGCTCTACTTCGTGATTTGCTATGCCTCGGTGGCCTGCTGGGCCTATGTCGGCGCGATGCTGCGCGGCCTGCTCAGGCAGGCGCGCAACGTGCGGCGTTTCAACCGCGTAATGGCGCTGCTGTTGGCGGCCAGCGCCTGCTATCTGCTGGCGGAGGGTTTTTGATACTGCCCCGGCGTGGCGGCCAGCAGCTGCTTGAAGGTGCGCTGGAAGTGCGCCTGATCGGCAAAGCCGCTTTCGCTGGCGGCCGCGGCGATCGGCAGGCCGCTTTTCAACAGCCGATGGCCGTGCTGCACGCGGCGGTTAACCAGATAGGCGTGCGGCGTCATGCCGTAGCGCTGGCGGAAGGCGCGGATCAGGTAAGAAGGGGACAGCGCGGCGGCGCGGCAAATGTCGTCCAGCGTCAGCGGCCGGGTGCAGTGCGCGTCAATAAACGCCGCCGCCGCTTCCAGTCGGGCATGCGACGGTGTTTCCGGTTGGCGGGCATCGCCCAGCCCGAGCTGCAGGGCGCTGAAATACTCCACCATGGCGATCTGTTTTTCCAGCGCGCTGCACAGCGGATCCGTCAGCAGCGCATAAAGCCGGTTCAGGCCGTGGAACAGCGCCGGATCGCGGCTCAGCGGCTGGCTGAACGGAACAAAACGGTCGCCGTCGCCGCCGAGCAGCTCCTGCTGCAGCGCGCCGAGCCAGGCGAGATCGAGATAGAACATGATGTACGACCAACGCCGATCGGCGATGGGGTTGCAGGCATGCGCCTGCTGCGGGTTGATGACAACCAAATCGCCGGCGCTGACCTGCATGCGCCGCTCGCCGTTGACATAGGTGCTGACGCCGCCGGTGATGGCGCCGATGGAAAAGAATTCGTGGCTGTGCAGGCTGTAGCACACCTGGCGGCCATCCGCGATGGCGCGGGCTTCGACGAACGGCAACTGCGGATCGCGCCAGAACTGCGGCGTTTTTTCACTCATACGCTTTCCTTTTCACTGCGGCGGCATCACAGTGTTATAGCCTGAAAGCGACGAGAGGGGGAATGGCGGATGATGATTTTTAACGTGTTCGGCCGTCTGCTGGGCGTGAAGCGCATCGGGGACGAATGGCGGCTGTTCCGCGTGACGCTGCCGGAGCGCAAATATGCTCCCAGCTGCGATATCGTGCTGCCGGCCGACCTGCGCGAAGAGGAGATCGCCGGCTATCTGGGGGATATTTATCACGAGGCGGCGACGCCGCAGCGGCCGGAGGTGTTTCGCGTCGAATAGCGCGGCGCGTTACTCTTCCGCGTTGCGCGCCATCATGCGGCGTTGATGCTCCTCGCCGGCGGCCTGGATCTCTTCCAGCACCGAGCCGACGTCGGCGCGTTTCAGGGTTTCGCTGAACCGGCCGCTGAGGACGCTGTCCGGCGTCAGGTTGCCTTCCTGATACAGCGCCCAAATCTCTTTGGCGTATTGGCTATCGCGCAGCTCCGGCGCGAACTGGCCATAATATTCCGCCAGATTGCCGATATCGCGCTCGAACATGCTTTTGGCGTGGTTGTTGGCGGCGGCGTCCACCACCTGCGGCAGATCGATGATCACCGGCCCGTCTTTATCCATCAGCACGTTGAATTCCGACAGGTCGCCGTGGACCAGGCCGGCGCACAGCATGCGCACCGCGTAGTTCATCATCAGGGCGTGATCGGCGCGCGCCTGTTCCGGCGTCAGGATGACATCGCTCAGGCGCGGTGCCACCAGGCCTTCTTCGTCGGTGATCAGCTCCATCAGCAGCACGCCGTCCAGGCAGATATCCGGCTGCGGCACCCGCACCCCGGCCTTGGCCAGCAGATACAGCGCGTCCACTTCGGTGTTTTGCCAGGCTTCTTCCTGCTGCTGGCGGCCGAATTTGGAGCCTTTGCTCATGGCGCGCGCGTCGCGGCTGTTGCGCACCTTGCGCCCTTCCTGATAGTGAACGGCCTGCTTGAAGTTGCGCTTCTCGGCCTCTTTGTACACTTTGGCGCAGCGGATCTCATCGCCGCAGCGCACGATAAACACGTCGGCTTCTTTGCCGCTTTTCAACCGGCGGATGACGTCGTCGATTAATCCGTCATCAACCAGCGGCTGGAGTCGTTTTGGAATTTTCATGCAGCCTTGTACCCTATTTAGGCTCCGGTGTGAATGGCTTGCGCAGTTGATAGCGTAAGTTAGACCCGAAAGGCAAACATTAGTTTTGCCGCCGCTGCATCATTGCGCGGCGGCGGGCGCTTACAGGCTGGCGGCCGGCACCCAGACGCTGACGCTGCCGGCGTTGACCGGGAAATGGGCGCTGCCCTGGTCGTCGGTGGTGATTTCCTCCTGACGGTTGCCGAGGAAATCGCGCCAGGCGGTGTGCGCCAGATCGGCGCCCAGCGCGACCGTCTTGCCGCTTTCGCCGCCGTTGGTCAGCACCACCACGCAGCCGGGGGCCTCGGCGGTGCCGGCGCGGCTGAAGGCCACGCAGTGGCTGTCGTCGAAGTAGTCGGTTTGCGGGCCGTTGGCGAAACGCTGGCGGGCGGCGATCAGCTTCTCCAGCTCCGGGATCGCCGGCATATCAATCTGGTACTCGCCGCCGTCGCGCCCCTTGTCGCGGTAGCTGGCGCCATACAGGTCGGGATAAAACACGCAGGGCACGCCCTGTTCGCGCAGCAGGATCAGCGCGTAGGCCAGCGGTTTGAACCAGGGTTCCACCGGCGCTTCCAGCGACTGCAGCGGCTGGGTGTCGTGGTTGGCGACCAGCGTCACCGCGTGGGCCGGATCGGCGGCGGTCAGGGTATCGGTGAAGATTTGCGCCATGTCGAAGCCGTCGCCCTGTTTCGACGCCTGATGAAACTTCAGGTGCAGCGCCACGTCGAACAGCATCACCTTGCCGTCCACCAACTCGATGTATTGCTGCAGCGCGCTCAGATCGTGCGACCAGTATTCGGCAACGATCAGCAGGTCGCGCTGCGCGCTGTCGCGCACGTGATCCGCCCACTCTTTGAAGAACCAGGCGGGAATGTGTTTGGCGGCGTCCAGGCGGAAGCCGTCGCACGGCAGGCTTTCCAACAGCCAGCGCGCCCAGTATTTGAGCTCCTCCGTCACGGCGGTATTGCGGAACTCCACGTCGGCGCCCATCAGATAGTCGTAGTTGCCCTTTTCGTCGTCGACCTGATCGTTCCAGCCGTCGTCGCCATAGTCGTTGGCGATTTTGAACACCCCTTTGTCGTCCGGCTGCTCAACGTAGTCGACGCCGCTGAAGCATTTGTAATCCCAGATAAACTCGGAATGCACGCCCTGGCGGCCGGGAAAGGTGAAGCGGGTGTAGGCCAGCGCGTCGAAGCCCTGGTCGTCGATGTCGTTGCGGTTGTTGGCGTCCACCTTGAACACGTGTACCTGTTCTTTCTCGTCCGCGCCGAGCTTGTGGTTGAACACCACGTCGTAGAGCACCCCCACGCCGTGTTCGCGCAGCGTATTGGCGGCGTGTTCGAGCGCCGCCTTGTCGCCGTATTTGGTGGCCACGCTGCCTTTCTGGTCAAACTCGCCGAGATCGAACAGATCGTAAGTATCGTAGCCGACGGAGTAGCCGCCGGAAGCGCCCTTGCAGGCGGGCGGCAGCCACAGATCGGTGATGCCCAGTTCGGCGAGGTGCGGCGCGCGCTCGGCGGCCTCCTGCCACAGTTTGCCGCCGTCGGGGTAGTACCAGTGGAAGAATTGCAGCAGGGTGGTTTTTTTCGTCATGAGCCAGCGTCCCGGTTAGCCAGAAGGAGAGGAGCAGTTGCCGTTAAAGCATGGGCTACTTTTGGCAAAAGGGACAAGTTTGGCATAGGCGGCCCGAGAAGGCCGCCCGAGAGACGGCTTAACGCTGGCTGGCGTAATGAGGTGAGCGTGGGCCATAAAGAATGGCGCCGTTCTGACCTGTCGCCGATAGCAGGCGGGTGTTGGCGATGGCGCCAACATCAAATCCTTTGTCGCTGATGGTATCGGCGATTTGCGAAATCGCGGCGCTGATCACCATGCCCAGCAGGCCACCGGAGTTGTTGTTGCCTTCGTTGCTGGATGCGGTGGCGGTGCCGGCCCACAGCTGTTTGCCGTTGCGCAGATCGACCAGGCGAGCGGCTACGGTAACGCGGGTTTCGCTGCTGATCACCATGTAGCTGGTGCCGTATTGCGTGACATCCAGGTACAGCACGGTGTCGGCGCCGAAAATCTGGTGCAGTTTTTTCGGACTGACGGCGCGGATGTCGTTGGCGTTGGTTAGGCCGTTTTGCAGGAAGGTTTCCTCCACTACAGCGACCGGCAACACATAGTAACCGGCCTCGGCCAGCGGCAAGGTGGCGCTGGCGAGCACGCTGTGGCTGGCTTTGACGTCCGGCGACTGGTTAACCGGCGGCAAGACCAGGATCGACTTCGGCTTGCTCTCATGGAACGCCGCATAGTCATAAGGCGTCTGCTTGGCACAGCCGCTTAGCAACAGGGTGGCGGCAACGGCGAGGAAAGTGAGTACACGTTTCATTTAAAGCTCCCTTTATCCCTGGCCATCAGGAAATTCATAAACGGCGCCGACTCCGGGAACAGCGTTTTTTCCGTGTTGAATTCATTCATGGCTTGTCCGTCGTTGCCGATTTTGCTGTACAGCAGCCCCAGCTGCGCATGCAGACCTGGCGGTACGGCTTTATCCTTGGCGCGGGATTTCTCGACGATCTCTTTCAGCGTGGCGATCTGCTGCTCAGGGCTTTGCCCCTCCTGCTGGTAGTATTGATAGAGAGAAGTCTGGTAGCCATCCCAATTGTAAAGCGTTTTCGGCGCGGCGCAGCCGGCCAGCAGGGTCGCTGCAAACAGCGCCCCGCCCATTTTTTTAGTTATCATCTTTCTGCTTCTATTCCGTTAGTTAGCAGGGCGCCATGCGCCGTTTTCGATACCGGTGACCAGGTTATTGACGGCTTCACGCACGGCCAGATCCAGCACCTTGCCGTTGAGGGTGGAGTCGTAGCTGGCGGTGCCCCCGAAACCGATGATTTCGCGATTGGACAGTTCGTATTCACCGGCGCCCTGAGCGGAATAGACGACTTCTGAGGTCTGTACGTTTACGACGTTCAGATTGACTTTGGCGTAAGCGACCTGTGATTTACCACGGCCCAAAATCCCCCACAGCTGATGATCGCCGACTTCTTTACGGCCGAATTCGGTGACATCGCCGGTAATCACATAGTTGGCGCCTTTCAGCGTTTGCGCCTTCCCTTTAATGCCGGCTTCAGTTTTCAACTCTTCCATGTTGGCGCGATCCAGCACGTTGAAACGGCCAGTCTGCTGCAAATGCGTGATCAGGATAGTCTTGGACTGATTGCCCAGCCGATCGACGCCATCGGAGAAGATGCCGTTCATGTAGCTGGATCGGTTGTCGAATTTGCCGACGGCGATAGGGCTGCGTGGGCCCTGATAAGTGGTGTTGTAGGAAGCCACTTTCGGCACTTCCAAAGAGCGGGAGGATTCGGTCGCGCAGCCCGCCAGCAAAGTGACGGAAAGGGCAACGGAACAGACGGCGAGTGATTTTTTCATTGGCATGCGATCTCTCCATGAGCATAAAACAGCGCGGGAGCAACCCGCGCCCGACGTTGACATAACTAACGTTGCCGCCGTTATGGAAACGCCGCGATCCTGCCATGAATATGTAACAAATTACAACAAGATATCGGCATTAATGCCGTTATTAACATTATTGTAACCTATTGGAATGCAATGAATTAGTATCGATTTTCTCTTGTCATCACAGCGTTTTCCACGATTGTGCATTTTTTGTCTGGGTTATTGTCTTTTTAATCGCAAACATATGGCCATTAATCCTGAAATATTTTAACTAATCAGTTTGTTGTATTGAGTAATGTTACGTTTTGCATCAACTCCTGTGTTATGCCGGGGTTCATGACGGCTTGATGATCCGTTAAGGTAGTGAAAAATAGGTAACACTATCAACCAAGTGTCATTTTTCATCGGTAGCTAATCGGGGATATCAATTGTGAACATCAGGGATTTCAGAGCATTGGCGCGTAGTTTGGTCAGAGAATTCGGTATGTTGAACAAGCAGAGCAACGGCTCGCGCTTTTCGCCGCTGCAGATCCATCTGATGATCGAAGTCAGCGAGCAGCCGCTGGGCGTCACCGAGCTGGCGGCCCGGCTTTGCATCGACAAGGCCAGCGCCAGCCGGGCGCTGCGCAGCCTGGTGGCCGCCGGCGTGATAGAAACGGTGGATCATCCGGATGACAAGCGGCACAACCTGCATCGGCTGAGTAAAAAGGGCGGCAAGGCGCTGGCCGGCATCGAGAGCGACGCCGACGGTTTTATGCAGGCGGCGCTGGCGCAGTTGGACGACGATGAGCTGGCGAGCACCACGGCGGCGATGAAAAAGATGACCGCGGCGCTGCGCAGCGCGCGCAAACAGCGCGACGCCAACCTGCGGGTGCGGCCGATCGCCGCGCGCGACGATGCGGCGATGGCGGCGATCATTCGCGACGTGTTTCGCGAGTACGGTATGGACAAGATGGAAGGCGTCAGCCTGCACGATCCGGATCTCGATCGGCTGACCGGCCTGTATCGCGACAACGGCGGCCACTACTGGGTGCTGGAGCGGGACGGGCAGGTGGTGGGGGGCGTCGGCATGGCGCCGCTGGCGGGCGAAGAGCCCGGCTATTGCGAGCTGCAGAAACTGTTCTTCAAGCCCGGCGCGCGCGGGCTGGGCATGGCGCGCTATATGGTGGTGCAGGCGCTTAAGGCGGCGCGGGCGGCGGGGTATCGCTACTGCTACCTGGAAACCACCGAACAGTTGAAAGAGGCGATCGGGCTGTACTACGCGCTGGGGTTCACGCTGTTGACGGAACGGCGCGGCAACACCGGCCATCACGGCTGCAACGTGTGCATGCTGAAAAATCTGCAGAACGACGATATGTGAGCGGTTTCAAGGTTAGCGCCCGCGCCTTGTGCCACCCTGTTAACCGTTTGATAACAATCACAACGTTTTATCAGGGAGGAAACTATGTTGGGGGATCCGATGGCGCTGTCCGCGCTGGTCACGCTGGTGGTCATCGCGCTATGGGCCAGCGCCCGCTTACCGGAGTATCTGGTCGCGCTGCTGTTCTTCGCGGCGGTGATGGTGTTGCAGCTGGCGCCCGCCGCAGTGACCTTTTCCGGTTTCGCGTCTTCCGCATTCTGGCTGGTGCTCAGCGGTTTCGTGCTGGGCACCGCCATCCGCAGCACCGGCTTGGCGGATCGCCTGGCCAACCGACTCTTGCCGCACCTGGCCGGCTCCTGGCCGCGCCTGGTGGGCGGCGTGGTGGCGATAAGCTACGCGCTGGCGTTTGTCATGCCTTCCAACATGGGGCGCATTACGCTGTTGATGCCGATCGTCATGGCGTTGGCCGATCGCGCCGGTCTGGCGGAGGGCACGCGCGGCCGCATCGGTTTGGCGCTGGCGGTGGGGTTCGGCACCTTCCAGCTCTCCGCCAGCATCCTGCCGGCCAATGTGCCCAACCTGGTGATGAGCGGCGCGGCGGAAAGCGCCTACGGCAGCCACTTCGCTTATCTCTCTTACCTGCTGTTGCACGCCCCGGTGCTCGGGATCGCCAAAGGCGCGCTGCTGACGCTGTGCATCTACGGCCTGTTCCGTGCGCGGCCGCAGCCGGTGGCGGCCGAGGCGGCGCAAACCCCGCTCAGCGCCGCCGAATGGCGGCTGATCGCGCTGTTGGGCGCCACGGTGTTGCTGTGGATGACCGACAGCTGGCACGGCATCGCTCCCGCCTGGATCGGGTTGGCGGCGGCCTGCGTGTGCCTGTTGCCGCGTATCGGGTTTCTCAACGGCGAGCAGTTCGCCGCCGGGGTTAACGTGCGCACCTGCATCTACGTGGCGGGGATCCTGGGGCTGACGGCGCTGGTCAGCCACTCGGGGCTTGGCGATCGGTTGGGCGGTGCGCTGCTGGCGATGATGCCGGATCTGCACGGCAAACCGTTCACCGCATTCGGTTCGCTGGTGGGGATCACCGCATTGCTGAATTTCGTGGTGACCGCCAACGGCGTGCCGGCGCTGTTTACCCCGCTGGCGCAGGCGCTGTCCGCGGGCAGCGGCCTGCCGCTGCTGACGGTGCTGATGACCCAGGTGATCGGTTACGCCACGCCGCTGCTGCCGTATCAGGCTTCGCCGATCGTGGTGGCGATGGGGATGGGCAAAGTGCCGGCGCGCGAAGGGCTGAAGCTGTGCCTGCTGTTGGCCGCGCTCAGTTTTGCGCTGCTGGTGCCGTTGGACTATCTGTGGTTCAGACTGCTGGGGTGGATCCCGTAAACAGCCCCGCGCCGCCGGCAAAACAATCTTCGTCCAGCGTCAGGGTGGCGATTTTATGCACCGGTCCGCGCATGCTGACCTGAAAATCGCCGCTGAAGGCGATCTGCAGTTCGCCGCCAGGCATCCGCACGCTAACCCGATCGCCGACTCGTCCCAACTTGCGCATCACGCTGGCGGCGGCGCAGCTGCTGCTGCCGGAGGCGAGGGTAAAACCGGCACCGCGCTCCCAGATGCCGATGCGCAGCGTCTGGCGATCGACCACCTCCACCAGTTGTACATTGGTGCGTTTCGGGAACAGCGGATGGTGTTCAATCTGCGGTCCGAGCCGATGCACCTGCGCCAGATCAAGTTTCTCCACCGGCACCACGCAGTGCGGGTTGCCCATCGACACCAGCGAAACGCTTAACGTCTCCTCCCTCAGGGGCAGGGGATAGTTCAGCGCCTCCGGCACATCGATCAAGGCCGGCAGCGCCGCCGGGCTGAAATTGGCGCGCCCCATCTCCACGGTTATCTGATGCGCGTCTTCCGCCACTTGGCAACGCACGTCGCCGCCGGCGGTGTGCACCAGAAACGGCTGATGCCCCACGCGCTCGCTGTCGAACAGATACCGCGCGTAGATACGCAGGCCGTTGCCGCTTTTCTCCGCTTCGGAGCCGTCCGGGTTGATGATGCGCAGGGTGGGATTGACGGCGTCGCCGCTGTCGATCAGCAGGCCGTCGGAACCGATGCCGTAATGCGGGTGGCACAGCAGGCGGATCTGTTCCTGGCTCAGACGATCGGCGACCGAACGGTGGCATACCAGATAGTCGTTGCCCAGGCCGTGATATTTGTGAAACAGCAGGGGAGTCATGTCGTTGCTCGGCTCAGCAAAAAAAGGTTGCTACAGCTTACAACAGAACGTTGGCGTCAAAACAAACAAAAGGCGGCCTGAGCCGCCCTTTTGCACGATTACCTATCTGGCAATTAATTGTAGATGATCGCGGTACCGTGCAGTTTGTTGTCGCCGGTGGTGGCGATGATCTGGAAGGATTTGGCGCCGGCCGCGTCGGCTTTGGCCGCCAGTTTGTTTTCCAGGCTGCTCAGGTCGGAAGCACCGCTGACGGTAACGACGCCGGCTTTTTGCAGATCGGCCGGTTGAGCGTTGACCAGTTCGGCGGCGAAGCTGCCGAAAGAGACGGAGGCCAGTGCGATGGCGGCGATGATCATTTTCAGGTTTTTCATGGTCTTATTTCCTATCTATGTTCTTTACGATGTTTGTTTTGTAAGGTCGTTAAATTAATTAACGATCGATAATTTAATGTTAGATGCCGGTTTGACGGATTGCAAGTATTTTTTTAATGCTCGTTAATTAATTTTTTCTGATGCCCTGGCGTCGGGAGCAGAATTTTTCGCGATCCGCTGGTTTAATGTCTTGTTATTGATAGATTTCTGCGGTGCCATGCAGCTGGTTGTTACCGCCGGCGCCGATGATGCGGAAGGATTTGGCACCCGCCTGATCGGCTTTGGCGGCCAGGCTGCTTTCCAGCGAGGTCAGATCGGACGCGCCGCTGACGGGGATGACGCCCACTTTCTGCTGGTCTGCCGGTTGGTTCTGGACTAAATCGGCGGCGAAGCTGCCGAAGGAAACGCTGGCCAGAGTGAGAGCTGCTAAGGTTAATTTTAAGTTTTTCATAATGTTAATTCCTTTCCGATAACGGTGAATAGAGGGTTTTAATCCGCTTCGCTAAATTATCTTAACGATCGATAACTAAATGCTAATCGGTTCTCGACGAAGGCGCAATATTTTTTTATAATGATCGTTAATTTATTTGTGCTAACCCTGCCGTGGAGCGGGATAGGAGAGGAACGATGAGCATCAATGAAGAGGTTTGCGGCAAGAAAAGCCGCGGCAGACCGAAACAATTTGATCGCGACCGGGCGCTGGAAAGCGCGCTCGATCTGTTCTGGCGGCACGGTTATGAAGCCACCTCGCTGGCCGATCTGGTGGAAGTGACCGGCGCCAAGGCGCCGACGCTGTATGCGGAATTCGGCAACAAGGAAGGAATGTTCCGCGCGGCGGTGGAACGCTATCTGCAAAAATACACCACCTGCACCAACCAACTGTTGGAGCAGGATCTGCCGGTGGCCGAGATCGTCGAGGCCTACGTGCGCTCTTCCGTTGAAGTGTTTACCGACCCCGATACGCCGTCAGGCTGCTTTATGGTGTGCGCCTCGGCCGCGCTGTCGTCTGCGTCCGACGACGTCGCCCAGATGCTGCGCAGGAAACATCATGCGCAGGAAGCGGCGCTGAAGGCCTGCTTCGATCGCAAGGTGCAGCAGGGCGAACTGCTGGCGAAAACCGACACCACGCTGCTGGCGAAATACGTGATTTGCACCATTGAAGGCATGTCGGTGCAGGCGCGCGAAGGGGCAAGCCGGAGCGATCTGCTGCGGTTGCTGGAGGCGTTGATGCTGGTGTGGCCGCGGCTCAGCCAGATTGGCAATAAGGTGTAACAACCGGCCCGGCTTTTACCGGGCCGTGTAACCCATTACTGATTGACCGGGATCACCGCGCCCTGGTATTTCTCGCGGATAAAGTCCTGAATCGGTTTGGAGTGCAGCACCTTCACCAGCGCCACGATCTCCGGTTTGTTCACGTCGGCCTGGTGCACGGTGATGATGTTGGCGTACGGGTTGTTTTCGCCGCTTTCGACCGCGATCGGATCTTTGGTCGGGTTCAGCCCGGCGTCGATGGCGTAGTTGGCGTTGATCACCACCGCGTCGCCTTCGTCGTTGTTGTACATCTGCGGCAGCAGCGCGCCCTCAACGTTGGCCTGGAATTTCAGGTGTTTCGGGTTTTCCACCACGTCGGTGATGCGCGCGTCCACCTTGCTTACCCCCGGCTTCAGCTTGATCACGCCTTCCCGCTCAAAAATAGACAGGATGCGGCCTTCTTCCGCCACCGCGTCGCGCATGATGATTTTGCCGTTTTCCGGCAGATCTTTCAGGCTCTTGTACTTCTTCGAGTAGATGCCGATAGGCTCAATATGGATCGCGCCGGCGCTGACGAAGTCGTAGCTCTTGTCGTCGGCGTGGTCTTTCAGCACCGAGTTCAGATAAGGCACGTGCTGGAAGTAGTTGGCGTCGATGTCGCGGCTGGCCAGCGCGGTGTTCGGCAGGATGTAGTCTTGGAAGCGCTTGATCTGCAGATCGATGCCTTCCTTCGCCAGTATCGGCTTGGCCTGTTCGAGGATCTCGGCGTGCGGCACGTTGGAGGCGCCGACCACCAGCTTGGTCGCCGCGGCGGCGCCGTAAGAGGCGAGTGTGGCCACGGAGGCGAAAGCCAACATCAGTAGGTGCTTTTTCATCATCGTTTTCCTTGGTTAATTAACGTTTATCGAGCGTTCTTGTCAGGGTGTCGCCGATGAACTGAATGACGAAAACGATCAGCAGAATCGTCAGCGTCGCCACCAGCGTCACGTCACTGTGGTTGCGTTGGAACCCTTCCAGATAGGCCAGGTTGCCCAGGCCGCCGGCGCCGATCACCCCGGCCATCGCGGTGTAGCTCACCAGCGCGATCAGGGTGACGGTGATGCCGGAAACCAGCGCCGGCGAGCTTTCCGGCAGCAATACGCGGAAAATCAGGGTACGGTTTTTGGCGCCCATCGAGCGCGCCGCTTCGATCACCCCTTTGTCGACCTCGCGCAGCGCGATCTCCACCAGCCGGGCGTAGAACGGCGCCGCGCCGACGATCAGCGCCGGCAGGGCCGCATCCGCGCCGAGAATGGTGCCGATCAGCGATTTGGTGAACGGGATCAGCAGCACGATCAGAATGATGAACGGAATGGAGCGGAAGACGTTGACCAACACGGAGATCAGCGAGTAGACCGCCCGGTTCTGCCACAGCTGGCCCTTCGAGGTTAAAAACAGCAGCACGCCGAGCACGATGCCCAGCACCAGCGTGGCCAAACCGGCGATGCCGGTCATGTACAGCGTTTCCCAGGTGGCGTCCCACAGTTGGTCCAGACGCAGGTGGGGGAACAGGGATTCAATCATGTTGGATAACCTCGACGGCGATATCTCTTTCGTGCAGCAGGCTGAGCATGTCGGCGACTTGTTGTTCGTTGCCTTCGGCGTGGATGTACAGTTCGCCGAACGAACCGTTGAGGGTGTGGCTGATCTTGCCGTGCAGAATGTTGATGGTCAGGGCGTAGCGCCGGATCACTTCGGCGATCACCGCCTGATGAGTCTGCACACCCACGAAGGTCAGCTTGAAAATCGCCCCCGGCAGATGAGCGGTGAGCAGCGGGTTGAAGCTCTCTTCGGTATCCGCATACTGCGACACCTGTTTGACGAACTGCCGGGTGATCGGCTGCTGTGGCCGGGTGAACACGTCGAGCACCGGGCCTTCTTCGACGATGCGGCCGTTTTCCATCACCGCCACTCGGTGGCAGATTTTGCGCACCACGTGCATCTCGTGGGTGATCAGCACGATGGTCAATTTCAGCTGGCGGTTGATGTCCAGCAGCAGGTCGAGAATGGCGTCGGTGGTCTGCGGGTCGAGCGCCGAGGTGGCCTCGTCGCACAGCAGCACGCTCGGGTTATTGGCCAGCGCGCGGGCGATGCCGACGCGCTGTTTCTGGCCGCCGCTGAGCTGCGAAGGGTAGGCGTCTTCACGCCCCTGCAGGCCGACCAGCGCGATCAGTTCCGCCACGCGCGGCGCAATCTGCGCCTTGGGCACGCCGGCGATCTGCATGGAAAAAGCGATGTTTTGGCTGACGGTGCGCGACCACAGCAGGTTGAAGTGCTGAAACACCATGCTGATTTTCAGGCGCGCCTGGCGCAGATGGCTGCCTTTGGCGCGGGCGATATCGAAGCCGCCTACGTCAATGCGGCCGCTGGTGGGCGTTTCCAGGCCGTTAAGCAGGCGGATGAGCGTACTTTTGCCGGCGCCGCTGTAGCCGATGATGCCGTAAATTTGCCCGGCCTCTACCGCCAGACTGACGTTGTCTACCGCCACGACGCGGCCCTGTGTGCTGTCAAAAGTTTTGCAAACGTTCGAAAGAACGATCATAGCGAAGCGGATCCTTATCGATACATCACAGCATTCCGTCCAGAGCGCGGTGCGCCGGACAGGGATCGTTCGGCTTTTCGGCGGGCACAACCCGGCGGGGAGTGGCGGACGGAACCTCTGTTGCGGGTGAATACCGGGCAATCCTACCGAGGGTTTATAGTGACAGGAAGAATGTAAATTCTATTACTTATTCTGATTTGATATATAAAACGGCGGGTGAAACAGGGGGGGAGAAAACCGGCCGCAGGGCGGCCGGCGGGAGGGCTAGCGTTTGTCCAGCTTCATGTGCAGCAGCGGGAACGGGTTGCCCTGGCCGTCGAGCGGCGAGCGGCCGGTGATGACAAACCCGTAGTGGCGATAGAAACCGCTGGCCTGCGGATTTTGCTCGTTCACGTCCAGCTGCAGCTCATCGTGCAGCGTTTCCGCGTGGGTCAGCAGCGCTTTGCCCACCCCTTTGCCGCGCTGATCGGCGTCGATAAACAGCATCTCCACCTTGTTGCCGTTCAGGCCGATAAAGCCGCAGGGGTGCCCCGGCCGCTCTTCGGCCACCCAGACGTTAACCGCCGGCAGGTAGTCGTTCAGCACCAGCGGGAACAGCTGCGCGATGTTGTCTTCGGTTAAAAAATGGTGAGTGGCGCGCACCGAACGCAGCCAGATATCTGCCAATTGCGCGTTGTCTTCCGCCGCGCGTGCTCTGATGGTAATCATCGAACTCTCTGCTATCTAAGTTGGAGGAAAAAAACTAGATAGAGGTTTTGTGGGGTTAGTGCCGAATTAACGTGGGTTAACGCCCTGCAAAGCGCCTCTGCAGTGGATCGAATAGGCCCGCCTTTCTGCCGACGGTATAATAAATGTAATTCAGTAAGTTAATGCTTTCAACCGCCGCAGGGCGCAATGAGGTGCCCGCCGCGTGATACACTGGCCACTGAATGAGCGAGAGGGCAGCAGGATGGAAGCGGTACGCGCAGCGATAGAAAAACAGGTGCTCAGCCTGACTGGGCTGGCGCTCGGCGGCGTCGATTTTGAGAACCCGCCGGGCGATCCGGGCTTGTTCGGCCCGCAGTCGGTCATCTGGCAGGTTCATCGCGATTTCACCCCGATGCTGTGCGGCGGCGTCAGCGCCTTGCTGCTGCAGATGCTGCACCCGCTGGCGCTGGCCGGGGTGTGGGATCACTCCAACTTTCGCGAAGATATGATTGGCCGCCTGCGCCGCACCAGCCAGTTCGTGTCGGTCACCACCTTCGGCCCGACCGCCGAGGCGGAGCGGCTGATCGCCAAAGTCAAAGCCATCCATCTGCGGGTGACCGGCGTCGGCAGCGACGGCACGTCTTATGCCGCCAGCGATCCGGCGCTGCTGACCTGGGTGCACGTCGCGGAGAGCAGTCGTTTTCTGGCCAGCCACCTGCGCTACCGCAACCCCCATCTTTCCCGCGATTTGCAGGATCAATACTACCGCGAAGCGGCGCGCGTGGCCGCCGCGCTGGGGGCGACCGCCATCCCTCAGTCCTGCGCGGAGGTCGAAGAGTACCTGCAGGCGATGCGGCCGCAGCTGGTCTGCGATGAACGCACGCAAGAGGTGGCGCGCATTCTGCTGAAGGCGCCGGCGCCGAGCGCATTGGCGCGCCCGCTCGGCGGGGTGGTGATGCAGGCGGGCATCGATCTGTTGCCCGAATGGGCGCAGCGGCAGTTCGGTTTTCATCCGGGCGCGCTGCGGCGGCGGCTGGTGCGAACGGGCGCCGCAGGCCTCGGCAAGGTGCTGGGCGCGTCGATGCGCAACGGCTCCTATCAGCGCGCGGTGCGGCGCATCACTCAGTCGTCATGAGCCACAGCCGCTATAATTAGTCTTTGTTTATCTTCGTTTACGGCCGCTTTTGAGACTTTTACGGGTGATCCGGCCAGTAATGCGTTTTACACTTGGGGGCAAAACCACATTCCATTTTTAGCGCGCAGCCGATTCTGCCGCGCCCTGACCCTATTGAGGTGATATGAACGAGTCATACGTACTTGCTGAAGTCAGCAATGAGAACCAGACGCTGGTTGCGGTGGTTCAGCAAGGGAGCAGGGCAGCCTATTTTTATATCTATCCCGCCGAAGCCTACAGCGATCGCTATCAGGTGCGCGCCTGCTGGCTGCGCAACCTGGCCGCCGCGCCGCTGCAGGAAGATCGCGCCGCGCTGGAACAAGGGCAGCCGCCGATGCTGGCGGCGGAGTATTGCCGCAACCTGGAAGGCGAAGCGCCGCTGAACCCGGAAGGGCTGATGGTGGTGTGGAGCGAAAGCGACGACGGCGCGGCCCTGTGGTATTACGGCCAACTGCTGGCGGTGATCCCCGGCTGGAGCCTGTATATCGACCATTCGGTGTGCTATTCCGCCAGCTGCATCAAGGAGAGCCCGCTGGCCTATCCGCTCGGCTCGGCCTCGACCAACACCCAGTATGCGCAGGCGGAGAGCACCCGCCAGTTCTGGCGCAGCTGGCAGCGTGAAGAGGGCAACCCGTGGCCGAAGATGCAGCGCGATTTTCAGGCGCGCTATGAGCCGCATTTCGGCCCTTCGGTGAAGTACTACGCCATCGATCAGGGCAAGTGGCCGCCGATGGCCATCACCCAGCACGAGCGCGACGGCATCTATTACTTCCTCACCATGGGGGTCAGCATCCGGCCGATGCCGTGGGTGGAGATCCTGTTCAACGACGAGGCTTCGCGCTATCGCCGTATGGAGATGGCGATCGCCATCGACAGCCAATACATGACCGAAGACAACGCGGTGCAGATGGCCAGCGCGCTGGCCGGTTTCGCGCATGCGCCGTGGGCGCGGCTGACCTGGATCGGCGAAGGGCATACGCTGGAGTCGGACGTGGCGCCGCTGGGCTACGAGGGCTATATTTTATCGTCGTCCTTCTACCCGCATAACGCGCACCTGACTCTGCCGCAGCAGTACGGCGATCCGGTGAACCTGTTTTGGGCCAGCCCGGTGTTTACCGCCGAGCGGCAGCTGGCGCACGCCACGCCGAACGGCGGGCACGATCTGGTGAACCGGCTGCGCGAGCAGGGCGTCGACCATATTTTCCGCCCGCGCCAGCCGGTGTGCTGACGCCACTTATCTTCTCTTCGGGAGCCGCCATGACCAGCGCGCTGTTGATTATCGATGTGCAGGAAGGATTGTTTACGCCGCCGCCGGCGGATGCCGCGGGCACCGTTGCGCGTATCAACCAACTGAGCGAGCGCGCCCGCCGGGCGGGCGTGCCGGTTGTCGTGATTCAGCACCACACGCCGGACGACGAACTGCCGCACGGCAGCGCCGCCTGGCAAGTGCTTGCGGCGCTGAAGGTGGCGCCGGGCGATCATCGGGTGGATAAAACCACGCCGGACTCGTTCCTGCGCACCTCACTGGGTGCGTTACTGATTGCCAACGGCGTATCGCAGCTGGTGGTTTGCGGCTATTCCACGCCGTTTTGCATCGATACCACGGTGCGCAGCGCGGCGGCGCACGGCTATCCGGTGACGCTGGCGGCTGATGCCCACACCTGCCACGACAAACCCTATGCCGACGGTCTGCTGATCCGCACCCACCATAACGAGACGCTGTCGAATATCGAAAGCTTCGGCGTGCCGATCCGCGCCGTGCCCGCGGCGGACATCGTGTTCTGAGAACAGAAAAACGGGGGCCTCAGCCCCCGTTCGTTATTTCAGGCCCGCCCGCCGCGCCGCCACCTTGGCCAGCGCCGCCCAGTCCAGATCCGCATCCCCCTGCGCCATCGCGTCGAGGAAGTTGTCTTTCAGCACCCCGGCGAACGGCATCGGCGTATGGCTGTCGGCGCCGGCGGCCAGCGCCAGCCCGACGTCCTTCAGCCCCAGCGCCAGCCGGAACCCGGCGGGGGAATACTTCTCGGCGGCGATCAGCGCGCCATAGCCCTGATAGGCCGGGGCGGCGAAGACGGTGCCGCCCAGCATCTGCAGGTAGTCGGCGCCGGACACGCCGTAGTTGCGCACCAGCGCGCTGCCTTCCGCCATCGCTTCAATGGCGCTGGCCAGCGTAAAGTTGGTGGCGATTTTGACCACGTTGGCCTGCGCCGGATCGGCGCCGAAGTGCCAGGTTTTCTGGCCGAGGGCATCGAACAGCGGCTGCGCTTGCTTCAGCCGCTCGCTATCGCCGGCCGCCAGAATATTCAGCTTGCCGGCGGCGGCCACGTCGACCCGCCCCAGCACCGGCGCGGCGAGATAGCCGATGCCGTGTTCCGCATGCAGCGCCGTCAAACGCTTGGCGAGTTCGACCGAGATGGTCGCCATATTGATATGCAGCGCGCCCGGTTTCATCCGTTGCAGCAACCCGCTGTCGACCACCACCTGTTGCGTGGCGGCATCGTCTGCCAGCATGGTGATCAGCACGTCGGCATCGGCCAGCTGTTCCGGCCGTTCTGCCTGCTGCGCGCCGGCGCTCACCAGCGGCTGCGCCGCCTGCGGCGAGCGGTTCCATACCGTTAAGGTGAAGCCCGCCTGCAACAGGTTGGCCGCCATGGCGCTGCCCATCCCACCCAGTCCGGCAAATCCGATCTTCATCATGCGCTCCTTTTTCAGGTTGAAGGTTTTACCCTAGCGCGCCAGGGCAGGAACGCAAATGCCGGAGTGTAACGCCGTCTTACGCGCTATTGACGCGTTGCCGCTGCGGGTATACCTTGATGCCATGAATATATCGATGCACTCCACCCACAATCAGTCATGGTGGCGCCTCTTCTGAGGCGGCACGAGTATTCACATCTCTTATTAATGCCGCCGGTTTGGCGGCATTATTTTTTGTGGCGTTGATCCGGCGGTCTACAGACCTTCAGGAGCACTGTCATGAGCTACACCATTCTTACCGGCGATCGCGCCACCGGCCCACTGCATTTAGGCCACTTCGTCGGCTCGCTGCGCCAGCGCGTGGAACTGCAGCACCAGCATAACCAAACGGTGATGGTGGCGGATCTGCAGGGTCTGACTGACAACGGTAACAACCCGCAAAAAATCAGCGCCAACGTGCTCAACGTGGTGGCCGACTATCTGGCGGTGGGCATCGATCCGCATAAGACCACGATCTGCCTGCAGTCGGCGCTGCCGGCGTTGGCCGAGCTGACGATGTACTACCTTAATCTGGTCAGCGTGGCGCGGCTGGAGCGCAACCCGACGGTGAAAAACGAAATCGCCGAGAAGGATTTCGCCCGCAGCCTGCCGGCCGGTTTTCTGATCTATCCGGTCAGCCAGGCGGCGGACATCACCGCCTTTGGCGCCACCCACGTGCCGGTCGGCGAGGATCAGCTACCGATGCTGGAGCAAACCAATGAGATCGTGCGGCGTTTCAACCACATCGTCGGCCAACCGATATTAACGGAGTGCCGGCCGTTGTTGAGCAACGTCGGGCGTCTGCCGGGGCTGGACGGGCAGGGCAAGATGTCGAAATCGCGCGGCAACGCCATTCAGCTTGGCGCCGGCGCCGACGAGGTGCACAAGGCGGTGATGAGCATGTTCACCGACCCCGGCCATCTCAACGTCAGCGATCCCGGCCGGGTGGAAGGCAACATGGTGTTCACCTACCTGGACGCCTTCTGCGAAGACACCGCGCTGGTGGCGGATCTGAAGGCGCACTATCGCCGCGGCGGGTTGGGGGACGTGAAAATCAAACGGCTGCTGGAGGATTGCCTGCAGAGCCTGCTTGAGCCGATCCGCACCCGCCGCGCCGAATTCATCGCCGATAAAGGCGAGCTGACGCGCATCCTGCAGCACGGCACCCGCCGCGCGCATCAGGTCAGCCAGCAGACGCTGCAACAGGTCAAGACGGCGCTGGGGCTGGACTTCTTCACCCTGGCGTGAGGTGAACGCCGGGGCGGCACGCGTCACGCCCCGGCCATAAAACCATCATCCCACTGTCATAAACTTATCCGTTAATAGGTGCCCATAATGATTAGCCACTGAAACCAGAGAAATCATATGGCTCAGGCACTGTTAAAATTGGCACAGCACGACTTTCCAGGGCAGCACGCCGCCGCATCCCGCAAAGTATTATCGGTAAAGGGACTCGGCAAGGCCTACAAAGCGCAGCAGCGCGTGCTGGATGACATCAATTTCGATCTGCACGCCGGCGAATTCGTGGCGGTGATCGGCCGCTCCGGCGCGGGCAAGTCCACGCTGCTGCACACCCTGAACGGCACCATTCCTTCCAGCTGCGGCGAGATGCTGCACTTCGAAGACGATGGCGCGGCGCAGGATATCGCCCAGCTGGCCGGCCGCCAGATGCGCCAGTGGCGCGCGCGCTGCGGCATGATCTTCCAGGACTTCTGCCTGGTGCCGCGGCTGGACGTGATGACCAACGTGCTGCTGGGCCGCCTGAGCCACACTTCCACTCTGAAATCCTTCTTCAAACTGTTCGATGACGCCGACCGCGCTCGCGCCATCGAGCTGTTGCAGTGGCTCAACATGCTGCCGCACGCGCTGCAGCGCGCCGAGAACCTCTCCGGCGGCCAGATGCAGCGCGTCGCCATCTGCCGCGCGCTGATGCAAAACCCGCAAATCCTGCTGGCCGATGAGCCGGTGGCGTCGCTCGATCCGAAAAACACCCGCCGCATCATGGACGCGCTGCAGAAAATCAGCGAAGACGGCATCGCGGTGATGGTGAACCTGCACTCGGTCGAACTGGTGAAAGAGTATTGCTCGCGGGTGATCGGCATCGCCCACGGGAAGATCGTGTTTGACGGGCATCCTTCGCAACTGAACGAACGGATCCTGCACCAGCTGTATGGCGAAGAAGCCAATCAGATCCATTGAAGCACTTTTGACCTTTACCCTTTACACACAAGGCACACCTAATGAAAAAAGTATTGAGTCTGACCACCCTGATGGCCGGCGCGATGATGGTATTTAATGCTGCCGCAGCGGATGCGCCGAAAGAGCTGAACCTGGGCATTCTCGGCGGCCAGAACGCCACCCAGCAGATCGGCGATAACCAGTGCGTGAAGCAGTTCCTGGACAAAGAGCTGAACGTCGATACCAAGCTGCGCAACTCGTCCGACTATTCCGGCGTGATCCAGGGCCTGCTGGGCGGCAAGATTGACCTGGTGCTGAGCATGTCGCCGTCGTCGTTCGCCTCGGTCTACATCAAGGATCCGAAAGCGGTGGACATCGTCGGCATCGCGGTCGACGACGTCGACCAGTCGCGCGGCTACCACTCGGTGGTGGTGGTGAAGGCCGGCAGCCCCTACCAGAAACTGGAAGATCTGAAGGGCAAGGCCATCGGCTTCGCCGATCCGGATTCCACCTCCGGCTTCCTGATCCCGAACCAGGCGTTTAAAAAGCTGTTCGGCGGCACGGTCGACAACAAATACAACAACACCTTCTCCAGCGTCACCTTCTCCGGCGGCCACGAGCAGGACATCCTCGGCGTGCTGAACGGCCAGTTCGAAGGTGCGGTGACCTGGGCGTCGATGATCGGCGACTACAACACCGGCTACACCAGCGGCGCGTTCACCCGCATGATCCGCATGGATCATCCAGACCTGATGAAGCAGATCCGCATCATCTGGCAGTCGCCGCTGATCCCGAACGGCCCGATCCTGGTGAGCAACTCGCTGCCGGCCGACTTCAAGGCCAAAGTGGTCACCGCCATCAAGAAGCTGGATAAAGACGATCACCAGTGCTTTATCAAGGCGATGGGCGGCAAGCAGCACATCGGCGACACCACCCTGGCGGAATACCAGACCATCATCGATATGAAGCGCGAGCTGACCAAAGGCGACCGTTAATTCCCGGCTGCCCTGGCCGTTCGAATGAAGGGGTTCAGCGTGCTGAGCCCCTTGTTCCATAAAGATGGAAGACCTCTTTTGAATACCGATTTCGCACACTATTACCAACGGATCCGCAGCAAGCAAAAGCGCGAAGCGCTGCTGTGGTCGCTCGGGCTGGTGGCGCTGTACCTGGGCGCCGGCAACCTCGCCGAGTTCAACCTGCACACCGTTTGGGTGTCTATTCCGCACTTCTTCGACTACCTGGCCGAAACCATTCCGACGCTGCACTGGCCTCTGCTGTTCGCCGACGGGCGCACCGAGGGCTCGCTGGCCTACTGGGGTTACCGCCTGAATATCCAGCTGCCGCTGATCTGGGAGACCCTGCAGCTGGCGCTGGCGGCGACCATTTTCTCGGTGCTGGTGGCGACCGTGCTGGCGTTTCTGGCGGCCGGCAACACCTATACCCCGGCTTCGGTGCGGCTGGCGATCCGCACGCTGGTGGCGTTTTTGCGCACCATGCCGGAGCTGGCGTGGGCGGTGATGTTCGTGATGGCGTTCGGCATCGGCGCCATTCCCGGCTTCCTGGCGCTGGCGCTGCACACTATCGGCAGCCTGACCAAGCTGTTCTACGAATCGATCGAAACCGCCTCCAACAAACCGGTGCGCGGGCTGGCGGCCTGCGGCGCCACGCCGCTGCAGCGCATGCGTTTCGGCCTGTGGCCGCAGGTGAAACCGGTGTTTCTTTCCTACAGCTTCATGCGGCTGGAGATCAACTTCCGCCAGTCGACCATTTTGGGGCTGGTGGGGGCGGGCGGCATCGGCCAGGAGCTGATGACCAACATTAAACTCGACCGCTACGATCAGGTCAGCATGACGCTGCTGTTGATTATCGTGGTGGTTTCCGTGCTCGACTACGTGTCGGGCGAGCTGCGCAAGCGCGTGGTGGAGGGGGCAAAATGATAGCGGGCACTCCGGCGTCGGCGGAAACGCTGCGCCAGTTGAAACAGCAGCATCCGGCGATCTTCGCGCAGCAGGGGCGCTACCTGCGCACCGTTGGCCTGATCGCGCTGGCGATCGTGCTGTACTACGTGTTCTTCTTCCTGGTGTTCGGCATTACCTGGCCGCAGTTTATCAACGGCTGTCAGCAGCTGGGGCGCTATTTCCTGCGCATGTTCGTCTGGCACGACTTCGTCAACTGGCCGTTCATGTACTACTTCCAGCAGATCGGCATCACCATCGCCATCGTGTTCGCCGGCACCATTACCGCGTCGCTGATCGCGCTGCCGCTGTCGTTCTTCGCCGCACGCAACGTGATGTCGACGCCGCTGCTGCGGCCGATCTCCGTGCTGGTGCGCCGCTTGCTGGACGTGCTGCGCGGTATCGACATGGCGATCTGGGGGCTTATCTTCGTGCGCGCCGTCGGCATGGGGCCGCTGGCCGGGGTGTTGGCGATCGTGATGCAGGACGTCGGGCTGCTGGGCAAACTGTACGCCGAAGGGCACGAGGCGGTGGACAAGTCCCCCAGCCGTGGCCTGACGGCGGTAGGCGCCAACGGGTTGCAGAAGCACCGCTACGGCATCTTCACTCAATCGTTCCCCACCTTCCTGGCGCTCAGCCTGTACCAGATCGAGTCCAACACCCGCTCTGCGGCGGTGCTGGGCTTCGTCGGCGCCGGCGGCATCGGCCTGGTGTACGCGGAGAACATGCGGCTGTGGAACTGGGACGTGGTGATGTTCATCACCCTGATCCTGGTGGTGGTGGTGATGATCATGGATAAGGTCTCGTCGATGCTGCGCAACAAGTACATCATCGGCGAAGACATCCCGCTGTATCAGCAAAAAAGCCAAATCGATTGAGAAACCCCTTGCCGATCCCTATACTGCCGCACATTCAAGGTGTGTGGCAGTCATTTCGTTTCGCAATGTGCGCACGTCCCCGTTAGACAAATAAGGCAATGCAATCCCATGATGAACAACGACGTGCTGCGCAGCGTGCGCTATATGCTGAGCATTAACAACGCCAAAATGGTCGAGATTATCAAACTGGACGATTTCGAGGTGGCGGTGTCGGCGATGGACGCTTACGTGATCAAAGAAGGCGAGCCGGGCTACGAGAAGTGCCCGGACGAAGTGATGGCGCACTTCCTCAACGGCCTGGTGTTCTTCAAGCGCGGCAAGGACGACAAGTTCCCGGCGCCGGCGGTTGAGCTGCCGATCACCAATAACCTGGTGCTGAAAAAGCTGCGCGTGGCGTTTGAGCTGAAAGACACCGATATGCACCAGATCTTCACCGCGGTGGACTTCCGTATCTCCAAGCCGGAGCTGAGCGCGCTGTTCCGCAAAGAAGGCACCAAGAACTACCGTCCGTGCGGCGATCAGATGCTGCGCTACTTCCTCAAAGGGCTGGCGCAGCGCGTTCGCGGCGAGTAGCGCGCAGCGTTCATCGAACATCGGGCGCAATCGCAAGGTTGCGCCTTTTTTTTTGCCGCTCTCCCGCCCGCCGTTGTTGTACTGGCTCTCAGCCATCCGCCATCGATGGAGGGCGGGCCGCCCCTCCGGTTACTTTCTCATGGTCAATTCAATCCCCCCAACCATGAGGAAAGCAGGATGCCAACCATCACGAAAACCCAATCACTTTACACGTTGACCCGGCCGGTCTGGCTGGATGCGGCAGGCATGAGCAAGGGCATCGACCACGATCGTCAGCACCTGGGCATCATTCTCGCCGCCGGGCAGGTGCTGCGAGTGCGGCAGACCAACGCGGCGTTTACCGGCAAGCTCACGCTGCGCTTGCTGAATGACGACAGCAAAACGGAGGCTGAATTCAGCGTCGGCGCGAGCTGGGTCGAGGCCCAGGTCAATGCCGTCTCGGTGCCGTTCATCGATACGCCGTACGGGCAGGGCGAACCGGCGCTGGAGTTCGAGTATTCGGACGCGGCGAAAGCGCTGCCGGTTTATCGCCGTGGCGAAAACGAAGCCGCATTTTTCGCCCGCTGGGACGATCGGGACGCCGAGTTTGCGCTGGTCGATGCGGAATACGCGGTATTGCTGGTGCCGAAAATCAGTAAACCGGCGCTGAAGTCGCTGGGCGAAGCGAAAAACATCGACGGGCTGATCGCCTACTATGACCGCATTTTCACCTTCTACAATGCGCTGACCGGCGTCTCGTTCGAGGCCGAACACGAATCCGATCGCAATATTCGCAACCGCTACTTTATGAAGGCCGATAAACACGGCGCCGGCGCCGCGTATTACGGCGGGCGCTGGACGGCGGAAACCAGCAACTCGGTCAGCAGCTTCTGGCTGACGCCGAAAGACAGCAACTGGGGCAGCCTGCATGAGATTGCGCACGGCTATCAGGGGCACTTTATGGGCGACAAATATTTCTCCACCGGTGAGATGTGGAACAATATTTACGCCGCTTGCTATCAGGACGTGATGCTGGGAGAGCGCAAATACCAGGAAGGGTGGCTGTATAACTACGGCAACGCGGCCGGCGTCGAGAAGAAAATCGTCGATCTGATCGCTCAGGGCACGCCGCTCAACCAGTGGGATCTGCGCTCCAAGCTGTTCTTCGCGATGCTGATGGTCGACAAGGCAGGCAAGAACGCCTTCACGCACTTTAACCAGCAGTATCGCCAAAGCTGCAATACGCCGGGTTTCGTGCCGTCCGAACATGCCTTGCTGGATCTGCTGTCGGCAAGCTTCGCCGCGGCCGGCGAGCAAATCGACGTGACGCCGTTCGTCGAGCTGACCGGCGGCGTGATCACCCAAACGCAGCGCGATCTCAACGCGTTCAGCCACGCCAAGGCGGTGTATCCGCTGTATCAACTGGTGGATGCGCAGAGTTTGCCGGCGGTGCAGGCACAGCTGAAGCTGGATTCCTCCCTGCGCCTGGTCGATTCCTCTCAGCTCAAGGCGAGCGGCCTGAAAGGCGATGTCGCCCTGAGTCTGGATATCGATGACTTTGCGCAGATCTACGGTGAGGATCTGGTGCTGATGGAAGGGGCGCGCTATGCCCACAAGGTCCGTATCGACGCGCCGACCCTGGCCCTGAATGCGTTGCCGATCGGCGTGTACACCCTGCGGTTACCGACCGGCAAGGATCGCAAATATCGGCCAACGGCGGGTTACCTGACGGTGAAGCAGGGGAAAAACGCGGTAACGCTTCGCTTCGAACGCAAAGCCGCTTCGCCGATCGTTTCACAGGAGATCGCTCTGTTGGGCCTGAGCGATGCGGTCTTCGCCACCGTGGTCGTCGATCGCGCCAAGGGCGCAGTGGTGGTTGACGTGACCAGTACCACGCCGCATTCCTACTTCCCCGGTGAAACCTATGCCCGAGTGACGCTGCGCGATCGGCAGGGCGCGGTGCGCTTCACTAAGGAGATTCAGGGCACTCAGGCTACGTTAAGTCATGACGAGCTGCCGTTTGCCGAGGGCGATGACATCGAGATTTACCATGTGGAGCCGAGCCGGGTGCGCTTGAATCCGGCGGCGGCCGGCGTCATCGACAACAAAAACAAAACCAACGTGCTGCGTATCGAAAAAAGCGGGCTGAAAAATCCGGCGTTGCCCGGCGATCCCGAGCAAGCGCTGCTGGCGCGCCTGGAACAGGCGGCGCAGCGTTTGCGCCGCCTGCTGCCGGCTTACTACGCGCCGTCGTCGTCGTTCAAGGACGATATTTATCTGGCGATCGGCGCCTTCGCCGAGCCGCAGCACGAGTCGCTGTTGGCGACCTATCGGGATTGCCTGCCGGCCGACAATGCGCCGCCGGGCGCTAACGTCGGCAATGCGTTTACCGTGGTTTGCAAAGGGATCGGCGATCGCCAGTTTCTGACCGGCGCCGTCGATCTGGTGAAGAAAACCGTGACCGTGACGCTGGCGGCGGGGATTGCCCACCACTACTTTGCCGACAGCTACGCCTTCCTCAGCGTGACGGATGCGGACGGTAACACCTTGCTCAGCTACGACGTCATCGGCAGCCAAAATCAACAGGCTAAAACCTGGGTGCTGCCGCTGTCGGGGTACGGCGGTGAGGTGATCCATCTGCGGCATGAAGAGCCGGACAACCGTCTGACGATCGTCAACGAGATGCAGCACGTGCGGTTGGCGGAGAAGGGCAAGCAACAGACCTACTGCATTACCTCGATCGGTTTGAAACGTATCAACGACTGATCCACATCCCCCTCCCGGGGCGGCGAGCGTCGTCGCCCCGGTTTTCCTCTGCATCATCCCCTTATTGCACTCTTTTTGTTCTCCCGCTGCGCGCCGCTGGTGCAGCCCATTCGCCGTCGCCGTCATAAGTTTTAATTATAATTTATTGAAATCATGAAATTAAAAATTGGCACGCCGGTTGCTCTGTTGAATCCCATCTTGTGTACCAGATGGAATTCAGCCGATGAGCGACCCTGTTGAAACGTGCGGTTTTACCCTCAGTGAATGGCAGCACCATTATCAAACCCGTCCGGCGGGCGAGCGCCTCGCCTGCGTCAGCGCCGCGATCGAAGCGCTGGTCGCCGATTTGGATTCAGACGACAACGCCTGGCTGTATCTCGCCACCCCGGCGCAGCGCGAGCGGCAGTATCGGCAACTGGCACAGAGGCTCGAAGCAGTCGCCGGCGATCTCAGCCGCCTGCCGCTGTTCGGCGTGCCCTTCGCCATCAAAGACAATATCGACGTCGGCGGCTGGCCGACCAGCGCCGCCTGCCCGGCGTTCACCTATCAGGCCGCGGCGGACGCCACCGTGGTCGCCAACCTGCGCGCCGCCGGGGCGATCGCCCTCGGTAAAACCAATCTCGACCAGTTCGCTACCGGGTTGGTGGGCACCCGCTCACCCTATGGCGCAGTGGTCAACAGCTTCGACAGCCGCTACGTCAGCGGCGGCTCCAGTTCCGGCTCCGCTTCGGTGGTGGCGCGCGGCCTGGTGCCGTTCGCGCTGGGCACCGACACCGCCGGTTCGGGGCGCGTGCCCGCCGGGTTCAACAACATCGTCGGGCTGAAGCCGACCAAAGGGCGGTTGTCCAACCGCGGCGTGGTGCCGGCCTGCCGGTTGAACGATACGGTGTCGGTCTTCGCGCTGACGGTGGCCGATGCCGCGCAGGTGGCGGAACTGGCGAGCGGCTTTGACGCGGCAGATCCGTATTCCCGCCCCGATCCGCATACCGCGCCGGCGGATATCCCCGCCGCGCCGCGTTTTGCCGTTCCCGCCCAGCTGGAGTTTTTCGGCGACGTGCAGGCCGAGCGGGCGTTTCACCGCGCGCTGGCGCAGCTGCAGGTGGGCGGCGCCACGCTGGAGCCCCTCGATTTCGCGCCGTTTCGCACCCTGGCGGAGCAGCTGTATTACGGCCCCTGGGTGGCGGAGCGCACCGTGGCGATTGAGCAGGTGCTGGAAGCGAACCCGCAGGCTATCGATCCGGTGGTGCGCGGCATCGTCGGCAACGGCCTGGGCTACAGCGCCTGCGACGCCTACAAGGCGGAATACCTGCGTGCCGAATTGGCGCGGCAGATCGCCCAGCGGCTGGCGCCGTTCGACGCGCTGGTGGTGCCGACCGCGCCCACTATTCGCACCCTGGCGGAGATGGCGCAGGAGCCGGTGCTGTTCAATTCGCAGTTCGGCACTTACACCAATTTCACCAACCTGGCCGATCTGAGCGCGCTGGCGCTGCCGGGGCCGCTGCGCGAAGACGGGCTGCCGGCGGGCATCACCCTGATTGCGCCCGCCTGGCATGACCGGGCGCTGGCGGCGTTTGGCCTGCGCTGGCAACGGCAAAGCGCCTTGCCGCTCGGGGCAACCGGCCGGGCATTGCCGCCGCAGCCGGCGCCGGCGCCGTCGGCGGGGCATGTGCGTTTGGCGGTAGTGGGCGCTCACCTCAGCGGTATGCCGCTCAACGTCCAGCTGACGCAGCGCGACGCGGTGCGGGTGGAGCAAACCGTCACCGCCCCCTGTTACCGCCTGTACGCGCTGGCCGATACCGAGCCGCCGAAGCCGGGGCTGGCGCGCGCGGCGCAGGGAGAGGCGATCCGTCTTGAGCTGTGGGACATCCCGCTGGCCCGTTTCGGCGAGTTTGTGGCGGAAATTCCGGCGCCCTTGGGTATCGGCACGCTGCTGCTGGCGGACGGCCGGCGGGTGAAGGGGTTTATCTGCGAAGCCTGGGCGCTGGAAGGCGCCACGGATATTACCGAGTTTGGCGGCTGGCGCGATTATCTCGCCGGCGTTAAGGGGGCATGAACATGTTTACTACCGTACTGATCGCTAACCGCGGCGAAATCGCCTGCCGCGCCATTCGCACCCTGAAACGCCTGGGCGTCACCAGCGTGGCGGTTTATTCCGACGCCGACCGCAATGCGCCGCACGTCACCGAAGCCGACAGGGTGGTGGCGCTCGGCGGCGACAAGGCCGCCGACAGCTACCTGAGCATCGACAAGATCCTTGCGGCGGCGGCAGCCACCGGCGCGCAGGCGATCTACCCCGGCTACGGCTTTTTGTCCGAGAGCGCCGAGTTTGCCGACGCCTGCGAGGCGGCGGGTATCGCCTTTATCGGCCCGACGGCGGCGCAGATGCGCGAGTTCGGTCTCAAGCACCGGGCGCGCGAGCTGGCGGCGTTGGCCGGGGTGCCGATGACGCCGGGCACCGGCTTGCTGGAGAACGTGGAGCAGGCGGTTGCCGCCGCCGCGCGCATCGGCTACCCGGTGATGCTGAAAAGCACCGCCGGCGGCGGCGGCATCGGCCTGACGCGCTGTGACGACGAGGCGGCGCTGCGCGAGGCGTACGACAGCGTCAAACGGCTGGGAGAGCAGTTCTTCCGCGACGCCGGCGCCTTTATCGAACGCTTCGTCGATCGGGCGCGTCACGTCGAGGTGCAGATTTTCGGCGACGGCCAGGGGCGGGTGGCGGCGCTCGGCGAGCGCGACTGCTCGCTGCAGCGCCGCAACCAAAAAGTGGTGGAGGAAACCCCGGCGCCACACCTGCCGGCGGCGACCCGCCAGGCGCTGCAGCGGGCGGCGGTGGCGCTGGGCGAGTCGGTGAACTATCGCAGCGCCGGCACCGTGGAATTTATTTACGACGCTGCGCGCGACGAGTTTTACTTCCTCGAAGTGAACACCCGTTTACAGGTCGAGCACCCGGTCACCGAGATGGTCACCGGCCTGGATCTGATCGAATGCATGCTGCAGGTGGCGGCGGGCGATGCGCTGGATTGGGCGGCGCTGCAACGCGCGCCGCAGGGCGCGGCGATCGAAGTGCGCCTCTATGCCGAAGATCCGCTGAAGAACTTCCAGCCCAGCCCCGGCGTGCTGACCGAGGTGCATTTCCCCGCCGACGTGCGCCTCGACGGTTGGGTGGCGACCGGCAGCGAAGTCTCGGCGTTTTACGACCCGATGATCGCCAAGCTGATCGTACACGGCGCTGACCGCGCGCAGGCGCTGGAAAAACTGCGCGTGGCGCTGGCGGCGACCCGTTTGCACGGCATCGCCACCAACCTCGATTATCTGCGGCAGGTGATCGCCACGCCGCAATTTCAGCGCGGCGACGTTTGGACGCGCCTGCTGGACGATTTGCATTACCAGCCGCACTGCCTCGAAGTGCTGCAACCCGGCACCTACAGCAGCGTGCAGGACTATCCCGGCCGCCTCGGCTATTGGGACATCGGCGTGCCGCCGTCCGGCCCGATGGACGACTTCGCGTTCCGGCTGGCCAACCGCATCGTCGGCAACCACCCGGCGGCCGCCGGGCTGGAGTTCACCCTGCAGGGGCCGACGCTGCGCTTTCACTGCGACGCCACCATCGCGCTGACGGGTGCCAGCTGCCCGGCCGATCTGGACGGCGAAGCGGTCGCCTACTGGCGGCCGATCGCGGTGCGGGCCGGGCAGGTGCTGACGCTGGGGCGCGCCACGCACGGTTGCCGCACCTATCTGGCGGTACGCAACGGCTTCGACGTGCCGGTGTATCTCGGCAGCCGTTCCACCTTCGCGCTCGGCCAGTTCGGCGGCCACGCCGGGCGCACCTTGCGCGTGGCGGACATGCTGGCGATCGCTCAACCGGAATTGGCCGCCAGCACTACGCCGGCGCCGATCGCCGCGCCGCAGGCGATGGACGACAGCCTGATCCCGCACTACGGCGACCAGTGGCACATCGGCGTGCTGTACGGGCCGCACGGCGCGCCGGACTTTTTCACCGCCGAATCGATAGACGCCTTCTTCGCCACCGACTGGCAGGTGCATTACAACTCCAATCGCCTCGGCGTGCGCCTGTCGGGTCCGAAGCCCGAGTGGGCGAGAGAGGACGGCGGCGAAGCCGGTTTGCATCCTTCCAACGTGCACGACTGCGAGTACGCCATCGGCGCGATCAACTTCACCGGCGACTTCCCGGTGATCCTGACCCGCGACGGGCCGAGCCTTGGCGGCTTCGTCTGCCCGGTGACCATCGCCAAGGCCGAGCTGTGGAAAGTGGGGCAGGTGAAGCCGGGCGACCGCATCCGGTTTCATCCGATCTGTTTTCGCCAGGCGCAGTCGCTGGAACAGGCGCAGCTCGGCAGCATCGAAGCGCTGGCGGCGGTGAAGGCCATCGCCCTGCCGCCGCCGGATCTGGCCCCGGCGGATACCGTTTCCGCCGCGGTGCTGGCGGCGCTGCCGGCGGCGGGAGGGCGCCCGGCGGTGGCGTATCGCCAGGCGGGAGACGGCTACATCCTGATGGAGTACGGCGACAACGTGCTCGATCTGGCGCTGCGGCTGCGCATTCATCTGCTGATGCAGTCGCTGCGCCAGGAGGCGATACCGGGCGTGGCGGAGCTGGCGCCGGGCGTGCGTTCGCTGCAGATCCGCTACGACAGCCGGCTGATAAGTCAGGCCGATCTGCTGCAGCGCCTGCTGGCGCGCGAACGGGCGCTGGGGGACGTCAGCCGCCTGAAGGTGCCGACGCGCACCGTCTGGCTGCCGATGGCGTTCGAGGATTCGGCCACGCTGGGGGCGGTCGATCGCTATCAGCAGACGGTGCGCGCTTCGGCGCCCTGGCTGCCGAACAACGTCGATTTCATTCAGCGTATCAACGGCCTGAGCCGACGCGAGCAGGTGCGCGACATCCTGTTCGACGCCAGCTACCTGATCCTAGGGCTGGGAGACGTCTACCTCGGCGCACCCTGCGCGGTGCCGCTCGATCCGCGCCATCGCCTGCTGAGCTCCAAATACAACCCGGCGCGCACCCACACCGCCGAAGGGACGGTCGGCATCGGCGGCATGTACATGTGCATCTACGGCATGGATTCGCCGGGCGGTTACCAGCTGGTGGGGCGCACGCTGCCGATCTGGAACAAATTCCTCAAAAACCCGCAGTTCACCGCCGGTGAACCCTGGCTGCTGCGCTTCTTCGATCAGGTGCGCTTCTACCCGGTCAGCGAGCAAGAACTGGACGAGCAGCGCGAAGCGTTCCGCGAAGGGCGCATGCAGGTGCGCATCGAAGAGAGCGAATTCGACTTCGCCGCCTACACCGATTTCCTGGCCGACAACGCCGGGGCGATCGCCGACTTCCAGCATCGCCAGCAGCAGGCGTTCAACGCCGAAGTGGCGCGCTGGCGCAGCGATGACGACGAGGCCGAGGCGCAGCTGTTGCCGCCGGTTGAAGAAGACGCGATCGACGGCGATCTGGTCAGCGCCGATCTGAACGGCAGCGTGTGGAAGATCCTGGTGGAGCCGGGGCAGGCGGTGGCGGCCGGGCAGCCGCTGATCGTGGTCGAGGCGATGAAGATGGAATTGGCGGTCACCGCGCCGCGCGCCGGGATCGTCAAACGCATCAGCTGCCGGCAGGGGCGGCCGGTCGGGCCGGGCGACGCCCTGCTGTGGCTGGAAAAAGCGATCTGAACGGAGGGGCGAGGATGCAAATCACCAACGGAGAGCACAAGGCGCGGCCGGAGGGGCTGGCGGAGCGCATTTATCTGCAGCTCAAGGCCGACATCTTCGAGTTTCGCCTGCTGCCGGGCGATCGCTTCAGCGAAAGCGACGTGGCGCAGCGCATGGCGGCCAGCCGCACGCCGGTGCGTCAGGCGCTGTTTCGACTCGAGCGCGAAGGCTATGTCGAGGTGCTGTTTCGCAGCGGCTGGCAGGTGCGGCCGTTCGATTTTGCCTACTTCGAAGAGCTGTACGACCTGCGCATCGTGCTGGAACAAGAGGCGGTGAAACGGCTGTGCGAATGGCCGGCCGGGGAAACGCCGGCCGCGCTGGCGGCGCTGAACCGTTTTTGGACCGAAGCGCCGCGTCTGGCGGACGGCCAGGTGGTGTCGCAGCACGACGAGCAGTTTCATCAGGCGTTGGTAGCCGCGGCGGGCAACGGCGAAATGGCACGCATCCACCGCGAGCTGACCGAAAAGATCCGCATCATTCGCCGATTGGATTTCACCCAGCAGGCGCGGGTGGACGCCACCTACCGCGAACACGCCGCCATTTTGCAGGCGATCCTGCAGCGGCAAAGCGGGGTGGCGCAAGCGCTGCTCGGCGAGCATATCGCCGTCAGCAAGGCAGAGGTACGAAAAATAACGCTGCACATGTTGCACCAGGCGCGGGCCCAGCAGCCGGCGCGCTCGGCGTAACGATTTTGATTTCACACACATCAGGAGTTTGAACTATGCAACGTCGTCGTTTTATCAAAGCTTTTGCGCTGTCCGCCGCCGCGCTCGGCCTGGGCCTGGCCTGGAGCGCGCAGGCCGCCGACACCATCAAGGTCGGCATTCTGAGTTCGCTCTCCGGCACCATGGCGATTTCCGAGACGCCGCTGAAGGATGTGGCGCTGATGACCATCGACGAGATCAACGCCAAAGGCGGGGTGCTCGGCAAAAAGCTGGAGCCGGTGGTGGTGGATCCGGCCTCCAACTGGCCGCTGTTCGCCGAAAAGGCGCGCCAGCTGCTGAGCCAGGACAAGGTGGCGGCGGTGTTCGGCTGCTGGACCTCGGTGTCGCGCAAGTCGGTGCTGCCGGTGTTTGAGGAGCTGAACGGACTGCTGTTCTACCCGGTGCAATACGAAGGCGAAGAGATGTCGCCGAACGTCTTCTACACCGGCGCGGCGCCGAACCAGCAGGCGATCCCGGCGGTGGAATACCTGCTGAGCGAGGACGGCGGCGGCGCCAAGCGCTTCTTCCTGCTGGGCACCGATTACGTCTATCCGCGCACCACCAACAAGATCCTGCGCGCCTTCCTGCACAGCAAAGGCGTGCAGGACAAGGATATCGAAGAGGTCTATACGCCGTTCGGCTACAGCGATTACCAGACCATCGTCGCCAACATCAAGAAGTTCGCCGCCGGCGGCAACACCGCGGTGATCTCCACCATCAACGGCGATTCCAACGTGCCGTTCTACAAAGAACTCGCCAACCAGGGCGTCAAGGCCACCGACGTGCCGGTGATCGCCTTCTCGGTCGGCGAGGAGGAGCTGCGCGGCATCGACACCAAACCGCTGGTGGGCAACCTGGCGGCCTGGAACTACTTCGAATCGCTGGATAACCCGACCAACAAACAGTTTGTCAGCCAGTGGAAAGCCTACGCCAAGGCGCACAATCTGCCGAATTACGCCACCGCGGTGACCAACGATCCGATGGAGGCCACCTACGTCGGCCTCCACATGTGGGCGCAGGCGGTGGAAAAGGCCGGTACCACCGACGTCGATAAGGTGCGCGCCGCGATGGCCGGGCAAACCTTCACCGCGCCGTCGGGCTTCACGCTGACCATGGACAAGACCAATCACCACCTGCACAAGCCGGTGATGATCGGCGAAATCGAGGGCAACGGGCAGTTCAACGTGGTGTGGCAAACCGAAGCGCCGGTGCGCGCGCAGCCGTGGAGTCCCTATATCGCCGGTAACGACAAAAAACCGGATTACCCGGTGAAAGGCGGCAAGTAACGTCACTCAGCGCCGGCGCGGCTCGACGCGCGCCGGCCCAACAGAAGAGGCAGCTGATGCAATCTCCGTTTTTATCCTTTTTGCGCGTCGGGCTGTGGCTGTTGTGCGCCTGGCCCCTGCTGGCGCAGGCCGGGCCGGCCGATGAGTTCGCGGCGGCCAATCGCGCGCAGCAGGCCAAACTGCTGCAGGCGTGGGCGGCCGAGCCGGACGCCGCTCGCCTGCCGTTGCTGCAGGGGCTGCAGCAGGAAACCGTGGCGATCGACGAGGCGAAGCGCGCCTTTATCCGCCAGGGCGACCGCTATCTGCCGCTTGAAGGTGAGGCGGCCCCGGTTGGCGAACCGAAGAAGGTGTGGCTGAACAACCGGCTGCGCATTCTGATCGCCAACGCGTTGTCGGCGCAGCGGCTGGTCAGCGCGGACGCGGCGGTGCGGCTGCAGGCGGCGACCGCGCTGCAGCGCGAAGCGCAGGGCGAGCAGTTGCCGCTGTTGAGCCGGCGGCTGGCGCAGGAGAAAGACCTGCAGGTACGCGACGCGCTGAGCATTGCGCTGGCGAACCTGCAATTGACCGACGCCAGCCCGCAGGTGCGCTTCAATGCGGTGCGGCTGCTGGGGGAATCGGGCGAGCCGGAAACCCGCGCGCGGCTGCAGGCGTTGACCGACGCCGCTCACGAGCCGGACGCCGCGGTGCGCGCCGAGGCGCAACGCAGCCTGCAGCGGGTGCAGCATCGCCTGATGATCGGCGATCTGCTCGGCCAGGCGTTCAGCGGCCTGTCGCTCGGCTCGATCCTGCTGCTGGCGGCGCTCGGGCTGGCGATCACCTACGGCCTGCTCGGCGTCATCAATATGGCGCACGGCGAAATGCTGATGCTCGGCGCCTATTCCGCTTACCTGGTGCAGGGGCTGTTTCAGCAGTTTGCGCCGCAGTGGCTGGCGCTCTACCCGCTGGCGGCGCTGCCGGTGGCGTTCGCCATCACCGCCGGGATCGGCATGCTGCTGGAGCGCACGGTGATCCGCCACCTGTATGGCCGGCCGCTGGAAACCCTGCTGGCCACCTGGGGCATCAGCCTGGTGCTGATCCAACTGGTGCGGGTGCTGTTCGGGGCGCAGAACGTCGAGGTCGCCAACCCGGCGTGGCTGTCGGGCGGCGTGCAGCTGCTGCCGAACCTGGTGCTGCCGTGGAACCGCATCGCGGTGATCGCATTCGTGCTGTTGGTGCTGGCGCTGACCTGGCTGCTGCTGAACAAGACCCGGCTCGGCATGAACGTGCGCGCGGTGACGCAAAACCGCGCGATGGCGGCCTGCTGCGGCGTGCCCACCGGGCGGGTGGACATGCTGGCCTTCGGGTTGGGATCCGGCATCGCCGGGCTCGGCGGGGTGGCGCTGTCGCAGTTGGGCAACGTCGGGCCGGAGCTGGGGCAAGGTTACATCATCGATTCGTTCCTGGTGGTGGTGCTCGGCGGCGTCGGCCAGCTGGCGGGGACGGTGGCGGCGGCCTTCGGCCTAGGCATCGTCAACAAGATCCTCGAGCCGCAGATCGGCGCCGTGTTGGGCAAGATCCTGATCCTGGTGCTGATCGTTCTGTTTATTCAAAAGCGTCCGCAGGGGCTGTTCGCCCTCAAGGGCAGGGTGATTGACTGATGAGCCAACCATTGACCGTAACCGGCGTGCAGAAAGCGCCCCGGCTGGCGTTGAGCATCGGCGCGCTGGCGTTGCTGGTGCTGCTGGTGATGCCGTTCTTGACGCTGTTGCCGGCGGATCATCCGCTGGCGGTGTCCACCTATACCCTGACGCTGGCGGGCAAGATCCTGTGCTACGCGGTGGTGGCGGTGGCGCTCGATCTGGTGTGGGGCTATGCCGGGCTGCTGTCGCTCGGCCACGGGCTGTTCTTCGCGCTCGGCGGCTACGCCATGGGCATGTACCTGATGCGGCAGGCGGCGGGCGACGGGCTGCCGGCGTTTATGGCGTTCCTCTCCTGGAATGAGCTGCCGTGGTTCTGGAGCGGCACCCAGCATTTCGCCTGGGCGCTGTGCCTGATCGTGCTGGTGCCGGGCCTGCTGGCTTTCCTGTTCGGCTACTTCGCCTTCCGCTCAAAAATCAAAGGGGTGTATTTCTCGATCATGACCCAGGCGCTGACCTATGCCGGCATGCTGCTGTTCTTTCGCAACGAGACCGGCTTCGGCGGCAATAACGGCTTTACCGGTTTTACCACGCTGCTCAGCTTTCCCATCACCGCCCCCGGCACGCGGGTGGCGCTGTTTCTGGCGACGGTGCTGCTGCTGGCCGCCAGCCTGGCCATCGGCTTTGCGCTGGCGCGCAGCAAGTTCGGCCGGGTGCTGACCGCGGTGCGCGATGCGGAAAACCGGCTGACCTTCTGCGGCTACGACCCGAAGGGCTTCAAGCTGTTCGTCTGGACGCTGTCGGCGGTGCTGTGCGGGCTGGCCGGCGCGCTCTATGTGCCGCAGGTCGGCATCATCAACCCCGGCGAAATGTCGCCGACCAACTCGATCGAAGCCGCCATCTGGGTGGCGCTCGGCGGGCGCGGCACGCTGGTGGGGCCGCTGCTCGGTGCCGGCATCGTCAACGGCGCCAAGAGCTGGTTCACCATGGCCATTCCCGAATACTGGCAGTTCTTCCTCGGCCTGATGTTTATCGTCGTCACGCTGTTTCTGCCCAAAGGGGTGATCGGCCTGCTGCGCCGGAGGAAAACCTCATGAAAGCGATGCAAGTGACCGACGAGCTGTTTACCCACCCGCTGCCGGCGGATAAATACCGGCAGCAAACCGATCCGGTGCTGCAGCTCGACAACGTCAACGTCAGCTTCGACGGTTTTCGCGCGCTGACCGATCTGTCGCTGCGCATTGGCGTCGGCGAACTGCGCTGCGTGATCGGCCCCAACGGCGCCGGCAAGACCACGCTGATGGATGTGATCACCGGCAAGACCCGGCCGGACAGCGGCAAGGTGTTTTACGATCAGACCGTCGATCTGACCCGGCTGGCGCCGATGCAGATCGCCCACGCCGGCATCGGCCGCAAGTTTCAAAAACCGACGGTGTTCGAGGCGCTGACGGTGTTCGAAAATCTGGAGATCGCGCAGAAAACCCGCAAGTCGGTGTGGGCCTGCCTGCGCGCCCGCCTGAACAGCGAACAGCGCGACCGCATCGACGAGATGCTGAAGACCCTGCGGCTGGGGCATGAACGCCACCGGCCCGCCGGGCTGTTGTCCCACGGGCAAAAACAGTTTCTGGAGATCGGCATGCTGCTGGTGCAGGAGCCGCACCTGTTGCTGCTCGACGAGCCGGCGGCCGGCATGACCGACGCCGAAACCGACTACACCGCCGAACTGTTCCGCGAGCTGGCGGGCAAGCATTCGCTGATGGTGGTGGAGCACGATATGGGGTTTGTGGAAACCATCGCCGATCGCGTGACGGTGCTGCACCAGGGGCAGGTGCTGGCGGAAGGATCGCTGGCGCAGGTGCAGGCCGACGAACGGGTGATTGAGGTATATCTGGGGCGCTGAGGAGGCGTAATCATGCTGCAGGTAGAAGAATTGAATCAGTATTACGGCGGCAGCCACATTCTGCGCGGCCTGTCGTTCGAGGCGCGCATTGGCGAGGTGACCTGCTTGCTGGGGCGCAACGGCGTGGGCAAGACCACGCTGCTGAAATGCCTGATGGGATTGGTCCCGGCGCGCAGCGGCAGCGTGCGTTGGCAGGGCGAAACCATCACCGGTAAAAAGCCGCATCAGCGGGTGCGGGCGGGCATCGCCTATGTGCCGCAGGGGCGGGAGATTTTCCCGCGCCTGACGGTGGAGGAAAATTTGCTGATGGGGCTGGCGCGCTTTTCCGGCGCCGCCGCGCGCACGGTGCCGGATCCGATCTATGAACTGTTTCCGGTGCTGCGGCAAATGAAGGATCGGCGCGGCGGCGATCTCTCCGGCGGGCAGCAGCAGCAGTTGGCGATCGGCCGGGCGCTGGCCTGCCGGCCGCAGCTGCTGATCCTCGACGAGCCGACGGAAGGGATCCAGCCTTCGGTGATCAAGGAGATCGGCGCGGTGATCAAACAGCTGGCGGCGAAGGGCGATATGGCGATCCTGCTGGTGGAGCAGTTCTATGACTTTGCCGCCGACCTGGCGGACAGCTATCTGGTGATGTCGCGCGGCAGCATCGTGCAGCGCGGCGCCGGCAGCAATATGGAACAGGACGGCGTACGCGGGCTGGTGGCGATTTGACGTTGGATCAGCTGAAAAAGGATCGGCTGAGCGGATCTCGGGAATGATGCAGCACTCTGATGATATTCACCTCCCGCCTGTGCTGACGAAAATAAATCAGGTGGTTGGCGACGGGCAATACCCATAGGCCGGGGCCGATTGCATCGATGTTTCTGCCGAGTTGGTGGTGGCTAAGGTTATCGAAAGCCTGTGCAGGTGGCGCAGATAATCTTCGGCCACCTGTAAGCCAAAGTGCGCCAATCCGTAAAAATAGATCTCTTCCATATCGTCCAAGGCTTTTGGGCGGACGGTTACTTTCCTGCGCATCCTTTTGCTTTGCTCCGTATTCTTTCCATAAACACATCACGATCCCATTCGACGGCTTCGCCGCTGTTCTCTCCTTCGGCAATCAGGCGCCTAAGCTCTTCCAGTTTTGAGGCGGCGGTACGTTCGCGCAAAGTGCGCACGGATTCGCGGATGACTTCGCTGGGCGTGCGGTAATCGCCGCTGGCCACCAGGTCTTCGACGAAACTACGCAGTTCGTCACCCAGATCTACCGTTAATGTTCTGCCCATTGTTCCCCCTCACTTTCGGCTATGCTGCGTCATTGTAAGATTAGTTCTTACATTGTGCACGTCAAACTCTCAGGATCTCGACTGCGGCACCGCCATGAGGGCGGAAGCCGCAAGTTTATTAATTAAGGATAACCCATGAACGAAATCACTGTGTCACGCCTCGGTTGCATCGTCCTGTCCCTGTTTCCGGCCCTGTGGGGGCTGTTCAGCCTGTTGAACAATACGGCGGATTTCGCCGGCACCGCGCGCAATGCGGTGGGCCCGCTGCTCGCCATGCAGGATACCTATCAGACGCCGGGGTTGATGTGGCGCGCGATCGGCGCTGACTGGGCCTGTATGTTGGGGTTGGCTGTCATCACCACGCTGGAAACGCTGGCCGGCCTATTCGCGGCCGCAGGCGTGGTGCTGATGATCGGGCGATTTAAAGGCCCTTACGCCGCCTTCGCCAAGGGCAAAATCTGGGCGATGCTGGGGGCGATTTGCGCAATTGCGGTGTGGGGCGTCGGCTTTATGGTGGTCGCCGGCGACTGGTTTATGGCCTGGCAGGCCAAGCAGGATCCGCTGGCGGTGCAGCTGGGGGCACTGATCTACCTGGCGCCCAATGCGTTTGCCTTGCTGTTCCTGATGCTGCAGCGGGAGCCGCGCTAAACGAAGGCGGAGCGGGGCGCGGTTACAGCGCCTTGCTCATATACCAGATGCCTATCGAGCCCTGGGCGCTGGTGTAGCAGGTCTCGCCACAAATGCTCAATCCCTGGCGCTGATAAAAGCGTTGGGCGCCGGTGTTGCGTTGCAGCACCTCCAGCCACAGCGTCTTCTGCCGGCGCTCGATGGCCCGCTGCTGCACCTGTTCGAACAGGCGCTGGCCATAGCCGTTGCCGGCATGGCCCGGCAGGAAATAGATTTTCTGCAGCTCTGCGCCGCGGGTTTGCGTTGGCGCCAGCAAGCTGTCGACGTTGAGCCGCGCATAGCCGACCAGGGCGTCATCCTCATAGGCCAACAGCCAGCACACGTCGGGATCGCGCAGCGTCCGTTCCAGCGCGGAGACGGCAAAATCCTCGGCCAGAAAGGCCTCCAGCTCGTGCGGGTAGCGCCACAGCTCACCGAAGTGCGCGCGATAGGTGCGGATGCCGATATCGCGTACCTGCGTTAAATCTTCCAGCAATGCCTGACGGACGGTGAACATCTGTGCCCCTTTGAGTAAGAAAAATTACAGCCGTTGTTCCAGATGCCGGTGGGGCACCATCGCCTGATGCAAAATGGCAAGAACGGTGATGCCGGCAGGGCGGCTGCGGTAGTAGATCCTATGGCTGGCGTAAGGAAAACTGCGTATCTCTTCGCCCAGATCGTGAAAGTGGGCTTTACCCGCTTCCGGCATGTCCGCCAGATGATGCATGATCTCTCTCAACTGCTCAAGATAGCGGCGAGATTGCGTTTGGCCCCAGTGCTCGACGGTGAAATGGCGAATAGCCAGCAGATCTTGTTGGGCTTGCGGGGTGAGGCGAAACGCGGGCATATCAGTCGGTTTCATCGGTGAGCAGACGGTTGAAGAAGGCATCACCGTCTACCGCCTTACCGGCGTCTTCCTCGGCGGTAGCCTGCGCGATTTTTTGCTGCAGTGCGCGTAGTTTGAGATCTTCCAGCGCCTGGTAGTCTTCTACCGACATGACGACGGCGACCGGTTTGCCGTTGCGATTGATTTGCACCGGCTCACGCTGCGCCTTGAGCAGCAAATCGCCGAATTGGGTTTTGGCCTCGTTCGCGCTGAGTGCGTACATTTAATCGCTCCAGTTAATTAAATCGTTCGATTTAACCATTATACGGCGCGATGAAAAAAGCACCAATGTTATTCCGGCGGGCAGGTTTCGTTGGACAGATGCCGCGGCGTTTCGCGGCGAAAACCCAGGCCGATGATGCGGCCGAACAGGCGCGGCAGCCAGCGGCTGTTGCCGACGTGGGCGATCAGGCGCGAACCGCCCGCTGCGCGGCGTTCGCCCGGCTTGCGCTGGCTCATTTTGATCTGCAAAAACTGGATGGCCCGGGTGGGGAATTCGCGCCGGCGCTGCACGCTCAGCAAATGCTTCAGCTGCAGCCGATGCTGGCGCAGCGGTGGGATCAGGGCGTTGGCGGCGGCCACCGCGTCCTGAATCGCCAGGTTGACGCCCACGCCGCCGATCGGCGACATGGCGTGCGCGGCGTCACCGATGCACAGCACCCCCGGTTTGGCCCAGCGATCCAGACGATCGATGCGGATGCTCAGCAGCTTCACCTGATCCCACTCGACGATCTCCTGCAGGCGATCGTCCTGGAATGGCGCCACCTCGGCGAGGTGCAGCAAAAATTTCTCCAGGCCGCTGCGGCGGATCGCGTCGAAGCTGCCTTTATCGATCGAGTAGCCGCACTGCCAGTAGTCGCCGCGATCGATCATGATGAAGTTCTGCTTCGGCCCGGTATGGCCCATCGACCAGGCCGGATCGCCCGGCTGCTTGCTGAGCTTCATCCACAATACGTCGCGCGGGGCGCCGAAGGAGCGGCTGCTGAGCGCCGCCTGCTCGCGTACCACCGAGTTGCGGCCGTCGGTGCCGATCACCAGCTGGCTGCGCACGCGGATCGGGCCTTCCGGCGTGTCGGCCAGCACGCCGCATACCTGGCCGCGGTCGTAGAGCAGCTTATGAACCTGCGTCGAGGTGAGCAGCCTGAAATGGGGGAATGCGGCGGCCTGCTGTGCCAAAAAGTTGAGGAACTCCCACTGCGGCATAAAGGCGATAAATTTGCAGCGCGTCGGCAGGCGGGTGAAATCCGCCAGCTTGATGTCGCGCCCGGCGACTTCGGCGTGCAGGGATTCCGCACGCTGGTGTGGCAGCGTCAGCAGTTCGTCGAGCAGGCCCAGCTGGTGCATGACTTCCAGCGTCGACGGGTGAATGGTGTCACCGCGAAAATCGCGCAGGAAGTCGGCGTGCTTCTCCAGCACCGTCACGTCGATCCCCGCCCGCGCCAGCAGATAGCCGAGCATCAGCCCGGCGGGGCCGCCCCCCACGATGCAGCAGGTGGTGGCGTAAGGTGTGATCGGTGATGACGGCATGGCGGTTGACCCCGGAGAGCGGCCCGCATCCCGCGAGCCGCAAGTGAATGTTTAGTGTTGATAATGATTATCAATATCAAGTTTGACTGTCAACCCGCGGCGCAGTGTGGTCAAAGGGGGCGGACAGATGGCCGATGCGGAACAGCTGGCCGTTGTGCGGCTGCGCCTGCGGCGGTTCACGCCATAAATCCAGCCGCACTAACCGCCACTTGGCGGGCTGCGTGCATCGCGAGCATAAGGATTCTCCGCAAAGACATTGACCGGGAGAGAGTGACACGCCATCTTTATCAGTAAAATCGGTATTATTTTGATTGATGGTTCAGAAAATCAGGATGGTCAGCATGGGGCGAATCACGTTCGATCTCGAGGATTTGCGCAGCTTCGTCACCGGCGTCGAGCTGGGCAGCTTCGCCAAGGCGGCGGAACGGCTGGGGCGTTCGACGTCGGCGGTCAGCGCTCACCTGAAAAAGCTGGAGCAGCAGGTCGGCGCGCCGATCCTGCGCAAGGCCGGACGCGGCATGGTGATGACCGAGGCGGGGGAAATCCTGCTCGGTTACGCTCGCCGCCTGCTGGAGCTCAATGACGAAGCCGCCGCCGCGGTGCGCGGGTTGGATCTGCAGGGCACGGTGCGGCTGGGGCTGCAGGAGGATTTCGGCGAGACGTTTCTGCCGCAGGTGTTGGGCAGCTTTGCGCGCGCCAATCCAAAGGTGCGCATCGAGGCGCGCATCGCCCGCAATGCCGAGCTGATCGACTGGGTGCTGAAAGGCCAGCTGGATCTGTCGCTGGCGTGGGATGGCGGTCTGAGCACGCCGTTTCATCAGGCGCTGGGGCAGCGGCAGTTGCACTGGATTGCGTCGCCAGGCTTCGCGCTGGCGCCGTGGCGAGAAGGGGATGAGCCGTTGCCGTTGGTGATGTTCGACGCGCCTTGCCTGATGCGCAGCGCGGCGACGCAGGCGCTGGATCGCGCCGGCATACCCTGGCGCATCGCCTTTACCAGCCGCAGCCTGAACGGCGTGTGGGCGGCGGTGAGCGCTGGATTGGGCGTCACGGTGCGCACGGCGGCGGGTTTGCCGCCCGGCCTGGCGCCGCTGGCCCCCGATCTGCTGCCCGCTCTCGGCCAGCTCGGCGTGGTGCTGCACCGCGCCGAGGATCAGCCTTCGGCCGCCGTGCAGCGGCTGGCGCAGATCGTGGTCGAGCGGATCGAAACTTAATCTTGGGCGATCGGCTGCTTGCCGCTCAGCTGGCCCCATTCGCTCCAGGCGCCGTCATACAGCTTGACCTGTGGCGCGCCGAGCGACAGCAGGCCGAACGCCAGCACCGCCGCCGTCACGCCGGAGCCGCAGCTGGTGATGATCGGGCCGTTGATATCCACCCCCTTGTCGTTGAAGGTTTGGCGCAGCGCCTCCAGCGATTTGAAGCGGCCGTTTTCCAGCAGCTCGCCGTACGGAATGTTGATGCTGCCGGGAATATGGCCGCGGTGCAGGCCGGGGCGCGGCTCCGGCGCTTCGGCATAAAAACGCGGCGCGGCGCGCGCGTCGAGAATTTGCACCGGCGTGCCTAACGCCTGCTCCACTTGCCGCATATCCACCACCGCGTCGGCGTTGAACCGGGCGTTGAACGTCTGCGGGGCAGGCTGCGCCGGGCCGGTTGCCAGCGCCTGGCCCTGCGCGGTCCAGCCGTTCAGCCCTTCGTCCAGCACGTAAACGCGCTCGGCGCCGAAATTGCGGAAAGTCCACCAGCCGCGCGGCGCGGAGAACTGGTTGCCCTCGTCGTAAATCACCAGGGTATCGCGTTCGCTGATGCCCAATTGGCCCGCCGCCGCGGCGAATTCCGCCGCCGTCGGCAGCATATGCGGCAGCGCGGTGCTTTTGTCCGCCACCTCGTCGATATCGAAATAGACCGCGCCGGGGATATGGCCGCGTTCGAACTCGGCAAGCATATCTTTCTTCGGCGTCAGCCCCACCGGCGACATCCGGACGTCGATCACCACCAGATTTTCATCGTTGATATGTTGCGCAAGCCATTGAGGGGTCACCAGAAACGGAGAATTCATCGTATTGTTCGCCTGTTGTGAAACGGATTTTCACTATACACCAGGCCGTGCCGGGATGGAGTATGATGTTCAGGCAACGGTATGGGCGGGAGACGGAAAACATGACGGATCGGGCGTTTGGCGGAGCCAAGATCGCGCTGCTGTGCGACGGCCGCCTGCTGGTTTACCAACGGGACGACAAGCCGGGCATTCCGTGGCCCGGGATGTGGGATCTGCCCGGCGGCGGGCGGGAAAACGGCGAGACGCCGCTGCAGTGCGTGCTGCGGGAAACGCAGGAAGAGTTCGGGGTGTTGCTCGCCGAACGCCAGGTTGTCTGGCAGCGGCGTTACGACGGTATTCAGCCCGGCTACCCGCCGACCTGGTTTATGGCCGGGGTGATCACCCCGGCGCAGATCGCCGCCATTCGCTTTGGCGATGAAGGGCTGCGCTGGCGAATGATGCCGGTAGAGCAGTTTATTCATCACCCGCAGGGCATCGGTCATCTGCGCCGCCGGGTGGCGGAGTATTGGCTTCAGTCCGCCTGAGGTTGCAGCACGCCGCTCGGCATCAGTGCCTGGATGGTGGCGCCGACCCGCTGCACCGCCTGTTCGATCTCCGCCGTCAGCTTCGGCGCATAGTTGATGCGCAGGCAGTTGCGGTATTTGCCGGCGGCGGAAAAGATGCTGCCGACGGCGATCTGCACGCCCTGCTGCTCGAGATGGCGGTTCAGCCGCAGGGTGTCGAACGCCTCGTCCAGTTCGATCCACAGCATAAAGCCGCCGCGCGGCCGGCTGACGCGGGTGCCGGCCGGGAAGTGTTTCAGGATAAGGTCGGTCATGCGATCGCGGTTCTGCTGGTAGCGGGCGCGCATGCGCCGCAGGTGCTGCAGATAGTGCCCGCCGCGGATGAATTCGGCGATCGCCAGCTGCGGCTGGGTGGCGGTGGCGCCGGAGCCGATGAATTTCATGTGCAGCACCCGTTCCAGGTAGCGGCCGGGCGCGATCCAGCCCACCCGCAGCCCCGGCGCCAGCGTTTTGGAAAACGAGCTGCACAGCAGCACGCGGCCGTCTTCGTCGAACGACTTGATGGTGCGCGGCCGCGGGTAGTGATAGGCGATGTCGCCGTAGACGTCGTCCTCGATGATCGCCGCGTCGTGGCGCTGCGCCAGCGTCAGCAACCGCTGTTTGTGGGCGTCGGGCATGATGTAGCCCAGCGGATTGTTGCAGTTGGGCGTCAGCAGAATCGCTTTGATCGGCCACTGTTCCAGCGCCATCTCCAGCGCCGCCAGGCTGACGCCGGTGAGCGGATCGGTGGGGATTTCCAGCGCCTTGATGCCCAGGCCCTTCAGCGTCTGCATGGTGCCGTGGAAGCAGGGCGAATCGACCGCCACGATGTCGCCGGGTTGGCAAACGGCGCGCAGCCCGGCGGAGATCGCTTCCTGGCAGCCGGTGGTGATCAGCAACTGATCGGGGCCGATTTGGCAGCCGGAATCCAGCAGCAGGCGGGCGACCTGCTCGCGCAGCGCAGCCACGCCCTGAATGCTGTCGTAATACAGGCTGCGCAGATCGCCGTGGCGGGCGGCGTTGCGCAGGGCGACGATCAGCGGTTTCATCGTCGGCTCGGCGATATCCGGCATACCGCGCCCCAGCTGGATCAGGCCCTCGCGCGGCCTGCTGCGCACCAGCTCCAGCACCTGCTCCCATTGCGAAATGTCCACCGGCCGCTGGACCGGCGCCGTCATGGCGGGCAGCTCGGCCTGCGCGCGCCGCGTATGCACGAAGTAGCCCGACTTCGGCCGCGCCTCCACCAGGCGCTGTTCCTCGAGCAGCCGGTAGGCTTGCTGCACCGTGCTGATGCTGACGCCGTGCTCCTGGCTCAGCGCACGCACCGAAGGCAGGCGATGGCCGGCGGGATACAGCCCTTGCTGAATGCGTTGGCTGAGAATGGCGGCCAGAGTGGCGTAGCGTGTCATACAGAGGCCTCTTATCGGGATACAGGATTAAAAAACCGGTACAGATGCTTTCAAAGTAAACCATTCAGCGGTTTTTTTGGCGCAGCTGTATGAAAAAAATAGCGCCAGCGTGAATCTGTATTGTTTTCCTCCCGGCGAGCATGATGACTGCAACGCAAAAACAGCAGGGAGAATAACAACATGGCACTGTTTGATGGCATGACGACGTGGCGACGGGTAGGCTGGTCACGCTGGCGTTGGTATTTGTTGCGCCGCAGTACGCGCAGAGAGTTACTGCTGCTGAACGACAGGCAATTGGCGGATATCGGCCTGACGCGGGCGGATGCGCGGCGCGAAGGCGATAAACCGTTCTGGAGAGGGTAAGGAAAGCGAATGCTGAAATTATTGGGCAAAGCCTCATCGATCAACGTGCGCAAGGTATTGTGGACCTGCCAGGAGCTGGGGTTGCCGCTGGCGCGGGAGGACTGGGGCAGCGGCTTTCGCTCCACGCAGGAGCCGGCGTTTCTGGCGCTGAATCCCAACGGCCTGGTGCCGGTGCTGATCGACGGCGAGCGGGTGCTGTGGGAGTCGAACACTATCTGCCGCTACCTGGCCGGACGGGAAGGGCGCCGCGATCTGCTGCCGCAGGAACCCGGCGCGCGCGCGGCGGTGGAGATGTGGATGGACTGGCAGGCCACCGATCTGAACGGCGCCTGGCGCTATGTGTTCATGTCGCGGGTGCGCGGGCATGCGGATTATCAGGATGCCGCCAGCCTGGCCGCCGCCGAGCGTGAGTGGAATAGGCTGATGGGGCTGCTGGACAAGCATTTGGCGCAGCACGGCCCTTATGCCGCCGGCGCGGCCTTCACGCTGGCGGACGTGGTGCTGGGGCTGTCGCTGAATCGCTGGCTGATGACGCCGTTCGAGCGGCCGAATTATGCGGCGCTGGCGGCCTATCAGCAGCGCCTGCTGCAACGCCCTGGCTACGTGCAGCATGGCGCCAACGGTTTACCTTGATATGAAATAAACGGTTCATTTTATCTCGTCCGGATACGGCAAGCCGTATCCGGGCTTTCCCCGTTGCATCATCCCGTCAATGTTTCATGAACGGCATCACGAATGTGAACTTTATTTTCCTTTTTTCTTGTTGTTGAAATTTAAATTCCATATAAACCTGTTATCAACCGGCGCGTTTCATTGAGCGGCGCGTGGTTCTACACAGGATTTCGATCACGGGAGAAAATGATGAAACAGGTACGCGTTGGGTTAATCGGCACCGGCTATATCGGGCGTTGTCATGCTATCGCCTATGCGCAGGCCGCCACGGTCTTTCCTCTGAAAGGGGAGCTGGTGCTGGAGATGCTGGCGGAAGTGACGCCCGAGCTGGCGGCGCAGCGCGCGGCCGAGTTCGGCTTTGCGCGCTCGACCGGCGATTGGCGGCAGCTGGTGGCCGATCCGGCGATCGACGTGGTGGACATCTGCGCGCCCAACTTCTTGCACAAAGAGATGGCGCTGGAGGCGATCCGCCACGGCAAGCACGTGTATTCGGAAAAGCCGCTGGCGCTGGACGCCGCCGACGCGGCGGAGATGGTGCAGGCCGCCCGCGCCAAGGGCGTGAAAACGCTGGTCGGTTTCAACTACATGAAGAACCCGACCAGCCAGCTGGCGCGCGAGATCATCGCCAACGGTGAAATCGGTGAGGTGGTGCATTTTTACGGCACCCACAATGAGGATTATCTGGCCGACCCGCGCACGCCGCTCGACTGGCACTGCCGCCGCGCCAGCGCCGGGCTGGGCGCGCTGGGGGATCTGGCGGCGCACATCGTCAACATGGCGCACTACCTGGTGGGCGACATCGTGGCGGTCTGTGGCGATATGCAAACCGTGATCAAACAGCGCCCGGACCCGCAAGACCCGGCGCGCCTGTTGCCGGTGGAAAACGAAGATCAGGCCGGCGCGCTGCTGCGCTTCGCCGGCGGCGCGATGGGCACTATCGAAACCTCGCGCATTGCCTGCGGGCGCAAGATGGGGCTGACCTATGTGGTCACCGGCACCAAGGGCACGCTGAGCTATACCCAGGAGCGGATGGCGGAGCTGAAGCTGTATCGGCACGATGAGCCGGCGGAGCGGCAGGGGTTCAAAACGCTGCTGGTAGGGCCGAAGCACCCGGACTACGCGGCGTTCTGCATCAGCGCCGGGCACGGCATCGGCTTTAACGATCAGAAGACGGTGGAGATCCGCGATCTGGTCAACGGCATCGCCGCGGGCGATCGCATGTGGCCGGACTTTGAAGAAGGCTGGAAGGTGTCTTGCGTGCTGGATGCGATAGCCGCCTCCGCCGAGCAGCGGCGCTGGCTGGAGATTAACCGCGATTGAAAATGAAATGGCGCTCTCCCGTGGGCAGCGCCATTAATTTGTTGTGTTGATAGCTTAATATCTTATTAAGCTAGTTACATAATAAGTTGTTTGCCTGGCAACTTAGAACGAGAAGCACGAACAGCCGAACGCGCCCCAGAAGGCGTTTTCATCCGACACCGGGATGCTGGAGCGGCGCGCGATGTCATGCTGGTGCGCGTGTACGCCGCACGGGCCGCAGCATTGGTGCGCCTGGCTCAGCACGCCGACTTTGGCCGCCGCCGACGGCGGCGCGGAACGGTAGTGGCCCGGCACCTGGGTGACCGGCGACCACTCCGGCAGCACCGGCAGCGGCGGCGGCGCCAGCGGCGAGAAGCTGCCGGCGGCGTAGACCACCTTGCCGTCCACCACCGTCATTACCGACTCAATGCCTTTGATCTGCTCTTCCGGCACGCTGAAATAGTCCTGCGACAGCACCGCCACATCCGCCAGTTGGCCGACCTTGATCTGGCCTTTCTTGCCCTGCTCGGTGGAGAACCAGGCGCTGCCTTGCGTCCACAGCATCAGCGCCGTTTCGCGATCCAGCCGGGCGCTGTCGTCGTACATCGCCATGCCGCCGACGGTGCGGCCGGAAACCAGCCAGTACAGCGCCGTCCACGGGTTGTAGCTGGCGACGCGGGTGGCGTCGGTGCCCAGCCCGACCGGCAGCTCGGCCGCCAGCATTTTCGCCACCGGCGGCGTATGTTTGGTGGCTTCGATGCCGTAGCGCTCGGCGAAATACTCGCCCTGGAACGCCATGCGGTGCTGCACCGCAATGCCGCCGCCTAATGCCTTGACCCGTTCGATATTGCGCTCGGTAATGGTTTCGGCGTGGTCGAACAGCCAGTGCAGCCCGTTGAACGGAATGTCGCGGTTCACCTTCTCGAACACGTCCAGCATGCGGCTGATGGATTCGTCATAGGTGGCGTGCAGGCGGAACGGCCAGCGGTGCTCGACCAGATGGCGCACCACCCGCTCCAGCTCGTCCTCGGTGCCCGGCGGCAGATCCGGGCGCGGCTGCAGGAAGTCTTCGAAGTCGGCGGCGGAGAACACCAGCATCTCGCCGGCACCGTTGTGGCGATAAAAGTCGGTGCCCTGGCCCGGCTTGAGCATGTCGGTCCACAGCTCGAAGTCTTCCAGCTCCTGCTTCGGCCGCTGGGTGAACAGGTTATAGGCGATGCGAATGGTCAGCTGCTTTTTCTCGTGCAGCTCGGCGATCACCTGATAATCCTCCGGGTAGTTCTGGAAACCGCCGCCGGCGTCGATGGCGCTGGTGAGGCCCAGACGGTTCAGCTCGCGCATAAACTGGCGAGTGGAGTTGACCTGCTGCTCCAGCGGCAGCTTCGGCCCTTTCGCCAGCGTAGCGTACAGGATCATGGCGTTGGGCTTGGCGATCAGCATGCCGGTCGGGTTGCCGTTGGCGTCGCGCTGGATCTCGCCGCCCGGCGGGTTCGGCGTGTCTTTGGTGTAGCCGACCACCTTCAGCGCCGCGCGGTTGAGCAGCGCGCGATCGTAGAGGTGCAGAATGAACACCGGCGTGTCCGGCGCCGCCTGGTTGATTTCGTCCAGCGTCGGCATGCGGCGCTCGGCGAACTGGAATTCGGTCCAGCCGCCGACCACCCGCACCCACTGCGGATTCGGCGTGCGCAGCGCCTGTTCTTTCAACATGCGCAGCGCGTCGGCCAGCGAAGGCACGCCTTCCCAGCGCAGCTCCAGGTTATAGTTCAGGCCGCCGCGGATCAGGTGCAGGTGCGAGTCGTTCAGGCCCGGAATGGCGGTGTGGCCGTGCAGATCGATCACCTGGGTTTCCGGCCCGGCGTGCTGCATGACTTCGCTTTCGCTGCCGACCGCCAGAAACTTGCCGTCGCGGATGGCGACCGCCTGCGCGGTGGGATTTTGGCGATCGACGGTGTGAAACTTGCCGTTGGTGATAATCAATGAAGCGTGGTGGTTCATAACATTCTCCCGGCGAACCGCCTAGCGGCGGGTCAGCCATTGATGAAAAACGCGGGTCACGATAGGCATCCACAGGTACACCACCAGGGCGACCACGGTGGCGTCATTGAGAAAATGGCCGAGCAGCGTGCCGTTCAGCTGCGGCAGCGCCAACCCCCAAAACCAGGGCACCAGATTGGTGGAAGGGAAGATCACCAGCAGGGTGATGATGAACTGCTTCCACTGGGGCGGCTGGCGCACGCCGGGGCTGGGCGGGGTAAACCAGAACTCCGCGCCGGGGCGGATCTCGATATGGTCGCTCTCCAGCAACAGCGGGGTGACTTCTTCGATGTATTGCTTGCGCAGCGGTGAGTGGATCCAGCGGTACAGATTGTCGAGGTTGTCGAAGCGAACCAGCACCGTATAGGCCTGCTCGTCGCCGGAAGGGCGAATCACGTTGACGCCCAAATGGCCGGTGAAGCCCGCGGCGTCCGGCATGATGCGGTTCAGCCAGGCCTCATAGGCCTGCTCGTTCCCCGGCGCCAAACGGTGGGTGATCACCAGCGTGACATGCTGCGGATGGGCCATAAAACCGACTCCTGAAAATACCCCGGCGCGGGGCCGGGGCAAGGGGAATTATTTCAGCGTGCGGGCCGGTGCGTGGTGCACCATGGTGTAAGCGTAGTCGACGCCCATGCCGTACGCGCCGCTGTGTTCGCGCACCAGCGCCATCACCGCGTCGTAGGTGTCTTTGCGCGCCCAGTCGCGCTGGTACTCCAGCAGCACCTGCTGCCAGGTCACCGGCACGGCGCCGGCCTGCACCATGCGATCGATCGAACGCTCGTGCGCATCGACGGAGGTGCCGCCGGAGGTGTCGGTCACCACATACACTTCATAGCCGGCTTCCAGCGCCATCAGCGCCGGGAAGGTCAGGCACACTTCGGTCCACAGCGCGGAGATCACCAGCTTTTTGCGGCCGGTGGCTTCCACGGCTTTAACGAAGGCCGCGTCTTCCCAGGAGTTCATCGAGGTGCGTTCAATCGGGGTGATTTCCGGGTGTACCGCCAGCAGTTCCGGCCAGATATAGCCGCTGAAGCTTTCGGTTTCTACCGAGGTGAAAAGGGTTGGCACGTTGAAAATCTTGCCCGCCTTCGCCAAACCAACAACGTTGTTTTTCAGTTGCTGACGATCAATATTAGCCACGCCGAAGGCCATTTGCGGTTGATGGTCGATAAAAATCAGTGCGGAGTTGTCTTTATCAAGCAGTTGAAACTTGGACATAATTTACCTTCCCAGTGATATTTCGGTTGAACATCTGATGAGTGTAACGCCGATAAAACGCATGGTAGGCAGAGGGCGATTTCAAAGATACCGCAGAATTTTTGCCGACTTGTTGAGTTTTTTTATACACGGGAGAAAGCATGAGATTAAACCTGGAAGCGCTGCTGATTTTGGACGCGCTGGACCGGCACGGATCTTTCGCCGCCGCGGCCGCCGCACTGTTTAAAACCCCTTCGGCACTCAGCTATATGGTGCAAAAGCTGGAGAACGATCTCGACATCACCCTGCTGGATCGCTCCGGCCACCGGGCGAAGTTCACCGATACCGGTAAGTTGATGCTGGAAAAAGGGCGGGTGTTGCTGCGGGCGGCGCAGGATCTGGAGCAGCAGGCGCGCTACGTGGAGAACGGCTGGGAAAGCGAGATCACGCTCGGGATCGATGCCTCCTTCCCGTTTGCCCGCCTGTTGCCGCTGATCGACGAGTTCTATCGGCAGCATCACCATACCCGGCTGCGTTTCAGCCACGAGGTGCTGGCCGGCTCTTGGGAATCGCTGGTTTACGGCTGCGCCGACATTATCATCGGCGCCATCTGCGAGCCGCCGTCGCGGGTGGGTTATGCGTTCAGCCGCCTGGGGCAGTTGGATTACGTGTTCGCCGTCGCGCCACAGCATCCGCTGGCGGCGCTGCCGGAACCGTTGCCGAAAGATGAGATCCGTCAGCACCGGGCGGTGGTGGTGCGCGATACCTCACGGGTCAACGCGCCGCAGAGCCTGAACCTGCTGGAAGAACAGGATACGCTGACGGTCTTCGGCTTCGACGCCAAGCTGCAGGCGCAGTTGGCCGGGCTGGGCTGCGGCTATCTGCCGCGTTCTCTGGCGGAACCTTACCTGAACAGCGGCGAACTGGTGGCGAAACGCGTTGAATCTGAGCGCTGCAGCGACGTTGCCTATTTCGGCTGGCGGGAAAGCGCCAGCGGTCTGGCGGCCAAGTGGTGGCGCGAGCGGCTGCAGCGCTACGCGGATGACGGCGAGGCTTACCCGGCGGCGCAGTGATCGCCGTCATATAAGGATTAACAACCCAATAAGGATATAGGGAATGAAAAAGACACTAGGCCTGTTGGCGCTGTTGCTGTTAAGCGGCTGCGGCGCCGGGCGTCAGGCCGGCATCCCGTTGCCGCAGCCGCAGGCCGAGGCGCAGGCCACGGCGCCGCTCAGCTATCCGGTGCGGGTGCATAACGCGGTGAGCCGCGAGCTGCGTTTGCCTGAACGCGCGCGCGGCCAACGCTGCACTATCAGCATTCGGCTGCGACCGGACGGCAAGCTGGCGAGCAGCAAGATCGTAAGAGGCGACGCGCCACTGTGCGCAGCGGCGAGCGCGGCGGTGCAGCGCGCGCAGTTTCCGCCGATGGCCAACGCCACCGAGTATGCGCTGTTCAACGCCGTGGTGCTCGATTTCGTTCCCTGAAGATGTGACCGACGGGCCGCCTGCGCGGCCCGTTTTTTCGCTTTTACGCGTACGCAACCCGCTGAATTTTCACTTAGCTTTGCCATTTTCGTTATTTTGAATGCCGCTACGGCTCACGGATACTGGGAGAAAATCTCTTACCGCGAGCTGCAGCATGTCCCACGCCCACTATTTGCACCCCGAACAGCGCGAACGAATCAGGCAGCTTTATCGGCGCCGGCATTGGCGGCTGGAGCTGCCCACCTGGGGGATCATGGCGGCGGTGTACGGCGGCTGGTTCGGCGTGGCGCTGGGGTGGCAAACGCTGGGCCCGTGGCTTGGCGCGCCGCTGCTGATCCTGCTGACCACCTGGTACATGTCGTTGCAGCACGAGCTGATCCACGGCCATCCGACGCGCTGGCCGCGCGTCAATCAGCTGTTCGGCCTGTTGCCGCTGGCGGTGTGGTATCCCTACGGGCTGTATCGCGATTCGCATCTGCGCCACCACCGCAACGACCACCTGACCGATCCGCACGAAGATCCCGAAAGCTATTACTTCAGCGCCGCGCAGTGGCGGCGCTATCCCCGGCTGCTGCCGCTGCTGGCCGCCGTGCGCAATACGCTGATAGGCCGGGTGCTCCTCGGCCCGGCGCTGGATATCGCCGCGACCCTGGTCGGGGCGGTGAAAGCGCTTGCCGCCGGGGAGTGGCGCGTCTGGGCGAGGTGGTTGGTGCACCTGTCGCTGTTGGCGATGCTGCTCGACTGGCTGCAGGCACAGAGTATCGGCGCGGCGTTTTACCTGCTGGCCATCAGCTACCCGGCGCTGGCGCTGACCAAGGTAAGATCGTTTTTTGAGCATCGCGCCGTGGACGCACCGCAGGCACGTTCTATTATTAATGAGGCGGGTTGGCCGTGGCGGCTGCTGTTTCTCAATCTGAACTACCATTTAGTGCATCACGATCTGCCCGGCCTGCCCTGGTATGGTTTGCGCGAAGTCTATCTGGCGGAGCGCGAGGCGTACCAGCGCCGCAGCCAGGGATTTGTCGCGCAAGGCTACGGCGAGTGGCTGCGCGATTACGCCCTGACGCCGATCGACGTCGGCGTGCATCCGTTGCGCGCCGGTGAACCGCAGGGGGAGGGCGATGCCCTGCCGACGGAAAAATTTATTGCGCGCTGGAAGCGCGTTTCTCAGGATTTTCCAACCTAACCGGCCCATGAGCCGGAAAACGTATAACCAGAGGAAAAGTATGGCAATCACCTTATCACGCGGACGTTCCTTTGCCCTCGCGCTGGCCCTGCTGGCCACCGGCGGTCTGGCGCAGGCGGCCGACTCGGTGCGCGTCGGCTCCAAGATCGACACCGAAGGTTCGCTGCTCGGCAACATCATCGTGCAGGTGCTGGAAGCCAATGGCATCCAGACCACCAACAAGCTGCAGCTCGGCACCACCAAGGTGCTGCGCGGCGCCATCACCTCCGGCGAGATCGACATCTACCCGGAATACACCGGCAACGGCGCGTTTTTCTTCTCCGATGAGAAAGATCCGGCGTGGAAGAACGCCCAGGCCGGTTTCGAGAAGGTGAAGCAACTCGACTACGACAAAAACAAAATCGTCTGGTTGGACGCGGCGCCGGCCAACAACACCTGGACCATCGCCATTCGCCAGGACGTGGCGGAGGCCAATCACCTGAAGACGCTGTCGGATCTCGGCAAGTGGATCAACGGCGGCGGCAAGTTCAAGCTGGCGGCCTCGGCGGAATTTATCGAACGGCCGGATGCGCTGCCGGCGTTCCAGAATGCCTACGGCTTCAAGCTGAATCAGGATCAGCTGCTGTCCCTGGCCGGCGGCGATACGGCGGTGACCATCAAGGCGGCGGCGGAGCAGACCTCCGGCGTCAACGCGGCGATGGCCTACGGCACCGATGGCCCGGTGGCGGCGCTGGGGCTGCAGACGCTGGCTGATCCGAAAGGCGTACAGCCGATCTACGCGCCGGCGCCGATCGTGCGCGAAGCGGCCCTGAAGGCGCACGCCAATCTGCCTGAGCTGCTCAAGCCGGTGTTCGCCTCGCTGGACGGGCCGACGCTGCAAAAACTCAACGCGCAGATCGCCGTGGAAGGCCAGGACGCCAAACAGGTGGCGGCCGCTTACCTGAAAGAGAAAGGGTTTGTTAAGGGATAATGCCGAGGTGCCCCCTCTGCCGTCGGGAGAGGGGGTAAACCGAGGGAACCGGAGCGTTTCTTTGACTATCGCCGTAAAACATCGCGTCTTGTTGACGCTGTTCATGCTGTTGCTGCTGGCCGCGTTCGGCCTGCCGTTCCTCAGTTATGCCCCCAATCGCCTGTTGTCGGGCAAAAGCCTCTCCTTGTTCTCCCTGCTGCACGGCCCGAGGCTGTGGCTGCTGTTGCCGCTGGCGGCATTGGCGATCCTCAGCCTGTTGCCGCCGACGCGGGGACGGGCGCTGCTGGCGGCGCTGGCCGCCTGCGGGGTGCTGACGCTGGCCTTCTGGATCAGCGGGCAGGCCGCCGGGCGTCTGGCGCAGGAGGGATCGCGCCTGGCGCGCACCTCCTGGGGCAGCGGATGCTGGCTGACGATGGCGCTGAGCCTGCTGATCGCCGCCGACGCCATGGCGCGCATCACCGCGTCGCACCTGTGGCGCATGCTGGGCAACGCGCTGGTGCTGGTGCCGCCGGCGCTGCTGCTGTTCGGGCATCAGCTCGATCAGCTGTCGCTGCTGAAGGAGTACCACAATCGCCAGGAGGTGTTTGACGCCGCGCTGCTGCAGCACCTGACCATTCTGCTGGCGACGATGGCGCCGGCGCTGGCGATCGGCGTGCCGCTCGGGGTGCTGTGTTTTCGCTCCGAGCGCTGGCAGCGGCCGATTTTCTCCGCGCTGAACATTATCCAGACCGTGCCGTCCATTGCGCTGTTCGGCCTGCTGATCGCGCCGTTGGCGGGGCTGGCGACGGCGGTGCCCTGGCTGGCGGAACACGGCGTCAGCGGCATCGGCATGGCGCCGGCGATCGTGGCGCTGGTGCTGTACGCGCTGTTGCCGCTGGTGCGCAGCGTGGTGGCGGGGCTGCAAAGCGTGCCGGCGGGGGTGATCGAATCCGCCACCGGCATGGGGCTGACGCGCGGGCAGATCTTCCTGCGCGTGCAGCTGCCGTTGGCGCTGCCGCTGTTCCTGACCGGCGTGCGCATTCTGGCGGTGCAAACCGTCGGCATGGCGGTGGTGGCGGCGCTGATCGGCGCCGGCGGCTTTGGCGCCATCGTCTTTCAGGGGCTGCTCAGCAGCGCGCTGGATCTGGTTCTGCTGGGGGTGATCCCGGTGGTCATGATGGCGATCATCGTCGATTCGCTGTTTAAATTTTGGGTTTCAATCCTGGACGTATCGCGCCGATGATTCACTTTGAGCAAGTCAGCAAAATTTTTCAGGGCAAGCCGGCGGTAGACGATCTCACGCTGCACATCGCCGAGGGCGAATTCACCGTGTTGATCGGCACCTCGGGTTCCGGCAAGTCCACGACGCTAAAAATGATCAATCGCCTGATCGAGCACGATCGGGGCAAGATTCTCTTTGCCGGCGAAGAGATCCAGTCGTTCAAACCGCAGGATCTGCGGCGGCGCATGGGCTATGCGATCCAATCGATCGGCCTGTTTCCGCACTGGACGGTGGAGGAGAATATCGGCACCGTGCCGCAGCTGCTGAAATGGCCGCGCGCGCGCATTCGCGATCGGGTAACCGAACTGCTGGAGCTGTTGCATCTGGAGCCGGATCTGTTTCGCCGTCGCTATCCGCACCAGCTGTCCGGCGGGCAGCAGCAACGGGTAGGGGTGGCGCGCGCGCTGGCCGCCGATCCCGAGGTGTTGCTGATGGACGAACCGTTCGGCGCGCTGGATCCGGTCACCCGCGCGGCGCTGCAGGCGGAGATCGCGCGCATCCATCAGCTCTCCGGCCGCACCATCGTGTTGGTGACGCACGACATCGACGAGGCGCTGGGCTTGGCGGACCGCCTGGTGCTGCTCGATCAGGGGCGGGTGGTGCAACAGGGCACGCCGCTGGCGCTGCTGACCGCGCCGGCCAATGACTTCGTGCGGGACTTCTTCGGGCGCAGCGATCGCGGCATCAAGCTGCTGTCGCTGGGAACGGTGGCGGAGCGAGTGCGGCCCGGTGCCGCCGAGGGCGAGCCGATCGCCGCCGCCATGAGCCTGCGGGAGGCGCTGTCGGTGTTTGTGGCGCGCGGCAGCGACTGCCTGCCGGTGGTGGATGAACGGGGCGAAGCGTTGGGAGTGTTGCACTTCAACGATCTGATCGCCGGGCAGGCGCTGTCATGAGCGGGCGCATCCTGCGCCTGCTGCGCGATCCGCTGCCCTGGACGCTGGCGCTGCTGTTGGCGCTGGTGTTCGGCATGGATCATCTGCGCGGCCTCTTTGCCGCCTGGTTCCCCGATCTGGAGCGGCCCATTTATCAGCAGGACAGCTTTATCGCGCTGGTGGGGGCGCACCTGTCGCTGGTGGCGATCTCCAGCCTGATTGCGGTGGCTCTCGGCGTGGCGGCCGGCGTGGCGGTAACCCGGCGCAGCGGCCGGGAGTTTCGTTCGCTGGTGGAAACGGTGGTGGCGGTGGGGCAGACCTTCCCGCCGGTAGCGGTGCTGGCGGTAGCGGTGCCGGTAATGGGCTTCAGCGAACAGCCGGCGATCATTGCGCTGGTGCTGTACGGCCTGCTGCCGATCCTGCAGGGCACGCTGGCGGGCATCGAATCGGTGCCGCCCGCCACGCGCGAGATTGCCCGCGGCGTGGGGATGAGCGCCTGGCAAATCCTGTGGCGGGTCGAATTGCCGCTGGCGGCGCCGGTGATCGTCGCCGGGATCCGCACGTCGGTGATCATCAACATCGGTACGGCGGCCATCGCTTCCACCGTCGGCACCAAGACCCTCGGCTCGCCGATCATCATCGGTCTGAGCGGCTTTAACACCGCCTATGTGATCCAGGGCGCGGCGGTGGTGGCATTGTTGGCTATTATCACCGATATGCTGTTCGAACGTTGGGTGCGTTATCTCACCGCCTGGCGTCAGCAGACGCTGGCGACCACTCCGGCGGGGTAAGGGGGAAATGATGCAGGTGTCTCTACCGATGTACGGCGTTGGCCGGGAGCAGGCCGAATCTTTCTGGCAGGTATTGCGCGACAAGCTGCTGCGCCTGGGGCTGCCGGCGGCGCCGGAGCGGCTCAGCTGGCCGGACGATTTGGCGCAGCACTGGCGGCGCGACGATCTGCTGCTCAGCCAAACCTGCGGTTATCCGTTGGTCAGCACTCTGCCGCAGGTGCAGCTGATTGGCACCTACCATTATCGGGTTGAGGGGTGCGACGGGCCGAATTACCGCAGCTGGCTGGTGGTGCGCGCGGGCGACCCCGGCGAACGGTTGGCGGATTTTCGCGGCCGGACGGTGGCGTATAACAGCACCGATTCCCAATCCGGCTACAACGGCCTGCGCGCGCTGATCGCGCCGCTGGCGCAGGACGGGAAATTCTTTGGTGCGGCGATTGCCTCCGGCGCGCATTATCAGTCGCTGAAGCTGATCCGCAGCGGGCAGGCGGATATCGCCGCCATCGATTCAATCAGCATGGAACTGCTGCGCCGGGCGCAGCCGCAGGCGCTGGAGGGGCTGAAAATCATCGGCCGCACGGCGGCGGTGCCCGGCCTGCCGCTGATCACCGCGGCGGGTACGCCGCCGGAACAGGTGGAAATCCTGCGCGCCGGCGCCCGGGCGATGCTGGATGAGGCGGTCAGCGACCGCCTGCTGATCGGCGATTTCAGCCTGGTGCCGCGTTCGGCCTACCAGATTATCACCGTGCTGGAACAGCAGGCCGCTGCACAGGGCGTGACGGCGCTCTAGCCGCCGTTACAGCAGGCCGCCGCCGTCGATGTCGATCGCGCTGCCGGTGACGAAGCCGTTCTCCAGCGCCAGCAGGAAACCCACCGCGACGTCGGCCTGCATCAGGCGCAGCGCGTCGTTTTTCTCCCCGGCGCGGGGAAAGCGGCTATGGCGCGGTGAGGAACTGCTCGAAGTGCCTGGTGCCCGCATCGCTCGCCGGTGTCGGAACGCGTCAGGCGGCTGCAGCGCTTTTTACAGCTGCGCTGCCAGCGCTGGCTGGACGATCACTTGGCCTGAAGGGTTTCGGTTTGCGCCGGCGTGGCGGCGGCATCCCCGGCAGGCGCGCTTTCTTCGTGCGGGGTGGTGGAACGGGTGTAGATGTTCAGCCCGGCGAGGAATACGCCGCCCAAAGAACCGAAGGCGCACAGGGCGATGACGATGACGAACGCTTTTTTCAGCATAGGAATAATTTCGCAGGTTGCTTGGAACAGCGGGAATTATAGCCCCTTCGCCGGGTGAAACAAGAATCGTTTTTAACGGCGGCCCGCAGACCGCCCTTTGCGATCGCTACCGTTTGCTGTCGATGGCCTGCACGCGGGCCGGGCGGGCGAACAGGTATTTTCCCAGCGTCACCAGCACCACTGCCGCCACGATGATCACCAGCGCCAGCCACTCGCGCGGCGCCAGCGATTCGCCGGCAAAGCCGATGCCAAGCAGCACCGCCACCACCGGGTTGACGTAGGCGTAGCTGGTGGCGACCGCCGGGCGCACGTTCTTCAACAAGAACATATAGGCGCTGATCGCCAGCATCGAGCCGAAGACGATCAGATAGCCCAGCGCCAGAAAGCCGCCGGTGCTCGGCATCTGAGTCAGACGCTCGCCGCTCAGCTGACTGGCTGCCAATAACACTACGCCGGCGACCAGCATTTCCGCCGCGCCGGCCATTGGCCCGGCCGGCAGCGAGATGCGCGATCCCAGTACCGACCCGAAGGCCCAGCTGGCCGACGCCAGCAAAATCAGCAGCGCGCCGGTCGGGTTGCCCACCAGGTTGTTGCCGGTATTAAGCAGCACGATGCCCACCAGACCGAGCGCGATGCCGGCCCATTCCAGTTTGGTGTTGCGCATCCCCCACAGCAGGCTGAAGCAGAGGGTGAACAGCGGCACCGTCGCCACCATCACCGCGGCGATGCCGGACGGCACGTGTTGGTGCTCCGCTACCGTCACCAGGCCGTTGCCCACCGCCAGCAACAGAATGCCGATGGCGCCGGCGGCCAGCCACTGCTTCGGCGTCGGCAGCACGTGGCCGCGCCAGGCCAGGAAACTGAACAGCACGATGCCGGCAACCAGAAAGCGAATGCCGGCCATCATCAGCGGCGGCCACTGCGCGACGCCGAGGCGAATGACGAAATAGGTGGAACCCCAAACGATATATAACGTGAACAACGCCCCGATCAACGGCAGGACGCTACGGCTTTGTTGGCTAAGCATAGGGATATGTTTTTGCAGGGGTGATTATTATTAGAACGCTCAGTAAACCCGATCGGGCAACCGATAAGCAATGGCTTTCGGCATTATTTTTCCCGGCTGCCGCCCGCCGTTCAGCTGTCCCGCCGCTTCCACTGCAGCCAGCTGACGGCCGGCAGGTAAATCGACCAGCCGACGGCCAGCAGCAGCAGCATGAACTCCGGCGGCACGCCGGGCAGCAACGCGTCCAGCTTCCAGGACACGGCGTAGGCGAAGGGGCCGACGGCGGCGCCCAGCACCGCCAGCGGCCAGGGGGCCGCTCTGACCACGTCCAGCAGCCAATACCACCAGCAGCCGAAGCCGATCCACAGCGCGATGGTCCAGAGCGGCAGGCCGTGTTGCCCGCTGTAGTGCAGCACGCCGCTGTAGCTCCACAGCCCATCCATGCCGATACCGCCCAGGGCGGCCAGGGCCGCGCCTTTGCGGCGGGCGGCCGGGGTAAAGATCAGCGCCAGCGCCGCGCCGGCCAGCAGGATGCCGTTGAGCCGATCGCGAGTCAGCAGCGCCAGCAGCCAGCAGACGCCCAGTCCCAGCGTCGCCAGCCAGAATCCGGCATGCGGCTTCTTCATCGTTCAACTCCCGTGGGGTTACTCTGCCGCTGCGCGCCAGGCGCCGACGGATTTGCCAGAGCGGGCGCGAGGCCCGCTGTTGGTCTGAATATGCGTTAATTCAACCTTAGAAGGGAAGGTGCGGGATGCACAAGCAGAATAATCTGTACCGGTTGAAAACGTGGGCAAAAACCGGTGTTAAAGGAGCGAAATCCGGTAGGCGCAGCGGCGCGAGCCGGCCAGAATGTGTTCGGCGCGCTCCACCTGCGCCTGCAGCACTTCGGTGAAGATGCTCAGCTCCGCCCGGCAGAAGCCCTGGCAGACGGTGGCGGCGGCGCAGATCGGGCAGTGGTTTTCCACCAGCAGATAGGAACCGTCTTCCTCCTGACGCCATTCGGCCATATAGCCTTCGCGGCAGCGGATTTCGGTCAGGCGCGCCACGCGCTCCTGCAGATCGGCGGCGCCGATCATCGCCTGCTTGTAGTTGATGCGGTTTTCCTGCTCTCGGGTCTCGATCAGCACGTCGAGCGCCTGTTCGCCCAGCTTGTCGCGCACGGTGCGCAGCAGCTGCACCGTCAGATCCGCATGGGTGTCGGGAAAGCGCGCGTTGCCGGCCGAGGTCAAATGCCACAGCTGCACCGGGCGGCCTACGCCGCGCGTTTCCGCCACCGCTTCGACCAGCCCCTCTTTCGCCAGCTTGACGAACTGCTGGCGGGCCGCCTCACCGGTGGTGCCGAGCACCTTTCCTGCGTCAGAAGCTTGCTGCGGGCCGCGGGTTTTCAATAGCGTCAGCAAGCGGTCACTGACCGATTGTGCGGTGCCGCCGCTATTTTCCAAGTTTATTCTTGACATATTTCTCCGCCTCGCCCTAACTTATTCCAAGATAACTCTTGTTAAATTTAACGCAATCTTATGACCAACTCAATGCCATTCCTCTGAAAACAGGACGACAACCGTGATAACCCATGACGATAGCCGCTGGAGCGACCTTTTCTCCGGCAAAAATGCGGCCAGTGCGATCGCGCTTTCGCTCGGCGTGGCGCTGCATGCCATCAATATTCTGGTCGCCACCACCATTCTGCCCTCGGTGGTGCAGGATATCGGCGGTCTGGATCTCTACGCCTGGAACACCACGCTGTTCGTGGTGGCGTCGATCCTCGGTTCCGCGCTGTCGGCCCGGCTGCTCAGCGGCTACGGCGCGCGCAGCGCCTATCTGGTGGCTTCGCTGTTCTTCATCGCCGGGGCGGCGCTGTGCGCGCTGGCGCCGAGCATGCCGGTGATGCTGATCGGCCGTACGGTGCAGGGCTTCGGCGGCGGGCTGATCTTTGCGCTCTCCTACGCGATGATCAACCTGGTGTTCGAGCAGCGATTGTGGCCGCGCGCCATGGCGCTCATCTCGGCGATGTGGGGCATCGCCACCCTGGTGGGGCCGGCGGTGGGCGGCATTTTCGCCGAGCTGAACGCCTGGCGTTGGGCCTTCGGCATTCTGCTGCCGATCATGGCGCTGTACGCCGCATTTACCTTCCTCATCCTGCCCAAGGGTAAAGCGCAGCAGGCGGCCGCGCCGTTGCCGACTGCGCAGCTGCTGTTGCTGACCGTGGCGGTGCTGGCGGTGTCCGCCGGCAGTCTGGCGCACAGCGCCTGGATCAACCTGGCGGGCATCGCGCTCTCGCTGGTGCTGATGGCCTGGCTGCTGAAGCGCGAAGCGCACTCGCGCGCCCGCCTGTTGCCGCACGGCGCGCTGCGGCGCGGCTCATCGCTGGCGGCGCTCTACATCACGACCGCGTTGCTGGTGATCGGCATGACCAGCGAGATCTTCGTGCCCTATTTTCTGCAGCTGCTGCACGGCCAGTCGCCGCTGATCTCCGGCTATATTGCCGCCGCCATGGCCGCCGGCTGGACGCTGTCCGAGATCCTCAGCTCCGGTTGGCGCGGGGCGGGCATTCGCCGGGCGATCGTCAGCGGGCCGCTGTTTGTGCTGGTGGGGCTGCTGGCGCTGGCGATCCTGATGCCGGTGCCGTCCGGCGGCCACTGGCAGGCGCTGGCGCCGATCGTCATTGCGCTGTTGCTGGTGGGGTTCGGCATCGGCTTCGGCTGGCCGCACCTGCTGACGCGCATTTTGCAGGTGGCGCCCGAAGCGGACAAAGATATCGCCGGCGCTTCGATTACCACGGTGCAGCTGTTCGCCACCGCATTCGGTGCGGCGCTGGCCGGGATGATCGCCAATCTGGCGGGGCTGAACGATCCGGGCGGCGCGGCGGGCGCGGCGTCGGCGGCGCGCTGGCTGTTCCTGGCGTTCGCGCTGGCGCCGCTGCTGGCGGTATTCAGCGCCTGGCGCTGCGCGGCGATCGCGCCGCCGGGCGCCGAGACGGGCAATCTTGTACAAAACCCGCCCTCGCGCGAGTGCTAGAACGCTCCTCCTTCTTCGATGGTGTTTGCGGTGATAGTGGCGTTCTTGCTGCGCAATATGCTGGCGGTGGTGTTGCTGAGCATGCTGATATTCATCGCGCTGCGCGGCATTTTTTAAAATCCGCTTGCCATGTCTCTAATTTGAGATTATTTCTCTTATATGGGATTTCAAGGCGGAGTGTGAGCGATGGATAACGGTTTGGAGACTGCCGACCTGAGGTTGGCGCAGCGGCTGGCGGATTTGCGCCAGCAGCAGGGGTGGTCGCTGGAGGAGCTGGCGCAGCGCACCGGTCTCAGCCGGGCGACGCTCTCGCGCGTGGAGCGCGCCGAAACCAGCCCGACGGCGTCGCTGCTGAACCGGCTGTGCGCCGCCTACGGGTTGACCATGTCGCGCCTGTTGAGCGAAATCGAAGACGAACCGCCGGAGCTGTTGCGGCCGCCGCAACAGCCGGTATGGGTCGATCGCGCCAGCGGTTTCCACCGTCGCTCCGTTTCTCCTCCCGCCGCGCTGTATAAGGCCGAGTTTATCGAAGCCCGGCTCGATGCCGGCGCGCAGATTGATTACGACCTGCCGTCGATACCGGCGCTGGAGCATCACCTCTGGTTGCTGTCCGGGCAGCTGGAATTGACGCTGGAAGGGCGCGTTTTCCGGCTGTCGCCCGGCGACTGCCTGCGCTACCGCCTGTTCGGCGCGTCCCGTTTCCATGTCCCCGGCGATGAGCCGGCTCATTACACGCTCGTTATCTGCAGGCCATAGCCATGATTGAATTGCAACAGTGGGGCGCCGACGCGGCGCAAAGCGCCATGGCCGACTTGGCCGAGATGCTGCACGCCAGCGTGGCGCACGGCGCCAGCATCGGTTTTGTCATGCCGTTTACAGTGGAGCAGGCGCGGGCATTTTGGCAGGGGCTGCTGCCGGCCCTGGCGCGGGGAGAGCGTGCGATGCTGGTGGCGCTGGCGAACGGTCGGCCGGTCGGCACCGTGCAGCTGCTGTTGGCGATGCCGGACAATGGCCGCCACCGGGCGGAAGTGGCCAAGCTGATGGTGCACCCGCAGGCGCGGCGGCAGGGCGTCGCGCGGCTGTTGATGCAGGAAGTGCAGGCGCTGGCGGCGCGTCATCGCCGCAGCCTGTTGGTGCTGGACACCCTGAGCGGCAGCGCGGCGCAGGGGTTGTACCGCCAATTGGGGTTCGAGGCGGCGGGCGACATTCCGCATTACGCCCGCGCCAGCGACGGCGGGGCGTTGGAAGCCACCTGCTATATGTACAAACTGCTGTGAGGCTTAGCGCCCGTGCCAGGCTTTGATCGCCTGTTGGCGCACCTGCAGCTTCTGCTGCGGCGTCAGCTTGTTGTAGTCGCGGGCCAGCCCGCTTTCCCAATCGCCGTACAGCGGGTTGGGCAGCACGATGAATTCGGTGCCGAACTTGTTCTGGTTCTCGCTGACGAACGCCCGGCGCTGCGCGTTGTCCTGGTGGTAAGTCGCGGCGCCGAAGTCGTTCAGGTTGTCGCCCGCGTACACCACGATGTCGTAGCCGGCTTGTTTGATGGCGTCGAAGCGCGCCTGCTTATTGGAGGTATCGGTGCTGAGCAGCACGGTCTTTTCCGACATGCCGGTGAAACCGAGCTTCTGCATGTTGGCCACCGTGGCGGCGTATTCGCTCTGCTTGCGGTTCGACACGTAGAACATCGTGCCCTGATGGGCGTTGACGTAGCGGGCGAACGACACCGCGCCCGGCACCGCGCCAGCCTGTTCGGCCTGCGTCCATTTGGCCCAGGTGGCGCCGTCGTATGGCTGGCCCTGCTGCGCCTGCCAGCCGGAGTAGGCGCTGTTGTCCAGCATGGTTTCATCCAGATCGACCACCACCGCCTTTTTACGGCCCGGCGCGGCCCTGGCCTGATCGAAGGCGCGCTGCGCGCTGTTGAAAGCCTGATGCGCCAGCGCGCGGTATTCGCCGGACTGTTGGAACCAGTTCACCGCCAGCACCGACTGATCCGCCAGCCGCTGCTGGGCCTGCGCGTCGGTGTGCGGCGGCTGCGCGCAACCGGCCAGCGTCAGCAGCGCGACGCCAATCGCCGCGCCGAGGGTGAGTGTCCTTGCCTGTTTTCCTGCCATCGTTATCTCTCTCGGTTTTATTCTTGTGGGCTGTCCAGCAGCATATCCATCTCGAACTGGCGCAGGGGATCCTGCCGCCAGCCAAGATGCGTAAAGAAGGGGGCGGCCACCTCGGGCACAACGACGTTGGCAGTCAGCGGCAAAGGGGCGAACCGTGTTTGCAGGGCGGCCAGCAAGGCGCGCGCATGCCCCTGGCCGCGGTGCTGCGGCGGCACGTAGATCAGGCGCAGCCAGCAGTGCTCGGCGCCGGGCATCACCACGGCGTAGGCCTGACGATTGAGCGTATAGGCTTGCGGTTTGCCCGGCAGCTTGAACAGCGATTCGGGGGCGATCAGCCAGGGCAGATCGGTGGCGCCTTCCGCCGTCAGGCGATGGCTGACGGTCAGCGGATCGACCGCCTGCAGTTCCGCCGTGCCTGGCGGCGCTTCCGCCGGCGCCTGATGGCCGGTCAGGGTGCGCACGATGCGCAGCCCGGCGCGGTGGTACAGCGCCAGCGCGGCGTCGTTGCCTTCGATCACTTCCAGCGACAGCCGCCGGTCGCCGCGGTGGCGGGCGGCTGCCACCAGCCGCTGCATCAGCGTCTTGCCCAGGCCCTGGCCGCGCATCTCCGGGCGCACGGAAAAGGCCGCGACCCGGCTGTGCCGGCCGCGGCGGGCGATCAGCGCCACCGCCACCGGTTCATGGCGGTGGGTGACGATCAGGCTGTCGTTCAGGCTGAGATCTTCGGCGCCGAAACGGGCGGCGAAGGTCGGCCCGTCGACAACAAAGCGCACGATGTAGTTTTCAAAGCAGTGGCTGAGGATATTCGCCAGTTCGTCGCTGCTGTAGCGCAGGGCGTTGTGGAAGTCGAAGCGTCCGTCGTTATGCATGGCTGATTTCGCTCGGGGAGAAAGCTATACATGTAGACCCGTTTTTTTTGCAAGGCAAGCGGGGGGATTGGACAGGGGGAAAATAAAAACAAAAAAGCCGGACGCAGCCGCCCGGCGAAATAAAACTCTGGGTATCAAGTGACGCTAAAGTTTGCAGTGGTGGTTATTCATTCATCACATCAGAACTGGTAGGTCAGGGCGACAACAACCACGTCGTCGTTTTTCAGACCCAGCTTGTTGTCGTCATCGAGCTGGTTGATTTTATATTCGACATAAGTGGACATGTTTTTGTTGAAGTAATAGGTTGCCGCTACGTCGAAATATTTCACCAGATCGACGTCGCCGATGCCTTCAATATCTTTGCCTTTCTGCTGAACGTAACCCAGCGATGGGCGCAGACCGAAGTCGAACTGATATTGCGCGACCAATTCAATCCCTTCCGCTTTATTGGCGAAGCCGCTAACGGAAGTGGCATTGTTATTGATGGTGGCGGTGCCGGAAATAGGCGCGATATTGCGGCTCTGCGAATAAGTCGCGGCCAGGTAGACGTTGTTGTTGTCGTATTTCAGACCACCGGCCCAGATATCGGCCTTGTCGCCTTTACCGAAGGTGCCCGCTTTTTGCGTGGTGGTGCGGTTGGAAGAGGCATAGGCGGCGCCCACGCTCAGGCCGTCGATGATTTCGTAGCTGGAGGAGAGGCCCCAGCCGTCGCCGTTCGCCTTGCTGGCGGAGCGGCCGTCGTTTTCGTTCTTGCCCTGGTACTGCACGGCAAATTTCAAGCCGTCGACCAGTCCGAAGAAGTTGTTATTACGGTAGGTGGCGACGCCGTTGGTACGGCCGTTCATAAAGTTGTCGGTCTTGATATAAGCATCGTCGCCGAATTCAGGGATCATATCCGTCCAGGCGCCGACGTCGTAAATGATGCCGTAGTTGCGGCCGTAGTCGAAGGAACCGAGATCCTTATATTTCAGACCGGCGAAGCCCAAACGCGTTTTGGTGTCTTTAGTGCCGTCGGATTCCGTGTGGTTGGCGGCGATCTGATATTCCCACTGGCCGTAGCCGGTCAGCATATCGTTAATCTGAGTCGCGCCTTTAAAGCCGATACGCACGTAGGTTTTATCACCGTCGTTGCCGGCATCATCGGAGAAATAATGCAGGGCCTTTACACGACCGTAAAAATCGAGTTTGTTGCCGTCTTTATTGTAGATTTCTGCTGCCTGTGCCGCTTGCGCAAGTAAAAGTGCCGGAATAATAACGGCCAGAAGATTACGTTTCATGGGTTACCCTGCTTTATTCGATTGAAAGACGCTTATCATCAGTTGCATTGCTGTTTTACTGTGCCGCCTGATTGTTGGCGGCGGAGAATTTTTACCGTAGTAATGTGATCTATTTATGACAAAAAATTCATTTTCATGTCGAACGATTAAAAAAGTCGCGTAAAGAGTGAATTTTTTCTTCGGCCGACGGTCGGCGGCTGGTCTACAGTTATCGATACCTTGTTCCGCTGCGGGAGGAATCATGCACGATACTTATACTTTGTTCGGCACGCAGGGCTGCGGCTCGACGATCGTGGCCGCCGCGTTGGTGTTGACCGCTTTCCCCTGGGGCTATGAGGAGGTGGACTACACGCAGGACGGCCCGGAGCGCGATCGCCTGCTGGCGCTGAACCCGTTGGGCCAGGTGCCCACCTTAGTGTTGCCCAATGACGAAGTGATGACGGAGAGTGCGGCGATCATTCTGTTGCTGCACGATCGCGCGCCGCACGCTGAACTGGCGCCGCCCGGCGGCTCGCCGCTGTTGCCGCGTTTTCTGCGCTGGCTGCTGTTCATCAACGCGGAGATTTACCCCACCTTCACCTATGCCGACCATCCGCAGCGCTGGCAGCCGCAGGCGGCGGGGGCGGAACAGCTGAAAAACGCGGTAATGGCTTATCGCGAGCGCTTATTGCGGCAGCTGAACGCCGCCGCCGGCGCTGCGGGCCCGTGGTTTCTCGGCAAGAGCTTCAGCGCGTTGGATCTGTACGTGGCGGTGATGTGCAACTGGCGGCCGGGCCGCGCGTGGTTCCGGCAACACTGCCCGCGGCTGTACGCCATCGCAGAGCGGGTGGAACAGTGGCCGGAGCTGAATGCGTTGCTGAGCGCCCATTTCGACGGTGTTGCCCCGTTGGAATCGTGATGCCTCCCCGCCGCCCGGCGGGGAACCCTCCCGTTTTTCTGAACCGAGACTGCTGAAAATCCCGATTTTCACTCGCTGCGGCGGCGGGTAGCGTAAGGCTATCCGCAACTGACAGGAGAGTGTGATGCCATCAGAATCCCAGGCCGGGCAGCAGGCGTTCGGCGATATTGCCCCCAAGCTGGCGCAGCTCAGCGACAGCGTCTTGTTTGACGATATTTGGCAGCGGCCGGCGCTGAGCCCGCGCGAGCGCAGCCTGATTACCGTCGCCGCGCTGGTGGCCCTCAACCGCGTGGAACAGCTGCCGTTTCACCTTCAGCTGGCGCAGCGCAACGGCGTGACGCGTCAGCAGCTGGCCGAGCTCATCACCCATCTGGCGTTCTACGCCGGCTGGCCCGCGGCGGCGTCGGCCGTGGCGCGCCTGCGCGAGCTGGAACAGGAGGCCAATCATGCCGTTTAGCCGTATCGCCCTGCTTCAGGGCAAGTCCGCCGACTATCTGCAAACCCTGTCCGACAGCCTGCATCAGGCGCTGGTGGAGGCCTTTGAGGTGCCGCCGACGGATAAATTTCAGGTGATCGATCAATACCGCCCCGGTGAGCTTATCTACGATCGCGACTATCTCGGCGGGCCGCGCAGCGCGGATTTCGTGCTGTTTTATATCACCGCCGGGCGGCCGCGCGACACCGACACCAAGCGGCGTTTCTACGGGCGGCTGGCGGCGCTGCTGGCGGAAAACCTGCGGCTGCGCCCCGAGGATGTAATGGTGGTGATCACCACCACCCAGTTGGACGAGTGGTCGTTCAGCGCCGGGCGCGCCTCGATGATCGATCCGCAGACGTAACTCGGGCTGACGCCGCGGGCGGTCTGTGGGACAATAGCGCCATCATTTCGTTTAGATAAGAGTTGAATGGCGCTCTCCTCCGCAGTTAAAGATCAGATTGGCCAGTGGTACAAAGCCCTGCAGCAGCAAATACCGGATTTTATTTCCCGCGCGCCCCAGCGCCAGATGATCGCCGAGGTGGCGAAGACGCTGGCCGGTGACTACCCGCGCCATCTGGCGATCGAGGCGCCGACCGGCGTCGGCAAAACGCTGTCATACCTGATCCCGGGCATCGCCGTCGGGCGGGCGGAGAGCAAACCGCTGGTGGTCAGCACCGCCAACGTGGCGCTGCAGGACCAGATCTACAGCAAGGATTTGCCGCTGCTGAAAAAGATTATCCCCGATCTGAAATTTACCGGCGCCTTTGGCCGCGGGCGCTACGTGTGCCCGCGCAACCTGGCGGCGATGAGCACCGACGTCAGTCAACAGGGCGATCTGACGCTGTTCCTCGACGACGAGCTGGCGCCGTCCAGCGGCGAAGAGCAGGCGCTGTGCCAGAAGCTGACCAAGGCGCTGGCCCGCTTCGAGTGGGACGGGCTGCGCGATCACTATCAGCAGAGCATCGACGATCCGCTGTGGGCCAAGCTGAGCACCGACAAGGCCAACTGCCTGGGGCGCAACTGCCACTACATTCGCGAATGCCCGTTCTATATCGCCCGCAAAGAGATCGAGAGCGCCGACGTGGTGGTGGCCAACCACGCCCTGGTGATGGCGGCGCTGGAGACGGAATCGGTGCTGCCGAACCCGAAAGAGCTGTTGCTGGTGCTGGACGAAGGCCACCATTTGCCGGAGGTGGCGCGCGACGCGCTGGAGATCGACGGGGAAATCACCGCGCTGTCGACCAACCTGCAACTGGACATGATCGTGCGCCAGGTCGAGCAGTGCATGACGCAGTACCGGCCGAAGAATCCGCCGGGGCTGGCCAACAGCGAGCGGCTGAAAAACCATTGCGAGGAGCTGCGCGAGCTGGTGCAGATCTTCGAGCATCAGGTCAGCGCCTATCTGCCCGGCGACAGCGTGGCGGCCGAGCACCGTTTTGAAATGGGCGAGCTGCCGGCGGAGATGGTGGAGAGCTGCGCGCGGTTGTTCAAACTGACCGACGCGCTGCGCGGGCTGGCGGAGTTCGTGCTTAACGATCTCACCGAGCAGACCGGCAAGCATGACATCGTGCGCCTGCACCGGTCGATCATTCAGATGAGCCGCACGCTGGGTTATCTGGAGGCGATGAGCAAGCTGTGGCGGCTGGCGGCGCTCGACAAATCCTCCAACGCGCCGATCTCCAAATGGGTCACGCGCGAGCTGCGCGATAACGTCACTCATCTTTACCTGCACTGCGTCGGCATCCGCGTCAGCGACCAGTTGGAGAAGCTGCTGTGGCGCAAGGTACCGCACGTGGTGGTCACCTCGGCCACGCTGCGTTCGCTGAACAGCTTCGCGCGTTTGCAGGAGATGAGCGGGCTGAGCGAGAAGGCCGGCGATCGTTTCGAAACGCTCTCTTCGCCGTTCAATCACGTCGAACAGGGCAAGATTGTCATTCCGCAGATGCGCTACGAACCGGCGCTCGCCAACGAGGCGGAACACCTCGAGGAGATGGCGCGATGTTTCCGCGCCGAGCAGGCGAGCGGCAAACACAAAGGCATGCTGATCCTGTTCAGCAGCCACCGGGCGATGCAGACTTTCCTCAGCTACGTGACCGATCTGCGGCTGATGCTGCTGGTGCAGGGCGACCAGCCGCGCTACCGGCTGGTGGAAGAGCACCGCAAGCGGGTGGAGAAGGGCGTCGCCAGCGTGCTGGTGGGGCTGCAATCGTTCGCCGAAGGGCTGGATCTGAAAGGCGAGCTGCTGACCCAGGTACACATTCACAAAATTGCGTTCCCGCCGATCGACAGCCCGGTGATCATTACCGAAGGCGAGTGGCTGAAATCGCTGAAGCGCTATCCGTTCGAAGTGCAGAGCCTGCCGAGCGCCTCGTTCAACCTGATCCAGCAGGTCGGTCGCCTGATCCGCAGCAACCAATGCTACGGCGAGATCGTGATCTACGATCGCCGGCTGTTGACCAAAAACTACGGTTCGCGGCTGTTGGCGTCGCTGCCGGTGTTCCCGATCGAACAGCGCGCGGTGCCGGAGGCCGACAAGGCGCATCTGGCGGCGCTGAAATCCGCCGCCGACGCGGCCAAAAAAGAGAAGAAGCGCGGCAACCCGTTCGCCCGCAAGCGGCGGCGTTAATCAGAGCAGCGGCGGCAGGCGGCGCTTGACCGGCGTGGTTTTCACGATCGAGGTGTTGCTCTGCGCCTGCTCGGCCAGCCGATCGAGGGTGTGGTCGAGCTGCGCCATCGAGTGCGCCACCAGCCGCACGATAAAGCAGTCTTCGCCGGTCACCTTGTCGCATTCGACCACTTCCGGGATCGCCTGAATCAGCTGTTCAACCTTCTTCAGCATGCCCGGCAGCGGCTTGATGCGCACCAGCGACTCGAAGGCGTAGCCCACCGCCTGTAGATTGACGTTCAGGGTATAGCCCTGGATCACGCCGCTTTCCTCCAGCCGCCGCAGCCTTTCCGACGTGCTCGGCGACGACAGCCCCACCTGCGCGCTCAGCGTCTTCAACGACGCGCGCGCGTCCTGCGCCAAAAGAGTCAGGATCTGGCGATCGATATCATCCATAACGCCTCCGTTAGGTATTTTCTTTATTATAACTACGAGAAAAAGGCAGTTAAGCATATCTGCCTTTTTTATGCTATGGAAAGCCGCCCGGCGAAGCCGCAAGCTATGCCTCTGGGCAAGTTTGGAGGAACGCAGAATGAATGCAGAGATAAAACGCGGCTCGCTGGAGATGACGGCGGCGATGCTGATTTCCGGCTCCATCGGCTGGTTTGTGCTGATGTCCGGCCAGCCGGTGGTCAACGTGGTGTTTTGGCGCTGCGCGGTGGGGGCGCTGGTGCTGCTGGCGGTGTGCGGCGCGCTGGGGCAGCTGCGGCGCGATGTGCTGACGCGCGCCACGCTGCTGCTGGCGATCGCCGGTGGGGTGGCGTTGGTGATCAACTGGCTGCTGCTGTTTGCCGCCTATTCCTATGCCTCTATCTCCATCGCCACGGCGGTGTACAACACCCAGCCGTTTATGCTGGTGGGGCTGGGGGCGCTGTTTCTGGGGGAACGGCTGACCGCCCGCAAGCTGCTGTGGCTGGGGCTGGCGTTCGGCGGCATGATGCTGGTGGTGCTGGCGCAGCCGCGGCAGGCGGGGGAACAGAGTCATTATTTGGCGGGCATCGCGCTGGCGCTCGGCGCGGCGTTTTTTTACGCCCTGATGGCGCTGGCGGCCAAGCGGCTGAAGGGCACGCCGCCGCATCTTATTGCGCTGATCCAGGTGGCGGTAGGGGCGGTGATGCTGTTGCCGCTGGTGGATTTCCACGTTTCGGCCAGCGCTGGGCAGTGGGGCATGCTGGCGACGCTCGGCGTGCTGCACACCGGCCTGATGTACGTGCTGATGTACGGCGCGCTGCAGAAGCTGCCGACCAACCTGATCGGCTCGCTGTCGTTCATCTACCCGATCGCCGCCATGCTGGTGGATCGCCTGGCGTTTGGCCACCGGCTGTCGGCCTGGCAGCTGTTGGGCGCGGCGATCATCCTGCTGGCGGCGGCGGGCATGAACCTGCTGGGCGAGCGGCGAGCACAGCTGCTGCCGGCCTCGGACGGCCGGCGCGCCGGCTGATGCTCAGTTCGTTTTTTTCAGCCGGCGCCATAAGGTGGTGCGGCTGATCCCGAGCAATCGGGCGGCGGCGGCGTGGTCGCCTCCGCATCGCGCCAGCGCTTCGTGGGCGGAGACGGGCGCTGGCGGCGTCTCGGACGGCGTGGCCGCCGCCAGCTCCGGCAGCAGCCAGCGCAGCGTCTCGCCGCTCGGCGCGGTGCCGGTGCTCAGCATCAGCGCCACCCGCTCCATCATGTTGCGCAGTTCGCGCAGGTTGCCGGGCCAGGCGTAATGACTCAGCGCGGCGTAACAGCCGGCCAGGGCGGCGCGCAGCGGCTCCGTCAGCGGCACGTCGAGCGCCGCCAGCGACCGCTTCAGAAAGTGTTCCGCCAGCATCGCGATATCGTCGCCGCGCGCCCGCAATGGCGGCAGCTGCAGCCGCAGGGCGCTCAGGCGGTAGAACAGATCGGCGCGAAAACCGCCCCGTTGAATCGCCTGCTCCAGGTGGTTGTGGGTGGCGCTGATGACGCGAAAGTCGACCACCACCGGCTGCTGCCCGCCGACCCGGGTGACGGCCTTCTCTTCCAGCGCGCGCAACAGCCGGGTTTGCAGGTGCAGCGGCATTTCGCCGATCTCATCCAGAAACAGAGTGCCGCCGTTGGCGGTTTCCAACAGCCCGCGCCGGCCGCCGCGCCGTGAGCCGGTAAAGGCGCCTTCCTCATAGCCGAACAGCTCCGCCTCCAGCAGCGATTCGGCGATGGCGCCGCAGTTGATGGCGACGAACGGCGGCGTCGCGCCTCTGGCCGGCGCGCCGCGCCGGGAAAAGTATTCCCGGTGGATCGCCTGCGCCGCCAGCTCCTTGCCGGTGCCGGTTTCTCCTTCAATTAATACCGCCGCCGGCGATCGGGCGTACAGCATGATGGTGCGCCGCGTCTGCTCCATCTGCGGGGAGTCGCCTTGCAAATCGCTCAGCCCGTAGCGCGGCTGCAGGGTATTGCGCGCGGCGTAATCGCCGCCGCGTTTGCCGCCGCCCAGCATCAGGCGCGTCACGTCCAGCGCATCGCTGAAGGCGGCGCGCAGGGTGGCGGCGGAATAGAGAAAAATGGCGGTGAGCCCGGCCTCTTCCGCCAACTCGCTGATGAGGCCCGCTCCAACCACGGCCTGAATGCCGGCGGCTTTCAGCTCGGCGATCTGGCCGCGCGCGTCCTCTTCGGTGACGTAGCTGCGCTGCTCCAGCGGCAGATCGAAGGTCTGCTGGAACTCCAGCAGCGCGGGCAGAGGGGTTTTATAGGTGATGACGCCGATCCGATCGGCGGTTCTGCGCGCCTTGCTCAGCGCCTGCAGCAGGTCGAAGCCGCCGGGCTTGACCAGGATGACCGGCACCGACAGGCGGCTTTTCAGGTAGGCGCCGTTGGAGCCGGCGGCGATGATGGCGTCGCAAGGCTCGGTAGCCAGGCGGGCGCGGATGTGCTGCACCGCCTCCTCAAAGCCGAGGCGGATCGGGATGATGGTTGCCAGATGGTCGAACTCGAGGCTGATGTCCCGGAACAGATCGAACAGGCGGGTGATGGAGATGGTCCAGATCACCGGTTTGTCCGGCGTGACGTGATCGCTCATGGTGGGTTACCGAATGGAAGTGGCTGCATTAGGTGTAGCCCGGTTTCAGTTATGTTTCAAATTTTCTGCGTGAAACAGCGATTGAAACGTTAGCTGAAACGTTTTTTACCTCTTTGTCTGGCCGATTGCGCTGAAGATGTTGTAACTCGCTTATTTTTATCGATTTTAATTTTTCGCCTCACCGAAGTGCAACCTGGCCCGTCCCTTGCTCTGTCTGTTTCATCTGGCTAATCGGAGAAAACGTCATGACGCTGCGCTCACCCGGGCTCGCCTTTCGTCAGGCCCTGAGTAAAGAAAAACCCCTGCAAATCGCCGGCGCGATCAACGCCAACCATGCGCTGCTGGCCCAGCGGGCCGGATTCCAGGCCATCTACCTTTCCGGCGGCGGCGTGGCGGCCGGTTCGCTGGGGCTGCCGGATCTGGGCATTTCGACCCTGGACGATGTGCTGACCGACATTCGCCGCATCACCGACGTTTGCCCGCTGCCGCTGCTGGTGGATGTGGACAGCGGTTTCGGCGCTTCGGCGTTCAACGTCGCCCGCACGGTGCGATCGGTGAGCAAGGCCGGGGCGGCGGCGCTGCATATCGAAGATCAGGTCGGCGCCAAGCGCTGCGGCCATCGCCCCAATAAGGCCATCGTTTCCACCGGAGAGATGGTGGATCGCATCAAGGCGGCGGTGGATGCGCGCAGCGATCCGGACTTCGTGATCATGGCGCGCACCGATGCGCTGGCGGTGGAGGGGCTGGAGGCGGCCATCGAGCGCGCTCAGGCTTACGTGGCGGCCGGGGCCGACATGCTGTTTCCGGAAGCGATCACCGAGCTGGGCATGTACCGCCGCTTTGCTGAGGCGACGCAGGTGCCGATCCTGGCCAACATCACCGAATTCGGCGCAACGCCGCTGTTTACCACCGACGAACTGCGCAGCGCCCAGGTGGATATGGCGCTGTATCCGCTGTCGGCCTTCCGGGCGATGAACCGCGCGGCGGAGCGGGTGTACCGCGCTTTGCGCGAGGAGGGCACGCAGAAAAGCGTCATCGACACCATGCAGACCCGCAACGAGCTGTACGAAAGCATCAACTACTATTTGTTCGAAGAGAAACTCGACGCCCTGTTCGCTCGCCAACGCGACGAATAGGCGCCATTCACGCACAAGCCAAACGAGGACGGTATGAGCCAAGCGATCCCCCCGCAAAGCCCGACTGGCGTTAAGCCGAAAAAATCCGTGGCGTTATCCGGCGTGCCCGCCGGGAATACCGCGCTGTGCTCCGTAGGGCGCAGCGGCAACGATCTGCACTATCGCGGTTACGACATTCTCGATCTCGCGCGCCACTGCGAGTTTGAAGAGGTCGCCCACCTGCTGATCCACGGCAAGTTGCCCAACCGCGATGAGCTACAGGCCTACAAACACCGTCTCAAAGCCCTGCGCGGCCTGCCCGCCAGCGTGCGCACGGTGCTCGAGGCGTTGCCTGCGGCGTCTCACCCGATGGACGTGATGCGTACCGGCGTCTCGGCCCTCGGCTGCACGCTGCCGGAAAAAGAGCAGCACGGCGCGGCCGGCGCGCGCGACATCGCCGACCGGCTGCTGGCGTCGCTGGGATCGATGCTGCTGTATTGGTATCACTACAGCCACAACGGCGAGCGCATTCAGCCGGAGACCGACGACGATTCCATCGGCGGCCACTTCCTGCACCTGCTGCACGGCGAAGCGCCTTCCGCCAGTTGGGAGCAGGCGATGCACGCTTCCTTGATCCTGTACGCCGAGCATGAGTTCAACGCCTCGACCTTCGCCGGCCGGGTGATCGCCGGCACCGGATCCGACGTCTATTCGGCGATCGTCGGCGCCATTGGCGCGCTGCGCGGGCCGAAACACGGCGGCGCCAACGAGGTGTCGCTGGAGATCCAGCAACGCTATGAAACGCCGGACGAAGCGGAAGCCGACATTCGCCGCCGCATCGACAACAAAGAGGTGGTGATCGGCTTCGGGCACCCGGTGTACACCGTCTCCGATCCGCGCCATCAGGTGATCAAAGAGATCGCGCTGCGCCTGTCGCGGGAGGCGGGGGCGATGAAGCTGTATGACATCGCCGATCGGCTGGAAAGCGTGATGCGCGACACCAAAAAGATGTTCCCCAACCTCGACTGGTTCTCGGCGGTGTCTTATCACCAGCTGGGGGTGCCCACCGAAATGTTCACGCCGCTGTTTGTCATGGCGCGGGTGAGCGGCTGGTCGGCGCACATCATCGAGCAACGGCAGGACAACAAAATCATTCGCCCGTCCGCCAACTATACCGGGCCGGAAGCGCGGGCGTTCGTACCGCTGGATCAGCGCTGAGCGCCGATCGCTATCGTGTCGTTTTCACTATGGAGCCTTTGGGAATCATGATGCTTGAGTCTGCCAACACCCGCCGTCCGCCGTTCGATCGCGAAATGGTCGATATCGTCGATTATGTGATGAAAGAGGCCGTCGATACCCCGGCGGCGTACCGCACCGCCCACTATTGCCTGCTCGATACCCTCGGCTGCGGGCTTGAGGCGCTGAGCTATCCGGCCTGCAAGAAACTGCTGGGGCCGGTGGTGCCGGGCGCCGAGGTGCTGAACGGCAGCCGGGTGCCGGGCACCCGCTTCCAGCTGGATCCGGTGCAGGCGGCGTTCAATATCGGCGCCATGATCCGCTGGCTCGACTTCAACGACACCTGGCTGGCGGCGGAGTGGGGGCACCCGTCGGACAACCTGGGCGGGATCCTGGCGGTGGCCGACTGGCTCTCGCGCCAGGCGGTGGCGGCGGGCAAAGCGCCGCTGACCATGCGGCAGGTGCTGATCGCCATGATCAAGGCGCATGAGATCCAGGGCTGCCTGGCGCTGGAAAATGCCTTTAACCGGGTGGGGTTGGATCACGTACTGCTGGTGAAGGTGGCGTCCACCGCGGTGGTGGCGCAGATGTTCGGCCTGAGCCGGGCGGAGATCCTGAACGCGGTGTCGCTGGCGTGGGTGGACGGGCAGTCGCTGCGTACCTATCGCCACGCGCCGAACGCCGGCACCCGCAAATCCTGGGCGGCGGGTGATGCGACCGCGCGCGCGGTGCGGCTGGCGCTGATGGCCGCCACCGGCGAGATGGGCTATCCCTCGGCGCTGACGGCGCCGACCTGGGGGTTCTACGACGTCTCTTTCAACGGCCAACCTTTTCGCTTCCAGCGGCCGTACGGCGCGTATGTGATGGAGAACGTGCTGTTTAAAATTTCGTTCCCGGCGGAGTTCCATGCCCAGACCGCCGTGGAGGCGGCCATGACGCTGCATCGCCAGATGCAGGCCGCCGGCAAAACCGCCACCGACATCGCCAGGGTGAGCATCCGCACCCACGAGGCCTGCCTGCGCATTATCGACAAGCAGGGGCCGCTGGATAACCCGGCGGATCGCGATCACTGCATTCAGTATATGGTGGCGATCCCGCTGCTGTTCGGCCGGCTGACGGCTGCGGACTACGAGGATCGGGTGGCCGAGGATCCGCGCATCGATGCGTTGCGCGGCAAGATCCGCTGCCATGAAGATCCCGCCTTCACCCGCGATTATCACGATCCGGAAAAACGATCGATCGCCAATGCGCTGACGGTGGAGTTTACCGACGGCAGCCGTCTGGATGAGGTGGCGGTGGAGTATCCTATCGGCCATGCGCGGCGGCGCGAAGAGGGTATCCCGCTGCTGGTCGATAAGTTCAAAACCAACCTGGCGCGCCAGTTCCCGGCCCTGCAGCAGCAGCGTATTCTCGAGGTGTCGCTGGACCGGCAGCGGCTGGCGCAGATGCCGGTCAACGAGTATCTCGATCTGTGGGTGATCTGACGCGAGCGGCGCTGACAAGCCACGTCGGCGCCGCTATGATGGGCGCTCCATTCCCGTCCCTCTTCTTATCAGGTGATTCATGATTGATGCCGCAACGCTGTTGTTGTTTTCCGGTGCCTGCGTGGCGCTGGCGCTGACCCCCGGCCCGGATATGCTGCTGATCGCTTCGCGCAGCGTCAGCCAGGGGCGGCGCGCCGGTTTCGCTTCGCTGGCGGGCATTCAGCTCGGCACGTATTGCCACGCGCTGGCGGCGGCGCTGGGGTTGTCGCAACTGTTCGTCGCGGTGCCGCTGGCTTACGACGCGGTGAGAATGCTGGGCGCCGCCTATCTGCTCTATCTGGCGTGGAAAACGCTGCGATCCGGCAGCAGTTTGCAGGCTTCCGCCGGGTTGCAAGCGGTGCCGACGGCGCGCATCTTCCGCCAGGGGCTGTTCACCAACATCCTCAACCCGAAAATGGCGCTGTTCGTGCTGGCGCTGTTTCCGCAGTTTATCGATCCGCGTTCAGGCTCGGTGGTGGTGCAGATGCTGGCGCTGGCGACGGTGCTGAATCTGGTGGGCTTGCTGATTAACGGCGGGGTGATCCTGGCGGTCAGCGGCATGAAAAGCCGCTTCGCCGGCCGCCGCTTCAGCGCCCGCTGGCCGAACTACCTGCTGAGCGGGGTGTTCGCCGGGCTGGCCTGCAAGCTCATTTTCGACAGCCGCCGCTAACCCTCGCGCAGCAGCGCTTCAAACGCCGCGCTGGCCGGTTCGTCCGGCAGCGCGCTGTACATCACCAGCCGCAGGTGATTCTCTTCGTCGACGATGAAAGAGGCGTGGTCAAAGGTGACCGGGCCGATTTCCGGGATGGCGAAGCTGCGCCGTCCCTGGCAGCGCCCGTGAATGTCGTGCTGCCGCCAGAGCTGGCGGAACTGCGGCGACACCCGCTCCAGCGCCTGTACCCGTTGGCGCATCACCTCATCCTCCGGCGCGCGAGCGTAGTCGCGGCGGAAGCTGGCCAGGATTTGCGGCGCCTGCGCCCGCCACTCCAGCAGGCGCGCATTGAGCTGCGGATCGGCAAACAGCATCCACAACATGTTGCGCTCTTCCGGCGGGCGTTCGGCGATGGCGAACAGCCGCTGCGCCGCCGGGTTCCAGGCGATGATGTCCCAACTCAGGTTCATGACGTAGGCCGGCCGCAGCGCTAAATCGTCCAGCAGCCGCCGCACCAGCGGCGAGACCTGGCACCACTGATGGCCGACCGGCACCGGCGGGCGCTGATGCGCCAATAAAAACAGGTGGTAGCGGCCGGCGGCGTCGAGCTGCAGCACCCGCGCCAGGTTTTCCAAAAACGCCACCGACGCATTGATTTCCCTGCCTTGTTCCAGCCAGGTGTACCAGGTAAGGCCGACGCCGGCCAGCGCCGCGACCTCCTCGCGCCGCAATCCCGGCGTGCGGCGGCGGCTGCCGCTCGGCAAACCGACCGCCTGTGGCGACAGCTGTTCTCGCTTTTGACGTAGAAAATCCGCCAGTTCGTGGCGAGTGCGCTCGAGGGTGCGTGGGGGCATGGCGGCCGTCCTGTTGCTGTCAGTAATAGTATAAGTGGCTATATAGTAACAGTTTAAAACATGTTTCATACTGCGGCCATCATAATCTCTGGAGGTGGTATGGAACATTCATTATCTCGTGAACGGCGAGGGTTGGCCGGCCTGCCGGTGCTGCTGTTGGGCGGTTTTGTCACGGTGTTCGATCTGTTTGTGGTCAACGTGGCGGCGCCGGTGATCCAGCGAGAATTCGCCGCCGATTTTGCCGGCGTCGGGTTGATCGTCGCCGGTTATGAACTGGCGTTCGGGGTGCTGCTGATCGCCGGCGGGCGTCTGGGCGATCGCTTCGGACGTCGGCGTCTGTTCAGCCTCGGCATACTGGGATTCACGCTGACTTCATTGCTGTGCGGGTTGGCGGGATCGCTCAGCCTGCTGATCGCCGCGCGTATTCTGCAGGGGGCGGCGGCGGCGCTGCTGTTTCCGCAAATTTACGCCTTGATGCGGGTGCTGTACGAGCCGCAACAGCGGCGGCGCGCCTTCGCCTGGCTGGGCATGACGCTGGGGCTGGCGGCAATCTTCGGCCAGATCCTCGGTGGTTTTATCATCGAGGCCAACCTGTTCGGCAGCGGCTGGCGCATGATCTTTCTGATTAATCTGCCGATCGGCGCGCTGGCGCTGTGGGCGGCGCGGCGCATTCCCGAATCGCGGGTGGCGCAGGCGCAGCGGCTGGACGGCGTTGGCCTGGGGCTGGCGGCGACCGGCCTGTCGCTGTTGCTGCTGCCGCTGCTGGAAGGGCCGGCGCGTGGCTGGCCGTGGTGGATCGCGCCGATGTTGGCGCTGGCAATGCTGACGCTGTGGGGCTTCCTGCGTTGGGAGCGCCGTCTGGCGCAGCGCGGCGACGATGCGGTGCTCGATCCGGCGTTGTTCCGCCAGGCGGGCTTCGCGCCGGGTATGGCGGTGGTGCTGGCGATTTATGCCACCGCTTCCTCGTTTTTCTTGTGTTTCGCGCTGCTGCTGCAGGCGGGGGCGGGGCTGACGCCTTTTCAGGCGGGCAGCCTGTTCGCCCCGGCCAGCGCGGCCTTTATGCTGGCGTCGATGTTGGCGCCCCGGCTGGCGCTGCGTTGGGGCAACCGTGCGTTGAGCGCGGGCGTGGCGATTTACGCCGCCGGGCTGGCGCTGCTGATGGCGCAGGCGCTGTGGGGCGCGGCGCTGGCGCATCCGCTGCGGCTGCTGCCGGGGTTGGTGGTGCTGGGATTCGGCCAGGCGCTGAGCATGACGCCGCTGCTGAATCTGGTGCTCGGTTTGGCGCACGAGCGGCAGGCGGGCATGGCGGCGGGGCTGGTTGCCACCGTGCAGCAGGTGGGGGGCGCGCTGGGCATCGTGGTCAGCGGCGTCGGTTTCGTGCCGCTGCTGGCGCACGGCGGCGCGGCGGAGCGCTATGCCGAGGCCTTTGCCGGCGCCATGGTATTTAATCTGTTGGCGATGGGCGTCGCCCTGATCTTGTTAAACCGGATCACGCGAAATAGTCAGAAAGCGGATCTTAAGTAGGCCGCCGGCGGGTGCTTTACTGTCGTCATGATGAGAGAGCGTAAGGAGCCACACTGATGTTTCAACCCGCCGCATTTCGCGAAGACGATCTGGATGCCCAACTGGCGCTGGTGCGCGCCCACCCGCTGGGGCTGCTGGTCAGCCACGGTGAGCAGGGATTGACGGCCGATCCGCTGCCGTTTTTGGCCGATGTCGAACAGGGGCAGATCCGGCTGCGGGCGCACCTGGCGCGCGCCAACGAGCACTGGCGGCGGCTGCAGCACGCGGCGGAATGCCTGGTGATTTTTCAGGGGTTGGAGGGCTATGTGTCGCCCGGCTGGTATCCGAGCAAGCGCCAGACCGGCAAGGTGGTGCCGACCTGGAATTACAGCGTGGTGCAGCTGTATGGCGTGCCGACGGTGACGGACGACCCGGCCTGGCTGCGGCGCCAGCTGATCGATCTGACCGCGCAGCAGGAAGGAGGGCGCCCGGCGCCCTGGCGGCTCGACGACGCGCCGGCCAACTACATCACCGCGCAGCTTAAAGGCATCGTCGGTATCGAGATCGCCGTCACCCGGCGCGAAGGCAAATGGAAGATGAGCCAAAACCGCAGCGCCGACGATGCCGATGGGGTGATCGCCGGGTTGCGCGACGGCGATGAAACGCAGCGGCGGCTGGCGGAGGAGGTTGAGCGGCGGCGCGGATAGGGTATGCTAACCGAAGAGTGAGCAAGGGGAACCTTCGGATGGATTACACCAAAATTATCAAAGAAATAGGCCGCGGCAAAAACCATGCGCGCGACCTGGATCGGCAGACCGCATTTCAGCTGTATCAGGCGATGCTGGCCGGGGCGGTCCCCGAGCTGGAGCTGGGCGGCATTCTGATCGCGCTGCGCATTAAGGGTGAGGCCGAAGAGGAGATGCTGGGCTTCTACCAGGCGATGCAGCAGCAGGTGTTGCCGCTGCAGGCGCCGCAGGGGCGGCCGCTGCCGGTGGTGCTGCCGAGCTACAACGGCGCGCGCAAGCAGGCCAACCTGACGCCGCTGCTGGCGCTGCTGCTCGCGAAAGTGGGCCTGCCGGTGGTGGTGCACGGCGTGCTGGACGACAGCACCCGCGTGACCAGCGCCGAGATTTTCCGCGCCCTGGGGCTGCCGTGGTCGGAACAGGCCGTTCACGCCCAGCAGCGTCTCGATAACGGCGAGGCGGTGTTCATGCCGGTTTCCGCGCTGTCGGTGCCGCTGGCGCGGCAGCTCGGGCTGCGTTGGCGCATGGGGGTGCGCAACAGCGCGCATACGCTGGCCAAGCTGGCGACGCCGTTCGGCGAACAGGATGCGCTGCGCCTCGCCAGCGTCTCACACCCGGAGTATGTCGGCCGGGTGGCGTCGTTTTTCCGCCAGATCGGCGCCCGCGGGCTGTTGATGCACGGCACCGAAGGCGAAGCCTACGCCAACCCGCTGCGCTGCCCGCAGATTCACTATATTGCCGGCGGCGAACAGCGCGTGTTGCTGGAGCGCACCTTGCAGGATGAAACGCCGACGTTGCCGGCGGCGAAAGACGCGGAAACCACCGCGCGCTGGACCGAGCGCTGCCTGGCGGGCGAGGTGGCGATCCCGCAGGCCATCCAGCGGCAGGTCGCCTGTTGCCTGGTGGCCGCCGGCGAGAGCGAAACGCTGGAACAGGGGCTGCAGCGCCTGCATCAGGCCTGAGCGCGACTATACTGGGATATTTCCTCATCGGCTGAGAAGGACGGTTATGCAACAGGCTCTCGATTACTTCAATCAATTGAATCAGGATTACCTCGACGTACACCGCGCCAAAGAAGAGCTGTTCTGGCAAAACTACATGGGCACCGGCGGTGAAGAGGTGTCGGCGCGCTTTGCCGCCGCGGAAAGCGCCTATAAGCGCTTTATCGCCGAACCGCGCCGGCTGGCGGAGATCCGCAATCTGCTGGCCGGATTGGAAACGCTGCCGCAGGAGGCGCAGCGCGAGGCGCTGATCCACGGCCTGCAAGGTTGGCTCCGCTTCTTCGACTGCAACGCCATTGAAGATCCGCAGGCGCAGGCGCTGTTGGATCGGATCATCCACGCCGAGTCCGATCTCTACGCGCGCCGCAAGGGCTATCAGGTTACGCATCTGAACGCCGAAGGCCGGCGGGTGGCGGCCTCGCTCGGCGAGCTGTTGACCAACCAGGCGACCAACCCGAACGAAGACTACCGCCGCAGCTCGCAGCAGGCGCTGCGCGATCTGGAGCAATGGCTGCTGCATAACGGCCTGCCGGAACTGATTGGCCTGCGCAACCGCTTTGCGCGCCAGATGGGCTATCGCAACTATTTCGACTACAAGGTGAACAAAACCGAGCGCATGACGCCGGAGCAGCTGTTCGCCATTCTGGATCGCTTCGAGCGGGAAACCCGCGAGGCCAACGCCCGCAGCCTGCAGCAACTGGCGGCCGACAAGGGCAGCCAGGCGCTGGAGCCGTGGAACGTGCGCTTCGCCAGCGCCGGCGACGTCACCCGCCAACTGGATCCTTACTTCCCGTTTTCGCGTTCGCTGGAACGCTGGGTCGACAGCTTCAAACGCCTGCACATCGGCTTTGGCGGCGCCGAGATGAACCTCGATCTGCTGGTGCGCAAAGGCAAGTATGAGAACGGCTTTATGCACGGCCCGGTGCCGCCGTTTGTGCGCCAGGGGGAATGGGTGCCGGCGCGCATCAACTTCACCAGCCTGGCGCAGCCGGGGCAGGTGGGCAGCGGGGCTTACGGGCTCAACACCCTGTTCCACGAGGGCGGCCACGCGGCGCATTTCGCCAACATTCGCCAGAATGCGCCGTGCTTCTCGCAGGAATTCCCACCGACCTCGATGGCCTATGCCGAAACCCAGTCGATGTTCTGCGACAGCCTGCTGGACGACGCCGACTGGTTGAAACGCTATGCGAAAAACGCCGCCGGCGAAGCGGTGCCCGATGCGCTGATCGAAGCCGGTATCGCGGCGCGCCAGCCGATGCGCGCGTTCAACGAACGCCATATCCTGCTGGTACCGTACTTCGAGTGGGCGCTGTATCAGTGGGATGACGAGCAGCGCACGCCGGAAGCCATCACCGCGCTGGCGCGCGAGGTCGAGCAGAAGATCCTCGGTATCAGCGGCAGCCCGCGCCCGACGCTGGCGATCCCGCACCTGCTGTCGCTGGAGTCCGCCTGCTCTTATCAGGGTTATCTGCTGGCGATGATGGCGGTGGAACAAACCCGCCAGTTCTTCCTGCAGCGCGACGGTTACCTGACGGACAACCCGGCCATCGGCCCGGATCTGGCGCAACACTATTGGTTGCCGGGCAACAGCGTCAGCCATGATGACACGCTGCGCAGCCTGACCGGCGAAGGGTTCAACCCGGACTATCTGGCGCAGGCCTGTAACCAGACGGTGGCGCAGGCGTGGCGCGAGGCGCAGCAGACGATGGCCGCAGCCGCCGCGCGCCCGCAGCCGCCGGCGGATTTCGATTTGGAGGCGCATATTCGGGTGGTGGACGGCGAGACGGTATTGGCGGACAACGCCGACGGCGACGAACGGATGTGTCGCGATTTCGCCGCGGCGATAGAGGCGCGTTTGGTTTAAGGCTGACAATAAAAAAATCCACGCGGCAGCGTGGATTTTATTTAATGATAAAATCTGGGCGTTATTTTATTCGAAATAGACGTCGGGATTATCGGCCAGGGACACGAAGCTCTTGGTGTTTCTATCCAGCGTACGAATTTCGCCGCTTTCGATGTCGTACACCCAGCCGTGCAGGCGCAGCCCGCTGTTGCGCAGACCCACCGCAACAGAAGGGTGGGTTTTGATATTATTTAGCTGGGCGATAACGTTCTCTTCCACCATAGCGTTAACTTTGTCTGTTTCGCTATTCCAGGTTTTCTTCTCGACCACCGCTTTGGCCGCATCCGCGTAGTGCAGCCAGTGGGCTACCGCAGGCATGGGATCGAGGCACTGACAGGACGCGATAGCCTTCATGGCGCCACAGTTCGAGTGGCCACAAATCACGATATCAGTGACGCCCAGCGCCACTACCGCGTATTCGATAGTCGCAGAAACCCCACCCGGCTCCGGGCCAAAGGAAGGAACGATGTTACCGGCGTTGCGAATAACGAACAGTTGCCCAGGCTCTTGCTGCGTCACCAGCTCCGGCACCAGGCGGCTGTCAGAACAGGAAATAAACAGCGCTTTGGGATTTTGGCTGGAGGCCAGGCTGCGAAAGAGTTCCTTACGCTGCGGGAAAATCTCTTTCTGGAAACTGAGGAAACCTTCAATGATATGTTGCATACAACGCTCTCTGCATCTGTAGTCTGCGTAATATGATAATCATCCTCTTCCGTTAGTCCAGCAATGGCACGGTAAAAAAATGTGTGTACATACCCCCTGTAAACCCCATTAAATACGGGGTTTAAACCCGTTTCCGGCAGCATTGTCCGGTTCGTGTACGGGTGGGTTGCTGATAAAGCGGGCGGCAAAAAACTGGCTGTCGTGCCCATGCAGCGCTGACGCAAGCGAAGATAAAAAAAGCCCGCCGGGGTGATATCCGACGGGCTTTTTGGCGTCTGGGGCGGTGATTATTTGTAGATAACCGCGGTGGCGTGCATCAGGTTGTTACCGCTGGTGGAAGTGATGGTGAAGGCCTTGGCGCCTGCGGCATCGGCTTTGGCGGCCAGTTGAGACTTCAGGCTGCTCAGGTCGGTCGCGCCGCTGGCGACGATCACGCCGGCTTTTTCGAATTGGGCGGCATCCTGGGCGCTGACGTGTTCAGCGGCGAAAGTGGTGAAAGAAACGGTGGCCAGGGCGATAGCGGCAGCAAAAGTTTTGATGGTTTTCATGTTCGTCATTCCTGTCAAAGTGAATTAGGGAGAAAGGGGTTTGCCTTTCGATGGGAAGATTATTGCGCAGTGACAGGCGGGATGAAATCGGAGAGTGTTGATGGTTTTATTCAGATTTTTTGATTATTAATCCCCCCGTTTATCTTCTGCCTAAACGGGGGAGACGATCAGCGCGTCGGGCGCGCCAGATCGAAACGGTGCTGTTCGGAAATGCCATAGTAGGCGGTCGGGCCGCCGGCGCGCAGGATAGGTTCGGCAGCGGCGGTCTGGTAGACGCCGTGTTCATCCAGCAGCGCCGGATCGAGGTGCACCGCCACCACCTCGCCCAATACCAGCCAGGTTTCCACCTGTTCGCCGGCGGCGGTTTGCAGCTGAATGCATTGGGTCAGCCGGCATTCGAAGTTAACCGGGCTTTCGGCCACGCGCTCGGCTTTGACCCGGCGCCCGGGCAGCGGCGTGACGCCGGCGAAGGCGAATTCATCCTCGCCGCGCGGCAGGGGGATGGAACTGTTGTTCATCGCTTCCGCCAGCGGGCGTGTCGCCAGGTTCCAGACGAATTCGCCGGTTTCCACGATATTCGCCACGCTGTCTTTCCAGCCGGTGCTGGCGAAACCGACGATCGGCGGACGGTAGTTGAAGCAGTTGAAAAAGCTGTAGGGCGCCAGATTGCGCAAGCCGGCGGCGCTGCGGGAAGAGATCCAGCCGATGGGGCGCGGGCCGACGATGGCGTTCAGCGGATCGTGCGGCAGGCCGTGGCCGGCGGCGGGTTCATAATAATAACGAGATTCACGGCTCATGGGGGATCCTGTGGCAATCGATGAGGTTTTCATTGTGCCGGGTTTCCCGCCGCTGCGCCATTGCGGGCGGGATGTGTTATCTTACGCGCCGGAAATACCTTCAAGAGAGCCCGTCACGGTGGAAAAAAAGAAAACCTTCCCGCAGCAGAAAAGCGGCCTGCATCCGCGCAACCGTCATCGTTCACGCTATGACTTCCCGGCGCTGATCGCCAGCTGCCCGGCGTTGGCGCCGTTCGTAAAACCGAACGCCTGGGGCGATGTGTCGGTGGACTTCGCCGATCCGGCGGCGGTGAAAATGCTCAACCGTGCGTTGCTGCAGCACTTTTACGGCATCGAACACTGGGATATTCCGGCGGACTACCTGTGCCCGCCGATCCCCGGCCGCGCCGATTATCTGCACCACCTGGCGGATCTGCTGGCGACCAGCAACGGCGGCGAGATCCCGCGCGGCAAGGGCGTGGCGATCCTCGACGTCGGCGTCGGCGCCAACTGCATTTACCCGATCGTCGGCCTGCGCGAATACGGCTGGCGTTTCACCGGGTCTGAAATCGATTCGGTGTCGCTCAACGCGGCCAAAATGATCGTCGAGATGAACCCGACGCTGCGCAACAGCGTGCGTCTGCGGTTGCAAAAACAGCCTGAGCTGATTTTTAGCGGCATCATCGGCGCGGCCGAGAAATTTGACGCCACCCTGTGCAACCCGCCGTTCCACGCGTCCGAGCAGGAAGCGCGCGCCAGCACCCGCCGCAAGCTGCATAAATTGGGCAAAGGGGAAGTGGCCGACAAGCCGGTGCAAAACTTCGGCGGCAAGAACAACGAACTGTGGTGCGAAGGTGGCGAAGAAGCCTTCGTGCGCAAGATGGTGGAAGAGAGCGTCGGCAAGGCCAACAACTGCCTGTGGTTCACTTCGCTCATCTCGAAAAACACCACGCTGCCGGCCATTTACCATGCGCTGAAGGTGGCGGGCGCGGCCGAGGTGCGCACCATCGAGATGGCGCAAGGGCAGAAGATCAGCCGCTTTGTCGCCTGGACCTTCCACGACGCCGAGCAACAGGCCGCCTGGGCAGCCGAACGCTGGCGCTAATCCTTCCGGCGCCGGTTATCCTGCCGGCGCCGACAAAAATCCGCATTTTACCTTTCAATTTTCATCACTTACGTTATTCTCAATACGGAATTAATAATAAAAATCTTAGACTGTTGGTTTATTTAAATTCGAATAATTACTTTACTGAATAAATAAATTTAATCCGGTTAATAGCAATAACCAGAAGGAACGGCGCTGCCCGTTCCTTCCGCGATGGCACGTCTGCGTGTGGGCGCGGCATGTGGCCAGGCAAAAATAAGAAAAGCGCCATCATCTGCCACAAGGACTACACCTTATGCTGTTACGATTCAGTCAGTTAACTACCCACAAAGGCGCCGAACTGAGCGCGATAGAACACGCCGTTCCGATGATCGTATTCTCGCCCGATGGCACGGTATTGCGCGCCAACGATCTTTTCCTCAACACGCTGGGATTTCAACGCGATGACGTGATTGGCCGGCATCACCGTATTTTCTGCGATCCGAACTATGTTGCCAGCCCGCTATACCGCAAACATTGGGAGACGCTGAATAAGGGCCAACCCATTACGGACACCATAAAGCGCATCGCGAAAAACGGCGAGGCGGTGTGGCTGCAAGGCACCTATGCGCCGGTGCTGAATAAACAGGGTAAGGTGGTGGAGATCGTCAAGATCGCCAGCGAAGTGACCGAGCGAGTGACCCAGGCGCAGGAGCATCGCAGCCTGCTGGCGGCGCTGAATCGATCGATGGCGATGATCGCTTTCACGCCGCAGGGCACCATCGTCAGCGCTAACGACAATATGCTGGCGCTGATGGGCTATCGGCTGGAAGAGGCGTGCGGGCAGTCGCATGCGGTGCTGTGCCCGCCGGAGTTCGCCAATTCCGACGATTATCGGCGGCATTGGCAGCGCCTGGCGCGCGGCGAGTTCATCACCGGGCGTTTTGAGCGCCTCAACCGGCGCGGCGAACGGGTATGGCTGGAGGCCAGTTACAACCCGATCCTCGACAACGAAGGCCAGGTGGTGAAGGTGGTGAAGATTGCCCAGGACATCACCCGGCTGATGCAACAGCAGCAGCATGAAGAAGAGATGGTGCGCAACGCGCATCATCTGTCGCTCGATACCGATCGGCAGGCGGCGCAGGGCGCGATCATCGTGCAGCAGGCGGTGAAGGGCATGCAGCAGGTCGAAGCGGCGGCGCGCGAAACCTCGGACGTGGTCACCGAGCTGGGCAAGTGTTCTCAGCAGATCGGCACCATCGTCGAAGCCATTCGTAAAATCGCCTCCCAAACCAACCTGCTGGCGATTAACGCCTCGATCGAAGCCGCCCACGCCGGCGAGCACGGGCGCGGTTTTGCGGTGGTGGCCAACGAAGTGCGCACGCTGGCGGAACAGTCGCGCAAGGCGGCGACCGAGATCGAACGCATGACCAAATCTATCCAGCAAGGCGTGGCGGCGGCGATTGCCGGCATGGCAACCTGCGTAGAGCAGGCCGGCGGCGGCGTGGCGCTGACCCATGACGCCGGTGAAGTGATCAACCAGGTCAACATCGGCATGCACGACGTCGTGAAGCTGATGCAGGCGTTCACGTCGGTGAAGCAGGGCGACGCGCTGCACTGAATGGTCCGGCCCCGTACCGGACGGGGCCTGAAAGCTAGCGTTCGGCGGGCGGTTCCTGCGGCTGCGGCGCGCGGGAGATCTGCATCGCCTGCTGCGGCATGCCGATGCCGGCCCGATCGAAATGGATTTTCACCAGCCGATCGAGGGCGTACTGCACCACCCACTGTTTCAGCGCCTGCGTGCGCACCGTCACGCGGGTGGTGAACGAGCGGTCGCCCAGCGCCACCACGCCGTTGAAGACCGGCTCGCCAATCAGGAAATGCTTCACCTGTTCATCCTGTTTCAGCGCCGCGACGGCCTGATGCAGCACCTCATTGACCCGATCGATGTCCTCGTCGCGGCTGACGGTGTAGTTGGCGCGATACACTCCGAATTCGCGCGCATAGTTGGCCAGCGTGGTGATCGAGGAGTACGGCACGATGTGGTAGACGCCGTAGTCGTCGCGCAGGCCGATCGAGCGGATGGTCATGCGCTCCACGGTGCCGGTGATGCCGCTGACGGTGACATATTCGCCGGTGTTCATGCCGTTTTCGAACTGGATGAACACGCCGGTGATCACGTCTTTCACCAGCGTCTGGGCGCCGAAGCTGATGGCCAGCCCCAGCGCGCCGGCGCCCGCCAGCAGCGGCGCGATGTTCAGCCCCACCTGCGACAGCACGATCATCACGGTAATGGTGCTGATAACGATGGCCAGCACGTTGCGAAACAGCGTCAGCAGCGTGCGTTCGCGTGCGCTCGGCCGCACGCCGTTGCTCAGTTCCAGCGCCAGGCGGTGCTCGATGATGCTGGCCATCAGCGTCCAGCTGAAGACGGCGATCAGCAGGATCAGCAGGATATGCACCAGCCCGCCGAGCGTTCGCTGGCCATTTTCGCTGCCCGCCCACTGGTACAGGTTGATCAGGTGCCAGGCATCGAGCAGGAACAGCGTCACCGCCAGCACCACCATCACCCGCAGTATCTTCAGCCCGTTGGGGATGTAGGAGTTGATGCGCCGCTCGAGCATCGGATAGCGCAGATTAACGTCGGTCGGCAGCGAAATGCGGCGGAAAATCCAGCGGGTCAGCATGCCGGACAGCAGAGCGCCGACGCCGACCACCAGCAGGCTTTTCACCGTGGCGCTCATCATAAAGCGCAGGCTGTTGCCGATGTCGAACTGGGACAGCACGAACAACACCAGAAAATAGGCGATCGCCAGCAGATGCCAGATATGCCCCAGGCCGCGCAGGATCGCGCTGAAAAACGCCATCGACCGTTCGGCCAGCAGGTTGATCTGTTGCTGTATCGGCTTGCGGTTGTGCAGGATCAGCCAGATGGCGTACAGCGTCAGCGCCAGCATCACCACCAGGTTGACGGCGGCGGCGGCCGGGTAGCTTATTTGTACCGCCACCACCGGCACCACCACCATCAGGCCGTAGCCGATCAGGCCGCTGAGCCAGGCGAGGCGCGTGTTCCAGTAGCGCGCGCTCTGGTCGCTGAAGGGGAAGGGGCGCAGGTAGTCGAAGTTGGGGGCGAAAATCAGCCGCAGCACCGCTTTGAAAAACTCAATCACCGCGAAGGCGCTGAGAAACAGGGTCTGCAGCCGCAGAATGGTGGCGCTGTCGGCGTGGACGTGGCGGGCGAACAGGTTGCCCGCCGCCAGCGCCAGCAGCAGCACCAGCAGATCGACGGCGAAAGCGCCGAGAATGGCGGCGGGGCGCTTATACCACGGGCCGCGCTGTAGCCGCGCGTTGTGCCCCCAGCTGCCCATGCGTTTGTACAGCGGCGCGATCAGCCGCCGGATCAGGTGGAACAGCGCAAAGGTGACCGCCACCGTCAGCAGAAAGTAACCCAGCGCGCGGAAAAAGCCGGCGGGATTGAAAACGCGCTTCGGGCCGGAGTCGATCAGCTTTTGCAGCGCGCCGAGCTTCTGGTTAAAGGTGCCGATGCCTTCCTGCGCCAGCGAGTTCAGGCTGTCGCTCAGCGTGGCCGGCGTTGATTCCTCCGGCGTTGTTGGGGCGGCGGCGGGGGCGTCGCCGGCGGCCTGTTTCAGGTGGTTGATGAGTGCCGCGCGCGCTTTGTCGTCTTGCAGCAGATCGGCCAGCGCGGCGTAGGCGGCCTTCTGCTGCTCGCTCTTGTCGACGGGCGCGGGCGGCGCGTTTTGCGCCAGCGCCGGTGGCGCGAAGACGTTCAGGGTCAGCAACAGCAGCAGGAAAAGCAGGTGTTCTCGCAGATGAGAACCTCGTCGGGAGTCTGCGTTTGGCGGCATTGTTCCTCTCTTTGGCGTTCTGTGATCGGCGGATGTCAGAGCAATACGATGAAAAACAATGAATATAGTAGGAAAGGTGGCGCGATGTGGCGTGGGAACGCGTGCGGAATGAAAGCGGCGGGCGCGTGGCGCGCCCGCCGTGAAACCGCCAGGATCAGGATACGTGCTGCAGGAACTCCTGCAGACGCGGGCTTGGCGGATGGTTGATCAGGTCGTGCGGGTTGCCGTCTTCGGCAATCCGGCCCTTATCGATAAAGATCAGGCGCGACGCCACTTTTTCGGCAAAGCCGACTTCGTGGGTGACGATGACCATCGTCATGCCTTCCTCGGCCAGATCCTGCATCACCTTCAGCACTTCGTGGCGCAATTCCGGATCGAGCGCGGAGGTCGGCTCGTCGAACAGCATCATTTTCGGCTTCACCGCCAGCGCGCGCGCAATCGCCACGCGCTGCTGCTGCCCGCCCGACAGTTCGGACGGATAGTGGTGGGCACGCTCCGCCAGACCGACCTTGGCCAGCAGCTCGCGCGCCAGCTTTTCCGCATCGGACTTCTTCGCGCCGCGCACGCGGATCGGGCCGAAGGCGACGTTTTCCAGCGCCGTCAGGTGCGGGAACAGGTAGAACTGTTGGAACACCATGCCGGCTTCCTGGCGGATCAACCGATCGTCCACTTTCGGATCGTTGGCTTTCAGGCCGTCGACGATCAGATCGCCGCTGGTGACCTCTTCCAGCTTGTTGATGCAGCGCAGCAGGGTGGATTTGCCGGAGCCGGACGGCCCGATGATCACCACCACTTCGCCTTTGTCGATCTTCAAATCGATGTTATGCAGCACCTGGGTTTGGCCAAAATGCTTGGAGACGTTTTTAAATTCAATCACAGGATTTTCATCCTTCTTTCCAGACGACGCAGCACGAAGCTCAGCACCAGGGTAATAATCAGATAGATAACCGCCACGGCGCTCCAGATTTCCAGCGCGCGGAAGTTACCGGCAATAATTTCCTGACCCTGACGGGTCAGCTCCGCCACGCCGATCACGATGAACAGCGAGGTGTCTTTGATGCTGATGATCCACTGGTTGCCCAGCGGCGGCAGCATGCGGCGCAGCGCCAGCGGCATAATGACGTAGCGGATGGTTTCGCGGCGCGACAGGCCGAGCGCCAGGCCGGCCTCGCGGAAACCGTTATGAATCGACAGCACCGCGCCGCGGGTGATTTCCGCAATGTAGGCGCCGGAGTTGATCATGATGGTCACCACCGCCGCGGTGAACGGATCGATGCGCAAATCGGTGAACGCCATCGGCAGGGCGAAGTAGATGAACATCACCTGCACCACGATCGGCGTGCCGCGGATCACTTCGATAAACACCAACGCGATGTGGTTGGCGATCCAACCGCCGTAGGTGCGGGCAAAGCCGGCGACGAGGCCGATGATCAGGCCGCCAATCAGACCGAGGACCGAAATCCACAGGGTCATTTTGGCGCCCTCTAACAAGATAGGAATGGCGGGCCAGATGGCGCTCCAGTCGAACTGCATGATATTTCTCCCGGTGATCCCGAACGTGGGTATCAGATACAACGAAGCGCAGGGGGGTAAGCGCCCCCTGTGCTTAAGTTAATAGCTTGCCAAATTCACAGCTTACTTAGGTTCGGTGCCGAACCACTTCTTGTAGATCTCGTTATAGGTGCCGTTCTCACGCAGGGTTTTCAGCGCGCCGTTCACCTTCTCGCGCAGCTCGTCGCTGCCTTTAGGGAAGGCGATGCCATACTGCTGTGCTTCCAGCGAATCGCCTACGGTTTTGAACTTGCCGGCGCCGGCCGTCTTGATGAAGTACAGGATGTTTGGCGTGTCGTGCAGCACCGCATCGGCGCGCTTGGTGCCCAGCTCCATGTAGGCGTTGTCGATGTTAGGGAACTGACGCAGATCCTTGGTTTTGATGTGCTGCTTGGCGTAATCCACCGAGCCGGTGCCGCTCTTCACCGCCACCACTTTGCCGTTCAGATCGTCGATGCTTTTCACGCTGTTGTTGTCGGCGTTGACCATCACCAGCAGGCCGCTCTTGTAGTAGCCGTCGGAGAAGTCGATGGCTTTCTTGCGCTCATCGGTGATGGTGATGCCGGCCAGCGCCAGATCGACGTTTTTGGTCTGCAGCGCCGGAATGATGCCGCCGAAGTCCATTGGCTTCAGGGTGTAGTCCAGCTTCAGCTCTTTGGCGACGGCGGCCCACAGGTCGATGTCGAAGCCGACGTATTTGTCGCCTTGTTTGAACTCAAAAGGAACGAAAGCGGTGTCGGTGGCGACCACCAGTTTGTCTGCTGCGTGGGAACTTACGGCAAAGGCCAGAGAGAGTGCGGCCAGGGAGACTTTAAAAATCGACTTCATGAGAGGAATTCCTGTACAGGTTGCGGATTACCCATTTTTTATATTGCAGTTGGTGCCATGAAAAAATCGTGCCATGTTTTCAACTACTATAAAAACAAAGAGTTATTGCGTGATGTTGTGCCGCAAAGGCGAATTGTTATGGTTATGCACCAACGTGAGGCACCAAAATGGTGCGTAAGAATTATCTTGGTGCATGGGGCTATCATTAACCAAACTTTGGCTGTGAAACAACCGTTCTTTAACGTTTTTGCTTCAATATTGATAACTAACTCTAACTTTCATGATGCACTGACGGTGCAAGCGGAGCCGCGTGCGGCGAAAAGGGGGGGCAGATAATGCTAGCGCAACTGGCTGTCTTTGCTGCCGCGCCGGTTATACAGGCTGGCGGCCGCGTGTTTTTTGTCTTGTTCGGTCTGGCAGGTGAGGCAAAAACGCACGCCGGTTAACGCCTTGCGGCGCGCCTCGGGGATCGGCTCTCCACATTCCTGGCAATAGCGCTCGCTCTCGCCGTGCCCGAGCGCTTCACGCGCGCGCTGCACCGCATCGTCGACGGTGGAATCAATCTGATCTTGTACGGCGCCGTCCGCCGCCCAGCCGCTGGCCATCATTACCTCCTGACAAAGGAACCTTACCGTTTAATATGGGCCGTTTTTTGTACAATGCAACGGCCGCGCAAAAGAAAACAGGCCGGGCGAAGCCCAGCCTGTTCTGCCCGGAACGACGGGCGCTCTGCAACTTTTTAGCGTTATTCGATGTTGGATTCGATGAACCACAGGAACTTGTCCAGATCGCGCGAGGCGGCGGTGAACATGTCGGCGGTATCTTCGTCTTCCACTTCGGTAATGGCTTTACGGATGTCATTCGCGACCGCGCCGTAGCGATCGGCCAGCGCTTTCAGGTGCTCTTGCACGCTGTGGATATTGGTCGGATAGCTTTTCAGCGGCGTGCGATCGTTAACCACCTGTACGGTGCCCAGCGCCACGCCTCCCAGTTGCACCACGCGTTCGGCGAAGGTGTCCTGATGCTCGATGATGGCGGTGCGGAAGCCGTCCAGCATTTCATGGACCGCGATGAAGTTTGCGCCGCGCATGTTCCAGTGCGCCTGCTTGGTGATCAACGAAAGATCGATGAATTGCACGACCTGATGGTTCAGCGCCTTGATGGCGGCCAGTTTGACTTTTTCGTCCAGATCGTTACGGGTATACAGCAGATCAGAAGATTTCGTTTTCACCAGTTTAGCGGTACTCATATCAGATATCCTCTTGATTAGTCGTTGTCCTATTTCGTTACGGGATCAATTATAGCAGGGGTATTTATTTTTGCCGTACGAAAATGGCTATTGCACAAATAGGAATGGCCGAATGGCACTATTTTTATTTGTTTTTTGTTTTTGTGTAACTTTATGAAAGTTATTGTTATTTCAATTTAAGGTATTATTTATGTCAGTGAAGATTTACCCCTGTTATTTTATTTTTTGCTGGCATGCGGGTTCGGCTAAATATCTGCTTTGTTATCGGGGTGTTAATTTCAAGCCTATTCAGATTGATAGCCGTAATTGATGCGGATAAAGTAAGGGAATTAACCCCGGACTTTATTGGCGAATGATGAAAATTAACGTCGTCGGCACCAGCGGCAGCGGTAAAAGCACCCTGGCGCGTCAACTGGCGGAACGGCTTGACGTTCCCTATATCGAGATGGACAGGCTCTATTGGCGGCCCGAGTGGCAGGGGACGCCCGATGACGCGTTTCTGGCGCGGCTTGAGCAGACGCTGGCCGCAGCGGGAGGAGGCTGGGTGCTGGACGGCAACTACAGCCGCACGCAGGCGATCAAGTGGCGCGAGGTCGATTATATCCTGTGGCTGGACTACGGCTTCTGCCGCACGCTGTGGCAGGCCGTGCGCCGCGCGTGCCGGCGCGCGGCCAGCAAACGCGAGCTGTGGCCGGGCACCGGCAATCGGGAAAGTTTCCGCCGTTCTTTCTTCAGCCGCGAGTCGATCGTGCTGTGGACGATCCGCACTTACTCGAAGAACCGGCGAAAATACCTGGCGGAGATGGCCCGTACCGATGCAGGGCGCCGTTTCAAGCGCTTGCGCTCTCCCCGCCAGGCCGCCGATTTTCTACGGACGCTGCCGCAGGTTCACAGCAGCAGGCGGTGATGGATCCTCACCACCGCTTTCTTGATGTGCTGCGGCCGCTGCCACAGGCAGCCGGTTTTGTGCGCTTCCATCTGGAAAAAGATCGCGAACATGCCGTGCGTCATGTGCAGCGTTTGCGGGTGGCGTTTGATGTCCAGCAGCAGAAGGTCGCTATTTTCCGCGTGGGGATGCTCGCGGTGCCAGTCGCCCGCCAGGCCGTATTCGATGCGTTCTTCGCCGCTGATCAGCAGATGCAGCGCGATGTATTCCTGATGCATTTCGGCGCGCTTTTCCGCCGCCGGCACGGTGGTCAGCGTCATCACGTCCATAAAGATGTTGTCGCCGTCGATCGGGTGATGGCCCAGCGCCAGTTCGGGCAGGTCGCATCGGCGTAACTCGGTCAGGGTTGAAACCAGCGCCGGCGCGAGTCCGCGGCCGAAGCGGGGGTTGAACAGGCTGTTGTGAATCACTGTTATTCTCCATGTGAGCGAAAGTCCAAAGAGCCTGCGATACAGGCTAAGGGGAAGTATGCCGATTTGTCACGAGGAAAACAGTTAACCCGCCTGCATTCCGACGTTGCGGTCGGCAGGCGAGTCAGGCGATCAGGAAAGGCTTTCGAGGCGCGGCTTGGGGCGAATGGTCAGGGCGGAGCCCATGGAGGCGGCGATAATCGCCGCCAGCGCCAGCCATTGCACGCCGCTCAGGTGTTCGCCGAGGAACAGCATGCCGGACAGCGCCGCCATCGCCGGTTCGAGGCTCATTAAGGTGCCGAAGGTGCGCGCCGGAATTTTGGGCAGCGCGATGATCTCCAGCGAATATGGCAGCGCGGTGGAGAGGATCGCCACCGCCAGCGCCACCGGCAGAATATCGAGATTGAACAGCACGCTGCCGGTTTGCCAGGCGCCGATCGGGCAGAACACCAGCGCGGCGATCAAGGAGCCGAGCGCCACCGTACCGGGGCCGTGATCGCCGCCGGCCTTCTGGCCGAAGATGATATAGACCGCCCAGCAGGCACCGGCGCCGAGCGCACAGGCGGCACCGAACGGATCGATCCCGCCCACGCCGTGGCCGAGCGGCAACAGGAACCACAACCCGGCGATCGCCAGCGCCACCCAAAGAAAGTCGATCGGCCGGCGCGACGAGAACATGGCCACCGCCAACGGGCCGGTAAACTCCAGCGCCACGGCGATGCCGAGCGGCACGGTGCGCAGCGACAGGTAGAACAGGTAGTTCATCGCGCCGAGCGACAGGCCGTAAATCAGCAGTGGCAAGCGGCTGCCGGCGACGATGCGCATACGCCACGGGCGGAAGATAATGAACAGAATCAGGGTGCCGATGAAAAGGCGCAGCGTCGTAATGCCTTCGGCGCCCACGATCGGGAACAGGCTTTTGGCCAACGAGGCGCCGCTCTGGATAGACACCATGGCGATGATTAACAGACAGATGGGCAGCAGCGCGGAGGGCGCTCTGCCGGAAGTAGATAACGACATCCTTAACGAGCCTTTTTTGCGCCGTTCCTCAGCCTTGAGAAAACGGTCGAAACGGGGATGCGAGCAGTGTAAATGAAATGGCGAAAATCTGTCTGAGAAAAGCGCGCATCGCGGTGAAATCCGCCGATCCTCGGATGAGATGTGGCGGATTTGGTCAAAAAGTGCGCTTTTTCTTAAGAATTATCTGGATATTAAATTGGTGATTTTTGTCACAGAAAGCCGTAGAATACGGCCGAAAATAGAGCGAAAAGAAGCAGATACACTGTTCTTGAAATCTTCTGTTACACGATATAAAGCTTTAGACACTCATTTCAAGGCAGAGTTTCACGCTAATTTTTGTTATATTTTCAAAGCATGAACAAATGGATGTACTTAATAATAAAACGCGTTTGAGGTGGTTATGAAAAAAATTGCATGTCTTTCCGCAGTAGCAGCTTGCGTATTAGCAGTTAGCGCAGGTACCGCATTCGCTGGTCAGAGCACCGTATCCGCTGGCTATGCGCAGGGTGATCTCCAAGGCGTTGCTAACAAGGCCGACGGTTTCAACCTGAAATACCGTTACGAGTTCGACAACAACCCACTGGGTGTGATCGGCTCCTTCACCCACCTGGAAAAAAATCGTTCTGAAAACGGTTTCTACAAGAAATCTCAGTACGATTCCATCACCGCAGGTCCAGCTTACCGCTTCAACGACTGGGCGAGCATCTACGGTGTGATCGGTGTTGGCTACGGCAAAAACATCGACAACGCCCAGGCTGGTGGTAACAAAGGTGGAAACAGCGACTACGGCTTCACCTACGGTGCCGGTCTGCAGTTCAACCCAATCGAAAACGTTGCCCTGGACGTTGGCTACGAGCAGAGCCGCATCCGCAGCGTGGACGTTGGCAGCTGGAACGTTGGCGTAGGCTACCGCTTCTAAGATTTCTTCATGCCTGCGGGCGTGAATGCGCGGCACAGGTTGCCGCGCGGATAAAAAATCCGCCTTCGGGCGGATTTTTTTTATCTGTCAGTGGCCGCCGCGCCCCGTCGGCTGCGTCGAAAAGCGTGCGCTGCGGGCATCGCGCTCATAGCCTTGCGGTTCGGTCAGTAAACCGTACAGCTCGGGGCGGCGTCCGTAAATCCAGCGGCGGCCGGTGCTGAGCGGGATCAGCGTCAGATCGAGATCGGCGCTGACCATCCGGTCTTCCGCCGCCCAGGTCTCCGCCACGATGCGGCCGTAGGGATCGAGGATCATCGCATTGCCGGTGCGTACCTCATCGTCATCGCGGCCCACGCCGTTGCTGAACAGCAAAAACAGCCCGTTGTCGTGAGCGCGCGAGGGCAGCCAGCGCATCAGCCAGCCGCGGCCGTGTTCGCCGCGAAAGGCGGCTTCTATCGCCTGCGGATCTTCCGCCCGCCGCTGCCACAGCGCCTGTGGGATCGGCTTCATGCCGTGCGGGCTGCGCGAATGGGTGCCGCCGGTCTGGTGCGGGGCCATCAACACCTCCGCGCCCAGCAGCGCCGTTGCGCGCACATTCTCCACCAGATTGTTGTCCCAGCAGATCAATACGCCCACGCGCACGCCCCAGGGGGTGTCGAATACGGTATAGCGATCGCCGCTGGCGATAGCCGGGTGTTCGAAGGCGTGCAGTTTACGGTGCACATGCAGCGCGCCGTCCGGCAGGCATACGGCGTAGGCGTTGTAGCAACGGCCGTCGTCGCCCAGCTCGATCAGCCCGACGCCGATCGCCATGTTGTAACGCTCCGCCAGCGGGCGAATGCGCGCCAGCGAAGGGCTGGCGGCGATCGGTTCCGCCAGCGCCCGCACTTCGGCGTCGGACAGATGGCGCACGTGCCAATAGCCGGTGATGCACATTTCCGGGAAGGCCAGCAGCTGTACCTGCTGCTCGGCCGCCTGAGCGATAAAGCGCTCAATGATCGACAGGTTGTAATTCTTATCGTTGGCGCGATGCTGGAACTGCACCGTGGCGGCGCGCAATGAGATGGTCATGGTGTCTCTCCGGTTAGGGTCTGCGTTGATTACAGCAGGTGGATTGATTACTGTATAATCAATTAAATTCCCTATTTGATAACCTGATGGAATGGATATAAAACAACTGCGCGCCCTGGTGGCGCTGGCCGAGCAGGGCAACTATCGACAGGCGGCGAGCCGGCTGTGCATCAGCCAGCCGGCGCTGAGCAAGCAGATTCAGGCGCTGGAAACCCAGCTCGGCGTTCGATTGTTCGAGCGTGGCCGACAGGGCGCGGTGCTCACCGCCGGCGGGCAGCGGCTCTACCCGGAGGCGCAGGCGCTGGTGGAACAGTACCAGCAGTTTCAGCGGCGCGCCCGGCGGGTGGCGCTCGGGGAAGCGGGGCGGCTGGCGCTGGGATTTGGCCTCTCCAGCTTTCATCTGGCGCCGCAGCTGGTGGCGGCTTTTCGCCAACGGTTTCCCGAGGTGGCGATCGGCCTGGAGGACATCCCGTCGGAGCGGCAGTATCAGTTGCTGTTACAGGGGGAGTTGCAGGCGGGGTTCGTGCGTTTGCCGGTCAATACGCCGCTGTGCGGCGTGGCAATGCTGAGTGACCGGTTGGTGCTGGCCGCGCCGGGCGCGCTGGCGCTGCGCGCCGACAATCTGATGGCGCGTTTCAATCAGCTGCCGCTGTTGCAGTTGACTCCGAAGCGCGGGCGCGGGCTGAGCGATCAGTCGCTGCGGTTTATCGCCGCTCACCGCTTGACGCCGAACGTGGTGCAGCAGGCCGGCGATATTCAGACGCTGTTGGCGCTGGTCGCCGCCGGCGTCGGCGTTGCGCTGCTGCCGCACAGCATCACGCATATCGCGCCGGCCAGCATCGACATTTTACCGCTGAGCGGCGAGGAAACTGAGTGGCAGGTCGGTATCGCCTGGGACCCGCAGCGCGCCGACGCGCTGCGGGACAACTTTGTTCAGACGGCGTTGGCGATGCAACGCGGTTAGGTTTTAGAGCGGGCAATGCATCACGACGATCGGGCTTTGGTGATACTCGCTGCGGCGGCTTTCGCTAAAGCCGACTTTTTTCGCCAGCGCCAGCGAAGCCTGGTTTTCCGGCGAGATGATGCAGACGGTTTTCTCCCCCGGCAGGTGCGTTTTACCCCAGGCCAGCGCCGCCCGCAGTGCCTCGGTGGCGTAGCCTTTGCCGTGCGCAGAACTCACCAGCGTCCAGCCCATCTCCGGCGCGTCGAGCGCCGGGGTGATATCGCGCAGGCCGTCGAAGAAGCCGATGCTGCCGAGGTACTCCCCGCTCTGTTTGTCACGCACCGCCCAATTTCCATACCCCAACAGCGCCCAGTGGCCAGCGTAGCGCATCAGGCGCCCCCAGGAGTCTTCCCGGTCGCGCGGCGTGCCGCCGATATAGCGTACCACCAGCGGATCGGCCCACAATGCGGCTAGCGACTCGAAGTCGTCCAGCCTGTGCGCGTCCAGCCGCAGGCGTTCGGTGACAAGCGTTGGCGCGGTGTTGATTACGGTCATGTTGCTGCTCCTGCACAGGGTGAAAGGCGATGAAAAACAACGGCGTTCAGTATGCCAGAGAAATCACACCGCCAGCCACAACAGCCAGGTGAACAGAAAGCCGCTCAGGCCGAGCAGGGTGGTCAGCACCGTCCAGGTTTTCAGGCCGTCGGCCACCGACAGCCCCAGATAGCGCGTGACGATCCAAAAACCGGAGTCGTTGACGTGGGAAAGCCCCAGCCCGCCGAAACAGGTCGCCAGCGTCACCAGCACCAGCTGCAGCTGATTCAAGCCGCTGACCGCCTCCGACAACAGGCCGCCGGTGGTCAGGATCGCCACGGTGGCGGATCCCTGCGAAGCGCGCAGCGCCAGCGAAATGATAAAGGCGGCGGGCACCAGCGGCAGGCCGATGGCCGTCAGCACCTCCGCCAGCGCCTTGCCGACGCCGGATTCCACCAGCACCTTGCCGAACACGCCGCCCGCGCCGGTCACCAGGATCACCACCGCGGCGGTCGGCAGCGCAGCGCCCATCACGTCGCTGGCGTGTTGCAGGCTCCAGCCGCGGCGCAGCGCCAGGAAATAGAAGGCCAGCAGCAGGGCTATCATCAGCGCCACCGCCGGTGAGCCCAGCAGCGACAGCGTATCGCGCAGCGCCGAGCCGGCAGGTAACAGCGTAGCGGAGACGGTGCCGAGCATGATGATGGCGATCGGGATGACGATCAGCGCCGCCACCAGCCCGGCGCCGGGCGGGTTGATGCGATCGCTGAGCGGCGCTTGCCCTTCCGGACGCGGTTCAGGCGCCGCCAGCTGCAGCTGTTCCAGCACTTCTATCGATAACGGATAGGTTTTGCGGTTGAGGTAGTTGGCGGCGAAATAGCCGATCGCGCCGACCGGAATACAGATCGCGAGGCCGATGATGGTCAGCCAACCGATGTCGGCGTTGAGCAAACCGGCGGCGGCCACCGGGCCGGGGTGCGGTGGCAGCGCGACGTGAACCGTCAACATCACGCCGGCCATCGGCAGGCCGAACTTCAGCGGCGACACTTTGGCGACCTTGGCGAAGCCGTAGATAATCGGCGCCAGAATGATAAAGCCGACGTCGAAGAACACCGGAATGCCGAGGATAAACGCGGCGAGGGTCAGCGCGGCGACGGTGCGTTTCGGCCCCAGCCCCTGGCTGAAGCGCTGCGCCAGCGACTCGGCGCCGCCCGAGTGTTCGATCATGCGGCCAAGCATCGCCCCCAGGCCGATGATGATGGTCACCGAGCCGAGCACGCCGCCCATCCCGGCGGTCATCACTTTCATCACTTCACCGGTCGGAATGCCGCTGGCCAACGCCACCAGCAGACTGACCACCAACAGCGCGACAAAGGGTTGCACCTTCGCCTTGATGACCATCAATAACAGCAGCACCACGCCGAGTACGGCAATCAGCAACAGCAGAGAGGTAGACATGAAAAAAGCCTTTCGTTGGGTAAGCGTTGGGCACCGCGATCGCCGCGTGGCGATACGGGTGCGTTTCATTGTTATAAAATCGATTTCCTGGTGTCGGCGGCGGCGTTAGCGGTAAGGTTTCAGCCAGCCGAGCCCGGCGGCGGTGTCGCCGCGCGGCCGGTATTCGCAACCTACCCAGCCTTGATAACCGAGCGTATCCAACCTGTCGAACAGCCACGGGTAATTCAGTTCGCCGTCATCCGGCTCATGGCGATCCGGCACCGAGGCTATCTGGATATGCGCGTAGCGCCCGGCCAGCGTTTCCAGCAGCCCGCTGATATTGCCATCTACTAACTGCGCGTGGAAAAAGTCGAACTGAATGAACACGTTCGGTCTCTCGATAGCCGCCACCGCCTCCGCCGCCTGATATTGACTGGCGAACAGGTAGTCGGGCTTGACCGGTGGGCTGAGCGCTTCGATCAGCACCTTGACGCCGTGCGGGGCGAAGGCGTCGGCGGCATAGCGCGCATTGGCGATAAAGGTGTCGAGATAACGCTGCCGGTCCGCGCCCGCGGGCACCACGCCGGCCATCAGGTGCACACAGGGGCAGGCGAGGGCGATGGCGTAGGCCAGCGCGCGATCGATATCGGCGCGCGCATCCTGCTCGCGGCCCGGCAGCGCCGCCAGCCCCCATTCGCCGGCGGCGACATCGCCGGGCGCGGTGTTGAACAGCACCTGTTGCAGGCCGTGTTCGCGCAGTTTTTCCGCCAACAGCTCGGCGGGATGCTCGTAAGGGAACAGGAACTCCACCGCGTTGAAGCCTTGTTCGGCAGCGGCGGCGAAGCGCTCGAGGAACGGCACTTCGTTAAACATCATCGATAAATTGGCGGCAAATTTAGGCATGGGTCAGCTCCGTAATTCGGCAATTTCATCATCGGTCAAATAGCGGATCGGACGATCGCCGAGGGTGAAGATCAGCCGCGCCGCATCTTCCATCTCTTCGGTATTGTCCGCCGCCGCTCGCAGGTCTTTACCGGTCACCACCGGCCCGTGGTTGGCCAGCAAAAAGGCGCGGTGGGTGGGCGCCAGGCGGGCCAGATCCTGCGCCAGCCTTTCGTCGCCGGGGCGGTAGTAGGGCACCACCGGCACCTTGCCGACGCGCATCACCACATAGGGGGTGAACGGTTTGATGGCGTTGTCGACGTCCAGCCCCTGCAGGCAAGAGAGCGCCGTGAGGTAGGTGCAATGCAGGTGCACCACCGCTTTGCATTCCGGGTTGTTCAGATACAGCGCGCGGTGAAAGCTGATCTCTTTCGACGGCTTGTCGCCGGACAGCCAGTCGCCGTTCAGGCTCACTTTAGACAGACGATCGGCCTGCAGCTCGCCGAGACAGGAGCCGGTCGGCGTCGCCAGCAGCGCGCCGTCCGGCAGCAACAGCGAGAGGTTGCCGGCTGAGCCGGTGGCGTAACCGCGTTGGAAAAACGAGGCGCCCAGGCGCACCATCTCTTCTCGTGCCTGCTGTTCGATGGTCGTGGTCATACTGGAAACTCCGTTTGCGCGCGCGCGAAGAAGGCTTCATCGCCAAAATTGCCTGATTTCAATGCCAGGGAAATGGCCCGATCGCTGGCGCGCACCCAGGGAACGCCGGGGGAAATGCTGGGGCCGATATGGAAGCCGCGAATGCCCAGCGCCTGCGTGACCACGCCGGAGGTTTCGCCGCCGGCGACGATAAAGCGGCTGAATCCCAACTGGCGCAGTTGCACTACCAGCTCGGCGAACAACGCCTCCACCGCCTCGCTGGCGGCGCTACCGTACTGCCGTTGCGTTTGCTGCAGCGCTTCCGGCGCTGCGGTGGCGTAGATCAGCGGGGCAAGCGCCTCCCCGGCGTGACGCTGCGCCCAATGCGCCAGCTCGGCGGCGTAGGCGGCGCGCGCCTGCGGATCGAGACAGCGGCCGATATCGATGGCCTGCGCCGCCGCGCGTTCGCGGTAGTGCGCCACCTGCCGGTTAGTCATGACGGAGCAAGAACCGGACAGCACCGCCGCTTTCTCGCCCTGCGGCGCGCCGGCCGCCTCTGCCGAACGCTCGCCGTTCTGCGCCCACTGCCGCGCCAGGCCGATCGCGAGGCCCGAACCGCCGGTCACCAGCTTCATCGTTTTCAACGCTTCGCCCTGGCTGAGCAGATGCCGTTCGTTGAGCGTATCCAGCACCGCGTAGCGCACGCCTTCCTGCGCCAATTGCCGCAGTTTCTCGCTGACCGCCCCGGCGCCGCGATCCATTTCCGCCGCCGTCACCAGCCCGCAGCGCCCGGTGGCCTGGGATTCCATCAGGCGCAGCAGGTTGCTGTCGGTCATCGGCGTGACCGGGTGATGACGCATGCCGGATTCGGACAGCAGCTGTTCCCCGACGAACAGGTGGCCCTGATAGACCGTGCGGCCGTTTATCGGCAACGCCGGAGATACCACAGTGAAACTTTCCCCCAGCGCGGCGAGCAGGGCGTCGGTCACCGGGCCGATATTGCCCTGCGCGGTGCTGTCGAAAGTGGAGCAGTATTTGAAGTAGAACTGGCGGCAGCCCTGTTTTTGCAGCCAGGCCAGCGCCTGCAACGACAGTTCGACCGCCTGCTCTGCCGGGCAGGAGCGCGATTTCAGGCTGATGACCGCCGCCTGCGCGCTGACCGGCGTTTCGTCTTGCGGCACGCCGTTCAACTGCACCGTCGGCAGGCCGTTTTGCACCAGAAAACTGGCGATATCGGTCGCGCCGGTAAAATCATCCGCGATTACGCCGAGCAGCATCAGATTGCCTCCTTTTTCTGCGGCAAATCGATGCCGGCAAAGATTTTGATTACCGCACTGTCGTCTTCTTTACCGTAACCGGCGTTGCTGGCGGCGGTAAACATGGTGAAGGCGGTGGAGGCCAGCGGCAGCGGGAAGTGCAGCGCCTTGGCGGTATCGGCCACCAGCCCCAGATCCTTGACGAAGATATCCACCGCCGATTTGGGCGCATAGTCGCCGTCGACCACGTGGCGCATGCGATTTTCGAACATCCAGGAGTTGCCGGCGGCGTGGGTGACCACGTCGTACATCACGTCCAGCGGGATGCCGGCGCGGGCGGCCAGCGCCATGGCTTCCGCTCCGGCGGCGATGTGCACCCCGGCCAACAGCTGGTGGATGATTTTAACCGTCGCGCCCAGGCCGATCGCCTCGCCGATGCGGTAAACCTTGCCGGCGATGGCGTCCAGCACGGGTTGCAGGCGCTCGAAGGTGGCGTCGGCGCCGGCGGCCATCACCGTCATCTGGCCTTCCTCCGCCTTGGCCGCTCCGCCGGAAACCGGCGCATCCAGCATCGGCAGCCCGTAGTCCAGCAGCCGTTGCTCGATCTGTTTGGCGTCATCGGCGGAAATGGTCGAAGAGACCATCACCGCGGTGCCCGGCTTGAGCTTTGGCGCCAGGCCTTGTTCGCCGAACAGGATCTGCTTCACCTGGGCGGCGTTCACCACCAGCAGCAGCACGGCGTCCAGTTCGGCGGCGAAGTCGCGCGCGCTGGTAGACGCGTGTTTTGCGCCGGCCTGTTGCAGCGCCGCCAGCGCCTGCGGATTCAGGTCCGCCCCGTAGGTGGTCAATCCGGCGCGGAGGCACGAGCGCGCCGCGCCCATGCCCATCGCGCCCAGCCCAATGACGCAGACGGCATAATTCCCTGGGTGTGTCATACTGCACTCCTGTTAATTTTAGTGATAATTTGTTTTGTTGTGTTAAATGTAAGCGCTTGACGGCCGTTTATCCGCGATCGATATCACAATAATTAACAATGTGTGAGACGAGTTCTTCGTACGGTTTCTGGCCTGTATCAACATTATTGTTATGTTTTTAAATAAGTTTATGTTTTTCTGGCGTCACTGCGCGCGCCGTCACGCCGCGAAAAATTAGGGCTATCGGCGAACGAAAATTGACGTAAAATCACAATTATTATCACCGCAGCAACGAGAGGGAACCGTGATACCTGTAGAACGCCATCAACAAATTCTTGCGCTGGTATCCGAACGCGGCGTCGTCAGCATTGCCGAGCTGACCGAACGGCTGGGGGTGTCGCATATGACGATCCGCCGCGATTTGCAAAAGCTGGAGGAACAGGGCGCGGTGCAGTCGGTCTCGGGCGGCGTGCAGGCGCCCGAGCGGGTGGCGAGCGAACCTTCGCACCAGGCCAAAGAGGGGATGTTCAGCCGGCAGAAAATCGCCATCGGCCGGCTGGCGGCGCGGCAAATTCCCGCCAATAGCTGTATTTATCTGGATGCCGGCACCACCACGCTGGCGCTGGCGAAGCAGATCGGTGAACGTGACGATTTGACGGTGGTGACCAACGACTTTGTCATCGCCGGCTTCCTGATCGAACACAGCCAGTGCAGAATCATCCACACCGGCGGCACCGTGTGCCGGGAAAACCGCTCCTGCGTCGGCGAAGCGGCGGCGCAGGCGCTGCGCGGTCTGTTTATCGATCTGGCGTTTATCTCCGCCTCTTCGTGGAGCATGCGCGGCCTGTCGACGCCGAACGAAGACAAGGTGATGGTAAAGAAGGCCATCGTCGAGGCCAGCCGCCGCTGCATTCTGCTCAGCGACACCTCGAAATACGGCAAGATCGCGACCTACCTGGCGCTGCCGATCGCCGCCTTTGACGCCGTCATTACCGACGAGGGGCTACCCGCCGCCGCGCGGGAGGCAATCGAGCAAGCGGGGCTTGCGTTGCTGACGGCAGGGGAAGAAGAGTAAGAACGAACCGGAGTCAGGATGAAAGTTCGGTATCGATGCCACGTGCGGGCGGTTCACTTGCTTCAATGCCGCCGCGTTCACGCCATTCGCGGCGCCTTTGTTCCGCCCATTCTTCGTGGAAAGCTTGCATCTCTTTTTGGTGCCGTTCCTTCATGCTCATAGGGGTTGGGTGGGATTCTGCCGTTAACAGGCGGGATTTCGATGACATATAATCCGTCCTCAATAAGCTCCTGGTTGTACAAATAATGTACGCGACGCGCGTGTTTTTTCAAGAGCGAGTCATAAATTCTGGCTAATGCCGGCCTGAGCGGTACGCTGAAAACCAATCTCGCTTGGTATTGCGCAACAAAGGTGACGATCGCCAGACCAATGCCATTAATGAAGAGTTGTTCTCGTTCATATCGGGTGTACGCCATCCTGGTATAGGTATCAAATAAGGATCTGGCTACTTCGGCGCGGACTTCCAATGCTTTTACATCATACAGTTCCATGGCATACGCATTGTCCAATATTTCCGAGGTGGGATAAGCCCCAATAAGCCATTGACGCATCCTTAACGTCGCTTTTTTAAAATCAAGGTAATACGCAGCAGCAGCGCCTGCATTTTTATAAACCGTTATTCGGTATCTATACTCTGTGGCCGGTCGCGCATTGATCTCCCTCACATCAATCTCCATGATGAAATCCTTTTTACTATTATTTTTCCTATAGTTATCCCCTTTGTGACGAACCGATTATTAACTGCGGCAGAGAAGATCCTCCAGCCGCCGATGGCGCTTATGCGCAGCGCCGCGCAAAACTAAATGCCGCTGAACCAGTTGTAGCCCTGATCTTCCCAATAGCCGCCCGGATTGACGTCGCTGACAAAGATGGCGGCGATATGTTTGGCGTTTTTGAACCCCAGCTTGGTGGGCACCCGCAGCCGCAGCGGGTAGCCATAGTCCGCCGGCAGCGCCTTGCCGCCGAAATCCAGCGCCAGAATGGTCTGCGGGTGCAGCGCGGTGGCCATGTCGAGGCTGGAGTAGTAGCGATCGGCGCATTTGAAGCCGACGTAACCGGCATTCAGATCCGCCCCGACGTGCTGCAGAAAGGTGCGCAGCGGCACGCCGCCCCATTGGCCGATGGCGCTCCAGCCCTCAATGCAGATCAGACGCGTGATCTGGCTTTGCTGCGGCAGCCGCTGCAGCTGTTCCAGCGTCCAGGGCGCTTTTTTCTCCACTTTCCCCGCGACTTCAAGCCGGTAGCCGGCCAGATCGATCTCGGGGACGTTGTATTCCGGGTAAAACGCGTTGAAGGGGAAAGGCTGGGTAATCTGATCGGGCCGGTAAGTTTGCGCCAGCCGCTGGCCGCTGAACAGCCAGGCCTGCACCCGGTCGTTCCAGCGCGACATGGCCCACAGCACCTTATCCACCCGATCGCCGTCTTGCAGGTTGCAACCGGTGAGCATGGCGATGCCGCCCAGCGTCAGGCCGGAGCGCAGCATCAGGCGGCGCTGCAGATTGACCAGCTGCTTTTTTTGGTCCGGTTCCAGTTTTGGCGCGGTTGCCCGCGGCTTTTTCTCATTCATGTTTGCCACCCGTTATCATCGCCCACAGCGTTTTGGGCACGACGATCACCATAAAGACGTGGATCGCCACGAACAGGCCAATGCCGGCCATGGCGAAGAAATGCACGTAGCGCGCGAAATCGAAGCCGCCAAACAGGGCGACCAATCCTTGCAGCTGAACCGGCTTCCAAATCGCCAGGCCGGACAGCACCAGCAATAGGCCCAGCGCCAGCACGCCGAGATACATCAGCTTCTGAATGGCGTTGTAGTGGCCATGCCGGTGGCGCAGGCGCAGCGTCAACGCCAGCCAGATATCCTGCCGCAGCGCGCCGACGCGAAGCGGCAACAGATCGCGGCGAAAATGGCCGCTGAACAGGCTCCACAGCAGATAGCAGGCGGCGTTGAGCGCCAATAGCCACATCACCGCCAAATGCCAACCAATCGCGCCGCCCAGCCAACCGCCCAGCGTCATCTGCGGCGGAAAGCGGAAATCGAACAGCGGCGAGGCGTTATAGATCTCCCAGCCGCTCATGAACATGCACACCATGGCGAACAGGTTGATCCAATGAGTGATTCGAACCGGCCAGCGATGCACCGGCCGCGACGCGTTGGTTTTCATGGCTTTCTCCGGTTACATCGGCGGTACGGTGCCGTCTTTGCCGGCGGATATGCGGGTGGCGACGCGCTCGCCCTTATCGTTGACGGCGGAGAACAGCACGATGTGCACGCCCGGCTTCAGCAGGCTCAGATCGCCCGGATCCAGCGTCACGATCGGCACGTCTTCCGGCACGACGACGGTTTTCTGCTGGTTGCCGTAGGTGACGGTCAGGGTGCGGCCGTTGGATTTCACCAGTTTGCCGACGGTGCCGTTGGTCATGGTGTCCACTTTGCCGTCGGCGGATTCCCAGGCCGAGTGCCCTTCGCCGGTGCCGCGCAGGCTGGCGGCGAACACGTGCACCTCCAGCGCTTTGAGCGTGCCGTCCGGCTGCGGCACGGCGGCGGTGCCGATAAAGCTGTCCGGTTTGATGTCGTCCAGCGTGGCCTTGGACACGCTGAGCACTTTGGTCTGATCGTTCAGCTTGACGCTGAGCGTCTCACCCTTGCGATCGGTCAGCTGCAGATTGCCGTCGGCCACCTGGCTGATGGTGCCGCGCAGCGGCGCGATAACCTTGCCCGGCGTTTGAGCGGCGGCGGCCAGGCCGCTGGACAGCAGCAAGGTGGACAACAGTAAACCGGCTATACGATGACGGGTAATCATAACGTTCTCCTGAAATGAGTTTGCCGGGTAAGCATGGTTGAGCCATTGGGTCAGCGCCATGGCCGTTTGATGACATTAATGTCATCAAGTTTGTCCGCCGAAGCTGCTAGTATTTTTGCAGACGTAACGAGGTGGCGAGCATGCGAATACTGGTAGTTGAAGACGATATCGGCACAGGGGATTACCTGAAGAAAGGGCTGAGCGAGGCGGGGTACGGCGTCGATTTGGCGCGCACCGGCACCGACGGGTTGTTTCGCGCGTTGGAGCAGGATTACGATGCGATCGTGCTCGACGTGATGCTGCCGGGGCTGGACGGTTGGCAGATCATCGAGGTGCTGCGCAAGAAAAGCGACGTGCCGATTCTGTTTCTCACCGCTCGCGACGGCGTGCAGGATCGCATCCACGGTCTGGAGCTGGGCGCGGACGATTATCTGATTAAACCGTTTTCGTTCACCGAACTGGTGCTGCGTTTACGCACCTTGCTGCGCCGTGGGCCGGCGCGCGAAGCCGATCATTATGCCATCGCCGATCTGCAGCTGGACGTGCTGCGCCGCCGGGCGGTGCGTCAGGAACAGGTGATCCCGTTGACCAACAAGGAGTTCATGCTGCTGCACCTGCTGGTGCGGCGCGAGGGAGAAGTGCTGTCGCGCACGCAGATCGCCTCTCAGGTGTGGGACATGAATTTCGACAGCGACACCAATGTGGTTGACGTGGCGATCAAACGCCTGCGCGCCAAAATAGACCGGCCGTTCGACGTCAAGCTGATCCACAGCGTGCGCGGCATCGGCTATGTCTGCGAGCCACGCTCGTGAACGGGCGCACTTCACGTCGGCCGGTATCGCTGACGCTGCGCACCGCCACGCTGTTCGCGCTGGTGGCCGCTTTGGTGGTGAGCGGGACGGGCGGGTATCTGTATAGTGCCATGCGCCAGGAAATGACGCTGCGCAGCGATCTGCAGGTGACCGGGCGCGTAGAGTATTTCCGCCATTTGCTGGGACAGCGCTTTCCTTTGGCGCGCCTGACCGCCAATAACGGCCTGTTTGAAAACATGCTGGGCAATGAACAGGACGTGCTGATTTTCCAAATTCCGGGGCAAGAACCGCTCATCAACGTGAACCCGGCCGGGGTGGCATTGCCGCCGATCGCGCCGACGCCGGCCGGCCAGGCGCAGACGTTGGCCGCCGTGCGCGGCGGGGAAACGGCGCAGGGGGTGCCGCTGCGTGCGGCGTCGGCGATGGTGCGCCTGGAAGACGGCAGCCTGTTGCAGATCTCCGCCGCGCACGTGATGGTCAACGAGCAGAAGATGCTGGCGCGTTACCTGTGGCGCATCGTCGCGGCGGTGGCGGTGGCTTTCCTGCTGATTGCGCTGTTGGGGTATGGGGTCATGCGCCGGGGATTGAAGCCGTTATGGCGCATGGCGGCGCAGGCATCGCAGATTGCGCCCAATACGCTGTCGACGCGCCTCAGCGAGCAGGGGGCGCCGAAGGAGTTGCAGCAGCTGACCCGTTCGTTCAATGCGATGCTCGATCGATTGAATGAAGGCTATCAGCGCCTGACGCAGTTTTCCGCCGATCTGGCCCATGAGATCCGCACCCCGGTAGGGGCGCTGATGGGCCAGTGCCAGGTGGCGCTTTACCAGCCCCGCAGCGTGGAGGAGTACGAAACCCTGCTGTCGAACAATATGGATGAGCTGGAGCGCATTTCCCGCATGGTGGAAAACATCCTGTTCCTGGCGCGCGCCGGGGAGGCGCAGTCTGCGCTGAACTACGGCCGTCTGGATGTGGCGCTGGAACTGCGGCGGGTGGCGGATTACTTCGAAGGGCTGGCGGAAGAACGCGGCATCGCGCTGAGCTGCGAAGGGGAAGGCGAGCTGAAGGCGGACGCGATGTTGTTCCAGCGGGCGCTGAGCAACCTGGTGGCCAACGCGGTGCGCTATGCCGATGAAAACAGCCTGATCGCGTTGCGGGCTGAACGGCGCGCCGATGCCTGGTGGGTGCAGGTTATCAATCAGGGGCCGCCGATCGCGCCGGCACAGCTGGAAAAACTGTTCGATCGTTTCTACCGCGCCGATCCCGCGCGCAGCGCCGGCAATCATGCCAGTGGGCTGGGGCTGTCTATCGTGCGCGCCATCATGACGCTGCACGGCGGTGAGGTGCGCGCGCAGTGTTCCGCTGGCCAGGATGCTGCTTGCTTGACCTTTAGCCTGATATTCCCTTCATCAGTTCAATGAACTGCGCGAATGTTTTCGCCTGTTGCGAATAATGCGACAGGCGTCATTCGTAAGCTTTTCCTTTCATTATTATTTCCCCAGCGCCTTGGCTGAACCTAAATTTTAACATTTGCGTCGCGGCAAGCGCGTTAATTCATCAGGCTAATGCGTATGCCGGCTATATGTGATTGCGCTCAACATTCACGTGTTATTATTTTTTTATTAAAATTTAGTTCTGCGACCATTTTTTGAGATGATTTTCCTTAAAGTTTGTAATTTGCGATATAAAAAACTAACTTTGTGGTTTTTATCACGTCAATATATCAATGGGCGTGGTGATTGGTTAACCTTTGGTTATGGTTTGCAAGAAAAATCCTATATAACGGTGGTGAGGTGAAAAAGCGTATTTCGTGGCGTTGATTGCGTGGTTTTTCTTGCCTGCATTTGGGTCTTTTTGCGAATTAACCCGATTTAATATTTCATTAACATTTGACGCCAAACTATAAATTATCGCTATAGTGAAAACATGTGAATAAAATGAAATATAGATTTAATGACCATATTCTCTTTGACGCAGACACCAGAACCCTTAGCCCAACTGATTTTTCTGACGATCCCATATCCATATCCAGTCCTTCCAAGCGGTTGTTGCTGCTGCTGATTGCCCACCATGGCGAGGCCGTGGGGCGTGAATTGATATTCAAGAAGGTCTGGGACGATTACGGCATGGTTTCCAGCAATAATAATCTTAATCAGTGCGTCAGCAAATTACGCCGGGTGATTAAAAATCTGGGCGTCGAAGAAGAGGTTATTGTCACTGTCCCTAAAGTGGGTTTTATGCTGCGTGATGAGATTACCATCGAGTCTTATGAGGAAGCGGAAGATAGACACGATGCAGAACCCGCCGCCTCTTTGCCGGAGCCTGCGCCCGAAGCGGCGATAAACCCGCCATCCGCAACCGTCATCAACCGGGCCACCTCTTTTTTCGGTGATTCCCGCCGCGGCTGGCTGATGATCTGTGCATTGGTCCTGGGGGGGATCCTCATGGCCATTGCTGCCACCGCCTATTTCAGCGGCTCGGAGGCCCGGCAGGAGAGCTACCTGGGAAAGTCCGGCAATTGTAAGGTTTTCATGTCCTTGCCTGCCGCCTCGGCGTCGGTCAACGCCAGCCTGAATCGGGACATTCTGGCTTACGCCGCTCACCAAACGGGAGAATGCAGCGGCGATGAGTTTTTGCTGGTGGTGCGCAGTAATCAGGTCAGGGCTTACATTTCCGGCATTTCCCGCTTATTCCTGCTGCGCTGCAAGATTTTGCGTGAACATAAAATGGAGATCTGTTCCGGTTTGGAAAGCGACAATGCCGAGTTTATTAATTGACCATCGATAGCCGTCGGCCCAACGCGATTGAAAGGACGGTGGATATGACAAAAATATTACAGCATTGAAATTGAACGTTTGATTTTCATTTGGCGGGGTGCCGTGTGGCGTTTATCGAGAGGTATTTCCCTTTCTCTACCGCTTTCTACCTCATTATGGTGATTATGTATGGTTAAAGCCGATTTCGGTGATGCGCTGCTATTTTTTGAACCCAGCTATTTAGTGAGAACAGGAATGGAAGCATTTCTCGTTACCCGATCAAGTGACAGGTATTTTATCGATACCTTGAGCGAGCTGGAGGGAGCATTGAAAGGGGGGAAGCCGCGCGCGCTTATTATGGAGTTATATCATCAGAACGAATATTTGTATGATGTATTGCGGTTCGTTCTGACGGCAAAAAATGTCTGGCCGGAACTTCCCTTGGTGATTTTCACCGCGGTAGAACACCCCGGTATATTAGCGCTGTTAGCGAGGGATGCGCGCATAGCTATAGTGGCAAAGGAGGAATCTTTGCATTGCCTGCGTGATGCCATTGCGGCTGCGGGTGAGTTCTCCGGCTATCGTTCCCCGCATATTCGCGCCCGGTTGGCCCATTCGCCTGTCGCATTATCTGACGGTGAATGGCGAGTTTTGGCCATGATGGCTGCCGGCGCATCTCCACGAAGCATTGCCAACCTGACCCGGCGAAGTTACAAAACCATCAGCTCCCATAAACTGAATATTATGCGAAAACTGGGCCTCAATCAGGCCGGTTTTATGCGGCTTATTCTTACCCTGAGAACCCGCTATCCTTCCTGAAATGTGGCAAGAGTCACCTCTTCTCTGCAGCAGTCGATCTTCATTGGCTGCTGCTCTCCTGAGTTAATCCAATCAATCTTCTCTCCGCAACGAATGATGCGGCGCTGAAATTCTGTACGGACATGGCAAGGATAAACAGGGCTGCTTTGTGGTTAAACAACAACCGCTTTGATGGGGTTAAACCACAATATGATTGTGCTTTCATCAAAGGCTTAATCCGTGTTTTAACGTGACTGGAGGTGGTTAAAACCTTAATTGCGGTATTTAAATCTAAATATTTGAACTTTAATAGTTAATGATTCTTTTTTGATCGGCTAGGGATATTCTTGTGGCGTCAAGCAGACTGGCTAAACGCAGTGATGCAAACGGCTGGCTGAGAATGGACGAAAGAAAGAAAACATATTCAACATTGAAGGGAGTTATACCATGAAGAAAATGACACTGGCTCTGGCGATCGTTTCCGCCTTTGCAGCGGTCAGCACTGCTCAAGCCGCCGACGTTACCGCTCAGGCGTTGGCAACCTGGTCTGCGACCGCCAAGAAAGACACCACCAGCAAACTGGTTGTGACGCCGATTGGCAGCCTGACCTTCAACTATGCAGAAGGCATTAAGGGTTTCAACAGTCAGAAAGGCCTGTTTGACGTCACCGTGGAAGGCGATACCACGGCCACCGCTTTCAAACTGACCTCAAAACTGGTCTCCAATACGCTGACTCAGCTGGATACTTCCGGTTCTACGCTGGAAGTCGGGGTGAACTACAACGGTGCTGCGGTAGAGAAAACGGCTGAAACCACCATGATCGACACCACCGCCGGCATTTTGGGCGGCAATCTGAGCGCCCTGTCCAACGCCTACAACCAGGCCGGCCGCACCAGCGCGCAGGATCAATTCACCTTCAGCATCATCGGCGCGACGTCAAACGGCACCACCGCCGTCACGGATTTCAGTACGTTGCCGGAAGGTATCTGGAGCGGCGACGTCAGCGTCGAGTTCAACGCGACCTGGACTTCCTAATCCCCCGAACGATCTGCACCTGGCAGGGGGGAGACCTCCTGCTATTTATCGCTCATCAACGCCAGTGGAATACCGCAATGACACGCTTTTCTCTCGCCGTCACCCTGATGTTAATGCTGCTGCGGCCGGCTTTGGCTCTCGATGTGGGTGAGATCAGCTCCTTCATGCCTGGTGACAGCGCACGCCTGAGCAAGGAAATCAAAAACACCACCGACAGCGGCCGGCTGGTGAACATCAAGATCGAACGCATTTCCAGCCCTCTGGCCTCCGGTACGGCGATCCCGATGAGCAGCCGGGATGAAATGCTGCTGTCGCCTGCCAGCCTGATCTTGCCGGCCAACGCCAGCGACGTGATCCGCTTTTACTACAAGGGGCCGAACGATGCTCAGGAGCGCTACTACCGCATCGTTTGGTTCGATCAGGCGCTGAGCGAGGCGGGGCAAAACTCCGCTCGGCGTAATGCCATGGCCACCACGTCGGCGCGCATCGGCACCATTTTGGTGGTGGCGCCTCGGCAGGATCGCTTCGCCTATCAGTTCGCCAACGGACGGATCAAAAACACCGGCAACGCCACGTTCAAAGTGGTGGCCTACGGCAATTGCAGGAACAAGCAAGACGGCAGCGACTGCAAGGAGAACTATTTCGTGATGCCGGGCAAGGATCGCGCCTTCAGCAAGGTTGACGTCAACGATAAAAAAGGGCGCGTCGCGCTGTGGCACGGCGAACAGTTTATCCCGGTGAAGTAATGCGCGCGTTATCCACGATGGATGCAAAACAATCACGCAAGGAGTGGCATGTGAACGCTGTGCTGTTGAAAACGCTTCTGGCTGCCGGTGCGCTGGCGCTGCCGACGCTGTTGCCTGGCCGTATGGCGATGGCGGCCGGTTTGACGCAGATTAACGGCGTGCTGATCCCGCAAACCTTCAGCCTGGCGTTGCGCGAGGGGATGAGTATTCCGCTGTTGTTGCATTATGAAAAGAGCGATGGCGTCAAAGACGACAGCCGCATCGGCCATGCCTTTCTCTACCTGGATCAGGACAGGCTAACGATTCGTCGGGTGACGCTGGAGGATAACGACGACGGCGCCCGGCTGACGGCGGCGATAGCCGGCCAGCTGCAGGCTTTGCAGGATGCGCCATTCGATCGGCAGCAGCATATCCGGGTCGCGGACGACGCCTGGCTGGCGCTGGATTTCCGGCAGCTCAACCTGCAGTTGGTGGTGAAAGAATCCGCGCTCGGAACGGTGCTGCGCGCCCGCTCCAGCGACATCGGCGCGTCCAGCGTGGATGCCGTAAGCAGCACGCTGGATTATAACCTCGGGGTCTACGATAACCGGGCCCGCGCCAGCGAAGGCAATACCTCCAGTTATTTATCGCTCAACAGCGTCACGGCGTTGCGTGAACACCACGTGGAGTTGAACGGTTCCATCTACGGTATCGGCAGCGGCGATGAAAACGCCACGCTGTACAAAGCGATGTACGAGCGTGATTTCGCCGGCCGCCGTTTCGCCGCCGGCATGCTGGACAGCTGGAATCTGCAGTCGCTGGGGCCGGTCACCACCATCAACTCGAGCAAGATTTATGGTCTGTCCTACGGCAACCGCGCCAACTCGACGGTATTCGATAATTCCCAATCGCTGACGCCGATCGTGGTTTTTTTCCCCTCGGCCGGCGAGGTGCATTTGTCGCGCGATGGGCGGCTGCTCAGCGTGCAAAACTTCACGATGGGCAACCATGAAGTGGACACCGGTAGCCTGCCTTACGGCATTTATGACGTCGAGGTGGAGATCGTGGTCAACGGCAAAGTGGTGGATAAACGCATGCAGCGAGTGAATAAACTGTTCAGCCCCAATCGCGGCGCCAATGCGCCGCTGGCCTGGCAATTCTGGGGCGGGATGCTGCGCATGGACGACTGGTGCGGCGAGCGAGAGCGCCACCGCCCGGCAAAGGACTCTTATTTGCTTGGCGCTTCGGCTACCGGCAATCTGCACACGCTGAATTGGGCGCTGTCGGGGTATTCGTTTGACGGCAACGCCGTCGGCGAGAGCCGCGTCAGCCTGCCGGTGACCGAGTCGATTCAGATCAACCTGCAAAACATGGCGGCCTCCGATCGCTCCTGGAGCCTGGTCAACAGCGTCAGCGCCGCGTTGCCCGGCGGCTTCAGCAGCGTATGGATCAATCAGGAGAAAACGCAGATTGGCGATCGTCTGTTGCAAAATGACGCCTATAACCGCGCCGTTGGCGGCAGCCTTAATCTGGGGGCGCTGTGGTCCCCGCTGGGCACCCTGAGCGCCAGCTACAACGACGATAAGAAGAACGACAGCCACTATTACAACGCCGACTATTACCAGAACATCTTTACCGGCCGCTTCGGCACGCTGGGCGTGCGGGCGGGCGTGCAACGCTACAACAACGGCAGCAGCAACGCCAATACCGGCAAGTACATCGCGCTCGATTTTTCACTGCCGATGGGCAACTGGCTCAGCGCCGGCGTTTCCAATCAAAACGGCTACACCACCGCCAACCTGGCGGCGCGCAAGGACATCAAGGACGGGCCGATCCGCACCCTGGGCGCCAACCTGTCGCGGGCGATTTCCGGTGATACCCGCGGCGACAACCGCTTCAACGGTGGTGGCTATGCGCGCTTCGACACCAAGTATTCTGCCGGCACGCTCAACGTCAGCAGCTCCGCCGACGGCTATGTTAACAGCAGCCTGACCGCGAGCGGCAGCATGGGCTGGCAAGGGCGTGATATTGCCATCAGCGGCCGCAACGAAGGCAACGCCGGGATTATCTTCAATACCGGCATTGAAAACGACGGCCTGCTGACCGCACGGGTTGACGGCCGGATGGTGAAGCTGAGCGGCAATAAGAATTACCTGCCGTTGTCGCCTTACGGTCAGTACGACGTTGAGCTGATGAACAACAAAAACTCGGCGGAGAGCTTCGACATCGTCACCAGGCGCAAGAGCAGGCTCACCCTGTATCCGGGCAACGTGGCGGTGATCTCGCCGGAGATAAAACAGATGGTGACGGTGTTCGGCCGCATCAAGGCGGAGGACGGCACGCTGCTGGCCAACGCCTATATCAAGAACCATATCGGCCGCACCCGCACCGATGAGAAAGGCGAATTTATCATGGACGTCGACAAAAAATTCCCGGTTATCGATTTTACCCACAGCGGCAATCAGACGTGCGAAGTGGATTTGGATCTCAGCAAGGCGCAAGGCGCGGTGTGGGTCGGCGACGTGATCTGCACCGGGCTGAAAACCTATGCGGGCAATCTGTCATCCGGGGAGTCTGACCATGAGAGCTAACGTTGCGCTGTTGTTGTTGGCGCTGGTCGCCCCCGCGCTGCAGGCGGCGGTCAGCCAGACCAACTGGCCGGATGCGGCGGTAATGAAATTTGTCTTCGTGGAGAACAATGCCGACGACAACTTTTTCGTTACGCCGGCCGGCGGGCTGGATCCGCGCATGACCGGCGCCAACAAGTGGACCGGGCTGAAATACGGCGGTTCCGGCACTATCTATCAGCAGAGCCTGGGGTACGTGGACAATGGTTACAACACGGGGCTGAATGCCAACTGGCGCTATGACATGTGGCTGGAAAATGCGCCGATAAAGAATCCGTTCCTCGGCTTGCGCTGCATCAACTGGTATGCCGGTTGCAATATGGATACCAGCTTGATTCTGCCGCAGACCACCGACGAAAAGGGATTTTATGGCGCCGTGGTCACGCCAGGCGGCGCAAAATGGATGCACGGCATGATGTCGCCGAGCTTCTATCAGTATCTGAAGCAGATGGCGGCGGGTGACGCTTTCAGCATGCAGATCAACGGTTGCCAAACGTCGGTGGCTTACGACGCCGCGGCCGGCGGCCGTTGCCAGGATCAGGCCAGCGGCAACTGGTACAAGCGCACCGTCACGCACAGCAAGGCCGCCCACCTGCGCTTTATCAATACCAACGCCGTATCGGAGGTGTTCGTCAACAGCGATGGGGTGCCGATCATCGGCGAGGGCAATGCCGATTGCAAGAACCAGACTATCGGCGCCCGCTCGGGCATCATGTGCAAGATGGTCAGCTATGATTTGCAGACCGACGGCAGCGTCAGCAATACCTCGATTCATGTTTTCCCGGCGATTAACCATGCGGCGCTGTCATCCGCGGTGAACGCCGCCGACCTGCAGTTCAGTCTGAACGGCAACACCTGGAAAAACACGTCGGGCACCGGCAGCTACTATACCTTTAACGAGCTGAAGAGCAGCAACGCCGTCTATGTGTTCTTCTCCAGTAATTTCTTCAAACAGATGGTTGCGCTGGGGATTTCCGACAGCGGCACCCGCGATCTGATTAATTTCCGTTTTCAGAACACCACCTCGCCGGAGTCGGGATGGTATGAGTTTTCCACCTCAAACCAGCTGATTATCAAGCCGCGCGATTTCAGCATCAGCATTATTTCCGATGATTACGACAACAGCCCACATCGTGAAGGTTATGTCGGCCCGACGGAGCCGGCGCTGGAGTTCGGCTACCTGGTGACTACCAGCGGCAAAACCGCCGCCGATCAGGTGAGGGTGATGGCGACCGGGCCGACTCGGGCGATCAACGGGGTGAACTATTGCCTCTTTTCTTCCGCGGATAACAGTACCCAGGTGCCGTTTCCCGCCACCCTCGGCATCACCACCAGCACCAACGGCCAGCAGAGCTTCGCCGCCGGCTGCGATGGCCAGTGGCACGACATGACCAATGCGCTCTGGAGCAGCACGCCGTGGAATGATATTTCCGGCGAAGTGGGGGTGCTGAACAAGACCCGCGTGACCTTTAGCATTCCGATGAATAATCCGATCTCGCTGAGAACCGTCGACGACAATGGTTGGTACGGCGACGTCAGCGCCGCCGGTGAAATTCATGTCGAAGCCACCTGGCGCAACATCAATTGAGGGCAGAGCGTGAAACTTATGCTGATAGGGTTGCTGTGTTTGTCCTTCCCCTTTACTGCCGCCGCGATCAATGTTGGTACCCTGACGTTTGCCATGGATCAGGATCGCTCATTCACCGCCAAGCGGGTGTTGAATAACAACCGCAGCGCGCGCCTGTATCAGGTGAGCATTCGCGCCATCGATCGGCCGGGAGAGCGCGAGGTGCGCAGCCGGCCGGCGGACGGCGAGCTGCTGTTCGCACCGCGCCAGCTGACTCTGCAGGCCGGGCAGGCGGAGTACTACAAGTTTTTCTACCGCGGGCCGCAGGATAATCGCGAGCGTTATTACCGGGTGTCATTTCGCGAAGTGCCGACCCGATTGTTCGAGCCGGGGCCGCGTCGGGGCGCCGGCGTCAACCTGGAGCCGATCGTGGTGATGGACACCATTCTGGTGGTGCGTCCGCGTCAGGTAAACTTTGCCTATCGGCTCGATACCCAGCGCGGTACGCTCACCAACACCGGCAACACCTACTTCAAGTTCCTGCTCAAGCCGGGCTGCAACAGCACGGATGAAGAGGGCGTCACCGAATACCTGCGCCCCGGCGATACGCTGACCCATGCCGGTATTCGGCTGAAGGGGCAGAAATTCATTATCTATAACGACAAGTTTATTAGCGTCGATCGCAGCTGCCTCGATTAACGCGGCGGAATGGCAAACCGGAAGCAGGCGCCGCTTTGCGCTTGTTCGATCAGCTGAATATCGCTATCGTGCAGCTGCAAAATGCGCCGCACGATCATCAGGCCCAGTCCGCCGGAAGGGCGCCGGGCGCCGCTCAGGACAGACGGGCGCACGAACAGATCGGCGCGCAGCGTCTGCGGAATACCGGGGCCGCTGTCGCTGACCTGCACCATCACCCGATCGTCCTGCCGCCACAGCCGCACGCCGATGTCGCCGCCGGGCGGCGTATGGCGAATGGCGTTGTCCAACAGGTTGGTCAGCACCCGCTCAATCATGCTGAGATCGGCGAACACCGGCGGAATGCCGGGGGGAATGTCGGCGTGCAGCCGCTGGTTGCGCGCCTCCGCCGCCAGTTCGAACTTTTGGAACACGTCCTGCAACAGCTCGCTGAGGGAGAAGGGCTCTTTCTGCGGTTTCACCACGCCATACTCCAGCCGCGCCAGCTCGAACAGCTCCTGCGCCAGCTTGCCCACCTTGCGGCTCTGCGCCAGCGCGATCTCCAGGTAGCGCTGCCGATCGGCTTCGCTCAGGGTGGCGGCTTTGACCGACAGCGTCTCCAGATAGCCGTGCAGCGAGGTGAGCGGGGTGCGCAGATCGTGCGAGACGTTGGCGATGAACTCGCGCCGCAGCCGATCCTGCTGCGCCAGCGTTTGCCACTGTTCGGCAAGGCGCTGCGCCATGCGGTGGAAGGCCTGCTGCAGCTGGCTGACTTCGTCGCGCCCGGCCCTGACCGCCGGCAGCGATGCGTAGGCCTGCACCGCCTCGATGCCGCCGCTGTCCAGCGCGCTGACCTGCCGGGTCAGGCGACGGATAGGGCGCGTCACCCAATAAAACGCCAAACCGCCGGCCAGCAGGCTGAACAGCACCATCAGCCCGGAGGTCCACAGCGCCATCCTGACCGCCGAGTTGAACTGGGCGTTGCTGGCCAGCGCCGTGTACTCTTCGCCGAGCAGCACCACGTACAGATAGCCTTCGATCCGGCCATCAACCTTTAGCGGCGCGACGCTGAACACCTTGCGCCCGTCCGCGCTGCGCGGATCGTCGCCATACACCGGCATCGGCGCGCCACCGAGCAGCGCCTGCAGCGGCGGCAGCGCGACCCGCTGCCGCTTCAGATGCCCGGCCGGCGCGGCGTTGCCGATAATCGTGCCCTGTTTGTTGAGCAGGTAAACCTCAACGCTGGGATTCACCGCCATCAGCTGATCGAACAGGGTATGCACCGCCTGCGGATCAGGCCCGTTCACACCCAGCAGCGGGTTGCTGTCGGCGATATGCTGCGCCAGGTTGCCGGACAGGCGCTGGATCACCGCCTGGCTGTACTGGGTGCTGCTGCGTACCTGCATCCAGCCGGAAAAGGCGCAGCCGATGACGATCAGCAGCGCGAAGATCAGCGTGAGGCGTTGCGCTAACGTAAGGTTTTTCATGGCTCACTCTTGCGGCGCGGCCGCGAATTTATAGCCCATGCCCCACACCGTGAGGATGCGCTCGGGTTCCGCCGGGTTGCGCTCGATCTTGATGCGCAGCCGGTTGATATGGGTGTTGACGGTGTGCTCATACCCCTCGTGCTGATAGCCCCAGACCTGATTCAACAGGCTCAGGCGCGAGAACACCTGACCCGGGTGGCGGGCAAAAAAGTACAGCAGGTCGAATTCGCGCGGCGTCAGCTCGACCGGCTGCTGGTGCAGGTGCACTTCGCGGGCGATGGGATCGATAGTCAGATCGTTGAAACTGAGCACGCCGGCGTCCATGCGCAGGTTGCGGCTCATCGCTTCCTGGCGGCGGAACAGCGCCTTGACCCGCGCCACCAGCTCCAGCATGGAGAAGGGCTTGGCCAGATAGTCGTCGGCGCCCAGTTCCAGCCCCAGCACGCGGTGTACCTCGCTGGAGCGTGCGCTGATGATGATGATCGGCGTGTAGCGCGTCATGGTGCGCGCCCGGCGGCAAATTTCCAATCCGTCCACGCCCGGCAGCATCAGATCGAGGATGAGGGCGTCCCAGCCGCCCTGTGCCAGCATCGCCATGCCCTGGTTGCCGTCGGCGGCGTGGCTGATGGCGTAACCCTCGTCGCGCAGATGCAGCTGCAGCAGTTCGGCGATGTCGCCGTCGTCCTCGACGATCAAAATTCGTTTTGGCTTGTCCATTCTCATTACCGCTGATTGCCCGTTTCTCTCTGAAGTCTACACAACCCCCACCGGCGGAGTTATCACATTTTATTTAACTTTGCGTGAGGTCTTGGGGAACAAATCCGGGGAATACTCGGCTCATCGCCTCATTGGTCGCCAGGAGTTCGCATGAGCCTCATTCTCACCCCGGAACAACGACAGACGGTGCATCCGCTGTGGCTGCGGTTGACGCACTGGCTGAATGCGCTGGCGATGCTGATCATGGTGACCAGCGGCTGGCGCATCTACAACGCCTCGCCGCTGTTCAACTTCAGCTTTCTCAATGAGCTGACGCTCGGCGGCTGGCTGGGCGGCGCGCTGCAGTGGCACTTCGCCGGCATGTGGCTGTTCGGCGTCAACGGGCTGTGCTACCTGCTGATCAACCTGGCCAGCGGGCGTTTCAAACGCAAATATTGGCCGCTCAGCCCACGGCAGTTTCTCGCCGATATAGGCGCCGCGCTGCGCGGCAGGCTGCAACACGCCGACCTGCGCCACTACAACATGGTGCAGCGCGTGGCCTATCTGTCGGTGATGATCCTCGGCGTGTTGAGCGCGCTGTCCGGGCTGGTGCTGTGGAAATCGGTGCAGTTTCCGCTGCTGCGCACGCTGCTCGGCGGCTATGAGGCAGCGCGCTATATCCACTTTTTTGCCATGTCGGCGCTGGTGGCCTTCGTCGCGATTCACCTGGTGATGGTGGCGCTGGTGCCCCGGACGCTGCTGGCCATGCTGCGCGGACGCTAAGGAGTGAATGATGGAAAAGGATAAACAGATCATGACGATCGGTGAAGGGCAGGCGATCGTCAAAGAAGCGCAGCGGCTGTTGAGCGCGTCATCCCGCCGCCGCTTTCTGCGCAATGGCCTGACGCTGGGCGGCATCGCCATGCTCACCGGCTGCGATCTCAGCGACAACGCCAACGTCGAACAGGCGCTGAGCCGCATGTCGCGCTTCAACGATCGGGTGCAGGGCTGGCTATTCGACGGCGAGCGCCTGGCGCCGGTCTACCCGGAATCGATGATCACCCGGCCGTTCCCGTTCAACGCTTTCTACGCCGAGGAGGACGCGCCGGACATCAACGGCGACGACTACCGGCTGGAGGTGGCCGGACTGGTGCAGGACAAACGCGACTGGAGCCTGCCGCAGCTGCACCGGATGGCGCAGGTCAGCCAGGTGACGCGCCATATCTGTGTCGAGGGCTGGAGCGCCATCGGCAAGTGGGGCGGCGTGCCGTTCGCGACCTTCCTCAAGGCGATTGGCGCGGATCTGAGCGCCCGCTACGTCAGCTTCAAATGCGCCGACGACTACTACACCAGCATCGACATGGCCACCGCGCTGCATCCGCAGACGATTATCGCGCTGACTTATGACGGCCAGATCTTGCCGCGCAAGTACGGCTACCCGATGAAGCTGCGCATGCCGACCAAGCTGGGCTACAAGAATCCGAAACACATTCAGGTGGTCGAGGTCACCAACCGCTTCCCGGGCGGTTACTGGGAAGACCAGGGCTACAACTGGTTTGGCGGCAGCTGAGGCGGCCGCCGGCCATTCTCCGGCACTCCGGTGCCTTTGACATGACGGAAGGAAATACCATGAAAAAGTTATTCGCAATGATGATGTGCAGCGCGCTGATGCTGGGCGTAGCCGGCGCCAACGCCGCTGATGGCATGAGCAAAGACGCGATGAAAAAGGACGGCATGAGCCAGATGTCGCACGACGGCATGGCGAAAGATGGGATGAAGAAAGAGTGCATGGGCAAGGACTGCATGAAGAAAGACAAGATGGGCAAAGACGCCATGAAAAAGGATGGCATGGCGAAAGACGGTATGGCCAAAGACGGCATGAAGAAAGACGAAATGAAGAAGGACGCGATGGGGCACTAAGCCGCCGCATTCCGCGGCCGCCAGCGGGCGATCCGCGGCGGCCGTGGGCAACATAAGGAGAGAGGATGATGCTGGCGACATGGCTGCGGCGCTTTCAGCGCTCGAACGGGGACGTTATCTTTATGCGCGCGGCGCTGGTGGTGATCTTCGCCGCCTTCGGCTACGCCAAATGGTTTGATTACGAGGCGCAGGGGCTGGTGCCGCTGATCGGCAACAGCCCGCTGCTGAGCTGGATGCATCAGGCGTTCGGCATCCGCGGCGCCAGCTATGCGCTGGGCGTCGCCGAGTGGAGCTTCGGTTTGCTGCTGCTGGCGGGATTCTGGTCGCGGCGGCTGGGGTTGCTGGGGGCGATCGGTTCGACGGTGACCTACCTGACCACGCTGACGCTGATCTTTTCCACGCCGGGTGCCTGGGAGCCTTCCGCCGGCGGTTTTCCGGCCATGGCCGGCGCCACCAGCTTTTTGATCAAGGATCTGGTGTTGCTGGCCGGTTCCCTGGTGCTGCTGAAAGCCGATTTGCCGGCCGAGCAGGCATAAAAAAGGGCGTAGCCTGGCTACGCCCTCTGGTTATTGATCGACCGTCACATATCCGGGAAGGTCAGGGTGCCCCCCGGCGCTTCGCGATGAATGTGCAGGAAGTTCAGGTGCTTCTCGTACTGGTCGAGGATATCGCCAATCACCTGTTCCTTGCTGTAGTCCATCAGGTCGTTGCCCTGGGTGCCTTCCATCAGGAAGGTTTCCAGCCGGTAGTAGTGCGATTTACCGGAGCGGGCGCGGTAGGTGAAGCCCGGCACCGAGTAGCGCATCGGCCAGATCTGATAGATGAAGTTCTGTTCCTCGCCCAGGTGCACCAGCAGCTCCAGGTGGTTCAGGCGTTCATCTTCGGTCGGCGGCACTTCGCTGAACTCCACTTTCGCACCGCGCAGCTCCAGCTCGCGCGCCACGTCCTGCATTGCCGGGCGGCAGACTTTATCCAACATTTTCTGCGTGTACTGGGTGCCCGGGTAGTTCATCACCCGCGACAGGCGCTGTTTCCAGTTGAGCACGTCGTGGCTGGAGACCGGCACCGGCGCCAGGGTGCTGAGCGCGCTGGCCTTGCGGTAGTCTTCCACCCGCAGCGATTTATACAGCCCGGCCATCACGAAGAAGATCACGAAGCTGAACGGCAGTCCCATGATCACCGTGGTTTTCTGCAGCGCCGGCACGCCGTCGGTCATCAGCATGCCGATGGTCAGCAGGCCGATGGCCACCGACCAGAAAATCCGCAGCCAGTTTGGCGCATCATTATTGATGTCGGCCAGGCGCGAGGTGAAGTTGCCCAGCACCAGCGAGCCGGAGTCCGCCGAGGTGACGTAGAACAGCAGGCCGGTGATGGTGGCCACCGAGGCGCTGAAGGTGAAGCCGGGGTATTGCGCCAGCAGGCTGTAGAAGCCGCGCTCCGGGAACTGCATCACTTCCTGCGCAAACTCGGCGTTGCCGTGAATGATCTGGTACAGCGCGCTGTTGCCGAAGATTGACAGCCACAGCAGGGTGAACACGAACGGAATGATCAGCGTGCCGACCACGAACTGGCGAATGGTGCGCCCGCGCGAGATGCGCGCCAGGAACAGGCCGACGAACGGCGACCACGCCACCCACCAGGCCCAGAAGAACAGCGTCCAGTTGTTCATCCACTCCACCGGCCGATCGAAGGCGAAGCTGTTGAGCGTCATGCCCATAAAGCGGTTGATGTAATCGCCGACGTTGAGCACCAGCGCATTGAGCAGGAACTCGGTGTCGCCGAAGAACAGCACGAACAGGATCAGGCCCAGCGCCAGCAGCACGTTCAGCTCGGACAGGATGCGGATGCCCTTGTTGACGCCCGAGGTGACCGAGATGGTGGCCATGATCACCGACAGCAGGATCAGCGAGCCCTGCACCGTCAGGTTTTCCGGGATCTCGAACAGCACCTTGAGGCCGTAGTTGAGCTGCACCACGCCGATGCCCAGCGTGGTGGCGATGCCGAAGATGGTGCCGAGCACCGCGGCGATGTCCACGCTGTGGCCGATCGGGCCATTGATACGCTTACCGAAGATCGGGTACAGCGCCGAGCGGATGGTCAGCGGCAGATTGTAGCGATAGCTGAAGTAGCCGAGGGCGATGCCCATCAGCGCATACATCGACCAGCCGGTCAGGCCGTAGTGGAACAGCGTCCAGACCATCGCCTGGCGCGCGGCCTCCAGCGTTTGCGCGTCGCCTTCCGGCGGCATCATGTACTGGGTCACCGGCTCAGCGACCGAGAAGAACATCAGGTCGATGCCGATGCCGGCGGCGAACAGCATCGCCGCCCAGCTCATCAGGCTGAACTCCGGCTTGGACTGCTCCGGCCCGAGCTTGATCGAACCGAAGCGCGAAGCGGCGATAAACACCACGAACACGATGTACAGCGTCGCCGCCAGCAGGTAGTACCAACCGAAGGTGGTCGACACCCAATTCAGCGTGCGGGTGATCCACTGCCCGGAGAAGTCGGTGAAAAAGATGGTCATCAGCGAGAAGGCCAGGATCAGCCCCGCCGAGGTGAAGAAAACCACAGGGTTGAGGCGGTCCTGCTGCGGTTTGGAGGAGGTTTCGCGTGTTGTCATCGTCATCCTCTGAACTGAGTAAAATCGTGCCGCTCCGCATTTCGGGGCGCGTTGGCGCCGCCGGAAAACGGGCGAATGAAGGCGGCGACCACCCCATCAGGAGGGCCTGAGTAACGCCGCTTTCGCCTGTTAACGAAGCGCCGGCGCGCTTCGCGGCGGGAACCGCTTACAGCCACTGATTTTGGTCAGATTCGTTAATTACCTCACAAAAATCAGCCAGTTCCACAACCAGATAGTACAAATTTTTAACCAGGCGGCAATAAAATATATGCAATTTTTATTGAACGTTCAATCAAAAAAAAGTTTAATAGTCCCCATGATGACCTGAATCACGGGCGAAACGGCAGTGAAATTTGCCCGCTGAGATAAGGCCGAAGTCGGTTTTGTGAGAGTCGAAATATGCCAAAGGTAGGAATGCAGCCAATCAGAAGGCAGCAGTTGATTGATGCCACGCTCGCCGCGGTAAACGAAGTGGGAATGCATGACGCCACCATCGCGCAGATCGCGCGGCGGGCCGGCGTTTCCAACGGCATCATCAGCCATTATTTCAAGGACAAGAACGGCCTGCTGGAAGCCACGATGCGCTATCTGATCAGCCATCTGGGTGAGGCGGTGAAGCTGCGTTTGCAGGCGCTGACCGATAACAGCCCGGCGGCGCGGCTGCAGGCGATCGTCGCCGGCAACTTCGACGACAGCCAGATCAACAGCGCGGCGATGAAGACCTGGCTGGCCTTTTGGGCCAGCAGTCTGCACCAACCGCAGCTCAACCGGCTGCAGCAGGTGAACGGCCGCCGGCTCTATTCCAACCTGTGCGCCGAGTTTCGCCGCGTCATGCCGCAGCCGCAGGCGCGGTTGGCGGCCAAGGGGCTGGCGGCGTTGATCGACGGACTGTGGCTGCGCAGCGCGCTGCGCGGCTCGGCGTTCAATCAGGCGCAGGCGCTGGCGCTCACGACCGAATACATCACGTTCCAACTCCGGGGGCAGACGCCGCCCGGAGGATAACTCAAGGAGATCCTATGTCCCGTTTTGGCTTGCAGAAGCTCTATATTCATGGCGCCTATGTAGACAGCACCGCTGGAAAAACCTTCAACGCCATTAACCCGGCGAACGGCGAAGTTCTGGCGGAAGTCCAGGCCGCCGGCGCTGAAGACGTCGATCGTGCAGTGGCCAGCGCGGCCAGCGGGCAGAAGGTGTGGGCGGCGATGACGGCGATGGCGCGTTCGCGCATCCTGCGCCGCGCGGTGGATATTCTGCGCGAGCGCAACGATGAGCTGGCGGCGCTGGAAACGCTGGATACCGGCAAAGCGATGTCGGAAACCACCGCGGTGGACATCGTCACCGGCGCCGACGTGCTGGAGTATTACGCCGGTCTGATCCCGGCCATTGAAGGCGAACAGATCCCGCTGCGCGATACCTCGTTCGTCTATACCCGCCGCGAACCGCTGGGCGTGGTGGCCGGCATCGGCGCCTGGAACTACCCGATTCAAATCGCGCTGTGGAAGTCCGCGCCGGCGTTGGCGGCGGGCAACGCGATGATCTTCAAACCGAGCGAAGTCACCTCGTTGACGGCGCTGAAGCTGGCGGAAATTTACACCGAAGCCGGCCTGCCGGACGGCGTATTCAACGTGGTGACTGGCAGCGGCGCGGAAGTGGGGCAGTACCTGACTGACCATCCGGGCATCGCCAAAGTCTCTTTCACCGGCGGGGTGAAAACCGGCAAGAAGGTGATGGCCAACGCGTCGGGGTCGACGCTGAAAGAAGTCACCATGGAGCTGGGCGGCAAGTCGCCGCTGATTATCTTCGACGACGCCGATCTGGATCGCGCCGCCGATATCGCCATGATGGCCAACTTCTACAGCTCCGGCCAAGTGTGCACCAACGGCACCCGCGTCTTCGTGCCGGCGGCGCTGCAGGCGCAGTTTGAGGCGAAAATCCTCGAGCGCGTGAAGCGCATTCGCCTCGGCGATCCGACCGACCCGCAGACCAACTTCGGGCCGCTGGTCAGCTTCGCGCACATGGAATCGGTGCTGCGCTTTATCGAAAGCGGCAAGAACAGCGGCGCGCGCCTGCTGTGCGGCGGCGAACGCGTCACCCACGGCGAATTCGGCAAGGGCGCTTACGTGGCGCCGACGGTATTCAGCGACTGCCGCGACGACATGGAAATCGTGCGCGAGGAGATCTTCGGGCCGGTGATGAGCATTCTCAGCTACCAGAGCGAAGAGGAAGTGGTGCGCCGCGCCAACGATACCACCTTCGGCCTGGCCGCGGGCGTGGTGACCAACGATCTGGCGCGCGCGCACCGCGTGATCCACCAGCTGGAAGCCGGCATTTGCTGGATCAACACCTGGGGCGAGTCGGCGGCGGAAATGCCTGTCGGCGGCTACAAGCAGTCCGGCGTTGGCCGCGAGAACGGCCTGACTACGCTGGAACACTACACCCAGATCAAATCGGTGCAGGTTGAGCTGGGCGAATACGCCTCGGTATTCTGATCTTCCCGCCGTCTTTCGAGCCGCAGCCGCGTTGGCTGCGGCCGACAATCTCTAGAGAGCCAAAATACACCGCCTGTTGCCGAGTCGCGCTTCGCGTCTTTGCCTGACCAGGCCTCTATAAAGTAAGGAGATAATGAATGGAATTTGACTACATCATTATCGGTGCCGGTTCCGCCGGCAACGTGTTAGCCACCCGATTGACCGAGGACGCCGACGTCAGCGTCCTGCTGCTGGAAGCCGGCGGCCCGGATTACCGGATGGATTTCCGTACCCAGATGCCGGCCGCGCTGGCGTTTCCGCTGCAGGGCCGCCGCTATAACTGGGCGTATGAGACCGATCCTGAGCCGCACATGAACAATCGCCGGATGGAATGCGGCCGCGGCAAAGGGCTGGGCGGTTCGTCCCTGATCAACGGCATGTGTTACATTCGCGGCAACGCGATGGACTTCGATAACTGGGCCAAGGCGCCGGGTCTGGAAGACTGGACCTATCTGGACTGCCTGCCGTATTTCCGCAAGGCGGAAACCCGCGATATCGGCCCGAACGACTATCACGGCGGCGAGGGCCCGGTGAGCGTCACCACGCCGAAAGCCGGTAACAACGAACTGTTCCACGCCATGGTGGAAGCCGGCGTGCAGGCGGGCTACCCGCGCACCGACGATCTGAACGGTTACCAACAAGAAGGCTTCGGCCCGATGGATCGCACCGTGACGCCGAAAGGGCGCCGCGCCAGCACCGCCCGCGGCTATCTGGATCAGGCGCGTTCGCGGCCGAACCTGAAGATCGTCACCCATGCGCTGACCGACCACATTGTGTTCGACGGCAAGCGTGCGGTGGGCGTCAACTATTTGCAGGGCGACAGCAATCAGCTGACCCACGCCAAAGCGCGGCGCGAAGTGCTGCTGTGCGCCGGCGCCATCGCCTCGCCGCAGATCCTGCAGCGTTCGGGCGTCGGCCCGGCGGCGCTGCTGAACAGCCTGGATATCAAGGTGGTGCACGATCTGCCGGGCGTCGGGGAAAACCTGCAGGATCACCTGGAGATGTACCTGCAGTACGCCTGTAAGAAACCGGTGTCGCTGTACCCGGCGCTGCAATGGTTCAACCAGCCGAAGATCGGCGCGGAATGGCTGTTCAACGGTACCGGCGTTGGCGCCAGCAACCAGTTCGAGGCCGGCGGCTTCATCCGCAGCCGCGCAGAATTCGCCTGGCCGAACATTCAGTATCACTTCCTGCCGGTGGCGATTAACTACAACGGCAGCAACGCGGTGAAAGAGCACGGCTTCCAGGCGCACGTCGGCTCGATGCGTTCGCCGAGCCGTGGCCGGGTGCAGGTGAAGTCGAAAGATCCGCGCCAGCACCCGAGCATTCTGTTCAACTACATGTCGACCGAACAGGACTGGCAGGAGTTCCGCGACGCTATTCGCATCACGCGCGAGATCATGGCGCAGCCGGCTTTGGACGAATACCGTGGCCGCGAGATAAGCCCGGGGCCGGAGGTGCAGACCGACGAGCAGCTGGACGCCTTCGTGCGCGAGCACGCCGAAACCGCCTTCCACCCGTCCTGCTCGTGCAAGATGGGCGAGGATGAGATGGCGGTGGTCGATGGGCAGGGCCGGGTGCACGGCATGGAAGGATTGCGGGTGGTGGATGCGTCGATCATGCCGCTGATCATTACCGGCAACCTGAACGCCACCACCATCATGATCGCCGAGAAGTTAGCCGATCGCATTCGCCAGCGCGCGCCGCTGCCGCGCAGTACCGCCGACTATTACGTCGCCGGCGATGCGCCGGTGCGCAAACAGTAACCGATACGCCCTCTCGCCGTTGAGGGGGAGGGCCGCCGTAGCAAGCAACCCCTCTCCATATGCTCTTCCCCAAGGCGAGGGGGCAACTCTCTTTTTATTCCTTATCCCATCATGCCGCCGGCAGCGAGATCGCCTGATCGAAACTGGTGGGCGTCGCCATGCGCCACATGCGGGCGTAGAACTCGCTTTTGATATCCGGCTGCAGCAGCGCGCCCGGCTCCAGGTAGTAATAGATATCGGCGTACACCTTGATCTCGGTCGGCGTGATGCGGCGCAGCATATGGTGCGAGGTCAGCTGCTCCGGGCGGCTGACGCCGGCCGCCGCCAGCATGTCCGCCAGCGCTTTCACCGTATTTTGATGGAAGTGGTAGACGCGTTCCGCCTTGTTCGGCACCACCAGCGCCTTTTGCCGCAGCGGATCTTGCGTCGCTACGCCGGTCGGGCAGTGGTTGGTGTGGCAGCTTTGCGACTGGATGCAGCCGACGGCGAACATAAAGCCGCGCGCCGAGTTCACCCAATCGGCGCCGAGCACCAGCACGCTGGCGATGTCGAACGCGCTGATGATCTTGCCGCTGGCGCCTATCTTGATCTGGTCGCGCAGGCCGCAGCCTACCAGCGTGTTATGCACGAACAGCAGCCCTTCGCGCAGCGGCATGCCCATATAGTTGGAAAGCTCAAGCGGCGCGGCGCCGGTGCCGCCTTCCTTGCCGTCCACCACGATGAAATCCGGCAGGATGCGGGTGTGCAGCATCGCCTTGACGATGGCGACGAACTCCCACGGGTGGCCGATGCACAGCTTGAAACCGACCGGTTTGCCGCCTGACAGCTCGCGCAGCTGTTGGATGAAATGCATCATTTCCAGCGGGGTGGTGAAGGCGCTGTGCGACGCCGGCGAGATGCAATCGACGCCTTCCGGCACGCCGCGGGTGGCGGCGATTTCCGCATCCACCTTTTTCGCCGGCAGAATGCCGCCGTGGCCGGGTTTGGCGCCCTGGCTGAGCTTGATTTCAATCATTTTCACCTGCGGGCTTTGCGCCTGTTCGGCAAAGCGCCGTGGATCGAAATGGCCGTCGGCGGTGCGGCAGCCGAAATAGCCGCTGCCCAGCTCCCACACCAGACCGCCGTTGTTTTCCCGGTGATAGCGGCTGATGCTGCCCTCGCCGGTGTCGTGGTAGAAATTGCCCTTGGCCGCGCCGAGGTTGAGCGCGCGAATGGCGTTGGCGGAGAGCGCGCCGAAGCTCATGGCAGAAATGTTGAAGATCGACGCGGAGTAGGGCTGGCGGCAGTCGGCGCCGCCGATGGTGATGCGGAAACTGGTCGGATCGGCGGCTTCCACCGGCCGCATGGAGTGGCCGATGCACTCATAGCCGGTTTGGTAGACGTCCAGCAGGGTGCCGAACGGTTTGTCGCCCATCTCGTTTTTCGCCCGGCGATACACCAGCGTGCGCTGGGTGCGCGAAAACGGGATCTCTTCATTATCCTGCTCGAGGAAATACTGGCGCAGTTCCGGGCGGATGAACTCGAAGAAGAAGCGCATGCGGCCGATGATCGGGTAGTTGCGGCAGATGGCGTGGCGCTGCTGGGTGAGATCGTAAATACCCAACACCATCAGGCAACCGCAGGCCAGGGCCGGCAGCCAGAACCACGGATAGTTGTGCATCATGATCAAGAAAGCCAGGGTGAGCAAGATGCTCAGCACAAAGCAGGTATAGCGGCTGAATAAGGACGACTTCATAACATCTCCTGATGTTTATTTTAATCCACACGACATGACTCACGGATAATCCGTGTGCGAATCGTAGCCAACAGGAGGAGATGTTGTGTGTCTGTTGCTGCTTTGTCGCCGGTTGTTACATTAATTTAACTTGGCGGCAGGGGAGACGGGTTGCCGCGCGGCGTACCGCGCAACAAGCCAGGATGTTTATTTGCCGGCGACGAAGATGGTGCTCATGCTGCGCAGCCGCAGCTTTTTCATCGCGCTGTATTTTTGCGAGAAGATGGTTTTCGGGTGCGTGCCGCGCTTTTCCGCAATGTGCAGCAGGCTGTCGCCGCGCAGCAGATTGAAGATCACGTCGCTTTCCGCCGGGCTGAGCTCGCGGGTTTTCTGCACTCTGATGCCGCCCGGTTCTTTGCTTTCCAACAGCCGCTGGATTTTTTCCTGCAGCGAATAAAGCGGAATGCGGGTAGAGACCAACTCAACGGAAATTCCCAGGATCGACAGCAGTTTCACCACGCGCTCGTCGTCGTAGAACACCAACAGGCGCGTTTTGCTGTTGTACTGCTGGTGCAGGGACACCAGGCTTTCGATCACGTTAACGCTCTGCTCCAGGTTTTGCGAGGTGAAAATCAGCGCGATATCGTGCTTGGTGATCTTCTCTGCTTTGGCGCCGCCGTGCATGAAATCGGAAAACAGGCGGATATCGTACGCGCCGTAGTGTTTCTTCAGCAGCACCGACAGGCCAACATAGCTGTACTTACACTCACTAATCACAAGAACGTTGTTTTTAGACATAGGGCAAACACCAATACCGAGTTAAAAGTATTCAGCTGTAAGAAGCGAGTTCAAATCCTTGATGCTGGATTCCTTCCACAGCTTTCCCTGCAGTGCGTAATATGGCATTTCATCCAGCCATTTCTTGTGTTCGGGAGTTTCAACTCCTTCGATAATTACCTTGTAATGATTAAGGTAAAAGAAGCGCAGTAATGCGCGCATCAAGCCCTCGCCGCCGGACTTTTTCATGAAGTCCCAGAGCAGAAAACGGTCGAGCTTAACGAAGCGGAACTGGCTGTTGTACAACGCGGAAAAACCCGCATAGCCAGAACCAAAATCATCGAGCCAAAATGAATAACTATTCAATGACGGATCGCCGTGCACGCGATCTTTCACCAGCCGGGTTGAATTCTCGCTGATCTCGAAATGAATACAGCGCATGGCATTAATTCTTTCGGCAAAGTGAGTATTCGCCAGCGATTGCAGAGAATAATCGTCAACATTCAAAGTGGCTATCACTTGGTTTTCATGAAACCAGTGTTTGTATTTATCGATCAGATTGATCTGATCCATCAAAATCTCAATCCGGGTGGCGCTATCGGCGTGGCGAAAGAACTGTTCAGGAGAAAAATGAGCGTATTCGCTATTAAACGTAAAGCGAGACAGACATTCAACGGCCAGCAATTGTCCCGATTTCGCGAACATTGGCTGAAAAACATAATTAATGCCGTTATTTTTCTCTCTGAAAGAACCGCTCATTTCCCAATCCTTGGATTGATATTTAACTTGTTGATTTTAAATGATTAAAAAGAAAGTTACTCCAGGTTTATTGGTAAATTTCTTATTTAAAGCGCCAGAATGGCCGAAGCGTGTCGACAGACCATTTAACGCGTAATTCGTGCCAAAGTCCAAATGTCGCAATCTGTTACTAAATGTAAATATTCGGGATAATATTCTGATTTTCAGGCCTTAATGCAAAATCTTGAACTCTGCAGCTTTCCCAAACACAGATTATTCCTATTCATATGAATCGTCAACATCGATCGATAGGTATTCGCCGATAGTTTATTCCTATCAATAGGGGCCTTATGAATGTTTTAAACGATTTAACATTAAGAATATGCTTAGTCTATATTTCGTCCGGCAATGAGTTCATCGAGGCAACGCTCCTTTTCAGCAAGGGAGTGCTATCGCTGAGTGTATGCTCAGTGGCGGCAATATATATAAGCCCGCCACTGAATCGATTATTTTATTGTTCTATGGAGCTGGAAATGAAAAAAGTATTATTGCCTTTGGCTGCCCTGGTATTGTCTGCAACTGCTTCCAACGCAATGGCAGCAAACGGCAACGTTAAATTCACCGGTGAAATTGTACAGTCCACCTGTAAAGTTGTTGATAAAGACCAGAATAAAGAAGTTTACCTGGGTAAATATCCTACTACCGCTTTCCCAACTGCCGGTTCTACCAGCGGTGCTAAAGCTTTCGATATCAGCCTGGAGAAATGTGAAGCGGGTAACTACACCCTGCGTTTCGACGGTAACACTCCAGCCGGCCACCCAGAGCTGTTGGCTGTAACTGGCGGCGCGACTGGCGTTGGCGTTGAAATTCTGGACAACAACGGCTCTACTCTGCCTATCTCTCAGGAAGTGGCTACCCCAGCTACCGTTACTGTTGCCGCTGATGGCGATAACCCAGGCGCTGCGACTTTCAACCTGCGCGCTCGTTACAAATCCTTCCAGGATCTGGTAACTGCCGGTCAGGCAAACTCTAACGCTACCTTCACCATCGAATACAAATAATTCGCTGGCAGGATAGATAGAGTTATTGGCCATGGATGGCTAAATTTTGAGAGTTGAGACATTCCGATGAAAAAAATTCTGACTGGTATTTTATTCGCATTCTCTGTTAATGCCTTCGCCGGCATCCAGGTTGATGCGACGCGTGTCATCTATAACAGTGCAAGTAAATCCGCATCGCTCTCAATCAGCAATGACAGCGACGATACCTACATGGTGCAAACCTGGCTGGATACTGGCGATGCAAGCCAGATGCCCAAGAATTTGCCGATCGTGGTGACGCCACCCATTTTGAAGCTGGCTGCCAAGAAAGACGCCATTTTGCGTTTTATCTATTCCGGCAGCGGTTTGCCGCAGGACAGAGAATCTCTGCTCTGGGTCAACGTACAGGAAATTCCGCCAACGCCTAAGCAAGATAACGTGCTGCAGGTGGCGATCCGTACCCGTATCAAACTGTTCTACCGCCCGGATTCGTTGAAAACCAACCTGCAACAGCAGGCGGAAGCGCTGAAGTGGAAGCGCCAGGGCGGCAATTTGGTCGTGACTAACGATGGCCCGTTGTTCGTCACTCTCGGCGTGTTGAACCTGAAGAGCGGCGGCAAGAGCTGGAAAGTGAACGCCGACATGGTCAAGCCACACGACAGCCTGCGCATCTCTTTGCCTCAGGGCGCGCAATCAGCCAACAACATGTCGTTTACCTATATCAACGACTATGGCGGTCACACCGAGATTAAAAACGTCGCACTGAATTGATTGAAGCACTTCAAGGAATGAAAGAAATGGCACACAAAAGAATAACAACCCTCGCGCCAAAACGTTTGGTTAAGCTGATTAATGGTGTAATTTATTTTTCTGCCGTGCCATTTTCATTCTCGCATATGGCCATGGCGGAGGAGCAGTTCAACACCTCCTTCATCCATGGTGATGACAATATTGCTCAGGTGGCGGCGCTGGCCAGCGGAGACGATATTTTGCCGGGTAAATACCCGTTTGATATCTATCTCAACGGACAGCGTGTCGATCACCGCGAGATAGAGTTCAAGAAAGAATCCAAAGACTCCCCGGTAGCGCCGTGCCTGACGGCTGTGGACTACCAGGATTACGGCGTAAAGCTGCCCGGCGATCTGACCACCGCCGGTGCCGAGCAATGCTACGCATTGCCGCAACAGATCTCCGGTGCCAAGCTGAGCTATGACGCTGCCGTACAGCGTATGGATCTGGAAGTGCCGCAGGTGTTTCTGATCCCGCGCCCGCAAGGCGCCATTTCGCCGAAAGTTTACGATCGCGGCATCAACGCCGGCTTTGTAAACTATAACTTTAGCGGCACCCATAACCGCTACGGCAACAACCAGAACGACAAGACTTCTGACTATTACTTCCTGAGCCTTAACAATGGCCTCAATATTGGCGATTGGCGCCTGCGCAACAACTCGACGCTGAACCAGCAGTCGGGTGCCGGCACGCACTGGAAGAACATTTCCAGCTGGGCGGAAACGGATATCGTTTCTCTGCGCAGCCGTCTGGTGATCGGCCAGACCAACACCAACAACAACGTTTTCGACAGCATCCAGTTCCGCGGTGTGCAGATGTCCAGCGCCGACGACATGCTGCCGGAAAGCCAGCGCGGCTATGCGCCGGTGGTGCGCGGCGTGGCGACGACCAACGCGCGCGTTGAGGTGCGTCAGAACGGCTATACCATTTACAGCACCAACGTTCCGCCAGGGCCGTTTGCGCTGACGGACATTTTCCCAAGCACCCTGAGCGGTAACCTGGACGTGACGGTCATCGAAGCCAACGGCTCGAGAACCTCTTTCGTTGTGCCATTCTCCTCGGTGCCGAACATGCTGCGCGAAGGGATTTGGAACTATCAGCTGACCGCCGGTAAATACCACGACGGCACCAGCCGCTATCAGCCTAAATTTGTGCAGGGCACCTTGTCGCACGGCATGGCGTATGACATCACGCCTTACGGCGGCGTGCTGGTGGCGGAAAACTATCGTTCAGCGGTCGTGGGCCTCGGTAAAAACCTGGGGAACTGGGGGGCCGTCTCCTTTGATATGTCCTATTCCGACACCAACCTGGTGAACGGCGATGACAAACAAGGGGAGAGTTTCCGCTTCCTGTATTCCAAGTCGCTCAACGACTGGGGGACGGAATTCCGCATTGCCGGTTACCGTTACTCGACCTCCGGATATTATGATTTCTCCGATGCGGTTGCCGAGCGCGAACGTTATGAGAACGGTTATTACCGTAACGATTACTACGATCAAAACGATCGCAACCTGGGCGTGCCGGACTGGGCGGAATCTCGCCGTCGCAGCTATTATACCAGCCGTTTCAACAACAAACGCCAGCGCGTTGAGCTGTCTGTCAACCAGCGCATCGCCGGTAATTCTACGCTGTACGCCAACCTCAGCAACCAGTCTTACTGGGGCGGATCCGGTGAAGATCGCACCGTACAAACCGGTTTCAACAGCAGCTATAAAAATATCAGCTATGGCGTCTTTTATCAGGACAGCCGCAGCAACTACGGCTATAAAGACCGCAGCGTCAACCTGACCGTGTCGATTCCGTTCAGCTTCTTCAGCAAGGATTCGTCGGACATGACCGCCAGCTTCAACGCCGGTCACAGCAAGCAGAGCGGCAATACCTACAGCGCCGGCCTGAGTGGCACCGCGCTGGATGACAACCGCTTGAACTATGCGGTGCAAAGCGGTCATGATCGTTATTCGGGCCAAACCAGCTCGGCCAACGTCGGTTATCAGGGCAGCATGGGGACCATCAATGCCGGTTATAGCTACAGCAAAGATTATCAGCAGTCTTCGTTGGGCGTGGCGGGCGGCATCGTCGCACACTCCGGCGGCGTGACGCTGACCCAACCGCTGCAGAATACGTTTGTGCTGGTGGAAGCGAAAGACGCCAAGGGCGTTCGTATCGAAAACCAACCGGGTGTCGCCATCGACCGCTTCGGTTACGCGGTGATGACCTCTGCATCGCCATACCGCCATAACCGCGTGGCGCTGCGCACCGAAGATATCGGCAACGGCCTGGATATCCCGATGGCGGCGAGAGACGTGGTGCCGACTTACGGCGCAATTACCCGCGTGAAGTTTGAAACGCACACGGGCCAAAGCCTGTTGGTACACAGCAAAATGGCCGACGGCAGCGTACCGCCGATTGGCGCCAACGTCTTCAGTGCGGACGGCAAGAACAACGGTACTGTCGGTACCAACGGCGATATTTATATTTCAGGGGCTTCCGCAGGGGATCGCCTGCTGGTGAAATGGGGCAACGACGCGGGCGAAAGCTGCTCACTGGTGGTGCCGGAATTGAAAGCGGCGACCGAACAGCTGATGGGTTATCAGGAACTTTCGCTGACCTGCGGAAAACCGTAAAAGGAAAGGATATGTCTTCTTTATTAAAGCATAAGAATCTCGGGTTGGCGGCTGGGCTGCTGGTCACGCTGGGCACGTTTTCGCAGAGCAGCTATGCGTTGTCCTGTAAGCAGAACGGCAGCATTCGCCAGGACATCGTGCTGGATAAAGCCATCAAGGTATCGACCGCCAATACCGCGCCGGGCGCATTGCTGTGGCGTTCGCAGACCTTTACCTCGACTTTCCAATGTACGGATGACTGGAACAACCCGAAAGGGGAAAATGCCTACCTGTACTGGGATCCTCAGTCCCGGATGAGTCAGATCCATAACTCGATCGAAGTGGGTGTCACTTATCAGGGGATTGATGTCAAACCAACGAAAGGCGCACGTCAGGATGTGGGGCCAGGAACGGAATGCCGCCGTTCAGGCAGCCGTTGTCTGTCTCCGGCCAGATCGCTGACGGTAACCGTGTCTTACGCTATCTATATTAAAGCAACCGGCAAGGCGCCTCCGGCTGGCGGCAAGATTAACGACAACAACTCGTACTCGGTATTTCAGGTTGATGGCGTCGGCGGCTTGAACGGCACGCCGAACAGCAACTTTAACGCCTATATTTCCGGGCTGGGCAACATTCAGTTTATTTCCTGCAACCCGAAAATCACCGTGGTGGCCAACAACGGTTCGACGGTTAATTTTGGCACTATCCCGCGTCAGAATGCGGTAGTGGGCAAAATCGAGAAACAGGTGCCGTTCTCGGTTGCCGCCAATATGTCCGATCCGACGACCGGGCAGGACTGCCAGGGGGAGACGTTGCAGGCCAGCTTCAGCAGTACTTATCCGCTGCAGGATAACAGCGTGATCCTGCCGACCAGCGACAGCGGCTTCGGTATTTTGATCTCGCAGGCGGCGACGCCGAATACGCCGATCATGATGAACAGCCCGGTCGATCTGGGCCTGGTTAACGGCACCATCGTTGAAAAGAACTTCATGGCCAGCCTGAAATGGTTGAGCACCAACCCGAAAGTGGGGCCGTTCAGCGCATCGGCGAATATTGACGTCACCTTCAAATAATCCGGTGTCGCTTCAATTAAAAAGGGTTCAGTTCGCGAGAACTGAACCCTTTTTACGTGTTATGCCGCGTTTATCAGCGCAGCCCCATCCAGGTGGTGCAAACGCCTTCCGGCGGTTTGCCTGCATACCAACGAGGCAGCGTGGGGGCATCGTGGCGTGGCTCGGCCTCCACTTCCACCGGCTGCGCCGGCCATTCCGCCACGTCCCAGCGGGTGGTGCGGCGATACACCGCCGGGGTTTTGCCGAACTGTTTCTTGAAGGCGCGTGAGAACGAAGGCTGAGAATCGAAATGGTATTGCAGGGCGATATCCAGGATCGGACGCGGGGTGGAGCGCAGCGCCTGCGCCGCCTGCGACAGGCGCCGCTCGCGGATATAGCTGCCGAGCGCGTGGCCGGTGGTGCTGCGGAACATGCGCTGCAGGTGCCATTTGGAGTAGCCCGACTTGGCGGCGACGTTATCCAGCAGCAGCGGCTGGTCCAGATGAGTTTCAATCCAGTCTAGTAAATCGTGAATGATATTGACGCGATCCATGGTTTTAGTTCTCCCGCAAAAACGACATTCAGGTCACAGTGACTTAGCTTAATTATCCAAGAATATACTTTGATAATAGGCGCGAGTGCGCCGTTACGCAAGGGTAAACCGGGGGGAAAAGGTGACCAAAAATGCTCTTTGAATCGCAGGGGGATAAAAGAAAGGCCGCATAAAGCGGCCTTTCCAGCAGGAAACGAGTGGAAAATCAGTTGGTTTCCGGTTTCACTTCAATGTAGTTCAGACCCAGCACGCTGCTGGTGTAGCCGCGGATCTTGTTGGTCATCTCGATATCGCCGTTCAGCTTGTGGCCGTAAGACGGGATGATCTCTTTCAGTTTGCTCTGCCATTCCGGCGTCGCCACTTTGTCTTTGAACACGGTTTCCATCAGGTGCAGCATGATTGGCGCAGCGGTGGAAGCACCCGGTGACGCGCCCAGCAGAGCGGCGATGCTGCCGTCTTCAGAGCTGACGACTTCGGTGCCGAACTGCAGCACGCCGCCTTTATCCGCGTCTTTCTTGATGATCTGCACGCGCTGGCCTGCGGTCCACAGCTTCCAGTCTTCCTGCTTGGCGTCCGGGAAGTACTCTTTCAGCGCGGCGAAGCGATCGTCGTCGTTCATCATCAGCTGGCCGACCAGGTATTTCACCAGATCGAAGTTATCCAGACCGACGTGGGTCATCGGCATCAGGTTCGAGGTGCTCAGCGAGTGCAGCAGATCGAACAGCGAACCGTTCTTCAGGAACTTGCTGGAGAAGGTGGCGAATGGCCCGAACAGCAGTACGCGCTTGCCGTCCAGCATGCGGGTATCCAGGTGCGGCACGGACATCGGCGGCGAACCTACGCTGGCCAGGCCATACACTTTGGCCAGGTGCTGGTTGGCGATCGCCGGGTTGGTGGTGACCAGGAACTGGCCGCCGACCGGGAAGCCGCCATAGCCGTCGGCTTCAGGGATGCCGGATTTCTGCAGCAGGGTCAGGGAGGCGCCGCCTGCGCCGATGAACACGAACTTGGCGTTAACGGTGGTTTCTTTACCGTCGCGGTTCAGATCGGCAACGGTCACGCTCCAGGTCTGATCGGCGTTGCGCTTGATGTCGCGCACTTCGTGGCTCAGGTTCAGCTTGAACTTGTCGCTGGTGCTCAGCGCGTCAACCAGCTGATGGGTGATCACGCCGAAGTTGACGTCGGTACCCAGCGGCATGCGGGTCGCGGCGATTTTCTGCGCCGGATCGCGGCCGTTCATCACCAGCGGCGCCCACTGTTTGATTTGCGCAGGATCTTCGGAGTATTCCATGCCGCGGAACAGGGTGCTGTGCTGCAGCGCCGCGTAGCGTTTACGCAGGAAGTTGACGTTGTCGTCACCCCACACGAAGCTCATGTGCGGCACGCTGTTAATGAAGGATTTCGGATCTTTCAGGACATTGTTTTTCACCTGATAAGACCAGAACTGGCGAGAGATTTCGAAAGACTCGTTGACCTTCACCGCCTTGCTGATGTCGATGGTGCCATCGGCTTTTTCCGGCGTGTAGTTCATTTCGCTGAAGGCGGAGTGGCCGGTGCCGGCGTTGTTCCAGCCGTTGGAGCTCTCTTCCGCCACGCCGTTCATGCGCTCGTACATGTCGATGGTCCAGGTCGGCTCCAGCTCATGCAGATAGGTGCCCAAGGTGGCGCTCATGATGCCGCCGCCGATCAACACCACGTCGACGGTTTTATTCTTCTCTTCAGCCGCTGCCTGCTGCGTAACGCTAAACAGGCTGAGACTGAAAATCAGGACGAGTAATTTTCTCATTGAATTAAATCTCTTGTGTGTAAATTCTACTCATTGCAGGTGAAAGAATTTAGCGGGAGTTACCCTGGAAAATAGTGAAGCCGACCGCCCGGCGTGAGCCGATAGGCAGCGATAATGCCTTTTTGTTAATAGGGTTTTTAACGAAAAGTGAACTATTGCAGGCCGTCCGGATGCAAATTGATCGGTTCACGTTACTGGCGGGGTATTATTGTTTGCGAGAATGTTAAAAACTACTTTTGTAACTAAAAAAAATGAATATAAGCAAAAATAGGCCGGTTGTTGTCGCAGGAATAAACAGAGAGGGGAGTAAGGCCATATAACCGCGTTATTTTCAGGGGTTAATTGTCGCGTAATTAAACGTTATTTCGTTATCACACAATAATTGCGGTTAAATTGCAAATACGCATCGGTAACCAATAATAAACGGCCGCCGTTGCGGGCGGCCAGGATTCATAAGGCGGTTACTTGATGCCCATCGCATCGCGCATGGTGAAGAACAGATCGGTCTGATCGGTCAACCCCACCACGTTGGCGGCGTGCGGGCCGTAGGCCGCGACGCGCAGCTGGGTGCCGGTGTGCCCCTGCGATTCCTCTTCCGAGTTGCCGTAGCTGAGGGTCATCGGCGCGCCGTCTTTGGTGGTCAGTGTCTGGGTCAGGCCCGGCGCTTTGGCGTCGGCGGCGACGATCTGGCTGGAGTGCGCGTGGTCGGCGGTGACGATCACCAGCGTGTTGCCGTCGGCGCGGGCGAAGGCCAGCGCTTTTTGCACCGCCTCGTCCAGATCGACGGTCTCACCAATCTGCCCGCACGGGTTGGCGGCGTGATCCTGCTTATCGATCGACGCGCCCTCTACCTGCAGGAAAAAGCCGTTCGGGTTGTCTTTCAGCAGCGCGATCGCTTTTTCGGTCATCGCCGCCAGCGTTGGCGTGGCCGCGGTGCGCGCCGGGTTGTTTTCGCAAGTTACCGCCGGCTTGTCGAGGTTGCCGTGATAGCTGGCTTTCGGCCCCAGCCAGCGCACCGGCATGTTGCCGTCGGCGAACAGGCCCAGCAGCGGTTTTTGCTGATTGGCCAGGGTAACGGCCTGCAGTTCATCCGCGTTGCTCACCCACTGATAACCTTGCGCCGCCGCTTGATCTTTCAGCGATTTTCCTTGCCATTCGCCGCTTTTCGCCAGTTGGTTGAAGGATTTCGCGCCGCCGCCCAGCGTGACGTCGGCACGGGTTTTCAGCAACTGCTCGGTGATGGAACCGCGGCCGCCGTTTTCCAGCGCGTTAGCGGCGCATTTCTCGCTGGTTTCCTCCGGGCCGTAGCATTTGCGCGAGGTAACGTGCGACACCAGCGCCGCCGGTGTGGCGTCCTGCAGTTCGGCGGTGGAGACGTTGCCGGTGGCCTTGCCGGCCGCCTTGGCGATCTCCAGCAGCGTCGGCTGGTCTTTGCCGTTCACGTCCACGCCGAGCGCGCCGTTATAGGTTTTCACCCCGGTGGCCCAGGCGGTGGCGGAAGCGGCGGAGTCGGTCACGTAATCCGGTTTGTGGGTTTTCTTGTCCAGCGAGTAGTGGGTGTATTGCCCGGTCAGCGGCAGGGCGTCGATGCCCTTGAAGTAACCGCCTGCGCCCTCGGCATAGTTACGCGCGGCGGTGATCTCGGAATCCCCCATGCCGTCGCCAATCAGCAGGATCACGTTTTTCACCGTTTTGTCCGACAGCGACGCCTTCAGCGCGGCGGTCTGATCGCCGGCCAGACGACGGGCGCCGCCCGGTTCGGTGAGGGTGCCGCGCGCGGCGCGTTCGGTCAGGCCATCGGCATTGGCCGAGGTTTCCGCCGCGATGGCGGAGGAACAGAGCAGGGCGGACAGCACGGCGCCGGCGATCAGGGATACAGCAGGTTGCATGGGGCAAGCTCCTTGTCGTAATACAACAATGTAAATAACATCAAATTGTTACGTAAGGAGAGTAGAGCAGAGGGATGACAATTTTATGACAGCGGAATGCGGGACGGCCCGGCGGCCATCCCGTTTGACGATCAGGCCGCGCGCGCCGGTATAGTGAGCCCACGCTGCACCGCCGGCCGCGCCAGACCGCGCTCCAGCCACTGCGCGACGCGGGGGAAACTGTCGAACTCTACCAGTTCGCGCGCCTCATAGAAGCCGATCAGGTTGCGCACCCAGCCCAGCAGCGAGATATCGGCGATGGTGTAGTCCGCGCCCATGATCCAGTCGCGGCCTTCCAGGCGCGTTTCCAGCACGCCGAGCAAGCGTTTCGATTCGTTTTTGTAGCGCTCCAGCGGCCGCTTATCTTCATACTCGCGCCCGGCGAATTTGTGGAAGAAACCGAGCTGGCCGAACATCGGGCCGACGGCGGCCATCTGGAAGAACACCCACTGAATGGTTTCGTAACGCTGCGCCGGATCCTGCGGCAGGAAACGGCCGCTCTTTTCCGCCAGGTAGAGCAGAATGGCGCCGGATTCGAACAGCGGCAGCGGCCGGCCGCCGGGGCCGTCGGGATCGATGATCGCCGGGATCTTGCCGTTCGGGTTCAGCGCCAGGAATTCCGGCGTCCAGGTTTCGTTGTTGCCGATGTCGATCAGGTGCGCCTCATAGGGCAGGCCGATCTCTTCCAGCATGATGGACACTTTGACGCCGTTCGGCGTCGGCAGGGAATAGAGCTGCAGCCTTTCAGGATGCTGAGCCGGCCAGCGTTTGACGATCGGGAATTGGGTGGAATCGAGCATGGAAACTCCTCGGGTTGGCGGGGTGGCCTAAGCGTACCCCTTGAGTATTGCAGTAAAACTACCCCGCCGCCGGGTTACACCGTGAGTTCAAAATGTGCTGCCAGCGCTTTTTTACCGGCAGGGGTCAGCTGCAACTCGCGGCTGTCGAGCCGGCGGACGATCCAGCCGCGGTGGATAAAGGCGGCCAACAGTGCGGCGCCCAGCGCGCCGCCGAGGTGAGAGCGGCGTTCGCTCCAGTCCAGGCAGCCGCAGGCGAAGCGGCGGCGGGTGGGGGCGGGGGAGCAATCGACGCCCAGCCGCGCCAGCGCGGCCTGACCGGCGTCGCTTAACCGGTAGTCTTCCTCACCGGTCAGCCAATTCAGCGCATGCAGCCGATCGTGCAGCTTCACCGCCACCTCGCCCGCCATATGGTCGTAGCAGGTGCGGGCATATTGCAGCGTGGTGGGCGTGCTGCTTTTCACCGACGGGCGCGGTACGCCCGCCAGCGCCATCAGGCCTTCCAGCGCCTCGGCCACCGGCTGACCGGCCAGCCGAAAATAGCGGTAGCGCCCCTGTTTGACGCAGGCGATCAGCCGCTGCTCCAGCAGTTTCGCCAGATGTGCGCTGGCGGTGGACGGGGCGACCTCGACCGCCGCGCTGAGCTCGGTGGCGGTGTAGGCGCGCCCATCCATCAACAGGCACAGCATGCGCGCCCGGGTGCGGTCGGCGATGGCGGCGCTCAGCGCCGCCAAACGATCTTCTAGGTCGATGTTATGCATACTTCGAGGTTAGACGAAGTATGACTGCGCGTCCATTGCTAACCTGTGGCTGTCGCATTCTGGTGCTGTGCGTCTGTGTTCGCTGGATATTGATGAGCGGGCGTTGGAATCGGTGCGGTGGCGCCCTTCCTACAATCAATGCGCGCGTACCTGAATTTTACCGTTGAGAGGAGACGATAATGATCGCCGTGATTTTTGAACTGCAGGCCGCCGACGGGCAGCGCGATACCTATCTGGCGTTGGCGGCGGAGCTGAAGCCGCTGCTGGCGCAGATCGACGGATTCATCTCCATCGAGCGCTTTCAAAGCCTGGCCGATCCTGCGCGCCTGCTGTCGCTCTCCTTCTGGCGCGACGAGGCGGCGGTGCAGCAGTGGCGCAATCTCGAGCAGCACCGGGCGGCGCAGGCGCGCGGCCGTGGCGAGGTGCTGGCGCACTATCGGCTGCGGGTGGCGGAGGTGGTGCGGGACTACGGGCTGGAGAGACGCGACCAGGCGCCGCAAGATAGCCGTTGCTATCACCGCACCTGAAGAAAGCCCGCCGGCGGCGGGCTTTCGTCCGTTATTTCGCTTCGCTGCCCACCTTCATTGCCCCGGCGTAGCTGGCGCCCATCCCCCAGGCGGCGCCGTGGTCGCGGGCGATCTGCAATACGCCTCCCGCCGTGGCTTTGCGGCTCCAGTCCTGCTGCCATTCCAGCATCAACGCCACCCAGTTGATGGGCGTGGCGCCCGCCTGTACCAGACGCTGCATGGCGTTGTTTTGGCTGTCTGGCGTAATGTCGCCGGTGACGTCCGACAGGATATAAACCTCATAACCCTCGCCCAGGGCGGACAGCGCCGGCAGCATCACGCAGCTGGCGGTCCACAGCCCGCCGATGATGATTTTCTTGCGTCCGGATTGTTTGATCAGATCCACCACGCGCCGGTCCTGCCAGACGTTGATGGCGGTGCGATCGTACACCTGTAGGTCCGGGCGTGCCTGCGTCACCTGCTGGAATACCGGCCCGGCGAAGCTTTTGGCGTTGGCCGAGGCCAGAATGGTCGGCACGTTGAACACCTTGGCGGCCTTGGCGATGCCGGCGGCGTTATTGACCAGGTTGGTTTGATCGATAGAGGAAATGGTCATGCCGAACATGTCCTGCAGATCGACCAACAGCAACAGGCTGTTCTCGGCGGTCAGCGGCTGCACATAACCCGCCTGGCGGCTGTCGGCGGCGGGGGATTGCGCCAGCGCGGCGACGGGGGCGGCGGCGGCGCTCAGGCCGAGCATCAGGGCGAACAGGGTCTTTTTCATTATTAACTCCATGATTATCAGTAGATTAAATTCACCTCTCACTCAGGGAGGCGGTTGAATAAAGTCTACTGAGGTTGTTGAAGTTAATAATCTGTGTTTTATTGAATTTATAATTAACCATCAGGACATAATATGGACGTGCTACTGACGATGCGCGCCTTTCGTCGCGTGGTTGAGCGCAACAGTTTTTATAAGGCGGCGGAGGATCTGGCGATCACGCCGGCGGCGTTGAGCAAGCAGATTAAGCAGTTGGAAAACCGGTTGGGGACGCTGTTGCTGGTGCGCACTACCCGTAGCATGAGCCTGACCGAAGCCGGGCAGCTCTATTACCAGGAAGCCTGTCGGTTGCTCGGCGAGTTCGACGCGCTGGAGCAGACGGTTGCCGCCAGCGCGCAGCAGGTCTCCGGCACGCTGCGGGTCAATGCGCCGCTTTCGTTCGGCCTGACGGTGTTGTCGCCACTGCTGCCGCCGTTTATGCAACGTTACCCGCAGCTGCAGGTAGAGCTGACGTTGGACGACAGGGTATTGGACGTGGTGGCGGCCGGTTTCGATATTTCCTTGCGCATTCGCCGACGGCTGCCGGATTCTTCCCTCAGCGCCCGGGCGCTGGGTGAAGTGCACCAGCGAATTTGCGCCGCGCCCGGCTATTTGGCGCAGCACGGCGTGCCGCAAACGCCGAATGAATTGCAGCGACACAGCTGTCTGGCCTATTCCCTGGCGGAAAGGCCGGGGCAGTGGCAGTTCACCGCCGGCGAGGAGAGCCTGAGCGTGACGTTCACTCCCCGGTTGATCGCCAACAACAGCCTGATGCTGCGGGATATGCTGGTGGCGGGACTGGGCATCGGTTCGCTGCCGTCGTTCGTGGCGGATCCCGAAATCGCCGCCGGCAGGCTGGTGCGGCTGTTCCCTGAACAGATTGCCGACGTGCATCAGGTTTTCGCGGTTTACCCGACGCGCCGGCATGTGCAGCAGAAAGTGAGTTTATTCACCGAATTTGTGCGAGAACAGGGATTGATGACGGCGAATTGACAACGGCGCACGGTTGTCATATTCATTAGCTATGAAAAAATCCTACCGCCCATTCGCGCAAATTATTATCACCCTTCTCCAAAGGGTGGGATAGCGCGTGTGTCGCCAATAAAAACCCGCCGGCAGGCGGGTTTTTTTATCCCCTTCCGGCAACGACCGGAGAACGTCATGAAAACCTACCCTGCAGTTTTACACCTGATATGTGGCAAGGCCGGCGCAGGCAAATCGACGCTGGCGCAGCGTTTGGCGCAGCAACCGCAAACGCTGTTGCTGGTCGAAGATGCGTGGCTGGCGACGCTGTATGAGCAGGAGATGACCAGCCTGCAAGACTATGCGCGCTGTTCCGACCGGTTGCGGCGGGCGCTGGGCGGGCACCTCGTTCAGCTGCTGCGCGGCGGCTGGTCCGTGGCGCTCGATTTCCCGATGAATACGCCGGACAGGCGGCGCTGGGCCAAAGCGTTGGCGGAGGAAGCCGGCGTCGCGCACTGCCTGCATTTTCTCGACGTCAGCCATGCGCAGTGCCTGAGCCGGATAACGCTGAGAAACGCGCGCGGCGAGCACCCGTTTACACTGAGCGAAGCGGAGTTTGAGCGCCTGGCGCAGTACTTTGTTCCCCCGGCGGAAGAGGAAGGGATGACAGTCTTGCGTTATGGCGAACAGGACTGAAAACCGGCGCCATGACGGCGCCGGCAATAGGGTTAGGCTTTGGCGTTAAACGCGTTGTAGAAGGCGACTTCCGCGCACGGCAGCGCGGCCTGGAAGGCGATGGCGCGGAAGTAGATTAGAAAGGCTTGGTCGGCAGGTATTTGCCGTCCAGGGTGATCACCGCGCGTTCGCCGCCTTCCGGATCGGCCACCTTCTTGATATCCAGCTTGAAGTTGATGGCGCTGATGATGCCGTCGCCGAACTGCTCGTGCACCAGCGCTTTCAGCGTGGAGCCGTAAACCTGCAGCATTTCATAGAAGCGATAAATGGTCGGATCGGTCGGCACGCCGCCGGGAATGCTGCCGCGTAGCGGGATGGTTTGCAGCAGCTGTACCGCCTCTTCGTCCAGCCCGAGCTTGGCCGCCACGGTGCGTGCCGCTTGTTCCGGCAGCGCATGCTGCCCCAGCAGCGCGGCGGTGACGAACGCCAGGCTGAGTCCGGTGCCCTCCGCCAGCGCGTCGAAAGTCAGGTTATGGCGGATCTTGGCGGCCATGATGATGTCGGTGAGCGCTGCGCGCGGGGCGGCGTTGTGCAGAGAGTGTGTCATGTTAGCTCCTTTTGTTGGCTTAAAAACGGGCGATCGCCGGAGTGGCGGTCACCTCGGGATGGGTGGCGAGCGGCACGAAGCGGCGGGTTTCGCCGTCCAGCGCGTCGATAGCGCCGCTGGCGATGTCATAGACCCAACCGTGCAGCGTCAGGCGTCCCTGATCCAGCGCCAGGGCGACGGAAGGGTGCGTTTTGATGTTGTTGAGCTGGGCGATGACGTTTTCGCGCACCATCGATGCGACCCGCGCCTCTTTGGAAGCGTGCGGATAAGCCTGATTGACCGCCTTCGCGGAATCGGCGTAACGCAGCCAGCCGGCGACCGTGGGCAGGTGATCCAGACACTGGCAGGTGGCGATGGCGGTCATTGCGCCGCAGTCGGAATGGCCGCAGATCACGATATCTTCCACGCCCAGCGCGGCGACGGCGTACTCGACCGAGGCGGTAACCCCGCCGGGTTCGGGGCCGAAAGAAGGCACGATGTTGCCGGCATTGCGGATCACGAACAGATCGCCCGGCTCGCGCTGGGTGACCAGCTCCGGCACCAGGCGGCTGTCGGAACATGAGATAAACAGGGTGCGCGGGTTTTGGCGGGTCGCCAACTGCTGAAACAGCGCCGTGCGTTCAACAAAGGCTTCGCGCTGGAACTTCAGGAAGCCTTCAATCACCTCTTTCATCCGTTTCTCCATTGGGTGTCGTTATGCGATGGCGGCATGATGAACGCTTCTGGCTATAGGGTCTAAGACCCATTTATAATGCCAGCTATAGGTTTTACTAATAGCTGGGGCGTTATGCTGCTGCGACACATCCGTTATTTTCTGGCCGTTGCCGAACAGGGCAATTTCACCCGCGCCGCCGAAGCGCTGCACGTGTCGCAACCGACGCTGTCGCAACAGATCAAGCAGCTGGAAGACACATTGGGAGCGCCGCTGTTCGATCGCAGCGGCAGAGCCGTGCGCCTGACCGACGCCGGTGAGGCGTGGATGCGCTATGCGCGCTTGGCGCTGCAGGATCTGGATGCCGGCGCGCGGGCGATCCATGACGTGGCGACGCTGGCGCGCGGCCATTTGCGGCTGGCGATGACCCCCACGTTCACCGCCTATCTGGTGGGGCCGGCGGTCGATGCCTTCTACCGCCGCTATCCGGGGATTACGCTGAGCATTGAAGAGATGGCGCAAGAGCGAATGGAGGCGCTGCTGGCGCAGGATAGGCTGGATCTGGGCATTGCCTTCGAGATGGCGCAGTCGGCGGAGGTGGAAGCTGCGCCGTTGTTCAATGAGTCGCTGGAGCTGATGGTCGGCGCCGATCATCCCTTGGCGTCTCATCGCCGGCCGCTGACGCTGGCGGAGTGGCAACATCTGCCGCTGGCCTTGCTGAGCGGCGACTTCGCCACGCGCCAGTTTATCGATCGCTACTGCACGCAGCTGGGTTTCCGGCCGCAGGTGGCGGTGGAGGCCAATGCGCTGGGCGCCATCGTCGAGATCGTGCGGCGCGGGCAGCTCGCCACGCTGCTGCCGGCCGCCATTGTGCGCGAGAACCGGCAGTTGAAAAAAGTGGCTTTGGCCAACGCCATGCCGGTGCGGCAGGCGGTATGGCTGCAGCGCAAAGGCGCTTACCGCAGCGCCGCCGCGCAGGCGTTTATCGCCCTCTTGCAGGAACAGGGCATTACGCCGGCGCCGGGCAGCCGATAGCCGCACGGCCCGGCAGCAGGCGCTATTCTTTATGACGTTCGCGGAACAGCAGAGTGGCGATCAGGCTGACGGTCAACATGCCGGTGACGTACCACGCCGGCGCCATCGGATTGCCGCTGACGTCCAGCAGCCAGGTGACGACCAACTGCGCCGATCCGCCGAACAGCGTCACGCCAAAGGCGTAGATCATCGAGGTGCCGGTGGCGCGCACGTGGCGCGGCAGCGCCGAGACGATCAGCATAGTGCTGGCCAGCATGTTGATGCCCAGCGCGCCGATCAGCAGGATGCGGAAAACGATCGCCAGCCACAGGGTTTGCGTGGCGCTGAGGAACCAGAAGGTCGGGTAAATCAGGATCAGTGCTGCAAAGATTGAGAACAGCAGCGGCCTTTTGTAGTTCTGCACCCGATCGACGTAACGGCCTGCGCAATAGACGGCGATGATCTGTACCACAGAGGCGATACAGCTGAACAGGTAGGCGGTCGGGCCGGCGATGTGATAGGTCTGCATCATGTAGGTCGGCATATACAGCAGCACCACGTAGACCATCACGGTGCCGGACATGATGATCAATACGCCCAGCAACAGATCTTTGGCATGATTGCTCACCAGATCCCATACCGGATTCAGCGGCGGCCGCGCGTGAGCCGGCGCCTCTCCACTGTAGGTCTCTTCCAGATGTTTGCGAATATAGATGCCGACGGGAATGATCAACAAACCGATGATGAACGGCACGCGCCAGCCCCAGGCATACAGTGCCTGCTCCGGCAGAAAATAGGTGAGCGCCAGGCCTAAAGAGGCGCCAAGCAGGGCGCTGATGCCCTGGCTTATCGCCTGCCAGCTGACGAAAAAGCCGCGCTGATTGGCGCCGGCCGACTCCAGCAGCAGCGTAGTCGCTGAGCCCACTTCACCGCCGGCGGCAAACCCCTGAATCAGGCGGCCAACCACGATCAGCACCGGCGCCAGAACGCCGATTTGCGCATGGGTGGGCGCGAAGGCGATCAGCGCGGTGCCGACGCCCATCAGCACGATGGTCATCAGCATGGCGGCCTTGCGGCCGACCCGGTCGGCATAGGCGCCCAGCACCATGCTGCCCAGCGGGCGCATGATAAAGCCGACGCCGAACACCGCCACCGACATCAACAAGGAGCCGTAGGCGCTGTCGCTGGGAAAATAGAGTTTGCCGATAATGGCGGCAAAGAAGCTGTAGACGGTGAAGTCGAAAATCTCCAGGCCGTTGCCCAGGCTGGCGCCGACAATGACTTTGTAATTTACCGCGCCCTTCTGCGCCGTTTGGCTTTTGGGCAATGCGTTTTCAGCAGTGTTCATCGTTGTCTCTCGCGATAGGTGGACGGTGTGTTGTTATTATTTTCTGGCCGGGGTGGCGTTATCCGGGGCGGCGATAACCGAGCCCCGAAACGCCAACAAAACGGCAACGTCATGTTTACATATACTTGTATGTACAATCATATGCAATATGAGAGTAGTTAGCGCGATAACGGTGGTTTGATTTTCACATCTCCCTGTATTTAATTGTTTTTATTTGGTTTTTCCTGTTATCTGAACGAATGTGCCATGTCGGTTTAGTGAGCTGTAACGCATTAATCCTCTAAAAAACCTTGGTAATTAAGAAGGCGGTCACAAAATGTCGCGTATAGCAGAATGTGTGGCGATAGTCGGAAAAAACTAGAATTAAATAGAGACGTGTTGGCTGTATTAATGATTTTCATAAGATGAACAGATACGATTTATTCGTGCCTGGGGCAGTTCTGAGGAGAATAAATGTCATTTTTAAGTTTAATTAATATATTTGGCGAATTGGTTTCAAATATTGTACGGCTTGCTGCGTGAAATCTCGCCGTGAATTTTATCGGTGTTATTCAACCCAACTATGACTCATCCGTCGTCACCGCTCAAAATGTCACCAAAACTTCCCGCGATCTCTTAACCCCGTTGTGGCATAATGCGCGCCAAATCACATTCCCTATGTATAAAGAGCGAGCGCTGTGTTAAGCACCAACAACATCACCATGCAGTTCGGCAGCAAGCCGTTGTTTGAAAACATCTCTGTTAAATTCGGCGGCGGCAACCGTTATGGCCTGATCGGCGCCAACGGCTGCGGCAAGTCCACCTTTATGAAAATCCTCGGCGGCGATTTGGCGCCGACTGGCGGCAACGTGTTCCTCGATCCGAACGAGCGCCTGGGTAAACTGCGTCAGGATCAGTTCGCCTTCGAACAGTACAGCGTGCTGGACACCGTGATCATGGGCCACACCGAGCTGTGGGCGGTGAAGGAAGAGCGCGACCGCATCTACGCCATGGCGGAGATGAGTGAAGAAGACGGCTATAAAGTGGCCGATCTGGAAGTCGCCTACGGCGAGATGGACGGTTACACCGCCGAAGCGCGCGCCGGCGAACTGCTGCTTGGCGTCGGCATTCCGGTGGAACAGCACTATGGCCCGATGAGCGAAATCGCGCCGGGCTGGAAGCTGCGCGTGTTGCTGGCGCAGGCGCTGTTCTCCGATCCGGAAATCCTGCTGCTCGACGAACCGACCAACAACCTGGACATCGATACCATTCGCTGGCTGGAGCAGGTGCTGAACGAACGCAACAGCACCATGATCATCATCTCGCACGACCGTCACTTCCTGAACATGGTCTGCACCCACATGGCGGATCTGGATTACGGCGAACTGCGCGTTTATCCGGGCAACTACGACGAATACATGACCGCCGCCACCCAGGCGCGTGAACGTCTGCTGGCCGACAACGCCAAGAAGAAGGCGCAGATCAACGAGCTGCAATCGTTCGTCAGCCGTTTCAGCGCCAACGCCTCCAAATCCAAGCAGGCCACCTCGCGTGCCCGCCAGATCGACAAGATCCAGCTGGAAGAAGTGAAGGCCTCCAGCCGCCAGAACCCGTTCATCCGTTTCGATCAGGACAAGAAGCTGTTCCGTAACGCGCTGGAAGTGGAAGCGCTCACCAAGGGCTTCGACAACGGCCCGCTGTTCAGCAAGCTGAACCTGATGGTGGAAGTGGGTGAGAAGGTTGCGGTGCTGGGCGCCAACGGCATCGGTAAAACCACCCTGTTGAAAACGCTGGTGGGCGACGCGCAGCCGGACACCGGCACCGTGAAGTGGTCGGAAAACGCCCGTATCGGTTACTACGCGCAGGATCACGAATACGAGTTTGACGATACCCTGACCGTGTTCGACTGGATGAGCCAGTGGAAGCAGGAAAAAGACGACGAGCAGGCGGTGCGCAGCGTGCTGGGCCGTTTACTGTTCAGCCAGGACGACATCAAGAAGAAAGTGAAGGTGCTGTCCGGCGGTGAGAAGGGCCGCATGTTGTTCGGCAAGCTGATGATGCAGCGCCCGAATATTCTGGTGATGGACGAACCGACCAACCACCTGGATATGGAATCCATTGAATCGCTGAACATGGCGCTGGAGATGTACGAAGGCACGCTGATCTTCGTCTCCCACGACCGTGAGTTCGTCAGCTCGCTGGCGACGCGCATTCTGGAAATCACTCCGAACAAGGTGATCGACTTTACCGGCAACTACGAAGACTATCTGCGCAGCCAGGGCATCGTCTAACCCTCGCGGCAACGCATCAGGGCGGGAATTATCCCGCCCTTTTTTATTCGTCATTCCCCGCCGCACACCTCGCAGTGCGGATCCTTCGGCAGTTTCATCTCGCGGAACTGCATGCTCATCGCATCGAACATCAACAGCTTGCCGCGCAGCGGCTGACCATAGTCGGCCAGCAGCTTGATGGCCTCCATCGCCTGCAGGGTGCCGATAGTGCCGACCAGCGGCGCCATCACGCCCGCTTCGACGCAGGTGAGGGCGCTGTCGCCGAACAGCCGGCTCAGGCAGCGGTAGCAGGGCTCGCCCGGCTGATAGGTGAACACGCTGAGCTGGCCTTCCATGCGGATCGCCGCGCCGGAAACCAGCGGCCTCTGCTGCGCGTGGCACAGGCGGTTCAGGGCATCGCGCGCCGCCACGTTGTCGGTGCAGTCCAGCACCAGATCGCAGGCGGCGATCTCTGCCGCGACCGCGTCATCTTCCAAACGGCAGTCGATCGCGTCGATGCGGATATGCGGGTTGATGGCGTTCAGTTCCCGCTTGGCGGAAGCGACCTTGCTCTGGCCGATGCGATCGTCGCGGTGCAGGATCTGGCGCTGCAGGTTGGAGAGCGAGACGGTGTCGAAATCCACCAGCACCAGATGGCCGACGCCGGCCGCTGCCAGATATGGCGCGGCGGCGCAGCCCAGCCCGCCCAGCCCGGCGATCAGCACGCGGGCGGCCTTCAGCTTCTCCTGGCCGTCGAAGTCAAAGCCGCGCAGCACGATCTGGCGGTTGTAGCGCAGCGCTTCGGCGTCGGTCAATTCCGGCAGCATGCTCAGCTCCTCAGCAGGGCGTTGAACGGCTCGATCTCCACCGTTTCGCCTACCGCCACCGAACCGCGTTCGCGCTCCAGCACGATGAAGCAGTTGCCCTGGCTGTAAGAGCTGAAGACGTGCGAGCCCTGGTGGCCGGTGGTGCTGACCTCCAGTTCGCCCGCGGCGTTGCTGCTGAACACGCCGCGCTGGAAATCGAGGCGGCCCGGCGATTTCTTCAGCGGGGTCAGCGCCCGTGCGCGCAGGCGCGGCGGCAGGCGCCAGTCGCTGTGGCCGGCCAGCTTCGCCAGCAGCGGTTGCACCAGTTGGTAGAAGGTCAGGGCGGCGGAAACCGGGTTGCCCGGCAGGCCGCAGAACCAGGCGTGGCCCAGCTTGCCGAAGGCGAAGGGTTTGCCGGGTTTGATCGCCAGCTTCCAGAAGCTGACCTGGCCCAGTTCGTCGAGCATTTGTTTGGTGTAGTCGGCCTCGCCGACCGAGACGCCGCCGCTGCTGATGACCACGTCGGCCTGGCTGTCCGCCCGTTCGAAAGCGGCGCGCAGCGCATCGCGATCGTCGCGGATAATGCCGAGATCGAGCACCTCGCAGCCCATCTGCTCCAGCATCAGGCGCACCGCGAAGCGGTTGGTGTCGTAGATTTGGCCCGCCTGCAGCGGCTGGCCGACCGGCTGCAGTTCGTCGCCGGTGGAGAACACCGCCACCTTCAGCTTACGCATCACCTGCACCTCGGCGACGCCAAGCGAAGCCAGCAGCGGCAGCTGTGCGGCGCCCAGCTTCACGCCGGCCGGCAACACGCTCGCGCCGCGGCGAATGTCTTCACCCGCCAGACGGATATTCTGGCCGGCTTCAACCGGCGCGGAAAAACGCACGCCCTGGTCGCTCACCTCGGCCTGCTCCTGCATCACTACCGCGTCCGCCCCGGCCGGGATCGGCGCGCCGGTCATGATGCGCACGCAGCTGTTGGTCGGCCATTGGCCGTCGAACGGCGCACCGGCGAAGGCCTTACCGGCGACCGGCAGCGGCGCATTGGCCGCCAGATCGGCGAGGCGCAGCGCATAGCCGTCCATCGCCGAGTTGGCGAACGGCGGCACGTCGAGCGGTGAGACCACTGGCGCGGCGGTGATGCGGCCGGCGGCGGCGGTCAGGGCGACGGATTCGGTCTGCTGCAGTGGGGCGATCTGCCCGAGCATTTTTTCCAGCGCTTGCTCCAGGGAAATGAGATCGGAAGTATGGCAATGATCCATAAAGGGAACTCCGTAATCAGGGGGGCGCTAAAATAGCGACAAAGTGCGGGTATTATGGCAGAGAACGCCGGGGGGGAGAACGGGTTATGCCCGCCATCTTTCGCACTGCGGTGATGGGGCGATCGGGTATAAACTGCGTAAAACAGAGGAGAATCATGATGCATAAACAGGTTATCGACTTCTGGTTCGACGAGATCGAACCGATCATGTGGTTCAAAAAGGACGACGATTTCGATCGTCTGCTGCACAGTCGTTTCGGCGAAATCTGGCGCGCGGCGGCGGCGGGGGAATTGGCGCACTGGCGCGACACCATCGAGGGGCGCCTGGCGGAGGTGATCGTGCTCGATCAGTTCAGCCGCAACCTGTTCCGCGGCACGCCGCAGTCGTTCGCCTGCGACGGCATGGCGCTGATCCTGGCGCAGGAGGCGATCCGCAGCGGCGAGTGCGAACGGCTGAGCCGCGAGCAGCGCGGTTTCCTTTATCTGCCGTTCATGCATTCGGAATCGCCGCTGATCCACCAGCAGGCGCTGGTGCTGTACACCGAGCTCAATAACGGCGACCAGCTGAAGTTCGAGCTTCGGCATAAGGCGATCATCGATCGTTTCGGCCGCTACCCGCATCGCAATGCGATATTGGGGCGCACCAGCACGCCGGAAGAAGAGGCTTTTTTACAGCAGCCCGGATCGGGTTTTTAATCTCGGATCATCTGCGCCCGGCCGGGGAAAAAACAGCAGGCCGGGCGCCGCAATAAGCGTTATTCAGCGCGAACGTTTATTTCCTTACGCCATGCCGCTATTTCCGCACGCGGAATTACCAATAATCTCGGCCGTACGATCGGCGGTTTACGGCTTTTTATAACCTGCTGTTTTTATTCCAATAAGCTATTTCAAGGTGCGAAACGGTCTAAGCGGACTACGCTAAAAGCGGGACGTGGACGTTATGCTGTACTTCCACTGTAGGACTAAATAGAGTCGAAAAAGACTGAATAATAATGATACCGCGCTCAGCTTATTCGCTGCGCAACGGCGGGATTAACACAGGGTGTCAGGCAAATGAGCAAACCAGTGATTGCCATTCATGGCGGCGCGGGCGCAATTACCCGGGCGGCGCTGAGTGCGGAAAAAGAACGGCAGTATATCCAGGCGCTGTCCGAGATCGTGGCCGCCGGGCAGGCGATACTGGCCCAGGGCGGCAGCGCGCTGGACGCGGTGACCGAAGCGGTGCGGCTGCTCGAAGAGTGCCCGCTGTTCAACGCCGGCAAAGGCTCGGTGTTTACCCATCAGGGCACCCACGAGCTTGATGCCTGCGTGATGGACGGCCGCACCTGCGATGCCGGCGCCGTCGCCGGCGTCAGCCGCATCCGCAACCCGGTGCTGGCGGCGCGCGCGGTGCTGGAAAATAGCGAACACGTGCTGTTTGCCGCCGAAGGCGCCGAGAAGTTTGCCGCAGCCCACGGCCTGGAAATGGTCGCTCCCGATTTCTTCTTTACCCAGGAACGTTTCGATCAGCTGCACCGCGCCCAGGCGGAGCAGGGCCGGGTATTGCTCGATCACGACGGCGCGGCGCAGGCCGGCGATCCGCTCGATCCCGATCGCAAATTCGGCACCGTCGGCGCGGTGGCGCTGGATGCGCTGGGCAACCTCGCCGCCGCCACTTCGACCGGCGGCATGACCAACAAGCAGGCCGGGCGGGTAGGCGACACGCCGATTATCGGCGCCGGCTGCTATGCCAACAACGCCACCGTGGCGGTTTCCAGCACCGGCACCGGCGAAATCTTCATGCGCGGCGTGGCGGCCTATGACGTCTCCGCCCTGATCGAATACGGCGATCTGAGCCTGCAGGCGGCCAGCGATCGGGTGGTGATGGAGAAGCTGCCGGCCCTCGGTGGCAGCGGCGGCATGATCGCCGTCGATCGCCACGGCAATATCGCGTTGCCGTTCAACTGCGAGGGGATGTATCGCGGTTTTGGCTATGTCGGCGATGCGCCGTCCGTCGGGATTTACCGCTAAGCGTTCACCGGGAGGGTGCATGACCGACGTTTTACTTCGACCCGCCGCCAGCGGCGGGCCGTCATTGCCGCCGCAGCGGGTGCTGACGGTGCGCGATCTGAGCATCAGCTTTCCTCAACCGGACGGCGCCGTGGAAGCGGTGCGCAACCTGTCGTTCGATCTCGATCGCGGCGAGACGCTGGCGATCGTCGGTGAGTCCGGCTCCGGCAAATCGGTCACTTCGCTGGGGCTGATGCGGCTGGTGGAGCAGGGCGGCGGGCGCATCGTCGGCGGCGTCATGACGCTGCGCCGGCGCGACGGCGCGCTGCTCGATCTGGCGCAGGCCTCGCAGAGCACGCTGCGCACGGTGCGCGGCGCCGACATGGCGATGATCTTCCAGGAGCCGATGACCTCGCTCAACCCGGTATTTCCGGTCGGCGAGCAGATCGCCGAATCGCTGCGCCTGCATCAGGGCATGGATCGCCGCAGCGCGCGCCAGGAGGCGCTGCGCATGCTCGATCTGGTACGCATTCCGGAGGCCAAAGAGGTGCTGGGGCGTTACCCGCACCAGCTTTCCGGCGGCATGCGCCAGCGGGTGATGATCGCCATGGCGCTCTCCTGCAAGCCGGCGCTGCTGATCGCCGATGAACCCACCACCGCCCTCGACGTCACCATTCAGGCGCAGATCCTGCAGCTGATCCGCGTGCTGCAACGGGAGATGCAGATGGGGGTGATCTTCATCACTCATGACATGGGCGTGGTGGCGGAGATAGCCGACCGGGTGCTGGTGATGCGCCGCGGCGAGCAGGTGGAACAGAATCGGGTGCGCGAGCTGTTTGCCGCGCCGCAGCAGGCCTATACCCGGGCGCTGTTGGCGGCGGTGCCGAAGCTGGGGGCGATGGCCGATCGGCCGCTGCCGGCGAAGTTTCCGTTGCCGGGCGGCGAGGGGGATACGGCGCCGCAGGATACCGTGCCGACAGACGCCGCGCCTATCCTGCAGGTGGAGCATCTGGTCACGCGTTTTGATCTGCGCGGCGGGTTGTTCAATCGGGTCACTCGCCGGGTGCACGCGGTGGAAAACGTCAGTTTCGATCTTTACCCCGGCGAGACGCTGGGGCTGGTGGGCGAGTCCGGCTGCGGCAAGTCCACCACCGGGCGCTCTTTGCTGAAGCTGGTGGACAGCCAGAGCGGCACCATCACCTTCGCCGGGCGGCGGATAGATCAGTTGAAGGGGCCGGCCCTGCAGCACCTGCGGCGCGATATTCAGTTCATCTTTCAGGATCCATACGCTTCGCTTGATCCGCGTCTGACGGTCGGTTTTTCCATCATGGAGCCGCTGCTGGTGCACAATGTGATGCGCGGCCGCGAGGCGGAGCAACGGGTGGCCTGGCTGCTGGAACGCGTCGGCCTGCTGCCGGAGCATGCGCGCCGCTACCCGCACGAATTTTCCGGCGGCCAGCGCCAGCGCATCTGCATCGCGCGCGCGCTGGCGCTGAACCCGAAAGTGGTGATCGCCGACGAGGCGGTGTCGGCGCTGGACGTGTCGATTCAGGCGCAGATCGTCAATCTGCTGCTCGACCTGCAGCGCGAGTTCGGCATCGCTTTTCTGTTCATTTCACACGACATGGCGGTGGTGGAGCGCATCAGCCACCGGGTGGCGGTGATGTACCTCGGGCAGATCGTTGAGATCGGCCCACGGCAGGCGGTGTTCGACAACCCGCAGCACCCCTACACCCGCAAGCTGATGGCGGCGGTGCCGGTGGCCGATCCCGCCCACGCCCACAAACGGCAGCCGCTGCCGGCCGATGAGATCCCGAGCCCGGTGCGCGCGCTGGGCGATGAACCCGTTACCGCACCGCTGGTGCAGGTTGGCGCCGGGCACTTTGTCGCCCGCCACCCGATCGCCGGTGCTTTTTAAAGACCTCAGGAGAGACAAGCGACATGAAGCACACATTCAAACGCAATGCGCTGTTGGCCGCCGTACTGCTGGCGGCGGGAGCCGGCCCGGTCTGGGCGGCGAAGGACGCGGTGATCGCCGTGGCCTCCAACTTCACCACCCTCGATCCTTACGACGCCAACGATACGCTGTCGCAGGCGGTGGCCAAGTCTTTCTATCAGGGGCTGTTCGGCTTCGACAAGGACATGAAGCTGGTGAACGTGCTGGCGGACAGCTATGAGGTCAGCAAAGACGGCCTGACCTACACCGTCAAACTGCGCCAGGGGATTAAATTCCACGACGGCACCGCGTTCAACGCCGAGGCGGTGAAGGTAAACCTCGATCGCGCCAGCAATCCGGACAGCCACCTCAAGCGCTACAACCTGTTCAAGATGATCGACAAAACCGAAGCGGTGGACGCCGATACGGTGAAGATCGTGCTGAAAGCGCCGTTCTCGGCGTTCGTCAACAACCTGGCGCACCCGGCGGCGGCGATCATCTCGCCGGCGGCGCTGAAGCAATACAGCAAGGAGATCGGTTTCCACCCGGTCGGCACCGGGCCGTATCAGTTCGTCACCTGGAACCAGACCGATTTCGTTAAGGTGAAGAAGTTCGACGGCTACTGGCAGCCGGGGCTGCCGAAGCTCGACAGCATCACCTGGCGCCCGGTGGTGGATAACAACACCCGCGCGGCGATGCTGCAGACCGGCGAGGCGACCTTCGCCTTCCCGATCCCTTACGAGCAGGCCAAGGTGCTGGAGGGCAACGCCAAGCTGGACGTGGTGGCTGCCCCGTCGATCCTGCAGCGTTACATCAGCATGAACGTCACCCAGAAGCCGTTCGACAACCCGAAGGTGCGCCAGGCGCTAAACTATGCCATCAACAAGGACGCGCTGATCAAAGTGGCGTTCGCCGGGTACGCGGTGCCGGCGGAAGGGCCGGTGCCGCCGGCCATTGACTTCGCTGCCCGCTATAAGCCGTGGCCGTACGATCCGGCCAAGGCGCGCGAGCTGCTGAAAGAGGCCGGCTACCCGAACGGCTTCACCACCACCCTGTGGTCTTCCCACAACCACAGTACCGCGCAGAAGGTGCTGCAGTTCACCCAGCAGCAGCTGGCGCAGGTGGGGGTGAAAGTGACGGTGACGGCGATGGATGCCGGGCAGCGTGCGGCGCAGGTGGAGAGCGTCGGGGTGAAGGACACTGGCGTGCGGCTGTTCTACACCGGCTGGTCGGCCTCGACCGGGGAAGCGGACTGGGCACTGTCGCCGCTGTTCTCTACCCAGGCGGCGCCGCCGAAGCAGTTCAACACCGCGTTCTACAGCAACCCGCAGGTGGACAAGGATCTGACCGACGCGTTGGCGACCACCGATCGCGCCGAGAAGCAGAAACTGTATCAGGACGCGCAGGATCGCATCTGGGCCGACGCGCCCTGGATCTTCCTGGCGACCGAACGTCTGTTGTCGGCCAACAGCAAACAGCTGAGCGGCTTCTACGTGATGCCGGATACCTCGTTCAACTTTGATAACGCCGATCTGAAATAAGGCGCCCATCCCCGCCCGTGGCCAAGCGGCGGCGGGCGGGGGAAGGAATGAGATGCTCAATTATTTTCTGAAACGACTGCTGGGCCTGATCCCGACGCTGCTGATCGTGGCGGTGCTGGTGTTTCTGTTCGTTCACCTGCTGCCGGGCGATCCGGCGCGGCTGGCGGCGGGGCCGGAGGCCGACGAGGCGGTGGTGCAGCTGGTGCGCAAGGATTTGGGGCTGGATAAGCCGCTGCCGCAGCAGTTCGCGCACTTCTTCGTCAACGCGCTGCGGGGCGACTTCGGCATCTCGATGGTGTCCAAGCGCCCGGTGAGCGAAGAGATCGCCTCGCGCTTTATGCCGACCTTCTGGCTGACCGTCACCAGCATGCTGTGGGCGGTGGCGTTCGGCCTGGCGATCGGCGTGGTGTCGGCGGTGTGGCGCAACCGCTGGCCGGATCGCCTCGGCATGACGCTGGCGGTGTCGGGGATCTCGTTCCCGGCCTTTGCGCTCGGCATGCTGCTGATGCAGGTGTTCTCGGTCGAGCTGGGGTGGCTGCCGACGGTGGGCGCCGACAGCTGGCGGCACTACATTCTGCCTTCGATCACCCTGGGGGCGGCGGTGGCGGCGGTGATGGCGCGCTTCACCCGCGCTTCGTTCGTCGAGGTGCTGCAGGAGGACTACATGCGCACCGCGCGCGCCAAGGGCGTGCGGGAAAGCGTGGTGGTGATGAAACACGGCCTGCGCAACGCGATGATCCCGGTGGTGACCATGATGGGGTTGCAGTTCGGCTTCCTGCTCGGCGGTTCGATCGTGGTGGAGAAGGTGTTCAACTGGCCGGGGTTGGGGCGGTTGCTGGTGGACTCGGTGGAGATGCGCGATTACCCGGTGATCCAGGCCGAGGTGCTGCTGTTCTCGCTGGAGTTCATCCTGATCAACCTGCTGGTGGATATGCTGTACGCGGCGATCAACCCGGCGATTCGTTATCAATGAGGGCGCGGCATGATTAAGCATTGGCGGCGCAACGCCGCACTGAAGGCGATGCCGCTTATCGACCCCAACGCGGTACGCACGCCGTGGAGCGAGTTTTGGCGGCGTTTTCGCCGCCAGCGGGCGGCGCTGGTCGCCGGTCTGTTGGTGCTGCTGCTGATTGCGGCGGCGCTGCTGGCGCCTTATCTGGCACCGTTCGATGCGGAAAACTATTTCGATTACGATCGGCTGAACGAGGGGCCTTCGCTGATGCACTGGCTGGGCGTGGATTCTCTCGGGCGCGATATCTTCAGCCGCATCCTGATGGGCACGCGCATTTCGCTGGCGGCCGGGGTGTTCTCGGTGCTGGCGGGCGGGGCGATCGGCACCCTGCTGGGGCTGCTGGCCGGCTACTATGAGGGCTGGTGGGATCGCCTCACCATGCGCGTCTGCGATGTGCTGTTCGCGTTTCCCGGTATTCTGCTGGCGATCGGCGTGGTGGCGATCATGGGCAGCGGCATGGCCAACGTGATCGTCGCGGTGGCGATCTTCAGCATTCCGGCCTTCGCCCGCCTGGTGCGCGGCAATACGCTGGTGCTGAAGCACCTGACCTATATCGAATCGGCGCGCAGCATCGGCGCCTCGGACTGGACCATCATCCTGCGGCACATTCTGCCGGGCACCCTGTCTTCGATTGTGGTCTATTTCACCCTGCGCATCGGCACCTCGATCATCACCGCCGCCAGCCTGTCGTTTCTGGGCCTGGGTGCCCAGCCGCCGACGCCGGAGTGGGGGGCGATGCTCAACGAAGCGCGCGCCGATATGGTGATCGCGCCGCACGTGGCGATCTTCCCCAGTCTGGCGATATTCATTACCGTGCTGGCGTTCAACCTGTTGGGCGACGGACTGCGCGACGCGCTCGATCCTAAGCTGAAGGGATGATGCTTTAACGTATGGCGCATATTTGAACGGGCTCAAATGACGTCTCAATGCTACTATCGTTCAATAAACCGTGTTGTTTGCACGAAAATGAGTGAGAGAGGTGCCGATGCCAGTAAAACAACGAACGACGCAAAGTGTGACCATGACGGTGGAACGCAGTTTGTTGAGCCGTGCGCGTGAGGCGGGGATTAATCTCAGCGCGACGCTAACTGCTGCTTTAGATGCTGAGTTACGTCAGCATGAGAGGATAAAATGGCAGGAAGAAAACCGAGAGGCGCTTGAAGCGCTTAACCGATTTAATGATGAGCATGGTTGCTTTAGCGACGAATACAGGACGTTTTAGCGATGCAATTTACGGTGTATGCGAATAGGGGGAACAGCGCGGTTTATCCCCTGCTGCTTGATGTGACGAGCGATATCATTGGGCAATTAAATCGTCGAGTTGTGATCCCTTTGTTGCCCGTTGAAAAATACCCTGGGAGTACGCGACCGGAACGCTTGATCCCGTTGATCAGATTGATTGATGACAACGAGTACGCCGTGATGACATATGAAATGGCCAGCATCCCGGTTCGGGCTTTGGGGGCCGAGTTTTGTGATGTTTCCCAGTATCGGACCAGGATAAAAGCCGCCATCGACTTTCTTCTTGACGGTATTTGAAGAAATCCGGGCGCTTTAATAACCGCCCGGATTTTTTTATCAGCGGAACAGGTGCTCGGCGTGGAAGCGCAGGTGATCTTCCACGAAGGTGGCGATGGTGAAGTAGCTGTGATCGTACCCCGGCTGAATGCGCAGAGTCAGCGGCCAGTCGCGCTGGCGCGCCAGCTCCGCCAACCGCGCCGGCTGCAGTTGATCGGCCAGGAACTGGTCGTCGTCGCCCTGGTCGATAAGGACCGGCATTTTTTCCGCGCCGCTGGCCAGCAGATGGCAACTGTCGTACTGCAGCCACTGGCTTTCGTCGCTGCCCAGATAGGCGGTGAACGCCTTGCGGCCCCACGGCACCTGGCACGGGTTAACGATCGGCGCGAACGCCGATACCGAGCGGAAGCGCTGCGGATTGCGAAACGCCATCATCAGCGCGCCGTGGCCGCCCATCGAGTGGCCGAAGATCGACTGACGATCGCTGACGCTGAAGTGCTGTTCGATCAGCGCCGGCAGTTCGGCGCTGATGTAGTCGTACATACGGAAGTGGCGATCCCACGGCGCCTGGGTGGCGTTCAGGTAAAACCCGGCGCCCTGGCCCAGATCGTAGCCTTCGTCGTTCGGCACTTCGTCGCCACGCGGGCTGGTGTCCGGCATCACCAGCACCAGGCCCAGCTCGGCGGCGATGCGCTGCGCGCCGGCTTTCAACGTGAAGTTCTCGTCGTTGCAGGTCAGCCCCGACAGCCAGTACAGCACCGGCGGCGGGTTGTCATCGCGCGGCGGCGGCAGGTAGATGCTGAATGTCATGTTGCAATTCAGGCTCTGCGCCGCGTGGCGATAGCGCTGCTGCCAGCCGCCGAACATGCGGTGCTCTTCGAGAAGTTCCAATGACAACGTCATCTCTGCCTCCTGGCTTATTGGTCGAAGTGGATGACGGAACGGATCGATTTGCCTTCGTGCATCAAATCGAACGCTTCGTTGATCTGCTCCAGCCCCATGGTATGGGTGATAAAGTCGTTCAGCGCGAATTCACCGTCCAGATAGCGTTCGACTATGCCCGGCAGCTGCGAACGGCCCTTGACGCCGCCGAACGCCGAACCACGCCAGACGCGGCCGGTGACCAGTTGGAACGGACGGGTCGAGATCTCTTCGCCGGCGCCTGCGACGCCGATGATCACCGATTCGCCCCAGCCCTTGTGGCAGCACTCCAGCGCGGAACGCATCACGTTCACGTTGCCGATGCACTCGAAGGAGAAATCGACACCGCCGTCGGTCAGCTCGACGATCACTTCCTGAATCGGCTTGTCATAGTCTTTCGGGTTGATCAGATCGGTGGCGCCCAGCTTGCGGGCCAGATCGAACTTGCTGGTGTTGATGTCGATGCCGATGATGCGGCCCGCGCCGGCCATCTGCGCGCCGATGATCGCCGACAGGCCGATGCCGCCCAGGCCGAAGATTGCCACGGTGTCGCCCGGTTGCACTTTGGCGGTGTTCATCACCGCGCCCATGCCGGTGGTCACGCCGCAGCCCAGCAGGCACACTTCTTCCAGCGGCGCTTCCTTGTTGATTTTCGCCAGTGAGATTTCCGGCACCACGGTGTACTCGGAGAAGGTGGACGTGCCCATGTAGTGGAAGATCGGCTTGCCATCTTTGAAGAAGCGGGTGGTGCCGTCCGGCATCAGCCCTTTGCCCTGGGTGGCGCGGATCGCCTGGCACAGGTTGGTCTTGCCGGATTTACAGAATTTGCACTCGCCGCACTCCGGGGTGTAGAGCGGGATCACGTGATCGCCGACCGCCACGCTGGTGACGCCTTCACCGACCGCTTCCACCACGCCGCCGCCCTCGTGGCCGAGGATCGCCGGGAACACGCCTTCCGGATCTTTGCCGGACAGGGTGTAGGCGTCGGTGTGACAAACGCCGGTGGCGACGATCCGCACCAGCACTTCGCCTTTTTGCGGTGGCATCAGCTCGACTTCTTCGATCTTCAGCGGCTGGTTCGGGCCCCAGGCAACGGCGGCGCGGGTTTTGATCATCTCCATCATAGTCTCCTCAGTGGTTTTCTTTTAAATCAGGCGATATCGACAACGTCTGATAAATCGTTGGGGGTGCTTTCATCAACAGCGGCGGTTTCCGTCTGTTCAATAATCAACTCTTTCAGCGCGCGCACGTTCGGCCCGAACGCGTCGCGGCGCCACAGCAGCCAGGTGGCGGTGTCGGCCACGTCCGGCGGCAGGGGGTGAACCCGCACCCGCTCATGGCCCGGCAGCAGGCTCAGCACCGAATGCGGGATCATCGCCAGCCCGGCGCCGCTGGCGACGCAGGCCAGCATGGCGTGATAGGACTGGATCTCCATAATTTGCCCCGGCCGCGCGCCTTCGCGCTTGAACCAGGCCTCCAGCCGCAGGCGGTAGGAGCAGCTGGCGCGAAAGGCGAACAGCGTCTCGCCATTGGCGTCTTTGGCGCTGTGGATCGGCGCGTGATCGAGGCAGGAGATCACCACCATATGTTCAGGATAGGCGATGCAGCCGTTCAGCTCGTCATAGGGTACCGGGCCGTCGACCAGCGCCGCGGCCAGCGTGCCGGCGCGCACCCGATCGGCGATTTCGCCGGAGGTGCCGGTGGTCAGCGACAGCGAAACCTGCGAGAAGCGCTGGTGGTAAGCCGCCAGCAGCGAGGGCAGGCGGGTAGCGGCGGTGCTCTCCATCGAGCCGAGGGCGAAGTTGCCCGCCGGTTCGCCGGCGTGGGTGATGCTCATCGCCTCGTCGCTCAGCGCCAGGATGCGGTTGGCGTAGCACAGAAAGTTATGGCCCATCGGCGACAGGCGCAGGCGCTGTTTTTCGCGGATAAACAGATCGGCGCCCAGCTCCTGCTCGAGCTGTCGCAGTCGGGTGGTCAGATTCGACGGCACGCGGTGCAGCTGCTCGGCGGCGCGGGCGACCGAGCCGGTTTCCGCTACGCAGCAGAACATGCGAAGCTGGGTCAGATCCATAATATTCTCGTTTCGTGATGAACTTGATTAGTATTATTCAGTTTTTGTGAGTTTAATACTGCGGCATGATACTGGCAACTTTCTTTTAACCTTTTGGATGCCGATATGGCTTTACGTATTGCCTTGAGCGGTTTTGCCGCGCTGATCGTTGCGATGGGCATTGGCCGCTTCGCTTTCACCCCCCAGGTGCCGCTGATGATCGCGGAACATCAGTTCACCCTGACCGGTGCCGGGCTGGTGGCGGCGATCAACTATTTGGGCTATCTGTGCGGCGCCTACGACGCGATGCGCGCCACGCGCCACGTCGAGCGGCGCCTGTGGCTTGGCGTGTGGGGCGCGGTGGCGCTGACGCTGCTGTCGGCGCTGGCGCAGGATGAATGGACGCACGGCGCGCTGCGCTTCGTCATCGGCTGGGCCAGCGGCTGGGCGATGGTGCTGGTGGCGGCCTGGACCAATGAGCGGTTGGCGCACTACGGCCGGCCGGCGCTGAGCGCGGCGGTGTTCGCCGGGCCGGGCGCCGGTATCTTCCTCAGCGGCATGCTGGCGGTGGGCATCAACACGCTGGGGCTGACGGCGGCGCAGGCCTGGCTGGTGTATGGCGTGCCGGCGCTGGCGTTGGTGGGGGCGATTAGCGCCTTTCTGCCGCGCAGCGGCGAGCTGCATCGCCCGGACGTGGCCCCGGAACCGCTACTGCTGACGCCGGCGCTCAAACGCCTGGTGTGGAGCTACAGCCTGGCCGGGTTCGGCTACATCCTGCCGGCGACGTTCTTGTCGCAGATGGCGGCGGCGCGTTTTCCCGGCAGCCTGTTCGCGCAGTTCGTCTGGCCGGTGTTCGGCGGCGCGGCGGTGCTGGGGATCGTTATCGGCATTTTGACCCGCCATCGGCTCACTACCCAGACCCGGTTGGCGATCACGCTGTGGATACAGGCGCTGGGCGTGCTGAGCGCCGAAGTTGTGCCGGGCGTGGCCGGCCTGGCGTTGGGGGCGTTGCTGACCGGCGGCGGCTTCCTCTGCGTGGTGCAGCTCGCCCTTCAGCACGGCCGTGAACTGGCGCCGCGCCATGCGCGCTACATGGCCGGGTTGCTGACCACCGGTTATGCGATCGGCCAACTGGTCGGGCCGATGCTGTCGGCGCTGTCGACCGCCTTGACCCATCGACTGGAGCCGGCGCTGTACGTAGCGGTGGCGGCGCTGTTGGTGGCCGGTGCGCTGGTGGTGAATACCCCGGCGCGGCGGTTGGCGCAAAAAACGGCGATGCGGTGATTGAAATCCATACAAAAAGCGTGGAATCCCGCAGCCGGCCTGATTGTGCTAAATGCGAATATTTCACCTGCGGATGAAGCACTATCACTGGATAATCGCCGCGCTCTCATCTACAGTGGGGGCAAAATCTTGACCGGGTTCACGTTATCCACCACGAAAACTCTGCCGTCACGAGAGCAAGCAATTCGCCGGCCGCACGCCCTACCAGGCCGCCGGCGGGTTCCGTCCGCAGGAGAACAAATACATGACATCATTAAGTAAAGAAGCCGCGCTGGTGCATGCGGCGCTGGAAGAGCGTGGTCTGGAGACGCCGCTGCGCGGGGAAGTGCTGGATCGCGAAACGCGCAAGCGCCGTATCAAAGAGCACATGACCGAAATCATGCAGCTGCTGAACCTCGATCTGTCCGATGACAGCCTGGCGGAGACGCCGCATCGCATCGCCAAAATGTATGTCGACGAGATCTTCTCCGGGCTGGACTACGCCAACTTCCCGAAAATCACCGTTATCGAGAACAAGATGAAGGTGGATGAGATGGTGACGGTGCGCGATATCACGCTGACCAGCACCTGCGAACACCACTTCGTGACCATCGACGGCAAGGCCACCGTGGCCTATATCCCGAAAGACTCGGTGATCGGCCTGTCGAAGATCAACCGCATCGTGCAGTTCTTCTCCCAGCGTCCGCAGGTGCAAGAGCGCCTGACCCAGCAGATCCTGGTGGCGCTGCAGACCCTGCTCGGCACCAATAACGTGGCGGTATCGATCGATGCGGTCCATTATTGTGTCAAGGCGCGCGGCATCCGCGACGCGACCAGCGCCACCACCACCACCTCGTTGGGGGGGCTGTTCAAGTCCAGCCAGAATACCCGCCAGGAGTTCCTGCGCGCGGTGCGTCATCACCAGGGGTGATGGCGTAGCGGGGCGACCCGCACGACGACAACAGGCGCCTGCGGGCGCCTTTTTCATGAGCGGAAGACAGCGATAAAAAATGAACAGTCACCCTCTGCCACGCATCGCTACGCTGGACTGCGTGCGCGGCATCGCCATCCTCGGCATTTTATTGCTGAACATCAGCGCCTTCGGCTTGCCGAAGGCCGCCTACCTCAACCCGGCCTATTTGGGCATGCCGTCATCGCGCGACGCCTGGACCTGGGCGCTGCTCGATCTGTTCGCCCAGGCCAAGTTCCTGGCGATGTTCGCGCTGCTGTTCGGCGCCGGGCTGCAAATGCTGCTGCGGCGCGGCAAAAGCTGGATCCGCGCGCGGCTGTCGTGGCTGCTGTTGTTCGGTCTTGCGCATGCCATCTTCCTGTGGGACGGCGACATTCTGCTGGCCTACGGGCTGATTGGCCTGGTGTGCTGGCGCATGATCCGCGAGGCCAGGGAAACCTTCCAGCTGCTGAAAACCGGCGTGGTGCTGTATTTGATCGGCGTGGCGGTGCTGCTGTTGCTCGGTTTTATCTCGCACGGTGAGCCGGGCAGCTTCTGGCAGCCGGGCGCGGCGGAGCTGCAGTACGAGAAGTTCTGGAAGCTGCAGGGCGGTTTCGAAGCCTGGCGCAGCCGCGCCGATCTGCTCTCGTCCAGCCTGCTGGCCATCGGCGCGCAGTATGGCTGGGAGCTGGCGGGGCTGATGCTGTTCGGCGCCGGGTTGATGCGCAGCGGCTGGCTGCGCGGCAGTTATTCCTCCGGTTATTATTTGCGGCAGGCGGCGTGGCTGCTGCCGCTTTCGGTGCTGATCCAGCTGCCGGCGGTGGCGCTGCAATGGCAGGTGCATTGGGACTATCGCTGGAGCGGTTTCCTGCTGCAGGTGCCGCGCGAGCTGGGCGCCCCGCTGCAGGCGATGGGCTATCTGGCGCTGTGTTACGGTTTCTGGCCCGCGCTGTCGCGCATGCGCATCGCCCACTGGCTGACCCTGGTGGGGCGCATGGCGTTGAGCAACTACCTGCTGCAAACGCTGATCTGCACCACGCTGTTTTATCGCTTTGGCCTCTATGAGCAGTTCGACCGGCTGCAGCTGTTGGCGTTCGTGCCGCTGGTCTGGCTGGCCAACCTGGCGTTTTCCGCACTGTGGCTGCGTTACTTCGAACAGGGGCCGATGGAGTGGCTGTGGCGCAAGCTGACGCAGCTGGCCGCCGGCGAAGCGGAACCCAAAACGCTGAAGTGAGCGCCTGCCGGCAGGTTAAAAAAATGTATGTAAACGTTTTCTTTCCTGTGACGTAATTCACGCAGAGCAGCGGGCCAATCGGGGTAGGATAGCGCCACCGGCCACTACCCCGATTTCAGGATCCCGCATGCCTCCAGTTCATCCGATCACCATCCGCGACGTGGCGAAACGCGCCGGGGTCTCCGTGGCGACCGTCTCCCGCGTGCTGAACCACAGCGCGCTGACCAGCAAGGAGACGCGCGAGCAGGTGCTGCAGGCGGTGGCGGAGCTGGGCTATCGCCCCAACGCCAACGCGCAGGCGCTGGCGACCCAAAGCAGCGATACCCTGGGCGTGGTGGTGATGGACGTCTCCGATCCGTTCTTCGGCGCGCTGGTGAAAGCGGTAGACACGGTGGCGCAGAAACACCACAAATACCTGCTGATCGGCAACAGCTATCATCAGGCGGACAAAGAGCGCCACGCGATCGAAGTGCTGATTCGCCAGCGCTGTAACGCCCTGATTGTTCACGCCAAAGCCCTGAGCGACGCCGAGCTGATCGGCTTTCTGGAGCAGGTGCCGGGCATGGTGCTGATCAACCGGATTATTCCCGGCTATGAGCCGCGCTGCGTCGGGCTGGATAACGTCTGCGGCGCGGAAATGGCGATGCGTCTTTTGCTGTCGCAGGGCCATCGGCGCATCGGCTATCTGGGCTCCAATCACCCGATCGAAGACGGGCCGCTGCGCCAGCAGGGCTATGCGCAGGCGATGGCCGCCGCCGGGCTGGCCACGCCCGACAACTGGCGCGCCTACGGTTCGCCGGATCTGCAGGGCGGCGAGGCGGCGATGGTGGAGCTGCTGGGGCGTAACTTACAGCTGAGCGCGGTGTTCGCCTACAACGACGCCATGGCCGCCGGCGCCATGGCGGTGCTGAAAGAAAACGGTATCACGGTGCCGCAGCATTTCTCGCTGATCGGCTTCGACGACATCCCCATCGCACGTTACACCAGCCCCAAGCTTACCACGGTGCGCTACCCGATCGTCTCGATGGCCACGCTGGCCACCGAGCTGGCGTTGCAGGGCGCGGCAGGCCTGACGGAGCCGCAGGCCGCTCATCTGTTCATGCCGACGCTGGTGCGGCGCCATTCTGTCGCCCCCTGGCAAAGTGAGGCGACGGTCACTCTCTGACGATTTAATCTTGTGTAACCGTTTTCAATCTGTGAGAAAATTCACAGAATATTAACATCACGCCGTCTATGCTCTAGGCGTTTTCCGGCGCAAAGGCCCTTGCCGCTGCAACCTTTATCTCGCGCTGACACAGCATTTCTCGGAAATAACAAGATCCACGGACGGCAGGTGTTGAGTGGAAATCGCCTGGCCTGGGGTGTGCGCACTGCCGGTGACCATTGGCTCAAAGACGAGTAATACCCTACACAGAACCGGAGACTGACAATGAATAAGAAGGTTTTCACCCTGGCCGCCATGGCCGCAGCCATGATGTTTGGCGCCGCAGCCCATGCTGACACCCGTATTGGCGTCACGATTTACAAATACGACGACAACTTCATGTCGGTGGTGCGCAAGGCGATCGAGAAGGACGCCAAGGCTTCACCGGACGTCACCCTGCTGATGAATGACTCGCAGAACGACCAGTCCAAGCAGAACGATCAGATCGACGTGCTGCTGGCCAAGGGCGTGAAAGCGCTGGCGATCAACCTGGTCGACCCGGCCGCGGCGCCGGTGGTTATCGATAAGGCGCGCGCAAACGATATCCCGGTGGTGTTCTACAACAAAGAGCCTTCCCGCAAGGCGTTGGACAGCTATGAGAAGGCGTATTACGTCGGCACCGACTCCAAAGAATCCGGCGTGATCCAGGGCGAGCTGATCGCCAAACACTGGCAAGCCAACCCGGCCTGGGATCTGAACAAAGACGGCCAGATCCAGTTCGTGCTGCTGAAAGGCGAGCCGGGCCACCCGGATGCCGAAGCGCGCACCACCTACGTGGTGAAAACGCTGAACGAGAAAGGCATCAAGACCCAGCAGCTACAGATGGATACCGCGATGTGGGATACCGCGCAGGCGAAAGACAAGATGGACGCCTGGCTCTCCGGCCCGAACGCCAACAAGATTGAAGTGGTGATCGCCAACAACGACGCCATGGCGATGGGCGCGGTGGAAGCGCTGAAGGCGCATAACAAGACCACTATCCCGGTATTTGGCGTCGATGCGTTGCCTGAGGCGCTGGCGCTGGTGAAATCCGGCGCGATGGCGGGCACGGTGCTGAACGACGCCGACAACCAGGCGAAAGCCACCTTCGAGCTGGCGAAGAACCTGGCGGCGGGCAAACCGGCCACCGAAGGCACCCAATATAAAATCGAAAATAAAGTCGTGCGTATTCCTTACGTCGGCGTAGATAAAGACAACCTGTCTCAGTTTGTTAAATAAGAATTGAGATCCCGCTAAGACCCCGCCTGCGGCGCCAACACCAGGAATACCGCCGGCGGGGATGTTTACGACTGCAAGACAGTTAAGCCAGGTGTATTTATGGCCGATAGCTCACGCGAATTTTTGCTGGAAATGACGGATATCTGTAAGTCATTTCCCGGCGTCAAAGCCTTGGACAATGTCAATTTACGCGTCCGTCCGCACTCGATTCACGCCCTGATGGGAGAGAACGGCGCGGGGAAATCGACGTTGCTGAAATGCCTGTTCGGCATTTATAAAAAAGACAGCGGCAGCATTGTATTTCAGGGCCGGGAAATCGATTTCAAGAGTTCGAAAGAAGCGCTGGAGCACGGCGTTTCCATGGTGCACCAGGAGCTGAACCTGGTGCTGCAGCGCACCGTGATGGACAACATGTGGCTGGGGCGCTATCCGACCAAAGGCCTGTTCGTCGATCAGGAAAAAATGCTCAAAGACACCCAGGCGATCTTCGACGAGCTGGATATCGACATCAACCCGCGCGAAAAGGTGGGCAACCTGTCGGTGTCGCAGATGCAGATGATCGAGATCGCCAAGGCGTTTTCCTACGACGCCAAAATCGTCATCATGGATGAGCCGACCTCCTCGCTGACGGAGAAAGAGGTCAATCACCTGTTCACCATTATCCGCAAGCTGAAAGAGCGCGGCTGCGGCATCGTTTATATCTCGCACAAGATGGAAGAGATCTTCCAGCTGTGCGACGAGATAACGGTGCTGCGCGACGGGCAATGGATCGCCACCCAACCGCTGGAAGGGCTGGATATGGACAAGATCATCGCCATGATGGTCGGCCGCTCGCTCAGCCAGCGCTTCCCCGACAGGCAGAACACGCCGGGTGAGGTGATCCTCGAGGTGAAAAACCTGACGTCGCTGCGTCAACCTTCGATCCGCGATGTGTCCTTCGATCTGCACCAAGGCGAGATCCTCGGCATCGCTGGGCTGGTGGGCGCCAAACGCACCGATATCGTCGAGACGCTGTTCGGCATTCGCGAAAAGGTGGCGGGCACCATCAAGCTGCACGGCAAAGCGATCGATAACCACAGCGCCAACGAAGCGATCAACCACGGTTTTGCGCTGGTGACCGAAGAGCGCCGATCCACCGGGATTTACGCTTACCTCGACGTGGGCTTCAACTCGCTGATCTCCAATATCCGCAATTATAAAAACAAGCTCGGCCTGCTGGATAACGCGCGGATGAAGAGCGACACCCAGTGGGTGATCGACGCCATGCGGGTGAAAACGCCGGGGCATCACACCCATATCGGCTCGCTGTCCGGCGGCAATCAGCAGAAGGTGATCATCGGCCGCTGGCTGCTGACGCAGCCGGAGATCCTGATGCTGGATGAACCGACGCGCGGCATCGACGTGGGCGCCAAGTTCGAGATTTATCAGCTGATGACCGAACTGGCGAAGAAGGGCAAGGGGATCATTATCGTCTCGTCCGAAATGCCGGAGCTTTTGGGGATCACCGACCGTATTTTGGTGATGAGCAATGGTCAGGTTGCGGGCATCGTTAACACCAAACAGACCTCGCAAAATGAAATCTTACGTCTCGCCTCCCTGCACCTTTAAGGATCGGAATTATGAACGCGCTAAATAAAAAAACCTTATTTACCTATTTCAAGGAAGGCGGCATTTACGTGGTGTTGCTGGTGCTGTTGGCCATCATCATCATTCAGGATCCGACTTTCCTCAGCCTGATGAACCTGAGCAACATCCTGACGCAGTCTTCGGTGCGCATCATCATCGCGCTGGGCGTGGCGGGGCTGATCGTGACCCAGGGCACCGACCTGTCCGCCGGGCGGCAGGTGGGGCTGGCGGCGGTGGTGGCGGCCACGCTGCTGCAGTCGATGGATAACGTCAACAAGGTGTTCCCGCACATGGAAACCTGGTCGATTCCCCTGGTTATCCTGCTGGTGTGTGCGGTCGGCGCGGTGATCGGCCTGGTTAACGGCCTGATTATCGCCTATCTCAACGTGACGCCGTTCATCACCACCCTGGGCACCATGATCATCGTCTACGGCATCAACTCGCTGTATTACGATTCGGTCGGCGCTTCGCCGGTGGCGGGCTTCGATCCGAAGTTCTCCACCTTTGCCCAGGGCTTCTTGCGCTTCGGCGACTTTAAGCTGTCGTACATTACCTTCTATGCGCTGATCGCCATCATATTCGTCTGGATCCTGTGGACCAAGACCCGCTTCGGCAAGAACATTTTCGCCATCGGCGGCAACCCGGAAGCGGCCAAGGTGTCCGGGGTCAACGTGCCGCTGAACCTGATCATGATCTATGCGCTGTCCGGCGTGTTCTACGCCTTCGGCGGCCTGCTGGAAGCGGGGCGCATCGGCAGCGCCACCAATAACCTCGGCTTTATGTACGAGCTGGACGCCATCGCCGCCTGCGTGGTGGGGGGCGTCTCCTTCGCCGGCGGGGTGGGTACGGTGTGGGGCGTGGTGACCGGGGTGATCATCTTCACCGTCATCAACTACGGCCTGACCTATATCGGCATCAACCCGTACTGGCAGTACATCATCAAGGGCAGCATCATCATCTTCGCCGTGGCGCTGGACTCGTTGAAATACGCCAAGAAGAAGTAGATTTACCGCAGTACAGACGACAAGGCCGGCAAAATATGCCGGCCTTTATTTTGGGCATTGCACGTCAGGGCTGTTTGGCTTTCTGCTTCTCTTCTTTCAGCTTGTGCTCCAGCTCGACCAGCTGTTCCGGCGAAACGGCGGGATAGCCCTGGGCGTCTTCCGGTACGGTGTGCATGGCGGAAATCGGGATCAGCGGGCCGAGGAAGCGCGGTTCGCGCTTGAGGATATAGAGATCGGTCAGTGCGCCCAGGCGGGCGAAGATCTCGCGGGCGCGCACCGTCATCATGTCTTTCGGCGACGGCACCGCGTAGCACTGCGCCTGAATGCCCATGTGCAGGGCGATGAACAGCGCGCGCTCGCAGTGGAAGCGCTGGGTGATGATGATGAAATCGTTGGTGTCGAACACCTTGCGGGTGCGCACGATGGAGTCCAGGGTGCGGAAGCCGGCGTAGTCCAGCACGATATCGCTCGGCGCCACGCCGGCGGCGATCAGATCGCGGCGCATGGTCATCGGCTCATTATAGCTTTGCTGGGCGTTGTCGCCGCTCAGCAGCAGGTATTTCACCTTGCCGCTGTTATAGGCGTTGATCGCTCCCTGAATGCGGTAACGGTAGTACTGGTTGATCACCCCGGTGCGGTAATACTTGGCGGTGCCGAGCACCACGCCGACCTGGCGGTGCGGCAATGCCTGCAGTTCGTCGTAGACGTAAGGCGCGGTTTTCCAGCTGATCCAGCGATCGAGCGCAATAGCCGAACCCATCAACACCGCAATGAAGATGAACAGGCTGATGATCAGGCGTTTCCACATGTTGTTGCCTTACGCGCGCCGGGCTGAAAAAGATGGATCAAGGCTACTTTACCTGACCGACCTACGCAAGACGTGAACCGCCTGAAGCACGCGCGCCGCCGCATTTTTCGGCGTTTTTGTCGCACAAAAAAGCCCGGCGGAGCCGGGCTGGGTCATTTCAGCGCGCCATTCAGAACGAGGTGCGCTTGTAGCTGCGGTATTGCGGCCGCCAGAAGTTGTGTTCGATGGCTTTCGACAGCGCGTCTTCGGAGGTGACGATCGCCACGCCCTGCAGCTGCGCGGCTTTACCCACTTCCATGGCGATGCACTTCGACACGCCCTGAATATCGTCGATATTCGGCAGCAGCGCGCCGTGGCCGTCGGTGGCCAGCGGCGAGCAGTCCGCCAGCGCGCGGCTGGCGGCCATCAGCATGGCGTCGGTGACGCGGGTGGCGCCGGAGGCCAGCACGCCGAGGCCGATCCCGGGGAAGATATAGGAGTTGTTGCACTGGGCGATCGGGTACAGCTGATCTTTATAGCTCACCGGCGCGAACGGGCTGCCGGTCGCCACCAGGGCGGCGCCGTCGGTCCAGTTGATGATGTCTTCCGGACGGGCTTCCACGCGCGAGGTCGGGTTGGACAGCGGCATCACGATAGGGCGTTCACAGTGTTTGTGCATCTCGCGGATCAGCTCTTCGGTAAACAGCCCCGGCTGGCCGGACACGCCGATCAGAATGGTCGGCTTGGCGTTGCGCACCACGTCCAGCAGCGAGATTGCGTCGCTGGCGGTTTCCCAGCCGGCCAGGTTGTCGCTCTTCTGCACCAGCTTGCTCTGGAAGTCGAGCAGGTTCGGCAGTTTGTCGGTCAGCAGGCCGAAGCGGTCGACCATGAACACGCGGGCGCGCGCTTCGTCTTCGCTCAACCCTTCGGACTTCATCTGCGCGATGATCTGCTCGGCGATGCCGCAGCCGGCGGAACCGGCGCCGAGGAAGGTGACGGTCTGATCGCGCAGCTGGCTGCCGGCGGCGCGGCTGGCGGCGATCAGGCTGCCGAGGGTGACCGCGGCGGTGCCCTGGATGTCATCGTTGAAACAGCAGATCTCATCGCGGTAGCGATTCAACAGCGGGGTGGCGTTGTTCTGCGCGAAGTCTTCGAACTGCAGCAGCACGTTCGGCCAGCGGCGTTTGACCGCCTGAATAAACTCTTCGACGAAGGCGTGGTACTCCTCGCCGGAGATGCGCGGATGGCGCCAGCCCATGTACAGCGGATCGTTGAGGCGCTGTGGGTTGTTGGTGCCGACGTCCAACACTACCGGCAGGGTGTAGGCCGGGCTGATGCCGCCGCAGGCGGTGTACAGCGACAGTTTGCCGATCGGAATGCCCATGCCGCCGATGCCCTGGTCGCCCAGGCCGAGAATGCGCTCGCCGTCGGTGACCACGATCACCTTGACGTTCTGCTTGGTGGCGTTTTGCAGCATGTCATCGATGCGATCGCGGTTCGGGTAGGAGATGAACAGCCCGCGCGCGCGGCGATAGATATCGGAGAAGTGCTCGCAGGCCTCGCCGACGGTCGGGGTGTAGATGATCGGCATCATCTCGCTCAGGTGCGAGTCCAGCAGGCGGTAGAACAGGGTTTCGTTGGTGTCCTGGATGTTGCGCAGGTAGATGTGCTTGTCGTTATCGTTCTTGAAATCCTGATACTGACGGTAGGCGCGTTCCACCTGTTCTTCGATGGTTTCCACCGCTTCCGGCAGCAGGCCGTGCAGGTTGAAGTGGCTACGTTCTTCCTCGGTGAAAGCGCTGCCTTTGTTCAGCAGCGGAAATTCCAGCAGAATCGGGCCGGCGTAAGGGATGTAGAGCGGGCGTTTGCTTTCGTATTCTAGTTCCATCAGTTTTACTCTTCACGTATCAGATAACTTTATTGCCGACGATCCTAAGAGATAAAGAGCAGATGTACAGCATTTGTTGCCAGATGATGAACCAGGTTGGCGTAATTATCGACAATCAAATGATTTTTTAACTAAAGAAAGTGTCTCTGGCGGCGTCGGGGCATTGTATTTGGCGGGCGGGGCTGTTAGCGGCGGAACCGGATGGCTCCGCCGTTGAGCGCTTAGAACGCGGCGCGGCTGACGTTTTGGCAGCCCAGCGCCGCCAGGGTGACGCGGGTGGCGTCCCATTGGCTGATGATCGCCTCCTGCGGTTCGGCCAGCACGGCGCGGCGGATGTTCAGGCAGTCACCGCCGGAGAGGTTCAGCAGGATCAGCGCGGCCTGCAGCGGCGGCAGGCTCGGGTTGAAGGCGGCGTTTTCCGCATAGCGGCCGGCGTAGATGGTGCCGTCCGCCGTTTCCAGCGCCACGCCGCTGTGGGCGTTGCTGTACGGCGCGTGGCTTCGGTTGGCCGCCGCCAGCGCCGCTTGTGCCAGCGCATCGTTCAGCGCCAGCTGATGGCCATGATCGACCTCGTCCATCAGCAGCGAGGCGACATCCAGATCTTTCGGGCCGAAGGCGTCCGGCAGATAGTCCGCCAGCGTGGCCGGCGCGCGGCCCGGCAGACGGATCTGCAGCTCGCCGCCGCTGTTCAGTTCATTCATAAACTGGCGGCAATGGCCGCACGGCGTGTAGTTGACGGTGACCGAGGCCAGCGCTTTTTCGCCGCGCAGCCAGGCGTGCGTTACCGCACTCTGTTCCGCATGCACGGATTGCTGCAGCGGCGCGCCGCTGAATTCCATATTGGCGCCGAAATAGAGGTTGCCGCTTTGCCCGCGCGCGATGGCGCCGACGTGGAAGTGCGATATCGGGGTTAACGAGCAGGCCGCCGCCAGCGGCAGCAGCGCGAATGCCAGCGCATCATCGTCCAGCCCGCAGCCTGTGCGGATCGCCTCCGCTTGCTCGGCCGTGAACATCGCCGGAAAGTCAGGCGCGTCCAGATAGGGCTGCAGGGCGGATTGCAGTGTCGCGGGCAGTGCGCTGAACGCGGTGTGAAAACGCGGATGCATAGAAAGTCTCTCTACAGGTTAACGGGATAACATTCTAGGCAGGCCAGAGACATTAAAGTGTGATTAATGTCTCTTAATTGATGAAATTAGTGCAATGAGATACATAAATGCGAGATGTATCGCAAGTTTCACCCTGTTCAACTGAACAGGTGCAGCAGCACCGGGAACAGGAACGGTGCCAGCAGCGAGGTGATGATGCCGCAGATCACCAGCGCCAGCGAGCCGAAAGCGCCTTCCTGGTAGTCCATCTCCGCGCAGCGTGCGGTGCCCAGCGCGTGGGACGCGGTGCCCATCGCCAGGCCGCGCGCCGAGTGGGTGGTGATTTTCAACAGGTTGAACAGCGTATGGCCGAACACGGCGCCGAGGATACCGACGAAAATGACGCAGACCGCGCTGATCGCCGGAATGCCGCCGAGCGAGTCCGCGACGGCCATGGCGATCGGCGTAGTGACCGATTTCGGCAGGATAGAGGCGGCGATTTCCGGCGTGGCACCCAGCCACAGGGCGATGGCGCCGCCGCTGATCATGGCGGTCAGGCTGCCTATGAAGCACACCGCGATAATCGATTTCCAGCGCGCGCGGATCTGGTGCAACTGCTCATACAGCGGGAAGGCCAGCGCGACGACCGCCGGCTGCAGCAGATCGTTGAGGATTTTGCTGCCCAGGAAGTAACGCTCATAGGGGATGCCGGTGAGCAGCAGCAGCGGGATGATCACCGCCATGGAAACCAGCAGCGGGTTGAGCAGCGGCATATTCAGCTTGCGCGCTAGCCAGCGCGCGGCGAAATAGACCGCCAGCGTCAGCGGCAGCGACCACCAGATTTCATGGATCATGAGTTACCCTCCGTGTCGTCGGGTTTGCCGGCGATGCGGCGCTCGCGATGAAAATAATGTGAGGTATAGCCGACCACCACCAGCACCATCAGCGTACTGATCAGGCAAGAGATAACCAGCGGGCCCAGATGCGCGACGATCTGGTCGTAGTATTTCATCACCCCGACGCCGATCGGCACGAACAGCAGCACCATGTAGCGGATCAGCAGATGGCAGCCGGGTTTAACCCATTTGGCCGGCATAATCTGGGTAGAGAGCAGGGCGAACAGCAGCAGCATGCCGAGAATGCTGCCGGGAATGGCGAACGGCAGCAGCGCCGCCAGCGCGTTGCCGACGAACAGACAAAGGTAGATGAGGAGCAGAGCCCTCAGGTATTTCCAGCATAGTGTGAGCACGTTGGCCATTGTCTTTTCCCGTTTAACCGATGCATTCATCATACAATTAAACTGTGAGCCATGCCACAGATCGCGCCATGAATTCTCGCTATGGGCGCCATGCCCGATCGGCGGGTTGACAGCCCGGAATGGCCGCTACACGCGGATTCAGCGCGCGTCTTCGGCGGTTGCCGCAGCCTGTTCTGCCAGTCGATGGCCAAGGAAGAAAAACAGCAGGCTAAGCAGCGCGCAAACGATCAACATCACGAACATCAACGGCGGCGCGGCATAGCTGAGCAGCATACCGCTCAGAACCGGGTTGATGGCGCCGCCTAGCGCGCTGAGGTTCTGTACCCCATAGTAGCTGCCTTTCAGATGCGGCGGCGCGATAAAGTCGATGAACATGTATTCCACCGGAATGACGATGATTTCGCCGAGGGTAAACACCGCCATCGCCACCATCCACAGCCAGACCGCCTGGCCGGCCATCATGAAACCGAGCAGCCCGACGATGAAAAACAGCGTGCCCAGCACCAGCCAGCGCAGCATGTTTTCCTGGCGCATGCCGCGACTGAGCAAGTATTGCAGGGCGATAACGATGCCGGCGTTGACGATCATCACCAGCCCGATAATTTTGTAGGCGAACTCGGCGCTGGAGACGGTGATCAGATACTGCGACAGATAGCCGGTGAACTGACCGAACACCACGGCGCCCAGGGTACTGCCGAGAGTGAAGTAGATAAGCCGCCGATCGCTGCGCAGGATAGTCACCGTCTGGCGGAAGTTGGGGAGCGCCGCCGGTGCGGCGGCGGTTGGCGCCGGGCGCTGTTCCCGGCCGCGCAAGCGCAGGCTCAGCGCCGCCACCGTCGCCAGCGCCAACCCGCCCGACAGATAAAACGGCAGCAGCGGGCTAAGCCCGGCTACCAGCACGCCGAGCGCAGAGCCGATCGCCCAGCCGACGTTGACCAACGTATAGTTGATAGAGAAAGCCTTGATGCGCTGCTCGACCGGCAGCCAGTCGGCGAAGCAGGCCTTGATGGTGATACTCAACACCGAATAGCAGGTATGCAGGATCGCCAGCACCACGATGACGCCGCCGGGGCGCGGGATCCAGGGAATGGCGAAGAAGCTCAGCGCAAACAAGACAATCGACAGCAGGATCAGGCGGTTTTTGCTGAATTTGTCCACCAGATAGCCGCCGTACAGGCTGGCAAGGATGCCGAGGGTCAGGCTGACGCCCAGGATCACGCCCACGCTCTTCGGCAGCAGATGGAAATGCTCGGTGAGGTAGATGGTGATGAACGGCAGCGTCACGCCGCGGCCGATGGTCAACACCAGTGAACTGGCCAGCAGTATGTTGATCAGCGAGGGGAATCCCTTCATTCGAAGCCTGTTTATGCATACAGTTATGGGCGATGCAGATAACATAGCGTATTTTGGCGAGGACGGAAGGGGAAAGCCGATAATTAGGTTAAAAACAGAGGCTGCGTCGCCAGCCTCGTCAAAAACAGCACTATTTACCGTGTTCGGCCTGCAGCGTGGCGAACCACGGCTGGACGAAATCGCTGCTGCTGCCCCAGCCGGGGATGATCTTCGCCAGCCCGGCGACGTTGACCGGCCCCGGCTGCGCCAGCAGCAGCGCTTGCGGAATGACCGTCGCTTTGAACTGATAACTGTCCGGCGTGCTTTCCCCGGCGATCTTGTTGGCCACCAGGCGCAGGTTGACTGCGCCGATAAGCTTCGGATCCACCGCCACGCTGACCTGCCACGGGCTGCCGGCCTCGCGCATCAGCTGCAAGTCCTGGTTGGAGATATCGATGCTGTACAGCTTGATTTCGGTGCGGCCGTTCTCTTTCAGCGCCTTGTAAGCGCCCTGGGTAAAGGCATCCCAGGTGCCCCAGATGGCGTCAATCTTGCCTTTCGGGTATTTCGCCAGCACCGCGCCCACCTTGTTGGCGGTATCGCCCTGCACGTCGGAGGAGACCGCGCCGATCGATTCCAGCTCGTGAATGCCCGGATGCTGTTTCAGCAGCTGCTGATAGGCGGCCTGGCGGCGTTCCATCGGCGGGAAGCCGGCCACCCAGAGTTTGATGATGTTGGCCTGGCCGTTGAAATCCTTCACCAGCTGGCCGAAGGAGGCGTTGGCCAGCGAAGCGTCGTCCTGCTGTGAGACGGTGACGCCGGGAACGCTGCCGCTGACGTCGGTATCGAAAGCCGCGACGGCGATGCCGGCCGCCGCGATGCGTTTGACCAGCTCGGTGGAATAGGGGGCCCGCCCCTGCGAGAGAATGATGCCGTCATATTTCTGGCTGATAGCCTGGTTGACGAAGTCCTGGAAGCGCGCGTCGTCGCCGTTGCTGAGGAAGGTGTCCACCTTGAAGCCAAGCTTGCGCCCTTCCTGAATGGCGCCCGCCAAGAATTGCGTGGTGTTGTCGTCGGAGCCGAGATTGCGGATCACCGCGATGCGCACCGGCCCCTGATGCTGAGCGATGGCGGCAGGCACGGCGGCATTTTCCGCCGCCTGCAGCGGCAGGGCAGCCAGCAGGCTGAGGGCGAGCAGTGAAGTCTTGAGGTTTTTCATTATTATAGGCTCCAAAAAAGCGGGTAAAGGGTCCCGGTGAAGGTCTGTTATAGCAGTCTTTCTGTCTGGACGTCTATTTGTTGTTGCTGAGCATCATAGCGGGATACGACGGGCGAGGGAATCAGAGCGGTTATGACGTTTTCTTACTGTTTATAACCTTGGGTTTGAGGCATTAAAAAAGGGCCGAGCAAGCTCGACCCTTGATGTAACGCGCCGGCGCGGTTACTTGACCTGCATGCCGGGCTGCGCGCCGCTGTCCGGGCTCAGCAGGAAGATCTCTTTCCCGCCGGGGCCCGCCGCCATTACCATGCCTTCCGAAACGCCGAAGCGCATTTTGCGCGGCGCCAGGTTGGCGACCATGATGGTCAGGCGGCCTTCCAGCGCTTTCGGATCCGGGTAAGCGGAGCGAATGCCGGAGAAGATCTGGCGCGATTCGCCGCCCAGATCCAGCTGCAGTTTCAGTAGTTTGTCAGAGCCTTCGACAAAGTCGGCGCTCTTGATCAGGGCGATGCGCATGTCCACCTTGGCGAAGTCGTCAAAGGTGATGGTTTCCTGAATAGGATCATCGGCCAATGGACCGGTCACCGGCTTGGCGGCGGCCATGTCTTCTTTCGAGGCGTTGACCATCTCGCTGACCTTGTCCAGATCGATGCGGTTGAACAGCGCTTTGAAGGCGTTCACCTGATGGCCCAGCAGCGGCTGCGGGATTGCGTCCCAGCTCAGCTCGGCGTTGAGGAACGCTTCGGCGCGCTCGGTCAGCGAAGGCAGCACCGGCTTCAGGTAAGTCATCAGCACGCGGAACAGGTTGATGCCCATCGAGCAGATGGCCTGCAGGTCGGCGTCGCGGCCTTCTTCCTTCGCCACCACCCAAGGTGCCTGCTCATCCACGTAGCGGTTGGCCAGATCGGCCAGCGCCATGATTTCGCGGATCGCGCGGCTGAACTCGCGGCCGGCGTAAGCTTCGGCAATGCTCTGCGCCGCGTCAACGAAGGTCTGGTACAGCGCCGGATCGGCCAGGCTGTCGGCCAGCTTGCCGCCGAAGCGCTTGTTGATAAAGCCGGCGTTGCGCGACGCCAGGTTCACCACCTTGTTGACGATGTCGGCGTTTACGCGCTGCACGAAGTCTTCCAGATTGAGATCGATGTCATCAATGCGCGAAGAGAGCTTGGCGGCGTAGTAATAGCGCAGGCAGTCGGCGTCCAGATGCTGCAGGTAGGTGCCGGCCTTGATGAAGGTGCCGCGCGATTTGGACATTTTGGCGCCGTTCACCGTCACGTAGCCGTGCACGAACAGGTTGGTCGGTTTGCGGAAGTTGCTGCCTTCCAGCATCGCCGGCCAGAACAGGCTGTGGAAGTAGACGATGTCCTTGCCGATAAAGTGATACAGCTCGGTGGTGGAGTCTTTGCGCCAGAACTCGTCGAAGTCCAGATCGCCGCGCTTGTCGCACAGGTTCTTGAAGGAGCCCATGTAGCCGATCGGCGCGTCCAGCCAGACGTAGAAGTATTTGCCCGGCGCATCCGGGATCTCGAAGCCGAAGTAAGGCGCATCGCGGGAGATGTCCCACTGCTGCAGGCCGGATTCGAACCACTCCTGCATTTTGTTCGCCACCTGCTCTTGCAGCGCGCCGGAGCGCGTCCACGCCTGCAGCATTTCGCTGAAGGCCGGCAGGTCGAAGAAGAAGTGCTCGGAGTCGCGCATCACCGGCGTCGCGCCGGAAACCACGGACTTCGGATCGATCAGCTCCGTCGGGCTGTAGGTGGCGCCGCACACTTCACAGTTGTCGCCGTACTGATCCGGCGATTTGCATTTCGGGCAGGTGCCTTTCACGAAACGGTCCGGCAGGAACATGCCTTTCTCCGGATCGTACAGCTGAGAAATGGTGCGGTTCTTGATAAAACCGTTTTCTTTCAGGCGGCTGTAAATCAGGGTGGACAGCTCGCGGTTTTCATCGCTATGGGTCGAATGGTAGTTGTCATAGCTGATACCAAAGCCGGCGAAATCCTGTTGGTGCTCCTGGCTCATCTCCGCGATCATTTCTTCCGGTTTCACGCCCAGCTGCTGCGCTTTCAGCATGATCGGCGTGCCGTGCGCGTCGTCCGCGCAGATGAAATGCACTTCGTGGCCGCGCATTCGTTGGTAACGCACCCAGATATCCGCCTGGATGTGCTCGAGCATGTGGCCGAGATGGATGGAACCATTTGCGTACGGTAGCGCGCACGTCACCAATAATTTTTTCGCGACTTGAGCCATAGTGAGAACTTGCTTTCTGTAATGAATAAAAGGGCCTTCGATGTTAACCGATCGCGCCCTTCGCTGCTAGGGCGGTTTCTTGCAGGTTATATGCGTCAGCGGCAGCGCAGTTCTGATATGCTTAGCCGGAAGCTACCCATTCAAAATCAAGGAGCCGGGATGAACGCAAAATCCCCTGAGCAGACCAACCCCGAAGTTCTGCGCGCCCTGGTGACCGGTGTACTGGCCGCCTTTGAACACCCGACGTTGAAAAACAACCTGACCGCATTGAAGGCCATTCATCACTGCGCGTTGCTGGACGATGTGCTGCATATCGAACTGACGATGCCGTTTGCCTGGCAGAGCGGTTTTGAGGCGCTGCAGGCGAGCGTCGGCCCCGAATTGCTGCGCGTGACCGGCGCTTCCGCCATCGACTGGAAGCTGAAACACGACATCACGACGCTGAAACGCGCCAACGGCCAGGCCGGCATCAAAGGCGTGCGCAACATCGTCGCCGTCAGCTCCGGCAAAGGTGGGGTGGGCAAATCCAGCACCGCCGTCAACCTGGCGCTGGCGCTGGCCGCCGAGGGTGCCAAGGTCGGCATTCTGGACGCCGACATTTACGGCCCGTCGATCCCCAACATGCTGGGCACCGAACATGAGCGGCCGACTTCGCCGGACGGTCAGCACATGGCGCCAATCATGGCGCACGGCCTGGCGACCAACTCCATCGGCTATCTGGTGACCGACGACAACGCCATGGTGTGGCGCGGCCCGATGGCCAGCAAGGCGCTGATGCAGCTGCTGCAGGATACGCTGTGGCCGGATCTGGATTATCTGGTGCTGGACATGCCGCCGGGCACCGGCGACATCCAGCTGACGCTGTCGCAGAATATTCCGGTAACCGGCGCGCTGGTGGTCACCACGCCGCAGGATATCGCCTTGCTGGATGCCGCCAAGGGCATCGTGATGTTCGAGAAAGTGCATGTGCCGGTGCTGGGCATCGTGGAGAACATGAGCGTGCATATCTGCAGCAACTGCGGCCACCATGAGCCGATCTTCGGCACCGGCGGCGCCGAGAAGCTGGTGCAGAAATACCACAGCCGTCTGCTGGGGCAGATGCCGCTGCATATTTCGCTGCGCGAAGACCTGGATCGCGGTACGCCGACGGTGATCAGCCGCCCGGACAGCGAATTCGCCGAGATGTATCGTCAACTGGCCGGCCGCGTGGCCGCGCAGATGTATTGGCAGGGCGAGGCGATCCCGACGGAGATCGCGTTCCGCGCGCTGTAATCTGCCTATCGCAATGCAAGAACCCGGCTCAAGCGCCGGGTTTTTTTATGGGATGCGGGTGGGGTTGTGCAAATCTGCCCGGGTATAAGGGCGTTCGATCTGCGCCAGCGTTTTGGCGATATGCTCCAGCAATCCCTGGGTGGGGGCCGGCTGCCGCTGCCCCATCAGCGCCAAGGGCAAGGCCAGCGCGATGGCGAAGTGCGGCCAGGAGAGATGCGGGCGCGCTTTGTTCCGCTGCAACCGCAGGAACAGTGCGCTGGCCAGGTAGCCTAAAATCAGCCCGCTGATCACCTCTGATACCGAATGCACGCGAATTTCCAGCCGCGACACGCCGATGGCGAAAGGCAATATCCATCCGGTCAGCAAAGCGATGCTGCGTATCGGGTGGGAAAAGCGGCCGGTCAACGTCCAGAGCAGTGGCGGCCAGATGCTGGCCGCGAGAGCTGAATGGCCGCTGAATCCGGTGAAATCATAGCGCTCGCTGCCGATGCCCCAGCCCATAAAGGCCAGTTTGGACAGGCAGACCACCCCGCCGGTGAATCCGAAGATCAGCGCCCACTGCCAACCCGCCGCGCGGGTGGCGGGAGATATGAGCAGCAATAAAAACAGAATCAGCGCGCAGGGCAGCAACAACATGCTGTCGCCGAAAAAAGTCAGAAAATACCAATCCAGCACATCAATCTCCGATGAAAGGGGGCGGGGAGCAAAAGTCAGCGCCGGGGAGTGTAACCCGTTACGGCGCGTTGCCCTAGCCGCGAGATTCTTAAAATGCCGCGTGCCCGTGGCGTGGCAGCCCGAATTCGCCCGCCGCCGCGCAATATACAGTGGCGCAATCCCCGGCGACTCCCTATAATTGTCGCGTTTTAGTTCCCCCCCTTCACAATACGAAATCAGGTCTTTAATTTTATGACTGACAATCCGCATCAGTGCGTCATTATTGGTATAGCTGGCGCATCTGCCTCCGGAAAAAGCCTTATCGCCAGCACGTTGTACCGCGAACTCCGCGAGCAGGTCGGCGATGAGCACATCGGCGTTATTCCAGAAGACAGTTACTATAAAGACCAGACTCACCTGACCATGGAAGAACGGGTCAAAACCAACTATGACCACCCGAGCGCCATGGATCACAACCTGCTGTTCCAGCATCTGCAGATGCTGAAGGCCGGCAAGGCGATTGAACTGCCGCTGTACAGCTACACCGAACACACGCGCAAGAAAGAAACCGTCCATCTCGAACCTAAAAAAGTGATCATTCTGGAAGGCATCTTGCTGCTGACGGATATCCGCCTGCGCCAGGAGATGAACTTCTCGATCTTTGTCGACACGCCGCTCGATATCTGCCTGATGCGCCGCATGAAGCGCGACGTCAATGAGCGCGGCCGCTCGATGGATTCGGTGATGGCGCAATACCAGAAAACCGTGCGCCCGATGTTCCTGCAGTTTATCGAACCTTCCAAACAATACGCCGATATCATCGTCCCGCGCGGCGGCAAAAACCGCATCGCGATCGATATTCTGAAAGCCAAAATCAGCCAATTCTTTGAATAATGCCGCTTACATGGCCGGAAATGCGCATTTCCGGCCGGCGGCCAACTATTTGCACCCCGGCGTAGACCTTTCGCCCGTTGTGTGGCAATTTTTGTTTAGTTACGCGTTTTGATGGAGAAGAAAGACATGAGACTGTGCGACCGCGATATAGAAGCCTGGCTGGATAGCGAGAAACTGGTGATTTCCCCGCGCCCGCCGCTCGAACGCATCAACGGGGCCACAGTAGATGTCCGTTTGGGCAATCAGTTCCGCGTGTTCCGCGGCCATACCGCGCCTTTTATCGATCTTAGCGGGCCGAAAGACGAAGTCAGCGCCGCGCTGGATCGCGTGATGAGCGACGAGATTGTCCTGCCGGAAGGCGAGGCGTTCTTCCTTCATCCCGGTGAACTGGCCCTGGCGGTGACCTTCGAATCCGTGACGCTGCCGAACGATCTCGTGGGCTGGCTCGACGGCCGCTCTTCTCTGGCGCGTCTGGGGCTGATGGTGCACGTGACCGCGCACCGTATCGATCCGGGCTGGCACGGGCGCATCGTGCTGGAGTTTTACAACTCCGGCAAGCTGCCGCTGGCGCTGCGGCCGGGGATGCTGATTGGCGCCTTGAGCTTTGAGCCGTTGTCCGGCCCGGCGGCCCGGCCATACAACAGCCGGCAGGACGCAAAATATCGCGATCAGCAGGGCGCAGTAGCCAGTCGAATCGACAAGGACTAACGGCGCGGGATGCACCGTCGGTGTGGCGCTGACAAGAGGGTGGCATGAGAAGATTACTGACGACATTGGCGATTTTACTGGTGGTCGTGGTGGCGGGGATGTCCGCGCTGGTACTGCTGGTCAATCCGAATGATTTTCGCGGTTACATGGTCAAAAAGGTCGAGCAGAAGAGCGGCTACCAGCTGACGCTCGAAGGCGACCTGCGTTGGCATATCTGGCCGCAGCTCAGCATTTTGGCCGGGCGCATGACGCTGACCGCGCCGGGCGCCAAGGCGCCGGTGGTGAGCGCGGAAAACATGCGCCTTGACGTCAAACTGTTGCCGCTGCTGTCGCATCAGCTGTTTGTGAAACAGGTGATGTTGAAAAACGCCGTCATTCGCCTCACCCCCGACAGTGAAGAGCACTCGCAAGTGGACGCCCCGATTGCGCCGGCCGGCAGCGGCGCTGATGCGGCAGACGCGGCCTGGAAATTCGATATCGATAACCTGCGCGTCGTGGACAGCCTGTTGATTTGGCAGCGCGCCGACAACGAGCAAATCAATGTCCGGGACATCAATCTTACCCTGCAGCAAACGGAGAAACGGCAGGCGCGGCTGGACATCTCCAGCCGGGTCAACCGCGATCAGCGCGACCTGGCCTTCAGCATGGCGGCCGATATCGATCTGCAGCAGTTCCCGCACCAGATCGGTGCCAAGGTGACCCAGTTCAATTACCAATTGGCGGGGGCAGATATTCCGAACGGCGGTATTCAAGGCGAGGGCAATGCTCAGGTGGTCTATCAGCAGACGCCGGCGCAGATTGCCGTCAGCCAGCTGAACGTCAGTGCCAATAACAGCCAGTTGACCGGCGATATCAGCGCCAGCCTGGGGGCGGTGCCCGGCTATGTGGTGAACCTGAATTCGGCTAATCTCGATCTCGACGCGCTTTCCGGTTGGCAATCCAGCATCAATACCGCCGAGCAGCCCGCCGTGACCGCCGCGCCGGTGATCGCCAGCCAGGATGACGATCGGCAGCAGAACCTGGAAGCGCTGCGCGATTTCAATGCACGGCTGAATCTGCAGGCGGCGCAGTTGACCTACCGCGGTATGAACGTTACCCAGTTGGCCGTCGCGGCGGATAATCAACGCGGCCTGTTGACGCTGCATAAACTTGCCGGGCAATTGGCCGGCGGCGATTTTTCCTTGCCGGGAACGCTCGACGCTCGCGGCAATAAACCGGTGATAAACGTGCAGCCGACCCTGAACCAGGTTGAGCTCGGCACGGTGCTCAAAGCCTTCGACATGCCGCAGATGCTGACCGGCAAATTCAGCATGAAAGGAGATTTGACCGGCGATCGCCTTTCTTCACAGTCATTTGAGCACCGTTGGCGCGGTACGGCGCAGTTGGCAATGCAGGATGCGCAGTTGCACGGCCTGAACATTCAGCAATTGATCCAACAGGCGGTGGCGCGCAACGATAACAGCGTGCGCGGGCAAGACAGCTATCAGCGCTATACCGAAGTCAAAAGCGTCTCGGCGCGGGCCAGCCTGAGCCAGGGCACTGTCAAGCTCAGCAGCCTGATGGCGGATTCGCCTTTGCTGGCGTTGACCGGCGCCGGCAGTATCGATATGCCGGGAAAACAGTGCGATATGGCGCTTAACGTGCGTGTTACAGGCGGCTGGCAAGGGCGCGGCGAACTGATCGAGCAACTGCAAAAAACGCCGATCCCGCTGCGGGTTTACGGGCCGTGGCAACGGCTGAATTACCAACTGCAGGTCGATCAGGTGCTGCGCAAAACGCTGCAGGATCGGGCTAAAGATGCGCTGAACAAATGGGCTGAAAAGAACAAGGATTCGCGCGAAGGCCAGGATCTGAAGAAGCTGCTCGACAAGCTGTGATATTAGCCCCTATGGGAGAAGTACTATCATTCCTGTAGGGGCAATTAACTGTAATTAATCAGATATTTTACCGTACCCCTTCCATACACCCGGAGAACCTGATTCTACGCATCTCCAACCGTCCCAACTACCAGCTATGGGGAGGGTATTTATGACTCTATCTCCTTGATTGTAACTACCTGATGTTGGCACTGCATTACTGTAAATTGTTCGCACATTACTTGGGATTGAAATTTTCTGTTCGGCCCCAATTAACTCTTTCCCTGCAACATTGTTAGCGTAATAAACGCCATTAATGCAGTTAAAAATCATATTTCCCAGTACAGTACTATTTATAAATGAATGAGATAATTTTCTGTCATTGAGTTTGTCATTAAAATATACGTCTTTAGATACGATAACTCCATCAAAATGAACTCCTAGGGATGGATTGACAGAGCCATTTACAGACAGTTGACCTATCGAGCCGCCAAACCATCTTATAGAACCTGCCGTTTTATTTAATATGACATCAGCTGCGTAGACGTTTGAGAACTGATGATTTCCATAGTAAGCCGAAATTATTATGTTCCCTACGCGGCAATTGGATAAAGAAATATTGCCTCTTTTCCCCTCAGCCAGAGTCTTAATATCACCACCTAATGCACGCCCCCCGCTTATCGTGGTTGCGCCGTAGCCTTTAATTAATACAGCGTTTCTGAAGCGAGAACCAGCATGTTCAATTATTTGTACATCTGCATTATCAACTTCTAAAAAGTCTCTCTTTGCCCATTGATTTTGATCTCTAACCTCGGCATGTGTTTGGGTGAACATGAGCCCAATTCCACTTTTAATGCGAACATAAGGGCTGCACTTATTGTTCTCTATTTGACAGTTGTTGAATCTTATCATGTTACACGCATCATTTTTGATGGTGCTTGTTAGTAATAATGCCGGATGCGTCGTTTGTGAATTGTCGCTAACATCACCGGTAGAGTATCCACCGTCTTGTATATTGGTTGCTTCAAAAACGGAATCTTGTACTTTATCTAGCCAAAGATTGCAACCATGAAAAGAGTAGATCTGTAGATTGTTGGTGTAAATATATCCGACGTTACTAATGCGTAGTGCACTCAACGTATAGTTATTTCCATCGAAAGAAATATTTTCTATCCTCAAGCCCCAACTGAAGATCTTCTCATGATTATATTCTAAAAGTATCACATCGGGATTTTTCGGATCCTCGCTTGGTGATATTATACAGTTTCTTGTGTTGCTCCCTCTCAGTACTCCGGCCCAATTACCCGGTATCCGTAATATGCCTGGTTTAAGATAAGTGACTCCACTTGGAAAAATCAGCTCAACTCGATAGTTATTTACCATGGATTCTTGGAGTATATTTGAATTGTCCTCGCCGTACTGAGGTGAACCAATCCTGACACCTAGCCATTCAATTGGCCAAATATTTGTTGATACGGAATCAACTCTTATCCAGCACCAGATTTCATCTACTCTAATAACAATTCCATTTTTTTCCTTTAGATCTTTTGAACGAGCTGAGTAAAACTCTCCTCCACCTGTTGATTTGATATCATTAGTGGAGTAAAAGCTAACGACATCAATTTTTTGCCCAGGAAATTGGGGGGTTATTTTTCTTAATGTATCAATATCTGGGCAACGACCTATATATTTAGCACCATCATAGCCGGATAATTTTGACGAGAGAACAGATAAATTGTTACTTGAAGATAAGTCTTGTTCCGTACTGTTGGATTCGATGCTTTTTACGGTCTCTGCCGCATAGGACTTCGCTACTAAAATACCTGAGGTGCCCGCTATGATAGTTTTTACCAGATCTCTTCTGTTCATATGTCCACCCATGAAACACAATGTAAGATGAAGGATGTTAACGATAATAGCATCTGATAAAAGCTTGTAAACATTAAGTTGTTAAATGTCTTTTCCAAATGTTATGGCATTGTTATCTATGAAAATGAAGAAAATTTATTATTAGGATTGTTCTGTCATTCAAGGGGGTATCAATTTATTGCGATATTTCCTATTTTGTTTGATTTGCATCACGATTAAGTCGTGGCGTTTCCTTAGTCTATTATTTGTCTATTTTCTTTGGGGTTATTTATGACTGAGCTCGCTATTGGGATTATCGTTGCTGCCTGTGTAGGTCGTTACATCATCAAAGGATATTCCGCCACTGGTGTCTTGATGGTGGGCGGGTTACTGCTGCTTGGCATCAGCGCCCTGATGGGGAAAACGCTGTTGCCGTCCGGCGCCGCGTCTACCGGCTGGCGCGCGACCGATATTATCGAATACGTCAAGATCTTGCTGATGAGCCGCGGCGGCGATCTGGGCATGATGATCATGATGCTGTGCGGTTTCGCCGCCTACATGACGCATATCGGCGCCAACGACGTGGTCGTCAAGCTGGCCTCGCGCCCGTTGCAGATGATCAACTCGCCTTATCTGCTGATGGTGGCGGCCTATTTTGTCGCTTGCCTGATGTCATTGGCGGTCTCTTCCGCCACTGGTCTCGGCGTATTGCTGATGGCGACGCTGTTCCCATTGATGGTGAACGTTGGCATCAGCCGCGGGGCGGCGGCGGCCATTTGCGCTTCGCCGGCGGCGATTATCCTGGCGCCGACCTCCGGCGACGTGGTGCTGGCGGCCAAGGCGGCGGAGATGCCGCTGGTGGACTTCGCGTTCAAAACCACGCTGCCTATCTCGATTGCCGCCATCGTCTGCATGGCCGTGGCGCACTTTTTCTGGCAGCGTTATCTCGACAGGAAGAGTGATGAACAGCATCACATCGTGGACGTCAGCGAAATCAAAACGCATGCGCCGGGGTTCTACGCGATACTGCCGTTTACGCCGATCCTCGGCGTGCTGCTCTTCGACGGCAAATGGGGGCCGGAGCTGCACATCATCACCGTGCTGGTAGGGTGCATACTGTTGGCGGCCGCGATCGAGTTCGTGCGCAGCTTCAGCGCCAAACAGGTATTCAGCGGCCTGGAAGTGGCGTATCGCGGCATGGCGGACGCATTCGCCAGCGTGGTGATGCTGTTGGTGGCCGCGGGCGTCTTCGCGCAGGGGTTGAGCACCGTCGGCTTTATCAGCGGATTGATCGGGTTGGCGCAGTCGTTCGGCACCGGCGGTTTGATCATGATGCTGGTGTTGGTGGTGATCACCATGCTGGCGGCCATGACCACCGGCTCCGGCAATGCGCCGTTCTATGCGTTTGTCGAACTGATCCCGAAACTGGCGGCGCAGATGGGCGTGAATCCGGCCTACCTGGTGATCCCGATGCTGCAGGCGTCTAATCTCGGCCGCACGCTGTCGCCGGTCTCCGGTGTGGTGGTGGCGGTCTCCGGCATGGCGAAAATCTCGCCGTTCGACGTGGTGAAGCGCACTTCGGTGCCGGTGATTGTCGGGCTGGTGGTGGTGATCGTGGCGACGGAGCTGCTGGTTCCCCAGTAACACAAAGGCCGGGCAATGCCCGGCCTTTGTGTTAAACCTCGTAGTCCTCCGCTGGGAGAGGCGGGGTGATCTTCACTTTAAGGATGCGGTGGCTGTTGACCTCCAACGGCTCGAACAGGTAGTCACCGATCCTGATTTGTTCGCCTTCTTGCGGCACGCGCTGGCTGTGTTCCATCAATAGCCCCGCCAGCGTGTGGTATTCGCGCTTTTCTTCCAGCGGCATCGGCAAGTACAACACCATATCCTCCAGCGGCATATAGCCGTTGGCGATCCAGCTGCCGTCCTCGTTTTGCTGAATGTCGTGGCGTGCGTCCACCTCTTCGCCGGCCTCCGGCAGGTTGCCGGCGATGGTTTCCATCACGTCCGTCAGGGTGACGACGCCTTCGACGGAGCCGAACTCATCGACCACAAAGGCAAAGTGCGTCTGCGCCTGGCGGAATTGTTCCAGGGCGCTTAACAGCGTGAGCTGTTCCGGGAAGATCAACGGTTGGCGTATCAGCGCACGCAGATCCAGCGGCGCCTGCGCCAGCTGCTGTTTGAGGACGTCGATGGTGTGGATCACGCCCAACGGCTCATCGCTGGCGCTGCTTTCCACCACCACGATGCGCGTGTGCTGATTACGCTCCAGCAACTGCGTCAGCTTTTCCTGCGGATCGTTCAGCTCAAGGTATTCGACGTCGTGACGCGAGGTCATGATGCTGCTGACGGTGCGCTGCGCCATGCCCAGCACGCGTTCGATCATTCGCCGCTCTTGCTGGTTGAAGATCTCGCCGTTTTCGCTGTCGCTGTCCGCCAGCAGGTTGGCGGAATGGCTGTCGACCTCCGCTTCTTCATGTTTGCCGCTCAGCATGCGCAGCACAGCCTCGGCGGTGCGCTCGCGCAGTGGCCGCACCTTTGACAGGAAACGACGGCGGTTGAACTGCGCCAGTTGGTTCAATGCCTCGATCATTACCGAGAAGCCGATCGCCGCGTAGAGATAGCCTTTCGGAATGTGGTAGCCGAAGCCCTCCGCCACCAGGCTGAAACCGATCATCAGCAGGAAGCTCAGGCATAGAATAACGATAGTCGGGTGAGCGTTGACGAAACGCGTCAGCGGTTTGCTGGCCAGCAGCATCAGGCCGATGGCGATACAGACCGCGATCATCATCACCGCCAGGTGATCGACCATCCCAACGGCGGTGATCACCGAGTCGAGCGAGAAAACGGCGTCCAGCACCACGATCTGCGCCACCACCAGCCAGAAACGTGCGCCTTTGCGCGCGCCGTGCTGCTCTTCATCTTTGCCTTCCAGCCGCTCATTAAGCTCCATGGTGGCTTTGAACAGCAGGAATATCCCGCCGACCAGCATGATCAGATCGCGACCGCTGAAGGGGTGCTCCGCGACGATGAACATCGGTTTGGTCAGCGTCGCCAGCCACGAGATGGAGGCGAGCAGCGCCAGACGCATGACCAGCGCCAGCAACAGACCGACGACACGGGCCTTATCTCTTTGTTGTTTTGGTAGTTTGTCCGCCAGAATGGCGATGAAGACAAGGTTGTCTATACCCAGCACGATTTCCAGCACGACCAACGTGGCCAGGCCGGCCCAAATTGTTGGATCAGCGATCCATTCCATACGCCCAATTTCACCTGTAAGTTCTACGGCTTATGCCGCTCGGGAATGATGGGCGTTGAGGCGGCAAAATTCAACTTTAATCAGAGGAAGTGGATGAAAACGGGCATTTAGGCTGACACAAGCCCCCCATAATCCTAAACGCGCTTGAGGGGGCCACTATGACCGAGCAACGGTATAACGGTATATAGATCTTGTGACCTGCTCCCTAAGATCAGATACAACTGCCAGTTAGTCATATCAGTTGTGGATAACAAGCAGACCTTCTCGACGCAGTGGCTGCCATTACGGCGGGAACCGATGCGTCTGCGCTCCGGTGCCAGTTCGGTGATGCGTTCAGATAAATTCGCATCAGTCGTCGACGTTGCGCTTCATCGCGACTCGTTGACAAGTACAAACCCGCCAGCAGATCTGATATTGCGACAGGCCCGTCGCTTCACACATCATTACAACAGCTACCTGCTTGTGGTCTGTTGCCAGTACTTTCGGCGCTGCATAGCCTGTAATGTTTCCTTTTCAAGCATGGATTCTGCGAGCAACCTCTAGAGGTGAGCATTCTCTTCTTCAAGTGACTTAAGACGTTTTAATTCAGGTAATTCCATGCAGCCAAACTTCTTACGCCAAGTATAAAAGGTAGCTTCAGAGATCGCATGCTTACGGTCAAGTTCACGGGCAGGTATACGCGCTTCGATTTCACGGAGAATACTGATGAGCTGTTCGCTGGCAAAACGCTTCTTCATGCGGGGCATCATGTCGCTCATGAAGAAATTACTAACGTCAGGATGGGGTGAACAACGAAGAGCGGGTCACATGAGGCCAATTGTTCATAAAAAACACATGACTAAAAATTTAAATAAATCAGATCGTTGAAATAAATCCCTATGCTACACTTCGTCTGTATACAGATCGTTAGTAGTCTTATTCTGAAAACACCTAACCACAGGTATCTAAGGCTTGTATCAGTAAGTTAATAGTATAAGAATCTTAGCCTCATAAATGGCAACAACTAGCATTGTTTGGTTATAAGGCACACACTTTTTGCCGTTTTGTGAGTCGCAAACATTCATGTGGGCATACAAACTTCGTGGTTCGTAGAAGTGTGATGGTAATTGCCAGTAAATTCGCAACCAACAGCATTTTGGTAGCTTTAAGCCAAGGGCGGTAGCGTGCCTGAATGAATTTTCGTATTGCCATGCTTTGTCCGATTGGTGTGGTTTATGCTAAACAAATCAGTTAATTGCTTGTGGAAGTGGACATGCAGAAAAGACTAAAGGCTGTGATCCCCGTGGCGGGTCTAGGGACGCGTATGTTGCCTGCAACCAAGGCGATCCCTAAAGAAATGTTACCAGTGGTTGATAAGCCACTTATCCAATACATTGTCAGCGAATGTGTTGCCGCCGGTATCAAAGATATCGTACTGGTCACACATTCTTCAAAAAATGCGATTGAGAACCATTTCGACACCTCTTTCGAATTAGAAGCAGTATTGGAAGCGCGAGTAAAACGCCAGCTGTTGGCTGAAGTACAAAACATCTGCCCACCGGATGTGACCGTGATGCAGGTTCGCCAAGGGCAAGCGAAAGGACTTGGACATGCGGTATTGTGCGCCAAACCGATGGTGGGTGATTACCCCTTCGTAGTTCTCCTGCCGGACGTCTTACTGGATGAAGCAAAGACAGATCTTCGCAAAGAAAATCTGGCCAAAATGCTCCAGCGTTTTGATGAGACGGGATTCAGTCAAGTCATGGTTGAACCGGTACCGGAAGAAGACGTATCTAAATATGGCGTGGTAGATTGCGCGGGTGCTGCGCTCATTGCGGGTGAAAGTGCACCAATGATGGCGGTGGTAGAGAAACCGGCTCGTGAGGACGCTCCTTCAAATCTAGCTGTTGTTGGCCGTTATGTGCTTTCCGCAGACATTTGGCCTTTACTTGAGAAAACTCCGCCTGGCGCCGGCGATGAAATCCAGTTGACCGATGCTATCGCCATGCTGATGGATGAGCAAATAGTGGAAGCCTTTCATATGAGCGGTAAATCACACGACTGCGGCGATAAACTGGGTTATATGAAGGCCTTTGTGCAATACGGTCTACGCCATGCCACAGAAGGTGAGGATTTCTCGCGATGGTTGAAGCTGGCCTTGAATAACAACTAACATGTGGCTGAGTACGTTCACAAGATTGAAGAGGACGAGCATGACGAAGTTGAAAGCTGTCATTCCTGTCGCTGGCCTTGGCATGCATATGCTGCCAGCGACCAAAGCGATTCCTAAAGAGATGTTGCCGATCGTCGATAAGCCTTTGATTCAATATATTGTTAATGAGTGCGTAGCGGCAGGCATCAAAGAGATCATTTTGGTTACGCATTCATCTAAAAATGCAATAGAAAACCATTTCGATACGTCCTTTGAACTGGAAGCGATGCTCGAGGCTCGTGTTAAGCGCCAGTTATTGGATGAAGTCCAATCGATAACGCCGAAAGGCGTAACGTTGATGCATATTAGGCAAGGGCAACCTAAAGGGTTGGGTCATGCGGTGCTTTGCGCCAAACCATTGATCGGAGATGCTCCTTTCGTGGTGCTGTTGCCGGATGTGTTGCTTGACGATGCTAAAGCCGATCTGAAAAAAGATAACTTGGCACACCTGATTTCCCGTTTCGAAGCGACGGGATTGAGCCAGCTGTTGATACAACCTGTGGATGAGCATGTTTTGCGCGATTACTCTGTTGTGGAGTGCCAGAATAATACGTTGCAGTCAGGCGAATCCTCACCTATTACCGCTATCATCGAAAAGCCTGACAACCGTGTTCAACTGAAATCCAACTATTCAGCTGTTGGGCGCTACGTACTGTCAGACGCCATCTGGCCTATTTTGGAAAAAACCGAGCCGGGTGCCTGGGGACGTATTCAGTTGACGGATGCGATAGCCGAGTTACTGAAGCATCAGACGGTCGAGGCCACTGAATTAGTTGGTGAGTCGTTTAACTGCGGTGAAAAGCTAGGTTATCTACGGGCATTCGTGACTTATGGATTACGCCACCCTACACAGGGTCACGCATTTCGAGAATGGCTTAGACAATTTGATTTTGGATTGCTGTCAGCTAAGTAACTACAGCAGTATAGAAATTATTTAAACAAGTCGAGCAATCGAGAGTTTGCTCGTCTTTCTTTTTGCTATGTCACAGTCCTTGATGTTAACAAGAGAAAGTTAGTTCATTGTTTATGATAATGTAATTCGGTTAAATGAAGCCTCAATGTGATCTACCTAGAACCGCAATTCATTGTGTTCTTTACATCATAAGGATAGGGGCTGAAAGGGGAGGTGAATTATGGGCGCTCGACGTCAGTTTTATTCTACTGAGAAGAGAACTCTAAGTGGTAAATAAAAAATTAATGGCGAAAAACACTTTCATGCTGTATGGCCGCATGTTGTTAATCATGTTTGCGACGCTATATACATCACGAATGGTTCTGGAAGCCTTGGGGGTTTACGATTTCGGCTTGTATAGCCTGGTCGGTAGTATAATCGTACTGTTCTCGTTCATTCAGAATGTTTCGGCTTTGGCTACACAGCGTTTTTTATCTGTTGGCTTGGGGAAGATGGATTTCGTCTGGACGAATAAAGTATTTAACGTCAGTATAATTGTTCATTTAATCATATGTGCCTTGATAATTGTCGTTGCAGAGACAGTTGGACTTTGGTTTTTACTGCATAAGTTAAAAGTACCAGAAGCAAGGCTAGATGATATATTTTGGGTATATCAAATATCAATTCTTTCTTTGCTTTTTCAAATAATGCAAACGCCATTTATAGCATCAATGATTGCATGTGAAAAAATGGATTTATTCGCCAAAATCGGTATATTTGATGCCTTCCAGCGATGGCTTATGGTGTTTATTTTCTCGATCTCGGCGGTTGAAAATAAAATCATCGGCTATGCGATATTCTTGCTAATAGGCTACTTTCTTGTCTTTTCGGTTTATCTTAAGTTTTGTACTTCTCGGTTAAGTATTTGTAAAATAAATCTACGCCAGAAGGATAGTGCGAGTTTGCTGAAGGAAATTTTCTTCTTCTCTAGCTGGTCGATGCTGGGGTCACTAAGCGTTGTAGGGTTGTCTCAGGGGATTGCGTTACTAACCTACTATTTTGTAGGAGTCGTAGCTAACGGTGCCGTCTGGCTAGCAGAACAAATATTGATTGCCTTTAATAGAATTATCGGTACTTTGCAGACAGCATTTAATCCTCAAATAATAAAGCAGTATACGATTGGTAACCATCATGAAGTTGAGTCTCTTTTATCGCTATCCTGCAAATTAACAGCGTTTGTTGTCATGGTTTCTGCAATACCGGTTTTTATTGATGCAAAAGTTATTGCTGGAATTTGGCTAAATACTCCTCCTGAGTATTTGGTCGGTCTTATAAAAATAGTTTCCATATATGTTCTGATAGATTCAATGTCGGGGCCTTATGTAACTGCAATTTATGCAGTCGGGAGGCTTAGGAACTATCAAATTATAGTTTCTTCAATCATGTTACTCTCTCTCTTACTCACCCTAATTCTTTATTTTTCCGGCTACTCTATCTACATTGCAGTTTCTGCACGAATAGTTTGCACTTTATCTTTGTTGATATTTAGAGTCATTTATGTAAGTAAAACCATAGGGATTAGCGTCAATCGTTTTTTATTTTATGACTTCCCTCGCTTGGTATTTGTAGCTTTAGTTTGTATTCTTTTAAGTCATTACTGTAGTTATTATATGGTAGGTGGTTTCTTTGGGGTCGTTAGTTTAACGTTAGTTAACTTCTTTGCTGTCTTGATCATGTTTTCTCTGTTTATCGTGAGCAAAAAAGAGAGGGTAAACATTATCAATATGATAAAAAATCGATTTAAACGGGTTTAATATATTAAGGTTGAAATATGAATAATGAGTATGGTGTATTAACTTATGAAAGTGAAGTATATGTTAAGCGAAATTGGATTAACCTTGGTGACTATGTCCAAAGTACAGCGGCTAAACAATTTTTCCCTCATGTAGATAAATTCATCCCTCGTGACCATATGAATTCATATGCAGGCAATAAAGCCAAAATGATTATGAATGCCTGGTACATGGATTTACCTGAAAATTTCCCTCCATCAGATAATGTCTGTCCGCTATATGTATCGATACACATTAACTCGACGGTTGCAGAAAAGATGTTGACCCCGGCAGCAATCGAGCATTTCAAAAAATACTCACCCATAGGTTGTCGCGATTTCTACACTCGTGATTTGTTGCAAAAAAAGGGGATTGATGCATACTACTCAGGATGCATGACATTGACCTTAGGAGAGTCATACAAGAGAAATAAAGTTACTGATGATGTATATTTCATCGACGTAATGTATGACTCCAAAACGTTACCTGAGCTAATTCGTCAGCCTCTTCGATTCGGTAAACGAATTCTAAATGGACGGGCATTTGAATTCACCCATCGTAAAAAAATACTAAATCAGTACTTCGATGCAGAATTATTAGAGCAAGCCAAGTTTGAAACACAAATTATACCGTATATTGATGCGAAGGAAGGGTTTAAGTTAGCCGATGATTTCCTGCGACGCTTGGCTAATGCAAGACTGGTAGTGACGTCGAGAATTCACACAGCATTACCGTGCTTGGCAATGGGAACTCCAGTTATCTTCGTTAATGGCGGTTTTAAGAATAAGGTCGACAATTGTCGATTTGATGGTCTGTTTGACTTCTTCAATAGAATTGATGTTGATGATAAAGCTGAGTCGACTACAAACTTTGAGTATTCTGGTGAAAAAATAGGGCTTAGAACTCTTATCAAAAACAAAGACATTCACCTTCAATATGCAAATGAATTGATAGCAAAATGCAAAGATTTTGCACAGAGCTAATTTCTTGATGCTACACAGTAGCATGCTATTCAACCGAATACCTCGAAAATAAATTCTAGTTATTATATGGATATGGTCATAGAAACTTTTGTTTTATTTATTTATAAAGCTTCAGTTCAGATGCTCACCATATTCTAGTTGGATGATTTTTCTTGGTCGCTATAGACATAGACGTTTTGTAATATATAAATAAGGACTGCTTTGAGTTTTAGCTAACACAACAAAGTAGTCATTATTTTTTTATGAATGTTGCCTATAAATAAAAACCAAATCGTAGTATAGGTACGGGTAGCCCTGCGTATGAATGATATGATAGAAAGTGATATTAAACTCTTTTCTTCAGCGCTTGACGATTGTCCAGTATGTTTCATTTTCCCCTCCAAAATAGTGGGAGGACATGAGATTATGGCGATAGAACTTATCAAGTTACTGAGGCAGCAAAAAGAATTTAAAAAAAGAAATTTTCTGGCGTATGTTCCTATCGATAATCTAAAAATAAAAAAAACACTGTTTGAAAATGAAATTGCGTACGAATCATTTAAAGCCAATTTATTCAAACCCGAGTTCCTACATGCTCTCTTTAATCCTGTATACGTATCACGCTGCATCAGGTTGCTACGCTCAACCCCAAAGGGAAGTAAAATAATTGTTGTTCAGGGTGATATTCTCCAGGGACTGGGTTACTTTGTCGCGGGGAGATTGCTTAATAAAACTGTGAGTAGTTATATACCATATGCTCATTCTTTCAAGAGAATGGCGGCAAAAGCTGCATGGCTAAAAGATAGTTTTTCAACCTTAGCTTATAGGCTATGTAATAATTATATAACGATATCGAAAGTTTTTGAAAAAGAAATAATAAATAGGAATAGGAAAGCAAAAGTCCTTGTTGTTCATAATTTCGTTGAAAAAACCTCAGCATCTTTCACTGTGCGAGAATTTTGTGTCACTGATGTCGTTAATATTTTCATCATTGGCCGTGTGCAATTTCATCAAAAAGGGCATGATGTATTAGTAGAAGCCCTTTCGGGGATTGGCGAATATCAAATTGCATTGCATGTAGTTGGTGACGGTCCAGATCTAAAAAATTTAAAAAACATGCAGGGAAAATTACCAGACAACATATCGATGGTTTTTCATGGCTGGGCAACCAACTCTTGGGATGTGGCAGAAAAGAACAAGATTGATTTTCTGGTAATACCATCGCTGTTCGAAGGCGTACCGCTTGTCATGCTGGAAGCTTTGGAAAGAAATGTGCCAATCATTGCTGCTGCTAGGGATGGTATGTTAGATTACTTACCTACGGACAGCCTATATGATGTCAGTGGTGATTCTGTGATGGCTCTTCGGAGTAAAATAATCGCTCACATTCGCCAGCGAACGCCAAAAATTTAACTTAAATATTCAGATGGTAGTGATCAATAATGATAAACCCAAAAGTTAAAGCTTTAGCAATCATTGTATACGGAGCTATGTTAACGGGGTGTGCAATTGCACCCGGTCAGCACCTAACAACTGATAGCAAAAATGTTGTTAAACAAGAAGATAGTGACTTTCAGATTGATGAACTAGTTAACATTTACCCTTTGACTCCCTCGCTTATTGCCAAACTTAGACCGGTAAAAGTGGTTGCACAGCCTAACGTATTATTAGAGCAAGCAACGAAGAATTATGAGTACAGAATTGGCGTTGGTGATGTTTTAAACATCACAGTGTGGGATCATCCAGAACTAACTACGCCTGCAGGCCAGTATCGTAGTGCGAGTGATACCGGTAACTGGGTACAATCCGATGGGACCATCTTCTACCCTTACATAGGTAAGGTTAAAGTTTCAGGGAAAACAGCCAGCCAGGTAAGAAGTGAAATCTCTAGTCGTCTGACCCAATATATTGAAAGCCCCCAAGTGGATGTGAATATAGCTGCCTTTAGATCTCAGAAAGCTTATATTACTGGTGAGGTTGAGAAGTCAGGTCAACAGCCAATTACCAATATTCCATTGACAGTATTGGATGCCATTAATGCGGCAGGTGGACTCAGTGCTAATGCCGACTGGCGAAATGTAGTTTTGACACACAATGGTAAAGAGCAAATACTATCACTTCAAAAGTTGATGCAAAATGGTGATTTAACGCAAAATCAGTTGCTCTATCCTGGTGACATCATTTATGTACCACGTAACGATGATTTGAAAGTTTTTGTTATGGGTGAAGTCAAATCCCCGGCGACATTAAAAATGGATCGCAGTGGTATGACCTTAACAGAAGCATTAGGCAATTCTGCTGGCTTGGATCAAAACACTGCTGATGCAACAGGTGTGTTTGTTATTCGACCTCTGCGTGGAACGCAGGGAAAAAAGATTGCGGATATATATCAACTTAATATGGCTGATGCTACCGCTATGGTAATGGGTACTGAATTCCATTTACAGCCTTATGATGTTGTTTATGTTACAGCTGCACCTGTCGTTCGTTGGAACCGTGTCATAGTACAGCTTGCTCCTACAATCTCTAGCTTTAATAATTTAACCGAAGCTAGCTTGCGTATCCGAAACTGGCCGTAGGAATTGAGACATGTTTGATTCAATTTTAATTGTTTGTGTCGGAAACATATGTCGTTCACCTATCGGTGAACGTTTACTAAAGGAGTTGCTTCCTCACAAAGATATTAGCTCTGCAGGCATTTCGGCCTTAGTTGGCAACTCTGCTGATGCTAAAGCCATCAATGTTGCTAATGCACATGGGTTAAGTCTGAATGGGCATGTTGCACGCCAACTAACCACCGAAATGTGCAGGAAAAGCTCACTTATTCTTGTTATGGAACGTAAACACATTGACGCTGTGTGCCAATTCTCACCGGAAGCACGTGGAAAAACGATGCTTTATGGCCATTGGAACGATAGAAAAGAAGTCGTCGACCCCTATCGTAAGAGCGACGAAGTCTTTGAGTTTGTCTATAAGCTGTTAGCTGAGTCAGCGCAGAAATGGGTTAAAGCACTAAATTGATGAATAGAGATGACAATGACTGAAAATAAAAGAGCTGGCACTACTGGCAATGGTCAGGATGACATCGATCTCGGCAGATTATTTGGAATACTAATTGATCATCGTTGGTTGATCATTGGTATAACCCTTTTATTCTCTGTTGTGAGCATGGTATATGTCATATTCGCAACTCCCGTCTATCAATCAGATGCTTTAATTCAGGTTGAAAATAAGGCAGGGAATGCGATACTTAGCGATCTGTCACAAATGATCTCTAATAATGATTCCAGTACTTCATCGACCGAAATAGAATTGATCCAATCTAGGATGGTAGTAGGGAAAACTGTCGATGATCTTGGTCTCGATACTATAGTTTCTGTCAAAAGATTCCCTATTCTTGGTCGCGCCTGGGAGCAGCTAATCTCAGAGAAAGAACCCAAAATTGCACTCTCACGCCTTAATGTACGTGAAGATCTGATTGGTTCGCAGATGGAACTTAAGGTTGTCGATAAAAATAATTATATTCTGTCAGCTGATGATACGGAAATTCTTAAAGGGCAAGTAGGCACACTATCAACATCGGATTATGCTAGTTTACTTGTAACTGATATAGATGCGGTTCCCGAAACGATTTTTTTTGTTGAAAAAGTACACAAGATTAATGCGATAAATACAGTTTTAAAAGCTTTGACTGTTGTGGATAAGGGAAAGGATACCGGCGTTCTTAATCTCAGTTATTTGAGTACTGATCCCGTTCAAGGCAAAAAAGTGCTGCAAAGCATTAGTAATAATTATTTATTGCAAAATGTCGAAAGAAAGTCGGAAGAGGCCGCAAAAAGTCTGGCTTTCTTAAAAGAGCAATTACCAATCGTACGAGAGTCACTAGATACGGCTGAAAACAAGCTGAATCTTTTCAGGCAACAAAACTCTTCTGTCGATCTCTCTCTTGAAGCGAAATCCATGCTGGATACTATCGTATCCACAGAGTCACAGCTCAACGAGCTAACTTTCAAAGAAGCCGAGATATCCAAGCTTTACACTAAAGAGCACCCTGCCTATCGGGCATTGTTAGAAAAGCGTAAAACATTGGAGACAGAGCGAGGTAACTTAAATAAGAAAATTAATGGAATGCCGAAGACTCAGCAGGAGATAATTCGGTTAACACGTGATGTTGATGCAGGTAAAGAAATTTACATGCAGTTATTAAATAAACAGCAAGAATTAAGCATCACCAAAGCGAGTACAGTTGGTAATGTCCGTGTGGTTGATCCTGCAATCACTCAGATCAAACCTGTACAACCACGTACGTTGTTAATTATTATCATTGCAACAATTTTAGGTTTGCTGATATCCGTCAGTATTGTTTTGCTAAAAACAATGTTGCATAAGGGAATCGAAAGCCCAGAGCAGCTTGAACAGGAAGGAATAAACGTATATGCGAGCATTCCGTTTTCTGAATGGCAACAAAAGAAAGATAGAGAGACGTTTGTTCACTATAAAAAACGTCATCAACCAGGCAAAGGTAATCTTCTTTCTACAGAAAACCCTGCAGACCTAGCGATTGAAGCTATTCGAAGTCTTCGTACTAGTTTGCACTTCGCAATGCTTGAGGCAAAAAATAATGCTTTAATGATATCTGGTGCTAGTCCTAATATTGGTAAAACTTTTGTTAGCATTAACTTAGCTGCTGTTATTGCTCAAACAGGGCAAAGGGTTCTTATTATAGATGCCGATATGCGAAAAGGTTATTCGCATAGTTTGCTGGGCTTCGAAGGGACAAATGGTTTATCAGATATTTTAGCTGGGAAAATAGGAATAGAGAGCTCGATAAAGAAAACTGACATAGAAGGAATGGACTTCATTTCTCGTGGCCAGGTTCCACCTAACCCTGCTGAACTATTGATGACCTCGCGCTTTGGAGACCTTGTTGATTGGGCTACTAAAAATTATGATCTCGTGCTTATCGATACGCCTCCGATTTTAGCTGTTACTGATGCAGCTATCATAGGTCACCACGTTGGAACATCTTTAATGGTTGCCAGATTTGCGATGAATACCGTTAAAGAGATCGAAGTAAGTATGAGGCGTTTTGAGCAAAATGGCATTGAAGTTAAAGGTATTATTTTGAATGCTGTTGAGCGACGGGCTACTAACTATTATGATTATTATCAATATGAGTATAAAAGCTAGAGTTTAGTTTTTACATTAGGGTAAGATTTCTTTCTTACCCTAATTTATCACATGCTTTTTCAAAAAGATAATAGTCAAAAATAAGGTGTTTATCTGGTTATGATATATGTCAACGCGAGATTTTTAACGCAAAATCTGACTGGAGTACAGCGATTTGCAGAGCAAATTAGTCTTGAATTTAAGAAAATAAGAAACGATGTTGTATTCCTAGCACCTCCAGATATTTTGAGAGACGAGATAGCATCTAAGCTTAATGTAGTAAAAATCGGAGAGAGAGGAGGGCACTTTTGGGAGCAGATAACCCTTCCTAATTACCTTAAGAATAGTGGAGGAGGACTCCTGATCAATCTTGGTAATACTGGTCCAGTTTTTTATAGAAACCAGATCGTAACACACCACGATGTTACGTATAAAAAATTCCCTCAAAGTTATTCATGGAAGTTTCGCTCTATTTATAACACCTTTATTCCTTTGATGCTAAAGAATAGTCGTGCATTAATAACGGTTAGTGAGTTTTCTAAGGATGAAATTGAGAGTGTTTACCACTATGGAAAAAATAGAATAAATGTCATCTATAATGCATCGAGTGACATTTTCAAAAAAAAATTAACAATCTCTAACTCCCTGGGTCCGAATAAATATTTTTTGGCCGTTTCTTCTCCTAGTTTTCATAAGAATTTTCATGGTTTAATAAAAGCTTTTTCAAAGGCAGAAAACTTTGATGGTTACTCTTTAAAAATAATCGGTAAGAAGAGCAAAAATCTTGGTGGCATAGATTTGGATGAGTTGATCAGGAATTGTAAAAATAAAATTGAATTTCTTGGTCGGGTTTCAGATGAAGAACTCGTTGAACTTTATTCAAACGCATATTCATTCATATTCCCCTCTCTATATGAGGGATTCGGTATTCCTCCTTTGGAAGCGCAAGCATGCGATTGCCCCATTCTGTCATCTAACGCAGCTTCAATGCCCGAAGTTTTGTCGGATAGTGCAATCTTCTTCAATCCTGAAAATGAATCTGAAATTATTAATGCAATGTATATGATAAGAGATAACCCAACGCTTCGTGTTCAGTTAATTGAAAAAGGTCGCGAAAATGTTAAAAGATTTTCTTGGGTTAACTCAGCGCAACAATTGAATACTCTTGTTGATTGCTTAAATTAGAAACTGATCCGTTTAATGTTGCATCAGTTCATCTGAGAATAAATGTTATGACTCAAGGGATTTCTATGTTTCAAGAGAAAATCAACGTCGGAATTGTTGCTGATTGGCTAGTTACGTATGCCGGTGCAGAGAAGGTTATTAAAGAGTTTTTTGAAATTTATCCAGAAGCTGATTTATATTCTGTTGTTGACTTCTTATCTGATGAGTCACGTATTAATTTCAAAGGCAAGAAAGCCAAAACTACGTTTATACAAACTTTGCCAAGGGCGAAGAGATCATACCAAAAATACCTTCCATTAATGCCTCTTGCCATAGAGCAACTAGATGTTTCTAATCACAATGTTATTCTGTCTAGTTCACATGCTGTATCAAAAGGGGTACTCACAGGCCCTGACCAAATGCATATTTGTTATGTTCATTCACCAATTCGCTATGCGTGGGATTTACAGCACCAGTATTTAAAAGAGTCTGGTTTAGACCGCGGGTTGAAGGGAATGCTTGCAAAATGGTTGCTACATAAAATTAGGATTTGGGACTGCAGAACGACTAATGGCGTTGACCATTTTGTGGCAAACTCTCAATTTATTGCTCGCAGAATAAAAAAAGTATACGGACGTGATGCAGATGTCATTTATCCGCCTGTGGATGTCGAGCGTTTCAACTTCTGCTCAGAGAAAGAAGATTATTATGTCACCGCATCACGCCTCGTACCTTATAAAAGAGTCGATCTTATTGTTGATGCATTCAGTGGCATGCCAGATAAAAAGTTGGTTGTGATTGGTGATGGTAGTGAGATGAAAAAAATAAAGTCGAAAGCAGCCGGAAATGTTGAAATTCTGGGCTATCAAACCAATGATGTAATGCAAAAATATATGGAAAGGGCTCGTGCATTTATTTTTGCAGCGGAAGAAGATTTCGGTATTACTCCAGTAGAAGCCCAGGCTTGTGGCACTCCTGTGATTGCTTACGGAAAAGGTGGGTCTCTCGAAACGGTAAGGCCGTTTGGAGTTATGCACCCAACGGGTATTCTATTTGATCAGCAAACGCCTCAATCTGTGATAGCTGCTGTCCAGCATTTTGAAAAAATAAAAGATAACTTTGTTGCTGAAGATTGTCGAAATCATGCGATGAAATTTTCAAGTGAACGTTTCAAGAAGGAAATGGGTGAATATATCTCATCCAAATGGGAACAGTTTGAAGAAAGCAAGAAAATTGTATACTAATTTATTATGGTGGGCTCTCGAATAGAATGCATTAGCTGAGATAAATGTAGTGTTTTATTTTGTTCGAGTTTTCATAAGGCGATTAAGGCCATTCAGGAATGGGTAAAACTGATGAAAAGAAATAATATATTTTTTGGGGGGGCTTTCCCAAAAGTATTTCTTGCTGCGGCTGATTTGTTGTTTTTTAATTTAGCAATTGTTTTTGCTTATTTTATTGTGTGTTTTGTGTTTGATAACGTGTCTGTTTTTATTCCTGCGAACGAAATGAATATGAGGTTTTTATCTCATTTCTTTCTTTCTGTCATTTGCATAGGATGGTTTTGGACTCGACTCAGACACTATTCTTACCGGAAGCCTTTTTGGTTTGAATTGAAAGAAATTATAAGAACATTACTAATTTTCGCGGTTCTAGATCTGGCATTAGTTGCATTCTCAAAATGGAACTTTTCTCGGTTACTATGGTTGGTTACTTGGACGCTGATCCTTGTTGCCGTTCCGCTAGGTCGTAGCTTAGCCAAACACATTCTGAATAAACTTAATTTGTGGAAAAAAAACACTATCATCATTGGGTCTGGCCGTAACGCATTTGAGGCATATGCTGCTTTACAAAGTGAAGAAGTGTTAGGATTCAACGTTTCCGCGTTTGTGTGCACAGATTCACCATGTGAAAGAGAATATAATGGTATTCCTGTAATTAATAGTGAAAAGGAATTATGGGAAATTGCAGACATAGAAAATACTCAATTCATTGTGGCTCTCGAATTTGAGCAACATAACTTGCGTGATTGGTGGCTAAAAAATCTAGCAAAACACAATTGTCGTTCAGTATCTGTCATTCCTACTTTACGAGGAGTACCCCTTTACGGTACTGACATGTCATTTATTTTTAGTCATGAAGTGATGATTCTTAGGGTCAGCAATAATTTAGCAAAGCGCTCATCGCGTTTTCTTAAACGTATCTTTGATATTTTCGGTTCATTTGCAATAATGCTTGTTTTGTCACCAGTACTGCTATTCTTAGCTTATACTGTATCACGTGATGGCGGAAAGCCAATCTATGGTCATGAAAGAATTGGCCGTGACGGAAGAAAATTCAAGTGTTTAAAGTTCCGTTCAATGGTTGTAAATTCGCAAGAAGTCTTGGCTGAATTACTTGCTAATGATCCGGTGGCACGTGAAGAATGGGATAAAGATTTTAAACTAAAAAATGATCCGCGTATTACTAAGATAGGTTCTTTCATACGTAAAACCAGTCTTGATGAACTTCCACAACTTTGGAATGTTTTTATTGGCGAAATGAGTTTGGTTGGACCGCGACCTATAGTTGAGGCAGAGCTTGAGCGCTATGCAGGCGATGTTGATTACTATTTGATGGCGAAACCTGGCATGACGGGACTATGGCAAGTTAGTGGACGTAATGATATTGATTATGATACCCGAGTCTATTTTGATGCATGGTACGTCAAGAATTGGGCACTATGGAACGATATCGCTATCCTTTTTAAAACTATTAATGTCGTGCTTAAAAAAGATGGCGCTTATTAAGTGATTTGAGTTTATATGCACTTGCGTTTATCCGTTAAGTGCATATTTTTATAACGATTTTAACCTGTCATAAGTTTCTAAGAAAGGAAATATGATGACAATAGTGTCTGAGAATGTACTTCTTGAGAACAGTAAGTGTAGTGAGTCTTTTTATCTAAAAACCTTACGGTGGTTAATAGCACTATTTATAATTGCAAGCCCTTTAAGTCCCTTTGTTGCTAATACGACGATTTATTTGTGGATTCCGCTAGTATTTTTTGATTATCAATATATAAGATCTTTCAGGGCGGTCTCAAAGGCTGTCTTGCTTTGTGTCTTTATTTGGTTAAGCATGTGTTTTTTATTCTTTAGATATGATTTGGCGCTTAAGTCTTTTGTTCTTATCTTGGGGGTATCTTATCTAGTCAAAGTAGGAACACCTATTACCAATAAAGTTTATTGTTGCATGTTAATATCGATAGTATGGTGTGTAATACAATTCATTGCATATCAGATTAATCCCTCTTATTCTGCTGCGATTGGCCCAGGCTCCATATCGAAGTTTTTCTGGGGCGAGTTTGCAACGATGACTTTTACGAATCAATACACGCTTTTCCTGTTTCCCCGCATGTCAGGTTTATCACGAGAGGCGGGTTTTTTTGCTTCTCTGCTAATTATTTCTTTCATGATACGCACTAGGGATAATAAACTCAATTTTATCGAGAAATCACTTTTTCTTCTTGGTTATCTTTTCAGTCTCTCGAAATCTTCGATTACACTAGTTCTCTTCTTTATTCTTTACCCGATGAGAAAATTATTGAGAAAGGTCCCAGTTATTGTCACCTTTATCGGGTTTATTGTCATTTTCGTGTCACTAGCGCAATTTTTAAATATTGGGGCACCGAGCTACTTTATGGTTAATGACTCCATAGCTCACCGCTTATCAGCATCATATCTTATGCTCCATATGAACATTGGCAATCTTCTCTATGGCTGCAACACAGAGTACAATTGCATTGTAGACTACCAGCCCCTGGTCGGTTACCTTACTGATCAAGGTCTAATTCCTGCTGTTGGATTGTCCGGGTTAATTATGGACATGGGGTTACTTGGATTTGTTGGAGTGATATTTGCTTTTTTGATACTTAAACTGGATAGTTATGATGTTGCTATTGTAGCTATATTTACAGCAACGGTTTCTTTCTTTACGGTTGACAGTTTTATAATACTTACTTATTTTTATATCATAACTAATCATAAAGGGAAAAATAATTTTGAATAGTATTGTAAGATTGGTTGCTCAATGTTATTTAACGCTTGATCATGTTTGAAAATAAAATTATGTAAAGCTTGCCCCTCTTGAATACTGAGGGGTTATTTTTCGATAACGATTTTCTCAGCTATAAGTATTTTTTAGTGGGGCTTGACTTCGTGCCATTTTCATATGCTAATTAATCCCGTTATTTCGAAATAAATCCACTATCATCATCATCCTTGATACTGTGTGAAATTCTGCCGTTTGGCAATCCTAAGCTCTTCAACATCTCCTGCCACATCATCATCTTTCAGGGATTCCGTAGATCTTTGTGGCTTGAATATCCCAGTCTAAATTCAGTGTCCAACACGTCACCATAAACATCCCGTTCTATACAGACCCCAAACCCCAAACCCCAGTATTAAACTAATTTACTTAGTGCTGGTCTTTCCTGACTCATCCATTGCCATGATGCTATGCTTACATCTTTGGCTTAATTCCTTCTTGACAATAGTTTACAATAATTCCTTATAGTTAATTTCCACTATTCGTGACGTAGATAGATGTAAATGCATGGACATTTGTCGCGGAATATAGAGGCTATGTAGAGCGAATTTCCCTCGCATCACGCAGGCTCTGCCAGTGACAGATGATCTTTTTTGAATCTGGCGATGTCTAAAGCCGAACCTGACATTCGTCCTTCTGCGGCTGATTTTTGCCTTCGAGTCATAATAGGCGCTGTCGTTTTGTTTCCTCATTGCTCATAAACCTTTTCCAATTGTTATATATGGCTAGGTTTCTTTTGGCTGACACACCTCGTTGTAAGAGAGAAGAAGAAATTTAGTACCTCTGTCCACCCAAGGATTGTTCTTCATACTAGATATTTTCATTAATAATATTTCCACGTTCTGTTTTAATAAATGTTTTTACGATGCCTTGTAGTTAATTTCATAATATATAATATTTTTAATTATGTGGGCTGAGCTTATTTTTTAGAATGAGGTCAGACACGGTTTGTTCTTTATTTTTTTTGTATGTGTCTGTTTTATTTGATTTTGTTCTGTTTTTATGTCGTTCTGTTAATTGTTGACTCTCTTTTTTAATTATCGTGAAATACGTTATTATCTTTTTGATTTTATATAGGAAATTTATTATTTTTAATTCTTGACAGCAAAAAGAAGCTGTACTTAACTTAAACTGTTAATCGTGGTTGTCTTTTTTGTTCTTTATCGTCCATCATATTGAATGATTGGGGGTTTTATGGCTTCTTTAGCAGTTCAAACAAATGTTGTTGCGATGTATTACGCTATACTGGGTCAGAAACCCAGTGGGGCTTTTTTTGACATTCAGGGCCAAAATATCCAGTATGGCCTGCAAACAACGAGTGATTTTGTTAACTCTGTACTGACATCACCCGATGGGCAAGCTCTTTATGCCGGGAAATCGGATTCCGATATTTTAACTGCCGTATATACCAAGGCTTATGGTGTTGCTCCTACAGCAGCTGTTCTGTCGGGGTATTTGACTAACGGTAACACGGTGGCGCAAAATATTGCATCACTTACTATTAGCCTGGTTACTTATAACGGGTTTGATAGTACTTTATTATCTCAGCAGCAAGCTTTTCAACAAATTTTGAATACTGCTCTCTATGCGGGAGATGGTGCTGCGACAGGTTTAGGGGGGACTACAGTTAAAGGGATTGCTTATATCATGGGGACTTACCCCACTGATGCTATCTTGCAATCCATTGGCACTGGGATCAACGGGGGCACAGCGACTGAAACTGACGCTGCAACTGCTTTACTGCAACTTCGTCCTGGCTTGATTACTGCTACTGCAACTAATTTTGTCAAAAGTATTTTTAAAGCTGGCTATTTACGTGATCCAACGGCTACTGAGCTTAATACCTATCTTAATGAACTCTCATCTGGGGCTAGTAGAGCTCAAGTGATTGTTAATGTATATGACACATTGAAAGCTATAACATCGGGTTCCGATTTAGCTGCCAAGCAAAAACTTGTGCTTAGTTCTCCAAGTTATAATGATGGTTATTTGCCGGCAAGCATGACCAACAAAGAGCAACTTGCATCTCTTTACTTATCTGTTTTTGATCGCCAAATTGATGCACTGGGGTTGAGCAGCTATACAAGGCAACTGGAGCGAGGAGCAAAAAATTACGACGGGATCATTAAAGAATTTTTGGTTTCTCGTGAATTTGGCATTCATTTCCCTAAAGGCATTACTTTAAGCGACTATATTCAGCTGATTTATACTGATGTGCACGGCGTTGCCGGTACTGCCGCACAGCTCGCGCCGTATATTGCTCTGGGCACGGATAAAACGGCTATCACGTTGGCCATCATAAACGACCTCCGCAACTCAACGGCCACTGACGCCACGACTGTAACCCAGCAGCATGGTTTTGAATACGATATCGGTACCAGCCTGCTGTACAAAACCGCGGCGTCTCTGACGGCAACGGCCGCCGGCGGCAACGCGACAGGCACCGTCAACACTGGCGCATCTCACCAAATTAGCAATGCCGAAACGGCAGTGTTGACGGATGTGCAACTGAACGCCAATGCCGCCAGCATCGTGAACCTGAAGTTCGCCGATCACCTGGCGAATCTGACCATCAACGGCACCAGCGCAGCAACGGTCAACCTGTCTGACAACGGTGTTAACCCCGGTGTCGATATTACCGTTAACAATGGCAACGTGATTCTGAACGCCAGTTCCGGGAATGATGATGTCATCGTAACGTCGACGGCCAATATCGCCACGGGCACCGGCGACTTTAACCTTGGCAACGGCAACGACTCGCTGAAATGGGCGGGGAATGCGGCAACCGGCGCAGCCAACACCGTCGGCGCCGGCATCTCCGCTAATGGCGGCGCGGGTACGGACTCCATCTCCGCCAACTTCATCACCAAAACCGTGGTGACCAACCAAAACGCCCTGGGCGTTCGTACCAGCACCGTGACCAGCAACGCCAACAACTTCTCGAACTTCGAGCAGATCGACCTGACCGGCTATATCGGCAAGTCCGTCGGCACGCTGATTACGACGCCGCTGATCGGTTCACCGACTACCACCAGCGTGACCACGCCAAACAACACCTTTGACTTTGGCCTGACCAACGGCACGTCCACGGTCGAAGGCACCACCGGCGGCACGGTTACGCAGAACGCAGCGGCCACCAATCTGGGCACTCAGGGGTTTGTGGTCTCCGGTCTGGCTAACGTCAACGTCATCAACGCCGCCGGCGGCAACGCCGCGCAGTTGGCAGTGAAAGGGGACGCGACCGCTGCCAGCACGCTGAACTTCACCTTTGTCCAGAACGCCACCAATCACTTCGACATCAACTTCGATGCGGTGAGTTCCGCCAATGTGAACGCCGGTGCCATCACCCTCAACAGCAGCAGCAGCCTGATTGGCGGTACTGCATTGAGTACAGTTAACGTGGCCTCGGGCGGTACCGGCAGCTTTGACAATATTCTGTCATTGGCCGGCACCAATGCGCAGGTTCAGACCATCAACGTGACCGGTGATCACGCGCTGGATCTGACGGTGGGCAGCGGTTTCAGCAACGTGCGTGATATCAATGCGTCCACCAATACAGCGGGGCTGAATCTCGACTCCAGCCATGGCGGTACCGGTGACGGTATCATCATTCAGTTGCTGAACATTCTGCCGCTGAGCGTTGTCACCACCAACCTGTTGGCACCGGTGTTGACGGCGTTGGGCCTGAACGGTTACCAAATGACCGTAGAAGGCTCCAGTGCTGCCGATACTCTGGGCGTGATTGGCAACACCACGCTGACCGGCGGCGCAGGTGCCAACACCTACGACATCAAAGCCAGTAACACGCAGGCGGGTGTGACCATCAAGGACTTTAATAGCCTCAAGGACTCGATTGTCGACGTGAACCATGGCGGCCTGACTATCTCCGATGACGCCAGCGGCACCGCGGTAGCGAACTACGGTACGCGTTCTGCCGACACGTTGGATGCATTGTTGGGGACACTGGTGGGCGGTTTGACCAATGGCGTTATCGGCCTGCTGGGCGGTATTCTTGGCCTGGATAGCAGCAACTCGCTGACGTCGAAAGTGGGTGTGGCATCCGTTGTATTCAGCGGTGGCGGTAACACTGCCAGCTCTTACGTGATTATCGACAACAACGATAACCACTCGCTGGACCTCAACGATACCGTGGTATACCTGACTGGGCAAAACCACCAGCAATTGGTGGATACGCTGCACTACGCGTAAGTATGAATTCCAGTGGGTTATAATTCCCATTGAAACTGTTAGTCAATAAAGAATACGGGGTGTATAAACACCCCGTATTCTTTGAAATTTGTGAACTACGTCATTATCTCTAATTTATTCCCTTTCGTACTAAACCCGCTTTGCCCCGCCTGTAATTTACCTCACTGTTTTCATTTGTTTTTTTCTGTGGTTTGTGATGCGATTTTTTTTGCTTACGGCCTTGCTGGTATCCGCTTTCTCTACCTATAGTTAGGAAAAGTATCTGCAGTCTCGAGCATGTCTGGGGTGGGGTTATTTAGGATTTATTTTATTTTTCCCTTTTTAGGATTTTCCTTATAAGAGTCCAATGCGGATTTTGACTGACAGTGCACATGATGTAAGGGCAGAAAGTGAACCAATTTATACCGCGCAATGAAATTGCGGATGTTATACGGACTCGCAGCAAGGTTTTCTGGACCGTTGGCATATTTACCGCATTTATTAATTTATTAATGCTAGTTCCTTCTATCTATATGCTCCAGGTTTATGACCGGGTGCTTCCTTCTCGCAATGAAATCACGCTGTTGATGCTGACGCTGATCATGCTGGGCATGTTCGGCATGATGTCGCTGTTGGAATACGTGCGCAGCATGGTGGTGATCCGTATCGGCAGCCAGCTGGATATGCGGCTCAACACGCGAGTCTATACCGCGGCCTACGAGGCGAATCTGAAAAACGGCTCGTCTGATGCCGGCCAGATGCTGAGCGATTTGACCAATCTGCGCCAATTCCTCACCGGCAGCGCGCTGTTCGCCTTCTTTGATGCGCCGTGGTTTCCAATCTATCTGTTGGTGATATTCCTCTTTAACCCTTGGTTGGGGCTTTTCGCTCTGGTCGGTGCGCTGTTGCTGATCGCATTGGCGGTGATCAACGAAATGGTGTCGAAAAAGCCGCTGGCGGAAGCCAGCAAGCTGTCGATTATGTCCGGGACGCTGGCCAGCACCAATCTGCGCAATGCCGAAGTGATCGAAGCTTTGGGGATGTTGCCCAACCTGAAACGCCGGTGGTTCGGTCTGCACCAGCGGTTCTTGAACAGTCAGCGCATCGCCAGCGAACGCGCATCGCGGGTCACGTCGATCACCAAGTTTGTGCGCATGTCGCTGCAATCATTGGTGCTGGGGCTGGGGGGCTGGCTGGCGATCGATGGGCACATCACGCCCGGTATGATGATCGCCGGTTCCATTCTGATGGGGCGAACCCTGGCGCCGATTGAGCAGGTTATTAACGTCTGGAAGAGCTACAGCGCGGCGAAGCTTTCTTATGGCCGGTTGGTCAAGCTGCTGGAAACGCATCCGCAACGGGGTACCGGCATGTCCTTGCCGCGCCCGGAAGGGGTGCTGGCCGTAGAAGGCGTCACCGCCACGCCGCCGGGATCCCAAGGCGATGCGGTATTGCATAACGTGAGTTTTACCATCCAACCCGGTGACGTGCTGGGGATCATTGGCCCGAGCGCATCGGGGAAATCGACGCTGGCGCGTTTGCTGGTCGGCATTTGGCCGGTCAGCGAAGGGATTGTTCGGTTGGATAATGCCGACATCTATCAGTGGAACAAGGATGAGTTGGGGCCGTATATCGGCTATCTGCCACAGGACATTGAGCTGTTTGCCGGGACTATCGCCGAGAATATCGCCCGCTTTAACGATATCGACTCAGAGAAAGTCATTGAAGCCGCCAAGCTGGCCGGCGTGCACGAACTGATCCTGCGTTTCCCTAACGGCTACGATTCGGTGCTTGGCAGCGGTGGCGCTGGGCTGTCCGGTGGACAGAAACAGCGTATCGGCCTGGCGCGCGCATTGTATGGCGACCCTTCGCTGGTGGTATTGGATGAGCCTAACTCCAACCTGGATGATGCGGGCGAGAAAGCGTTGAACCAGGCCATTATGTTCCTCAAGCAACGTAATAAAACGGTGGTTCTGATTACCCATCGCACCAATTTGCTGTCGATGACCAGCAAGCTGTTGCTCCTGGTTAATGGCAACGTCAACGCATTCGGCCCGACTCAACAAGTGCTTCAGGCGTTAGCCAATGCGCAAAAAGCGCAGGCGCAACCGCCTCAGCAAGCGGTGAGGGCGGTAAATTCCGAGCCGGATGAAGGCAATATCCCGAAAACGCAAATTAATTAAGCCGTGAATTGCCTGGCGGCTTTATTGCCGTCCGCAGTTTAAAGGAGTTGGTATGTCGACGCACATTGGCGAGCCGCAAGACTCGTATATTGAAGAGATCCCGCAGGATGAACGGCGGTTTACCCGGATGGGCTGGCTGGTGGTGGGAATTGGTCTGTTCGGATTTTTGGCCTGGGCAGCGTTCGCGCCTCTGGATAAAGGGGTGGCATCGCCGGGATCGGTAACCGTTTCCGGCAACCGCAAAACGGTGCAGGCCCCGGCCAGCGGCATCATCAAGAATATCGCGGTGAAAGACGGCGACAAGGTGAAAGCCGGTGAAGTCCTGGTGCAGTTGAGCCAGGTGCAGGCACAGGCGCAGGTCGATTCCCTGCGCGACCAGTACTACACCACGCTGGCCACCGAAGGGCGTTTACTCGCCGAGCGCGACGGTCTGAGCAACGTCACTTTTTCCCCTATTTTTGCCCAGATCAAAACTCAGCCGCGCGTGGCTGAAATCATCGCGTTGCAAACGCAGCTGTTTGCCTCCCGCCGCCAGGGGCTGCAAAGTGAAATTGACGGTTATAAGCAGTCGATGGACGGGATTCGTTTCCAATTGAAAGGCCTGCAGGATTCGCGCGCCAACAAGCAGATTCAACTTTCCAGCCTGCGTGAGCAGATGAACAGCATGAAGCAACTGGCGGCGGACGGCTACCTGCCGCGCAACCGCTACCTGGAAGTGCAGCGTCAGTTTGCCGAGGTGAACAGCAGCATCGATGAAACCGTCGGGCGGATTGGCCAGCTGCAAAAGCAGCTGCAGGAATCTCAGCAGCGTATCGATCAGCGTTTCGCCGACTATCAGCGCGAGGTCAGAACGCAACTGGCGCAAACCCAAATGGACGCCAGCGAGTTTCGCAATAAGCTGCAAATGGCCGATTTCGATCTGGGCAACACTGCCATCACCTCACCGGTGGACGGCACCGTGGTCGGATTGAATATCTTCACTCAGGGGGGCGTCGTGGGAGCGGGTGACCACCTGATGGACGTTGTACCCAGCCAGGCGACATTGGTGGTGGATTCTCGCCTCAAAGTCGACCTGATCGACAAGGTGTACAACGGGTTGCCGGTGGATCTGATGTTTACCGCCTTCAACCAGAACAAAACCCCGAAAATTCCGGGAACGGTCACGTTGGTTTCCGCCGATCGCCTGGTCGACAAAGCCAACGGCGAGCCTTACTACCAGATGCAGGTCACGGTCTCGCCGGAGGGCATGAAGATGCTCAGTGGCGAGGACATCAAGCCGGGGATGCCGGTGGAGGTGTTCGTGAAAACGGGATCGCGCTCGCTGCTGAGCTATCTGTTTAAACCTATTTTGGATCGCGCTCATACTTCATTAACCGAGGAATAATTTTGATTCAATCAAAACGACAGGCTGCCGGTCTGGTTATCGGCACCCTTTTGTTTGCGATATCTGCGCCGGTTTATTCGATAGGGATTTTAGACGCATATTCGCTGGCATTAGAAAAGGACCCGACTTTCCGGGCGGCTATAAAAGAGAAAGAAGCTGGAGATGAGAACGAAAACATCGGCAGGGCGGGGCTGCTGCCGAAAGTGTCGCTGAACTATCAGAATTCGCCGCGCAACTGGCAGACGCAAAAATATCCGCAGAGCGACTTTTTCGGCAATGTTTCGGAGGTCACCCGGCGGCAGCAATATCGCAGTTATTCCAGCTCGATCACGCTGACGCAGCCGCTGTTCGATTATGAAGCGTACGCGCGCTACAAAGCCGGCGTCGCGCAGACGATGATGTCGGACGAGCGCTATCGCGGTAAGTTGCTGGATCTTGCGGTTAGGGTGATTAACGCCTATGTCGAAGTGGCCTATTCCAAGGATCAAATCGCGTTGGCCGAAGCGCAAAAGGCGGCTTACAAGGAACAGCTGACCTTGAACGATCGCCTGATGAGCGCCGGTGAAGGCACCATTACCGACGTATCGGAAACCCAGGCGCGCTACAGCCTGGCCGAAGCGCAGGTCATCGAAGCGCGCGATGCGCTGGATGCCGCGCAGCGCGAATTGGAAGTGATTATCGGCATGCCGCTGAACCAGCTGGATGAATTGCAGGTGTTGCGGCCGGGCAAGTTCAAGGTGGCGCCGCTGATCCCGTCCAAGTTTGAAGAGTGGCAAAAGATCGCGCTGGAGAATAACCCGGTGCTGGCCGCCTCGCGTCATGGCGTGGATGCCGCCAAGTATGACGTTGAAAGGAATCGGGCGGGCTTTATGCCGCAGGTTCAGCTGTATGCTTCGCATTCGGAAAACGACTCCAGCAGCGATAACACGGTTAACCAGAAATATCGCACCGACAGCATCGGCGTGCAGGTCAGCATGCCTATTTATTCCGGCGGCGGCGTTTCGGCGTCGACCCGGCAGGCGGCGGCGCGCTATGGCCAGGCGATGTATGAGATGGATGCGCAGACGGGCACCACGCTCAACGATCTGCGCAAGCAGTACAATCTGTGCATCAGCAGCCGCGCCAAGGTGGCGGCCTATGAGCTGGCGGTACAATCGGCCACCACACAGGTGACGGCGACCCGGCAAAGCGTGCTGGCCGGGCAACGTGTCAACGTTGACGTGCTCAACGCCGAACAGCAGCTCTATAGCGCCCAGCGCGATCTGGCCTCCGCCAAGTACGCCTACATCAAGTCGTGGATTACCTTGCTGAGCGACTCCGGTACGTTGGATGAAAAAGATGTTATGCGGGTAGCGCAGTATTTTGCCCGCAGTCGCTAGCAACATATTCACTATGAGCATTAATCTGAAAGAGCAGCACTATGCTGCTCTTTTTTGCGTTAATACGTTATGTTATTGGCTGGTAGTTCCTTCTGTATTTATACTTGCCTGGTTTATTTTTATACATAATTTTCTGTTAAGGAACGGTAGGTTAGAAGGATGCATGCTTTTCGCAAAGTGTAACGATTGGTTAATATCCGTACGAATTTTAGAGTGATGCTGCTGACGTGCGGCGGCGTCCTTGTAAGAACGATGGCTGAGTAAAGGGTAGATAATGTCCAAACTAATTCCTGTGGTTATGGCCGGTGGTACTGGGAGTCGTCTGTGGCCGATGTCGCGAGAATCGTTTCCTAAACAGTTTTTATCTATTGATGACAGCGGGGTGAGCCTGCTGCAACAAACGTTACAGCGTTTGTCGGGTCTGACCGGTATCGAAGTTGCTGCTCCTCTGGTCATCTGCAACGAGGAACACCGTTTTTTAGTTGCCGAACAATTACGTGAAATTGGACAATTAGCGACCAATATTATTTTAGAGCCCGTAGGGCGTAATACTGCCCCAGCAGTGGCGTTAGCCGCTCATCTTGCTGCAGAGGAAGACGAAGAGAGTATGCTTTTGGTGCTGGCAGCGGACCATCTGATCACCAAAGTGGATAATTTTCACGCGGCTATTCAGACGGCTATTTCGTTTGCAGAAAACAACCAATTGGTCACGTTTGGCATTATCCCTGAGCACCCTGAAACGGGCTATGGCTATATTAAGCGTGGCGAGCACCTTTCCAATGCATGTTTCAAAGTTGATTCGTTCGTTGAGAAGCCGCGTTTGGAGAAAGCGGTCGAATACCTCGCCAGCGGTGATTACAGCTGGAATAGCGGTATGTTTATGTTCAAGACGGCCAAATTCCTGCAGGAACTGCGGCAGTTCAGTCCTGAAATTTTCAGCACAACCCAGCAGTCTGTGAGCAACAGTCAACGCGACATGAATTTTATCCGGGTTGAGCAAGACATCTTCAAGCACTGCCCTAGTGACTCCATCGACTATGCGGTGATGGAAAAGACACATGACGCGGTGGTGATTCCTATTGATGCGGGCTGGAGTGACGTCGGTTCCTGGTCCTCATTGTGGGAAGTGTCAAAGAAGGATCATTTGGGTAATGTCAACGTGGGTGAAATTATCTCAATCGATTCCAATGATAACTACATTTCCTCTGAGTCCGCGTTGGTGGCGACCATCGGGTTGGAAAACCTGGTTGTGGTCAACACCAGTGATGCCTTGCTGATCGCTCACAAGGACAAGGTGCAGGATGTGAAGAAAGTGGTTGATGAGCTTAAAAAACGCAATCTTCATCATTTTCGCCAGCATTCCACCGCCTATCGTCCCTGGGGCAAGATTTGCGATATCGACAGCGGCACGCACTTCCAGGTGAAGAAAATCATTGTGCGGCCAGGGGAGGGGCTGTCGGTACAACGCCATCTCCACCGCGCCGAACATTGGGTCGTCGTGAGTGGGACAGCAAGAGTTAACGTTGATGATCAAGAGTTCTTCTTGTCGGAAAATCAGTCTACCTTCATTCCTGCGGGCAGTGTCCATACGTTAGAAAACCCGGGAAAAATCGATTTGGAAATGATCGAGGTCAGGTCGGGGCACTATCTGGAAGAAGATGATATTGAGCGTTTGCAAGATCGCTATGGCAGAGTTTAATAGGGTTTGGTAATGCAAAAATTGACGTGTTTTAAAGCTTATGACATTCGGGGAAAGCTGGGCGAAGAGCTGAATGAGGACATCGCGTATCGTATTGGACGCGCCTACGGCGAGTTTTTGAAGCCCAAAAATATCGTGTTGGGCAGCGATGTTCGGTTAACCAGTGAAAGCCTGAAACTGGCGCTGGCGAAGGGTTTGCAGGATGCGGGCACTGATGTGATAGACATCGGCTTAACCGGTACCGAAGAAATCTATTTCGCCACAACCTATTTAAAAACGGATGGTGGCGTGGAAGTCACCGCCAGCCACAACCCGATCGATTACAACGGCATGAAGTTGGTGCGTGATGGCTCTCGGCCGATTAGCGGCGATACCGGGTTACGGGCGATCCAAGAACTGGCGGAGAAAAACCAATTTCAGGCCCCGACTGCAATGCGCGGTAGCTATGTTCGCCAGGACGTATTAGGGGCTTATGTAGAACACATTCTGTCCTACGTCGACGTGAAAAATTTCAAACCATTGAAGCTGGTGATCAACTCGGGCAACGGTGCGGCGGGGCATGTGATCGATGCTATTGAAGCGCAACTGAGGGCGCGGGGCGTGCCGCTGGAGTTTATCAAGGTGCATCACCAACCGGACGGCACTTTCCCTAACGGTATTCCCAACCCATTGCTGCCTGAGTGTCGCGCGGATACCGCCGATGCGGTGCGTGAGCATAGCGCTGATATGGGCATTGCGTTCGACGGCGATTTCGACCGCTGCTTCCTGTTCGATGAAAAAGGCGATTTTATTGAGGGTTATTATATCGTCGGCTTGCTGGCGGAGGCCTTCTTGCAGAAACAGCCGGGCGCGAAGATCATCCACGATCCACGTCTGAGTTGGAACACCGTCGATGTGGTTACCGGTGCCGGGGGCGTACCTGTGATGTCGAAAACCGGCCATGCTTTCATTAAGGAACGCATGCGTGCGGAAGACGCCATTTATGGCGGAGAGATGAGTGCCCACCACTATTTCCGTGATTTTGCTTATTGTGACAGTGGCATGATCCCGTGGCTGCTGGTCGCTGAGCTGGTCAGTGTGAAGGGGCAAACGCTGGGGCAACTGGTACAGGATCGCATTGCCGCCTACCCGTCTTCCGGTGAGATCAATATCAAGCTGGCTCAGCCTGCCGTGTCCATCGAAAGCGTTAAACAACACTATTTACCGTATGCCGATGAGGTTGACTACACCGATGGCATCAGCATGGCGTTCGCAGGCTGGCGTTTCAATTTGCGCTCCTCCAATACGGAACCTGTGGTACGTCTTAATGTCGAGTCGCGGGCCGATGTTGCACTGATGCAAGAGAAAACCGACGAGATTTTGGCGTTGCTCGGTGCACAAAATTAACGCTTAATACATTGAATAGTCGAGGATGAGAGCGATTTTTACCGCTCTCCCCATGGTAGGCTCAGAAGGTTGTATGATGCGCCCGGTATCGATGAGGGAGTTTTTGTAGAATCAAGCATGTTGCCGAAGTATAAGGGGATTGATATGGCAATTTTAGTTACCGGCGGTGCTGGTTACATCGGATCACACACTGTGCTATCGCTCCTGGAGCGTGGCGAGGACGTCGTGGTGTTGGATAATTTGTCCAACTCATCTGCGGAGTCATTGCAGCGGGTGGAGAAACTGTCGGGGAAAGCCGCGGTATTCCATCAGGGAGACGTTCAGGATGCCGAATGCCTGCATCGCATCTTCGGCGCTCATGAGATCACTGCCGTGATCCATTTCGCCGGTCTTAAGGCGGTGGGGGAGTCTACGCGCAAGCCGCTGGAGTATTATCAGAATAACGTTACCGGCACGCTGGTGTTGTTGGATGCTATGCGTCGTGCCGGCGTGCACGACTTTATCTTTAGCTCTTCTGCCACTGTCTATGGTGCCAATTCGCCAGTGCCTTATGTAGAGACGACACCGATCGGTGGGACAACCAGCCCTTATGGGACATCAAAGTTGATGGTAGAGCAGATCCTGCTAGATTTCGCCAAGGCTGAACCGCAATTTTCGATTATTGCTTTGCGTTACTTCAATCCAGTGGGGGCTCACGAGTCCGGCCTCATTGGCGAAGACCCTAACGGTATCCCCAATAACTTGCTGCCTTACATCTCACAGGTGGCTATCGGCAAGTTGGAAAAGCTGGGTATTTTCGGCGGAGATTATCCGACGAAGGACGGCACGGGAGAGCGCGATTACATCCATGTCATGGATTTGGCTGAAGGCCACCTGAAAGCCATGGATCATTTGCCGAAGATCAACGGATTTAAGGCTTATAACCTGGGGGCTGGCGTAGGGCACTCGGTGCTGGCGATGGTTCAGGCGTTTGAAAAAGCGTCCGGCGTAACGATCCCTTACCAAATATTACCTCGCCGTGACGGCGATCTGCCGGCTTTCTGGGCGAACGCCGATCTGGCTTATCAGGAGTTGGGTTGGAAAGTCAGTCGGGGTATCGATGACATGATGCGCGATACCTGGAACTGGCAAAGCAAAAATCCACATGGTTATCGCTAACCTTGATTGATATGTCTTGATAGTGATAAATAGGCATGAAAGGCTAATTAAGCATAAAACGAAAAACGATGGGGCATGTAGAATTCCTAGCCCCTATAGAGATTTTTATAAGGGCCTGACATGGCTCTCATATTTTACCTGGGGTTTTATTAATATATACATGAAGTGTGACCTGCTCCCCGTTGATTAATACACCGCGATGTTAGTAATGTCTTCATAAGCCACATGAGGACATCCCCAGAAGAAGCGTTTTTCCGACGAACAGATCATCAGTATCCTCCGCGAGGCTGAAGCCGGGGTTTCTGCCCGTGAGCTATGCCGTAAGCACGCCATACTTCTTACGCCACCTTTTACACCTGGCGTAAGAAGTATGGCGGTATGGAGGTGCCCGAGGTTAAGCGCCTGAAGTCGCTTGAGGAAGAGAACGCCAGACTCAAGAAGCTGCTTGCCGAAGCCATGCTGGATAAGGAGGCGCTTCAGGTGGCTCTGGGGCGAAAGTACTGACGACTGGCCAGAAGCGGGAACCGTTGAGTTTATGTGTGATGCGACCGGTCTGTCGCAACGTCGTGCCAGCAGGCTTACAGGTTTGTCTCTGTCGACCTGCCGCTACGAAGCTCAGCGTCCGGCGACTGACGCGCATTTATCGGGGCGCATTATTGAGCTGGCACTGGAGCGCAGGCGTTTTGGCTACCGCCGCATCAGGCCGTTACTGCGCCGTGAAGGCCTTCAGGTTAATCACAAGCGCGTGTACCGCCTTTATCATCACAGCGGGCTGGGCGTGAAACGCAGACGACGTCGTAAAGGACTGGCAACGGAACGTCTGCCGCTGCTCCGCCCGGCAGCGCCCAACCTGACCTGGTCGATTGATTTCGTCATGGACGCACTGGCCACCGGTCGCAGGATAAAGTGCCTGGCCTGTGTGGACGACTTCACGAAGGAGTGTCTGACAATTACCCCCGCATTCGGGATTTCAGGCGCTCAGGTAACGCGTATTCTGGAAAGCATTGCACTGTTTCAGGGCTATCCGGCGACGATAAGAACTGACCAGGGACCAGAGTTTACTTGCCGCGCACTAGATCAATGGGCCTTTGAGCATGGTGTTGAGTTGCGCTTAATCCAGCCAGGCAGGCCAGCGCAGAACGGATTTATTGAGAGCTTTAACGCACGATTTCGCGATGAATGTCTGAATGAGCACTGGTTCAACGATATCGTTCACGTCAGGAAAATCATTAATGACTGGCGGCAGGATTATAACGAGTGTCGTCCACATTCGGCACTGAATTATCAGATGCCATCAGAGTTTGCAGCACGGTGGCGAAATGGAAAATGTGAAAGTAAACAAGCCGACATTGCTAACTGACGGTTGTATCTAATACTGGGGGTAGGTCAGGGATACTTACACTCCCTTCTCATGTCAATAAATGGTCGGTTGGCAAAGACGCAGGCACTGCTTGGAACATCTTAGAGAGCCTAGCATGAGCTTTTTATCTCTCCTAAGGGCTTACTTACACCTCTCTGTGATCGCGATAAAAGGGGATGATTGGTTCCGACTTGCAGTGAATTATTCGTCTTTTCATCTTAAGGGAACAGTTGTTTCGATAAGAAATCGCTTTGCTTTCATCGAAGTCTGATTGCTTTTTTTGCGGTTTCTCAGCGCTAATGCCAAACGTCATCAAGTGGTCAATATTTAACCTTGTGAAGGTTTTTTGTGGGTATTTAGTTCGTGTTTGAAAGGTTCAAATGGTACAATTTATCATAGAAAATCCCGTTTTCTAGGGGGGCGGGATGATTAACATTATGTTTAAAAAGAGGTTTTTTGTTTTTCTTTAATCAGCGTGAGCTGAAGGCGGGAACGCTGAATGATGAAGATAAACGGGCACGTAGCACTCTGGGAGCTGAAACCTAGGGGCGGTAGCGTGCTTTTTTAGGGGTTAAGAGAAATCCCCGTTCCGTAGGCGTTTGGCAGGATGATAGCTAGGTAAAGTAAAAACATAAGCAAAATTTGCTATTGTTTGTCCTCCTTGGCACTAGACGAATGCCGCGGAAATTTAGTTTTTGATATACCCACTAATCATCAACACATTCTACTCCCGGCTGTACGATAAATCAGTGGCTAAATGAGCTTTTTGACCTTTGAATGTACAATTTTTGGCGAAAAATGACTCTTCTTAACTGTTGTAAGTAGGATGGCTGTGATGCGGCTGAATGCCACAGCGTTGACGGATAGTGAGTAATGCTAATTTTTTGAAATGTTTAGTGCAGCTTCTGCGCTAAACAACGATGAGATATCGCGCAAATGAATATTTTACTGTTTGGTAAAAATGGGCAAGTTGGTTGGGAATTACAGCGTGCCTTGGCGCCATTGGGACAGGTGGTGGTGCTCGACTACAATACTACAGAATATTGCGGTGACTTCACTAATCCGAAAGGGATCGCCGAAACGGTTCGGCGTGTAAAGCCGCATGTTATTGTTAATGCCGCCGCTCATACCGCGGTGGATAAGGCTGAAAATGAAACGGAGTTGGCAGAGCTCATTAATTCGACATCAGTCGCAGCTTTAGCTAAAGCTGCAGAAGAAGTCGGAGCGCTACTGGTTCATTATTCTACTGATTATGTATTCAACGGCCGCGGCGAATCGGCTTGGACGGAAAACGACCCAACATCGCCGCTGAATATTTATGGGCAAACAAAGTTGAGTGGGGAGCAGGCGATTCAGAAATATGCGTCACGCTACCTGATTTTCCGCACCAGCTGGGTCTATGCCGCAAAAGGCAATAACTTTGCGCGTACGATGATTCGTCTGGCGCAAGAACGTGATTCTCTTTCGGTGATCAACGATCAATTTGGGGCTCCAACGGGAGCAGAGTTGCTGGCCGACTGCACCGCACATGCGATTAAAACCGCCATGCTTCGCCCTGAAGTGAGTGGGGTGTATCATCTGATAGCTTCTGGCGAAACAACCTGGCATGCATATGCTTCGTTGGTCATAGATTATGCCAGAACAAAAGGTGTTGAGTTTAAGGTTTCCAATATTACTGCAGTACCGACAACTGCCTTCCCGACGCCAGCTGTACGTCCATTAAATTCTCGTTTGTGTACAGAAAAATTCCAACAAACATTTGGCCTGACATTGCCGCATTGGGAGCTTGGTGTGAAGCGGATGCTTGACGAAATATTGCGGTAGTACAAAGGCAATATTTATCATATGAAGCCTTGGCAGAAAGTTGTTCTGAAAGATTATCGACGGCTAAATCTCAGTCGTCGGCTTAACATTAAACGATAACTCACTAATAATTTCATACCGTAATGCATGCTTGTGAAAAAATATCGGTATATTTCTTCATCCGTAGTAGTGGTTATCGTCAGTGAAGGCCTGGATAAGTGGCACTCCATTGTTCCTATATGAAGCGCCTATGTTTTCTGGTTTTGTTAAATTTCTGTTGATGTAAACGGAAGGAAAGTGTAATGAAAGTGATTGCTACAGCGCTGCCAGATGTTTTGATTTTTGAGCCGACAGTTTTCGGTGATCCGCGTGGGTTCTTTTTTGAGAGTTTCAGTCAAAGAGTTTTTGATGAGGCGGTTGGGCGTCATGTCGATTTTGTGCAAGATAACCACTCAAAATCGACGAAAGGAGTTTTACGCGGCCTCCATTATCAACTGAATCCTCATGCTCAAGCAAAACTGGTACGCTGCGTTGAAGGTGAGGTTTTCGATGTCGCGGTTGATATTAGACGTCATTCTAAAACCTTCGGGCAATGGGTAGGTGTTAAGTTAAGCGCTGAGAATAAACGTCAGCTTTGGATACCAGAAGGTTTTGCCCATGGTTTCTTGACGCTGAGTGACACTGCGGAATTCGTTTATAAAACTACTAATTATTATGCTAAAGAAAGCGAGAGAAGTATTCTTTGGAATGATAAAGATATCAATATTGGTTGGGAAACCAATAATTGCCTGCTTTCTGATAAAGATTTATCTGCCTCACGATTTATTGATGCAGAGGTTTTTGAATGAAAACAATAGTAAAAACGACGTTAGACCTTTTCGGCACAACCTTTAAAAATAAGCGTTTAATCTATACGCTAACTAAACGGGAAGTTATCAGCCGGTACCGTGGTTCTGTGTTTGGCCTATTGTGGTCGTTTTTTACGCCTATTTTAATGCTAGTTGTTTATACTTTTGTATTTAGTGTTGTCTTTCAGGCTAAGTGGAGTGAGGGACAAACGTCTAAGTCGGCTTTTGCATTAGTGCTATTCTCCGGCCTTATCATATTTAATCTTTTCTCTGAGTGTGTTAATCGTGCACCGACTACGATCCTTGCTAATTCCAATTATGTAAAAAAAGTTATATTTCCGTTAGAAATATTACCATGGGTGAATATGGGGGCTGCGCTATTTCACTTCTTTATTAGTTGTTCTGTTTGGTTGGTTTTCTATATTTTTGAAGTGGGTGTTCCACATGCTACGATTTTGTTACTTCCATTCATTCTCTTACCATTGGTTTTAATGGTTATGGGGCTTAGTTGGATTTTATCTTCATTAGGCGTGTATTTGCGAGATGTGGGTCAACTAGTTGGTATAATTACCATGGTATTAATGTTCCTGTCTCCGATCTTTTTCCCCATTTCAGCATTGCCTGCTGAAATAAAACCGCTTCTTTCGCTCAATCCGTTGGCGGTTTTTATTGAGCAAGCACGAGATGTTATGTATTGGGGGCGCATCCCTGATTTTTATTCGTGGGTAAAAGCGTTGGTTTCCGGCTCTTTAATTGCATGGTTTGGTTTTTTCTGGTTCCAAAGAACACGAAAGGGGTTTGCTGATGTCATCTGATAATATTATTGAAGTAGAAGGCCTCAGTAAATGTTACCAGATTTATGACTCACCGAAGGATCGCTTACTGCAGATGTTTTTTCGCGGAAGCAAAAAACTATTTCGTGAGTTTTGGGCGTTGAAGAATGTCTCATTTAGCTTAAAAAAAGGTGAAACGGTAGGCATTATTGGTCGTAATGGTTCAGGTAAATCAACGTTACTTCAAATGATCTGCGGCACTCTGACACCGACAGATGGTACGGTTAAAGTTAACGGAAAAATAGCGGCTCTACTGGAGCTGGGTGCCGGGTTCAACCCTGAGTTCACAGGGCATGAAAATATCTTTATGGCGGCATCACTGTATGGTTTGAGCAATGAGCAGATCCGCGAGCGTTATGAAAGTATTCTGGCCTTTGCCGACATTGGCGAACATATTGATCAGCCGGTAAAAACATACTCCAGTGGTATGTATGTCCGTCTTGCTTTCGCTGTAATTGCTCATGTTGATGCCGATATTCTTGTAGTGGATGAAGCCTTAGCGGTTGGCGACGCTGTCTTTACGCAAAAATGCATGCGTTTCATCCGTAAGTTTAAAGAGAATGGGACACTGCTTTTCGTTAGCCATGATACCAACTCCGTTATTAATCTTTGTGATAAAGCTATCTGGCTTCATCAAGGAGAAATGGTCACTTCAGGTAAAGCAAAGAGTATAGCTGAAAAGTATTTGCAGTATACTCTCCAGGAAGTTTATGGCGACGAAACGAAGTTGGATAGCCTTAAAAAAGAAACAATTGGGGATGTCGATGACAAACCTCAAACGGTAGAAGTTACTGCTGATAAATCTATCATTAATTACAACTCTCAGTATGGCATGGGAGAAAATTTGTCCGAGGCTGAAGGTTGGAAAACAGGGGCCGGCGAAATCCTTTCTGTTTCATTTTCAGAATTGACAAGTGGCAATACGCTACATGTCTTTAAAGGCGGAGAAAAAGTCAAGCTGACTATTGAAGCTGTTGCACATGAGTTTTTTGATGCACCTATAATCGGTTTTTTGGTAAAAGACCGCTTGGGGCAGGTATTATTTGGAGAAAACACTCTGCCATTTACACAGAGTGAGCCAAAAAAAATTAGTGCAGGAGAGATTTTCTCCGCGCATTATGTGTTCACATTGCCGATGCTGCCAAATGGAGAATACGCAATGATGGTATCGTTGGCAAATGGTGATATAAATAACCATGTTCAGCACCATTGGATGCATGACGCTGTCATCATTAACGTTTCATCTAGTGAGGTCCGTTGGGGGCTCGTTGGTATTAAATTTGATGAAGTGAAGCTGGAAATTAAATGAAAACTTTAGTTGAACTCTATGAAGAGCATCATGGAAAATCTTCTGATAAATGGTCTATATATCTTTCCTCTTACCATGAAGTATTGTCTCACCTTAAGTTTAACCCTGTTAACTTTATGGAGATAGGTGTTCAAAATGGAGGCTCATTAGAGGTCTGGAATACATATTTCCCAAATGCAAAAAATATTATTGGCTGTGACATTGATGCTAATTGCGCTCAGCTGAAGTATGAAGAGAAAAAAATACAGGTTGTCATCGGAAATTCTTCGACTGTAGAAGTAAAAGAAAAAATAGAGTCTATAACACCTACAATAACTATCGCTATTGACGATGGTTCACATGATTCCTCTGATATTATTAAGTCATTTCTTCTCTATTTTCCGCTGGTGGAAGATGGTGGCTACTATATTATTGAAGATTTGCACTGTAGCTATTGGCAGGCTTTTGAAGGTGGTTTATATGATCCATATTCTTCAATGGCATTCCTTAAAAAACTTGCGGATATTCCTAACCATGAACATTGGGGAGTTGAAAAATCTGAGCATGATTACCTAAAACCTTTTTATCAGCATTACAATTGTGAAGCATTGGATTCGGTTGACTATAGCCATATACATTCTGTTCAATTTATCAACTCGCTCTGTATTATCAAGAAAAAATCGCCCCAAGAAAATATCCTTGGTCCTCGAGTTATTATCGGAGACGAAGAAGCGGTAGTTAAAGGGAACCTAAAAGTTGATGGTAGTTTGAATGTTGCCCCCGTGCAGGATAAAAATCCTTGGGGCGATCTACCGACGTTCCCTGAGATGGAATGGCAAAGCTTAACTGAAAATAACAAAAGTCAACTCGAGGAAAAAAAACAAGCACTGGCGAAAATAGAGAAGCTAAACCGCGATATTATCTATTACAAGAGTGTCGAAGAGGTTCTTCGCCAAGAGGTTGATGTAAACCGACAAAGTATGGCCGAGAAAGATCGGTTGGTGCACTCTTTGTCACACGACAACCATGCACTATTAACATCGACAAGTTGGAAAGTCACACAGCCAATGCGAACGGGTGTAGCGAATCTGCGTAAATTAAAACGCGGCGTAGTCGTTTCTAAGAATGTTATCAAAATACACGGTCTTCAATATAGCCTGAAAAAGGCTATGGCAGTGTATAAGCAGTTTGGTATGCGTGGTGTGATTGACAGGCTACGTTTGATAAATCAACAGCACGTTGCCTCTCACGTTATAGAACGCAAGGAATTGGCCACTGTTGGCGTTGTGGCCGAAGCGGTTTTGATGCCTAAAGTGCTGATTATTGCTGAAATGTCTATTCCCCAATGCCGCAAATATCGTGTTGACCAAAAGGTAGAGCTTTTCAAAAAGCTTGGGATTGAAGCCACTGCATTAAGCTGGACTCAGCAAAATGAGTGTATGGAAGCGTTGCAAACGCATTCAATAGTTATCTTTTATCGCGTTCCCGCTTTTGAAAGTATGGATCGTATTTTCGATGAATGTGAACGTTTGAATCTGACCACTCTCTGGGAAGTTGACGATCTCATTTTTGATAGGGACGTGCTGGCTAATAGCAAGACCTTGAATGAACTAGATAAAAATACATTTAATGGGCTTCTTGAAGGTGCCAGCCTTTATAAGCGAGCAATGCTGAAATGTCGGGGGACGATTGCTTCCACGCAACATCTGGCCGAGGCAATGATCGATGCGGGCGCGAAATACGCCTACGTGATAGAGAATGCGCTGGATCCTGAAACTATTATTACGGCTCAAAACCTGCCAGTTTCGCGCACGAGTGAAACCGATGGGATTGTTCGAATTGTTTATGGCTCTGGAACCAGTACACATAATGTTGATTTTCAGGAAGCAGCCAGTGCTATTCTTAATGTATTGAAAAATAATGAAAATGTACGTTTTCGTTTAATTGGGGTTTTAGAACTTCCGCCATCGTTTGATGCGGTGAAATCGCAGATTGAACGCGTTGAACTTTGCCCTTATAAAGACTATCTTAAGGTTTTGGCAGAATGTGACATCAGTTTGGCTCCGCTGGAAGATTACGTATTTAATTATTCCAAAAGCAACATCAAGTTTATTGAGGCCTCTATTCTTGGTATACCAAGCATTTGCTCACCACTGCCGACCTTTAGTCGAGTTATAGAGCATGGTGTGAATGGTTACCTATGTAAAACCCCTGTGGAGTGGGAGACGACGCTGCTCCAGTTGGTTCAATCTGCTGAGTTAAGAAGCGAAATTGGATCGCATGCTCAGACGACGGTGCTGCATCATTATTCGCCGGATAATATAGCTAAAGAACAAGTTTCTGTTATTGCTGATAAATTTATTAGACGCAATAAAGCAGCTAAGCAGAAAAATATACTCTCGGTTAATTGTTATTATAACCCTCGTTCATTTGGTGGGGCGACCGTTGTTGCAGAGGAGCTTAATAAGCGTTTCGATTCCAATGGAAATATTAATATTCATGTTGTGACATCCCTCTCTGAAGATTATGTAATGCCATACCATATACGGCGTTATGGTGCTTTTGGTCATGATTGTTATGGCATTGGGTTGCCTCACTTCTTGCGTGAAGAAGAACAAATACTGAATCACAATATTGATCCTGCATTTAAGCAGATTCTCGATGTTGTCAAACCGGACTGTGTTCATTTTCACTCTATTCAAGGCCTAGGCATTTCTATGTTGGAGGTCTGTGCTGAAAGAGATATCCCAATAATTGTCACTGCGCATGATTATTGGTGGTTATATGACCATCAGTTTATTCTCAGCTTCGACGATAAGCACAAGTTGCGTGGTGTTTTCGAGGGTCACGAATCGGAAAAACTGAAGGATAAAGATACGGTCAGTTATTATGTCCTGAAGAAACGCAAGGCGCTGATGTTGGCGAGTAAAATTCTTGCGCCAAGTGCATTTACTCGTCAACTTTATGCTAGTGAAGGCTTCGGTAATGTTCATCTGAATAAAAATGGTGTAAATTATCCGCAGTTGACTAAAGATCGAGAGGTTTCAAAAGTGATAACCTTTGGTTATGTTGGTGGAAACACCAACATTAAGGGATATCATTTAATCAAGGAAGCTTTCAGAAATATTGCTGCTGAAGATGCCAAGGTTGTGATTGTTGATAATACGTTGAATCTTGGCTTTAGAACTTTTCATGACAGTGACCTAGACGGGTTGAATAATTATGAAGTTGTTCCCGCATTTACTCAGCAAAATATGGATGAATTTTATGGCAGTATTGATGTTCTGCTCTATCCGACGCAATCTAAAGAAAGCTTTGGCTTGACGGTTCGCGAAGCCTTAATCCGCAATGTTTGGGTGATTACCTCTGATGCGGGGGGAGCTCCTGAAGATATTATTGATGGAGAAAATGGTATTGTTATTCCATTTGATAACGATGCCATGAAGTTGCTGGCTGCTGTTGAGGCAACGATACAACATTTCCGTCAAATGCCAGATGGATGTTTGCCTGTCATGCCTCACTCTCATATTCGTTCTTTTGATGAACAGTATGAAGAACTGGCAGAGATCTACCTTTCTACTCACTAAGAAAAGGGCCGAGAGGCCCTTTTTTTCTTAGGGAAACTAGTGTGAATAGGAAAATAATCGCAATTACGGTAAGTTATAATCCTAATATCCCCAGCCTTAAACGACAGATTAAGGTACTGTTGGCAAGCCAGGTTGCTGTAGTTGTTGTTGACAATAATTCAACCAATTCTGAACAGCTGACAATTGCCTTGGCCGAGTTTTCTGGGCAATTAACGTTAATGTGTTTGGCCGAAAATGAAGGGATAGCTGCAGCTCAGAATCGCGGTATCCGAATGGCAAAAGAGCAAGGGTTCGACTATGTGTTGTTGATGGATCAGGATAGTCTCCCGGCAGATAATATGGTTGAAGAACTTTTGACGGCGGCTAAGCACAAGAATGGATTAGCCGCCGTTGGTCCCTGTTTTATTGACGCAGATCAAAGCGTCAGGGCTCGGTTTATTCGCGTTGAAGGGATTCGTATTATCAAAATGTCATCAAGTTCCTGCGATAATATCGTTGAGGTTGATCATCTTATTGCATCCGGGTCGTTGATTCCTGTTGCTGTTTTCGAACGGGTGGGGCTAATGGATGAATCCCTCTTTATCGATTATGTCGACATAGAGTGGGCACTGCGTGCTCGGGCAAAAGGGTTGTTGTCATATGGTGTTTTTTCCGCGCAAATGCATCATAGCCTGGGAGACGGACGCATTGAGTTTGCCGGAAGGCACATTGCAATACATAGCCCCCTTCGTCATTATTACCTCGTTAGGAATGCCATACTTTTGTATAAGAAAGATTATATTCCTTTGAATTGGAAATTGGTCGACACGTACAAGCTTGTCTTGAAATTGACTTTTTTGTTACTGTTTTCTGGTCAGCGGTTGCAGAACTTAAAAGCAATTGTACAAGGGGGTATTCATGGTATTACGAGTAAATCAGGTAAGTGTCCATTACAATGAATTATACACATATTGATAATGATATAATTTCAGGGCAGTGTGCCAAAATCCGTGTGCAAATTTCAGTTGTGTCTTTTTACATTAATGATGACATCTTTACTTTGATGGATTCCATCGTGAAAGCTGAACGAGCCTGCCCAAATATTCAAGTGGACGTGACTGTCGTCGAGAATGGTTTCAAACAGAAAACGGATCTCCACCATTTCCTTGAGGAGCAATATCCCTGCTGTCGAGTAGTCATTTCGGGTGAAAATATCGGTTATGGCCGTGCGCACAATCTGACATTAAGTCATGACTATGATTACCATCTTATTTTAAATCCCGATATTATTCTGTACGAAGATACACTGGCCGTAGCTATGCGGTTTATGAACGATAACCCTCAGTGCGGATTATTGACGCCGTTGGCCCGGTGGCGAAATGGTGAGCGACAGTTTTTGTGCAAACGCTATCCATCAGTATTCACTTTGCTGTTGCGGGCATTTGCTCCTGCGATAGTAAAGAAATTTTTTAAGTTCAGACTCGACCACTATAATATGGTGGACGTTATTAATGAGACAGATAACTACTGGAATCCTCAAATTGTCAGTGGTTGTTTTATGCTATTCCGTAGTGATGTTTTGCAGCAACTCGCAGGATTTGACCCTCAGTTTTTCTTGTATTTTGAAGATACAGACCTCAGTTTTCGAGCCAGCAGCATTACGCATGTTGCCTATGTGCCTAGCGTGAAAATCATCCATCATGGCGGAAATGTATCAAAAAAAGGAATCAAACATATTCTATTTTTCTGTCATTCGATGGTTAAATTTTTTAATAAGTATGGCTGGAAAATACGGTAACTATAATAAAAATGTGGTTTTTGATGGTATTGTAATCAGTAATTGATTTTTCATGCCTATCACACCTATTGCTACCCTACATGCCAAAACTTCGGTTACTATCCTCTAACAGTAGATAAATAACAGACGCTTCAGGTCTGTGTCATTCAAAGACAGGAGTTCCTAAATGTCCAAGCAACAAATCGGCGTTGTCGGCATGGCGGTAATGGGCCGCAACCTCGCGCTGAACATCGAGAGCCGTGGTTACACCGTTTCCATTTTCAACCGTTCTGGCGACAAAACTGACGAAGTGATCGCTGAGAACCCGGGCAAGAATCTGGCGCCGTATTATACCGTTGAAGAGTTTGTCGAATCGCTGGAAAAACCGCGCCGCATCCTGCTGATGGTGAAAGCGGGCGAAGCAACGGATAAAACCATTGCCTCGCTGACTCCGCACCTGGACAAGGGCGATATCCTGATCGACGGCGGCAACACCTACTATCAGGACACCATCCGTCGTAACCGCGAACTGTCCGACCAGGGCTTCAACTTCATCGGTACCGGCGTTTCCGGCGGTGAAGAGGGCGCGCTGAAAGGGCCTTCCATCATGCCTGGCGGCCAGAAAGAAGCTTACGAGCTGGTGGCGCCGATCCTGGAGAAAATCGCTGCGGTTGCCGAAGGCGAGCCTTGCGTGACCTACATCGGCGCAGACGGCGCCGGCCACTATGTGAAAATGGTGCACAACGGCATCGAATACGGCGACATGCAGCTGATTGCCGAAGCCTATTCCCTGCTGAAGCAGGCGCTGAACCTGAGCAACGAGCAACTGGCCGAAACCTTCGCCGAGTGGAACAAGGGCGAACTGAACAGCTACCTGATCGACATCACCAAAGACATCTTCACCAAGAAAGACGAAGAGGGTAAATACCTGGTTGATGTGATCCTGGACGAAGCCGCCAACAAAGGCACCGGCAAGTGGACCAGCCAGAGCTCTCTGGATCTGGGCGAACCTCTGTCGCTGATCACCGAGTCGGTGTTTGCGCGCTACCTGTCCTCGCTGAAAGACCAGCGCGTTGCCGCGTCTAAAGTGCTGACCGGCCCGAAAGTGGCACCGTTCACCGGCGACAAAGCCGAATTCATCGAGAAAGTGCGTCGCGCGCTGTATCTGGGCAAGATCGTATCCTACGCGCAGGGCTTCTCTCAGCTGAAAGCCGCGTCTAAAGAAAACAACTGGGATCTGCACTACGGCGAAATCGCCAAGATCTTCCGCGCCGGCTGCATCATCCGCGCCCAGTTCCTGCAGAAGATCACCGACGCTTACGCGGCGGATGCCGATATCGCCAACCTGCTGCTGGCACCATACTTCAAGCAAATCGCCGACGAGTACCAGCAGGCGCTGCGTGACGTGGTGGCCTATGCCGTGCAGAATGGTATTCCTACGCCGACCTTCTCCGCTGCGATCGCCTACTACGACAGCTACCGCTCCGCGGTGCTGCCGGCGAACCTGATCCAGGCGCAGCGCGACTACTTCGGTGCGCACACCTATAAACGCATCGACAAGGAAGGCGTGTTCCATACCGAATGGATGGAATAAGCCCGCCCGTTGAGCGATAAAAAAAGCCGCCGAGGTTAACGCCCGGCGGCTTTTTTATTGGGCGCGATTTAACGTCACGCTTTTTTCTGATGCCGCTCGCGCAGCCGGCCGATCACCGCGCTCAGGTCCAGATCCTGGTCCTGCAGCAGCACCAGCAGGTGATAGATCAGATCCGAGGCCTCGTTGGTCAGCTCTTCGCGATCGTTGACCGTGGCGGCCAGCGCGGTTTCCACGCCTTCTTCCCCGACCTTCTGCGCAATGCGCTTGGTGCCGCTGGCATACAGGCTGGCAGTGTACGAGCTGTCCGGGCTGGCGTGCTTGCGCTCCGCCAACAGCTGCTCCAGCTGATAGAGGAACGTCCAGTCGCTGGCGGCCGGGTGGAAGCAGCTGCTGTTGCCGAGGTGGCAGGTCGGGCCGATCGGGTTGGCCAATACCAGCAGCGTGTCGTTATCGCAGTCCGGCGTGATGCTGACCACCTTGAGGAAGTGGCCGGAGCTTTCACCCTTGGTCCACAGGCGCTGCTTGGTGCGCGAGAAGAAGGTGACGTTGCCGCTCTGCTCGGTGGCCGCCAGCGCTTCCGGCGTCATGTAACCCAGCATCAGCACTTCGCCGGAAACGGCGTGCTGCACGATGGCCGGCATCAGGCCGTCGGTTTTTTTCCAGTCCAGCTGGTTGTTCTGTTGTTCTGTCAGCACACGCGAATCTCCACGCCTTGTTCAACCAGGAACCTTTTCAGCTCGCCGATATTGATGATTTGTTTGTGGAACACCGACGCCGCCAGCGCGCCGTCGACGTCCGCATCGCGGAACGCTTCCAGGAAGTGCTCCATGGTGCCCGCGCCGCCCGAGGCGATCAGCGGCACCTTGCAGGCCTCGCGCACCCGGCGCAGCTGCTGCAGATCGTAACCGTTGCGCACGCCGTCCTGGTTCATCATGTTCAGCACGATCTCACCGGCGCCGCGGCGCTGCACTTCCTGTACCCAGTCGAGGGTTTCCCACTGGGTGATGCGGGTGCGGCTCTCGTCGCCGGTATATTGGTTGACGTGATACTTGCCGGTTTCACTGTCGAACCAGGTGTCGATGCCCACGACGATGCACTGCACGCCGAAGCGTTCCGCCAGGCGGCTAATCAGCTCGGGATCGGCCAGCGCCGGCGAGTTGATCGAAATCTTGTCGGCGCCGAAAGACAGGATCTGGCTGGCGTCCTCGGCGCTTTTAATGCCGCCGGCGACGCAGAACGGAATATCAATCACCTCCGCCACGCGCGATACCCAGCTTTTGTCCACCACCCGGCCGTCGCTTGAGGCGGTGATATCGTAAAACACCAGCTCGTCCGCACCTTCTTGCGCATAGCGCTGCGCCAGCGGCACGATGTCGCCGATGATTTCGTGGTTGCGGAACTGCACGCCTTTCACCACTTGCCCGTCTTTAACATCCAGGCACGGGATTATCCGTTTTGCCAGCATGCGATCGCCTCCTCAACGCTAAATTTACCTTCCAGCAGGGCGCGCCCCACGATCACGCCGGCAACGCCGCTGCCGCGCAGCTGGGCGATGTCATCCAGATTGCCGATGCCGCCCGAGGCCTGGAAGGCCACCTGCGGATAGCGGCGACTGATCGCCTGATACAGCGCCACGTTGGAACCGGCCAGCGTACCGTCGCGCGAAATGTCGGTGCACAGCACGTGCTTCAGCCCGTAGGGCAGGAACTGCTCCACCACCTGTTCCAGCGTGGCGTCGGAATCCTCCTGCCAGCCGCTGATGGCCACGCGTTTCACGCCCTGCGCGTCGATGCGCACGTCCAGCGCCAGCACCAGCGCGTCGGCGCCGTAGCGCTCGAACCAGCTCTGCACCAGTTGCGGCTGTTTCACCGCGGTGGAGCCGATCACCACGCGCGTGGCGCCGGCCTCCAGCAGGGCGCTGACGTCTTGCTCGTTGCGGATGCCGCCGCCGACCTGCACCGGCACATTAACCCCCGCCAGCAGTTTGCGCAGCAGCGGGATCTGGCGCGCCGCCGGATCCTTGGCGCCGGTCAGATCGACCAGGTGCAGCACCTGCGCGCCCTGTTGTTGATAGTCCTGCAGGCGTAACAGCGGATCGTTGCCGTAGTCGCGCTGTTGGCCGTAATCGCCCTGATGCAAACGCACCACCTTGCCGTCGATCAAATCCAAAGCCGGAATAATCATGCTGCCTACATCTCCAGAAAGTTTTTCAACAGTTGTGCGCCGGCCGCTCCAGAACGTTCTGGATGAAACTGCACGCCGAAGAAGTTGTCTTTTTGCACGGCGGCGGTGAAGGGCTCGCCGTAGTTCGCCTGGGCGATGGTGCTGGGGCATATCGGCATCGCATAGCTGTGAACGAAATAGAAGTAGGCGCCGTCATCGATGCCGCGGAACAGATGGTGGCCCGCCTGCGCGGACACCTGATTCCAGCCCATGTGCGGCAACGGCAGGCCAAAGTCGGTCATCTGCTTGACCGGCGTATCGATGAGGCCGAGCGTGGTCACGCCGCCGTTCTCTTCGCTGCTGGCCGCCAGCAGCTGCATGCCGAGGCAGATGCCCAGCACCGGCTGCGTGCAGGCCTTGATCAGCTCGATCAGATCGCGCTCGCGCAGTTGATCCATCGCCGCCTGCGCGGTGCCGACGCCCGGCAGGAACAGCTTGTCGGCGCGCAGCACGATCTCCGGATCGCGGCTCACCTCCGGCTGGTAACCCAGGCGCCGCACCGCGTAGGTGACGGAGGCCAGGTTGGCGCAGCCGGTATCCAAAATCACCACGTTCATCACAGCACTCCTTTCGAACTCGGCAGGGTATTGCCCTCGACGCGGATCGCCTGGCGCAGCGTGCGGCCAAACACTTTGAACAGGCTCTCGACCCGGTGGTGGTCGTTTTTGCCCTTGGTCTTCAGGTGCAGCGTGCAGCCCATGGTGTAAGAGAGCGAACGGAAGAAGTGCTCGACCATTTCGGTGCTGAGATCGCCGACGCGCTGATAGTTGAACTCGGCCTTGTACTCCAGGTGCGGGCGGCCGGAAATATCCAGCGCGCAGCGCGCCAGGCACTCGTCCATCGGCAGCACGAAGCCGAAGCGGGCGATGCCGCGCTTGTCGCCAAGCGCCTTGTTCAGCGCTTCACCCAGCGCCAGACCGGTGTCTTCCACCGTGTGGTGATCGTCGATATACAGATCGCCTTTGACGTCGATCTCCATGCGGAAGCCGCCGTGGGTGGCGATCTGATCCAGCATGTGATCGAAGAAGCCGACGCCGGTTTTGATCTTGCTGCCGCCTTCGCGATCCAGCCAGACGTTGACGTCGATCTGCGTCTCTTTGGTCACGCGGTTAACCCGCGCGTGGCGGTCGCGCAGGGTCAGCTGGCGCACGATCTCTTTCCAGCCCAGCACGCCGCGCTGGTAGCGCAGCCCCTGGATGCCCATGTTTTCCGCCAGCTGCACGTCGGTCGGCCGATCGCCGATCACGTAGCTGTGGGCGGCATTCAGCACGCCGGGTTCGAGGTAGCCCTTCACCAGCGCGGTTTTCGGTTTGCGGCAGTCGCAGTTGTCCGCCGGCAGGTGCGGGCAGATCAGCACATCGGCGAACTGAATGCCCTGTGAGCTGAGGATCTGCATCATCAGGTTGTGCGGCGGATCGAAGGTTTCCTGCGGGAAACTGGCGGTGCCGAGCCCATCCTGATTGGTGATCATCACCAGCTGATACCCCGCCTGTTGCAGCGCCAGCAGGGAAGGGATCACGTCCGGCTCGAGCGCCAGCTTGTCCAGGCGGTCAACCTGGAAATCTTCCGGTGGCTCGGCGATCAGCGTGCCGTCACGATCGATAAAGAGGATTTTTTGGCTCACATTGGCTCCTGGCGAGTCTGGTTGGCGCCGGGCAGGGCGGACAAGGCGTCCACCACGCGTTGACATTCGTCGCGGGTGCCTATGGTGATGCGTAGGCAGCCGGACAACCCGGGCTGTTTGTTTTGGTCTCGTAAGATAATGCCCTGATCCCACAAGCTTTTAAACACATTACTTGAGGCGGTGAAGCGGGCCAGCAGGTAATTGCTGTCGCTGGCGAAAACCTGCTCGACGCAGGCGCATTTTTCCAGCTGTTGCTGCAGCCAGCTGCGGGTGGCGGCGATGTCGGTGACGCGCTGACGCATGGTGCGGATACCTTCTTCGCTCAGCGCCTGCGAGGCGATATCCGCCACCGGCGTCGAGAGCGGGTAAGGCGCGATCACCTTCAGCAGCAGGGCGATCAGATCTTCGTTGGCGAGCGTAAAGCCGCAGCGCAGGCCGGCCAGCGCAAAGGCCTTCGACAGCGTGCGCAGGATAGCCAGGTGCGGATAGTCGCTCAGCCACCCGGCCACCGAGGCCTGCGGGCAAAACTCGATATAGGCTTCGTCCACCGCGACGATCGCCTTGCCTTTGGCCAGCTCCAGCAGGTTGCGCAGCGAGTCCGGGTCGATCAGGTTGCCGGTCGGGTTGTTCGGGCTGCAGACGTAGATCAGCTTCACGTTGTCCATGCTGTCTGCGATGGCCGGCAGATCCAGCTGCCAGTCCTCTTTGGCGGCCACGGTGCGGCGCTCCACGCCGAAAGTTTCGGCGCTGACGGCGTACATGCCGTAGGTCGGCGGGCAGAACAGAATGGCGTCTTTGCCCGGCTCGCAGAAGGCGCGGATCAGCAGTTCGATGCCTTCATCGGCGCCGCGGCTGACCAGCACCTGCTCTTTCTTCACCCCGGCGTAGGCGGCGTAGCGTTCGATCACCAACGCCGGCTGGCACTCCGGATAGCGGTTGAAGGTTTGCGCGGTCAGCTGGAACTCGGGCGCGATCGGGTATTCGTTGGCGTTCAGCCACACGTCGCCCTTACCGCCGAGGCGGCGCGCCGATTGATAAGGGGTCAGCTCGCGAACGTTGGCGCGCGCCAGTTTTTCGATGCTCATGCTTGCTCCTTCAGGGCGGCGACGCGCAGGGTCACGGCGTTCTTGTGGGCGATCAGCTGCTCGGCGGCGGCCAGCGTCTCGATGGTGGCGGCCAGGTTGCTGAAGCCCTGCGGCGTCAGCTCCTGCACCGTCATGCGTTTTTGAAAATCGGCCAGCCCCAGGCTGGAGCAGGTGGCGGTGTAACCGTAGGTCGGCAGCACGTGGTTGGTGCCGGAGGCGTAATCGCCGGCGGACTCCGGCGACCAGTCGCCGAGGAACACTGAGCCGGCGCTGGTGATGCCGTCCACCAGCTCGCGCGCATTGCGGGTCTGAATGATCAGGTGCTCCGGGCCGTAGCGGTTGCTGATGGCCACGCACTCAGGCAGATCGCGCGCCACGATCAGGCGGCTGCTCGCCAGCGCCTGGCGGGCGGTCTCGGCGCGCGGCAGCTCGGCCAGCTGGCTTTCCACCGCTTCGGCCACTGCCCGCGCCATCGCCGCGTCCGGCGTCAGCAGGATCACCTGCGAATCCGGGCCGTGTTCGGCCTGCGACAGCAGATCGGAAGCGACGAACGCCGGGGTGGCGCCGGCATCGGCGATCACCAGCACCTCCGAAGGCCCGGCCGGCATGTCAATGGCCGCGCCGTCGAGACGCTGGCTGACCTGCCGCTTGGCTTCGGTCACGAAGGCGTTGCCCGGCCCGAAGATTTTCGCCACGCGCGGCACGCTTTCGGTGCCGAACGCCAGGGCGGCGATCGCCTGTGCGCCCCCGACCTGAAACACTTCCTGCACGCCGCACAGCTGCGCCGCATACAGGATCTCATCGGCGATCGGCGGCGGCGAGCACAGCACCACCCGGCGGCAGCCGGCGATGCGCGCTGGCGTCGCCAGCATCAGCACGGTGGAGAACAGCGGCGCCGACCCGCCGGGAATATACAGGCCCACCGAGTCGATTGGGCGGGTCACCTGCTGGCAGCGCACGCCCGGCTGGGTTTCGACGTCCACCGCCGGCAGTCGCTGCGCGTTGTGGAAGGTGTCCACGTTGGCGACGGCCACCGCCATCGCCTGTTTGATGTCATCGCCCAGTCGCGCGCAGGCGGCGGCGATCTGCTCGGCGCTGACGCGCAGCGCGGCGACTTCCGCCTTGTCGAAGCGGGCGCTGTAGTCGCGCAGCGCCCGATCGCCGTTGGCCTTCACGTTGTCGAGGATCTCGCTCACCGTGCGGGTGATGCTGTCGGAAGCGGCGATTGCCGGGCGCATCAGCAGCTCGGCCTGGCGTTCGGCGCTGCACGTTGCCCAGTCGATCGGCGTGTTGAAGGTCGACATGGCGTTACTCCATCATCTTTTCAATCGGCAGCACCAGAATCGAGCTGGCGCCGAGCGCTTTCAGTTTTTCCATGGTTTCCCAGAACAGGGTTTCGCTGCTCACCATGTGCATCGCCACGCGGTTCTGCGCGCCGGCCAGCGGCAGGATAGTCGGGCGTTCGGCGCCCGGCAGCAGCGCGACGATCTCGTCCAGCTTCTCGCTCGGCGCGTGCAGCATGATGTATTTGGATTCGCGCGCCTGGATCACGCCCTGAATGCGGGTCATCAGGCGGTCGATCAGCTGCTGTTTGGCTTCCGGCATTTCGCCGTCGCGCTGGATCAGGCAGGCCTTGGAGCGGTAGATCACCTCCACTTCGCGCAGGCCGTTGGCCTCCAGCGTGGCGCCGGTAGAGACCAGATCGCAGATGGCGTCGGCCAGGCCGGCGCGCGGCGCCACTTCCACCGAGCCGTTCAGCAGGCAAGATTTAAAGCGCACGCCCTGCTTGTCGAGGTATTGCTTCAGCAGGTGCGGGTAAGACGTGGCGATGCGGGCGTCCTGCAGGTTTTGCGGGCCGGTATATTCGGCGTCGAGCGGGGTGGCCAGCGACAGGCGGCAGCCGCCGAAATCGAGGCGGCGCAGGGTGAAGTAACGCGGGTCTTCGCCCTGAGCGCGGCGGCTGAGCAGCTCTTCTTCCAGCACGTTTTCGCCGATGATGCCCAGATCGACCACGCCGTCCATCACCAGGCCCGGAATGTCGTCATCGCGCACGCGCAGGATATCGATCGGCATGTTTTCCGCGAAGGCGATCAGACGCTGCTGCTGCAGGTTGATCTTGATGCCGCAGCGCGCCAGCAGTTCCTGGGATTCCTCGCTCAGGCGGCCCGACTTCTGCATTGCGATCCGTAAACGTGTCTTGTCCAGCATGGTAACCTCTGTTTAATCTGTAATTTTATGAATTTGTTGTAAAAATATTCTTTCTGTCTGTCCGAAGCCAAAAAAAAAACCCTCGGAAGAAATCTTCCGAGGGCTCTCTCTTGCGTTCTGCGCGCCACTGGAAGATTAACAAACCGTCTTCCAGCACACATCGCCTGAAAGACTAGTCAGGGTGATGGTGATGATGGTGGTTGAACTGAACGCGTGTCATGGTGTTTTTCTCTAATCAAAAGCCGGTAAAAACCGTATGCCAATTAAGCTAAACTATCCGCTGTCCACCGCGCAACCCTTTTTTAACGTCATAAATTTAATTTATTGAAACAGGTTAGGTTATTAGCCACACACGGCTTTACCTAACCTTAAGCCGGGCAGATTGTATCGCCGTGCACAGTGGCGTAGCCTTAGGGGTAGGGCGCTGCGATCTTCAGGAGAGGAAGAGGATGAAAAAGGTAGCCATTATTGGTTTGGGTTGGCTGGGCATGCCGTTGGCGCTGTCGCTGATGGGCCGCGGGTATGACGTGGTCGGCAGCAAAACCACGCCGGACGGCGTCGAGGCCGCGCGCATGAGCGGCATCGAATGCTATCAACTGGAGCTGACGCCGGAGCTGGAGTGCGATCCGGACGATCTGGAATCACTGCTGCGCGTGGATGCGCTGGTGGTGACGCTGCCCGCGCGCCGCACCGTCGAAGGCAGCGAGAACTATTTCAATGCGGTGCGCATGCTGGTGGACAGCGCGATGGCCTTCGGCGTGCCGCGCGTGATCTTCACCAGTTCCACCTCGGTGTACGGCGAAACCGCCGGCACGCTGCGCGAAGAGTCGCCGCTGCGGCCGGTCTCGCCGTCGGGCCGGGTGCTGGCCGAGCTGGAGCGCTGGCTGCATGAATTGCCGAATACCTCGGTGGACATTCTGCGGCTGGCGGGACTGGTGGGCGCCGATCGCCACCCCGGCCGCTTCCTGGCGGGCAAACTCGACGTGAAGGGCGGTTCGCAGGGGGTGAATCTGGTGCACCAGGACGACGTCATCGCCGCCATCCAACTGCTGCTGAAGCTGCCGAAGGGCGGCCACGTGTACAACCTGTGCGCGCCGCGTCATCCGGCCAAACGCGAATTTTATCCGGCGCTGGCCGAGCAGCTGCACCTGGAGCCGCCGCAGTTCGCCGACGAAGCGGAGCAGGATGAGCGGCTGGTGGACGGCAACCGCATCTGCAATGAGCTGGGTTTTGAGTATCAGTATCCCGATCCGGCGCGCATGCCGGTCAGCTAACGTCCGTCAGGCCCCGCGCATGCGGGGCTTTTTTTTCGCCGGCGCGCGCCAAATCCTCCAGCAGCGCGTTCAACGCCTCGTCGGGCTGGACGGGGCGGCTGACCAGGCTGAGCGTGGCGCGGTAAGAGAGCGCCGTGCCGCCCAGCTGCCGCAGCAGCCCCTGTTCCACCCAGCGCGCCGCGTAGTGGGTGGGCAGATAGCCGAGACAAGTGCCGCTCAGCACCAGATGGGCGACGCTTTCCATATGGTGGGCCACCGCCGCCAGGTGAGGCGGCGCGATCGGGCACAACTGCTGCGCCAGCAGGTAGCCGCGCTTGACCCAGCGCGCGTTTTCAATCTGCTCGCGCTCCGGTTCTTCCACCGTGAACAGCGGGTGATCCGCGCTGCAGTAGATCGCCTGCGTCTCCTCCAGCCACGGCTGATAACGCAACGCCTCCAACTGCTGGCCGAAGTAGCCGATGCCCAGATCGAGCTGCCGGTGCAGCAGCCATTGCTCAATCTCGTTCGGCGAACAGATGCGGCACTGCAATTGCACGTCCTGGTGGCGGCGCTGGAAATGTTTGATGGCCTGGCTGAACGGATTGCCCGGCAGCGAAACCAGATTATCCACCAGACCGATCTGCAGATCGCCGGTCAGCAGGCCGTTCAGCGACTGGCTGACTCGGGTGAAGTCGCGGGCGGCGTTGAACAGCGAGCGGCAGGCGATCAGCATGCGTTCGCCCTTGGGCGTCAGCCGGAAGCCGGAGCGGCCGCGTTGGCACAGGCGAAAACCCAGCCGGGTTTCCAGCGAGGCCAGATGAGTGCTGATGGTAGACTGGTTCATCAGCAGCGCTTCCTGCGCGGCGCTGACGCCCTGAGCTTCCGCCACCGCGACGAATACCCGCAGCAGTTTCAGATCGATATCGCTTAGGTTGGTGAGCATCGTCCCCTCCGCAGAACGTCGGCCGGTTAACCCATTTTTAACATCGAGAAAATAGGTGCGGCGCTGAAGATATGGCCTCCCTTATGGCATGAAGTGGAAATAAAAATCAATACTTCAATAGGTTAGTTACATCGCGTTTTTCGATGTTTACATGCAAAAGCGGGAATGGTAGCCGGGGTGGCCAGCGGGGTAGTCTGCGAATGTTGCTCAAATGTTTCAATTCATCGCAGATCAAGACAAGGAAACGCCATGCTGAACCAACCCCAAAGCGGTAACGATATGCCGCGCTTTGCCGGTATCCCCACCATGATGCGCCTGCCCGCCGCCGAACAGGCGCGCGGTTTGGACGCCGCCTTTGTCGGCATTCCGCTGGATATCGGCACCTCCAACCGCAGCGGCACCCGCTATGGCCCGCGCCAGATCCGCCAGGAATCGGTGATGATCCGCCCCTACAACATGGGCACCGGCTCCGCCCCGTTCGAACGGCTGCAGGTGGCCGATCTGGGGGATGTCGCCATCAACCCTTACAGCCTGGCGGACAGCGTGCAGCGCATCGAGGCGGCTTACCACGAGATCCTGGCGCACGGCTGCATGCCGTTGACGCTCGGCGGCGACCACACGCTGACGCTGCCGGTGCTGCGCGCCGTCGCCCGTCGGCATGGCCCGGTCGGGCTGATCCACGTCGATGCGCATTCCGACACCAACGAGGAGATGTTCGGCGAACAGCTGGCGCACGGCACCACCTTCCGCCGCGCGTTCGAGGAGGGGCTGCTGGCGCCGGAAAAGGTGGTGCAGATTGGCCTGCGCGGCAGCGGCTATGCGGCGGACGACTTCGACTGGTCACGGCGCCAGGGCTTTCACGTGGTGCCGGCCGAGGCCTGCTGGCACCGATCGCTGACGCCGCTGATGGCGGAGATCCGCGAACAGATGGGCGATGCGCCGGTTTACCTCAGCTTCGATATCGACGGGCTGGATCCGGCCTTCGCGCCGGGCACCGGCACGCCGGAGGTCGGCGGGCTGTCGGTCTGGCAGGGGCTGGAGATCGTGCGCGGCTGCCACGGGCTGAACCTGGTGGGCGGCGATGTGGTGGAAGTGTCGCCGCCTTACGATCGCTCCGGCAACACGGCGCTGCTGGCGGCCAACCTGCTGTTTGAAATGTTGTGCGTGCTGCCGGCCCGCTGAGGCGGCGCACTGACCCTACCGGCGGAGCGGTTGCGTCGGGGCCCCTGATAACAATAACAACGGAGTGGAGGTACCCATGAATCTCGATCTGCTGGTCGTGGTGTTTTACTTTCTGGTGATAGGCGCGGTGGGGTGGATGGGCATTCGCCGCGCCAATTCCAAAGAGGCGTATCTGGTCGCCGGGCGCAACCTGGGGCCGGGGCTGTATCTGGGTACGCTGTCGGCGGTGGTGCTCGGCGGCGCGTCGACCATCGGCAGCGTCAAGCTCGGCTACACCTACGGCATCTCCGGCGTCTGGCTGTGCGGCGCGCTGGGGCTGGGCATCGTGGTGTTGAGCCTGGTGCTGGCCAAGCCGCTGCTCAAGCTGAAGCTGTATACCGTCAGCCAGGTGTTGTCGCGGCGCTATCATCCGGCGGCGCGGGTTACCAGCGGCGCGATCATGCTGGCGTATGATCTGATGGTGGCGGTGACTTCGATCATCGCCATCGGCAGCGTGATGCAGGTGATGTTTGGCCTGTCGTTCAGCGCGTCTATCCTGCTCGGCGGCGGGCTGGTGGTGCTGTATTCGACGCTGGGGGGCATGTGGTCGCTGACGCTGACCGACATCATTCAGTTCATCATCATGACCGTCGGCATGATGCTGGTGCTGATGCCGATGAGCATCGTAAAGGCCGGCGGCTGGGAGGCGTTCACCAGCCTGCTGCCCGCCGGTTACTACCAGCTGTCGTCGATCGGGCTGGACACCATTCTGGTATTTTTCCTGATCTATTTCTTCGGCATTCTGATCGGCCAGGACATCTGGCAGCGGGTATTTACCGCCCGCAGCGCCAACGTGGCGCGCTTCGCCGGGCTGGGGGCGGGCGTCTACTGCGTGCTGTACGGCGTGACCGGCGCGCTGATCGGCATGGCCGGCAAGATCGTGCTGCCGTCGCTCAGCAACACCGACGGCGCCTTCGCCGCTATCGCGCAGGCGGTGTTGCCGGTCGGCGTCAGCGGGCTGGTGGCCGCCGCGGCGTTGGCGGCGCTGATGTCCACCGCCAGCGCTTGCCTGCTGGCCTCTTCCACCATCGCGCTGGAGGACGTATTGCCGGCCATCCGGCGCAAACCTTCCGGCGGGTTGGCCGCCGGGCGCTTCACCACGCTCCTCATGGGCGCGGTCATGTTGGGGCTGGCATTCGTGGTGCGCGACGTGCTGGCGGCGCTGACCCTGGCTTACAACCTGTTGGTGGGCGGCATGCTGATCCCGCTGGTGGGGGCGATCTTCTGGCCGCGCGCCACCAGCGCCGGCGCCATCGCCAGCATGCTGACCGGCAGCCTGTGCGTGGTGGGGCTGATGGTCTGGCACGGCATCGACGCCAACAGCCCAATCTACGGCGGCCTGCTGGGCGGCGGCGTCGCCTTCGTGCTGGGCAGCCTGTTGAGCCGCCCGGCAGCGCAGCTGCAGACCCAAACCGAGCGCTGAAACGCACTGAGCTTTTATCGCGGCGCCTTTGCTGCTTTACTGGAGGGCGGGGCGCACGGCTCCCGAATGGGTTTAACGGCGGTCGTAAGGAGATTGGGAGTGAAGGAAAAAATCAGCGTCGCATGCTGCCAGTTAGCGTTGCGGGTCGGGGAAGCGGAACATAATCGGGCGCTGTCCGCCCAGGCTACCCGCCGGGCGGCGCAGCGCGGCGCCAACGTTATCGTGCTGCCGGAGCTGGTGAACAGCGGCTACGTGCTGCGCGATAAGGCGGAGGCGCGGGCGTTGGCCGAGGCTGAAGACGGGCCTAGCCTCAGCCTGTGGGGAGCCCTGGCGCGCGAGTTGGATGTGGCGATCGTCGCCGGTTTCTGCGAGCGCCTGCCCGATGGCGAGGTGGCCAACAGCGCGGCATTGATCGATGCGCAGGGGGTGAGGGCGATTTATCGCAAAGCGCACCTGTGGCATGAAGAGAGCACCATCTTTACCGCCGGCGATCGGCCGCCGCCGGTCGTCGAGACCCGCTTTGGCCGGTTGGCGGTGATGATCTGTTACGATCTCGAATTCCCTGAGTGGGTACGGCTGCCGGCGCTGGCCGGCGCTCAGCTGCTGTGCGCGCCGGTCAACTGGCCGCTGGCACCGCGCCCGCAGGGCGAACGGCCGGCGGAAATGGTGAAGGCGCAGGCCAACGCCGCCGTCAATCGGCTGTTCATCGCGGTGTGCGATCGTTGCGAAACGGAGCGCGGCGTTGCGTGGATCGGCGGCTCGGTGATCGTCGACGCCGACGGCTATCCATTGACGCAGAGCCTGGCAGGCGAAGGCATGGTGCTGGCATCGATGGATATCGGCTCGGCCGATGACAAGCACATCGGCCGCCACAATCACGTGCATCGCGATCGGCGGCCGATGCTGTATTGAAGCGGCGTGGCGGGCCGCTCCGCAGATCGTTTCTCCGGCGGGAAAACCCGCCGTTTTGGCGCTTACAGCCAGCCCGATTTCTTCAGCTTCTGATACAGGAAAATGCAGCCGACGGCGGTCACCCCCAGCGTGGCGTGGTAGGCCCACGGGAACTTCAGTTCCGGCATGTCGGCGAAGTTCATGCCGTACAGGCTGAAGATCACCGTCGGGATGGCCAAAATCGCCCCCCAGCCCGCCAGGCGTTTCACCACTTCGTTCTGTTTGACCGTCACCAACGCCAGGTTGACGTGCATGGCGTTGGTCAGCATTTCGCGCATGTCGTCGATATTGCTGACCACCTGATGCGCGTGATCCTGCACATCACGCACATAGGCGCGCAGCTCTTTCGGGATCACCTCTTCGTGCAGGCGGATCAGCTGGTTGCAGATTTCATCCATCGGCAGCGCGGCGTTGCGCAGCGCCAACAGGTGGCGGCGCAGGGTATAGACGTTCTCGATCGCCGCCTGATCGAACTCCGACTGAAACATGTTGGCTTCGATATTCTCGATGGTGCTCTCGAAGCGCGTCACCACGCTGCGGTAGTTGTCCACCACGAAGTCCAGCACCGAATAGAGGGCGAAGCCTGGCCCGCGGCACATCTGCTTGCGGTTCTCCTCCGCCTTGGCGCGGATCGGCGCGTAGCTGGGCGAGGCGCCGTGGCGCACCGTCACCAGAAAGTTTTTGCCGACGAAGAAATGGGTTTCGCCGTATTCGATTTCGTCGTTCTCGCCCCACTGCGCGGTTTTCACCACGATGAACAGCGAGTCGCCGTAGGTTTCCAGCTTCGGCCGCTGGTGCGCGCACAGCGCGTCTTCGATCGCCAGATCGTGCAGGCCGAACTCTTCCTGCACCTTGCGCATAAACGCCGGCTCCGGCTGCCGCAGCCCCAGCCAGATGAAGGTATCCGGCTGTTTGACCACCTCGCTGATATCGTCGATGGTCACTTCGCCCAGCCGTTGGCCGGCTTTGTACGCCACACAGTTCACCACCATGCTTTTGCTGTCCATCCGTCCATCCATTAATCAGTCAGGGTTTTGGTAAGAAAATAACACTCATGTTCCACCGGATACTCTTTCAGCGTCATTTGCAGCTGATAGCCGAGTTTTTCGTAGAACGGCCGCGCCTGGAAGCTGAAGGTATCCAGGCGAGCGTAGCGGCAGCCGCGCGCCTGCGCCTCGCGTTCGGCGGCGCGCATCAACCGGCCGCCGAGGCCGCTGCCGCGCTGGGAATCCGCCACCCACAGCCATTCGACGCTCAGCCAGTTGCCCCAGGTTTCGGCGGTCAGCCCGCCGATCACCGTGCCGGCCTCGGCGCGCGCATAGACGCTGAGCGGCTTGCGGTGACGGGCGTCGATATGCGGCAGGTTGTAAGCGCGCAGGCCTTGCCTGATCGCATCGAGGGTGTGTTCGTCAATCGCGTCGGTAACGGTAATGTCCATGATTCCTCCTGGGTGATGGGTTAACTTAAGCACACTGCGGCCAAAAGGCAACCTGTTGAAATGTAATGCAAACGACCGCGCCCGCTGAGTGGGCTACACTAAACGGGTCATTTCACCCCCAGGAGGATGCCATGCCCCGATTGACTTTGCTGGCCGGTTTGCTGCTGTGCAGCGGCCTGCTGCAGGCCGCGCCGACGGTCAGCCAACTGCAGGACGGCCTGGAACACCCGTGGTCGCTGGCCTTTTTGCCGGCGGAACAAGGCCTGCTTATCACCGAGCGGCCCGGCCGGCTGCGGCTGTGGCAGCAGGGCAAAGGCCTGTCGCCGCCGATCGCCGGCGTGCCGCAGGTTTACGCCGAGGGGCAGGGCGGCCTGCTGGAGGTGTTGCCGGCCCCCGACTTCGCCGCCAGCCGCCGGGTGTACCTCAGCTTCGCCGAACCGGGCGAGGGCGGCAAAGCCGGCACGGCGGTCGGCTACGGCCGTTTGAGCGACGACGGCGCGCGGCTGGAAAACTTCAAGGTGATCTTCCGCCAGCTGCCCAAGCTGTCAGTCGGCAATCACTTCGGCGGCAAGCTGGCGTTCGACAGGCAGGGCTACCTGTTTATCGCGCTGGGCGAAAACAACCAGCGGCCGACGGCGCAGGAGACCGACAAGCTGCAGGGCAAGCTGGTGCGACTGACCGCCGAAGGCGCGGTGCCGCCGGACAACCCCTGGGTCGGCCAGGCGGGCAAACGGCCGGAGGTTTGGTCCTACGGCCACCGCAATCCGCAAGGGCTGGCGCTGAACCCGTGGAGCGGCGCTATCTGGGAACACGAGCACGGCCCACGCGGCGGCGATGAGCTCAACCTCCCGCTGCCGGGTAAAAACTACGGCTGGCCGCTGGCCACCTACGGCATCAACTATTCCGGCCAGCCGATCCCCGAGGCCAAAGGGGAACGGGTGCCCGGCACCGAACAGCCGCTGCACTATTGGCGGGTATCGCCCGGCCTCAGCGGCATGGCGTTTTATGACGGGCAGCGCTTCCCCGCCTGGCGGCACTCGCTGTTCATCGGCGCGCTGGCGCAAAAGGAGCTGATCCGCCTGACGCTGGAAGGCGACAAGGTGGTGGCGGAAGAGCGGCTGCTGGGCGATCGCGGCGAGCGCATTCGCGAGGTGCGCAGCGGACCGGATGGCTATCTGTATCTGCTGACGGACGAGCGGAACGGCAAGCTGCTGAAGGTCGGGGCGTCGTAACGCCCCGCAGCGATCAGGTGAGTTCGCTCATCACGCCGCGCTGATAGGCCGGGCGGGCGCGCAGCTGCTGATACCAGCGCTCCATGTTCGGCCGCGGGCGGCGGGCGATCGGCATTTCGAACCAGGCGTAGGCGAAGCTACCGAGCGGGATATCGCCGAAGCCGAACGCGTCGCCGGAGAGGTAAGGCTGGCGCGCCAGCGTCTGTTCGATGACGTCGAAGTGCTTTTCCAGCGTGGCGATCGCCGCTTCGATTTTCGCCATGTCGCGCAATTCCGGCGCGGTGCGGATCAGGCCCCAAAAGACGATGGTGAAGGCCGGGACGATGGTTGAGGTGGTCCAGTCCATCCACTTCTCGGCGGCGGCGCGCGCCTGCAGATCTTGCGGATAGAACGTCGCGTCGCCGAATTTCGCCGCCAGATAGCGCACGATGGTGTTGGATTCCCACAGCACGAAGTCATCGTCCTGCAGCAGCGGCACCAGGCCGTTCGGGTTCAGCGCGCGGTAACTCTCTTCGTTCACCTTGCCGAACGCGCCGCCGGCGTTGATGTGGGTATAGCTCAGCCCCAGTTCGGCGGCGCACCACAGCACTTTCCTGACGTTGTTCGAATTCTCACGGCCCCAAATGGTCAGCATTGCGCAACTCCGTTAGTGGATTAAGGACCCTCTATACCTACGCCACAAAACGCTATTTGTCACACCGCAGGGCACTTTTTGCCTGCCGCTCAGCGTTCCCAGCGGCACACTTCCCAGCCGTGCTCCGCCGCCAGCGCGCTCAGTTCGCTGTCGGGGTTGATCACCGTGGCGCTGTCGACGAATTGCAGCATCGCTTTATCGTTGAGGGAGTCGCTGTAGCCGTGGCTGTGTTCGAATTGCAGGTGCGGATGCTGCGCCAGCCAGCGTTGCAGGCGGATCACCTTGCCCTGTTGATAGGTCATGGTGCCGTAGGTGTTGCCGGTGAAGCGGCCGTCGCTGATTTCCACGCCGATCGCCAGCGCATCATCGGCGCCGAGCTGTTCGGCGATCGGCGCCACCAGATGCTCGCCGGTGGCGGAAATCACCAGAATGCAGTCGCCGCGCTCGCGGTGCCACTGCAGGCGTTCACGGGCGGCGGGATAGACGCGCGGCAGGATGTCGCGCCGGATGTAACGCTGTACCCAGCCGGCCACGGTTTGCACGCTCAGGCCGGCCAGCGGCGCCAGCGTGGCCTGCATGTAGTCCTCCATCGACAGCTTGCCCTGATAATAAAGCTGCATCAGCTGCTGCTCCTGCAGCTCCAGCTCCGCCGGCGCGAAGCCCTGGCCGACCAGCCAGCGGATCCACAGGCTGGCGCTGTCATCGTCAATCAGGGTTTCATCCAGGTCGAATAAGGCTAAATCCATCAGTATTTCTCCGGCAGGCAGGGTATGAGGTCGTTTACAGGATAGCGGATAGCGCCCGTCGCCAGCCAGCGGCGTCGGCGAAATTGCGCAGAGCATAAGAAACATTGATGACGGTTTTGCGACAGTTTGTTGAACGTTTGCATAACTTAGAACGCAACAATATTGGCCGCCCCGGCGAGCGCGGTGATAACTATGGAGCAAATGCAGCTACCCGGTAGGGAGTGACAATGTTGATTATTCGCCTGTATGGCAGCCCGATTGTGATTGGGGAAGAAGAGGAACCACACGATGACGCATCTGACGACGCTGAAGACGCTGCCGCTGCTGGATCTTTCGCTGCTTGACGGCGATGCGCGCCAGCGGCGCGCCTTTCTTGACGATCTGCGCGCGGCGGCCCGCGACGTCGGCTTTTTCTATCTGCGCGGGCACGGCGTGGACAGTGTGCTGAATGCGCGGCTGCAGCAGGGCGCGCGGCAATTTTTCGCGCTGCCGGAAGCCGACAAGCTGGCGGTGCAGATGGTGCATTCGCCGCACTTTCGCGGTTACAACCGGGCGGCGGCGGAGCTCACGCGCGGCCAGCCGGACTGGCGCGAGCAGTTCGATATCGGTGCCGAACGCCCGGCGCTGACGCTATCTGACGACACCCCACGCTGGGCACGCCTGCAGGGGCCAAACCAGTGGCCGGCGGCGCTGCCGACGCTGAAACCGCTGCTGCTGCAGTGGCAACAGGCGATGACCGCCATGTCGCTGCGGCTGCTGCGCGCTTTCGCTTTGGCGCTGTCGTTGCCGGAGCAGGCTTTCGATCGCTTGTATGGCGATAAGCCCAACGAGCACATCAAACTGATTCGCTATCCGGGACGGGACGCCACCGCCAGCGCACAGGGCGTCGGCGCGCACAAGGATTCCGGGTTTCTCAGCTTCCTGCTGCAGGACGAGCAAAAAGGGCTGCAGGTGGAGGTGAGCGAAGGGCAGTGGCTCGACGCCCAGCCGCGTGAAGACACCTTCGTGGTGAACATCGGCGAGCTGCTGGAACTGGCGACCAACGGCTATCTGCGCGCCACGGTGCACCGGGTGGAAACGCCGCCGGCGGGGCGCGACAGGCTGTCGATCGCTTTTTTCCTCGGCGCGCGCTTGGACGCGGTGGTGCCGCTGTATCAACTGCCGCCGCCGCTGGCGGCGCAGGCGCGCGGCCCGGCCAGCGATCCGCTCAACCCGCTGCTGCGCGACGTGGGGTATAACTACCTGAAAGGCCGCATCCGTTCCCACCCCGATGTGGCGCAGCGCTTTTATCGGGACGTCATCGGCGTCTGAATAGCGGGCACAAAAAAGCCCGGCGCGCCGGCCGGGCTGATGGCGCTTGATGCAGGCGATTATTCCGCCAGCGCCTGCTGCAGATCGGCGATCAGATCTTCCACATCCTCAATCCCCACCGACAGGCGCACCAGCTGCGGCGTGATGCCGGTTGCCAGGCGCTGTTCCAGCGGAATGGAGGCGTGCGTCATGCTGAACGGCTGGCTGATCAGGCTTTCCACGCCGCCCAGGCTTTCCGCCAGGGTGAACAGGCGCGAGCGCTTGATGACCCGGCGCGCATAGGCATCGTCGCCTTTCAGCCGCACCGAGATCATGCCGCCGAAGCGCGTCATCTGGCGCGCCGCCAGCGCGTGCTGCGGATGGCTAGGCAGGCCGGGATAGTAGACGTTTTCAACCTGCGGCTGGCTCTCCAGCCACTGGGCGATGCGCAGCGCGCTGTCGCTGTGGCGCTGCATGCGCAGTGCCAGGGTGCGAATGCCGCGCAGCGTCAGGAAGCTGCTGAACGGATCGAGAATGCCGCCGACCGCGTTTTGCAGGAAACCGAGCTGTTCCGCCAGCGCCGAGTTATCCCCCACCGCTGCGACGCCGGCCACCACGTCGGAGTGGCCGTTGAGGTATTTGGTGGCGGAGTGCACCACCACGTCAAAGCCCAGATCCAGCGGGCGCTGCAGATACGGCGAGGCGAAGGTATTGTCCGCCACGCTGATAAGCCCATGCTTTTTGGCGATCGCGGCAATGGCGCTCAGATCCGCCAGCTTCAGCAGCGGGTTGGTCGGGGTCTCTACCCAGATCATTTTGGTGTCCGGCTCGATCGCCTGCTCCAGCCCGGCGAGATCCGCCGGCGACACGTAGGTGACGCGCAGGCCGGCGGTGCGGCTGCGCACTTTTTCCAGCAGGCGATAGGTGCCGCCGTACAGATCGTCTACTGCGATCAGGTGGCTGTCCTTATCGAGCAGCTCCAGCACCGTGGAGCAGGCCGCCAGGCCGGAGGCGAAGGCGTAGCCGCGGCTGCCGCCCTCCAGTTCGGCGATGGCGCTTTCCAGCGCGGTGCGCGTCGGGTTGGCGCTGCGGGAGTATTCGTAGCCGGTATGCTCGCCCGGCGCCGGTTGGGCGTAGGTGGAGGTGGCGTAAATTGCCGGCATCACGGCGCCGGTGGCGTCCGGGGTGTAACCGGCGTGAACGGTCAACGTATCAAACTTGGCCATAAAGGGTCCTTATTAACGTAATTTTTGGCGCCAGGCGTTTAGCACGTCTGTGCGGGTAATCAGGCCGAGGAAGCGCTCGCCGTCGAGCACCACCGCGACGTGGCCATGGTTGAAGGTGGCCTGCAATTCGTCGTAGCCGGCTTCCTTTTGCAGCGTCTGGACTTGCTTGGTCATCGCGCTGCCGGCCGGCAGGCTGAAGTGGGCGGCGTCGGCCTGGACGGCGTTCAGCAGATCCCACTCATCGATCAGGCCGACCACCCGATCGCCTTCCAGCACCGGCAGCTGCGAGATGTCGTACAGCCGCATGCGGGCGTGCACGATCGCCAGCGTGTCGTCCGGCGCGGCGGAGACGGCGGCGCCTTCGTCGTGGCGGTAGGCGATCAGATCGCGCAGATCGCCGTGCTGCGGCTTGCTCAGCAGGCCCTGTTCCAGCATCCAGTGGTCGTTATACATTTTAGACAGGTATTTGTTGCCGCTGTCGCAGACGAAGGTCACCACCCGCTTGGGTTCGGTCTGTGCGCGGCAGTAACGCAGCGCGGCGGCCAGCAGGGTGCCGGTGGACGATCCCGCCAGCACGCCTTCCTTGCGCAGCAGATCGCGCGCGGTGGTGAAGGCTTCGGCGTCGCCGATGCGGTAAGCGTTGCGGACCTGGTCAAAGTCGCTGAGCGGCGGGACGAAGTCTTCGCCGATGCCTTCCACCAGCCAACTGCCCGCTTCGCCGATGCGGCCGCTGTCGAGATAGTCCGCCAGGATAGAGCCGGCAGGGTCGGCCAGCACGAATTCCGTCTGCGGCGAAACCTCGGCGAAATAGCGGCTCAACCCGCCCAGCGTGCCGCCGGAGCCGACGCCAACCACGATAGCGTCCACGTCATGCTCCATCTGCCGCCACAGTTCGGGCGCGGTGGTGGTGGTATGGGCCGCCGGATTGGCCGGGTTGTTGAACTGATCGATATAAAAGGCGCCGGGGATCTCCCCGGCCAGGCGTTTGGCGTAATCCTGATAGTAAGCCGGATGCCCCTTGCCGACGTCCGAGCGGGTCAGCAGCACTTCCACGCCCAGCGCGCGCAGGTGGAAGATCTTCTCGCGGCTCATCTTGTCCGGCACCACCAGCAGCAGCTTATAGCCTTTCAGCGCCGCCACCAGCGCCAGCCCCAGGCCGGTATTGCCGGCGGTGGCTTCGATGATGGTGCCGCCCGGCTGCAGCTTGCCGTCGCGCTCGGCCTGTTCGATCATCGACAGCGCCACGCGGTCTTTGATCGAACCGCCGGGGTTTTGATTCTCCAGCTTGACGAACAGCCGGCACGGGCCGGTATCGAACCGGGTCAGTTCCAGCATCGGGGTATTGCCAATCATCTCGATGACGGAATGGGGGATCGCCATGACTCATCTCCAGGATTATTCGGTATAAAAGTCGTTATGTGGATGATAGCGCTGAGAATAAGCGCTTTAAAAAGAACAAATAACGGTTGTATATGCCATTATGGAATATATTAATCTTTTTTAGACGTATGGATGCGCAGATGTTTAGCAGTGCAGATGCTTGGCCGTGTAGCCGTGGGTGGGTGCAAAAATGCGCGTCACGATGCTTTTTTGAACGATAAGCGGGGGGTTGCGTACAGTTATGTAAAAATGCTGAAAATTCACGCTAAACCCTGCAAAAATAAGATAAATCACATAAACTCACAGCAAGGGCATTTTCGGTGCGCTGCGTTACCCGCTACGGGCGCCGCAGGGGGTTGCGGCCGGCACGCGCGCACCGGGCCACTCTCGCTGGTTGGCTTAAAACGTGAACATGTTTGAAAGTTAACGCTATTTCAATGATTTGAATGGACACTCTGGCGACGTCATGATGAAAAAAAACTTATCCACTTCCCTGAAAAAACTGACCTTCAGCGTAGGCATCCTGTTGCTGGCCGCCCCGGCCGTGCATGCGGCCGAGCCGCCGGCGCCGCCGCAGGTAGACGCCAAGGCCTTCATTCTGATGGATTACAACAGCGGCAAGGTGTTGACCGAAGGCAATGCCGACACCCGCCTCGATCCCGCCAGCCTGACCAAGATCATGTCCAGCTACGTGATTGGGCAGGCGATCAAGGCCGGCAAGATCAAGCCGGAAGACATGGTCACCGTCGGCAAAGACGCCTGGGCGCCCGGCAACCCGGCGCTGCGCGGTTCTTCGCTGATGTTCATCAAGCCGGGCGATCAGGTGCCGGTGCTGGAGCTGAATAAAGGCATCGTGATCCAGTCGGGCAACGACGCCAGCATCGCGCTGGCGGACTACGTGGCGGGCAGCCAGGATTCGTTCGTCGGCCTGATGAACAATTACGCCAAATCTCTGGGGCTGCAGAACACCCACTTCCTGACGGTGCACGGCCTGGATGCGGAAGGGCAGTACAGCACCGCGCGCGACATGGCGCTGCTGAGCCAGGCGCTGATCCGCGACGTGCCGGACGAATACGCGCTGCATAAAGAGAAAGAATTCACCTTTAACAAGATCCGCCAGGTTAACCGCAACCGCCTGCTGTGGAGCAGCAACCTGAACGTCGACGGCATCAAGACCGGTTACACCAGCGGCGCCGGCCACAACCTGGTGGCATCGGCCACCGACGGCTCGATGCGCCTGATCTCGGTGGTGCTGGGCGCGCCGAGCGATCGCGTGCGCTTTAGCGAAAGCGAAAAACTGCTGACCTGGGGCTTCCGCTTCTATGAAACCGCGACGCCGATCAAGGCCGATAAGCCGTTCGTCACCCAGAAAGTGTGGTTCGGCGACGTCAGCGAAGTGCCGCTCGGCGTGGCGAAAGACGCCTCGGTCACCATTCCGAAAGGGCAGATGAAAAACCTGAAGGCCAGCTACAAGCTGACCCAACCGACGCTGGAAGCGCCGTTGGCGAAAAACCAGGTGGTCGGCACCATCGATTTCCAGCTGGACGGCAAGACCATCGAGCAACACCCGCTGGTGGTGATGCAAGAGGTGAAAGAGGGCAACTTCTTCAGCCGCATCTGGGATATGGTGATGATGAAGCTGAGCCAGTGGTTCGGCGGGATCTTCGGCTGAATACCCTGATGTGAGGAGCGCGCCCCGGGCGCACGATCCTCGACCAGGCCGCAACTGCGAGGTTGCGGCTTTTTTTCGCGATTTTTTGGGGGCGGTGATTAAAAGTAGTCCACCAGCATGGTGGCGCCGCTGGTGAAATCGCCTTCCGCCAGGGGGACGGCGCTGTTTTTCACCGGCACCGCATCAAGCGTCGGCGGATTGGCGTAGTCGATGTTCAGCGGCGTATTGATGGCGAAGGCCTTACCGTTGGCCAACAGTTTGATGCCCAATCCATTGACGCTGCTGGTTAACACGCTGCCGTCGAAGGCCGCCGCGCTGCCCATGATCTTCATTTTCAGCTGGCGGCTGTTATCCAGAAACTCGCATTTGATGCTGTAATCGATGCGTTGCATATAGCGATTGCCGTCGATGCGCTTGATGCCGACCTTGCCGAAGTCGATATCGATGGTGCGCCCGTCGTTGATCACGCAAGGCGGGGGCGCCACCACGGTGGCGGTGATGTTGACTTTGGTACCCTGGTCGGCGGCCTGAGCCGCGGCGCTAATCAGGCTCAGCGCCCACAGCAGAGCGCAGCGCGTTTTACTCGTCATGTTCATTCTTGCTCCCGTCTCAAGGTGCGCTGAAGATCAGCGTAGCCGAACCCGATAGCGGGCCGGTGGCGATGCTGGTGTAAGGGACATTGTTCTTTACCGGTACAAAGGTCACGGTATCGTTGCCCTGGCCGTTGACGATGCGCGTTCTGAAGGCATTGTTCGGCTTCACCACCGCGCCGTTGTACATCATCGCCACGCCGACGTTAGGATTGGTGGTCTTGATAAAATCGCTGGAGAAGCCGCTGGCATCGCTGACCATGCGGATCAGAATATCCTGCGTCGCGCTCTGGTCGTCGCATTGGTAGCTGAGCGCTTTGTCCTGTTTTATCTGGGCATCATTGGCGCTCTGGGTCAGAAAGTCCTGACGGATCTGGCCGAAGTCGACGTTAATCTGCTGGCCGTTGTTGATGGTGCAGCTGGTGGTGACGAAGTAAGCGTCGTTGTCGGCGATCAGGCGCCAGCGATAAACGCCGCACTGTGGGCAACCCGGCTGATCGTTGGTCTGAATAAAGTTGATTTGGCCGATGACGTCGCCTTTGTTCACCTTGATGTCCGGCGTTGGGAAACGGTTCAACACGATATAGACCCGGATGGCGACCGACTGGGTTTGCAGGCCGGTAAGGCTGAGTACGCTGATGCCTGATGGCACCGGGGAGGTGTAATCGCTGCCGTTGATGGTGGTGCCGCTGCCGATGGCGCCAAAAATCGCACTGTTCATCGTCAGCGCCGGGCTGTCGGTTTTGAGATAGTCATACCAGCTCGCGACGTCGTTTTTACAGGTGACCTGGCTGACGTTGACGATTTCGTTTTTGCCATAAGAAAGCTGTGGCCCGATGCGTACCCGGACGTCAACCGGCGTGGTCGAGCCCCCGGGTGGAATCAGTCCGCCATCGGACGTGCGGCAGGTAAACGCGTTGGCGTTGCCAAACAGCATGAAGAAAGATAATGCCAGGCAGCAACGTAAAAATAGCAGGGCTGTTTTTCTCACGATAATATCCCAATATATATAAATAGTGTGCGGCGTTACTCCGCAATGAAATATTGCCAATCAGGCCGGCTGGCCATATTTATTCCGTTAAAGGGGAGTGAGGGGCATCGCTGTTGGAGATGCCGTCGTTATCACCGTTCAGCAACGCGGTGGGATACCACCTCAATGAGTTGTTGATAGAGCCGTCCGTCACAATCACTTTTTTCCGGGAGACAAGATCCAACAATAGCCGCCGCGCCCGGTAAACACCGACGTTGACGGCATTGGCCAGTTGCCGCGTCGATAGCCATTGCTGCTGTGGCGGCAACCCGCCGATAGGGCACTTACGGGGCGACTGCGCGAATAATGTTTGCAGCAGATCGTGCTGCAATTGCCGTATTTCCTTTTGTTTCGGAGATAACGCTTCCATAGCACTTCCTCTGTATTCCGATTGCCGTATTCCTAAGAAAAAACAAACTTTCGCTGCCTACCAACAACGAGGTAAAACGCGAACAAAGAAAATTCCTATCTATTTATCAGGATTGAAAAAAAAGGCGTTGCCCGCCCCGTTTTTACCTGTGCTTAGGCAGGGGTGGCGTCACGCTGAAACCTAAAATTTTGGTTTATTATATTCACAAAGCGCCACTTTGCGATCTGATTACTTGGGAATCAAAGAAAAACAGGATATTGCTCTATAAAAGTATCTTTTACGATCTATGAGGCTAAAAATAACAGTAAATTAACTTCAATTAGGAAATAAATTGCGAATGTTCGCCTTGATCAAAAAAAGCCTTTTTTTGCTGAGAGGCATTTGCCAGAATATTCATCGCCGGACAAGAAGGACGGATTAGAAAGTATTGGCCTCTGCTTGTTGTGATTTCGTTTATTTTTATATGACGAATTCATTAATGGGTGGGCCGCTGCAGACTTGCCGTTATCGACGTATTTATTGTCGATGCCTTTGGGTTTTGGCAGTTAACCAACCAGCAAGATGCTAAAGAATCAGGGCTGCGCACATATAAGCGCGAGCAGGTTTCCTGTTGCTCTTTTTCTTGATTGGAATATGCATTTTTTCTTATAAGGAATATAGGTTCTATGAAACTTAACAAAATCATGATGGCTGCAGTGATTGCATTTGGCGCAAGTTCTTTTGCACAGGCAGCCGATCAGGGACACGGTAAGGTCACCTTCACGGGCTCTATTATTGATGCGCCATGCTCTATTGCGCCCGAGTCGATCGATCAGACCGTAGATCTGGGCCAGGTTTCCAACGTGGCGTTGAAAAACGGCGGCAAATCCAACCCGCGTCCGTTTGAAATCAAACTGGAGCAGTGCGACATCACCACGCTGAAAACCGTTAAAACCACCTTCAGCGGCGTCGCATCGTCCACCGACAAGGATCTGTTGGGTATCGCGGGCACCGCCAGCGGCGCCGGCGTAGCCATCTCTTACAATGGCCAGCCGATCAAACTGGGTGAAGCGACTACCGCGCAGACCCTGAATACCGGCAACAACACCCTGCATTTCGCCGCCTACCTGCAGGGCGAAGGCGCTTCCGCCGCCATCGTTCCGGGCGATTTCACTGCCGTAGCCGATTTCACCCTGGCTTATCAGTAAGTGAGCCCGAAGGCTTAATCAACCAGGCATGGGGTTCGCCGCATGCCTGGTGAATCTCCCTGTCAAAGGAATGTCGCGATGTTTTTACCAAGGAATCGAGCGGGTGCCGTTCTTTTGGCGTCGTTGGCGTTTGCGCCCGGCCATGCAACTTCCGCCGCGCAGGGGTGGGGCAAAGTCAACATGCACGGCGCCATTATCGACACCGCCTGCGCCATTGCCGCCGGCAGCCGCGATCAGACGATCGATATGGACACTATTCCTCTCGGGCAGATCATTCGTGACGGCCAGGGGATGACCAAACCTTTCAGTATCGAATTGGTCAATTGCATTTTGGAACGGCCGGAAAACAAGCCTGACTGGAAATTCTTTCAGGTCACGTTTGATGGTTATGCGGAAGGCGCTCTGTTTGGCGTACAGGGCGATGCGCGCGGCGTGGCATTGGAGATAAAAGACAGCAGCGGCACGGCGGTTATTCCAGGGAAACCTTTGCCGATGGAGGGAATAATACCGGGGAACCGAGTGCTGAATTATTCCATGACGTTGATGCCGAATCACCAGCCGTTGAAGGTGGGAGCGTATTTTTCCACAGTGCGTTTTAAGCTGGATTATTTTTGATTTTTTCTCGTACTGACGGTTAATTCGTTATTGAAAGGACTTTATTATGCTTTCACCGGCAGGGAAGTTATTTCGTCTTCAGGCCTTGGGGCTTTGCGTTGCCCTTTCTCTGGGAAATCCAATCGCGTTGGTCTATGCCGCCGACGTGATTCAATTCAATACCGACGTATTGGACATCAACGATCGCAAAAATATCGATCTGAGCCAATTCACGCGCAGCGGCTACATCATGCCGGGCGTTTATACCATGGTGGTGCACGTCAATAAGAACGATCTGCCGGAACAGCCGGTGACGTTTATGGCGCCCGAGAACGATCCTAAAGGCAGCGAAGCCTGTCTTTCGCCGGAGTTGGTCAACCAACTGGGGCTGAAAGAAAAACTGTTAAGCACGCTGAACTGGACGCACGGCGGCCGTTGCCTTGACGCCTCCAGCCTGGCGGGGATGGAAGCCCGCGGCGATCTTGCCAGCTCTTCGCTGTATCTCAACATTCCTCAGGCCTATCTGGAATACAGCTCGGAAAACTGGGACCCGCCTTCGCGCTGGGATGATGGTATTCCTGGGCTGCTGTTTGACTATAACGTCAACGCCCAAACGCAAAAACATCAGAAGGGCGGCAGCAGTTACAGCCTGAGCGGCAATGGCACCGGCGGCGCCAACCTGGGCGCCTGGCGTCTGCGCGCCGACTGGCAGGCCAACCTCAACCATCAGACCGGTTCTTCTCAGCCGACCGACAAACAGTTCGACTGGAGCCGCTATTACGCCTACCGGGCGATCCCGGCGCTGCGTTCGCGGCTGACGATGGGTGAGGATTACCTGAACTCCGACATTTTCGACAGCCTGCGCTTTACCGGCGTCAGCCTGCGATCCGACGACAGCATGTTGCCGCCCAACCTGCGCGGCTATGCGCCGGAAGTGACCGGCGTGGCGAAAACCAACGCCAAGGTGGTGGTCAGCCAGCAGGGGCGCGTGTTGTATGAAACGCAGGTGGCGGCGGGGCCGTTCCGCATTCAGGACATCAACGATGCGGTTTCCGGCGAGCTGGACGTGCGCGTCGAAGAGCAGGACGGCAGCGTGCAGGAGTTCAAGATGAACACCGCCAACATCCCTTATCTGACGCGGCCGGGTACGGTGCGTTACAAGCTGGCGACGGGCAAGCCGTCGGAGTGGGGGCACCATCTGCGCGGGCCGATGTTCGGCACCGGCGAGTTCTCCTGGGGGATCAGCAACGGCTGGTCGCTGTACGGCGGGGGCATCGCCGGCGGCGATTACAACGCGCTGTCGCTGGGGATCGGGCGCGATCTGATGGCGCTGGGGGCGCTGTCGTTCGATGCCACGCAGTCGCGTGCGCGTCTGCCGCAGGATGGCACGTTGACCGGCGGTTCGTACCGGCTGAGCTATTCGAAGAACTTCGATGAATACGACAGCCAGGTCACCTTCGCCGGTTACCGCTTCTCTCAGGAAGACTTCATGAGCATGGGGGACTACCTGGATGCGCGTTACGAAGGGGGGCGCAGCGGCAAGAGCAAGGAGATGTACACCATCACCTTCAACAAACAGTTCCGCGATCTGGGGCTGAGCACCTATCTCAACTACAGCCACCAAACCTACTGGGATCGGGCACCGAACGATCGTTACAACCTGATGGTGTCGCGCTACTTCGACATCGGCGATTTCAAGAACGTCAGCGTGTCGCTGTCGGCCTATCGCAACCGTTACAACGAGCGCAACGACGACGGGATGTATCTGTCGCTGTCGCTGCCCTGGGGCAGCGCGGGCACGCTCAGTTACAACATGACGCTCGATCGCGAAGAGAACGCCCACCGGGTCGGGTACTACAACCGGGTCGATGAACACAACAACTATCAGATCAGCGCCGGCGCCGCACGCAGCGGAGCGACGGCCAGCGGTTATTACAGCCATCAGGGCGACATGGCGCAGATCAACGCCAACGCCAGCTACCAGGCCGGCCGCTACAGCGCCGTCGGCATTGGCGCGCAGGGTGGCCTGACGATGGCGGCGGAAGGGGCGGTGCTGCACCGCGTCAATACGCCGGGCGGCACGCGTTTGCTGCTCGATACCGAAGGCGTCGCCGGTGTGCCGGTGCGTGGCTACGGCAGTACGGTGCTGACCAACCGTTACGGCAAGGCGGTGGTGGCGGATGTAAACAGCTACTACCGCAACAAGGCCAGCATCGATCTCAACAGCCTGAGCGACAACGTCGAGGCGACGCGTTCGGTGGTGCAGGCCACGTTGACCGAGGGGGCCATCGGCTACCGCAAGTTTGAGGTGATTGCCGGCGAGAAGGCGATGGCGATCGTCAAGCTGGCGGACGGCAGCGAGCCGCCGTTCGGCGCCACGGTGCTGAATGCCCGCAAACAGGAGACCGGCATCATCAATGACGGCGGCAGCGTTTACCTGTCCGGCCTCAATCCCGGCGAGCGCATGAGCGTGCACTGGAACGGCGCGGCGCAGTGTGAAATCCAGCTGCCGGCGCCGCTGCCGGCCGAAATGTTGATGAACACGTTGCTGCTGCCTTGCCGTCCTCTTGCCGGCGACAAGCCGGCGGCCGACGCCAACTGACATACACCCGGCGGAGTGCGCTCCGCCGCTAAACCGCCGGGGCGGGCTCGTCCGCTTCCGGCCGACTGGAACCGTGAAGACATGATGAATCTGACTATGACCAGAAAGACCGTTTTCCTTGTGGGCCCGCTCGCCGCCGCGTTGACGATCGGCGCGGTCAGCCTGCCCGCTCATGCGGCCATCGCGCTGGATCGCACGCGCGTGATTTTCGACGGCGACCTGAAAACGGTCAGTCTCAACATCAGTAACCAGAACAAACAGTTGCCGTATCTGGCGCAGGGATGGATCGAAGACGACCGCGGCAACAAGATCCAAAGCCCTTTCACCGTGCTGCCGCCGGTGCAGCGGGTGGAACCGGGCAAACCGAGCCAGGTGAAGATCCAGTCGCTGCCGGCGGCGCGTCAGCTGCCGCAGGACAGGGAGACGCTGTATTACTTCAACCTGCGCGAGATCCCGCCGCGCAGCAATAAGCCGAACACGCTGCAGATAGCGCTGCAGACGCGCATCAAAATGTTTTATCGCCCGGCGGCGCTCGCCCCGAAAAAGAATGCCGCACCGTGGCAGGAGCAGCTGACGCTGACCCGGCAGGGCGACAAGTACGTGGTGAACAACCCGACCCCGTATTACGTGACGATCGTTGAGGCGAGCGCCGGCAAGGGCGGGAAAGGGGCGGCGGGCTTTGAACCGTTGATGGTGGCGCCGAAGGCCAGCGCCCCGCTGAACGTCTCCGCCGCGAGCCTCGGCAACGGGCCGTCGCTGGCGTACATCAACGATTACGGTGGGCGGCCGCAGTTGAACTTCCGCTGCGCCGGCAATGCCTGCCAGGTCGTGCCGGTCGCCAAATGACGATCCGCGCGCCAGCAGGGAAGACAGAGTGAACACAGCGGAGTGAACGAATCATGCAACGAAAGATCCCCATGCTGTTGGGAAAAGCCTATGAACGTCATCAGCGACGCACTATCGGCCTGACGGTGTTGGCCGCGCTGATGGTGCCGCTGACGGCGGGCACGATGCTGGTGCTGATGCCACCGGCCCGCGCGGTGGACAACTGGGAGGTGGAGGGCGCGAACGGCACGCTCCACGTCTACGGCGCGTTGACGGAAAGCGCCTGCAGTCTGGAAATGACCACCGCGCGTCAGGAAGTGTGGCTGGGGGAGACGGGAACGGCGCATTTTCAGCGCCCGGGCGATCGCGGCACGCCGGTGGCGTTCGAGCTGACGCTGAAAGACTGCCTGCGGGCGCCGGCGAGCAACCGCGACGCCTGGACCGGGGTGCTGGCCTGGAGCGGCAGCCAGCCTGCGGTGTCCGTGGCGTTTGCCGCGCCGACGGATGACGACGCGCCGAGCCTGGTCAGGGTCGCCGGCGTCACCGGCTTGGGGTTGCAGTTGGCGGATGCCAGCGGCCTGCCGGTGCGCCTCGGCGCGCGTAACAAACCGATCTTGCTGACGCCGGGACAAAACACCCTGACGTATACGGTGACGCCGGTGCGCACCCCGGCGACGCTGAGCGCCGGCGCCTACCGTGCGGCGATCGATTTCCGCCTTTATTACGACTAATACGCCGCTTGCGCCGAGCCGGCGCAAGCCTAACCAAAGGGAGTGGCGTCATGCGCGCGACAGAGACGAACCGGCGCCGGAGCGCGCTGTTGGGGGCAGGCATGGTCATGGTGGCCGGCATGATGGCGCAGCCGGCGGACGCGGCGGAAAACATGCGCTTTCACGGGACGCTGGTGGCCGAGCCGTGCGTCATTCAGCCGGGAGATGAGGATATCCAACTGGATTTCGGCACCATCGTCGACAAATACCTGTATCTGAACACCCGCACCCATAGCCAAACCTTCGCGTTGCACCTGACCGAGTGCGATCTCAGCCTGGGCAATACGGTGGCCATTACGTTTACCGGCACCGAGAACGCCAAACTGCCCGGCCTGCTGGCGCTGGATGCCGGCAGCCTGGCCTCGGGGATCGGCATCGGGTTGGAGGACAGCAGCGGCAAGGCGCTGCCGCTCAATCGCGCCAGCGATAAATTCCGCCTGAATGCCGGCAACACCACGCTCACGCTGCAGGCCTATGTGCAGGGGGAACCGGAGGCTATCCAAACGAAGACCATCGGCCGCGGCACCTTCAGCGCGGTGGCCACTTTTACGCTGGAATACGAATAAGCGTCTACAAGGACAAAAAACGCAATGATGATAAAGCCCCTCAATCGCACCCTGCGCATGGGCCTGCTGTGCCTGTTGGCGTTGAGCGCCGCCGCCTGTCAAAACCAAAAATCGGGCAAACCCGCCGTGAACACCCAAAATCAGGCTGTGCAAGCGCCGTCAGAAGAGGCTTTGCGCAAGCAGCGTGAGGCCGAGCAACTGCAGCAGTGCCAGCAGCAACTGGGCGCATTGCGCACCATCAACGAGAAACAATATCAGCGCTATAAACAGGCCTTCGACAGCCTGATGAGCGGCGCTTCGCAGTACGCCAATCTGCGCGCCCGGGTAAACGGCGACACGCAGGAGACGGTGGATGCGCTGTATCGCTACAAGGTCAACTATCTGTGTGCCGGGGTGAATCAGGCGGTGTTGACCGGGCTGGCGGATCGCGGAGAGCAGGTTAAATGAGGATGCGTCTGCTCGGCTGTGTCGCTCTGCTGTTCACCGGCGTTGCGCAGGCGGACGACGGCGTGCCGGCGCTGCTGCAGTTTGCCGAGCAGTATCAACGGCAGAGCACCGGGCCGAAGAGCGAAAACGCGGCGCCCGCCGACCGCGCGTCGGGGCAAAAAAAGCGTGAGCCGGCGAAGCGCCCGTCGGACACCCAACAGCCGGCTTCACCGGCCAAAGCTTTTACGCTGAGCCAGGCATTATTGGCGCGTGACCAACAGCTGGCGCGCCAGCGAATGGAACTGACGATGTTGCGCCAGGAACTTGCCGCGCTGCGGGCGGAGAAAGCGGCGCCATCCGTCGCGATGTTGCCGGACTCGTCAACGCTGCAGCAGTGGATCGCCGGGCTGGGCGCCGCCTGGCGCGGTTCGCCCGATGCCCAACGCGCCGAGGCGCTGCTGCGTCAGGCGACGCAGGAAACCGCCAAAACCAAAGCGGCGGCGATGCAGGCCGAACGGCGCGCCAGCGAGCTGGAGTCCGCCGCGCAGGCATCGGCACAGACGCTTGCACAACGCCAGCGCGAGCACCAGGAGGCGCTGCACGCTCTGCGCGCCGCGTTGGAAGCGAGTGAGCAGAAGCGAGCCGCTGAGCAGAAGGCGACCCAGCAGGCGCGCGAGGCGCTGTTGGCGCTGCATCAGCGGCTGCAATGGGAGATGACGCCGGAGCAGTTGAAGGATAAACGCAAGCGTTTGTCCTACGCGGCGGGCAGTGCGCTGGGGCGTGACATTCAGGGGGTTGTGGCGGAGCGTCAAAGCTGGGGCGTACCGGTGGATCGCGACAGCCTGTTGGCGGGCGTCATCGATAGCGTGTCGGGGCGTTTGCAGCTGCCGCCGGATGAACTGAATGCGCTGACGGCGCAGGCGGATGCCGCCGCCGTGGCCGCGCGTGAGAAACGCGTTAACGAACAGCGGCGGCGTGACGAAGATTACCTGGCGCAGTTCCGTCAACAAAAGGGCGTTAAGCCGTCGGCGATGGGCTTCTGGTATCGGGTGGATTACGCCGGGGAGGGGGCGTTGGCGCCAACGGCGGTGGTCGATGTGGTGGTGAAGGAGAAACTGACCGACGGCACGGTGATCCAGGATATGGAACTGAGCGGCAAGGTGCTGTCGCAACCGCTGTCCGAATATCCGCCGCTGTTTCGGGAGGCGATAAGCCATCTGCATAACCACGGTTCGCTGACGATGGTCGTGCCGCCGGCGCTGGCCTACGGCGAAACCGGCTATCCGCCGAAGGTGCCGCCCAACGCCACCATGGTTTATGAATTACGCATCGACAACAGCCAGGCACCGGCAAAGGGTGCCAAGGCGGTTAAACGGGAAGCCGACACGGCGGGAGGGCAGGGATGAACACCATGATAAAAATCGCGCTATTTGATGAAAACCGTTACTTCAGCGCCGGTTGGCAGGAGGCCCTGGCGCTGCACTTCAGCACTTACGGCAAGCGCACGCTGTTACTGGATGCGCAGCAGGTTCACGAAGCCGATCTGGTGTTCTGCTATTTTCCTCCCGGCGTGCAAAGCTGTTTTTGTCACTTCTTTGAGGCGCAGGCTGCGGGGCGCCAAACGCTGTATTTCTCGTTGCGAACGCCGGAGGGGCGGCATAAACGCACCGCCGGCACCCGCTGCGCGCTGGAGGCCGGCGTCATCTACCACGATACGCCGCTAGTATCGGCGCTGTATCAGGTGAACGCCGAGTTGGAGCGGCGCAGCAAATGGCCGGGCAGGCCGAGTTGTGGCATGAACTGCGTATGCCAGCACCGAGGCCTGACGCTGCGCGAACAGGAGATCATGCGCTGCATGACGCGGGAGATGGGAGTGACGCAAATCGCACGGATGCTGGACATCAGCGTGAAAACCGTCAGCAATCACAAGATGAGCGTTATGCGCAAGATGGGGTTCCGGCGTAATGCCGAACTTTACGGCTGGCTGCGGCACAGCGCCCGTCCCGGCGCCGTGGGGGCGCGAGCCGGCATTCAGCCTGGCATTGCGGCAGGGAAGGCGCAGCACTGAGATGGCGCCGGCCCAATCGGAGCGGCCGGCGCCTTAAGTGCCTCGCCGTGGCGGTCAGTTGCAGGCCACGACCTTGATCGCCAGCCCGCCCTGCGAGGTTTCGCGGTATTTGGCGTTCATGTCTTTGCCGGTTTCGTACATGGTTTCGATCACCTTATCCAGACAAACTCGCGGTTCGCTGGTGCGGCGCATCGCCATGCGTGCGGCGTTGACCGCCTTGACGGCGGAAATGGCGTTACGCTCGATGCAGGGCACCTGAACCTGGCCGGCGAGCGGATCGCAGGTCAGCCCCAAATGATGCTCCATGGCGATCTCCGCCGCGATGCACACCTGCGCCGGGCTGCCGCCCAGCAGTTCGGTCAACCCGGCCGCCGCCATCGAACAGGCCACGCCCACTTCCCCCTGACAGCCCACTTCGGCGCCGGAGATCGAGGCGTTCATCTTGTACAGCGCGCCAATCACGCCGGATGCCAGGAAGTAACGGGTGTAGGAGTTGGCGTTTACCGGACGGATGAACTTGTCGTAGTAAGCCAGCACCGCAGGAATGATGCCGCAGGCGCCGTTGGTCGGCGCGGTGACCACGCGGCCACCGGCGGCGTTTTCTTCGTTGACCGCCAGCGCGAACATGTTGATCCAATCGACCACGTTCATCGGGTCGATATTGTTCTTGTCTCCGGTCACCAGAATGCGGCGCAGCGCGGCGGCGCGACGCGGCACCTTCATCGGGCCGGGCAGCAAGCCTTCGGTGTTGATGCCGCGTTCGATACCGGCGCTCATCACCCGCCAGACGTCGGCGAAGTGCGCGTCGATATCGGCCTTGCTGCGCAGCGCCAGCTCGTTCTGCATCACCAGGCCGGACAGCGACAGCCCGGTGTCTTTGCAATGCTGCTGCAGATCGTGCGCCGATTTGAACGGGTAGGGCACCGGCGTGGCGCCCTCGGCAGACTGGCCGAAGTGCTCTTCGTCGACGATGAAACCGCCGCCGATCGAGTAATAGGTTTTGCTGTGCAGCAGGCGCTCACCGGCGAAGGCGCGGATGCGCATGCCGTTTTCGTGCAGCGGCAGGTTATCGCTGTGGAAATTCATGCCGCCGTGCTGCGGGAAATCCACCTCGTGATGGCCGTTGGCCAGCGGCAGGCGGCCGCGCTGTTCGACGTCGCGGATAAAGCCGGGAATGCTGTCGATGTCCACGTCGTGCGGCAGGTTGCCGGCCAGGCCCATGATGATGGCGATATCGGTGTGGTGGCCTTTACCGGTCAACGACAGCGAACCGTACACGTCGACCACCACGCGGGTGGTGTCCTGCAACTGCTGGTGGGCGATCAGATCGTCGACGAACTGTTTGCCGGCTTTCATCGGGCCAACGGTGTGGGAACTGGATGGGCCGATGCCAATTTTGAAAATATCGAAAACGCTGACCATGGTCTCGCCTCCTTCTTCAGGTTTCAGGCGGTGAATACGGGAAATGGGGGAGTGCGGGAGGGCCGGCGCGCAGCGGCGCCGGCCGGACGTGATTAGCCGAGCAGGCTGAACACGATAGCAGAGATGGCGATCAGACCCATCACAACCACGAACACGTTGCTGATGTGGCCGCTGTACTTGCGCATGGCAGGCACTTTACGGATGGCATACATCGGCATCAGGAACAGCAGCATGGCGATGATTGGGCCGCCCAGGGTTTCGATCATGCCCAGGATGCTTGGGTTCAGGGTGGCGACGATCCAGGTGGTCACCAGCATGAAGATAGCGGTCATGCGGTTCAGCTTGGCGGTGCTGACGGTTTTGCCGCGGCTCTTCATCGACTTGGCAACCAGGCCGTTGAAGCCTTCACGCGCGCCCAGGTAGTGGCCCAGGAACGATTTGGTGATGGCGACGAAGGCGATAACCGGCGCGATGTACTCGATCATCGGGTTATTAAAGTGGTTAGCCAGGTAAGACAGAATCGAGATGTTCTGCGCCTTGGCTTCCGCCAGGTTTTCCGGCGTCAGGCTCAGCACGCAGCTGAACACGAAGAACATTACGGTCAGCACCATCATGATGTGTGCGTAGGCCAGAATGCGGGAGCATTTCTTCTCGGCGTCTGCGCCGTACTCTTCACGTTTGGCGACGGCGAAGGCGGAGATGATCGGCGAGTGGTTGAAGGAGAACACCATTACCGGGATCGCCAGCCACAGGGTCATGATCAGGCCGTGGCCCATGCCGGTACCGCTGCCGGACAGCGACACGTTTTCGAAGATGGCGCCGGTCCAGTTAGGGATCAGATACACCGCCAGCAGCATCAGCACCGCGACGAACGGGAAGACCAGGATGCTCATGGTTTTCACGATGGCCTGCTCACCGAAGCGCACGATGGTCATCAGGCCGACGATCAGGATCAGCGACAGGATGGCGCGCGGTGGCGACGTCATACCCAACTGGTGGGTGATGAAGCTGTCGACGGTGTTGGTGATCGCCACGCTGTAAACCAGCAGAATCGGGTAGATGGCGAAGAAGTACAGCAGGGTGATCAGTTTACCGGCGGTGATGCCGAAGTGCTCTTCTACCACGGCGGTGATGTCTTCACCGGGATTCTTGCCGGACAGAACGAAACGGCACAGGCCGCGGTGGGCAAAGAAGGTCATCGGAAAAGCGATGATGGCCATGATGATCAGAGGAATCAAACCGCCGATGCCGGCGTTGATTGGCAAGAACAGGACGCCTGCGCCGATGGCGGTGCCATACAGGCCCAACATCCACATGGTATCCGTTTTACGCCAGGTACTGCTGGAGCCCGAGGCCGCAGAGGCAATTGTGCCGGTCTGTGTAGTGTCCATAAATATCTCCGAAGTGAACACGAATTTAAAATTAAAAGGCAAAACTTAAGGTTAAACCGTCAAACGTCCTATTCAGGCAACGCTTGCGGTAAGAATCAGGTGTTGCTTGCGGGGATGTTTTGGCGTCCCCCTGGTTGTTTATTGTGTTCATTACCAAGGCACAGCGCCGGGTAATTCACTAAAGACTTTTCACCGTCACGGGCGATAAAAGTCGTTACCGCTGCCGACAGGTCTTTGCCTGTCGATTTTTGTTGGCGGCAAGATAACGATTTACAGTAGAAACAACCGTGATCCTGCTCTCAAATGCGCAATATGTGCAGTTATCTGCTTTTTTATCGATTTTTCGCGCATTTGTTGCACATTTGTGTAAGATTTTGTGCTGAGAACGCTCTCATAATAATTTCTGCGATTATGCGGTTTGTACAATAATTAGCCGGATAAAGCGCTGTGCTCAGCAGCAAGCCGAGCAATATATTTTATGCGTGGTTTTGGATCTAGCGAAAAACCCGGATTAAGCAGTTTTAGTGATGTGGATCACATTGTATTTTTAAGTAAAATTTCATTCATCGATTTGTTTTTAAATGGTTTTTAATGAAAATCGCCGTTAATAACGAAGGGAAATTACTTACGTGGTTAGCGGATAGAAATGCGTAACCATTCATCATATAAATAACAGATGCCTAACAGGTATTGGCGATATTTGCTGCAACCGCTTAAACCGCCGTTTATTTAAACATCGCGGCCTTTGGCGCGATTTATCATATAAAAGCCATAAATAGTCGTTAATTTACCCAGCCGGCAGCGGGTTTAGCCTGCGAGAAAATAATCACCCGGGTGACCTGTTGCATTTTATTAACCTGATGTTGCGTGCGGATAAGCGAAAAACGCGAATCGATTGCGCATTATTTGTTCATTTTCGGGCGGGGAAAGAAGGGGATTGCAGCGGTGCGCCGTCGGTTTCGACGGCGCAGAAGGCGAATTAATAGCGGGTAGCGATGGCGTTGTCGTTGAAGAACGCCATGAAGTCGGCGTCCGGTTGGCGGTCGCTGATCACCCGATCGAACTGCGTCAGCGGGCCGATGCAGGCCGGTTTGGTTTTGCCGAACTTGCTGTGATCCGCCACCAGGATCTTTTGCTGCGCCATCGCCATGGCGCGATGCTTCATCTCCAGCTCGTCGAAGTTGAAGCAGGTGGCGCCGTGCTGCAGGCTGAGGCCGGCGGCGGAGATAAAGGCGATGTTCGGGCAGATGTGATCGAGCTCGTTGCGGCCGCCGACGCTGGAAAAGATGTAGTTGTTCGGCTTGAACTCACCGCCGCACAGGACCACTTTGCAGTTCGGTTTGTCCTGCAGCGCCAGGAAGGTGTTCAGCGAATGACACACGGCGGTGAAGATCAGCTCGTCGGCGATGGCGTCGATGATCGCCGGGGTGGTGGTGCCGCAGTCGAAAAACACCGTGTCGTTTTCATTGATCAACGGCGCCGCCAGCAGGCCGATGCGCCGTTTCTCCGTCACCTGCTTGGCTTTTTGATCGGAAACGAAGTAGTTGGTGACGCCGTTGCTGCGCGGATCGGTCACCACGTAGCCGCCGAGCAGCACCACCGCCGCCGGTTCGGCGCTCAGATCGCGGCGAATGGTCATCTCCGAGACCCCCAGCAGCACGGCGGCTTCTTTCAGGTGGATCTTGTCAGCGCGTTTTAACGCCTGAACTAACCGGTTGATACGTTCTTCGCGCCGCGTTTCCATAGATCCGTCTTCCCACAGGTAGTAGAGGTAAAGGGCGTGCCGGCGTTTCCGGCGTTAAACACAACGATGCGGGGCAATATCGGGCCGCATTGGCCGCCCGTATTGTCCCGCATCGTTGTGTATTGGCTATGCCCGTCAGGGCATGCCGACGATCAGTAGCTGCCCGCCGCCGGCTGGGCGCCGGATACGATGGCGACGCCGGAGCTGGTGCCGATACGCGTGGCGCCGGCGTTGATCATCTTCTCGGCGGTGGCGCGATCGCGCACGGCGCCGGAAGCTTTCACGCCCATTTCGCTGCCCACGGTCTCGCGCATCAGTTTGACGTGCTCTTCCCGAGCGCCGCCGGTGCTGAAGCCGGTAGAGGTTTTCACGAAGGCGACATCGAGTTCGCGACACATTTCACAAACCTGGACGATCTGCGCATCGCTGAGCAGGCAGGTTTCCAATATTACCTTCAACGGGATCGCCGCGCAAACCTCGCGCACGGCGGCGATGTCGGCTTTCACTTCGTCCAGCAGGCCGCTTTTCAGCCAGCCGACGTTGATCACCATATCGATCTCTTGCGCGCCGGCGGCGATCGCCGCTTTGGCTTCAAAGGCTTTGGCGACGGTCAGGCCGGCGCCCAGCGGGAAGCCGATCACCGAGCAGACTTTCACGGTGCTTTCCTGCAGCAGCTGGGCCGCCAGCGGCACGTAGCCGGAGTTGACGCATACCGCATAGAAGTTGTGCTGCTGCGCTTCTTCGCACAGTTTGGCGATCTGCAGTTCGGTGGCGTCCATCGCCAGCAGGGTGTGGTCAACGTAGCTGGCGTAATCGATGTTTTCGGTGGTCATCGCGATTCCTTAGTGAAGTTAAGACAGTAAGCCGGATGGGTAATGTGAAAATAATAACATTCAGATGCCGATAAACCTAGCGATGTTTAAAAAATGTCGACGAGATCGTCGCGAACAGGCCGTTATACGTATAACTTAAAGGTGGAGTTTTGTTATTTAAATAACATTTAATGGCTCGCGGCCTGCGCGGGCGCAACGTCGAGGGAAAAAAGATGAAGATCAACATCGAACTGGATCCTGAAGCTTTCGGGGCGCATCGGCAGGAACTGTTCCGCAATGCGGATTTCGCGGTGAGCGCGCATCGCTGCGCAGAACGCGGGCCGATGCTGACGCTGGCGAACTGCCGCGGCGCGCTGACGGTCTTGCCGTATGAGGGCCTGGCGATTTGGGACGCCGAGTTTGACGGTTATTCATTGAAATCGGGCCGCCGCCGCGCCCGCGGTCTCGGGAGAAAGCGCGCTGACGACGCGGCGTTCTGCCCCGCCTGGCCGAGCCACGACGGCGCGCCGCTGCAGATGCAGCGCGTGTGGCTGCAGCTGACGGGCGATGAGCTGACGTTGCATGGCGAAGGCGAGCGGTTGGGCGGGCGTTGGCGCATCGGCCCGGCGCTGCGTTTGGCAGCCGAGAGCGCGCAGTTCGCCATAGAGATGAAGGTCACTAACCTGGCCGAGCGGCCGCAGCCGCTGCGCTATGTGTGTCGCCTCAACTATGATTGCATTCCCGACGCGGTATTCCGCCAGAATCTGCCGACGCCGGCTTTGTTAGGGGATGCGATCGGGCAAGAACTGCTGTGCTCCGACGATCTGACGCGCTATGTGGATCAGGCCGAGTTCTTTATGCTGACGCCGCAAGGCCGGCGTTATGTCACGCGCTTCGCTACCGGGCAATTCAACTATGGCCTCCGGCGCATCGCCGTTCAGGGCAACCGGCGGTTGCTGGCCTTTGTTCAGCCGGCGAACTGTCGCCCGAATGCGCCAGAGGGTGAGGCGGGGGTGATGCTGGGAGCGGGAAAAACGCGTGCGTTCTGCGTGACCACCGGCGTGGTGTGAAATCACGGGGCGGTAATGCCCCGGTCATGTTGTACGGTTACTCTTTCACCCAGCCGCGGCGAATGGCGAAGGCGAACAGGAAACGATACAGGCGCGACAGCTTGTCGGCGAGGGGATCGCCGAACAGATTCCACACCAGCTGGGCGAACAGGCAGCCGACCAGGCCGAGCAGGAAACCGCCGACCATATCCAGCGGCCAGTGTACGCCGAGGTAAACGCGTGACCAGGCGATGCCGACGGCGACAATCATCAGCAGCGCACCGGACCAGACCCGGTGCCAGAACAGGAACGCCAGCGCAAAGGTAAAGATGGCGGTGCCGTGATCGCTCGGGAACGAGCTGTCCGGCGCGTGCGCCAGGAAGGTATACCCCACGCCGGCGACAAATGGGCGCTCATGCGGCAGCAGCGCGCCGATAGCGGAGGCGGCAAGCATGGCGAACAGCAGCGCGATCGTGGTTTTCGCCACCACTTCGCGCTGTGAAACCAGCTGGCTTTGCGGCCCCCACAGCCACAGGCCGACGATCAGCAGCGGCACGATAATGATCAGATCGCGCGCCAAAAAGGTGGCGAAATCAATCATCCACTCGGGAGACGCCGGGGTCGCATTGATCCAGGCGAAAAGAACATGGTTTAACTGCTCCATAACCGTTACCTCATCTTGCGGCACCAATAGCCGCTAACCATCCAATAAATAACCAACTGGCTTAACCAAACCCACCAACCCGCCCACAGGTTATGGGTAAGAAAATGTGCGCCGCGCATGATCTGACCAAAGCCCATCAGCATGCCGAGCGCAATGCCGCCGCACCAGCACCACCAGGCCAGGCGCGGGCGCTGCGGATAAAACAGGAAAAACAACGCCATGATCGCGAAACCGCTCGAGGCGTGCCCGCCGGGGAAACAGCGGCCGGGGCCCGGCAGTGCCGGCACCGCATCGAACAACGGGAAGGACATCGCCTTGCCGCCGTACTCGATCAGATCCCACGGACAGGAGTGCGCGCTGGTGGCCTTGAGAATGCCCACTACCAACGGGCCGATCCCGATCAACAGCATGGTCACGATCAGGCGCGCGCTGCGGCGATAGATGCCCCAAAACAGCGCCAGTACCGCCCCGACGATCACTATTTGCTTCAGCAGGCGGTGGTTGATCAGATCCAGCCAATAATTGTTTTGCCACGGGAAATGCCCGCTGGCGGCATCGTACCAAAAGTTGCCGATCGCCCAGTCCAGCTGTTCGCTGCGGGAAAGCCACAGGAACAGCAGGCCGCTGATCAGCAGGCCAAAAAACTGCCAACGGTAAAAGGATGCCGGCAGGGAGTAAAGGGCGGTTGTCTTAATTTGCGGTGCCGTTGAGGATTGATTTAATGACGATTCTGGATTCACGCGCAGGCTCGGTGGCAGGATTGAATAGCGCCACTGTAATAATTCTGTCTTAAGAAAACCTTAGTCCACCGGTAAGAAAACCCTATCCGAGGCCACCGCCTTCGGCTAAGGTAATCGTTTGCTTTTTTTCGGGATGAGAATGTGGTGATGCAGAATAACGCGCGTGTCTTACTGTTGGCGGCTGCCGGTGCGGCCTTTTCTCCGCTGAGCTTTGGCCAGCCTGCGGCGGCCGGGCCGATCGTGGTGCAGGGCGCCATGCCGGTGGAGGCGGAACGTTTTGCCCAGCGATTGGAAAACCCGCGTGAGGAGCAGATTGGCGGCTGGCGCTTTTGGCACGGCACCGTAGACGGCTACCCAGTGGTGGTGTCGGAGACGCTGAAGGGCATGTCCAACGCCGCGGCGGCCACGGCGATCGCCGCCACGCAGTTCCGCCCGGTGGCGATCATCAACCAGGGCACCGCCGGCGGCCACGATCCTGCGCTCAAGGTGTATGACATCGTGCTGGGCAAATATTCGGTCAATCTCGGGGCGTTCAAAACGCCGGCCAAGGCGTTGGGGGCAGGTAGCGACTCACGGCAGTGGCAGCCGATGGATCTGTTGGCTTCCAAAGGCAGCGCCGGCGAGGACAAAAAGGCGCACAGCCTGCGCCAGTTTCCCGCCGACCCCAACCTGCTGGCGATTGCGCAAAGCGTTAAGAGCGATTACCGACAGGGCAAGGTCGTGGAAGGGGTGATCGGCTCGGCCGACGTGTGGAACAGCGAGCTGGATCGTATTCGCTATTTCCACGACAGCTATCAAACTTCGGTCGAAGAGATGGAGACCGCCTCCGCCGCGCAGATCGCCGCCGAATTCAAGGTGCCGTTCGTCGGCATTCGCGTGTTGTCCAACAACATCACCAATCAGGGCAAATACGATCCGCAAACCGGGCTGGCATGCCAGGATTATGTTTATCAGGTGGTGAAGGCCTATATCGCCAACCTGAAGAAACACTGAGCCATTGCTTCGGTTAATCGACGATATCAGGCGATTGTCACTATTTATCGCCTATTGTAAAGAAGATTAAACCTGTGGCGGGCTTGGCGGTAGTGTATTAGTTTATAGGCGGATTATTTGACAAAAAGTGTAGGGATAAAACATGAACAAGGCATCCGTTGTATTTTCCGGCCTGCTGATGGCCGTTTCCGCCGGCGCTATGGCGGCTACCTCTGGCGATGACGTGGATATCAGCAAACAGCCGCTGGAAAAGGTCGCGCCTTACCCGAAAGCCGAAAAGGGCATGAACCGCCAGGTGATCTACCTGCCGAAGCAAGAGCACGAAGAGAACTACAAGGTGGAGCTGCTGATCGGCAAGACGCTGGAGGTGGACTGCAACCGCCACATGATCGGCGGCACGCTGGAAACCAAAACCCTGTCCGGCTGGGGCTACGATTATCTGGTGCTGGAGAAGCTCTCTGAACCGGCCTCGACCATGATGGGCTGCCCGGACAACACCAAGACCAAGCAATTCATCGCCGCCAACCTGGGCGACGCCGCGATGCAGCGCTACAACAGCCGCCTGCCGATCGTGGTGTATGCGCCGAAAGACGCGGAAGTGAAATACCGCATCTGGAAAGCCGAAGATACCGTAAGCCAGGCCGAGCAGAAGTAATCGCCGCCTGACGCCGCTCCGCTTGCCCTGCGCGGCAGGCGGAGACTTTTCCCCGTTACGCTTTCTTTCCGCCCGCCAATACCGCCCGTTCGGTTTCTTCCCCCATGGCGATCAGCCAATCCAACACCGTTGAGAATATCGCATCCTCCTGGCCGTCGGCCTGGGTCATCAGCACGTAATCCGTCCCGTCAGGCGCAAAGCCATATGGCGCCACCAGCGCGCCGTTGACGATGTCATCCGCCACCAGCGCCAAAGGGCCGATGCCGATACCGGCGCCGGCGACCGCCGCCTGCAGGCTGAGATAGAAATGTTCGAAACGCAGCTCGTTGCCCGGCTGGATCTCGAAGCCGCTGTGGGCGCACCAGTCGCGCCAGGCGTACGGTCGCGTCTCGGTGTGGAGCAGGGTGCCGCGCAGTTCACGCCCCGCCGCGGCATGCTCCCGGCGGCATACCGGGCCGACCCGTTCTTTGAGGAACGGGCGGGCGACCACGTCGTCGGCGATCGGGAAATCGTTGCGGCGAATCGCCAGATCGATGCCTTCGCGCGAGAAGGCGACGGCGCCGCCGGCGGAGACCAGCTGCAGATCGCGCTCTTTCCCCACCGCCTGCTGCAAACCGGCCAGGCGCGGGATCAGCCAGCGGATCAGAAAGGTCGGCTCGCAGGAGATCACCAACGGGCGATTCTGATGATGCCGACAGGCGCGGTCGATCGCCGACTGCAGGTTGTCCAGCCCCCGGCCGATCTCGCTCGCCAGCTCTTGCGCCTGCGGCGTCGGGTGCACCATGCGGCTGGTGCGCTGAAACAGCGCGAATCCCAGGGTCTGCTCGAATTCGCGCACCGCACGGCTGACGGCGCCGTCGGTGACGTTGAGTGATTTGGCGGCTTTCGACACGCTGCCGTACCGCACCGTAGCTTCGAAAGCCCGTAATACCGCCAGGTTAGGCAACCTTCGTTGACGCACTGCGCCCCCTTTTGATTGAGTTTTTGTCAATCATCGATACTACGCAAATCGTTTTTTATTGCCAGCCAAATCCGCCAAAGTGTGCATCACTTTCCACTTACGGGTAACTGCGATGATTGCCATTCTCGCCGATGATCTTACCAGCGCGCTCGACGGCGCGGCCCCGTTCGCCGCGCGCGGACTGAGCGCCTGCGTCATGCTGCGCCTGCCCGATGCCGCGTTGCAGGGCGCTGAGATCGTCGCTTTCGATTTAGATTCCCGCTTCGTTTCGCCGGAGCAGGCGGAGCGGCGTTTTCGCCATGCCGCCGCCAGTGTGAAGCCGGCGCGCCTCATATACAAAACGATCGATTCCACGCTGCGCGGCAATCTGGGGCCGGAAACGCGCGGGGCGCTGTCGGGCAGCGGGCGCCGTCTCGCCATCGTTGCGCCGGCCTTCCCGGATGCCGGCCGCACCACGGTGGGCGGCCGGCAATACGTCGACGGCGTCGCGCTGGAGCAGACCGCTTTTGCGCGCGATCCGAAGAACCCGATCGTCACCGGCTACGTCATGGAGCGCATGGCGGGGCTGGAGCCGACGCGTTTTCAGGTATTCGACGCCGCAGACAACGGCGAGTTGGATGAGGTCGTGAGGCGGATCGGCATTGCCGAACCGGTGGTGTGGGTGGGATCGCCGGGCCTGGCGGCGGCGCTGTCGCGTGCGTTGTCCCCTAAGGAGAACGCGGCGCCCGCTCAACCGCCGCTGAGAGCCAGCAAAGTGCTGATGGCGATTGGCAGCCTGCATCCGGCGAATGACGCCCAGCTGGCAAGCCTGCGGCAGGCGGGTGCGGTGCTGGTTACGCTGCCTGAAGCGGCCGATCCCGAGGCGGTAGCGCAAGAGGTGCGAACGGCGTTTGCGCGCGCCGATGTGGTTTGCCTGATGTCGCCCCGGTCGCGAGCGGCCACGGCGGATCATGCCGCTGCGCTGGGCGCGGTCGTCAGCCGTTGCACGCCAGCCTTCGATGGGCTGGTGGCGACCGGCGGCGATACCGCGCGGCGTATCGTCGACGCCATGGCGGCCGGCTCATTGACGCTGTTCGGCGAGGTGGAACCCGGCGTGCCTTTCGGGTTGTTAAATCTGCCGGGCCGCAGGCTGCCGTTCGCCACCAAGGCGGGCGGTTTTGGCCGGGCCGGTACGTTGTTGAACTGCGTAACCCGGTTGCGCGCTGACCGAGAAGGAGAAGAACAATGACCCTTTCCACTTTGCCGCTGGCGATAACCATGGGCGATCCCGCCGGCATCGGGCCGGAGATCATTGCCAAACTGGCGGCCACAGAGCGGTTGAGCACGCCTTATGTGGTGATTGGCGATGCCGGCGCACTGGCGCGCGCGGCGGCCAGTCTGGGGCTGACGCTGCCTATCCGCGAACTGCCCGCCTTGCTGGCGGGATGGGACGAAGCCTGGCGGCGGGGGGAGACCGCCGTCTATTCCGCCGGCGTTGCGCTGCCGGCGGACTTGCCCCTCGGCAGGCTCGATAAGCGCGCGGGGGCGGCGTCTTATGCCTGGGTGGTTGCCGCCATCGATCTGGCGCTGGCGGGGCGCATCGCCGGCATCGTCACTGCGCCGCTGAACAAGGAAGCGATGCGCCTGGCGGGGATCGATTATCCGGGGCACACCGAGATCCTGGCGGCGCGCTCGGGCACCCAGGATTTCGCCATGATGCTGGCCAACGACGAGCTGCGGGTGATCCTGGTTTCCATTCACGTTTCGCTGCGGGACGCCATCGACGCGGCGACCGTGGAAAATGAGCTGCGCGCGTTTCATCTGGCGCAAACGGCCTGTCGGGCGTTGGGCATAGCGAAACCACGCATTGCGGTGGCCGGCCTGAATCCGCACGCCGGGGAGAACGGCCTGTTCGGCCGCGAAGATCTTGACGTCATCGTGCCCGCCATCACCCTGGCGCGGGAACAGGGGTTGGACGTCAGCGGCCCCTGGCCCGGCGATACCGTTTTCATGCGCGCCCGGCGCGGGGAGTTCGACATTGTGGTCGCCCAATATCACGACCAGGGCCTGATCCCGGTGAAATATCTCGGGGTGGATCACGGCGTTAACGTCACCGTCGGCCTGCCGTTTATCCGCACCTCGGTCGACCACGGTACGGCGTTCGATATTGCGGGCAGCGGACGGGCGGAACACGCCAGCCTGCTGTACGCCTTCCGGCAGGCGGAAAAAATGCTGCGCGCCCAATAACTCATATCACCTGAAGACAATAAGGAAACACCATGCACACACCCGAGTTTATTTTCATGCTGACGCGCAACGACAGCACGGTGCCCGATGCGCAAGCGCGGCTGCCAGAAGTGCTGGCTGCCGGCGTGAAGCATATCGGCTTTAAGGATATCGGCCTGCCGCTGGATCAACTCAAACGGTTGGCGCAGGCGATCCACGCCGGCGGCGCCACCGCGTACCTGGAAGTGGTCAGCCTGGATGAGGAAAGCGAGATGAATTCGGCGCGCGCGGCGCTGGAATTGGGCGTTGATGTATTGATGGGGGGAACGCGGCCGGAAAGCGTGCTGCCGATCATTCGTCAGTCTGGCCTGCGCTACTATCCGTTCGCCGGCCGCATCAGCGGCCACCCCAGCGTGCTGGAAGGTGACATTGAAGACATTGTCGCCAGCGCCCGCCAGCGCGCCGCTTTACCGGGCGTGACAGGGCTGGATCTGCTGGCCTACCGCTTCGCCGGCGACGTGCCGACGTTGATTCGACGGGTGTGCGATGCGGTCGACAAACCGGTTTATATCGCCGGCTCTATCGACCGCGAAGATCGCATCGCCGCCGTGGTGACGGGCAATGCGGTTGGCTTCACCGTCGGTACCGCGGCGCTGGACGGCGTGTTTCCCGCCGACAAGCCGGGGCTGACGGCGCAAATCAACGCCGTGAAATGCCTGATTGGCAATGTGATCCGCAAACTGTAACGCGTCGCCATCCGGTTCTTTCCACGGCGATGGGATGGTTATCTCATTCGTTGAATCATTAATTTGCATGGCTTCTCTTTTTTAATGCTCTTGCGAGCAGGCACGCCCTTGGGCGCTCGCCGACGTTTACCCGGCAACACAGCGTGATTGCCGCCAGATTCAATATATATAGAGGGAGTGAAAAATGATTAAAGGGTTAGGGAGTGCCGTTGTGGCGGTGAGCCTGTTGTTAACCGGCTGCGATACCTTCAGCCTGCTGCGCGATCAAAAGATCGCCGACGCTTTTCACGTCGGCGCCGACAAGCGCTCGGTCAGCCGGGATTTCGGCGCGCCGATCGCCACCCTGCCGACGCTGAACGGCCAGGGCGTATGCCACGACTACCACCACCGCTTGCCGAACGGCACCGTGACGCCGTTCTACGTCGGCTTCAGAAACAGCGACGGCAAAGTGGTGGCCTTCGGCCCAACCACCTGCGGGGAAGCGCAGGCCAACGGCAATCTGAACAGTGATGAACCTATCAAACAGCGGTTCTAAACGGGCGTTGCTGCGCCGGCCTGGGGTTTAAAGAACGTCACTTTAGGGAAACCGAACGCTTCGTGAGTGTTGTGCAGGCGTTAATCATTAACTGGCTCAAATTCTTTCTTGTGACGTTAATTAAATTTGTCTTGTCGGCCGACAAACGGCCGAGGCGGCTGAGTCAGGCGTGGTGGACCTTTTTTTGCGGCGTTATTCGCCTTTTTGGGGGTGACGAGAGGGAAAATTATTCGCTGTTGCGGCTGCGGCCTCGGTCACCGATTTTCTGGCGAGTTTGGCTATGAACTGGCTTCGCACAAAGCGATAACGGGCAACAGACGGCTTTTTCAAGGCAACAAAAAACCCGATTTCCTCACTACAATAATAAAATCAATAAGTTATTTGTTTTATAAAGAGTTTTTATACCGATGAAGGGGGAGGAAATACGGGGATTGCCAACCTATGCCGCCACTTTGTCGCCACCTGGCATCGTCGCCAGCGGATTGAATTGCAGGGCTGTTTCGAGGTGCTCCGGTGCAAGGTGAGCATAACGCATAGTCATTTTGATATCATGATGGCCGAGGATGCGTTGTAACACCAGAATGTTGCCGCCAGACATCATAAAGTGCGCCGCAAAGGTATGGCGTAGCACATGCGTTAGTTGACCTTTGGGCAATTGAATGCTGGTGTTCTCAAGCGCGGCCATAAAGCGAAAATAGCATTCGCTGAATAGACGATCATCGCCCCGCGTTACCAACTTCTTGTACAGTGCTTTACTGATCGGAACGCTGCGATTTTTTTTGCCTTTGGTTCGGATGAACGTGATTTTATGCGGTGTTATCTGTGACCGGGTGAGGTTTTCCGCTTCTCGCCAGCGAGCGCCAGTACTGAGGCATACCTCGACCACGAGCGGCAAATCAGAATCGCCTTTGCTGCAGGCTGCAAACAACTCTGTGATTTGTGAGTGCGTCAGCCACGCCATTTCCTTTTCTGCAACGGTAAACTTGCGCATGTTTTCCAAAGGATTGGGCTGGTTCCATTCGCCTAGCCGCGCCAGCTCGCTGAACATGCCGCTTAGATAGCTTTGCTCAAGATTGACGGTCACAGGTTCTGCGCCGTTTTTCCACTTCTCTGAAAAGTAGATTTCGCCGGACAGACGCTTATCACGATAATGCGCGAAGTCTTTTGCGGTGAAGGTGGTAGCAGGGGGATCGCCTAGGGCTTCGATCACAAGGCATAGTTTTTTGTAGGTACGTTCACCAGCGGTGAGGGATTGGCCGTGCAGGTTGTACCAAAGTTTGGCAACCTCACTCAGCTTACGGCGGTCAATCGTCTCTCCTAACCACGGCTTATTGTCTACCTGCTCCATGATGAAGCGTTCAAATGCCAATGCTTCGCCTTTGGTTGCGAACTGCTTGCGTACCCTGCGGCCTTCACGGCCAGCAGGGTAGCACTCACATAACCACTTACCGGATGATTGTTTTCGAACTGCCATTATACCCACTTCCTTTCAATATAGAGGGGTATTTAACTGTATGTAAAAACAGTGGTCAATGTGTGTTAGAGCAAAAAAATACATTCGGTTTCATGTAGTCTATGCTGAGACCCATTGAATCAATGCGTGTATACCCGCATGGTCTGGACATATTTCTTCCAAAGGGGAACGTGATGCTTTTACTTTGAATTGAGACCATGTGTCTTCATCTTTACTTTCTAAACCTAAGTGTGCCTCAATAGCCCCTTTTTGCCATAACCATATATTCTTCTCACGAAGAATTGTTGCTAGCGCTTGAATGTGGGCGTGCGCTTCTGGTTTTGATGCCATGATCTCAAAAGCTTCTGCCGCAGTACAAACTCCTCCTTTGGTTGGTAAACCATTGTGACCGACTTTACATTCTTGATTATCATGCATTTTTTGTAATATCTTTTTTAATTCAGCAATGTTTTGATCGTCATCATTAATAATTCCATTTATTATTGCGCCTCTGAATGCGTAATCTAAGTCTACAATTGCTCTTGCAGGAATATCCATAGCCTTCAGTATTTTCAATGTCTTGCTAATGTTATTGACTGAGCCTGTTTCAATCATTGCTATCTGGGCTTGTCCAAGAGTTCTGTTCTGTATCTTTTGGAAAATGAAAGGAAGTAAGCGAAGTTCTGTTTTTCCTTCCGTCAAAATAACGTTGTTAGAGAATAATACTTGTGAGGACTGTGTTAAAGAGAACAAATGGCTTGCTTGTGCTGGCCCATCCTCAATGGTTCGTGCAACAGCCTCAGCCATAGTTGTTCTACGATATGTGCCCTTGATATTATTTTTTCTTATAAGAATGGTATGGGGTGCAGTTTCTTCCGTAATCATTTGTGAGGAGTGAGTTGTGAATATAATTTGGTATCCATTTCCAGATAAAGTGTTTAGTGCCTCTCTTATTTGTTCTATGGCGAATGGATGTAAGTATAATTCAGGCTCATCAATTAGTAATAGGGTCGTTGTTGAGCTTTGCTCATTTTTCTTTATGTCGGCTAAGTGGCGGATTAATGCCATTTGTATTGAGCGTTGGGTTCCATGCCCATAGGAAGAACACTCTCTGGCAATACCTGCCATACCATCTTCATAAACTTTAACGGTTCCAGATTTAAACAGATCTTCAAAACTAGGGGTCGGGAAGTGAAGTTTTAAATTGATTCCGGGGAAAAAATCAGCAATCTTTTCATTTATGGAAGTATCGATGTCTGATAACTCTGGAATTCTTTTATTTCCATCTGCCTCCATTCTCCTTGATACTGCATTCAAGTGTTTAGAAATCCTGGTGGAGTTACTTTTCTGTACTGATTCGCAAAGTTCAGACAGTAACTTTCCTATAGTACTACTAGCTTTTGATTTAGAAGCGTCTTCAGCGGAGTTTTCCATTGCGCCAACTCGAATAGGTTCAGGGAATAATCCCTTAATTGCATTATCTATTCCTGTTGGTGGTGCTCGATATTGACCATTTGCTGGATTTTTTATTTGTAGTTTTACATCTGCTGCTTTGGAAGCATTGACTATTTGGGTTCTTTTAATCTCAACAATACCATCTTGTATAAATGGTGATATTTTTTCTCTATGTTCTTGAGCTAGGCCATCTAAAATCTCATCACTTACACCAACTATTTTCCCTTCAACGCAAATTTCCATATCAGCATCATGATAATCATCAAGTGCTAATACTTTTTTCTTGAACAACCATTCAACGGCTGAAAGAATGTTGGATTTTCCTGCGTTATTATATCCAATTATTGGAGTGAATTCTGAAAGCTTCACTTCAATATGTTTGCAGGATTTGAAGTTTTTTATTGTTAATGTATCTAAATAGTGAGACATTATGACTCCTTGCTGTGTTACTAGATTTTTAAAGTAATTGAATCTACCTTCGCCAAAAAACTTAAATCAGAAAGTTTGCACTCAAAAGAAAATTTACCATTCTCTATGCGGATTTTTTCACCGGGCAGTACACCCACATCACGAATGGAAATTTTATCATCAATACTTAATAACCATTTTCCATCTGTTACTTCATCGAATTTTTGCTCGGCCACATATGTTATGTTGTCTTCTGAAATAACGATGGGATCTATTAACTTGCTAGATAAAAAAGCTTTATCAAACATTATGAAATTTGATTCATAAAGTTTTCCGTCAATCAGTTTTTTCCTTGAGAGAGATAATATATCTGTTTGGTTATTCTCATACATAGGTCCATTACCAGTAGCTAGCCACAAGAGTGAAACCCCAGTTTCAAGAGCACACTGAATCACATAATCAGCAGGGAAAGTATCTCTTAGATAACGATTTGACAACGTTCCTTTCGAAATCCCCAAAAGCTCCGCAAGCGCTGTTTTAGTTCCACATCCGTATGCATCGATCATCCGTTCGATCGCTGCACGCCCGCCTTTGTCTAGATCTAAAGTCATGAAAATCCCGAAACGTTTACAATATCCATTGGTGTAAACGTTTCGTGATCGTAATGTACGACGCGTAAACGAAACGTTTACTCACAAGTAATCACTACTAACAACGGCTCGCCACAAGCCAAGCAAAGAGGGATGTTGCATCATGCGACCTAACATTTCAATCACTCTGATCACACCTCACGTCACGATAGAGCGTTACAGCGAACTTACTGGTTTGGCTGAGGATACTATCAATGACATGTTGGCCGATGGGCGTTTGCCTCGCCATCGCCTACGTAAAGATAAAAAACGCGAAAAAGTCATGATCAACATTGCGCAGTTGACCGTTGATGCTCTCTCAAATTGCGACATTGCTACGGCATAGTTCGATTTTGCGATAGGGGGAGGGAAACCGCTATGTTTGATTACCAAACATCCAAACACTCACACTTAAGCAGCGCTTGCCGCCGATTCGCTCAGGCACACAACCTAGCAGAGTTAGCCCCGGTGCTGAATGTCTCGCCGCAGGTGCTACGCAATAAGCTGAACCCTGAGCAGCCGCACGAACTGACGCTTTCCCAGTTGGTGACGCTCACCGCGATCACTGACGATGCGGCGATTCTTGATGGCCTGCTGGCGCAACTTAATTGCTTGCCGGCAGTGCCAACCAACGAGGCAAAGCCCAACAGCTTGCCTACTCACACGTTAAGCGCCACTGCGGCGATCGGCGCTATCGCCGGCGAAACCGCATCCAATGCTCCTATGACGCAATCCCGTAAAAACGCCATTCTCGACCGTGCCAACCAGGCAATTCGTGATTTGTCGCTGATCGTCGTGTCGGTAGAAGCGCGTTTCCAATCTACGCCAGTGCTGGCCGCCGCTGTTGATGTGTTCAACACCTGCGCGCCGGCGTTCGGCATGAGCTGAGGTAACTACATGAAAGCTTTTGCGCAATACCTGAAACGACAATCACCGGCCCCGCAGCTGGCCAGCTTTGGCCACGGTTGGATTGAGCTGCCGAACGGCCAGCGCTGGCAGCCATGCGCCAGCCGAGTGGTGTTTTCCGGGGATTCCGTTGCACCAGGTAAGCAGGCCAAACGCCGCCCCTGGTGGTTCCGCTTGATGGGTATGAGGGGGTAACGATGGCGGATAACAACTATTGGTTGGCCAAAATCCGCGCCCAGGTTTGCCCCAAACATTCAGAGGCCGCCGACTTTTGGAATGCCCTATCGCCAGAGTGGCGCGGCGTAGTGATCCACGCTGCGGCGCTGGAAGGGAGGGAGGAGTTAAAAGCCAGTTTGAGCAATTGCCTTTGGCGCGAGCTGTTCGAGCGGTTACCCCCTCAAGCAATCATGCAGATTCGTGCCGGCATCCAAAAGGCGCGGAATGTGTTTGGTGGGTTTGGATCTCTGCGTGAATCGGACTTTCAGCGGAAGGGAACGCGCCGAAATATGAAGGAGCATCACCCGGTGCGCAAGCAAGTGGAAATGGTGGCAGCGCCGCACATTATCAGGATTTTAGAGCAACAAGAAAGCCTGCAAGGCCAGGCAGAGGAAAGGTAAACATGAAAGTGATCGCAGTTGAAAAGCAGGGGCTTATGGACGATTTGGCCGCTTGGGGAGTCGCGCCGAACTATGCCCGCTTTTTCCTGGCCAAATGCCAAGAAGTTGATGGCCTTGTTGCGCTGGAGCCGTTTGTTTTCAATGACTCCATGCATTTGACCAGCCCTTACCAGTGGTTTGCCTCCAATGCGGCGTTTTGGTGCCGCGCATACCGTGAAGCCGGCACCGCCAATAATGAGTAATTGATCTACACAACCAATTATCTTTTGAGAGCGTAACCGTGTAGAAATTGAACAAACAAGAAAGCCAACACCAGGAAGCACCAGCCCGCCCCGCGCGGGCTTTTTCATGCCTGCCATCTGGTGCGCCTGTGCGTCTTTCTGTGCCGTCAGCCACCCCGGCGACAATCCCCGCAATGCCCTTGGCCTTACATGTTGTTGGGTTTAAGCTAAATCAAACTTGGAGGCTGGCGTTGGTTTGAGTAATCATTAAAATTAACTAGTTAATCTGAATCAGAGTAAGAATAGGGGATAGGATGGCTGTTACCTGGATTGATGTTGTCGATAATGCTGTAAAAATAGGGTTAGGTTCATTAATTGCACTTCTGAGTGGCTGGCTCACACTTAAGCTAACACAGCATCATGAAATAAAGAGAGAAGCAAAAGCATCACTGACGGATGAAATCTCCATAAAAACAAATAGATATGTGGAGTTTTTAACAATGTCTCATTCACTTATGCAGACTTATTTATTTACCCAATGCAGTGGAAGTAGTGATGATTATCTCAAGTATTTGCGAATACACAATGAGATTACTATCACTTCAGAAGATGAAATAAGACTTGCAGCGTTTGAATTGCAATCTGCTGTGTCGTCATTCATTTTTTATAATAAAAGCGGTGATCTGGAACTTGTTGATTCTCTTCGTAAACTAGGAAGGGATAATGCAGCGAAGTTTCAGTACAGGGCTTATGCAGAACTACTCAAGATGAAAGAGGATCGGAAAAATATCTGATTTTTAAAGTTTGCTGACGCTATAGATGAGATTGAAAAAAAAACAGCGTTAACACCAGTGAAAAGCAGCCTGCCTAGAGCGGGCTTTTTCATGCCTAACATTTGGTGCGCCTGTGCGCGCCGCTAAGCCCTCAATCACTCCAGATACAAACCCACTCGACCCAATCCGATCACCGCAGCAGCGAGCCGCCAGCGCGGCAGAATCCCCACGGAATCAACGTCACCCTCACGGAAACGGCACTACACCGCACCCGCCTGCGCAATTTGGATCAGGAAATTTTTTCAGTTCTGATTTTCTACAAAACACCCCGCCGCGCCGCGCCTGGGGCTTTGCGAGCAATCCCAAACTGAAAAGATTGAAAAGAATTTCAGTGTTTTTCAGTTTTTGGATCGTGCGAAATTGTCGATGTCGTCGTAAAAAATTGAAATTTAACAAAAAAATAAATTTCGTGAATTATCTTATTTTTTAGAAAGGATCGCGCCTGGCATAAGGAAAGGTTAGAGCCCTAGGCCAGGCGCAGCTTAGGATGAAACGGAACAAATTTCTTTAACTGAAATTTAGCGTTCGGGTTTTCTAAGCATGTACAGTTTAATAGATTAAATAATAAGCGTTGTTATTATTGTCAATCTTAACTAAAGAAGGAGCCGCTGGTTCGTAGGCGGCCCACTGAATAAACTGTAATCGGATGACCTTCCGAGTCAACCCCAGTTGCAACCCCTATTAAAATCCATTCCTTAGATTCTAGAAGTCGGTTCATTTTGTCGAAGCCATCTTGTGCTGAGAATTGCTGTACCTCTACTACTTTACTGTAATCAATTGGACTTTTTTCCATTGTTTTTCACCTTGTTATTATTTCGGGTTTAACGAGTGTGCGTAGTCAATTTCTATACTACGCACTATTTTGAGTCGCGCTTTTCTTCCCATGACTCAAGAATAAACATAGTTAGTGCGTGCGCAGAACTAATTGCCAACCGAGCATGCCTTGGCTTTAATTTATAAATCTTCCTACCAGCACCATGAGCTGAGCTTGCATGAGTTCTTAATGCTCCAACTCCATCTGCAATTGAGTATAATCCACTCAAAATTCTTTTAAGATCTTCATCTTCAATGGACTTAGTGTTCATCCCTAATGAATCACGTACAACTTTCCATAATCCTTGTAAGTCTTGTTTTGCAGGGGGTGTGATCCCTTCATCAGCAATGTAAATTTTAAAAGTTGACTCCATTATATTACATGCTGCGGAAACAGCCTCTCGAGGGTCTGAATGTAAATTTTTAATAGCTCGAGAGAACTCATTTTCGACAGCTGGAATATCACGCTTTTTTATTGCATCACGAAGAGATAATGAAGTTATTGATGAACCATCTACTATAAAGCCACCTGTCATATACTTAAGTCCATACTTTTCAAGATGCTTATGCATAGACTCGACAAATTCTTTTAGCTCTTTGTCCCAGATATTATTTGAATTATCAGGACGTTCTGCATCCATGTATTTTTCAATGAGCTTGCCTAAAAGAGCTAAAGGTTCATCACATTGTTTATTTATACGTCTCAGCCATGCTAATGATTTGGATTTCTTTGGTTGATCCGGCGGTTCACCAGGGGCACCAACATAGTCAAACAGACTATCTAGGCGATCATGTGTTTCAACTTCTGACATGTACTCAGCGACGACATCAATAATGGGCTGAGGGATCTCTCGTCTCATTATACCCTCCATCAGGGAAGTCTTGTCTGCCGCCATTTTGCCGCCACAGACAAAGAAAAGGGGCTGCGCTTGCACGTAACCCCTTGTTTTGTTTGGTGGAGCTGGGGGGATTTGAACCCCCGTCCGAAATTACTACAAGTTCGGAATGCCTCATACAAATAATTTGGGGTGATGCAAAAGTTCGGTGCGAGTCATAGAATATCAGTGGTAGATGACTCTCTCTACTTGGGGTTAGCGGGAACACAAAGTCGGCAGCCTTCATTCGTCAGTAGGACTAAAGTATCGTCACTGATCTAGCGCCCGGTTCAATTTTCCTCACTCATGCATCTGTCCATTACCGCTTTTTACAGCTAAAAGCCAACTACCGTATAATTTTAGGCCGAACTAAAAATCTAAAGCAGTGTGCAAAAATTGGGTCAAGAAATCCTCCTTTTGCATTTTTGTTAAGGACGAGTACATGTTACTAGAGAGGTAAGGGGGGAGGCAACAGATTGATCATAAAGCAGGTTGTTGAAGTTGTGTCGCCACTTTATCGCCATAGGATAACAGCCCAGCTTGTAGCTACTTGTTTAGTAATGATATTTTTTAAAGGCAACAAAAAACCCGATAATCTTGAACCTAAAAGGCGGGATTATCGGGCTCCACAAAATGGGGACATCAAAGAAAAGCAGTGGCACTAATTCAGACTGCGGCCCCCAACGAAAGTTCTGGCCGGCGACAAAAAAATCAAAATATTTTTATCGCCGATCCATCTCTCCCGCTAATCGATCAGCCGAGTATCCCTGGCCATAGCACCACGATAAGTGAACCCGCCAGCGTTAACAGCACGTTAGCGATGGCGTAGGTGCCGGCATAGCCCAGCGCCGGGATGTTGCTGCGCGCGGTGTCGCTGATGATCTCCATCGCCGGCGCACAGGTGCGGGCGCCCATGATGGCGCCGAACAGCAGGGCGCGGTTCATGCGCAGCACGTAGGCGCCGAACAGGAAGCAGATAATCACCGGCACCAGGCTGACGATCAGCCCGGCGATCAGCATCTGGCCGCCGACCGCGCCCAGGCTGTGGCCGATGCCGGCGCCGGCGCTCAGGCCCACGCCCGCCATAAACACCATCAGGCCGAATTCTTTCACCATGTTCAGCGCGCCCTGCGGAATGTAGCCGAAGGTCGGGTGGTTGGCGCGCAGGAAGCCGAGCATGATGCCGGACATCAGCAGGCCGGCGGCGTTGCCGATGCCGAACGAGAAGTTACTGAACTGAATGGTGATCTGGCCGATCAGCAGGCCGATGATGAAGAAGGCGCAGAACGCCAGCAGGTCGGTCACTTGGCTGTGGATCGAGATAAAGCCAATCTTCTCCGCCACGCTCTTCACCCGGCGCGCGTCGCCGCTCACCTGCAGCACGTCGCCCTTGTTAAGCACGATGCTGTCGTCGATCGGCATTTCGATCTGGCTGCGGATCACGCGGTTGAGGAAGCAGCCGTGGTCGGTCAGCTTCAGCTGGCTCAGGCGCTTGTTCACCGCGTTGCTGTTCTTCACCACGATCTCTTCGGTGACGATGCGCATGTCGAGCAGATCGCGATCGAACACTTCCTTGCCGTTGCGGAAGCTCGGATCCAGCCGCGCGTGGGCGTCCGGGTAGCCGACCAGCGAGATCTCGTCGCCCACCTGCAGCACCGCGTCACCGTCCGGGTTGGCCAGAATGCCGTTGCGGCGGATGCGTTCGATGTAACAGCCGGTCTGGCGGTAGATGCCCAGTTCGCGCAGGTTCTTGCCGTCGGCCCAGGCCACCAGTTCGGGGCCGACGCGGTAGGCGCGGATCACCGGCAGGTAGACCTTGCGCTGGCTGTCGGTGTCCAGGCCGCGTTCGCGGGCGATCTGCTGGGCAGAGGTGGACAGGTCCTGGTGCTGCAGCTTCGGCAGGTAGCGCGCGCCGAAGATCAGGCTGACCAGACCGATCAGGTAGGTGAGGGCGTAGCCAAGGCTCAGATGATCCTGCGCCGCCAGCAGCGCCGGGCCGTTGACGATGGTGTTGCGCAGCGTGTCGCCGGCGCCCACCAGCACCGGCGTCGAGGTCATCGAGCCGGCCAGCATGCCGGCGGTCAGGCCGATGTCCCAGTGGAACAGTTTGCCGAGACCGATGGCGATCACCATCGCCGAGCCGACCATCACCAGCGCCAGCATCAGGTAGTTTTTGCCGTCGCGGAAGAAAATCGAGAAAAAGTTGGGCCCGGCTTCCACGCCGACGCAGAAAATAAACAGCATAAAGCCGAGATTCAGCGCCTCGGTGTTAATGGCGAAGTGTTGCTGGCCGAGCAGCAGCGAAACCACCAAAACGCCAATGGAATTACCGAGTTGGACGGAGCCCAGACGGAGTTTACCGAGGCACAGCCCCAGTGCGAGTACCACGAACAGTAACAGAATGTAGTTACCGTTTAACAAACTAGCGACGTTTATGTTCACGGAGGATAACTTATTGTTTACCAGTAAGTGCTTGATATAGATGACTATAAGAGATAAATTCAGCCTTAAAACGACGTCATAAATCACCACCAGCGTAAGGCAAAGCGAACCATCGTTCGGCGGCGTTCATTCTAGACGCTATGACCGATGACAGCCAGCACAGAAAGCTGATTTCCTGCGCCGCCGTGCGCATTTAACTCTCTTTTGACCAAGGAAAAAATTCGGTTCAGCGTCACCGCGTGGGTGAGCGGGCCGATTTCTATTGATGCGGTAATTGGGCGGGGGAGAATTCGCATGACGAGTTATAGATATTGGCTGGGCATTCTCAGCTGTTTTCTGTTGTTCAGCCTGGTGTTTCTCGGCCAGCAAACCGGCCTGTTCGGCAGCACCGATCATGAGCACCACGGCGAAACCGGCCTGCTGCTGTTTGTGATCCCCGGTGCGATCGCCAGCTATCTGTCGAGCCGCAAGCGGCTGCTTTGCCCGCTGCTCGGCGCGCTGTATGCGCTGCCGCTGTGCCTGTTGATCCGCCATTTCTGGCTGACGCCGTCCTCTTCGTTCTGGCAGGAACTGGCGTACGCCACCAGCGCGGTGTTCTGGTGCGTGTTCGGCGCGATGCTGATGCTGTTCGCCCTCGGCCTGTTGCAGACGCTGCAGCAGCTGCACCGGCGGCAGCGGCAATAAAAAAAGGCGCGTTAAGCGCCTTTTTTGTCTTTGTCGTTCAAAAACTTACTGGAACAGGTTCAGGTGTTCTTTGGCGTAAGCTTCGAAATCGGTGCAACCGCCGATGTGCTTCTCATCCAGGAAGATCTGCGGCACGGTTTCAACCGGTTTGCCGACGGTTTTTTCCAGATCGGCCTTGGTGATGCCTTCCGCGTGGATGTCAACGTAACGGAAGTTGAAATCGTCGCGTTCTTCAGTCAGTTTTTCCGCCAGTTCTTTAGCGCGGACACAATAAGGACAGCCAGGACGCCCGAAGATTACTGCAAACATGCAACGCTCCTTAATTGGATTTTCAATAAATTGTTCGCTACCGCAACGACATCCCGTCACCGAAAAAGTCATTACCTGCGTCAGATGGCGCCTACTATGCCCGTTGAGACGGCGAAAAAAAAGCAGGAATTACCTGTTAGTTTGATTCATGTAACCAATTAGTCTGCCGGGACTGTCGCCGCCGACGGGAATTCACTACACTGGAGGCAGACCTTCTGGAGAAGAAAAATATGCGTTCATTCGGTGACTTACCGCGCCCGGTGCTGGTGTTGGAAGGGCTGGGCATCGTGATGCTGGTGCTGGCCTACCTCAGCATTCACGGGCACCTGCAGCTGCCGGGCTGGCTGGCTTCGCAGCAGGCGGCGGTCGGCATGATTTTCCTCGGCGTGGCGCTGATGGTGCCGGCGGCGGCGTTTCTGGTGTGGCGCGTGGTGCAGGGCTTTGGGCCGCTGATGCGCGGCGGGTTGCCGCCGGAAAACGATCGCCGCAAACCGCAATCGAAAGATAATCAGGACAGCGATCCGCGCGCCTGAGCGCCGCGGCCGCTAACCCGCCTGCCGGGCAGGCGTTGGCCTTTGGGGTGACGAGTGAAAATTGCCATTCTTTCTCGCGACGGAACGCTCTACTCATGCAAGCGGCTGCGTGAAGCGGCGGAAGATCGCGGGCACAGCATCGATATCATCGATCCGCTCTCCTGCTACATGAACATCAATCCGGCGGCGCCGACCATTCATTATCGCGGCCGCCAACTGGAGCGTTACGATGCGGTGATCCCGCGCATCGGCTCCGCCATCACCTTTTACGGCACGGCGGTGCTGCGCCAGTTCGAGCTGCTCGGCAGCTACCCGCTAAACGAATCCGTGGCCATTACCCGCGCCCGCGACAAGCTGCGTTCGCTGCAGCTGCTGGCGCGGCAGGGCATCGATCTGCCGATTACCGGCTTTGCCCATTCGCCGGACGATACCGGCGATCTGATCGAGCTGGTCGGCGGCGCGCCGTTGGTGGTCAAGCTGGTGGAAGGCACGCAGGGCATCGGCGTGGTGCTGGCGGAAACCCGCCAGGCGGCGGAAAGCGTGATCGACGCCTTTCGCGGGCTGAACGCCCACATCCTGGTGCAGGAATACGTGCGTGAAGCGCAGGGGCGCGACGTGCGCTGTTTGGTGGTCGGCGGCCGGGTGGTGGCCGCCATCGAACGGCAGGCCAAGCCGGGCGAGTTTCGCTCCAACCTGCACCGCGGCGGCACCGCCCGCAAGGTGACCATCACCGCCAGGGAGCGGGCGATCGCGGTGAAAGCGGCCAGTACGCTGGGGCTGGACGTCGCCGGGGTGGATATCCTGCGCGCCGAGCGCGGCCCGCTGGTGATGGAAGTCAACGCGTCGCCGGGGCTCGAAGGCGTGGAAACCACCACCGGGCTGGACATCGCCGGCATGATGATCGAATACATCGAGCAGCGCGGCCGGCCGGGCTTTCGCCTGAAATCCGGCGGTTGACGGGGCGGGGGCGCGCTTTTCCCGCCGTGCAATATCTGAATTAGTGAATTAAGCCGTATTGATCGTGGCGTATCGGGTGAATATTCCGTAAGCTATGCGCCTTTTCGCGTATTGAATATTGTGAGGCTGGTTATTATGGATTCACTCATTGTCCCCGATTTGGCGCTGTTGCGGCGCTGGCTGGATCAGTCGGGCATCTCTTTCTTTGAGTGCGATTCCTGCCAGGCGCTGCACCTGCCGCACATGCAGAACTTCGACGGCGTGTTCGACGCCAAGATAGATCTGGTGGACAACGTCATTCTGTTTTCCGCGCTGGCCGAGGTGAAGCCGACCGCGCTGATCCCGTTGGTGGCGGACCTGAGCCAGATCAACGCCAGTTCGCTGACCATCAAGGCGTTCGTCGACATTCAGGACGACAACCTGCCGAAGCTGATCGTCTGCCAGTCGTTGAGCGTGGCGGTCGGCATCACCTACGAGCAGTTTACCCACTTCATGCAGCAGGGCGAAGAGCAGGTCTCGATGGTGATCCTCGAGGCGCGGGCGAACGATCTGCTGTTTATGGGTGATGAAGAAGAGATCCCCGCTGGCGCCGTGCGTCAGCCGATGCTGCACTGATCCTCGTCGTACCTTAAGCATGCCGTCGCTCCGGCGGCATGCTGCCGTTATTCCCCTCCGCAATAAAATATTCTGCACTTTGGCCTTTGCCGCCCGATCTTTCTCGCCTTTTGTGCCGTTAATGGCGTATCACATAGAGAAAAACTGCATAAAAAATCGATAAAAGGCGTTTTTTACCCTGGGGGCTGGCGGGTTGCGATGGCAGCGGCTATGCTGCTGATTCTGCAAAGGGCTTGCGATTTCCCTTGTGGCCACGCGAGCAGGGCAGTGAAAAAAGGCGCATGCAATCATATGCATAGCCATTCAGTTCGCGGTTGCAACGATTGCGCTCGATCAGGAAAGGTTTTGTATCGCTGCAGATACAAGTTCAATTCTATGATTCACCCTGTTTTGGAGGAAGTTACGGATGGTCACCCAACGTAAAAAGTGGTTATCGGGTGTGGTTGCCGGCCTGTTGATGGCCGCGTCCGTCACGGCGTCAGCCGAAGAGAAAACGCTGCACGTGTATAACTGGTCCGACTATATCGCGCCGGATACCCTGGCCAAATTCCAGAAAGAAACCGGCATCAAGGTGGTGTACGACGTCTTTGACTCCAACGAAGTGTTGGAAGGCAAACTGATGGCGGGCAGCACCGGTTATGATCTGGTGGTTCCTTCATCCAACTTCCTCGAGCGCCAGTCGCAGGCCGGCATCTTCGAGCCGCTCGACAAGAGCAAAATGCCCAACTACAAGAATCTCGATCCCGAGATGCTGAAGCTGGTGGCGCACAATGACAAGGACAACAAATACGGCATCCCTTACCTGATGGTGACCACCGGCATCGGCTACAATGTCGACAAGGTGAAGGCGGCATTGGGCAAAGACGCGCCGGTCGACAGCTGGGATCTGATCCTCAAGCCGGAAAACCTCGAGAAGCTGAAAAGCTGCGGCGTCTCCTTCCTCGATGCGCCGAGCGAGGTCTACGCCACCGTGCTGCACTACCTGGGCAAAGATCCCAACAGCACCAACGCGGCGGACTATACCGGCGCGGCTAACGATCTGCTGTTGAAGCTGCGGCCGAACATCCGTTACTTCCACTCGTCTCAATACATCAACGATCTGGCGAACGGTGATATCTGCGTGGCGATCGGCTGGTCGGGCGACGTGATGCAGGCGGCCAATCGCGCCAAAGAGGCGAAGAACGGCGTGAACGTGGCCTACGCGATCCCGAAAGAAGGGGCGCTGACCTACTTTGACATGTTCGCCATGCCGGCGGACGCCAAGAACAAAGACGCCGCCTACCAGTTCCTGAACTTCCTGATGAAACCTGACGTGATGGCGGGCATCAGCAACTATGTCTATTACGCCAATGCGGTGAAGGACTCCACGCCGCTGGTGAAGGCTGAGGTGCGCAATAACCCGAACGTCTATCCGCCGGCCGATCTGCGCGCCAAGCTGTTCACGCTTAACGTACAGTCGCCGAAGCTGGACCGTGTCATTACCCGCGCATGGACTAAAGTTAAAAGCGGGAAGTGATGATGGGGGATATCCCCCGATCGTCGGTAAACCGGCAGGGGGGCGCTCCCCGCCTGCATTGCCGTTTTGGGCCACGGCGCTCGCCGTGGTTTTGTGCCGCTTTACGCCGGAGAGCACCCCGATTGAACGACGCCATCCCTCGTCCTCAAGCCAAGTCGCAGAAGGTTTTCACCCCTCTGCTGGAAATCCGTAACCTCACCAAAACCTTCGACGGGCAGAACGCGGTCGAAGACGTCAGCCTTACCATCTACAAGGGCGAGATCTTTGCGCTGCTCGGCCCGTCCGGCTGCGGTAAGTCCACCTTGCTGCGCATGCTGGCCGGTTTCGAGCAGCCCTCGGAAGGGCAGATCGTGCTCGATGGGCAGGATATGTCGCACGTGCCGCCGTACCAGCGGCCGATCAACATGATGTTTCAGTCCTACGCGCTGTTCCCGCACATGACGGTGGAGCAGAACATCGCCTTCGGCCTGAAACAGGACAAAATGCCACGGGCGGCGATCGCCGAGCGGGTGGCGGAAATGCTGGCGCTGGTGCACATGCAAGAGTACGCCAAACGCAAGCCGCACCAGCTTTCCGGCGGCCAGCGGCAGCGGGTGGCGCTGGCGCGCAGCCTGGCCAAGCGGCCGAAGCTGCTGCTGCTGGATGAGCCGATGGGCGCGCTGGACAAGAAACTGCGCGATCGCATGCAGTTGGAAGTGACCGACATTCTCGAGCGCGTCGGCGTCACCTGCGTGATGGTGACGCACGATCAGGAAGAGGCGATGACCATGGCGGGGCGCATCGCCATCATGAACCGCGGCAAGTTCGTGCAGATCGGCGAGCCGGAAGAGATCTACGAGCATCCGAACAGCCGCTTCAGCGCCGAATTTATCGGCTCGGTCAACGTCTTCGACTGCGTATTGCAAGAGCGCCACGACGATGCGCTGATCCTGCAAAGCCCCGGGTTGCGCCATGCGATCAAAGTCGATCCGGACGCCTCGGTGGTGGACGGCGTGCCGATCCAGGTGGCGCTGCGGCCGGAAAAGATCCTGCTGTGCGAACAGGTGCCGGAAGACGGCTGCAACTTCGCGGTGGGAGAAGTGGCGCATATTTCCTACCTGGGCGATCTGTCCATTTATCACGTGAAGCTGCACAGCGGGCAGATTATCAGCGCCCAGCTGCAAAACGGCCACCGTTTCCGCAAGGGGATGCCGACCTGGGGCGATGAAGTGCGTCTGTGCTGGGAAACCGACAGCTGCGTAGTGTTGACGGTGTAGTGGAGCCGGTGAGGAGTAACCCGTATGACCCTGCTTTCTGAACGCACGCCGGAACCGCCGGCCAAAACGCCCGGCACCCTCAAGGCGCTGTTCCACCGCCTGCTGATGGCTCACGGCCGCAAGCTGGTGATCGCGCTGCCGTATTTATGGCTGACGCTGCTGTTCATGCTGCCGTTCCTGATCGTGTTCAAGATCAGCCTGGCGGAGCTGGCGCTGGCGGTGCCGCCTTACACCGAGCTGATGAGCTGGGTGGACGGCAAGCTGAACATCGCGCTCAACTTTGCCAACTACCTGCAGCTGACCGACGATCCGCTGTATATCGACGCCTACCTGCAGTCGCTGCGCGTGGCGGCGGTCTCGACGCTGTGCTGCCTGATCATCGGTTATCCGCTGGCCTGGGCGGTGGCTCACAGCAAGGCGTCAACCCGCAACATTCTGCTGCTGCTGGTGATCCTGCCTTCCTGGACCTCGTTCCTGATCCGCGTCTATGCCTGGATGGGCATTCTGAAAAACAACGGCATTCTTAATAACTTCCTGATGTGGCTAGGTGTCATCGATCAGCCGCTGGTGATCCTGCACACCAACCTGGCGGTGTATATCGGCATCGTTTATTCCTATCTGCCGTTTATGGTGCTGCCGATCTACACGGCGCTGATCCGGCTGGATTACTCGCTGGTGGAGGCGTCGCTGGATCTGGGCGCCCGGCCGCTGAAAACTTTCTTCAGCGTGATCGTGCCGCTAACGCGCGGCGGTATCATCGCCGGTTCGATGCTGGTGTTCATTCCGGCGGTGGGGGAGTTCGTGATCCCGGAACTGCTCGGTGGGCCGGACAGCATCATGATCGGCCGCGTGCTGTGGCAGGAGTTCTTCAATAACCGCGACTGGCCGGTGGCCTCGGCGGTCGCCACCATCATGCTGCTGCTGTTGATCGTGCCAATTTTGTGGTTCCACAAACACCAGAACAAGGAAATGGGGGGGCAGGCATGAACAACTTGCCGGTAGTGCGTTCACCGTGGCGCATCGCCATCCTGACGATCGGTTTTACCTTCCTGTATGCGCCGATGCTGATGCTGGTGATCTACTCCTTCAATAGCTCCAAGCTGGTGACGGTGTGGGCCGGCTGGTCCACGCGCTGGTATACCGAACTGTTCCACGACTCGGCGATGATCAGCGCGGTGGGGCTCAGCCTGACCATCGCCGCCGCTTCCGCCACCGCCGCGGTGGTACTGGGGGCCATCGCCGCCGTGGTGATGGTGCGCTTCGGCCGCTTTCGCGGTTCGACCGGCTTCGCGTTTATGCTGACTGCGCCGCTGGTGATGCCGGACGTGATCACCGGCCTGTCGCTGCTGCTGCTGTTCGTGGCGATGGGGCACGCCTTCGGCTGGCCGTCGGAGCGCGGCATGTTCACCATCTGGCTGGCGCATGTCACCTTCTGTACCGCTTACGTGGCGGTGGTGATCAGCTCGCGCCTGCGCGAGGTGGATCGCTCAATTGAAGAGGCGGCGATGGACCTGGGGGCGCCGCCGCTGAAGGTGTTCTTCGTCATTACCTTGCCGATGATCGCGCCGGCGCTGATCTCCGGCTGGATGCTGGCGTTCACCCTGTCGCTGGACGACCTGGTGATCGCCAGCTTCGTCTCCGGCCCGGGCGCCACCACGCTGCCGATGCTGGTGTTCTCCAGCGTGCGCATGGGGGTGAACCCGGAAATTAACGCGTTGGCCAGCCTGATCCTGCTGGTGGTGGGCATTCTCGGCCTGATCGCCTGGTGGTTTATGGCGCGCTCGGAAAAACAACGATCGCGCGAATTGCAGCGGGCGGCCCGTAGCTGAATCGTAACAAACCTGCTATTTTTGCAATCAATAAGTATTGCAACTAACTACCTGACTTTACATGCGCCACCTGTATAGGTGGCGCGTCGTAGCGGAATACGGATATGTCAGACATGCTGAAAAGCGGGCAGGGAATGGGATCGACTTCGGATGCGCCGGTGCCGGTGATGGTGGCGGGTACCGCCATGGTCGCGATCAAATGTATCAGCGTGGTGCTGCTGCTGGGCGAGCTGGGCGTCGACGGCGCGCAGGAGTTCGTCAACACCAGCGCGCAGGCGTGGGATTCTACCTTTATCTTTCTGGCCGGCCTGCTGCTGCTGTGTCTGCAAATCAGCTGCGGTTTTGCCGTGATGCGCGGTCGCAACTGGGGGCGCTGGGGGTATGTAGCCTGCCAGTGCATCGTGGTGCTTTACCTGCTGTTGGCCACCATCGGCAGCGTCTTCCCCGAGGTGTTCACCGTGGAAGGCGAAACCAGCGGCCAAATCCTGCACGTTCTGATCCTGCAAAAGATCCCCGACGCGGTGATCCTGGCGTTGCTGTTTGTTCCCACCGCCAGCCGCCGCTTCTTCGCCGCGCGCAAGTGAGATTTTAGGCGCGCGGAGTGGTAAACTCTGCGCCCTTGATTCGTCATCCTGAACTTCACGGTAATCTTCATGCATTGCGCTTTGTATACGGCGGGCACCTGCCGTTCCTGTCAGTGGCTGGAAAAGCCCTATCCGCAGCAACTGGCCGACAAACAGCACCACCTGCACTCGCTGCTGGCCGGGCGCGACGTCGCGCAGTGGCTGCAGCCGGTGGCGGGGGAACTGAGCGCATTTCGCAATAAAGCCAAGATGGTGGTCAGCGGCAGCGTGGAGCGCCCGCTGCTCGGCATGCTGCACCGCGACGGCACACCGGCCGATCTGAGCGACTGCCCGCTGTACCCTGCCGGTTTTGCGCCGATGTTCGCGGTGCTGAAAAGCTTTATCGCCCGCGCGGGCCTGACGCCGTATAACGTGGCGCGCAAACGCGGCGAGCTGAAGTACCTGCTGCTGACCGAAAGCACGCTCGACGGCGGCGTGATGCTGCGCTTCGTGCTGCGCTCGGAAACCAAGCTGGCGCAGCTGCGCGCCGCGCTGCCGTGGCTGCAGCAGCAGTTGCCGCAGCTCAAGGTGATCTCCGCCAATATTCAGCCGGTGCACATGGCGATCATGGAAGGGGAGCGCGAGATTGCGCTGACCGAACAGCAGGCGCTGGAGGAACGGTTCAATCAGGTGCCGCTGTTCATCCGCCCGCAAAGCTTCTTCCAGACCAACCCGCAGGTGGCCGCCGATCTGTATGCCACCGCCCGCGACTGGGTGCGCGCGCTGGGTATCGACAGCATGTGGGATCTGTTCTGCGGCGTCGGCGGTTTCGGCCTGCACTGCGCGCAGCCGCAAACGCGGCTGACCGGCATCGAAATCAGCGCAGAAGCGATCGCCTGCGCGCGCCAGTCGGCGCAGCGGTTAGGGTTGTTGCACGTAGATTTTCAGGCGCTCGATTCCACCCGTTTCGCCACCGCCGAAGGCCAGGTGCCGCAGCTGGTGCTGGTCAACCCGCCGCGGCGCGGCATCGGCCAGGCGCTGTGCGACTACCTGAGCCGGATGGCGCCGGGCTATATTCTCTATTCCAGCTGCAACGCCGAGAGCATGGCGAAAGATATCGAAATGTTGTCGGGGTACCGCATCGAACGGGTGCAGCTGTTCGACATGTTCCCGCATACCGCGCACTACGAAGTGCTGACGCTGTTGGTGCGGCGTTAAAGGCGCTTTTTGGCAGCCGTATAAGCCGCTGAATGTTCGCGTTTGCCCACAGACAGGACCAGAACCACGATCTTCGTTTCCATGACGCGATACACCAAACGAAAGCCTGATGCTCTGAGTTTGATTTTGTAGCAATCGGGCAAACCGGCGAGTTTGTTGGCGGGGACGTGGGGATTAACCAATACCGATACCAGCTTTTTTTTGAACTGTTCCCGGATCACCGGGGACAGTTTTTTAAATTCCTTCAGCGCATGTTCTTCGAATTCAAGCTTATAAGTCATCCAAATTGACCTTAATGCGTTTGCCGTTCATCCGTGAACGAACGATTTCAGCGAGTTCGATATCTTCCAGGTACTCCGCGATAGCCTCCCAGGTTTCCGGTGAGACGTAATATCCCGAAATCTTACCGTTGGTCAGGACGGCGACCGGCTGCCCTTGTGCCTCTTTAAGGGCGGCGTTGGGCGATTTCTTAAAATCGCTGATGCTGACTGCGGAATCGGCAAGAATGGGTTGAACCGTCATGATGTTATCCTTGATGCTAAATTCAGTATCAAATTTAGCACTAACCGGATGGGGTGGCAATCGGATGGAGCCGCCAAAGGATGGCGGCTCCACATGCGAACTTACTGCGGGAACCACTTGTCGTTGATGGCCTTGTAGGTGCCGTCGGCCTTGATGGCGTCCAGCGCGGCGTTCAGCTTGGCCAGCAGCGCCTGGTTGTCCGGGCGCACAGCGATGCCGAGACCGGTGCCGAAGTATTGCGCATCGGTGATGTGCTCGCCGACCGGCGCCAGCTGCGGGTTGGTTTTCAGCCACTCGTTCACCACGGCGGTGTCGCCGAACACGCCGTCGATACGGCCGTTTTTCAGCTCCAGAATGGCGTTTTGGTAGCTGTCGTAAGAGACGGTGTTAATCTCCGGGTGCTTGTCCTGCATGTATTTCTGGTGGGTGGTGCCGTTTTCCATGCCGAGTTTTTTGCCTTTCAGATCCGCCAGCGAGCTGAACTTGCCTTTTTGCGCGATCACGATCGCCGAGTTGGCGTAGTAAGGCTGGGTGAAGGCGACCTGTTTGCTGCGCTCCGGCGTGATATCCATACCGGAAATCACCGCATCGTATTTCTTGAATTTCAGCGCGGCGATCAGGCTGTCGAACGCCTGGTTGGTGAAGGTGCACTGCGCCTGCATCTGCTTGCACAGCGCGTTGGCCAGATCGATATCGAAGCCGACGATCTGGTTATTGGCGTCGAGCGATTCGAACGGCGGGTAGGTGGCGGAGGCGGCGAAGCGGATGGTCTCGGCCGCGGTGGCGTTAAAGGTGATTCCGGCCAACATCGTCGCGGCAAGCAGCAGTTTTTTCATGCGTAGAGCTCCTGTCTGGATCCTGAAAGTGATTTTTCGCTATCGTTTGTTTTTACTGGTAATCGCCAGAGGTTTTTGCGAGGACACCTGCTGATAACCCTGCCATCGAGTGAATTAAAATGCAATGAAAATGATTAAATATTGCATCAGGAGTAAAAAAAGCCCCGCACGACGGCGGGGCTCATGAGGGGAGGCGGCCTCAGTTGCGGCGCTCAAACGCCAGCGCGCGGCGCTCCACCAGCCGCATCAGCAGCGTCAGCAGGCCGTTGACGCACAGGTACACCAGGCCTGCGGCGCCAAACACCATGACGTCGTAAGTGCGGCCGTACATCAGCTGGCTGTAGCCCATCACTTCCATCAGCGTGATGGTGTAAGCCAGCGAGGTGCTTTTGAACACCAGCACCACTTCGTTGGAGTAAGACGACAGCGCGCGCTTGAAGGCGAACGGCAGCAGGATGCGCAGCGTCTGCCGGCGCGACATGCCCAGCGCTTCGCACGACTGCCATTGCCCGGCGGGAATGGCGCGCACCGCGCCGTAGAACAGTTGCGTGGTGTAGGCCGCGCTGTTCAGCGCCAGCGCTATCATCGCGCACAACCAAGGCTGCGACAGCAGATTCCACAGCCACGGGTAGTCGCGGATCGCCGGGAACTGGCCGGGGCCGTAGTAGATCAGGAAGATCTGCACCAGCAACGGCGTGCCGGTGAACAGCGTCACGTAGATCTTGACCAGCGGCGTCAGGATTGGCGTTTTCAGCGTCAGGATCACCGTCAGCAGCAGCGACAGCACCAGCGCGACGATCAGCGCGGCGACGGTCAGCGTCAGGCTGGTGTGCAACCCTTTGAGGATTTCCGGCAAATACTCAATCATCAGACCGGCCCCCGCTCAAAGCGCGTGGCGCGCAGCTCAATGCGTTTGATGACGTATTGGCTGAACAGCGTCACCAGCAGGTAGATGGCCGCCGCGATCACATACCAGGTAAAGGGTTCTTGTGTGCGGGTGGCGATGCTCTTGGTTTGCAGCATCAGATCGTTCACGCTGATCAGCGACACCAGCGCGGTGTCTTTCAGCAGCACCAGCCACTGGTTGCCGAGGCCGGGCAGGGCGTGGCGCCACATCTGCGGCATGATCAGGCGAAAGAAGATCGCCGCCTTGCCGAGCCCCAGCGCCTGGCCGGACTCCCACTGCCCCTGCGGCACCGCTTTCAGCGCGCCGCGCAGCGTCTGCGAGGCGTAGGCGGAATAGAGCAGGGCCAGAGCGATCACCCCGCACAGGAACGGGCTGACTTCGAAATTGTCGATCGCCAGCTGAATCGGCAGCTGGAACAGACCGAGGTTGAGGGTAAAGCCGTCGGAGAGCATCAGCAGCAGCTGCGACGAACCGAAATAGATAAACAGCACCACCAGGATTTCCGGCAGGCCGCGCAGCACGGTCACCAAGGCGGTGCCGAGCCAGCTGACCGCTTTCCAGCGGGACGATTCCCATACGGCGAACAGCATCGCCAGAATCAGCCCGAGGATCAGGGCGCAAACGGCAAGGCCGACGGTCATGCCGGCGGCGCTTGCTAAAGGTTGAAATTCATTCATCGGGGCGTATTACTGCTGGAACCATTTTTTGTAGATGGTTTCATAGGTCCCATCCTGCTTGATCTTGTCCAGAGCGGCGTTGAACTTGCCCTGCAGCTCGGTGTTCTTCTGGCGTACCGCGATGCCGAGGCCGGTGCCGAAGTAGTCTTTATCCGTGACTTTGGTGCCCACTGCCGCCAGCGCGTCATTCTGCTTCAGCCACTCGTTGACCACCGCGGTATCGCCGAACACCGCATCAACGCGGCCGTTCTTCAGATCCAAAATGGCGTTCTGGTAGCTGTCGTAAGGCACGGTGGTGATTTCCGGGTGCTTGTCGGTCAGGTATTTCTGGTGGGTGGTGCCGTTTTGCACGCCCACTTTCTTGCCTTTCAGCGCCGCCACGTCGGCGATTTTGCCTTTCTGCGCGATGAACAGCGCCGAGTTATCGTAGTACGGCTTGGTGAACAGCACCTGCTTTTCACGTTCCGGCGTAATGTCCATGCCGGCCATCACCGCATCGAAACGCTTGAATTTAAGGCTTGGGATCAGGCTGTCGAACGCCTGGTTGGTGAAGGTGCACTCGGCCTGCATCTCTTTGCACAGCGCGTTGGCCAGATCGACATCAAAACCCTGAATCTTGTTGCCGGCGTCAATAAATTCAAATGGAGGATAGGAGGCTTCGGTAGCGAAACGGATGGTTTCGGCTGCGGAGGCGGAAACGCTGATGCCGGCCAGAACGGCGGCGATTATTAGTTTTTTCATCGCAAACTCCCCAAATTACAGCAAGTTAATTGTTAGTGTGATAAGTAGTTGGCAAACTCGGTGGTCCGCGGCTGCGTGAAGTGGCTGCTGTCGCCTTGCTCCACCACGTGGCCGTTTTCCATGTACACCACGCGGCTGGCGGTCTTGCGCGCCACTTCCACTTCGTGGGTGACGATCACCTGCGTGATGCCGGTGCCGGCCAGTTCGCGAATGATGCTGACGATCTGAGCGGTGATTTCCGGATCCAGCGCCGCGGTCGGTTCATCGAACAGCAGCACCTGCGGTTCCATCATCAGGGCGCGGGCGATCGCTACGCGCTGCTGCTGGCCGCCGGAAAGGTGCAGCGGGAAGCGATCGGCGAAGTCGGTCAGGCGCAGACGCTTGAGCAGCTTGTCGGCGCGCTCCATCGCCTGAGCCTTGGTCAGACCCAGCACGCGGCAAGGCGCTTCGATCAGGTTCTGAACCACGGTGAGGTGAGGCCACAGGTTGTATTGCTGGAACACCATGCCGACATTTTGACGCAGTTCGCGAATGGCTTTCTCGCCAGGCGCCTGCTTGAAGTCGAATTGGTTGCCGGCGATCTGCAGTTGGCCCGAACGCGGCATTTCCAGCAGGTTCAGCACCCGCAGCAATGAACTTTTCCCGGCGCCGCTTGGGCCAAGCAGCACCAGGGTTTCCCCGGCTGGACAATCCAGCGTGATGTCAAACAGCGCCTGGTGAGCGCCGTAATAGCAATTGATACCGTTAAGTTGAATACTCATGCGCCAGAATTGAATAGACATTGATGCCGCAAATGTTAACTTCCACAGAATACTTATGCAATCTTTGTGCGTTAAAATTTATGAGTGTGCGGCGGGACAGTAAAAGATTAGCACAAGATACCGCGACTCAAGCCGAGGGAGGGGATTTGTGGCGCAGGCTGTGAGATCGGTAGCGAAATTTTTTCTATTGGACGAAATCTGAGCGGCAGGCGGGAGGCGGGGATGGCCGACGCGGCAAACCCGCGTCGGCCGGGGGATCGCGGGTTACTGGTTTTCCAACACCTGGCGCACGCTGCCGTTGGTGGCATGCGCTGGAACATTCAGGTAGCGAATATCATCAACCACCCAGCAGGTGCCTTCGCGCACCATCAGCACTTCGTCCTGCCAGTTCACGGTGCTGTTGGCGTCTTTTTGGTAGCTCAAGTCGACGCGCAGCGGGATGTTTTTCGCATCGGTGTTAGGAATGGTCGAGGCGCTGGCGACGGACGCGCTGCCTGGCCCCTGCGCATTGCCGGAGAACAAGTCGCCGGTGATCCGATGCTTGCCCGGGTTCTGGGCGGCGCTGACCAGATCCTGATACAGCACTTTGCTCAGGTAAGGCTGCAGCTGCGCCAGGCGGTTGCTGTCCGGCAGGCCGGCGCCCTGCTGGATGCGCAGGTCATAGAACTTTTGCGCGACCGTATCCGGGCCGCCTTCCACACAGCTGCCGCTGCGGGTGCCGATATCCTTGTATGCCGGTTCCACCGTGGTACAGGCACTCAGCAACAGCGCTAAGGGTAAAACAGCCGCAATCGTTTTTGTTTTCATCTTATTACCTTATGTGAAAGTCTCTACCATGAAGACCGATAGCTTACAGTATAAATGCGTTTTTTGGCCTTGCATTCGTACTGCGTGCCATTGATTAAGCGAACATAACGCTAATCTTCTGGTCATAGATACGTTGAATTAATCAAACAAGGAATTCTGATGCAGCTTTCAACTACCCCGACCCTGGAAGGGTTCACCATCACCGAATACTGCGGCGTGGTCACCGGCGAAGCGATCCTCGGCGCCAACATCTTTCGTGATTTCTTCGCCGGCGTGCGCGATATCGTCGGCGGCCGCTCGGGCGCTTATGAGAAAGAGCTGCGCAAGGCGCGCTTGATCGCGTTCGAAGAACTGGAAGATCAGGCGAAAGAGCTGGGCGCCAACGCGGTGGTCGGCATCGATATCGATTATGAAACCGTTGGCAAAGACGGCAGCATGCTGATGGTGACCGTCAGCGGCACCGCGGTGAAAGCCAGCCGCTAATCCCACTCCTCAACGCCCTGGCGCGTCCGGGGCGTTTTACTTTGTCCGACGGTGGCTTCCGTGGCGATTATTGATTAACGTTAACGCTATATCAGGTCATCACATCACAGGGAGGATAAGTGAAAATTTGGCCAGGGATCATCGCCGCCGCGCTGCTGGCGGGATGCCAAAATCCGCAGCAGGACACGCTCGTCGATCGCGGCGCTTACCAGCTCGAAACCCTGCATCAGGCGCAGGGCGCGGATCAACGCATCCGCTTTCTGGTGATGCACTACACGGCGGAAGACTTCCACTCATCGCTGAAAACGCTGACCGACGAACACGTCAGCGCGCATTATCTGCTGCCGGCGCATCCGCAGCGCGAACACGGTAAACCGACGGTGTTCCGCCTGGTGCCGGAAGCGATGCGCGCCTGGCATGCCGGCGCCAGCGCCTGGCGCGGCCGCAGCAACCTCAATGACACCTCGATCGGCATCGAAATCGTCAACAAGGGCTTCACCCGCAGCATGCTGTTCACCCACTGGCAGCCCTATACGGCGGAGCAGATCGCCGTGCTGGTCCCGCTGAGCCGCGACATCATCCAACGCTATGGCATCCAGCCGCAGGACGTGGTGGGGCACAGCGACATCGCGCCGCAGCGCAAACAGGATCCCGGCCCGCTGTTCCCCTGGCGGCAGCTGGCGCAGGCCGGCATCGGCGCCTGGCCGGACGAACGCGACGTGCAGCGTTTGCTGGCGGGGCGCGATCGCCATGCGCCGGTAGCGATGGCGCCGCTGCTCGAAAAGCTGGCGCGTTACGGCTACGCGATCGACCCGTCGTGGAATGCGCGGCAGCAGCGCAATGTGCTGGCGGCGTTTCAGATGCACTTCCGGCCCGACGATGTGCGCGGCGAACCGGATGCGGAGAGTGAAGCGATTGTCGATGCGCTGCTGGTGAAGTACGGCGCGGCGCGTTGATTACAGGCCGTGCAGCTTGCCGTGATCTTTCAGCCAGCGGGCGGTGCGCGCGATGCCTTCTTCCAGCGAGACGATCGGCTGATAGCCCAGTTCTTGCTGCGCGCGGGTGGTATCGAGCGTGAGGTCGAAATTGAGTTTGGCGACGCCGTAGTGGGTCAGCACCGGCTCCTTCTCGCTTTTGCTGCCGAGGCGCTCCATGCCGCGCGCCATCATGTCGAGCATCGGATAGGGGACGGAGCGGATATGGCACTTCATGCCCAAATCGTCGATCAGCTGCTGCACCACGGTGCGAAGCGGGCGCGGCTGCTGGTTGGTGATGTTATAGGCGCGGCCGGACGGCGTATCTTCTTTTAGCGTCGCCAGCCACATGGCGTGCACCGCATTCTCCAGGTAGGTCATGTCCACCATCGCCGCGCCGCCGCGCGGCAGCAGCAGGTTGCCGTAGCGTTTGATCATCTGCAGCAGCCGCGGCAGCATCACCTTGTCGTGCGGCCCGAACAATCCCTGCGGGCGCAGAATGGTGAAATGGGTCTGCGGATTGGACAGCGCCAGCTGCTGGATCACCTGCTCGCCGGCGGCCTTGCTGCGCGCGAACTCGTTGGCGTAGCGCTGCGGGCGAAAGTCTTCGGTCACGTTGCGGTGATGGTGGTAATCGAAATAGATCGCCGGGGAAGAGATGTGAATGAACTGCGCCACGCCGTAGGCCGCCGCCCATTCGCCGAGGCGGCGGGTGGCGCGGACGTTGGCCAGTTCGAAGGCCTCTTCGGTGCCCCAGGGCGAGGTGAAGCTGGAGCAGTGCCACAGCACGTCGACGTCAGTCAGCATCGCCTTGGCCTGCGAAGAGATCAGATTGGTGAGATCGGCATGAATGAACTCCGCGCCCATTTTTTCCAGCAGGCCGCCCATCGCCTGGTTGCGGCCGGTGGCGCGCACTTTGATGCCCTGACGGCGCAGATATTCGACGGCGTTACGGCCTAACCCACTGGTGGCACCGGTGACCAATACCTTCATAACGGACTCTATTCTCACCCAAAATCGGAATACCGGCGGGCGCTTGCGGCGCTCCCAGCAAATAAGATGCCATTCTTCCGTGATTTCGTGCGCTATGCAATCGGAAAGCCCCGAAGCACAGCGGCAAACTGTGCGGTTGATCGACAAATGAACGGCGTTCAGCGCTGTTGGCGGTCCAGACCCTCGGCAAGTTCGGCGATGCGCTTCGCCATGCCGCGGAAAATGAACAGATGCGCGGGCATCATGGCGAACCAATACAGCAGCCCGCTGAAGCCTGCCGGATGCCACCAGGCGCGCACGTCCAGCGTGCGGCGATCGCCGTGATCGGTAATGGTGAAGCTCAGCCGCCCCAGCCCTGGCGCCTTCATGCCGAACAGCAGCGCCAGTTGCCGCAGCGGTTTCAGCGTGATGACTTTCCAGCCGTCGATCTCGTCGCCCAGCGCCAGGCTCGCGCGCGCCGGGCGGCCATAGACTACGCCGTTGCCGATCATGTCGTCCATGCGGGCGCGGATCCGCCACAGAATATTGGCGTAGAAATAGCCTTCTTCGCCCCCCAGCTGCTGCACCGTTTGCCATAGGGCCTCGCGGGTGGCGGCGGTGTCCAGTGAACAACCGGCCTGTTTCGGATAGTAACCGTAGCCGGGGCGCCAGCGGGCCCGCGCCGCCGGATCGTAGCCCCAGTCGGCGGAATCGACCACCTCCTGTTCGCGCTGCAGCGTGGTGGCGACCGCCTGATCGAAGGTGTGCAGCCGCTGCGGGATCAGCGCCTGCAGCGGCCGGCCGTCAGCGGGCAGATCGTGCTTCAGCCCCTGGATCAGCGCGCGGGCGATCGGCGTCGGCACCGAGGTGATCAGGCTGATGAACCACACCGAAATCAGCCGCGTCGGCAAGGGGATCGGGATCAGCCAGCGCCGCTTGCCGCTGAGGGCGATAAAGCGTTGGAACATATCCTGGTAGCTGAGGTACTCCGGCCCGGCAACGTCGAAGATGCGGTGCTCCTGCGCCGGGTGCGCCAGCAGGTCGGCCAGATAAACCAGCAGGTTCTCCAGCGCCACCGGCGACGACTTCGAGCGCACCCAGCGCGGCGGCGTCAGCACCGGCAGGTTATAGACCATGTCGCGCATCACTTCGAACGCCGCCGATCCGGGGCCGACGATGATGCCGGCGCGCAGTTCGGTCACCGGCACGCCGCTCTGGCGCAAAATCTCGCCGGTTAGGCGGCGGGCCGCCAGGTGCGGCGAACTGTCGTCGTTCGGCTGCAGCGCGCCGAGGAAGATCACCTGTTTGACGCCGGCATTGCGCAGCGCGTCGCGCAGGTTTTCCGCTGCCTGGCGCTCCTTCTCGATAAAATCGTCGCCGTCGCCCATAGCGTGCACCAGATAGTAAAGCGTATCTGTCTCCCACAGCGCCGCGCTCAGGGTCTCCGGGCGGTACAGATCGGCATACAGGCAGTTGACCTGCGGCCAGTTCCGCTCCTGCAGCCACTCGATGCGCCGCGCGGCGGCGGTAATCTGGTGCCCCTGTTCGATCAGGTGCGGGATCAGGTTCTGGCCTATATAGCCGCTGGCTCCAAGAACCAGTACGCGTTGGGGTGTCATCGGGCCGCCTTGTGCGGTAGAGGATTGGCAGAACGACAGGATGCCAAATTCAGGGTTTAAATGCACTTTTTGTATGGGTATAAGCCGGTTGCATCCATCGTGGCGCAGGTTCACACTACGCGCCCTTTATCGAACGAAAAACCGGATGCCATGAAGCTCAATGTGATTTGTTACGCCCTGCTGGGCCTGGCGCTGGTCGCCAGCCTGTTCTCGCTGCATCCGGTGTGGATGTGGTTGCTGCTGGCTAACCTGCTGACGTTTCTGATCTACGGCGGCGATAAGCTGGCGGCGCGCAAGGGGTGGCGGCGGGTGCCGGAGGCGACGCTGTTGCTGTTCGGCGCGCTGGGCGGGTGGTTGGGCGCACTGGCGGCACAGCAGCTGTTTCGCCACAAAACCCAGAAGCAGCCGTTTAAAACCTGGTTCATCCTCAGCGTGGCGCTCAACCTGGTGGCGGTGCTGGGGCTGTGGTACTGGGTTTATGGCCGCTGGATCTTCTGATTACAGCAGCAGCGGCAGGGTGGCGCTGGCGGTGGCCTGCATCGCCTGAGCGTAGGCGGGATCGCGCCGAGCCAGTTCGGCGATCATCAACTCCACCAGCAGCATGGCGCCGACCTTGGCCGGCAGGGCGCCGGCGGTCAGCGGCCCTTCCGGTTTGGCCGCCACCAGCAGCGTATCCGCCAGCTTGGCCAGCGGGCTGCGTTGGGTGTTGCTGACGGCGATCACGCGTGCGCCGCGCCCTTTGGCCAATGCCACCGCATGCAGCACGTCCTTGGTGGAGCCGGAGCTGGAGATGACGATCAGCAGATCCCGCTCACTCAGCGAGGCGGCGTTCATCGCCGCCCGGTGCATGTCGCTGAACAGCTGCGCCGGTTTGCCGAGGCGCAGCAGCTTGTAGTGCAGGAAATCGCCGATGATGGCGCTGGCGGCGACGCCGTAAATCTGCACTGAAGCGCAACGCTGCAGGCTGTCCGCCGCCTGTTGCAGCGCCTGCGGATCCAACAGCGCGCCGGTATCCCGCAGCGCCTGAACGCTCTCTTCCACCAAATTTTCCGTCGCGCTTTGCCGCGTCGCCGCCTCCGGCTGGCTTTGTTGTAGGCTGAGGGCCAGCGCCATTTTAAATTCGGTATAGCCTTTACAGCCCAGATGGCGGCACAGCCGCGTGACGCTGGCTTCGCTGGTGGCGCTTTCACGCGCCAGTTCGGTGATGGTCAGGTAAACGGCGCGGGAGGGCTGCGCAAGAAGATAGTTGCCGAGCTTTTGCAGCGTGGGGCTGTACCCCGCCAAATCCTGCCGCAGCCGCAATAACAAGTTGCCTGTATTCATCACGTTACCTTTCTGAGTATTCCCGTTTCTATTGTGGCGGAAAGACGCCGCCGCTCGCCAGCGAAATCGACGGATTGTGAAGCCGATCATCGTTATGAATAAAATTTTCATTAAATTAATTTTAATGTGGTAAAAATTTTCATCATAAAAATGATAGCGGGGAAAAATTTATGTCAACACCAGAATTGTCGCGCTCCGGCGGCTGGTTCGAAAAAGCCCAGCTGTTCGGCAAATCGTTCATGTTGCCGATCGCCGTGCTGCCGGCGGCCGGCCTGCTGTTGGGGATCGGCGGTGCGCTGTCCAACCCCAATACCGTCGAGGCGTATCCCTGGCTCGACGTCGGCTGGCTGCAAAGCGTATTTACGGTGATGGCCAGCGCCGGCGCCATCGTGTTCGCCAACCTGGCGGTCCTGTTCGCGGTCGGCGTGGCGGTGGGGTTGGCCAAAAGCGACAAGGGCACGGCGGGGCTGGCCTCGCTGATCGCCTACCTGGTGATGAACGCCACCATCAATGTGCTGTTGAAAATCAACGGCACGCTGGCCGAGCAGAACGCCGGCGCGGTGGGGCAGGGAACGATTCTCGGGATCCAGACGCTGGAGACCGGGGTGTTCGGCGGGGTGGTCATCGGTCTGGTGACCTGGTATCTGCACGGCCGCTACAACAAGATAGCGCTGCCGCCGTTCCTGGGCTTTTTCGGCGGCTCGCGCTTTGTGCCGATCGTCAGCTCGCTGGCGGCGATGGCGGTCGGCGCCCTGATGACCGTGGTGTGGCCGCCTTTCCAACGGCTGATCTTCGGCATGGGCGGGCTGGTGGACGCCAGCGGCTATCTCGGCACCTTTATCTACGGCTTCGTGCTGCGCATGCTCGGGCCGTTCGGCCTGCATCACATCTTCTACCTACCGTTCTGGACTACCGCGCTCGGCGGCAGCGAAGTGATCAACGGACAGCTGGTGGAAGGCACGCAGCGCATTTTCTTCGCCCAGTTGGCCGACCCGAATACGCAGCAGTTCTACATCGGCACGGCGCGCTTCATGTCCGGCCGCTTTATCACCATGATGTTCGGCCTGGTCGGCGCCTGCCTGGCGATGTACCAAAGCGCGCGCCCGGAGAACCGCAAACGCGTCGGCGGGCTGCTGCTGTCGGCGGCGCTGACCTCTTTCCTGACCGGCATCACCGAACCTATCGAATTCTCGTTCCTGTTCATCGCGCCGGCGCTGTACGTGGTGCACGCGCTGTTCGACGGCCTGGCGTTCGCGATCGCGCACATTCTGCATATCACCATCGGCCAGACGTTCTCCGGCGGTTTTATCGATTTCATGCTGTTCGGCGTGTTGCAGGGCGAAGCGAAAACCCACTGGATGTATGTGCCGCTGGTCGGGGTGCCCTGGTTCTTCCTGTACTACTTCACGTTCCGTTTCCTGATCCTGCGCTTCAATTTCAAAACGCCGGGGCGCGAGGTGGAAACCACGCCGGAAGCGGTGACGACCGGCACCGAACGCTCGCAGCAGGTGATGGCGGCGCTGGGCGGCAAAGAGAATATCGTCGAACTGGATTGTTGCGCCACGCGGCTGCGCGTGACGGTAAAACAGAGTCGGTTGCTGGACGAAAGCGGGCTGAAGGCCAGCGGCGCGCGGGCAGTGATCGTTCGCGGCAACGGCGTTCAGGTGATCTATGGCCCGCACGTGACCATTATTAAAAACGAAGTCGAGGAGTTGTTGGATTTATGACGCTTTCCATTTTGCAGCAGATTAAGGGCCGGCTGGTGGTGTCTTGCCAGGCGCTGGACGACGAGCCGCTGCACAGCGATTTTATCATGGCGCGCATGGCGCTGGCGGCCGAGCAAGGCGGTGCGGCGGCGATCCGCGCCAACGGCGTCGAAGACGTTAAAGCCATCCTGCGCACGGTGGCGCTGCCGGTGATCGGCATTATCAAGCGCGATTATGCCGGTAGCGATGTCTATATCACGCCGACCCTGCGTGAAATCGATGAGCTGATGACTGCGGCGCCGCAGATGATTGCATTGGACGCTACCGGCCACCGGCGGCCAGGGGAGCTGCAGCTGGCGGCGCTGGTTGCCGCGATCCGCGCCAGGTATCCCCGGCTGCTGCTGATGGCAGACATCGCCACCGTGGAAGAAGCGCAAGAGGCTGCCAGGTTGGGGTTCGACTGCGTGGGCACCACGCTGCACGGCTATACCGCCGAAAGCCGGGGCGCCCGACTGGCGGAGGACGATTTCGGCTTTCTGCGTGCGGTGCTGGCGGCGGTGCCGGTGCCGGTCATCGCCGAGGGCAATGTCGAAACGCCGGCGATGGCCGCGCGCTGCCTGGCGCTGGGGGCGCATGCTGTGGTGGTGGGCGGCGCCATTACGCGCCCGCAGCAGATCACCCGCCGCTTTGTCGAGGCCATCGGCGGGCGGTGAAGGGCTCCCCGGCGCGCCGGGGAGGGGAAATCAGGCGTGCTGCTGGAGGAACTCCCGCCACAGCTCGACCACCCGCTGCAGATCCTGACGGCTGACGTCGAGGTGGGTCAGAATGCGCGTCAGCGGGCCGCTGCTGATCAGCACGCCGCGTTCGCGCATCCACGGGCCGAATTTGGCCGCCAGCGCCGGCGGTTGGCGCAGGTACAGCACGTTGGTCTGTGCGCCGGGTTCGACGACCTCCACGCCGATCTGCCGCAGCTGTTGCTCCAGCCAGACCGCGTTGTCATGGTCTTCGCGCAGCCGCGCGACGTTATGCTCCAGCGCGTAGAGGCCGGCCGCCGCCAGGATGCCGGCCTGACGCAGCCCGCCGCCGGTCATCTTGCGCCAGCGCAGCGCGCGCTGAATGAAGGCCTCGCTGCCGCACAGCAGCGACCCGACCGGCGCGCCCAGCCCTTTCGACAGGCAAATGGTGAAGGTGTCGCAGTATTGCACGATTTCTTTCAGCGGCAGGTTCAGCGCCACGGCGGCGTTGAAGATGCGCGCGCCGTCGATATGCAGCGCCAGCTGCCGCTCGCGGGTAAACTGCCACGCCTGCTGCAGGTAGGCCTGCGGCAGGACTCGGCCGCCGATGGTGTTTTCCAGGCTCAGCAGCCGGGTGCGGGCGAAGTGGATATCGTCGGGTTTGATGGCGGCGGCGAGCTTGTCCAGCGGCAGCGTGCCGTCCGCGTCGGCCTCGATCGGCTGCGGCTGGATGCTGCCCAGCACCGCTGCGCCGCCGGCCTCGTATTTATAGTTGTGCGCCTGTTGGCCGACCAGATACTCGTCGCCGCGCTGGCAGTGGCTCAGCAGCGCCACCAGGTTGGCCTGGGTGCCGCTGGGCAAAAACAGCGCCGCCTCTTTGCCCGACAGGCGCACCGCCTCGGCCTCTAGCACGTTGACCGTCGGGTCATCGCCGTAGACGTCGTCGCCGACCTCTGCCTGAGCCATCGCCTGGCGCATGGCGGCGCTGGGGCGGGTGACGGTGTCGCTGCGTAGATCGATAAGCATAGGGTTCCTGGAATGTAAGGGAGAGGAAAAGGGTACATGGCATCATATACCCTTATTTCACCGGGGGGCAGCTTGCTTAGCGCAGCCAGTTGGTTTTCGCCAGCTCGACCACTTCGTCGCCACGGCCGTTGATGATGGCGCGCAGCATGTACAGGCTGAAGCCTTTCGCCTGTTCGAACTTGATCTGCGGCGGCATCGCCAGCTCTTGCTTGGCGGTGACCACGTCCAGCAGCGCCGGGCCGGGGTGCGCCAACATCTCCTGCAGCGCGACGTCCAGCTCCGAGGCTTTTTCCACGCGGATGCCCTTGATGCCGGCGGCGTTGGCGATCGCCGCGAAGTCCGGGTTATGCAGATCGGTGCCGTCGGTCAGGTAGCCGCCGGCCTTCATCTCCATCGCCACGAACCCCAGCACGCTGTTGTTGAACACCACGATTTTCACCGGCAGCTTGAGCTGCGCCAGCGACAGGAAATCCCCCATCAGCATGGTGAAGCCGCCGTCGCCGCACATGGCGATCACCTGTTTATCCGGCGCGGTGGCCTGGGCGCCGATCGCCTGCGGCATGGCGTTGGCCATCGAACCGTGGTTGAACGAACCGAGCAGGCGGCGCTTGCCGTTCATTTTCACGTAGCGGGCGGCCCACACCGTCGGCGTGCCGACGTCGCAGGTGAAGATGGCGTCGTCGCTGGCGTACCGGCTGAGCTGCTGCGCCAGATACTGCGGGTGGATCGGTTGGTCGTCGTTGGCGGTCGCCAGCCCGTCGAGATCCTTGCGCGCGTTGCGGTAATGCTCCAGCGCCTTGTCGAGGAACGCCCGGTCGCGCTTGGGCTCCAGCTGCGGCAGCAGGGCGGCGAGGGTGGTGTGGATATCGCCCACCAGCGCCATGTTGACCGGGCAGTGCGCGCCGATGCTGCCGGGGTTGATGTCGATCTGAATGATGTTGGCGTTGGTGGGGTAGAACGCGCGGTAGGGGAACTGGGTGCCGAGCAGCACCAGCGTGTCGGCGTTCATCATCGCGTGGTAGCCGGAGGAGAAGCCGATCAGCCCGGTCATGCCGACGCTGTAAGGGTTATCCCATTCGATATGCTCTTTGCCGCGCAGCGCGTGCACCACCGGCGCCTGCAGCAGCTCGGCCAGCTTGACCACCTCATCGTGCGCGCCGGCGCAGCCGCTGCCGCACATCAGGGTGATGTTTTTCGCCTTGTTCAGCGTTTCCGCCAGCTTGTTCAGCTCGCTCATCGGCGGCTGCACCAGCGGCAGCGCCGGGGTATGCCAGGTCAGGGTCGCGTCTTCCGGTGCCATGCGCAGCGCCACGTCGCCCGGCAAGACCACCACCGAGACGCCGCGGTTGAGGATCGCCTTGCGCATGGCGATCTCCAGCACGCGCGGCAGCTGTTCCGGATTGGAAACCAGCTCGCAATAGTGGCTGCATTCGCGGAACAGCTCCTGGGGATGCGTTTCCTGGAAGTAGCCGCTGCCGATTTCGCTGGAAGGAATGTGCGCGGCGATCGCCAGCACCGGCACATGGTTGCGGTGGCAGTCGAACAGGCCGTTGATCAGGTGCAGGTTGCCGGGGCCGCAGGAACCGGCGCACACCGCCAACTGGCCGGTGAGCTGGGCTTCGGCGCCGGCGGCGAAGGCGGCCACCTCTTCATGGCGGGTGCCCAGCCATTCGATGGTGCCCATGCGGTGCAGGCTGTCGCTAAGGCCGTTGAGCGAATCGCCGGTCACGCCCCAAATGCGTTTTACGCCGGCTTGATCCAGCGTTTTGGCGATCAGTGTGGCTACGGTTTGCTTCATGGTTCCCCCAAACATGGTTTAAAAAACGATGTGTACTCGATCCGGTGAGCGGCAGCAGAACAACTGCAAGCATAGCTTACCGGCGGTGGACGAGATGCGGTCAGGAAGGGTAAAGAGCGTAGGACGGGGGAAAGTGTAACCGGGCGGGGAGGGGGGAACTTGCCGATAAATGCCCCATCGCGGCGATGGGGCCAGGGGATCACGCCAGCGTGACGTCGCCCCGCAGCTGGCAACTGCAGGCCAGCACGTAGCCCTGAGCTACCTCTTCTGCGCTCAGCGTCATGGTGCTGGTGGTGGTGTAGTCGCCCTCGAGGATGCGGGTTTTGCACGAGCCGCACACCCCGGCGCGGCAGGCGGCGTTGACCGGCAGGGCATTGGCCTCCATCGCCGCCAGCAGCGTGCTGCCGACCGGCACGCGGAATTCGCGCAGCGGGCGGGCGGCGCGCAGCGTCAGCCCTTCGGTGGCATCGGCCTGCGCCGCCGGCGTGTGGAACTGCTCTTTATGGAAACGCTCGGCCGGCACGCCGAGCCGACGGCACAGCTGCTCCACGTGGTCCATGTAGGGCGCAGGGCCGCAGGTCATCACCGTGCGTTCGGCGATATCCGGCGCCGCCTGCCGCAGCGTCTGCTCATCGATGCGGCCGCTGAGGTAGCCGGGTTGCAGATCCCGCTCGGCCATCAGCGTCAGGCGCAGCTGCGGATGGGCGGCGCACAGCGCGCGCCACTGATCGGCGAAAATCGTGTCGGCGGGGGTGCGCACGTTAAAGATCACGGCGATATCGCAGGCCGGACGGTTGGCGGTCAGCCAGCGGCACATCGAGACGATCGGCGTCACGCCGCAGCCGGCGGCCAGCATCAGATAACGATCGGCCGGGTGGCGCTCACAGCTGAACTCGCCCTGCGCGTCGGACAACCACAGCGTGTTGCCGGGCTTGACCTCTTGCGTCAGCCAACGCGATCCGACGCCGTCCGGCAGGCAGCGCACGCTGATGCTGAGAAAGCGGCTCTGGCCGGGCGAGGAAGAGAGCGTATAGGCGCGCAGCGTCTCCTCGCTGTTGCGGATGCTGACCAGCGCAAACTGGCCCGCCTGATAAGGGTAGAAAACGTCGCATATCAGGTTCAGCGTCCAGACGTCGGCGGTTTCGCGCTGGATGGAATGTACCTGCATGCGGTTCGGGCAAAGCGGAGTGGGTTGAGTCATCGGGGCACCTCAAAAAGCAAAGGGGCCGGCGCAGGCGGCCCCATAACGTAATGGCATCAGGCGAGCAGCGCGTTGATATCCTGCTCGACGGTGGTGATCGGACGCAGGCCGAATTTCTCGTTGAGGATCGCCATCAGGTTGTCGGTCAGGAAGCCCGGCGCGGTCGGGCCGGTGACGATGTTTTTCACCCCCAGCGACAACAGCGTCAGCAGAATGACGATCGCCTTCTGTTCAAACCACGACAGCACCAGGCTGAGCGGCAGCTCGTTGACGCTGCAGCCGAGCGTGTCCGCCAGCTTGACCGCCAGCATGATGGCGGAATAGGCGTCGTTGCACTGGCCGACGTCCAGCAGGCGCGGCAGCCCTTCCAGCGTGCCGAAGTCCAGCTTGTTGAAACGGTACTTGCCGCAGGCCAGCGTCATGATCAGGCAGTCTTGCGGCACGCTGCGGGCGAAGTCGGTGAAGTAGCTGCGCTCGTCGCGGCTGCCGTCGCAGCCGCCGACCAGGAAGACGTGGCGCAGTTTTTTCTGCGACACCAGATCGATCACCGTGTCGGCGGCGTTCAGCAGCGTCTGGCGGCCGAAGCCGACGGTGATCAGGTGCTCGATCTCGGTATAAGGGAAGCCGTTCATGCCCTGCGCCTGGCGGATCACGGCGCCGAAGTCGTCGCCCTCCAGATGGTTGACGCCCGGCCAGCCGACGATGCTGCGGGTCCAGATGCGATCGCCGTAGTTGCCGACGTTCGGATCGATGATGCAGTTGGAGGTCATCACGATCGGGCCGGGGAATTTGGCGAACTCCGTCTGCTGGTTCTGCCAGCCGCTGCCGTAGTTGCCCACCAGATGCTTGAATTTTTTCAGCTCCGGATAGCCGTGCGCCGGCAGCATTTCACCGTGGGTGTAGACGTTGACGTTTTGCCCTTCGGTTTGTTCGAGCAGCATGCGCAGATCTTTCAGATCGTGGCCGGAGATCAGAATGGCTTTCCCGGCCACCGGGCGCACGTTGACCGCGCTGGGCTGTGGATCGCCGTAGGCCTGGGTTTCGCCGCGATCGAGGATCGCCATCACGTTGAAGTTCATCTTGCCGATGCCCATGGCGTTGTTCAGCAGGGTGTCGACGTCGCGCGGCCGAGTGCCGAGCCAGGCCATAAAGGCGTGGTAGTCGGCATAGAGCTGCTCGTCGAACTGGCCGAGCACGTGCGCGTGTTCCATATAGGCCGCGGCGCCTTTCAGGCCGTACAGGCACAGCATGCGCAAACCGTGGACGTCGTCGCCGACCTCGGCCTTGTCGCCGTTGAGGGCAAACTGCGCCGCCTGTTGCAGCAGCGCAGGCATATCGTCACCGGCCAGCTGCAGCGCCGCCATCGGGTGATCGACGCGCACGCCGGCATCCAGCAGCCGGCAACGGGCAGCCAGCGAATCGCGCAGCAGCAGGGTTTCGCGCGCGTAGCCGATGATGCGCTGGGAGTCGAAGTTGACGTTGGTCAGGGTGGAGAAGAAGGCGCGCGGGGCGAAGCTGTCGATCTCGTGATCGACGATGCCCAGCGAACGCGCCTGCAGTGCCCAGGCGGAGAGGCCCTGTAGCGCCGCCACCAGCAGATCCTGCAGATCGGAGGTTTCCGCCGTCTTGCCGCACATGCCCTGAGCATACGCGCAGCCGTTGCCTGCCGGGGTACGGATGGTTTGTTCACATTGCACACAGAACATAGTCGCTTCCTTTTATTTTTAAAGTTGCATTTATAATGCTTGTTTAAAAGCATAGATCGGCGATCGGGGTTGCAAAAGGCTTTTGTGCGACTACTGCGGGCAAGTTTGATTTAGCGCAATTTTGCCGTGCGGATGGGAATTATTACGCTTTGGGGGCCGGGCGGCCCCCAGGGGAGAGGATCAGGAGAACAGGGCGATCAGCACCGGCGCCAGCAGGCTCAGCAGGAAGCCGTGCACGATGGCGGGGGGCACCATGTCCAGCCCGCCGCTGCGCTGCAGCACCGGCAGGGTGAAGTCCATCGAGGTGGCGCCGCACAGGCCGAGGGCGGTGGAGCGGCTGCGGCGCACCAGCGTCGGGATCAGCATGATCGCCACCAGCTCGCGCGCCAGATCGTTGAAGAACGCGGCGCTGCCCATCACCGGGCCGTAGGCGTCGGTGATCAGAATGCCCGACAGCGAGTACCAGCCGAAGCCGGAGGCCATCGCCAGCCCGGCCTTGACCGGCAGCCCCAGCAGCTGCGCCGCCAGCGCGCCGCCGGCCAGCGACGCGACGGTCACCACCAACGCCACCAGCGTGCCGCGGCGGTTGAGCACGATCTGGCGCAGCGTCATGCCGCTGTTGCGCAGCTGAATGCCGACCAACAGCAGCAGGAAGATCAGCGCATATTCGCTGCCTTTATGGGCGAACTGCAGCCATTGCCACTGCGTCAGGCCGAGCAGGAAGCCGCCGAGCACCACGCCGCACAGCTTGAGCGACTCCAGCGCCATGTGCACGCGCGAAGGCAGCTTTTCCTGTTTATGGCTGCTGCGCCACGGCATGCGCCGCTCCAGCAGCGCCAGCAACAGCAGATTGGCGCAGAGAATGCAGAAGAAGAACACCGCGCTGTATTGGAAGATCAGCACCAGGTTGCTGCTGAGATCTTCCATGAACGCCAGGCTGATACCCATGAAAAACAGGATCACGTACACCATCCAGCTCAGCAGCCGGTTGATCAGCACCAGCAGCGGGCGATGGCGTAAGGGAATGAGGTAACCGACAATCAGCGGTAACAGAATAATCAACAGTCCTGAGTACATGGTGCAGCTTGTGTCCTTGAGTTTTGGCGCGCGCCGAACGGCGGCGAGGAGCACACGCTAACCAAAAGCCCGGCCGGAGTAAAGCGGCAGATTTGACGTTGGCCGCTTGACCTGCAAGGGGTTTTTTGACCATGCTCTGTGAAGGTTGCCTCATTGACGAGGCGACGGCGCGCACGGGAGGCGGCGGATGTTCTTGGAGCGTATCGAAATTGTAGGTTTTCGCGGCATTAACCGGCTGTCCCTGATGCTGGACGACAACACGCTGTTGCTCGGCGAAAACGCCTGGGGTAAATCCAGCCTGCTGGATGCGCTGACGCTGCTGCTGGCGCCGGAGCAGAAGCTGTATCGGTTTGAGGCGCACGACTTCCATTTCCCGCCCGGAGAAGAGGCGGCCAAAGAGCGCCACCTGCAGGTGGTGTTCACCTTCTGCGAAAAAGACATCGGCCATGCGCACCTGCCGCGCTATCGCCACCTGACGCCGCTGTGGGTCAAGGGCGAGGATGGCCTGAGCCGCATTCATTACCGCTGCGAAGGCGAGCTGGCCGACGACGGCACGGTGTGCACCTGGCGCGGTTTTCTCGACGCCGACGGCAACGCCTTTCAACTGCACCATATCGAACAGCTGGCCCACGCCATCATCCGCATTCATCCGGTATTGCGCCTGCGCGACGCGCGCTTTATTCGTCGCCTGCGCCCCAGCAGCCTCGGCGATGAACGCAAACCCGATACCCAGGCGCTGGCGCAGCAGTTGGATCAGCTGACGCGCGAGCTGGTGCGCAATCCGCAGAAGCTGACCAACGGCGAACTGCGTCAGGGGCTGGCGGCCATGCAGCAACTGCTGGAGCACTACTTCGCCGAGCAAAGTTCGCAGGTGACGCGGCCGCGCCGCCGCGGCGGCGAACCGGAGCAGGATGCCTGGCGTGCGTTGGACGGCATCAACCGCATGGTGGCCGAACCGAACAGCCGCAGCATGCGCCTGATCCTGCTGGGGATGTTTTCCACCCTGCTGCAGGCCAAGGGCGACGTTAAGCTGGATGCGCATGCACGGCCGCTGCTGCTGGTGGAAGACCCGGAAACTCGCCTGCACCCGATTATGCTGTCGGTGGCCTGGGGGCTGCTCAATCAGCTGCCGCTGCAGCGCATCACCACCACCAACTCCAGCGAACTGGTGTCGCTGGTGCCGGTGGAGCACGTCTGCCGGCTGGTGCGCGAGTCGGGGCGGGTCGCGACCTACCGTCTCGGGCCGCGCGGGCTGAGCGCCGAAGACGGGCGGCGCATCGCGTTTCACATCCGTTTCAACCGGCCGTCGTCGCTGTTCGCCCGCTGCTGGCTGCTGGTGGAGGGCGAGACCGAAGTGTGGCTGCTGAACGAGCTGGCGCGCCAGTGCGGCTACCATTTCGAGGCGGAAGGGGTGCGGGTCATCGAGTTCGCCCAGTGCGGCCTGAAGCCGCTGCTGCGCTTCGCCCGCCGCATGGGCATCGAGTGGCATGCGCTGGTGGACGGCGACGAGGCGGGCAAAAAGTACGCCAATACCGTGCGCAGCCTGCTGGACAATCATGAAGACAACGAACGCGATCGGCTGACCGCGCTGCCGGCGCCGGACATGGAACACTTCATGTTCCGCGAAGGGTTCGGCCCGGTCTATCACCGGATGGCGTCGGTGCCGATCAACGCGCAAATGCCGGTGCGCAAGGTGATCCTGAAAGCGGTCCACCACTCGTCGAAGCCGGATCTGGCGATCGAGGTCGCGATGCAGGCCGGCGAATGGGGCACGGACTCGGTGCCGCCGCTGCTGAAGAAAATGTTCTCACGGGTGATCTGGCTGGCGCGCGGCCGGGCGGACTGACGGCCCGCCGGGCGTTATCGGGCGCAGAAATGCGCCGCCAATCCCTGTTCCAGCTCGTCCAGCAGCTGATAGCGGCGGCGATACTCGGCGCGCTTCTTGCTGGCAACTTCTTCGATCGGCTTGCGGGCGATGCGCTCGGGCAGCAGGAAATAGCCGCTGTCGAGCGGTTTGGCGCCCATCGACAGCCAGAACTGATCGTAATCGGCGTGCAGTTGGTCCTTCTTCTTACTCTGGTAACGCCAGTTTTGATAGATATGGGTGGCGTTGCCGACCGCCACGATCTGGCGGATGCCGAGGTGCCGCGCCAGCGTGCAGATGCCTTCCAGCACCAGCCGTTTGGGGAACAGGCCGTGGCACTCTTTGGTGGTGTGCTGGATCTCGGCGTGCGGCACCTCATGGTTTGCGCCCTGCAGGCCGCCGATGAACAGCGTCGGCTGCTGCTGATAATGCATCAGCGCAAAGGTGATCTCCGCCAGCATCACGCCGTTGGCGTTGCGCAGCAGCAGCGTGGCTTCCCCTTCCTTATTCAGCTTGTCGATCGCCGCCAGTTCCAGCGCGATCGGCGCTCCGTTTTTGCCCATCGCGCGGGCCAGCACGAAAGGCTGCGGGCCGAGGTGGCCGAGGCGCATCTTCAGCGGCATGCGCTGTGCGATAAGATCGTAATGATCGCGCAGGGCGAACAGGCATTCGATCTTGCTCATGTTGGCCGCCAGGTACGGGCGATGCAGTTTGCACGGCAGGTTCGGCTGCGCGCTCAGGATCTCCTCCCGCAGCGGGTTGCTGGCCAGGGTGCTGAGCAGGCCGCTGGTGGTGCGCCAGTTGAGCAGCGAACGGCCGAGAAACTTCAGGCGAAACGCGGGCTTTTTCCAGGCGTTGCTTGGCGCCTTTTCGCCATTGATCAGCGCCGCCATCAGTTGCCAGCCGTTAAGCGGCCGGGCGGAGGCGAGTGGGTAGCTGAGCTGTGACATGATGAAATCCTTGGCTGTATTGAATGGCGCTATTTCATCAAGGCTTCACTAAACGGGAGTTCAATGCTGAACTGTAACCAGGCGTGTCTCCACATTGTGTTGAGCTAAGGTTTAGTTATTCCCTACGGTGCGTGCTAATTTAGCTCCGCCGCCGCAATGGGCGGTTGATATTCACAAGCACAGGCAGGTCAATTTTGACAGGGTTTACAGGACATAAACGCCGCTGGATACTCGTTCTGGCGGTCATTGCGGCGCTTGCCGCGGCGGCCGTTTGGCACTTTCGCCATCCGGCGCCAACCGATTTCAAAACGGTGAAAGCCAGCAAACGCGATCTGCAGCAGAACGTGTTGGCGACCGGCCAGCTGGACGCGGTGCGCAAGGTTGACGTCGGCGCGCAGGTCAGCGGGCAGTTGGAAAAGCTGTATGTCGAGATCGGCGACAAGGTGAAGAAAGGCCAGTTGCTGGGCGTTATCGATCCGCAACAGGCGCAGAACAGCATCCGCGAAGGCGAGGCGACGCTGCGTGAACTGCATGCGCAACTGCTGCAGGCGCAGGCCGAACAGCAGCTGGCGGCGGTCACGCTGCAGCGCAACCAGGCGCTGGCCAAGCTGCAGGCGGTGTCGCGCCAGGATCTGGATCAGGCGGCGACGCAGCTGGCGGTGAAGAAGGCGCAGGTGGGCACCATCAATGCGCAGATCGCGCGGAACCAGGCCAGCCTGGATACCGCCAAGATCAACCTGGCCTATACCCGCATCGAGGCGCCGATGGATGGCGACGTGGTGCAGATCACCACGCTGCAGGGCCAGACGGTGATCGCGGCGCAGCAGGCGCCGAACATTCTGACGCTGGCGGATCTCGGCACCATGCTGGTGAAGGCGCAGGTGTCGGAGGCCGACGTCATCAACCTCAAGCCGGGTCAGAAGGCCTGGTTCACGGTGCTGGGCGATCCGACCCGGCGCTTCGACGGCGTGCTGAAAGACATTCAGCCGACGCCGGAAAAGGTCAACAACGCCATCTTCTATTATGCGCGTTTCGAAGTGCCCAACCCGGAAAGGCTGCTGCGCTTGCAAATGACGGCGCAGGTGCATATTCAGTTGGCCGGCGTCGAGCAGGCGCTGGTGATCCCGCTGGCGGCGCTGGGCGATCAGATCGCCGACAATCGCTACCACGTCTCGGTGCTGAAGCAGGGCAAGGAAGAGAAGCGCGAGGTGGCTATCGGCCTGCGCAACAATATCGACGTGCAGATCCTCAGCGGCCTCGAGGCGGGCGATGAGGTGATCGTCAGCCGCGGCGGCGTGGAGGCCGGCTGATGGCGGCGCTGTTGCAGCTGAGCGGCATTCGCCGCAGCTACCGTTCCGGCGAGCAGACGGTGGAGGTGCTGAAGGGGATCAGCCTGAGCATCGATGCCGGTGAAATGGTGGCGATCATGGGGGCCTCCGGCTCCGGCAAATCGACGCTGATGAATATTCTCGGCTGTCTGGACAAGCCGAGCGCCGGCGTGTATCGGGTGGCCGGGCAGGATGTGGCGACGCTGAGCGACGATGCGCTGGCGCAGCTGCGGCGCGAGCATTTCGGCTTTATCTTTCAGCGCTATCATCTGCTGCCGCACCTGAGTGCGGCGCACAACGTCGAAGTGCCGGCGGTGTACGCGGGGCTGGGCAAAGCGGCGCGGCGCGAGCGGGCGGAGGCGCTGTTGCGGCGTCTGGGGCTGGGGGAGCGCGTCAACTACCGGCCGAGCCAGCTTTCCGGCGGCCAGCAGCAGCGCGTCAGCATCGCCCGCGCGCTGATGAACGGCGGGCAGGTGATCCTGGCGGATGAACCGACCGGCGCGCTCGACAGCCACTCCGGCGAAGAGGTGATGGCGATCCTCAAACAGCTGTGCGCCCAGGGCCACACGGTGATCCTGGTGACCCACGATCCGGCGGTAGCGCGCCAGGCGGAGCGGATCATCGAGATCCGCGACGGCGAGATTATCGCCGATTCGCGCCCGGCACCGCAGGAGAATGCGCAGGCCAAGCCGCTGGCGCTGGCCGCGGCGGCGGCTTCCTGGCGGCAGGTGGGCGGCCGTTTCCGCGAGGCGCTGGTGATGGCCTGGCGTGCGATGGCGGCCAACAAGATGCGCACCGCGCTGACCATGCTCGGCATCATTATCGGCATCGCCTCGGTGGTGTCGATCCTGGTGATCGGCGACGCCGCCAAGCAGATGGTGCTGGCGGACATTAAATCCATCGGCACCAACACCGTCGATATCTATCCCGGCAAGGACTTCGGCGATGACGATCCGACCTACCGGCAATCGTTGAAATACGGCGATCTCGATGCGCTGCGCGAACAGCCGTACATCAGCGCGCTGTCGCCGAGCATCAGCAGCAGCATGCGGCTGCGCTTGGGCAACGTCGACGCGGCGGCTAACGTCAACGGCGTCAGCGAGCAGTTCTTCCGCGTGTACGGCATGAGCTTTACCCAGGGCGTCGGCATCGACTCGATGCAGGTGCAGTCGCAGGCGCAGACGGTGGTGATCGACGCCAATACCCAGCGGCGGCTGTTCCCGCACCAGAAGAACGTGGTGGGCGAGGTGATCCTGGTAGGCAACATGCCGGCGACGGTGGTCGGCGTTGCCAAGGAGAAGCAGTCGATGTTCGGCAGCAGCAAGACGCTGAACGTGTGGGTGCCTTACAGCACCATGGCCAACCGATTGATGGGCAACAATTATTTTGACTCGATCACCGTGCGCATCCGCGACGGCTACGACAGCAAGGAAGCGGAACAGCAGCTGTCGCGCCTGTTGACGCTGCGCCACGGCAAGAAGGACTTCTTCACCTATAACATGGACAGCCTGGTGCAAACCGCCGAGAAAACCACCCGCACGCTGCAGCTGTTCCTGACGCTGGTGGCGGTGATTTCGCTGGTGGTCGGCGGCATCGGCGTGATGAATATCATGCTGGTGTCGGTGACCGAACGCACGCGCGAGATCGGCATCCGCATGGCGGTGGGCGCCCGTTCCGGCGACGTGTTGCAGCAGTTCCTGATCGAAGCGGTTCTGGTCTGCCTGGTGGGGGGCGCGCTGGGGATTACGCTGTCGTTCGCCATCGGCCTGGCGGTGCAGCTGGTATTGCCGGGCTGGCAGATCAGCTTCCCGCCAGCGGCGTTGCTGAGCGCGTTCCTCTGTTCCACCGGCATCGGCGTGGTGTTCGGCTATCTGCCGGCGCGCAATGCCGCGCGGCTGAATCCGATCGATGCGCTGGCGCGCGAGTAGGTAACAGGCATAAAAAATGCCAGTCACACGGCGGCTGGCATTTTTATCGCAGTCACGCTCAGTGCAGCGCGACTTTGCCGGAAGCGTTTAGGACAGCGCCTCGCTTTCCACCGGCACAATAAGACTGGCATGGTTCCCTTTCGGCCCTTGATGCACGTCGAAGCTGACCTGCTGGCCCGCCTTCAACGTTCTGTAACCATCCATCTTGATGGTGGAATAATGCGCGAAAATATCTTCGCCGCCGCCGGCTGGGCAGATGAAGCCAAAACCTTTGGCGTTGTTAAACCATTTAACAGTACCCGTCTCCATGCTTTTACATCCCTCGCAACGCTATTTTAAGTGAGATGAATAACTGATTTCGCACCCGCCGTGGGCGGGTAGCAGGGTGGACAAGGGGTGGTTAAAAGACCACCAGCCACGAATTTACACTCTAGAGCAAATGATCGGGGCGTCAAGGGATCGGCTTTTGTCGGCGGGGAGCAGTTCACCAAAGTTTGAAGCAGGTAACGCTATTGCCACGATTCAGTCACAATTGGCCCGTTTTTTTGCGCACGTTACAGTGCGGCGGGACGAAGCCGAAGATGATAAAATAGTAACTATCCCCACTTTGAATAACCGAAACCTGCCCCCATATCTGAGGGCAGAGCAGAGAAGATGAGCAGCGATGGGCAATAACAACGACTGGCTAAACTTTGAACACTTGGCCGAAGAAAAACAAATCGATGCGGTAAAACCGCCGTCTATGTATAAAGTTATACTTAACAACGACGATTACACACCGATGGAATTTGTGATTGACGTTCTGCAAAAGTTCTTTTCTTATGATATTGAACGCGCAACGCAACTGATGCTCACGGTCCACTATCAAGGCAAGGCGATCTGTGGTGTTTTTACCGCCGAGGTGGCGGAAACCAAAGTCGTCCATGTGAACCGGTACGCAAGGGAGAACGAGCATCCGTTGCTTTGTACGCTGGAAAAAGCCTGAATAAGGCAATCTATTGGGGAGGTGCTTATGCTCAATCAAGAACTGGAACTCAGTCTCAACATGGCTTTCGCCAGGGCGCGTGAGCACAGACACGAGTTTATGACCGTGGAGCACCTGTTGCTGGCGTTGCTGAGCAACCCTGCCGCGCGAGAAGCGCTTGAGGCATGTACGGTGGATCTGGCCGCGTTGCGCCAGGAGCTGGAAGCCTTCATCGAACAAACCACACCGACGCTGCCCGCCGGCGAAGAAGAGCGTGACACTCAGCCGACGCTCAGCTTCCAGCGCGTGCTGCAGCGCGCGGTCTTCCATGTGCAATCTTCCGGCCGCAGCGAAGTGTCCGGCGCCAACGTGTTGGTGGCCATCTTCAGCGAGCAGGAGTCGCAGGCGGCCTATCTGCTGCGCAAACACGACGTCAGCCGTCTCGACGTGGTGAACTTCATTTCACATGGCACGCGTAAAGACGAGCCGGGCCAAGCGCCGAATGCGGAAAACCCGGTGAACGAAGAGCAGTCCGGAGGGGAAGACCGTATGGAAAACTTCACCACCAACCTCAATCAGTTGGCCCGTGTGGGCGGCATCGATCCGTTGATCGGCCGCGATCGTGAGCTGGAGCGCGCGATTCAGGTGCTGTGCCGCCGTCGTAAAAACAACCCGCTGCTGGTCGGCGAATCCGGCGTCGGCAAGACCGCCATCGCCGAGGGCCTGGCCTGGCGTATCGTGCAGGGCGACGTGCCGGAAGTGATGGCGGACTGCACGCTGTATTCGCTGGACATCGGTTCACTGCTGGCCGGCACCAAATACCGCGGCGACTTCGAGAAGCGCTTCAAGGCGCTGCTCAAGCAGCTGGAGCAGGATCAGAACAGCATTCTGTTCATCGATGAAATTCACACCATCATCGGCGCCGGCGCGGCTTCCGGTGGGCAGGTGGATGCCGCCAACCTGATCAAACCGCTGCTGTCGAGCGGCAAGATCCGGGTGATCGGCTCGACCACCTACCAGGAGTTCAGCAACATCTTCGAAAAGGATCGTGCCCTGGCGCGCCGTTTCCAGAAGATTGACATCACCGAACCGACGGCGGAAGAGACCGTTCAGATCATCAACGGCCTGAAGACCAAGTATGAAGCGCACCACGACGTGCGTTATACCGCCAAGGCGATCCGCGCCGCGGTGGAGCTGTCGGTGAAATACATCAACGATCGTCATCTGCCGGATAAGGCGATCGACGTGATCGACGAGGCGGGCGCCCGCAGCCGGTTGATGCCGGCCAGCAAGCGCAAGAAAACCGTCAACGTGGCCGATATCGAATCCGTGGTGGCGCGCATCGCTCGTATCCCGGAGAAAACCGTGTCGGCCAGCGATCGCGACGTGCTGAGAAACCTGGGCGATCGCTTGAAGATGCTGGTGTTCGGCCAGGATCAGGCGATTGAAGCGCTGACCGAAGCGATCAAGATGAGCCGCGCCGGCCTGGGCCACGAGCGCAAGCCGGTCGGTTCCTTCCTGTTCGCCGGGCCGACCGGGGTCGGGAAAACCGAGGTCACCGTACAGTTGGCCAAGGCGATGGATATCGAGCTGCTGCGTTTCGACATGTCCGAGTACATGGAGCGGCATACCGTCAGCCGTCTGATTGGCGCGCCTCCGGGCTACGTCGGTTACGATCAGGGTGGGCTGCTGACCGATGCGGTGATCAAGCATCCGCATGCGGTGGTGCTGCTCGATGAGATCGAGAAGGCGCACCCGGACGTGTTCAACCTGCTGCTGCAGGTGATGGACAACGGCACGCTGACCGACAACAACGGCCGCAAGGCGGACTTCCGCAACGTGATCCTGGTGATGACCACCAACGCCGGGGTGCGGGAAACCGAACGCAAGTCGATCGGCCTGGTGCAGCAGGACAACAGCACTGACGCGATGGAAGAGATCAAGAAGGTGTTTACGCCGGAGTTCCGCAACCGTCTGGACAACATCATCTGGTTCAACCATCTGTCTACCGAGGTGATCCAGCAGGTGGTCGACAAGTTTATTGTCGAACTGCAGGCGCAGCTGGATGCGAAGGGCGTCTCGCTGGAAGTGAGCGACGAAGCGCGCGACTGGCTGTCGGTGAAGGGCTACGACCGCGCGATGGGCGCTCGTCCGATGGCGCGCGTCATGCAGGAAAATCTGAAGAAACCGTTGGCCAACGAACTGCTGTTCGGCTCGCTGGTGGACGGCGGCTCCGTGAAGGTCGAGCTGGACAAGGACAAGAAACAGCTGACCTACCACTTCCTCAGCGCCGCCAAGCGCAAGGCGGACGAGGGCGCGGTGCACTAAGGCCGCCTTCAGGCAAAGAAAAAGCGATGCTTCGGCATCGCTTTTTTTATGGGTGAGATTCACCGTACAACAGAAACGAGTGAGCCCTCTCAGTTTACCTGCGCACCTGCAACCCGTTGTGTAACGTCGCTGCGGGGGTAAACGGAAAGGGCTCCCGAGGGATTACATCCTCGATGCCGCCAACGTGTGGCGCGCGGTGAGCCGATTAACGGCTACGGAAGACAATGCGGCCTTTGCTCAGGTCGTACGGGGTCAGCTCTACAGTGACTTTGTCGCCCGTCAGGATGCGGATATAGTTTTTACGCATTTTACCGGAGATGTGTGCGGTTACCACGTGCCCGTTTTCCAATTCAACGCGGAACATGGTGTTCGGCAGCGTATCAAGAACGGTGCCCTGCATTTCAATATTGTCTTCTTTGGCCATCGAATCCTCTAGGTCTAACTACCTTAGTTTTTAACCGGCAAGATAATGCCGAAAAACCCCCATTATGTAAAGATGTGTCGGTGAACATTGCACCGTTTCCACCAATTAGTTTACTGGAGAGGGCGGTTCAGCCGGCTGTGGGGATATGACTTGCGGCTCCCAGCACGCCGGCGCCAAAGGCCGCCGTTGAAGGGTGCTGAGCTGCTGCAAAAATTGACGGCGCGGAATTTCACGCGCGCCAAGGCGGGCAGTGTGAGCGTTCAGCACCTGGCAGTCAATCAATTCCCCGCCATAAGCGGCAAAATGGCGGCAAAAGGCCATCAATGCGCATTTTGAGGCGTTGGTGACGCGGCTGAACATCGATTCGCCGCAGAACAACGCGCCCTGCGCCACGCCATACATGCCGCCGACCAGTTGATTATCCTGCCATACCTCCACCGAGTGCGCGTAGCCGAGGCGGTGCAGATGCTGATAGGCGCGCTGTACCTCCGGGCCGATCCAGGTGCCTTCATCCGGCCGGTGGGCGCAGGCGGCGATCACCGCGGCGAAGTCGTGATTGAGCGTGATGCGAAACGGATCGTGGCGCAAAAAGCGTTTCAGGCTGCGGTTGAGATGAAACTCTGTCGGGAACAGCACCGCACGCGGATCGGGCGACCACCACAGGATGGCTTCCCCCGGCGAATACCAGGGGAAGATGCCGCGCTCGTAGGCCGCCAGCAGCCGCGGCGCCGTCAGGTCGCCGCCGATAGCCAGCAGGCCGTTAGGGTCGCGCAGGGCGCTTTCAGGCGAGGGGAACGCCAGCGACTGTGGGGAAAGCTTCACGATGCGCATACGGGGTCTCTGCGTCCTCTACGGGCCGATTACGGCGCCAGGTTGCTGATACGGTTGCGAAAGCGGGCATAGCGGCCCTGCCGGCGCATCAGGGTGGCGTGATCGCCCTGTTCGACAATCCGGCCGTCGTCCATTACGCAAATGCGGTCGAGATGCTCCAGGCCGTACAGACGGTGCGTCACCAGGATCAGCGTTTTACCCTGACAATGCCGGCGCAGCAGCGCCAGGATCTGCTGCTCGGTTTCGGCGTCCAGCCCTTCAGTCGGTTCGTCGAGCAGCAGCAGCGGGGCCGGGTGCAGCAGCGCGCGGGCGATGCCCAGGCGGCGCTGTTCGCCGCCGGACAGCTGTCGGCCGCCTTCGCCCAGCCAGGCGTTCAGCCCGCCGTCGCTGTCCAGCAATTTATCCAGCCCCACCTGCCGCAGCACTTCGCTCAGGCGAGCGTCGTCGGCATCCGGCGCGGCCAGCCGCAGGTTTTCCTGCAGCGTATCGCTGAAGATATGCACCCGCTGGCTGACGACCGTGGTCATCCGACGCAGCGTGGCTTCATCATAATCCTCCAGCGGTTCGCCGTTGAGCAGAATTTTTCCGCCGTCGGTGCGCCAGGCGCGGGTCAGCAGCTGCAGCAGGGTGGACTTGCCGCAGCCGGTGCGGCCGAGCAAAGCGACGTGTTCGCCGGCCGCGACCTCGAGCGAGACGTCGCGCAGCACCGGCTGCGGTTGGTCGGGGTAGGTGAAGCTCAGCTGCTGCAGGCTAAGCTGAGCCCGATCGGCGGCGGCCGGGCCGGCGGCCGGGAAGGTGACCTCCGGCTGACGATCGATGATCTGCTTGACCCGCGTGGCGGAGGCAATGACCTGGCCGAGGTGCTGGAAGGCGCCGGCGACCGGCATCAGCGCTTCGAACGACGCCAGCGCGGCGAAGACAAACAGCGCGATCAGCGCGCCGGGCTGGGTATCGCCGCCGATGCCGGCGGCGGTCAGCCACAGCAGCAGCGTTACCGTCAGCCCGCTGGCGAGGATCATCAGCGCCTGCGCCATGCCGCTCAGCGAGGCCTGCTGCCACTGGCGGCGTTGCCACCGCTGTTCGGTGGCGTTCAGCGTCTGGCGGAAGTCGTTGACGGCGCCGAACACCACCAATTCCGCCTGCCCCTGCAGCCAGGCGGTCAGGCCGGTGCGGTATTGGCCGCGCAGCGCGGTAAGCTGGCCGCCGATCGGCTTGCCGGCGCAATAAAACACCGGCGGCACCAGCAGCAACAACAGCAACAGGATGCCGCCCAGCGTCAGGGCGAGTGCAGGATCCAGCCAGCTCAGGCCGTAGGTGACCACCAGGATCACCACCGCTGCGCTGATCAGCGGCGAGATCACCCGCAGATAAAGGTGATCCAGCGTGTCCACGTCCGCCACCAGGCGGTTGAGCAGCTCGGCCTGGCGGAAACGGGCGATGCCGCCCGGCGTCAGCGGCAGGATCTTGCTGAAGGTGAACACCCGCAGATGCGACAGCACGCGGAAGGTGGCGTCGTGGCTGACCACGCGCTCGGCATAGCGCCCGGCGGTGCGGAAGATCGCCGCGCCGCGCACGCCGGCGGCCGGCAGCATGTAGTTAAAGGTCAGCAGGCCCGCCAGTCCGGCCAGCGACGAGGCGGCCAGGAACCAGCCGGAGAGCGCCAGCAGGCCGATGCTGGCCAGCAGAGTGACGATCGCCAAGAGGATGCCGAGGCTAATCAGCAGGCTATGGCGGCGGTACAACGCCAAAAACGGCAGCAAAACGCGCATGATTAAAGCTCCCCGCGGCGATGGGCGATCAGAGTGGCGAACAGGCCCGGCTGGGCGCTGAGGGTGGCGTAATCGCCCTGTTGCACGATGCGCCCGTTATCCATCACCCAAATCTGATCGTAGTCTTCGGTGTCTTCCAACTGGTGCGTCACCAGCAGGGTGGTTTGCTGATGCGAAGCGGCGTTCAACGCCTGCATCACCCGCTGCTCGCTGTGGGCATCGAGGCTGGCGGCCGGTTCATCCAGCAGCAGCAGGCGGCGCGGGCCGATCAGTGCCCGGGCGACCGCCACGCGCTGCGCCTGGCCGACCGACAGGCGGGCGGCGTTGTCGCCCACTTCGGTGTCGAGCCCCTGCGGCAGATAAGGGAGCAATTCGCTGACGTAGGCGTGTTCCACCGCCTGCTGCAGCTGCGCTTCGTCGGCCAGCGGGCAGCCCAGCAGGATATTGGCGCGCAGGGTTTGCGCCGGCAGGTGCGGGTTCTGACCGACCCAGCTCAGCTGCTGGCGCCAGTTTTCTGCGGACAGGTCACGCAGCTCGACGCCGTTGACGGTCAGCGATCCGCGATAGGGCAGGAAGCCGAGCAGCAGATTCAGCAGCGAGCTTTTACCGGCGCCGCTCAGCCCGACCAGCGCCACGCGCTGCTGCGGTTGCAGGGTGAAGCTCAGCGGCCCGGCCAGCAGTACGCCGTTCGGCGACAGGATTTCCAACGCGTTCGCCTGCAGCGTCAGCGGTTGATCGGCGGGCAGTTGCCGCGTGCCGTTGCCCATCTGCTCGCCTTCTGCGCTGAGGAAGGTTTCCAGCGCTTCCGCCGCGCCGACCGCCTGCGCCTTGGCATGGTAGAAGGTGCCGAGATCGCGCAGCGGTTGGAAAAACTCCGGCGCCAGAATCAGCACCAGAAAACCGGAAAACAGCGTTACCCCGAGGCCGTAGCTGCCGAAGTTGAGTTCGCCGAGGTAGGAAAAGCCGAAGTACACCGCCACCACGGCGATGGAGATCGAAGCGAAGAACTCCAGCACGCCGGAAGAGAGGAAGGCCATGCGCAGCACTTCCATGGTGCGGCTGCGGAAGTCTTCGGAAGATTTGGCGATCTGCGCGGTTTCGGCCTGCGCGCGGTCGAACAGCCGCAGGGTGTCCAGGCCGCGCAGGCGGTCGAGGAAGTTGCCGCTCAATCGCGCCAGCGCCACGAAGTTGCGGCGGTTGGCGTCGGCGGCCCCCATGCCGACCAGCACCATGAACAGCGGGATCAGCGGCGCGGTCGCCAGCAGAATGATGCCTGCGGCCCAATTGATCGGGAAGACGGCGATCAGGATCAGCAGCGGGATGAAGACCGCCAGATACATCTGCGGCAGATAGCGCGAGTAATAGTCCTGCATATCCTCGATCTGCTCGACGATGATGCTGGCCCAACTGCCCGCCGGTTTGCCCTGGATCCAGGCTGGCCCGAGCTGCTGCAGCTTATCCAGCACCTGTTGGCGCATGCGCTGGCGGATCACCTGGCCACACCGGAAACCGACCCGTTCCCGCAGCCAGCTCAACAGCGCCCGCAGCGCGAACGCGGCTGCCAGCCAGATAAACGAAGGGATCAGCTGTTCGCGCGGGGTATGCTCGATGATCAGGGCGTGCAGCAGGCTGGCCAACAGCCACGCCTGCGCCACGATCAGCAGGCCGCTGAACAGCCCTAACAGCATGGAAAGGCGCAACCAACGCTGCGCTAACGAACTCTGGGTTTTAAGCCAACGGGTTAACTGTTGCTGTCTGGTTTTTTTCATCAGATATGCGTCTGCGTCGCCGGCGCCCGTTTGTTACGGGCTGGGTTAACGTACTGTTAAATAATAGTGTTTGGCGCAATCGGCGACAAACAAGCGAGGCCCCATGTTACCTCGTCACCCGGCAGACTGAAAATAATAAAGCGGCCAAATGTGGCTATAACAGACGCGAGAAGGGGAGTACGGAGGGGGGAAACAAAAAAAGCGGCTCGAGAGCCGCTTTTTGCTGATGAAGAGAACGTTTTAGCAGACTTCTGCGCCGGCGATGCCGTCCAGGTAACGCTCCGCGTCCAGCGCCGCCATACAGCCGGTGCCGGCGGAGGTGATCGCCTGGCGGTAGATGTGATCCATCACGTCGCCCGCGGCGAACACGCCGGGGATGGTGGTTTGGGTCGCATTGCCGTGAATGCCGGACTGCACTTTGATGTAGCCGTTTTCCAGCTCCAGCTGGCCGCCGAAGATGCCGGTGTTCGGGCTGTGGCCGATGGCGATGAACACGCCGGCCAGTTCCAGTTCACGGGTTTCGTTTTCCGCTTTGGTGCTGCGGATACGCACGCCGGTCACGCCCATTTCATCGCCCAGCACTTCGTCCAGCGTATGGTCGGTGTGCAGCACGATGTTGCCGCTTTTCACTTTTTCCATCAGCCGGTCGATCAGGATCTTCTCCGAGCGGAAGCTGTCGCGGCGGTGGATCAGGTGAACCTCGGCGGCGATGTTGGACAGGTACAGCGCTTCTTCAACGGCGGTGTTGCCGCCGCCGACCACCGCGACTTTCTGGTTGCGGTAGAAGAAGCCGTCGCAGGTCGCACAGGCGGAAACGCCTTTGCCCTTGAAGGCCTCTTCGGAAGGCAGGCCAAGATAGCGGGCGGAGGCGCCGGTCGCGATGATCAGCGCGTCGCAGCTGTATTCGCCGCTGTCGCCGAACAGGCGGAACGGACGCTGCTGCAGATCGACGCTGTTGATGTGATCGAAGACGATTTCGGTCTGGAACTTCTCCGCATGCTCGCGCATGCGCTCCATCAGCGCCGGACCGGTCAGGCCTTCGGCGTCGCCCGGCCAGTTTTCCACCTCGGTGGTGGTGGTCAGCTGGCCGCCTTGTTCCATACCGGTGATCAGCACCGGGCTCAGGTTGGCGCGCGCCGCGTAAACGGCGGCGGTGTAACCGGCCGGGCCGGAGCCCAGAATCAGTAATTTGCTATGTTTAGCCGTGCCCATGAATAACCTCTTTATTCCACAATGGCGGACAATGAAGCCGATTGTAGGGAAAATGACGCAGTAAAAAAAGCGCCGGGCGACGTTGTTAACGATTTGTATGATAGCTGTCGCCTATTAATGCACCCGCTGTCGGCAAATCGTACGCCGAACGCAGAAATTTACCTTATCAAAGTCGCATTAGGCCGCTGAATCGCCAAGCGCGCAAAAACGGCGCATTCTGCGACTTAGGCCGCTCCCTGCCGGGGTTTATCTGCCAGCGATTCATAACCAAAAATGGGATGCAGACTTTTCGTGACGGTACGTTGTTCTGATTTTGCTTCTTTTACTTTGACAATCCGCTGCGCATTTGCGAAAACATCATAGGAAGAAGAAATTATCCCCGTAACACCAGCAAATCGTACGTATTTGCGCCGCGAGGCGGCAATGCGCGGTGGATGTGCGGAGCAGGGCGCGCAAGCGTTTGCTGATTTTTTCTCGACCTTAACGTCGTTACCGACGCCGCGCGGGGTTGGACAGACAGGCTGCGCGGCGTGGAATGATGGTAGTGAAGAAGCATATGACAGGCATCGGGTCTTCGCTTGGAACGAACCCTTACACATTGACGTTGGCTAGGGTGTGGCAAGTGCACGGAAGAAAATAAGAGAGACAATAATAATGGCAGACAACAAGAAACGCCCGGGTAAAGATCTTGACCGTATCGACCGCAACATCCTGAATGAGCTGCAGAAGGATGGGCGTATTTCGAACGTCGAGCTTTCGAAGCGCGTGGGGTTATCCCCGACACCATGTTTAGAACGCGTGCGCCGTCTCGAGCGCCAGGGTTTCATTCATGGCTATACCGCATTGCTTAACCCGCATTATCTGGATGCGTCCCTGCTGGTTTTCGTGGAGATCACGCTGAACCGCGGCGCGCCGGATGTGTTTGAGCAATTCAACTCGGCAGTGCAGAAGCTTGAAGAGATTCAGGAGTGTCATCTGGTTTCCGGTGATTTCGACTACCTGTTGAAAACCCGCGTACCGGATATGTCGGCTTACCGTAAACTGCTGGGCGAAACCTTGCTGCGTTTGCCGGGGGTCAACGACACCCGTACCTACGTAGTGATGGAAGAAGTGAAACAGAGTAACCGTCTGGTTATCAAAACACGGTAAGGTGCAGGTGCAAAACCTGATTAAATTGGTTACACTCCTGTTTATTCATACAGTTTCGGCGCCGGGGAAGCTTCTCGGCGCTGTTGCTATGTCAGCTAACAGGAACCTGGAGAGCCTTTCTTGAGCCAGGAATATACAGAAGATAAAGAAGTTACCCTGAAAAGACTCAGCAGTGGCCGGCGTTTGCTGGAGGCTGTGCTTATCGTGGTAGCGATTTTTGCCGTTTACCTCATGGCTGCGCTGGTCAGTTTCAACCCGTCTGACCCAAGCTGGTCGCAGACCGCGTGGCATGAGCCGATTCACAACTTGGGCGGCGGTGTTGGGGCCTGGTTGGCCGACACGCTGTTCTTCACCTTCGGGGTGCTCGCCTACGCGATACCGCCGATCATGCTGGTTCTGTGCTGGGCGGCCTATCGCCAACGAGCCAACAGAGACTACGTCGACTATTTCGCGCTCTCCCTGCGCCTGATCGGCACCCTGGCGTTAGTGCTCACCTCCTGTGGGCTGGCGGCGCTGAACGTTGACGATCTCTATTACTTCGCTTCCGGCGGCGTGATCGGCAGCCTGCTGAGCAACGCCATGTTGCCATGGTTCAACGGCATCGGCGCCACGCTGGCGCTGCTGTGCGTGTGGGCGGCGGGGCTGACGCTGTTTACCGGCTGGTCCTGGCTGGTGATCGCCGAGAAGATCGGCGGGGCGGTGCTGGGCGTCGCGACCTTCATGACCAACCGTTCGCGTCGCGAAGCGCGTTATTTCGAGGATGACGAGCGTTACGTTGACGGCGAGCCTGAGCAGGCAGGGAAGGGCGCCGCCGCAGCGGTTGCCGCGACCGCCGCCGGAGCCGCAGCCGCCGATGACGACGTGTTGTTCTCTGCGCCTTCGGTCACCGAAAGCGCCAAAGAGGCGGCGGAAGACGCCGCCGATCCGTTGCTCAGCGGCCTGCGAGCCGACGATGCTGAGGTTGAAGCCGACGCCGCGCCAATCGCGCCGGCGGCTTCGCCTGCACCGGCGGTGAAGGCAGAGATCCACGAGCCCGTTGCAGCGCCGATCGCCGCTCAGGCGCCGTCGGTAACGATGGCACCGGCCGCGCCGGCTTCGGTCAATCAGCACCCGGTGAGCGCCCCGGCGCAAGACGCCACGCCGCCGCTGTACTCCTTCGAAATTCCGGAAGAAACGCCTGCACCGAAGGCGACGCGCCCTGTCGATCCTTATCAGGATGACGATGAGCCGCGTCTCGGCAATTGGCAAGAGCCGGCTGCGCCGCAGCCGCCGGCGCGTTCTCCCTTTGATTTTACCGCCGCGCAGCGCGACAGCGCCGACGTCAGCGGAGCGGGTGGTTTCAGCGCTACCGGTGCCAAGCCACAGCTGGATACGGCAGCCGCTGCCGCTGCGGGCGCCGCAGCGGCGACCTTCATGCCGGCCTTCACGGCCACCAGCGACGGCAATCCGCAGGTTAAGCAGGGCATCGGCCCTGAGCTGCCGCGGCCGAACCCGGTGCGCATCCCGACCCGTCGCGAGCTGGCTTCTTACGGCATCAAGCTGCCTTCGCAGCGTGCGGCCGAGCAGGAACAGCGCCAGGCGGATCCTCAGCAGCCGACGGCGGTGAGCCCGCAGGAAGAAGAGGCGCTGCAGGAAGCCGCGCTGCGTCAGGCGTTTGCCGAGCAGCAAAGCCAACGCTACGGCGAAAGCTACGCGCCGGAGCAACAAGATGACGAGAGCGCCCTGCAGGAAGCCGAGCTGAGCAAGGCGTTTGCCGAGCAGCAGAACCAACGCTACGGCGAAGGCTATCAACAGGACGACGAAGAGGCGCTGCAAGAGGCCGCGCTGCGCCAGGCGTTCGCCGAGCAGCAGCAGGCGCGCTACGGCCAGCAAGCGCCTGCTCCGCAAGCGCCGGCCGCCAGCCCGGTCGATACCCGCAATGCTTTCAGCTTCTCGCCGATGGCGGATCTGGTGGATGATGGCCCGAGCGAGCCGATGTTCACGCTGTCTCCGCAGCTTGAAGAGCGCATTGAACAGCAAAGCGAGCAACAGGACGACGTGCCGTTCGGCCAGTTTGAGCCTGCGGCGCCGGTTGCCCAACCTCAGCAACCGCACTCGCAGCCTCAGCAATACCAGCAGCCGCAGCAACAACAGTATCAACAGCCGTCGCAGCAGCAGTATCAACAGCCGTCGCAGCCATATCAGCAGCCACAGCAACCGGTGCAGCAGCCTCAGCAAACTCAGGCCGAGCAGCATCCGGCGATGGACAGCTTGATTCACCCGTTCCTGATGCGCAACGATCAGCCGCTGCAGAAGCCGACCACGCCGCTGCCGACGCTGGATCTACTGACCGAGGCCCCGAAAGAGGTAGAACCGGTCGACTCCTTCGCGCTGGAACAGAAGGCGCGTCTGGTGGAGGCCAGCCTGGCCGATTACCGCGTGAAAGCCGACGTGGTAGACATCCTGCCGGGGCCGGTCATCACCCGCTTCGAGCTGGATCTGGCGCCGGGCGTTAAAGCGGCGCGCATTTCCAACCTGTCGCGCGATCTGGCGCGCTCGCTGTCGACGTCGGCGGTGCGCGTGGTAGAAGTGATCCCCGGCAAGCCTTACGTCGGTCTGGAGCTGCCGAACGCCAAGCGGCAAACGGTGTACCTGCGCGAAGTGCTGGATTGCCCGGCCTTCCGTGACAACCCGTCGCCGCTGTCCATCGTATTGGGTAAGGACATCTCCGGCGAACCGGTGGTGGCCGATCTGGGCAAAATGCCGCACTTGCTGGTCGCCGGTACCACCGGTTCCGGTAAGTCGGTCGGGGTCAACGCTATGATCCTGAGCATCCTGTATAAAGCCACGCCGAAAGAAGTGCGCTTTATCATGATCGACCCGAAAATGCTGGAGCTGTCGGTTTACGAAGGCATTCCTCACCTGTTGACCGATGTGGTCACCGACATGAAAGATGCCGCCAACGCGCTGCGCTGGTGCGTGGGGGAAATGGAACGCCGCTACAAGCTGATGTCTGCCCTGGGCGTGCGTAACCTGGCCGGCTACAACGAGCGCGTCGATCAGGCCGAAGCGATGGGGCGTCCGATCCCGGATCCGTTCTGGAAGCCGACCGACAGCATGGACATCACGCCGCCGGTGTTGGAGAAAGAGCCGTACATCGTGGTGATGGTCGACGAATTCGCCGATCTGATCATGACGGTCGGCAAGAAGGTCGAAGAGTTGATCGCTCGCCTGGCGCAGAAAGCGCGTGCTGCGGGTATCCATCTGGTGCTGGCGACCCAGCGTCCATCGGTGGATGTGATCACGGGTCTTATCAAGGCCAACATCCCGACGCGTATCGCCTTTACCGTGTCGAGCAAGATCGACTCCCGCACCATCCTCGATCAGGGGGGCGCCGAGTCCTTGCTGGGTATGGGCGACATGCTCTATCTGGCGCCGAACTCCTCGATTCCGGTGCGCGTGCATGGCGCATTCGTGCGCGATCAGGAAGTGCACGCGGTGGTCAAGGATTGGAAAGCGCGCGAGCGGCCCCAATATAAAGAGGGCATTCTCAGCGGCGGCGAAGACGGCGAGGGCGGTGCCGGCGGTGGTATGGACGGCGACGAAGAGCTGGACCCTTTGTTTGACCAGGCGGTGGATTTCGTGGTGGATAAACGCCGCGCCTCCATCTCCGGCGTACAGCGCCAGTTCCGTATCGGCTATAACCGCGCGGCGCGCATCATCGAACAGATGGAAGCGCAGGGCATCGTCAGCGAGCAGGGGCACAACGGCAACCGCGAGGTGCTGGCGCCGCCGCGGCACGATTGATGGTCGTTTAGCCATTGCAATTCAATAAGAAAGGGCCGCTTAAGCGGCCCTTGTGCAAAGAAGCGTAAACCCGTTTCTTCTCGGAACATTGGCCTACCGGCCGATCGCCGGCTTCGGGTAAAGTAACGGGGTAAAGGGTTGATTTGACCCGCACGGCGTCGCCCTGCGGTTAACGCATTTCATAAGGTATCTGGAATAATGAAAAAACTGTTAGTTGCCTGCTGTCTGCTTTCGGGATTCGCTTCTACTTCCGTGCTGGCCGATGCCGCACAGGATCTGCAAAGTCGCCTGGCGAAGGTGAACAGTTTCCACGCCAGCTTCTCACAAACCGTGACCAGCGCCGACGGCGCCGCGGTGCAACAGGGGGAAGGCGAGCTGTGGGTGAAGCGGCCAAACCTGTTCAACTGGCATATGACCTCGCCCGATGAGAGCGTGCTGGTCTCCGATGGCCAGACCCTGTGGTTCTATAACCCATTCGTCGAGCAGGTGACGGCAACCTGGCTGAAGAACGCCACCGGCAATACGCCGTTTATGCTGATCACCCGCAATAATGCCAGCGACTGGAAACAGTACAACGTGAAGCAAAAGGGCGATGATTTCGAGCTGACGCCGAAGTCCGCCAGCGGCAACCTGAAGCAGTTCGCCATCAGCGTAACCAACAGCGGCACCATCCGCAGCTTCGCCGCGGTGGAGCAGGACGGCCAGCGCAGTTCCTACACGCTGAAAAGCCAGCAGAACGTCGCCGCCGATCCGGCCAAATTCAAATTTACCCCGCCGAAGGGGGTGACGCTGGACGACCAGCGCCAGTGAGGTGCAAGTGAGTAATAATCTGTCGCTCGATTTTTCCCAGAACGAGTTCCAGCCGTTGGCCGCGCGTATGCGGCCGACCACGCTGGCGCAGTATATCGGCCAGCAGCACCTGCTGGCCGCCGGCAAGCCGCTGCCGCGTGCCATTGAGGCCGGGCAACTGCACTCGATGATTTTATGGGGGCCGCCGGGCACCGGGAAGACGACGTTGGCAGAGCTGATCGGCCGTTATGGCCAGGCGGATGTCGAACGGATCTCTGCCGTGACCTCCGGCATCAAGGAGATCCGCGAGGCGATTGAGCGGGCGCGGCAAAACCGCGACGCCGGCCGCCGCACCATCCTGTTCGTCGACGAAGTGCACCGCTTTAACAAAAGCCAGCAGGACGCTTTCCTGCCGCATATCGAAGACGGCACCATCACCTTTATCGGCGCCACCACCGAAAACCCGTCGTTCGAACTGAACTCGGCGCTGTTGTCCCGCGCCCGCGTTTACCTGCTGAAGGCGCTGACCGCCGAAGATATCGGCCAGGTGCTGGATCAGGCGATGAGCGACAAGGCGCGCGGCTTTGGCGGCCAGAATATCGAGCTGCCGGCGGAAACGCGCCGCCTGCTGTCGGAGCTGGTGGGCGGCGACGCACGCCGGGCGCTGAACAGCCTGGAAATGATGGCCGACATGGCGGAGTTGGACGCCAAAGGCGTGCGGGTGCTGACGCCGGAGCTGCTGAAAGAGGTGTCGGGCGAGCGCAGCGCGCGCTTCGACAACAAGGGCGACCGTTATTACGATCTGATTTCCGCGCTGCATAAATCGGTGCGCGGCTCGGCGCCGGACGCAGCGCTGTACTGGTATGCGCGCATCATTACCGCCGGCGGCGATCCGCTCTACGTGGCGCGCCGTCTGTTGGCGATTGCCTCTGAAGACGTGGGCAACGCCGATCCGCGCGGCATGCAGGTGGCGATCGCCGCCTGGGATTGCTTCACCCGCGTGGGGCCGGCGGAGGGCGAGCGCGCCATCGCGCAGGCGATCGTCTACCTGGCCTGCGCGCCGAAGAGCAATGCGGTTTACACCGCGTTCAAGGCCGCCATGCGCGACGCCAAAGAGCAGGCCGATTATGACGTGCCGGAGCACCTGCGCAACGCGCCGACCAAGCTGATGAAGGAAATGGGGCTGGGGGCGGAGTACCGCTACGCCCACGACGAACCCAACGCCTACGCCGCCGGCGAGAACTATTTCCCGCCCGAAATGGCCCATACGCGCTACTATCAACCGACCTCGCGCGGGCTGGAAGGGAAAATCGGCGAAAAGTTGGCATGGCTGGCTGAGCAGGATCAAAATAGCCCGACAAAACGCTACCGCTAGCGAGGCCGTTGCGGTAAGGTTAGCGGGTATCACTCTTCTTTTATGCGGCTATAAATCAGCCGCATAGAACAACAACACTTCTTTCAATAACAACAAGCACAGGATTAGCATGCTCGATCCCAATCTGCTGCGTAATGAGCTAGACGCAGTCGCCGTCAAACTGGCTCGCCGAGGCTTTAAACTCGATCTGGATCTGCTGCGTTCGCAGGAAGAACGTCGCAAAGTTCTGCAGGTAGAAACTGAAACGCTGCAAGCGGAACGCAACTCCCGATCGAAATCCATCGGCGCGGCCAAAGCGCGTGGGGAAGACATCGAGCCGCTGCGTCGCGAAGTGAACGAGCTGGGTGACAAGCTGGATGCCGCCAAGGCGGCGCTGGATGCGTTGCAGAGCGAGATCCGCGATTACGCCCTGACGCTGCCTAACCTGCCGGACGACGCCGTGCCGGATGGTAAAGACGACAGCGAAAACCTGGAAGTTGCCCGCTGGGGCGAACCGCGCCAGTACGACTTCGCGGTGCGCGATCATGTCGATCTGGGCGAAATGGCCGGCGGGCTGGATTTTGCCGCCGCGGTTAAGCTGACCGGTTCGCGCTTCGTGGTGATGAAAGGGCAAATCGCCCGCATGCACCGCGCGCTGTCCCAGTTCATGCTGGATCTGCACACCGAGCAGCACGGCTACCTGGAGGCCTACGTGCCTTACCTGGTTAACCACGCCACGCTGTACGGTACCGGCCAGCTGCCGAAGTTCGGCGAAGACCTGTTCCATACCCGTCCGCTGGAAGAAGAAGCCGACAGCAGCAACTACGCGCTGATCCCAACGGCGGAAGTGCCGCTGACCAACCTGGTGCGCGACGAGATCGTGGAAGAGGAAACTCTGCCGCTGAAAATGACCGCACACACGCCATGCTTCCGCGCGGAAGCCGGTTCTTACGGCCGCGACACCCGCGGTTTGATCCGCATGCACCAGTTCGACAAGGTCGAGATGGTGCAGATCGTTCGTCCGGAAGATTCGATGGATGCCCTGGAAGAGCTGACCGGCCACGCGGAAAAAGTGCTGCAGCTGCTGAACCTGCCTTACCGCAAGGTGCTGCTGTGCACCGGCGACATGGGCTTCGGCGCGTGCAAAACTTACGATCTGGAAGTGTGGCTGCCGGCGCAGGATACCTACCGCGAGATCTCGTCCTGCTCCAACATGTGGGACTTCCAGGCGCGTCGCATGCAGGCGCGCTGCCGCAGCAAAGCCGACAAGAAACCGCGTCTGGTTCACACGCTGAACGGCTCCGGCCTGGCGGTTGGCCGTACGCTGGTGGCGGTGCTGGAAAACTACCAGCAGGCCGACGGCCGCATTCAGGTGCCTGAAGTGCTGCGTCCTTATATGGGCGGCCTGGAATATATCGGCTAAACGGCAAACCACGAAAAAAGCGCCTGCGGGCGCTTTTTTATGTCGAGAATTCAGTCTGGCGCCAGCGTATAAGCCTGTTGAAGGTAGTCCGCCAGATGCTTGCTTTTCACCTCGGCGGGCGAGTGGAGCTTGATGTGTCGCCGATACTGGCCGCTGCCTTCGAGCTGGTTATGGCTGTCTGCCAGCCGGTAGCCGTGGCCGAATTCCACCGTGACGTGGTGGCGGTAGGCGAAAACGCCGCAGAAAAATTGGCTATGCGAGAACATGATGCCGCCGTATTTGACCGACTCGGTGACGCCGTTGCCGCTCGCCGCAGCGATTCGCCGCACCTGCTGCACAATGGCCAGCAGGTCACCTTGCGTGCTGCCGATGTCCGCCAGCAGGGCCTCTACCGCCGCATCATTTGCCTGACTCATCTTGCCTCTCTGTCGTCAAATTCGCTCTGCGCTGAGCATAGCGCTTTTTCAGCCGGTTAGCCGGAAACAAATCGTGCGGTGGAACGATAAGAGGCGATTGACTTTTTTATCGCCAGTGGCATGATGCGCGCACTCTCATTGCGCGTTCGGTCACAATTTCACTATGTCCGCATACTCCCGCCCAGTGCTCTTATTGCTCTGCGGCCTCTTGCTGCTCACGGTATCCATTGCCGTTTTGAATACGTTAGTGCCTCTTTGGTTAACCCATGCTCAGCTGTCGACTTGGCAGGTGGGAATGGTCAGCTCCTCTTATTTCAGCGGCAACCTATTGGGCACGCTGGTGGCGGGCAAACTGATCCAGCGCGTCGGCTTTACCCGCAGCTATCATCTTTCTTGTCTGGTGTTCGCCGCCGCGACCGCCGGCATGGTGCTGTCGATCGATTTTTGGAGCTGGCTGGGCTGGCGCTTCTTCGCCGGCGTCGGTTGCGCTTGGATCTGGGTGATCGTGGAGAGCGCGCTGTTGCGCAGCGGCAACCTGAGCAACCGCGGCCAGCTGCTGGCGGCCTATATGATCGTTTATTACCTTGGTACGGTGACCGGCCAATTGCTGTTGAGCATGACCTCGACCGAATTGTTGCACGTGGTGCCGTGGGTGACCGCCATTGTGATCAGCGCCATGCTGCCGATGCTGTTCGCGCGGGTCAACCGCCATGAAGACGAGCCGCAGCAGGCGGCGGTGTGGACCATGCTGAGACGCCGCAGCGCGCGCCTCGGCATCAACGGTTGCATCATTTCCGGCATCGTGCTCGGTTCGCTGTACGGCCTGATGCCGTTGTACCTCTCCCATCAGGGCATGAGCGACGCCAACGTCGGTTACTGGATGGCGCTGCTGGTCAGCTCCGGCATCGTCGGCCAATGGCCGGTCGGGCGCCTGGCCGATCGTTACGGGCGCCTGTTGGTGCTGCGCATTCAGGTGTTTGTGGTGATCCTCGCCAGCGTGGCGATGCTCGGCAACTACGCCATGGCGCCTTCGCTGTTCATCCTCGGCTGCGCCGGCTTTACCCTGTATCCGGTGGCGATGTCCTGGGCCTGCGAGAAGGCGCTGCCGCACGAGTTGGTGGCGATGAACCAGGCGCTGTTGATGAGTTACACCATCGGCAGCCTGCTGGGGCCGTCGATGACGGCGTTACTGATGCAAAACTATTCCGACCGCGTGCTGTTCGTGATGATCGCCGCCGTGGCGCTGGTTTACCTGCTGATGCTGCTGAAGAAACAGAAGCCGGATCACCATCACACGCCGTTCGCCGCCGCCTGAGCATGAAAAAACCGGCCATGAGCCGGTTTTTTCTTTTGGCGTGCGCCAATCAGTAAATCACTTTGTGGCCGTAGCTTTCCAGGATGCCTTTGACGCGATCCATGGTCTCGGCTTTCGGCGGGTGCACGCCGTCCAGCTTGTACTCTTCCCCCATCGCTATCCATTTGTGCTTGCCCAGCTCGTGGTAGGGCAGCAGCTCGATTTTCTCGATGTTGGTCATGTCTTTGGTGAACTCGCCCAGCAGGTGCGCCGACTTATCGTCGTCTGACCAGCCCGGCACCACCACGTAGCGGATCCAGGTGCGCTGGTTGCGTTTCGCCAGGTAGCGGGCGAATTCCAGCGTGCGGTGATTGGAGACGCCGACCAGGTTCTGGTGGATCTCGTCGTTCATCTGTTTCAGATCCAGCATCACCAGATCGGTGGTGTCCAGCAGCTCGTCGATCACCGGATCGTAGCGGCGCACAAAGCCATTGGTGTCCAGGCAGGTATTGATGCCTTCGGCGTGGCAGGCGCGGAACCAGTCGCGCACGAATTCAGCCTGCAGGATCGCCTCGCCGCCGGACGCGGTCACGCCGCCGCCGGAGGCGTTCATGAAGTGGCGGTAGGCCACCGCGTCTTTCATCAGCTCTTCGACGGTCACTTCCTTGCCGCCGTGGGTGTCCCAGGTGTCGCGGTTATGGCAATAGAGGCAGCGCATCAGGCAGCCCTGGAAGAAGACGATAAAGCGGATCCCGGGCCCATCGACGGTGCCGCAGGATTCGAAGGAGTGGATGCGACCAATTGCTGACATTGCGGGGTTTTCTCCAATATTGACTGTCAAACGCAGTCTAAAAATAGGCGCGTGGCCGCCGGCCAGGTATCTGCGATGCAGCAGCGGGTGGAACCGCCACCGGGGTAATGATGCCTGTCGGCCGGTCAGTTGCCGGATAACTGTTTTGCCGGCTATCCATTCAGTATAGATGTCCGGCAAAACAGACTCGTACAGAGTCAGGGGAGAGCGGTGGGAGAAAAGGGCCGGCAAAACCGGCCCCTGCGTTGGTGCCGAGCGGTTTCCCGCCCGGCCGGCGTATTACATCGTTTGAGTGAAGGTACGAGTAATCACGTCTTGCTGTTGCTCTTTGGTCAGCGAGTTGAAGCGCACGGCGTAACCGGAAACGCGGATGGTCAGCTGAGGGTATTTCTCAGGGTTTTCCATCGCGTCCAGCAGCATTTCGCGGTTCATCACGTTGACGTTCAGGTGCTGGCCGCCTTCGATGGAGGCTTCATGGTGGAAGTAACCATCCATCAGGCCCGCCAGGTTGGCTTTACGCACGTCGTCGTCTTTACCCAGCGCGTTAGGCACGATGGAGAAGGTGTAGGAGATCCCGTCTTTCGCGTAGGCAAACGGCAGTTTGGCTACCGAGGTCAGGGAGGCGACTGCACCTTTCTGGTCGCGGCCGTGCATCGGGTTGGCACCTGGGCCGAACGGTGCGCCTGCGCGGCGGCCATCCGGGGTGTTACCGGTTTTCTTACCGTACACCACGTTGGAGGTGATGGTCAGTACGGACTGGGTCGGTACCGCATTGCGATAGGTGCGCAGTTTCTGAATTTTCTTCATGAAACGTTCCACCAGGTCGCAGGCGATGTCATCGACGCGGGCGTCGTTGTTACCGAACTGCGGATACTCGCCTTCCACTTTGAAGTCGATGGCCAGGCCGTCTTCGTCGCGAATGGTGGTGACTTTCGCGTACTTGATGGCAGACAGGGAGTCGGCTGCAACGGACAGGCCGGCGATGCCGCAAGCCATGGTGCGATAAACGTCACGGTCATGCAGCGCCATCAGCGCAGCTTCGTAGCTGTACTTGTCGTGCATGTAGTGAATGATGTTCAGCGCGGTCACGTACTGCTTGGCCAGCCAATCCATAAAGTGGTCCATGCGCGCCATGACTTTGTCATAGTCCAGCACTTCGTCCATCATCGGCGCTTCTTTAGGGCCGACCTGCATTTTCAGTTTTTCGTCAACGCCGCCGTTGATGGCGTACAGCATGGTTTTCGCCAGGTTGGCGCGGGCGCCGAAGAACTGCATTTGTTTGCCGACGATCATCGGGCTGACGCAGCAAGCGATGGCGTAGTCATCGTTGTTGAAGTCAGGGCGCATCAGGTCGTCGTTTTCGTACTGAACGGAAGAGGTGTCGATGGACACTTTCGCCGCGAATTTCTTGAAGTTCAGCGGCAGCTTCTCAGACCACAGGATGGTCATGTTCGGCTCCGGAGACGGCCCCATGGTGTACAGGGTGTTCAGGAAGCGGAAGCTGTTTTTGGTGACCAGAGTACGGCCGTCGACGCCCATACCGGCCAGGGATTCCGTTGCCCAGATTGGGTCGCCGGAGAACAGCTCATCGTACTCAGGGGTACGCAGGAAGCGCACCATACGCAGTTTCATCACCAGGTGGTCGATCAGTTCCTGCGCTTGTTCTTCGGTCAGTTTGCCCGCCTTGATGTCGCGCTCGATGAACACGTCGAGGAAGGTGGACACGCGGCCGAAGGACATGGCTGCGCCATTCTGGGATTTCACCGCGGCCAGGTAGCCGAAGTAGGTCCACTGCACCGCTTCTTGCGCGCTGGTGGCCGGGCCGGAGATGTCGTAGCCGTATTTGGCGGCCATCTCTTTGATCTGAGCCAGAGCGCGGTGCTGTTCAGCGATCTCTTCGCGCAGCTGGATGGTCATTTCCAGATCTTCGCCGTTTTCCAGTTTTTCCTGCAGCGATTTGAACTGGTTCAGCTTGTCGGCCATCAGGAAGTCGATACCGTACAGCGCCACGCGGCGGTAGTCGCCGATGATGCGGCCGCGGCCGTAGGCGTCCGGCAGGCCGGTCAGCACGCCGGATTTACGGCAGTTCAGGATGTCTTTGGTGTAAACGTCGAATACGCCCTGGTTGTGGGTTTTACGGTATTCGGTGAACACTTTTTTCAGCTGCGGATCCAGCTCGCGGCCGTACACTTTGCACGAACCTTCGACCATTTTGATGCCGCCGAACGGGATCAGCGCGCGTTTCAGAGGGGCGTCGGTCTGCAGACCCACGATGGTTTCCAGCTCTTTGGCGATGTAACCCGCGTCGTGAGAAACGATGGTTGAAGCAACGTTGGTGTCGAAATCAACCGGCGCGTGAGTGCGGTTTTCCAGTTTGATCCCTTCCATAACCTTGTCCCACAAGGTGGTGGTGGCCTGAGTTGCCCCAGCCAGGAAGGACTCGTCACCTTCATAAGGCGTGTAGTTTTTCTGGATGAAGTCACGAACGTTGACTTCATTCTGCCAGTCACCCTTGCTGAAACCTTCCCAAGCGTTGGCTAATTTCTCGTTAAGTTCGGTCATTGTACACCTACCTTTGATTGTGGATTTCTAACTCTGCGCGCGGTAACTCACAGCTTAGTGCTGTTCGCGGCCCCCGCGCAGATAAATTACCCAGTAAGTCAACCCAACCAGCAGACCGCCACCGATGATGTTGCCGATGGTGACCGGAATCAGGTTGTCGATGATGAAGTTGCTTACTGTCAGATGAGCGAATTGCTCAGGTACCGCCCCTACGGCTTGCCAGAATTCCGGCGTGGCGAAGTGTTTGACCACGATGCCCATAGGGATCATAAACATGTTGGCGATGCTGTGCTCGAAGCCGCTGGCGACAAACATCCCGACCGGCAACACCATGGCGAGCATCTTGTCGGTCAGGGTGCGGCCGGAGTAGCTCATCCAGACCGCCAGGCAGACCATCAGGTTAGCCAGAATGCCGAGGCACACGGCTTCGATAAAGGTGTGATGCAGCTTGTGGTCTGCGGTTTGCAGGACATTCAGCCCCCACTGGCCATTGGCGACCATATACTCGCCGGAGAACCAGATCAGCGCCACGAAGAACAGCGCGCCGACCAGATTGCCGAGATAAACGTTCAGCCAGTTGGCGCCCAGCTGGCCCCAGCTGATGCGGCCGCTGGCCTTGGCGATGACGATGAGCACGGTAGAGGTGAACAGGTCGGCGCCCGACACCACCACCAGCATTAACCCGAGAGAGAAGCAGATGCCGCCGACCAGTTTCGCCAGCCCGAAAGGCACGCCGGCGGTGCCGGTGGTCGCCGTGATGTAGAAGACGAAGGCGATGGAAATGAAGACACCGGCGGTGATCGCCAAATAAAACGTTTTCAGCGGATGTTTGGTGGCTTTATACACGCCGGCATCTTCAGCGATTTTCGCCGTTGCCGCAGGTAAAATCAGATCGAAGGGGCTGTCAGTTTTCAAACTAACTCTCGCTCTTAAGGGTTAAAACAACGCAATGAGATACTAGCAAAGCAGTATAGGGGAAAATTTGATTTGGATCATAAGGCGGGGAAGTAGAGCGGCAAAATGACGTGTTTTTTGTGTGGTTTTTGTGGTTAATCTATTGATTTTTAAGATAAAACAATTTTTTAATGTTTGCAAATTTTTTTGAATGTGCAGGGTGGGCCGCAGGCGCTAAAGTTAAATTTTTAGGCGTTTTGTCGCCGCGCAGGGCTGAAAGTTTAATTATCGGTTAATTATTATTTCACCGTCCGGCAACAATTGACGGTTTATTTATTTTTATGGTCGTTTAACCGCCTATTTTCCGGCGAAAAAATAAAACCGCATGCGTTGAAATAAACCGCAAAAATGAAAACGCCGCAACGGCGTGCGGCGTTTGGCAGCAGGGGTACTCCCAAAGTGGTAGTGCCCCTGATGACGCTTAGGCCTTAGCCCAGTGGCGGCGTTTGGCCGCCTGCAGCTTCTCGTAGGCCGCCAGCAGCGCCTGATGGGCCGGCAGCGCCTTCAGATCGGCATCGACGGCGAACAGCCCGTTGAAGCGTTCTTCACCGCTGATGGCGGCGGAGGCGGCGTCGACCGCTTCCTGGCCATACATCTTCACGAACGCGGTATAGTATTGCGCCGCTTCGCGTTCAGGCTCCTGCGCCAGCAGCAGCAGCGTTTGCAGGCAGCGGTAGTAGTTGCTGCGCGCCGGGCTCAGCACCGAGGCGTTGAAGTCCTGCGTCCATTCGGTCCAGATCAGCGCCTGATCCAGATCGCCGCCCGCCAGCGCCAGCATCGCCTTCAGCTCGCCCACGCGCAGGGTATGCCAGGCGTTGTCTTTGCCGCTGGCAATGCCCAGCAGTTCGCGTACGCGGGTGAAATCGTCCAGCCCTTCGTCGTCCAGCTGCTCGATCAGCGCCAGGTACTCTTCCGGCTCCCACTCGCTGCCCGGCAGCGCCAGCAGCGTGTCGCGCAGGTGCGCGCCCATGCTGTTGTTGGCCAGCAGCAGGTCTTCAGCCGGATAAATGTCGGACATGCCCGGCACGATGATGCGGCAAGCGTAGACGCCCAGGTGCTCGTAGTCGGCGATGTACACTTCCGCGTCTTCCTTGTCGAAGATGCTCATCAGGGTGGCGAACTCTTCCTGCGTGCTGCCGCTGAAGTTCCAGTCAACGAACGGGTAATCCGCGTCCTGTTTGAACAGATCCCAGGAGATCAGGCCGCTGGAGTCGATGAAGTGCGTTTCCAGGTTGGTGTGTTCCGCCACTTCTTCGTCATCGAAGGTCGGCGCGGTGAACACGTCGAGATCTTTCAGGCTGCGGCCCTGCAGCAGTTCGGTCACCGTGCGCTCCAGCGCCACGCCGAAGTCCGGGTGCGCGCCGAACGAGGCGAAGCAGGTGCCGTTGGTCGGGTTGAACAGCACCACGCAGATCACCGGGTAGTTGCCGCCCAGCGAGGCGTCATAGGAGAGGATCGGGAAACCTTCCTCTTCCAGTTTGGCGATGGCTTCCACCACGCCCGGGTAGCGGTTCAGCACGTCGTCCGGGATCGCCGGCAGGCTGATGGATTCGGCGATGATGCGGTTTTTCACATAGCGCTCGAACACTTCCGACAGGCCCTGCACGCGCGCTTCGTTGGCGGTGTTGCCGGCAGACATGCCGTTGGAAACATACAGGTTGCCGATGATGTTCATCGGGATGTACACGGTTTGCTGATCGGACTGGCGGGTAAACGGCAGCGCGCACACGCCGCGATCGGCGTTGCCGGACTGCAGATCGACCAGATCGCTGGCGCTCAGCTCTTGCTGCGGATCGTAGAAGGCGTGCAGGCGTTCGTCGAGGATGCCGGCCGGCAGCGCGTCGTCTTCAGGGATCGGGAACCATTTCTCATTCGGGTAGTGCACGAAGTCGCCTTCGGCGATCTGCTTGCCCAGATAGAAATCGGCGAAGAAGTAGTTGGTGGACAGGCGCTCGAAATATTCACCCAGCGCGGAGGCCAGCGCGGCTTTTTTGCTGGCGCCTTTGCCGTTGGTGAAGCACAGCGGGCAATCGCGATCGCGAATGTGCACCGACCACACGTGCGGCACCGGGTTCAGCCAGGAGGCTTCTTCGATGTTGAAACCGAGATCGCTCAGTTTCTGCTGGAAACGGGCGATGGAGTCTTCCAGGGCGGCGTCTTTACCGGGGATAAAAGTTTGCGTCATTGTCTTCACTTTTTGCGCGTACTAAAAACGCGCAATGATACGGGGTTTTACGCTGGAGCTCCACGTATTCCTAAAGCGGCGGCAAAGTCACAGTTTTTTTAAGGATAGGCGCCATAATTCAGCGAGTTATCTGTCACGGAGAAATCTAATGAAATCAGTGAAACTCAGCGCGTTAACCCTCTTGTTGACCGGCTTCAGCGCCTCGGCGCTGGCGCTGCCCAACATCACCCTGCTAGCGACCGGCGGCACTATCGCCGGCGGCGGCGATTCGGCGACGAAATCCAACTATACCGCGGGCAAGCTGGGCGTCGAGGCGCTGGTCGATGCGGTGCCGGAGCTGAAGAACGTCGCCAACGTGCAGGGGGAGCAGGTGGTGAACATCGGCTCGCAGGACATGAACGATCAGGTCTGGCTGACGCTGGCGAAGAAAATTGACGCCGACTGCGGCAAGACCGACGGCTTCGTCATCACCCACGGCACCGATACGCTGGAGGAGACGGCCTATTTCCTCGATTTGACGGTGAAATGCGACAAGCCGGTGGTGCTGGTGGGGGCGATGCGGCCGGCGACGGCGATGAGCGCCGACGGCCCGTTCAATCTGTACAACGCGGTGGTGACGGCGGCGGATCCGCAATCGGCCAACCGCGGGGTGCTGGTGGCGATGAACGACACCGTGCTGGATGCGCGCGACGTCACCAAGACCAACACCACCGCCGTGCAGACCTTCCAGTCGCCGAACTACGGCCCGCTGGGGTATATCCACAACGGCAAGATCGATTACCAGCGCTCGCCGCAGCGTAAGCATACCCGGGATACGCCGTTCGACGTCAGCAAGCTGAACGAATTGCCGAAGGTCGGCATCATCTACAACTATGCCAACGCCTCCGATGCGCCGGCCAAGGCGCTGATCGCCGAAGGCTACCAGGGCATCGTCAGCGCCGGGGTCGGCAACGGCAACCTGTATAAAACCGTGTTCGACACCCTGGCGACGGCGGCGCACAATGGTGTGGCGGTGGTGCGCTCATCGCGCGTGCCGACCGGCGCCACCACCGAAGATGCGGAAGTGGACGACGCCAAGTACGGCTTTGTGGCCGCCGGCACGCTGAATCCGCAAAAAGCGCGCATACTGCTGCAGCTGGCGCTGACGCAAACCAAAGACGCGAAGCAGATCCAGCAGATGTTCAATCAGTACTGATCGTTTTCTCTCCTGCGGGAGCCGGCCGGGCTCTCGCAGCCATCTTGGCTGAATACAGCATAAAACACCGCGTTAACCCGCTGAATTTCCCCATGTCACAGGGTTTTATCGTCCAAACAATCGCGACGGCCGCAGAGCCTGTCATCACCCGGCGCGGCCGTTTGCCGCCGACGGGCGAATAAGCGTTGCAGCCATGGGGCGTGAGTGATAAAACCGATGGGTTGGTTAACGCGAGCGTTAACTTCGGGCGTCTTTTCGACAGGTCGCTTTTCTGCGGCGAACAGTGAATGTGGTGAGGGGAAATGACTCAGGTTTATAATTTTAGCTCTGGCCCGGCGATGCTGCCGGTGGAAGTGTTGCGTCGTGCGGAACAGGAACTGTGCAACTGGCACGGGCTGGGCACGTCAGTGATGGAGATCAGTCACCGCAGCAAAGAATTCATCGCCGTTGCCGAGCAGGCGGAACAGGATCTGCGCGATCTGCTGAAAGTCCCCTCCAACTATAAAGTGCTGTTTTGCCACGGCGGCGCCCGCGCGCAGTTCGCGGCGCTGCCGCTGAACCTGCTGGGCGACAAGGCCACCGCCGACTATATCGACGGCGGCTATTGGGCGCACAGCGCCATCAAGGAAGCGGAAAAGTATTGCGCCCCGAACGTCATCGACGTGAAAACCCGCATCGACGGCCTGAGCGGCATCAAGCCGATGAAAGAGTGGCAGCTCAGCGACGACGCGGCTTACGTGCACTATTGCCCGAATGAGACCATCGACGGCGTGGCCATCGATGAAACGCCGGACTTCGGCGACAAGGTGGTGATCGGCGATTACTCCTCGACCATCCTGTCCCGCCCGCTCGACGTCAGCCGCTTCGGCGTGATTTACGCCGGCGCGCAGAAAAATATCGGCCCGGCCGGCCTGACGCTGGTGATCGTGCGCGACGATCTGCTGGGCAAGGCGCGCAAAGAAGTGCCGTCGATCCTCGATTACACCGTGCTGGCCGAGAACGACTCGATGTTCAACACCCCGCCGACCTTCGCCTGGTACCTGTCCGGGCTGGTGTTCAAATGGCTGAAAGAGCAGGGCGGCCTGGTGGAGATGCAAAAACGCAATCAGGCCAAGGCCGAGCTGCTGTACGCGACCATCGATAAATCCGACTTCTACCGCAGCCAGGTGGCGATCGCCAACCGTTCGTGGATGAACGTGCCGTTCCAACTGGCCGATGCGGCGCTGGACAAGGTGTTCCTCAGCGAAGCCGAGGCCATCGGCCTGCAGGCGCTGAAAGGCCACCGGGTAGTTGGCGGCATGCGCGCTTCTATTTACAATGCCATGCCTCTGGCCGGCGTGCAGGCGCTGACCGATTTCATGGCCGACTTCGAACGTCGTCACGGTTGATTCCGTCAGCCCGCCAGGCGCGGGCTGCCTCAGGCTGTTGTCCTTTTGCATTAAAGCGGCTCCGGCATTATTCCGGAGCCGTTTCGTTTATCAGAATTGGAGAGTTTTGTTCACATGGTGGATTCCCTGACGTTACAACCGGTCGCCCTGGTCAATGGCACCGTCAACTTACCCGGCTCGAAGAGCGTTTCTAACCGCGCTCTGCTGCTGGCGGCGCTGGCGAAAGGCACGACCCGGCTGACCAACCTGCTGGACAGCGACGACGTGCGTCATATGCTGAACGCGCTGCAGGCGTTGGGCGTGAACTACCAGCTTTCCGCCGATCGCACCCTGTGCGAAGTGACCGGCGTGGCCGGGCCGCTGGTGGCCGAACGGCCGCTGGAACTGTTCCTCGGCAACGCCGGTACGGCGATGCGCCCATTGGCGGCGGCGCTGTGCCTCGGCGAAGGCGACGTGGTGCTGACCGGCGAACCGCGCATGAAAGAGCGCCCGATCGGCCATCTGGTGGACGCGTTGCGCCAGGGCGGGGCGCAGATTGATTACCTCGAGCAGACCGATTACCCGCCGATCCGCCTGCGCGGCGGCTTCCAGGGCGGCGACGTCACCGTTGACGGCAGCGTCTCCAGCCAGTTCCTGACCGCGTTGCTGATGACTGCGCCGCTAGCGCCGCAGGATACGCAGATCCACATCAAGGGCGAGCTGGTTTCCAAGCCGTACATCGACATCACGCTGCATCTGATGCGCACTTTCGGCGTATCGGTGAGCCACGACAACTATCGGGTGTTCCATATCCAGGGGCGCCAGACGTATATCGCGCCGGGCGATTACCTGGTTGAGGGCGACGCGTCTTCCGCTTCTTACTTCCTGGCGGCGGCGGCTATCAAGGGCGGCACCGTGCGCGTGACCGGCATCGGCCGCAAAAGCGTGCAGGGCGACACCAGGTTTGCCGACGTGCTGGAGAAAATGGGCGCGCGCATTACCTGGGGCGACGATTTCATCGAGTGCAGCCGCGGTGAACTGCGCGGCATCGACATGGACATGAACCACATTCCGGACGCGGCGATGACCATCGCCACCGCGGCGCTGTTCGCCGAGGGGCCGACCACCATCCGCAATATCTACAACTGGCGGGTGAAGGAGACCGACCGTCTGGCGGCGATGGCCACCGAGCTGCGTAAAGTGGGGGCGGAAGTGGACGAAGGGGAAGACTACATTCACGTCGTGCCGCCGGCCAAACTGCAGTTCGCCGAGATCGGCACCTACAACGATCACCGCATGGCGATGTGTTTCTCGCTGGTGGCGCTGTCGGATACGCCGGTCACCATTCTCGATCCGAAATGCACCGCGAAAACCTTCCCGGACTATTTCGAACAGCTGGCCCGCATCAGCCAGCCGGCGTAACCCGTCAAATCGTTTATTTTAAGGCCCCTTTGTGGGCCTTTATCGTTTTTAACCTTTGGCGGCCGGCATTTCTTCTATACTTTTTCGCGGTTGTGCGCTTATTTTCAACAACCGGACAGTTCCAGGGTAACAGATCGCCGTAGGGCAGCGTATAATACGCCACCGTATTTGCCCCTGATTGGGCAGGTGACAGAGCGCACGGGCTTCGAGTCGAAGCACGCCGTGTCTCTGTGAGGTTTTCTACCTGAAGGAGAGAGAAATGACGGCTACAGCCCCGGTGATAACCGTTGATGGACCAAGTGGCGCAGGCAAAGGCACGCTGTGTAAAGCGTTGGCCGAGTCTCTGGGTTGGCGTTTGCTGGACTCCGGCGCGATCTATCGCGTGCTGGCGCTGGCAGCGTTGCATCATCAGGTGGATATCACTTCTGAGGAAGCGCTGGTTCCGCTGGCCGCACATCTCGATGTTCGCTTCGTTGCCCAGGACGGCAAGCTGCAGGTGATTTTGGAAGGTGAGGACGTCAGCAACGAGATCCGCACCGAAACCGTCGGCAACACCGCGTCGCAAGCGGCGGCGTTTCCGCGCGTGCGCGAGGCGCTGCTGCGCCGCCAGCGCGCATTCCGCGAGGCGCCCGGCCTGATTGCCGATGGCCGCGACATGGGCACGGTGGTGTTCCCGGACGCGCCGGTCAAGATTTTCCTCGACGCCAGCTCGGAGGAGCGCGCGCACCGCCGCATGCTGCAGTTGCAGGAGAAGGGCTTTAATGTTAACTTTGAACGTCTTTTAGCCGAGATAAAGGAACGGGACGACCGTGACCGTAATCGGCCTATCGCGCCTCTGGTGCCCGCTTCTGACGCCCTCGTGCTGGATTCTACCAGCATGTCGATCGAAGAAGTGATCCGGCAGGCGTTGACGTATGCACAGAAAGTGTTGGCGTTGCCGCAGCAATAAGCGCGGCGGCGCTATTGGCTTTTTGTCATATTTGTCATAGCGGTATCGCAATATATCGGGTAAAATTTTACCCCTGTAACCTTAAACCCTGTCGGCATGGAGCCAATGGCGGGGTATGTGAAACAACCCCATTCGGCGGGACGCTAAATGGACGTTAAACTAAAGAACCCTGAAGATTAACAACATGACTGAATCTTTCGCTCAACTCTTTGAAGAATCCTTAAAAGAAATCGAAACCCGCCCGGGTTCCATCGTTCGTGGCGTCGTTGTTGCTATCGACAAAGATATCGTACTGGTTGACGCCGGTCTGAAATCTGAGTCTGCCATCCCGGCTGAGCAATTCAAAAACGCCCAGGGCGAGCTGGAAATCCAGGTTGGTGACGAAGTTGACGTTGCTCTGGATGCTGTTGAAGACGGCTTCGGTGAAACCCTGCTGTCCCGTGAGAAAGCTAAGCGTCACGAAGCTTGGATCACGCTGGAAAAAGCTTACGAAGAAGCTGAGACTGTAACCGGTGTTATCAACGGCAAAGTGAAGGGTGGCTTCACCGTCGAGCTGAACGGCATCCGCGCGTTCCTGCCAGGTTCCCTGGTTGACGTGCGTCCGGTACGTGACACTCTGCACCTGGAAGGCAAAGAGCTTGAGTTCAAAGTCATCAAGCTGGATCAGAAGCGCAACAACGTTGTCGTTTCTCGCCGTGCGGTTATCGAATCCGAGAACAGCGCTGAGCGCGATCAACTGCTGGAAAACCTGCAGGAAGGCATGGAAGTTAAAGGTATCGTTAAGAACCTCACTGACTACGGTGCATTCGTTGATCTGGGCGGCGTAGACGGCCTGCTGCACATCACTGACATGGCTTGGAAACGCGTTAAGCACCCAAGCGAAATCGTCAACGTTGGCGATGAAATCACTGTTAAAGTGCTGAAGTTCGACCGCGAGCGTACTCGTGTATCCCTGGGCCTGAAACAGCTGGGCGAAGATCCATGGGTTGCTATCGCGAAACGTTACCCAGAAGGCACCAAGCTGACTGGTCGTGTAACCAACCTGACTGATTACGGCTGCTTCGTAGAAATCGAAGAAGGCGTTGAAGGTCTGGTACACGTTTCTGAAATGGATTGGACCAACAAAAACATCCATCCGTCCAAAGTTGTTAACGTGGGCGACGTAGTGGAAGTGATGGTTCTGGACATCGATGAAGAACGTCGTCGTATCTCCCTGGGCCTGAAGCAGTGCAAATCCAACCCATGGCAGCAGTTCGCAGAAACCCACAACAAGGGCGACCGCGTTGAAGGTAAAATCAAGTCTATCACTGACTTCGGTATCTTCATCGGCCTGGACGGCGGCATCGACGGCCTGGTTCACCTGTCTGACATCTCCTGGAACGTTGCAGGCGAAGAAGCAGTTCGTGAATACAAGAAAGGCGACGAAATCGCAGCGGTTGTTCTGCAAGTTGACGCAGAGCGCGAGCGTATCTCCCTGGGCGTGAAGCAGCTGGCTGAAGACCCGTTCAATAACTACCTGTCTATGAACAAGAAAGGTGCTATTGTTACTGGTAAAGTCACTGCAGTTGACGCCAAAGGTGCTACAGTTGAATTGGCAGGCGGCGTAGAAGGTTACCTGCGTGCATCTGAAGCCTCTCGCGACCGCATTGAAGATGCAACTCTGGTTCTGAACGTAGGTGACGAAGTTGAAGCCAAATTCACCGGCGTTGACCGTAAGAACCGCGTTGTAAGCCTGTCCGTACGTGCTAAGGACGAAGCTGACGAGAAAGACGCCATCGCAACTGTTAACAACAAACAGGAAGAAGGCAACTTCTCTAACGCAATGGCTGAAGCTTTCAAAGCGGCTAAAGGCGAGTAATGACGGGGGGCGGTCTCTGACCGCCCCGATACGGTAGTTTAGCTGCAAAGCTTGGAGGTACTATGACCAAGTCTGAACTTATTGAAAGACTTGCTGGCCAGCAATCTCATATTCCGGCGAAGGCCGTTGAGGATGCAGTGAAAGAGATGCTTGAGCACATGGCCGCAACGCTGGCTGAGGGCGAACGCATTGAGATCCGCGGATTCGGCAGTTTTTCTCTTCACTACCGTGCCCCGCGTGTAGGCCGCAACCCGAAAACCGGCGACAAAGTCGAGCTGGACGGCAAGTACGTTCCTCACTTCAAACCAGGCAAAGAGTTGCGTGACCGCGCCAATATCTATGGCTAGTCGCTGACTGCCCATAGCGTTGTTGCTTGTAAAGAATATAAAACGGTGCCTTTAAGGCGCCGTTTTTTTTCGCCTGCGATTCCCCGAGCTCTGCTTGTGAATTGCGTACCGCGCCGCATTTGCGGTGTGGCTGCTGCATAAGCCTCTCTTATCTTGCCGTGCTCGCCGCATCCTCACTAAAGCCCGCTGGCGGCGACATGTCGCTTGAATAATCCTGCTTGCTCTTCGTGACGCGTTTTTGCTCATGGTGAAGCTGATGGGAGAAGAGCGATCAAAATTTCGCTGGATCTGGCGATATTCGCCGTTATCTGCGGCATCTTGCCGCTGCTGCTTTTACCGCAGTTGCCAGAGCAATGGTTGCTGTGGCCGATGCTGCTGGTCGCCGGTTTACTGCTGCGCACCCGTTGGCCGTTCTGCCGTTATTTGGCCTGTCTGTGTTTGGGATTCATATGGGCGGTTTTCAACGCAGGAAGCCTGCTCGGGCAAATGGAGCGCTTAAGCCGCATACCGGACGTGACGGCGGTGGTACAGGTGAGCAGCGTCGCACTGGAGCCTGCCGCCAGTAAGCAGACGCTGATGCGCATCGAGCGGGTCAACGGCCATTGGTTGGTGCCTGCACTGGCGTTTACCACGACATGGGCTCCGAAAGAGCAACGGCTGTGTGCCGGGCAGCGTTGGCAATTGAAACTGCGCATGCGGCCGGTGCATGGCAAGCTCAATGAAGGAGGCTTCGACAGCCAACGTTGGGCGATCGCACAGCGCCAGCCGTTGACCGCTCAGGTCAGGCAGGCGCGCTTGCTGGAGGGGAATTGCGGCCTGCGCCAGCGCATTATCAGCCATGCTGAAGCCAACATTGGTGAATTGCGTTACAAGGCGGTGTTGCTGGCGTTGGCGTTTGGGGAAAGAACCGCGCTCGAACAGGCTTTGCGCACGCTGATGTTGAAAACCGGTATCGCTCATCTGATGGCCATATCGGGGTTACATGTTGCGATGGTCGCCATTTTGTTCTGGGCAGTGCTGCGCGCGCTGCAGTTTTTCCTCCCCGCCCATCTGATTGGTTATCGCTTTCCGTTGATCGCGGGCTGGGTGGCGACGCTGATCTATGTTTGGTTGGTGGGCGCCCAGCCGCCGGCGGTGCGTACCGCGTTGGCGATGACGCTGTGGATGCTGCTGCGTTTGCGCGGCGTGCATTGCTCTTCATGGCAAGTGTGGCTGTGGTGCATCGGGCTTATTTTGCTGTGCGATCCGTTGGCGGTCTTGTCAGACAGTTTCTGGTTGTCGGTACTGGCGGTGGGGTGCCTGATTTTTTGGTTCGAGTGGGCACCGCTCGGCGAGCGATTTCGTTCGGCGTGGTATTGGGCTCCGGTGCGCTGGCTGCATATTCAGCTAGGCATGACGTTGCTGCTGGTGCCGATGCAGGCCGCGCTGTTTCTGGGCCTGACGTTGACCTCGCTGCCGGCCAATCTCTGGGCGGTGCCCATCGTCTCATTGGTGACGGTGCCGTTGATTTTGCTGGCGTTGATTTGCGGCATCTTCCCCTCGCTAAGTTACGGGCTTTGGTGGTTGGCGGATTTCACGTTGGGATGGGTGTTTGTGCCGTTAAATTATCTGCAGCGCGGTTGGGTGGATTTGGGGGCTGCCTCGTTGCTTGCCAGCGCGTCGGGATGGCTTCTCGTTATCTGTTGGCGCTTTCATTGGTGGTGGCGCTATGCGCCTGGACTGGCAGCGATAGCCATATGCTGCGTGTTATGGCGAGGTAAAGCACCGGATTACCATTGGCGCGTCGACATGCTCGATGTCGGGCACGGCCTGGCAGTGGTGATCGAGCAAAACGGCAAGGGGATACTGTACGACACCGGCGATCGTTGGGCGACAGGCAGTGCCGCAGAACGGCATATATTGCCGATGCTGAACTGGCGGGGCATTGAGCTGGAGCAGATCATTATCAGCCATATTCATCTCGATCATATCGGCGGGCTCCCGACGATGCGGCGAGCGTTCCCGCAAGCTACCGTGCGCAGCCCGATACGCGGGGAAGGGCATTTACCCTGCATCGCCGGCGAGCGTTGGCGCTGGCAGTCGTTGCAATTCGAGGTGCTGTGGCCGCCGAAAATGCTCAAAAGGCCGGTTAATGACGACTCTTGCGTGATCCGTATCGACGACGGGAAATACAGTCTGCTGCTCACCGGCGATGCGGAAAAGAGGGCGGAGGCGCAGTTGCTCCGATTGCGGCGCGACCGCTTAACGGCCACGGTATTGCAGGTGGGGCACCATGGCAGCAAAACTTCCTCAACACCGCCTTTTTTGCGCGCGGTTAATCCCGAAGCTGCGCTGGCGTCCGCATCTCGTTACGGTAAATGGCGTTTGCCGGCGCGTAAAGTGGTCGCCCGGTATCGGGCAAATGGCATTACATGGCACGATACGACGCGCTCCGGCCAGTTGTCGGTGCTTTTTTTCGACAACGATTGGCAAATTAAAGGCTTTCGCGAACAATTAATGCCCCGTTGGTACCATCAGCGGTTTGGCGTAGAGGGCGATAATGAGTAAAATAGGCCGCTATTTCTTCCGATGCTGGTATTTGCATGATGAATGATAAAGATCTCTCGACCTGGCAGACGTTCCGTCGACTCTGGCCGATGATCACTCCTTTTAAGACCGGGCTGATTGTGGCCGCCATTGCGTTGATTATGAACGCAGCGGGGGACACGCTGATGCTGTCTCTGCTTAAACCGTTATTGGACGATGGGTTTGGAAAAACCGACAGCAGCGTGCTGGTGTGGATGCCGCTGGCGGTGATTGCGCTGATGCTGATGCGCGGCGTGACCAGCTTTGTTTCAAGCTACTGCATTTCCTGGGTTTCCGGCATGGTGGTGATGCAGATGCGCCGCCGCCTGTTTGGCCACATGATGAGAATGCCGGTGGCCTTCTTCGATCAGCAATCCACCGGGACGTTGCTGTCGCGCATTACCTATGATTCCGAGCAGGTGGCGTCTTCTTCTTCCAGCGCGCTGGTGACCGTGGTGCGCGAAGGGGCCTCGATCATTGGCCTGTTCATCATGATGTTCTACTACAGCTGGCAGCTGTCGGTGATCCTGATCGTGCTGGCGCCGATCGTTTCCATCGCCATTCGGCTAGTGTCCAAGCGTTTTCGCAACATCAGCAAGAACATGCAGAACACCATGGGGCAGGTGACCACCAGCGCCGAACAGATGCTGAAAGGCCATAAAGAAGTGCTGATCTTCGGTGGCCAGCAGGTGGAAACCGAGCGCTTTAACTCGGTGAGCAACCGCATGCGTCAACAGGGCATGAAACTGGTCTCTGCGTCTTCCATTTCCGATCCGATCATTCAGCTGATCGCTTCGCTGGCCTTGGCGTTCGTGCTGTTTGCCGCCAGCTTCCCGAGCGTGATGGAAACCCTGACCGCCGGCACCATTACCGTGGTGTTCTCGTCAATGATCGCGCTGATGCGTCCGCTGAAGTCGCTGACCAACGTCAATGCCCAGTTCCAGCGTGGGATGGCGGCCTGCCAGACGCTGTTCTCCATTTTGGATATGGAACAGGAAAAAGACACCGGCACCCGCGAAGTGAAGCGTGCGAAAGGCGACATCGAATTTCGCAACGTCACCTTCTACTATCCGGCTAAAGAAACGCCGGCGCTGCGTGATATCAACCTGAAAATCGCCGAAGGCAAGACTGTGGCGTTGGTGGGCCGCTCGGGTTCGGGTAAATCCACCATCGCCAACCTGCTGACGCGCTTCTACGATATTCAGGAAGGCGAAATCCTGATGGATGGCCACGATCTGCGTGAATATACCCTGGCCTCACTGCGTAATCAGGTGGCGCTGGTCTCGCAAAACGTGCACCTGTTCAACGATACCATCGCCAACAACATCGCCTATGCGCGCGAGAGCGAATACAGCCGCGAGCAGATTGAGAAAGCGGCCGAAATGGCGTACGCGATGGACTTCATCAACAAGATGGAAAACGGCCTGGATACGGTGATCGGTGAAAACGGCGTGATGCTGTCCGGCGGCCAACGTCAGCGCATCGCCATCGCGCGTGCTTTGCTGCGCGATTGCCCGATCCTGATCCTGGATGAGGCGACTTCTGCGCTGGATACCGAATCCGAGCGTGCCATTCAGGCCGCACTGGACGAGCTGCAGAAAGACCGTACTTCGCTGGTGATCGCACACCGTCTGTCGACGATTGAGAAGGCGGACGAGATCCTGGTGGTGGAGGACGGTCGCATCGTCGAACGCGGCGAGCACGCCGAGTTGCTTGAACGGCAGGGCGCCTATGCGCAACTGCACCGCATGCAGTTTGGTCAATAATGATTGAGCGCATTTGGTCCGGCGGTTCGCTGCTTTATCTGGCGCTGTTGCCGCTCTCCTGGCTGTATGGCCTGTTCAGCTGGCTGATCCGCCTCAGCTACCGCTGTGGCCTGCGCAAAAGCTGGCGTTCGCCGGTGCCGGTGGTGGTGGTGGGTAACCTCACCGCCGGTGGCAACGGCAAAACGCCGATGGTGATCTGGCTGGTGGAACACCTGCAGCAGCGGGGCTATCGCGTTGGTGTGGTGTCACGCGGTTACGGCGGTAAGTCGGCGGTCTATCCCCTGGTGCTCAATCAGAATACCTCGACCCGCGAGGCGGGCGATGAGCCGGTGCTGATTTATCAGCGGACCGGTGCGCCCGTGGCGATCGCGCCCAAGCGAGCAGAGGCGGTGCAGGCCTTGCTGCAACAACAGCCGCTGGATGCGATCGTCACCGACGATGGCTTGCAGCACTATGCTTTACAGCGTGACTTCGAGCTGGTGGTCATCGACGGCGTGCGTCGCTTCGGCAACGGCTGGTGGTTGCCGGCCGGGCCGATGCGCGAGCGTGCTGCGCGGCTTGGCAGTGTCAATGCGCGCGTCGCCAATGGCGGCGTGGCGCAGGCCGGGGAAATTGCCATGCGCCTGCAGGCGCGTGATGCGGTGAACCTGCTGAGCGGTGAACGTCGCCCGGCGGCCGAGCTGCCGCGCGTGGTAGCGATGGCGGGCATCGGCCATCCGCCGCGTTTCTTCGCGACGTTGGAAAAACTGAACGTCGAGGTGGTGCAGGAAGTGGCGTTTGCCGATCATCAGGAATATCAGCAGGCGCAGCTGGCGGCGCTGGTTGCTGCCGATCAAACGCTGTTGATGACGGAGAAGGACGCGGTGAAATGTCGCGCCTTTGCCCAGCCCAATTGGTGGTATTTGCCGGTTGATGCGGTGCTACCGTCCGCTCAGGCTGAGCAACTGCTGCAGGATATCGAATCTCTGCTGACCAAGTAACCTCAGGATGTCAGCGTGGCAAGCCCCAGGGCTTGCGCGCAGGCTTCCAGCGAACGCTGCTGGGTTTGCTGATACAGCGCCAGCTCGTCGATCACCTCACTGCCCAACGCTTGTTCAAACGCTGCCCGGCTGGAAGCGGCGTTGTACTGCGCGTGGCGGCTGTCCCCCAGATTCGACTGGAAAATCCCCGCGGCGCTGACCGGCAGAAAATCTTCATACACCAGCGGCTGGAAGCGAACGTGTTCTTTCTCGATCAGTTGCTCCAGAGTGCTGTGCTTATCCAGCGACTCTTTGGCCGCCAGGCCGCATTCGGTCGGGAAATAGCGGAACCAGGCCAGCTGTTGCTCGCGCAGTGTGGCGTAATCATCCGGAAACGCCCGGAAGTTTTCCTCCAGCAGTTGATAGTAGCGCTCGGCATTCTTCTCGCTCGGCGGCCCCTGCAGCGCATCGTTGGTGGCCTGCAGCAGACGGTCGTAGAGTTCTCGTCCTTTCGTCGTCAGCGCCACACCGCGCTGTTCGATCTCGCCGAAGCGCGCGGTATGGTGGCCGGCGACGGCACGGCCGTCATGCTCAACGAAATCGACGCGTTCTTCCAACGCCTTGAAGCTGGTTTGGCGCAGCAGGATCGCGCGACGACGGCGCGGCGGGCCCTCGATGACCGCCTTGGGCGTAATGCCGCGGCCGGGCATCGCCTGCTGAACGCGATCGATATCCAGCGTGCGCGGTGTCAGATGGTTGATATGCGGCCCTTTAAACGCCACCACGTCGGCGATCAGGCGATGCTGATCGTGCAGCTGCCGGTATTCTTCGGCGCTGACCGTCGCCTGGTTGTGCCAGCGGAAGGTTTCCAGCGCTTGTTCGACAAATTCTTGCGCCTGCACTTCATTCAGCCCGCCTTGCGCTTCCTGCAGCGCGATCAGCTCCAGCGCGCGATCGGTAAAGATGCGGCGGCGCGCCAGCAAGCGCTCGGCCAGCGCACGCAGCGCGGGATCTTCTATCAGTTCCAGGCGCAGCAGGGAGGTGAACACGCGGAAAGGGCTGATCTGCAGCGCGTCTTCGTGTACGGCGCGAAAAGCGGTGGAGTGCACCGGAACGCCCGCCACCGACAGGTCATAGTAACCGACCGGTGCCATGCCCATCACCCGGAACAGGCGGCGCAGGGTGGCCAGCTCGTCCGCGGTGCCGACCCGGATGGCGCCGTGGCGCTCCATCGCCAGGCGTTCTATCTCGCCGGTAATTTGCAGTTGATGAGCCAGTGCGGCATCTTCGCGCAGAACCTGTCGGTTGGTTTCCGCCACCAGCTCCAGCAGATCGCCGTACAGCGGCACCTCCTTTTGATACATGTCCGACATCGCGTGAGAGAATCTGGCGCGGATTTCATTAGGTGAAACGAACTGCTGGGCGGTCATGCGCATAGCTCCTTGATTCAGCATAATCTGAAAAATCGTGTTTTTAGCGGCAAAAGTGCTGGCGAAAAAGCCGTCTGCCTTGTTTTCCCCTCAAGTTTAGCTATCTGGTTTGGGATTTGTTATAGACGTGGCAAGCATATTAGAGTTTTATGCGTCAGCTCTCATTTGCAGCGCACAGACGGGCAAAAGATGCCCTGGCGAGCGGAGAGACGCGGTGGTTCGGCCGCGGCGACCATTAAATTAAGTCATGCATATTCAGGGAGATAAAAATAAATTCGGCTTATTTATGAATTTAAGGCAATAAACCTCTTGTGCATTCACCAGTTTTATGAGTAAATGCAAGTCGGCCTGTAATCCAGACCTATTTATGTTCGAGTTTAGAGTTAAGCAGTTCCTCCAAAAACGTTATCATCCGATTCCGCTTCAAAGACGAACCTTCTAAGTACCTCCCATAAGTAATGTTTCTGAAACGGCCCCAATTGCCTCTTATGGCAGGTTTTGTAAATATATTTAAAGGTAAATGTAATGTCTAAGAAGACTGGTCAGGTTAAGTGGTTCAACGAAAGCAAAGGTTTTGGTTTCATTGAGCAGAACGACGGCGGCAAAGATGTATTCGTACACTTCTCCGCAATCATGACCGACGGTTTCAAGACCCTGGCTGAAGGCCAGCGCGTCGAGTACACCATCCAGGACAGCCCGCGCGGGCCGGCTGCCGCCAACGTAGTTGCTCTGTAAGAATACAGGGAACGCGTATAAGAGATCTTAATACAACCATGGTGATGCGTCAGCGCTGAGTCATGCGGAAGATATTAAGTTCAACAAACCCGCCTTAGTGCGGGTTTTTTATTTTTTGCTCACGAGAGGTTTGTTACGAAAAACTTTAGGATGGGCTGGTAGCGTCCAGACAATATAAAAAATGACGTTGTCAAGGATGCTCAAGTAAAAGGATATAAGTTATGTTTAAAAATACTGTGTTAAAAATGGGCCGCGTGAAATGGTTTAATCAGGCCGAAGGCTATGGTTTTATTTCACCGGTAGATGGCAGCGACGAAATCTATGTCAATCGCAACGCTATCGCCAACACCAAAAATAAGTCGTTGAACGAAGGTCAGAACGTCGAGTTCTCGATCTATCGCAGCTCACATGGGCTGTCCGCGGCAGACGTTATCGCGTTCTGATCGCATCTACCTTCCTCGCCAGTGCCGGTGTCGCCACCCGCATGCACTGGCGAAGATAAATCCCTCGATATCCACTATTATCAGGCCATTGCCTACTTGCCACGGATATCAGGATGACCACCCCGATAATTTCCCTTACCGCCGCTCGCGCGCTGCACCTTGCCGCCCAGGGGCTGCTTTCTCCGCTTAAACGCCAGGCTCGGCCCGACGACGTCGTGAACGCGATCCAGCGCATGGGGCTGTTACAAATCGATACCATTAGCGTCGTCGCCCGCAGCCCGTATCTGGTGCTGTTCAGCCGTTTGGGGGCCTATCAACCGGAATGGCTGGAGCAGGCGCTCGCCGGCCGCAAGCTGTTCGAGTATTGGGCGCACGAAGCCTGTTTCCTGCCGATCGAGGATTTTGGTCTGCTGCGGCATCGCATGCTGGCGCCGCATGATATGGGCTGGAAATATTCCGCCGACTGGGTGCAGCAGCACCAGGCGGCGATGGACAACCTGCTGCGGCACATCGAACAACAGGGGCCGGTGCGCTCCGCCGATTTCAGCGCCGAGAAGAAAGGCAACAGCGGATGGTGGGACTGGAAACCGGAGAAACGGCATCTGGAGATCCTGTTTACCGCCGGCAAGCTGATGGTGGCCGAGCGTCGCAACTTCCACCGGGTTTACGATCTGACCGAAAGGCTGCTGCCGGCCTGGGACGATGCGCGTCATGCGCTGCCTGCGGAGCGGGCGCGCCGGCAAATGTTGCATCGTACCTGCCGCTATCTGGGCATTTTCCGCGCCGAATGGTTGGCGGATTACTATCGGCTGAAACGCGTGGCGCCAAAAACTTTGCTGGCAGAGCTGCAGGATCAGGGGGAGATTTCGCCGGTGCGGGTAGAGGGGCTGGAAGGGCAGTTCTATGTGCACGGCTCACTGACGGAACTGCTGCCGCTGGCGGAACAGGGCAAGCTGAAATCGACGGTCACCAGCCTGCTGTCGCCGTTTGATCCGGTGGTTTGGGATCGCCGCCGGGCGCTCGAGCTGTTCAACTTTGACTATCGGCTGGAGTGCTATACGCCGAAAGAAAAACGCCGCTATGGCTACTTCACCTTGCCGGTGCTGCATCGGGGTGAACTGGTGGGGCGCATTGACGCCAAGGCGCACCGCCGCCAGGGGGTGTTCGAGATCATCAGCTTTCATGCGGAGCCGCGGGTGCGCTTCGGCAAACGGCGGGCCCAGGATATTCGGCAGGCCATCGCGCGTATGGCCAAATGGCACGGCGCGCAACGCGTCGCGCTGGGCGACATTCCGGCGGCGTTGGCCGCTGAATGGGGTACCGGCTGGGAAGTGGGATAACGAGCGACGCCGTCGGTGGGGTAAAACGAAGTTCAGCGCCGCTCGTTACAAAGGGGCTCAGTGGCTGAAGTTAGCGAACAGAGCGATGATTTTATGCAGACGTTTGATCACGTATCACGGCCTTTTTGTGATTTGTGTCACAAAATTCTACGCCGGGATGCGCCGCAGTTCAAGCTGTTGCGCCGGCGCGCTGAGGAAATATCGCTGGGTTGGCGCCGCCGGTGATTAACCTGAGGCCGGGCGTTATGCTATCCTCACTGCCTTTCCCAGATGACCAATCCCCTAGCGGAGGATGCATGGACCACCGTTTACTCGAAATCGTTGCCTGCCCGGTATGCAACGGCAAACTCTATTTCAATAAAGAAAACCAGGAACTGGTGTGCAAAGCGGACGGGTTGGCTTACCCGCTGCGCGACGGCATTCCGGTGCTGTTGGAAAATGAAGCGCGTGCGCTGTCGCTGGATGAGAAGCACGCATGAGTTTTATCGCTATTATTCCCGCCCGCTACGCCTCAACCCGTTTGCCGGGCAAACCGCTGGCCGATATTCACGGCAAGCCGATGGTGGTGCACGTGATGGAGCGCGCCCGCGAGTCCGGCGCCAGCCGCGTCATCGTGGCGACCGATCACCCTGAAGTCGCCAAAGCGGTGGAAGCCGCCGGCGGCGAAGTGTGCATGACCAGCCCGGATCACCATTCCGGCACCGAGCGTCTGGCGGAAGTGATCGCGCACTACGGCTTTGCCGACGACCAGATCATCGTTAACGTGCAGGGCGATGAACCGCTGATCCCGCCGGTGATCGTGCGTCAGGTGGCTGAGAACCTGGCGGGCAGCCAGGCCGGTATGGCGACGCTGGCAGTGCCGATCGAGAGCGCCGAAGAGGCTTTCAACCCCAACGCGGTGAAGGTCGTGATGGACGCGCAGGGCTACGCGCTCTATTTCTCACGCGCCACCATTCCGTGGGACCGTGAGCGTTTCGCCGCGTCGAAAGAGAGCATCGGCGACAGCCTGCTGCGTCATATCGGCATCTACGCCTATCGCGCCGGCTTCGTGCGCCGCTACGTCAGCTGGGCGCCGAGCCAACTGGAGCAGATCGAGCTGTTGGAACAGCTGCGGGTGCTGTGGTACGGTGAAAAAATCCACGTGGCGGTCGCGAAAGCGATCCCGAGCGTGGGGGTCGATACGCCGGAAGATCTCCAGCGCGTGCGCGACAGCATTCAACCCTGAGCCTGAGTTCGTCGGCGCGGCACGCAACGCGCCGACGATGTAATACCCTCCATTATTGATCCCCGTTTTGTTGATCTGCGTTGAAGAATTTTTCCGCTCACCGTTCGATGATGTTACGCATTCCCCCTATTAGCCTGAGGTGAATGCCTTATGGAGCAGTTACGCGCCGAACTGAGCATTGTGCTGGGTGAGTCCATCAGCCGGCTGGAGCGGGTGAGCGAGCAGCCTTATGCGCATATGTATTCGCTGTACGATCGGCAGGGCAACGCGATCCCGCTGATGGCGAAAAGCTTTATCTGTCAGGGTATCGCCCAGCAGGAGGCGTACAAGCTGTCAATGCTGGCGCGCGACGGGGATATTCGCCTGCCTACGGTGTACGGCGTGGTGTGTACCCACCAGGCGCCGTACAAGGAAATCCTGCTGATCGAGCGCCTGCGCGGCGTGTCGGCTGAAGCGCCGACGCGTTCGCCGGATCGCTGGAATATGCTGATGGAGCAGATCGTTGACGGGATATTGGCCTGGCACCGCATCGACAGCCACGGCAGCGTCGGCAGCGTTGACAGCACGCAGGAGAACGACTGGTTTTGCTGGTATCAACAGCGGGTCGAAGTGCTGTGGGCGACGGTGGTCAATCTCACCACTCCGCAGCTGACCATGGCGGATCGCCGTTTGCTGTACCGCACGCGCGAAGCGCTGACCCATTTTTTCGTCGGCTTCGACGATCCTTGCGTTCTGGTGCACGGCAACCTGTCGCTGCGCAGCATGCTGAAAGATCCCAAAAGCGATCAACTGCTGGCGATGCTCAATCCCGGCGTGGTGCTGTGGGCGCCACGCGAATACGATCTTTTCCGCCTGTGCGAGGCGGGTATGCCCAGCCAACTGCTGTTCAGCTATCTGCGGCGCGCGCCGGTCGCCGACGCTTTTCTGGCGCGGCGCTGGCTGTACGTGGTGTGGGAAGCGGTGGGGCGTTTGATCCATACCGGCAAGCTGGAGCGGCGGCCGTTCGATTATGCGTCGCAACAGCTGCTGCCCTGGCTGGCCGGTTGAACGGGCCTTACTCGGCGCCGGCGCGGTCCGCGCCTTTCAGCCATTGCCACAGGCTGCCCAGCGTTTCATACCAGGCGCGCTCGGTATGGCCGAGGAACATTGACGACGGCGTGGCGCGATCCCAGATATTCAGCGGCGAGTCGATCGCCAACTGGTTGGCCGGCGCCGGGATCGGGTGCAGGCCCTTGGCCTTGAAGAAACGCATGGCGCGCGGCAGATGGTTGGCGGAGGTGACCAGAATGAAGGGTTGCTCGCCGACCAACTTGGCGACCTGAGCGGCCTCTTGCTCGGTATCGCGCGGTTCCCCCAGGATCACCATATCACTGCGTGGCACGCCCAGGCTTTCGGCCACCAGCGCCGCCGTGGCGGCGTTGCTTTGCATGCGTCCGGCGGACGCGCCGGTAAACACCATCCTGGCGCCGGGATGCGCAAGATAAAGCCGCACGCCTTCCGTCACGCGCGGCAGACTGTTGCCGAGCAGGTTCGAGCTGGGCGCCCAATCGGGATTGTAGGTATAGCCCCCGCCCAATACCACGATGTAGCTGACCGGATCGTTGCCGCGATAAGTCTGGTATTCGGCTTCGATCGGCCGCAGCAGCCGGTCGGCCACCGGTTGCAGGCTGAAAAGCAGTAAAAACAGCCAGCTCAGCGTGAAAATCGTCTTACCGCTTTTTTGCCAGCGGGTGAACCACAGCAGCAGTAGCGCCAGCCCCATCAGCAGCATCAACAGCGGCAGCGGCATCAGCATGGCGCCAAAGAACTTTTTCAGGTTGAACAGCATCGAAAATCAGATCCTTTTGGGTGAAAAAGCGGCATCCAGGCATAAACGGGCCGCAAGAAGATACATTCTAAGCCAGTCTGTGCCAAAATAGCAGGTTTGAATGGGCGTGCTCTTTGCCGCCGACAAGAATGAGATCAGCGGAGCCGTTGTCCATGCAGGATCGCAATTTTGACGATATTGCTGAAAAATTTGCGCGTAATATTTACGGCACCACGAAAGGAAAAATCCGCCAGGCGGTGGTTTGGCAGGATCTGACCGGGCTGCTGGCGCAGTTGCCGCAGCGGCCGCTGCGCATCCTCGACGCCGGGGGCGGTGAAGGCCATATGGCCTGCCAACTGGCAGAATTAGGACATCAGGTGTTGTTGTGCGATCTTTCTGGTGAGATGATCCAGCGCGCCGCGCAGCTGGCGGAGCAGAAAGGTGTGAGCCAGAACATGCAATTCGTACAAAGTTCTGCGCAGGATATCGCTCAACATTTGGAACAGCCGGTTGATCTGATATTGTTTCATGCAGTGCTTGAATGGATTGCCGAGCCCGAAGCGGCGCTGCGGGCGTTGTATGACTGCCTGACGCCGGGCGGCGCGCTGTCGCTGATGTTTTTCAACGCCAACGGCCTCTTGATGCGCAACGTGGTGTTGGGTAATTTCCAACTGGTGGATCCCGAGGTCAGGCGGCGCCGCAAGCGTTCGCTGTCGCCGCAATATCCGCACGATCCGCTATTGGTCTACGGTTGGCTGGAACAGCTGGGCATGCGCATCAGCGGCAAAACCGGGGTGCGGGTGTTCCACGACTATCTGCAGAGCAGACAGCTGCAAACACAAAAATTTGAAGAGTTACTGGCGCTTGAACAGCACTATTGCCGGCAGGAGCCGTACGTGAGTTTGGGGCGCTATATTCACGTCATGGCGCATAAACCAAACCTGAAGGACGAACTATGAGTGAATTTTCCCAGACAGTACCCGAACTGGTCGCCTGGGCACGGAAAAATGATTTCTCTATTTCGCTCCCTACTGAGCGTCTCGCATTTTTGCTCGCCATCGCCACCCTGAACGGCGAACGGCTGGACGGCGAGATGAGCGAAGGTGAGCTGGTTGATGCATTTCGCCATGTCAGCAAGGGTTTTGAACAGACGCATGAAACGGTGGCGATGCGCGCCAACAATGCGATCAACGACATGGTGCGCCAGCGCCTGTTGAACCGCTTTACCAGCGAACTGGCGGACGGTAACGCGATTTACCGCCTCACGCCGCTGGGCATCGGCATTACCGATTACTATATTCGCCAACGCGAATTCTCCACGCTGCGTCTGTCGATGCAGCTGTCGATCGTGGCGCAGGAGCTCAAGCGCGCCGCCGACGCCGCCGACGAGGGCGGCGACGATTTCCATTGGCACCGCAACGTGTTCGCGCCGTTGAAATATTCGGTGGCGGAAATCTTCGACAGTATCGACATGACCCAACGCGTGATGGACGAGCAGCAGCAGAGCGTGAAAAACGACATCGCGGCGCTGCTGAGCAAAGACTGGCGGGCGGCGATCTCCAGCTGTGAAATGCTGCTGTCGGAAACCTCGGGCACCCTGCGCGAGCTGCAGGATACGCTGGATGCGGCGGGCGACAAGCTGCAGGCCAACCTGCTGCGCATCCAGGACGCCACCCTCGGCAACGTGGAGCTGGGCTTCGTCGACAAGCTGGTGTTCGATCTGCAAAGCAAGCTGGATCGCATCATCAGCTGGGGCCAGCAGGCGATTGACCTGTGGATCGGCTACGATCGCCACGTGCATAAATTTATCCGTACCGCTATCGATATGGATAAAAACCGCGTGTTCGCCCAACGCCTGCGCCAGTCGGTGCAAACCTATTTCGACCACCCGTGGGCGCTGACCCATGCCAATGCCGATCGTCTGCTGGACATGCGCGACGAAGAACTGGCGCTGCGCAGCGAGGAAGTGACCGGGGAACTGCCGCCGGATCTGGAGTTCGAAGAGTTCAGCGAAATTCGCGAACAGCTGGCGGCGATGATCGAAGAGGCGCTGAAGGTGTATCAGGAACAGCAGATGCCGCTCAACCTTGCAGCGGTGATGCGCGATTATCTGGCGCAATATCCGCGTGCGCGTCATTTCGACGTGGCACGTTTAGTGGTCGACCAGGCTGTGCGCCTCGGTGTGGCTGAAGCAGATTTCTCAGGGTTGCCGGCGGAATGGCAGGCAATCAATGATTACGGAGCCAAGGTCCAGGCCCATGTCATCGACAAATATTGAACAAGTAATGCCAGTCAAGCTGGCCAAGGCACTGTCCAACTCGCTGTTCCCGGCGCTGGACAGCCAACTGCGCGCGGGTCGTCACATCGGTATCGATGAGCTGGACAACCATGCCTTTTTAATGGATTTCCAGGATGAGCTGGAAGAATTTTACACCCGTTACAGCGTCGAGCTGATTCGGGCGCCGGAAGGTTTCTTCTATTTGCGCCCGCGCTCTACCACGCTGATCCCGCGCTCGGTGCTGTCCGAGCTGGATATGATGGTGGGTAAGATCTTGTGCTACCTGTACCTCAGCCCCGAGCGCCTGGCGCACGAAGGCATTTTCAGCCATCAGGAGCTGTACGACGAGCTGCTGAGCCTGGCCGATGAGAACAAGCTGCTGAAGTTCGTTAATCAGCGCTCCACCGGTTCGGATCTCGATCGGCAGAAGCTGCACGAAAAGGTGCGCACCTCGCTGAACCGCCTGCGCCGCCTTGGCATGGTTTACTTCATGGGCAATGACAGCAGCAAGTTCCGCATTACCGAGGCGGTGTTCCGCTTCGGCGCCGACGTGCGCAGCGGCGACGATCCGCGTGAAGCGCAGCTGCGCATGATTCGCGACGGCGAGGCGATGCCGGTTGAAACCAGCCTGTCGCTGAACGATGAGAATGAGGCTGAGGATCAGCAGGTTGATAACGCTCCTGACGGTGCAGAGGATGAACAGGAATGATTGAACGCGGTAAATTTCGCTCGCTGACGCTGGTTAACTGGAACGGCTTCTTCGCCCGCACCTTTGATCTGGATGAGCTGGTGACCACGCTGTCCGGCGGTAACGGGGCAGGGAAATCCACCACCATGGCGGCTTTCGTCACCGCACTGATCCCCGATCTGACGCTGCTGCACTTCCGTAACACCACCGAAGCGGGCGCCACCAGCGGTTCGCGCGATAAAGGCCTGCACGGCAAGCTGCGCGCCGGCGTGTGTTACTCCACCCTCGACGTCGTCAACTCGCGCCATCAGCGCGTGGTGGTCGGCGTGCGTCTGCAGCAGGTGGCGGGGCGCGATCGCAAGGTCGACATCAAACCGTTCACCATTCAGGGCCTGCCGACCGCGGTGCAGCCGACCGAGCTGCTGACCCAGACCGTGGGTGAGCGCCAGGCGCGCGTGCTGTCGCTGCAGGAACTGAAGGATCGCGTGGAAGAGATGGAGGGCGTGCAGTTCAAGCAGTTTAACTCCATCACCGATTACCACTCGCTGATGTTCGATCTGGGCGTGATCCCGAAACGCCTGCGTTCATCCGCCGATCGCAGCAAATTCTACCGTCTGATTGAAGCGTCGCTGTACGGCGGTATTTCCAGCGCCATCACCCGCTCGCTGCGCGATTACCTGCTGCCGGAAAACAGCGGCGTGCGCAAGGCGTTCCAGGATATGGAAGCGGCGCTGCGCGAAAACCGCATGACGCTGGAAGCGATCCGCGTCACCCAGTCGGATCGCGATCTGTTCAAGCATCTGATCTCCGAGGCTACCTCCTATGTGGCGGCGGACTATATGCGCCACGCCAACGAACGCCGCATCCATCTGGACGGCGCGCTGGCGCTGCGCAGCGATCTGTTGGGCAGCCGCAAGCAGCTGGCCGCCGAACAGTATCGCCATGTGGAAATGGCGCGCGAGCTGAGCGAACAGAGCGGTGCCGAATCCGATCTGGAAACCGATTACCAGGCCGCCAGCGACCACCTGAATCTGGTGCAGACGGCGATGCGTCAGCAGGAGAAGATCGAGCGCTATGAAGCCGATCTGGAAGAGCTGACCTACCGTCTGGAAGAGCAGAACGAAGTGGTGGCCGAGGCGAGCGAGCAACAGGCCGAAAATGAAGCGCGCGCCGAAGCGGCCGAGCTGGAAGTGGATGAGCTGAAGAGCCAGCTGGCCGACTACCAGCAGGCGCTCGACGTGCAGCAGACCCGCGCCATTCAGTATCAGCAGGCGCTGCAGGCGCTGGAGCGCGCACGCGCGCTGTGCCAACTGCCGGATCTGACCGCCGATAACGCCGAACAGTGGCTGGATACCTTCCAGGCCCGCGAGCAGGAGGCGACCGAAGCGCTGCTGATGCTGGAACAGAAGCTGAGCGTGGCCGACGCCGCGCACGGCCAGTTCGAACAGGCCTATCAGCTGGTGGGGAAAATCGCCGGCCAGGTCAGCCGCAGCGAAGCCTGGCAGTGCGCGCGCGAATTGCTGCGCGACTGGCCTTCGCAGCAGCACCTCGCCGAGCGCGTTCAGCCGCTGCGCCTGCGCCTGAGCGAACTGGAACAGCGCCTGCGCTCGCAGCAGGACGCCGAGCGCCTGCTGCAAGAGTTTTGCAAACGCCATGGCCAAGAGTACCAGCCGGACGATCTTGACATGCTGCAGCAGGAGCTGGAAGAGCGCCTGGAAGCGCTGTCGCAGAACGTCAGCGAAGCCGGCGAACGCCGCATGGAGATGCGCCAGGAGCTGGAGCAGATCCAGCAGCGCATCCGTGAGCTGACGGCGCGCGCGCCGGTGTGGCTGGCGGCGCAGGACGCTCTGAGCCAGCTCAGCGATCAGAGCGGAGAGCCGCTGGAAAACAGCCAGCAGGTGACCGAATACATGCAGCAGCTGCTGGAGCGCGAGCGTGAAACCACCGTCGAGCGCGACGAAGTGGCGGCCCGCAAACGTGAAGTGGAAGCGCAGATCGAACGTCTCAGCCAGCCGGGCGGCGCGGAAGATCAACGCCTGGTCACGCTGGCCGAACGTTTCGGCGGCGTGCTGCTGTCGGAAATCTACGATGACGTCACCATCGACGACGCGCCTTACTTCTCGGCGCTGTACGGCCCTTCGCGCCACGCTATCGTGGTGCCGGATCTGTCGCTGGTGCGCGAGATGCTGGAAGGGCTGGAAGATTGCCCGGAAGATCTCTACCTGATCGAAGGGGATCCGCAGTCGTTCGATGACAGCGTATTCGCCGTCGAAGAGCAGGAAAAAGCGGTGGTGGTGAAAATCGCCGATCGCCAGTGGCGTTATTCCCGCTACCCGGAAGTGCCGTTGTTCGGCCGCGCGGCGCGCGAAAACCGCCTGGAAGTGCTGCATGCCGAGCGTGAAACGCTGGCGGAGCGCTATGCCACGCTGTCGTTCGACGTGCAGAAAACCCAGCGCTCGCACCAGGCTTTCAGCCGCTTTATCGGCACCCATCTGGCGGTGGCGTTCGACGCTGACCCGGAAGCGGAGATCCGCGGCCTGAACGCCCGCCGTGGCGAAATCGAACGCGCGCTGAACAATCACGAAGCGCAGAACCAGCAGCAGCGTCAGCAGTACGATCAGGCCAAAGAGGGCATTTCCGCGCTCAACCGCCTGATGCCGCTGGTGTCGTTGCTGAACGATGAAACGTTGCAGGACCGCGTCGACGAGATGCGCGAAGAGCTGGAAGAAGCGCAGGACGCCGCGCGTCATATTCAGCAGCACGGCGTGTCGCTGGCCAAGCTGGAGCCGCTGCTGTCGGTGCTGCAGAGCGATCCGCAGCAGCATGAACAGCTGCAGCAGGATTACGCGCAGGCGCAAAGCGTGCAGCGTCAGGCGAAACAGCAGGCGTTCGCGCTCACTGAAGTGGTGCAGCGTCGCGCGCACTTCAGCTACACCGATTCTGCCGGCATGCAGAACGCCAACAACGATCTGAACGACAAGCTGCGCCAGCGTCTGGAGCAGGCGGAAGCCGAACGCGCCCGCGCCCGTGAGCAACTGCGCCAGTATCAAACCCAGTTCACCCAGTACAGTCAGGTGCTGGCTTCGCTGAAAAGCTCGTACGACGCCAAGCGCGACATGCTGAAAGAGCTGAGCCAGGAGCTGGTGGACATCGGCGTGCAGGCCGACGCCAATGCCGAAGCGCGCGCCCGCGCGCGTCGCGACGAACTGCATGCGGCGCTGAGCAACAACCGCGCTCGCCGCAATCAGTTGGAGAAACAGCTGACCTTCTGCGAAGCCGAAATGGACGGCCTGCAGAAGAAACTGCGCAAGCTGGAACGCGATTATCATCAGCTGCGCGAGCAGGTGGTGACCGCCAAGGCGGGCTGGTGCGCGGTGATGCGCCTGGTGAAAGACAACGGCGTGGAACGCCGCCTGCACCGCCGCGAGCTGGCGTATATGGATGGCGACGAGCTGCGCTCGATGTCGGATAAGGCGCTTGGCGCGCTGCGTCTGGCGGTGGCGGATAACGAACACCTGCGCGACGTGCTGCGCCTGTCGGAAGATCCGAAGCGGCCGGAGCGTAAGATTCAGTTCTATATCGCGGTGTACCAGCACCTGCGCGAACGCATCCGTCAGGACATCATCCGCACCGACGATCCGGTCGAAGCCATCGAACAGATGGAAATCGAGCTGGGCCGTCTGACCGAAGAGCTGACCGCGCGCGAGCAGAAGCTGGCGATCAGTTCGAAAAGCGTGGCCAACATCATTCGCAAAACCATTCAGCGCGAACAGAACCGCATTCGCATGCTGAACCAGGGGCTGCAGGCCGTTTCCTTCGGCCAGGTGAAGAGCGTGCGGCTGAACGTCAATGTGCGCGAAGCGCACGCCACTCTGCTGGACGTGCTCTCCGAGCAGCAGGAACAGCATCAGGATCTGTTCAACAGCAACCGCCTGACCTTCTCCGAAGCGTTGGCCAAACTGTATCAGCGCCTGAATCCGCAGATCGACATGGGGCAGCGCACGCCGCAGACCATCGGCGAGGAGTTGCTGGACTACCGCAACTACCTGGAGATGGAAGTGGAGGTATACCGTGGCTCCGACGGCTGGCTGCGTGCGGAAAGCGGCGCGTTGTCTACCGGTGAAGCCATCGGTACCGGGATGTCAATCCTGGTGATGGTGGTGCAGAGCTGGGAAGAAGAATCCCGTCGCCTGCGCGGCAAAGACATCTCGCCGTGCCGCCTGCTGTTCCTCGATGAAGCGGCGCGTCTGGATGCCAAGTCGATCGCTACGCTGTTCGAACTGTGCGACCGTCTGGAGATGCAGCTGATCATCGCGGCGCCGGAAAACATCAGCCCGGAGAAGGGCACCACCTATAAACTGGTGCGTAAGGTGTTCCAGAACCACGAGCATGTGCACGTGGTGGGGCTGCGCGGTTTCGCCGGCGAGCCGCCGGCGCTGGGTGCTGCGCCGGTTGAAACGCCGTAACGCAGAAAAACGCCCTAAAAATCCGAAAATAGCCGCCGCAGGGTGGCTATTTTTTTGTGCGCGTGGATGATAGTCCTGCTTTTTTATCCGTTGAAAAGCGGTTAGTTTAATCACATAAACAGTTATTCGGCGCCCGCAGGGCGAAACGGCCTTTCTGTTTGTATACTGAAACTATATGCAGTTTTTGACGTTTTTTTTGTGAGCATACAGGGGGCAAGGGATGTTGCTTAAAAAGGGAAACTCTCTACGACGTTTGGCGCTGAGTGGCGCTATCGCCTGTAGTCTTGTGTCGTCGTTTTCCGCATCGGCCACCGTCCCGGCGTTGCCGGTGGCATCAGCAGGCATGTCCGTTGCGCAGAGCCGTTCTGAACTGCTGGCCGCGTTGCCGCGCGGCATGGATTTGCACTACCTGTCCACGCTGGCGCCGCTGTATGCGGCGAATCACATGCAGCCGATGTGGCAGGATCGCGAAGCCGTTCAGCAATTTCAGCAGCAGCTGGCCGAGCTGGCGATGTCCGGCGTGCAGCCGCAGTTCACCCAATGGGTGAAGATGTTGACCGATCCGGCGCTCAGTGAAGCGGGCCGCGATGCGGTGCTGTCCGATGCGATGCTGGGCTATTTGCAGTTCGTCTCCGCTATCGGTGCCAACGGCAACAACTGGCTGTACAGCAATATTCCCTACAAGCTTGGCTTGCCGCCCACCGCGGTGATCAACCAATGGCAGCTGGCGGTGCGCCAGGCGCGTACTCTGAGCTACGTGAATTCGCTCGCGCCGCAGCATCCGCAATACGCCAAGATGCATCAGGCGCTGCGCGACATGCTGGCGGACAATCGTCCCTGGCCGCAGGTGGGCAGCGGCCCGAGCCTGCGTCCAGGCCAAATGAGCAATGATATTCCGGCGCTGCGTGAGATCCTGACGCGCACCGGTATGCTCGCCGCCGCGGCGCCGGAAGCGGAGCCGGAACCGGCGGTGGTCTCGGCGAAGATCAATGAGCCCGACGACGGCGGGCTGACGGTAGACGAAGAGAAAAGCCGCGTGACGGTCAGCCCATCGGCAGCGCCGGTGACGGAGCTGACCGCGGAACAGACGCCGCCGCAGATTGGCAGCGTGGTGAGCGATAACCTCTATACCGACGAACTGGTGGAGGGCGTCAAGCGCTTCCAGAAATGGCAAGGGCTGACGGCGGATGGCGTGATCGGCGTGCGCACCCGCGAGTGGCTCAACGTGTCACCGAAAACCCGCGCCGCGCTGCTGGCGCTGAATATCCAGCGCCTGCGGATCCTGCCGGGGCATGTCGGCACCGGCATCATGGTGAACATTCCCAACTATTCGCTGACCTACTACCAGAACGGCAATGAGGTGCTGTCTTCCCGCGTTATCGTCGGGCGGCCGAGCCGCAAGACGCCGCTGATGAGCAGCGCGTTGAACAACGTGGTGGTCAATCCGCCGTGGAACGTGCCGACTACCCTGGTGCGTGAGGACATTGTGCCGAAGGCGATGCGTGACGGTAACTACTTCCAGAAACACGGCTATACCGTGCTGTCGGGCTGGAGCAACGATGCGGAAGTGATCAACCCGGCGATGATCGACTGGAGCATGGTCTCTGCGCGCAACTTCCCGTATCGCGTGCGTCAGGCGCCGGGCGCCACCAACTCGCTGGGGCGCTTCAAGTTCAATATGCCGAGCTCGGACGCTATCTACCTGCACGATACCCCGAACCACAGCCTGTTCCAGAAAGACATCCGCGCGCTCAGCTCCGGCTGCGTGCGGGTGAACAAGGCTTCCGATTTGGCGAATATGCTGCTGCAGGACGCCGGCTGGAACAACAGCCGCGTGTCTTCCACGCTGAAAGAAGGGAATACCACTTATGTGAATATTCGCCAGCGTATTCCCGTAAAACTGTATTATCTGACCGCCTGGGTTTCGGATGACGGCCAACCGCAATTCCGTACAGATATTTACAATTATGATAATACGGTGCGATCGGGCGCACAAATTTTGGCTCAGGCCAAAAAATTAATGCAGTAAATGCAGTAATTATAAATAAATAACGGTCAGAATGTTTGGCTATACCGCAGGCCCTCGTAGCCGGGGGCCTGTAAACCTAGGCGTATCGCGGGTTGACTCAGCATACGCAGGCGGTTATGGTTCGGACAGTGCGCTGCTTTGTGCATTTATTTTGACATTCTTGCCGGGTTTAACAGAGTCATGGACAAAATTGATCATCACCGCCGTAAATGGCTGGCGCTAGGTGGCGCCGCTATGGGCATAGCGCTGCTTCCAGGGCAGGCGTTTGCCAGTATTTCCACCGCTCGACCGCGTATTTTAGTGTTGAATAACCTGAATACCGGTGAATCTATTAAAGCCGAGTTCTTTGACGGCAAAGGTTACAATAAAGAAGAGTTGGTGCGGCTAAATCATCTGTTCCGCGATTATCGCGCCAACAAGGTTAAATCGATCGATCCCCGCTTGTTTGATCACCTCTATCGTCTGCAGGGGCTGCTGGGCACCAGCAAGCCGGTGCAGCTGATCTCCGGATACCGTTCCGTAGACACCAACAACGAACTGCGTGCGCATAGCCGCGGCGTGGCCAAGCACAGCTACCACACCAAAGGCCAGGCGATGGATTTCCACATCGAAGGTATCCAATTGAGCAATATCCGCAAAGCGGCGTTAAAAATGCGCGCCGGTGGTGTAGGATATTACCCACGTAGCAACTTCGTACACATCGATACCGGCCCGGTTCGGACCTGGTAATCGCTGTGCCGTCAGTGAATAACGCCGCCCCTTGCGGAAGCGGCGTTATTGTCGTTGGAGCCTTATGAAATACCATCTTATTCCCGTTACCGCCTTTAGCCAGAACTGCAGTCTGATTTGGTGTGAAAACACGCAGCAGGCGGCGTTGGTCGATCCCGGCGGTGAAGCGGAAAAAATCAAAGCGGAAGTCGCGCGGCAGGGGGTGACGGTCACCCAGATTTTGCTGACGCACGGCCATTTGGATCATGTCGGCGCGGCGGCGGAGCTGGCGGACCATTATCAGGTGCCAATCTATGGCCCGGATAAAGAGGACGCGTTTTGGCTGGACGGTTTGCCGGCGCAGAGCCGGATGTTTGGGCTGGAAGAGTGCGCGCCACTGACGCCGACCCGCTGGCTGTCGGAAGGCGATGAGATGCAGGTGGGCGAGATGACGCTCAAGGTGTTGCATTGCCCTGGGCACACGCCGGGCCACATCGTCTTTATCAATGAGCAGGCGCGTTTGGCGCTGGTGGGCGACGTGCTGTTTAACGGCGGCGTGGGGCGCAGCGACTTCCCGCGCGGTGACCATCAGGCGCTGATCGCCTCTATTCGCACCAAACTGCTGCCGTTGGGCGACGACATGCGCTTTATTCCCGGCCACGGCCCGATGTCGACCTTCGGCCACGAGCGCCAGACCAACCCGTTCCTGCGCGAAGAGCCGGCGGTGTGGTAACGATTATTTCCCGGCAGAAATAATCAAGGGCGCATAGAGCGCCCTTTTTTACGATTTATGACCTGCGTCGATGCCTTTAGAGCACGGCGACGATGGCTTCACACAGCGGCGCCATGTTGTCCGGCGTCATGCCGGCCACGTTCACCCGGCCCGAGTTCACGGCATAGACGCCGAACTCTTCGCGCAGACGCAGCACCTGTTCTTTGGTCAGGCCGCTGAACGAGAACATGCCGTTCTGTTGGATGATGAAGTTAAAGTCCTGCTGCGCGCCTTTCTCCTGCAGGGTGTTCACGAACAGCTGACGCATGCGGTGAATACGCTGGCGCATGTCGGTCAGCTCCTGCTCCCACATCGCGCGCAGCGCATCGTTGCCCAGAATGGTGGCGACAACCGCCGCGCCGTGTGACGGCGGGTTGGAGTAGTTGGCGCGAATGGCCGCTTTCACCTGGCTGAAGGCGCGATCGGCGGTTTCGGCATCGGCAGCCACAATGGTGCAAGCGCCGACGCGCTCATTGTACAGGCCGAAGTTTTTCGAGTAGGAGCTGGCAACGATCAGCTCTTGGTGCTTGGCGGCGAAAATACGCAGGCCCTGCGCATCTTCTTCCAGACCGTTGGCGAAGCCCTGATAGGCGAAGTCGAACAGCGGCAGCCAGCCATTGGCGACGGAAAGCTCAGCCAGCTGTGCCCACTGTTCCGCCGTTGGATCGATACCTGTCGGGTTATGGCAGCAGCCGTGGAACAGCACCACATCACCGGCCTGTGCCTGTTTCAGGCTGTTCAGCAGGCCGTCAAAGTCCAACGCGTGGTTGGCGGCGTCGTAGTAGGCGTACTCCAGCACTTCCAGGCCTACGGCGCTAAAGACGTTCTTGTGGTTTGGCCAGCTTGGGTTGCTGATCCAGATGCGCTTGGCGCTGGTCTGGTTGGCGATAAAGTCTGCCGCCACGCGCAGGCCGCCGGTGCCGCCGGGCGTCTGTGCGGTACGCGCGCGCCGCGCGGTAACGATCGGGCTCTCTTTGCCGAACAGCAGCTCTTGCGTGCAGCTGGCGAACGCCGGGATGCCTTCAATGCCGAGATAGTTTTTGGTGGTCTCGTTTTCCAGCAGATACTGTTCAGCTTTTTTTACGCTGGTCAGCACCGGCGTTTTGCCGGTTTCGTCTTTATAAACGCCAATCCCTAAATTGATTTTATTCGGGCGGGCGTCGGCGCGGAAAATGTCGGTCAGGCCCAGGATCGGGTCGGCGGGTGCGGCGGTGATTTTTTCAAACATGTCAGGTGCTTCCAAATCTCGGAGTTAAGCAGACAGAAGCATCAGGGTAGCGCCAGTTATCGGCTTTGCCAACCGTTTGCGATAAAAACACCGCGATCTTGTGAACGGGAAGGATTCGACAGAAAAAATGATGGGGAAGGGGAAATCTGCAGGATAAAACGTTACCGGGAGACACAAATAAAAACAGGGCCGAAGCCCTGTTTTTTAACTTAGCCGACGGTAAACCGCCGTTAAGCGAGACAACTTAGAACTGGTACACCAGACCAACGGCTACGATATCGTCGGTAGCGGTGCCGGTTGCTTTGGTGAACTCGTTGTCATCCAGCAGGTTGATTTTGTAATCAACGTAGGTGGACATGTTTTTGTTGAAGTAGTAAGTGGTACCAACAGAAACATATTTAACCAGATCCTGGTCAGAGCTTACGCCTGGGACGTTCAGGTTCTTGCCTTTAGACTGCAGGTAAGACACTTCTGGACGCAGACCGAAGTCGAACTGGTACTGAGCAGTGACTTCGAAGTTCTGAGTTTTGCTCGCGAAGCCACCGCACTTGTCATCGGTAGCTGCACAGCCTGCACCGAAGTTACCGCCGCCGAACGGAGTCATGTTACGGGTTTCTGCGTACATCGCCGCCAGGTAAACGTTGTTGGCATCGTATTTCGCGCCCACGGTCCATGCGTCAGCCTTGTCGCCACGCTCGTTGGAACGCAGTTTCTGGTCGTCGGTACGGTTGGAAGAAGCGTATGCAGCGCCGAAGCTTACGCCTTCGCCGATGTCATAAGTAGAGGAGATACCCCAGCCGTCGCCGTTTTGTTTCTTAACGTTACGACCGTCGTTCTGGTTTTTGCCCTGGTATTGCAGAGCGAAGTTCAGACCGTCAACCAGACCGAAGAAGTTGTTGTTACGATAGGTCGCAACGCCGTTGGTACGGCCGGTCATGAAGTTGTCGGAGTAGGTGTAAGTATCGCCACCGAACTCTGGCAGCATATCGGTCCAGCCTTCCACGTCGTACAGTACGCCGTAGTTACGGCCGTAGTCGAAGGAGCCGTAGTCAGCGAATTTCAGACCGGCGAAGCCCAGACGGGTTTTGGTGCCTTCGGTGCCCTGAGATTCGGCGTGGTTGGACTGAACGTTGTATTCCCACTGGCCGTAACCGGTCAGTTGGTCAGTAATCTGGGTTTCACCTTTGAAGCCGAAACGAACATAGGTCTGATCGCCGTCATTGCCTTTGTCGTCGGAGAAGTAGTGCAGACCGTCAACTTTGCCGTACAGATCCAGCTTGTTGCCGTCTTTGTTGTAGATTTCAGCTGCGTTTGCTGCACCAGCAGCCAACAGAGCCGGGATAACCACTGCAAGAATGTTGCGCTTCATCATTATTACCCTCATTGGTGTTATTCGGACACCTTTGCCACTGCCGCCAATAATTCTTTGGGAACTATTGTTGATAGATTGGTGTCGTCCTGTGTCTGAACGCAGTGTTCCATTCACAGGCGGGTTAATCTAGGACGAAAATGATACCAATGTCCCAATCAGGTTGCAAAAGGAAAGTATGTGTAACCAAATGTAATTTTTCGGGAACTTTGTGATGTGCGTCAATATTAAAAAATGCGAAAGGCCAGCGAGGCTGGCCTTTGTTTTGTAACGAAATCGTTTAAAAAACGTTTGATCGTATGAATTAGAAGCTTGCGTTACGTGGTGTGCGTGGGAACGGGATCACATCGCGCACGTTTTGCACGCCGGTGACATAGGCGATTAAACGTTCAAAACCCAGGCCGAAACCGGAATGCGGCACGGTGCCGTAACGACGCAGATCGCGATACCACCAGTAGTCTTCTTTATTCAGGCCCATCTCTTCCAGACGTTGATCGAGCATGTCGAGGCGTTCTTCACGCTGCGAACCGCCGATGATTTCACCGATGCCCGGCGCCAGCACGTCCATGGCCGCGACGGTTTTACCGTCTTCGTTCATGCGCATATAGAACGCTTTGATGTCTTTCGGGTAGTTCTTCACCACCACCGGCGCCTGGAAGTGTTTCTCCGCCAGATAACGTTCATGTTCGGAAGAGAGATCGATGCCCCAGGAAACCGGGTTTTCGAAGGTTTGGCCAGAGGCCAGCAGGATCTCAATGGCGTCGGTGTAGTCCACCTGGGCGAAATCGGAAGAGACGAAGCGCTCCAGACGAGAGATTGCGTCTTTATCCACGCGTTCGGCGAAGAATTTCAGATCGTCTGCACGTTCATCCAGCACCGCCTGGAACACATACTTCAGCATGCTTTCGGCCAGGCCGGCGACATCGTCCAGCGTCGCGAAGGCCACTTCCGGCTCGATCATCCAGAACTCCGCCAGGTGGCGGCTGGTGTTGGAGTTTTCGGCACGGAAGGTTGGGCCGAAGGTGTATACCTTGGACAGCGCACAGGCGTAGGTTTCGCCGTTCAGCTGGCCGGAAACGGTGAGGAAGGCTTCCTTACCGAAGAAGTCCTGGCTGAAATCGACGGCGCCCTTGTCGGTGCGCGGCAGGTTTTCCAGATCCAGCGTGGACACGCGGAACATCTCGCCGGCGCCTTCGGTGTCGGAGGCGGTGATCAGCGGGGTGGACACCCAGAAATAACCATTTTCATGGAAGAAGCGGTGGATCGCCTGCGCCAGGGTATGACGCACGCGCGCCACGGCGCCGATCAGATTGGTGCGCGGGCGCAGGTGGGCCACTTCGCGCAGGTATTCGATGCTGTGGCGTTTGGCCGCCATTGGGTAAGTATCCGGATCGTCGACCCAGCCGACCACGTTGATCGCGGTGGCCTGCAGCTCGAAGCTCTGGCCTTCGCCCGGTGAGGCGACGACCTTGCCGGTAACTTCAACTGAGCAACCGGTGGTCAGGTGCAGCACTTCATCCTGATAATTCGGCAGAGAATTATTAACGACGGCCTGTAACGGATCAAAGCAGGAACCGTCATAGACGGCCAGGAAGGAGATACCAGCTTTTGAATCTCTCCGGGTACGTACCCAGCCGCGTACGGTGACTTCACTGTCAACCGCAGCACGACCTTGCAGTACGTCGACTACAGGCACTACGCTCATAGATTTCTCTCTTTAATAATTTGGTTTAGAAATAGCTTACAACCCAAGAATATGGGGGTAATGGCTATGTTACTTGCCGCGGTGCAGAGCACAAGCAGAAATCATCGGATTGGCGCAACATTTATCGTGGCTGGCTGAAAAGAGGGCGGTCGAGATAAAAACAAAAAAGCCGGCGCCTGAACCGGGCCGGCTTTCTCTCTATATATAGAAGGCTCAGCTGGCTTTCTTCACCAGCGGCAGATCGAAGGCCTTGCGCAGGGCCCTGACGAACGCCTGATCCTGGCAAATGGTTTTGCCGGGGCTGTCGGAGAGCTTGGCCACCGGCTTGCCTTTGCACTCGACCAGCTTGATCACGATATTCAGCGGTTTGACGCCGGGAATATCGCAGGTCAGGCGCGTGCCGATACCGAAGCCGAGATTGATGCGCTGGTAGAAATGGCGATAGAGCGCCAGCGCTTTTTCCAGATCCAGGTTGTCCGAGAACACCAGCGTTTTGCTCATCGGATCGATGCCCAGCTTTTGATAATGGGCAATGGCCTTTTCACCCCACTCGACGGGATCGCCAGAATCGTGGCGCAGCCCCTGATAACGTTCGGCGAACTGCGGGCCGAAGTCGCGCAGGAAGGCATCCATGGTGATACAGTCGGTGAGCGCGATGCCAAGCTGATCCGGGTATTCATCCAACCAGGCTTGCAAGGCGGCGCGCTGGCTGTTGGCCAGCACCGGGCTTATTTGCTGATGCGCCTGGAACCACTCATGCGCCTGAGTGCCGACCGGCGCCAGGCCGAGCTGATGCGCCAGATCGTAATTGCTGGTGCCCGACAGGTACGGGAATTCGGCCTGCAAGGTGCTGACGATGGCCTGTTGCACGCCTTGAGAGAAACGGCGACGGGTGCCGAAGTCCATCAGCTTGAAGCGCGAAAGATCCAGATCGCCCGCCAGCGTCTTGAACTGAGCCAGCTTGGTTTGCAGATGCGCCACCGCCTGTTCCGGCGTCGCCAGCGGAGAGCGCCGACGGTGCACCACTTCGCTGATCACCGCCAGCAACGGCACTTCCCACATGATCACTTCACGCCAGGGGCCGGCGATGCGGATTTGCAGCTTGCCGTCGCGGTTGTCTATGGTGACCTGCTGCGGATCGTAGCGGAACGTTCGCAGCCAGTTCAGGTAATCCTGACGGAAGAAGGGCAGGCCCGAAAGATAAGCGAATTCGGCATCGGTCAGCGCCAGCCGGCTCATCAACGCCACCTGCGCGCGGATCTCGTCGGCATATTCGCCCAGCAGTTCGTCGCCGCGGCAGCGGAATTCCGCCGCCACGCTGATCGCGGGATAGCGATGGAACACTGCTTGCTGCATATGAAGCTTATAAGCATCGGTATCAAGCAGTGATGTCAAAATCGGGGAAGCGTATTGAGTCATAGCGCGTTACAGCATCCTCGTCAGGCGCGTGTCCAAATCCGGATAATCATAAAAGTGGGGGTGGAGTATACCCGGATTATCCTGTTATTGAAGCTGCATCACACCATAAATCACCAAAGCGGGTCGAGGATTAAACGTGCCTTTATGGCGGCCTGATAGCGGCGGGGAGGAAAAAAAGCCAGATATGCCTGTAAGGTGAATGACTTAGCCTAATTAGTCATAAAAATTATAATGTTAATTATTTTAAACAGCGAATCAGATATAGCCGGCCTGGGTATGCACGCTGACCCGATCCTTGCCGTTCTTTTTGCAAAAATAGAGCGCTTCGTCCGCCTGTTTGATCGCCGCCTGCAGCGCGGTGAATGCGTTGACCGGCGCAATGCCGCAGCTGGTGGTAAAACGCACTTGCCGTCCATCGGCCAGATTTAGCGTCAGGCGATGAGTGCGGGCGCGCAATTGCTCCATGATGTCCCGCGCGTTGTCCAACGAACAGTTGCCCAGCAGCACCGCGAACTCTTCGCCGCCGTAGCGGCAGAAGATGTCGCTGGCGCGGAACGCGCGTTGCAGCAGGTGGCCGAATGCCACCAGCGCCCGGTCGCCCACGTCGTGGCCGTAGCTGTCGTTGAGCTGTTTGAAGTTGTCGATGTCGATCAGGCAAAAGGCCTGCGGGTAGCTGCCGTCGCCCAGCAGCTGACATTCAAGGAAGAATTTACGGCGGTTGTAAATATTGGTAAGCGGATCGAGGAAAGAAGAGGCCTCGAGCTCTTTAATCAGCAGTTGTTTCTCGCTTTCCAGCGAGACCTTGTCCAACTGGTATTGCCTGAGCTGCTGAATGGCGTCGCTGATGGCGATCAATTCCTGGCTGTAGAAGGCGTCATTGCGATCGATATTTATCTCGCCGCGCGACAGCCGCACGATATTGTTGTGGGTCTTGGTCAGCCAGCGGTTGATGCTGGTGCAGAACACCAGCGCCGGCAAAATGAACAGCAACACCACCAGGCCGGCGAGTGCGATCATGCCGTAAATGGTCGTCTGGCTGTCGTAAATCTTGTGGCGCGACGCGAGGGTTTCCAGCTCGAAGCTGCGTTGATACAGCGCCTGCGACAGCCCGCTCACATCGTCGACATAGCGCGAAATAAGCGCGGTGGGGTAGGGCTGATGGGTATCGATAGCGGTGTACAGCCCATGGGTAATCTGTTGGAGGCGCTCAGCGGAAACCTGGGCGAGCAATGCATTGACGATGTTGGTGATTTGTCCATCGTCGTAGTTGATCTTCATGAAGATCAATCGGGTGCTCAGCGCGTTCAGTACGCCGGTCAGCTGAATGGACTTCAGGTAGGCGTCTTTGCGAACGAGCGGTCTGACGTTGACGTCGATAATCTGATCGCTCAATTCCGTCAGTGACATATTCAGCCGGTTATTAAGGCGGATGGCCTCGAGAAACATAAAAGAGTCGGTATCCACCATCCGGGTATCGTAGGTGTAGCGATAATAGCTCTTGCTGGTTTGCGAGATGTAATAGGCGCTGTTGATGTTGAACAGATTGGCGTTGGTGTTATTGACCTGCGAAAGCTGCAGGTTGTCATTATCCAGCAGCTGTTCCATCAGGCTGATCATCGACAGCGCGGCGATTTTTTGCCGAACCCCGAGCTGTCTGGCGACCTCATCGTCCAGATGTTCGCGGATGCGGGTAATTCTTTCGCGCGCCGCCCGATCGGCGGCCAAACATTGCGCTCGGGTGATTTGCGGATCGATCAGGCTCAAGCGTTTGAGGCGGTGCGCCTGCAAGGCAGCCTGAAAGGCTTCGGAGATTTCTTTGGCGCGATCAATTTTGTACAGATTGAGTTGGTTATCGCGGTAGTCGGTATGGGCTTCGAGCAGCTCATCGACAATGAACAGAGAGAAGGAAGTCATCAGGCACAGGGTAAAAAAATAGATTGCGTATTTAATTTTCATAGTGCGAGTCATCCTGAGCCTGATGCCGCAATTATACCACCATGCCGCCTGCGTCGCCTCAACTATGCCGGCGCCCTCCGGTGGCGGTTTTTTAGCATTAAATGCTGATTTTTATTTAGCCATTGGTCACCTGCGCTATCGCCTGGCGGGCGATTTATGATTTGCCTCTGATTTCTCTCTCGTGGTCGCCCGGCGACTCTGGGCTTTTCGGCCAGCTGTGATACAGTTTATTCACAATTCAGGCCCACCGCGCGCCGCAGGGGAACACTCCGGCTGCGGTACGAAGCAGAAGAGCGGCCTGGCACCTATAACTCACCGAGACGTTTAAGGGTTTTTATGACACAACAGCCACAGGCAAAATACCGCCACGATTATCGCGCGCCCGATTACACCACGACCGATATCGATTTGGACTTCAGTCTGGACGCGGAAACCACGCGCGTGACCGCCGTCAGTAAAATAAAACGTCAGGGCGCGGCCGGCGCACCGCTGGTGCTGGATGGCGAAGATCTGACGCTGGTGAGCATTCAGGTGGACGGCCAACCGTGGAGCGCCTACCGCCAGCAGGATAACCAACTGATCATCGAAGCGTTGCCGGCACAATTCACTCTTACCATCGTCAACGACATTCACCCGGCGAAAAACACCGCGCTGGAAGGGCTGTACCTGTCCGGCGATGCGCTGTGCACGCAATGCGAAGCCGAAGGTTTCCACCACATTACCTATTATCAGGATCGCCCGGACGTGCTGGCGCGCTTTACCACCCGCATCGAGGCCGACAAGGCGCGCTATCCGTTCCTGCTGTCGAACGGCAACCGCATCGGCCAGGGCGAATTGGCCGATGGCCGCCACTGGGTGCAATGGCAGGATCCGTTCCCGAAACCTTGCTACCTGTTCGCGCTGGTGGCGGGAGACTTCGACGTGCTGCGCGACAGCTTCACCACCCGTTCCGGCCGTAAGGTCGCGCTGGAGCTGTTCGTCGATCGCGGCAACCTGGATCGCGCCGACTGGGCGATGACGTCGCTGAAGAACTCGATGAAGTGGGACGAGACCCGCTTCGGCCTGGAATACGATCTCGACATTTATATGATTGTGGCGGTCGATTTCTTCAATATGGGCGCGATGGAGAACAAAGGGTTAAACATCTTTAACTCCAAATACGTGCTGGCGAAGGCGGAAACCGCCACCGACAAGGATTACCTGAACATTGAAGCGGTGATCGGCCACGAATACTTCCACAACTGGACCGGTAACCGCGTAACCTGCCGCGACTGGTTCCAGCTCAGCCTGAAAGAGGGGCTGACGGTGTTCCGCGACCAGGAGTTCAGTTCCGATCTGGGATCGCGTTCGGTCAACCGCATCGACAACGTGCGCGTGATGCGCGGCGCGCAGTTCGCCGAAGACGCCAGCCCGATGGCGCACGCCATCCGCCCGGACAAAGTGATCGAGATGAACAACTTCTACACCCTGACGGTGTATGAAAAGGGTTCCGAAGTGATCCGCATGATGCACACCTTGCTGGGGGAGGAGAACTTCCAGAAAGGGATGCAGCTCTATTTCGAACGCCACGACGGCAGCGCCGCCACTTGCGATGATTTCGTGCAGGCGATGGAGGACGCGTCCAACGTCGATCTGTCGCGTTTCCGCCGTTGGTATAGCCAGTCCGGCACGCCGCTGTTGACGGTTCGCGACGATTACGACGCGGAAACCCAGCAGTATCGCCTGCATGTCAGCCAGCAAACCGCGCCGACCGCCGATCAGCCGGAGAAATTGCCGCTGCATATCCCGCTGGATATCGAACTGTACGACAGCGAAGGCAACGTCATTCCATTGCAAAAGGGCGGCCTGCCGGTCAATAACGTGCTGAACGTCACCGAAGCGGAGCAAACCTTCGTGTTCGACGGCGTGGCGCATAAGCCGGTGCCGTCGCTGCTGCGCGAATTCTCCGCGCCGGTGAAGCTGGACTATCCGTACAGCGATCAGCAGCTGACCTTCCTGATGCAGCACGCGCGCAATGAATTTGCGCGTTGGGATGCGGCGCAGAGCCTGCTGGCGACCTATATCAAGCTGAACGTGGCGCGGCACCAGCAGAAGCAGCCGCTGTCGCTGCCGCTGCACGTGGCCGATGCGTTCCGCGCAGTGCTGCTGGACGAAAAACTGGATCCGGCGCTGGCGGCGCAGATCCTGACGTTGCCGTCGGAGAACGAAATCGCCGAGCTGTTCGCCACCATCGATCCGGAAGCGATCGCCGCGGTGCATGAAGCGATCGTTCGCTGCCTGGCGCGGGAGCTGGCCGATGAGTGGCTGGCGGTATATCACGCCAACAAGACCGACGGCTACCGCGTGGAGCACGCCGAGATCGCCAAGCGCGCCTTGCGTAATGTGTGCCTGGGCTATCTGGCGTTCGGCGAAGATGTGGCGCTGGCGGACCAGCTGGTAAGCGAACAGTATCGCCAGGCGGACAACATGACCGACTCGCTGGCGGCGCTGTCTGCTGCGGTCGCGGCCCAGCTGCCGTGCCGCGATGCGCTGCTGGCGGCGTTCGACGAGCGCTGGCATCAGGATGGCCTGGTGATGGATAAATGGTTCGTGCTGCAGGGCAGCAGCCCGGCGGCAGACGTGCTGAGCAAGGTGCGCGCGCTGCTGCAACACCGTTCGTTCAGCCTGAGCAACCCGAACCGCACCCGTTCGCTGATCGGCGGCTTCGCTTCCGGCAACCCGGCGGCGTTCCATGCCGCGGACGGCAGCGGCTATCAGTTCCTGGCGGAGATCCTCAGCGATCTCAACCAGCGCAACCCGCAGATCGCCGCGCGCCTGATTGAACCGCTGATTCGCCTGAAGCGTTACGACGCGGGCCGCCAGGCGCTGATGCGCAAGGCGCTGGAACAGCTGAAAGGATTGGAAAACCTGTCCGGCGATCTGTACGAGAAGATCAGCAAGGCGCTCGACGCCTGATCTTTTCTCGCTGGATAGATCAAGGGACGGCCTGCGCCGTCCCTTTTTTCATCCCTTCAATTCGCCGCCCGACGGCCGCTGGCCGCTGTGGCCGGCGGTGATAACACCCGCTCCAGCACTTCGGCCTCCAGTTCCGCCAGCCGGGCCGAGCCTTTGCGGCGCGGCCGCGGCAGATCGAGAGTCAGATCCAGCCCGATGCGCCCCTCTTCGATCAGGATCACCCGATCCGCCAGCGCGATGGCTTCGCTGACGTCGTGCGTGACCAGCAGTACGGTAAAACCGTGCTGTTGCCACAGCGTTTCTATCAGCCCCTGCATCTCGATGCGCGTCAGGGCATCCAACGCCCCGAGCGGTTCGTCCAGCAGCAGCAGGCGAGGGCGGTGGATCAGCGCGCGCGCCAGGGCGACCCGCTGCTTTTGCCCGCCGGACAGCGCCGCCGGCCAGTCGCGGGCGCGATCCGCCAAACCGACCGCGTCCAGCGCCTGCAGCGCCGCGTCGCGCCACTGGCCGCGCAGCCCCAGGCCCACGTTGTCGATCACCGTTTTCCACGGCAGCAGGCGCGCATCCTGAAACATCAGCCGGGTATCCTCTTTAGCGGTGGCAAGTGGCGCGTTGCCGCTGAGCAGCGCGCCGCTGCTGGGCTGTTCCAGGCCGGCCAACAGGCGCAGCAGGGTGCTCTTGCCGCAGCCGCTGCGGCCGACCACCGCCACGAACTGCCCGGCGGAAATGCGCAGCTGAATATTGTCCAGCACGGTGCGGTTGCCGTAACCTTTGCCGATGGACTCCAGCGTCACCGGCGTGCCTTGCGCAAGGCGAGCGGGAAGGGTCATAGCGCTTCTCCCTGTTTCAGTTGATAGGCCGGATGCCAGCGCAACCAGACGCGCTCCAGCAGCTGTGCGCCCACGTCCGCCAGCTTGCCGAGCAGGGCGTACAGCACGATCGCCACCACCACCACGTCGGTTTGCAGGAATTCACGCGCGTTCATCGCCAGGTAGCCGATGCCCGAATTGGCCGAGATGGTTTCGGCGACGATCAGCGTCAGCCACATGAAGCCGAGAGCGAAACGCACGCCGACCATAATCGACGGCAGCGCGCCCGGCAGCACCACCTGCGTAAACAGGCGGAAACCGCTCAGGCCGTAGCTGCGGGCCATCTCCAACAGGCCGCGATCGATGTTCTTGATGCCGTGATAGGTATTGAGATAAATCGGGAACAGCGTACCGAGCGCCACCAGAAAGATCTTGGCGGATTCATCGATGCCGAACCACAGGATCACCAGCGGGATCAGCGCCAGGTGCGGCACGTTGCGGATCATTTGCACCGAGCTGTCCAGCAGGCGTTCGCCCCAGCGCGACAGCCCGGTAATAAAGCCGAGGATCAGCCCGATGCTGCCGCCGATGGCAAAGCCGATCAGCGCGCGCTGGCTGCTGATGCTCAGGTGCTGCCACAGTTCGCCGCTTTGGCTCAGGCTCCAGAAGGCGGCCAGCACCGCGCTCGGCGCCGGCAAAATGCGGTTGGACAGCCAGCCGGTTTCGACGGCGATCTGCCAGAGGATCACCAGCGCCAGCGGCAGCGCCCAGGGGGCCAGCCGATACAGGATGCGTTGCGCGTTCTTTGCCATCGGGGCGCTCCTCAGCTCTGCGACACTTTTTGCGGAACATAAATGTTGGCCACCACTTCGCCTTGCGGGCGCACCGGCTGAAGGCGCGCGGGCGTTTCCTCCTGCGCCAGATCGAGGTGCGGGAACAGCAGTTCGCCGACGCGGTAGGCCTCTTCCAGATGCGGATAGCCGGAGAGAATAAAGGTGTCGATGCCCAGATCGGCATATTCCTGCATGCGCGCCGCGACCGTCGGGCCATCGCCCACCAGCGCGGTGCCGGCGCCGCCGCGCACCAGGCCGATGCCGGCCCACAGGTTCGGGCTGATCTCCAGGTTGTCCTTCTTGCCGCCGTGCAGCGCCGCCATGCGCCGTTGGCCGACGGAGTCGAAGCGCGCAAAGGCCTGCTGCGCGTCGGCGATGGTTTCCTCATCGAGGTGGGCGATCAGCCGATCGGCGGCGCGCCAGGCCTCTTCGGTGGTTTCCCGCACGATGACATGCAGGCGGATACCGAAGCGTACCTGGCGGCCTTTCGCCGCCGCTTTGGCGCGCACCTCTTCGATTTTCTCTTTAACCTGCGCCGGCGGCTCTCCCCAGGTGAGATACATTTCTACCTGTTCGGCGGCCAGATCCTGCGCGGCGGCGGAGGATCCGCCGAAATAGAGCGGCGGGCGCGGCTGCTGCACCGGCGGGAACAGCAGTTTGGCGCCTTTCACCTGAATGTGCTTGCCGTCGAAATCGACGGTTTCGCCTTCCAGCACCCGGCGCCAGATGTGGGTGAACTCGGTTGAGGCTTCGTAGCGCTCTTCATGATTGAGATGCAACCCCTCCGCCGCCAGCTCTTCCGGATCGCCGCCGGTGACCAGATTGAACAGCGCGCGCCCGTTGGACAGGCGATCCAGCGTCGCCGCCTGGCGCGCCGCCAGCGTAGGGGAGATGATGCCCGGCCGCAGCGCGACCAAAAACTTCAGCCGCTGGGTGACCGGGATCAGCGAGGCGGCCACCAGCCAGGAGTCTTCGCACGAGCGGCCGGTGGGGATCAATACGCCGCCGAATCCCAGCCGATCCGCCGCCTGGGCGATCTGCTGCAAGTAACCGTGATCGACGCTGCGCGCCCCCTGTGCGCTGCCGAGATAGTGGCCATCGCCGTGGGTGGGTAAAAACCAGAAAACGTTCAGGCTCATCGTCAGTGTTCTCCCATTGTTTATTGCGCGCTTGGGCGCCAGATGCGTTGTGAGATGTCGACCTTCACCGGCACCAGCCGGTTGGCGTAAAACAGGTCGGCGGTTTGCTGCTGCGCGGCGATCGTCTGCGCATCGAGCGGTGTGATGGCGGTCGGCGGGCGGTGATCCAGATAGCTGGCGATCACCGGTTCGGGCAGCCCCATGGCGTTGGCCAGCAGGGTCACGCTTTGCGCCCGGTCGCTGCGGGTGAGCGCATCGGCCTGGGTCAGCACGGTCAGAACCTGGCTGATAAAGCTGCCGTTGGCTTCGGCGTAGGGGCGCGCCGCCAGATAGAAGGAACCGGTCTGATTCAGATCGGTGCCGTCGCCGAGCACCCGTACGCCGCCCTGCAGCAGCGCGGCGGAATAATAAGGATCCCAGATGGCCCAGGCATCGACGTTGCCCTGCTGGAAGGCGGCGCGCGCATCGGCGGGGGTCAGATAGGCAGGCTGGATATCCGTAAATTTCAGGCCGGCCTTTTGCAGCGATCGCAGCAGCAGGTTGTGCGAGCTGGATCCTTTCTGGAAGGCGACCTTATGGCCTTTCAGATCGGCGACGGTTTTGATCGGGCTGTTTTCCGGTACCAGGATCACTTCCGCCTTCGGTTTGGGCGGCTCGACGCCGACATACAGCAGGTCCGCGCCGGCGGCCTGCGCGAAGATCGGCGGAATATCGCCGGTGCTGCCCAGATCGATGCTGCCGACGTTCAAGGCCTCGAGCATTTGCGGGCCGGCGGGAAACTCGATCCAGCTGATGCGGGTGGCGGGGAAACGTTCCTCCAGCAGCCGGTGGCTCTTCGCCAGCACCAGGCTGACCGATCCTTTTTGGTAGCCGATGCGGAACTGCGCCGGATCCTGCGCGGCGGCGGCAGTGGCCCAAACCAACGACAGCAGGCCGGTGAGGGTAGCGGCGCTGAGCCAGCGCCGTAAAGCGATGCGTTCTTTCATTCAGGCTCTCCTTTTCCAGGCGTTTCAGGCGGTCTGACGTGCCGCCAGCGGCGAGGCGACGCGCAGCGCGGGCGGTTTGCGGCGGCCAAGCGCCAGATAGAAACTGGCCAGCGCCTCTTCCAGCCGGGCGGCGACGGCGTCGGTGAGCGTGGCGCCTTCGCCGGTCAGTTGGATCTGGCTGTCGTCGGCGAATACGCCGTGCAGCACTTCCTGCGCTTTCAGCGCTGCCAGCACCGGTTTGAGCGCATAGTCCACCGCCAGCATGTGGCCGACAGAACCGCCGGTCGCCAGCGGCAGCACCACCTTATGATCCAGAGCTCGTTCCGGCAGCAGATCCAGCAAGGTCTTCAGCGCACCGGAAAACGACGCTTTATAAACCGGCGTGGAAATCAGCAGGCCGTCGGCCTGCGCCAGCTGGTCGGCAAACGCCTTGATCGCCGGGCTGTTGAAGTTGGCATACAGCAGGTCTTCGGCATCGAAGTCGTGCAGGGTATAAGCCGTCACTTCCACCCCTTGCTGCCGCAGCCAGTTCTGGCTCAGCGCGAGCAGTGCGGCGGAACGTGATGGGATGCGTGGGCTGCCGGCCAGTGATATAACGCGCATTGCCACTCCTTATAACTAAAAGTTAGGTTTAATTAGAAAATCAATGAGAAGTGTTTTAAACCTACCAGCAACCGGGCGCGTTTTTTAAATCTCATTTTTTGATTTGGATATGCGCAAAAGCGGATTGGCGCCGATTTGGCGGTGAAGCGGGAAAACGATTGCGTAAAAACCGCTTTTTTTGCCTTTAATCAATTCCAATTAGGCGGGGGATACCGGATAATACGCCCCCGGTTTGCAACCGGGAAATCAGGAGAGTCCATGTACTACCCCCTCATCAGGAAAGCGTTGTTCCAGCTCGATCCCGAGCGCGCGCACGAAGTGACCTTTCGTCAGCTCAGCCGTATTACCGGCACCCCATTAGCGTTTCTTGTCCGTCAGTCCGTGCCGACCAAACCGGTCAGCTGCATGGGGCTGTCGTTTAAAAACCCGTTGGGATTGGCCGCCGGTCTGGATAAAAACGGCGAATGCATCGATGCGTTCGGCGCGATGGGCTTCGGCCATGTGGAAGTCGGCACCGTGACGCCGCGCCCGCAGCCGGGCAACGACAAGCCGCGCTTGTTCCGCGTGATTGAGGCGGAAGGCCTGATCAACCGCATGGGGTTCAATAACCATGGCGTGGACAATCTGGTTGAAAACGTTAAGAAATCCCATTTCGGCGGCATTCTTGGGATCAATATCGGCAAGAATAAAGACACCCCGGTCGAACAGGGTAAAGACGATTATTTGATCTGCATGGATAAAGTTTATCCGTATGCCGGTTATATCGCGATTAACATCTCTTCACCGAATACCCCGGGGTTACGATCCTTACAGTATGGCGAAGCGCTGGACGATCTTTTGGCTGCGATTAAAAATAAGCAGCAGGAATTACATGCGCGCCATCACAAATATGTGCCGGTGGCGGTAAAGATCGCGCCGGATCTTTCAGAAGACGAATTGATCCAAATTGCCGATAGCCTGGTGCGGCATAATATCGATGGCGTGATCGCCACCAATACCACCTTGGATCGAAAATTGATCCAGGGGTTAAATTACTGCGAACAAGCAGGCGGATTAAGTGGGCGTCCGTTGCAATCGCGCAGCACGGAAGTGATCCGTCGTCTTTCCACCGAACTGCAAGGGCGCCTGCCGATTATCGGCGTGGGCGGCATCGATTCGCTGACGGCGGCGCGCGAAAAAATGGAGGCCGGCGCGAGCCTGCTGCAAATTTATTCCGGATTTATCTATCACGGCCCGCGTTTGATTAAAGATATCGTTACCCATATCTAATATTTTTCCTCTCATTTTATTCCGGGGGTTTATTTCTGCCCCCGGCTCGTCTATATTTTGTTCGTTAGCATAAATATCGTTCGCGGAATTATCCGATGTTTAAGCTATTTTATCGGTGATAAAATCGCCTTTTAGGGTGAGTGCGGCGTTGGCATAGGCAGCGAGAAGGATACGAAATGAAGATAAAACCTGACGATAATTGGCGTTGGTATTTTGATGCCGAACACGATCGGCTAATGCTGGATTTAGCTAATGGTATGATCTTCCGTTCACGTTTCCCGGCCAAAATGTTAACGCCGGACGCCTTCGATGAATGCGCTTTTTGCGTGGATGACGCCGCCCTTTATTTCACCTATGAAGAACAGTGCAAGCAGATCAAACTCAGCCATGAGCAGCGCGCCGAGCTGGTGTTGAATGCGCTGGTCGCCTACCGCTTCCTGAAACCGCTGATGCCGAAGAGCTGGCATTTCTCGCAGCAGCATTACCCGCTGCAGCCGAAAAACGGCGAGCTGGCGGCGGTGAAGGTGATGGAAAGCGGCGTGGAAGCGCGCTTGCTGGTGGTGGAGGCCGGGGATAACGCCAGCCTGTGCCTGCTGGCGCAAAATCAACTGACGGTCGCCGGCCGCACCATGGTATTGGGCGACGCCATCAAGGTGATGCACGATCGGCTGAAACCCTGCGCGCAGGATGAAAGCGCCGCCCCGGCTTACGACAGGGCGGTATAAGGCGGATTACGCCAACGTCAAATCACTTTTTGGGATACAGCTGCAGCACAGGATGGTGCCGTTGTCGCCCAGCGCGCTTTTCTTCAGCGGCGCGACCTCACCGCTCAACAACGTAATGCGGCAGCTGCCGCAAATCCCGGCGCGGCAGGAGTAAGGCACGCGAATGCCTTGCTGTTCCAGCTGTTCGAGCAGGATCTGCTGGTTGTTGCCGGTAAACACCTTTCCTTCATATTCGATAGTGACGCTGTGCTCGCTGTCTTGCGGCGCCTGCACGCTCTCCACCACTTTGCCGGCGCCATAAGGGCGCGGCGGCTTGGTCGACAGCAGTTCCACCGTATCGCCCACGCGGATGATGCCGCTGCTGCGCGCGATCATGTTCTGGCCGAAATCGATATCGCCGTTGTCGGCGGAGCGGAATTTTTGCAGCGTACTCAGCGGTTCGCCGCTCGGGTGCTTGCGGCCGCGCTCGGTGCTGACGGTGGTGAGCACGCAGCGGCTGCAGGGTTTCACCAGATCGAACATCACGTCGCCGACGCGGATCACCTGCCAACCGTCCTCGGCCCAGGCGGCTGCGCCGCTCACCACCAGATTGGGGCGGAACTGCTCCAGCTTGATGCTGCCGGGGCAACGCCGCTGCAGATCGTTGAACGAAGCCTGGTTAATCAGCAGATAAGGGTAGCCGTCGGCAAAGGTCAGCGGGATTTCGGGGTGTTTTTTCACCCGGCGGGTCAACTCCGGCCCCAGCCAGCGCAGCTGAACGTCGCGCTGGAAATAGCCGCTCAGCCAGCGGTTGATCTCATCCGGCGCGATCAGCGCGGTGAAGTGGTTTCCCCATACCTCGGTCGGCTGCGGCGCGGCGGCGAAGTCGCTGAAGCGAATGGCGGCGCTTTCGCCGTCCGGCGCGGTCAGGAACAGCCCGTCCGGCAGCAGCGCCGGCGTGAACAGCACCATCTGCGGGTATTGGCGCGCGGTAATAAAGGTGCCATCCGGCTCGGTGATCATAAAGTTGCGGTCGAAGGCCAGACCGCTGCTGCCGACCTGGGCGTAAGAAAGCTGCAGACCGCGCAGTGATTTAACCGGATGGACGTAGAGTCTGGAAAGCGTGATCACCCTCATCTCCGTGCGATTATTAAATAGAAGGGAGCAACTTTATGACAAGCGGTGCGGATTAGCTATAATGCGCAACAATTTTCTTTTTGGTGATAAGCACGATATGAACTCTCTGTTTGCCAGCACGGCGCGTGGATTGGAAGAACTGTTAAAAAGCGAGCTGGAAGCGCTTGGCGCTCACGACTGCAAAGTGGTGCAGGGTGGGGTACATTTTCAGGGTGACGATCGTCTTCTGTACCAAAGCCTGCTGTGGAGCCGCCTGGCTTCGCGCATTCTGTTGCCGCTGAACGAATTCCGCGTGCACAGCGATCTGGATCTGTACCTCGGGGTGCAGGCGATCGACTGGCCGAGCATTTTTGGCGTGGATAAAACCTTTGCCGTGCATTTCAGCGGCGTGAACGAAGAGATCCGCAACAGCCAGTATGGCGCGCTGAAGGTGAAAGACGCCATCGTCGACAGCTTCACCCGCAAACTCGACCAACGCCCAACGGTCGCCAAGCAGCAGCCGGATATTCGCGTTAACGTCTTCCTGCAGCGCGATATGGCCAGCGTGGCGCTTGATCTGAGCGGTGAAGGCCTGCATCAGCGCGGCTACCGCGATCTCACCGGCCAGGCGCCGCTGAAGGAAAACCTGGCGGCCGCCATTGTGCTGCGTTCAGGCTGGCAGCCGGGCACGCCGATGCTCGATCCGATGTGCGGCTCCGGCACGCTGTTGATCGAAGCGGCGATGATCGCCGCCGATCGCGCGCCTGGCCTGCATCGCCAGCACTGGGGCTTCAGCGCCTGGAATGGCCACAACGCCGAACTGTGGCGTGAAGTCACCGCCGAAGCGCAGGTGCGCGCGCGCCGCGGCCTGCAGGAAACCGCCTCTCGCTTCTTCGGTTCCGATATCGATCGCCGGGTGATTGAAATGGCGCGCGGCAACGCCCGCCGCGCCGGCGTTGCCGAGCTGATCACTTTCAACGTCGGCGACGTGGCGCGGTTGACCAACCCGCTGCCGGAAGGCCCGCACGGCACCGTGATCAGCAATCCGCCGTACGGTGAGCGTCTGGAAAGCGAACCGGCGCTGATCGCGCTGCACAACATGCTGGGCCGCGTGATGAAAAGCGCCTTCGGCGGTTGGCAGCTTTCGCTGTTCAGCGCCTCGCCGGAGCTGTTGAGCTGCCTGCAGCTGCGCGCCGAGCGCCAGTTCAAGGCGAAGAACGGCCCGCTGGAGTGCGTGCAGAAAAACTATCAGCTGGCGGCGAACCCGGCCGGCGCCACTACCGGCGGCGTGCAGGTGGCGGAAGATTTCGCCAACCGTCTGCGCAAAAACTTGAAGAAGCTCGACAAGTGGGCGAAACAGCAGGGCATTGAATGCTACCGCCTGTACGATGCCGATCTGCCAGAATACAACGTCGCGGTGGATCGTTACGGCAGCAAGGTGGTGGTGCAGGAGTATGCGCCGCCGAAAACCGTCGATGCGCAGAAAGCGCGTCAACGCCTGTTCGATGTGATCAACGCGACGCTGGCGGTGCTGGAATTGCCATCGAATCAGCTGATCCTGAAAACTCGCGAGCGGCAGAAGGGCAAGAATCAGTACGAGAAGCTGGCGCAGAAGGGCGAGTTCCTGCTGGTGGAAGAGTATAACGCCAAACTGTGGGTTAACCTGACCGACTATCTCGATACCGGCCTGTTCCTCGATCACCGTATTGCGCGCCGCATGTTGGGCGAGATGAGCGGCGGCAAGGACTTCCTCAACCTGTTTGCCTATACCGGCACCGCCAGCGTGCACGCCGGGCTGGGCGGCGCGCGCAGCACCACCACGGTGGACATGTCGCGCACCTACCTGGAATGGGCGGAGAAGAACCTGCGCGCCAACGGCCTGACCGGCCGTCAGCATCGGCTGATCCAGGCCGACTGCCTGTCGTGGCTGAGCAACGCCAACGAACAGTTCGACGTGATCTTCATCGATCCGCCGACGTTCTCCAACTCCAAGCGGATGGAGAACACTTTTGACGTGCAGCGCGATCATCTGGCGCTGATGAAAGATTTGAAACGGTTGCTGCGCCGCAACGGAACCATCATGTTCTCGAACAACAAGCGCGGTTTCCAAATGGATATGGCAGGGCTGAGTGCGCTGGGCCTGGAGGCGAAAGAGATCACCGCCAAGACGCTGTCGCAGGACTTTGCCCGTAACCGTCAGATCCACAACTGCTGGCTGGTGACTCACGCCGGCGAAGGAAAATAATTACTATGTCGTTAATCAGCATGTCCGGCGCCTGGCTCTCTTTCAGCGATGCGCCGCTTTTAGACAACACCGAAATTCATATCGAAGACAACGAGCGCGTGTGTCTGGTCGGGCGCAACGGCGCCGGCAAATCCACGCTGCTGAAGATCCTCGGCAAAGAGATCCCGCTGGACGACGGCCGGGTGATCTACGAGCAGGATCTGATCGTGGCGCGCCTGCAACAGGATCCGCCGCGCAATATCGGCGGCAGCGTGTTCGACTTCGTGGCCGAAGGCGTCGCGGAGCAGGCGGAACACCTGAAGGCGTACCATGCGATTTCCCATCTGGTGGAGAGCGACCCGAGCGAGAAAAATCTGGCGCGCATGGCGCAAATCATGGAGATCCTCGATCACCAGGGGCTGTGGCAGCTCGACAGCCGCATCAGCGAAGTGCTGTTGCAGCTGGGGCTGAACGGCGACGCCGAGCTTTCCTCGCTGTCGGGCGGCTGGCTGCGTAAAGCGGCGCTGGGCCGCGCGTTGGTGAGCTCGCCGCGCGTGCTGTTGCTCGACGAACCGACCAACCACCTGGATATCGAAACCATCGACTGGCTGGAAGGCTTCCTGAAAGAGTTCGACGGCAGCATCGTCTTCATCTCGCACGACCGTTCGTTTATCCGCAACATGGCGACGCGCATCGTCGATCTGGATCGCGGCAAGCTGGTTTCCTGGCCGGGCAATTACGATCTGTATCTGCAGAGCAAAGAAGAAGCGCTGCGGGTGGAAGAGCTGCAAAACGCCGAGTTCGATCGCAAGCTGGCGCAGGAAGAGGTCTGGATCCGTCAGGGCATCAAGGCGCGCCGTACCCGTAACGAGGGCCGCGTGCGTGCGCTGAAGGCGCTGCGCGTCGAGCGTTCGCAGCGCCGCGAAGTGATGGGCACCGCCAAGATGCAGGTGGAAGAGGCGACCCGCTCCGGCAAAATCGTGTTCGAGCTGGAAAACGTCAATTATCAGGTGGGCGAAAAAGTGCTGGTGCGCGATTTTTCCGCCCAGGTACAGCGCGGCGACAAGATTGCGTTGGTGGGGCCGAACGGCTGCGGCAAAACCACGCTGCTGAAACTGATGCTCGGTCAGCTGAAAGCCGACAGCGGCCGCGTGCACTGCGGCACCAAGCTGGAAGTGGCTTATTTCGACCAGCACCGCGCGGATCTCGATCCGGAGCGCACGGTGATGGACAACCTGGCGGAAGGCAAGCAGGAAGTGATGGTCAACGGCCGTCCTCGTCACGTCTTGGGCTACCTGCAGGACTTCCTGTTCCACCCGAAACGCGCGATGACGCCGGTGAAGGCGTTGTCGGGCGGTGAGCGTAACCGCCTGCTGTTGGCTAAGCTGTTTCTGAAACCGAGCAATCTGCTGATCCTCGATGAACCAACCAACGATCTCGACGTCGAAACGCTGGAGCTGCTGGAAGAGCTTATCGACGGCTATCAGGGCACCGTGCTGCTGGTCAGCCACGATCGTCAGTTCGTCGACAACTCGGTGACCGAGTGTTGGATCTTCGAAGGCAACGGCGTGATCAACGCCTTCGTCGGCGGTTACTACGATGCGCATCATCAGCGCGCCACGGCGAAACCGATTCGTCAGGCGGCGCCGAGCGCGAGCAAACCGGCTGCGGAGAAAAAGGCCGAACAGCCGAAGAAAGCGGCGGCCAAGCTGAGTTACAACCTGCTGCGCGAACTGGAACAGTTGCCGCAGCGGCTCGAACAGCTGGAGGCGGAGATCGAAGCGCTGCAGGCGCAGATGAGCGACGCCGACTTCTTCACGCGGCCGCACAGCGAAACGCAACAAGTGCTGACGGCGCTGGCTAACGCCGAGCAGGCGCTCGAGCAGGCCTTCGCCCGCTGGGAAGAGCTGGAAGCGATGAAAAACGGCTGACCGTTGCGATACCGCCCGCGCGCTGCTGCGGGCGGTATCGACGTGCCGGTGAGCAACGTTATTTAGGAGGAATATGGTGTGTTCCCACAACAATCATCAGCAGCATAGTCATTCCGCACCTTCGGCGGAGCACCAGGATAACCTGATGCTGTGCCCGCAGTGCGACATGCTGGTGGCGCTGCCGCCGCTGGCCTATGGCAGCAAAGCGGTCTGCCCGCGCTGCAAAACCACGCTCAGCGCCCGCTGGGACGAGCCGCGCAAGCGGCCGATCGGTTACGCCCTCAGCGCCCTGTTCATGCTGGTGCTGGCCAACATTTTCCCGTTTATCAACATGCGCGTCGCCGGCATCGGCAATGAAATCCGGCTGATTCAAATTCCGGAAGTCATGGTGGCGGAAGACTACGCCAGCATGGCCACGCTGTTTATGGTGTTCGTGCAGCTGATCCCGGCGTTTTGCATGGTGGCGATCATTCTGCTGTGTGCCAAAGTGCGTTTGCCGCTGGGGCTGAAAGAGTGGATGGCCCGGGTGCTGTTCCAGTTCAAGACCTGGTGCATGGTGGAAATTTTCCTCGCCGGGGTGCTGGTCAGCTTCGTCAAGCTGATGGCCTACGGCGATATCGGCATCGGCAGCAGCTTCGTGCCTTATTGCCTGTTCTGCCTGCTGCAGGTGCGCGCCTTCCAGTGCGTGGATCGGCGCTGGCTGTGGCAGGACATCGAACCGGCGCCGCGTCTCGATCGCCCGCTGACGGTGGGGCGCACCGGCATGCGGCAGGGCGTGCGCTCTTGCGCCTGCTGCACGGCGATCCTGCCGGCCAATCAGGTGCGCTGCCCGCGCTGCCACACCAACGGCTACGTGCGTCGCCGCCACAGCCTGCAGTGGACGCTGGCGCTGCTGGTGACCTCCGTCATGCTGTACATTCCGGCCAACCTGATGCCGATCATGGTGACCGAGGCGCTGGGCAACAAAATGAACTCCACCATCATGGCGGGGGTGATCCTGCTGTGGGGCGACGGCTCTTATCCGGTGGCGCTGGTGATTTTCATCGCCAGTATCATGGTGCCGTCGCTGAAAATGCTGGCGATCGGCTGGCTGTGCTGGGATGCCAACGGCAGGAAGAAACCGCGTGCCGACAGCGAGCGCATGCATCTGATTTATGAAGTGGTCGAATTCGTTGGCCGCTGGTCAATGATCGACGTGTTTGTGATCGCCGTATTGTCGGCGCTGGTGCGAATGGGGCAGTTGATGAGCATTTACCCCGCGACGGGCGCCGTGCTGTTCGCGCTGGTGGTGATCCTCACCATGTTCGCCGCCATGACATTTGATCCCCGGCTGACCTGGGATCGCGCAAGTGAAACAATCAACAAGGAGCCGCAAGGTGACGGAAAATAATCATAGCGTCGCGGACGTCGAGAAGATCAAGCGCTGGTCGCCGGTGTGGATCATTCCCATCGTGACCGCGCTGATCGGCGCCTGGATCCTGTTTTACCACTTCAGCCATCAGGGGCCGGTAGTGACGCTGGTCACCACGACGGCGGAAGGGCTGGAAGCGGGTAAAACCAAAATCAAAAGCCGCAGCGTGGACGTCGGCGTGGTGGAAACCGTCACGCTGAGCGAGGATCTGAGCAAGGTGATGGTGCAGGCGCGCCTTAATTCCGGCATGGAGAAATTGCTGCGCCAGGACTCCGCCTTCTGGGTGGTGAAGCCGCAGATCGGCCGTGAAGGCGTCTCCGGGCTGGGCACGCTGCTCTCCGGCGCCTATATCGAACTGCAGCCGGGCAACAAGGGCAAAGACGGCAAAGACAACTATCAGCTGCTCGACGCGCCGCCGCTGGCCTCTCCGGATGCCAAAGGGCTGCGCATCGTGCTGGACAGCGAAAGATCGGGCCAGCTCAACGCCGGCGATCCGGTGCTGTTCCGCGGCTACCGCGTCGGCTCGGTGGAAACCAGCTATTTCGATCCTAAAACGCGCGCCATGCGCTATCAGCTGTTCATTACCGCGCCTTACGATCAGCTGGTCACCACCAACGTGCGCTTCTGGAAAGACAGCGGCGTGGCGTTCGACATGTCGGCGCAGGGCATGCGGGTGGAGATGGGGTCGCTGACCACCCTGTTCAGCGGCGGCGTCAGTTTTGACGTGCCGGAGGGCTGGGATCGCGGCGAACAGGCGAAAGAGAAGGCGGAGTACCAGCTGTTCGACAACCAGCGCAGCACGCAGGATTCGCTGTATACCGTGCATAAGGACTACCTGCTGTTCTTCTCCGACTCGGTGCGCGGCCTGCAGCCGGGCGCCCCGGTCGAGTTCCGCGGCATTCGTTTGGGGACGGTGGCGCAGGTGCCGTTCTACAAAGAGGGCATGGCGCAGCGCCTGGACAACGATTACCGCATTCCGGTGTTGATCCGCATCGAGCCGGATCGCTTCCAGAAAGAGCTGGGCGGCAATTTCGATATCGAAGGGCATTTGAAAGACGCCGAGTCCCGCGGCATGCGTGCCTCGATGAAGTCCGCCAACCTGCTGACCGGTTCGCTGTACATCGATCTCGACTTCTATCCGCAGGAGAAACCGTGGAAAGGGCCGCGCGAGCTGTTCGGTTATCCGCTGATGCCGACCACCAGCGGCGGTCTGGCGCAGATCCAGCAGAAACTGATGCAGACGTTGGATAAGATTAATTCGATGCCGATCAATCCGATGATCAACGAAGCGACCAAGACGCTGGCGGAAAGTCAGAAAACCATGAAATCGACGCAGCAGACCATGAAGTCGCTGAACGACATCATCGCCAGCAAAGAGATGCAGGCGCTGCCGCAGGACATGCAGAAAACCCTGCTGGAGCTGAACCGCAGCATGAAAGGGTTCCAGCCTGGTTCGCCGGCTTACAACAAGATGGTGGGCGATATGCAGCGCCTCGACCAGGTGTTGCGTGAGCTGCAACCGGTGCTGCGCACCCTGAATGAGAAGAGCAACGCGCTGGTGTTTGAAGCCGCCGGCAGCACTGACCCTCAGCCGAAGAAGGCCACGAAATGATGAAATGGATCCCGGTAGCCCTGGCGCTGTTGCTCAGCGCCTGCAGCAGTTCGCCACAGAAGACCTACTATCAGTTGCCGGCGCTGGGTGCGCCGGCCGCGGCCAGCAGCAGCGGTGCCTCCACGCGCCAGCTGTGGCTGGAGCACGTGAGCGTGGCGGATTATCTGGCGCAGAGCGGCGTGGTGTATCAGACCAACGACGTGCAGTATGTGATAGCGCAGAACAATCTGTGGGCCAGCCCGCTCGACCAGCAGCTGCAGCAAACGCTGGTCACCAACCTGAGCAGCGCGCTGCCGGGCTGGGTGGTCTCTTCGCAGCCGATGAGCAGCGATCAGGATGTGCTCAACGTCACCGTCAGCGGCTTCCACGGCCGTTTTGACGGCAAGGCGATCGTTCGCGGCGAGTGGGTGCTGAACCGCCAGGGGCGCTTGATCAAACGGCCTTTCAGCCTGGAATTGAAACAGGGCGAGGACGGCTATGATGCCCTGGTGCGCACCCTGGCGCAGGGCTGGCAGCAGGAAGCTCAGGCTATCGCAGCACAGATGGGCGGCATTTAGTCATAATTTGGTCTAAAATCGTCTAATCCCTGTCAGCGTGAAAATTCGTTTTTTTTCGCTGGCAGGGATTTCTATTTAATTTCAAAAAGTTAAACCCTTCCCCGGCAGATCAGCCACTTAGCACTTTCCTCGGGCGTAGCTCACAAATATGACATTGGCGTGAATTTTGCGCATTGATCTTCTCTTCTTTTAGCGCTATTGATTACTCGTGGCTGCGCAAAAAGCAGCCATTGTTTTCTTTCCACCAGACCAAAATGAGGGAAACGAGGCATGAAGAGACAGAAACGCGATCGTCTGGAAAGGGCGCATTCGAGAGGGTATCAGGCAGGTATTTTAGGGCGTTCCAGGGAACATTGTCCCTACCAATCATCGGTGGACGCCCGGTCTCAATGGCTGGGAGGTTGGCGAGAAGCCATGGAAGACAGGGCTGTGACCGCTTAAGCGGCTCCCTGTCAAATAAAAGGAATAACCTCCGCCCTTGGCGGAGGTTTTTGTTTGTGCCGTTTATTCGTCCTGCCAGCGTTTAAGTAAAATACTCGCATTCACGCCGCCAAAGCCAAAGCCGTTTGATAAGGCGTAGGTCATGTCCATCGATTCCGCCCGTTTCGCGACCAGATGCAAACCTGCCGCCGCCGGATCGGGGTTATCCAGATTCAGCGTTGCAGGGGCTATCTGATCGCGCAGAGCCAAAGCGGTAAAGATGGTTTCCAACCCGCCGGCGGCGCCGAGCAGGTGCCCGGTCGCTGATTTCGTCGAGGTCACGGCGACAGTCCCGGTGGTGCCAAACAGGTGCTTGATGGCATTGATTTCGCCTAAATCGCCTACGGGTGTCGAAGTCGCGTGCGCGTTTAAATGCTGAACCTCTTCTGGGGCGACATTCGCCTGCTTCAACGCGATTTTCATCGCCCGATAGGCGCCGTTGCCGTCTTCAGCGCCGGAGGTCATGTGGTAGGCGTCGGCGCTGGTGCCATAGCCGACGATTTCCGCGAGCGGCGTAGCGCCGCGCGCCCGCGCATGCTCCAGCGTTTCAATCACCAGCATGCCGGCGCCTTCCCCCATGACAAAACCGTCCCGGGCGCTGTCGAAAGGCCGGGAGGCCTGTCGCGCCAACTCGGCCGGTGCGGTGGACATGGCGCGCGCGGCGGCGAATCCGCCCAGGCTTACGGTGTCGATAGCGGCTTCGGTACCGCCGCACAGGGCGATATCGACCTCATCATTGCGGATCATACGCACCGCGTCGCCAATGGCCTGCACGCCGGCCGCACAGGCGGTGACCGGTGCGCCAATCGGGCCTTTGAAGTGATGCTTGATGGAAACGTGACCGGCCGCCAGATTGACCAGGAAAGAGGGGATGGTGAATGGCGACAGGCGCTTGGCGCCGCGGCTGTCCGTAGTGCGCACCGCCTGGGCAATGGCCGGGAAGCCGCCAATGCCCGAGGCGATGACGGTGGCGGTTCGCTCTTGTTTTTCTTCCGTATCGGCTATCCAGCCGGCCTGACGAACGGCTTCATCCGCCGCCGCCATGGCAAACAGAATAAAGCGATCCATTTTCTTTTGGTCCTTGGGGGCGACGGACGCGTCTGGGTTGAATCCCGCCTCGGCATCTTGCGCCAGTTCGGGGACTTGCCCCCCGACCTTGACCGGCAAATCTGCAACGATCTCGTCAGGCAAAGCCCGAATGCCGGACTCTCCTTTTAATAAACGTTGCCAGATGGTCTCCACGCCGCACCCTAACGGTGAAACGGCGCCCATGCCGGTAATAACGATACGACGATTGCTCATGACTGCTCCTTGGTGAGTTCGGATAAATCGGCGAGGCGCCGCTGCCGCATTAGTTCGGCGCGTTGACGTATGCCGTCATTTGCCGCAGGCCCCGGTGCCAACGTAATAAACTGCGGCGGCACCTGCTGTTGGGTCTCGACGTTGATCAACTGGACCTGGATCGGCCGATCGGTGCGGCCGTCGACTAACAAGGCGCTAATGTCACCGTCGATCAAATGGCGATTGCCCCATTGTGAGAGAGCGGCCAGTACGGGAAGAAAATCGTTGCCGCGTTCGGTGAGCAGATATTGATAGCGAACCGGCCGCGTTTGATAACGTTGCTTATGCAGAATGCCGTGGGCCACTAAATCCTTCAGGCGTCGGGCCAGGAGAGTGGGTGAAATCCCCAGACTTTGTTGGAATTCGTCGAACTTGGACAATCCCTGAAAGGCATCACGCAGGATCAGGATGCTCCACCATTCTCCGACGCGATCTAACGAACGTGCGACGGGGCAAGGTGTATCGCTAAAGCGGGTTTTTTGCATATAGCCTCTTTGTGGATACATTTATTGTAGTTACATGATAGCTATACTAGGCGATTTTGAGGGGCAAGAAAATGACCGGATGGAAAAAACCGCTATCGCGTCGGTGCGGGCTGCGGGGAGAGGCCTCGCTCAACTGGCCTGCGTTCGGGTAGGAATAGGGTGGAGACAGGGGGAAAAACGTTTCGGCAGCGGGCAATTAAAGGAGGTGAGTAGTCTTTAAACGAGAAGTGAAAGAAATGCCATCACGCTGGGCGTGATGGCATGCGAAGAGGAAGACGATGGCCGCCTTCTCCTCAGCGTGATCAGAACGCTGTGGTGTCCTTGAACAGGCCCACTTTCAGATCGGTGGCGGTATAGATCACTTCGCCGTCAACCAGCACTTCGCCATCGGCGACGCCCATGATCAGCTTGCGGGTGATGACGCGTTTGAAGTTAATGCGGTAGGTCACTTTCTTCGCGGTTGGCAGCACCTGGCCGGTAAACTTGACTTCACCGACGCCCAGCGCGCGGCCTTTGCCTTCGCCACCCAGCCAACCGAGGTAGAAACCGACCAGCTGCCACATCGCATCCAGGCCCAGGCAGCCTGGCATGACCGGATCGCCGATAAAGTGGCAACCGAAGAACCATAGGTCCGGATTAATATCCAGCTCCGCTTCCACATAACCTTTGTTGTGAGTTCCGCCGTCTTCGGTCATCTTGACCACGCGGTCCATCATCAACATGTTACCTGCCGGCAACGGTGGGCCACCGGCGCCGAACAGCTCGCCACGGCCGGATGCTTCGAGGTCTTCTTTCGTATAGGAATCGCGTTTATCTACCATGTTCTCAGTAAGCCTTATTTTAATGAAGGACGCAGGTTAGCTAACACGTGTACGCTGAACAAGTCCGATCAGCCGTGGTTGAACCAGTTGAGCCAGCGCAGCGGCCACGGACGACGGCGTTCCTGCAGGCTCACCTGCGCAATCCGTTCCTGAATGGCCGCCAACAAGTTCGGCTGTTGTTCGTCAGAGTAGAGGCAACCTGTGAGCAAAGGCAAGGCTTCCGCCGCGCTCTCTACCGCCCACAGATGGAATTGCCCTTCGCGTACCGCGTCGACGACATCCTGGCGCAGGCACAGGTGGCGCACGTTGGTCGCGGGCAATACGACGCCCTGTTTACCCGTCAGGCCGCGGCGCAAACAAACCTCGAAGAAACCTTCGATCTTTTCGTTAACGCCACCTATCGGCTGTACGTTGCCGAATTGGTCGACGGAGCCGGTGACGGCGATCTGCTGGGTGATCGGTTGCTGTGACAGGGCGCTGATCAACGCGCACAGTTCAGCCAGCGAGGCGCTGTCGCCGTCTACTTCACCGTAAGATTGCTCAAAGACGATGGAAGCGGAGAAGGGTAACTGCTGATCCAGATCCAGTTCGGCAATCAAGAACGCCTGCATGATCATCATGCCTTTAGCGTGCAGGTTGCCGCCCAGTTCGGCTTTGCGCTCGACGTCGGTGAACTCGCCATCGCCGAGGTGCACAACGCAACTGATGCGCGACGGTTCGCCAAAACTGCGTGGATGGCCGGGATAATCCAGGACTGACAGGCCGTTGATTTGCCCGATCACTTCACCCTCGGTCTCAATCAGAATCTGGCCCAGCTCGATTTCATCCTGCATACGTTCGGCCAGATAGCTTTCACGCCATTCGCGGGCATTTAACGCCGCTTCGAACGCTTTGGCCGTAATGCGATCTTCTTCGGCATACAGTGCGGCTTCGGACAGCTGCTGGCCAAGCCAAACCGGCGAGAGTGGCAGGATGCCCTGGTCGCCACTGTAACGCACGGCCTGAACGATCAGCGGCGCCCAGGCGTCGCTCGCCAGCATCGGCAACTGCTGGTCGGCAATCACGCCGTTGACGTAGCCGCACCACTGCGCCATATCATCAACTTCAGTCAGCTGCAGATCGTCTTCGAATTCACCGTAGACCGCTTGTTCACTCAGTTCCGGCTCGATATCGTGAAAATCGGCCAGGCCGTGGCGATCGCCGACCACAATCAGCCGCAGCTCCAGCGGCATTGGCGGAATGGCTACCGGCAGCGGGCGGGTTTCGTCTGGCGAAACCCAATGGAACTGACGTTGGCCGATCATTTGCTTCAGCCGCAGCCATAGCAACGGCTGAGCCAACAGGGCGCGGGCCGACAGAATCAAAATGCCGCCGTTGGCCTGGTGCACCAGACCCGGCTGCAGGGTGATGTCGCCATTGTGGATCCGTACGCAGCCAAACAGTTGCTCCGGCTCAACCCACTCCTGGAACAGGCAAGCGCCGCCGGCGGCAAAAGGTTCATCGCCACGGCTGGCCGGCTCTACGCTGACTTTGCCATCCTGAATGACATAGTGGCTGCCGCGGCATGCCGTGTTTTTCGGCAGCAGTGGCGTGACGGCGTGAGCGATCAGTTCCAGATACTCTCGTGTTTCTTGCGCCTTCAACAGCATGAAACGCGGTGGCGATTGGGGGTGGCAAAATAGCGTCAGGGCATTTTCCAGCCGAGGCTGAATGGCGGAAAAGGGCACGGGTGCCAACTGAGCGGCGGTATCAAATATCGCCTGATAAGGCGTTACGTCCGGCAATAAAGATTGCCATTCAAGTCGGTTATTGGTCAAAGTGTTAGATGCAATCGTTAAAAAGGGAAAGGGCGATTATACAAGAATAACGGCGGCTTGATACATGCGGAGTGCCAGTTGGCATCAGGGAGTTTGACATCGCGCGGTGACTGTGCAAAAAACAGTCTAAAAGACGGCTTAATTGCCGGGGAAATTTGGCGCAAAGCTGTTATGCTTATTTGAAGTTACGCGGTCACTGAAGAGCTCAAGATGAAATATCAGCAACTGGAAAATCTGGAGAGCGGTTGGAAATGGAAGTACCTGGTGAAGAAACATCGGGAAGGGGAACTCATTACCCGCTACATTGAAAACAGCGCTGCTCAGGAGGCGGTTAACGAGCTGCTGAAGCTGGAAAATGAGCCGGTAAAGGTACTTGCATGGATTGTCGCTCACATGAATCCGGAACTGGATAACCGGATGAAACAAACGATCCGCGCCCGCCGTAAACGTCATTTTAACGCAGAACATCAGCATACGCGTAAAAAATCTATCGATCTGGAGTTTTTGGTTTGGCAACGATTGGCTGCCCTGGCGCGCCGACGTGGCGTTACGCTGTCGGAAACCGTCGTGCAGCTTATCGAAGACGCTGAACGCAAAGAAAAGTATGCGAACCAGATGTCGTCGTTGAAAGAAGACTTGAAGGCGATTCTTGGCAAAGATCCCAAGTAAGTGCGTGAGCGCGCCTGTGCTGCGCTTGGTTTCAACAATAGGACGAAAAAAAACCCCGCTATGCGGGGTTTTTATTAGGCGAGTAAACTTAGCCCTGAGGCTGAGTTACAACGTCTTTGATACCTTTAACTTCGATCTCTACGCGACGATCTGGTGCCAGGCAAGCGATCTGAGCTTTGGTAGCGCGGCCAGATTTGTAGCCACAGGTGTTGCCAGTAACTGCATCTGCTTCACCCATACCACGTGCAGAGATTTTGTCTGACGGGATGCCTTTGGAGACCAGGTAGTCAACAACGCTCTGTGCACGTTGTTCGGACAGTTTCTGGTTGTACTGGTCAGAACCAACGGCGTCGGTGTAACCCAGAACAACTACGGAACCGTCTTTAGGATCCATGGAGCTCAGCTGGCTGTACAGCTGATCCAGAGCCTGTTGGCCTTCTGCTTTCAGGGTAGACTTGTTGAAGTTGAACAGCACGTCAGACTTCAGAGTGAAACGCTTGGTTTCAACAACTGGAGCCGGAGCCGGAGCTGGTGCTGGAGCAACTACGTCATCCTGACCGAAGCGGTAAGAAACGCCCAGGCTCAGCATGGTGTTGTCTGGACGCGCGCCAACGGTACCTGCGTCACCGATGTTGCTTACGAACTGGTAATCCAGGCGAGTAGCCCAGTTTTTGGTCAGTGCGTATTCAACACCAACAGCAGCCAGCGGAGAAACGCCGGTGTCGTGGTCGCTCAGACGCTGACCAGTACGGCCGTAGTTAGCTTTGGAATCTGCACGCCATACCATACCACCCAGACGAGTGTAGATGTCCAGATCGTCAGCAATTGGGTAGCTCAGTTTAGCGGCCAGTTGAACGCCCTGCGCTTTGAAAGCACCGTTGTTCACGCTGCCTTTGTAAGGCATGCGGCCGAGCCAGTCATAGCCCAGTTCGAAGCCCAGGTATTGGTTTGCCTGGTAGCCCAGGAACGCGCCGGCACCCAGCTGATCTTTGTGGGTAGGACCGTTGCCGATACCGTTCTGGTAACCGTTGCCGTAGAAACCAGTGTCATGGTACTGGGACCAGCCCAGTTTAGCACCGGTGTACCAAGTGTTATCTTTTGGAGCGGCTTGCGCTACGGTAGCGAAACCTGCCAGTGCCACTGCTAATGCGATAGCTGTCTTTTTCATTTTGCGCCTCGTTATCATCCAAATAGGCAATGAGCTTTAAAGCTGTTTTAAGCCCTTGGTTAAATTCCTTCGCCAAGGTTTAAGCCCTCGTTTGTTACTCGCCAGTTTTTCTGACGTTATAGAGCAACCTTGGCGATGTAAAGTCTACAACGTGGCGCGAAAGTTACAAGTGTGATGTGATAAGGCTCTAAAAAAAAACGCGGAATCGTACATATTTGCTAACATTCTTAGCCTAAAAAAACGGCGATTCCTTGGGCGTTTTTGCTTGCCAAACCGCAGCCGGACTAGCTTTGTGCCTTCCACCGTAAAGGTTCCGCTTATGGGATGCGAAAATGATGGGAAAAATCCTAAATTTACTTAATGATACAAAGAAGAGTGAATTTTTAGGGTGGAACAGTGTCCGTGAGTCGGGTTAATGTCACGTTGAGGGCGCATGATAAACCCATAGGCATTACCCAATTCTGCCGCACGTCTTAATCTTAGACGATCCTCCTCCGTTAGCTCGGGCAACCAGCCAAGAACCACGCTGTAATTTCCCGTTTGCAGCGCTTTTTCCATCGCCTCGACCGTATTCACCGGGCTGATTTGGCTCAATTGCACCATCTTATCTACAGGCAGGCCGGATTGCTGCAGCCATTGCTTGCTTAATTTTTGCTGCGGTGTCAGCCACAGAAGCCAGCGAGACTGCTTGCCCAGTTGCAGCAGCAGGGGCAACAGCAATTGAGCCACTGCGGGCTGGCGTTCGTTGTAAACAAGTTCACTGATCAAGCCATTCTCTTTGCCGACATCCGTGTTCTTCTCAACATTGCGCGCTGTAAAAGAGCCTTGGCTGAAATGAGGTTGGTAGAGTGATTGAGTACGCATAAAGTTCCCGCCCGTCGTGTTACTGTATGTTTATACAGTATCTCTGATTTGGGATAAGATCAACCCAAATTTTCGTAGCGGCTCGCATAATTGCGATCATTTTTTGTACCGGTGTTTTTTGTGATTGGCATGCGGGTGGATAGTGCGTATTTTCCTAATTAGTTGTTCACGTTACTCTTTTCATTGATAAGAGAAATAATACGACCGGAACCTAAAAAGGAGAAACGCTATGAAAAGGATGTCGATACGAAGGATCGCACAGGCTAAAAATTGCTTCGCGGCGCTGGGCGCCATCACCATGCGGTCACAGTTTGGCGGCTACGGCCTGCTGGCCGAGGGGGTAATGTTTGCAGTGATAGCGGAAGGAGAGTTGTACCTGCGGGCTACGGCGAGCATGGAACCGGCTTTTCGCGCCAGAGGGATGGTCAATATGGTCTATTCCAAGCGTGGAGTGCCCATCACTTTGCGTTATTACTGGGTTGACGAGTCGCTGTGGCGGGAACGCAACGAGCTGGTGGGGCTGGCCTGGCAGGCCGTCAGGGAAGCGCGTCGAGAGCAGCGGCTTAAGGCCGGCGATCACGGTCGATTGAAGGCGTTGCCGAATATCGATGTCAACATGGAGCGCTTGCTATGGCGAGCGGGTATCCGCAACGCCTATGACCTGCGGCTGCAAGGCGCTAAACGCAGCTATCTCCGCCTGCTGCAACAGCAGACCAATCTGGGGCTGCGCGTGCTGCTGTCGCTGGGCGGCGCGATAGCCGGTTATCATCAGGCGGCGTTGCCGGCCGAATTGCGCAACGAACTGGTGCGCTGGTTCGATCATACGATGGCGATGCGCCGCCATGGGCATGAGCCAGTGGTTCAGGGCCCATCGAGCGAGCCCTGAATAATTAGATTGCCTTATTGATTTGGGCGTGGAGTGTGGTGAGCTCCGGCAGCAGTTCGAGCATCAACCCCACCTGTTGCAACACCAACTGCTCTTTGCTTTCAGGTTCCGGAACGGCTCTGCGAATGCGCTCCGCCAGCTGTTCCAGCGCTTGCGCAATGCGCTGGCTGTTCCGTTCTTCCTGATGCAAGGCGCCGTCCACGTAACACACGGCATCATTGAGCAGATCGAGGGTGACAGGGGTATTCAGCCGCTCGCGGTGCGCCCCCAACGCCGAGATATAACTCAGGAGAGTGTGGTTGAGGCAAAGCAGGCGGAAGGCGGCTTCCTGCAATTCCTTGTCGGCCTTGGGATCGGCGGACATGTTGGAGATGACCGAAGCCAGTTCGGCATCGCTGTTGTGGGCATCTCGCCGCGCAATGCGGTAGGCGAGGCCGTTATCCTTACCCTGGTGGTATTGCACCAGAATGGCGTCCAGATAACGGCAGTTGGCATTCAGGGTTTTATCCACCACCGCCGGCAGTTGGCGGAATTTCCAGTCCGGCCAGATAAAGCTGACCGCCGCCCAGGCGATGGCGCAGCCCAACAAGGTGTCGTAAACGCGCGGGGCGGCTACTTCGAATCCTTCACCCAACAGGTTAAAGCATAACAAGACCAGTAGCGTGATGAACATGGTGGCGTGGGCATACTGGACGGTGCGGAAAGCGAAAAATAGAACGCCGGTGATGACGATCAACACCAGCTGTCCTTCCAGTGAAGGCACGAAATAGAGGATCGGCAGGCCGATCAGGATACCGGCCAGGGTGCCGATGATGCGCAGCGCCAGGCGTCGGCGGGTAGCGTTGTAGTTCGGTTGACAGACGAACAGGCTGGTCAACAGGATCCAGTAACCGTGCTGCATGCCGGTGAACTGGATGAAAGCGTAACCCACGCACAGCACCACCGACATGCGGATCGCGTGGCGGAACAGGGCCGATTGCGGCGTCAAATGGCGGCTGATGCGCAGACGGATGTCGCTCCAGCCGGTTAAGCGATCGTCGGCCAGGCTGTTCTCTTCCGCTTGCCCGTTTGCCAGCGTCTGCTCTGACTCAATATTGGCCAGCTGCGCATCGATCGCATGCAGGTTTTTCAGCAGGTGCGCCAGCGCCTTGGTTTGTTCTGAATTGCCCTGGGTTTCGGCGATGCGCGCCAAGGCCTCCTGAATGCGGCTGAAGGCCGGCTCAAAACGCGGGTTGTGCTGGTATTTTTGCCGCAGCAGGATCGATTGTGCCAGTTGGCGGCAGGCGCGCGCCTGCATGCTCAGCAAACGCTGGAAGCGGAATAAAATATCGCTGTGGCGGAATTGCCGGCTGAGCGCGTGATACTGAACGTGGGAAGAGCTGGCACGTTCGTGGATATCCTGCGCGACAAAGTAGTAGTGCAGGGTGCGGCGGGTGCCGCGCTGGCCGCGATCGCCTTTCAGGCGCGTCAGCAGCGAGGCTTTGGTCTGGTTAAGCAACGCGACCAACGCGCTGTTGGCCATCGCAACATCCATCCATGGCAGGTCGGCGTCGCGTTCGGCGTCGGGATCGAACAGGTTGGCTTTGGCATCCAGATAGTTGGCCAGTTGATCGTAGCAGCGCGCCAGGTTCTCTTGCAGTGGCCGGATAGGGAACAGCAAGTGGCCCGCCAGCGTCAGCAGGTTGTACCACAGCGCACCGATCACCAGCAGCAGCGGTTGCTGATACCAGGCATCGTACATGGCGGTGCCGAGCATGGTGTAAACCGCGATCAGCAGTGCGCCGAAGGCGATGGTGGCGTAACGTTGCCCCAAGGCGCCCAGAAGGATAAAACCGCAGGTCGACGTGGTTAAGCCAAGGGCGAACAACCAGGGATAGGGGAACAGCAGCTCGATTGAAGCTGAGGCGACAAAGAAGCACACCAGCGTGATCAGCAGGTTGCGTAACCTGCCGGCCAGGCGGTCATCCAAGTCGGTCAGGGCCGCTGCCACCACGCCCAGCGTCAGCGGGATGGTCAGCTTGGGAATGCCCAGCCACCAGGGAACGGCGGTGGTGCCGATCAGCGCAATAAGGATGCGCAGGTGATACAGCAGATTGCTGTTATAGGTGTAACGACGTACTGCGGGTGCAAAAGAGCGCACGAAAAACTCCTCAAACGGAGAAAAAATTAACGCTGATGATAGTGGCGGCGAGCATTCTCAATACGCGCTTGCTGAGCCATTTCTACCGAGACGACGCGGCGCCCCACCGGCCACAGCGCGATGGCGGCAATTTTGAAATTGGCGATGCCGACCGGAATGCCGATGATCGAAACGCACTGCACGATACCGGCGGCGATGTGTGACAGGCACAGCCACCAGCCGAACAGCACCAGCCAGATAACGTTGAGCAGTGAGCCGCCGGCGGAGAGCAGCGCATTGCTTTTTTCCGGGTAGAGCTCATCGACGTGGATTGCCTCATTGCCGAACGGCACCAGCGACAGCTTGGTGATTTCCCAGCAGGAGCGGGTGAGCGGCAGCGTGATGACCAGCAGCACGCTGAACACCGTGGCGATGAGCCAACCCAGCGTGGTGAAGAAACCGCCCAACACAAAATTAAGAATATTCAGTACAGTACGCATAGACGTCATTCTGCTCTAATGTTGGCCAAACCGCGATGCGGGCGTATTCACGATAAAAACGCAAAATCTATTCTACCCTTTTTTTAGCGCTAGAGTGCCACTGCTTATCGCAGGTAAACTGGCAGATATCCGTTATTTAATCTCAACATAGTCATGGCGCGACGATATGGAACTTAAAGCGACATCGCTGGGGAAACACCTGGCTCAGCACCCTTATAACCGCGTGCGGTTGCTGCACGCCGGCGTTGAGGTGAGCGGGGAAAAACATGAATACCTGATCCCCTTCAATCAACTGATTCAGGTCAGGTGCAAGCGCGGCATCGTCTGGGGCGAGCTGGAATTTGAATTGCCGGACGAAAAAGTGGTGCGACTGCACGGCACCGAGTGGCAGGAAACGCAGCGTTTTTATCACTATCTGCAGCAGGCGTGGCAGCAGTGGAGCGCCGAAATGAGTGAGGTCAGTGCCGGCGTGTTGCAACAGCAGGTGGCACAGATTCAGCGCATTGAGCAGCAAGATAAATGGTTCAAAAAGTCTGAGCTGGGCAAGCTGCAGCAGCAAATCCGTGAAGCCTTCTCCGCGCTGCCAATGCCGGTGGCGCGCCTGGAGGAATTCGATAACTGCCGGGCCGATTACCATCTGTGTCTGCAATGGCTGCAGCAGGGGCAACGCAGTGTCGACCAACGCAACCGGCAGTGGACCGATCGCATGCTGGAGCAACATCACGACTTCTTCCAGACCGTCGAAAGCTCACCGCTCAATGACTCTCAGAGCCGTGCGGTGGTTAACGGCGAGGATTCCGTCCTGGTATTGGCGGGGGCCGGCAGCGGCAAGACGTCGGTGCTGGTGGCGCGCGCCGGCTGGCTGCTGCGCCGTCAGGAGGCGGAGCCGGGCCAAATCTTGCTGTTGGCGTTCGGCCGTCAGGCTGCGAGTGAGATGAATGATCGCATCAAAGAACGTTTGGGGGATGTCGGTATTCAGGCCAAAACATTCCATGCATTGGCGCTGCAGATCATTCAACAAGGCAGCCGCAAAGCCCCGGCCATCAGCCGGTTGGAAACCGATGCCAGCGCGCGCAAAGCGTTGCTGATTGCCCATTGGCGCGAGCAATGTGCAGAGAAAAAAGCCCAGGCGAAGGGGTGGCGTCAATGGTTGACCGAGGAGCTGGAATGGGACGTGCCGGAAGGCGACTTCTGGCAGGATAAACGCCTGGCGGACCGGCTGGCGGGCCGGTTGGAACGCTGGCTGGGGCTGATGCGCATGCACGGCGGCAGCCAGGCGGAAATGATTGAGCAGGCGGATGAAGAAATCCGCGATCTGTTTTCGAAACGCATTCGGCTGATGGCGCCACTGTTGAAAGCCTGGAAAAGCGCCTTGAAAGAGGAAGGAGCGGTGGACTTCTCCGGCCTTATTCATCAGGCGGTCAACATTCTCGACAAGGGGCGCTTCGTCAGCCCGTGGAAACATATTCTGGTCGATGAGTTTCAGGATATTTCGCCGCAGCGTGCGCTGTTGCTGGCGGCGCTGCGTCGGCAGAACAAGCAGACCTGCCTGTTTGCGGTGGGGGATGACTGGCAGGCGATTTATCGCTTCAGCGGCGCAGAGTTGACGTTAACCACGGCTTTTGCCACCCACTTCGGCGAAGGGGCGCAGTGCGCGCTGGACACCACTTATCGCTTCAACGAACGTATCGGCGAGGTGGCCAACCGGTTCGTGCAGCAGAACCCGCACCAGCTGAAAAAACCGCTCAACAGCCTGAGCAAGGGCAATAAAAAGTCGGTGGCGATCCTGCCGCACGAGCAGTTGGAGCCCTTGCTGGATAAACTGAGCGGCTACGCCAAGCCGGATGAGCGCATCCTGGTGCTGGCGCGCTACCATCATCTGAAACCGGAAGCGCTGGCGAAGGCGGCCACCCGCTGGCCCAAGCTGGATCTGGAATTTATGACCATCCACGCCAGCAAGGGGCAGCAGGCGGAATACGTCATCATCGCCGGTTTGCATGATGGGCGTGACGGCTTCCCCGCCGTGGCGCGCGAGTCGGTGTTGGAAGAGGTGCTGCTGCCGCAGCCGGAGGATTTCCCGGATGCCGAAGAGCGCCGTCTGCTGTATGTCGCGTTGACGCGCGCTAAACATCAGGTGTGGCTGTTGCAGGATCGTGAACGTCCTTCGGTGTTCGTTGAACACCTGCAAGATCTTGGCGTACCGGTGCAGAAAAAACCGTAAGCCTGGGCCTGGCGGCTGCCAGGCCGCGAGGACTATTTCAGGCGGTCTTGCAGGTAGCGCTGATAGTCGGGGATGGCGATCTCCACCTCGCTTTTGAACAGCGGAGAGTCGATCAGAAAGTCGGCGGTCGAGCGGTTGGTGGCCACCGGAATATTCCATACGGTCGCCAGCCGCAGCAGCGCCTTCACGTCCGGATCGTGCGGCACCGCGTTCAGCGGATCCCAGAAGAAGATCAGCATGTCTATCTTGCCTTCCGCAATCAGTGCGCCAACCTGCTGATCGCCGCCCATCGGGCCACTCAGCATGCTGGTGACGGGAATGCCGCTGGCGCGCTGGATCAGATTACCGGTAGTGCCGGTGGCGTACAGCTGGTGCTGCGCCAGAATGGTCTTGTGGCTTTCTACCCACTCCAGCAGGGCCTGTTTGCGGTGATCGTGCGCCACCAGCGCAATGTGTTTGCGCGCGGCGATAGTGCGGGTGGTCAATTCCATCTCGGTGTCCTTCGCTAATCGGGGAATGTGCGACAGATTACTGAAACTGTTTTTCACTGCCTAGCGTTTGCGCTTGAAAATGCGAAGAAAAGACGCCTTTACGGGGAAAGGCGCCGGGAGGGATCAGCGAATCGGTTGTTTATTGGCCCAGCGCAGAAAACGCTTCTGTGTTTCCTTGTCGGCCTGTTGAAACCAGTATTGCAGCATTTGTTCCGACACGTTTTCACCTTTCAACGTCACCGTCGGGGCGTTTATCGGCGCGCCGGCCAACGCGAGGGCTGAGGCATTGCCCGTGTTCGCCTGAACAAAGCTCGGAACGGAGGCCGGGCGGTTCTGGCGGTTGTAATCGGTCATCACCTTTTCCAAATCGGTATTGAAGGTGACGCTGTCGGGATGCAGCACATCATGCCGGAACGGCAGGGTGTTGCCGTCTTTATCGACCACCAGATAATTCAACGTTCTGTCAAAGCGTTGCGCATCACGATCGTTCTCGATGCGTGGCAGTTCGATCGCCACCTGGCTGATCTTTTGCGTATTGAAGGTGGCAACCAGCGGCAAGGAAGCATAGGCCTGCGTATGCTGGCCGGAACGTACGGTTTTGGTCACTTTAAACAGCAACTGGTGCTGCCCGCCATCCAGTTCAAGGCTGTCGGCGCCTTTTAACAACGAACCTGTCATTTTCTTGCCGTCGACCACCAGCAGGTCGATGTCCGGGGAGAGTTTCAGGGTCGTAGCCGCGGCAGGCATGCTGATGCTGAGCAACGCCGCAACCACCAGACCAAATTTCATCATTATCTCCTTATAAAGTGGCGTAACGCTAAGTGTTGAACACGGCATAGGTTGTGTCAAAATTTTTCAATCGGGTATTTTGTTTACATTTTTACATATTTTATCGCGATTAGACATGACCATGCGCAGCTGAACCGCGACAGCCTCTGACCATAAGATTGCGGTGAAGTTTCCCTTGCGTTGCGTTTAACCGAACGAATGCCGATCGGTTACACTCGAAATGGAAAGTGACGCAGTGATAAACGGGAGTTGAAGATGCAAGATCAAGAGATTGTTGAGCTGTTGCAACAGGTGAAAACTATCGCGCTGGTCGGTGCCAGCGATAACCCATCACGGCCCAGCTATGGGGTGATGGCGTATCTGTTGGCGCAAGGATATCAGGTGATCCCGGTCAGTCCAAAACTGGCGGGGCAGACGCTGCTGGGGCAGCAGGTTTACCCTACGCTGGCCGCTATCCCGCAGCCGGTGGATATGGTTGACGTGTTTCGCAATTCAGAAGCGGCTTACGGCGTGGCGCAAGAGGCGATAGCGATCGGCGCCAGGGCGCTCTGGCTGCAGATAGGGGTGATTAACGAGCAGGCGGCAGCGCTGGCGCAACAGGCCGGGTTGCGTGTGGTGATGGATCGCTGTCCGAAAATCGAAATCCCGCGCTTAGGGTTGGAGCGCTAAATAAAAAGGGCCAGGCGCGATGCCGGGCCCTCTCGGGTTTCTCAGGTCTTGGCGCGGTCAATTGCGCAAGCGTGGCGCCTGTAGCTGGTGACGGATGGATTCCGCCAGTTCATCCAGCGATGGTTGCTCGGGGTGTGCCTCCTGGGCTTCGCTATCCAGCTGCGCTTCCGCCAGATAGGTGTGTACCGGTTGGCCTTCCTCGTCTTCCATCACCACGTGGTACCAAGGGGCTGAACGCAGTTCATCGTTCGCCGCTATTTCGTCAGCTTTGGGTTGTTCCAAAGAGTATTCCGGGTCGATATCGATCACGACGCCTAAATACCCCAGCAGTTTATGCCTAACCTGTTGTCCGATACCGAATTTGCTGGCAATCATGATGACCTCCTGAGAAACAATGCCTTGCTCATATATGGGGGCAGGGCAGCGCATTTCAAGTTACATCACCCGACAAGCGAATCCTTTCAGATACAGCCCCTCAGGGTATGTGGCGATCACCGGGTGATCGGCAGCCTGTCGGAACTGCTCTATAAATTGTACATCACGTCCGGCATCTACAGCGGCGTCGGCCAAAATTTTCTGGAACAGGTCGGTCGGCATCAGGCCGGAGCAGGAGAAGCTGAGCAGAATGCCGCCCGGATTCAGCAGCTGCAGCGCCAGCATGTTGATGTCTTTGTAGCCGCGGCAGGCGCTGGCCAACTGATTCTTGTTCTCGACGAATTTCGGCGGATCCATGATGATCAGATCGAATTTTTCGCCTTGAGTGCGGTAGTTGCGCAGCAGCTGGAACACGTCATCGCGAACGAACTCCGCTTTGTTCAGATCCAGCTTGTTGAGCTCGACGTTCTGTTTGGCGATATCCAGCGCCGCCTGCGAGGTATCCACGCTGATCACCTGCGCGCAACCGCCCATCAAAGCGGAAACGGCGAAGGCGCCGGTGTAGGAGAAGCAGTTCAGCACCCGACGGCCGGCGGAGTAATTGCGCGCCGCCAGGCGGCTGTCGCGCTGGTCGAGGTAGAAACCGGTTTTGTGCCCCTGCTGAATGTCCACCAGCAGCTTCATGCCGTGTTCGGTGATCGGCAGCAGTTCCGGCGGCAGATCGCCAAATACCGGGCCCTGCGCCAGCGGCAGGCCTTCTTTTTTACGTACCGCAACGTCGGAGCGATCGTAGATCGAACATTCCGGGTAGCAATGCTGCAGGGCGGAAAGCAGGGCCGGGCGCTGGTATTCGGCACCGGCGGACAGCAGCTGCAGCACCAGGAAATTCTGGAAGCGATCGATAGTGATGCCCGGCAGGCCGTCGGACTCGCCGGCGATCAGGCGGTATCCGTCCAGACCGTCGCGCTGTGCGACCCAATCGCGCCAGCTTTGCGCTTGCTGCAGGCGGCGAATGAAGAAATCGATGTTAATCTCTTCATCTTGCTGGAAGGTCCAGACGCGTGCGCGGATCTGCGACTCGGGCGAATAGGCGCCGCGTGCCAGCCACTTACCCTGGCTGTCGAGGATATCAATGGTTTCACCGGAGTGGGCTTTGCCCTCAACGCGTTGAACGGCGCCGGAGAACACCCAAGGGTGGCGACGGAGTAAGGACTTTTCACGTCCTTTGGCGAGAAACAGGCGTACGGTCATAATTAAGAATGCTGCCAGCTAGGATAGAAAGAGTGACACGGCGGTGCAAAGGCACGGCAATGCCATAACGAAAACTGAATAAGGGGGCGATTATGACACAAGTTTGCATTGCTGCGTATGTGTATGGCGTGGTGCAGGGGGTTGGGTTTCGCTATTCCACCCAGCGGCAGGCCGAGGCGTTGGGGGTGACAGGCTATGCGCGCAATCTCGATGACGGCAGTGTTCAGGTGGTGGCCTGCGGCACACAGGCGCAGGTGGACAAGCTGCTGGAGTGGTTGAAACAGGGCGGCCCGCGCAGCGCGCGCGTCGAACGTGTGCTGGTGGAGCCGCAGGGCCTGGCTGATTACAGCGGGTTTGGCATTCGTTATTAAACGCTCGCCTGCAGCGGCGCTGCGGGCAGAGCGGTCAAATGCATTTTACCGGTTTCGGCAATCCGGCGATTTTGGTGGCTTGTTTGGCCGGCCCTTTCGGGAACAGGCGATACAGATAGCGGCTGTTGCCTTTTTCTTCGCCGTATTTCTGCGCCATCGCTTTGACCAGCATGCGGATAGCCGGTGAGGTATTAAATTCCTGATAGAAGTCGCGCACGAAACGCACCACTTCCCAGTGTGCTTCGGTGAGCACGATCTCTTCCTGCGCGGCCAGCAGCGGCGCCAGCCCTTCATGCCAGTCGGCGCTGTTTTTCAGATAACCCTGCGCGTCAGTGTCGATAACCTGACCTTCAAACTCCAACATACTGCCTCGATAACGGATAATTCGGAACGGCCGCCAGTTTAGCAAATTTTTTCAGCCGCAAAAAACAAAGCCCCGCCGGAGCGGGGCCTGGAAAGCTGGTGTATCGTGCGATCAGTTGCTGCGGGCGAAGCCCAGAATGCTCAACAGGCTGATGAACATGTTGTAGAGCGACACGTACAGGCTAACGGTGGCGCGAATGTAGTTGGTCTCGCCGCCGTGAATGATGTTGCTGGTTTCCCACAGGATCGCGCCGGCGGAGAACAGGATGAACAGCGCGCTGATGGCCAGGTGCAGGGCAGGGATCTGCAGGAACAGGTTGGCGATCACCGCCACCAGCAGTACCACAAAACCTGCCATCATCATGCCGGACAGGAATGACATGTCTTTACGGGTGGTCAGCACATACGCCGAGCAGCAGAAGAACACCGCTGCGGTGCCGCCCAGCGCCAGCATGATCAGATCGCCCGCGCTGGCGTTCAGGAACGAGCTGAGAATGGGGCCGAGGGCATACCCCATGAAACCGGTCAGCGCAAACGCCGCCAGGATGCCTGCCGGGCTGTTGGCCAGTTTATGGGTCAGGAACATCAGGCCGTAGAAACCAACCAGCATCAGCAGCAAGCCCGGTGCCGGCAGCCCCAGCATCGTGCTGGCGGTCGCGGTCAGCGCCGAGAAAGCCAACGTCAGGGATAACAGGAAATAGGTGTTGCGCAGGACTTTATGCGTGCTGAGCAGCGAGTCGCGCGAAGAAGATGAGACGACAATGCGGTCCATAATGCTCTCTCTTATCAAGCCATCACAAAATAATCCCGATGATAGGCAGCGCAAGCGCTTGATTAAAGTTTGTTTACCAATCTTTACCCTTAGTTATCATTGTTGCAACAGCAGGGAGGAGCGGACGCGCGTTTGTTCGCCGTTTGCTGCGTCTTCGCCGATTTTTCGCGCGGTTGAACGCGCCCGGGCTTTACAAGCGAATGAGGTCTGTTTATAGTGCGCGTCGTTGCGGAGGGGTGGCCGAGTGGCTGAAGGCAACGGTCTTGAAAACCGTCGACGGGAAACCGTTCCAGAGTTCGAATCTCTGCTCCTCCGCCATACATTCTGACCCCGTGCTCTCTGAGCACGGGGTTTTTGTTTTTGCGTGCGCAGAAACCGAGGCGCTTTTGCAGGAAACGCGATCGGCTATTGATAAGGGCCACGCATCGGTGAGATTATGCGGTCATCAAGGTTGGCTGCTCGGATGCCTGCTGCTGTCAGGCACCGCCGGGGTGATAAACAACGCCGCCTTATCGATTTCGCTTAATGCTCTTATGGAGACAGAGATGAACTGGTATCAAGTCGCCCTATGGACCATGATCTTTCTGAAGTCCGGCGCTTTCCTGGTATTCGTGTGGTGGTGGATGTTCAAACGCGCGACCAAACCTTATGTGCGCCCGCAAGACGTCGTGGTGGACGATACGCCGTATGATGAGAACCTCACCATGGAAGAGGTGATGAAAAACCATGGCATCGTCCGTACGGATATGTCGGTAAAATAGCTCTTCCTCCCCAATCGGTATCTGGGGCGTGTTTGCCATAAGCGCGCCCCGTTGCGATCCTTCGCTGTCTCTCTATGGCATTCTGTTCTCAGGTTAACGGCATAGCGTTACCGGGAAAAGCACGCCATGAACGATGTACGCATCCTGCCGAGCTTTACGCATCGAAAAAACGCCGTTCTTAATGCCGAGAGAGATCATGGGGATTTCCTGGGTCAGCTCATCCGGCGCGTTGTCGTCGGGCGTTTTACTGATTTCTCGGTGGGTGGTCATGTAAAACCCGTCATCTAACCTCTTTATATCAAAGTTTATTTTCCTATCCAGGCTGTAGGTTTTGCCTCTCACGGTGATGTCCCCACGCTGCACGATCATGGCATGATGTTCGTCATAGATGAATAAACTGCCCGTCACTTTTAATTCCAGGTCATCGCCTGAAGCTAATCGTTTTTTAGTGATCGTATCGGCCTGGCAATTCATATGCACAGGCGCGGCGGGGGTTAAAATGCGAAACAGCACAATGAAGAGAATCACTGCCAAAAATCCGATAGTCAGCATTTTGGGGTTGAGCAATGCGGCCATTTATTTTCCGTTGAGAATTTTGTAGGTAACACACTGGGTATATCGATCTTGTGAGCCGAGATAACACACACCGAGGAAGGTGTTATAAGTCAACGTGTGTTTTACGGAGGAAAAATAGATGTCCGCTTTACTGGCTATACAATCCACACCGCTCTCTTCTAGCGCCTGGTTGACCATGCGCTTTTCCAGTTCGTCATCAATATGCTTGTCTGCATCCAGAGAATACAAGGTGCAGCGGTCTTTTTTCCCTAACGAGATTAAATTTTCTCTGGGTTGATCAGGCGGTTCAACAGGATAGAACGCCGCGACGAACAACAGCGGAATAAATGCGCCGCAGATAGCGGCAATAGCGCGAATATTTACCTGTTTCTGCGGCGGCGTGTTATGTGATTCGGCAACCGACGGGAAAGACGAAAGCGGTACTGAGGCGGCAGAAGGGGGCGTTTCATTAACGGTTGCCTGCGGTGATGGGTAAATATCAATCATGGCGGTAAAGCAAAAACCGACTTTCGCCAGGGTCTTTATCGGCGAGGTTTCTCTCCCCAGCAGTTTGAACGCTTTCCTTATTTCACTGACGGCTACATTGAGGCTGATCGATGAGCCTGAAAAACCATACTCTTCCCATACCTTTTTTATCAATACCTCACGTTTCAATGGGATATTCGGATGAGTCAGCATTTCAATTAACAGGCGCGAGGCCGGATTGGATATCCGTATCGATGACTCATCGTTATCAATGAGTTGGAGACGACACGCGTTTGCGTCATAGATCACGCAGAGGTCGATAATATATTTCATGTATTCAGGTTTTTATAATGGTATAGGCTTCCAGGTCGCGGCTAGTATTTAGTGAAACGTCGGTCAGGTCAAGGTTCTGGGTGGGAAACATAAATAATTCAGGGGGATTTTTATTTCTTCGACGAACAGAATGCATGGTGCATTGCTCGTTTTGTTGTGCTAAATGGTATTAAATGCTGAAAATATCTAATTTATTAGATTATAATAATTAAAATTTTCGTTAATAAAAATAATGTTCCTGTTGTTAATGATTTGATGCAGAATTATCTTAGTGTTTTACGGCGCCTGCTTATGTGCCGGGCGCTTATTGATGGCTCCCAAACGGCAATGCGATTTTTCCAAGAAAACGGCAGGTGTTTAGTGCAAGGCATCGCCGTTGTCTTTAGCCATGGATGGAGGAAGTATGCTCAGTATCGGTATCGTATCTGAAAACATCTTTTTCAGAGAGGCGATAAAAAGGATATTGGCGCCAAGGATTTTTCATAAGGATCACGTTATTGCTTACTACGACGATCTGCCTTTGGTCATGGGGCGAAATTGCCAGGATATTCTGATCGTCGATGATGCGATCAAAAGCCTGTTGCGTTTCAGCATGGCGGCAGCGTTATTGTCTGCTATTCATGGCGTGAAAATTTTTTTGACGACAGAAGAGAAGCGTCGTCTGTTATTTCGTTCTGTCACGCGTGATGTGGTGGTGCTCGATAAAAGAGTGCGAGTTCTCGACATGAATAAGGAATTGTCTTTGCTGCTGGCTAATATTGCGCAGCATTCTGCATTAAATGGAAACGTTGAGGGTGGGGCGGCCCGCAATACGAAAAGTTGCCTGACTGAAAGTGAAGTGGAAACGCTTCATTTGCTTTCTTTCGGCTATACGGTGACCCAGGTATCCCGAATGCTTGATAAAAGCGTAAAAACGGTCAGCACGCAGAAATGCAGTGCATTACGCAAAATGGGATTGAAGAATCGGGTGCACAATTTATTGGACATTTCATCCGGTTTCTCGGCGGTTATCTAGGAGTTCGTTATTTTGTCGCTTTTATTATCGGCTGATGAATAACGCTATGGCTTGATTTTATAAAAACAGGAATGTGTTCACCCTTTTGCCTCTGTATTACGGGGAGGGATTGTTTCATCCCGCCAGCAGCGGCTGATTTTTATTTATTCTCTCAAACCAAACTGTTATGGAGTTTTATCTCATGATGAAGAAGATGCTTTCTGTTGCAATCATGGCGGCCGCGGTCGCTGCGCCGGTGGCTTTTGCTGAAGACAATTCCGCCGGTGGCGTGATTAACTTTACCGGCGCCATTACCGACACCACCTGTACGATTAACGGCGGCAAGAGCGCGGATTTCACCGTAGCACTGAGCCCGATCTCGGTGACCGACGCGGGTAACACCGTTGGGCCAATCACCAAGAACAAGAAGTCCTTCTCGTTGACCTTCTCCGGCTGTTCGCCGGCGGCCGGTACCGCGGGCACCCCGCTGAAAATCTACTTCTCCTCCGCGGATAACATCTCCACCGACGGCAAATATTTGCTGAACAACTCGGTCAACGAGAACGACGCTTCCGTCGCGAAGAACGTAGGCTTCTCTCTGGCGGAAACCGGTTCTTCCACCCCGATCCAACTGAACGTGCCTTATGTCACCGACATCATGGGCGACAAAGAGGCGCCGGATTCAGAAACCCTGACGCTGGACGCGTACTACTACAAAACCAACGCCGAAGCGGCAAAAGTGGGCGCTCTGAGCTCCAACGTGACTTACACCATTTCTTACCTGTAATCGCGCTGACAGCCAGGCCCTTGATAGGGCCTGGCCACCCGGGGGAACGATGAAAAAATACATGATGATAGCGGCGCTGTTGCTGGGTTCCGTTGGCGCGCAGGCCAATGTGGTGGTTAACGGCACGCGGGTGATCTACCCGGCAAACAACAAGGACGTGATTGTCCAATTGCTGAATAACGGTACCGACCCCTCGCTGGTTCAGGCCTGGATCGACGACGGCGATATCAATTCCACCCCGGAAACCGCCAATGTGCCGTTTTTGCTGTCGCCGCCGGTGGTGAAAGTGAACGGCAACAGCGGGCAGCAGCTGCGTATTCAGAAAGTTGGCGCCGCGTTGGCGGCGGATCGTGAATCGGTGTTCTACCTCAACGTGCTGGATATCCCGCCGACGCCGGAAAACCTGCAGGGCACCAATACGCTGCAGCTGGCGATCAAGTCGCGCATCAAACTGTTCTACCGCCCGCAGGCGTTAACCCGCGGCGTGGAAAATGCGTTGGAAGAACTGACGCTGCAAGCCAATGGCAAAGGCTTCAACGTCATCAATAAAAGCCCGTATTTCATTACGGTAGCGAATATAGGCCAGGGTGCGGACAAGCATCTGCTGGTTGATTCGCTGATGGTCGCGCCGTTTTCCACCCAGTTTGCCGCCAGCAAACGAGCGGTCAGCAAAAACGCCCGTTATGACCTGATGTATATCGACGATCTGGGGGCTTACAAGTCTAAAGCCATCACCGCACACTAACCTGAAAGAACAACAATGAAGCTGAATAAAAAAGTCCTCTCGCTGCTGACCGCCTCTTCATTCTTGTTGCCGGATACGGCCTGGGCGGTGACGTTCGATACGTCGCTGTTGGCCGGCGAATCGCGCGATTCCGATCTCTCGCGTTTTTACCTCAATAATGACATGCCTGCCGGCCGGCAGGAGATCGATGTGTATGTCAACCATGACTGGAAAGGGCGCTATGCGCTGCTGTTTGGCACCCAACGCGACGATATCCAAATCGACTACCAGGATGCGCAGCGGCTGGGCATCGATCTGAGTCAATTGCCGACGCCTCAGGCGCCCCAGACGACGCTGTCGATCGCCACGCTGGTGCAGGGCGGCCGGTTCGATATGGACGTCGGCGCGCTGAGCCTGCGGCTGACGGTGCCGCAGGCGCGGGTCAACCGATCGGAGGCGGGATACGTGGATCCGGCCTTCTGGAATCGCGGCATCTCCGCATTGACGCTGGCCTACAACGCGACGTACTACCACGCCGAGGCGCGCGGCGACGGCAATCGCAGCAACAACGACGATTTTTATACTGGGCTGGAATCCGGGATCAATCTGGCCGGTTGGCAATTTCGCGACAGCAGCAGCTTTCGCCACGGCAGCGGGCGGGGGAGCCACTGGCAGAATAACACGCGCTATCTGCAGCGCGGCTTCGCCGACATCAAATCCAACCTGACCGCCGGCGATTTTTATTCGCCGGGGGATCTGTTCGACTCGGTGCGCATCCGCGGGGTGGCGCTGGCGTCGGACATCAGCATGCGCCCCAACTCGCAGCAGGGCTTTTCACCGATCGTGCGGGGCGTGGCGCAAACCAACGCCCTGGTGAAAGTGGTGCAGAACGGCAACGTGATCTACCAGGAAAACGTGCCGCCGGGCGCCTTTACCCTCGACAGCATTCAGCCGACCGGCTCGGCGGGCGATCTGTGGGTAACGGTCAAAGAGGCGGATGGGCGTGAACAGTCGTTCAGCGTGCCGTTTTCCGCCGTACCCAACATGTTGAAACAGGGCGTCAGCCAATACAGCGTGCTGGCCGGCAAGGTGAACGAAAGCAATACCGATTACGATCCCGGCTTTGTGCAGGGCACCCTGCAGTACGGTTTCAACAACCTGGTAACCGGCTATGCCGGCAGCATTTTGAGCGACGACTATCAGGCCTGGCTGCTCGGCAGCGGCTGGAACCTGCCGATAGGGGCGGTGTCCATCGACCTGACGCATGCCGATACCCGCCTGAAAAACCGCCGTGAAAGCGGGCAGAGCTTCCGTATCGCCTACAGTAAATTTCTCGATGCCACCGCGACCAACTTCACGCTGGCGGCCTACCGTTACTCCACCCGCGGTTACTACAGCTTTACCGACGCCATTTACTCTAATGACGGTTACCGCCAGCTGGAACGGCAGTTTGACCGCTGGCGCGACGAGGAGGGTTTGTCCGAACTGGATATGAACACCTGGGATGCGCTGCGGTCCGCCCGGCCGAAAAATACCTTTACGCTTAACCTGAACCAGCGTCTTAACGAAGGGTGGGGCACGCTGTTCTTCTCCGGCTCCCAGCGCGATTACTGGACGGCCAACGCGAAAAGCCGCGAATACCAGTTGGGGTACTCCAACAATCTGGGGCGCGTCAGCTACTCCGTTTCCGCCAGTCGGGTGCGCAACAGCCAGCGTGAGGAAGAGACGCGTTATTACCTGTCGTTCAGCCTGCCGCTGTCGGTGTTCGACAACAACGCCTACCTCAGCACCGGCCTGTCGGCGACGGACTCTCACTATCAGCAGAGCACGGTCAGCCTGAGCGGCAACGCGCTGGAGTCCAACCGTCTGAGCTACTCGCTGAACGGCAGCAATCGCAGCGGCGGCGACAACATGGCCGGTGTCAATGCGGCCTACCGCACCCGTGTCTCGACGCTTGGCGTCTCCTACAGCGAAGGCAACGATTATCGCCAGAGCGGCCTCAGCGCGCGCGGCAGCCTGGTGGCGATCCCCTGGCATGTGCTGGCGTCGAACGAAATCGGCAACACCATGACGGTGGTCGAGGCGCCGCAGGCCGAAGGGCTGATGGTCAACGGCGACGAAAGCATCGTGACCAACGCCCAGGGCCTGGCGCTGGTGCCCTATGCCACGCCATACCGGCAAAACTCGGTCACGCTGTCGGATACCGGCCACAGCAGCGGGGCGGAAATCAGCGGCAACGTCGCCAACCACGTGCCTTACTACGGCGCGGTCAGCTACCTGAAATTCGAAACCGATCAACGTCAGCCATTCCAGCTGCGGGCGCAGCGCGCCGATGGTGCACCGCTGCCGTTCGGCGCCGAAGTGCTGGATGAAAACGGCCGGTCGATAGGCTTTGTCGGCCAGGCCAGCGTGCTGTACCTGCGCGTCGAACAGCCGCCAACGGCGTTGACGGTGCAACTGCGCGACGGCCGTTGCCGTATCGCCAAACCGACTCTGGCGCTCGACGCGTCGCCCGGCGTTTGCCGCTAATACAGGATAACCGAACCTATGATCAGGCTGATTTTTTTGCTGCTGCTGTCCGGGTTGTTCAGCGGCTATAGTTATGCCACCTGTTTTGGCAAAGGGATCTCATTTGCACCGGCTTTGAATGTCGATCTCTCCGATAAGCTGAATGCCAACACCCCGGTGTGGGAGGAGCAATACAGCACCCAATATGTCGGCACTTTTGACTGCAGTTCTTCAAAGAGCAAATTTACCTATACGCTCAAGCTGTCGCCCGATAATAAGAATGCGGCTATTTTTGGTTTTAACAACGGCACGCAGTGGATACGCGCGCAAATCGTCAATAAGATTGGCGATCGTGAACTGTCAAAGCGCGGCGAACATTCCGCCGCCGAGTTAAATACGCCGATGACCGTGCGCTACTCATTAGAATCGAAGCCCAAAAATGGCCGTGTGGTGCCGGGGGATACGCTGATGCTGGATGACGCGCTGATGGTCTCGGACATTACCGGCATAAAGATATGGGAATTGCCGATTTGGCTGTTGCAGCAAGTCGGGAAAATACTCAGTTGGCTCCTGACCGGCAACTGGCCTTATGACGAACGCGATATGTATGGCCAGCCGATGAACATCAAATACGCGCCCAAAACCACCACCTGCCGTTTCGACAACGCCGGCCTGACGGTCAGATTGCCGAAAATGGGCGTGGCGCAGGTGCTGAATAACAACCAACCCGGCTACACGCCGTTCTCGCTGAACATCAGCTGCCAGAACATGCAGCAGGAAGGTATCGCCGATCGTACCGTCGAGATGTTCCTGTCCAGCAATAACCTGCTGGCCTCCGACGCCAGCGTGCTGACCAATGCCAACGCGGGCGGCGCGCAAGGGGTAGGGCTGCGCCTGGTCAAACGCGATATGCCGAGCTCGCCGGTGGTACTGTCGCCCTCCAATGTCGATCGCGGCAGCGCCACCTCATTGTTTCACGTCGCCGCCGGCGGCAGCCTGAACAGTCACTTTATCATCGGCATGGGCGCTTATTATTACCCTTATCAGCGCGATGGCGTGACGCAGGGTGAAATCAACACCTCGGCCACGCTGAACATTATTTATCCCTGATGAATGGGTTGGTGCAAAAAAACCGGCAGCCGCCGCTGCCGGGGTTGGTTATTGATAAGTCATCGCGCTGGCGTGCAGCTTGTTATTGCCTACGATCGCGATGATTTTGTAGTAACGGGCGCCTGCCTTGGCGGTTTTGTCCGCCAACATCTTTTCCGCATCGCTCAGATTCGCGGCACCGCTAACGGTAATCACCTGGCGCGGCGTCAGGGCGTCCGCCTGTTGACTATTGATTTGCGTTGCCGCGACTGTTGCGCCTGAAAAGACAAAAGCCCCTAGCAGCATCGTTTTCAACATGACGTTCTTCATGATGTTCTCCCCAAGCGCAATACGCTTGTTCTTTGCTATGGTTGAATCTTTTTGTTTCGTTATGCTAAAGGATAAGCAGCGAGGTGCCGGCGCGGTAGTGCCTGAAAGCGTAATGCATCGTTTCCAAACTGGAAACGATAAGGAGGGGGCATGCAGGATTTGAACGATCTTCAACTGTTTGCTTTGGTGGTGCGACATGGTGGTTTCGCCGCAGCCGAGCGGGCGAGCGGCGAAGCCAAATCCAAACTCAGCAAACGCGTGGCTCGTCTGGAGGCGAGTTACGGTGCGCGGTTAATCGAACGTTCGACGCGCAGTTTCCGCGTCACGGATATTGGCCGCGATGTGTATCGGCAGTGTGAGGCGATTATCGAGCGGTTGGAGGCGACCGATGCCATTGTCGCCCGTGCGCGCGACGAAGTGAGCGGCTGCCTGCGCATCAGTTCGCCGCCCGGTTTGATGCAGTATTATAATTCCCATCTGCTGTTGGGGTTTATGGCGCGTTACCCGGACGTGCGCGTACAACTGTTGATCCATGAGCGCCATGTGGATCTGATCAACGAAAAGATCGATGTGGCGTTTCGCATTACGAGTCATTTCGACCAGGATCAATCATTGATTAAACGCGATCTTGGCGTACGGCAACGCATTTTGGTCGCCGGCGCGCAGCTGGTGGAGAAAGCCGGCGGCTTGCCGCAGTCGTTCGAACAGCTGGCCAGCTTGCCGACGTTGTCGATGGGGGAGTGGCTGGATCGCGATCGATGGGAATTCGAGGATAATGCAGGCAATCAACGTACTTTCGTACACGTCCCCCGGCTGTGTTGCGGGGATTACAGCACGTTGCATAGTGCGGCGATTGCCGGGATGGGCGTCGCGTTTTTGCCGATCCATTTGTGTGCCAACGAATTGCGAACGGGTCAACTGCTGCGTCTGCTGCCACAGTGGCGTGCGCCGAGCAGCATTGTTCATCTGGTGTTCACCAGCGGCAAAGGCCTGTTGCCGCCGGTGCGGGCGTTTATCGATCACAGCGTCGCGGTATTCGCCGAAGCCAATCGCCGCCTCTCGATGATGCCGGTTGCCTAGCCGCCTGTCACTGCCCATCCGGGTGTTCGAAAATATGCGCGCCGGCTCCTTGCCGGCCCAATATATCGTTCGGGTTGCGCAGCGGGCAGTCGGCGAGCGACAGGCAGCCGCAGCCGATGCAGCTATCGAGATGGTCGCGCAGCACCGTCAGCCGTTGAATACGCTCATCCAGCGTTTTGCGCCAGGCGGAGGACAGCACTCCCCATTGTTCTGAGGTCAGCTTGCTGCCGATGGGGAAACGGCTCAGCGCGGCGCGGATCTCTTCCAGCGGAATGCCCGCGCGCTGTGCGATCTTGATCACCGCGATATAGCGCAATACCACCGACGGATAACGCCGCTGATTGCCGGCGTTGCGCGTCGCCTGAATCAGCCCTTTACTCTCGTAGAAGTGCAGCGCGGATATCGCCACGCCGCTGCGTTTCGCCACTTCCCCGACGGTCAATAGCCGATTGGCGTCAATCGGTTCATTTCTTGCCATTTTATCTTCCTCAACTTGACCTCAAGTTAACCTGAGGTTTTATAGTTCAGCCTGCCGGGCTTGGCAACCGGCATCTCTCGAGACCTGCCCCCGTCTTATTGGGGAGAAGGATGGCTTTGGCTGTAAAATCAGGAAGAAACCGTTATGCAACGCTTTATCAACACCGCTCTGGACAGTTATTGGCTTTGGCTGCTCGCACGTCTGTGCTTGATGGTGATTTTCATCTCGTCGGGGCTCGCCAAGCTGTTCGACATCGAAGGGAGCCTGGCGGAGATGCGCGCCGCCGGTTTGCATCCGGCCTGGCTGTTCAACCTGGCGTCGGCGGCGGTGCTGCTGACAGGTTCGGTATTGATCCTGCTGAACCGGTGGGTGTGGCTGGGCGCCGGCATGCTGTCGGTGTTTCTGATCCTGACTATCGCGATCGTCCACACCTTCTGGAATATGTCCGCTCCCAATATGCAGATTTCTCTCTACTTCGCGCTGGAACACATCACGGTGATCGGCGGGCTGTGGGTGACGGCCATCGCCAGCCGTTTGCGTCAACGTCTGGCCAACACGCGTGAGGCTGCATGATGAAACGATATCTCATTATTGCGGCGCTGCTGGCGGTACTCGTCGTCGCTGCGGTAGCGATGCGTTCCACCGCGCGTCAAAGCGAAGGCGCACCGGCTTATCCGCCGGTGAAAGTGGCGCTGGCGCCCGCACTGCGTGAACAGGCGGCGCGCAGCTACGCCGGCGTCGGCGAGCTGGAGGCGGCCAGCCAGGTGGAGGTGGCGGCGGAAACCAGCGGCCGCATCACGCGTATCCTGTTCGAATCCGGCCAAACGGTGCGGCAGGGGCAGTTGCTGGTGCAGCTCAACGATGCGGTCGAACAGGCTGAGCTGGTGCGTCTGCAGGCGCAATTGCGCAACGCCGATCTGCTGCTGGGGCGCATGCGAAAACTGATGAACCTCAACGCCACTGCGCGGCAACAGTTGGACGATGCGCTGGCCGAGCGGGATATGGCGCTTGGCGCGGTGCGGGAAACGCAGGCCAAAATTGCGCAGAAGGCGATCCGCGCGCCGTTTTCCGGCGTCATCGGCATTCGCCGCGTGCATGAAGGGCAATATCTTAACGCCGCCGAGGCGGTGGCGAACCTGGTGGACGCCGATACGCTGCGCGTCAACTTTTCGCTGGACGAACAAAGCAGCGCCGGGTTGGCGCCAGGCCAGGCGGTGTCGGTGCAGGTTGGGGCGTATCCCGATCGCGCTTTCCCCGCCGTCATTACCGCTATCGACCCGATGATCGGCAAATCCCGCACCGTGCAGGTGCAGGCGACGTTGACCAACCGTGAGGGATTGCTGAAGGCCGGCATGTACGCCGGCATTCGCGTCACGCAGCAGCAGCGCGTGGCGGTGCTGACGGTGCCGGAAACGGCGCTGACCTACACGGCCTACGGCGATACCGTGTTTCTGGCCCAGCAGGGTGAAAAGGGCATGACGGTCAAGCGCGTTTCGGTCACCGTGGGTGAGCGCAACGACGGGCGCGTCGAGATCGTCAATGGCCTGCAGGAAGGCGATCGGGTGGTGACTTCGGGCCAGCTCAAGCTGAGCGACGGCATGGCGGCCGAGCCGGTGGCGCAGGATACCCTGAACGCCGCCCAGGCCGGTTCCTGAGGAGAGACCGATGACATTTACCGATCTGTTCGTGCGTCGGCCGGTGCTGGCGCTGGTGGTCAGCACCCTGATCCTGCTGTTCGGCGCGCTGGCGCTCAGCAAGTTGCCGATCCGCCAATACCCGCTGCTGGAAAACTCGACCATTACCATCAGCACTGAATATCCCGGCGCGTCGTCCGAGCTGATGCAGGGCTTTGTCACGCAGCCGATCGCCCAGGCGGTGTCCTCCGTCGAGGGCGTTGACTACCTTTCTTCCTCTTCGGTGCAGGGGCGCAGCGTAGTGACGGTGCGCATGGCGCTGAACCGCGACTCCACCCAGGCGCTGACCGAAGTGATGGCCAAGGTCAATCAGGTGCGCTACAAGCTGCCGGAGCAGGCGTACGATCCGGTGATTGAACGTTCCGCCGGTGAGGCCACCGCCGTGGCTTATGTCGGCTTTTCCAGTAAAACGCTGTCCACGCCGGCGCTGAGCGAATACCTGACGCGGGTGGTGGAGCCGATGTTCACCACCATCGACGGCGTCGCCAAGGTGGAAGTGTTCGGCGGGCAAAAAATGGCGATGCGCCTGTGGCTGGACAGCGATCGGCTGGCCGGCCGCGGCCTGACCGCCGCCGACGTGGCCGACGCGGTGCGGCGCAACAACTACCAGGCGGCGCCGGGCAAGGTGAAAGGGCAGTATGTGGTTGCCAACGTGCGGGTGAATACCGATCTCACCAGCGTTGAGGAATTTCGCAATCTGGTGGTGCGCAACGACGGCAATGGCCTGGTGCGTTTAAAAGACGTCGGCACTGTGGAGCTGGGCGCCGCGGCCACGGAAACCAGCGCCCTGATGGATGGCGAACCGGCGGTGTTCCTCGGCGTCTTCCCTACGCCGACCGGCAACCCGCTGGTGATCGTCGACGGCATTCGCCACCTGATGCCGGCGATCGACAAGATGCAGCCGCCGGGCGTGAAGATGGCGCTGGCGTTCGAAACCGCGCGCTTTATTCAGGCCTCGATCGATGAAGTGGTGCATACCCTGCTCGAAGCGCTGGTGATCGTGGTGGCGGTGATCTACCTGTGTCTGGGGTCGCTGCGCACCGTGTTGATCCCGGTGGTGACCATTCCGCTGTCGATCCTTGGCGCTGCCGGGCTGATGTTGGCCTTCGGCTTCAGCGTCAATTTGCTGACGCTGCTGGCGATGGTCCTGGCGATCGGCCTGGTGGTGGACGACGCCATCGTGGTGGTGGAGAACGTGCATCGTCATATCGAAGAGGGGAAAACGCCGCTGGCGGCGGCGATGATCGGCGCGCGCGAGGTGGCGGGGCCGGTGATCGCCATGACCCTGACGCTGGCGGCGGTCTATGCGCCGATCGGCCTGATGGGCGGGCTGACCGGCGCGCTGTTTCGCGAGTTTGCGTTGACGCTGGCCGGGGCGGTAGTGGTGTCCGGCGTGGTGGCGCTGACGCTGTCGCCGGTGATGAGCTCGCTCCTGCTGCCGGCCAAACAGAGCGAAGGGCGCGTGGCGCACGCCGCCGAGTGGTTCTTCGGCGGTCTGACGCGGCGCTATGCGCGCGCGCTGGATTTTTCGCTGCGCCACCGTTGGTTGACCGGCGCGCTGGCGTTGCTGGTGATGATCAGCCTGCCGCTATTGTACCTGATGCCGCAGCGCGAGCTGGCGCCGACCGAGGATCAGGCCATCGTACTGACCGCCATCAAGGCGCCGCAGCACGCCAACCTGAACTATGTCGAACGCTTTGCCTACAAGCTGGACGAGGTTTACAACCGCATGCCGGAAACCGAAAGCCGCTGGATCATCAACGGCAGCGACGGCACGGCGTCCGGCATCGGCGGCATCAACCTGACGCTGTGGCAGGCGCGCCAGCGCTCGGCGTCGGCGGTGCAGGCCGATCTGCAGCGGGCGGTGAACGACGTCGAAGGCACCAGCATTTTCGCCTTCCAGCTGCCCGCTTTACCGGGCTCCACCGGCGGGCTGCCGGTGCAGATGGTGCTGCGCACGCCGCAGGACTACCCGCAGCTGTATCGCACCCTGGAAGAGGTGAAGCAGAACGCCAGAAACAGCGGCCTGTTTATGGTGGTGGACAGCGATCTGGACTACAACAACCCGCTGGCGGAGGTGCATATCGATCGCGCCAAGGCCAACAGTCTGGGGATCCGCATGAGCGACATCGGCGAATCGCTGGCGGTGCTGGTGGGGGAAAACTACCTCAACCGCTTCGGCATGGACGGCCGCGCCTATGACGTGATCCCGCAGAGCCTGCGCGAACAGCGGCTGACGCCGCAGGCGCTGGCGCGACAGTACGTCCGCACGCAGGACAATACGCTGGTGCCGCTCTCCACCGTGGTGTCGGTGGCCGTTAAGGTCGAGCCAAACAAGCTGACCCAGTTCAACCAGCAGAACGCCGCCACCCTGCAGGCCATTCCCGCGCCCGGCGTTTCGATGGGCGAAGCGGTGGCCTTCCTCGAACGGCAGGCCAATGCGCTGCCGGCCGAGTTTAGCCACGACTGGCAGGGGGATTCGCGCCAATATACCCAGGAAGGCAGCGCGCTGGCATTCGCGTTCCTGGCGGCGTTGGTGATCATCTATCTGGTGCTGGCGGCGCAGTACGAGAGCCTGAAAGATCCGCTGATCATCCTCATCACCGTGCCGCTGTCGATCTGCGGCGCCTTGCTGCCGCTGGCGCTGGGCTACGCCACGATGAACATCTATACCCAGGTCGGGCTGGTGACCCTGATCGGGCTGATCAGCAAGCACGGCATTTTGATGGTGGAGTTCGCCAACGAGTTGCAGATGCATCAGGGGCTGACGCGGCGCGCCGCGATTTTGCAGGCGGCGCAAATTCGCCTGCGGCCGGTGTTGATGACCACCGGGGCGATGGTGTTCGGCTTGATTCCGCTGCTGTTCGCCAGCGGCGCCGGCGCCGCCAGCCGCTTCGGCCTGGGGCTGGTGATCGTATCCGGCATGCTGGTGGGCACGCTGTTCACCCTGTTTGTGTTGCCGACGGTGTATACGCTGCTGGCGCGCGATCACGCGGTGGCGTCGCCCCGGCAGCGTGAACTGGCCGCGGCGCAAAAGGCGCTGACGGAATAAACCGCCGGCGCCCGTATGAAAAATAAACCCGCCGCGGCGGGTTTTTTCGTCAGTTTTTGCAGCCCATCAATTCCGGCAGGATGCCGGGCTTGCTCTTCAGCGAAGCCTGTACGTCGTCCGGCAGACCGGCCCAGATGATCAGACCGGTGCGTTTCTCGATCTCGTCCACCGTCACGCGGAATTGGCAAAAATCGGCACCCTTCGGCGTGTTCTGATCGAACAGGAAAGCGGCATAGTGGTTCACCGCCGGGCTGTTGTTGATGAAAATCACTTTCCAGTAGGCGCTGGGGATGGTGTGCGCTTTCTGGGTGCCCGGCAGTTTGCCCATATCGCGCTCATACAGCGGCCCGGTCACGGTATAGACCGAGGAAATATCGGCGCGATCGATCAGCTTGCGTTCCTGATCTTCCAGCCGCGCCCAGGCGCCCTGGTTCAGATCGGACTTTTGCGGCGTGATGTTGGACAGGTAGTTCAGCGACTCCCAGTCGGAAACGCCCGCCAGCGAGGCCAGCGGCGCCTGATGACCGCGATCGACCTTCAACGCCGCATTGGCGCCGGTGTAATCGGCGGGCGCCAAAGTGTCCGCCGGGTTGAGCGCCGGATCGGTTTTCCAGTTGCGCGTCTTGCCGCTGGCCGGCGTGTCTTTGGTGATGTGATAGGCCACCCAGTTGGCGAACTTGGTGGTGCTGTTGTTGTTCAACGTATAAGCGTGACGCACGATCGATACGTTGCTGCTGCCGCCGGTCGGGCAGCCGACCGCGCAGTTGTCGATGGATTCGAGCGTGTCGGCCGACGCCTGCGCGGCGAACAGCAGGGCGGCCAGGGCCAACATCTTGTTGTTAAAACGCATATTCATATCCTCAATAAGTTAAAAAATACTGTATATATTTACAGTTAATTAAACTTATCGCAGTGAAACGAATACAACAATGCAACACATTCATGTTGTGAATGTGTCGGCGTTGACAGAGCGGAACGGCGCCCTGTACGCCGCTCGGACTATCAAAAACGCCAAAACGCGCGTGAACAGAGGATCAACATCGGATAGATCTCGAGGCGGCCGAGCAGCATGGCGGCGCACATCAGCCATTTCGCCGCGTCGTTCAGCGTGCCGAAACCGGCGGCGGTTTCTCCGTACCCCAGCCCCATATTGTTGATGCAGGCGGCGACGGTGGCGAAAGCGGTGACCAGATCATAGCCCATCAAGTTCAGCAGCCAGATAAACAGACAGGTGAACAGCACGTAAAGGAAGAAGAAGCTCCAGACGGAGCGCAGCGTCCGATCCTGGATCGGCGCATTGCCGACCTTGATGGTGTACATGGCGTTGGGATGCACCAGCTGGTTGATCTCGAGCCGGCTTTGTTTGTACATGATCAGAAAGCGCAGCGCTTTAATGCCGCCGCAGGTGGAGCCGACGCAGCCGCCGAAGAAACTCGCCGCCAGCAGCAGCATGATGGTGTGGGACGGGATCCGGGTGTAATCGGCGATGGCCAGACCGTTGTCGGTCATCATCGAACTGGTGAGGAAAAAGCCGTGCACGAAGGCGTCTTTGACGCCGTACATGCCCGAGCGGTACAGCTCGATACACACGATCGCCACGACGATGGCCAGAATCAACAGGAAAAAGCGCAGCTCGGGGCTGCGGTACAGCGGTTTCAGGCTGCGACGGCCGACGGCAATGAAATAGAGCGTGAAGTTCACCGCCGCCAGAATAGAGAAAATGCCGCCGACCATTTCCACCGCCGAACTGTCGTAGTACCCCAGGCTTTCGTTACGGGTGGAAAATCCGCCGAGCGACACGGTGGAAATGCCGTGGCACAGCGCATCGAACCACGGCATGCCCGCCAGACGAAAGGCGACGGTACAGGCCAACCCCAGCCCAAGGTAGATCAACCACAGGTTTTTCGAGGTATCGGCCAGGCGTGGCGTCAGGCGTTCCTCCTTGAACGGGCCGGGCATTTCCGACTGGTAAAGTTTGGCGCCGCCGATGCCCAGCAGCGGTAGCACGGCCACGGCCAACACGATAACCCCGAGGCCGCCGATAAAATTGAGCTGGGAACGGTAATAGAGGAACGATTTGGGCACGTTCGAGACGTCATTCAGCACCGAGGCGCCGGTGGTGGTGATGCCGGAGACTCCCTCAAACATCGCGTCGACCAGCCGGACGTTCAGCGTGTCATCCAGCCACAGCGGCAGGGCGCTGATCGCGGAAAACAGCAGCCAAAACATCACGATGATCAGAAAACCGTCCTGGGTGCGCAGCTGCACTTTCGACTGCCGGGTGCTGAACCAGCCCAATCCGCCGAGCGTGGCGGCCACCACCAGGGTATAGAAAAATGAGAAGGCGCTTTTTTCTTTATACAACAGCCCCATCAGCAGGGGCGGGATCATTGAAAGGCTGTAAAGAAGGACCAAAAAGCTGCAAAGATGAATAACGACCAGGATCTGTTTGGTTCTGACCATACTGTTGCTCGGAATGCCTGCCGACAATGCGTCAATTTATTGAAGTGTATCAAGCATAAAGCAGGCGATATAAAAATAACGTAAAAATTCATATCGCCTAATAAGTATGGCGGGGGCGTTATTCCAGCAGGTCGTTGACCGTACGGCGCACATAGTGCGTCATCTGCGCCAGATCGTCCGGCGACACCGGGCCGCCGCCGGCGCGAACCACCTGCTGTTCAATCTGGGCGATCTCCTGCTCGACCTTGTTGGCGATCTGCACTTTGACTATCTTGTCCACCGAAGACAGCAGCACCTTCAAGACCACTTTCAGCGCGATGTTCTCGCAGAACGAGTCGTAGTGATGAACCGGCGGCGGCGGGGCCGGAGCCGGCTCGGGCGCGCGCGGAGCCAGAGCCTTGAAGCTGTCTACATTTTCAATAATAAGATCCATGTCTCTTATTAGTTCATCAAAATCTTTAGACACTGACTTATTCCCTTCGCTGTGCGCAAAAAACAGAACGCCCGTCCTCGGGCTGAAAGCGGATGAGCGACGGGCAGAACGAATTCGGGCCTGGCCTTCAGACGCTGAATGGCCGGGGGAGGGGCATTCTAACCTTGCGGCGGGTCGGCAACAAGATGGGGCCGTGCGAATGCGCGGCCCTTTGAATCACAGGCGCAGGAGGGGGCTTAACTTTTCAGCTTGGCGGTGATTTTTGCCACGTGCTCGCCCTGATAGCGGGCAATGGTCAGCTCTTCGTTGCTCGGCTGCCGCGAGCCGTCGGCGCCGGCGATGGTGGTGGCGCCATACGGGGTGCCGCCGCGCACCTGCGAAACGTCAAACAGCTCTGGCGTCGCATAGCCGATCGGCACGATGATGAAACCGTGGTGCGCCAGCGTGGTCCAGGTGGAACTGATGGTGTGTTCCTGGCCGCCGCCGGTGCCGGTGGAGGAGAAGACGCTGCCTACCTTGCCGTACAGCGCGCCGGAAGCCCACAGACCGCCGGTCTGATCGAGGAAGGTGCGCATCTGCCCGGCCATATTGCCGAAGCGGGTCGGCGTGCCGAAGATAATGCCGTCATAGTCCGCCAGCTCTTGCGGGGTGGCGACCGGCACCTGTTGATGTTGTTTGCCCCCGGCTTTGGCGAAGGCCTCCGGCGTCATGGTTTCCGGCACGCGTTTAATCGTCACGTCCACGCCGTTAACCCGATTCGCGCCTTCGGCCACCGCCTGCGCCAGGCTTTCGATATGGCCGTACATTGAGTAATAAAGCACCAACACTTTCGTCATGTTCCGTACTCCCGCTCAGATGATTAACAAAAACCCTTGATAAGCATAGAAGCGAATGACGAACTTGGTTTTGTTGGATGGCGGATTCAGGGCAAGCGCCGCAGCTTGTGCGCCAGCCGCTGTTCCTGCCAGCGTGCCGGCGGGCGGTCAGAAGGCGACGTTGCGGATAAAGCGCAGGGGCAGGTTGCCGTGGTTGGCGTAAGCGTAGCGTTGATCGCTGTTGAAGGTTTGTGCGGCGCCGGCGCTGAGCGTCAGCGTGCCTTGTTCCAGCTCCAGCGTCAGGGTACCGGCAATCACGTAGATCATTTCGCTCCAGCCTTCGGCGTCCGGCGCAGAGTCATAGCGCTCGCCCGGCATCAGCGTCCATTCCCACAGCTCGGCCCGCTGCCGTGCCGGCACACTGGCGGCGAACAGCGCCTGGCTGCCCGGCTGCGCGCCTTGCCAGGCCAATTCCCCGACCATGTGGCTGCCGCGCGCCTCCGGCGCCTGGATCAGATCGGTAAAGGAAATCGCCAGGGCGGCGGCGATCTTGTCGAGCACCGCCAGGCTGACGTTGCGATCGCCGGCCTCGATGCCCGCCAGCATGCGGCGGCTGACGCCGGAAAGCTCGGCCAGCGCCATCTGGCTCAGGCCCGCCCGTTGGCGGTAGCCGCGCAGATTGCTGCTCAGGTATTGCAGCACCTTGGGGGGATCGGTTTTTGCGTTATGCGCCGTATTGCTCATCGCCGGACTTTATCTCATACTGGCAGGATCTGTGCATTATATTGCACTCAGCAGGAAGGGCAAGCCGGTGTCAGCAGCAAAAAAATCCTTTATTTCCGCCGTGGTTCCGCAAATCAGGTTGCCGGAAGCGGTGTTGATTTTCATCACCATGATCTGGGGCGGCACCTTTTTGGCGGTGCATCACGCGATGCAGGTCAGCGGGCCGTTCTTTTTCGTCGGCCTGCGTTTCGCCACCGCCACGCTGGCGCTGACGCTTTTTTCGCTGCGCGTGCTGCGCGGCCTGACCCGGTATGAACTGAAGGCGGGCGTGCTGATTGGGCTGGCGATCATGTTCGGTTACAGCATGCAAACCGTCGGCCTGCAGACCATCACCAGCAGCCAATCGGCGTTTATCACCGCCATGTACGTGCCGATCGTGCCTCTGTTGCAATGGCTGGTGCTGGGGCGCTTCCCCGGCATCATGTCGTGGATCGGCATTCTGCTGGCCTTCACCGGCCTGATGCTGCTGGCGGCGCCGAGCAGCACCGACATGGCGCTGAGCCTCGGTGAAATTCTGACGCTGGCCGGCACCCTGGGCATGGCGGCAGAGATCATTCTGATCGGCGCCTTCGCCGGCAAGGTCAATATCCGCCGAGTGACCATTGTGCAGCTGGCGACCGCCTCGCTGGCCTCCTTTTTGATGATGGCGCCGACCGGCGAGTCGCCGCCGCCGTATTCGGATTACCTGCTGTACAGCGCCATTGGGCTGGGGCTGGCCAGCGCCTTGATTCAGCTGACCATGAACTGGGCGCAGCGCAGCGTTTCGCCGACGCGCGCCACGGTGATTTACGCCGGTGAACCGGTCTGGGCGGGCATCGTCGGGCGGTTGGCCGGCGAGCGTTTACCGGGCGTGGCGTTATTGGGGGGCGCGTTGATTGTAATCGGGGTGGTGGTCAGCGAGCTGCGCGTGCGGCGCAGGGATAAAGCGGCGGTGGCGACGGAAGCGGATTAGCGCAGAGACATAGAAAGCAGGAAGGGGCGGAGATATCCGCCCCTTTTGCATCACGCGGTTTTCTTCTTGCGCAGGAACACGTAAGACAGGCCGAGCACGATGAACCACAGCGGGGTGACGATCAGCGCCTGGCGGGTGTCTTCGCGCAGCGACAGCAGCACCAGCACGAACACGAAGAATGCCATGCACACCCAGCACATCAGTTTGCCGGCCGGCATCTTGTAGATCGATTTCTGGTGCAGCGCCGGGCGCTGTTTACGGTAGACCAGGTACGAGCACAGGATGATGGTCCAGACGAACATGAACAGAATCGCCGATACGGTGGTCACCAGGGTGAAGACCGTCATCACGTTCGGGATCAGGTAAATCAGCACCACGCCGCCCAGCAGGCAGATGCAGGAGAAGGTAAGGCCGTTGGCCGGCACCGCGCGCTTGGACAGGTTGGCGAACGATTTCGGCGCGTCGCCTTCCTGCGCCAGCCCGAACAGCATGCGGCTGGTGGAGAATACGCCGCTGTTGGCGGAAGAGGCGGCTGAGGTCAGCACCACAAAGTTGATCACGCTGGCCGCGGCCGGCAGGCCGATCAGCACGAACAGCTCAACAAACGGGCTCTTGTCCGGCACCACGGAGCTCCACGGCGTCACCGACATGATGACGATCAGGGCGAACACGTAGAACATGATGATGCGGATCGGAATCGAGTTGATTGCGCGCGGCAGCGATTTCTCCGGATCCTTGGTTTCCGCGGCGGTGGTGCCCACCAGCTCAATGCCGACGAAGGCGAATACCGCAATCTGGAAGCCGGCGAAGAAGCCGCTGATGCCTTTCGGGAACATGCCGCCGTCATTCCACAAATGGGTGAATGAGGCCACGGTGCCGGTCGGCGATTGGAACTGCATGGCGATCATCACCAGCCCGGCGACGATCAGCCCGACGATGGCGACGATTTTGATCATCGCAAACCAGAACTCCATTTCACCGAACATTTTCACCGTCGCCAGGTTAAGGCCGAGCAGCAACAGCACGCACAGCAACGAAGCGATCCACTGCGACAGTTCGGGGAACCAGAACTGGGCGTAGGCGGTGATCGCCACGACGTCGGCGATGCCGGTGACCACCCAGCAGAACCAGTAGGTCCAGCCGGTGAAGAAACCGGCCCACGGGCCGAGCAGGTCCGCGGCGAAATCGCTGAACGATTTGTATTCCAGGTTGGACAGCAGCAGCTCGCCCATGGCGCGCATCACGAAGAACAGCATAAAGCCGATGATCATGTACACGAAGATGATCGAAGGGCCGGCCAGACTGATGGTTTTACCGGAGCCCATAAACAGACCGGTGCCGATGGCGCCGCCGATGGCGATCAGTTGAATATGTCGGTTAGTGAGGTTTCGCCGTAGATGATCTTCTGAAGCGGGCGTCGCGTCAGTCGCTATTTTAGAGTGATCTACCATCTGATGATGTCCTGTTTTACCTGTCATTAGTGAAGTCGCGAGCTCTGAAGTGGCTCTTTTTTATACATTTATCCGGTTGGTCCGGCTTTAGTAAGGTAGTGCAATAACGCCACCTTTGTGCAACATGTTTACAACATTTATACGCGGGATAAAAGTCGATCAATCTTACACGGAGGAGGCAAATCGGACGTTCAGGGAGCGGAAGATTACTCTTCAAAACGTGGGATTAACAGACCTTATGCGGCTTATCTCGTTGATTAAACAAAGGGTTGTAAAATTCGCATGAGAAAAAGTAATGGGTGTAAGCGTTCGACAGCGGCGCCGGCGAGTAAGACAGTTTAGCACGTTGAGTTGTTCGATCAGTCGCTAGAGCCGTTGACTTTTAATCAATGGGTCACAGGTTCGAACTCTGTACGACCCGCCAACCAAATCAGCGTGTTACGCTCGGACTTTTCTCTGTTTGTTTCCTCATTGCGCCGTTTTAAGCGCGCATTCTGCAAAAAAATTCGCATTTTTCGACTGATGTTCAGAAAGGTGATCTGGCGCAAACTGCGATGTTGCACCGCAGTTTATACGGCAAGAGAGGCTGTGCGCTGGCGCAACGTCGGCGCATGGGCCGAACATTTGCCCAAGAATCTTTCAGGTCAAGGTACGGGGAATATATGCGCAGCCGACATCAAGATCAGCGCCCAGGCGGCAGCCGAGAGCGCGGCGGTGGCATAGACGCGCCCCAGCGGCAGTTTCAGCATGCCGGCCATCAGCGGTACGGTATAGCGCATCACCGCCAGAAAACGCGAGGCGAACAGCAGCGGCAGCCCTCTCTTTTGCAAGGCGCGCTGGGCTTTGCGCAGCGGCGCGTGAAAGCGTGCCGGCAGCCGGCGGCCAAGATCGCGGCGGCATAGCAGCGCGCCGCAGTGGAACGACAAGATCGATCCCAGCGCGGCGCCGAGGGCGATGGCCGCCCAAACGGCGCCGAGGGGCAGCGCGTGCTTGCCCGCAACGATGCCCATCAGCAGCGTGACCGAAGCGGGCGGCAGGATGGAGGAAACGAAGATCACGGATTTACCCAGCGCAAACAGGAAAATCAGCAGCAGCAACATCTCCGGCTCCGGACTGTATTTGGCGATAATGTGCGTCAATTCATCCATTTAACACCTGCGGGCGAGGGGGCTGAGTGCCAGTGTCCCATCCGCAGGTTCAATAAGGGTTAAATAACGCGCCGCTATCCGGCAATCTCTGCGTCTTGCTTGCTCACCTCGGCGCGCCGGTTTCTGAGCGCCCACAACAGCGCGGCGCACAGCAGCGAGAAAGCGGCCAGCACCAGCGGCCCGGCATGCGGGCTGTGAAAACGCTGTTCCGCCTCGGTGCGGATCAGCGGGGCTAAAAAGCTGAACGCGGCGCCGAGCGTAGTGCAAAAGCCGATGCCGGCCGCCAGCGCCGGGCCGGTGAGCACCTGAGCGGGAAACGTCCAGAAAATCGGCTGTACCGCCAGGAAACTGACTGCGCAACAGCTCAGGGCGACGATAGCGAGCAAAGGGCCGGCATAGGAAGAGACCACCAACCCCAGCGCCGCCGCGATCATGCAGCCGACGGCGATCGGTAATCTTCTGGCGGTGTTTCTGTCGGCAAAGCGCGGCAGGAAATAGACGCCCAGCGCAGAGAACGCCCAAGGAATGGCGGCCACCAGCGAGGCCTTGAAGCCGAGATGGGTGCCCATCAGCGAGGCGACCTGCGACGGCAGGAAAAACATCAGGCCGTACACGCCAATTTGCAGGGTGCCGTAGATCAGCGCCAGATGCCAAACTTTGCCGCTTCTCATCGCCGCTTTGACGCTGCTGGTTTCGGTCTGCTGCTGTTCGGCGGCCAACTGTGCCACCAGCGCCGCACGCTCTTCCTCGGTCAGAAAGCGGGCCTGCTGCGGGCTATCGTCGAGATAGAAAAAGGCGAAGACGCCGAGGGCGACGGCCGGCAGCCCCTCCAGCACGAACATCCAGAACCAGCCGGGTTTGCCCAGCACGCCGTGCATCTCCAGCAAGGCTCCCGACAGCGGCGAGCCGAGCGTCAGGGCCGCCGGCACGCCGAGCACGAAAATGCCAATGACCGAGGCGCGCACCTTATTGGGAAAATAGATCGACGCGAGCAGCAGGATGCCGGGGTAAAAGCCGGCTTCCGCGATCCCCAGCAGAAAGCGCAAGACGATAAACTGCTGTTCGTTGGTCACCAGCCCGGTACAGGCCGACAGCGCCCCCCACAGCGCGGTGGTGGCGCTGAGCCAGCGTTTGGCGCCCCAGCGGTTCATCAGCAGGTTGGCCGGGATGCCGAACAGCGCATAGGCGGCAAAAAATATCCCGGCGCCCAGGGCAAAGGCGGATTGCGACAGCGCGATATCGATGGCCATCGCGTCCTTGGCAAAGCCGACGTTAACCCTGTCGATAAAGGCGATGAAGTACATGGCGAACATCAAGGGCACCAGTCTGCGCCAGGTTTTGCGGATGGCGGCGTTGAGCGCTGGAGCGGCATAGGTGGCGTGATTCACTGGCGATAACCTCTCTTCTGAGAATGACAAACGTCGGTCACAGGACCGTCCTGATGCCGTTGCCCGCAACACGGCGGTAACCACGGATTTTTTCGTGAGCCTTAAAGGTCTAAAGGACTAATGGTCAGGCCTTTAGGGCGAAAAAAACGCCGCGTATCGAGTCGGCAGGTTGGTGCAGACATCACCACGGTGAATGGTGTGTTGCTTTCTTGTTAATTAAAAGTTCACACAGGGCTATGGCGCGTTCAAGCGCTTTGATCGCGATCTGTGTGCGCTATCACCGAATTGGCAACCCGGTGGTAGACCCGGAGAAAGGCGCTTTCATCTCGTGAGGGGGGGATATAAGGTGAAACGCGGCAAAACAAAATACAGGAGCGCTACATGCTGAAGGTCATCGCTGAAGATTTTATCCACCCGGAACACATTGCAACCGTTATGCCATGGTATCGCGAGCTGGTGGAGAAAACCCGGCAGGAACCTTTGTGCATCAGTTATGAGCTGTGTATCGACCAGCAGGATCCCGGGCATTTTATTTTTATCGAAAGCTGGCCGGATCGCGCCGCCCTGGATGCGCATTGCCAGACCGAGCATTTCACCCGGCTGGTGCCGCAGATCAACCAGCATCAGCGCAAGCCTTGCACCTTCCTGTTTATGCAGGTATTTCCTGAAACAGGTGATAAATAGGCGAAAAAATCCCCGCAGGGGGCGGGGTCAATGGCTTCTCACTACTATCTTGTTGTGATTAAAAAATAGGCTGATAATGATTTTCATTCTCTAAGAATGCTCTTAAATAAATCAGCCTGGTGAATGATTCACCGCCGGCTTTTCGCTGACTGTTTTAATGGCGCGCAACATACGGCGGCGTATCAGCCCGCTGACCAGGCGAATCGCATACCAATAGGGGGTAAACCGCCGCCGGCTGGCGTCGTCGGGGCAGAAGATGCGCGTTTCCGTCACCAGGCGGCAGCGGCCGTCCGGCAGAGGGCTCACGACATAACCCAGCGCCAGTTTGGCGACGCCGGGCTTAACGAAGGCCAGAAAGCCCGCCCCGTCAGCGACCTGCTCCAGACCGTATTCAGCCTGCCAAAAGCGGCCGATCAGGCCATAGACCAACGCGCTGTCATCTTGCTCAAGCAGGCAAAAGTTATGCAGGCCAAACGGCGGCGGGCTGGGTTTATTGCGTGGCATCAGCCGCGCGGGCAATTCGCGCAGCGCTATCATGCTGCGGAAAAAACGGTCGTGCTTGGGATCGTAAGCGGCCACGGCCGCCAGGATCCGTGCCTGTGGCGCGGCGATGGCGATCGCATGCCGCTCCGAGAACTGGTATTGCCCAAGGTATTTATTCAGCAGCGTCATGCTTTGCATTCTCCCGCCATTCGCTTTGCAGCAGAGCGAAACCGAATTCGTCGCCCCACGCGCCTTTGAAAAACACGTTTTGCCGCCAATGGGCCTCGCGCCGAAAACCCAGTTTGCCGAACAGCGTGGCGGCGGCAAGATTACGCGCGTCCACCACCGCAGTAATACGGTGCTTCGCCAGCGGCCCGAACAGCAGGGCGATGACGGCGTTCAGCGCCTCGCGCGCCAGCCCTTGACGCTGGTGGCTGGGCGCGAAGGTCACGCCCAGTTCAGCCTGGCGCCCCTCATCGAAGAAATGCACCGCGATATCGCCGAGCAACGCGCCGTCCTCGCGGCGTTCGACCGCCAGTTGAAACCAGCTGTCGTCACGGTTGAATTCGAGCCGCCGTTGCTGTGCGAAAAAGGCCTGCGCATCGGCGGCGCTGTAGTCGCTCCAGCTTTGATAGCGCGCCACGTCCGGGTGGCTGCGGTAGGCGGTAAAGTCGGGCAGATCGTCGGCGGTGAACGGGCGCAGGCGAAGTCTGGGGGTCAGCAGAGGCAAATGGCGCATTGTTTTTCCTTATCAGCGCATTAGGGCTACCGCAGTGTAACCCGGCGCCGAGAGGCGGGCTGCGTAAAATGAGCGGTGGCGAAAAAGCGGGAAATGCCGGTTCAGGCGAACCGGCGGGAGAATTATCGGCGGGCGGCAGCCTGGCGCAGGCGCTCGACCGGGCCTTGTTGAAAAGCGAATGAGGGGGCTTCTTGCCGTGCCAGCCCCTGGCGCACGATGGCCTTCACCGTTTGGCTGGCGGCAAGATCTTTTGCGGCGATCTGTTCGGCGATGCGCAGCGCCTCTTCTCGGGCCGCCCCCTCGCTGATACGGGAAATGGCGCCGTGTGACAGCGCCTCCCGTGCGCCGACGGTTCTGCCGGTCAGCAGCCAGTCGAGTGCGACATAGGGGGAAATGCGCGCCGGCAAGCGCGCGCATCCACCTTGTGCGGCGACTAACCCGAGCCCGGTTTCGGGGAAACTGAAGCGCGCGTTCTGGCCGGCGACGATCAGATCGCACGCCAGCGCCAGCTCAAAGCCGCCTCCGTACGCGATGCCGTCAACGGCGGCGATGATCACCTTGGCGATCTGCGCATGGATCAGCCCGCCAAACCCCTCCGGCGTGACGATGGGCAGTTCGCCCTGACGGAAGGCGTCGACATCCATGCCGGCGGAAAATACCGCCGGTTGACCGGCCAGAACGATCGCGCGCACCGAGTCATCGTTATCCGCCTGCCGCAGGTAAGTGCGGATCAGCTCGGCCATCTGCAGGTTGATGGCGTTCTTTTTTTCCGGCCGATTGAGGGTGATGACCGCAACCTGCTCGCCATGGCGCTCATAAAGCACCGGAAGGGCTTTACTCATTGCCGGTCTCTCCCCGGAAAAACAGCAGTGTCAGCAGCAGGGCGATGGCGCCGAGCGGCAGCGAAAACAAAGGCAGGTAATGGGCCGGCAGCGCGTAGAGCGTCAGGCCGCCCAGCATGCCGCCCGCCGCGATGCCGGCGTACAGCACCGAGCTGTTGAGCGACACGGTCAGCGCGCCAAAGCGTTTCGACAGCGACAACAGGTGATGCTGGATCGGCACCAGGTACATCCAGCCGGTGATGCCCCAGACCAGAAAGATGGCCAGCACCCACCAGGCGGAAGTGACATAAAAGGCCAGCAGGAACAGGGACAGCGTCTGGATCGCCACGGAAAACAGCAGCACGAACTTGCTGCCGAGGGCATCGGTTAACGCGCCGGAGGCAAAGTTGCCGATCACCGCGCCAATGCCGAACACCAGCAGCGCGAGGGGCAGGATCGCCTGCGGGCCGAACTGGGTGTTTTTCAGCAATACGCTGACGTAGCTATAGACGATGTGTTCCGAGCAAACGGCGAAAAAGGTGATCAGCAGCGTGGTCAGCACCGCCTTTTGCCGCAGCGGGGCGAGCCGCTCTTTCAGCGAATGCTTGCCCGGCGGCGCGATGGCGCGCAGCGCCAACGACAGGCCCAGCAGCGCAATCGCCCCCAGCAGGGCGATGAACAGGAAGATTTCACGCCAGCCGATCAGTTTGGCGAGAAAGGTACCGAACGGAATGCCGAGCGCAATAGCCAACGTCATGCCGCCATAGACGATGGAAATGGCCAGGCCGCGGCGTTTTTCCGCCACCAGCCCCACCGCGGCGGCGGCGGCCTGCGGCGTGTAACAGGTTGCTCCCAATGCGGCCAGCACTCTGCCGAGCGAGATCTGCAGGTAGCTGGTGGCCCAGGCGCAGGCCAGGTTGCCGGCGATGAACAGCACCAGCGCCAGCTGCAGGATATGCTTGCGGTTGACGTTGCCCAGCAGCCAGGCGGTCAGCGGCGCGAACAGCATATAAGCCAGTGCGAATACCGATATCAACTGCCCCGCTTGCGCAGGGCTGACGGCAAAGGTATCGGAAATGTCGCTGAGCACGCCGGCGACGATAAAGGCGTCGGTGCCGATGGCGAACGTGCCGGTCGCCATCAGACAGAGCGTGACCAGATGGCCGTTATAATCCGCTAACGTCATCCCGCCCTCCGCAGATCGTTCGCCGCCCAGACCCGCCCCAGCGCGGCCAGGAACGTCTCCACGTCGGCATGGGAGTGCGCCGAGGTCGGCGTCACCCGCAGCCGCTCGCTGCCTGCGGGCACCGTCGGCGCATTGACCGGTTGCACGTAAATATCATGCTCATCGAGCAGCACTTTGCTGATGTGTTTGTTGCGGTGCGGATCGCCGACCCTCAGCGGCAGGATATGGCTGTCGGCCGACACCAGCGGGATGCCGGCGGCGCGCAGGCCGGTTTTCAGGTGATCGACGATCGCCAGCAGGTGCTTGCGCTGGGTGTCATGCTCGAGGTTGTATTTAAAACTGGCCAGCGCGGCGGCCACCACCGGCGCCGGCGACGAGGTGCTGAAGACGAATGCCGGAGCCCAGCTGCGCACCGCCTCCACCACCGAGCGGGGCGCGGCGATATAACCGCCCGCCGCGCCGTAAGATTTGCCGAACCCGCCCTGAATAATGGTGATTTTATCCAGCAGGCCCAGCTGTTCGGCGTAGCCCAGCCCCCGTTCGCCATAGACGCCGGCGGAGTGGATCTCGTCGAGATAGGTCAGCGCCTGATATTGCTCCGCCAGCGCCACGATCTGCGCCAGCGGGGCGAAGTCACCGTCCATGGAATACAGCGACTCGAAGGCGATCAGCTTTGGCCGCGCCGGATCGGCGGCCTGCAGCAGTTCGGCAAGGTGTGCCACGTCGTTGTGGCGGAAGATCTTTTTCTCCGCTTTGCTGTAGCGGATACCGTAAATCATCGAGGCGTGATTCAGCTCGTCGGAGAACACGATCAGATCGGGAATGGCGTCGCACAGGGTGGACAAGGTGGCGTCGTTGGCGCCGAAACCGGTGGTGAACAGCAGCGCCGACTCTTTGCCGTAGGCGCTGGCTAACAGCGTTTCCAGCTCACTGTGGTAGACCGAGGTGCCGGAAATGCTGCGGGCGCCGCAGGTGCCCAGCCCGACCCGGTTAACCGCTTCGGTGGTGGCTAGCAGCACTTTGGGGTGATGGCTCATCGCCAGATAGTCGTTCGAGCACCAGACGTTGAGGCGGCGCTCACCGTGGTGCCCGTGGCTGGTGGCCCAGGGTTTGTCCTGCACGCCGCGTTCAAGGTTGAGGAACTCGCGAAAACGCCCCTGTTTTTTGGTTTCCGCCAGCTTTTCTTCAAGAATGTTCAGTACGCTCATCGTATGTTCCTTGTGTTAAACGGCTTTAAGGTTTAATGACAGCCCCTGACCGACGCCGACGCACATCGTCACCAATGCGTTGCCGGCCTGCCGATCGCGTAGTTCCAGCGCCGCCGACAGCACCAGGCGCGCGCCGGACATCCCCAGCGGGTGACCGAGCGCGATGGCGCCGCCGTTCGGGTTGACCCGCGCGTCGTTGGCGTCGATGCGCCAGTGTTTCAGCGCCGCCAGAACCTGTGAGGCGAAGGCTTCGTTAATCTCGATGATGTCGAAGTCGTTCAAGGTGAACCCGCCGCGCTGCAGCAAGCGCTCGGTGGAGGCGATCGGCCCCAGCCCCATCAGCGCCGGTTCAACGCCGGCGGCCGCGCTGTCGCCGATCTCCGCCAGCGGTTGCCACCCTTGGCGTTTCACGTAGCGCCCGGAAGCCAGCAGCAGCGCGGCGGCGCCGTCGTTGATGCCGGAAGCGTTGCCCGCCGTGACCGAACCGCCGGCGGAGAACGCCGGTTTCAGCGCCTGCAGCTGCTGCAGCGTGCTGAGGCGCGGGAACTCATCCTGCGCGAATGTACGCGTGGTCTTGCGATCCGCCGGCACGTCCACGGGCGTGATTTCCCGCGCCAGCCGGCCGCTGTCGATCGCCCGGCGGGCCTTTTGCTGCGAGGTCAGCGCGAACAGATCCTGCTCCTCGCGCGAGATGTGCTGCCGTTGAGCCACGTTTTCCGCCGTGATGCCGAGCGGATCGCTGCCGTAGCGCTCCGCCAGCCGCGGGTTAACAAAGCGCCATCCCAGCGTGGTGTCATACAGCTTCACCCCCTTGTCGAACGGCGTGTCGCCCTTGCTCAGCACATAGGGCGCGCGGCTCATGCTTTCCACGCCGCCGGCCAGAATCAGTTCGCTAAGGCCGCTGCGGATTTTCGCCGCGGCGTAGATCACCGCATCCAACCCAGAGGCGCAAAGGCGGTTGAGGGTGATGGCCGGCACCGACGGATCCAGCCCGGAAAGCAGCGCCGCCATGCGGGCGACGTTGCGGTTGTCCTCGCCGGCTTGGTTGGCGCAGCCCAGCACCACTTCGTCCAGCTTCGCTTCCGCCGCCGGATGGCGCTGCAGCAGACTGCGAATGATCGTTGCCGCCATGTCGTCGGGGCGGGTATGCGCCAGGCTGCCGCCATAGGCGCCAATCGCCGTGCGCGTGCCGTCGATCAGATAAACGCCGTCATCGTTAATGCTCATCATGGATCCTTAAGGCGTGGTCGTCAGCGCCGGTTGCGCGGCGTGTAGAAGGGTGTAATGCGGCGCATAGCGTGCCGCGTGCAGCAGCTGCGCCAGGTTGCTCAGCGTCGTCCTGACGTTTTTCTCCCCCAGGTTATCGAGCCAGCCGAAAATGCCGTCGGCGTAGTTAACGCCGGCGACGGCGGCGACATCGATGTCTTCCCGGCTGCAGACGCCGCTTTCCACCATGATCACCGACTCGTTGATCAGGCTGCTGAGGACGCGGGCGACGATCAGCGCCGGGGAGTCCTTGATAAATTCAACCTGCGGGATTGCCGTGTGCAGCAGGCGTAAAAACAGCGCCTTATTGGCCGCAGAGGCGTGGCGGTTGTGCGCTGCCACCAGATACGCCGTGTCGGCGTAGTTCAGGGCGACATCGACCACAAAGGCATCCGCCGCCGTCAGCTCCGCCAACTGGCTCGCCGTGCGGCCATCGGTGACGCTGACGGTGAAAGCCTCATTGATCTGGACGGCCGGCCCCAGGCCCGGTAAGGCCGGCCGTTGCTCCACGCGCAGCCGTGGCCACTGAAGCGCGGCCCGCTGTTGCAACAGGGTAAAAAAAGGGTGTTCGCCGTAAATGCGCAGCGTCTCGACGTCTGCATCGGTGGCGGCCGTTACCGGTAAGGCGTTTTCTTCGGCGGCAAAATAGGAGCGGCCGTTCTTTTTCCCCAACAGACCGGCATCGACCAGCGAACGCTGCAGATGGCCGGGGGTATAGCGCGGATCGTATTGCATGTCCTGCCAGATTTGCCGGCTGACCTGATAGTTGATGTCCTGGCCGATAAAATCGGTCAGCTCGAGCGGCCCCATGCGAAAGTGCCCGCCGGCCTTGAGGGCGCGGTCGATCTGCGGCGCGCGCGCCACGTGTTCTTCCAACAGGCGGAACCCTTCCAGGTAGTAGGGGCGGGCCATGCGGTTGACGATAAACCCCGGCGTGGCCTGGCAGACGACATCGCGTTTCCCCAACGCGGCCACCAGCTGACGGCAACGTTCGGTGGTGGCGCGTGCGGTAAAGTAGGCCGGGATGATTTCAATCAGTTTCATCAGCGGCGCGGGATTGAAAAAGTGCAAACCGATAAACCGCTCGCTGTGCGTCACCGCGGTTGCCAGCTTGTTAAGCGACAGTGAGGAGGTATTGGTGGCGATCAGCGTGTCGGGCTTGACCGCCGCGGCGATGGCCGCCAGCACCTCAAGTTTGGTTTGCTCTTGCTCGGCGATGGTTTCTATCACCAGATCGCTGTCGGCGATAGTCTCAAACACCGAGGTGAACATCAGATTGGCCAGCACTGCGCCTTTATCCTGCAGCGCGATCTTGCCCTGTTCGACTTTCTTGTTCAGGTCTTGCGCGATATATTCGCGAGCCTGATTGAGGGTATTGCCGTTGCGATTATAAAGCACCGTGCGAATGCCTTTTTGCGCGAAAAGATAAGCGATGCCTCTGCCCATCGTTCCCGCGCCGATAATCGCAGCCGATTGAATTGCCGCATTACTTTCTGCCATAGAAAATCCCCGTCACTGTATGCCATGCGAAATTCGCAAATGCTTATTATCTCTTTGGATTTACGGCGGCACCGGGTGCCTGTCTGGAAAGTAATTGGCGGTGCCTTGGCTGTCTAACGGTAGAAATAACAGGTTTACGCGCCGAGGATATTATGCTATTCGCGTAGTTTTCCTGTGCGGCGCAATAAAAAGACTTATTTTAAGGGGAATAGCTGTTTTCGTTATAGCGTTGGTATTTTTTATTATATGAAACGGCTACTGACGCCGGACGGCGATATTCTATAGTGAGTCTGACCTATCGATAAATCGGCATCGCTATCTGGAGAACCTGCGTTATGGATACCCGCACTCAACGGCTCATGGCGGAGGTGATTGGCAGCCTGGCCGATCGCGAACGTTTTCTGACGCAGCTGGGGCCCTGCGCTGAGGCGTTGGGGTTTGATTATTTCTCTTACATCGTGTTTTCCTGTTATCCGGCCAGCCGCCCCAAAATGCTGATCGAAGGGAATTTTTCAGCGAACTATCTCGAAGATTATCGGCGGCAGCGGGTGTATTTGCAGGATCCGGTTATTGAGCGCGCTCACCATTCCACGCTGCAGTTTCAGTGGGACGAAAGCTTTTATCACGAGCGGCCGCTGCTTTGGCGGCATATGGCGCAGTTCGGCCTGTGCGCCGGTTGGTCGCAGTCGGTCAAGGATTGCTATGGCCGGCTGGGGATCCTGACGTTTGCCGGCAAAGCGCTACCCGAGCAAACGCCGCAAGCGCGGGCGGCAAATGAAACCTTCTTCCTTTGGCTGGCGCAAACCGCCCATAAAACGCTGCGTGAAGCCTTGATCTCGGTGAACGACGACGCGATAAAAGATGTGCTGACGCTGCGCGAAAAAGACATCCTACGCTGGTGCAGCGAAGGGAAAACGGCGGAAGAGATCGCGCTGTTGATGGGGGTGAGCGAGCGCACGGTCAATTTCCATATCGGCAACTCGATTAAAAAACTTTCTGTCGCTAATAAGACCGCCGCCACCGCCAAAGCGGTTTATTTGCAGCTGATTTAATCTTGAGTAATAAATAATTAAGTCCCTATCCGTTATCGGCGTGATGTTTATATTTTGTTAAATTAAGAACTGTCCTTATTCAGTATTTACCCCCCGATCACAAAAGCGTGATAAAGCGATTCACCGCGGCCGTGCGCGGCAGTATTCTGTAGGCACCCGGTTTACATAGAAAGGACGTGATATGTACAAGACTATTTTAGTGCCGATCGATATTGAAGAGGATCTGTTGACTGAGCATGCGCTGAAGCATGTGGAATATTTGGCGAAGCTGTCCGGCGCTAAAGTGCATTTCTTCCATGCGCTACCGGATGCCTCGGCGTTTGTTACTGCCTATTCGTTCGGTCTCAAGGAGTTTGAGAATCAGGCGGAAGTGAAGGCGGTGGATAAACTGAAGAAAATCATGTCGGAAATCGATCTGCCGTTGGATCGCCTCAATTACACCGTCAGCTTCGGCTCTGCACGCGATCAGGTGTTGGAACTGGCGGAAGAGATCGACGCCGATCTTATCATCATCGGTTCGCGTCGCCCGAGCGTGAAAACCTATCTGCTGGGATCTAACGCCGCCGCTATCGTTCGCCATGCCAATATTTCGGTAATGGTGGTCAGATAATCCGTCTTAAGCCCACCGTTTTCGGGCGCGTTCTGCGGTTGCCGGCCGGCAGCAGAGCGTGCCTTGCGCTTTATTGCCATCTCAGCCTGAGCTGCTACGATTTTAGCTGACGTTTTTATGCCAACCGGGCCACCGGCCTTGCGCATATTCTTCATCTCAGCCAGAAGAGGGGCAGCTATGCCATTAGAAGTCGATGGGATTATCAGAGGCGATCGGGGCAGTGAACCGAGTCGTTGGCAACATGCGTCAACCAAACCGCTTATTACGCTGACCTGGCATCACACCATTCCCTGGAACTGTTTGCGTAATGTCTGGAATGGTCTGGTGGCGGGGCAGCATTGGGACGCGCTGGACGAGTTTATGAACCTGATCGGTGTGCCAAACCGCGCCGAAGTGCTCAAACAGATCAAGAATAAAAACCTGCAGGATCGCGATGGATTACACACTCTGGTGACCTGGCAAGGATGGAATATCGTCGAGGGGCCAGGTAATGAGTATCGCGCGCAGGGGGACGATCCCGGTGAAAACTTCGACGGTTGGTCGGGTAAGGGGATGAGCACTAATCAGCAGGCGACGCTGCAGCAGGTCAACGTGTTGTATCAGGTGATGGCGCCGTTGGGAAGCCGGGCGCTGGATGCCGCCAGACAGGCGCCGCCCATTACCGCTGAGGAAGCGGGCGTCTTGCAACGGACGATTAAACAGACCCGCCCAACGTTGCGAGGAAAGGAACCGATCCGGTGGCAAGAAGATATGTGGCATCAGGTGCAGCCGGGTAAAGAGGCGAAACACTTTGCCCGCTGGGACACCAAACCGGTGTGGCGCAAGCGCCTGCACAGCGATCTGGCTCAGGCAGGATAAGCCTTTCCCCGCGCCGGGTTGCCGGCGCGGGGCATTAACCCGGCGCTAATCGCACAGCGCCACGATTTCGTCGTACAACGTCCTGGGGATTTCCACGCCGTATTGCTCGCTCTGGCGCCGCTGCCGATAACGGCGTTCGCCGGGGATGCGTGCGCCTTGCGCCTGCATATCGGCAAACATCGCCTCTGCTCCGGCGAAATATTTCGCCTTATCCGCACCGAGAAAACGCTCGGGATCCAACGCGATGATCAGCTCACCGCCGTAAGGCGACGAACCGGTACCGTCGTCATAGGCCAGCGATTCCTTGCTGGTCATATCGCCGATCAGCGGCCCGGCCAACAATTCCACCATCGCCGCCAGCGCCGAGCCCTTATGCCCGCCGAAGGTCAGCATTGCACCCTCCAGCACGCTGGCGGCATCGGTGGACGGATTGCCCGCCTTATCAATGCCCCAGCCTTCAGGCAGCGGGGTGCCGGCGCGGCGATGCAGTTCGATTTCGCCGCGCGCCGCCGCGCTGGTGGCCATGTCGAACAAAAACGGCGGCCGATCCGCACGCGGCCAGCCAAAGGCGATGGGGTTGGTGCCGAACAGCGGTCGCGAACCGCCGGCCGGCGTCACCCACGCGTGGCTGGGCGTGCAGGCCAAGGCCACCAACCCCTGTTCGGTCAGCGGTTCGATGTCGGCCCACAGCGCGGAGAAATGCACGCAGCGGTTGATCGCCAGCGCGGCGATGCCATTGGCGCGCACCTTCTCGATAAAGACCGGCAGAGCGGTGCGGTAGGCCAGCAGGGAAAACGCGCCGCCGGCGTCGGCGCGCAAGATGGCCGGCGCCAGGTCGAACAACCTGGGCATCGCATCGGCAGAAACCTTGCCTGCCCGCAGCGATCGCACGCAGCCCAACAGCCGGTATAGCCCGTGAGAAGCGCCGCCGTCGCGTTCGCCCTGGGTGACATTTTGCGCCACCGCCTCGGCATGCGCCTGATTGAAACCGTTGCTGCGCAGCGTACGCAACGCCAGTTGATAAGCCTGTTCCAGCGACAGCACGTGCATGGATGTCATTTCGATGTCCTCCCCGAGTTCATTCTTCTTCATCGCCGATAAAATTGGCCTGGGGTAAACAGGTATAGGCGCCCCAGTAGTAAATCGCCAGCGCAATCACCGCCATGGTGAGGGTGTCCCACGGGTGGGCAATAGCGCCGATGCCGCCGAAGCTGCTGAGATAGGAAAGCCCGATCACCAGCGCATAGAAGACGATCAGCCACAGCGAGGACCAAATTTGCTGCCGGAGGCTAACGGCATGGGTCGGTACCTGATTCTTGAACAGGATGTAGATGAAGAACATCAGGATCTGCAAGCCGAGCAGCCAGGAGACGGTGTCCCAGCCGGACCAGAAAACGATCAGCGCCGAAATGATAAACGACAGCGGGCCGAGCACGCAGAAACCGCGCACCCGGAACGGACGCGGCATATCGGGCGCATTGCGCCGCAGCCCGGCGGCGGTGACCGGGGCGATGGCGTAGCTCAGCACCAGGGCGGCGGACACCACGCCGATCAGCTTTTCCCACGACGGGAACGGCAGCGTCCAGAATACCGAGAGAGCGAAGGTCAACCACAGCGCCGGGCGGGGGATGCCGGAGTCGCCATCCACCCGGGTGAACAGTTTGAAGAAGGTGCCGGCGCGCGCCCAACCGTAGATCACGCGAGGCGTGGCGTTCATATAGATGTTGCCGGTGCCGCTCGGCGAAACGATCGCGTCGCTGACCACCAGAAACGCCAGCCATCCCATGCCGAGCGTGATGGCGATGTCGCGGAACGGCAGGGAGAACTGTTGGCTGATGCCGGCCCAGCCGCCGCTCAGCATCTCGCTGGGGATGCTGCCGAGAAACGCTATCTGCAGCAGTACATAGATGATGGTGGACAGCACCACCGACAGGATCAGCGCGATGGGAATGGTGCGCTGCGGCCGTTGCACCTCGCTGGCGACCGAAATGATCGGCGTCAGGCCGAGGTAGGCAAAGATGATGCCGCCGGCGGAAATGGCGGCCTCAACGCCGGCGGAACCGAAGGGGGCAAAGCCCTGGCTGTGCAGGTTTTCCGGTTTGAAAAAGCTGAACAACACCACGATCACCAGCAGCGGCACCAGAAACTTCAGCACGCTAATCAGGTTATTGGATTTGGCGAAGGTTTTGACGCTGTAATAGTTGAGCGCGAAGAAAAAGCACAGCAGCGCCAACTGCACCAGCCAGCCGACCGGGGTCGGGTCGCCGGAACCCGGCTGGCTGAGGAACGGGAACCAGGCGGCGGCGTACTGCCGGGCGGCGACGACTTCGATGGCGATCAGGCTGGAGAAGGCGATCAGCGTGATAAATCCCAGCAGATAACCCATCAGTTCGCCGTGTGAGAATACCGGATAGCGAATGATGCCGCCGGCGCGCGGCAGGGCGGCGCCCAGCTCGCAGTAGACGATGCCGAGCAGCAGCACCGCCAGGCCGCCGATCAGCCAGGAATAGATGCCGGCCGGGCCGGCGATGGAGGAGACATGGCTGGCGGCGAACAGCCAACCGGAGCCGAAGATGGCGCCCAGACCGATGAACGTCAGATCGGTGAGCGTAAGCTGCTTCTTGAATTTGCCTTGGGTTGTCATGGTATTACCCTTTTGTTATTGAGTGGCAGGCAGATGCGGCCGGGCTAATTTTGGGCAGGTGAAACCAGGGGATCTCGGGTGTAAACGCCGTTCACCAGCCGTAGCAGGTTGAGCGGGTTGGCGTCCTGCAGCGCCGGCGGCAACAGCGCTGCGGGGGTGTTTTGCAAACAGACCGGCCGCAGGAAACGCTCGATGGCCAGCGTGCCTACTGAGGTGCCGCGCGCGTCGCTGGTGGCCGGATAAGGGCCGCCGTGCACCATGGCGTCGCACACCTCCACCCCGGTCGGATACCCGTTGAACAGCACCCGACCGGCTTTGCGCGCCAACAGGGTCGTCAGCCCGGCGGCCATCGCGAGATCGTCGTCGTCCGCCAGCAGCGTGGCGGTCAACTGGCCTTGCAATGCCGCCAGCGCCGCATGCAGCTGCGCTTCGTCATCCATCGCCACCAGGATGCTGACCGGGCCGAAGACCTCTTGTTGCAGCAGCGGGTCGGCCTGCAGCAGCAGTGCCCCCTCCGCCTGATAAAGCTGCGCTGCCGCGCGAAGAGCGGGCGTTTCGCTGCGGCCTGCCAGACGCCGCATACCCGGGTGGGCATCGAGGGCCGCCAGCCCGTGACGGTAGTGCTCCAGCGTGCCGGCATTCAGCATCGGCTGCGGCTCGGCGGCGTTGACCAGGGCGCTCATCGTTTCGGCCAGCCGATCGAAGGCGGCGCCGCGCAGCGCGACGATCACGCCGGGCTTGGTGCAGAACTGACCGCAGCCGAGCGTGAAGGAAGAGACCAGTTCCTGCGCGATGCGCTGCTCGCGCCGCGCCAACGCCTTGGGCAGGATCACTACCGGGTTGATGCTCGACATTTCGGCGAAGACCGGGATAGGTTGAGGGCGTTGCGTCGCCAGATCGAAGAGCGCCCGGCCACCTTGCAGCGAGCCGGTGAATCCCACCGCCTGAATCGCCGGATGTTGTACCAAATCGGCCCCCACGCGGTTGCCGAAGATCATGTTGAAGACGCCGGCGGGCATCCCGGTGCGTTCCCGTGCGCGCTCGATCGCCTGAGCGGCCAGCTCCGCGGTGATCATATGGCCGCTGTGCGCCTTGAACACGATCGGGCAGCCGGCGGCGAGCGCGGCGGCGGTGTCGCCGCCCGCGGTGGAAAACGCCAGCGGGAAGTTGCTGGCGCCGAAGACCGCCACCGGGCCGAGCGCCGTGCGGTATTGACGCAGATCGGGGCGCGGCAGGGGGGAACGCTGCGGCAGCGCGCAGTCGATGCGCACGCCCTCGACGTCGCCGCGCCGCAGCAGCGTGGCGAACAGCCGCATCTGGCCGCTGGTTCTGGCGCGTTCGCCGCTCAACCGCGCCAGGGGCAAGGCCGTTTCCTGCATGGCGAAGGCGAAGAAAACATCATCCAACGCGTCTATCTCCTCGGCGATGGCGTCGAGAAAGTTAGCGCGTTGTTCCGCGCTGAGCTGCGAATAGGGCGCAAAAGCCGCGGCGGCGGCTTCGGCGGCGGCGGCGGTTTCTGCCGCCGTGGCCTGGTGGAAGCGGTAACCGGTCGGCTGACCGTCGTCGGCGCGCAGGCTGAGCAGCGCCGCTTCCCCTTCGGCGCGGCGCTGGCCGCCGATAAATTGTTGGCCGCTGATGGCGGCATAGCGAGCGTTGGGCATCGGTTCCCCCGGTAGAGAAAGCATGACGCCCGGCATGGCCGGGCGGTGAAGGCGTTACAGGCCGACGTTCGGCAGCGCCGGGCGAGTGGCCAGCGCTTTATCGATCATGGCGTTGATCTCGCTGAGCGTTTCCCCCTGCAGCGCCAGGCGCGGCGGACGAGTGACGGCGCTGCCGCGGCCGACTCGCTGTTCGCAAAGCTTGATGCACTGCACCAGGTCAGGGCGGGCATCGAGGTGCAGCAGCGGCATGAACCAGCGGTACAGCGCCAATGCTTCCTCATAGCGTTTTTCCTTCGCCAGCCGGAACAGGGTTTCCCCTTCGCGCGGGAAGGCATTGGACATGCCGGAGATCCAGCCTTGCGCGCCGACGGCGATGCTTTCCAGCACCACATCGTCCAACCCGGCGAACAGCACGAAGCGATCGCCGACTTCGTTGCGCAGATCGATAAAGCGGCGGGTGTCGCCCGACGAGTCTTTGAAGCACACGATGTTCTCGCAGTCGACCAGCGAGGTCAGGATGTCGGGCGTGACGTCATTTTTGTAAATGGGAGGGTTGTTGTAGACCATGATCGGCAGATCGGTCGCGCCGGCGACGCTGCGGAAATGCGCGGCGGTTTCGTGCGGCTTGGCGGAGTAGACCAGCGCCGGCATCACCATAATCCCGTCGACGCCGGCCTTTTGCGCTTCACGCGCCATATTCTGCGCGAAGGCGGTGGTGAACTCGGCGATGCCGGCGATCACCGGCACTTTACCGTCGGCGGCGTCTCGCGCCACTTCGATCACCGCCAGCTTTTCCTGCACCGTCATTGAGGTATTTTCACCGACGGTGCCGCACACCACCAGGCCGGAGACGCCGTCGCGCACCAGGTTTTTGATCACCGTATGAGTGGCGTCGAGATCCAGAGAGAAATCGTTGCGGAACTGGGTCGTCACCGCCGGGAATACGCCGCTCCAGCTTATGGCTTTATGGCTCATCGTCTTTGTCCTGTCGTCCGTAAGTGTTAATGAAAAGTGAATCTTTGGTAAGGCTCACCGACAGATTGACCGGTATTGCGCAGGGAGGCTTGACGCTTTTCGCCGATTGCCGCGACGAAATTGGCACAATGCCGGCGGAACGCGGGCGTGAAAAATCCGGGCGCCGGCGCATCTTGAAAAGAGGGGGGTAACCAGATAAATCAGCGCGTTAAGCGGAAAGCGTCAGGCGGAAATCGCGCGGCGTGGAGCCGGTCATCGCTTTGAACTGACGGCTGAAGGCGCTGTGATCGGTGTAGCCGCACTGCAGCGCGATGTCGGTGATCGGCAGATCGCCGGCCAGCAGTTCCGTGGCCTTTTCCAGCCGCACTTTATGGATCATCTGGCGCGGGGTGAGGTGGAAGATACGTTTGCAGTAGCGTTCGATCTGCGCCACCGACAACCCGGTCAGCGCCGTCAGCTCCTCAAGCGCGATCGGCCGGGCATAGTGGCGGCGGATGTGTACGTCGATCGCCGCCAGCCGTTGGTAGGCCGGGTGATTGGCCCTGGCCTCCTGCAGATCGTGAGAAATACCCGCCATACCGATGATTTTTCCCTGCGCATCATACAGCGCCAGCTTTTGCGTCAGGCACCAGCCGGTTTCTCGGCCGTTGTACAGGTGCATTTCCAGCTGATCCTGGATCAGCACGCCGTGGCGCAATACCCGCAGATCCTGCTCGGTATAGCCGGATCCGAGCTGAGCGGGAAAAACGTCGGCGGAGGTTTTGCCCAGCAGCGGCGTGACGGTTTTGAAACCGCAGCGCCTGGCCAGCGTGAGGTTGGCCAGCAGGTAGCGGGCCTGGGCGTCTTTGATAAAGAACACCACGTTGGGGATCGCGTTCAGCAACGGCGCGATCAGCGCCAGCGTATTCAGCAAATCGCGCAGGTTGTTCGGGCGCTGCTGCGCCAGCCCGTCGCACAGGCGTGACAGATGTTCGACGGCAAAAACGTCCTCCTGCTCCGGCAGCCCCACGAGTGAAGGCGGCGAGAGAGAAACCGGAGGCTGATAGTCTGAAGTGGATCTCATAGCAGTCCCTTTTCGGTCGTTAGCCGGGAAAACAGGCGGGTCAGGTTGATGTCTTCGCATCAATATTAACTTTTCTGTAACGAATCAAGCGCTATTTCCGGCCACCTGCCAAATATGCGGATTGCCGCATACTTTTGCCGGACGGTGCGTGGCGGTTGCTTGAAAACTGCGGCGTTTCTCGTCATGCGGAGATTTAGCATGAAGGTAACGCCATGATAAATAAGTTATTGTTATGGCATTCGTTAATATCATGCCCGCAACGCGTCAGGCCTGACTTTTGTCACTATGCTGATTTCTTCATTCGCCGCGCCGAAACGCATCAAGCCGTTAAGCCCACATTCGTTCAGGCTAACGCCATTGGTAACATCTCATTAACTCAGGAGACGCCGATGGCACTTTCTGCGCATATCACCGCTTTGCGGGCGATCGATTCTCATACCGGCGGAGAGCCGACCCGCCTGATCGTGGAAGGTTTTCCCGATCTCGGCGCGGGCAGCATGGCGGAACGGCGGGCGCGCTTCGCGCAACATTATGATGATTGGCGCTGCGCGGTGATGCTCGAACCGCGCGGCAATGACGTGCTGGTGGGGGCGTTGCTGTGCCAACCCTGCTCGCCACAGGCCACCGCCGGGGTGATCTTCTTTAACAACAGCGGCTATCTGGGCATGTGTGGGCACGGCACTATCGGGTTGATCGCTTCGCTGGCGCACCTGGGGCGCATCCACGCCGGGCGTCACCTGATAGAGACCCCGGTCGGCCCGGTAAACGCCACGCTGCACGAGGACGGCAGCGTCACGGTAGAGAACGTGGCGGCTTATCGTTACCGCCGCCAGGTGCGGCTTGAGGTGGCGGGTTACGGGCCGGTGACCGGTGACATTGCCTGGGGCGGCAACTGGTTCTTCCTGATCGGCGAGTCGCCGTTGTCCATCGATAAACAAAATCTGGAGGCGTTGACCGCGTTCACCTGGGCGGTGCGGCAGACGTTGGAACAGGCGGGCATTCACGGTGAAGACGGCGGAGCGATAGACCATATCGAACTGTTCGGTGACGATCCGCAGGCCGACAGCCGCAGCTTCGTGCTGTGCCCCGGTAAAGCCTATGATCGTTCCCCGTGCGGCACCGGCACCAGCGCCAAACTGGCGTGTCTGGCGGCGGACGGCAAACTGCCGCCGGACACGCAGTGGCGGCAGGCCAGCGTGATCGGCAGCGAATTCCAGGCCTATTATCGTTGGAACGGCGATCGCATCGCCCCCTTTATTCGCGGGCAGGCCTACGTGTGCGCCGATAGCCAGCTGCTGCTCGACGAACGCGATCCCTTCGTCTGGGGAATACGCTGATGGGCGCCGAGCGGGGAGCCGATGTCATCGTGGTCGGCGCCGGCATCATCGGCGCCGCCTGCGCCTGGCGGTTGGCGCGGGAAGGTTATCGCGTCTCGGTGGTGGACGATCGCCGCGCCGGCGCCACCGCCGCCGGCATGGGGCATCTGGTGTGCATGGACGATAATCCGGCCGAGCTGGCGTTGAGCGCTTATTCACTGCGGTTATGGCGTGAAGTGACGGGGCGCATGCCGCAAGCGTGTGCCTGGCGCGGCTGCGGAACGCTATGGCTGGCGGATAAAGCGGATGAAATGGCCGTCGCCGAGCAAAAGCGGGTGCGGCTGGCGGAGCAGGGTGTGGCCGCGGAATTGCTGACGGCGGAACAGATCGCCGCCATGGAGCCGATGCTGCGGCACGGCCTGGCCGGCGGACTGCGGGTGCCGGGCGACGGCATTCTATATGCGCCGCTCGCGGCTCGCTGGCTGTTGGCCGACGGTGGTGCGGCAATCGACGTGGTGCACGGCGAAGCGGCAGCGCTGGAAGAGGGAGCCGTGCGGCTGGCGGACGGCAGGCGCCTGGCCGCGCCGGTGGTGCTCCTGGCCTGCGGCCTTGGGGCCAATGGCCTATTGCCGCAGACTTTGCTGCACGCCAAAAAGGGCCATCTGGCGATCACCGATCGCTACCCACCGCGGGTGCGGCATCAACTGGTGGAGTTGGGGTATGGGGCCAGCGCGCATGCCAGCGACGGCACGTCGGTGGCATTCAATGTGCAGGCACGGCCCACCGGGCAATGGCTGATCGGTTCTTCTCGCCAGTTCGGCGCCGTCGATTCGGCGTTGGACATGCCGCTGTTGGCGGCGATGCTTGCGCGTGCGCAGCATTTCTTGCCCGCACTGGCGCAGATGAACATCATTCGCTGCTGGACCGGGCTGCGCGCCGCCTCCGCCGACGGGCTGCCGCTGTTGGGCGCGCATCCACGGTATTCCTGGCTGTGGCTGGCACTGGGGCACGAGGGATTGGGCGTCACGACCGCCCTCGGCAGCGCTGCGCTGATCGCTGCGCAGATCGGCCGGCAAACGCCGGAGATTGACGATTCCCCGTATTTGGCGGCGCGGGCGTTTGCCGCCGAGGAGCTGCCTGTATGAATGAAAGACAAAACACGATCACGTTGAGCATCGATGGCGAGCACCGGCGGGTGCCGGTTGGTCTCAGCGTTGCTGCGGCGCTCAGCCTGTGCGGTGACGATCGTTGTCGGTTGTCTGTTTCACATCAACCGCGCGCTCCCTTTTGCGGCATGGGCGTTTGTCAGGAATGCCGTGTGACCATTAACGGTCTGCGTCGCCTGGCGTGCCAAACGCTGTGCCAAGCCGGCATGCGCATTGAGAGGAGCGATGATGAGTAACTTAGACTGTGAGGTGCTGATCGTCGGTGCCGGGCCGGCCGGCATGGCGGCGGCGCTGGCCGCGGCGGAAAGCGGTGGCCAGGTGCGAATGATTGATGATAATCCGCATCCCGGCGGGCAAATTTGGCGCGATGGGCCACAGGTGGTTTTGCCTGAAACGGCGAACCGCTATCGGCAGGCGGTGGCGACGAAGGAAAATATTGCGCTGCAGCCCGGTTGCAAGCTGGTGGCGCAGTGTGGCGCTAACCGATTGGCATATGAAGACGCCGAAGGCTGCGGCGTGATTCGCTATCAAAAGCTGATTCTATGCAATGGCGCGCGTGAACTTCTGCTGCCGTTCCCCGGCTGGACGCTGCCGGGGGTGACCGGCGCCGGTGGTCTACAGGCGCAAATCAAGCAAGGGCTGGCTATCCGCGGCGAACGAGTGGCGATAGCCGGCAGCGGGCCGCTGCTGTTGGCGGTGGCGAACAGCGTGAAACAGGCCGGAGGCGAGGTGGTGCTGGTGGCTGAGCAGGCGCCGCTTTGGCGGTTGGCGGCGTTCACCGGCGGCCTGTGGCGTTGGCCAGGCAAGCTGCGTCAGGCGTTTTCTCTGATGCCGCATCGTTACCGTGCCGGCAGCCGGGTGCAGGCGGCGTTGGGGCAAGAACGTTTAACCGCGGTGCGCGTCAATAACGGCGGGCGGGAAAGAACGATCGCCTGCGACAGGTTGGCCTGCGGTTTTGGTCTGGTGGCGAACATTGAGTTGGCGATGCTGCTGGGGTGTCGGATAGAACACGACGCCGTAGCGGTGGATCATTGGCAGCAAACCAGCCAGGTGCAAATTTTTGCTGCTGGGGAATGTACCGGCATCGGCGGCAGTGAATTGGCGCTCACCGAGGGCACCATCGCCGGTTATGCTGCCACCGGGCAGCGGGAAAAGGCGGATCGCCTGGCGGCGCAGCGGCGGCGATGGCGGCGTTTCGCCATGGCGGCGGCCAGTGCCTTCGCTCTCGATGAGCGTTTGGATTCGCTGGCCAAACCACAAACGCTGCTGTGCCGCTGTGAAGACGTCATGCTGGAACAGGTGCGTCATCAACCGGATTGGCACACGGCCAAGCTGGGCAGCCGCTGTGGCATGGGGGCATGTCAGGGTAAAGTTTGTGCGACGGCGGCGAGGCAGCTTTTTGGCTGGCCTTTGCCGCCGCCGCGTGTGCCTTTAACGCCGGTCAGAGCGGAAACGTTGGTTGCGCTGGGGCTGCTTGGCGATGACGACGACGGCTGAATGGGTTAGCGGGCATTCCGCACCCGGCAAACGCCGCTATATCACCATTGCGGCCAATAGTAGGTTTTCTCTCGCCAGCCTTTGCCGTACATGCAGGCTTCGATGGTGGCGTCTCGTGCGGACTGATTGCGATCGGTTTGCACTGTTTTAATCGACGGTTCCTTGTCATAGCGGTATCCCGATGGACAGTCTTTCTTATTTTTCTCGCAAGGAATGTATTTGTTTTCGTAGCTGAACTCCACGTCCCGCACCACGTCCGGCGGAAAACGTTCGTAGCCGCGACTGCGGCATTCGGCATATTCGGCATTTCGGGTACTCTCAACCGCGCCGGGCCTTTCCCATTGGGTGCAGGCGGTCAACATCAATAACGGCAAGGCAATCAAACAACGGCAATTCTTCATGGTGTCCCTAACTCTTTCTCTATCCTGAGGCTCGCTGACTAGGAATGTTCCTAACCGGTGAGGTAGGGCAGTGTAATAAACTGGCGCAATAATTGGAAATGATAATGGTTATTGTTTAGGTATGATTGAGGAAGTGCCGCTTTGAGAGAGGATGTGGCGCATTGAGTGAAGTCTGTAGGAAGCGGCGACCTCATGGCGAGGGCAGGCCGATGTGGCGCTGGTTTTATTCATTCTCTTTTTGCCGCAAGGATCCGAGCTTCATTGCATCGTTATGAGTAGAGAAATAATATGCAGGCTAAGTATTTTCTTGGCTGGTTTGAATATTATCTTTATTTAGGATATTTACCCATGCCAAGAATTTAATTCTCGGTATTAATACCCTATTTTTTTATTTCTGTTTTTTTAATGGGGTTTTATTTTCGGATTTTATCCAGAAGAGAATTTTTAGTTACAGGGAATTCATTTGCATTTTAATTTTGGATTTTTTAAATTCAGTTCAGAGGAAGGATAACCGTTCGCGACAGCTACAAAAAAGGAGTTTATTTTGTTAGGGATAAAGAAAACGCCTGAAAGTCATGACGGTTTACCTGCACCATCAGAGGATTATGATACTTTTAAGCACCTCTCCGATGTTGGCTCCGTGTTGGGATATGGGCGAACTCGCTTTTATCAGTGGTGCCGTAGCCGCGGATTTCTAACTCCGATGAACGTTCCGTCTCATGAAATGATCGCCCTGGGATATATGGTGGCGGTGTTATCAGAGACCGGCCATACCCGGGTTTACGTCACGCAGGATGGTTTCAGTTACGTCAGTGGCGCTTTTGCTGCAGATATCCAACGTGGCATGATCAAGTTTTAAATCTGCAATAATCGCCTTTATTTCAATGGCTTTAATGCAGAATCTTCTTATCCCTGCAGGTTCGTGGGAGGAGTGGGAAGTTATCCGATTTTTTCGTCTCTGCGGTATGAATGCTACTGGATACAGCTATTCTCTTGTTACGATAAGCATTATTTTCTTCAGGAGCCAAGGATGAAGCATTACGCCGCGTTGTTATTTGCCTCTGCACTGTTGACGGGATGTGCGACCCAAGCCGTGCCGCCGCAACAGGCTGAGTTGCCCCCCCCAAGCCGTCTGATGCTCTATCAGAATATCCCGGATACGCCTTACGCCACGGTGGTGGTGGTGCGCGACAGCGGAATGCTGGCGGGCAGCTGCCGCACCGGCGTCTATGTGAATGGGGAGTTTGCCGCTTCGCTGGAGGCGAAAGAAAAAGCAGAGTTTCGCGTGCCGCCAGGCAATGTTTCGGTCAGTATCGGGCAAGATATGATCGAGAATCACCTGTGTATTTGGCGTGAGACCGGCGGCAGTATACCGATGACGCTGCGCGCCGGTGAAAGCCGCTATCTGCGTATCGCCGGCGATCGGCAGCGTGGCTTCATTTTGCAGGCGGGGCGACCGTAATCTGCCCTGGCAAGGGCGTTAACGCCCTTGCCACCATCCCCACAGCGTAATGAGTAGCCACGCTGCCGCAATCCAGCACAGTACCGCCGCCCCCAGAGCCAACGACAGCCGCAGACTGTTGATCAGGAAATACAGCGAGATCAAATACACCAGGTAGGGTAGCACCGCCCACATGCCAAAAATCAGCGTGGTTTTCAGCGCCGCAATGGAACGCTCGTTGCCGACAATGTAATGCGCAATCAGGGCGAAAGTGGGAAAGAGCGGGACTAAACCGGCGATATAATAGTTGCGCGTTTTGGCCAACAGGCCGATCAGAACCACGACCAGCGCGCCGATCAGCGCTTTGACAAGGATGGCCATAACGGTCTCGGGTGTGGGGGAAAGTCAACACACTGCCCGAAAGCACGTGCAAGATCAATGGGGTGTGGCGTAGCGCGGTGAAAAGCAGACCCACAAGAAGTGCGGGTCTGGGATGCAACGCTTACTGACGGTAAGCGTGCTTGATTTGCTGAATGCTGTTCTTGAAGATTTCCGCCTGGGTAGGATCTTCAATCTGGGCGATGAAACGTTCCATGTTGATGATGACTTTCCCGGCGTCGGCCTGGCCGATCGACTTCAAGATCAGCGTCAGCGTAGCTTTGAGGCAGGCAACCTCGGTCGCCAAGATTTCCGGGTTTGCAGACGTAGTGAAATCAACGTTGCTCATTTTCTCTCCTGATTTTTTGAGGCCGTAGCCTGATACAAGCTGCTTTGGCGCACCGCGCGCGGGCTAAACGTTGCCCCGCGCGCAGCGGCGAATTTAACTGGGCGCGGAGTATAGCATAGCATGCGTCCGTCATCTGCACCGGGCTTGCTCCGGTCATGCGGGTGGGCAACGTTCGCTCATTGCCATGCTGAATCATCCGCTGTCGGCCAGTTATTTCGAGGTGGTTAACAAGTATTTGTCCGGCACGTTATTGTTGAACAATGGGGGGGATTATAATTATTTGGGCGGGGAACACCGATTTTACCGGCGTTTGCCGAGAATAATAGTTTCGAACGCGGGTTGCCAAACCCACGTTGGCGGCGGATTTTGTTACGCCTTTAAATATCAAATGATTACAAACAGCCAACGGCCGTGTTAATATTATGCATGTCGCGATTGCTTACACAGATTTCTCACGCGCAACATGATTGCCGCGCTATCCTGTGTTTGGTGCAGCGCCGCGCAATTATTTTCGTCGTCCGATCTTTTCCAACGTGACGATTTATCGGCGGCATAGACGGCTAAAATTGAAAAATCAGCTCTGCTCCGCAAAGTTATTCGAAAGTATGTATTAATCTGTGTTCATTCTTGTCTGAAAAACAAGTAATATCTCTGGCGAAAACAGAGGCCGATTGCGTTACTCCCTTTTTTTGGAGATTTTTCCTTGATTAGCGTTCTTCTTGTTGATGACCACGAACTGGTGCGCGCAGGGATACGACGCATTCTTGAAGATATCAAAGGTATAAAAGTTGTCGGTGAGGCTCAGTGCGGTGAAGACGCCGTAAAATGGTGCCGTGGCAACGCTGTCGATATCGTGCTGATGGACATGAATATGCCGGGCATTGGCGGGCTGGAAGCCACGCGCAAGATTGTGCGTTATGCACCCGACGTCAAAGTCATCATGTTGACCATCCATACTGAAAATCCTTTGCCCGCGAAGGTGATGCAGGCGGGTGCCGCCGGTTACCTGAGCAAGGGCGCCGCGCCGCAGGAAGTGATTAACGCCTTGCGTTCCGTGCATGCGGGGCAGCGCTATATCGCGTCTGATATCGCCCAGCAGATGGCCCTGAGTCAGCTGGAGCCGCAGGCTGAAACGCCGTTCAGTTGCCTGTCTGAACGCGAGTTACAGATCATGTTGATGATCACCAAAGGCAAAAAGGTGAATGAGATCTCGGAGCAACTGAGTCTCAGCCCGAAAACGGTGAACAGCTACCGTTACCGCATGTTCAGCAAACTGAATATCAGCGGCGACGTCGAATTGACTCACCTGGCCATCCGACATGGATTGTTCAATGCGGAGACGTTGTTAAGCAGTGAATGACCGTTTTGATGCCAAAGCCTTCCTGAGTACCGTCACCAGCCAGCCCGGCGTCTACCGTATGTACGACGCCACGGGTACGGTGATCTACGTCGGTAAAGCCAAAGACCTGAAAAAGCGTCTCGCCAGCTATTTTAGGCAGCAGGTCAGCAGCCGTAAAACCGAGACGCTGGTTAAAAATATCGCGCAAATAGACGTAACGGTTACCCATACCGAAACAGAAGCGCTGCTGTTGGAACATAACTACATTAAATTGTACCAACCGCGATATAATGTTCTTTTGCGAGACGATAAATCTTACCCACTGATTTTTCTCAGTGCGGATACCCATCCCCGTTTGGCAGTGCACCGCGGCGCCAAACACGCCAAGGGCGAATATTTCGGGCCTTTTCCCAACTCTTACGCCGTACGCGAAACGCTGGCGCTGCTGCAGAAGCTGTTCCCGATCCGCCAGTGCGAAAACAGCGTATATCGCAACCGGTCGCGCCCGTGCCTGCAGTATCAGATCGGCCGCTGTCTGGGGCCTTGTGTTGCCGGCCTGGTGAGCGAAGAAGAATACCGGCAGCAGGTGGACTACGTACGGCTGTTTCTTTCGGGCAAAGATCAGCAGGTATTGCACCAGCTGATTGCGCGTATGGAAGAAGCCAGCAAACTGCTTAATTTCGAAGAGGCGGCGCGCATTCGCGATCAAATTCAGGCCGTGCGCCGCGTCACCGAGCGGCAGTTCGTGTCGGGCGACAGCGACGATCTGGACGTGATCGGCGTGGCGTTCGATGCCGGTATGGCGTGCCTGCACGTGCTGTTCATCCGTCAGGGCAAGGTGCTGGGCAGCCGCAGCTATTTCCCTAAAGTGCCGGGCGGCACGGATATGGGCGAAGTGGTGCAGACCTTTGTCGGTCAGTTCTATCTGCAGGGTAGCCAAGCGCGCACGCTGCCCGGCGAGATCCTGCTGGATTTCAGCCTGCCGGAAAAAGACCTGCTTGCGGAGTCGCTCTCCGAGTTGGCGGGGCGCAAGATCCAAATTCAAAGCAAACCGCGCGGCGACCGCGCCCGTTATCTGAAGCTGGCGCGTACCAACGCGGCAACGGCGTTGACCACCAAGCTTTCGCAACAGTCGACTATTCATCAGCGGCTGGCGGAATTGGCCAAGGTGCTGAACCTGACGGAAATCAACCGCATGGAGTGCTTCGATATCAGCCACACTATGGGCGAACAGACCGTGGCTTCGTGCGTGGTGTTCGACGGTAACGGCCCGGTGCGAGCGGAGTATCGGCGCTACAATATCAGCGGCATCACTCCCGGCGATGACTACGCGGCGATGACGCAGGTGCTGAAGCGCCGTTACGGCAAGGCGCTGGAAGAGAAAAAGATCCCGGATGTCATCTTTATCGACGGCGGTAAAGGGCAGCTCGGCATGGCGATCGACGTCTTCAAATCGCTGAACGTCACCTGGGACAAGAATAAGCCGCTGCTGATTGGTATCGCCAAAGGCGCCGATCGCAAGGCCGGATTGGAAACGTTGTTCTTCGTGCCGGAAGGCGAGGGGATTTCGCTGCCGCCGGATTCGCCGGCGCTGCATGTGATCCAACATATCCGCGACGATTCGCACAATCATGCGATTACCGGCCACCGGCAGAGAAGGGCGAAAGTCAGAAATACCAGCGCATTGGAGCTGATTGAAGGCGTAGGGCCGAAACGGCGCCAGGTGCTGTTGAAGTATATGGGCGGACTGCAACCTTTGTTGAACGCCAGCGTGGAGGAAATTGCAAAAGTGCCGGGTATTTCACAAGCATTGGCAGAAAAGATCTACAATGCATTGAAACACTGAGGGCAATGTAGCAACATACTCTTAATTTCCACTCTAGCCAGATAGTTACCGTAGCATTATGCAATTGAATATACCGACTTGGCTTACCCTGTTTCGCGTAGTTCTGATCCCATTCTTTGTGCTGGCGTTTTATCTGCCGTTCAACTGGGCTCCGATGGTTTGCGCCGTTATCTTTGTGTTCGCCGCCGTCACCGACTGGTTTGACGGCTTTCTGGCACGCCGCTGGAAACAAACGACGCGCTTCGGGGCGTTTTTGGATCCGGTCGCCGACAAAGTGATGGTGGCGGTGGCACTGGTGCTGGTGGCGGAGCACTACCACAGCTGGTGGATCACGCTGCCGGCGGCCACCATGATCGCCCGTGAAATCATCATTTCGTCGCTGCGCGAGTGGATGGCGGAAATTGGCAAGCGCAGTAGCGTGGCGGTATCCTGGATCGGCAAAGTGAAAACCATGGCGCAGATGATGTCGCTGGTGGGTTTGCTGTGGCGGCCGGATCGCTCCGTAGAGTATGTGGCGATTGGCTTGCTGTATATCGCGGCGGTGCTGACTTTCTGGTCGATGTTCCAATATTTGAAAGCGGCGCGCAACGATCTGCTGGAACCGTGATCGATACGCTGCAAAAATCGGCAAACGATCGTGATGAGCCAACAATTTTATTGACTCATCACGTCAGGCAAGTAGAATGCATCGCATCAGACGACAACGATGAATTGCCGAAAGATAGCAAATAAATCAGTCAGTTCTGGTAATGCGGGAATAGCTCAGTTGGTAGAGCGCAACCTTGCCAAGGTTGAGGTCGCGAGTTCGAGCCTCGTTTCCCGCTCCAAACATTATCCTGTTGAATCCCCGTGATTCGGCAGGTAAGCGAAAAGGGGCTTCGGCCCCTTTTTCGTTTTCTATTCCTTTGCCGTCCGGTGAAACCCTTCTTCATCCTGCTACCTCGATTATTGCCACTATATCTGCTGTCGTTTTCATACCCCAGGATGCATCCGTTGCATGGTGCAATCAGGCGCATTTGATTGGGCGCCGTACGGTGCACAATCTGACGTCAGTCTCCAGCCTTGCAGTTGCGTTGGCCGTTCGGGGCAGCGGCACCGGAGATTCATGATAATGTTATGCCTGATATCCCATCACCATAAGCAAGTGAAAAGCCGCAGAGGGCGCGGGTAAGCGATTCCTGCCGAGAAAAAAGATCCGATTTGCCCGTGAATCCCTGAACCGATGCATATAAAATCAACATTCCGCTTGCCTTTCCGTTGGCATTGTGAACAGTGCGCCCACAAAATAAGCAGTTGAAAGCGTTAGAGAACTTTTTGCTATTTCGGGGGGTTGCCAAGGTGGGGGGTTTAGTCCATAATGCAGTCCATCGATTCGGCGGTAACGAAATAAATTACTTAAGAATCAGATGATTAAGATAAGCGATTTCAACATCGCCGATCAAAAGAACAAAACGAAGTGGGTGAATCACCGGCTTTGGCCTGAAAAGGCAAACAGAATAAAGGCGCGTTAACAAAGCGGTTATGTAGCGGATTGCAAATCCGTCCAGTCCGGTTCGACTCCGGAACGCGCCTCCAACTTTCCCGAGCCCGGGTGGTGAAATCGGTAGACACAAGGGATTTAAAATCCCTCGGCTTATGGCTGTGCGGGTTCAAGTCCCGCCCCGGGTACCAGGGAACAAAAATACCGAATAATCAAAGCAATAAGTAGTAATGTCGTAGACCGCCGAGAGGCGGTTTTTTTGTGCCTGAAATTCGCGTTACACCTGTATTCTTCCTTTTTTTGTCATACCACATGCCCATGGATTGTCATCCTGCTTGCAGGGAGCCCCGCAGGGCTCCGCAGTACCAATCATAAGAAACCGAACGCCGCAGCGAGGATCCAGCCGAAGACGCAGGAGACGCTAACGCCGATCAGGCCGGGCAGAATAAAGCTGTGGTTGATCACGAAGCGGCCGATGCGGGTGGTGCCGGAGCGGTCGAACTGGATTGCCGCCAGATCGCTGGGATAGGTTGGCAGAATGTAATAGCCGTAGCAGGCCGGCGCCGAAGCGACGATATAGGCCGGGTTGACGCCGATCGCCAGCGCCACCGGCACCAGTGCCGCCAGCGCGGCGGCCTGCGAGTTGACGAATTTCGACACCAGCAGCAGGATCAGCGCATAGGCCCAGGGGTACTCTTTCACCAGCACGCCCAGCGTGGCTTCGATCTGCGCCAGGTGCGCGCCGAACATGGTTTCCGCCATCCAGGCGACGCCATACACCGCCACGATGGCGATCATGCCGGAACGGAACACTTCGTTTTTAGAGATAGACGCCGGGTTGGTGCGGGTGATGATGACGATCAGCGCCCCGGCCATCAACATGCACATCTGGATCACCAGGACCATGGAGAGCGGCTTGCCGCCGAAGCTGGGCCGCAGCTCGGAAAATGCCCCCAGCACCGCCACCAGGGCGATGGTGGCGAGGAAAATCCACATGGCGATCCAGTTGCTGCGCGGCAGCACCCGATCCAGCAAGGTGGCGGCATCGCCATAGACGTAGCGATGGTTCTCCGGCACCGAGATGAATTTCTGGAACTCCGGGTCTTTGTCCAGGTCTTTGCCGCGGAACCAGCTGAAGATGCCGATCGCCAGAATGCCGCACAGGGTGGAAGGAATGGTGATCGACAGCAGATCGAGGAATTCCAGATGGCGGCCATTGAAGGTATAGCTGCTGAGCATCGCCACCAGTGAAACGACCGCTACCGAAACCGGGCTGGCGATAATGCCCATCTGCGCGCCGATCGAACTGGCCGCCATCGGCCGTTCCGGGCGGATGTTATTTTTGATCGCCACGTCATAAATGATCGGCAAGATGGTGTACACCACGTGCCCGGTGCCGCAGAGAATAGTGAGAATGCAGGTCACGAACGGTGCGATGATCGAGACGTAGCGCGGGTTGCGCCGCAGCATCCGTTCGGCGATTTGCAGCATCACGTCCAGCCCGCCCGAGGCCTGCAGGGTGGCGGAGGCCGCCACCACCGCGATGATCACCAGCATTACGTCTACCGGTGGTTTGCCGGGCTGCAGGTGAAAGCCGAACACCAGGATCATCAACCCGATACCGCCCAGTAACCCCAGCGCAATGCCGCCCTTGCGCGCCCCATACAGCAGGCATGCCAATATAACCGCTAATTGCAGAAAGAAATCCATGATAGATACGCCTTAATAATGTTGAACTTAACTGCGTTCAGTTTCCGGCGGCGGTTACAACAGAAAATTGTTTTAAATCTAAAGGCGCTAAAAAATTGTGGTTATTAACGCTAAAGAGTGATGGTGCTCACACTCAGTGAATCAAGGGGGAAGGAGCCACCAGCACGAAAAAGCAAGCCAACAGGTCAGACCTCTACTATATGAGAGGTTTACTGATCCGAGGAGAAAACCATGGACCCGACAAAAATGACCGGGCTGGCGCTGTTACAGGCTGCAATGGCCGGCAAGATCCCAGCGGCCTCGATCGCTGAAACCGTGCCCATGAAGCCGGTTGCGGTGGAAGAAGGGTATATCCGCATCGTGGCGCGGGCAGACGGGCGCCATCTGAATCCGCTGGGTGGCGTACATGGCGGCTTTGCCGCCACGGTATTGGACTCGGTGACCGGTTGCGCGGTGCACAGTACGCTGGGCGCAGGCGTAGGTTACGGCACCGTCGATCTGCAGGTAAAAATGCTGCGCCCTGTGCCGAAGGAGAGTGACCTGATCGCCGAGGGGCGTCTGGTCTATGCGGCGAAGCACGTCGCTTTCGCTGAAGGCACGCTCAAAACGGCGGAAGGGAAGCTGCTGGCTTCGGCAACCGCCACTTGTTTTATCATTCGCCCCACCGAACAAGCACCGCAATAACCTGCTCGTTATCGGGCTTCGGGCTATCAACCCGGGGCCCGATGCATTTCTCTTCGGCTGCATAGATTGCTACGCTACGATGACAGGCGCGATACGCCATTGTGGTCTAGTATTCTTGGGTAAAAATTTATCGGAGTGATTATGCAGCCGTATAAAGAGGTTGAGTTTGATCATGAGCTTTGTCTGGCGATCGGCAAAGCCGTATTAGACGTGGTGGCGCAGGGGGAGGAAACCAGCGCTCCGGCGGTGATGAATGCGATTGAGCGGTCGGTGGAACAGGGGTTGAATGACGACGAAACGGCCATCGCCGACGACGCCCTGGATTTGATGGCTCGTCTCGTCCACGGCTTCAGCTTCATAAATCTAGCGGATGAAGAGGATACTTCCCATGCATTGGTTGAATTTCAAACGCTACAAGAGTGACGTTGCCAAACAGGCCGTGCCGCCGCATTTGAATGCGGCTGAATTTGCGCGGCATTACGCCGACAAGCCGCAAGCCGATACGGAAGAGTATCTTTCGCTGAGCGGGGAGATGTGCTGGGATGCGGTGGTGCTGTGCGCCCACCGTTCAGGCGCGCTCAGCAAGGCGAAATACAAGCAGCTGTGGCAGACGGTATTCGATAAGCAATACAAACATTTCGTCAGCCCTGACGATACCGAGATCCGCACCATGGCCGATATGTTGCGCGCGCCGCAGGGATGTTTTATCGGCATATTTTCCCTGCGTGACGCGACGGCGCCCCGTTTGCTGCATGCCATGATCGGCACCGGTGCAGGCTTTGCCGCCGGCAATAAAAATCTTTGCATCGGCGTGGGGGGCGCGGTCGGCTGGGAAAATCTCAATCTGGCGCGCGATCTGCGCTGGCAGCCGGAAGGCGGTTTTTTACGCCAGGGCGACAACGAAGTGCTGCGCATTTTTTACCGGCCTTTCCCCGCCTGAGCCGGTTCGCCCGCTTTTAGAGTAAAAAAAACCGCCGTCTGGCGGTTTTTTGTTGGCGGGTATCCCCCTTATTTGAACCCGCCGTTGCGAATGAATTCGAGACCGGCGGCAGTGATCCGCGTTTGATGCGGGTCGATATCATAGTTGTTCTCGTCGATGTCGCTCATCACATAGGCCTGTATCAGGCCCTTGGTTTTGAGATAGGCGAAGGGATCGGCGAAGGCGTGCGGGCTGGTGGCGTCTTGTTTCCACAGTTCATAGGTTTTTTCATCCAGCGTGCCGGGGTGATTGGCGGCCAGCCGGGTCAGGATCTGATTGTAGAACGCATAGTCGGTCATGATGCGGTCCTCTTTATCGCGAGCGACAGTCTCGGAAAATGGCGGTAAGGCCTTTCAATCATAGCCGATGTTTTCCGCCGTCGGCATGGGGTTAGCCGCGTTGGCTTTCAATCCAGTGGAACAGACGTGAAATGCTCAAGGTGATATCACCGATGTTGAAGAGTGCGCCAAGCCACAGGGCGAGCATAACCAGGATGCCGATGATGATGGAAAGGTCCATCGTGCTCATGATTATGTTCTTCATTAATAAAGGTGTGCGGCAAAGCGTGCCACCAATCCCGCTTGCCATAAAATGCGCTGCGCATTATTCCTTTTGAAATCAAAGTAAAAAAGCCACCCAAACGGGTGGCTTTTGTGTTTTCGCGCCGATCAATCCAGCTTGGGATGCTGGTCGATCAGGATCTGCTTTTTCTTTTCCAATTCGGCGATCTGCGCGTTGATGTCCTCGACTTTCTGTTCGATGTTGTCGTAGGTCTCCTGCAGCAGCTCTTTCGCTTCTGAGCGGTCCGAAGCGGCCGGCGTCGCGCCGCGCAGCGGCTTGTTGGCGGTTTCTTTCATGTACAGACCTGTGATAAGACCGATCACCGCCACAACCATCAGGTAGTAGGCCGGCATGTACAGGTTGCCGGTCGCTTCGACCAGCCAGGCGGCGGCGGTCGGCGTCGCACCGGCGATCAGCACCGAAATGTTGAACGAAATCGCCAGCGCGCTGTAACGGATGTGCGTCGGGAACATCGCCGGCAAAATCGAGGCCATCACCCCGGTGAAGGAGTTGAGCAGCACCGCCAGCACCAGCAGACCGACGAAGATCAGGCCAATCACGTTGCTGTTGATCAGAATGAAGCACGGGATCGCCAGCGCCAACAGGCCGATGCTGCCGCCGATAATGAACGGCTTACGGCCGATGCGGTCGCTGGTCAGGCCGATTACCGGCTGTACGAACAGCATGCCGATCATGATGGCGATGATGATCAGAACGCCGTGATCTTCCGAGTAGTGCAGGTTATGCGACAGGTAGCTCGGCATGTAGGTCAGCAGCATGTAATAGGTCACGTTGGTGGAGATGACGATACCGACGCACACCAGCAAACTTTTCCAGTGTTTGGCCGCGATCTCTTTGAACGAGGTTTTCGGCGGATTTTCGATGGCGTTGCGGTCATCTTTTTCCATCTTGTCCACGTGCTGCTGGAACGCCGGGGTTTCTTCCAGCGCATGGCGCAGATAGAGACCGATCAGGCCCAGCGGTGCGGCGATGAAGAACGGGATACGCCAGCCCCAGTCGAGGAAGTTGGCTTCGCCGACGATGCTGGAGATCAGCACCACCACGCCTGCGCCCATCACAAAGCCGGCGATGGAGCCGAAGTCCAGCCAGCTGCCCATAAAGCCGCGTTTGCGGTCCGGCGAGTATTCGGCGACGAAGATCGCCGCACCGGAATATTCACCGCCGACGGAGAAGCCCTGCGCCAGTTTGGCCAGCAGCAGCAGGATCGGTGCCCAGATACCGATCGACGCATAGGACGGGATCAGGCCGATACAGAAGGTGCTGACCGCCATGATGATAATGGTCACCGAGAGCACCTTTTGGCGACCGAACTTATCGCCCATGGCGCCGAAGAACAGGCCGCCGAGCGGACGTACCAGGAAGGGTACGGAGAAGGTCGCCAGCGCGGCGATCATTTGCACGCCGGGAGAGGCGCCGGGGAAGAAGACCTGGCCAAGCGCATAGGCGACAAAGCCGTATACGCCGAAGTCGAACCACTCCATCGCGTTGCCCAGGGCTGCTGCGGTGATCGCCTTCTTGAGTTTGCTGTCATCGATGATGGTGATGTCGCTAATGTGCATCGGTTTATGTCGTTTTTTTCTTAACTTCATATAATCATCCCTTAATGAATTATTCGTTGTTCGTGAAAGCGTAATCTCCGTTCACTGTTGTTTTCGAGTTATCAAATCGGCTAATCGAATCGCGGTTCAAGACGATTCATTATCCACATTTAAGATGGGATGTGGATCACAAAATATCGTCGTTTATGCCAAGGTTATGTCATTTAGGTGACTAATTATTTTGCATCTATAGCTTAACGTTATATCTTGCGCCGATCAAATCCAGCAGTTTAACTTAAGTGTTTGCACTGATTTGGTGCGAGAATGGTCTAATAATTGTGCAATTTGACGGTTTTTCGTCTGATTGACCATGTTTGAAGTATAGAGAGTGCGGGAGATAAAACAGGAAAAATTGATGTGTTTGCCGCTTAAAATCTACCTGGCCGGATGGCCAGGCAGTTTGGATTAGGGGGCCGATGAACCGCCGAATTCCAGATAGATTTTCGCCAGGTTCTGGTACTGCGCGAAGCGGTTTTCGTCCACCGCCAGCTCCGCCTGACGGCGCTGCTCCTGAGCATTCAGCCAATCGGTAATGGTGACAGCGCCCTGCCGGTAACGCACCTCGTTCAGCCGCTCCGATTTGCGCGCCAGCGCCAGCGAGGCCTGCAGCTGCGTCTCTTGCGCCAGCAGCTGCGCACGCAGCGACAGGGCGTTATTCACATCGCCCATCGCCTTGTACAGCGCCTGCCTGAATTCCAGCACCTGCTGTTCGTAGTCGTTACGGGCGATCTTGATATCCACCCCCATTTGCCGCCACTGCAGGAACGGCAGCGTCAGGCCGGCACCGAGGCTGCCCGTCGGGTTGCGCAGGAACTCCAGCAGTGCGCTGCTGCTGGCGCCCAGCGAGCCGGTCAGGCTGAACGCGGGATAGTACTGCAGACGTTTCTCGTCGACGTTGGCCAGGGCGGCGCGCAACCGCAGCTCTTTGGCGCTGAGATCCGGGCGCCGGCTCAAGACGCTGGCGGGAATGCCGGTGTTGATCTGCGGCATCGCCGTCGTCGGCAGGCGTGCGGGCGCGATAGTGGCCTGGCCTGTAGGCGCGCCCAGCAGCACCGCCTGTTCATTCAGCGCCTGTTGACGATCGTGTTGCAACGCCAGCAGCCGGCTTTCCTGCGTCAGCACGTTTTGTTCCGCGTTCACCACGTCCAGCGCCGAGATGCTGCCGGCCCGGTAGCGGGCGTTGGCCAGCCGCAGCGTCTGTTTGGCGTAGGCGATGCTCGCCTGGCTGACGCCGATCTGCTGATTGAGGAAGCCGATGCGCCAGTAATTCGTGGCGGCGTTGGCCAGCAGCGTCAGGCGCGCCGTCTGCAGATCCTGCTCGGAAGCCTGGCTGGCCCACTCGGCGGCATCGCGCTGGCGCGCCAGTTTGCCCCAAAGGTCGACTTCATAGCTCGTAGAGAGCGTCGCGCTGCTGGTTTTATTCCAGGCGGAGGACTCCGACAGCGGGCGATTGATGCCGCTGTTCAACGAGGCGTTGACGTCGGGCGCGGTGCTGATGCCGACGCGTTCCGCCTCGAGCCGCGCACGGTAGACGCGCAGCACGGCGACGGCCAGATCGTTGTTGCTGGCCATCACCTGTTGCAGCCAGCGATCGAGCTCGGGATCGTGGAAATCGCGCCAGTCGAACGGCGTCGGCGCGGCGTTGTCGGCGGCGTGCTGCCAGCTCGTCGGATAGTTGACCTGCGGCGCCCGGTAGTCGCTTTTCAGGGCATTGCCGCAGCCGGCGGTGAGCAGGGCGGCGAGGCTTAACGCCAGGGGAGATAAAATTTTCATGGGTTACTCGCTGGCCAATGAAACGACCGGATCCATCCTTGCCGCTTTGCGGGCGGGGAGATAACCGAAGATCATGCCGATTAAGGTTGAACAGAAAAACGCCGTCGCGGCGGCTTGCCAGGAATAGATGGCGGTGAACATGCCGCCCGCCAGCGAGGTGAACAGCGACCCGGCGGCGAACGACAGTGCGATGCCCAATGCGCCGCCGATCAAACAGACCAGCACCGCCTCGATCATGAACTGTTGCATGATGTCGCCGCGTCTTGCGCCGACCGCCATGCGCACGCCGATCTCATGGGTGCGCTCGGTCACCGAGACCAGCATGATGTTCATCACGCCCAGGCTGCCGATCACCAGCGAGATCGAGGCCACCATCAGGATCAGCAAACTGAGCGTCATCGAGGTGCGCTCGATCGATTTACGGAACTGATCGCGGTTGAACGTCATGAAATCTTTTACGCCATGGCGCTGAGTCAGCAACTGCGTGATGGCGCTGACGGCGGCTTCGCTGGCGACATCATCCTTCAAGCGCACGGTGATGCCGCTGAGCGTGGTTTTGCCGACCATACGGTACATCACCGTGCTGTAGGGCATCCAGACGCTGATGCGGTTGGGCGCGTAGCTGTGTTCGCTTTTGGCGACGCCGACCACCCGCGCCGGCACCGAGCCGAGAAACACGATCTGGCCGAGCGGCTCGACGCCGAAATCGCCGAACAGCGCCTGGCGCGCATTGTCGTCGATGATCACTTCCTGCAGCGCGTTGCGATCGTCGCGGAAGGTGGCGCCTTGCACCAGCGTGATGCCGTTGACGCGGAAATAGTCGCGGCCGACGCCGGTGATTGACGCGGTGGCGGATTTGCTGCGAAAACGGATGCTGTCGGACGCGCTGACTTCCGGGCTGACGCTATCGACGAAGCTTTGCTGCGCCAGTGCGTCGGCATCGGCCGGCACCAGGGTGCGGATGCTGTCGATGGCGTCGTCGAAGAAGTCGCGCCCCGGATAGATGCTCACCACGTTGGTGCCGAGCCCCTTGATATTCTCCAGCGTGCGCTGTTTGGCGCCTTCGCCCAGCGCGACTACCGTAACCACGGCGGCGATGCCGAAGATAATGCCGGTCATGGTCAACGCGGTGCGCAGGCGGTGGGCGTTCATCGCCTTCAGCGCCATGTGCAGCGACTCGCGGGTGCGGTCGATAAGACTTTGCCAGCCGCTTTGCCGGCTGCGGTTCGGCGGCGGCAGCACTGCGGAGGGCGCCGATTGGCGGCCGCTGTCAGCGATGATCTCGCCGTCCCGCAGCTCGATGACGCGCTGCGCATGCTGCGCCACTTTCATATCGTGGGTGACGATCACCACGGTGTGGCCGCGTTGGTTCAGCTCGCTGAGGATCGCCAGCACTTCCTGGCCGGATTGGGTGTCCAGCGCGCCGGTCGGTTCGTCCGCCAGGATAATTTCGCCGCCGTTGATCAGCGAGCGCGCGATGCTGACGCGCTGCTGCTGGCCGCCGGAAAGCTGGCCGGGCTTGTGGTCTTCGCGCCCCTCCAGGCCCAACCGCGCCAGCAGTTGCGCCGCTCGCTGCCGCCGCTGATCGCGCCGGGCGTTGGCGTAGATGGCCGGAATTTCAACGTTGCCCAGCGCGCTGAGATCGGGCATCAGGTGGTAACGCTGGAAAATAAAGCCGATATGCTCGCGGCGCAAGCGGGCCAGTTCGTCCGGCGACAGGTGGGCGGCGTTCTGGCCGCTGATGTAGTAGTCGCCGCGATCCGGCACGTCGAGGCAGCCCATGATGTTCATCAGCGTCGATTTGCCGGAACCGGAGGCGCCGATGATCGCCACCAGTTCGCCGGCGGCGATGGTCAAATCGATGTCTTTCAACACCGTCAGCGCCTGGCCGCCGTTGGTGTAGGTTCGGCTGATGCCTTTTAGCTCGATGATCGCGTTCACAGGAAAATGCCATCCTCAGCCGGCTTGGCGGCGGGCTGCGACAGCACCACGGTTTCACCGGCTTTCAGGCCGCTGAGGATCTGAATGTCGACGTTGTTGGTGATGCCGGTGGTCACTTGGCGCGTTTCCAGCCGCTGGTCTTGGGTCAGCACCTGCACCTGCTGCTCTTTGCCATCGATTTTATGCACTGCCTGGATTGGCACCAGCAGGGTGTTCTTCGCTTCGCCGAGCAGCAAGGACACCTGCGCGGTCATGGCGATGCGCAGGCGGTTTTCCGGGTTGGGCACGTCCAGCAGCGCGTTGTAATAGACCGACGCGTTCGAGGTGCCGGAGCCCGAAGCGGAGCTGGTGCCGGCGAGCGAGTCGTCTTTCATTACCGATTCCGGCGCCAGTTCGATGGTGCGCAGCGTGGCGTCGTAGCGTTTATCCGGATCGGAAAAAATAGTGAAGTACGCCTTTTGCCCCGGTGAAATGCGGGTGATGTCGGCTTCGGAGATCTGCGCCTTGATGGTCATCATATCCAGCCGCGCCAGCTTGACGATGGTCGGCGCGCTTTGGCTGGAGTTGACCGTTTGCCCCTGCTGCGTAACCACGGCGATGACGATGCCGTCCATCGGCGCGACCACGCGGGTATAGCCCAGATCGATTTTTTTCTTGTCGACTTCAATCTGCGCCTGCACCAGGCGGGCATTGAGCGAAAGCTGCTCGGCGCGGGTGGTGGCGAGCGTGGCTTCGGCGGTTTCGAAGTCCTCCCGCGAGCTGGCTTCGTCGTTCAGCATGCGGCGCTGGCGTTTGAAACGCGATTCGGCCTGTTTCAGCTGCGCCTGTTTGGCCTGCAGTTCGGCCTTGATGACGTTCAGCGCCGCCTCGGCGTTGCGCAGATCGTTGCGCTGTTGCAGATCGTCGATGTCGGCGATCGGTTGCCCTTTGGTGACGCGATCGCCCAGTTTGACCTTCAGCGATTTCACTTCACCGGAGACCCGCGCCCCGACGTTAACGCGTTCGACGGCATCCAGTCGCCCGGTGGCCAGCACGGCGTTCTCGATATCGCCCAGGCGGGCCGTTGCGGTAACGTAATCCTGCTGCGGCGGGCGTTGCCAATAGAGGGCCAGCGCGATGGCGGCGCAGATGAAAATGATGACGGCGATCAGCGTCAGACGACGGGGTGTGAGTTTCAGTGAAGTCATGCCCAGGTTTTCCATAACGATAAAAGCGGCGGTTCCAGTCTGCCATCATGGCAGCCCCAGCTTGAACTGGCGCTAAACGTGAGGCGCTTTCCCGCTGGAAAGGGGATAGTAAAGGCTTTCCCGCTAAAGATCACGGCGAGTTATTATCCTTCGGGGTGCAACCGGCTGTGTGGCGCGTTATACTGGGTAAAAAACCAGTATTCATTCATCAGCAGGATAACGCCGCCGCCATGATGCCAAACCGCCTCGAGCCGGAACTCGACATTTACCAATACCCGGAGCACCTGCGCGCCTGTCTGGCGCCGTTGCCCAAGGGGCCGGGCGTCTATCTGTTCCACGGCGAGAGCGAAAGCCTGCCGCTTTACATCGGTAAAAGCGTCAACGTACGCAGCCGCGTAATGGCGCATTTTCGCGCGCAGGACGAGGCGAAAATGCTGCGCCAAACCCGGCGCATCAGCTTTATCGAGACCGCCGGCGAGTTGGGCGCATTGCTGCTGGAGGCGCAGTTGATCAAGCAGCAACAACCGTTGTTCAACAAACGCCTGCGGCGCTCGAAACAGCTGTGTGCGCTGCGTCTACAGGCGGACACGGTGACGATTGCCCACGCCAAAGAGATCGATTTCGCCGTCACTCCCCACCTCTACGGGCTGTTTGCCAATCGCCATGCCGCGCTGGAAAAATTGCGCGCCATCGCCGACGAGCATCGTTTATGTTATGGCAAGCTGGGGATCGACAAGCTGCCCGCGGGGCGAGCCTGCTTCCGCTACAGCCTGCGCAAGTGCGCCGGCGCCTGCTGCGGCGTGGAGTCGGCGCAGGAGCATGCGCGGCGGCTCGGCGCGGCGCTTGAACAGCTGCGCATCGCCTGTTGGCCATTCGCCGGGCGCGTGGCGTTGGAAGAACAGGGCGAGACGCTGCGTCAGTACCATGTGATTCACAATTGGTTTTATCTGGGCTCGGTCAGCAGCCTGGCGCAGGCGCAGCGGCTGCAGAGTGCGGCCAGCCATTTTGACAGCGATGGCTACAAGATTTTGTGCAAGCCGCTCATGGCCGGCGATTATCGGATTATTGAGCTGCCGTAATGCCATAACGCTGTCGATAGCCTAAGACTTATCTGTAAATTCAGCGCATTATGCTAAAAAAGCTTGAGTCCATAATGTTGTTATGGATAATGGCGCCCCGAAGCGAAGGAACGCGCTATTAACTCAGTTGGCAGAGTGATTGGTTTTATAATGGCTTGTTTTGGCTTGAAAATTGATAGACGCGGGTTCGAGTCCTGCATAGCGCGCCAGCTTTCTTCCCTTCATCTCACCGCGCTTACCGTAAAGCGCACTCGGGTTGATTTGCACTATCGGCTCCTCGTTGGGATTTTCGGGTGTGCTTTACCGTAACCGCTGGCTTTCCTTCCTCTTTCTCTTTCGATCCTTTGCTAAACTGTAATCAGGCAGGCTTGCTGCCCGGCAACAGGAGGTCGATATGTCTTACTCTGAGCAACTGCAGGAACTCTTGCACCGCGTCGCTGCCCTCGAGGCGAGAGAGAAAGCGCTGAGCGCCGCGTCCAACGCTTATCAGGCGATTATCACCACCATGTTGGGCAATATGGAAAAGACCGAACGCGATCGGATCATCGCGATGATCGATCAGGCCCATGAAATCGCCTACGCCCGCGCCATTCAACGCAGCAACGAACCGCAAAAGCAGAAAATCAAACAGGCCGACGATGTGGCCCAGCGCATGTTCATGTTTGCGCAAGGCAAGGCCGCCCAACCGCGCTGAAGCCGAACTATAACAGTTGCAGCCATTAAGTTGGCTAACTGATCTACCTGGCGAAACTGTACTTGTGTTACTTTTAGCGGTGAGATTTGATGGCAATGCTGTTTCCAGCATAAGGTTGTAACGATGGACGCGATTAAAAGCATCTTGGTTAAAGAGATTGAACAGATCAATCGGCGCGAAGGGCGTGACGGCAAGCCGCGCTTCAACAGCGAATTCGCTCGCACTCACCGCTATCTGTGCCTTGCCATGTTCGCCGGCTATTTCGCGGTGATCGCCGTGATGTACCAGGTGCCGTACATGGGGATATATGCTTTCCTGGGCTTCACCGCTTTTGTGCTGTTCATGTTCGCCATGCTGCTGATCGAGATCCGGCCGGTATACCGCTTCGAGGACATCGGGGTGCTCGATCTGCGGGTTTGCTACAACGGCGAGTGGTACTTTACCCGCGCGCTGTCGCCCTATGCGGTGCAGCAACTGCTGGAGGAGCCGTCCATCGGCGCCGCGCTGAAACAGAAGATGCGCGTGATCATCGGCAACAAGGGCGAAATCGACTTCTACGACGTGTACGACATGGCGTACGGAAAAAAGCCGCAGGATGAGCAGCCGCAGCTGGCGGCGGCAAACTGAAAGGTTTCCGGCCGGCGGCTTGTCGATTATACTCAGCGTTTGAACGAGAAGCAGAATGAGGATCAAGCGATGAGTGATGATATTTTCGATTTTGATATCGATGCCGAACTGGCGAAAGCCGAAGAAAAAGCGGCGCAGAAGGTAAAAGAGGTTCCTGAGTTCCTCGAAGACGAAGCGGACTGCGAAGGTTGCAAGATCTGATCGCCTGCCCCATAAAAAAAACCGCCGCGGCGGTTTTTTTTATGTCTGAGCGTCGTGGGGTGTCAATCCAGCACGAATCCCCAGATCAGCAACGTCGCCACCAGAATCAGGCAAAGCGCGGACACCGTCACCAGTATTTTCCCCAGAATGTCTTTTTCTTGTTCCTGCTGCGTCACGTTGAAATTATCCAATTAAAAGTCTATGGACCAAACCGGCGATGCTGAGATCGAGCGCCGCTACGCCCAGCGCCATAAGCATCATTACCGAAAGAAATCGAGTCTTGCCGTTCACGTCCTTAATCCCTGTGGACGCCGCTGTTAAGTTTTTATATCAAAGGGATATAATTCAGCGACGCCCTATTTCATGCATCATGATAGTGATTAAGAACGTTCTTAAGGCCAGAAGTTCCCTCGTCTGATAACGCAGCCGGTGCGGCAGCGTCAGTCGGTTACGATCCGCACGCCTATCTTGCTGACTTGATTGCCGTCCATTTCGGCGATGGTCCAGGTCAGGCCGTCCCATTCCACCTGGTCGCCGATCACCGGTTCGCCGCCGATCAGCTGAATGACGAACTGGCCCAGCGTCTGCTGCTCGTCCACGTCGTCTTGCAGATTGAGGCCATAAAGCTGCGAGATGTCGCTTAAACGGGCATCCGACTGCAGGATAAAGTCGCCGAAGAAGCGCTCGTCGAGCGTCACGGCCGGCGCCTGGCTGAACAGTTTGCCGAGGATGGGCAGGTCGTGCTCATGGCCGATAACGCACAGAATATCGTTCTCCCGCAGGCGGGTACTGCCGCTTGGGTGCAGCAGTTCTTTGCCGCGGAACAGGGCGGCGATGCGGGTATTGGGTGGCATCTTCAGCTCCCGCAACGCCGCGCCGACGCACCAGTTTTCCGCCGAAAGCTGATACACGAACTGTTCCCACTGGTTCTCCGGGTGCACGTCCAGCCCAACGCGGGAGATCGGCGTCAGCGCCGGCGGCACGATCACCTTGGCTTTTTTGGCGGCAAACGACAGCGTGGTGCCTTGCAGCAGCAGGGAGACCAGCACCACGAAGAACGCCACGTTGAAAAACAGCTGGGCGTTGGGCAGCCCGGCCATCATCGGGAACACCGCCAGGATCACCGGCACCGCGCCGCGCAGGCCGACCCAGGAAATAAAGCCGCGCTCGCGCAGGGTAAAGCTGCGGAACGGCAGCAGGCCGATAAACACCGACAGCGGACGGGCGAACAGGATCATCCACAGCGACAGCAGCAGGGCAGGGATGGCGATCGGCAGCAGCTCGTGCGGGTTGAGCAGCAGGCCAAGCACCAGGAACATGCCGATCTGGCTGAGCCACGCCAGGCCGTCGAAGGTTTGTACGATGCCGTGCCGGTTGCGGATCGGCCGGTTGCCCAGCAGCAGGCCGCACAGATACACCGCCAGAATGCCGCTGCCGTCCAGCGCTGTGGTCAGCGCAAAAATAAGAATGCCGCCGCTCACCGCCAGCAGCGGATAGAGGCCGTCCGCCAGTTTGATGTGGTTGATCAGCGTCAGCAGCAGCCAGCCGCCGCCCAGACCGAAGACGATGCCCATACCGAACTGCTGCATCAGATGCAGCGGGAAGGCCCAGCTCAGCGCGGTTTCCCCGGCGGCGATCATCGCAATCAGCGTGATGGTGAGAAACACCGCCATCGGATCGTTGCTGCCGGATTCGATCTCCAGCGTGGCGCTGACGCGTTCATTCAAACCTTTGCCCCCCAAGAGGGAGAATACCGCGGCGGCGTCGGTGGAACCGATAATGGCGCCGATCAGCAGCCCCTGCAGCAGATCGAGATTGAACAGCCAGGCGGCGGCCATGCCGGTCAGACCGGCGGTGATCACCACTCCGATGGTGGCGAGAGACAGCGCCGGCCACAGGGCGACGCGGAAAGAGCTGACCCGGGTACGCATGCCGCCGTCGAGCAGGATCACCGCCAACGCGAGGTTGCTGACCAGATAAGCGACGGGGTAATTGCTGAAGACGATGCCGCCGGGGCCATCGACGCCGGCCAACATGCCGATCGCCAGGAAGATCACCAGGATCGGAATGCCGAGCCGGGAAGAAAATGAGCTGAGCAGAATGCTTGCCCCCACCAGCACGGCACCGATGACGAACAAACTGTTAATGGTGCTGGCATCCAAAATATCGCTCTCCTGAGGCTGGGGGATAGGGGGCACTGCGAATGTGTCGATGATAACGTGTTTAGTGGGTAAAACGCCAAGGCTGATTGCGAAAACAACCGATCAATTACTGCCCTTTGGTGTGATTAAACGAAGAAAGTGAGGAGAAGAGGGAGATTCCCGCCTTTTATCCAACATTATCAGGCTGCTGTATTTCTGCTTCGGCAACAATGTTCGATCGTGGCTGAGGGAAAAACCATTAAGCCCGCGCAGGCAGGCTTAATGGTTTGCAGGCGCGGTAGGATTAATGATCGAGCGATTCCAGCGCCCGTTTGATCAGCTCGGAGGCCAGCTTGCTTTCCGCTTCGGAAATGCCGTCGAGATTGAAGTTGGAGAGCTCAGCGACCAGAATGCTGCGTTCTTTGCCGCTGATCGAAGCGTCCAGCGCGGACAGCAACCTGCCGAGGATCTTCAGCAGGGTGGCGTTTTCCGCTATGGCTTCCTGAGCCGGGGTGTTCTTGTCGGTCATTCAAAATCCTCTCTGTCGTGACGGAAGGGAGATGCAGCTAACGCCATCGAATGAATTAAACGATCGCGCAGCCCTTCGGGGGTGTTGAGCCCAATCACTACCGTAAGGCAGGGATCCGGATTTCTACTTATGCATTGCAGTTATAACGGCTAGGTTATCTATGCAGCCGTATCACTTTGCCCTAACGGGCGACGTCAGGCTGAGCAATGTGTGCTCTGCATGCAAACGACCAGTATAGGCTTTTTGCGCGGCGGTAATATGACAGAAAGCCCCTGCAAATGTTCTGGGTTACAGGGGCCAAGGTTATTGCGGCTTGCCGGAGAACAGGAAGCGCAGCAGCGGAACGCGTTTGTGCAGTTCATATAACGCGAAGGCCAGCGAGAACACAAACAGCAGGCCCAGCAAGAATCCCAACAGGTTGCTGCCGATATAAGGCGTCACGAAAGCGCCATATATCAGGGTCAACGGATGGTGCACCAGATATATAAACAGCGAGGCGTTGACCAGATAGGTGATGCGCGGCGAGTGATAATTCAGCAGGTTATGCCCGAAAGAGAACGCCACGTTGGTCATCAGGATCCCCATTAGGGTTTTGATCACCACTTCCAGCTCGAACATATAGCTGCTGTGCGCCAGCAGCTTTTGGTTCAGCATATATGCGATAAACAGCAGCAGCGAACCGAGCAGCGCCAGCGGTGAGCGGCGCAGAAAAATCTCCTTAAGCCACACATACTTAAACGCATAAGCGCCGAGGATGAAGAACGGCAGGTAGAACATCGTCTCCATCACCACGAAATTGAACAGGCCGTTGGATAATAGCTGCGGTGCAAAAATTAAAATAATGCGGTGCGCGGCCGAATAGCATATCGCATAAATAAAGAAATACAGTGAGATGTTTCCTAATCCACGCATTCTGTTTATTAATGCAGGAATATGTTCACGGGGTTGACGCTTGATGTTGCGGAACACATAAAAGCAGGCGCAGGTTAACAATGACAGGGTCAATAAGAACCAAAGATGAGACACCAATTCCCAAACTGTTACATTTATTTTCTGATAGAGAGAAAACTCATCCCAGCCGTTTAATTTATCGGTGAAATATTTCAGCATGAAAAACTGCGGCACCGTGATTAGCGGGATGGAACTCAACAGCGGGATCGCCACCCGCTCCAGCCTGACCTTCAGCCACTGGTGGCGCTCGTAGCGCTCGTAAAGCATGTAGGAGAAGTAGCCGGAGATCACGAAGAACACCTGCATGCGGAAGGCGTGGATGAAGTCGTTCAGCACCGTGAGCGAGAAAGAGGGCGACGGGCTGTTCACCGCCCAGGCGTGGCTGGAATAGATCAGGGAGAGGTGAAACGGGATGCCGAGCAACATCAAATAGGCTCTGATGGAGTCGAGAAAAAACTCGCGCTGTTTGCTGCCTTTAGTCATAGATTACCGCTGGTGATTTAATCGAGTGTTCATTAACACGCTTAATAAGTCGTCAAACGTTAAATTGTTATCCGGAACCCTACTATAGCCCCCCGCATTTTTCCATAGCGTCTTGTTGCGCGGCTTGCTACGCTGGTGTTCCATCAGCTGCTTAAACAATGAGCCGTAAACATGAACCATCCATTTATCATGTTGTCGGAAAGCTGAGTAATCCATTAATATGGATTTAAATGATTTGAGCACACGAATAGGGGGGGATGTGCTAGTTAATATATTATCCGGACAACCACGCGCCGCGAGCGTTCGTTGGTTAGGTGCTACCGTATTGTTCACGCTGTTCAGTTCGCCGGCATGGGCCTTTTCTATTGATGATGTGGCCAAGCAGGCGCAGGATCTGGCGGCGAAAGGTTTCGAAGCCCCGAAGAGCAACCTTCCTTCTCAGTTCCGCGAGATGAAGTTCGCAGACTATCAGCAGATTCAGTTCAATCACGATAAAGCCTATTGGAGCAAGCTGAAAACCCCTTTCAAGCTTGAGTTTTATCATCAGGGGATGTATTTCGACACGCCGGTGAAAATCAATGAAGTCACCTCCACCAGCGTAAAACAGATCAAGTACAGCCCGGATTACTTCAACTTCGGTTCGGTCAAACACGATCCTGAATCGGTGAAAAATCTCGGTTTTGCCGGCTTTAAGGTGCTCTACCCGGTCAACAGCGCCGACAAAAACGATGAGATCATGAGCCTGCTTGGCGCGAGCTATTTCCGCGTGGTGGGTAAAGGGCAGGTTTACGGGCTTTCCGCTCGCGGCCTGGCCATCGATACCGCTTTGCCGTCCGGCGAAGAGTTCCCGCGTTTCCGCGAATTCTGGGTTGAGCGTCCGAAGCAGGGCGACAAGCACCTGGTGATCTATGCGCTGCTGGATTCCCCGCGCGCCACCGGCGCTTACCGTTTCACGGTGATCCCGGGCCGCGACACCACCGTGGACGTCGAGTCCAAAGTGTTCCTGCGCGACAAGGTGGGCAAACTGGGCCTGGCGCCGCTGACCAGCATGTTCCTGTTCGGGCCGAACCAACCGTCGCCGACGTTGAACTATCGTCCGGCGTTGCACGACTCCAACGGCCTGTCTATCCATGCCGGCAACGGCGAGTGGATCTGGCGCCCGCTGAACAATCCTAAACACCTGTCCGTCAGCACCTATACCGTCGAGAATCCGAAAGGCTTCGGTCTGCTGCAGCGCGGCCGCAACTTCAAAGAATATGAAGATCTGGACGATCGTTACGATCTGCGTCCGAGCGCCTGGATCGAACCGAAGGGCGACTGGGGCAAAGGCAAGGTTGAGCTGGTGGAGATCCCGACGGCGGATGAAACCAACGACAACATCGTCGCGTTCTGGACGCCGGATACGCTGCCGGAAGCCAAAAAGCCGCTGACGCTGAGCTACCGCCTGAACTTCACCCGCGATGAAGACAAACTGCATTCGCAGGACATCGCCTATGTGGCCCGCACCATGCGTTCGACCGGTGACGTGAAGCAGTCCAACCTGATTCGCGAGCCAGACGGCAGCGTGGCCTTCCTGGTCGACTTCGTCGGCCCGGTGCTGAAAGGGCTGGACGCTAATACCCCGGTCGCCTCTCAGATCAGCATCGGCGACAACGGTGAAATGGTGGAAAACAACGTCCGCTATAACCCAGTGACCAAAGGCTGGCGCCTGACGGTGCGTCTGAAAGTGAAAGACGACAAGAAGCCGGTAGAAATGCGCGCGGCGCTGGTCAATGGCGATAAGACTCTGTCGGAAACCTGGAGCTATCAGCTACCTGCCAATGAATAAGCCTACTCAACCCGCCCAGGATTATCTTGCGGCGCTGCCTCTGACCGCCGAGCGGTCGGAGGCGCTCAACCCTCAAACGGCGGATGACGCTCAGGCACTGGAGGCGCTCCATCGGCAGATGGGCGCCGCCGACGCCAACGTCAATAGCCTGTCGGCGGATGACGTGGCGCTGGCCTCGGTCAAACCGCGTATCGAAAACGCCTGGCCGGATGCGGTCAGCGATGACGACTTCGATACCGACGCCGAAGGGCGCGCCATTCTGAAGGCGACGCCGCCGATCAAACGAACCACCATGTTCCCGGAAGCCTGGCGCACCAACCCGGTGGCGCGCTTCTGGGATTCTCTGCTGGGGCGTTCGCCGCACAACCGGCACGCCACCAAAGAGGAGGCCGAGGCCGAGAACCGCTGGCGTACCGTCGGCTCCATGCGCCGTTATGTGCTGCTGGTGCTGATGCTGGTGCAAACCGGCATCGCCACCTGGTACATGAAAACCATCTTGCCTTATCAGGGCTGGGCGCTGATCGATCCTATCGCCATGCTGGATCAGGATCTGATGCAGTCGGTGCTGCAGCTGCTGCCATATGTGCTGCAAACCGGCATTCTGATCCTGTTCGCCGTACTGTTCTGCTGGGTCTCGGCCGGTTTCTGGACCGCGCTGATGGGCTTCCTGCAGCTGCTGATCGGCAAGGACAAATACAGCATTTCTTCCACCATCAAGGGCGATGAGCCGATCAATCCGGCGCACCGCACCGCGCTGATCATGCCGATCTGTAACGAAGACGTCGAACGCGTGTTCGCCGGCCTGCGTGCGACCTATGAGTCCGTCGCCGCGACCGGTCAGCTAGAACACTTCGATATTTACGTCTTGAGCGACAGCTACGATCCGGACATCTGCGTGGCGGAGCAAAAGGCGTGGATGGAGCTGTGCCGCGATGTCGACGGCCACGGCCGCATCTTCTATCGCCGTCGCCGTCGCCGCGTCAAACGCAAGAGCGGCAACATCGACGACTTCTGCCGTCGTTGGGGCGGTGAGTACAGCTACATGGTGATCCTGGACGCCGACAGCGTGATGAGCGGCGAATGCCTCACCGGGCTGGTGCGTCTGATGGAAGCCAACCCGAACGCCGGCATCATCCAGTCCGCGCCGAAGGCGTCCGGCATGGATACCCTGTATGCGCGCGTGCAGCAGTTCGCTACCCGCGTTTACGGGCCGCTGTTTACCGCCGGCCTGCATTTCTGGCAGCTGGGCGAGTCGCACTACTGGGGCCATAACGCCATCATCCGCGTGAAGCCGTTTATCGAGCACTGTGCGCTGGCGCCACTGCCGGGCGAAGGCTCCTTCGCCGGTTCAATCTTGTCGCACGACTTCGTTGAAGCGGCGCTGATGCGCCGCGCCGGTTGGGGCGTGTGGATCGCTTACGATCTGCCGGGCAGTTACGAAGAGCTGCCGCCAAACCTGCTGGACGAGCTGAAACGCGACCGTCGCTGGTGCCACGGCAACCTGATGAACTTCCGCCTGTTCCTGGTGAAGGGCATGCACCCGGTGCACCGCGCGGTGTTCCTCACCGGCGTGATGTCCTACCTGTCGGCGCCGCTGTGGTTCATGTTCCTGGCGCTCTCCACCGCGTTGCAGGTGGTGCACACCCTGATGGAACCGCAATACTTCCTGCAGCCGCGGCAGCTGTTCCCGGTCTGGCCGCAGTGGCGGCCCGAGCTGGCGATAGCGCTGTTCTCCACCACGCTGGTGCTGTTGTTCCTGCCGAAGCTGCTCAGCATCGTGCTGATCTGGGCCAAGGGCGCGAAAGAGTACGGCGGGGCGTTCCGTCTGTTCATTTCGATGCTGATGGAAATGCTGTTCTCGGTGCTGCTGGCGCCGGTGCGCATGCTGTTCCATACCGTGTTCGTAGTGAGCGCCTTCCTCGGTTGGGAAGTGGTGTGGAATTCGCCGCAGCGTGACGACGACGATACGCCGTGGGGCGAAGCCTTCCGCCGCCATGGCTCGCAGATGTTGCTGGGCCTGGTGTGGGCCGGTGGCATGGCGTGGCTGGATCTGCGCTTCCTGTGGTGGTTGGCGCCGATCGTGTTCTCGCTGATCCTGTCGCCGTTCGTGTCGGTGCTGTCAAGCCGCGCGACGCTGGGCATGAAGAGCAAACGCGCCAAGCTGTTCCTGATCCCGGAAGAGTACAACCCGCCGCGTGAGCTGTTGGCGACGGAAGAATACCTGCATCTCAACCGCAATCGCGCGCTGACCAACGGCTTTATGCATGCGGTGGTCAACCCGTCCTTCAACGCGCTGGCGACGGCGTTGGCGACGGCGCGTCACCATCTGCGCGCGACGCTCGATCGCAACCGCGAGGAGCGGGTGAACGAAGCGCTGCAGCTGGGGCCGGAGACGCTGGCGAAGGGCAAACGTCTGGAGCTGCTGAGCGATCCGGTCACGCTGGCTCGTCTGCACCAGCGCGTCTGGCTGTTGCCGGAAGGCGCCGCCTGGCGTGAGCACTATCAGCAGTTGCCGCACAACCCGCTGGCGCACCCAACGGGCCGGCGTTAATCGCTGAACGGCAACGCCCAGACGGGGAATGCGCATGGCGCATTCCCCGTTTTTTTTACCTTTTGCTTACGTGCGCCGGTGCCGGCGGAGAAAGGGAACTGTGGTAGACTGCGGCCGATGCGTTGTTCACTCGCGAAACAACCCCCTTGCTCAGAGTCAATGTTGTGAATCTCTCTTCCTACCTTCGGCTGGCCTGCGTGGCGGCCGGCGTGATGGCCCTGACCGGCTGTGGCAGCATTATCAGCCGCACCGTGCCCGGCGCGGGGCATGGCCACCAGTACTATCCCGGCGTGCAGTGGGATCTGCGCGATACGCCCTGGCGCTACGTCACGGTGATAGACGTGCCGCTGTCGATGGTGGTGGACACCTTTATGCTGCCGTTCGATGCGCAGCACGGCCCCTATGAATAAACCCGCTCAGCGGGTGGCGAACACCACCAGCTGATAGCCTTTCTGCCCGCAATGGAAAGGCGCCAGCGCCGTCATGCCCAGCCCTTGCACGTGAGCGGCCAACGAATGCGGATTGTCGTCGTCGATAAACAGCGCGCCCACGTCGTAGTCATGGCTGGTATGCGCTTTGACCGCGGCGTAAAGGCGCTTCAGCACGCCTTTGCCGCGCCAGGCGGCGGCGAGGCAGACCGGGCCGTAGAGAAATACCCGCAGTTCATTCAGCGCGCGTCCGGCGAAGGATTGCGTGGCGAGCGTCGCCAGCATCGCGTCCACCACCGGCGGGCGCGGTTGCACGTCGGCGGGCATCAGGCAAACAAAGCCCGCCAGTTGGTTTTCCTGTTCAGCCACTAGTATGCCGATGCCGCGGTTGATCGCCGCCAGCTGCGCCTCATTCATGCGCGATACGATAAATCCCTGCCGTTTTTGGCGCTCGTCGAGCGCTTCCGGCACGTTTTCCCCCTGCAGCTGCAAAATGGCGGGGTAGTCGGTGGGGCGAGCCCGGCGAATATCCATGCTGCCTCCTTGGCGATGAGTGCGTAGTGCGGGTTAACGTTCATCCCATTCATCGGCCGCGGCCTGGCCTTCTTCGGTATCCAGCGGCGGCTCGAGCTGGAAGTCGCCTTCTTCCCATTCGTACAGGGTGTTTTCATCTATCCACTCGGCGGTGATCTCCACCTCGTCGTAGTCACCGTCGAAGATCGCCTGCGCCGCCGCACCACTGCGCAGCGGCAGGCATTCCACCGCTTCGCCTTCTTCCTCGAAGAACTCGGCCTGCCACATCGTGTCGCCATCCTGCATCACGTACTTTTGCAGATTGAACTGCTGCGGCACCGGCGGTTCGTCATCGCCGCCGGCTTCGGCGGTGTCGATAAACTCTTCGCGTGCGGCCTCGATGGCTTCTTCCAGGGTTGCATACAGGCTCATGTTCGCCTCCGTTGACAATGAGAGTAGAGCGCCCGGCGGCACTGCCGGTGCGGTGGGGGAAACGTCAAACCTAATTGTTGTCTCACTGGCGCAGGATGCAAATTTTTTTGTTGTCCGCATTGCGACGATGGTTGTCCGCAAAGCGGGAGAAGAGGCGGCGAGGGCGGGAAATAATGGCGTTATCGTTCACTCAGGCGTCAGGAGAAGCCCATGTTAATCGACCCTTCAAGCAAATATCGACCCTTCCCGCCGGTGGCGTTGCCGGACCGCCAATGGCCTGCGCGTACGCTGCGGCAGGCGCCGCGCTGGTGCTCCAGCGATCTGCGCGACGGTAACCAGGCGCTGGCGGAGCCGATGGATAACGCGCGCAAGCGCGAGTTCTATCAATTGCTGTTGCAGTGTGGTTTTAAAGAAATTGAAGTGGCTTTTCCTTCGGCGTCGCAAACGGATTTCGATTTTGTGCGCACGCTGATTGACGAGCAGCTGATCCCGGACGACGTCACGATTCAGGTGCTGACGCAGTCGCGCGACGATCTGATCGACCGCACCTTCGAGGCGCTGCAGGGGGCGCCACGGGCTATCGTGCATCTGTACAACGCCACGGCGCCGATGTTTCGCGACATCGTGTTCCGCCAGGATAAGGCCGCCACCGTGGCGCTGGCGGTGAACGGCGCGCGGCGCATTCGCCGGCAGTGCGAGGCACAGCCCGATACCGCCTGGTGCTTCGAGTATTCGCCGGAAACCTTCTGTTTTACTGAATTGGCGTTCGCGCTGGAGATCTGCGAAGCGGTGGCGGCGGTGTGGCAACCGGGGCCGCAGCGGCCGATGATCATCAATCTGCCGGCGACGGTGGAAGTGAGCACGCCCAACGTGTATGCCGATCAGATTGAATGGTTCTGTCGCCACTTCAGCCGCCGCGCCGATGTAACGATCAGCGTGCATCCGCATAACGATCGCGGCACCGGCGTGGCCTGCGCGGAGCTGGCGCTGTTGGCCGGCGCCGATCGGGTCGAAGGCTGCCTGTTCGGCAACGGAGAGCGCACCGGCAATGTCGATCTGGTTACGCTGGCGTTGAATCTCTATACCCAGGGCGTGGCGCCGGGCCTGGACTTCAGCCGCCTGAAGCAGGTGGTGGAGGTGGTGGAGCTGTGCAATCAGCTGCCGGTGCACCCTCGCCATCCTTATGCCGGCGAGTTGGTGTTTACCGCCTTCTCCGGTTCGCATCAGGATGCGATTAAAAAAGGCTTCGCCGCCCAGCGCCAGCGCCAGGATGGCTGGTGGCAGGTGCCTTACCTGCCGCTCGATCCCGCCGATGTCGGCTGCAGCTATGAGGCGGTGATCCGGGTCAACAGCCAGTCCGGCAAAAGCGGGGCCGCCTGGCTGTTGGAACAAAATCACGGGCTGGCGTTGCCGCGCGGTTTGCAGATTGATTTCAGCCAGGTGGTGCAGCGCGCGACCGACGGCAGCGGCAAGGAAATGAGCGGCGCGCAGCTGTGGCGCTTATTCCGCGACACCTATGGGCTGGTGGAGCAACCGCGCTTGCAGCTGCTGAGCTACCAGACGGAAAGCCACGGCGTAGAGGCCTACAGCTTCAATGCGCGGGTTGCCTGTGAGGGAGAGCCGCTGCGGCTGCAGGGCGCCGGCAATGGCCTGCTTTCCAGCGCGGTGGATGCGCTGCGCCAGCGCTTCGGCTTGCCGCTGGCGATCGAGGATTACCACGAGCATACGCTGGGGCACCAGAGCGACAGCCGGGCGGTGGCCTATATTCGCTGCTCGTTGCCGCAGGGTGAGGCGACCTACGGCGTTGGCATCGACGTCGACTCCGCCAGCGCCTCGCTGCAGGCGCTGCTCAACGTCGCCGGGCGCTATCTGGCGTCAACGTCGGCGCGGCCGGGCTGAAATAGTCGCTGGGCGCGACCCCCAGCACTCGACGAAACATGGCGCTGAACGCGCTGGGGCTGTCATAGCCGAGATCCAGCGCCACTTCCAACACCGAGCGGCCGGTCGCCAGCGCGTTCAGCGCCGCCAGCAAACGGGCGCGTCGCACCCAATCGCTAAAATGCAGCCCGGTTTCGCGCTGGAAGCGCCGCGACAGGGTGCGTCCGCTGACGCTGAGATGAGCGGCCGCCTGTTCCAGCGTCCAGGGCTGCGCCAGCGTAGCCTGGATATGGCGGCACAGGGCGAGCAGCGAGGCCTCACGCGGTTCAGGCAGGTGCAGCGGCAGGATCGGCAGCATCCGCAACTCATCCAGAATCAGTTCCATGACGCGCTCATCGCGTCCGCCGCTCGGGTAATCGGGCGCAATCTCCATCGCACAGATAATCAACTCGCGCAGCAGCGGAGAAACCTGCACCACCTGGCACTGGGCCGGCAGATCGGCGCGCGCCAGCGGATCGACGAACAGCGTCCTGGCCGCCACCTGGCCGGTAATGCGCAGACTGTGCACCACCTTAGCCGGCACCCAGACGCCGCGGCCGGGCGGCACCACCCAACTGCCGAGCCGTGTCGTGACCTGCACCACGCCGCTCAGGCTGTGAATCAGCTGCGCGCAGTGATGGTAGTGATCCGGCTCGCTGTCGCCGTGGCGATAATCCTTGGCCAACGGCCGGACAGGCTGGTCGGGCGGCAGAACGTCGTGAAACAACAGCATCGTAAGCAGGCTCCGCGCGGCAAAAGGGGGAAGACAGCATGCCATGCGGCGCTGTTTCACACCAGTCTGTGGCGCGGTACGGCGAAATGGTTTATAAAATAATATTATATAATTTTATAAATTGATGGAGGAGCAATGGATATTGACGCGATGCGCAAGGCGGCGGCGCAGGCTGGCGCGATGCTGCGCACCTTGGGCAACGAAGATCGGCTGCTGCTGCTGTGCCGGCTCAGCCAGGGCGAGATGGCGGTGAGCGAGCTGGCGCAGGCGCTGGATATCCGCCAGCCGACGCTGTCCCAGCAGCTTGGCGTGCTGCGCGAGGAGGGATTGGTCTCCACCCGACGCGCCGGCAAGCAGATTTACTATGCGGTGGCCGATGCTAAAGCGCTGGCGCTGCTCCATACCCTGTATCAACTCTATTGCCCACAGCCGGAGAACCGCGATGACCATTGACTGGCAACACTTTACGCCGTATTCCGCGCTGGCGGGCGGAGCCATTATCGGCGCAGCGGTGGCGCTGCTGTTGCTGTTCAACGGCCGGATCGCCGGCATCAGCGGCATTACCGGCGGTTTATTGAGCGCGGGTGGCCGCGAGCGGGGCTGGCGCGCCGCATTTCTTGGCGGGTTGCTGATTTCCCCCTGGCTGTATGCTGCCGCAGCGGCTTTGCCGTCTGCTGAGATCGCGGCCGGCAGCGGCGGGCTGGCGGTAGCAGGGCTGTTGGTGGGGGTGGGGACACGATTGGGCAGCGGTTGCACCAGCGGGCACGGCGTGTGCGGCGTCGCGCGGCTGGCGCCGCGTTCGCTGGCCGCCACGGCGGTGTTTATGCTGCTGGGTTTTATGACCGTGTGGCTGATGCGCCACCTGCTGGGAGGGTGAGATGTTCAAATCCCTGTTGGCGCTGCTGAGCGGCGTGATTTTCGGTCTGGGGCTGATCGTTGCCGGCATGGCTAATCCGGCCAAAGTGTTGGCGTTTCTCGACGTTACCGGCCAGTGGGATCCTTCGCTGGCGCTGGTAATGGTTGGGGCGATCGCGGTGGCGGCGCCGGCCTTCTTGTGGGCGCGGCGACGCGAGCGGAGCCTGTTGGGCGAACCGCTGCAGATCCCGGCCACCGGGCGTGCGGATCGCCGTTTGCTGGCGGGCAGCGCGCTGTTCGGCGTCGGGTGGGGCATCGCGGGCATTTGCCCTGGCCCCGCCTGGGTGTTGGCGGGGGCGGAGATACAGCGGGTATGGCCGTTCCTGCTGGCGATGCTGGCGGGCATGGCGCTGTATGAGATTATCATGAGGCGGAGGCGTACATGTCGATAGCCAAGGCGGTGTTGCGCATCGCGCGCCCGACCGATCGGTTGCAAGAGATTGCCGCGCTGTATTGTCGCGGGCTGGGGTTCGAAAAGCTGGGCGAGTTTGTCGATCATCAGGGCTTTGACGGCATAATGATCGGCCATCCGCAGCATGCCTACCATCTGGAGTTCACGCAGCATCGCGGGGTGCGGGTCGGGCAGGCGCCGACGCAGGATCATCTGCTGGTGTTTTATCTGCCGGATGAGAACGCATGGCGAGCCGCGTGCGAGCGGATGCGGGCGGCGGGATTCCTGGTTGTCACCGCCTATAACCCCTATTGGGATAGGGCGGGGCAAACCTTTGAAGATCCTGACGGCTACCGGGTGGTCCTGCAACATCAGGCCTGGCAAGGATAAAAAAAACCGGCGCCTTGAGCGCCGGTTTGCGAGATAAAAAAGGGGTATCCGTCAGGCGCTGGTCGCCGGTTTCTGCGCGCTCTTGGTCTGGGTATTTTCCAGCATGCGGCGAATCGGCACGATCAGCACGATAAGCACGGCGGCGCAGATCAGCAGCGCGACTGAGCAGCGAGCGAACAGATCCGGCAGCATATCCAGTTGGTCGGCCTTGACGTGACCGCCGATCAGACCGGCTGCCAGGTTGCCCAGCGCGCTGGCGCAGAACCACAGCCCCATCATTTGCCCGCGCATTCTCTCCGGCGCCAGCAGCGTCATGGTGGCCAGGCCGATCGGGCTCAGGCACAGCTCACCCAGCGTCAGCATCAGGATACTGCCCACCAGCCACATCGGCGATACGCCGGCGCCGCCGTTGCTCAGCACATTCTGCGCGGCCAGCATCATCAGGCCGAAACCGCCGGCGGCGCACAGGATACCGATCACGAACTTGGTAATGCTGCTCGGGCGCACGTTATTGCGCGCCAGTGCAGGCCAGGCCCAGCTGAACACCGGCGCCAGCAGGATGATGAACAGGGCGTTGATCGACTGGAACCACACCGCCGGGATCTCGAAGCCGCCGACCATGCGATTGGTGTAATCGTTGGCGAACAGGTTGAACGAGGTCGGTTTCTGTTCAAACGCCGACCAGAAGAACGCGGCGGAGATCAGCAGGATAAAGCACACCAGCAGGCGAGCGCGCTCTTTGCGGCTCAGGCCGGCAAAGGCGAACAGATAGATGAAGTACAGGGTGACCGACGCGGCGATCACGTACACCAGCACGCTGGCTACTTCGACCGGGTTGATGACGATGGTGCCCTGAGCGATCAGCACGATGACCGCAGCCAGGCCTACCGCCAATGCCAGCAGCCAGGCGCCGACGCCTTTTTTCTTCGCCACCGGGCTGTTCCAGGTGGAATCCAGGCCCACTTCGCGGTCATAACGTTTCATCGCCGGGACGGCGAACACGCGGAAGATCACCAGCGCCACCAGCATCCCGATACCGCCGATGCCGAAGCCCCAGTGCCAGCCGTGTGACTTGATCAGCCAGCCGGAGATCAACGGGGCGATGAACGAACCGATGTTGATGCCCATGTAGAACAGCGAGAAACCGCCGTCGCGGCGCGCATCGCCTTTCTTGTACAGCGTGCCGACCATCACCGAGATACAGGTCTTGAACAGGCCGGAACCGAGCACGATGAACATCAGGCCGATGAAGAACAGGTTGGTGCCCATCACCGCGGACAGGGCGATCGACAGGTGGCCGAGGGCGATCAGAATCGAACCGTACCAAACGGCCTTGCGTTGGCCGAGCCAGTTGTCCGCCAGCCAGCCGCCCGGCAGCGCCGCCAGGTACATGCTGCCGGCGAAGATGCCGACGATCGCCGACGCGTTCTCGCGCGCCAGACCCAGACCGCCGTCGTATACGGTGGCGGCCATAAACAGGATCAGCAGCGGACGGATGCCGTAGAACGAAAAGCGCTCCCACATTTCGGTGAAGAACAGAGAACCCAGCGGATAGGGATGGCCGAAGAAGGTCCGGCTTTCTGACTTATTGACAGAGGATTGCATAACGATTTCCCAATAAAAAGGCGCTGCATGGCTGCAGCCCGTACTGTGGTTGTATGTGTATTTAATGAAGGCGATCCGCCCAATGCGGATTACCCGACAAAACCGCGGCTGCAACGCTGATAAACCGTGGAAAGCGTGCTGACCTTTTCTTCACTTGGCCGATGGTTCACATCTGGCATGATATTATTTAACCATTTGATAACTGGTCGTTGGTTTTGTCTAGTACCTGTATCCCATTTTTTAGACGAAAAGTCGACAAGCATCTCCTTTTCTGGTTTTTCTGTTGGTTGTGGCAGGAATATGATTGACAGCGGGTTTTATGCGCTGAAAGTTAATTAATTGTTGGTAAACAAGATGTTGTAGTAAGAATGTTCCGAGTGGGGCGAAAATTCGCCGGCCCGCAGGAAGCATTATTAAAAGTAGGGGAAACGCGAGGTTGATCCGGCCAATCGCGGAAATTGGCGATAAATGCAGCTATTGCTCTTCCTGCAGCGTGTCTTCCCGCATATAGCCCGGCCGCCGCCGCAGACACCACCAGGAATAACCGGCGTTGAACAGCACCACCAAAGCGGTGACGGCGAAGACCGCGCGAAAACCGTAGCCGGCGGAGACCGCGGCGCCGAGCAGCGGGCCGCTGACGTTGCCGACGTCGCGGAACGACTGGTTGTAGCTGAAAATTCGGCCGGCGACCTGATTGGTGCAGTTATAAATCAACAGCGTCTGTACCGCCGGCAGCAGCGCGCCGTCGGCCGCCCCCAGCAGAAAGCGCAGTACGCCGAGCTGCCACGGCGTTTGCACGAACGCCATCGGGATCAGCAGCAGCACCGAGACGATCAGCATAAAGACCAGAATGCGTTCCGGGCCGATGCGATCGCCCAGCTTGCCCAGCCGTGGGGCGCTCATCAATGCCGCGACGCCGGGCACCGAGGCGATCAGCCCGCTGATAAACGCCAGATTATGGGTCGCGCCGGCCAGATCGCGCACATACAGCGTCAGGATCGGGGCAATTGAGCCGGTGGCGATCTGGATGATCATGGTGGTGACGAACAGGCTGAGCACCAGCTTCGGGTTCTTCAGCGAGGCGAACACCTGTTTTGCGTGCAACATGTCGCGCTTTTGCACCGGGGTGAATTGCTCTTTGACATACAGCAGCGTCAGCACGAAGCAGACGAACAGCACCGCGGCGGTGATATAAAACACCGGACGCAGGCCGTACAGATCGGCCAGCAGGCCGCCGATCAACGGGCCGACCAGCGCACCGCCGACGCCGCCGGTAGACAGGGTGCCGAGCGCCCAGCCGCTGCGGTTGCGCGGCACCTGGGTGGCGATCAGCGCGTTGGCGTTGGGAATGAACCCGCCGAGCAACCCCAGCACCGCCCGCAGCGCGAGAAACTGCCAGACCGTTTGCGCCATGCCCATCAGCACCATGACGATCGCCATGCCCAGGGCGGAGCGCAGCAGCATCAGTTTACGGCCGCGTCGGTCGGCCAGGGCGCCCCAGAACGGCGCGGCGATAGCGGAAAACAGGAAGGTAATGCTGAACAGCAGACCGGACCACATGTTGAGCGCCTGATGGCCGGTTACGCCCAGGGTCTCGACGTACAGCGGCAGAAACGGCATCACCAGGCTGAAGGCGGCGCCGGTGAGAAAGCACCCTACCCAGGCGACGAAAAGGTTGCGTTTCCAGTTAACGGGTTCTGCTGCCGAAGCCATAAATGTCCATTGCCGAAAGGTGACGCGTTTTGCCGGCGGCAAAAAGATGAAGGGCAAAACGTGAAAGTTAGCCTGATAAGTATGCGCCGCCGGCGCGGCTACGGCAAACCAGAGGACGGAAATAGGGCGAAAAATGAAATAAAGTTTTAAAAATGACGCTTAAACCTTATTCCGCGCTTGGCGCGCGGAATTTTCAGCGTTTTATAGGCCGGCCAGCGCCTCGAAACCGGCGGCGGTGGTGGTGGCGCTAAAGTCAGTGATCTCGTAGTGGGCCACGGCGTTAAACGGATCTTCGGCCAGGATGGCGTCCAGCCGCGCACGCTCAATGCCCTTGGCCAGGATCACGCCGCCTGTGCGGGGATTCTTGCGGCCGGAGGCGATGAAGGTGCCGTCCTGAAAATATTTCTTAAGCCAGGCGATGTGCCCGTCAAGGTGGCTGTCGACGTCGGCGATCGGGCGATGGTAGGTCAGGCTGACAATGTACATGGCGGCTCCGGGGTTGGCGGCAAAGGCTTTACCATCCCACCCTCGCCGTCGATTCTCAAGAGGCGCGCAATAAAAAACCCGCCGGCGGCGGGTTTGCTTTATCAGTAGAGCGAAGGCTCGCCTTCCGGGCGGGTCTTGAAGCGGCGATGCAGCCACATGTATTGATCCGGCGCCATCAGGATCTCTTTTTCCACCACTTTATTCATAAAGGCGGCGGCATCGAGTTCGTTATCCAGCGGGAAGTTTTCCACCGCCGGCTGCATGATCAGCTCATAGCCTTTGCCGTCCGGCAGGCGGCGCGGGGTGAACGGAATGATCGCCGGTTTGCCCATCCGCACCAGCACGTAACTGCCGGTGGTGGTGGCGGCTTTGTCTACCGCGAACAGCGGCACGAATACGCTGCTGCGCGGGCCGTAGTCGTGATCCGGCGCATACCAGATGATATCGCCCTGTTTCAGGGCGCGGATCATGCCTTTGATGTCTTTGCGATCCAGCATCGATTTGTTGGAACGCATGCGGCCCCAGGTTTGCAGCCAGTCCATCAGCTTGTTGTCGTGCGGGCGGTAAACGCCGATGCCCGGGTTGTGAATGCCGAAGATGCGCGCGCCCAGCTCCAGCGTCAAAAAGTGCAGGCCAATCAGCAACACGCCCTGCTGGTTGTCGCGGGCCTTTTGGATGTGCTCCAGGCCGCTGACCTTGAACCAGCGCTCGATGCGCCAGTTGGGCCAGAACCACGCCATGCCGGTTTCAAACAGCCCCATGCCGACCGATTCGAAATTCTTTACCACCAGCGCATCGCGTTCGGCCTGCGGCATGTCGGGAAAACAGAGCTCGAGGTTACGCTGGGCGATAGCGACGCGTCGCTTGAGAAAGCGCATGGAAAATCGCCCAATCGAGGTGCCGAGCCAGTAGATGACGGGATAAGGCAGCAACACCAGCAGATACAGCAAGCCGATGCCGACCCAGGTCAGCCAGTAGCGCGGGTGCAATAAGGAACGATTGAAAGTAGGAACTTGAGTCATGGGTTCTCTGTTTGAATACGGTTGTTTAAGTGTAATGACAGAGTCATAGCATGGTCTGGCAGCCGGGTGAGCTCGGCGGCAAGGTTCGTTTCTGCCGTTTGTTTGCGACTATTGTGGCATTTTTCTGGCGATCCGGGAAAACACAACGCATTAAAATCCCTTTTTGGGCGTTAAATATGCATCGAATGCCGAATTTTTCCACAATCTTTCCTGCCAAAGATAATGGCGATATTATTGCTGGTAATTATTCAGAGGGTAAATATGTTGGCACCATGGATCAGTGCGGGGCTGCTGGTTTTGGGCGCGGCGGTCAGCAGCGTCGGCGCGCATCTGCAGGTGAACGCGATATTGGCGCTCGCCGGCGTGATGATGGCGCTCGGTATGCTGGCTTCCGCGTTTACCGAAGGCGGCGGACGCTGAACGGGGCGTTTGCGCCAGGGCTGCGCGGCGGCGGTTTTTCGGGTATGATGTGCGCCGCGCGCGGGCCGGCAGGCTGCGCGCGATAATCAGTCACCTCCCGAAAGACAGGAAAGTACACCATGCCAGTGTTACATAACCGAATTTCTAATGAGGAACTGAAGGCGCGCATGCTGGCAGAAACCGAGCCGCGCACCACAGTTTCTTTTTACAAATATTTCTCCATCGACGATCCCAAAGCGTTTCGCGACAGCCTGTACGTTCAGTTCGAAAAATTGAAGGTGTTCGGCCGCATCTACGTGGCGAAAGAGGGCATCAACGCGCAGATCAGCGTGCCGCAGCATAACTTCGACGCGTTCAAAGCCGCGCTGTTCGCCTCGCACCCGGCGCTGGATCAGGTTCGCCTGAATATCGCGCTCGAAGACGACGGCAAATCCTTCTGGGTGCTGCGCCTCAAGGTGCGCGAGCGCATCGTGGCCGACGGCATCGATGACGAGAGCTTTGACCCAAGCAACGTCGGCGAATATCTGCAGGCCGATCGCGTCAATCAGATGATCGACGATCCGAATACGGTGTTCGTCGACATGCGCAACCACTATGAGTACGAAGTCGGTCACTTCGAAAACGCCATCGAGGTGCCGTCGGATACCTTCCGCGATCAGCTGCCGATGGCGGTGGAGATGCTGCAGGACAGCAAAGACAAAAACATCGTCATGTACTGCACCGGCGGCATTCGCTGTGAAAAAGCCAGCGCCTATATGCTGCACAACGGCTTTAAAAACATCTACCACGTGGAAGGCGGGATCATCGAGTACGCCCGCAAAGCGAAAGAGCAGGGGCTGCCGCTGAAGTTTATCGGCAAAAACTTCGTGTTCGATGAGCGCATGGGCGAGCGCATTTCCGAGGATGTGATCGCCAACTGCCACCAGTGCGGGGCGCCGTGCGATACCCACACCAACTGCAAAAACGACGGCTGCCACCTGCTGTTCATTCAGTGCCCGAGCTGCGCCGCCAAGTTTGAAGGGTGCTGCAGCGAGATTTGCCGCGAAGAGCTGAAGCTGCCGCGCGAAGAGCAGCGCGCGCGCCGTGCCGGCCGTGAAAACGGCGTCAAGATCTTCAATAAGTCGAAAGGCCTGTTGCAGACTACGATGCACATTCCGGCACCGGAAGAAGAAGGCCCAGCCCGCTGAGCCTGAGGAAATGAGAAGCCCGGTCGCCAAGCCGGGCTTTTTTACTTATTTCTCGCGCACGCCTTCTACGGAGATGATCAGCTCAACGTCTTGCGACGCCGGGCCCAGATCGGTGGTGATGCCGAAATCTTTCAGTTTGATCTTGCCGTTGGCTTCAAAGCCGGCGCGGTAGCCGCCCCACGGATCGTTGCCCTGGCCAATCAGTTTGGCGTCCAGCGTAACCGGTTTGGTCACGCCGTTCAGCGTCAGGTTGCCGACCACCGCATAACCGTCGCCGCTTTTCTTCACTTCGGTGGATTCAAACTTGGCCTGCTTGTTCTTCTCCACGTTGAGGAACTCGGCGCTGCGCAGGTGCTTGTCGCGCTCGGCGTGGTTGGTGTCGACGCTGGCGGTATTGATGGTCACGTTGACTTTGTCCTTGGACGGATCTTTTTCGTCGAAGGTGAAGCCGCCGTCGAAGTCTTTAAAGCTGCCGTACAGCCAGCTGTAACCCAGGTGCTGGATGCGGAACTCGATAAAGGCGTGCTGGCCCTGTTTGTCGATCTTGTAGTTCGCCGCCAGTGCGGAACCGGCGCTCAGCAGCAGGGCGCCTGCGGTCAGGCCCAATACGGTCTTTTTCAACATAGCAATCTCCATAAATCCAAAGGTTAATCGGCGCTGCTACCCAGCATCCGTTTCAAAGTGACATCACGATCGATAAAGTGATGTTTAAGCGCGGCCAGCCCGTGCAGTACCGAGAGCACTACCACGGCCCAGGCCAGGTAAAGGTGTATGGCGCCGGCGGTGTCGGCCTGTTCCGCCATGCCGGTCACGGTGGCGGGTACGTCGAACCAGCCGAATACGCTGATCGGTTGGCCGTCGGCGGTCGAGATCAGATAGCCGCTGATCAGAATGCCGAACAGCACGGCATACAGCGCCAGATGCGCGAGAATGGCGCTGACGCGAGTGAGGCGGCCATAGCTGGCCAGAGGCTTGGGCGGCGGCGAGACAAAGCGCCAGATCACGCGGATCACCATCACGATGAACAGCAGCGTGCCGATGCTTTTGTGGATCTCCGGCGCCTGGTGGTACCAGACGTCGTAATAGCCCAACGTGACCATCCACAGGCCGAGGGCGAACATGCCGTACACCGTCAGCGCCACCAGCCAGTGGATCAACACTGACACATGGCCGAAACGATCGGCGGTATTTTTCCAGAGCATCCTGTTTCCTTCGATTACCGATTGGCTGGCTGCAATAATTAAACTTTAGGAAACATAAAATCAATAATAAATTTAACTATGTTACTTCTTAGAAATATTAGTCAGTGAATTTGTTTGAGATGTTCGGAGTTCATCAGATAAATCGTTGAAGATGATATGATTTCTTTCACGTGGCGATTATGCTAGTTGTTGAAAATTAGGCTTATTATCTATTAATGTCAGCTTTTGTCATTTTACGTAAACCGTTTATGGATTGCTGGGCGGGATTATTGGTTGGCAAAGGTTATGCCTATTTCTTGCGGCGAAGAGCAGGGCGGAAAGATTAAATTATTCGAACGGTTACGCTAAATCCTCTGCGGCGTGACGGCCGACTTTGCTACCATTAGCGCCAAGAGTCGGCTCTTTGTGGCCGGTTAACCCAGTGAAATAACAAGGAAACGTCATGGGCCGAACCCGAGTAACCGACAGCAGCCTGCGTTTGGCCGTCCTGTTGGCGATGTTGGTGATCATTTTGGCCGGGGTGAAAGCCGCCGCCGACATCGTGGTGCCGTTTCTACTGGCGGTATTCCTCGCCATGGTGCTGAACCCGCTGGTGACGATGCTGGAACGCCGCCGGGTGCCGCGCATCCTTGGGGTGACGCTGCTGGTGACGGCGGTGATCGTGGTTGTGATGCTGTTTATCGGCATGCTGGGCGCTTCGCTGAACGAGTTCGCCCGCTCGCTGCCGCAGTACCGCGGCATGATGATCGAGAAACTGTGCGAGCTGCAGCATTACGCCGATCGCTTCAATATCAGCCTCTCCAGCGAAGCGATGCTGCAGTATGTCGATCCCAGCGCGGCGATGAATCTGGTTACCCGCATGCTGGGGCACCTGTCTGGCGCCATGACCAACGTCTTCCTGCTGCTGATGACCGTGGTGTTTATGCTGTTTGAAGTGCAGCTGCTGCCTTATAAGCTGCAGCAGGCGTTGGATAAGCCGAACGAAGGCCTCGCCGCGATGCGGCGGGCGCTGGACGGCGTGACGCGCTATCTGGTGATTAAAACCATCATCAGCCTGGCCACCGGCGTGATCGTCTGGATCTTCCTGGCGGCGGTCGGGGTGCGCTTCGCCTTTATCTGGGGGCTGCTGGCGTTTCTGCTCAACTATATCCCCAATATCGGCTCGGTATTGGCCGCCATTCCACCGTTGATTCAGGCGCTGCTGTTCAACGGATTGGGCGATGCGTTGGTGGTGGCGGGCGGCTTTATCGCTGTCAACATGGTGATCGGCAATATCCTCGAACCGCGGGTGATGGGGCGCGGGCTGGGGCTGTCGACGCTGGTGGTGTTCCTGTCGCTGATCTTTTGGGGTTGGCTGCTCGGCCCAGTGGGCATGTTGCTGTCGGTGCCGCTGACGATCGTGGCGCGCATCGCGCTGGAGACCACCGAGGGCGGCTATCGGCTGGCGGTTATCCTGGGGGACGGCCGCCCGCCGCGCCAGCCTCCGGCGGCGCCGGAGTGAGGAAGATTTTTCCGTTGACGCCGGGCTGCGCGGCGTGTTGCAGCGCCGCTGCGTACTGATGCAGAGGGTAAATCGCGGCGGGCGGGCGCAGCGCCAGCTGGCCGCGGCGCAGCAGCTGGAATAGCTGATAAAACGCCGTTTGCCACTGCGCCGGCGCCGCATGCGCATTCCATTTACGCAGGTGGAACAGCGAAGCGCGCAGCTTTAACTCATCCACTACGCGCCGCCAGTCCACCTGGCGCCCGCCTAAAAGGCCCAGCGCCACGAAATCGCCGCCGGAGCGAACCGCTCGCGCCAGCTGCAATCCGTCTTCTCCGCCGATGCAGTCGATGGCGGCGCGGGCGCCAAAATGGGTCATCTGCGCCAGCTGCGGCGCTTCGATAACGCGCCAGGCGCCGGCGGCCAGCAGCGCCTGGCGATGGGCGGCGTTGCGCACCGCCACCGCCAGACGAATACCACGCAGCGCCGTCAGCTGCGCCAACAGCAGGCTAACGGCGGAGCCGCCGCCGTTGAGCAGCAGCACGTCGCCGGCGTTGAGCGGCAGCCATTGCGTCAGCAGCACCCAGCAGGTGAGCGGGTTGATGTAAATCTGTGCCGCGTCGTTGTCGTCGATGTCGTCCGGCACCCACACCACCCGATCCTCAGGCAGCGTGACGAAGGTTTGCCAACTGCCGTCACCCGCTACCGCCAGCGCGCGTCGGCCGGTCGAGCGCCCGCTCTGCGGATCGACGATGACGCCTGCGCCTTCATAGCCCGGCACCTGCGGCAGGGCGATACGGTGCGCGTATTGGCCGTGAATCGGGATCAGGTCGGAAGGATTGATCGGGGCATAGCGCATCTGCAGCAGCAGCCGGCCGGGGCGCAGCGGCGGCCTGTTCACCTGCTGCAGCGTCAGCACCTGGGCGGGATCGCCGAAGCGGTTGAAGCTCAATCGGGGAAATGACGACGGCATGGGTTACAGCACGAAGAAAAAGTAGACATCCAGCGCCAGCAGCACCAGCCACAGGCAAAGATACAGCACCAGGTGCTCACGCACGTTGTTGACGATAGCCGCCAGTATTCGGTTTAACATTTCAGCCGCCAGAAGAAAGAGACCTTTGATTATAGTCCTTTTCTCGGCGTCTTTTATAGCGCGCCGCGCATGAGTGCTGGAAGAATGGCGATAAAAAAGCCTGCGTTATCGCAGGCTTGATGTCATACCGCCAGCAGCGCCAACGGCGTCGAGTTCGTAGGCGTGTTCGGCGGGTAGAAATAACGCAGCACGTTATACAACGAGTAGAATTCCAGCCGGTTGCGCGCGTAGATCTTCTCCGTGATGTGGCGCTTGTGCACGTACACCGTATGCGAGCTAATTTGCAGCTTTTTCGCGATGCGGTAGTTGGGCATCTCCGCCATCCAATATTTCATCACCGTCAGTTCCTGCGGGCTGAACAGGGAACGCTCTTCGCCGTCATCGGCCAGCGCCAGCGGATTTTCGCGCAGCGTGCGCAAGGTGAGCGGCAGAATGCTTTTATTGAACAGAAACGCGTTATCGGCGATGCGCATTGGCGTTTCGCTATAAGGGTAAGGCGTATCGAGATAGATAAACATCAAGGCAGACTGGCTGGCCTCCATAAACGCCAGCAGCTGTGCGTCCGCTTCGTTATAGCGGCACTGGTTGCTGAGGTTCACCAGAATGTGGCTCGGCTGAAAGCTGGCCAACAGCGGCGTAGCGCACTCAATGCTGTGGCAGCACTTGATCGTCGTAATCCCACTATCAGCAAAGTAGCTGGCTATACCGACCCGGGTGAAGCAGCATTCGTCCACGACAAGTAGTTTCATGGTGACGTCCTTGTTGAAAGCCGATGGAGCATATCTTCTGTAAAATAGGACTTACACTGCAAGTGTTCAATTCGGAAATTCAACTGCTGAATGCAAGAAATTTCCGTTATAAGAATTTTTACTTGGTATTTAAAAGAGTTAGCAGGTTAAGAAATTGTAACCGTCGGATTTCGCTGCCCAGGGCTCGACGGGAACCAGGACAGCGACAGCCTTTGCTTAGCTAAATCGTTTCAGACCAAAGCTGGAGACGTCGACCGGCGGCGCTTTGTCCTGCGCGAACAGCGCGGCAATCTCGCCCAGTGCGCTGGCGAACTTGAAGCCGTGGCCGCTCAATCCGCTGATGACCATCAGACGATCGCACTCCGGCAGGGTATCGATAATAAAGTCTTCGTCGGGGCTCATGTCATAACTGCAGGCTTCGCCGTGTAAACATACGCCTACACCCGGTAAAAACTGCCGCAGGAAGGTGAAGACTTCGGTGCCGTCGCTGGCGTGGCTGCCGAAAGGTTTACGCTGCTCGGGGGCATCCATCGGCTGGCCACCGTCGTGTTTGCCCACTTTCAGGCCGTCGTTATCCGCCGGGAAGCCGTAATAGTGCGTGCCGTCTTGCGCTTCAACGGTAAAGGCCGGGAAGCGATTGTTCACGCTGTAGCGGCCATCCGCCTGATGCCAGGAGAATACCTTGCGCAATGGCGCAACCGGCAGCTGCGGCAACAGCGCTTTCACCCAGGTGCCGGCGGTGACCACCGCTTTTCGCGCCGTGAAGCGCCCTTCGCCGGTGACGACTGCAACGCCGCCATCGATAGGCTCCACCGCGCTGACCGGGCAGTTGAACAACTGGCTGCAGCCGGCCTCTTTCGCCAGCTTGATCAGGCTGGCCACCGCCAGTTCGGAACGCAGGAAGCCGGCGTCCGGCTCGAAAACGCCGACGTAACCTTCCGGCGTGCGGAATTCCGGCCAGCGTTGAGCAATCTGTTCGGCGCTGAGGGTTTGCGCGTTCAGGCGGAATTTTTGCGCGCTCTGCTGAGCATTGCGAATGAATTCGGAGTGCTGCGGCCCCAGGTTGAGTACGCCGCACGACTGGAACAGTTCCTCGCCGGAATGTTGAATCAGCGCATTCCACAACGCCTGCGCGCGCAGCACCAGCGGCACGTACTTTTCACCTTCGCCGTAAGCGTGACGGATGATGCGGGTATCGCCGTGATGGCTGCCGTTGCGGTGCGGGGGAATGGCGCTGTCGATCATCAGCACTTTCAAGCCGGCGCGGGTTGCGTAATACCCTGCCGCTGCGCCGACTGAACCGCTGCCCACCACAATCAAATCATATTCCACGTGCCGACCCTCTCTGATAGCGATTTCTTATCGCCCCATGATAAAAGGTTGGCGGGCGCAATGCACTGATTGAACGGCGAAGGGCAAAGAAAAAGGCGCCGGGAATGGGGCGCGGCGCCTTAGGGGTTAGGGGACGATGAATCAATGTTTTCTGCGATCAAGATCCTGATAATCCGTAGCTTCAATCTTGGCGATGCCGGCCTCTAAGATATTGATTAATTGACGGGCGACATCTGTGGTCAGCCAAAGCGTTCTGTCTACTTGGGCTTCTTCGGGCGTTTGGTCTAGTGAAGACAGGTAATGAAGGCGTATCATCATGGCGTCGTAAACGTCGACAGTACTGATATCCCAACCGACAAGCGGGTGCGTCTGAATTACTTCATCATTTCTGTCCATAAAGACCCCTTATTGAGTAGTAACTACCGTGAGTGACTAACGAGGATCAATGCGGCTCATCATCATGAGAGCAATTACAGTATACGCATCCGCTTTCATCGGTGGAGGGGGTTGTCACCAAAATTTGCAAAATAAATATTTATTTGAGCAATTATTCTACAAATTTGTATGTGTTGCAGTGGGTGAGTACAGCGCGGCGCGTTATTCCGCGTCGGCAGGTGGCGATGCACCATACAGACATTTTTCCAGCTCTTCGGCCAAATGGGCGAAATGCTTTTGCGTTTCGGCGTCGCGATTCTGGCTGTGCGATTCCAGCTTCAGGCTGTGGATCAGCCGCTGGTTGGCTTTGTCATCCAGGCTGAAGGCCAGATAAGAGAAAGCCACTTCCAGTACGTTCAAGCGCCTTTTCTGATCGGCAATCAACGCCAGCAGTTCGCCAAACGTCATTGCGTCTTCGGATTTCACCTTGTCCGGGGCCATGCTTACTCCTTTGCGTTAAATACAGCGCTGAGGCGGATTTTGTTCCAGAGTAAGGGTAAGCGATGAATGGGCTGGGCGCCAGAAACAAAAAAGCCGGAGAGCGACCCCCGGCAAAAACAGCATTGCAGTGTTATTCTGCGCTGAACCACTCGTCCGCGCTTTCCCAGGTTTCCTGAAGGATTTCCTCGATCAGATCCCGGTCGGTTTTGGCGCCCCCCAGCACGGAGAGCCCGTTGGCGCCGGCATAACGTACGTGCACGACGGCGTCTGGAAACTGGCGATTGACCCGTTTGCCCAGTTCACCGGTCAGCGCCTCAATGGCGCCCGACGGCAGCGGCCGGGTTTTATCTATAGTGACTTCAACACGCATAATTGCCCCCGAAGCGATTTACTGTTTATTTATACAGTTAACCGAGTGCGGGGGCAAGAGGGCGAAGAAAAAATATCAGTCTTTCAGCGACCAGTGCAGGGTTTCACCGGCCAGGAAGGGGATCACGGATTCATTGCCCAGGGCGATCTCTTCCGGCTGGGTGGTCGACACGCGCTGCAGCTCGATGAAGTCTTCGTTGAGCGGCAGGCCATAGAAACGCGGGCCGTTGAGCGAGCAGAAGGCCTCAAAGTGCGCCAGCGCGCCGAGCTGTTCGAACACCGCGGCGTAAGCCGGGATGGCATTCGGCGCGTTGAAACAGCCGGCGCAGCCGCAGCTGGACTCTTTGCGATGCTTGAGGTGCGGCGCGGAGTCGGTACCGAGGAAGAAACGATCCGAGCCGCTGGCGACCGCCTGACGCAGCGCTTCCTGATGGACATTGCGCTTGAGGATCGGCAGGCAGAACAGGTGTGGGCGAATGCCGCCGACCAGCATGTGGTTGCGGTTGAACATCAGGTGCTGTGGCGTGATGGTGGCGCCAAGGAAGCGATTGCCTGCCTGCACATATTGCGCCGCTTCTTTGGTGGTGATGTGCTCGAAGACGATCTTCAGCTCCGGGAACTGCTGGCGGATCGGTTCCATCACCTGCTCGATAAAGCGCGCCTCGCGGTCGAAGATATCGACGGCAGGGTCGGTCACTTCGCCGTGGATCAGCAAAGGCATGCCGATTTTTTGCATCTGTTCGAACAGCGGGTAAATGCCGGTCACGTCGCTGACGCCGTGGCTGGAGTTGGTGGTGGCGTTGGCCGGATACAGCTTGGCGGCAGTAAACACCCCTTGCTCAAAGCCGTTGACCAGTTCACTGGCCGCCAGAGAGTTGGTCAGATAGCAGGTCATCAGCGGAGTGAAGTTGTGACCCTGCGGGACCGCCGCCAGAATGCGATCGCGGTAGGCGCGCGCGGCGGCCACGGTCGTTACGGGCGGAACCAGGTTCGGCATCACGATCGCCCGGCCAAATACCTGGCTGGTATAGGGCACCACCGTTTTCAGCATCTCGTCGTCACGCAGGTGGATATGCCAGTCGTCTGGGCGGCGGATTTTCAGAACTTGAGGTTGTGCGGTCATCTAGCTAGGCTCCGGCGGTCAAATACGTCTAATGAAAAGCGAATAATGGGTTTATTCACGCCGGGGTGTAAGGATAAGCGGAAAGCGCCTGAGATGCATCTGTTTGTTGGCGACAAGTTGAAATCAATAGCGCGGCGGGCGCATAGTAACAGGGATTTCAACGATGCCGACGCCAATACCGTCGACTTTCATCAAGTGGAAAGGGAGAAAGCAATGGAAGTACGCGTTATCGCCACCCTGCAAGCGAAAGCGGGATTTGAAGACGCCGTCAGCGAAGCGGTGCACGACATTCTCGAGCCGAGCCGCCAGGAGTTGGGCAACCTGCAATATGATTTGCATCGCGATCTGGAAAAGCCGGGCGTTTTCGTGTTCTTTGAGCGTTGGGCCAGCAGCGAAGCGCTGGATAAGCATAATGAGACGGCGCATTTTCAGCAGTTCGTCAGCCGGCTTGACGGCAAGTTGGATGTTTTAGACATCAAAAAACTGAAAAAGATAGCCTGAGCTTTTTTGCAGGCAAGAAAAAACCCGCCGATGGCGGGTTTTTTTAGAGCTGCAGATTAACTTATTCGTTAACCGGCTGCGGCTTGGTGGCCGGCGCGGTGGCCTGGCTCACCGCCGAATGGCCGCCTGCCGAGCCTTTGCCTTCAAAGTTGAAGGAAGGGCGCTGCCAGTCGCTGTGCTTGCGTTCTTCCGGCACGTAGGCCGGCGCAGGCGCTTTGGTCATCGGTGCAGTGGCGATGTGTTTGTACAGTACGTCCTGCACGGCTTTCACCGGTGCCGGCTGCTGAGCAACCACAGGCGCAGGTTCTGCGGCGATTGGCGCCGGGGCTTTTTCGACCGGAGCGGCTTCCACGGCGGCTGGCGCAGGCGCTGCTTCTGCCACTGGCGTTTCTTCCGCTTGCGCAGCTTCTGCCGGCGCAGCGTCGACCACAGGCTCGTCTTCCACCGGCTTGGCTTCAACCACAGGTTCTGCCGCAACGGTTTCAGCTACCGGCTCGGCTTCCACTGCCGGGGCAGTCTCTTCCGCTTTCGGTTCTTCAACTGCGGCAGGTGCCGGCGCGGCTTCCACCGGCGCCGGGGTTTCCTCGGCCGGGGTGGCAACGACAGGCGCTACGGCTGCAGCTTCTTCCGTTACGGTAACGGCCGCAGTTTCAACGGCGGCTTCTGGAGCCGGCTCGTTGACGCTGGCCGCAGCCTGAGTTTCTTCCACGGCAACGCTGTGCTGTTCAACCGCTGCGGCAACAACCGGTGCCGCTGCCTGTTCTACTTCTACGGCTTCGGCCTGCACTTCGGCTTCTTCAACCTGAGCAACCGGGTAGCTTACCCAGACTTTGCCCGATGCCATTTCCGGCGAAGCGAACGCGCCCGCCAGCGGCATTGGGGACTGCAGCGGGTAACGCTCATCGCGGTAACGACGGCGACGCTGGCCGCTGACGCGCAGGTGGCGCGGTGAACGACGGGAACGGCGCGGCATGCCTTCGCCGTTGCCACGGTTTTCGCCCTGGGCATCGTCTTCCGGCTGAGCGGCAACGGTTTCCGGCAGCAGCTTGACGCTGTCGTCGGCGGTCGGCTGCGCGACTTCGGCTTTCGCTACCGGCGCTTTCGGCGCCAGCAGCTCTTCCGCTGCACGCTGCAGTTCTTCTTCCGCGGACAGGATGCGCACCTTCTGCGACAGAGGGCGGCGCTGGCGGCGCTGCATGTTCTGCTGCTGGCGTTCTTCCTGCTCTTCGTCGGTGCTCTCGACCGCTTCAACGCTTTCCAGCGCTTTCACTTCCTGCTGAGCCTGACGTTTTTCTTCCTGACGACGACGCTGGCGCTCAGCGCGCTGCTCACGGCGTTGCTGCTGATCTTCGCGCGGCGCTTTAGCGCTGTCTTCCGAGGCGGTTTCCTCCGCTACCGGCGCGTTCTGCTGCTGGTTGCGGCGGTTACGGCGCTGCTCATCGCGGGATTCACGCGATTCACGGCCTTCGCGGTTCTCACGCGGCTCACGGTTGTCGCGCTCGCGATTGTCACGGCCTTCACCGCGCTCTTTACGCTCGCCGCGTTCCGGACGGTCACCACGCTCACCGCGCTCTTTACGGCCGGTGCCTTGGCGACGCTGACCGCGACGATCCTGACGACGGTTTTCACCGTTGCTTTCCGCCTTCGGCGTTTCGGCCGGTTTGGTTTCTTCGACGGCAGGTTGTTCCTCACCGGCGAACAGGCTCTTCAGACCACCGAACAGGCGGCCCAGGAAGCCCGGCTTGGCGGCGGCCGGCGCTGCGGCTTTAGCTTTGGCGGCGGCAGCGGCAGGCTTGGCCACGGCGACAGGTTCTTCAGCCGGCGGTGGCGCATCGGCGGACAGGGAGAAGGAAGCCAGGGCCGGTTGCTCCGGACGCTTGCGTTCCATCGGCGCGTCTTCCAGCGGGCGCTCCATGTCTTCTTCGTGCAGCTTCGGCAGCAGGTAGCTGAGGGTAGAGGTTTCCTCGCCCTTGCGCACGCGCAGCACCGAGTAGTGCGGGGTTTGCATTTCATCGTTAGGCACGATGACGGCTTTCACGCCACCCTGACGTTTTTCGATCGCGCTGACGGATTCACGCTTTTCGTTCAGCAGGTACGAAGCAACCTGAACCGGCACGATAGCGTGAACTTCTTTGGTGTTTTCCTTCAGCGCTTCTTCTTCGATCAGGCGCAGGATGGACAGCGCCAGCGATTCGTTGTCGCGAATGGTGCCGGTGCCGTTACAGCGTGGGCACACGTGGTGGCTGGATTCGCCCAGCGACGGGCTGAGGCGCTGACGGGACATTTCCAGCAGGCCGAAACGGGAAATGCGGCCGATCTGGATGCGCGCGCGGTCTTGGCGCACGGCATCGCGCAGGCGGTTTTCCACTTCGCGCTGGTGGCGAACCGGCGTCATGTCGATGAAGTCGATGACGATCAGGCCGCCAAGGTCACGCAGGCGCAGCTGGCGAGCGATCTCGTCCGCCGCTTCCAGGTTGGTGTTGAACGCCGTCTCTTCGATGTCGCCGCCGCGGGTGGCGCGGGCGGAGTTGATGTCGATGGCGGTCAGCGCTTCGGTGCTGTCGATGACGATCGAGCCGCCGGACGGCAGGCGCACTTCACGCTGGAAGGCGGATTCGATCTGCGATTCGATCTGGTAGTGGCTGAACAGAGGGATTTCACCGCTGTACAGTTTGATTTTGCTGCTGAAATCCGGGCGGCCCAGCGCAGCGATGTGCTCTTTGGCCAGATCGAGAATTTTCGGGTTGTCGATCAGGATTTCGCCGATGTCCGGGCGCAGGTAATCGCGGAAGGCGCGCACGATAACGTTGCTTTCCTGGTGGATCAGGAACGGCGCGGGGCGGCCTTCGGCGGCTTTTTTAATCGCTTCCCAGTGCTTCAGGCGGAAGGAGAGATCCCACTGCAGTGCGTCGGCGGATTTGCCTACGCCCGCGGTGCGAACGATCAGGCCCATGCCGTCCGGCAGTTGCAGCGAGGAGAGCGCTTCTTTCAGCTCGGTGCGATCGTCACCCTCGATGCGGCGGGAAATACCGCCGGCGCGCGGGTTGTTCGGCATCAGCACCAGATAACTGCCCGCGAGACTGATGAAGGTGGTCAAGGCGGCGCCTTTGTTGCCACGTTCTTCTTTGTCTACCTGAACGATGACTTCCTGGCCTTCGCGCAGCACATCTTTGATGTTCGGGCGGCCATGGGAAGAGTAATTGCTAGGGAAGTATTCGCGGGCGATTTCTTTAAGAGGGAGGAAACCATGTCGTTCTGCGCCGTAGTCCACGAACGCTGCTTCAAGACTTGGTTCAATGCGGGTGATTTTGCCTTTGTAAATATTCGCTTTTTTCTGCTCATGACCCGGACTTTCGATATCCAAATCATACAGCCGCTGTCCATCTACGAGGGCAACACGCAACTCTTCCTGCTGAGTTGCGTTAATCAACATTCTTTTCATCTTAACTTACTCGTTATTTTTACATTATCGACAAAGCTGCGGGCAAAATAACCTCATGGCCGGAGTTAAACCGAAAGCCCCGTGTCTTCTCGCAAAGCCGTCAACCTCACGGTTGTCGCCTGCATAGGGGCGCATTATCTCGGTAAGCCTGCTTTTCTTTGTGAAAGACAGCACTTTTACTAGGGGAATAGCCTCTGATTTACGTCGACAGATCTGATTCCATTTGCCGGCCAAGCTGCAACCCGCAGCCCGCTAATTGTTTGATTTCGCATTACGTCTTACGCCATTGCTGCGTTTTTGCGCGATCAGACAAATTTTATAATTCCACCGTTTTCCCTGTTTAACGAGAATCAACGCGGAAAGTGACTGCATTATTCCACTGCTGATGCCGTTATAGCAAGGTGACTTTTCCTTAACTGCGGAAGAAATCGCAAACGTTCAAACCGGCTTGCTGCCTTATTGTCCGCTGGGGTTTCGCCCGCCGTCAGAGAGACAGTTAAGCACAGAAAAAGATGTGGCGCTATTCACGCGCTCTATTTAGAATCCCGCACCATGAAAACGAACAATCCAGCAGTACAATTCATCACGATTTCCGACGACGAAGCCGGTCAGAGAATCGACAACTTTCTGCTCGCTCGCCTGAAAGGCGTGCCGAAGAGCATGATTTACCGCATCGTGCGCAAAGGCGAGGTGCGGGTCAATAAAGGGCGCATCAAGGTCGAATACAAATTGGCGGCCGGCGACGTGGTGCGCGTGCCGCCGGTGCGGGTGGCCGAGCGCGAAGAGACGCCGGTGTCGGCCAAGCTGGATAAGGTAGCTGCGCTGGCCGATTGCATTCTGTATGAAGACGACCACCTGCTGATCCTCAACAAGCCTTCCGGCACCGCGGTGCACGGCGGCAGCGGCCTCAGCTTCGGCGTGATCGAAGGGCTGCGCGCGCTGCGCCCGGAAGCCCGCTTCCTCGAGCTGGTGCACCGTCTGGATCGCGATACCTCCGGCGTGCTACTGGTGGCCAAGAAGCGTTCCGCGCTGCGCTCGCTGCACGAGCAGCTGCGGCTGAAGGGCATGCAGAAGGATTATCTGGCGCTGGTGCGCGGCCAGTGGCAATCCCACTGCAAGGCCGTACAGGCGCCGCTGCTGAAAAACATTCTGCAAAGCGGCGAGCGCATCGTGCGCGTCAGCAGCGAAGGCAAGCCTTCGGAAACCCGCTTCAAGGTGGAAGAGCGTTACGAATTCGCCACGCTGGTGAAGGCCAGCCCGATCACCGGGCGCACTCACCAGATCCGCGTGCACACGCTGCATGCCGGGCATCCGATCGCCTTTGACGATCGCTATGGCGACCGCGAGTTCGATCGCCAGCTGGCGGGTACCGGCCTGAAGCGGTTGTTCCTGCACGCCGCGGCGCTGCGCTTCGAGCATCCGGCCACCGGCGAAACGATGCGCATCGAAGCGCCGATGGACCAAGAGCTGCGCCACTGCCTGCAGGTGCTGCGCCGGCAGGTGGCCAAGTAATCCGCGTCAGACCAGCGGGTTGATGCCTTCAGCCCGCAACATGTCCAACAGCGCGATCAACGGCAGGCCGATCAGGGCGTTCGGGTCCCGGCCTTCCAACCTGTCGAACAGCGCGATCCCCAATCCCTCGCTCTTGAAACTGCCCGCGCAGTTCAGCGGTTGCTCCAGACGTACATAGGCGGCGATCTCCGCTTCGCTCAACGCGCGAAAATGCACGTGGAACGGCTCGCACAGGGCCTGCAGCTGCTTGCTGCGGCCGTTGTACAGCGCCAGGCCGGTATAGAAGGTTACGGCCTGGGCGCTGGCCTGGCGCAGCTGCGCCCGGGCGTTTTCCTCGGTATGGGGCTTGCCGGTGATGTTGCCATCGATCACGCAGACCTGATCGGAGCCGATGATCAGATGCTCGGGATAGGCGAGGGCCAGCGCCTGAGCCTTCGCCGCCGCCAGGCGCAGCACCAGCGCTTCGGCGCTTTCGCCCGGCAGTGGGGTTTCATCCACCTCGGGTGCGGCGCAGTCGAAGGGCAGCCGTAACTTCTCCAGCAGCATTTTTCGATAGGGTGAGGTGGAGGCTAAAAGCAATCTCTGCATAATTTTTTTCGCAAACCGTAGCGTAAATGGGTATGGCATTTTAAACTGTCGGCCGCTGTGGAAGCGAATATTGGTGAAAGGAGCCGTTTTACGGCCTTTTTCTTTGACTCTATGTCGTTACAAAGTTAATATGCGCGCCCTATGCAAAAGGTAAAATTACCCTTGACCATTGATGCGGTACGTACCGCTCAGAAACGCCTGGACTATGCTGGTGTCTATGCGCCTGAGCAGGTTACTCGTGTTGCCGACTCCGTGGTCAGTGTGGACAGTGATGTCGAGGTGTCGTTGTCGTTCAATATCGACAATCAACGCCTCGCGGTGATAACAGGGCATGCGGACGTCACGGTAACGTTGATGTGCCAACGCTGTGGAGTCCCGTTCGAACATCAGGTTCACACAACATATTGTTTTAGCCCGGTCGTCAATGATGAGCAGGCTGAGGCATTACCGGAAGCGTACGAACCGATCGAAGTTGACGAGTTTGGCGAAGTCGATCTGTTGGCGATGATTGAAGACGAAATTATTCTTTCACTGCCTGTCGTTCCGGTACATGAATCTGAACACTGTGAAGTGTCCGAAGCGGACATGGTATTTGGCCAACTGCCTCCCGAGGCGGAGAAACCGAATCCGTTTGCCGTATTAGCCAGTTTAAAGCGTAAGTAATTGAGGAGTAAGGTCCATGGCCGTACAACAGAATAAACCAACCCGTTCCAAGCGTGGCATGCGTCGTTCTCACGATGCTCTGACCACGACTACTCTGTCTGTAGACAAAGTATCCGGTGAAACTCACCGTCGTCACCACATCACTGCCGACGGTTTCTACCGCGGTCGCAAGGTTATCGGCTAAGTAGCGATACCTTGACTCGTCTAACCCTGGCGTTAGATGCAATGGGCGGGGACTTCGGTCCCTGCGTCACAGTGCCTGCTTCGTTGCAGGCACTGGCCTCTAATTTACAGCTTCATCTCCTGCTGGTCGGCAATCCCGACGTCATCTCCCCTTTGCTTGCCCACGCCGATCCGGTTCTTCTGGAGCGTCTGCAAGTCGTGCCCGCCGAGTCCGTGATCGCCGGCGACGCCAAACCTTCACAAGCGATACGCGCCAGCCGCGGCACGTCGATGCGCATTGCGCTCGAGCAGCTCAGCAGCGGTAAAGCGCAGGGCTGCGTCAGCGCCGGCAATACCGGTGCGCTGATGGGATTGGCGAAGCTGTTGGTCAAGCCGCTGGAAGGCATCGAGCGCCCGGCGCTGATGACGGCGATCCCGAATCAGCAACGCAGTAAAACCGTGGTGCTGGATTTGGGCGCCAACGTCGAGTGCGACAGCACCATGCTGGTGCAGTTTGCCGTGATGGGCGCGGTGATGGCGGAAGAGGTGATCGGCATTGCGCAACCGCGGGTGGCGCTGCTGAATATTGGCGAAGAAGAGACCAAAGGCCTGGATAATATCCGCGAAGCGGCCGCTGTGCTAAAAAATACTCCGGCAATCAACTATATTGGTTACCTGGAAGGAAACGAGCTGCTCACCGGTAAGACCGACGTGTTGGTGTGCGATGGCTTCGTGGGCAACGTCACCCTGAAAACCATGGAAGGGGTGGTCAGGGTGTTCTTATCGCTGCTGAAATCGTCCGGCGACGGCAACAAGCGAGCGTGGTGGCTGAAATTGTTGGGCCGTTGGTTGCAAAAACGGGTGGTTAAGCGGTTCGGCCACCTGAACCCCGACCAGTATAATGGCGCATGTCTGTTAGGATTGCGCAGCACCGTAGTCAAGAGCCACGGCGCTGCGAACCCTCACGCGTTTGCAGTCGCAATCGAACAGGCTGTGCAGGCGGTGCAGCGGCAAGTCCCGGAAAGGATTGCTGCGCGCCTTGAGGCTGTATTACCTAAGAGTGACTGATCGTACATGTATACAAAGATTCTCGGTACGGGGAGTTATTTGCCCGTACAAGTGCGCACCAATGCTGATTTGGAAAAAATGGTGGATACCTCTGACGAATGGATCGTCACGCGTACCGGTATCCGCGAACGTCGCATCGCCGCTGCGGATGAAACCGTCGCGACGATGAGCTTCCAGGCCGCTGAGAAAGCGCTGGAAATGGCAGGTGTGGCTAAAGAAGACATTGGGCTGATCGTCGTGGCGACCACCACGACCACTCACGCGTTCCCGAGCGCGGCGTGCCTGGTGCAGCAAATGCTGGGTATCAAAGACTGCGCGGCGTTCGATCTGGCTGCGGCCTGTGCCGGCTTTACTTACGCGCTCAGCGTGGCCGATCAGTACGTGAAGAACGGCGCGGTCAAACATGCGCTGGTTATCGGCGCGGACGTCTTGTCGCGCACGCTGGATCCTGAAGATCGCGGCACCATCATTCTGTTTGGCGATGGCGCAGGGGCGGTGGTGCTGGGGGCTTCTGAAGCGCCGGGCATTCTGTCTACCCATCTGCATGCTGACGGCAGCTACGGCAACCTGCTGACGCTGCCGTACAAGGATCGCCAGAATCAAGACAAGCCGGCCTATGTCACCATGGCGGGCAACGAAGTCTTCAAGGTTGCGGTTACCGAGCTGGCGCGCATCGTCGACGAGACGCTGCAGGCCAACAACATGGACCGCAGCGAGCTGGATTGGCTGGTGCCGCACCAGGCCAACCTGCGCATCATCAGCGCAACGGCGAAAAAACTGGGCATGGGGATGGACAAAGTGGTGGTGACGCTCGATCGTCACGGCAACACCTCTGCCGCCTCGGTGCCTTCCGCACTGGACGAAGCGGTGCGCGACGGGCGAATTCAGCGTGGCCAACTGGTGCTGCTGGAGGCCTTCGGCGGCGGCTTTACCTGGGGCTCGGCGCTGGTTCGTTTCTGATTTGGACAGGAAGAAAAAATGACGCAATTTGCTTTTGTTTTCCCGGGCCAGGGGTCGCAGACCGTTGGCATGCTGGCCGAGTTGGCCGCACAGTTCCCGATCGTCGAAGAAACCTTCGGCGAGGCGTCTTCCGCCCTGGGTTACGACCTGTGGCAGCTGGTGCAGCAAGGCCCGGCGGAAGAGCTGAACAAAACCTGGCAGACCCAACCGGCTCTGCTGGCCGCCTCGGTGGCGATTTTCCGCGTTTGGCAACAGCAGGGCGGTAAAGCGCCGGCGCTGATGGCGGGCCACAGCTTGGGCGAATACTCGGCGCTGGTCTGCGCCGGCGTGCTGGACTTCAAGGCGGCGATCCGTCTGGTCGAGCTGCGCGGCAAGCTGATGCAGGAAGCGGTGCCGGAAGGCACCGGCGCGATGTACGCCATCATCGGTCTGGACAACGACGCGATCGCCAAAGCGTGTGAAGAGTCTGCGCAGGGGCAGGTGGTTTCTCCGGTCAACTTCAACTCGCCGGGCCAGGTGGTCATCGCCGGCAACAAAGAAGCGGTTGAGCGCGCAGGCGCCGCCTGCAAAGCCGCAGGCGCCAAGCGCGCGCTGCCGCTGCCGGTGAGCGTGCCTTCGCACTGTGCGCTGATGAAACCGGCCGCCGACAAGCTGGCCGTGGCGCTGCAGGACATCACCTTCAACGCGCCGCAGGTGCCGGTGGTGAACAACGTCGACGTGCGCACCGAAAACGATCCGGAAGCGATCCGCAGCGCGCTGGTGCGTCAGCTGTACAGCCCGGTGCGTTGGACCGAGAGCGTAGAATTTATCGCAGCACAGGGAGTGACGTCGCTGCTGGAAGTGGGGCCGGGCAAAGTGCTGACCGGTCTGACTAAACGTATTGTTGACACCCTGACGGCTGCGGCGGTGAACGACACCGCCAGCCTGTCGGCGGCGCTTGAACAATAAAGAGGAAAATGATGAGCTTCGAAGGTAAAATCGTTCTGGTCACCGGCGCGAGCCGCGGTATTGGCCGAGCTATTGCAGAAACGTTTGTGGCACGCGGCGCCAAAGTGATCGGCACCGCGACCAGCGAGAGCGGCGCTGAAGCGATCAGCAGCTACCTGGGCACAAACGGCAAAGGGTTCATGTTGAACGTTGTTGATGCGCAATCTATCGACAGCGTGCTGGCATCGATTCGCGCCGAATTTGGCGAAATCGACATTTTAGTGAATAATGCCGGCATCACGCGTGATAACCTGCTGATGCGTATGAAGGATGATGAGTGGGAGGATATCCTCGACACCAACCTGACTTCCGTATTCCGCCTGTCAAAAGCGGTAATGCGCGCTATGATGAAAAAGCGGTTTGGCCGTATCATCACCATCGGTTCCGTTGTCGGCACCATGGGGAACGCAGGGCAGGCGAACTACGCGGCGGCTAAAGCCGGTCTGATTGGTTTTAGCAAATCTTTGGCACGTGAAGTTGCTTCGCGTGGCATTACGGTCAACGTCGTGGCACCTGGCTTTATTGAGACGGACATGACACGGGCGTTGACAGATGATCAACGCGCAGGCATTTTGTCATCAGTTCCAGCCAACCGGCTGGGCGATGCTAAAGAAATCGCCAGCGCTGTTGCATTTTTGGCCTCTGATGAGGCCGGCTATATCACCGGTGAAACGTTACATGTCAATGGCGGCATGTACATGATTTAAAAAATGTGAAAACCATTTGCGTTATTTGAGGCAAAAACCGCAAAATAGCGTAAAATCGTGGTTTGACCAGCCGGGATTTAGTTGCATCTTTTTCAGCATTTTATACACTACGAAAACCATCGCGAAAGCGAGTTTTGATAGGAAATTTAAGAGTATGAGCACTATCGAAGAACGCGTTAAGAAAATCATTGTTGAGCAACTGGGTGTTAAACAGGAAGAAGTTTTGAACAACGCTTCTTTCGTTGAAGATCTGGGCGCTGATTCTCTTGACACCGTTGAGCTGGTAATGGCACTGGAAGAAGAATTCGACACCGAGATTCCAGACGAAGAAGCTGAGAAGATCACTACTGTTCAGGCAGCTATTGATTTCATCAACGCTAGCCAGCAGTAAGAGAACATATCTAGGCGGTCGCTCGACCGCCTAAGTTTTTTCTATCCCTAGTGTCATATTTTTCCCTCCCTGGAGGACAAACGTGTCTAAGCGTCGAGTAGTTGTGACCGGACTGGGCATGTTGTCTCCTGTCGGCAATACGGTAGAGTCCACGTGGAACGCTCTTCTTGCCGGTCAGAGTGGCATCAGCCTGATCGACCATTTCGATACCACTGCCTATGCGACCAAGTTTGCTGGCCTGGTAAAGAATTTTAATTCCGAGGATTTCATCTCGCGCAAAGATGCGCGCAAGATGGACGCCTTTATCCAGTACGGTATCGCTGCCGGCATGCAAGCCATGCAGGATGCAGGCCTGGACATCACCGAGGCTAACGCCAGCCGCATTGGAGCCGCGATCGGTTCCGGCATCGGCGGCCTGGGTTTGATCGAAGAAAACCACAGTTCACTGGTTAACGGTGGCCCACGGAAAATCAGTCCGTTCTTCGTGCCATCCACCATCGTGAATATGATTGCCGGTCACCTGACAATCATGTACGGCATGCGTGGCCCAAGCATTTCCATCGCCACCGCCTGTACTTCAGGTGTGCACAACATCGGCCATGCGGCGCGTATCATTGCCTACAATGATGCGGACGTGATGCTGGCCGGTGGGGCAGAGAAAGCCAGCACCCCATTGGGCGTCGGCGGCTTTGGCGCAGCGCGCGCCCTGTCCACCCGTAATGACAACCCGCAGGCGGCAAGCCGTCCGTGGGATAAAGACCGCGACGGCTTTGTGCTGGGCGACGGCGCCGGCATGATGGTGCTGGAAGAGTACGAGCACGCGAAAAAGCGCGGCGCGAAAATCTACGCCGAAGTGGTGGGCTTTGGGATGAGCAGCGATGCTTATCACATGACGTCGCCACCGGAAAACGGCGCAGGCGCTGCGCTGGCGATGGAAAATGCCCTGCTTGACGCCGGTGTGACCCCGTCACAAATCGGCTACATCAACGCGCACGGCACCTCTACGCCGGCGGGCGACCAGGCGGAAGCGCAGGCGGTGAAATCCGTCTTCGGCGCCGATGCAGAGCGCGTGCTGGTGAGCTCGACCAAATCGATGACTGGCCACCTGTTGGGTGCGGCAGGCGCGATCGAGTCTATCTTCACCGTGCTGGCGCTGCGCGATCAGGCGGTACCGCCAACCATCAACCTGGATAACCCGGATGAAGGTTGCGATCTGGACTTCGTGCCTCACGAAGCGCGCCAGGTCAGCGATATGGAGTTCAGCCTGTGTAACTCCTTCGGCTTCGGCGGCACCAATGGCTCGCTGATCTTCCGCCGAGTGTAACTCGCGCTGTGGATAGCTGATGAAAAGCCCGGTTTTTTAACCGGGCTTTTTTACGCCTATCGTCTGGACACCAACAGGGCTGCGTATCGCCTCGTCGCCTGCTATTCTGCGAGCGTAATGAAATCACCCGGCAACAGGAGGAAGCATGTACTGGATTAACGGACAACGCCACGATGCGCTGGCGCCGAGCGATCGCGGCCTGCAGTTCGGCGATGGCTGCTTTACTACTGCCCGGGTTATCGATGGTAAAATCGAGCTGCTGCCCTGGCATCTGGAGCGGCTGCAGCAAGCGGCGCAGCGGCTGATGCTGCCCGCCACCGATTGGCTGGCTTTCGAGCGGGAGATGGCGCTGGCGGCCGAATCAATTCCGCTCGGCGTGGTCAAAGCGATACTGACGCGCGGCAGCGGCGGGCGGGGTTACAGCCCGACGGGGTGCGAAAACCCGACGCGTATCGTGGCCCGCAGCGGCTACCCTGCGCACTATTTGCAGTGGCGCGAGCAGGGCATCACGCTTGCGCTCAGCCCGGTGGCGCTGGCGCGCAATCCGTTGCTGGCGGGGTTGAAGCATTTGAACCGCCTGGAGCAGGTGCTGATCCGCGCGCATCTTGACCAGACGGCCGCCGACGAGGCGCTGGTGCTTGACACTGCCGGTATGCTGGTGGAATGCTGTGCGGCTAATTTGTTCTGGCGTAAGGGAAAAGCGGTATTTACCCCGGATCTGAGCCAGGCAGGCGTCGCGGGCCTGATGCGGCGGCGGGTGATCGCGCTGCTGGCGGGCTCGGAATACCGTCTGCACTGCGTCAGTGAACCGCTGGAGACGCTGGCCGATGCCGACGAAGTCCTGGTGAGCAATGCGCTGATGCCGCTGCTGCCGGTAAACGCTGCGCAATCATGGCGCTATGCTTCGCGCCAGCTGTATGATTTTTTGCGTCCACACTGTTAACCATGGCTGATTGATGAAGAAAAGAAAGCTGAAGGTCCTGTCTATTATTGTTGTTCTGGTATTGGCGCTGCTGTTTTGGGGCTACCAGAAGATCGAACGCTTTGCCGATACGCCACTGGCTATCCAACAAGAAACCATCTTCAAACTGCCGGCCGGCACCGGCCGGGTAGCGCTGGAAGGGTTATTGGTGCGCGATAAGCTGGTGCGCAACGGCCGCTGGTTCCAGTGGCTGCTGAAGCTGGAGCCGGAGCTGGCGGAGTTTAAAGCCGGCACTTACCGGTTCACGCCGGGCATGACGGTGCGCCAGATGCTGAAACTGTTGGCCAGCGGCAAAGAGGCGCAGTTCACCGCACGCTTTATCGAAGGCTCACGCCTGCGTGACTGGCAGCAGGTGCTGCAGCAGTCCAAATACCTGAAACACACCCTGGCGGGCAAGAGCGAAGCGGAGATTGCCGCCGCGCTCGGCATTCCTGCGGGAGAAACGCCGGAAGGGCATTTGTACCCGGATACCTATCAGTATACCGCCGGCATGAGCGACATCGCGCTGCTCAAACGCGCACACGTGCGCATGAACAAAGCGCTGCAGGCCGCCTGGGCCGGCCGCGACACCAGCCTGCCGTATAAAACGCCGGAAGAGCTGCTGACCATGGCCTCGATCGTCGAGAAAGAGACCGCGGTGCCGGAAGAACGCAGCAAGGTGGCGTCGGTATTCGTCAACCGCTTGCGCATCGGCATGCGCCTGCAGACCGATCCGACGGTGATCTACGGCATGGGCGAAAGCTATAATGGCAACATCACGCGCAAGGATCTGGAGACGCCGACGCCTTACAACACCTATGTGATCGCTGGCCTGCCGCCAACGCCGATCGCCATGCCGGGTGAGGCCTCGCTGCAGGCGGCCGCCAATCCGGCCAAAACGCCTTATCTCTATTTTGTCGCCGACGGCAAGGGTGGGCATACCTTCACCACCAATCTGGCGAGCCATAACCAGGCGGTGCGCGTGTACCGTCAGGCGTTAAAGGAAAAGAATGAAAAGTAAATTCGTTGTTATCGAAGGGCTGGAAGGCGCGGGTAAAACCACCGCGCGCGATACGGTGGTCAATGTGCTGCGCGAACACGGCGTCAGCGACATCGTCTTCACCCGCGAGCCGGGCGGCACGCCGCTGGCGGAGAAGCTGCGCGATCTGTTCAAGCGCGGCATCGACGGCGAATTGCCGACCATCAAGGCCGAAGTATTGATGCTGTACGCCGCGCGCGTGCAGCTGGTGGAAACCGTGATCAAACCGGCCCTGGCGCGCGGCGCCTGGGTGGTGGGCGATCGCCACGATCTCTCTTCACAGGCTTACCAGGGCGGCGGCCGCGGCGTGGATCCGCAGCTGATGAGCTCGCTGCGCGACACCGTGCTGGGGGATTTTCGCCCGGATCTGACGGTGTATCTCGATCTGCCGCCGCTGGTCGGCCTGCAACGCGCGCAGGCGCGCGGTCAGCTGGATCGCATCGAACAGGAGGCGCTGCCGTTCTTCGAACGCACCCGCGCTCGCTATCTCGAGCTGGCGGCGCAGGATAAAACCATCGTCACCGTCGACGCCGCCCAGCCGCTGGAGCAGGTGACCGCGGCGATCCGCGACTGCGTCGGCCACTGGCTGCGGCAGCAGGAAGGCGCATAATGAACTGGTACCCGTGGCTGAACGGCCCTTATCGCCAGCTGATTGGGCAGTACGCCGACGGCCGAGGCCATCATGCGCTGCTGCTGCACGCGGCGGCGGGCAACGGTGACGATGCGCTGGCCTACGGCCTGAGCCGCTGGTTGATCTGCCAGCAGCGCAACGGTGAAAAAAGCTGCGGCGAGTGCCACAGCTGCCGGCTGATGCTGGCGGGAAACCACCCGGATTATCACGTGCTGGCGCCGGAAAAGGGTAAGAGCAGCCTGGGCATCGAGCCGATCCGCCAGGTGATTGAAACGCTGTACGCCCACGCGCAGCAGGGCGGCGCCAAAGTGATTTGGCTGCCGCAGGCGGAACAGCTGACCGAGGCGGCGGCCAACGCGCTGCTTAAAACGCTGGAAGAGCCGCCGGAGAAAACCTATTTTCTGCTGGGCTGCCGTGAGCCGTCGCGGCTGATGGCGACGTTGCGCAGCCGCTGCCTGTATTGGCATTTGGCCAGCCCGGATGAGCAGCTCAGCCTGCAGTGGCTGGGCCGACAGGCGGCCGGCTCTCAGACGGACCGCCTCACGGCGCTGCGCCTGCACGACGGCGCGCCGCTGGCCGCCGAACAGCTGTTGCAGCCGCAGCAGTGGCAACAGCGCAGCGCCCTGTGCGCCACGTTGAGCGCCGCGCTGCCGCAGCGCGATATGCTGTCGCTGCTGCCGGTGTTGAACCATGAAGACGTCGCCGAGCGCCTGCACTGGCTGTGCGCGCTGCTGGTGGACGCGATGAAGTGGCAGCAGGGCGCGCATCACTATGTATTGAATCAGGATCAGCAGCCGCTGGTGCATCAACTGGCCAGCCTGCTGAGCAGCGCCTCGCTGCAGCAGATCGTGCAGCAGTGGCTGAACTGCCGCCATCAGCTGCTCAGCGTGGTGGGCGTCAACCGCGAGCTGCTGCTGACCGAACAGTTACTTCGCTGGGAACAGATGCTTGGCGCCGCCGGCTATTCCCAACCTCATTCGCTGTAAAGTAAAAGAGTTAAAAATTATGTTGTTAGTCGATTCTCATTGCCACCTTGACAGTCTGGATTATCAAACGCTGCACCAGAATGTGGACGATGCGCTGGCCAAAGCCAAGGCGCGCGACGTCGGCTATGTGCTGGCGGTTGCCACCACGCTGCCGGGTTACCGTTCCATGACCGAGCTGATCGGCGAGCGCAACGACGTGGCCTTCTCCTGCGGGGTGCATCCGCTCAATCTGGAAGAGGGGTATGATTACGCCGAACTGCGTCGCCTGGCGGCGGCGGAGCAGGTGGTGGCGCTGGGGGAGACCGGGCTCGATTACTTCTACCAGAAAGACAACCTTGAGCTGCAGCAGGACTCTTTTCGCGAACATATCCGCATCGGCCGGGATCTGAACAAGCCGGTGATCGTCCACACTCGCGATGCGCGCGCGGACACGCTGGCGATCCTGCGTGAAGAGAACGCACAGGACTGCGGCGGCGTACTCCACTGCTTCACTGAAGATTTGGCCACGGCCGAAGCTCTGCTGGATCTGGGCTTCTACATCTCCTTCTCGGGCATCGTCACCTTCCGCAACGCCGAACAGCTGCGCGAGGTGGCGCGCTATGTGCCGTTGGATCGCATTCTGGTGGAAACCGACTCGCCTTATCTGGCACCGGTGCCGCATCGCGGCAAAGAAAACCAACCCGCCTATGTGCGCGATGTGGCTGAATACATGGCGGTATTGAAGGGCGTCAGCCTGGAACAACTGGCCGAAGCCACCACCGCCAACTTTTCACGTTTATTTCACCTCGAACTGTGATCTTTGACCTAGGCTATAGCTGTAGGTCATTGTCTGCGTAATTTTTTTTAAGCTCGTAATTAATCACTGAAACGGGTAAGGTTCCCTCCCGTTTCAAGGTGATTGATGCGTGTTTTTTGGTCTGTTTCGCCAAAAAACAGCCGGTTTATGCAAAGTTACCGCGGCTCGATCATCGAAACGTGATTGTCATCAAACATTGCGCAGGCTATTTATTTTACTCTGCGTAATAAATTCAAGGGGTGCTCAGACACCCTGAATTGCAGGGGTTTTTCTCCCCCCCTTGCAGCGCGAATCATCGCGACAAGAAGTAGCAAAGCATTATTACTCAGGAGCACACTCAACTATGTTCAAGAACGCATTTGCAAACCTGCAAAAAGTAGGTAAATCGCTCATGCTGCCGGTGTCCGTGTTGCCTATCGCAGGTATCCTGCTGGGCGTCGGCTCCGCCAACTTTAGCTGGCTACCTGCGGTAGTCTCCCACGTGATGGCGGAAGCGGGCGGTTCGGTCTTCGCCAACATGCCGCTGATTTTCGCCATCGGCGTCGCCCTGGGCTTCACCAACAACGACGGCGTTTCCGCGCTGGCGGCGGTGGTGGCCTACGGCATCATGGTGAAAACCATGGCGGTGGTTGCGCCGCTGGTGCTGCACCTGCCGGCTGAAGAGATTGCGGCCAAACACCTGGCGGATACCGGTGTGCTCGGGGGGATTATCTCCGGCGCCATCGCGGCCTATATGTTCAACCGCTTCTTCCGCATTCAACTGCCGGAATACCTGGGCTTCTTTGCCGGTAAGCGTTTCGTGCCGATCATTTCCGGTCTGGCGGCGATCGTTCTGGGCGTAGTGCTGTCCTTCATCTGGCCGCCGATCGGTACGGCTATCCAGACCTTCTCGCAGTGGGCGGCTTATCAGAACCCGGTCGTGGCCTTCGGCATTTACGGCGTGGTTGAGCGTGCTCTGGTGCCATTCGGTCTGCACCACATCTGGAACGTACCGTTCCAAATGCAAATCGGTGAATTCACCAACGCGGCGGGCCAGGTATTCCACGGTGATATCCCTCGCTACATGGCGGGCGACCCTACCGCGGGCAAACTGTCCGGCGGCTTCCTGTTCAAAATGTACGGTCTGCCTGCTGCGGCCATCGCCATCTGGCACTCGGCCAAGCCGGAAAACCGCGCGAAAGTCGGCGGCATCATGATCTCCGCCGCGCTGACCTCGTTCCTGACCGGTATCACCGAGCCGATCGAGTTCTCCTTCATGTTCGTCGCGCCGATCCTGTACGTGATCCACGCTATCCTGGCTGGCCTGGCGTTCCCAATCTGCATCCTGTTGGGCATGCGTGACGGCACCAGCTTCTCGCACGGCCTGATCGACTTTATCGTACTGAGCGGCAACAGCAGCAAAATCTGGCTGTTCCCAATCGTCGGCATCGTCTACGGTCTGGTGTACTACACCATCTTCCGCGTGCTGATCGCCAAGCTGGATCTGAAAACCCCGGGCCGTGAAGACACCGCTGCCGAGCAGACTGCGCAGGGCGGTTCCGAAATGTCCGCGGCGCTGGTTCAGGCCTTCGGCGGTAAAGAAAACATCACTAACCTGGATGCTTGCATCACCCGTCTGCGCGTCAGCGTGGCCGACGTGTCCAAAGTTGACCAGGCGGGCCTGAAGAAACTGGGCGCAGCCGGCGTAGTCGTCGCTGGCTCCGGCGTGCAGGCCATCTTCGGCACCAAGTCCGACAACCTGAAAACCGATATGGACGAATACATCCGTAATCACTGATTCAGGCAGGGGAGTTACCAAGGGAGGCGAAAGCCTCCCTTTTTTATTGCCTGCCGTCAGGCGCCAAGGCGCTGTTCGAGTTCGGCGAGAGAAGGGAGGAACCAGACCTGTTCGCCGCGGTTGGCTTCACGCACGAAATCTTGCAGCGCGTTGCTTTGCGCCAGCCAGGGGGAGATATCGCCCAGCAGCGCAACGCGCAGGCGGTAGTTGATAAATTTCTGCAATACGGCGCCGGCCACGCCGCTTCTGAGCTGGAAAAAGGCGGCGTCGAGGCGGTTGACGGGGAGGGCAATCATTCCGGCATCGTGCTCAAAGGCGGGCGCGATAAACAGGCTGACGTCGTTTTCGTCTTTCAATGGCGGCCCGGCTTCGGCGAACACCACCAGGCGCAGATCGTGGATTTGCTGCACGGCGTAGCTCATCGGCGCTCCGGGAGTCAGGGCTTGGCGTGCTTTTGCAGGTAATGTTCGAACACCGCCAGCGTTTCGTCCGAGATATGGTGCTCAATCCCTTCGCTGTCCAGCTCGGCGGTTTCGCTCGGCACCCCGACGCACATCAGCAGATCGACCACGATGCGGTGACGGCGGCGCACCTTCTGCGCCAGCAGCTCGCCTTCCTCGGTTAAAAACACCCCGCGATAAGGGCGCGATTCCACCAGCCCGGCGCTTTTCAGCCGCGCGATATTTTTGATCGCCGTCGGGTGAGACACGCCGAAGCGGCGCGCGATGTCGGTGGTTCTGGCTTCGCGGGTGCTTTGCAGCAAATCGGCGATCAGCTCAACGTAATCTTCGATCAGCGCATTGGACTGCGCTTCGCGGGCGCGGCTAAAACGCAGGGCGTGCTCGGCCTCGTCCGGCATGTCGGTCTGGGCGTGGCGGTCGGCGTTATCTGGCGCGCGGGTAACCATAGCGTGGGGCGTCCTGTAAGCATAAAAATGGCATCTCCCGGCAGTGCGGGGAGGGTTGCCCTAAGTTAGTCCAAATAGCACACATTATCAATTCGATGCCACGCATTGTGGTAGTTAGAAATATCTCTACACAAAGCCAATGAATTTCGCCTGTTGCATAAAGTGTAGCCGATGCTACATTGTCGGCATGGTAGGTGGAAAAATAACCAGTGAAAGATTGAGGGTAATTCATGCGTGACGCGGCAACCACTCCATCGTTAACCGAACGGACCAACATCGCGATTGGCGCCGCCCTTGCCGGACGCAAGCGCGGCGCCTTTACGCCGTTGCTGTTCGCCGGCCCGGCGGTGATTGCCTCTATTGCCTATATGGATCCCGGCAACTTCGCCACCAATATTCAGGCCGGGGCGAAATACGGCTACAGCCTGCTGTGGGTGGTGGTGATGGCCAACCTGATCGCCATGCTGTTCCAGGCGCTGTCGGCCAAGCTCGGCATCGTCACCAATCGCAATCTGGCGGAGATGTGCCGCGACCAGTTTTCACGGCCGGTAGTGATCGGCATGTGGCTGCTCAGCGAAGTGGCGGCGATGGCCACCGATCTGGCGGAGTTTCTCGGCGGGGCGATCGCGCTGGCGCTGCTGTTCCATATGCCGCTGCTGGCGGGGATGGGGGTGACAGCGGTGATCACCTATGCGCTGTTGATGGTGGAAAAGAAAGGTTTCCGCCCGGTCGAGCTGATGATCGGCGGCCTGGTGGGCATCATCGCGCTGTGCTATCTGGTGGAGATGTTCATCGTACCGGTGGACTGGCAAGCGGCCGGCCTCGGCATGGTGACGCCGCAGTTGCCGGACGCGCAAGCGCTGACCATCGCCGTCGGCATTATCGGCGCCACCGTGATGCCGCACGCCATTTTCCTGCACTCGGGGCTGACCCAGCACCGCAGCCCGGCCAGCGACAACGGCGAGCGGCGCAAGCTGCTGCGTTTTTCCAATATTGAAGTGGTGATCGCGCTGGCGCTGGCCGGGCTGGTGAATATTGCGATGGTGATCATGGCCTCGAGCGCCTTCCACGCCGGTAATAGCGACGTGGCCGAAATTGGCACCGCCTACCATACGTTGACGCCGCTGTTCGGCGCGGCGGCCGCCGGCATCTTCCTCGCTTCGCTGATCGCCTCCGGCATTTCCAGCTCGGTGGTGGGCACCATGGCCGGGCAAATGATCATGCAGGGCTTCGTTGGCTTCCGCATCCCGGTGTGGGTGCGCCGCCTGGTCACCATGGTGCCGGCGTTTATCGTGGTGGCGATGGGCGTCAACGCCACCGACGCGCTGGTCTATAGCCAGGTGGTACTAAGCCTGGCGCTGCCGGCGCCGATGATTGCGCTGGTGATGTTCACCCGCCGCCGCGACATCATGGGCGAGTTCGCCAACGGCCGCTGGACCAGCCTGGCGGCGGTGGTCGGCACGGTGGTGATCGTGCTGCTCAACGTGGTGCTGCTGTTGCAGACCTTCGGCGTCGATATTCCCGGTTTGGGGTGATCTTGCGAGCCGCGCGGGGCGCGGCCGCGTCGCTAAATTATAAATTTCCCACGCCACCGTCCATCTGCAGCTCGGCGCCGACCATAAAGGCCGACTCGTCTGCTGCCAGAAACACCGCCGCTTTTGCCAGCTCCAGCGCGCTGCCCATGCGGCCGATCGGCACCAGCGCGCGGATATCGTCGCGTAATGCCTGTTCATCCGCTTCCGCCAACCCCAGCTTACCCAACGCCGGGGTTTCGGTCGGGCCGGGGCTGAGGCCGTTAAGGCGAATGCCGCGCGCGTGCAGCTCGCCGGACAGCGTTCTGGCCAGCGACAGCAAGCCGGCCTTGCTGGCGGCGTAGGCGCTGCTCTGCGGCAGGCCGATATGGGCGCTGACCGAACCGCACAGGATCACCGAAGAAGGGTTGGCCAGCAGCGGCAGCAGCGCCTGGATCAGAAAAAACGGCCCCTTCAGATTGATGTCCATCAGCCGCTGATAGCTCTGCTCATCCCACTCCTGCAGCGGGCGATGCGTAACGTCGCCGGCGTTGATGTACAGCACGTCCAGCCGCGGCCACCGTTGCCCCAGTCGCTGCGCCAGTTCGCGCTGCTGCGGAATATCGCCGGCGTCGCTCAGCAGCAACAGCGTCTTGTCTCCCAATGCCTGGCCCGCCGCGTCCAGGGCGCTTTGGCTGCGCCCGGTGATCGCCACCGTTGCGCCCTCGGCGATGAACTGGCGGGCGGTTTCCAACCCGATGCCGCTGGTGCCGCCGGTAATCAATGCGTATTTGCCTTGCAGTCGTGACATAACCGATTCCTCTTTAGCGTCAGTTGCGGCATTATTTGCGCTATAGTTCCTTTTGCATAGTAGGCACCTTTTGGATACTAAAGGGCGAGGTGGGATGAAATGACGGCGCAAGCGCCATTCGCGGCGGAAAATAATTTGGCGGCGTTGCCGCCGGCGGGCGAACCCTGCCCGATGGTGGACTTCGTCAATCTGGTGTCGGGCAAGTGGGCGATACCCATCCTGTACCGACTGATAATGATCGACGGCCCGGTGCGATTCAGCGAGCTGCAGCGGGCGGTGGCGCCCATTGCGCAAAAAGAGCTGACGCGTCAGCTGCGGCTGTTCGAGCAGCGTGGCCTGGTGACGCGGCAGGTGTTTCCCGAAGTGCCGCCGCGGGTGGAGTATCAGGTCACCGCGCTCGGTAAATCGCTGCGGCCGACGCTGGATTCGCTGGCCGAGTGGATGCGTCGGCACGCGCCGCAGCTGATCGGCGGCTAGTCGCCGATGCCCGGCGGATTGATGGCGGAGCGCTCGACCTTTTCGTCGCCTTCGCCCCAGCGCTCCAGCACCTGCGCGTATTCGCCGCTGACGATGACGCCGTTGATGGCGGCGTTGACGGCGTTCACCAAACCGTTGCCTTTTTTGGTGGTGACCGCGACGTAGGCCACGCTGGGGCCGATGCCGACCATTTTGGTTTTGCCGGTCAGCGCCGCCTTGTAGGCGCCGGTGGAGTGGGGGCCGAAGAACGCATCGGCGCGCCCGGACTGAATGCTCAGGTTAGTGGCGGCGTCGTCGGTGACGTAGATCGGCTGCACCGGCGGCAACCCGGCGGCGCGGTTTTGCTTATCCCATCCCAGCAGTATGTTTTCCTGATTGGTGCCGGATCCGACGATGATCCGCAGCCCGGCGACGTCCTGCGGCCGGTTGATCGAGGTGATGTGGCTGGTGGATTTGACGTAAAAGCCCAGCGTGTCCACCCGATAAGTGGCGAAGTCGAATTTGGTCTTGCGCAGTTTGGTGACGGCGATGTTGAAGATCGCCGCGTCGTATTTGCCGGCGCTGATGCCCAGCGGCCAATCTTCCCACGAGGTAGGCACCAGATTCAGCTCCAGCCCAAGGCTGTCGGCCACCAGGCGGGCGATGTCCGGATCGCTGCCGATCAGCGTTTTATTGTCCTCGGCGAACAGCGCCAGCGGCGGAGAGTTCTCGAACGCCACCGCCACCGTCAGCTTGCCGGGCACCGCGAAGTGAAAGTTTGCCGGAATCAGTGCGATAGCGGCCGGGTTTTTCTCCGCGCGTATCGGCTCTCGGTTAGCCTGCAGATCGATACCGCCCGCCGTTGCCGCCTGCACGGCGGCGCTCAGCAACAGCGCGCACAGCGCCGAAATCCTCAGTGGCATAGCACCCTCTATCCTTTGTTAATCATGGGGTTACTATTGGCGGCGGCGCGGGGTAAGTAAAGCAACAATAGTGAATAACCAAAGTGAAAAGATGCACAAGCGGGGCGCCGGGCTGCGCGAATCTGCAGCACTCGACGTGGAAAGTGCGCAATCAGGTTGAAAGCAGTAGAATTTGTCACTCATACTGCGTACAGCTAATTGTGTAAAACAAGGAACGCCAGATGGCCGAAGAAACGATTTTCAGTAAAATTATCCGCCGCGAAATCCCTGCTGATGTGGTTTATCAGGACGAACTGGTCACCGCTTTCCGTGACATCTCTCCCCAGGCACCCACCCATGTGCTGATCGTTCCCAACGTGCTGATCCCAACCGTCAACGACGTGACCGTGGAGCATGAAGCCGCGCTGGGCCGCATGATCACCGCCGCAGCGAAGATCGCCGAACAGGAAGGCATCGCCGAGGACGGCTACCGCCTGATCGTCAACTGCAACCGCCACGCCGGTCAGGAGGTCTATCATATTCACATGCACCTGGTCGGTGGCCGCTCGCTGGGGCCGCTGCTGTCACGTTAAGCGAGGAAATCATGCGCGGTAAAAAAACTCTCCGTGGTCTGATGGCGTTGGCGCTGCCCGCCGCGTTGCTGATGGGATGCAGTTCACCGCCCGGCATCGCGGTCAACCAAGGGCAGACGGTGGTGATGGATCCTTCGGTGCTGACCGCCGGCATTTTGGCCGATACGCCCTCGATTTCGAACGCCTCTGGGCGGGTGATGGCGACCTCGGTGCTCAACAACAGCCAAATGACGCCGGTCACCGTACATTACCGCTTCTATTGGTACGACGCGCAGGGGCTGGATATTCGCCCCTTCGAGAAACCGCGCGAGATCGTGGTGGCGCCCGACTCGGACGCCAAAATTTACTCGATTAACGGCAATCTGGACGCTAAAAGCGCGCGTCTGTATCTGTACCTGTAAGCGCTTGCCAGGTTTGGAGAAAAAGCATGAAAAAGTACGTCTTAGTGGCGCTGGCCGCATTAACCCTCAGCGGCTGTCTGTCGCGCCCGCCTGAGTCGGAACAACCGTTGCCGCCGGTCACCGTCGAACCGGAACAGCCGACGCCGCCGGTCGAGCAGCCGCAGCCGCCAACCACCGAGCCGGTGCCGCAGCCGCCGAAAATTCAGCAGCTCGACTGGCTGGGCAGCGTCCAGCCGCTGGTGGGGCAGATGCTGAAGGCCGATGGCGTCACGGCCGGCAGCGTGCTGCTGCTGGACAGCGTCAAGAACAACACCAACGGTTCGCTGCAGATGGGCAAAGCTACCGCGGCGCTGTACAAGGCGCTGGCGTCGAATTCCACCTTCAGCGTGGTGCCGGAAGCGAAGCTGACCAGCGCCAGACAAACGCTGGGCCTGTCGGCGGATGACAGCTTCGGTTCGCGCAGCAAGGCGATTGGCCTGGCGCGCATCGTCGGCGCGCAGTACGTGCTGTACAGCGACGTCAGCGGCGACGTGAAGTCGCCGGCGTTGGATATGCAGCTGATGCTGGTGCAAACCGGCGAGATCGTCTGGTCGGGCAATGGCGCCGTTAAACGCTGAGGCCGCGCTGCGACGATTGATGGAAACCAGACTGCCGGCGGTGAATACCGCCGGTTGTCATTTCAGCCCGGTGCAGGGGCTGACCGGCGAGAGCTGGCGCATCGACGGCGCGGGCATCACGCTGTTGGCGCGCCAGCACAGTGCGGAAAAACGCGCGCTGGGCGTGAGCCGACGGCGGGAAGCGCGGGTCTTGCGCCGCTGCGCGCCGGGGCTGGGGCCACGGGTTTTCGCACAGAGTAATCAGTGGCTTATCCTCGAATGGCTCGAAGGTGACGTCGTCACAGATGCCGAGTTTGCGGCGCTGAATGAGCGCGGCGAGCTGGCGGCGATGGCGGCGGAACTGCATCGGCGGCCGCTCAGCGGTTACCGGCTGGATCTGCGGCGGCAGTTCCTCCGCTACTGGCCGCAGCTGGATACGCGGCGTGTAACCCCCGCCTGGCTGCGCCTGCAGCGCCATTTTTTGCTAAGTGTGCCGCCACGGCCGCTGCGCCTGGCGCCGCTGCACATGGACATCCACCCGGGCAATTTGCTCGCCACCGGCGAGGGGCTGCGATTGATCGACTGGGAGTATGCCGCCGACGGTGACGTGGCGCTGGATATCGCCGCGCTGTTTCGCGGCAATGGTTGGTCGGCCGGGCAGCAGCAGCGCTTTTTGCAGCACTACGCGCGCCAGGGCTATCACGACGCCGCCCGGCTGCAGGCCCAGGTGCGGGGCTGGCTGCCGTGGGTGGATTATCTGATGCTGCTGTGGTTTGAAGTGCGCTGGCAGCAGAGCGGCGACGCCGAATTTTTACGCTGGGGCGCTGCGGTGCGCCGGCGATTCTGTTTATCATCATCCGAATTCTGAACGAACAATAATGAAGTGAGGTGCCCGTGGGCCCAGTAATGCTAGATGTCGCCGGCTACGAGCTGGATGCAGAAGAACGCGAGATTCTGAAACACCCGCTGGTTGGCGGATTGATCCTGTTTACCCGCAACTTCCACGATGCGGAGCAGTTGCGTGAGCTGGTGCGCCAGATCCGCGCCGCCTCGCACGATCGGCTGGTGGTGGCGGTAGACCAGGAGGGCGGGCGCGTGCAGCGCTTCCGCGAGGGCTTCACCCGCCTGCCGGCGGCGCAGTCGTTCGCCGCGTTGCACGATGCGCAGGAAGGCGGCCGGCTGGCGCAGGAGGCCGGCTGGCTGATGGCGGCGGAAATGATCGCGCAGGATATCGACATCAGCTTCGCGCCGGTGCTGGACATCGGCCACGGCAGCGCGGCGATCGGCGAGCGTTCGTTCCACAGCGATCCGCAGCAGGCGCTGGCGATGGCCGAACGCTTTATCCTCGGCATGCACAGCGCCGGCATGAAAACCACCGGCAAACACTTCCCTGGGCACGGCGCCGTCAGCGCCGATTCGCACAAGGAAACCCCGCGCGATCCGCGGCCGCTGGCGCAGATCCGCGAGCATGACATGGCGATCTTCCGCGAGCTGATCAACCGCCAGCTGCTGGACGCCGTCATGCCGGCCCACGTCATCTATACTGAAGCGGACCCGCGCCCGGCCAGCGGCTCGCCTTACTGGCTGCAGCAGATCCTGCGTCAGGAGCTGGGCTTCGATGGCGTGATTTTCTCCGACGATCTGTCGATGGAAGGCGCCGCCATCATGGGCAGCTACGCCGAGCGCGGCCAGGCGGCGCTGGATGCCGGTTGCGACATGATCCTGGTGTGCAACCACCGCGAAGGTGCGGTCAGCGTGTTGGATAACCTGTCCCCGGTCAAAGCAGAGAAGGTGAAGCGGTTATATCATCGCGGTCAGTTCACCCGTCAGGAACTGCGCGACTCCGAGCGCTGGCAGCAGGCGCACAAGGCGCTTAGCGCGCTGAGCGAACGCTGGGAGGAGCACAAGCAGCGTTCGCAGGGGTGAATCCAGGCGCCGCATCGCGGCGCAGAGCGGAAATGATGAGGGCCGCGCCCGCGGCCCTTGGCTTGTTGCGAGGATCCACATGATTATCTATTTGCACGGCTTCGATTCCACCAGTCCCGGCAATCATGAAAAGGTGTTACAGCTGCAGTTTATCGATCCGGACGTGCGCTTCATCAGCTACAGCACGCTGCATCCGCGTCACGACATGCAGCATCTGTTGAAAGAGGTGGACAAGGCGGTGCAGCAGGGCGGCGACGCGCACCCGTTGATCTGCGGGGTCGGCCTCGGCGGTTTCTGGGCGGAGCGCATCGGCTTCCTGTGCGGCATTCGCCAGGCGATGTTCAATCCTAATCTGTACCCGGAAGAGCACATGCACGGCAAGATAGACCGGCCGGAAGAGTATCGCGATATCGCCACCAAGTGCGTGGAGGATTTCCGCGAGAAGAACCGCGATCGCTGTCTGGTGGTGCTGTCGCGGCACGACGAGGTGCTGGATAACCGGCGCAGCGCCGAATTGCTGCATCACTACTACGAGATCGTGTGGGATGAACAGCAGACGCACAAGTTCAAAAACATCTCCCCCCATCTGCAGCGGCTCAAGGCGTTCAAGGCGCTGGGTTAACAGTTTCATAACGCTGCCGTGAGCCGCGCTTCCCGTTTTTCACCGGCGGAAAGTGCGGCTTTTTTGTGCGCCCAGGCAAGATTTTGCGTGGCAATCGGCAAAATTTAAAACTGTGACTCAGCGCTAACTATTTGAATCACAATCGCCAAAAAATCCTCGCGTCCAGCCTTTAACCAAAAAAATTTGATGTACATCAATTTTGGTATGACCAAATAACCTCGCATGTTATTCTGGCCTCAGAGAGCCGATTTATTTTAAGCGAACCCTATGTATTCTAAGGATATTATTTATTTACCCTGGAATAACAAATGGTTCACATTTAGGGGGTTATTTTGACAACGCCAAAGAAGAAAATCGTTATTGTTGGCGGCGGCGCCGGTGGCTTGGAGCTGGCGACCAGCCTGGGCCATAAACTTGGCCGCAAGAACAAAGCGGAGATCACGCTGGTGGATCGCAACCACAGCCATTTGTGGAAACCGCTGTTGCACGAAGTGGCGACCGGTTCCCTCGATGACGGCGTGGATGCGCTCAGCTACCTGGCGCACGCGCGCAACCACCATTTCAGCTTCCAACTGGGGTCGTTGACCAACATCAACCGCGAGACGCAAACGCTGCAGCTGGCGCAGATCTGCGACGAGCAGGGCGGTGAGCTGGTGCCGGCGCGCGAATTGCCGTACGACATCCTGGTGATGGCGCTGGGCAGCACCTCGAACGATTTCGGTACGCCGGGCGTGAAAGAGCACTGCATCTTCCTGGATAACCCGCATCAGGCGCGTCGTTTCCACAACGAAATGCTCAATCTGTTCCTGAAATTCTCGGCGCAGCCGGGGCAAAAAGAGCGGGTCAACATCGCCATCGTCGGCGGCGGCGCCACCGGCGTCGAGCTGTCCGCCGAGCTGCACAACGCGGTGAAGCAACTGCACAGCTACGGTTTCGAAGGCCTGGACAACAGCGCGTTGAACGTGACGCTGGTGGAGGCCGGCGAGCGCATTCTGCCGGCGCTGCCGCCGCGCATTTCCGCTGCGGCGCACCAGGAGCTGATTAAACTGGGCGTGCGCGTGCTGACCAACACCATGGTGACCAGCGCGGACGCCAAAGGCCTGAACACCAAGGGCGGCGAGTTCATCGACGCCGATCTGATGGTGTGGGCGGCCGGCATCAAGGCGCCGGACTTCATGAAGGATATCGGCGGCCTGGAAACCAACCGCATCAACCAGCTGGTGGTGGAGCCGACGCTGCAGACCACGCGCGATCCGAACATCTTCGCCATCGGCGACTGCGCCTCCTGCCCGAAAGAGGGCGGCGGTTTCGTGCCGCCGCGCGCCCAGTCGGCGCACCAGATGGCCTCGCGCTGCGCCACCAATATCCTGGCGCTGATGAACGGCCAGACGCTGAAGCCATACGTGTATAAAGACCACGGCTCGCTGGTGTCGCTGTCGCGCTTCAGCACCGTCGGCAGCCTGATGGGCAACCTGATGCGCGGCTCGATGATGGTGGAAGGGCGCATCGCGCGCTTCGTCTACATCTCGCTGTACCGCATGCACCAGGTGGCGTTGCACGGTTACATCAAAACCGGCCTGATGATGCTGGTGGGCGGCATCAACCGGGTGATCCGCCCACGTCTGAAAATGCACTGATCCCGCCTTTGTCGACCAACCCGCGCCGGTTCGCCCGCGCGGGTTTTTTTATGGCGGCGCGAGGCGATCGGCGGCGGTTGCTTGATTCTTCAGCATAAGCTGTCGTCGGTATGGGTAAAATTCTTAAGATTCCTCCTAAACAGCGGAAAAACGGCCGTTTTCCCGCATTTTTGGTCCCCTTGTCTTATTGCGGGGCTTCAGATCATTGTGCAGACTTTACCTCGTTTACAGACGGCGCGTCGCGCACGCCGTAAACCGGGATACCGCAAGCCGCCCACGCGCAAAATAATAAGCGCGGTGCCATGCCGGTAACAGACCCCGGAAAAAATGCGTGGTAACACTTTCAGGAGGTTTCCTGTGAACAAGTCAATGTTAGCCGGTGTTGGAATTGGTATCGCTGCCGCTCTGGGGATTGCCGCGGTAGCCAGCCTGGACGTCTTTTCTGCCGGTCCGCAATATGCGCAGGTGCTCGCCGCAACGCCGATTAAAGAAACCATCAAAACGCCGCGTCAGGAATGCCGCAACGTCACCGTTACGCACCGTGCGCCGGTGCAGGATGAAAACCGCATCGCCGGTTCTGTGCTGGGCGCAGTGGCGGGCGGCGTGATCGGCCACCAGTTCGGCGGCGGCCGCGGGCGCGACGTGGCGACCGTGGTTGGCGCGCTGGGCGGCGGCTATGCCGGTAACCAGGTGCAAGGGGCGATGCAGAATAACGACGTCACCACCAGCGTGCAGCAGCGTTGCAAAACGGTCTATGACAAGTCTCAGAAAATGCTGGGCTATGACGTGACCTACAAGATCGGCAATCAGCAGGGCAAGATCCGCATGGATCACGATCCGGGCACGCAAATCCCGTTGGATAAAAACGGCCAGCTGGTGCTGAACAGAGCCTGATCGCCACATTCGAATTAAGCCCGCGGGCAGTGTTAGTTCTGATCGTTTAACCCGGTTAAGCGAGCGGCGTTAACATTGACGCGGGTTTCTGTTTTCTGCCCGCCCAACAATTTGCGATCGTTCTAATGTCTGCGTGCGATATCACTGGGCAAAACTTCAAAAAAGCCCCCGCGTTTGTTATATTATTGTGCAATTAAGCGGTGTTATCGGCGCCAATCGCCACACCGGCCAAACCCGAGTATTTCGTCTCGCAGAGATAACGACATGTTAGATTTTCGCTTTCCGACAGCGTTGCAAATGGTCCTTAGCGTCGCCGTAGCTGAGAAGCAGGGCATGCGTTCGACGAGCGCCACCCTTGCCGCCGCTCTGGAAGCCAACCCCAGCTTTATCCGCAAACTGATGGTGCCGCTGACCAAAGACGGCATCATCGTTTCCACCCTGGGCCGCAACGGCTCTATCCACCTCGGCCGCCCGGCGGAAGAGATCACCCTGCGGGACATCTATCTGGCGGTGATCGACGACAAGCGCATCTGGGCTTCCCGTCCTGAAGTGCCGGCCCGTTGCCTGGTGAGCGCCAACGCCTGCTGGTATTTCAAATCGGTGGTGAACGAAGCCGAACAGGCTTCGCTTGCGGTGTTGGCGCGCCATACCGTGGCCGATTCGCTGGCCGAACTGGAGCGGGGCGACAAGCGCGCCTGCGCGGAGTACGCCGCCGCGCAAGAGGCTGAAACCGCAGACAAATAATCGCGGTTCGCATGCATAAAAAAAGGTCGGGCAATGCCCGACCTTTTTACATTTTAACGCCGCGTTCAGACGGTCTGCGGCTGCGCTTTGCGCGCCACCAGGCGCCGCAGCGTGACGTAGAACACCGGCGTCAGGAACAGCCCGAACAGGGTGACTCCCAACATGCCGGAGAACACCGTGATGCCGGTGACGCCGCGCACTTCGGCGCCGGCGCCGTGGCCTAGGATCAGCGGGATGGTGCCGGCGATGAAGGCGATGGAGGTCATCACGATCGGCCGCAACCGCAGGCGACAGGCCTCCAGCGCCGCCTCGACGATGCCTTTGCCCTGCATTTCCAGCTCGCGGGCGAACTCGACGATCAGAATGGCGTTCTTGCAGGCCAGCCCCATCAGAACGACCAGCCCGACCTGCACGAACACGTTGTTGTCGCCGCCGGTCAGCCACACGCCGAACAGCGCCGACAGCATGGTCATCGGCACGATCAGGATCACCGCCAGCGGCAGCGTCCAGCTTTCGTACAGCGCCGCCAGCGCGAGGAACGCCAGCAGCACCGCCACCGGGAACACCACCAGCGCGGCGTTGCCCTGGGTCGATTGCTGATAGCTCAGATCGGTCCACTGAATGTTCATGCCGTTCGGCAGCAGCTTGCCGGCCATCTGCGTCAGCGCGCCCATCGCCTGGGTAGAGGAAAGCACGCGCGGATCGGCGTCGCCGATCAGATCCGCCGCCGGGAAGCCGTTATAGCGGATCACCGGATCCGGGCCGTAGGTAGTGCCGATGTTGACCATGCTGCCGATCGGCACCATTTCACCCTTGTCGTTGCGGGTGCGCAGGTTGGCGATGTCTTCCACGCTGTCGCGGAACTGGCCGTCTGCCTGCGCCATCACCTTCCAGGTGCGGCCATAGCGGTTGAAGTCGTTGATGTAAGACGAACCGAGGTAGGTCTGCAGCGTGCTGAACAGCGCATTGAGCGGCACCCCCTGCGCCTTGGCCTTGTCGCGATCGATTTTGGCGTCCAGCTGCGGCACGTTGGCCTGATATGAGGAGATCGGGAACCCCATCCCCGGCGTTTGCATAATGGCACCGGACATGGTGTTGATCGCCGTTTGCAACGCGCCGTAGCCCAGCCCGGCACGATCCTGCACGTACAGCGAATAGCCGGAGCCCTGGCCGATGCCGAGGATCGGCGGCGGCATGATTGAGAAGGCGAAGCCTTCCTGGATCTGTGAAATGCGCGCGTTGATCTCGGCGTTGATCTGCGCCGCGGTGCGGGTACGGGTGCTCAACGACTCCAGCGCGAAGAACACCGTGCCGGTATTCGGCGTATTGGTGAACTGCAGCGCGTTCAGGCCGGGGAAGGCCACCGCATCGGTGACGCCGTCCACGCTCAGGCCGATGGCGCTCATCTTGCGGATCACCGCATCGGTGCGCTCCAGCGAGGCGCCTTCCGGCATTTTCACGCCGCCGATCAGGTACAGCTTGTCCTGCGTCGGGATAAAGCCGCCAGGCACGGTCTTGAACATCACCCCGGCGGCGGCCAGCAGCAGCAGGTAGACGACAAACACCGCGCCGCGCCGGCCCAGCACGCGGGAGACGCCGCGCTGATAGCGTTGCGAGCCGCTGGCGAAGAAGCGGTTGAACGGCCGGAACAGCCAGCCGAACAGCCGGTCAATCAGGCGTGACGGCAGATCTTTCGGCGCGCCGTGCGGTTTCAGCAAGCGCGCCGCCAGCGCTGGCGACAGGGTCAGCGAGTTGATGGCGGAGATCACTGTCGAGATGGCGATGGTGACGGCGAACTGCTTGTAGAACTGGCCGGTAACGCCGGAGAGGAACGCCATCGGCACGAACACCGCACACAGCACCACGGCGATGGCGATGATCGGGCCGGAGACCTCGCGCATCGCCTGGTGCGCCGCCGCCAGCGGCGACAGCCCCTCTTCGATATTACGCTCGACGTTTTCCACCACCACGATAGCGTCATCCACCACGATGCCGATCGCCAGCACCAGCCCGAACAGGCTGAGGGTATTGAGCGAGAAGCCGAGCAGATACAGCGCGGCAAAGGTGCCGACCACGGAGATCGGGACCGCCAGCAGCGGAATGATCGAGGCGCGCCAGGTCTGCAGGAACAGAATGACCACCAGCACCACCAGGATCACCGCTTCCAGCAGGGTATCCACCACCGCGCGGATCGAATCGCGCACGAACACAGTCGGATCGTAAGGCGATTTCCAACTCATGCCGTCCGGGAAGCGGGTCGCCAGCTCGGCCATCTTGCCGCGCACCGCGTCCGACAGCTCGATGGCGTTGGCGCCCGGCGACTGGAAGATACCGATACCGACCGCATCCTTGTTATTGAGCTGGGCGCGCAGCGCGTAGCTGCCGGAGCCCATTTCGATGCGCGCCACGTCGCGCAGCCGCACGATCTCGCCGTTGTCGCCGCTCTTGAGGATGATGTTGCCGAACTCTTCTTCGGTTTGCAGGCGACCCTGGGCATTGATCGACAGCAGATAGTCGCTGCGCGTCGGCATCGGCTCCGCGCCGAGCTGGCCGGCGGAGACCTGCACGTTTTGCTCCTGCATGGCGCTCACCACGTCGGAGGCGGTCAGCCCACGCGCGGCGACCTTGTTCGGATCGAGCCAGATGCGCATCGCATACTCACCGGCGCCGAAGATCTGCACCTGGCCGACGCCCGGCAGGCGGGCCAGCTCATCCTTGACCTTCAGGGTGGCGTAGTTGCGCAGGTACAGCGAATCGTACTTGCCGGAAGGCGAGACCAGATGCACCACCAGCGTCAGCGCCGGGGACTGTTTCTGAGTGGTGATGCCCTGGCGGCGCACGTCTTCCGGCAGGCGCGCTTCGGCCTGCGCCACGCGGTTTTGCACCTGCACCTGGGCCTGATCGGGATCGGTGCCTGGGCGGAAGGTAACGGTGGTCACCAGCACGCCGTCGGAACCGGCGACCGATTTCATGTACATCATGTTTTCGACGCCGTTGATCGCTTCTTCCAGCGGCGTGGCCACCGTTTCAGCGATCTCTTTCGGGTTGGCGCCAGGGTATTCTGCGCGCACCTGCACGCTGGGCGGCACCACGTCCGGGTACTCGCTGATCGGCAGCAGCGGGATGGCTATCACCCCGGCGACAAAAATCAGTATCGACAGCACCGCGGCAAAGATCGGTCGGTCGATGAAAAAGCGGGAAAAGTCCATGGGTCAGAAGTCTCTGCTGGGAGCTTAGTTAAGTGCGGAGGCGATAGGGTTCATGGCGACGGTTTTCGCGTCGACCGGCATGCCCGGCATAAATACTTTCTGCATGCCGTCGACGATCACCCGATCGCCGTTTGCCAACCCTTTCTGCACGATGCGCAATCCTTCGGCCATGCGGCCCACGTCGATGTCGCGGCGCTGCGCCTTGCCGTCTTTATCGACGATGTAAACGAACTTGCGGTTCTGGTCGGTCATCACCGCTTTATCGTCGATCAGCATGGCGTTGAACTCGGCGCTGCCGGGCATCTGTACCCGGGCGAACAGCCCCGGCGTGAAGCGGCGATCGCGGTTGTCGAGCAGGGCGCGCATGCGGATGGTGCCGGTCCCGGCGTTCAGCTGGTTATCGGTGAAATCCACCAGCCCCTGATGCGGGGTGCCGTCTTCGCCTACCAGGCCGACTTTCACCGGCAGGCGCGCGTCGTGCCGGCCCTGCTGCTGATAGCGCAGGAAGGTGGCTTCATCCACGTCGAAATAGACGTAGACCTTGTCGAGCGACACCAGCGTCGTCAGCACGCTGGCGCTGTCGCCGGCGGTGACCAGGTTGCCGGCGGTGATCATTGCGCGGCTGGCGCGCCCGTCAATCGGCGCGGTAACGCGGGTAAAGTCGAGATTCAGCTGCGCCATGTCGAGCTGGGCCTGCGCTGCCAGCACGTTGCTTTGCGCCTGCGCGGCGGACGACCGGCGCTGCTCCCAAACTTCCTGAGAGATGGCCTGAGTGCCGATCAGTTTCTCGGTGCGCGAGGATTCGCTGCGCGCCAGGGCGGCCTGGTTGCGTGCCCGCACCAGCTCGGCCTGCGCCTGTTCGCGCGCGGCGCGGTAGGTGCGATCGTCGATGGTGAACAGCACCTGGCCTTTCTTCACCTCGTCGCCTTCGGTGTAGTTGACCCGTTCGATGTAGCCGGAGACCCGTGGGCGCAGCTGCACGCTTTGCACCGCTTCGACCCGGCCGTTGAAGGCATCCCATTGGCTGATGGGCTTGACCACCACGCTGGCGGCGCTGACCACCGGCGGCGGTGGCGGGGCGTTATGCGCGACGCTGTTGTCGCACCCGGCGAGCAGGGCGGCCAGCAGCGCCACCCCGGAAAGCCGCTGGCCCAGAGCGACGGCGCGAGCGCGGCCGCCGGCGTTGAACGATGAGTTTGGTTGATTTGCCATTATTTTTATTCCGATGAGTAAGTGCGGTCAGGCCCCATACCCGGCCCTGTTCTCCGGGATTCGCCCCTGCGCCGGCGTGCGGCGAGGGGGCGGCTGCGCCCAGCAGCGGCGCAGCGTTAGGTTTTGAAACACATTGGTGTCACATTAATGTATCAATATCGGTTACATTAATTGGGTGGAGTATAGTGGCGGCTTTCTGGTAAATGCAATAATAAAAATTGCATTTAAAGCGAAACTGTTGCAACGTATGTGCATCGGGCAGAGGGTGACCCTGCCGAATGATGGGAGCATCAGCATGAACACTACGGGCTTTATTACCGATTTGAAGGCGTGGATCGACAACAATCTGGAAGAGAAACTGGATATCAACACCGTGGCGGACCGCGCGGGCTATTCCAAATGGCACCTGCAGCGCATGTTCAAACGCCAGACCGGCTACGCGCTGGGGGAGTATATCCGCATGCAAAAACTGAAAGTCTCGGCGGAGCGCCTGGCCAACAGCGGCGAGCCTATCGTCAGCGTGGCGATTTCGCTCGGCTTCGACTCACAGCAGTCGTTCAACCGCAGCTTCAAGCGCCAGTTTGGCCAAACGCCGGGCGACTGGCGCCGCGCGTTGGCGCAGCCGGCGTCTATGGGGCGCACGCACCACTGAGCGGTTGGGCAGTGGGGATAAAAAAGCCTGAATTTGCGTTCGGGCTTTTTTGTCTATGTGGAAGGAGGGATAGATTCGCTGCGCTCACCCTGCGGGCCGCCGTTGGCGGTCCAAAACGCAGGCGTTTTGTCGAACCCAGTCGAGGGTTCTCACCCTCCCGGCCGGTGCGCTATGCATACGAAGAAGCCTGAACGTGAGTTCAGGCTTCTTCGTAGAATATGGCGGTGAGGGAGGGATAGATTCGCTGCGCTCACCCTGCGGGCCGCCGTTGGCGGTCCAAAACGCAGGCGTTTTGTCGAACCCTGTCGAGGATTCTCACCCTCCCGGCCGGTACGCTATGCAAACAAAAAAGCCTGAACGTGAGTTCAGGCTTCTTCGTAGAATATGGCGGTGAGGGAGGGATTCGAACCCTCGATACACTTTCGCGTATACACACTTTCCAGGCGTGCTCCTTCAGCCACTCGGACACCTCACCATATTTTTTGTTGCGAAATCATCGCTGCAACGGGGCGCTACTATAGGGAGTGGGGCCGATCCGGTCAAGAATAATTTCTGTGTTTTTGTTCGTCCGCTCAAGCCGTGCGCACTTTGCTGAAAACTGCGGCGAACGGCAGGGCAGATGTCATGAATAGGCGAGAAAATCAGCGGTAAGGTTCGTGGATAACCGGCGGAAATGAGAATCGCGGTCACAGAGCGGGGGGAGATGCGCTGCGCGCACCCCTCTCGGCGGTGCATCATGCGAAAAAAAAGCCTGGACGCGAATCCAGGCTTTCTCTTTGAATTTGGCGGTGAGAGAGGGGTTGATTCGCTGCGCTCACCCTGCGGGCCGCCGTTGGCGGTCCAAAACGCAGGCGTTTTGTCGAACCCTGTCGAGGCTTCTCGCCCCTCTCGGCGGTGCATCATGCAAAAAAAAAGCCTGGACGCGAATCCAGGCTTTCTCTTTGAATTTGGCGGTGAGAGAGGGGTTCGAACCCTCGATACACTTTCGCGTATACACACTTTCCAGGCGTGCTCCTTCAGCCACTCAGACACCTCACCGTTTTGTTGTCGAAAACGCTTTGCGCTGTCGACGGGCGCTAATGTAGGAGAATCTGATCTCAGCGTCAACCCTCTTATTTCATTCTCATGACTGTTTAGCCAAACTTGCAGCAATTTGCTGATTTACCGAACGATATTCCCACTCGCGGCCGCCAGCGGGCAGGGCTGGCAGCGGTAAGAATCCATGAAAGACGATCGCTTGACCTTTTTCTGTGCAGATAGCTCAATATATCGCCATTGAGGTTGGGTTGTTTGCTGTTATATGCATTAATACTGGATTATTAGTCAGATGTGTCGCTAAATGGAATCATGTCGGCGCGGCGTTTTTGGCAAGGAACATCACGTCGCCGCGCAGATTGCCGGGTGACAGGCCGGCGATATCGCAGACAGGGACAGACTCATTACATAATAATGCAGTAGAGGTTCGTTGTGACTCCTTCAGATGCCATACCGGCGCCGCAAGCGCGCCATGCCATTCCCCCCGGTGCGGGGGCGCTGTTCTTCATCCAAATCTTCGCCACGCTAGGCTTCGCCGTGCTCTACTCCACGCTGGTGCTGTACGCCACCAAGCGATTGGGTTTCAACGAAAGCAGCGCCAACGCCATGATGGGCGTGTTCGGCGCCTTCAACTATGGCCTGCACATGTTCGGCGGTTACCTCGGCGGCCGATTCCTCAGTAACCGCAATCTGTTCGTGCTCGGCATGGTGCTGCAGGTGATCGGCTGCGCGCTGATTGCCGTCGCGGGCGTGTGGGGGCTGTACTGGGGGCTGGCGATGTTCCTGACCGGCAGCGGCCTCAACGTTACCTGTATCAATATGATGCTCACCCAGCGTTTCAAGCCGGACGATGATCGGCGCGAATCGGCGTTCCTGTGGAACTACGCCGGTATGAACCTCGGGTTCTTCGTCGGCTTTACCGTCGCCGGGTATTTCCAACTGACGGAAAACTACCGCGCGCTGTTCCTGTTCGCCACGCTGGGCAACGCGGCGGCGATCGTCGTCGCCGTCTGCCGCTGGCGCATTCTGGCGGATCTCAATACGCCGCTGCGCGACGCCAGCCGCAGCCAATACCGTTGGCGCATGCTGGTCGGGCTGGCGGTGCTGGTGGCGCTGGTGCCGATCATCCGCGTGATGCTGACCCACGCCGAGTTCAGCGGCCACTTCGTGATCGTGCTCGGCGCGCTGATCTTCCTGATGCTGTGCGTGGTGACGCTGCGCCACCATCCGCGCGATGAGCGCCGCAGAATGGCGGCCTATCTGATCCTGGCGCTGGGCTCGCTGGTGTTCTGGGCGTTGTACCAGCTGGCGCCGATGGGGCTGATGCTGTTCTCCGAGCACAACATCAACCTGAACGTTTACGGCATTCAGGTGGCGCCGCAGTGGATCCAGAACATCAACACGCTGGTGATCGTGGTGGGCGGCCCGCTGCTGGCCTGGTGGTTCAACCGCTTGCGCGCTCGCGGTTGCAACATCGACATTCCGCTGCAGTTCTCCGGATCGCTGTTCTGTATCGGGCTCGGCATGCTGGTGCTGCCGCTGGGTATCAGCATGGCGGGCGGCGATGGGCTGGTGGCGTTTAAATGGATCGTCATCAGCTATGTGCTGCAAAGCGTCGGTGAATTGATGATCTCGCCGATCGGTTACGCCATGATCGGCAAGTTGGCGCCGCCGCGCTATCAGGGCGTGATGATGGGCTGCTGGATGATGGTGACCGGCGTCGCCTCGGTGCTGGCGGGCTACGTCTCCGGCCTGATGCCGGAAAACAGCGGCAGCACGCCGCTGCAGACCAACCCTGGCTACAGCGAAATCTTCAGCGCGCTGGGCTGGGGGGCGACGGGCGTCGGCGTCGCGATGCTGATTCTCATTCCGCTGCTGCGGCGCCTTATCCGGCGCGACGGCCCGTCTGCCGCCTGATTGGCTAACATGCACAACAGCCCCACTGGTCGGGGCTGTTTTTATTTTGGGCTTTAACGCTTGCATCCGGCGGCGAATCGCGGAAGGCTGGAGGTAAACCAATAAAAACAAACGGGAGCCCGCAGTATGAACATCATTTATTACCACCCCTTGTTTAACGCCCAGGAATGGCTGGCCGGCATCAAGCAACGCCTGCCGCAGGCCGAGATCCGCGAATGGCAGCGCGGCGACGAGCGGCCGGCCGATTACGCGCTGGTGTGGCGCCCGCCGCACGAGATGCTGGCCAACCGCCGCGATCTGAAAGCGGTGTTCGCCCTCGGCGCCGGCGTTGACGCGATCCTCGATCAGGAGCGCAAACACCCCGGCACGCTGCCTGCCGGCGTGCCGCTGCTGCGGCTGGAGGATACCGGCATGGCGCAGCAGATGCAGGAATACGCGCTGAGCTATGTGCTGCGCTATTTCCGCCGTTTCGACGAGTATCAGGCGCTGCAGCAGCGGCAGGAGTGGCAGCCGCTCGATCCGCACTCGCTGGATGATTTCACCATCGGCATCCTCGGCGCCGGCGTGCTGGGGCAGAGCGTGGCGCGCAAGCTGACCGAGTTTGGCTTCAGCGTACGCTGCTGGAGCCGCAGCGCCAAGCAGATCGATGGCGTGCAAAGCTTCGCCGGGGAGGCTCAGCGCGCTGCCTTCCTCGACGGCGTCAAATTGCTGATCAACCTGCTGCCCAATACGCCGGAGACCGTCGGCATTCTCAACCGCGAGCTGTTCGCGCAGCTGAGTTCGGGTGCCTATCTCATCAACATCGCGCGCGGCGCGCACCTGGTGGAAGCCGATCTGCTGGCGGCGCTGGAGCAGGGGCAGCTGGCCGCCGCCACGCTGGACGTGTTCGCCCGCGAGCCGCTGCCGCAGGATCACCCGTTCTGGCGTCATCCGCGTGTCACCATTACCCCGCATATTGCTGCCATCACGTTGCCGCAGCAGGCGATGGATCAGATCGCCGCCAACATCCGCGCGCTGGAGGCGGGGCATGCCCCGGCCGGCGTGGTCGACAGGCAACGGGGGTACTGATCCTTCTGCCGCCGTTCGGTAGCTGATAAGCTGTTATCGTCATCGCGCCTGCCCGTGCCTTTGCGGGCGGCCCTCTGGAAGGAGAAACAATGTACCCCGTTGATTTGCATATGCACACCGTCGCCAGCACCCACGCTTACAGCACGCTGCACGATTACATCGCCGAAGCCCAGCAGAAGGGCATCAAGCTGTTCGCCATCACCGATCACGGCCCGGACATGGCCGATGCGCCGCACTACTGGCACTTTATGAACATGCACGTGTGGCCGCGCCTGGTGAACGGCGTGGGCATCTTGCGCGGCATTGAAGCCAACATCAAAAACCTGCAGGGCGACATCGACTGCACCGGCCCGATGTTGACCGCCACCGACGTCATCATCGCCGGTTTCCATGAGCCGGTGTTTGCGCCGCAGGATAAAGCGTCCAATACTGAAGCGATGATCGCCGCGATGGCGCAGGGGGACGTGCATATCATCAGCCACCCCGGCAACCCGCGCTACCCGATCGACATTCCCGCCGTCGCGGCGGCGGCGGCCAAATACGAGGTGGCGCTGGAGCTGAATAACTCGTCGTTCACCCACTCCCGCAAGGGCAGCGAGGCCAACTGCCGGGCGATCGCCGCTGCGGTGCGCGATGCCGGCGGCTGGCTGGCGCTGGGCTCGGATTCACACGTCGCCTTTTCGTTGGGTAACTTTGAGCACTGCGAGCGCATTATCGAAGAGGTGGGCTTCCCGCAGGCGCGTATTCTCAACGTCAGCCCGCGCCGGTTGCTGGACTTTCTCGAGCGGCGCGGCAAGCCGGCGATTGCGGAATTGGCCGATTTGTGACATCGTCCCGGCAAAATTTTCCGTATTGTATAAGGCATTATCATGAATGAGTTTTCCATTGTCTGCCGCGTGCTGGGTACGCTGTTCTACCGCCAGCCGCAGGATCCGCTGCTGGTGCCGCTGTTCGCGCTGATCAAAGAGGGCAAGCTGCAGCAGCACTGGCCGCTGGAGCAAGATGATCTGTTGAAGCGCCTGCAGCAGGGCTGCGACGTCAACCAGCTGGCGACAGATTTTAACGCGATGTTCGTCGGCAGCGAATGCAGCGTGTCGCCGTTCCGCTCCGACTATGTCGAAGGCGCCAGCGAAGCGGACGTGCGCACCTTCCTGCAGCAGCGCGGCATGCCGCTGGCGGAGGCGCCGGCCGATCATTTCGGCCAGCTGCTGCTGGCAGCGTCCTGGCTGGAAGATCAATCGCAGGAAGATGAAGCGCAGGCGCAGATCGCCCTGTTCGACGAGTTCCTGCTGCCGTGGTGCGGCCGCTTCCTCGGCAAAGTGGAAGCACACGCCACCACCGGTTTTTACCGCACGCTGGCGCTGATGACCCGCGACGCCATCCAGGCGATGCGCGACGAGCTGGCGGAGTACGAGCAGGACGACGAAGCGGGCGACGAAGAAGCGTAACGCCGCAGCTTACCCAGGCGGGCCGCCCGGCCCGCTAAACACAGGTTTGCATCCCCCAGACGTAAATTGACAAAAGATCCCTTAATCTGGCGGTTTACCGTCGGCTCGGCCGCGCCTGCGCGCCGCGCTTTTTCACGCAAGGGGCAGATGATGAAAAGTAACTGGATGCAGCAGATTCAAACGTTGATCGGGCAGAAGGCCGGCGCGATGGGCGGGGCGGAAGGCATCGGCAAGCTGCTGGCGCCGACGGCGCTGGGCGGCTTGGTCGGCGTGCTGTTGGCCAACAAGTCCTCGCGCAAGCTGGTGGGCAAGTTCGGCAAGAATGCGCTGATCATCGGCGGCAGCGCGGCGGTGGGCGCAGTGCTGTGGAACAAGTATAAGCAGCGGGTGAAAGAGACCCATCAGGACGAACCGCAGTTCGGCCTGCAAACCACGCCGGTGGATCTGCGCGCCAAACGCCTGGTGCAGGCGCTGGTGTTCGCCGCCAAGAGCGACGGCCATATCGATGCCGACGAGCAGCGCGCCATCGATCACAGCCTGGCGCAGCTGCAGGTGGGGGAGGAGGCGCAGGGCTGGGTGCAGGAAGCGATCGAGCAGCAGCTCAACCCGGAATTGATCGCCCGCAGCGTGCAAAACGAAGACGAGGCGCTGGAGGTTTACTATCTGAGCTGCCTGGTGATCGACGTCGATCACTTTATGGAGCGCGGCTACCTCGACGCGCTGGCGCAGGCGCTGAAGATCCCGGCGGACGTCAAGCAGGGCATCGAGAGCGACGTCAACGAGAAAAAGCGCGAGCTGGCGTAGCGCCGCTTGGCAAGCCGGGGGGAATCGTGTCACTCTTGCCGCAATCTATGTAAGCGGATGATTTAGCAATGATGACCCCACCGAAAGCGGAAAAACGCCCTTATCCCATCACCATCCACGGCGACACGCGCGTGGATGACTACTACTGGCTGCGCGACGACGAGCGCGCAGACCGCCAGGTGCTGGACTACCTGCAGGCGGAGAACGCCTACACCGATGCGATGCTGAAGCCGCAGCAGGCGCTGCGCGAAACCCTGTACGAAGAGATGGTGGCGCGCATTCCGCAGCAGGAACATTCGGTGCCTTACGTGCGCCACGGCTATCGCTATCAGACGCGCTATGAGCCGGGCAATGAATACGCGATTTCCGTGCGCCAGCCGCAGGCCGAGAGCGAGCGCTGGGAGGTGCTTATCGACGGCAACCAGCGCGCCGAGAATCACGAGTTTTACACCCTGGGCGGGCTGGACGTCAGCCCCGACAACCAGCGGCTGGGGGTGGCAGAGGATTTCCTGTCGCGCCGCCAGTATGACATTCGCTTCAAGAACCTGGCCGACGGCAGTTGGGTGGACGAAGTGCTGGAGAACACCTCCGTCAGCTTCGAATGGGCCAACGACTCCTCGACGGTGTACTACGTGCGCAAGCACGCCAAGACGCTGTTGCCGTATCAGGTTTATCGTCACGTGGTGGGCAGCGATCCGCAGCAGGACGAGCTGATTTACGAAGAGCTGGACGATACCTTCTACGTCGGGCTGGAGAAGACCACCTCCGAGCGCTTTATCCTGATCCACCTGAGCAGCACCACCACCTCGGAGATCCTGCTGCTGGACGCCGACCGTGCGGACGCCAAGCCGCAGCTGTTCGTGCCGCGCCGCAAGGATCACGAATACGCCATCGATCACTATCACCAGCATTTCTACATCCGCTCCAACAAGGACGGCAAGAACTTCGGCCTGTACCAGAGCGAACAGGCGGACGAAGCGCAGTGGCAGACGCTGATCGCCCCGCGCGCCGACGTGATGCTGGAGGGCTTTAGCCTGTTCCGCGACTGGCTGGTGGTGGAGGAGCGCAGCGCCGGCCTGACGCTGCTGCGCCAGATCCACTGGCAGACTGGCGAAGAGAAGCGCATCGCCTTCGACGATCCGACTTACACCACCTGGCTGGCGTACAACCCGGATCCGGAAACCGCGCTGCTGCGCTACGGCTATTCGTCGATGACCACCCCGACCACGCTGTACGAGCTGAATATGGACAGCGGCGAGCGGACGATGCTCAAACAGCAGGAAGTGAAGAACTTCACGCCGGAAAACTACCGCAGCGAGCGAGTCTGGGTGAAGGCGCGCGACGGCGTCGAGGTGCCGGTCTCGCTGGTGTATCGCCAGGACAGCTTCCAGCGCGGCGCCAACCCGTTGATGGTGTACGGCTACGGCTCCTACGGCAGCAGCATGGATCCGGCGTTCAGCGCCAGCCGCCTGAGCCTGCTGGATCGTGGTTTCGTGTTCGCGCTGGCGCACATTCGCGGCGGCGGCGAACTGGGGCAGCTGTGGTATGAAGACGGCAAGCTGTTCAACAAGCAGAACACCTTCAACGATTTTATCGACGTGACCGAAACGCTGGTCGCCCAGGGGTACGGCGACGGCAAGCGGGTGTTCGCCATGGGCGGCAGCGCCGGCGGCCTGCTGATGGGGGCGGTGATCAACCAGGCGCCTCAGCTGTTCCACGGCGTGGTGGCGCAGGTGCCGTTCGTCGACGTGGTGACCACCATGCTGGATGAGTCGATCCCGCTGACCACCGGCGAATACGACGAGTGGGGCAACCCGAACGAGCAGGCCTATTACGACTACATCAAGCAGTACAGCCCGTACGATCAGGTGAAGGCGCAGGCATACCCGCATCTGCTGGTGACCACCGGCCTGCACGATTCGCAGGTGCAGTATTGGGAGCCGGCCAAGTGGGTGGCCAAGCTGCGCGAGCTGAAAACCGACGATCGGCAGCTGCTGCTGTATACCGACATGGATGCCGGCCACGGCGGCAAGTCCGGGCGCTTCAAGGCCTATGAGGATATTGCGCTGGAGTACGCCTTCATTCTGGCGCTGGCGGAGTAACGACATTCGGCGGGCGGCCTGCGCCGCCCGCCATGTTAGCCAATCAGATAGTATTTCAGCGTGTGTTTCATGTCCGGGCTCAGATCGTCGATGGATTTCAGCATCCAGCGCAGATAGCCGGGATCTTCCTGGGCGATGCGATCGATCTCCTGTCCGCGATACTTGCCGAATTTGAACTTCTTCAGCAGCACCGGTTGTTCGGTGATCTGCACCATTTGCTCCGGCGTCCAGCCCGAATCCTTGATGATGCGTTGCAGCAGCGCGGCGGTAACGTAGCAGTCGTACAGCGCGCGGTGCGGGTACAGCGTGGCGTCTGCCGGCAGCTGCACGTCCAGGTTCAGCGCGTAGCGCAGATATTGGTTGCCGTACTTGATGTCCGGATACAGCGTGCGCGCCAGTTTGAGGGTGCAGATCCAGGCGCCGTTCATCTCCGGCAGCACGCCGCGATCGAAAGCGGCGTTGTGCGCCACATAGTAGGGGCTGCCCTGATAGCGGCCGATTGCCACCGCAATGCGCGGTTTGCCTTCCACCATCTGTTCGGTGATGTGATGAATCGCCATCGCGTCGAGGCTGATGGGGCGATCCGGGCTGACCAGATCGCTCATCGGGTTGGTCAATTGGCCGTCGAGCAGATCGAGGGAGGCCACTTCCACCACGCCGCCGTCCAGCCCGCAGGTCTCGGTATCTATTACGCGTAACGTCATGCTTTCCTCCGCGTTGCCGTCAGGCCTCAGCTTAACCGCCGCAGGCGGCCGTGCCAACCGTCGGAAGTCTTGTCGGCGATGATCAGCCCAGGAGTGTTATCCGGCGCGGCAACCAGGAGCTCTCCCGTGTTATCCCAGATGGCGCTGCGGCCTGCCGGGATCCAGCCACCGGTCGGTGCCGCATGGTTGGCCATCAGCGTGACCATGCCATAACGTCGGGCATAGCCTGCCAGCGCGTCGCTGTCTTTCGCGTAGCCGGCTTCAGATACCAACACGCTAGCGGCATAAATGTGCGCACCCACCAGCGCGGCGGCGCTTGCGTGGCCGGGCTCCGAAGTATCGGCACAGATAGCCAGTGCGATGTTGTGGTGATGGAGTTCCAGCAACGAGCCGCCCTCACCGGGCGAGAAGTATTGCTGTTCCGCGCCGTGCAGATGCTGTTTGGTATAGCTACTCAATGCGCCGTTGGGGCGAAAGATTAAGGCGGCGATATGCAATGCCGTGCCACTGCGCAAAGGCGCGCCGACGATGATTGTCATCTGCCGCGATTGTGCCGCCGCACTGAGTGGTTGCAGACGGGGATCGCCCAACGTGAGCGCCAGTTCGGCAGCATCGGTCAACTCATAGCCGCTTAGCGACAGTTCGGGAAACACCAACAGTTGTACCTGCTGATCTGCTGCCTGCGCAACGAATTCAAGGTGACGTTCAAGGTTGCAGGCGATATTGGCCGCCGCAGCGGGGTATTGGGCGGCGGCAAGGGTGAGGCAGGACATCGGCCATCTCTCCTGTGAGGCAATAAAAAACCCGCCTTGGCGGGTTTAATGACGGATGGAAGGGCGCTTACTCACCAGACGGATGCGCTTTTTTGGCGCGTTTCTCCGCACGTTTCTCAGCTGGGGTTTTCAACGGCTTCTTCTTCGCATTCTTTTTGCTATCCATTCCCTTACTCATGATGGCCTCTCGTTACCTATGATTGGGTGGCTTGCTCAGCCATTAACCGCCTAAAGCCGGCAGGATGCAAGCGGCAAAGTGCGAATTGTGTTTAACCGGCTGTTTGTGCGTGAAATTTTGTTTTTGGATGACCGGGTGCTAAAAATAAATATTATGTTATAATGTTACACTTTTGGTGTTGGGAGAGCGCAATGACAGTCATGACGTTACCGGATGCGCAGCAACTGCTGGCCATGCCGGATTCTGATTATATGAACTCGGTTCAACGGGCGTTTTTCCGCCAGCTGCTGCAAGATGAGCGGCAAAAGCTGCTGCTGCACATCGATGAGCTGAAAAAAGAGATCGATGGCGGCGAAGCGACGGGCGATGAAGCCGACAAGGCGGCGCGCGAAGAGGAGCTGCGCCTGCTGTTCCGCCAGTTGGATCGCGAAAGCCGCCTGCTGCCGAAAATCGATGCGGCGCTGGCAAGGTTGCAGAACGGCGAGTACGGCTACTGCCGGGAAACCGGCGAACCTATCGGGCTGGCGCGCCTGCTGCTGCGCCCGACGGCGGAACTGAGCATCGAGGCGAAAACCGCGCAGGAGATGCGCGAGCCGCATATGCGCAAAGGTGGCTAACTGAGTTCCCGGGGGGCGAATGCGCCCCTCAACCGATAGGGCCTGTGGGCATTTTGTAGGCAGGTCGTTGCGATTTTGAGCAAACGCGCGCCGAGTTCTCGGCGCGCGTTCTAGTTTTCGGGTTTTACCGTTGACCTGCCGGGCGGCTTCCGCTTTGATGAAAGCATGACTCACAGAGAGACGGAAAGCGCCATGGAACAATTACGAGGTTTGTACCCGCCGTTAGCGGCATACGACAGCGGTTGGCTGGATACTGGGGATGGCCACCGGATCTACTGGGAGCTGAGCGGCAACCCGAACGGTAAGCCGGCGGTCTTCATTCACGGCGGGCCGGGCGGCGGCATCTGTCCGCATCATCGCCAGTTGTTCGATCCCGAACGCTACAAGGTGCTGCTGTTCGATCAGCGCGGCTGTGGCCGCTCCCGTCCGCACGCCAGCCTGGACAACAACACCACCTGGCATTTGGTGGCCGATATCGAGCGGCTGCGCGAAATGGCCGGCGTGGATCAATGGCTGGTGTTTGGCGGTTCCTGGGGGTCGACGCTGGCGCTCGCCTATGCGCAGACCCACCCGGAGCGCGTCAGTGAAATGGTGCTGCGCGGCATCTTCACCCTGCGCAAGCAGGAGCTGCATTGGTATTACCAAGACGGCGCGTCACGCTTCTTCCCGGACAAATGGGAGCGCGTGCTGTCCATTCTGTCGGATGAAGAGCGTAAAGACGTGATCGCCGCCTACCGGCAGCGGCTGACCTCGGCCGATCCGCAGGTGCAACTTGAAGCGGCCAAGCTGTGGAGCGTGTGGGAAGGGGAGACGGTCACGCTGTTGCCGAGCCGCGAATCCGCTTCGTTCGGCGAGGATGATTTCGCGCTGGCGTTCGCCCGCATTGAAAACCACTATTTCACCCATCTGGGCTTCCTGGAGAGCGATGACCAGCTGCTGCGCAACGTGCCGCTGATCCGCCATATCCCGGCGGTGATCGTCCACGGCCGCTATGATATGGCCTGCCAGGTGCAGAACGCCTGGGATCTGGCCAAGGCCTGGCCGGAAGCGGAATTGCATATCGTGGAAGGGGCGGGGCATTCGTATGACGAGCCGGGCATCTTGCACCAGCTGATGATCGCCACCGACCGGTTCGCCGGCAAGTGACGCAAAAAACCCGCCGTAACGGCGGGTTTTGTTATTTGGCCTTCGGCTCGTACGGCAGGCGCGAAAACTTGTGGGATTCCGCGCGGTAGTGCGCCACACGCTCGCGAAAATAGTCGCGCAGCGGTTCCGGCTGCTCGCGCTCCACCACTTCCGGGATCACCGGCATGTTGTAGCGCTCTTTGTACGCCACGCCTGAGGCGGCGAGATCCACGTTCACCCTGTCCATCTCTTCTTTGGACAGCTCGGCCAGATTGTAACCCACGCTATGCTCCTTACTTACTTTGCCGCATTGAACCTGCGCAGAAGGTAATCCACCCGGCGACGCTTGGCAAGCCCGTAGCGCCGCCGCGGCGGACGATATTTTCCAAAGAGTAATGCAATCTATTTATTCTTTTAAATAAGAATGATTCGCTTTTTGATTAAAATAAAAGATGGGAATAATTATCATAATAATTAGCGTGAATCTAAATATGTTTTTATGTGATTGATTTTAATTAAATAAATAATTAATACTGATCGGGTGTGAATAAGGTGTTTTTATTTTTACGACAGCAGGGCATAATGCGCGGAAATTAAATTCATGACCTGCAAAATAAAAGGAATCATTATGCTGACGCAAGAAATGACTCAAAAGCTGAATGAGCAACTGAATCTGGAGTTCTACTCCGCCAACCTGTACCTGCAGATGAGCGCATGGTGCAGCGATAAAGGCTTTGAAGGCGCCGCCGCATTTCTTAAAGAGCACTCTCAGGAAGAGATGCAGCATATGCAACGCCTGTTCGACTACCTGAGCGACACCGGCTCTTTGCCGCTGCTGGGCAGCATCGCCGCGCCGCCGGTGGCGTTCGAATCGCTGGCGGACGTGTTCCAGCAGACCTACGAACACGAACAGCTGATCACCCGTCAGATCAACGAACTGGCGCACGCCGCCATGACCGCACACGATTATTCCACCTTCAACTTCCTACAGTGGTACGTGGCGGAGCAGCACGAAGAAGAGAAACTGTTCAAATCCGTGCTGGATAAGCTGGCGCTGGTGGGCACCAGCGGCAAAGGCCTGTTCTTCATCGACAAAGATCTGAAGAAAATGGGCGCGATGGGCCAGGGCGGCAACGGCCAGGCTTAATTCGCACCAGAATATCGAAAAACCGCGCGCGGGCGAGCCTGACGCGCGGTTTTTTTTACCCTGCGTTTATCGCGGTTATGCGGCGATACGTGCTGCCGGATCGCAAAATGCCAGTGATGCGCTCGACTTGCCGCAGCACGGTCGTTATGATTTACCGCGATACGCTACAGGGATGGTAGAGTCAAAACAGCGGGTTAGCCGATACAACCCGTTTTTCTGTTTACCCGTGGCGCAATCATTTGCGGTGGGTTGGGGCCGCTGATACATCGCCTTGGCTGTGGCCTTAACCCTTATGACCCTCTTTTACTGTTAAGGGATACCACTGTGATCGGTAAAATTCGTTCCTCTTGTCGCCTGCTTTCCACCGTTTTCGTCCTGTTCGTCGGCCTGTCTTCGCAGCAAGCGCTGGCGCACGCCCACCTGAAAGTGGAAACGCCGAAGGCCGACGCCAGCGTCAGCCCGGCGCCGAAGGCGCTGACCCTCAGCTTCTCCGAAGGCATCGAGCCGAACTTCAGCGGCGTGAAAATCACCGGCCCGGACAACGCCGTGGTGAAAACCGGCAAGCTGCAGCTCGATCCGAACAACAACACCCAGGTCAATGTGCCGATCGAAGGCGAGCTGAGCGCGGGCAAATACAACGTCAGCTGGCATGTGGTTTCGGTCGACGGGCATAAAACCAAAGGCCAGTACAGCTTCACCGTAAACTGATCGTGAGTCTGGCGACCCTGTTCGTTCTGTGTCGCTTGGTGCACTTTGCGGCGGTGATGCTGATGTTCGGCATCAGTCTGTTCACCGCCTTATTGTCACCGCAGCGCCTCTCCCCGATCCTCTCCCGCGATGTGCGCCCGCTGCTGCTTGCCGGCACCTGGATTGCCGGGCTTTCCGCCGTGGCGCTGCTGGCCATTCAGGCCGGGCAAATGGGCGACGGTTGGGAAGACGCCTGGCGGCTGGAGGTCTGGTGGGCGGTGCTCGGCACCACCTTCGGCGAAGTGTGGCGCTGGCATCTGGGGCTGTCGCTGCTGGCGATCCTGAGCCTGCTGCTGCCGGAACGGCCGCGTGCGCAGGCGTTGGCGCTGTGTTCGGCGCTGCTGCTGGTCAGCCTGGCGTTCATCGGCCACGCGGCGATGCACGAAGGCACGCTGGGCGCGCTGCACCGCGCCAACCATGCGGTACACCTGCTGGCCGCCGGCTACTGGTTCGGCAGCCTGGCGCCGCTGCTGGTTTGCCTGCGCTATCTGCAGCCGCCGCAGTGGCGCAGCGACGCCATCACCACGCTGATCCGTTTCTCGCGCTGGGGGCACCTGGCGGTGGCGGCGGTGATCGTCACCGGTATCGTCAACAGCCTGATCATTCTCGGCGGTTGGCCGCTCAACCTCAGCTCGCCTTATCAGCGCCTGCTGCTGATTAAAACCGCGCTGGTGGCGCTGATGGTGATGGTGGCGCTGGCCAATCGCTACGCCATCGTGCCGGCGATGAGCCGCGTACCGGCGCTGGCGCAGCGCGGCGTGGTGCTGGCCTGCTGGCTCGAAGTCGGGCTGGGGGTGGCGGTGCTGCTGCTGGTCAGTTTATTTGCAACCTATGCGCCGGTTTGAATTTCGGCTTGCCGCAACCGGGCAAGCTGCGGGAAAATCGACGTGAATAGCAACCTTAAGGCCAACACATGAAATCGGTATTACTCGGCATTACGCTGCTGGCAACCGCGACCGGCGCGCTGGCGGCAGACAAACTGGTGAACATCACCAAACTGGAGTACGGCAAACAGTGGGCGTTCACCAAGGAAGAAGTGACGCTGCAGTGCCGCAGCGGCGGCGCGCTGTTCGTGCTGAATAACAGCACCCTGATGCAATACCCGCTCAACGACGCAGCGGAGCAGCAGGTGAAGAAGGGCCATCAGCGTGCGCAGCCGCTGGAGGTGCTCCTGCTGGACGACCCTGCCGAACCGGGGAAAAAAATGAGCCTGGCGCCGTTTATCGAACGCGCCGAGAAGCTGTGCGCTGACTAACCGCTTGTTTGCCAACGCCTTGCCCAGCGCGCGCGGATTGATGCGCATTTGCCGCATAGTTATTTCGTCACGAAACTATCACGCGGCCGCCGGGCGGCTGGCAAAACTGGCGCGGTAGGCTACTCTTAAAGTGCACGGCTGAACAAGCCCTGCATTAAATGCCAACTTTTAGCGCACGGCTCTCTCCCAAGAGCCATTTCCCTAGACCGAATATAGGAATCGTATTCGGTCTTTTTTTGAGTTGTTGATTTTAAAGGATTTATTTTCGTTTGTCCGAAAATGTCCGAAATATGTCCGAATTTTGATATTCGGTCTTTTACAGCATCACGTACTCTTTCCCCCTCGTTTTAAGATATTTCAGCGTCATCATTTCAGTTGTATGCCCCAGCAGCTTTTGAGCAAATGCTTTATCGTTCTGCTTTTCGTACAGGCGGCCGGACAGGCTTCGGATCTCGTGGAACGTCGGCGGGCTTTCCTGAAATTCCAAACCTGATGCTTTCCGCGCGGCGACAAATTTTTTCGTTAGCCCGTCGGGATGGATCGAACCATCTGGGCTATTTTTCCTGATGCCGGCGCTGATCATGAAGTCTGTCGTGCTGACCAATCGGCATCGGTCAATAACGGTGCCAAGCCGCAGGCCCATACATTTCAGTTCAAGATCAAGGGGGAGAGAGAGCAAAGCCCCCGTCTTGCCTTGTTCAACCTGCAGGCGTCCGTCAACGATATGGCTAAAGCGCATTTGTGTCAGATCCTCGCGGCGCTGGCCGGAGACCAACGCGAGATCCATCGCCAGGCAGAACCAAGGCGGCATTGTTTCCGCGGCCTCTCGAATCGGCCCGTATTGCTTCAGTTCCAGACGTTCGCGCATCACGACAGCTTTCGCCGCGCGGGTAGGGGTCACAGGGTTGTTTTCGATGTGACCTTCCACGATCGCCTCGCGGAAAATATCAGACAGCACCGATCGCATGGTTGCGGCCATTGTCTTTTTGTTCTGGGCGATCCAAAACTCGAGAAATTCGGCGATGTGGCGTGTCGTGATTTTTGTCAGCACCATGTCGCCCAGGCGTTCCCGGATAATGGCAATTTGGCCAGCGCGCACTTTGTATGTGTTCTCGGCCAGTTCTCGCCGCTTGAATAGGACATCGTACCGATCTAGCCAGGCGTTTAGCGTATATTCGTGGCTGCCCTTAATTTTCTCCAGGAGGAGAACGGGAGAGTAATTTTGTTCGATATAGTGGTTGGCTTCAATTGCCTGGGCGATGGCCTCGCGTCGCGAAATCTGACCGAGAGAGATCTCCTTTTTGGTGACTGGATTACGCCAGTAGAACGCGTTCCGGTTTCGGCGGAATGTCAGGTTTTTCGGTAAGCGCATGTCATAACCCTCCCTTCGCCGTGCCATTGATAACTTTCTCCATGAACGCGAGCCTCGCTGGATTTGGGCTCTGCGCTTCCTTTATTTTTCTCCCCAGGTTGAAGTCCTTGGGGTTGATGTAAATAGTCCCTGGTGTCAGCCGGTACTGCTTGCCGTGCTTCTCCGCCGGCGGGTAGAAGTTTCCGTTGCGCGCCCAGCGCCAGAGCGTTTGGATGCTTGGTTTTTTATCGGTGTAGTTATCATCTCGCCATTCTTCGAGAGTCATCCATTTAGCCATTGGTCATGCCTCACTACTCAGCACAACCGGCCACAATATTAACCGTGGCCGGCGTTGTGCGTTGATTTTCCAAAATCAGCCCTGAAACTCTGGGCGCATATCGTCGAGCGCTAGCTGGAAACGCTCCATGTCATCGGCGCTTAGATCTCGCTCTGACCGCCGCACCAGCGCCTCTACCGCGGCGAACTCCTCGGCGCTCCGGCAGTCTTTCAGCTGGCTGCTGATGCTGCCGCATGCGGTGATCTGCCGGTGGCGCTTAATCACTTTGTTTTTCAGCTCGGTGTAAGCGGCGATCCCCAGCTTTTGACGTAACTCTTCAACCTGTGCGCGGATATTTGAGGCTTGGTCTGTTGTTTCTGCCTGATCGATAGCTGTCCGAATGCCGCCGGCAATATCATCCGTATCGACAGGCGGGGCGCTCTGCTGTACAGGTGCGGCGACAGGTCCGTCCGCAAGCTGGCTCACACTGACGCGCGAGGCGCCGCGCTGCGGGTTAATTTCGCGTTCTTCCGTCTTTTCCAACTCGTCGATCGTGTAGACACCGAGAATCACTTCCGGGCAGTACAGGCGCGCCCAGCGCTTCACTGCCAGATAGGCCAGTTGTTGGCGCGGATCATCAGCCCAAAGCGTAGAGTTGCGGGTGCGGGCCTGCGCCAGCATGAGCACTAACTCCCGTGGTTTATCCTCCCCCCTCAGCGTTGCCCAGACGCGGATCCCGATCCCTTCTTCATCAGCCAGGCGCCAGCCAGGAATGCGATACTCCCCTTTATCCCCTTTGCGAATATCAAATTTGCCGATCACCTTTTCCCACGGACCGAACCAGTCATAGTTGATGCGGTCGACCAGCGGCCCGCGGGTGGAAATCACCGCATTAACCAGTTGCGCCTCGTACCCGAGAACGCCGCTCACGATGAAAGTTTTCTGAGCCACCGCGAATGGGTTCATTTGCCACTGGGCGGCCTGCATGGCGATCGCCATGCAGTCGGCCGGGTTCCCTCGCAGATGGGCGGGGATCGTCGCTGTACCGCTCGCCATGACCTGCGCAAATTGGTTGATAGCGGTCAGGTATTGCGGGTTGAACAGCGCGATGTTCGAGTCAGTGACCGACGCCGTTTTTTCTTCAGGAATGCTGATATTGCTCATAATGTTTTTGCCCCTTACGCAACGCGCAGCGCTTCCATGCGGCGCTGGTCATAGTCGTTTAAGTCGTCGACGATCTCTTCGGTGATCGGTGCCGGCCAGGTGTCGGTGTCGAATGCGTTTTTGATGTCTCGCAGCGCCTTTTTGTACTCAAGCCGGCCAAGCTCAAGCAGGTCAGGAGAAGCCTCGACGATAGCTACCCAGTGATAGCCCTCGTCTTTGTTGACGAAAATCCAGAAGAACTGGTCAAAGGCGGCGATGTCGCTATACATGGCGGCGCTGAGGTGGTAGTCCCGATCGATAATTTCCCGGTGCAGCTTGGCGCGCAGCGCGTCTTGCTTTACGCGGCCCATGCTGACTGATTTCAAATCCACACCTACGCGCACGCTGTTAAGATCGATCTCAAGGTCAGGGCGGACGCGGACCTCTAGGCCGGTTTCCTCATCAAAGCCGAAATAACTTGCTTCAACCGCACGCTGCTCATGCTGCAGTAGCGGACCCGCTGAAGGATGGGTAAACAGCGCACGCTGAATGGCTTTGGCGTGTTGCATTTGCTGCTGGGTTACCAGCTGACGGCCGTCATCAGAGTTTTTCCAGGCATCGAGCAGTTCGTCGGCAAAGATGGCTGTTGGCAGAATCGTTTTGATGCGCGCCGCCATGTCTTCTTTGTTCCCGCTGACCGACAGCGGAGCCGGGATCGCAACTTCACGAGCCGCAAACTCAGGATCGATGATTGCCAACTGCTCGAGTAGCGCATCGCGGCCACCGCTGACCTTAAGCGGTTCAGGCAGCGTGCTGTTGTACTCTTTGATGCAGGCTTTCATAGCTGTAGCGGTGAATTTCTGGCCGTCAGGAATGGTCTGGAATTCCGGCGGCAGCAGGGAGTAAATTCGGCCTATTTCGTCCGCATTACCGCCCAGCGCGTAAGGTGTTGGCAGCTTCGCGTTGTGTTCATCAATGACGGTGCGCAGAGTGTCCGTATCCGCCATTTTCGGCAGCGTTTCGTTGTGCTGTTCAATAAATGCGCGCATTGAGGCGGTATTCGTGAAAGCGCCGTCCGGGATAATCGGCTCTACGTTGAAATCTCGCTCCAGATTCTCTGGCTCAAGCGCCAGCGTGTGCACCAGCGAGCCGAACGTCAGCGCGTCGCTGCGTTCCCGGCCGATCGTTTTGATGACGTGGCGCCCGTGGTAATACATCAGGCTGATGCGCGCGTCCTTCACCTGTGTACTGCTGATGCCGTTCGCAGCGTGATAGGCTGTGTTTGAAATATCAGCGTAACGGCCTGGCTCGAAATACGCCTGCGCGCAATCTGCTGCAGGCTCACTTTCTTGCCGCTGCGCTACTTCCGTTTTTTCACCGTCGTTTGAGTCATCGTTGCATGTTTGCGCTGGCGTCGGCTGCTGCTCGGTATCTTTGCTCGGCTCGCTATCAACCTGCACTGCAGCCAGCGGAGAGGCTTCGAAAAGACTGGACGCATCGAAGCGGCCACCGCCTAAACTGACAAGCTCTGGCTCTGGCTCTGGCTCTGGCTCTGGCTCTGGCTCTGGCTCTGGCTCTGGCTCTGGCTCTGGCTCTGGCTCTGGCTCTGGCTCTGGCTCTGGCTCTGGCTCTGCAACCAAATGCACGGCATCCGGCGCCGCGCCGAATTCATAGACGCCATGCTCAGACAAATATTTCTCAATCCAGCCGCGGAGTGTGGCGGGGAAGTGGTACATATCAGACGATGGAACATTGCGGATCACGCCGAAAATTGTTTCACGGCTGTATTTGAGGATGTTCGGGGTAGCGCGCAGCGCCATTGACCAGCGCTTAAAGTCCTCGTCATCGTTTTTTATTTTTTTCTGCGCCCAGCGATCGATCTCACCGGCGATATTTTGGCAGTCGACATCACCCACCCACAGCGCACAGGCGATCTCACGATCAAGGGCGTCATGTGTTTGGGTATAGCCGCGTTTATGTACGGTTTTCGTTGTTTCTGCTTCCGGCTCCGGGGCCGGTGTCAGCAACTGCTCAACGTACTTGCGAATGTTGATGAAAGTCGATTCAGGATCGGTTTCTTCATAGCGACGCGCGACCCCGGCAACGAAAGCCGCGAAACGCTCAGGATCCATGCAGGAAACGGCAGGCAGGCGAAGAGCCTGCAGCATATCGGCGATATAAGCGGATTCGCCGCTCAACGCGGTGTTGATGACATTGGTCATCTGCGATTTACTCAGCACGGTGTCGATCACCTCGAAGCCGTGCAGGATGACGGCGACAGCCCGCGTGTCAGCGCTCATTTTTGCGAAGTACGCTCTCGGCTCTTGCCCGTGGGCTGGCTCTCCGCCGTCATTGGTAGCCTCGTTTGCCGCTCCTGCATCACCTGCAGGTTTGTGCTGCTCCTGCACTTGTTCGCGATCAGTCGCAGGGATGACCTGCCACGACAGGTTATCGTCGAGCTTATAGCGCAGGCACCAGGTATCACAGAACGCAGCCTCTGGCGGCAGATCGTCAACAACTGGGTAATTGGTGCGCACCGGCTTGAAGTAAGCGGATTGATCCAGCTCAGCGTCCTCGATGTGGTTTTCGAGGTCACGCTTTGCTCGCGCATCGTTCTTTGCTTCAAACCAGATGAAAAGCGAGGGTTTCCCTGACTTTTGCTTTGCCTTTAAGTGGTAGGCGTAGACGTTTTGCATTGTGCAATTCTCCTGAGTTTTAGGTAGAATGCAGGCCGATCGGTGCTGCATCCTCGATGTGGTCATTGGTCATGCCTCGGCTGTTAGGGTTGGTCCCCTGGCAGCCCGTCACCGGGACGTTAAGCCGGTAGACTGGCCCGCCTTGTGCGGGCCTTTTTACTTTTAATCGCAATAACTCATTCGGCAGTGCGGACAATCAATAATGTGGGTGCTCGCTGCCTTTTCTACGGAGATTCCGGAGACAAAGTCGCCGTATTTATTCTCAACTGGAACATAAACATCTTTGTTGCAACGGTAACAAACCCCATCAATTGGCGAGAAATTCGGAAGGCGGTTGTCATTGCAATATTGGCTCTGAGCCTCAATTGCTAATTCAGTATTGAAAGTTTGCATTATATAAACCCTCTATTTTATTTATTGAAATGCACCCTGCGAGTTGACGCCCCGGGAGGGAAACGCATGGCGCATTTCAATATTTGAAAAAGCCCCGCCAGCGATGGCGGGGAAGACTACACACAGCAATTAGTGGGTTGTGCGTTCTGCTGAGCCGCCAAGCATTGCCATCATGAAGGCCAAAAGCATTTTTTTCTCTTCATCGCCAGTAATTAAATGGCCGTCAGTAATATTGTTTGCTTTGCGATAAATTTCTTTTACTGCGCAGTCAGGGCAATCAAATTCACCGAGATCGGTTCCGTCTGCTAAAACTGCACCCACAGGTAATTCATCGTTTTTGGTCTTGGCGATATATCCAATGACATTATCGTTTTCAGATACGGAATGAATACCTGCGTGAATTTTTTCACAAACTAAAGTTGCGCTGGTTACTTTCATGGTCATGCCTCTAAGATTAATTAAATGGGTTGCCGGTTACGTTTCCGGCGCCAGAATATGGCCGTTCCCTGGTGTGGCTTAATTCACAACGCGGTCGTGCAGTTCTTCAACGCGCTTGCTCATGGCGCCCAATTGCTCCTTGGTGCCGTTCAGGGCATGAGACAGGGCATGACCCATCACCTCATTGAAGGTTGGCTCTTTGGCCTTCGGTTTGGATTGCTCCGCCAGCAGCTTAATCTGGCTCTGCATGGTTTCGGCGGCGCGCAGAACGGCAGTACCGGACACGTTCTCGACTTTCGTTCCCGGCTCCTGCAGCTGGAGCTGCACCAACTTCGCACGCTTCACTACTTCGGCGATCACTGCCGGTATGGTGCCGGCCAGCAGATCGGCAGCAGGGCGGAGATCTGCGTCGTCCGAAATGGTGTCTTTGCCATACAGGCGGATCAGGCGTTCAACGGCTTCGGCATCCGGCGGCGTCACGTTAATGATGGCGTCCAGTCGGCCCGGGCGGAGCATCGCAGGGTTGATGTTCTCCAGGTGGTTCGTGGTCAACACCGTGATGATGTTGTTGGCTTTGGTGTCGATGCCGTCGAGGATGTTCAAAATGTCATCCATAGCGACGGAGCGCTCGCCGCTGACGGCACGGTCGATGTCTTCGCAGAAAATGACACAGGCCGTTTCCTGATACTGCTTGGCGAACTCAATCGCGTCAGCCAGCTCGTCGGAGCGCGGTACGTACAGATAGGTGACGCCGTTGTCGATTGCCAAACGCGAAGCTACGGTCGCCGCCATCGTTTTACCGGTGCCGTATGGCCCGCCCAGCAGCACGCCGCGTTTTACCGGAATGTCGTTGGCGATGCAGTCGGTAATGCGCTCGATCGGCGTGAAGAGGTTGGTCTCGATCGCTTCGGTCACTTCACGGGAATAAACCAGCATGTCGCGGCTAATGGACGACGTGTCCAAGAACTTCGGCTCTGGCATTTCGATCAGGTCGCCGTCGTCATCGCGGAAGCGAATTTTGATGGCCTTACCGGCGTAGATGGAGCCGCGCTTAAGGATGTTGGCAATATCGTCAAACAGCTCTTTGATGACGCTTTCGTCCTTACGTTGAATTTTTGCGGCTGTGACAAAGCAGATGCGGCCGTCTTTGCGATCAGAATCCGTCTGAACGAAACCATCGATGCCAGGCAGGCTGAAACGTCCCCACGGAATTTCTTTGGTTTGGTTCGGCCCGACTTCAATGTTGATCATCGCTGGCGGTTGGCTACCAAAAAACCCCGGAGTGGACTCGGCCGCTGCCCAGCCGAAACGGTTGGTTAATGCCTGCGCCAATGCGTTTGCGCCGTCCCACGGGAACACGTTAAATTCGCGGCGGATGATCACTTTCTCGCTCAGGTAATCGCGGCGGCGCTCCAGCAAATCGATCGCGTCCTGAACGCCCATACCGACTGGAATAGTCAGTTTTTCGCCGTGGTGAACAACTTCGGCAACGTGAACCTGCTTTTCTACTTCATTCAGTGACTTAGACATCATTTATTCCTCTGTGGTTATGTCAGAACACCCCGCTCTGACTTTGGTCATGCCGTGTTTGGTCCTGCTCATTAATTCGGGCATTTTTACTTCTGCTTCAGGTGGTGCTTTAGTGCGTGCCGGCTGGCTCGAATTCCGGCGGGATCCGCAGGGATTCAAAAGGGCGCTTGATGGCCCGTAGATTGCCGACTGGTTCGAACCAGTAGCGGCCGCGGATGTAATCGAACGATGCTACCCACGGCGCGCCGGTGCGCGTGTTGCGGAGGCTGACGGCCTTGCCGCTGTTTGGGACGATCTTGGTCATGGTCACGCCTCCCTAAATCAGTACTGCAGTAGTGATGACGCTGGCCCAAAAAACGAGGCAGGCGCCGACAACAATCAAAAACCAGAAACCTCTGTCGCTCATGATTGCCTCAGTGCGCCCCGTAGGGCGCGGTGGGTGTTAGAACGTTAAGTTGCGAATCAGAGGCGCTGCCGTTGAACCGCCGCTCATCTGCACGCGAACACGGCTTACTGACGTCTTGGTGCGTTCTTCTCCGGTGTAGCTATTGAATGTGCATGGCCCCAGCACCAGGCGGGAAACTCCGCGAAGAATTACGGTTTCACCGGCTTTTGGATGCTTGCGATATGCCTTTCGGCGTTGTGCTGCGTTCATCGTGTAACCCTCTGCTGTAGTGGTCTGTTGGTCATGCCTCGGTGCTGTCTTTCCAGCTGTCAGAACGTTTTTCACCTGCTGCGTTAGCGAATCATCCCGGTCTTCGTGCGCCCCGGGCGGCTACTTCGTGGGCTTCCTGCCTGTTCGCTGCTGCTTGATGAGATAAAATCTACAAAATAAATTATCATGCGTCAATCTAAAATTGATAATTAAATTATCATATGATGATTTTATCGGGGTTTCTGTCACGTGGATGAAAGGGGAGAGGCTGGATGCAGGCGAAAAAAAACCGCCTGGAAGGCGGTTTAGTGGTCGACAGGGAGGTTTAGTCGGTAGATGGGTTCTTTCTTCTCTTTAAATATTGCTCAACGAATGAGTCAAGCTCTTTGAGCCTCTCTGAAAAAGCACTGAGCATGTTTTCTTGCTCGCTAGCAGGAAGTTGGTCAAATAAGTCAATAAGCTCTTGATGCTTATCGGTGATCTTCCGTCCTAAGTTGCCGTCGCCAAGCTGTTTCTCTTCTTCCTCTGTTAAGAAAAACCAATACAGAGGCTTGCCCAGGGCTTCTGGGAGCATTTCCAGCTTATCTTTGCGCGGGAAAATCCCTGAACACCAGCCGCTGACGGATTGCGAATTCACGCCAACGCGGCGCCCTAGCTCTGCTTGGGATATTCCAGACTCATCTAGAGCCTGCTGTAGACGTTGTTCGAAGATCATTTCGCCCTCTCATGCCATATAGCACCTCAGTATACAAAATTTGTTTGTAGGTCAGCTACGAACCAATTTTATTGACATTGAAAATTAAATTTGCTGTCATATGAAAAATTAATGAGGAGGCAAGATGGACAAATCGACACAAGCAAAAATCCTAAGCGTGTGCAGCCAGTCGGAGTTAGGGCGCCGTTTGGGTAAAAAATCCCAGACCGTGAGTGCATGGTTCCGAAATGGCGTTGCACGTGCGGAAGTTATCAACGTATGCCGCGCGCTCAATTGGGCCGTTACTCCGCATCAACTGAGGCCGGATATCTATCCAAACCCGCAGGATGCCTTACCACCAGAATTGCAGGATACCAAGCCTGCAGCCTAAGGACATGATTTATGGAAATCAAACACGAGCAGATCCGCGACGCGCTGCGCGGATGGGCCATGGAGGCCACTCAGCGCACGGTCGCGGCAGAAATCACCCGCGCTTACTTCAAGTTGGAAATGCAGGCACCGCAGCTGGCGCAGATCGAACGCGCCGACGGCAGTGTTGATGATGCTGCATGGCACAACAACAAGCAGCAGATTTTTCGCTGGCTCGACAGCGATAGTGCTGGCGCCCGCCAGAAAATCCAGGAACTGCAACCGGCGATCCTTGCAGCACTGCCGGCGGTGCTACGCGCCCGGCTGGTGGCGGGTAACAGCATCGAATACCTGGCAATCCGCGCGCTGAAGGAACACCAGGAGGCGATCGCCGCCGCGCTGCTGCACGCATCACCGGCAGATTTTGAAAGAGAGTGCGACGAGGCAGAGCGCAGCTTCTACGAGCTGCGGCGAGCCTACAGCGCACTGCATTAACCGAGGCATGACCAATGACCATTAATCACGACGATTTCCTGCAGAAGCAGATCACCGCGCAGCTGCGCGAGGCACGGTTCGACGAGACGGTCGCCACGACGTCGGCGGCGGCTGCCGTACAGCACCAGCGCCACAACCCGAACATGAAACTGCCCGACCTGTTTGTCTGGGCGCGAAGTTTTGCAAAGCACTGCCAGCGTTTGAAAGGAAAGCCAGCGCCGCGCGTGTCAGGGCGCCATGTGGGGCGCCAGTAATCTGGTAATGAAATTTAATCTAAGCAAAGGCAGCGCCAATGGCTCGTATTCGTACCGTAAAACCAGAATTTTGGACCGACGAGAAGGTGGTGGAGTGTTCCATCGCAGCCCGATTGCTGTTCATTGGATTGTTCAATTTCGCCAATGATAAGGGCTGTCTGGAGCGTTCGCCTCGGCGTATCAAAATGCAGGTTTTCCCGGCGGATCCGATGGATTGTGAACCGCTAATCCAAGAGCTAATTACTCATGGGTTACTCACTGAATACTCAGTGAATGATGTGCAGTATTTGCACATTTCAGGATTTTTAAAGCACCAAAAAATAAACCGTCCCAGCAAAACAAACATCCCCATGCCTCCTGGATTCAATGAGAACTCAGTGAGCCATCACGGACAAGTCACTGACGGAAAGGAAGGGAAGGGAAAGGATCTAAAAGATAACCCCCTCTCTCTATCGGGAGTGGGCGAAATTTCACCAGATGGACAGGGATCACCGCCGACACCCTGGGAAGACCAAGACGACGAGAACCCATGCGGAAAGTTTCCGATGAGCGCCAACTGGGCGCCGACGGTTGATTTCCAGCGATTGGCGGCGTTGTGGGGCCGAATTATCGACGGCCCGGCGCCGGGATATACCCCGCAGGAGCTGGCGAGCTTCCAGGCGTACTGGAAAGCCGAGGGCAGGGTATTTAACCAGACGCAGTGGGAGCAGAAATTCGCCGACAGCGTGCTCTACGAGCGCCAGGCGGCGGCCAAACGAAAGCAGCATGCAGGAGGTTCAAATGCGACCAGATACACCGCAGCAGCCGCTACCGCTCAGCAGCAGGTCAGGGCCGCACGAAACGCAGAACGGGAGCGACAAGGCTTGGCTCCTCTGGGAGACGATGGCGGGGATCTACGCCAACCGCTGGGTGACCAAAAACGGGGTGGCACCATCCACGATCTGGGGCCAGACGATTTCGAAATTCTCAGATGACCAATTGGCCTACGCCGCGCGCCGGTGCATGGAGCGCTGCAGCGCCGGTAACCATTGGCCGCCTGACCTTGCGGAATTTACTGCGATCGTCGGCGAGTGCACGGCCAACCCGTTCGGCCTGTCGGCGGACGACGTCATGACCGAATACCGCCGCTGGCGCAACGAATCTTGGCGTTTCGACGGCGCAGATAGTTTCGACTGGCGCCATCCGGTGCTGTTCCAGATTTGCCCGGAGCTCCGCCGCGCCGGCGTAGAGCGCAAGCTGGGAAACAACGAACTCGCCGCACTGGCCGGCCGGCTGCTGGCGAAGTGGGCAAAGCAGGTGGAAATGGGATTCTCAATCCCGCCAGTGCGAAAAACAAAAGCGCTGGAGAACAGGCCGCCGGGCGACGCACAAGTCGCTGATACGGACGGACGCTATCAGCGAAAGGGCATGGAAATGCTGGCACGAATCCGCGCCAGCATGGGTAACAACAACGTGAAATAACCGAGGCATGACCAATGACCAGAATCACAACACGGCAGTTTGTCGAACTTATCCAGGGCAAAAATCTCTCGACTGCAGAGATCAGCGCCCTAACGCATGAAAAACATCCAGGGAACAGCATGACACGATCGCAGATCTGCATTCGGCTGAAATCGATGCTCCGGTCGCCAAACGTGAACATGATTCGGACCGGGCAGGGGAACAAGGCGCGCTATCACCTGATAGGTGTGAATGAGCGTTTCTACGAACTGGGTGAAGTTAATTTCCGGCCAGCAGGGAAGAAAACCAGGCCGGACAAAACACTGTGGCATTTCAACCCGGTAGAACTGCGGTTTTGCCACATGCACAAAATGTCTGATCAGGCGCTGGCTAGTGTGCGTGGGCAATATCATCAGCATAAAAAAATTTACCAAAAAGGTTTACAAAAACTCGTCGTGTGGTAAATTGATAACATAGATTTTGGATTAACTAGCAAGTGAGCATTGCGCAGAACTTGCATACTAAAGCAACTGAGGATTCGACTATGGCACTCACTGAATTCGGTAAGGCCGTCAGAAAAGCGAGGATAGATACTGATTGCACACTACTCACGATGTCCAAAGAGTTAGGTGTTACTTCTGCTTTCCTGAGTGGTCTGGAGACCGGCAGTAAAAAGATACCTAAGAAATGGGTTAAGGACATACAGGCTTTCTTCAAAGCCCGTGGACTTGAACTCGAGGATTTACAACAACTGGCAGACGTTTCTAACGAATATGTCTCCCTGGATGGATTGTCTCAGAATCAGCAAATGCTCGTTGCAGGATTTGCGAAATCCCCTCTGACTCCTGATCAGCTAAAGAGGATTGCTGAGCTAATGAAAAACATTAACAATAATGGGGATTAAGGATTGGAGCCATCATCTTATGTGTTACGTGGAAACCGTGTTGCACCAATGAGCATGATAGACGTCAGAAACCACGCAATAAACTTCACTCTCTTTTTCGACCTTAACAAGATGAAAAAGAAGAGAAAATTAGACTTGGTTTTTGAAAAACTCAGTGAGTTTGGGATTGTCTTAAGTATTATTGAAGACAAAACATGGGAGAAAATGACGTACGGGTTAACAACCGGACACTATGATCCAAACACATTGACAATCAGTGTCCCTAATAAGATTTACGAATTAGCTTGTGAAGGAGAGAGGGAAGCATTGTTTGTGCTTTTTCATGAGCTAGGGCATTTGGTTCTGGGGCATAGGGCTGTACTGCACAACTCGAAGAAGCCCCCTCAAGAAATTGAGGATGCCGAGTGGCAAGCAGATACTTTTGCTGAAGTGGTGTTAAGCGAAATAGGTTTTTACATGAATCAATTAGCTTTTGATTTCTTGTAAAAAAGCCCTGCTGCAAACAGGGCTTCGGGGTCGGCGAGTCTGCAAAACTCACCGGAGTGTATGGAGGCAACCCACCGCTACACTTGGATTTGACAGTCGGAGTATAGTGGTTCTCCCAACAAAGCGCAATCTGTATGGGTTTACAGGTATGCAGGGAATGATGGCTATGGCTATGGGAACCTGTCGCAAATGTGGTAATACGTGTGAAATCATCTTCCGCTACACAACTTGTGTTGACGGTGTGGTGCGTCACGCTAAGAAAGGGAGACCTTTCCCGATTCCACTGTGCGACTGCTCTGCTAAAAAAGCTGCCTGAGGCAGCGCGTTACTTAAAACCTGGCTCTGTGCCGGGTTTTTTTATGCGTAATCCAACTCTTTTTGTCGGTGCGGCTGTGCTGATACAGTTGGCAAGATTCTTAAGTACGACTAACTCTCAAACCCGCTCCGGCGGGTTTTTGTTTTGCTGCACATCATACAATTTACTGTTTATATATACAGTATTTTGGTGTAATAATTAAAGCACGAAGTGAATCCGAGAATGTCGGAGAAAAATATAATGGATGTAAAACAAGATGTTGCTCATATTTTGCCCGAGAATGGTCGGGCGCTGGTTTACATGACCCACGGGGCGATAACTGCGGTTTTACCGCTGAAGGAGAGCCAGATCGTCGCCGATACTGAGCTCATGATTGTGCTGCTCCGACGTATGGGCTACGACGTCCGGAGAAAGTGATATAATCGTTTCATCAGCCTGAACAGCTGATCACCTGCTGCGCCACCACGGAGACTAAAATGGCGCAGTATTCGTTTTACAAATCCCAAGGCGGGATCCTCGTGCCGGCAACGCCCGACACGGTCGATTTCGTCACGAACAAACTCAAGCTGGGGGGGGTTGTCACTGGCGAGTTTAAGCGCGCCCGGAATCCCGGACTGCACCGCAAATTTTTCTCACTCCTGAATCTTGGTTTTGAATACTGGACCCCGACTGGCGGCGCAGTATCAACGTTTGAGCGCAAATTTCTCCGCGGGTATATCAACCGCCTGGCGCGCCATGTTGACGATGCTGGCGTGTTCTATGCGCTGGCGGACGAATACCTAAAGTTGGTGGCCGAGAAGCGCGCCGAACGGCTGACGATTGCAAAATCCTTCCACGCTTTCCGCCGATGGGTGACCGTCGAAGCAGGGCATTATGACCTTTTTGAACTCCCCGACGGTTCGACCCTGCGCGAGCCGCGTTCGATCTCATTCGCAAAAATGGACGACCTCGAATTTAACGACCTTTACCAGGCAGCGCTTAACGCGCTGTGGACCTTCATCTTAAACAAATCCTTCCCAACCATCGCCGAGGCAGAGAACGCCGCGGCTCAGCTTATGGATTATGCAGCATGAGCAAACTGACCGACGAGGCCCGCGGCCGTGATTGCCAAATCAGGATCCCCGGCATCTGTAACCGAAACCCAGAAACAACCGTCGCCGCACATTACCGGCTGGCCGGCACCTGCGGCACGGCAATAAAGCCGGACGACACACAGGCGGCGTGGGCCTGCAGCGCCTGCCACGATGAAATAGACCGCCGTACACGCCTTATCGACGCGAACGATGCTCGACTGATGCACGCCGAAGGCGTCATGCGCACGCAAGAAATTTTGAGAAAGGAAGGAAAGCTATGATCTACCCCGACAACATCGGTAAAGGCGACGGCAAAGAACTGCATTTGCGTGCACTGGAGCGCGTTTGGATACAAGGGCGGCTGAAAATGTGGGGCCGGTGGTCAGGGATGGAAAGTTTCGGCAGGGCCGGCAACATGTTCAACCGACTACTGACGAGCAACAAGGTGACAAAAGCGGCGATCACCCAGGCGCTCAATCAGTTGAAAAAGGCGGGATGTGAGCAGGAAGAATTACGCCAGTACCTGCTCGACATTCTGGAGGGGAAGCAAAAAAGCAGCCTGGCATTTTGCACTGATTCTGAGGCGGCGATTATGGATCGGGTGATCGGTGCCGTTCTGCTGGATTACCCAGGGCTGAAATTTATCATTCAGCAGCGCTATATCGGGAAAGGAAAAAGCCTGAAGGAGATGGCTGCAGATCTGCATGATTGTCGCCCTGATTGGAGCATGCGCACCTGCGAGACGCGCGTCGCGGTGTGGGTGAAAACGGCCGAATTCTTGCTTTACAGTCCGATGAGTGAGGCATTTGAGGTGAATAGTGAGCGATTTTATCGTTGACTTTGCGCGGAAAATGGTTAAATTGAGATAAGCTTCGCGAAGTAGTACCCGCAGCGACAAATTCAAAAGAAACCCGCCATCGTGCGGGTTTTTTTATTGTGAGATTTATAGGGTTTTGTAAAAATTTATAGATTTTAGCCTATGTACATATGTATCCTATTAATCCCTGAAATTAATAGGTAACCGCGTATGCATATGTTAAACGGGTTTGATGGTTTGTTTCACCTTCATGAACCAACAACACCTACAATTATGAGTGCAAATGTATCCAGGCTTTTAAAAAAAATCTTTCCAACTTCATCTGTTTCAGGTAGCTATTTCAGATTAACATTACCGAAATCTTTTTCCCCTTTGGCGGGTGAGTGCTATTACAATGTAGCCAAAATGATTAGGGATAATGGTGGGGGAGAGCCGGTTTTAGGCTGGATGATATGGGAAAGCTCAACCCTGATTGAGGGGGAGGCGCATTGTCTTTATAAATCACCTGAGGGTGAGATCTTAGACATCACTCCAAGGGTGTCAGGCGAGGAAACAATATTTTTTGTTCCCGACTCGAGAGTCCATCCATCTTTAGAACATATCTCCGGCACTAAATTTAAGATGTATCAGAACACGAACCCTAAGCTGGCTAATAATTATGAAAGATTTGAGCCATCGCAACGGGTAGAGCTTGATTTCGATCAGTCTGAGATTCGTGTGATAAAGCTAGTCGATTACCAAGACAGTTTTTTATTTGAAAAATAACTAGCGCGTTTTATTTAGAATATAAAGGCCACGTTAAATGTGGCCTTTTTGTTTGCTAGGAGCTATTGATGGACAAGAACGAACCATATTTTTTCAATCCCGACTTAAGTAGTGAGCAGCTTGAGGATTGGTTAAATCAGCAGAGGCTGTATGTAGCACACTACAACCAGTTGAAAAGTGAGAAAGCTGCTTTAGTGAAGCAGCTCTCAGAGGTTGATACTGCGTTGGAATACTATGCTAATTTAGTGACGCCAGGTGAATTAAGTTTTCCGTGGGATCCCAGTCCTCTTCTAAGAACTCATCAAAAGTAAAGGCCACCCTAGGCAAACTAAGCGATTCCATAAACTCTCGTATATCCTCGGGCAATTTATCAATGCGTAGTTCGTCTTGAATCACAAATAGACAATCGGCCAAAGACAGCTCTCGAATTTCTTCCGGCTTCCAGGCTGTTTTTGTGAAGATTAAATGGTATAGAGCATTTTTGCCTTTAAGCGGTTCAAAAATGGTGGCAAATTTTTTCCGGTGCTCATTTAGCACGATTTCAAGTGTGAATACTTGTGCCGAGCGATTCTTAATGCGGTTGTCTTGCTCACTGCCATTGTAATATGCCGAGTGATTGAGATTCCGATTTTGGCAGACCCTTGCCTTGATAACGTGCCACAGAGTGTGAACTGCACTCATAATGCATCCTTCTTGGTTGTGTGAGAACTCCAAGATACCACTGACGCCTGAGGTGGAAAAATAACAGGCGAATAATTCAGAATGTGCGCTTGTTATGGCAATAGCGGACAGATTGTTATGGGTGGGCCAATAAGAAAATTAAACAACAAGACGCTCCCTATGGCGATTGCTGCCGCCAAGTCATTGCTCATGGTCCGTTCCCCGATACAAAATTTGGTGTAAATGTGAACTCTATTGGTTCGATTTTCCTTGATAGCGCAGAATGGCTTTTCGATTAAAAAGCCCGCGAGTGCGGGCATGAGAAGCCATTCCGGTGTTTTAAGTGTTACAAGGAGTTCATGAGGGATTAGTTACCCTTAATGACAGTTTTAACTTAGGATTATTCTATTTTGTGTGCAATCGAAAGTTATGCGTAAGTTGCAACTTTAAGATAAAACTCAATAAATCCTGATGCCATTTCCAATTCAAAAAATCTTATGAAGACCACCTTTGGGTGGTTTTTCGTTTCTATAACCCGGTACCGGGACAGATCCCCGGAAGGGGGAGGTATGAAGATGGACAAATACAGCTCCCAGCTCTCGTACTGGGTTGCTTCACTGTTGGCCGCAGCTGGCGCCATGACATTGCAAGATTGGGCTGTATTAGTGGGGATCCTCGTTGCCGTTTTTACGGCGGGGGTGAACTGGTATTACAAACGCAAATTGGTCAACAAACTCACAGCCGTCGGTTATGACAAAGAGCGAGCAAAAGCAGCCTATAAAGCGATGAGCGAGTGATGCCATGAACTCACAATTGAGAAATAAAATCGTCGCTGCCATAACCGGTGGCGGCGGGTCGATTGTGATCGCCACTGCAATGCTCGGCGGCCACGATGGGTTAGAGGGGCGGCGGTATGTGGCCTATCGCGACGTCGTCGGCGTTCTGACGGTCTGCGATGGACATACCGGCGCCGATATTATCCTCGGCAAGCGATACAGCGACGCAGAATGCGATGCGCTGTTGAAATCTGACCTGCAGAAAGTCGCACGGATTGTCGATCCGGCGATCAAGGTGAAAACCACGGAAACCCAGCGCGCCGCTATTTACTCATTCTCGTACAACGTCGGCCCGTATGCGTTTATCGGCTCCACGATGCTGAAAAAATTGAATGCCGGAGACCCGGCTGGCGCGTGCGGTGAACTGAAGCGCTGGAAGTATGCCGGCGGCAAAGAGTGGAAAGGGCTGATCACCCGGCGTGAGGTCGAAAACACCGTCTGCACCTGGGGCCAATCATGAACGGCTGGATGAGCAAGATCGCCGGCGGCAGCCTGGTGCTTCTGTTGCTGGTGGCTATCTTTCTTGGCGGTTACAGCTCGCTGTTGTCGCACCGGTTGCAGTTGGCACGCCAACAGGCTGCAGAGCAGAAAAAGACGCTGGCGCAGCAGGCAGGACTGATCACCACACTGCGCACGGATGACGCCCGTAATCGCGCAATAATGGCCGAACAGCAACGGAGAGAGCAGCAGCTGCGCCAGCAGGGCGAAAACTACCAGAGGAAATATCGTGAAGCAATCCAGAATGATGCCTGCGCTGCTCAGCCTCTGCCTGCCGCTGTGCTTGAGCTCTTGCGCCCGGACACCGGCACAGCCCCCGGCGCCGTTAATCCTCCTTCCCCCTGAATCCGTATTCACTCTATGTGAGCAGCCAGAAATGACCGGCGACACATGGGGCGACGCTGTCAGCTATACGCTGGCACTACAAACCTCACTGAAAATTTGTGCCGGCAGAATTGCCACGCTGAATGCCTGGCGGGCCGGGTTACCGAAAAGGTGAAATTACCTCAGCGCCGAGCCGTCGCCGTTCTCCTGCCTTAGCCACGACCCGGGCTCCTCACGGCAAGCGGCTGGGAGAAATCAAAAACGGTTAATACCCCGCGAGCTAGGGGGCGGTCATAGCGGAAACATCAGCCGTGGTAGAAGAAACGGTGTGACAGCCGGAGAGACGGTAAGCAAATAACTACTTAAAAAATTTTAATATTTAGTGTTAAATTAGGATGTCGCTTATTTACGCAGAGGTAAAAATGGCATCTTGGACTTGTCCATATTGCGGACAGATAGCAACTGATAAGGCAGTGCCTTCAAAAGAGACTTATACGATTTTTCGAGAAGATACTCGATATGGGCCAGTGATTATGCTGACTTCTTTCATAGAGATGTGCCCTAATGACGAGTGTAAAGAGATTGTGGTTTCATCAATTCTCTCGACGTCTAAGGTTATGGATGGACAATGGGTCCCAGATGAGACGTTAGACACTTGGAAGTTGCGGCCTCAAGCAGCAGTGAAGGTATTTCCTGATTATATCCCTAAAGCAATCCTTGATGACTACAAAGAGGCTTCTCTTATTTGTCAGTTATCCCCAAAAGCCTCAGCAACACTAGCGAGACGTTGCCTGCAAGGGATGATCCGAGATTTTTGGGAAGTTAAAGCTGGTAGATTGGTTGATGAAATAGAAGCGATAGAAGACAAAGTTGATAGTGATACTTGGGCGGCTATTGACTCAATCAGGAGCATCGGAAACATTGGTGCACACATGGAAAAAGACATCGACTTAATTGTAGATGTTGAACCTGATGAGGCCGGATTACTTATACAGCTTATTGAAGTCTTGCTCAAAGATTGGTACGTCGAAAGAGAAGAACGCAAGAAAAGAACAAATAAGATTGTTGAGCTGGCTAAAGCAAAACAGGCTGAAAGAAAGGCTGTCAAACACTAGACCCGCTACGGCGGGTTTTTTATTGCCCATCACAGAGCACCTATCCAGGTGCTGCGTAATGCGCAAGCAAAGCCACAGGCGACACCCACCGATCACTCAGATCATGGTTGCCAGTGGCTTTTTTTATTTACGGAGAACGTTATGGCAAAACAGGATTGGGGAGCCATTCAAAAGCTGTTCCTCGCCGAATACGCCAAAACCAAAATCTCCCCGAAAGAATGGTGTGAGGCTAACGGCTACAACTACGCCACCGCACGCCGGCATATAAAAATCCCTGCGCAAGGGAAAGAGAAAAAAGCGCAGAAAAAAATGCGCAGTGCGCAAGATGCGCAAATTCCCGAAAATCCCGCGCCCGTTACACCCGGCGTTTCAGCTGCTGGCGGTGATGAGGAGGGGAAGGGCAAAGAAAGCCCAAGCCTTTTAAAACCACAGCATGAACAATTTGCGCAGAACATTGCGCAGGGCATGCCACAGAAAGAGGCCGCGATTTGCGCAGGCTACGCGCCGACGAATGCCGAATCGCAAGCCTCAATCCTGATGAGCCGGCCGGACGTAAAAGCCCGTGTGCAGGAACTGCGCAATAACGCCGCGCTGTTGGTTTCCTTCAACGCCGGCCACCTGGCGGAGCTGTCGTATAAATCTGCGCAGTTGGCGCTGGCGAATAAAAAATTTGGTCAGGTTGCACCGAACGTGAAAAACGCCGCGCAGCTGACCGGCATCGACATGAGCACGAATAAAACCGAAGTGAATGTCGATCTGGCCGGTTTGAGCTACGGCAAGGTTTGCATCGTGACCCCGGCGAACTGCCCAGCGGACGTGTGGGCTGCTCACATGGAAAAGCTGCGCGAGGGAAAGCCGACGGCCCAGTCATAATTGACGGCGTTCTGTACGCATTCAGCAGTGACTGGGCGACAGATGTCCTTTACGACGCCCCGATCGGTTCCGTGCGCTGGCGCTGGACCTACGGCGGCCGCGGCGGTGGTAAATCGGTAGAGATTGCGCGCGCGCTGGTTATCCTCGGCGCTATCGATCCGATGATCATTCTCTGCGCCCGCGAATTCCAGAACTCAATCAGCGATTCTGTGCTGGCGCTGCTGGAGGCCGAAATTTATGCCCTGGGCCTCAACCATTTCTACACCGTAAAAAATAACGAGATCACCGGGCGCAACGGCACCCGCTTCACGTTCAAAGGGCTGCGCACCAACCTGCAATCCATCAAATCGATGTTTGGCATCAAAATTTGTTGGGTGGAGGAAGCGCAGACCGTTTCCCAGGAGAGCTGGGACACCCTCGGCCCGACGGTGCGTGCCAATAATTCCGAGGTCTGGGTTTCGTACAACCCGCGGGAAGCCACCGACCCGACCTATACCCTGATGAAGCGCCACGAGGTCGATCCACCGGACGGCGGCGTCATCATTCGCCAGGTCAATTATCCCGATAACGCGTTTTTCCCGGACGTGCTCCGGCAGGAAATGGAGTATTGCAAACGCGTTGACTATGAAGCCTACGAGCACATCTGGTTAGGGCTGCCGAAGGCGCTCAGCGAGGCGGTTATTTTCTCCGGGAAATATCGCGTTGAGGCATTTCCTGACGATCTTTATCTGCAGGCTGACCGGCTTTTCTATGGCGCCGACTTCGGCTTCTCGCAAGACCCGTCCACGCTGATCCGCTGCTTCATCATCGGGCGAAAACTCTACATCGAATACGAAGCCTACGGCGTCGGCGTTGAGCTGGACGAAATGCCGCAGTTTTACGATTCGATCCCCGAGGCTCGCAAGTGGCCGATTCATGGCGACTGCAGCCGCCCCGAAACGATCAGCTACATGGCGCGGCAGGGCTTCAATATCGACGGCGCCACGAAATGGGCCGGCAGCGTTGAGGACGGGATCACCTACCTCCGCGGCTTCGAAGAAATCGTCATCCATGAGCGCTGCAAGCACATGATCGACGAGGCCCGGCTTTATTCCTACAAAACAGACCGCCTCACGGGTGAGGTGTTACCGATCGTCCTCGACAAACACAACCACTGCTGGGATGCGGTGCGCTACTCGCTGGACGGTTATATCACCAGCTCCGACGGCCTCGGCACCTGGGCGCAATTGGGTAGACAAGACGCATGAGCCAAAAAAAAGACGGGGTGCGCGCGTGGTTCCGGGACAGTTACCAGAACTTCACGGCGCGCCTGGGGCTTCGCACGCCCAATATGAGCAGCGACGGCACCTATCAGCCGAACTGGACCAGCCGCAACCGCCTGCAGATCGAGAACGCCTACCGTAGTTCCTGGCTGGTGGGCGTGGCCGTGGATGCCGTCGCTGATGACATGACCCGCAAAGGCATCACGATCACCGGCGGTTTGAAGCCTGAAGAAAAATCCAGGCTGGATAACGCATGGGAGGAATTGGCGCTCTGGGATCGCCTGAACGACACGATTAAGTGGGGCCGGCTCTATGGCGGCGCGATCGGCGTCATCTTGATTGACGGGCAGGACATGAGCTCGCCGCTACGCATGGAAACTGTAGGCCCGGGCGCGTTCCGCGGCGTGATGGTCCTCGACCGCTGGATGGTTACCCCGACCACGCAAGACCGCGTTACCGACATGGGGCCTGATTTCGGCACACCAAAATTTTATCAGGTGGTGACGACGGCCACCGGGATCCCTCCGTGGAAAATCCATTACAGCCGCATCATTCGTTTCGATGGCGTCACGTTGCCTTACCAGCAGATGCTGACCGAGAACGATTGGGGGCAATCGGTGGTTGAGCGCATCTTCGATCGTCTGATGGCATTCGATAGCGCCACCACCGGCGCCGCGCAGCTGGTCTACAAAGCGCACCTGCGAACCTACTCGATAAAAGGCCTGCGTTCTGTATTGGGCATGGGGCAGAACACCGCGGCTTACAAAGGGCTGATGGCCCACATGGACATGATCCGTCAGTACCAAAGCATCGAAGGGATGACGGTCATGGATGCCGAGGACGCATTCGCGACCCACAGCTACACGTTCGCCGGCCTGTCCGACGTTCTGGCGCAATTCGGCCAGCAGGTCGCCGGCGCGGTAGGAATTCCACTGGTGCGCCTGTTCGGCCAGTCACCGGCCGGATTCTCCACCGGTGAAACCGACCTCTCCAACTACTACGACAACGTCAGCACACAGCAGGAGCGCCGGCTGCGCCGCCCGCTGCATAAAGTCATGCAGGTGCTGCACATGTCGCTGTTCAGCCGGCCACTGCCCGACGATTTTGCTTTCGAATTTAATCCGCTGTGGCAGATGAGTGAACCCGATCGCGCTGGCGTGGCCGTGAACACGGTTGAAGCGGTGACGAAAGCCGTCGACGCCGGGCTGATGACGCTAAAAGCCGGCGCGCAGCAGTTGAAGGAATCGTCACGGATCACAGGCGTGGGTTCAACAATCACCGACGAGGACATCGAAAATGCGCAGGACATCGACCCGCCGGCGTTCGAGGGCAACGATCTCGACCCAGACGCCGAAGGGGCTACAGCGCCAGTACGCAACGCAGCTACGAAAGATAGCGCAAGTGGTCGGGGACATCGTCTCGACTTCTTACGATGGTTCCGATAATTCCGTCATCCTCATCAACACCCGCCTGACCCGTTACTCCGAACTGATCGCCCCCTGGGCGGAATCCGTTGCCCTGAAAATGTTTGATGCCGTCGCGCGCCGAGAGGCGACACAGTGGCGCCAGATCTCGCAGGAAATTTCTGCCGGGCTGCGTTTTCAGATGGAGAGCACCTCAGTTGGCCAGGTGGCGCGCAATATCGTTGAGGAAAACATCAAGCTGATGAAATCGCTGCCGCTGCATGCGGCTGACCGGGTGAGCGGGATCCACGCCCGAGCCATCGAGGCGATGATCAGCGGCGAGCGCAGTAAAGATTTTGCCGCTGAAATTTTCCGAAGCGGCGATATTGCCTGGTCACGCGCGAAGCTGATCGCCAGGACGGAAATAGGCCGCGCCACGCAGGCGCTGACGCAAGCCCGGGCGACCGCTATTGGCTCCGAGGGTTACATCTGGCGAACGGCACACGACGGCGACGTCAGGCACTCTCACGCCAAAATGGAAGGCAAATTCGTCCGCTGGGGTGACCCGCCGACGCTTGACGGTATGACCGGCCACGCCGGCGCGCTGCCTAACTGCCGCTGTTACTGCGAAGTTGTCATCCCGGAAAAATAACCCATGAAATATTTCTTTAATACCCGGCTCGGTAACACCCGTTACGAGTTAGCCGACGGCTCCCTATTGTGCGAAGCCGTACCGATCGCGCGGGTTGGCTGGCAGGTCTACAACGCCGCAGAACTCGACGAGATCGAGCCTGACAGCGATGGCGAAATTTCCGTTTATCGCTCCCCCGAAGAAGTTTTCCGCCCGGAGACGATCGCCTCATTCGAGGGGATGACGTTCACCGTTTTACACCCTGAGCAAATGGTCAACCCGTCGAACTGGCGGGAGAACGCCCACGGCCACGCGACCAATATCCGCCGCGGCACCGGCGAACAGTCGGATTTGTTGCTGGCGGATCTTGTTGTGAAAAGCAGCGAGGCCATCCAGGCGATTTATCAGGGCGTGGATCAAATCTCCTGCGGGTATGACGCCGAATATCGGCAGACGGCCCCGGGAAAAGCCGAGCAATACGACATTGTCGGCAATCATGTCGCGCTGGTTCCTGCCGGCCGCGCGGGAATCCGCTGTTCAATTGGAGATAGCAGAACAATGGCAACTAAAAAAACGTGGTTTGATTCGCTGCGCCGCGCGCTGAAAACCAAAGATAACGCGGCGATCGAAGAGGCCATGAGTAATGCGCCGGCCGAACTCACCACCGATGATGGCGAGGGCGGGGGTGATTTGCCGAAGGCCATCAACATCAACATCAGCCCGCAATACCCACTCCCGGATAAGGATCCCGAGATGGGCGGCGGCCCGGGCATTACCAAAGACGGCGAGGAGGACGTGCCTGCCTGGGCGCAAGCCATTCTCGCGCGCCTGGATAAATTGGAAGGCGGCGGCACGAACGACGGCGAACCCGGCGACGATGACGACGAAGAGGAAAAGAAAAAGGCCACCACCGACGCCGGCTATCAGCAGGCGGTGATCGCCCGGGCTGAATTGCTGGTTCCGGGGATCAAGCTGCCTGAGGGTGGAAAGCTGGCGACGTTTAAACGCGAAGTGCTCGATGCTGCATTCCGCACGCAAAAAGGCGCACAGATCCTTGTCCCATTGGTCGGCGACAAGCCCGATTTTAAAACCATGCCGAAAGCGTCGCTGGATGCCGCATTTACTGCGGCCAGTGAAATCGCCAAGCGCGCCAACCAGCCCGCAGCCCAACTGCGCACCTTCGACCATCAAAACCGCAACTCACCGGCAGCGCTGAACAAAGCCTTCGCCGAATACTGGAAAAAATAAGGTAAAAGCCGATGACTGCTTACACGTACCGGATGCCTGCGGGCATCGCCGGGGCTGTTTCACGCCCTCATCACCTCACTGCAGAGCCTGTCGCGCTGAATAACGCCAAAGCGTTCGGCGCTTACGGTCTGGCGGGTAAAGACGTAGGCGGCTATTTCGTGCCGCTGGAAGCCGGCGACGCTGTCGGCGTGATCTTGGGCTTCTACATTCGCCCGTACCCAACCACCTCGACGCCTGATCTGGTCCGCCAGGTGGGCACCGATAAAAACCTCACCGGCGACCGCCTGCGCCGCGGCTACATGACCGTGAATGTCGGCGTTGACGCGTCCGGCATCACACCGCGCGCGCCGGTGAATATCCGCATCGCCAACCCGAGCGCGACGAGCCCGCTTGGTGCGCCAGTGGCCGCAGCCGTGGCTGATGAAACCGTCGTCCTGCCGACCGCATTTTTCACCGGCCCCGGTGATGCCGCTGGCAACGTCGAAATCGAATACAACATTTAAGGAAATCGCTGATTATGTCACTTCATACCTTTGACCAGGCGACCGTAGACAGCACTGGCGCATTTCTGATCGGCGAGCTGGAACGGCTCGACCAAGAACTGAATATGCCGCTGGTGGGCTATACGTGGAGCCGTGATATTGAGCTGCGCGAGGACGTGTCGATCGCTGACGACATTTCCAGCTTTACCAACACCGAGCTTGCTGCCTCCGGCACGCCAAACCCGAACGGAAAAAACTGGATCGGCAAGAACTCTACCGAGATCGCGACCGTTAATCTCGACATCAACAAAACCGGTTTCCCGCTGACCCTGTGGGGTATGGAACTTGGCTGGACCGTTGTCGAACTGGCTGCGGCGCAGCAGGTCGGCCGCCCGGTTGATGCCCAGAAATTCGAAGGCATGCAACTGAAGTGGAACATGGACACCGACGAACAGGTTTACCGCGGCGATACGCTGATCGGCGTAAAAGGCCTGGTGAACTACAACGGCGTGTTGACCACCAACGCCCCGAAAGTCTGGTCGGCCTCAGCCGCTGACGAAATTCGTCAGTCGATCAACTCCGTACTGTCGGCCGCCTGGGCAAACTCGGGTTACACGATTTGCCCGCGTGATTTGCTGCTGCCGCCGGATCAATTTGCGCTGCTCTCCAGCATCATCGTGTCGTCTGCCGGTAACCAGTCGCTGCTGACCTACTTGCAGACGAACACCATCGCCTACCACCAGAACGGCGTTCCGCTGAACATCCGAGCCGTGAAATGGCTGAAAGGTGCGGGCGCAGCCGGCAAGGATCGCATGGTGGCCTATACCAACAGCAAAAAGTTCGTGCGATTCCCAATGGTTCCGCTGCAGAACATCCCGATTCAGTATCGCGGCATCTATCAGCTGACAACGTACTACGGCCGCCTAGGCGCCGTTGAGTCCCCATATCGCGAAACTCTGGCTTACGTAGACGGCATCTAAAAACAGCCCCGCAAGGGGCTTATAGGAAAAGCACATGAAGCAATCACTGGTAAAAATCCGCGTACATACGCCATTCACTTTCACGCACCTGAATTATGAGGTGGAGAAGTTCGCTGTTGGTGTGCACTCGGTGGCGCCGGAGGTAGCCGAAAACTGGTTCATCCAGGAATATGCGGAAATTCTCGACGACGGCCAACCAGACAACGCCGGCGCGCCAGCGGAGGTGCTGGTGCAGATCGCCGACCTTCAGAAACAGCTGGCAGAGGAAAAAAGCAAAGTAGCCGACCTGACGACGGAACGTGACGAACGCGATCAGCTCATCGCCGAGCACGTCGCCACTATCGGCAAATGCGATGACACGATCGCCGACCTGCAGAAGCAGCTGGCGGCGGCGCTGACTGAGGGCACGAAAGGTGGCAAAAAATAACCATCTGCCGACCGTCGATAAATTCCGCGAAGATTTCCCGCAGTTCGGCAACGCCGTCACCTTTCCCAACGCTCAAATTCAATTCCGCTTAAATCTGGCTGACCAGCTGCTCGATGAAAACAACTTCGGCGAGGCATTCCCATACCTGGCCGAGCTTTTTGTCGCGCACTACATGGCGCTCCAGGCGGCGGATAACCGGGCGGCGGCGATCGGTGGTGGCGGCGGGGCGAATAGTGGCGTTGTGTCGTCGAAATCGGTCGACAAAGTCAGCGTGAGCTATGACAGCAGCGCCACGATGAACCCGGATGCGGGCTTCTGGAACAACACCCGCTATGGCGCCGAATTCTGGCAGTTGATCCAGATGTTTGGCATGGGAGGGCGGCAGCTATGAAAAGCGGGTTGAAGGTGCGGGCCGATCGGTCGCAGGCCGTTTTTTCTGCGTTGAATGAAATCGCGCGCCGTGACGTTTTGGTCGGGATCCCTGAATCGGCATCAGAACGACAGCCGGAGGATGGCGAAAAGCCCGGGATAGGCAACGCACAGATCGGCTACATCAACGAGAAGGGATCGCCGGCGCAGAACATCCCGGCGCGCCCGCACCTTCAGCCCGGAGTGAAATCGGTGCATGCCGAAACCACCGCGAAAATGAAGGCCGCGGCGCAAGCGGTGTTTGATGGTCGCGTCGGCGCTGCTACTGCGGCGCTGGAGTCGGCCGGCACGATCGCGAGCCAGGCGGTTAAAAGCTACATGACCAGTGCCGATTTTACGCCGCTGTCACCAGCAACGCTAAAAGCCCGGGCGCGCCGCGGGCGCAAAGGTGCGGCTAAAGAATTGCAGAGCCGGGCCGCCGGCAACGCGCCGGACAACGCCAACGCTCGCCCCCTGATCGATGAGGGGCAATACCGGCGCGCGATGACCTACATCGTGAGGGATAAAAATGCCAACTCTTGACGTTACAGATGTGCTTTTCGATCCCGAGTTTTGCGACACCTCCCTGATTGTCACCCGCAACCAGCAGACCGTCGACGATGACGGCTTCGCCACCAACGCCCCGGTAAAAATGCCGTTTGCCGGAGTGGTTACCGTCGATCGGTCGCTCGAAGCGCGGCGCATGATAGCGGGCCAGGTGGTCACCGGTGCAATCCTGGTTGTGACCACTGAGCGGCTCACTGCCGGGCAGACGGCGCGCGACGCGGACATCGTGACATATCAGAACCGTGATTACCGTGTGACCTTTGTCGACCCTTACACGGCCTACGGCGCGGGATTCGTTCAGGCGCATTGTGAGCTGTTGCCGTTCGATGGAGGGATCCCCGTTGAGCAATAACACCAGCACGCAGGCCGGTTACCTGACGCCGATTTCGCCCGGCCCTGATTATGATGAGGCGCTCGAACGTGCGCTAAATCGTTGGGTGCTCGGTATAACCGGGCTGCCGCCGGGCAACGTGCGGCCGCGCTGGACACCCACACAGCCACCATTGATGCCGCCAGATGTGGACTGGTGCGCCGTGGGGATCTCCGGCTTTATCGGTGATGATAATCCAGCGTTTACGCGGCAGAACGACGACAGCGCGGAATTGTGGCGCCACGAGGTGACCGAGTGCCTGGCGTCGTTCTATGGGCCGCATAGCCAGCGTATCGCGTCAATTTTCCGTGATGGTTTAACGCTGTCACAAAATAACGATCAGTTGATCGCCGTCGGCCTGTCGCTTGGCAGCATTGGCGACATCATTCCTTTCCCTGAACTCATCAATAACCAGTGGGTGCGCCGGTATGACATTACCGTCCGCCTGCGCCGCAAAGTTGTTCGCGAATACGGCATCAAGCCGATCGCAGAGGCAACGGTAAAATTCTTCGGAGAATAATCATGGCTCAGCAGGGGTTACCTGTTCGTAACGTAGTCGGCGTTGCGATTAATATGGCCTTGCGCGCGGCGCAGGCTCGAAACTTTGGTTCGTTGCTGATTATCGGGGCATCGCCGGTGATTGACGCCAGCGAGCGCATGCGCGCTTATTCCGGCATTACCGGCGTGCAATCTGACTTCGGCATCCAGGCGCCTGAGGCATTAGCCGCTCAGGTTTACTACTGGCAGCGCCCGCAGCCGATCGATCTGTACGTTGGCCGCTGGGTGAAAGTGGACACTGCCGCCGCGTTGCGCGGGGCAATCCTGAATACTGCGCAGCAGGCGATGACCAATTTCACAACCGTGACCGATGGCGCGATGAAAATCAGCGTCGATGGAACGGTCAAAACTGTATCCGGCGTTGACCTGTCGGCAGAGACCAACCTGAACGGCGTCGCCGCGCGTGTGGCTGAAAAGCTGACTGCGGCGAATGTCGTCTGGGATGCGAACAACGCGCGGTTTGTCGTGAGCTCGAAAACCACCGGCGAGGCGTCCGCAGTCGGCTTCGCTACGCCAAACGCCACGGGAACCGATATTTCCGCGCTGATGGGCATTCTTGAAGGCACCGGTGCGAAAATTATCGCGCGCCAGCCGGCGGAAACCATCACTGAATGCGTCGCGAAATTTATCGACCTGTCGTCGAAATGGTATGGCCTGTATATCGCCGAGACGATTTCTGATGATGACGTGCTTGCAGTTGCCGGCCTGATCCAATCCGATGATGTTTCCCGCATTTACGCCCACACCACGCAAAATACCGCCGTGCTCGATGCGGACAACAACACCGACATTGCCAGCCGGCTGAAAGCCGCGGCGTTCGGTACAACCTGTGTCCAGTATTCCAGCCAGAGCCCTTACGCCGCGGTGTCGATTCTGGGCCGTGCCTTTACGGTCAATTTCGCCGGCTGGCGCACCACGATCACCATCAAATTTAAGCAAGAGCCGGGGATTGTAGCGGAAACGCTGACACAAACCCAGGCGCTGACCCTGCAGCAGAAAAACTGCAACGTGTTCGTCAATTACGACAACGACACGGCAATCCTGCAAGAAGGCGTGATGTGTAACGCTGATTTCTTTGACGAGCGCCACGGCCTGGACTGGCTACAGAACTACGTTCAGACCAACTACTACAACCGCCTCTATACCAGCTCGACAAAGGTTCCTCAGACCGATGAGGGCATTACCGATCTGTTGACCAACGTCGAAGCATCGCTGGCGCAGGGCGCTGAAAACGGCCTGATTGCGCCAGGCGTGTGGGGGGGCGACGGTTTCGGCGCGCTGAATACCGGCGACACGCTGACAAAGGGGTATTACGTCTACTCCCCGCCGATTGCACAGCAGGCGCAAGCGGAGCGCGAAGCCCGCAAAGCCCCGGTGATGCAGGTGGCAATCAAACTGGCCGGCGCCGTGCACTTCGGCGACGTCATCATCAACGTTAACCGCTAAGGAGCCGGGGAATGCCTACTTATAGCTTTTTGGATGTGTCCGCCAATATCACCGGCATCGGCGGTTCGATTGACCTCGGCAACGGTGCAGCGACGTCTGACGAAGGGATCGTCGTTGCAATGGGCGGCGACAAAAACACGATGGTGACCGGCGCCGATGGTGAGGGGATGCACAGCCTGCACGCCGACAAATCGGGGACGATCACCGTCAACCTACTCAAAACCAGCCCGACGAACGCCAAGCTGTCGGTGATGTATAACGCGCAGTCGCTGTCATCTGCGACCTGGGGCAACAACGTCATCGTGATCCGCAACAAATCCAGCAACGACGTGGCCACGGCGCGCGGCGTCGCGTTCAAGAAATTGCCGGATTGGCAGAACGCCAAAGACGGTAACACCGTCGCCTGGGTGTTCGACTGCATCAAGATCGACCAACTGCTCGGCACGTTTTAAGGGGTAATGCATGGAATTTGAAATTAAGGGCCAAAAATACCGCGCGGCCAAACTGAATGTTTTCGAGCAGTTGAAAGTTTCCCGGAAGCTGCTGCCGCTGCTGTCCGGCCTGCTGGGGGAAATTAAGGTGTTGCGCCAGCTGAAAACCGGGCAGATTTCGATTGAGGATGCGCTCAAAGTGGCGCTACCGGTGATCGCCCAAACGCTGGCAGACATCAGCGACGATGACAGCAACGCGATTATTCATCCCTGCCTGGCGGTGGTGTCACGCCAGAATGGCACCGTCTACACGTCGATCTTTACCAGCGGTCAACTGATGTTCGATGACATCGACATGATGGACATGCTGCAAATCGTCGCGCGCGTGGTCGGGGACTCGTTGGGAAATTTTTTGCCCGCACTCCCCGACAGCGAGACGAAAGACCAGCCGCCGGCCTGACGCTGGACGTCCTGCCGGGCGGAGAGGATTACCTGTTACGCCCGGTGGATGCCGGCATGTGCAGCTTTGAGGCGCTCAAGGATGGGCGCCTCGATTTGTTCGACGTCGCGCTGATGAATGATTACCTGGACATGAAAGCGGATAACGAAGCCCGGATCGCCAGGTGGAGAGAGGATCAATGAACGCTGAAACCATCAAGGATTTTTTGATTTCTCTGGGCTTCGAAATCGACGCCACCGGCGAGCGAAAATTCTCTGCTGTTGTCGCCGGCGTCACGGCGAACGTGCTCAAAATGGGGGCGGCAGTAGAAGGGGCCGCGCTGACAATCGTCGGCTTTACCACGCAGATCGCCAATGGCCTGGATAAAGTCTATTTTGCATCGCAGCGCACCGGTGCCTCAGTGGCGGGCATCCGAGCGTTGGGATATGCCGCCTCGCAGATGGGCGCGGACGCGGCCGCTGCGCAGGGTTCGCTGGAGAGCCTCGCGAGATTCATCCGTAACAACCCGGGCGCCGAAGGTTTCCTGAACCGCCTGGGCGTGCAGACGCGCGGTGCGAACGGTCAGATGCGCGATGCCGCCGCCATTTTTACCGGTGTCGGCGATAAGCTGCGCAGCATGCCGTATTACCGAGCGAATCAGTATGCGCAGATGCTGGGGATCGACGAAAACACGCTCCTCGCCATGCGCCGCGGCATCAACGGTTTTACTGCCGATTACCAGAGCATGCTGAAAGCCACCGGCCTGAACGCCGACCGCGCGGCGCAGCAGTCTAATAAATTCATGACCTCCATGCGCAGCCTGACCGCGCTGCTTGGCATGGCAAAAGACAAAATCGGCTCAGGTCTGGCCGGCGGACTGAGTGGTTCACTGGATACGCTGCGCCGGCGCATCATGGATAATTTCCCGAAGATAGAGGGATTCATCACCAAAACTGTTCGGGGTGTTCTCTGGTTAGCCGAAGTTTTCGGGCGGATGCTTTACCGTGGCTATCAGGCTATCGATCAGGTGATCACCTGGTGGAAAAGCCTCGATACCGAATCGCGCAAACTGATCGGGATTTTCGGCGCGTTGCTGGTTGCCTGGCGGCTGCTGAATAGCGCTTTCCTGATGTCGCCGATTGGGATGATCACTGCGCTTATCGTGGGGATCGGCCTGCTGTGGGACGATTACCGCACCTGGAAAGAAGGCGGAAAAAGCCTCATCGATTGGGCGAAGTGGGAACCGGCTATCACCCAGGCCAAGAACGCGATGATCTGGCTGCGTGACAAGCTGCTCGAACTGAAAGACGCCGTCGGCGGCTGGAAAACTGCGCTGGAAATTTTGGCCGGTTTCGTGGCTGTTACCTGGGCGGCGAAAATGGTCAGTGCGATCGGCTCCGTGACTAAAAGCGTCGGTGGCCTGTCAAAAGCGATGGGCGGCCTGGGCAAAGTCGGCGTGATCGGCGGCTTGCTTGCGGTCGAAGAGGCTGTCGTTAAACCGCTCGAGGGGAAATATTCCTGGCTGACCAACAACCCCGTCGCCAATTTCCTGAACCAGCTACCAGGGAGCGACACGGTAGACGAATGGGGGCGCAAATTGCTGCCGTGGCGCCGTGATGAGTCTACGCAATACGGCCAGTCGGTGCGCCGACCGCAGGCGACAAAAGCCGGGGCGGCGCTATTGGGCTGGCTGCAGCCCAAACTGACGCAGCTCGAGGCAATGTACAACCTGCCGGCGGGCCTGCTGCGCAGCGTTGCGCTAACCGAATCTGGCGGCAATCAGTTTGCTGTTTCCGGTGCCGGCGCGAAAGGTTTGTTCCAGTTCATGCCGGGCACCGCCCGGGACATGGGGCTGCGCGGTGATGACGTCTTCGACCCGTCCAAGTCGGCGGCGGCCGCGGCGCGTTACCTGGGAATGCTGCTCCGCATGAACGGCGGCGATCTGGAAAAAACGCTGGCGTCCTATAACTGGGGGGTCGGCAACGTTCAGAAGCACGGCATGGGGCTGATGCCGGCGGAGACGCGCAACTACATACCGAGAGTGCTCAGCAACATGCCAGGCGCCGGCGGGAATAGCCTGAATCAGCAGACGGTGATTAATATCCACGGCGTTAACGATCCCGCGCGCGCAGGGATGGAAGTCGCCGATCGTCAAACTGGCGTGAACTCCCGCCTGACCCAGCAACTCTATGCGAGGCCGCAATAATGGATATTCTCTCCGTCCTGTTTTCTCAGCAGACCCGGAAGATCGGCGGCATCATCCCGAGCGTGGCTATTTCGGAAAAACACAGCGACACGCTGGAGATCACCGAGCACCCGATCGAGGATGGCGCGCCTGTCAGCGACCATGCCTACAAGCGGCCGCCGGAGGTGACGATGGAGCTGGGTTTCGCCGGCGGCGGCTCGCTGCTGGATGGCGTCGACACAACCCAGTTTATCGACATCAACAGCGGCCAGACGCTCAGCAGCGGCCCGCGGGAAGTTTATAAGCAGTTGCTCGCGCTGCAGGAAAGCCGCTTGCCGTTCGACGTCACCACCGGCAAGCGGCAGTACCAGAACATGCTGATCCGCTCACTGGATGTCACGACCGATCGCACCAGCGAAAACGTGCTGATGTGTGTCCTGACGCTGCGCAACGTCATCATTTCCCGCACGCAGAGCGTTTCGGTTGCGGACAAAGCCAACATGGCCGACGGCGTCAGCACGTCGGCGGTGCAGAACTCTGGCACTAAATCGGCCAAGCCGGTCAACGAAAGTTTGCTCTCCCAGGCGCAGCGCGGCGCGCTGGGAGTGCTGGGAGGTTTCGGGTGAACATTCAGGAAATTCCGCTGACGCCGGACAATCAGCAATTCGGGATCGCTCTGGGTGGCCAGCAGATGAATATGCGGCTGACCTGGCGCGATGAGGCCGGCTGGTTGCTCGACCTTATGGACAGCGCCGGCGGGGCGCTGGTGAATAGTGTGCCGCTGGTGCCTGGCGCCAACCTGCTGGCGCAGCATGCGCACCTGGGGTTTACCGGTGCGCTGATCGTCATGGTCGACAACAACGAACCAGAGCTACCGACGAAAACCAATCTCGGGATCGGCAGTCATCTTTATTTTGTGCAGAGGTAGGGCATGAGTCAGAACTGGATGCGGCATTTTGAGCTGCAGCTGCTTGACCAGCAGGGCAACGGCATCAGCTTGTCAGATTTTAAAGTCACTTTCCGCATTGAGTGGGCCGATACGCGGTGGCCGCGCGTCGCCAACGTCAAAATTTACAACCTGTCGCCGGATACCCAAAACCGGATTCTGGGCAGCGAGTTTTCAAAAATCCGCATGATTGCCGGCTATGACGGGATCGCCCCAGATGCAGACGCCAGTCAGGTCGGCGTAGCGCGGCCGGTGGACCCGGAGAAATCTGGCCAGCGGGACGGCCAGAACTTTGGCCTGATTTTTGAGGGGGATCTGCGCTTCACGATCACCGGCAAAGATAACCCGACCGATTCCTGGGTGCTGATTCAGGCCGTGGGCGATCATGAAGCGTTTCTCTATGCGACGGTGAACACCACGCTCGCCGCAGGATATACCGTGGCTGACGTGTACAATGCCGTCCTGAAAAGCTTCAACGCCTACGGCATCACCCAGGGGCTCACTGGAACTTTTCCCGATACGGTTTTTCCTCGCGGGCTGGCACTGTTCCAATCCGCGCGCGATGTCATGGACTCCGTTGCCGGCATGTGTAAGGCCACCTGGCAGCTGATCGACGGCAAGCTGCAGATGGTCAACGAGAACAAATACATTCACGAGGCTATCGTGTTGAACAGCGAAACAGGGCTGATCGGCATGCCTCAGCAAACGATGGGCGCCGGCGTTAACGTGCGTTGCCTCATCAACCCGAATATTCGCATTAATGGCCTGATCCAGCTCGACCAGGCATCAGTTTACCGCGCAGCGCTATCCGACAGTGAGATTGCCCAATCCGGCGGCCGCATCAGTGAAACCGAACAGAACGGAAATCGAGTTGTCGCCGGTTCCCTGCAGCAGCCCGCCAGCATCGCGACGGACGGCGTGTATATCGTGAAAGCGATCGACTATACTGGCGACACACGGGGCCAGGCGTGGTACATGGATCTGATGTGTTTCGCACGCGGCTCGGCAGATTTGCAATCGAGCTCTACATTGCTAAAAGGACAGTAGAAAAAACGATGAAAAAATACCTGATGCTGCTAGTCTTCGGATCCTTATATGCGTCATCCGGTTTTGCTGATGTACGCTGTGGTGATTACACTCTAACGGCCAGCAATGATGGATTCATGCACATTAACGGTGTCAGACCGGAAACGCAGAAATTCACCTTCCTTGGACAAAAAGAAGACTATGACAACGTCAAGTACGAATGGCGCGTTGCAACGAACCAGCCGGGAAAATGGTTAGGCATGGAGTACGTGAAGCGTGCAGGCAAAAAGCGTTTTCTTAACGTTCAGCTGCTCCAGGCCAGCATGGATGCGCCGCGTCAGTTTGCGACGTATGACTGCGTCAAGGTGAAGTGATCTGTTTGATAGTATCGCTTCAACAAAGCAGCTCATATGGGGTAGGTTCAATCCGAAAATGATAGCGTTGTGGTGTCTGACAGCACGATTTTTACATCTAACTGATGGCATTTTATGACTTGTAGTAATACACTTCGTTTCATAGTGATGCGTTAGAACGCTTGAAATTTTTAAGATGCAATGAATGATTCATTGCATTTTTTGTCGGTAAAACAACAGCAAAGAAGAACGAATGAGAGCTCCGAAGCCGAAATCTGCTGAGTTTATTGAGATGCTCACCCCATCGTTGATCGAAGGTAAAAATTTGCTCAGCGAGTTTGAAGTGAGGCGAGTAATTGCTGGTGCAAAGCAATTGCCTGACAGATACCAAGGTATTTGCATTGAGGGCCTAGTAAAAATCATCTGTGGTGAGACTGAAGAAGGCGAGACACTCTGTGAACGAGCCATCCTTCTGGCACCACATGATGCGGTGAGTTGGGCAAACTATGCGCTCGCCTTTGCTAACAAAGGTTTGCATAGCAAGCAAATAGAGATTCTCAAGCGTGCTGTCGATGTTGTTCGAAACCCAGAACTTATCCGTGATGTCATAGTAGTGGCGTCGTTCTGGATCGACATGGACCTGTTAAAAAAGGTGGTTCCAATGTTTACAGCAATGGAAATAAAACCTGATGAATCGTGTGCTTTAGCGATCCGCAACTTAGACAAGCTCTTGGATCTTGGGGAGCAAGCTAAGGAAGTCGAGGCTGTGGCTAAAGCAGTCATGAATGTAGCAGAGAAGCATAACCTTCCAGCGATCAGCAGCCAAGTGGGTGATGACGGCTATGGCATGTTAGCTTTTAATTTTGTTGTTGATACTGATGATGTTGACTACTTATCGGTTCTCAATAACGAGTTGATCGATGAAATGCTTGCTTTAGGCTTGGAAACAAGTAGTTGCATCGGCTATTTCGAACCAAAAGGTGATTAAATGGCCGTCAACTACGAATGCTTCATGGAGCTGGCAAAAGCATCTTTAGTCAATAACGGCGAACAATGGACGAGAAACGCTGTTAGTCGTGCTTACTATTGCATGTTTCATTCTGCGCTACGGGTAATCAATGGCAAGGTTCCTTCTCATGATAAGCATGGGCAGAGGATATCTGGTGGTGCCCATGAGAGATTTTTTAACTATCTTTGCGATGGTGCAGCGGCTGAAGATTTTGAACTGGATCCAGTTGTCTTGAAGAAACTGGGGCTAAAGTTGAAATCTAGCCATTTTCAAAGAGTTACCGCTGATTACAAGCTAGATAAGAAAGTGAATAAATTGACCGCTCAGCTTCTGATAAAAGAGGCTGAAGAGGTCGAAAAGCTTGTTTCGGAACTCACAAAAAGTTGAACATATTTACCAATCATACAAAACCCGCTTCGGCGGGTTTTTTTATGGGAAAAATTCATGCCCGTATCCCTCACATCTCAAATCGGCGATAAGCAGCAGGCCGACCAGGCGCTGATCGACGCCATCAACGCAGGAATGCGCGTATCGATCCCCGGCATCATTCAATCCTTTGACGCGGACGCGGTGACCTGCGTCGTCCTGCCGGCCGTGAAAGGTTCCGAGCCGGAAAGCGCCGGCGGCGGAAATTCTGCCAGCCTGCCGCTGCTGGTAGATGTGCCAGTCATTTTCCCGCGTGGCGGGGGCATTACGCTCACGTTTCCGATCAAGTCGGGTGATGAGTGCCTTCTTGTGTTTGCTGACCGTAGCATCGATTTCTGGTGGCAAAACGGCGGCGTGCAGGAGTCAGCCGCCGAACGTATGCACCACTTGTCTGACGCTTTCGCTATTGTCGGCCCGCAGTCGCAGGCCCAGAAAATCAGCGGTATCAGCACCAGCGCCGCGCAGCTGCGCACCGACGACGGCGCCGCATTTATCGAACTCGACCCAAGCAGCCACGCGGTGACCGTTACCACGCCGGGCAAGCTGACGGCCAGCGCGCAGGGCGGCACGGAGATCAACTCCCCCGAGATCGTGCTCAATGGCAACGTGACCATCAACGGCAACCTGTCGCAGGGCATGGGCGCCGAAGGCGGAACGGCGACCATTCTGGGGCCGGTCAACGTGACGAACGACGTCAACGCCGGCGGCATCAGTCTGCAGACGCATAAGCACGGTGGCGTAGAAACTGGCGGCGGCCAGACGGGAGGCCCGCAGTGAGATACCGGAAAGAAGACAAAAATGGCGATTACAGCTTCGGGCGCGGCGAGGGTGATTTCTTCATTAACACGCCTGAGGCTGTAGGCATGGCGGTGATCAGCCGCCTGCAGCTGCGAAAGGGCGAGTGGTTCCTCGATACCACCGCCGGCACCGACTGGACGCAGATACTCGGCAAATACACGTCGGGCCTCTATGACATCGTGATCCGCGAGCGCATCCTCGGCACGCCGAACGTGACCGAGATCGTCGAGTACCAGAGCCAGCGCGATGTTGATACGCGCGACCTCCTGATCACCGCCACGCTAAACACCGCCTTCGGCCAAACCTCGGTAACAACCTATGTATGAAGACATTATCGATTCGATGCTGCCAAAAATAACGGCGGCAGGGATGAGCGCGCCTGAATTCCAGACCATCCTCACCGGGTGGCAGACGATTTTTCGCGGCATCTATGGCGATGACATCTACATCGAGCCAGACAGCAAAGACGGCGTGCTGTTGTCGCTGATCGCCTACGCGATGCACGGCGGCAACAATGCGGCGATCGCCACCTGGAATGCGTTTAGCCCGGCGACCGGCACCGGCGCGGGGTTGGCGAGCAACGTCAAAATCAACGGCATCAGCCGCAAGGCGCCGTCAAATTCCACGGTTGACGTGAAGCTGATCGGCCAGGTTGGCATAGTCATTAGAAATGCCTCAGTACGCGACAGCGCCGGGAACCTCTGGGATTTACCGGCAGAGGTGGAGCTCGATATTCACGGCCAGGCGGTGGTAACCGCGACGGCGCAGAAGGCAGGCGCCATCACCGCGCTGCCCGGCGATGTTTCGCAAATAGCCACACCTACGCGCGGCTGGCAATCAGTCACGAACCCTGAAGCGGCCACCGCCGGCAAGCCGGTAGAAACTGATGCAGAGCTCCGCCAGCGCCAGGCGCTCAGCGTCGCGCTACCGTCCCGAACTGTCATGGAAGGCCTGATAGGCGCTATTGCCAATATCACCGGCGTGACGCGCTATAAGGGCTACGACAACGACACTTCGGAAACCGACATCAACGGCGTGCCGGCGCATGCGGTTTCGATGGTGGTAGACGGCGGCGATGCAGAAGAGATCGCCAGGATCATCGCGATAAAAAAATCACCTGGCGCGCCGACGTTCGGCACTACGACGGTGATCGTCAAAGATGCCTATGGCACAGACAAGCCGATCCATTTTTTCCGGCCGACCAAGGTGCCGATTTACGCCGCTATCAAAATTAAGGTGCTTCCTGGCTACACCAGCGACATCGGCGAAGACATAAAAAAAGCCGTGTCTGACTACATCAACACGCTTTACATCGGCGATACGGTCTATTTTTCGCGGCTCTACGTTCCCGCCACGCTGGGCAACGCTGACAGCGGTAAAACCTATGACCTGATGACGGTGAGCATTGGCAAAGATGCAGTCACGATGAGCGAGGCCAACATTCCGATCCTGTTTAACGAGTCTGCGACCTGTTCGCCGGAGAATATCGCAATTATCACGGTGGCATGATGACCAACAAATACACCGCATTAATACCCGCTTATCACTGCCAATTCCCCAACTACTTCGCCACCGTCAATGCGGTTACTGAGGCGTTCGTGCGCCAACAGGACAGCACGCGCGGTATCGTGCCGGCCTTTGACCTCGACAACGCCATCGGCGCTCAGCTCGATTTTATCGGTCTGTGGGTGGGACGCGGGCGTCGCATACGCGCGCCGGCAGTGAACCATTATTTTTCGTTCGATGATCCGGAGCTGGGTTTCGACCTGGGGACATGGAAGGGGCGCTACGACTCCGGCGATGAGTATATCGATCTTGATGACGACACTTATCGAACGGTACTGCGTGCAAAAATCGGCGCCAATAGCTGGGACGGCACTGTAGAAACGCTGCCCGCCGTTCTGGCGGCCATTTATCCGGATGGCGGTATTGCGATCACTTTTTCGGACAACCTAGATATGAGCATGACGATCACTGCCAGAGGCGCCGTAATACCCGCAATCACCAAGGAAGTCATTCGTCAGGGCTATCTCTCGATCAAGCCGATGGGGATTACTGTCAATTATGAAGTTGTGGAGGGATAAATGGCGAAGAATGAATTTAAACCGTTTGCCATCGGTGAATATGCGAACGTGCTATCACAGAATGAATATGAAGCACTCCCCGCTGTAGGGGCGGGATTTACTGCCGGCGTTGCAAAAAGCGAAGAGCTCAACAAGGTGTGGCGGCAATCTTCTGTGATGTCATCTGTATTAGGTGATTTCATTGCCATTAACTCTGGTGATGATGTTTTGGATGATGGTGACACGAACAGGATTTTACAGTCGCTAATCAAAGCATTATCAAAACCAATAATTGATGTTGGTCACCCTGTCGGTATAGTTTCCTGGTTTGCTCAAAACAAAAATCCTAACAAACTGTTTCCTGGGACTACGTGGGTATATCTTGGTGAGAATAAAACCATTAGGTTATCGAAATCAGATGGGAGTGATTTGCTGGAGTCGGGTGGGGCGGATCAAGTATCTATCAGTAAAGGAAATCTGCCAAATATATCGCTATCTGTTAGCGGCACTGCTAATGAAGTAGATCTCGGTTCTCGACAAACAGATACCCAGGGTAGACATAGCCACAAGTCTGGCATGGCAGGCCCAGGTGCTACATACCAAGATTATATAGTTGGGTCTGATAATGACTCACATAGGCCGCTTACTTATACAAGTGACGATGGCGATCACGCGCATACGGTAAATATTGGTCCGCACTCACATAATGTTAGTGGATCAACGGAAGCCCTTGGTTCTGGAAATGCAATTAATATTACCAACGCTTACATCAAGTTGATGGGCTGGTATCGTACCGCATAATAGAGAGAAATAAATCATGTCTAATAACGGTTTGCCAGTCACTGACGTGGTAGGGGTTTCTGTTACCCTTGGTCAGCGCCGCACTGCTGGCGCATCTGCAGGTGATGCATACGCGCAGGCAGCTCAAGGTAGTGCAGTTTCAGCGGCTAACTCCGCCGCAAAAGCCACTCAGGCTGAACTTGGCGCGGCGGAAGCAGCTGAAGGCGTGGCTGAGAATGCAGTCATCGCGACAGATGCAGCCACCAAAGCCGAGGCGGCAGCAGAAAACGCCCAAAACATCGCAGACGCAAATACCTATTACATTACCCCTGCGGATCCTGATGGGACTATTGCGGGGTTGGCTGGAACCCCAGAGGGAAAATCATTCCGCGTAGCTCAGGGGGTGGGATCTGATGCGTCATTCATTTATTACCGTAAAACTAACGGGCAGGCTGTGGCAATCGCTGATTATCCGAGTGAAACCTCGGTAAGGAGCGTTGCAGGGTTGATAAAGAAATCCTCAGGAAAACCGTTCATGCGGTGGCGTGATAAGCTGGGTATGGTTGCCGCATATTGGTCTGCAGATAATGAAGGTGGGGTGGGTTTTGTCAGCAAATTAGTTGAGTTTAGTAGAAATGGTTTTGTCTCTGAAAACACTGAAGTATCAGACAATGTCATAAGAAACAAAGATTTTTCTGTAGTTAAAAGCGACGACGGCAGTTTTAAGGTAAAAGATAAGCTTGGACTTACCCTTCTTAAAGCGAAAGCCGGGAAGCTCTATCTCCCGAAAATAAGTGCGATATTGAACTCTGCAACAAGGTTAAGTTACGGAAACGTAAAAATATCGATTGGAACCGGTGGCGATATTATTGCTCTTCGTGATAGCCGTGGCGTGGTGGGGCTTCGTGTTGATAAAAACTGCGTGCTGCATGCGAAAATTGCAGGATATGATGGAAGTTCACCTGCAAAAAAGATGACCGAGGATTATATTATATCTCTGGTGCAGTCATTTGCGGATTCGGCAAAAACTAATTTTGGTCGCAGAATTTTTAATAACGTTCCTGCGCTGGGTAATCCAAATAAAACCAAGAAGAAAGTGCAGTTTTGGATTGTCTACGGCCAATCGTTCTCAGTAGGTGCGCAAAGCGGCGTCGCCTTATCACTTACTCAATCGTTAGGTAATGTGATGCTAGGCGATTCGCCGCGCGGTATGAAGTTCTCCACCAATACAACTTATGAATATGCTCCGCTTGGTGGTGCAAATGTCTTTAGGCCGCTGGTTGAGGTCATGCAGGATAACGCAGGAAACATCGTGGCCAACACGTCTGGCGGATATGGAGAGACTATTTCTTCATCATTTGCCAATAACTTGAAGGCCTATCACAACGAAAGCCTTGGGATAGAAAATGATGAGGACTTTATCATCGGCGTCGCCTGCTGCGGCGTTTCCGGCCGAACCATCGAACAACTGAAGAAGGGCGCGACACCAGAGATATACAACCGTGTGGAGACCGCCCTGGATGGCATTGCAGAAGCCGCCGCTGCTGCTGGCTACGATTGGGAAATTGGCGGCATTATCTACATGCAGGGTGAGAATGATAATGGTCAGTCGTTTGAATTCTATTATCCTCGCTTGCAGTCAATGCATGATACTCTGATTGCGTCATGTATGGATAAAAGCGGGCAAGCCCGAAAGCCGCTGTTTATGCTTAATCAACTCGGGAATAACTATGTTCGCGGGATGGGTGTACCTTCCGCGCAAATAGAATTGGCGCTAAAAAATGATAATGTTGTGCTGGTCGGATCGTATCAGGGATTATCGAATCCAGGCGCGCATTTATCGGCTAACTCATATCGAATTATTGGCGCTATGTTTGCTCGGGATGCATTCCGTCACATGTCGGGATATGGCTCATATCCATTTAAATGTGAGAAGGGCGTATATCATGATAATGCTATTTATCTTGGCATGACGCCACATGTCGCCCCGCTGAAGTTCAACAAAGTATTCAACGGATGGAACTATGTCGAGTATTCAGATAAGGGAATATCTGTTAGTGATTCCTCTGGGGCGATTGCTTATTCTGACTTAACAGTTACCACCGTTTCGCCAACCGTAATAAAGATACTGTGCTCCAGAAAACTGACCGGGAAAGTAACTGTAACTTTAGGCGATAGTGCTCATGGTGGAACGCACAACATATGCGATGGAGGGGGGGAAGTTGCTTGCAACAGGTGGGAATATGGAGTGCCTAACCAATATCCGCAAGAGAACATCCCTGAGCTGGTAAATAAAAACTATTCGCTGGCAACATTTGCAGCCATCCAAACAATTGAATGTAACGAGGTCTAATATGGCTATTGATTTAGTGATGGGCGATTCTATTTTTTCCACTGGGGTCTCCATTGATGTTCCGGTCAGTGATGGGTTGGTTTCATTTGGCCTTGGTGGCGATATGCTTGGCATCAACCTGGTTGAAGGAGGCGTGCAGCCAACTATTGTAGGGAGTCCTCTACGCATGGATGCTAAATCTTCTAAGTTGGGTAATTTCGGTTACCTTGACCTGAATATTAATGAAACCGAGAATTTCACATATATTAGTGTGAATAAAATTTGGACTCCAACAGGTCTTAGTGCGTGCAATCTGATTGGTACATTTCAGACCACGTCGGCAACCGGTGTTACTGTCGCTGGCTCAGGTCTGATCATGGAAGCTAATGGCTACCGCACAGCTGTCGCATCTGTCTATGATGGCACGCCGACTGGGGCGACGGTTATCTCGGATAATATCTCCGTCACCAACGGCACCAGCCCGCCTCCGGCAACTGAAGATACAGCAACGTGGCGATTCCTTGCCGCCATCTATGACGGAAATGGAGACTTCGGCTCCGGCGAGACTGCGAACAAGCGGCGTTACATCATCGACAAGACGGTCGGAGCGACTTTAAACAGGCGCAACGCTGATTTGACAATGGTTCGTGATTTGCGAGGCAAGGATACGATCCGGGTCGGCAACATGGGAAGCCGCCTAACTCAAACCAGCACCACGATCATGGGCGCCTACGCCGTCTACAACCGCGCGCTAACTGCCGCTGAGTTCGATTTGATGTACAAGCGGATGCAGGAAATAGCGGTTGCGAATGGCTGGAACGCTATCTAAAAACCAGAGGGCCGGGAGGGAACCCGGCCATTCTCAAAACTATCTTTCTTTATCGATCAGGCATCTGCTATTTAAGGTGTGAATCGTTCTTCACATAGGTTTTTTCTTACGCTTATACTGTATGCGTATACAGTATTTGTTGTGAGGTAAAACACTATGGGAATGATGCCAAAATTTGCCAGCCCGGCAGCAGACTACGTTGAGCGCCGCTTGAGCCTTGACGAGATCTGCATTTCAAAGCCGAGCGCTACTTATCTGCTCCGCGCCGCCGGCCAGGCTATGGCGGTCGGTATCCACGCTGACGCGTTGCTTGTTGTCGATTCGTCGGCGACGCCGGTACACGGCAGCATTATCGTAGCTGCGGAGGAAGGCGCCCACGTGCTGCGCCGGCTTCGCCTTTACCCGAACCGAGCGCTCGAATTTCTGGACGGCTCGGGCCGGGAAACTGAACTCGGTAATGAAGATTCGGAAGAAGGGATCGAAGTATTCGGCGTGGTGATGTACTGCGTGAACGACATGCGGAGTTGTGAATGGGATGACCTGCCGGTTATTTGATGACCGGTCATTAACACAGCAATCACGGCCGAATTTATCCCGAACTGATCCGAGAATTTTGGTAAACGACTGAAATTAAAGAAAGGAAATGCAAGGTATAGCAAGGGACTGCGAAAGGGTTTTATGTGTTAACTATTTGTTTTTTATTGCTATTTTAATTACTTTGCGCATAAAGGAATCGTATTCGGTCTTTTTTTGTGTGATTGATTTATAAGGGAATTCCACTTAAAGCGCCAATAAAACTTCGGTTTCTCTTTCCAGTCGTAACACCTCAGCTCCTCACTCCCCATCCGCACATATCGCTAATTTAGCCGCACCAAAAGTCATTACGTCATTTATGGCGCTGATAAGCTCCGGTCATTGCTCCCATCACCGGTTAAACGAGAGGGACATTATGGGGAATATCAAGGCATTGGGCGTTATAAAAGGATACCCGTGTTGAACGATCGGCTGAGCCAGTTGAAGAGGGTGTTGCCCGCCTATCTTGAGGCGTGGCGTGAGGGGGCTTTACCCTCTGACTGGGGGCAGATGGCCAACCCCGAAGTGGTTGCCGCCCTGTTGGCGGAGTGGGAGGCGCTAAGCGAATTGGCGTCGCTGTTCGAAACCGCGACTGAAACCCCAACCGATCCCGCCGCGTTTTGGCAGGCGCGCGCCGAGCTGATGGCACAGCGCAATCGTGAGCTCAGAGCCCAACTGGCGACGCCAATCCGTTTGCCCGGCGCACGGGTAGCCTTCTTTGGCTATGTGAAAACGGCGGTGATGGACGCCAGGCAGGTGAAGGCGGCAATTCGCGATGCCGGTTTTACCATTGCGGGCGACAGCCAAAATGAGAACACGGCTTAACGCGGCTTCTTCTCAAATTTCTCGGCAAAAAAGAACCGCAGCAATTTATGGGTCCACAGCAGGATGGCGCCGACCACCACCAGCGAGACGACGAAATGCGACAGGTTTTTCGGCGCGGCGTAGCCGTGAGTAAAAGAAACCCCGGCGCCGCTGAGCAGCAGGGTGGCGATCCAAAAGCCGAGCAGCAGGCACAAGGTACGGAACAGTTTAAACATCGTTATCACCGAAATACTGAAAGTACCGACCGAGCGGAGAGACTCAGCCGGAGCTCTGATTAGTTAAAACAGCTGAGCGTGAGCAGGTATTGCCGCCTTTATTGCTGTGCTGCTGCTGTTGTTCTTGTTGCCACCGTTGTTGTTGACGCGGCCGTTGCTGCCGCGGTTGTCGGAAAAGTTACCGGCACCGGCGATCAGGTGGAAGTATTTAGCCTCGATCTCTTGCATAAAACTCCCTCTTTATCGATACGGTTAAATAGCGTAAAGCTTGCGCAAGCCAACTGTTTTTAACAGAAAAAACAGCGGGGATAATTACCGGTTCGGATAAGAACAGAGAATTTATTTAAGAGTATTTTCCAGGCTTATGAGAGTGATGGTGAATGATATTCTCGACGAGGGGGTAGGCGAGCCACCTCGGGCCTTTGCAACGAATGGTCTATCTGCGGCACGCAGCAAGGTTCAATTCACCCGGCCAATTTGTTAGGATCGCCCGACCTACATGACTATTGGTGCAGTACATTGAAAATTAAAGCGTTGTTATTTGTTGCGTTGGCCGCACTGGCCGGCTGCAGCCAGGAGGGAACCTCGATGAATCAGCCCGCAAACGAGAAAGGCGGCCAAACGGAAGTGTTGCTGGTGAACAGCGCGCTGGTGGACTGCGTGGGCGTTGGGCCGATGAAGTGCATGCAGGTGCGCCGCTCCGCGCAGCAGCCGTGGGAGTTGTTCTATACCGGCATCGAAGGTTTCACCTTCGAACCGGGCTATCAGTATCGGCTGAAAGTGCGCGTTACTCCGGTAGAGAACGTGCCGGCCGATGCCTCATCGCTGCGTTACACGCTGATTGAGCAGTTGGAAAAGAACAAGGCGTGACCCTCGACAGGCCGGGTAATCGCAATCCGGCCTGCCATGATTATCCCTTTACCATCATGACATGCCTCGGCGGCGGGCTTGCCGACTGGTCTGTTCACTGCGCTTGTTTTCGCACTTTCTTAAGTATATTGAGAAAATCAGGTATATTGTCCTTCGGTTTTTAGCTACCAAGAAAAAATTACTATGATTATCAAACCTAAAATTCGTGGTTTTATCTGCACCACCGCTCACCCGGCCGGCTGTGAAGCTAACGTCCGTGAGCAAATCGCCTACGTTAAGTCGCGCGGCGAACTGAAAAACGGGCCTAAAAAGGTGCTGGTCATTGGTGCATCCACCGGGTACGGTCTGGCCTCGCGCATCAATGCCGCTTTCGGCAGCGGTGCGGCCACCATCGGCGTATTTTTCGAGAAGCCTGGCAGCGAAGGCAAAACCGGTTCCGCCGGTTGGTACAACTCCGCCGGTTTCGACAAGGCAGCTAAAGAAGAAGGCCTGTACGCGAAAAGCATCAACGGCGACGCATTCTCCAACGAGTGCCGTCAGACCGTGATCGATCTGATCAAAAAAGACCTGGGTCAGGTTGACCTGGTGGTTTACTCGCTGGCTTCGCCGGTGCGTAAGATGCCGGAAACCGGCGAAGTGGTGCGTTCCGCACTGAAGCCGATCGGCGAACCGTACAAATCCGTTGCGCTGGACACCAACAAAGACGTGCTGGTTGAAGCCGTGGTCGAGCCGGCCAACGAGCAAGAAATCGCCGACACCGTGAAGGTGATGGGCGGCCAGGACTGGCAGCTGTGGATGGACGCGCTGGACGAAGCGGGCGTGCTGGCGGATAACGCGCAGTCTGTCGCTTACTCCTACATCGGCACCGATCTGACCTGGCCAATCTACTGGCACGGCACGCTGGGCAAGGCGAAAGAAGATCTGGATCGCGCGGCGCACGCCATCAACCAGAAGCTGCAGGCCAAAGGCGGCGCGGCTTACGTTGCGGTGCTCAAGTCGGTGGTGACTCAGGCTTCCTCTGCCATTCCGGTGATGCCGCTGTATATCTCCATCGTGTTCAAAATCATGAAGGAGCAGGGCATTCACGAAGGCTGCATCGAGCAGATCCAGCGTCTGTTCGCCACCAAGCTGTACAGCGGCGCGGCGCCGGACACCGACGAGAAACACCGCCTGCGTCTGGATGACTGGGAACTGCGCGACGAAGTGCAGGAAACCTGCCGTGCCATCTGGCAGCAGTTGAACGACAACAACATCAACGAACTGACCGATTATCAGGGCTACAAGGCGGAGTTCCTGCGCCTGTTCGGCTTTGGCCTGCAGGGCGTTGACTACGACGCCGATCTGAGCGGCGAAGCCAACTTCGACGTGATCGAGCTGGTCTAAGCGCGTCGAGCGGTCAAACAAGGTCGGGTTAGCCCGGCCTTTTTTATTGCCTGCGAATTATCGGGTGGCTAAGCGAAAATGTTTATTTTGGGTTAACAGACGAACCGGGTGATTGACATCGGCAGTCGGATGGTGAAATAACGGCGGTTATTAAACTAAAGAAAGTCATTTTTTTATTTACCCTTGCCGCCGGCTGCGGGTATTTTATTTCCTTTAAGGAGGAAATTATGACATGGCGTTATTGTGCCACGGTATCGTTGTTTTTGTTGAGCGGCTGCAGCGCGATTCAGCCGACGTCGACGTCCCCAGACTGGTCTCAGCCGCAGCCTGCCACGCGGGAGCAGCGGCAACGCATCATGGCGGGTGAGTCCGCCTCCTCGGTATTACATGAAGGAAACGTCGGCATTGGCGGCACCTTTGATGGGGCGAAAATATTCGATCGTTAATCCGCTAAATATATTCAGCCAAATTAATGCGCGCATTCTGCCGATATTGTCGGAGGGTTTACCTTTCCTGCGTTATTCTGCCGTGGCCCAACCATTCATTGCGTTAACAGACAATTCGTTTTCCTTATAGGGAACCGCCGGTTTATTTCGGCGTAATCAAAGGAGTTGCCCATGGCGAAGGAGATGGCCGCGATCTTTCTCTTGCTGTTATTGCCGCTAAGCCAAAGCGCCGGCGCGGCGCGTTACGACAGGCCGTGCGAAGGCGTGTCGCCGGTGCTGTTTCAAAAGCGCCTGAAAGCGTTGGCGCAGGATCTGCGGCAGGAAATGAGTGAGGAAGCGACGCCGACAGAGCGCGATGCGGAGGAGCTGGCGCGCTTGGCGGAGTGCGGTATCGAGCCCGGCAAAGCGCCCGTCACCGGCGGGCCGCGAGCGCCGCATTCCGAGGAAAAACCGCCGGCATCGCCAAACGGGTGTTGAGCCGGCGTGCGCGCAGAGTCAAGCGATGTAAAAGGAGTCATTGATGAAAAGGATTGTGTTGGCCGGCGTGGCCTTGTGTAGCTGCTGCTTCGCGCAGGCGCGGGTGGATTTGGAATACCATGCGGCGCCGCCGAAGGACAGTAAGGTCACCGAGGAGTACCAGAAAAAGCGCGACGCATTGCGCCACAAGGTGTGGAATGTCGATAACCTGACGCTGGCCAACGAGCAGGCGATTGCGCGCGAACAGCAGCGCGAGGCGGCAGAGACCGCCGAGCGGCAGCAGCGGAACCTGGAGCAGCAGCAGAAAAAGCAGCGCTGCCTGCGGAGACGCTCGAAAGATCCTCACCGCGAGGCGAAGTGTTACACGCACAGCTTCTAACATTAATCGTCCGGGCGCCATCAGCGCCCTGCGTCGTTTAGGCCGGGCGGCAATGCTCCTTCAGCATGGCGATCGCGTCCGGTTTCAGCTGATACAGATAGACCGGGCGGCCGGTGGCGCCGTACAGAATACGGGTGCCGAGAATGCCGCTCTCCGCCAGATAGATGAGGTACTTGCGGCAGGAGACCCGCGAAATGCCGATGGCGTTGGCCAGATTGTCGGTGGAAAACTCGTTATCGTGCTGCTGTTCGATCCACTCGCACACCGTGCTCAGGGTGATGCTGGTCAGCCCCTTCGGCAGCTTTTTGCTCTCCTGGCCGCCGGGCTGGCGGCGCAGCAGGCTGTCGACGTCGGCCTGCGAAAACTCGCGCTGCGCCAACAGCTGCGACTGCTGCCGGTAGTGGCTCAGCGCCTCCTTGAAGCGGCTGAACTGGAACGGTTTGATCAGATAATCCACCACCCCGTAGTGCAGCGCTTTTTGCACCGTGTTCACGTCGCTGGCGGAGGAGATGATGATCACGTCGGTCTTCTCGCCGAGCTCGCGCAGGCCGGGCAGCAGATCCAGCCCGTTCTCCTGCTGCATGTAGATATCCAACAGCACCAAATCGATGCTGACGCCGGCATCGGCCAGCAGCGCGCGCGCCTGGTTCAGAGTGGCGACCGTCGCCTGGCAGTGAAAACCGCCGACCTGGCTCAGGTAGTATTTGTTCAGCTCCGCCACCATCGGGTCGTCGTCGACAATCAGTACGTTAATCATGAGTTCTGCTCTTGGCCTGATAGGGAAGGTGCACGAAAAATTGGGTCAGCTCGCCCGGTTCGGACTCGAAATCGATGCTGCCGCCCAGTTTCTCCAGATGGCTGCGGATCAGCGCCAGGCCGATGCCGCGTCCCGTTCCCTTGGTGGAAAATCCGTGTTCGAAGATGCGCGCGCCGATCGCCGGATCGATGCCGGGGCCATCGTCGCTGACGATACAGTGTAATTGATCGTCGTGATGATGGAAGCTCAGGCCGATCTCGTGGCCCTCAACGCCGTCGATGGCGTCGATGGCGTTTTCGATCAGGTTGCCGAGCACGCTGATCAGCACGTGGGTGGTTTCCGCATCGTCGGTTTCCGGCAGCAGGCTGGTTTCTTCGATGGTCAGTTCAATGCCGGCTTCGTGGGCGCGGCTGATCTTGCCGATGAAGAAGCCCGCCACTTCCGGCGAGTGGATCTTGCGCAGCAGTGCGCCGATCTCTTCCTGATAGTTGCTGGCGGTGTTGATGATGTAGTTTTCCAACTGCTGATAGGCCTTCATGTGCAGCATGCCGAGTATCACATGCAGCTTGTTCATAAATTCGTGCGACTGCACCCGCAGCGCATCGGCGTAGTGCGCCATGCCGCTCAGCCGCTGCAGCAGGCGGCTGACCTCGGTCTTGTCGCGGAAGGTGGCGATGGCGCCGGTCACCTGGCCGTTGACGATCACCGGCACGGTATTGGTCAGCAGTTCGCTGCCGTTGAAGCCGATCTGCCGATCGCGCAGCGGTTGGCCGCTGGCCAGCACCTCCGCCAGATGCAGCTGCGCCGGCCAGTGCTTGCTGGCGGCTTCCAGCAGCAGGTTTTCCACCGGGCCGCTCTGGCGCAGCAGGCGCTTGGCTTCGTCGTTGACGATGGTGATGCGGGATTCATTATCGACCGCGATCACGCCTTCTTTAATCGACTGCAGCATGGCGTTGCGCTGTTCGAACAGGTTGGAGATTTCGTAAGGCTCGAAACCCAGCATGATGCGCTTGAGCGCGGAGACCAGGAAGAAGGTGCCCAGGCTGCCGACCAGGGCGGCGAAGGCGATGGTCCAATAGATGATCCAGCGGCTCTCCGCCACCACCCGCTGCACGGTGTCCAGCGCGATGCCGAGCGCCACCACGCCGATTTGCTGTTTCTGCGCGTCATACACCGGCACGAACACCCGCAGCGCCGGGGCCAGCGTGCCGCGGTTGATGGCGCTGTTGACGTGGCCTTGCAGCGCGGGTGCCAGATCGTCGCCGATAAAATGCTTGCCGATCAGCCAGGGTTTGGGGTGCGAATAGCGGATGCCCTGCATATCCACCACCACCACGAACAGCAGCTCGTTTTGATGGCGCACCTGCTCGGCGAAGCGCTGAATGGCGCCGCTTTGGTCACGCTGCTGCAGGCCGTCGACCACGGTGCTGGAGAGCGCCAGCGTATTGGCGACGGCGATGGCTTTCTGCTGCAGCTGATCTTGCCCCTCGCGGCTCATCTGCACGAAAAACAGCGCGAACACCACCAGCAGCACCGAAGCGATGATGGCGGACACCATCAGCGTGATGGAGGTGCTCAGCTTGAGCGGCACCCGTTGTTTTGGCATGGCGGTTCTCCGAATGGCGATATCACGGCGTATTCTAGCGAGGAATGAGGCAAGCTGCAGTTACCGGCAGCAGGTTATAGCATGCTGCCGGGGAGCGGGGGGCTTATTTTAGTTACAAAAGCGGGTCACTGCTGGTGGTAGATCTCCAGCGCCTGTTGGCCGCTGGCGCCCTGATGGATGATTGCCATCAACGCGCGCACCACCTGCGACGGATTGCTGTGTTGATAGACGTTGCGGCCGTAAACCATGCCGGAGGCACCCTGGGCCATCAGCGCGGCGGATTTCTCCAGCACCGGCCCCAGCTCCCCCTTGCCGCCGCCGCGCACCAGCGTCGGGCAGCGCGCCGCTTCCACCACGCGGTGAAAATCTTCCACCCGCTCGGTTGGATCGGCCTTGATGATGTCGGCACCCAGTTCGCGCGCCAGCCGCACCAGCGGCACGATCTTCTCCACGTCGCCGAGCGAGCCGTAGGCGGCGCCCTGGCCGGCCGGCGCCATCACCAGCGGTTCGATCATCAGCGGCATGGCGTAGCGATCGCAGGCGTGGCGCAGGCGGCCGATGTTCTCCACGCACTGGCGGAAAATGCCGGGCTCATCCGGGATCATATACAGATTGACCACCACCGCGGCGGCGTCCATTTGCAGCGCCGCCAGGATTGGCGCCTCCGGATTGTGCAGCACCGCCCACATCTCGCGGTGGCGGGCGGCGTTATAGGCGTTGCCGACGTCGGTGCGCATCACCAGCGCCGGTTTTTCGCGCTGCGGCGCGCGCTGCAGCAGATCCGCCTGGCCGTAGTTGACCTGAATGGCGTCGGGGCGCGCGGCGATCAGGTTGCCCATCACCCGTTCGATATCTTCCAGGCCGATCAAGAAATCCGGTTCGTTGGCGATGCCGTGATCGATCGCCACGTCCAGGCACTTGCCGTTGTTGAACAGGCGGTTCATCCGCACCTTGCTGCTGAGCTGCATGTCAGGTCCTCCTGAGATAGGGATATGTCCATTATTGCCGAGTAAGGATGGTCGGGAAACGCGGAAACCGCAAACTGCGCGGCCGCTCGCAGTTTTTGCCGGCGCACGAAAGGAGCACGCTCGCCGGCGGCTTGCACTTCATTTGTTAGATCCGTGTCATGTTTTTGTTAATAAGCTATTCCAAAATGCATGTTTCGCTTGTTTGGGTTAAAAAGTTTCAATAACCTCGATTATGAAATAAACATTTAATAAAACGGTAAAGACGCCGTTTGTTGTGCCAGGGGTTTATTTCAATTGGTTGTTTTTAATCTGTTTTGAGACATCGATCACCATTTTTACAACGGCCTTGATACGGCGATAACGCGGTAAATTCGCCGTATCAAAGGGATAACACCGACCGTATTGTTGTTTGAATGTAAAAAATATTTTTCATTAGCTGTCAACCAACAGACCTCTTCATTCTAACGATTAAAGGGTAACGAACATGAAGCTGAAGAAACTGATCGCCGCCTCGGTACTGATGTGCATGCTGCCGGCCAGCGTGCTGGCGAAAGACATCAAGATCGGCGTTTCCATGGCTTACTTCGATGACAACTTCCTCACCATTCTGCGCCAGTCGATGCAAAACAAAATGAAGGCCGACGGCAACGTCAGCGGCCAGTTCGAAGACGCCAAGGGCGATATCGCGCAGCAAATTCAACAAATCGAAAACTTCGTCAGCCAGGGCGTCGACGCCATCATCCTCAACCCGGTGGATACCCAGGGCGTCAAGCCGATGATCAAGCTGGCCGAGAAGGCCAAGATCCCGCTGGTGTTCGTCAACCGCAAGCCGGAAGTGGCGCTGCCGGCCGGCATGGCCTACGTCGGCTCCGACTCCAAGCTGGCCGGCAAGCTGCAGATGGAGGAACTGGCCAAGCTGATGAACGGCAAGGGCAACGTGATGATCCTGATGGGCGAGCTGTCGAGCGAAGCCACGCGCGACCGCACCCGCGGGGTGGAAGAAGTGGTGGCCAACTACCCTGGCATCAAGATTATCGATAAGCAAACCGCCAAATTCTTCCGCAAAGAGGCGGTAGACGTCACCACCGACTGGATTTTGTCCGGCCAGCAGATCGACGCCATCGCCTCCAACAACGACGAAATGGCCATCGGCGCTATTTTGGCGCTGAAGCAAGCCAAGAAATCCGGCGTGCTGGTGGCCGGCGTTGACGGTACGCCGGACGCGCTGGAGTTCATCAAGAAGGGCGATCTGGCGCTGAGCGTGTTCCAGGACGCCAAAGGCCAGGGCGAAGGCGCGGTGCAGACCGCCGTTCAACTGGTGAAAGGCGAGAAAGTGGAGAGCAACGTGCTGATCCCTTACCAACTGATCACCCAGGCCAATTACCAGCAATTCGCCGATAAAAACAAGAAATAAGCCTTGAAGCCCGCCGCGGGCGCCGGTGTGGGGCGAGCGCGGCGGAAAACGTGGGTCAGTGCGGAGGTAAGCGGTATGTACCCTTATGTTCTTGAGGCCGAAGGCATCAGCAAGCAGTTCCCCGGCGTCAAAGCGCTGGATAAGGTCTCGATTAAAATCAAACCCGGCAGCGTGCACGCGCTGATGGGGGAAAACGGCGCGGGCAAATCGACGCTGATGAAATGCCTGATCGGCATCTACCACCCGGACGAAGGCTCGATAAAAATCAAAGGCCGGCCGGTCACCTTCAGCGACACGCTGCAGGCGCTGCATTCGGGCATTTCCATGATCCACCAGGAGCTGAACCTGGTGCCTTACATGACGGTGGCGGAAAACATCTGGCTGGGGCGCGAGCCGGCGCGGCTGGGGTTCGTCAACCACGAACAGCTGAACGAACAAACCCGCGAGCTGCTGGCGCGGCTGAACATCAAACTGCAGCCGGACACGCTGGTGGGCGAGCTGAGCATCGCCAATCAGCAGATGGTGGAGATCGCCAAGGCGGTGTCCTACAACGCAGACGTGCTGATCATGGACGAACCGACCTCGGCGCTGACCGAAGGCGAAGTGGTGCACCTGTTCGCCATCATCCGCGAGCTGCGCGAGCAGGGCAAAGGCATCATCTATATCAGCCACAAGATGGACGAGATCTTCGCCATTACCGACGAAGTGAGCATTTTCCGCGACGGTACCTTCATCGCCTGCGACAAAACCGAAAACCTGACCAAACAGTCGCTGATCACCATGATGGTGGGGCGCGAGCTGACGCAGATGTTCCCCAAATTCAACAACAATATCGGCGAGGAAGTGCTGCGGGTGGCGGGGCTGCGCCGCAGCGGCTGGTTCCATGACGTGTCGTTCAGCGTCAAGCGCGGCGAGATCCTCGGCGTCGCCGGGCTGGTGGGCGCCGGGCGCAGCGAAGTGATGGAAAGCCTGTTCGGCATGCACCCGGCGGACGGCGGCGAGATCTTTATCGAAGGCCAGGCGGTGAAGGTGGATTCCCCGGCGAAGGCGATCGAGAGCGGGTTGGCGTTCCTCACCGAAGACCGCAAGAAATCCGGCCTGTTTCTGGTGCTGTCGGTGGTCGAGAACATGAGCATCGTCAACCTGTCGGAATACATCGGCAAGAACGGTTTCGTCAGCCATGTGCAGATGGCCAAAGACTGCATGGAGCAGATTAAAAAGCTCAACATCAAAACGCCGACCATGGATCAGATCATCAATAACCTCAGCGGCGGCAACCAGCAGAAGGTACTGATCGCGCGCTGGCTGCTGGCGCAGCCGAAAATCCTGATCCTCGACGAACCGACGCGCGGCATCGACGTGGGGGCGAAAGCGGAAATCTACCGCCTGATCAGCGAGCTGGCCAACCGCGGCGTCGCCATCATTCTGGTCTCCTCCGAGCTGCCGGAGATCCTCGGCATGAGCGACCGGGTAATGGTGATGCACGGCGGCCGCATCACCGGCATTTTGGACAAAGACGACGCGGACCAGGAGAAGATCCTGGCGCTGGCCTCAGAATAACGAAGGGTGAACATCATGAGTAACGTAAAGATTGAGAAGCCGCTCTCCGCCGATTCAACGGGCAAGGGAACGCTGTTCTCCGGGCTGAGCGGCAAAATGCCGAAGGATACCGGCATCTTCATCGTGATGATCGGCATCGCGCTGATCTTCGAAATCCTCGGCTGGTACATGCGCGATCAGTCGTTCCTGCTGAATCCGAACCGCCTGCTGCTGATCGTGCTGCAGGTGGCGATCATCGGCATCATCGCGGTGGGCGTCACCCAGGTGATCATAACCACCGGCATCGATCTCTCCTCCGGCTCGCTGATTGCGCTGACCGCGGTGGTGGCGGCCAGCCTGGCGCAGACCTCGGACAGCATCTCGCCGATGTACCCGGGGCTGCTCGATCTGCCGGCGGCGATCCCGATCGGCGCGGGGATCGGGGTGGGCATCGTCTGCGGCTTTATCAACGGCTTCCTGATCACCCGCACCGGCATTCCGCCGTTCATCGCCACGCTGGGGATGATGGTGTCGGCGCGGGGCCTGGCGCAGTACTACACCAAGGGTAACCCGGTCAGCTTCCTGTCGGACGGCTTCACGTCAATCGGCCAGGGGGCGATGCCGGTGATCATCTTCCTGGTGATTGCGGTGATCTTCCATATCGCGCTCAAGCACACCCGCTACGGCAAATACATCTACGCCATCGGCGGCAACATGACCTCGGCGCGGGTCTCCGGCATCAACGTCAACAAGTACCTGGTGACGGTTTACACCATCGCCGGCGGCCTGGCGGGGTTGGCGGGCGTGGTGCTGGCGGCGCGCGTCAGCAGCGGCCAGTCGAGCATGGGGATGTCGTATGAGCTGGACGCCATCGCCGCGGCGGTGATCGGCGGCAGCAGCCTGATGGGCGGCGTCGGGCGCATCACCGGCACGCTGATCGGCGCGGTGATCCTGGGCCTTATCAAAAGCGGCTTCACCTTTATCGGCGTCGACTCTTACATTCAGGACATCATCAAGGGCGTGATTATCGTCGCCGCCGTGTCGATCGACATGCGGCGCAACCGTAAAAAACACTGATTGCCGTGAATTGCCGCCGGCGTCAGGGTTGGCCGGCGGCTTTTTTTTACCTGGGGGGCACATCATGAACTACCTGAAAGGGCTGTGGCTGGCGGTGGCGCTGTGCGCGTCTACCCCGGCATGGGCGCAAACCATCGGCGTGTCGATGGCCTATTTCGACCAGAACTTCCTCACCATCATCCGCCAGGCGATCGACAAGGAGGCCAAGGCGCGCGGCATCACCGTGCAGTTCGAGGACGCGCGCGGCGACGTCGGCCGCCAGACCGATCAGGTGCAGAGCTTTATCAGCGCCGGGGTGGACGCGATTATCGTCGATCCGGTCAACTCGGCCAGCACGCCGGTGATGACCAAAATGGTGCAGGCCGCCGGCGTGCCGCTGGTGTACGTGAACCGCACGCCGGGCGATGCCAAACTGCCGCAGGGCGTGGTGTTCGTCGGCTCCGACGAGCGGGAATCCGGCACGCTGCAGATGGAAGAGCTGGCGCGGCTGGCCGGCTATCAGGGCAACGTGGCGGTGATGATCGGCAACCTGACCGACGCCGGCGCGCTGCAGCGCACCAAAGACGTGGAGCAGGTGGTGAGCAAGTACCCGAAAATGAAGGTGGTGCAGAAGCAGAGCGCCAACTATTCACGCAGTGAAGGCATGGATCTGATGATGAACTGGCTGACCAACGGCGAAGCGATCGACATCGTCGCCGCCAACAACGACGAAATGGCGATCGGCGCAATCATGGCGCTGCAGCAGGCGGGCAAGGCGGACAGGAAAGTGCTGATCGGCGGCATCGACGCCACGCCGGACGGCCTCAAGGCGCTGGCCTCCGGCAAGATGCAGGTCACGGTGTTCCAGGACGCGGTCGGCCAGGGCAAAGCCTCGGTCGATGTGGCGCAGCGCATGATCAACGGTGAAAAGCTCGAACCGTATTACTGGATCCCGTTCGAGCTGGTGACGCCGGCCACGATGCAGAAGTATGCGGCCAGGCCGTGAGTTAACCGTAAGATTCGCGTTGCCGGGGCGCTGCTTGCAGCGCCTTTTTTATTGGCGTCAGTTACATGTCCGCTTGCGGCCAGCGCGGCGCCGGATCTTGCTTCACACTGAGGATCTTTAAACCGTGTGAGGATGAGCGATGAATGCATTAAACGGCAAGGTGGCGGTGATCGGCGGCGCCAGTTCGGGGATCGGCAAAGCGGCGGCGTTGCTGTTCGCCCGCCAGGGGGCTGCGCTGGTGTTGGGCGCGCGGCGCGAGCCGCTGTTGGCGGAGCTGGTGGAGGACATTCGGCGCGAGGGTGGCCGGGCGCTTGCGGTGGCGGGCGACGTGCGTGACGAAGCCTTCGCCGAACGGCTGACGGCGACGGCGGTCGACGAATTCGGCGGGCTGGATATCGCCTTCAACAACGCCGGCACCTTGGGGCCGCTGGGGCCATCGCTGGCGTTGAGTGCCTCAGAGTGGCGCGAGGTGCTGGAAACCAACCTGTCCAGCGCCTACTACGGCGCCAAATATCAAATCCCCGCCATGCTGGCGCGCGGCGCGGGCTCGGTGATTTTCACCTCCACCTTCGTCGGCCACACCGCAGCGTTTCCCGGTACGGCGGCCTATGCGGCCGGCAAGTCGGGGCTGATCGGCCTGACGCAGGCGCTGGCGGTGGAATTCGGCGGGCGCGGCATTCGGGTGAACGCGCTGCTGCCGGGCGGCACCGATACGGCGATGGGCCGGCAGATGAGCAATACTCCGGAGGCGTTGGCGCAGGTGGCCGATCTGCACGCGCTGAAGCGGCTGGCGATGCCGGAGGAGATCGCGCAGGCGGCGCTGTATCTGGCGTCTGACGCAGCTTCATTCGTCACCGGCACCGCGATGCTGGTGGACGGCGGCGTGTCCATCCAGCGCGGCTGAGGCCACGGGCGCCGTGGCCTCAACGGGCGTCAGAAAGCGGACAGGTGGCGGCGCACGATCTCGCGGCCGATCTCCAGCGAGGCGGTCGCTGCCGGAGAGGGGGCATTGCATACGTGCAGCGAGCGTTGGCCCTGCACGAAGTGGAAGTCGTCCACCAGCTTGCCGTCGGCGGTCAGCGCCTGGGCGCGCACGCCGGCCGGGCCGGGGCGAATATCCTGCTCCTGCAGCGCCGGGATCAGCCGACGGGCGTTCTCGGCAAAGCGGCGGCGCGACAGCGAACGGCGCATTTCCGCCAGCCCTTCGCCGAGGTAGTTGCCGGCGATTTTCCAAAAGCCGCGATAGCCGAGCACCTCGCTCAGATCGCGCAGGCTGAAGTCGCATTTGCGGTAGCCTTCGCGTTTGAAGGCCAGCACCGCATTGGGGCCGACGTCGCGCTTGCCGTTATACATACGGGTAAAATGCACGCCGAGGAAAGGGAAATCCGGGTTGGGCACCGGGTAGATCAGATGGTTGACCAGGTGGTTTTTCGCGTCGTCCAGCACATAGTATTCACCGCGGAACGGCACGATCTTCATGCCGGTTTCGTAACCGGCCAGTTTGGCGATGCGATCGCTGAACAGCCCCGCGCAGTTGATCAGCAGTTTTCCCTCGAAGGAGTCGCCGGCGGCGGTGACGGTGACGCCGGCGGCGTGTTCGTGGATGGCCTCAACCTGATGGCCGTAGGCGATCTCGCCGCCGCGCCGCACGATGATCTCCGCCAGCTTGGCGGCCACCTCCGCGTAGTTGACGATACCGGCGTCGGGCACCAGCAGCGCTTCAAGGCCATTGACGTGCGGTTCGCGCTCCCGCAGCTGCGCCTGCGACAGCCGGGTGACCTGCAGGCCGTTTTGCAGGCCGCGCTGATAGATGTTCTCCAGCCGATCCAGTTCGTTTAGCTGGGTGGCGACAATCACCTTGCCGCATTGGTCGTGATACAGGTCGTGTTCGCGGCAGAAGGCGAACATGCTGCGGTTGCCCTGTTTTGCCAACTGCGCTTTCAGGCTGCCGGGCGTGTAGTAGATGCCGGAATGCACCACGTTGCTGTTGTGGCCGCTTTGGTGCGCCGCCGGGCCGCGCTCTTTTTCCAGGATCAGAATGCGCCGCTGCGGATCCGCTTCCTGCAGCGCATTCACCACGCCGAGCCCCACCAGGCCGGCACCGATAACGATCGCGTCGTACATCACGGCTCTTGCTCCTCGTTTTCCAGGCGGCGTAATTTGCCGCGTACGTTGTTCAGATGGCTTTGCATGGCGGCGGTGGCCGCCGCCGCATCGCCGTCGCGAATGGCGATAAATACCCGCTCATGTTCGTCGATCACCCGCTGGCGCTCGGCCTGCCGCCCTAGGTTTTTGCTGAGCGAGTACACCAGCACCCCCAGATACAGCTCGTGCATGTTATCGAGGATCTGCACGAAAAACGGGTTATGCGAAGCCTGCATGATGGCGCGGTGGAACAGGTAGTCCTGCCGATAGCCGATCTGGCCGTCGTTGAGCGTACAGTCACGAAAGGCGAGGTGCGCCTGTTCGATCGCCTGCAACTCCTGTTCGGTGCGGCGCTCGGCGGCCATGCGCGCCGCCTGCTGTTCCATGACTTCGCGCATTTCCAGCAGCGCTTCCACCTCGCGGCGATCGGCTACCTCCATCACCAGCGGTTCGTATTTGCTCAGCAGCGAATGCTGTTCCACCCGGTGGCCGCCGCCCTGGCGTGAGGAGATGATGCCGCTGACCTCCAGCACGCCGAGCGCCTCGCGCACCGGCACCCGGCTGACGCCGAACGCGTCCGCCAACACGTTTTCCGACGGCAGCTTCTCGCCGACCGGAAAGGTGCCGTCGTTGATGCCGGCTTTCAACTGCGCCAGCACCTGATGAGAGGCTTTCTGGCGCGTGACCTTGCGGATCATGACGCGCCTCCCGGCAGCGCGGCGCGCTGTTTATAGCGCAGCAGGTGCATGGCGGCGGCGGCGGCGATCAGGGCCGCGCCGCCCAGATCGGTCATCAGGCCCGGTTTGATCAGTAAAATCGCCGCCGCGGTAAACAGCACCCGCTCCAGCCAGTGGGTCTTCATCAGCCAGAAATTGGCGCTGGCGATCGACAGGGCGTAGATCCCCACCAGCGCGCTGATCACCATATGCAGCACCGACAGCGGGTTGAGATCGTCGCCCTGCATCAACAGCATCGGGTTGTAGACCAGAATGAACGGGATGATAAAGCCCGGCAGCGCCAGGCGCACCGCGTCCCACGAGGTTTGCATCGGATCGGCTCGGGCGATGCTGGCGGCGGTGTAGCTGGCCAGCGCCACCGGCGGCGTGATGTTGGACAACGCGCCGAACCAGAACACGAAGAAATGCGCCGCCAGCGGCAGCACGCCGGCTTTGATCAGGATCGGCGACACGGTCACCGCCACCACGATGTAGAGCGCGGTGGAGGGTAGCCCCATGCTGAGCACGATGCACACCAGCATCACCACCAGCAGGATCATCCACAGGGTGTTGTCGGTCATGGCGACGATGTTGAACGCCAGCGTGGAGCCGATGCCGGTCATGGTCACCACGCAGATGATCACGCCGATGGCGGCGCAGGCGATGGTGACCTGGATCGAGCCGCGCGCCGCGTCGTTCAAGGCCAGCGCGATTTTTTTCGGCGTCATGCGCACCGAACTGTCGGGGGTGAGCCAGCTGGCGACGATGATGGCAATGATGCCGAGGAAGCCGGCATAGATCGGCGTTTTACCCAGCAGCAGCGTGCCGATGACGATGACGAGCGGCAGCAGCAACAGCCCGCGCGCCTTCAGCACCGCGCGCACCTGAGGGATGTTCTCCTTGTTGATGCCCTTCAGGCCCTGTTTCTTGGCCTCCAGGTCGATAGCCATGATCAGCGCGGCGTAATAGAGCAGCGCCGGCACGATGGCGGCGATGACGATGGTGGTGTATGAGATGCCGAGGAAGCCGGCCATGATAAACGCCGCCGCGCCCATGATGGGGGGCATGATCATGCCGCCGGTGGAGGCGGTGGCTTCCACGGCGCCGGCGAAGCGGGACGACAGACCGATGCTTTTCATCAGCGGAATGGTGAAGGTGCCGGTGGTGGCGACGTTGGCCACCGCGCTGCCGCTCAACGAGCCGGTCAGTGCCGACGAGATCACCGCCACCTGGGCCGGGCCGCCGCGGCGGCGTCCGGCGGCGGCCAGCGCCAGATCGTTGAACAGCGCGGTTGCGCCGCTGACGCTGAGAAAGGCGCCGAACAGAATAAACACCACGATGGCGGTGGAGGCGGTGGACAGGGTGATGCCGAAAATCCCCTCGCTGGTCATGAACAGCCGATACAGCAGGCGTTCCACCGAGAAGCCCCCGTGGCCGAAAATGCCCATGAAGTACTGTCCGAACAGCGCATAGAGGATGGCGAAAGTCGCCAGGCCGGGGATGAAATAGCCGGTGGTGCGCCGCGCGGCTTCGAACAGCACGCCGATACCGATCGCCGCCATCACATAATCGGTGGCGTTGGGGATGCTCTTGCGCACCACGTGCAGATCGACGTAGTTAACGTAGAAATAGCCGTAGCTGACCAGCGTCAGGATGATGAACAGATAGTCCCAGCGGTTGAAACTGCGGGTGGCGTGCCGGGCCGAGAAAGGGAACAGGATAAAGCCCAGGATCAGAATGCCGCTCAGGAACGTGGTGTTGCGGTAGAACTCCTGCGTGTTGGACAGCGCGTTGGCGTAGATGGCATAGGCGGAAATGGCGATCGCCAGGACGGTTGCCAGCTGCAAATAGATGCCGCTCAGCGGCCGGTTGCCGGCGCCGGCTTCCTTGTCCAGATCGACGGCGGGCTGCGGTGAAGAAGGGTGAGTGCTCATACGTCCTCCTGGGTTAGGGGTTGGCGGCCAGCGCGGCGGCTTCCGGCGGGATCAGATAATCGGGTATCTCGACGCCGGCTTCGCGGTAGTAGCGATAGGCGCCGAGGTGCAGCGGCACGGAAACGCCTTTCAGCGCATTTTCCAGCGAGATGTATTTGGCAGAGCTGTGTACCTGGTGCACTTCCGGCAGGTTCTCGAACATCGTTTTGGTCAGGTCGTACACCAGCTTTTCATCGAGCCGGCTGAGGGCCACCAGAATATTGGGCTGCGCGATGGTGGCGACCGCCTTGGGCTGGCGCGGGTAGGTCTCCGCCTTGATGTCGAAGCGGAACCAGGAGTTGGCGATAGCGTTGATGCTGGCCAGCTGTTCGTCGGTGACTTCCAGGATGCGTGCAGGCACGCCGCTGGCATACATGTCGGTGACGGCGGCGGCCGGCACCCCGGCGGGCAGGGCGCCGCCGTCCAGGCGCCCGTCGCGCATTGCGGAAACCGTATCGCCGTAGCCGAGGTATTCCGCCGACAGCGACTTTTTGGTCAGGTTAACGCCCTGCAGGATGATCATCGTCGACTGCTCGGTGCCGCTGGCCTGCGGCCCGACGGAAAAGCGCGTGCCGGCGATATCGTTCAGCGTGCCGTCTTTCACCCGGCTTTCCAGCATCACGAAGTGTTCGACGTTGGGCCACAGCATGGAGATGGAGCGCAGATCGCCGTAGGCGCGGCCGTCGAAGTTGCGCACGCCCTGATAGGCTTCGACGGCGATCAGGCTCTGCAAAATCGCCAGCTGCGCCTCGTCTTTTTGCAGCAGGTCGATATTCTCGATCGAACCGGCGGAGGATTGGCCGGTGACCTGTATCCCCTGGCGTTTCAGCCGGTTGCTCCAGACGTTGGCCAACCCGACGCCCATCGGGTAGTAGGTGCCGCCGGTGGAGGCGGTGGCGACGGAGAGGAAGGTTTTATCGGCGTTCTCCGCTTTACCGGCGATGGCCAGCAACGCGGCGCCGACCACGGCACAGGTAACAAGCAACGCTTTGATTTTTCTATTTTTCATTATTTTCCCCAGCGGTTTTTTGAAACAAATAGAAAACATTTACGCAAACTTGTATACAACATGGCAGCTTTATTCACCTAAAGCGCCGTGCTTGATTTGTGATCTGAGTGGGCGAAAATTGAACGGCGCGGCGGAGGGCGGAAATGAAAAACCCGTGGCGGGCGCCACGGGCATGCGGGGGAGGGTTACCAGCCTTTGACGGCGTCGCCCTTGTAGATATCGGCGGCGCTGGCTGCCACTTCATCGGTCTGATAGGCCTTGACCAGATCCTTCACTTTCTCGCTGTCTTTGTTGTCGATGCGGCTGGCGAAGATGTTGACGTACGGCGAGTTTTTGTCTTCGACAAACAGCCCGTCCTTGGCCGGCGACAGGCCGATCTGGCTGGAATAGTTGGTGTTGATGATCGCCAGCGTCACTTTCTGATCGTCCAGCGCGCGCGGCAGCTGCGGCGCTTCAATCTCGACGATCTTCAGCTTTTTCGGGTTGCCGACGATGTCCAGCGCGGTCGGCAGCAGGCCGACGCCGTCTTTCAGGGTGATCAGCCCCTGTTTTTGCAACAGCAGCAGCGAGCGGCCCAGGTTGGTCGGATCGTTCGGCACCGCCACCTGCGCGCCGTCCGGCAGCTGGCTGAGTGCGGTTATCTTCTTCGAATAGCCGGCGATCGGGTAGACGAAGGTGTTGCCCACCGCGGCCAGCTTGTAGCCGCGCTCCTGCATCTGCTTGTCGAGATACGGCTTGTGCTGGAAGGCGTTGACGTCCAGATCGCCGTTATTCAGCGCTTCGTTCGGCAGCACGTAGTCGTTAAAGGTCACCACCTCCACGTCCAGATCGTATTTCTGCTTGGCGACCTTTTGCACCACCGCCCACAGCGACTGATCGATGCCGGCGCTGATGCCGACCTTGATGTGGTGATCGTCCTGTGCGGTTGGGCCGCAGGCGGTCAGCAGCAGCGTGCCGGCGGCGGCCAGCGCCAGGGTGAGGTTTTTCAGCGTAAATGTCATTTTCCCAGGGTCCTTGTCAACATTGCCTGCTAATTTGGGCGGGCAGAATAGTGGCAGTGACTGTAGGTAATCGCTGGGATAAAACAAAATACTGATTCACTATGACTCATAGCGATTAGCTATGAGCGGCCGCCGCCTGGCGCGGTGCGGATTGTTTTGACGGCGAATCGGCGGGCTTATTATGATAGCCGTTGGCCCGCGAGGGCAGACTGGGTACTGAAACGAAGGAAAAAACAATGCGATTGAACACTTGGAGCAAGGCGCTGCTGCCGCTGGTGGTGTTGGCCTGCGTCTCGGCGACTCAGGTTCGGGCGGCGGAGAGCGATACCGGGCCGATCCCCAAACAGCTGCTGGGCAACTGGCGCGTCAGTAAAATTGTGCCGACTCAGACCACCGGCTGCTGGGATCAACAGCAGGCGCAGAGCCTGATCGGCGGTAAAATCAGCTATAAGGCGGATGCGTTCAGCTGGAACGGCACGGCGCTGAAAAGCGAAGGTGCCACCGTCAGCACCGTAGAAGCGCAGGAGTTCGTCGAGGACAATTCCGGCAGCAGTTCCTACATCGATTTCCCGATGCTGGGCATCAGCACGCCGTCGGTCGAGCGCGTGGCCATTCAGCACGCGGATACCGTCATCAAAGGCATCACCGATCAGGGCACCGATGGGGTGCCCGGCGATAACGTGCTGGTGAAAGACGCCAACACGCTGATCCTGTCGCTGTGCAACGTCTGGTTTGAGGCTCAGCGCGAAAAGTAATCTCTCCCTTCCGCCCCGGCAACGGGGCTTCCCCGCCGTTATCTCTCCCGCCGCGCGCGCCGTTTCTGAACTAAAATTAACCATAACGATATGACTCTGACGTGATATCGGAGCCTCGGCTCTACCGAGTCCATGACAGGAGGCGCTATGTGTTACCACCATATTGTCATCGCCACCGATCTGAGCGATGACGGCAAACGATTGGTCGAAAAGGGGGCGCTGTTAGCGGAGGCGCTGAAGGCCAAACTCTCGCTGATCTATGTGGACGTTCACTACGACACCTACCACGCGGCGATCGGCTTTTCGGAGCACAGCTATGAGGGCGCGTCGTTCGAAGAGAAGATCCGCAAAGAGCTGGAACCCACCACGCAAAACGTCAATTATCCGATCGCGGAAGTGATTATCGGGCGCGGCGGCTTTGTTGACGAACTGCGCACGGCAGTGGTGGACAAGAATATCGATCTGCTGGTGTTCGGCCACCACCACGATTTGTGGAGCAACCTGTTTTCTTCCACCCGCAACGCCATCAACCAGCTGAATATCGACGTGCTGGTGATCCCGATCCGCTCATAAACGCGGGCCACCGCCGGGCAACGATGGCGGTGGCCGCTGCGGCTTATTGCGTGAAGAAGTCGTTATACAGCATGTACAGGTGCGCCGCGCTCCAGGAGAAGTTCGGCGCGCCTTGTTGCTTGCCGGTGAGCGGGTTGTAGTTCTCGCGGATCGGCCCGTCGGCGACCAGGCCGTCGGCGTGGCGGAAGAAAGCCTGCGCCATCGCCACCGCATCGTCGCGGTAGCCGTAGCGTTCCATGCCCTTGAGGCCGAAATACAACTGATCGACCCACACGCGGCCGCGCCAGTAGATGTCCGCGCCGAACGCCGGATTGGTCAGCGCCGCGGTACCGAGCGGCACGTAGGTATTGAACTCGCGCGGATCCTTCATCACCCTGACCACCGCATCGGCGTGCGGCTGGCTGGCGGCGCCGTTGAACAGCGGCGACCAGCCTTCCGGCCCTTTGCCGCGTTCGACGATCGGTTTGCCGGCGCAGCCGTTGGCCAATGGCCGCTTTTCGATGCGGATGTCATAGAAGAAACCGCTGTGCTTGTCGAACATGCAGGTGTTGATGTAGGCCGCCAGCCGGTCGGCTTTGGCGCGGAAGGCGGCGGCCTCGGCGCCGTGGCCGAGAATATCGGCCATCTCCGCCAGATAGCGGTTGTCGCTGTACATGTAGCTGGCCTGATCCACCGATTCCTGCAGCAGCGAGTAGCCGAGCAGCGTGCCGTCCGGCGCGCGGTTTTCGGCGAATTTTACCTGCCAGTCTTCGCGTTTGCCGCCCTGCGCCAGGTAGCGCGCCAATTGATCCGGATCGATAAAGCCGAATACCGCCGCGTCGTCGCGGCCCGACTCCCAGGAGGCGGCGGTCTGCGCCGGGATCACGATGCTGTCGTACTGCCCCTCGCGCACGATGCGATCGTAATTGTCGAGGCCGGCCAGCGTTTGCTCGCGCTGCCCGCGCTTGACGGTGAACAACATGCGTCCGTCGGGGGTATTGTGCGCTTTGTCGCGGGTGGCGCCGTACTCCGGCACGCCGTTGCCGTTGTGGTCACGGTTGCGCAGCCACCAGTCATGGTAGGCCACCAGCTTCGGGTACATCTCCGCCAGCCAGCCCTTATCGCCGGTGACGCGATACACCTCCATCACCGCCCAGGCCGCCAGGCTCGGCTTGGTGTTGCGCTCGTTCCAGTTGCCGCCGTCGCCGCCGCGCTCCGGGCTGGGGTTGTAGGCGATAAGGTCGGGCAGGAAACCGGCGTCCCACGGGCGCAGGGCATCGCCCGGCCGGATCTGGAAGGCGAACACCGCGCGGATGTTGTCCTTGGCCACGTCCGGGTTGAAGTGCGCCATGGCGTAGGCCTGTTTCCAGGTGTCCCACGGCCAGGTCTGGTTGCCGGAGAACCAGCGTCCGGTCACCGAGGGGGTGACCGAGTCGAACTTCATCGCCCCGGCGGCGCCGCGCCAGTTGCCGTTGAGCGTTTCCATCGCTTTGACCGCCACGCGGGTTTGTTCCGCCGTGGCGTGCGGGTTGCTGAGCCCTGTGGCGAGATAGCGTTCCCAACGCTGGGCCGACGCGGCCATATAGCGCTGCGGGTGAGCGAGGATGTCGGCGATGGCGCGTTGTTCGCGCCGCGCTTCTTCGGCGGTAAGCAGGTGCGAGTAGGTGGTGTACAGGGTGGTGGAGCCGGCGATGCGCGCCGTGGCGCGGAAGCGATGGCCGTCGACCGTGGTGCGCTGCGGCAGCGATTTGTGGATCTGATACTCGGACTGGCCGGAAGTCATCAGCTGCGACGGCGCGCGCACTTTGCCGAAGTTGACGCGCAGGCCGTCAGCCGTTGGCACAATGCGGCGCGTGTAGTCAGGAAATGCCTGCGCGAGGGTCGCCGGCGGCTGCGGCTTCTGCTCTTTGGCCGCATAACGTTCCAGCAGCTCGCCGTCCCACACCAGCTCCAGCGGCGTGTCGGTCAGGATTTGGGTTTCCAGCAGCGAGGTGCGCGCGCCAGCGAAGCGCAGCGTCAGGTTGACGGTCACGCCCGGCGCGCTGAGCCGCTGCACCAGGGCACCGGGCAGGCTGTAGGCCGTCATGGTGAAATGCACCGGTTTACCGTTTCGATAGACGCTGAGCCGATCGAAATTGTTGGCCATAAAGTTGATGTACTCTTCGGTCAGCAGCGCCGGGCCGGGGAAACCGCCCATGCCTTCCGGCCCGCTCGGCAACAGGTGGCCGTGCCAGGCGCCGAGATCGAAGAACGGATTGAAGCGCTGGTGATCGTCGAAATCATAATCGAGCATAAAGTGCGGCGCGCCGCGGCGGTCGATGACGTTTTTATAGCGCTCGGCCAACGGGGCGTCGGCGTCGGGCGTTTTCGGCGCGCAGCCCGTCAGCGTCAGCGCGAGGGTGAGGGCAGTGGCCAGCGGGGTCAGGGGAGTCATGTTCATCGTAGGAGCCTCAACGGTTACCAATAGAAATATTGCATCAGGAACACCGAGTTGCTGGCGCCGGTGCTGTCGTTGCGCATGAAGAATTTGCTGTCCAGCGCGGTGGCCAGCTTGCCGCCGGCGTATTCATACCAGACGCCGAACTGGGCGTATGAGGTGGCGGTATCCGCCGCATTATCAAACCGGTGGCGGGCGTAGCTGTAGGCGGTGGAGAGATACAGCCCTTTGGCGGTTTCCGTCATCGCGCTGAGCATCAGGCCCGATTCGCTGCCGGGATGGCCGCCGCTGTCGCCTTTGCCGGTGTGGTGCCAGACGCGGCCGGCCAGGTGTTGGCCGCGCAGCCCCAGCAAAAACAGCTGCCCCAGGCCGTCGGTCACTTCCAGGCCGTTCAGCAGCGTCAGATTGTCCTGCAGGTCGTACTGGGTGTAGCCGTTGATCATCGCCCGATAGGTGTACTTGTCGGAATAGCGATCGTATTTGCCGAAGTGCAGCAGCGCCTTGCTCTCGTCGATGCGGCTTTCCGGCGCCGCCGTCACGCTGTAGCGAAAACGCCCGGTCAGGTTTTGCAGCTTGGCGGCGTAGCTGAGATCGCGGGTGTTGGGGATCACGTAGCCGTATTCCGGCGTGAAGTCGCCCCACCATTGCAGGTCGTCGAGCGACGAGTCGTTGCGCACGCTGAGCATCATCTCGGTGCCGTCGTCGGTGCGGTAACCGCCGTAAAAGCGGTTCAACCCGCCCTCGAAGCCGCCCCAACCGTGGCCCGGCGTCCAGGCGTGGCCCTGGCTGTCCGCCTGCACGGTCCAGCCTTCGCCGTAAATCAGGCCGAACCAGTGGCCCCGTTTGATCTCCAGGCCACCTTCGATATAGGTGCCGTCGCTGTATTGATGCTGATGTTCGCCGTTCAAATAGACGCTGCCGCCGATGCCGAGCTCGCCGTAAAAACGCAGGGCGGTCGCGGCGCTATCGGGTAGCGGCGGCGGGAGCTGATTGCGCTCCGCCGGGGTCACCGGTTCCTGCGCCGCCCAGGCGGGCGCGTTAACGAGCAGCAACAAGGGCAACAGGGCGTGATGGCTTAGTGATTTCATGGGGCATAGGCCTGGTGTTGGGTGGATCGGAACGTCAGCCGAGCGGCGGCTCACGCGAGGTCGCTCCCGGCTCCCTGGGAGAAGAGAAAAAGTCCGCCTTCACGGGCGGTAAACGGCAGGTATATTAGTAAAATTTTTAGTAAAAAATATGCTTTAATCAGTAAATCGTTAACTTGATCACAGCGGGTGAAATGGGTATCTTTCGCTGCAGGCGCCCGGCAACGGCTGGCATGAGCGTGTTCTGGCCCGGTCTGGGAAGGAGAGGTCGCGAGTGGCGCTGTACGCTGCATCGCTATCCGATTAAGCTACCGTTTTTCGTCTGTGCATTGGGACTCTATGGCCACACTGAAGGAAATTGCTGAAGCCGCTAATGTGTCCGTCGCCACCGTTTCGCGCGTGTTGAATGACGACCCCACCCTGAGCGTGAAGGCGCAAACCCGCCAGAAGATCCTGGAAGCGGCGGAACGCCTCGAATACAAGATCGCGCCTTCCAAACGGCAAAGCGGGCAACGCCTGCATTTCGCCGCGCTGTTCACCTATACGCAGGGCGTGGAGATCAACGATCCCTATTACCTGGCGATGCGCTACGGCATCGAGACGCAGTGCGAAAAGCTGGGCGTGGCGCTGAGCGCCGGTTACGACTTCAACGGCGATAAGGCGCTGCCGGCGGCCGACGGCCTGCTGGTGATCGGCCGGCCACAGCCCGCGCTGTATGAGCAGCTCAGGCAGCAGGAAACGCTGGTGGTGTTCATCGACGGCGTGGTGGAGGATGAGCGGTTTGACTGCGTCAATGTCGACCTGTACAAGATCAGCCGCAAGGTGATCGACTACTTCATCGGCCGCGGCTATCAGCGCATCGGCTTTATCGGCGGGCGCGACCATCCGGCCGGCATCGACCAGCGCGAGCAGGCGTTCGTCGAGTATGGCCGGCAGCAAAACGTGGTGCGAGCGCAGGACATTTACCACGGCGATTTCAGCAGCCAGTCGGGCTACCAGTGTGCGAAAGCGATGTTGCAGAGCCAGAATGGCTATCCGCCGGCGCTGCTGGTGGCGACCGATTCGATCGCGATCGGCGTGCTGCGCGCGCTGCACGAACACGGCATTCAGGTGCCGGGGCAGATCGCGCTGATCAGCGTCAACGATATTCCCACCGCCCGCTTTATTTTCCCCGCCTTGTCCACGGTGCGCATCCCTTCGGAAACCATGGGCGCACAGGCCGTCAACCTGCTGACGGAGCGGCTGCGCGATGAGCGCGCCGTCCCGCTGTCGATCTTCGTTCCCAGCTCGCTGCAGCTGCGCGACACCACCGTCGCCTGACCGGCCCCGCCTCGGCGGGGGCGTTGGCGCTCAAAATTAACGTCATGATAAAAAAAGGCCTTTGAGATTTATTGTGATCCTGTCGTCATTTGGTAAATATCAACTGTAGTTTTTACTAAATATTTACTATCGTTTCCGCATTGCACAGGTGTCGGGAGACGTGACGTGAATAATTGGGAAAACATTGATAAACAGTCGGAGCACCGGTTGGCGCCGCGCGCGAGCTTCTTCAGCTACGCGGACGCCGGGCAGGCGCTGAGCTTCGATCGCAACGCCAGTCGGCGTATCCAACTGCTGAGCGGCCGCTGGCGCTTTCGCTTCTTCGAGCACCCGGCGCTGGTGCCGGCGGCGTTTTACCGGGAGCCGATGAACGACTGGGGCGATATGGCGGTGCCGGGCATGTGGCAGCTGGAAGGGCACGGCCACCTGCAGTACACCGATGAGGGCTTCCCGTTCCCGATCGACGTGCCTTACGTGCCGACCAATAACCCCACCGGCGCCTATCAACGCCACTTTACGCTCGACGCCGGCTGGCAGGATCAGCAAGTGCTGATCAAATTCGACGGCGTGGAAACCTACTTCGAGGTGTACGTCAACGGCGACTATGTCGGCTTCAGCAAGGGCAGCCGGCTGTGCGCCGAGTTCGACATCAGCCCCTATGTGCGGCAGGGCGAGAATCTGCTGTCGGTGCGGGTGATGCAGTGGGCCGACTCCACCTACATCGAAGATCAGGACATGTGGTGGATGGCCGGCATTTTCCGCGACGTCTATCTGATCGGCCAGAGCGCTACCCACCTTCACGATCTGACGCTGGTCACCACCTTCGATGAGCGCTATTGCGACGCGCAGTTGGCGATCGATGCCGAGCTGCGCCATCTCGGTGTGCAGGCCGCCGAGGGCTGCCGCCTGCAGGCGCAGCTGTTCGACGGCGATCGCTGCGTGGCGGAGCAGTGGCACGACGATCTGCGCATCGAGCGGGCGCTAAGCTGCCGTTTCGAATTGCCGGTCAGCTGCCCGCAGCAGTGGAATGCGGAAAATCCCTATCTGTATCAGCTGTTGCTCAGCCTGTATGACGGCGCCGGCAACCTGCTGGGCGTGGTGCCGCAGCGGGTGGGGTTCCGCGAGATTGCGGTGCGCGACGGGCTGATGTACGTCAACGGCCGCTACCTCAAGCTGCACGGCGTCAACCGGCACGATCACGATCACCGCAAAGGGCGCGCCGTCGATATGGCGCGGGTGGAGCGCGATATCGTGCTGATGAAGCAGCACAACATCAACTCGGTGCGCACCGCCCATTACCCCAACGATCCGCGCTTTTACGAGCTGTGCGATCTCTATGGCCTGTTTGTGATGGCGGAAACCGATTTGGAGAGCCACGGCTTCGCCAACGTCGGCGATCTGAGCCGCATCACCGACGATCCGCGCTGGGAGCAGGCCTACGTCGAGCGCATCGAACGCCACGTGGCGGCGCAGAAAAATCACCCGTCGATCATTATCTGGTCGCTGGGCAACGAGTCCGGCTACGGCTGCAACATTCGCGCCATGGCCCGGCGCTGCAAGGCGCTCGATCCGACCCGTCTGATCCACTATGAAGAAGATCGCGACGCCGAAGTGACCGACGTGATCAGCACCATGTATTCCCGCGTGGCGATGATGAACGCCTTCGGCGAATACCCGCACCCCAAACCGCGCATCCTGTGCGAATACGCCCACGCGATGGGCAACGGCCCCGGCGGGCTGTTCGAATACCAGTCGGTGTTTAACAGCCACGCCAGTTTGCAGGGGCACTACATCTGGGAGTGGTGCGATCACGGTCTGCTGAGCCACGACGAACAGGGGCGCGAGCGCTACCAGTACGGCGGCGATTACGGCGACTACCCGAACAACTACAACTTCTGCATGGACGGCCTGATCTACCCGGACCAGCGCCCCGGCCCCGGCCTGCGTGAATACCAGCAGGTGCTGTGCCCGGTGGAGGTGACGGCGGAGGAAGGCGCAGGCGACGTGCTGCGGGTGAAAAACCGCTATTGGTTCAGCTCGCTGGCGGACATCACGCTGAAGGTCAGCGTCAAGACCGACGGCCGCCAGGTGGCGAGTTACGAATTCAAGCTGCCGCACCTGCAGCCGGGCGAGAGCGAAGACATGCACCTGCCGGTGTTGGCGCTGGGGCAGGGGGAAACGCTGATCGACGTGGCGGTGCATAAGGACAGCGCCACCCGCTACAGCGAGAGCGGCCAGCGGCTGGGACATTATCAGCATCTGCGCCGGGCGGCGACGCGGCGACCGGCTCCACCACCGGCCGATGCGCCGGCGCTGCAATGCCGCGAGGAAAATCATCGGCTGATCGTCAGCGGCGGCCGGTTCCAGCTGGCGTTCTCGCTGCTGAGCGGCGAACTGCTGTCGTGGCGGGTAGACGATGAAGAAGTGGTGGGGCGCGCGCCGCGCATCACCTTCTTCAAACCGGTGATCGATAACCATAAACAGGAATATGAGGGGATTTGGCTGCCGCATCACTTCCCCATCATGCAGCAGCACTTCCGCCGCCTCACTCGGCAATGGCAGGGCGAGGATCTGCTGATCGAGGTACATAGCCTGATCGCGCCGCCGGTGTTCGACTTTGGCATGCGCTGCACCTACCGCTGGCGCATCTCCCCGCAGGGCTACGTCAGCCTGGATCTGGCCGGTGAGCCTTACGGCGATTTCCGCCAGATTATCCCGAAAATCGGCCTCGATTTCGGCATCAGCCGCCGCTTCGAGCAGGTTGAATACTACGGCCGCGGGCCGGGCGAGAACTACCGTGACAGCTGCCGGGCCAACCTGATCGGCCACTACCGGCAGCGCGCCGACGCGCTGTTCGAACACTATCCGTTCCCGCAGGACAACGGCAATCGGCAGGACGTGCGCTGGCTGAGTTTGCAGGACGCGGCGGGCAAGGGGATCTTCATCCAGCCGCGGCGGCCGATCAACTTCAGCCTGTGGCCCTACAGCGCCGAGATGCTGCACCAGGCCCAGCACATCAACGAGCTGGAGCCTAGCGACTGCCTGACGCTGAACCTGGACGACCAGATCCTCGGCCTCGGCTCCAACTCCTGGGGCTCCGAAGTGCTGGATACCCACCGGGTCTATCTGGCGCCGTTCAGCTACGGCTTCACGCTGGTGCCGTTCGACGGGCGGCAAACGCAGGGCGCCGCGCTCGCCGGTTATGACTTCGCGCCCGCTCACCACCACCCGCAGTCTGCGGAGGAAAACGCATGATCATTCTCGAATCCCTGGCGGAGTTTCAGCGCATCTATCACAGCGGCAAGAAGTGGCTGCGCTGCATGGAGGCGATCGCCAATGTCGATCGCATCAGCCCGAACGTGTGCCATTCGATCGGCGACTCGCTGACGTATCGGCTGAGCGTCGGCGCCGGCCGCCAGCACGGTTGGCTGGAGGGCAACCGCCGCTACTTCGACGTGCACTATTACCTCGAGGGGGAAGAGACCGTCGAGGTTGCCGACAAACGGGCGCTGACGACGGTGGCGCCCTATCAGGACGAAACCGACCGCGAGTTTTTCAGCGGCGAAGGCGAGAGGCGCCGGGTCGGCAAAGGCAACGTGGCGATCTTCGAAAATCACCAGGCTCACCGCTTCACAGAAAGCGGCAAGGTAAAAAAAGTCATTTTAAAAGTGACGGTGGAAGACAGCTATTTCGTTAACAAATAGCGCGCTCGCCGATCGATAACAACAAACCGAAGTCCCCTACACCATTCGGAGAATCTCTATGGCTGCGTCGAACAGAAACACCATCGGCAAGTTTGGCCTGCTGTCGATGACGTTTGCGGCAGTGTTCAGTTTCAACAACGTGATTAACAACAATATTCAGCTCGGGGTCGCCTCGTCGCCGGTGTTCCTGGTGGCGACCATCATTTACTTCATTCCCTTTTGCCTGATCATCGCCGAGTTCGTCTCGCTCAACCGCAACTCCGAGGCCGGCGTTTATGCCTGGGTGAAAAGCGCGCTCGGCGGGCGCTGGGCGTTTATCACCGCCTACACCTATTGGTTCGTGAACCTGTTCTTCTTCACCGCGCTGCTGCCGCGCGTCATCGCCTACGCTTCTTACGCGTTCCTGGGCTATGACTACGTGTTTACCCCGCTGACCACGGCGATCATCAGCATCTTCCTGTTCGCCTTCTCGACCTACATCTCCAACAGCGGCGCAAAACTGCTGGGGCCGATGACTTCGGTGACCTCGTCGCTGATGCTGCTGCTGACGTTTTCCTACATCGTTCTGGCGGGCGCGGCGGTGCTGGGCGGCATCGAGCCGGCCGACCCGATCAACGTGCAGGCGATGACGCCGAACTTCAACTGGGCGTTCCTCGGCATTACCGCCTGGATCTTCCAGGCGGCGGGTGGGGCGGAGTCCGTGGCGGTGTACGTGAACGACGTGAAAGGCGGCAGCCGCGCCTTCGTGAAGGTGATCATCGTTTCCGGGCTGTTCATCGGCGTGCTGTATTCGGTGTCTTCGCTGCTGATCAACGTGTTCGTCCACCGCGCTGACCTGCATTTCACCGGCGGCACGGTGCAGGTGTTCGAAGGCCTGTCGGCGCACTTCGGCCTGCCGACGGTGCTGATGAACCGCTTTGTCGGCATCGTCTCCTTCACCGCCATGTTCGGCTCGCTGCTGATGTGGACGGCGGCGCCGGTGAAGATTTTCTTCACCGAGATCCCGAAGGGCATTTTCGGCGAGAAAACCATTCGTTTGAATCGGCACGGCGTGCCGACGCGCGCCGCCTGGATCCAGTTCTTCATCGTCATCCCGCTGATGCTGATCCCAACGCTGGGTTCCAGCAGCGTGCAGGATTTGATGAACACGCTGATCAACATGACCGCCGCGGCCTCGATGCTGCCGCCGCTGTTCATCATGCTGGCCTATCTGAATCTGCGCCTGAAGTACGACCGGGTGGCGCGCGATTTCAAAATGGGCTCGCGCCTGCAGGGCATCGCCATCGTCAGCGTGCTGATCGCCATCTTCACCGTCGGCTTCTTCGCCTCGACGTTCCCGACCGGCGCCAGCATCATGACCATCGTGTTCTATAACGTCGGCGGGCTGGTGGTGTTCCTCGGCTACGCCTGGTGGAAGTACAACCGCTACGCAAAAAGCCTGAGCGCCGAGGCGCGCTACCACGAAGACATGCCGTTGGCGCGCCTCGCGCTCGAAGCGCAGGAAGGGGCGCAGGCCGGGCAATCCGCGCTGACCACGCCCGTTTGCAATAAACCGCTGTAATTTCTCCTCTATCGGCTCCGTGCCCCGGCGCGGAGTCTCGCTTTGCGCAAAAATCCTGCCCTGGCGCTTGCATAATACATAAGTGAATACTAATGTATTTGTATGAACGAAAATGACATCTTCAAGGCGCTGGCCGATCCGACTCGCCGCACCATCTTCGACAAGCTCGCCGTCGGCAGCATGAACGCCAGCGCGCTGCGCGAAGGGCTGCCCATCAGCCAGTCCGCGATGTCGCAACACCTGGCGGTGCTGCGCAATGCCGGGCTGGTGCGCGAGACGAAGCAGGGGCGCTTCGTCAATTACCAGGTCGACCCGGAAGGGCTGGCGCAGATCGCCGATTGGCTGGCGAAGTACCGCGCCTGGTGGCCGGCGCGCATCGACGCGTTGCAAACCTTGCTGAAGGATATGGATCAATGAACAAACAGGCTGAGCAGCCGCCGCGCGATCGGCTGATATTGGAGTATTCGCTCGATGCGCCGCCGGAAAAAGTGTGGCGAGCGCTCAGCATTCCCGAGCTGCGCGAGCAGTGGCTGCCTCCGGGGGATTTGGCGCAGGCCGAACCGCTGGCCGCCACGCCGGGCGAAGCGGTGAGCTACCGTCTGCGTGACGACCGGCCGCCGTTCCTTGAAAGCGTGGTGACGCTGCAGATAGTGCCGGACGCCGCTGGCGGCAGCCTGCTGCGGATTATCCACCAGCTCGACGCCGCCAATGACGGTTCGGTGACGATGATGCTCGCCGCCTGACGCGTTAAATTCATTTCCCTTTTGCCAACCCAGGAGTTCACCGATGCGTGAGAAGATGATGCTCGTCCCGATGGTGGTGGAACAGACCAGCCGGGGAGAACGTTCCTTTGATATTTATTCGCGCCTGCTGCGCGACCGGATCGTTTTCCTCAATGGCGAAGTCAACGACGACGTGGCCGAAATGCTGTGCGCCCAACTGCTGTTTCTGGAAGCGGAAAACCCGGAGAAACCGATCCACCTGTACATCAACTCGCCGGGCGGGGTGATCACCAGCGGGCTGGCGATTTACGACACCATGCAGTATATCCGCGCGCCGGTGCATACGCTGTGCATGGGCACCGCGCGCTCGATGGGGTCGTTTCTGCTGATGGCCGGCGAGCCGGGCCACCGCATGGCGCTGCCCAACGCCAGCCTGCACGTGCACCAGCCGCTGGGCGGCTTTCAGGGGCAGGCCTCCGACATCTTGATTCATGCCGAAGAGATGAAACGCACCAAAGACACGGTGATCCGGCTGTACGCCAAACATTGCGGCCTCAGCTACGAAGAGGTGGAGCGGGTGTTGGATCGCGATCGCTTTATGACCGCCGACGAAGCGGCGGCTTGGGGGTTGATCGATCGGGTGCTGCGGGAGCGGTAAACGGCTCAGCGGGGCTCGGCGGCCTGCGGCGTGTGCCAAACCCGTTCAAGCCCGAATTCGACCATCGCGAAATAGAGGCTGAAATAGCGCTCCGCCATGATAAAGAACGAACTGTTGAGTTCGATCACCACGTTATTGGTGGTGGTCAGCAGGCCGGATTTTTCCGCCGCCTGCAGAATGCGATTCACGTGCGCGCGTGAGACGGAGCACGACTTGGCGATTTTCGCCGAGGAGAGCAGCAGAAAGGGGGAATCCTGCCGGATGCTTTCGATATGCAGCATCAGCAGCACCATGTGGCCGGCGTCCTTGCTGATAAACAGCCCGGATTGCGGCACCAGATCGATCAGGTAAATCTCCTTGAGCATCAGCTGCCCGTAGGCGGCGAAAAAGGTGGGCAGAAAGTCGGGCGCCGCCAGCAGCGCCGCGATAGGCATCTGTGGCGCCAGCGCCTGGTAGGGCCGCGCCATCGAGGCGATCAGCGCCTGGGTTTCCGCCAGCGCGTGCGGCGTAGGCTTATAGCGCAGCTGGCGCTTGTCATGTTCGCAGGGTTTGACCTCCAGCCGGCGGCCGACCCGCAAAAAGAACAGAAAGGAGTCCAGGGAGTTCTCGCTGATGATGTTCTTCCCTTTAAAAAAGGCTTTGATGTCTTTCAGCCCGGCGGCGGGCTGGTGGTAGTAAATGGACAGGATGGTGGAACAAATGATGAACCGGCTGTTCCTGAAGATGATTTTGTAAAACAGCGGATGCTTCTTGTAGGTCTCCTTCAATAATTCCCCGTGTTTGACGATGGCGGTATGAAATGCCGGTGACTGCCTGATGTTGTTGGCCTGTTTCTCCAGGTGAAACTGTAGCTGGAATCTGCTTAGACTCATTTTTCCCTATTTCCTGTACTTAAAAAATGTACTGCTTTTTATCGTTATGGGGTTGCTGTGTATGACTTGACGATCTGCTGGCCCTGGTCGTTGATGAAGGTGGCCTGAACGGTGATCTGAGAAGGGAGCGTCGGCGCCGCAACGCCGTCGAGGTGATAATCCCGCATGCTGAACGGTGCGGTCATCATGTCGCTTTCTTGCCGCACCGGGTAATCGCGCCTGCCGGTTTGCACGGCGATGCGGGCGAAGGAGAGATAAAACGCCGACCGGTTGTGACAGCGCAGCAGATAGCCGCCCGGCGATTTTTGCAGCGAGAACGAGACGGCCTCGGCCGCGTTTTCAGCATTTCCCTTTAGCGCTTTGGGGCGGTAGAAGATTTTCATCTGCGTGTTCATCGCCAGCGTCACGCGCGACGTCAGCGGCGGCTTGGTCGGCTGGCTGGGCGGGATCTCATACAGATTAAGCCAGAACACCGACTCCCGGTCGGTGGGCAGGTTCGCGCCGGCAAACAGGATCCGCAGCCCTTTCAGCGCCGAAGGCGGCAGGGCGAATACGCTGGGCAGGGTGACAAACGGCGCGCGCGACAGTTCGGGGGCGGCGTTGACGTCGCCGTTATCGACCCAGGTTTGCGCCACGATCGGATAGCCGTTGGTGTTGAGCAACATCAGGGTTTTTTCCGTGTCGCCCTCGCGGAAAATCACCCGAGTGGCGGAGGCGATGATGCCCGCCTGCGCGCCCATGGCCGCCAGCGCCAGCAGCAGGGCGCATCCCATCGTCAGATATTTCTTTCTCATCATTGCACCTTAACCCAGACGTAGGCCCTGGCGTCCACTTTGCCGGCGGTGACCGTTTGCCCGGGCAGCCGGGCGAGCGTGGCGGTGAGCTGGGTGGTGTAGTGGGTGAACCCCGCCGCGGTGCTGCCGCCGCCGCTGGCGCCGTTGAGCACCGGATACCAGCCGGCGTCGTTGCCCTGCGGGCATTGCCCGGCGCTGCAGCGCGCCCAGCCGACGAAGTTCATCGGCGCGCCGTTGCCGGCGTTGGCGAGCGCGATGCCCACGCCGGTGGCGACGCTGCTGTCGGTGCCGTAGCCGCTGGAGAGCAGGTAGCTCACGCCGCCGTTGGCGCTGACTAGCCCCAGCTGCTGCGCCGCGACATAGCTTTCATACGGCACCTGCAGGCCGAGGGCGGTATTGTTGCTGCTGACGCCGGACACGGCGGCATTGTCGCATTCGATATTGATGGTGAACTGCGCCTGTGAGGTTTGCCCGGCGGTCAACTGGCTGACGGATATGGTCGGCAGGATCACCAGCGGCGTGACGTTGCGCGCCACGCAGGTGGCGGTATAGGTCAATGAGGAGATTGGTGCGGTGCCCATGCCCATCGCGTTCCAGCGCCCGGTGCCCCAGGTGGCGTAGTTGGTGGCGGAGTCGCTGCCGATAGGATCCGAGGCGATGCCGGGCCCCTGAAAGGTGACATAGCCGTTTGGCTGCGTGCAGGTATAGTTCGAATTGCCGGTGGTCGAGGCCATGCCCACCAGCGGGTTGCTGGCGCTGTAGCCGCAGTAGTTGCTGGCGCCCGCGCCCGGCAGCGAGCTGATGCGGATCAGATCGGCGCGGATGGCGCTGAAGTCTTTCACCCGGATCTGAATTTTGCTGCCGACGGTGGCGTAGCGGGTAATCGGCGCCGACTGCCAGTAGCGGGTAAAAACCTTGCCGGAATCCAGATGGGTCAGGCGGATGCCGACGTAGGGGAAGTAGGTGGCGTAGTAGTTGGGGTTACCGTCCTGGGCACCCAGATCGTAATAGCCGCCGACGCGATCGTCGCCGTTGGTGGCGAAGACTTCATAGATCTGCCCCGCGTCGCCAGCGTCGCACTCATACAACACTTTGTTGGGATCGGGATAGCGCGTGCCGGAGGTGAGATCGAACACGCTGGTGCCGAGCGGCGTGCCGACGGGCTGCAGGTAAGTGCTGGTCAGGTTAACCCGGCCCAGCGCCGTGCCCACCCCGCAGGGATCGCAACCGGAATCGATCCAGGGGGCGACCCGGGTGCATTGCGCCAGCGCGGCGGGCGCGCCGCACAGCGACAGGGCGAGCAGCGCCAGGGCGGCGATCGGGTAAAAAATGCGTTTCATCGTCTCTCCTGAGAATCAGTGTGAACGGGCTAGCGGCACGGGGCGCTGAGCCGTTGAATCGGGCCGTCTTCCCCGGCGGGCAGGCGGTAATGCAGCGTGCACTGTTGGCCGGGCGCGTCGCCCCAGTTCAGCGTCAGCGCGCCGGCATTCCGGTCGCTGCGCAGATACACCTGATTGGCCTGGCCGACCATGCCCACGCTGTTGCCCGCGGCGTCGAGGACGTTGGCGCCCATCGGGATCGGCGCGTTGTCGGGCCGCTGCGCGGTGATCAATAGCGCCTGGCCGCGCACGGTGTTGAAGCGCAGGCGCACCGTGGCACCGGCGTACGGGGCGACGCGCCGCTGGCCGTCTTCCAGCTCCGCTTTGTCGTTCATGCCCTCGGGGTTCAGTGCGACGGTGTTGTAGTGATAGGGCACCAGCGACGGTGCCAGCGCGTAGCCAAAGCGATCGACGCGCGCCCCCTGGCCGTCCATCACCCGTGCGCCGCTGGCGCCGGGCGCCTCGATCAGGGCGAAGGTGTCGCCGACATACGGCCCTAATGTCACGCCGCCGCGGTGCGCCACCACTGCCCCCTGCAGCGACAGGGAACCTTGTCGATACTGGCGCGCGGTGGAGAACGAGCCGGTGACGTTGGCGTAAGGCAGACGGGTTTGCAGGTTGCCGCCCCAGATGCTTTGTTGGCGATCGTCGTCGGTGGTGAAGTTCAGGCCGTAGCTGACCGGCTGTTCGTCGCCGACGCTGCCCGACAGCGCGGCCTGATAGTTGCCGCCCTGGCCCTGGCTGTGGTTGGCCAACAGCGAGACGCTGGGGGCGGATGATGAACGCCCGAGCGGGAAGCTCAGCGACAGGGCGGTGACGGTCTGCGCGCTCTGCGCCAGCGGCGCGCTGTAGACGTTATCCAGCGGCCCGTAGCCGCGGTAGTCGCCGTTGCTGTAGCCCAGGCTGCGGGTGCGGGTGACGGAGAGGTTAAGCGCCACGCCGTTGCCGAAGGTTTTTCCCCAGCCCAGCTGGAGCTGATTGTCGCGGCCGCGCTGATCGCGGTAGTCCTGAGTCGAGCCGGACATCGTCAGGCTGCCGAACGCGCCCATTCCCTGATTGACGGCGACCTCGAAACGCGACCGCTGGCGGTAGGAGTCGGACTGCCAGTTTTGGCCGATGGCGGCGGCGCGGCGCACGCCGAGCACGTCGCTGAGATCGCGAAAGCCTTCGGTGGAGTAGCGGTAGCCGGCGATGGACAAGGTGGTGTCCGTCGGGCTGAAGGTTCGGCTGTAAGAGAGGTGCAGCATCCAGCCAGCGGCGCCGCCGTCCGGCAGGCTGGCGTGGGAATAGGTGGTATCCATGCCGAAGGCGCCCAGCCAGCTGCTGTACACGCCGCCCAGCATCATCGCCTGATAGCCGTCCGCCAGCTGGTTGCCGAGGTTGAAGGTCAGGGCGTTGGTCAGGCCGTGCTGCCAGGTCACTTCGCTGAACAGATCGTTGTCGCCGACGTAGCGGGAACGGCCGACGATCGCGGAGTAGCGCGACTGGCCGGGGCGGATGGATTCCGGCACCGCGGCGAACGGCACGGTGAAGGTGCTGACGCTGCCGTCGGCTTCCGTCACCACCACGGTGAGATCGCCGGCGTAGTTGGTGGCGTACAGATCGTTGATGGCGAACGGCCCCGGTGCGACGGTGGTTTCATACAGCGTGCTTTTGCCCTGCAGCACCGTCACGCGCGCATTGCTTTTTGCCACGCCGCGCACCACCGGCGCATAGCCGCGCTGTGAATCCGGCAGCATGCGGTCGTCCGAACTGAGCTGAATGCCGCGAAAGCCCAGGCCGGAGAAGAAGTGCCCGTCGGTAAAGCCTTCGCCCAACAGCATTTCGCTGCGCCAGGGCAAGATCGCGCGCTGCACGTAGCGGCGGCTGGTGTCCAGGTGGCCGCCGAACTCCCGATCGTAGCGGTAGCTGGACTGCTGGCGGTAGCGCCATAGCCCGAGGTTGAAGCCGCCGTTCAGGTTGGCGTAGGTCGAGTCGAGATCGCGGGTTTGCCCCTGTCGGTAACTGACGTGGTACTGGTTGAGGTTGTAATTGACGAAGGCCATCGATTCGCCGCTGTCCAGGCTGGCGGGATTGACGCTGCCGCGCGGCCGGTCGTTCAACAGCGCCTGCGGAATGCTCAGATCCAGCCGCAGCCGCGAGATATCGGCGTTCACCGTGATGTCCTTCAGATCCCGGCCGGGCAGCAGGCATTCCGTTTCGGCGGCCGCCGGCGGATTTTTCAGCCCGAAGCGCGCCAGCTGCGCCCGATCGAAACAGGGCAGCACCTGCTTGCCTGCGCGTACGAAGCGAATTTGATCGCGTTCGAGAAACTGGCCATTGAGGTACAGATCGATCTGATAGCTGCCGGGAGCGACGGCGTCCTGTTGGTTGAACTGGCTCAGGGCGCTGTTGCTCAGCACGCTGCCGCGCAGCAGCGCGGGATCGAAGGTATAGCCGTCGGCGGCGGCGCAGCCCAGCGGCAGCGCCAGCAGCGCGCAACACCAGCGTGCGGGCAGCGGCGCCGCCTTGCGAGCATCGAACATGAATACCTCCCTGTCTGGTTTCAGCGCGCGACGTTCAGGGTGCGTGAGATTTCCACCCCATAGTCATTGATGACGCGCAGTGCGACCTGCCGCGCCTCCCCATTCACCGGCCAACTGGCCTGTGAAAACGGCGGGATCAGATCCGCCTGCGGGATGGCGATGCGCTTCGCGCCGCTCAGGATCGCGGCCTGGCTGACGTTGGCGTAGTAGCCGGTCGGGTTGTCGACGCGCAGCGCGTTGCCGGCCTGGCGCAGGCTGAGCCGATCGATGACGTGGTTGGCGTCGCCGGCCAGCCCGGCGGGGCGATAGAACACCTTCAGCCGATTGGTGACCACCAGCAGCAGTTTGTTCTTGTCGCTGTCCGTCTGGCGCACGGCGGGCAACTGCAGGAAGTTGAGATAGAACAGCGATTCGCGATCGCGCGGCAGCGGCTGGCCGACGAACGACAGCCGCACCATCTGCCCGCTGTGCGGATTCATGCGGAAGATCTGCGGCGAGGCGACAAAGGGCGCATCGGCGTTTTCCGGCGTGGATTTGGGGTTATTGATGTCGAGCCAGATCTGCATCAGCGCCGGGGTGCCGTCGTCGTTGGTGAACTGCAGCGTTTTTTCCCGCGCCTCGGCGGGGTAGATTACGCGGTTGCCGAGCAGCGTCACGCTGGCCGAGGCGTGGGTAGCGGCAAAACTCATCAGGCAAAGCGACAGGGCGGCCCATCGGCGGGCGGAGCGGATTATCTGCGGCATAAACGTGAACCGATATAGGGAGCGAGTCATTCAGCGCCGCCCGGCGAGAGGCGGCGCTGGCATCAACAGGTATGGCGCCTGACGCCGGCTTATTTGTAGCTAATGGCGAACTGTGCGGTGGCGATCACCGATCCGGCCGCCACGCCGGTGTCTTCCGCGTAGTAGCGAGCCACCAGGTTCTGCGAGGTGGAGGTGGCGTCTTTGGCCAGCGTCATCGCCGACGTGGTGACGGTCGAACCGCTGGCGAACGACAGCGGCGTAGTGGCGTCGCTGTCCAGCAGTTGAATGGACACCTTTGCCGCATCGCCCGCGTTGCCCAGGTTGCCGTTGGTGGTCGGGTTGTTGCCAGCCAGCACGGTTTTGATCGCCGTATCGCTGGTTGCCGCCGCACAGCCGGTCACGTTGACGGTGAAGGTGGTGTCGCCGGCGGTGGCGCCTTTGGTGGCGAGTTTGCTGGCGGCGACGGTCGGCAGCAGAACGACCGGGTTGGATTGGTTACCGTTAATATTCACCGAGCAGGTTTGCGTGCTGACTTCGCCTTTAAATTGCACCGTATTGGACGAAGCGGCCGCACAGGCGCCGGAGAGAGCCAGCATGGATAATGCGACTAATTTAACATTCATGTGAAATGCCCTTTAATTTACTTTAGATAAAAGCTTTCCTGACAGTAATAAATTACTGACGTGCGGTTGTTGATTAATCATGTTGCGCAATTGTTTTTTAAACGCGTCGGCAAACATGGATTTTCATCCTAACAAACTAAGAATTTTCCCTATAGATGTTTTGAATGAGGTAATAAGGTTGCGGCGCCCGTTGTTACATTTTTTTTCATTTCCGCTTATATCATACAAAATAGAAAATAGATCTATATCATTGCGTTGCGTTTTTATTGGATCGCCAGTTTTTTCTGTGGAAATAATTTGAAACATTCATGCCTTTTTTGCGTATTAATCAACATGCTGACGGTTGCGTGATTATTTGAAAAACATGTTATCAAGATGTTTTATATCGGTGTGCTTTGCAGGCGAATTACCCCAAAAAAGAGCAACGACAAGCCGCCTGAGGTGTGGAAGCATGCTTTCATGCTGATAAGGAGAATTAAAGTGAGAGTGATTTATATCGACGGTTCACCGCTGTGCCGGCTGGGTATGAAAACATTACTGGGCGGCGGCGTGATAACCTTATCCTCACCCAATATGAATATTATTAAAAATATAAGCCGGGTGCCTGATTTAATTATTATGGAGTTTCCTCAGGAGATTTACCGGTTCGAGACGTATTTAAATTTCATTAAATATTCACGTGGTGAATATAAAGATGTCCGGTTACTGTTCTTTATCGATAAGACTTCGCCGCTGATCCTGGCGTTTATCGCCACGGCGCAGCCGGATGCGATTTTGCACAAACGGGAAACGCTGCAGGTGGTGCGAGAGACCTGCGCAACGCTGGCCCGCCAGGAGACGAGCGAACGGCACGTGGGGAACCGGCATCGGGCGGCGGCGATCACGCCTGGCGAGGCGGCGGTGCTGTGTGAAACCGCCCGCACCGAAGATATCCGCCTGACCGCGCGGCGGTTGAACCTGCACCCGAAAACCGTTTATTCGCACCTCAATAACGCCGGCAAAAAGTTCGGCACCCGCAATCGGGTGGAACTGCTGAAGATGATTGCGCTGCTGTAGCGCGCCGTTAACGGGTTTTGCGGCGGCAGCGATTCGCCGGTCACTCGGCGGCAAACCGGCCCTCGGCGTGGAAGGGGGAAATGGGGGAGTCTGAGTCTGGGTAGATAAAAACAAAAATCCACGCCGAAGCGTGGATTTTTCCGTTTCCGGCAGCCGAGAGCAATGCTGCGGGGAAGGGCTTAGACGTTGAACAGGAAGTTCATCACGTCGCCGTCTTTGACGATGTAGTCTTTACCTTCGGAGCGCATTTTGCCGGCTTCTTTGGCGCCTTGCTCACCCTTGTAGGTGATGAAGTCGTCATAAGAGATGGTTTGCGCGCGGATAAAGCCTTTTTCGAAGTCGGTGTGGATCTTGCCGGCCGCCTGCGGAGCGGTGGCGCCGACCGGGATGGTCCAGGCGCGCACTTCTTTCACGCCGGCGGTGAAGTAGGTCTGCAGGTTCAGCAGTTCATAACCGGCGCGGATCACGCGGTTCAGGCCCGGCTCTTCCAGACCCAGCTCGGCCATGAACTCGTCGCGCTCTTCGTCTTCCAGCTCGGCGATGTCGGATTCCACGGCGGCGCACACGGCAACCACCACGGAGCCTTCGGCGTCGGCGATTTTACGCACGGTGTCCAGGTACGGGTTGTTCTCGAAGCCGTCTTCGTTGACGTTGGCGATGTACATGGTCGGCTTCAGGGTCAGGAAGCTCAGGTATTTGATCGCCGCTTTGTCTTCGTCGCTCAGATCCAGCGCGCGCAGCATGCCGGCGTTTTCCAGGTGCGGCAGGCATTTCTCCAGCGCCGCCAGCTCGGCTTTGGCGTCTTTGTCGCCGCCTTTGGCTTTCTTCTGCACGCGGTGGATGGCGCGCTCGCAGGTGTCCAGGTCAGACAGCGCCAGCTCGGTGTTGATCACATCGATGTCTTCGGCCGGATCGACCTTGTTGTTGACGTGAATGATGTTGTCGTTCTCGAAGCAGCGCACCACGTGGCCGATGGCTTCGGTTTCGCGGATGTTGGTCAGGAACTGGTTGCCCAGGCCTTCACCCTTGGACGCGCCTTTCACCAGGCCGGCGATGTCGACGAATTCCATGGTGGTCGGCAGAATGCGCTGCGGCTTGACGATCTCGGCCAGCTTATCCAGACGCGGATCGGGCATCGGCACCACACCGGTGTTCGGTTCAATGGTGCAGAACGGGAAGTTGGCTGCTTCAATGCCCGCTTTGGTCAACGCGTTGAACAGGGTGGATTTGCCTACGTTAGGCAGGCCGACGATACCGCATTTGAATCCCATGTTGTAATCACCTTAAATATCTTAACTATCAGCCGGTTAGGTTTAATCGACTGCATAAAGGGCAAAATAATGCCGCCATTATACACGTAATGGGCGTTTATCTCGATCAGACTTGTTTGGCCGGGGCGAGCGCAGCACCCGCGGCCGGTTTTTGATTGAGATTTGGATCACATTTACCCATACTGGCCGTTCCGATTAACCGACAGGAAACGCGCCGGATGTATTTCTTGCCTACGCCACCCTGAGCTGTGCCCGCCTGCAGTCTGCCGCACCTTGCGGTACCCCATACCCGCTACGCGGGGAGAGGATGTCATCTGTCATAAGTGAATAATGCATGTTTAACCTGAGTAACGTCAGGATCGCGGACGTTAAAAATGAAGTCCTGGCGGGCTTTGTGGTGGCGGTTTCGATGATCCCCGAGGCGGTCGGCTTTTCGCTGGTCGCCGGTCTTTCGCCGATCGTCGGTTTGCATACCGCGTTTATTATCGGCCTGGTCACGGCGCTGTTCGGCGGCAAGCCGGGCATGGTTTCCGGCGCCGCCGGCTCCATTGTGGTGGTGCTGATGAGCCTGGCGGCGCAGTACGGCATGGGCTACGTGCTGTGGGCCACGCTGTTTGCCGGGGGCATTCAAATCCTGATCGGCGCCTTCCGGCTGGGCAAGTTCATTCGTCTGGTGCCGCTGCCGGCGATCCACGGCTTCGTCAACGGTCTGGCGATCGTCATCATGCTGGCGCAGCTGAAGATGATCGCCGGGCAGGGGCCGCTGATGTACGGCCTGGTGGCGCTGGCGATTGCGGTGGTGGTGCTGTTCCCGCGCCTGACCAAAGCCATTCCGTCTTCGCTGGCGGCGCTGCTGGTGGTTTCGGCGTTGGCGATCGGCCTCAATCTGCACACGCTGCGGGTGGGCGATCTGGCGGACATTTCCGGCGCGCTGCCGCACTTCAGCCTGCCGACGGCGCCGTTCACCCTGGAAATGGTGCGGGTGGTGCTGCCCTATGCGGTGGTGATTGCCCTGGTCGGTTTGATTGAATCGCTGCTGACCATGACGGTGCTGGATGAAATGGGCGGCAAGAAGGGCAACGGCAATCGCGAAAGCATCGCTCAGGGCGCCGGTAACGCGGTGTGCGGCCTGTTCGGCTGCTTCGCCGGCTGCGCGATGATCGGCCAGTCGATCATCAACTTCACCTCGGGCGGGCGCGGGCGCCTCTCCGGCACGGTGGGCGCCATCCTGCTGATTCTGTTCGTGGTCAGCCTGTCGCGCTATATCGGCCTGCTGCCGGTGGCGGCGCTGGCCGGGGTGATGCTGGTGGTGTGTTACAACACCTTCGAGTGGAGTTCGCTGCGCCGTTTGCGCCGTATGCCGAAGGCGGACGCGCTGGTGATGCTCGCCGTCACGCTGATCACCATCTTTACCGATCTGGCGGTGGCGGTGATCAGCGGGGTGATTATCTCGGCGCTGGTGTTCGCCTGGCAGCAGGCGCGCATCCGCGTGCGCCAGCGGCAGGTAACGGGCGACGTGGCGGTGTATCAGCTCGATGGCCCGCTGTTCTTCGGCTCTGCCGCCGCTTTCGCCGAGCTGTTCGAGCCGCAAAGCGATCCGCAGAACGTGGTGCTGGATTTTGCCGGCACCCGGGTGATGGATTCCAGCGGCGTAGAGGCGATCGATAAGCTGACGGCGCGTTACCTGGCGGCGGGGAAAAGCATTCGGCTGCGCCACCTGAGCGGCGACTGCGTGCGGTTACTTAAGCGCGCAGGCCCTTTCTGCAGCCATGAGCTGGACGATCCGCAGTATTACGTGGCGGAAGAGGGCTTCACCGCCGATGACCGCCGCGTGAGCGAGGAGACCTTCAACCCGCGCGGCTAGAAGCAGGCAGCGGGCAGGGCGCCCGCTGCGGCAAGGTTCAGGCCTGCGCCTTGAAGCTGTGCAGGCGCTGAACGGTTTTTTCCAGCCCGTCCTTCATCAGCATCTCGGTGCAGCGCAGTGACTCGTCGATCGCTTCGTCGATCATCTTCTGCTCGCTGGCCGGCGGTTTGCCGAGCACGAAGCCCACCACCTTGTTCTTGTCGCCCGGATGGCCGATGCCGATGCGCAGGCGGTAGAAGTTCGGGTTGTTGCCGAACTTGTTCTGGATGTCTTTCAGGCCGTTGTGGCCGCCGTTGCCGCCGCCGAGCTTGATTTTGGCCACGCCGGGAGGCAGATCCAGCTCGTCGTGCGCCACCAGGATCTCGTTTGGTTCGATGCGGTAGAAGTTGGCCATCGCCAGCACCGCTTTGCCGCTCAGGTTCATGAAGGTGGTCGGCACCAGCAGGCGCACGTCGTTGCCCGCCAGGTTCAAACGAGCGGTATAGCCGAAGAACTTGCTCTCTTCTTTCAACTGCTGATTGTGGCGCTGGGCCAGCAGATCGACGTACCAGGCGCCGGCGTTGTGGCGCGTTTGGGCATATTCCGCGCCCGGGTTGGCCAGGCCAACTATCAATTTAATACTGCTCACTGGGAGATTCACTATGATCAGGGTAATGGAAAGGGCCTTAGTCTACCTGCCGGGGCGGCGAATGACAAAATCCGATCCCCGCCGTCGCCTTAGGTAAGAAAGACGAATGATTCATTAGCTGAATAATTCAATTTGTCCGCTAATTTTCAGCGGCGCGTTAAGAAGTGTCAATAATTCTTTACCATTTGTGATCGCCTCCGCAATCCCCTTGCCGCAACAAGGACTATACTTAACTTATCAAAGTGGGTTAACAAGTTGCAGCGTTATCCCGGTTGGCACATGGCAATCATGGAGGTGGCATATGAAACGTAGAAGCGCGGACAGAATGGGCAACTTTTTTATGGGGCTGGGGCTGGTCGTGATGATCGGCGGCGTCGGATACTCCATTATTGCTGAAGTATCCCAGTTCAATTTACCGCAATTTTTCGCCCACGGCGCCATCATGAGTATCTTCGTCGGCGCGCTGTTGTGGCTGGTGGGCGCGCGTATCGGCGGCCGCGAGCAGGTGGCGGATCGCTACTGGTGGGTAAAACACTTTGATAAACGGTGCCGCAACGACCAACATCGTTCGTCGCATTGATTAAAAAATCAGAAGGGAAGAGAGAGCAGGGCAAGGGAAAATCTGCCGTGCATTAAGGTTTGAGGTCATGTTGGACTACGAGTAGAAAACCCGTTGTTGCTTACGCACCAACGGGTTTTTCTTTTTCTGCTGTCGGGCACGCTATCTTTCCGGCGCGGCGGGCGCCGCACCGGAAAGACGACGAATCAATGCTCGAACATTGCAGAGATCGACTCTTCGTTGCTGATGCGGCGGATGGCTTCAGCCAGCATGCCGGACAGGGTCAGAGTGCGAACGTTTTTCAGTGCCTTGATTTCCGGCGACAGCGGAATGGTGTCGCAGACGATCACTTCATCAATCACCGAGTTCTTGATGTTGTCCACGGCGTTGCCGGAGAAGATCGGGTGCGTCGCGTAGGCGAATACGCGCTTGGCACCGCGTTCTTTCAACGCTTCAGCCGCTTTACACAAGGTACCGCCGGTGTCGATCATGTCGTCGACCAGCACGCAGTCGCGGCCTGCCACGTCACCGATGATGTGCATCACCTGAGACACGTTCGCGCGCGGGCGGCGTTTGTCGATGATGGCCATGTCGGTGTCGTTCAGCAGTTTGGCGATGGCGCGGGCACGCACTACGCCGCCGATGTCCGGGGAAACCACGATCGGGTTTTCCAGGTTCTGCTGCAGCATGTCTTCCAGCAGGATCGGGCTGCCGAACACGTTGTCTACCGGAACGTCGAAGAAGCCTTGAATCTGCTCAGCATGCAGATCCACCGTCAGAACGCGGTCAACCCCTACGCTGGAGAGAAAATCGGCAACCACCTTGGCGGTGATTGGCACACGCGCGGAACGCACGCGGCGATCCTGGCGGGCATAGCCGAAGTAAGGGATAACGGCGGTAATACGGCCTGCGGAGGCGCGACGCAGGGCGTCGACCATCACAACCAGTTCCATCAGGTTGTCGTTGGTCGGGGCACAGGTGGACTGGATGATGAAAATATCACCGCCGCGTACATTTTCGTTGATTTGCACGCTCACTTCGCCGTCGCTAAAACGACCTACAGCGGCGTCACCAAGGCTGGTGTACAAACGGTTGGCAATACGTTGTGCTAGTTCCGGGGTGGCGTTACCAGCAAAAAGCTTCATATCAGGCACGAGAAGAACCTCAGGCTTGCGTCCAGAGAAGATATTGTCATACGACATCGCCAAGGGGCAGTCGGCGACGCCGGCGCAATATACATACGGGTATGTAAAACTAAAATTGAGACCGCAGGCAGCGCAGGGATAACAGGGCCAGGTGTGCATGACCCTGCGCAGCGAAACGTTGAGCTACGACTCAAACCGCCCGGAACGAATGCGATGTAGTGGGGAGACGTTAACGCCGCGCGCTACAAAACCACACAACCACTCCGGGGCTTGATTTAACACCTGACGGGCGGCGATTTCTGTGTCGAATTCAGCAAACACACAAGCACCTGTGCCAGTCAGGCGTGACGGGGCGTATTCTAACAGCCATGAAAGAAGCTGTTCAACCTCGCGAAAACGTTTTCTTGCGATCGGTTCGCAATCATTTGCGTACGGTGCCTGCAACAGCTCACTTAAGGAGCGAACCGGGGTGTCTCTTTTCAATTCGGGGTCGCCGAAGATAACCGGCGTCGGGATGCCGACGCCGGGATGCGCCACCAGATACCACTTTTCCTGCGGCTCGGCCGGCTGCAGGCGCTCGCCGATGCCTTCGGCGAAGGCGGCGTGGCCGCGCACGAACACCGGCACGTCGGCGCCGAGGCTGAGCCCCAGCTCGGCCAATTGGTCGTCGCCAAGACCGCAGCGCCACAGTTCGTTCAGCGCCACCAGCACGGTGGCGGCGTTGGAGGAGCCGCCGCCCAAACCGCCGCCCATCGGCAGGCGCTTGTCGATGCTGATGTCGGCGCCGCGCGGTGCGGTCTGCAGGCCGCGTTCATCGCAATAGCGCTGCAGCAGGCGGGCGGCGCGCACGATCAGGTTCTGCTCGTCCGGCACGCCGTCGACCGGCGTCAGCAGGTTAATGCGATCGTCCTGGCGCGGGTCAATGGTCAGGGTGTCGCCGTAGTCCAAAAACTGGAACAGCGTCTGCAGCAGGTGATAGCCGTCTTCACGACGGCCGGTGACGTACAGAAACAGGTTGAGTTTCGCGGGGGAGGGCCACTGGCGGATCATTTGAGCGTCCAGTTATCCATTTTCAGCTTGATGCGCTGGTCGCCCTGCTGCAGCTCCAGACGGTTCGGCAGCGTCGGCTGCACCTCGTTGCTGTAGCCCTGGTAATCCACTTTCCAAGTCTGGCCGCCTTGCTGGTAGGTCAGCTTGCTCAGGCGATATTGGTCATCCAGCGCAAAATCGCCGGCTTCGCCCGGCAGGCCGAGCATCCACTGGCGCAGGTTGTTCAGCGGGATCGCCATGCCGGTCAGCTTGCGGATCATCTCTTCCGGATTGTCGCTGACGTAGCGTTTGCCCTGGTTGTCGGTCAGCTGCACCACGTTTTTCTGCACGTTGAGATCCATTTCCGTGCTGCCGAGCGGGTTGGTCAGCAGCAGGCGGTAGCGCTCCGGCGAGAACTGCTGCCAGAAGAAGCGGGCGTAGACTTTTTTCTGATCAGACAAGTAGGCGAAGGAGCCGCGGGTCTGATAGGTGCTGAGCTGCTGCACCGCCTGCTCATGGGCGCGCCACTGCGGTGATGTCGGGCTGGTGGCCGGGCCGGTCGGCTTGGTGGTGGTACAGGCGGCCAGCACCAGGCTGGCCAGCGGGATCAGACGGAGCAAACTAACTTTGCGTATTGGCATAACTTTCTCTTGTCCTTTTGTCCTTGCGGGCATGCGCGACGAAACCCGGATTCAGCGCTCACGCTAACGGGGCGGCGGCGGCGCGTCAATTTTTTGCTGCATCGCGTTGAATCTTGCCGCTTTTACCGGCGCAATGCCAACCCGGCACGCGCGTCGGGGTCGCCATTAAGCGTAACACAATCGCCTGAAGGCGGGGGAGGCGCGCCCGATAAGCGGTGCCTTCGTTGCGCAAACGCCGCCGTTGTGTACGCCGAATAGCGTGCGCGTTATCGCAAACTGCGCTAAAATTTAAGCAATCGACCTACCTCATGACTATTTATCCTGCTGTATTTATTGCTTATTCATTAATTGATGTCATCTATGACAGCGATTGAACGGAAGATGCGGTTGTTACTTTTATTGATCCCGCGCATCAAGTAGAATGCCGTTCAACGAGAACCCGTACCAAGATAAGTATTACTCGAAGCAATGACCCTGCTGGCGTTAGGTATAAATCACAAAACCGCTCCGGTTTCTCTGCGTGAAAGGGTGACCTTCTCGCCAGAGTCCATCGATGAGGCGCTGACCAGCTTGCTCCAACAACCGTTGGTGCAGGGCGGCGTCGTGTTGTCCACCTGCAACCGCACCGAGCTGTACCTCAGCGTAGAGCAGCAGGAACACATGCACGAGCAACTGGTCGCCTGGCTGTGCGCCTATCACAACCTGCGTCCGGAAGAGGTGAAGAAAAGCCTGTACTGGCATCAGGGCAACGACGCGGTCAGCCATCTGATGCGGGTGGCCAGCGGGTTGGACTCATTGGTACTGGGCGAACCGCAGATCCTCGGCCAGGTGAAAAAGGCCTTCGCCGAGTCGCAACGCGGCCAGTCGCTCTCCGGCGAGCTGGAGCGTCTGTTCCAGAAATCCTTCTCTGTCGCCAAGCGCGTGCGCACCGAAACCGACATCGGCGCCAGCGCGGTTTCCGTGGCGTTCGCCGCCTGTACGCTGGCGCGCCAGATCTTCGAATCGCTGGCCGATCTCAACGTATTGCTGGTGGGCGCCGGCGAAACCATCGAGCTGGTGGCGCGCCACCTGCGCGAGCATAAAGTGCGGCACATGATCATTGCCAACCGCACCCGCGAGCGCGCGCAGCTGCTGGCGGACGAGGTCGGCGCGGAGGTGATCACCCTGCCTGAGATCGACGAACGTCTGGCGGACGCCGACATCATCATCAGTTCCACCGCCAGCCCGCTGCCGATCATCGGCAAGGGCATGGTGGAGCGCGCGCTGAAGGCGCGCCGCAACCAGCCGATGCTGCTGGTGGATATCGCCGTACCGCGCGACATCGAACCGGAGGTCGGCAAACTGGCCAACGCCTATCTGTACAGCGTGGACGATCTGCACGCCATCATTCAAAGCAATCTGGCGCAGCGCAAAGCGGCGGCGGTGCAGGCGGAATCGATCGTGCAGCAGGAAAGCACCAACTTCATGGCCTGGCTGCGCTCGCAGGGCGCGGTGGAAACCATCCGCGACTACCGTTCGCAGGCCGACCAAATTCGCGCAGAGATGGAGGCCAAAGCGCTGGCCGCCATCGCGCAGGGCGCCAACGTGGAGCAGGTGATACACGAGCTGGCCCATAAACTGACCAACCGTCTTATTCATGCCCCCACCAAATCCCTCCAGCAGGCCGCCGGCGACGGCGACGTGGAGCGGTTGCAGTTATTACGCGACAGCCTCGGGCTGGATCAGCATTAGTTTTCTCTATTAACAGGGTTTATTACCACGCATGAAGCCTTCTATTGTTGCCAAACTGGAAGCGTTACAAGAGCGCCATGAAGAAGTGCAGGCGCTGCTCGGCGATGCCGGCGTTATCGCCGACCAAGACCGGTTCCGCGCGCTGTCGCGAGAATACGCGCAGCTGACCGACGTCAGCCGCTGCTTCCTGGAATGGCGTCAGGTGCAGGAGGATCTGGAGACGGCGGAAATGATGCTGGACGATCCGGAGATGCGCGAGATGGCGCAGGAAGAGCTGAAACAGGCGCGGGCGGCCAGCGAAGAGCTGGAGCAGCAGCTGCAGGTGTTGCTGCTGCCGAAAGATCCGGACGATGAGCGCAGCTGCTTCCTCGAAGTGCGCGCCGGCACCGGCGGCGATGAGGCGGCGATCTTCGCCGGCGATCTGTTCCGCATGTACAGTCGTTACGCCGAAGGCCGCCGCTGGCGCGTCGAGGTGATGAGCGCCAACGAAGGCGAACACGGCGGCTTCAAGGAAGTGATCGCCAAAGTCTCCGGCGATGGCGTGTACGGCCAGCTGAAGTTTGAATCCGGCGGCCACCGCGTGCAGCGCGTGCCGGAAACCGAATCCCAGGGGCGCATCCACACCTCCGCCTGCACCGTGGCGGTGATGCCGGAAGTGCCGGAAGCCGATCTGCCGGACATCAACCCGGGCGATCTGAAAATCGACACCTTCCGCTCCTCCGGCGCCGGCGGCCAGCACGTTAACACCACCGACTCGGCGATCCGCATCACCCACCTGCCGACCGGCATCGTGGTGGAGTGCCAGGACGAACGTTCACAGCACAAAAACAAAGCCAAGGCGATGTCGGTGCTGGGCGCGCGCATTCGCGCCGCCGAGATGGCCAAGCGCCAGCAGGCCGAGGCGTCCACTCGCCGCAACCTGCTGGGCAGCGGCGATCGTTCCGACCGCAATCGCACCTACAACTTCCCGCAGGGGCGGGTGACCGACCACCGCATCAACCTGACGCTCTACCGTCTGGACGAGGTGATGGAAGGCAAACTGGACATGCTGATCCAGCCGATCGTGCAGGAGTATCAGGCCGACCAGCTGGCTGCGCTGTCCGCCGAGCAAGAGTGATGGACTATCAACACTGGCTGAAAGCCGCCGCCGCACGTTTGACCCACAGTGACAGCGCCCGGCGCGACGCGGAAATCCTGTTGGGTTTCGTGACCGGCAAGGCCAGAACTTTCCTGATGGCGTTCGGGGAAACCCTGCTGACGCCGCCGCAGCAACAGCAACTGGAGACGCTGCTGGCGCGCCGCGAACGCGGTGAGCCGGTGGCCTATCTGGTGGGCGAGCGCGAGTTTTGGTCGCTGCCGCTGTCGGTTTCGCCCGCAACGCTGATCCCACGCCCGGATACCGAATGCCTGGTGGAACTGGCGCTGGCGCGCCTGCCGCCGCAACCCTGCCATTTCCTCGATCTCGGCACCGGCACCGGCGCCATCGCGCTGGCGCTGGCCAGCGAGCGCCCGGATTGTTCGGCAATCGGCGTCGATGTGCAGCCGGAGGCGGTCGCGCTGGCGCAGCATAATGCGCGCAAGCTGAAGATCGACAACGTCCGATTTCTACAGGGCAGCTGGTTTGCGCCGGTGGCGGGGCAACGCTTCGCGCTGATCGCCAGCAATCCGCCCTATATCGACGCCGCCGATCCGCATTTGTCGCAGGGCGACGTGCGCTTCGAGCCGGGCAGCGCGCTGGTCGCCGCCGATCATGGGCTGGCGGATCTGGCCGCCATCGTGGGCCAGGCGCCGCACCATTTGCAGCCGCAGGGTTGGCTGCTGTTGGAACATGGCTGGCAGCAGGGCGAGAGCGTGCGCGCGCTGCTGCAGGCCGCCGGATTTTCCGCTGTCGCCACCCACCGCGATTACGGCGACAACGACCGCGTGACGCTCGGCCAATGGCCGGGATAATCGCCACTGATAATAACGACGCCCGGGCCATTTAAGGGAGCATCATGACTGCATACACCGCGTTGAAACATTTCCATTTGCTGACGGTCGCCATCAGTATTACCTTGTTTGTGCTGCGTTTCTTTTGGCAGTGGCGCCGCTCGCCGATCATGGGCCGCCGCTGGGTCAAGGTAGCGCCGCACCTGAACGACACGCTGCTGTTTGTCAGCGGCATCGCGCTGGTGGTGACGTTCGGGTTTTATCCGCTGCTGGGTATGGACTCATGGCTGACCGAGAAGCTGTTTGGCGTTATTATCTATATCCTGCTTGGCTACGTCGCATTGGGCAAGAAGACCAAAAGTCAGCGGCTGCGAACCGTGGCGTTCGTGCTGGCGTTGGGCTGCCTGTACCTGATAATTAAACTTGCCACGACGAAAATACCGTTTCTGATGGGATACCTATGAGTAGCATTGCTGATTTTGAATTTAACGCCTCGCCGCTGAGCGAAGGGGTGATCCTGGTGTCGCAGTCGGTGCGGCGCGATTTCCCGGCTGCCGACGTGGAGCGCAAGCTGCAACAGCTGGTAGACGAAGCGCGCGCGGCGGTGCCGGCCGATATCACTCAGGAGCAGCAACTGGATGCGCTCATCGAGCTGTTTTACAAGACCTGGGGCTTCGGCGGCGCCAGCGGCGTGTACCGCCTGTCGGACGCCATCTGGCTGGACAAGGTGCTGGAAGGGCGGCAGGGCACGCCGGTCTCGCTGGGCACCATTTTCCTGCACATCGCCAACGCGCTGGATCTGCCGCTGCTGCCGGTGATTTTCCCCACTCAGCTGATCCTGCGCGCCGACTGGCTGGACGAGGAGCTGTGGCTGATCAACCCGCTTAACGGCGAAACCCTGAGCGAACACCAGCTGGAAGTGTGGATCAAGGGCAACCTGGGGCTGGGCGCCGAGCTGGAAGACGACGACCTCGACGAGTCGGAGAACATCATGGTGGTGCGCAAGATGCTCGATACGCTGAAGGCCGCTCTGATGGAAGAAAAACAGCTGGAAATGGCGCTGCGCACCAGCGAAACGGTGCTGTGCTTCGATCCGGAAGATCCGTACGAGATCCGCGACCGCGGGCTGATTTACGCCCAGCTGGAGTGCAACCATATCGCGATTTCCGATCTCAACTATTTTGTCGAGCAGTGTCCTGAAGACCCGGTCAGCGAAGTGATCAAAGTGCAGATCCATTCGATTGAGCCGAAACAGGTGACGCTGCATTAATTCAATGACTCCGCGCAGTGTGCAAGGCGACGGTTACAACCTTAACAAAGGCGAAAGCATGAAACAGAAAGTGGTTAGCATTGGCGATATCGACGTAGCAAACGATCTGCCGTTTGTGCTGTTTGGCGGTATGAACGTGCTGGAATCGCGCGATCTGGCGATGAGCATCTGCGAACACTACGTCACCGTGACGCAAAAACTGGGCATTCCTTACGTATTCAAGGCCTCTTTCGACAAGGCCAACCGCTCTTCCATCCACTCGTACCGCGGTCCGGGCCTGGAAGAAGGGATGAAGATCTTCGAAGAGCTGAAAAAAACCTTCGGCGTGAAAATCATCACCGACGTGCATGAAGCGGCGCAGGCGCAGCCGGTTTCCGAAGTGGTTGACGTGATCCAGCTGCCGGCCTTCCTGGCGCGCCAGACCGATCTGGTGGAAGCGATGGCGAAAACCGGCGCGGTGATCAACGTCAAGAAGCCGCAGTTCGTCAGCCCGGGGCAGATGGGCAACATCGTCGACAAGTTCAAAGAGGGCGGCAACGACCAGGTGATCCTGTGCGATCGCGGCAGCAACTTTGGCTATGACAACCTGGTGGTCGACATGCTGGGCATCAACGTGATGAAGAACGTGACCGGCGGCCATCCGGTGATCTTCGACGTGACCCACGCGCTGCAGACCCGCGATCCGTTCGGCGCCGCGTCCGGCGGCCGTCGCGCTCAGGTGGCCGAGCTGGCGCGCGCCGGCATGGCGGTCGGCCTGGCCGGTCTGTTCCTCGAAGCGCACCCGGATCCGAACAACGCCAAGTGCGACGGCCCGTCCGCGCTGCCGCTGGACAAGCTGGAGCCGTTCCTGGCACAGATGAAAGCCATCGACGACCTGGTGAAGAGCTTCCCGGAGCTGGATACCAGCAACTAAGCGCTCGTCGCCATAAAAAAAGCCCGACTCGTCGGGCTTTTTTACGTTTAGGCGCCGGTGGCCGCCAGCGCTTCCGGCAGCGTCGGGTAGAACTGCAGGCGGCCCTCGATCGGTTGCACCCGCGCGCGCGCCAGGGTTTTCAGCGGCTGGAACGGCACGTCGGTGATCACCAGCTTTTTGTCCGCCGGCAGCTCGTCGATAAAGCGCCGCAGGGCGCTCAGGCCGCCGGCGTCGAGCACCGGCACCGCATCCCACTGCAGCACGATCGTGCGGTAGCCTTCGCTGCGCGCCAGCAGTTCGGTAAAGATGCGCTCGGCGGCGGCGAAGAACAGCGGGCCGTTCACCCGCAGCACCAGGCGGCCGTGGTCGGCGTTCAGCTCACTCAGCTTTGTCATACGGGCGATACGGCGCATAAACAGCAGCGACGCCAGCACGATGCCCACGGTAATGGCGATCACCATGTCGAACAGCACCGTCAGCGACATGCACAGCAGCAGCACCAGAATGTCGTCCTTCGGCGCCCGGCGCAGCAGGTAAACCACCTTGTGCGCCTCGCTCATGTTCCAGGCGACCATCAGCAGCAGCGCCGCCATCGCCGCCAGCGGCAGGTAAGAGAGCCACGGCGCCAATACCAGCAGCGCCAGCAGCACCAGCAGCGCGTGGATGATGGCGGACACCGGCGAGGTGGCGCCGGCGCGCACGTTGGCCGCCGAACGGGCAATCGCGGCGGTGGCGGTAATGCCGCCGAAGAACGGCGCGATGATGTTGCCCGCGCCCTGGCCGATCAGTTCGCTGTTCGAGTTGTGCTTCTTGCCGGTCATGCCGTCGAGCACCACCGCGCACAGCAGCGATTCGATCGCGCCGAGCATCGCCATCGAAAACGCCGCCGGCAATAGGGCGGAAACGGTTTGCCAGCTCAGGGTGAACGGCTGCCCGCCGCCGCCCGGCAGATCCCAGGGCAGTAGCAACTGCGGCAGGATCGGCGGGATGCCCTGTCCGCTGCTGCCGTCGGCCAGCAGGTAGCTGAAGCGCGAGCCGATGGTCGCCACCGGGTGATCAAACAGCGCCAGCAGCCCCATCAGCGCAGTGCCCGCTAGCAGCGCCGGCAGGTGGCCAGGCACCCGCAGGCCGAGCTTGGGCCAGAAGATCAGGATCAAGAGCGTCACCGCGCCGATCAGGGTATCGCCGAAATCCAGCGTCGGCAGCGCCTGCAGCAGGACGTGCAGCTTGCCGACGTAATTTTCCGGCGTGTGCGCCAGCTGCAGGCCGAAGAAGTCCTTGATCTGCATGGTGGCGATGGTGATGGCGATACCGGAGGTAAAGCCGAGCGTCACCGGCAGCGGAATGTACTCGATCAGCCGGCCCAGGCGCGCCAGCCCCATCAGCAGCAGAAATACTCCGGAGATCAGCGTGGCGACCAGCAGGCCGGCCAGGCCGAACTGCTGCGAAACCGGATACAGGATCACCACGAAGGCGGCGGTGGGGCCGGAGACGCTGTAGCGCGAACCGCCGCTGACGGCGATGACGATGCCGGCGATGGCGGCGGTATACAGGCCGTACTGCGGTGGCACGCCGCTGGCGATCGCCAGCGCCATCGCCAGCGGGATGGCGATAATGCCGACCGTCACCCCGGCGATAGCGTCTTTCAGCAACCGCGCCAGGCTATAAGGTTCCCGCCAGCAGGCGTCTATCAGCGCGCTGAAGGGGCGAATTTTGTTTATTTCATGCGTTTTCATCTACGGTGCGTACCAAATCTTCAAAAGTGAAAGGAATGGCGGGCCCGATGAGGTCCGTCTTGTCACGTGACAGATACCATACGCCTTTTGTTCAGCGGATTACCAGACCTGTGTCAATTTGGCGCAGGAAATCGGAGAGTCGCCCTTTTGTTTGGGGCTAAATGCCGATAACAGATAAGTCAGCCGCAGATTCTGCGGCTGGAAAGGAAAGGAATAATCGAGGTTTTAACGGCTAGTGGAGCGCGGGAAGGGATAAGCCGAGAAAGTGGGCTAAAGTGCTTACCAGCAGCTGGTGATCTTCCTTCTGCGGCGCGCCGGAAATGCTGATGCTGCCGACGCAGCCGAGGCCGGTCAGGGTGAGCGGGAAGGCGCCGCCGTGCACCGAATAGTCGCGCACGCTCAGCCCGTAGCGTTCCTCCAGCGACGTTTGCCGCTGCTGCAGGCGCAGGCCGATGGCGTAAGAGCTTTTGTGAAAATGATTCACCAGATTGCGCTTGCGCCGCACCCAGTCGGCGATGTCCGGCGTGGCGCCCGGCATGGCGTAATAAAACAGCGTTTGCCCGGCCAGTTGGATCTCGATGGCGATGCTCAGGCCGCGCCGCTCGGCGGCGGTTTTCAGCGCCGCGCCCAGTTCCCAGGCGGTGGCGGCATCAAAATGGGTAAAGGCCAGCGTCGCTTCCTGTTCGCTGAGCGCCTGCAGTTCATCGTCGATATTCATGCGGTTCTCCCCCGATAACACAGGGCACAGAGTAGCCTGAAGCGCCTGGGGAGGGATAGAAGGCTTGGCGATAAGATAGAACCGCCCGGCCGCAGCCGGGGATGGGAGCGTGCGCCCCGGCGAGCGGGGCGCGTGGCCTCAGGCCGCCAGCGTGTGTTCGCGGAAGGCGTCCAGCAGCTCTTCGGTGAACGCCAGGCGTTTTTGGCGATCGGCCAGATCGAGCGTGAACTTCAGCTTGCTCGGGCCGTCCAGGCGGTAAACCTGCGGATTGCCCTGCAACAGGCCGATCAGATAACCGGGATCGACGCGGTTGTTGTCGCCGAACTCGATAAAGCCGCCGCGCTCGTTGCTCTCGATGCGTTTGATGCCCAGCTTCTGCGCATGCAGGCGCAGCGCCGCGCACTGCAACAGGTTGCGCGCCGCGTCCGGCAACTGACCGAAGCGGTCGATCAGCTCGACTTTCAGCTCATCCAGCTCGCCGTCGCTCTTCGCGCTGGCGATGCGCTTGTACAGCGACAGGCGGGTATTGACGTCGGGAATGAAATCTTCCGGCAGCAGCGTCGGCATGCGCAGTTCCACCTCGGTCTGGCTGCTGGTGAGATCTTCCAGCGACGGTTCGCGGCCATTTTTCAACGCATCGACGGCGCTTTCCAGCAGCTCCATGTAGAGCGAGAAGCCGACGGTGGTCATCTGGCCACTCTGGTCTTCGCCCAGCAGTTCGCCGGCGCCGCGGATCTCCAGATCGTGGGTCGCCAGCGCGAAACCGGCGCCGAGATCTTCCAGCGACGCGATGGCCTCGAGCCGTTTATGGGCGTCGGTGCCCATGGCTTTCGGGTTTGGCGTCAACAGATAGGCGTAAGCCTGGTGGTGCGAGCGCCCGACGCGGCCGCGCAGCTGGTGCAGCTGCGCCAGGCCGAAGCGATCGGCGCGCTCGATGATGATGGTGTTGGCGCTGGGAATATCGATGCCGGTTTCGATGATGGTGGTGCACACCAGCACGTTGAAGCGCTGGTGGTGGAAATCGTTCATCACCCGTTCCAGATCACGCTCGCGCATCTGGCCGTGGCCGATGGCGATGCGCGCTTCCGGCACCAGCTCCGCCAGGCGCTGCGCCGCTTTCTCGATGTTTTCGACGTCGTTGTAGAGGTAGTAAACCTGGCCGCCGCGCAGCACTTCGCGCAGGATCGCCTCGCGCACCACCAGGCTGTCGTATTCGCGCACGAAGGTCTTCACCGCCAAGCGGCGCGCCGGCGGGGTGGCGATGATCGACAGATCGCGCATGCCGCTCATCGCCATGTTCAGGGTACGCGGGATCGGCGTGGCGGTCAGCGTCAGGATATCGACGTCGGCACGCATCGCCTTGATGCGCTCCTTGTGGCGCACGCCGAAGCGGTGCTCCTCATCGACGATCAGCAGCCCCAGGTCTTTCCAGCGCAGATCGCTCTGCAACAGCTTGTGGGTGCCGATGATGATGTCCACCTTGCCTTCTGCCGCGTCGTCCAGCACCTGCTGCTGCTCTTTGGCGCTGCGGAAGCGCGACATCATCTCGATGCGGATCGGCCAGGTGGCGAAGCGATCGCGGAAGTTGTCGAAGTGCTGCTGCGCCAGCAGGGTGGTCGGCACCAGCACCGCCACCTGCTTGCCGTTTTCCACCGCCAGGAAGGCGGCGCGCATCGCCACTTCGGTTTTGCCGAAGCCGACGTCGCCGCACACCAGGCGATCCATCGCCAACGGCTGACACATGTCGCTCAATACGGCATTGATCGCCTGTTCCTGATCCGGCGTGGTTTCGAACGGGAAGCTCTGGCAGAACAGCTGGTACTGTTCGCGGTTGTGTTTGAAGGCGAAACCGGCTTTGGCGGCGCGCTGGGCGTAGATATCCAGCAGCTCCGCCGCCACGTCGCGCACCCGCTCGGCCGCTTTCTGCCGCGCGCGCGTCCAGGCGTCGCCGCCCAGTTTGTGCAGCGGCGCGTTTTCGTCCGCGCCGCCGGCGTAGCGGCTGATCAGATGCAGCGAAGAAACCGGCACGTACAGCTTGTCCTCACCGGCGTAGGAGAGGATCAGGTACTCGGCCTTGATGCCGCCGGCCTCCAGCGTGGTCAGGCCGACGTAGCGGCCGACGCCGTGCTCCAGGTGCACCACCGGCTGGCCGGGATGCAGCTCCGCCAGGTTGCGGATCAGGGTATCGGTGTTGATGGTGCGCCGGTTGTCCTGCCGGCGGCGGCTGACGCGCTCGCCGAGCAGATCGCTTTCGCAGATCAGCGCCCGCCGGCGCAGGCCGTCGAGGAAGCCGTGTTCGGCGGCGCCGACCATCATGTAACGGCCCGCCGTTTCCGCCTGATCGAGGCGCTGAATCAGCGCCGGCGCCAGCTTGATGCGGCCGAGCAGATCCTGCAGCGTTTCACGCCGCCCCTCGCTCTCGACGGAGAAAATCACGCTGCCGTCGAAGCCTTCGATAAAGCGCCGCAGGTTATCCAGCGGGGATTTATGCTGCGCCTGCACCGCCAGATCGGGCAGGGCATGGTAGTCCAGATTGGTATTGCCGGCCTTGGCCGGCAGCTCATCGGTTTTCAGCGCGATGCGCGGCCAGGCCTTCAGCTCGCCGAACAGCGCGTCGACGCGCAGCCACAGCGTATCCGGCGCCAGCAGCGGGCGCATCGGATCGACGCGGCGGCTTTCGTAACGCTGGTTGACGTCTTGCCAGAAGCGCTCGGCGGCGCCCTCCAGATCGCCGGTATTGACGATCAGCGTGTTGGCCGGCAGGTAGCTGAACAGCGACGGCAGCGGCTGGCTGAAGAACAGCGGCTGCCAGTATTCGATGCCGGCTGGCCAGGCGCTTTTGCTGACCTGCTGATAGATGTGCTCGGCGTCGCGGCGTACCTCAAACTGCTCGCGCCACTGGCTGCGGAACAGCTCGATGGCGTTCTTGTCGGTGGGGAACTCGTGGGCCGGCAACAGATTGATGGCCTCGACTTCGCTCAGCGTGCGCTGGGTATCGACGTCGAAGATGCGCAGGCTGTCGATTTCGTCATCGAAAAAGTCGATGCGGTAAGGCTCATCGCTGCCCATCGGGTAAAGATCGAGCAGCGCGCCGCGGGTGGCGAATTCGCCGTGCTCCATCACCTGATCGACGCTGCGATAGCCGGCCTGTTCCAGCTGCGCGCGCAGCTTGTCGCGCGACAGGCGCTGGCCTTTCTTCATCACCAGCGCGTGGCCGTGCAGGAACTCGTGCGGGCAGACGCGCTGCATCAGGGTATTGACCGGCAAAATGATCACGCCGCGCGCCATGGTCGGCAGATGATACAGGCTCGACAAACGATCCGAGATGATTTCCTGATGCGGCGAGAAGCTGTCATACGGCAGGGTTTCCCAGTCGGACAGCGTGGTCACCATCTGGTCGGTGAACTGCTGGATCTCGTCGCGCAGCCGCAGGGCGTTTTGCATGTCCGGCGCGATCAGCATCACCGGGCCAGGGTGGCGTTCGACGATCTCGGCGCACTCCACGGCGCAGGCCGCGCCGGTCAGTTGCCCCAGCTGGCGCAGATCGCCTGCGCGATCGGGCAGAGAATAACGAGGGGATGAGGAACGGTTACGGCTATCGGAAGTGCTCATTCAGGTATCTTTAATCAATGTGTTAGAGGGCGTTCCGGCACGGATAACCCAGCGCCTTTATGCTGTTTATAGTAGCCCAGCGGCCGGCAAACTGACACAGCAAAAAGCGCTGCTCATCGCTTTTTTGCCGATTATTTAACCGGTTGACGCCGTCGACTTTTTGCGGCGACGGGTCAATATTGCGCTCATCTGCCGCCGCCGTTCTCCTCTGCGCCACGCAATAAAAGGCCGTCGGGTGTTCCCTAAACGAGGGAGAGCCTTTATCATCCATGATCACTTTGCTTAAGCCACGGCTATCAAACGGATTTCATGTATCAACCTGTCGCGTTATTCATTGGCCTGCGCTACATGCGCGGGCGAGCCTCAGACCGCTTCGGGCGGTTTGTTTCCTGGCTTTCCACCATCGGCATTACGCTGGGGGTGATGGCGTTGGTCACCGTGCTGTCGGTGATGAACGGATTCGAAAAGGATCTGGAGAACAACATCCTCGGCCTGATGCCGCAGGCGTTGATCACCAGCCCGCAAGGATCGGTCAACCCGCAGCAGCTGCCGGCCTCCGAGGTGCAGAAGCTGCAGGGCGTCACGCGCGTTGCGCCGCTGACCACCGGTGACGTGGTGCTGCAAAGCGCCCGCAGCGTGGCGGTCGGGGTGATGCTCGGCGTCAATCCCGACGAGGCCGATCCGCTGACCCCGTATCTGGTCAACGTCAAGCAGCAGCAGCTGCAGCCGGGCCAATACAACATCATCATCGGCGAACAGCTGGCGGGGCAACTCGGCGTCAAACGCGGCGATTCGCTGCGCGTGATGGTGCCGAGCGCCAGCCAGTTCACGCCGATGGGCCGCATTCCCAGCCAGCGCCTGTTCACCCTCATCGGCACCTTCCACGCCAACAGCGAGGTGGACGGCTATCAGCTGCTGGTCAACCAACAGGACGCTTCGCGCCTGATGCGCTACCCGGCCGGCAACATCACCGGCTGGCGCCTGTTCCTGCAGCAGCCGCTGGCGGTCGATACCCTCAGCCAACAGCCGTTGCCGGCGGGCACGGTCTGGAAAGACTGGCGCGATCGCAAGGGCGAGCTGTTCCAGGCGGTGCGCATGGAGAAGAATATGATGGGGCTGCTGCTCAGCCTGATCGTGGCGGTGGCGGCGTTTAACATCATTACCTCGCTCGGCCTGCTGGTGATGGAGAAGCAGGGCGAGGTCGCCATTCTGCAGACCCAGGGGCTGACCCGCCGCCAGATCATGTCGGTGTTTATGGTGCAGGGCGCCAGCGCCGGCATCATCGGCTCGCTGCTCGGCACGCTGCTCGGCGTGCTGCTGGCCACCAACCTGAATAACCTGATGCCGATCCTCGGCGCCCTGATCGACGGCGCTTCGCTGCCGGTGGCGGTCGATCCGCTGCAGGTGACGATCATCGCCGTGGTGGCGATGGCGGTTTCCCTGTTGTCCACGCTTTATCCTTCATGGCGCGCTGCCGCCGTACAACCCGCTGAGGCTTTACGTTATGAGTAACCATCTTTTGCTGCAGTGTGACAACCTGTGCAAGACCTATCAGGAAGGCAATCTGCACACCGACGTGCTGCGCAACGTCAGCTTTGCCATGCCGCAGGGCGAGATGATGGCGATCGTCGGCAGCTCGGGTTCCGGCAAGAGCACCCTGTTGCACCTGCTGGGCGGGCTGGACTCGCCGACCTCCGGCGAGGTGATCTTCAAGGGCGCATCGCTGAACGCCATGTCTTCGGCGGCCAAGGCCGAGCTGCGCAACCGCCAGCTCGGCTTCATCTATCAGTTTCACCATCTGCTGCCGGACTTCACCGCGCTGGAAAACGCCGCCATGCCGCTGCTGATCGGCGGCGCCAAGCCGGCGCAGGCGCAGGAGAAGGCGCGGGAGATGCTGGGGGCGGTCGGGCTGGAAAAACGCAGCAAACACCGCCCGTCCGAGCTTTCCGGCGGCGAGCGTCAGCGCGTGGCGATCGCGCGCGCGCTGGTCAATAATCCGGCGCTGGTGCTGGCGGACGAACCGACCGGCAACCTGGACAAACGCACCGCGGACAGCATCTTCGATCTGCTGGGCGAGCTGAACGTGCGTCAGGGCACCGCTTTTCTGGTGGTGACGCACGATCTGCAGCTGGCCAAGCGCCTGAGCCGCCAGCTGGAAATGGCCGACGGCCACCTGCAGGCGCAACTGACCCTGATGGGGGCCGAGTAATGGCGGGAGCCTCACTGTCCTTCCTGACGGCCCTGCGTTTCAGCCGCGGCCGTAAACGCGGCGGCATGGTGTCGCTGATTTCGGTCATCTCCACCATCGGTATCGCGCTGGGGGTAGCGGTGTTGATCGTCGGCCTGAGCGCGATGAACGGCTTTGAGCGCGAGCTGAAAAACCGCATTCTGGCGGTGGTACCGCACGGCGAACTCGAACCGGTCAATCAGCCGTTCAGCGGCTGGCCGTCGATTCTGCAGCGGGTGGAGAAGGTGCCGGGCATTGTGGCCGCCGCGCCGTACATCAACTTTACCGGCCTGATGGAGAACGGCGCGCAGCTGCGCGCGGTGGAAGTCAAAGGCGTGGATCCGCAGCAGGAGAGCCGGCTGAGCGCGCTGCCGCAGTATGTGCAGGGTGATGCCTGGGCCAACTTCAAGGCCGGCGAACAGCAGGTGATCCTTGGCAAGGGCGTGGCCGACGCGCTGGGCGTGAAGCAAGGCGCCTATGTGACGGTGATGATCCCCAACAGCGACCCGGAAATGAAGCTGCTGCAGCCGAAGCGCATCCGTCTGCACGTGACCGGCATTTTGCAGCTCAGCGGCCAGCTCGATCACAGCCTGGCGCTGGTGCCGCTGGCCGATGCGCAGCAGTATCTCGACATGGGTGACAGCGTCACGGGTATCGCCCTCAAGATGAACGACGTGTTTGCCGCCAACAAACTGGTGCGCGACGCCGGCGAAGTGACCAACGCCTACATTTACATCAAGAGCTGGATCGGCAAATACGGCTACATGTACCGCGATATCCAGATGATCCGCGCCATCATGTACCTGGCGATGGTGCTGGTGATCGGCGTGGCCTGCTTCAACATCGTGTCCACGCTGGTGATGGCGGTGAAAGACAAAAGCGCCGACATCGCGGTGCTGCGCACCCTGGGCGCCAAAGACGGCTTTATCCGCGCCATCTTCATCTGGTACGGGCTGCTGGCCGGGCTGCTGGGCAGCCTGAGCGGCGTGGTGATCGGGGTGATCGCCTCGCTGCAGCTGACCAACATTATCCGGGGCATCGAGAAACTGGTCGGCCACTCCTTCCTGTCGGGCGATATCTACTTCATCGACTTCCTGCCTTCCGAGCTGCACTGGCTGGACGTGCTGATCGTGCTGGCGACCGCCATCGTGCTGAGCCTGTTGGCCAGTTGGTATCCGGCGAGGCGCGCCAGCCGCATCGATCCGGCGCGGGTGCTCAGCGGACAATAAAACCTACGGGGAGGCAGCGATGCCGCCCCGTTTTTTTAGCCTGGGGATGGGTTATGTACTACGGTTTCGATATGGGCGGCACCAAGATTGAGCTGGGGGTATTCGACGACAACCTGCAGCGCATTTGGCAAAAACGGGTGCCGACGCCGCGTGAAGACTACCGGCAACTGCTGGCCACGCTGGGCGATCTGACCCTCGAGGCGGATGCGTTCTGTGGCCGGCGCGGCAGCGTCGGCATCGGCATTCCGGGCCTGCCCAATGACGATGACGGCACGCTGTTTACCGCCAACGTGCCGGCGGCGATGGGGCGGCCGTTGCCCCGCGATCTGGCGGCGCTGATCGGGCGCGAGGTGCGCGTCGACAACGACGCCAACTGCTTTGCGCTGTCGGAGGCCTGGGACGACGAGTTTCGCCGCTACCCGACGGTGCTGGGCATCATCCTCGGCACCGGCGTTGGCGGCGGCCTGATCGTCGATGGCAAGACGGTGCCTGGGCGCAACTATATCGCCGGCGAGTTCGGCCATTTGCGCCTGCCGGTGGACGCGCTCGAAGTGCTGGGGCGTGATGTGCCTCGCGTCGCCTGCGGGTGCGGCCACCAGGGTTGCATTGAAAATTACATATCGGGCCGCGGTTTCGAATGGATGTACGCCCATTTCTATGGCCGGCACTTGCCCGCCACCGAGATCATTGCGCATTATCAGGCGGGTGAGGCGCAGGCGGTGGCTCACGTCGACCGCTTTATGGACGTGCTGGCGATCTGCCTGGGCAACCTGCTGACGGTGCTGGATCCGCACCTGGTGGTGATCGGCGGCGGGCTGTCGAACTTCGACGCCATTTACCAGGCGTTGCCGCAGCGGTTGCCGGCGCACCTGCTGCGGGTGGCCCGGCTGCCGCGCATCGAGAAGGCGCGCTATGGCGACGCCGGCGGCGTGCGCGGCGCAGCGTTCCTCAATTTGGTAAACAGGGAAAAGTAAGGAGAGAGTTAATGCACACTCGCCATCGGCTGTGTCAGTTTCGCAAGAGTAAGCATGTGCTGCATCAGCGCTTTCGTTCACGCATTTTTCACCGTGACACCATGGCGGCGGCCGAGCTGAAAAAGCCGTTTGTGGTGGTGTTGACCGGGGCCGGCATTTCGGCCGAGTCGGGCATTCGCACCTTCCGCGCCGCGGATGGGCTATGGGAAGAGCACCGGGTGGAGGACGTCGCCACGCCGGAAGGTTTTCAGCGCGATCCGGCGCTGGTGCAGGCGTTTTACAACGAACGCCGCCGCCAGCTGCAGACGGAGGAGATCGCCCCGAACGCCGCGCACCGCGCGCTGGCTGATCTGGAAGAGTGGCTGGGGGAAAACTTCCTGCTGGTCACGCAAAACATCGATAACCTGCATGAGCGCGCCGGCAGCAAGCGGGTGCTGCACATGCACGGCGAACTGCTGAAGGTGCGCTGCACCCAGTCGGGGCAGGTGTTCGAATGGCCCGGCGATCTCAGCGTTGACGACCGTTGCCATTGCTGCCAGTTCCCGGCGCCGCTGCGGCCGCACGTGGTGTGGTTCGGCGAGATGCCGCTGGGCATGGACGACATTTACCAGGCGCTGAGCAAGGCCGATTTCTTCGTCGCCATCGGCACCTCCGGCCACGTCTACCCGGCGGCCGGCTTCGTGCATGAGGCGCGGCTGGGCGGCGCCTACGCGATGGAGCTGAACCTGGAGCCAAGCCAGGTGGAGAGCCAGTTCGACGAGAAGCACTACGGTCTTGCCAGCGAAGTGGTGCCGCGCTTTGTGCACAAGTTCCTGGTGGGCAAGGTGGCGCGGGCCGACAGGCCCTGAGAAAGGCATCAGGGCGCACTGCGCGCCCTGATGGGATGGCGGGGCGTATTAGCGCCCGGCTTTCAGCTTTTGGAAGTAGCTTTCATACAGCGTGCTGGCGTCGCCGACGTCGTTTTGCCACTCGCCGTGCTCAATCACCGCCTTGTCCGGGTAGAGTGACTTGTCGTTGGCGATCTCCGGCGACAGCAGTTTCTTCGCCGCCAGGTTCGGCGTCGGGTAACCGATGGTTTCCGCCACCTGCACCGCGATTTCCGGCCGCAGCAGGAAGTCTATCAGCTTCAGCGCCCCCTCGACGTTGCGCGCGTTGGCCGGAATGGCCAGGCTGTCCATCCAGAAGATCCCGCCTTCCTTCGGCCAGACGATCTCCAGCGGCGTGCCGGCCTGGCGCGCCACGAAGGCCGAACCGTTCCACACCATACCGACGTTGACTTCCCCTTCCATAAACGGGTTGCCCGGGTTGTCGGAGTTGAAGGCCAGCACGTTCGGCATCAATTTCTGCAGTTCGTGATAGGCGGCTTCGATCTCTTTCGGGTCGGTGGTGTTGCCGGAATAGCCCAGCTTGAGCAGCGCCATCTGGAACACTTCGCGCGCGTCGTCGGTCAGCAGCAGGCGGCCCTTGTACTGCGGCTGCCACAGATCGGCCCAGGCGGTAACGGTAGAGGGATCCTGCTCGTCGCTGTTGACGCCGATGGCGGTAGCGCCCCAGATGTAGGGGATGGAGTAGTCGTTGTTGGGATCGAACGGCTTGTTCAGCAGGGTAGGATCGAGATCCTTGAAGTGGCTGAGCTTGCTCTTGTCGATTTTTTGCAGCATGCCTTCCTTGCTCATCTTGGCGATGAAGTAAGTGGAAGGCACCACCAGATCGTACGCGCCGTCTTTGTAGGTCTTGAGCTTGGCGTACATGCTTTCGTTGGATTCATAGGTGGAATAAATCACCTTGATGCCGGTTTCCTTGGTGAACTGCTCCAGCAGCCCCGGCGGGACGTATTCAGTCCAGTTATAGAAATACAGTGTTTTGCCGTCAGAGGCGTTTGCAGAGCAGATACTCAGCGCCATCATCCCGGCTGCGAGCAGATGTGACCACTTTTTCATGCAGCGTATCCTTCAGCAGTCGTGAGCCGAACCCGTATGAGCCGCCGTTTTCGGCCGCGCCATACCCCAGAAAGGGGCCATTATAGGGGGCGGGGCGGGGTGGGTAAAGGCGGTTATCCCGCAGGCAAATCAAGGGGTTTGGCGGCTTAAAGCGCATCACAATTTGATTGTCTCGCGCTGGACAGGCGGTGAAGCGCGTGCGAAACAATAATTTTGGCGAATAAACGAGGGCGGCGATGAATTTCAAACAGGTCTTCAGCCAGGCGGAGCTCAGCAAGACGGATCTGACGATTTTGCACTGCATTCTCGATAATCCGGACGCCTGCATCGACGACGGCATCCGCGCGGTATCCGCACGCTGCTACAGTTCCCCCTCGACGCTGGTGCGGCTGGCCAAAAAGCTGGGCTTTCGCGGCTATCTCGAACTGGTCTATTTCATCAAATTCAACCTGACGATGGCGCCGGCCTATCAGGCGGAGCGCGCTACGCCGGCGGCACCGCCGGCGCAGTTTCTCGATCTGCTCGACAGCGGCAAGATCCTGATCCACGGCAGCGGTTTTTCGCAATTGGTGGCGCAGTATATGTACAACAAGTTTATGACGCTGGGCGTAGACAGTTACCTGTCGCTGTGGCCGGATTTCGACATTCTTGACCGTGAGACGCGCTTTCGCTTCGATATGGTGATCGTGATTTCAAAGTCGGGCAACAGCGGCTCGGCGCTGAGCTGGAGCGAGGCGGTGAAGCGTAACCGCATCCTGTTGGCGGCCTTCTGCGGCGACGGCGACAGCCCGCTGGCGCAGCAGGCCGACATGACCTTTCTGTTTGAGGACCGGCAAAAATACGATCACGATATCTACTATCCCAATCCGTTTTTCGGCCACTGTCTGTTGGGATTCGAGAATGTGATCACCGCCTGGTTTGAACGACGCGGCCGCTGACGGCCGCGCCGCGCCGTTTAGCGCCAGTGCCCGGCATACTGACGGTGGGCCTGCAGGTACTCCTCCACCAGCGTTTTCGCCAGCGAGTAGGAGTTGACCAACGGGTGCACCATCAGCGCCTTGATGGCCAACTGGCGGTTACCGGTCAGGATCGCCGCCACCGCCAGCCGTTCGTACTCTTTCACCTGCGAAATCAGGTTCTTCTGGGTGTCGGGAATATCGCGCATTTTGACCGGCTGAATGCCGGCGCTGCTCAATTCGCAGCTGATTTCGATCACGTCTTCCGGGTGCAGAAAATCGAGCGTGTCGCGGTTTTGCATCGATACCACCACGCGTTTTTGCCGGCCGCTGTTGACCGCCTCCAGAATATCGATCGCCACCCCGGCATAGCCGCCGCTGTCAGGCTGTTCGATAAACTGTTGCAGCGTCAGCATCTCACGCGTTTTCACCTTGCCCTGGCTGGACTCGCGCTGCATATAGGAATTTTCGCGCTGCAGGTAATGGCTGAAGTAGACAGAGAAGGCATGCTCCAACTGACGGGGGATGTCCAGCTCGCCCAACGCCGACAGCATTTGGCGGTTGATCGCCGCAATTTGTTCGCCGCGGGTCTCGCCGCCCTCGACGATGGCGGCGATCGCCTGCTCACGGTAGTAGTAATAGTAGAGATACTCGTTGAGCATCAGGTTGTCCGACAGCGCCACCAGCTCCGGCGAGAAGTATTTCATGCAGGTTTCGCGATACAGGCGCGGATCCGCCAGCAACCGTTCCGTGACCGGCTCGCCGTTGACGCGTGCATTGCGGAACCAGGAAAGGTGATTGAGGCCGAAGCAGTCGACGCTCAGCTGGTCTTCGCGGCAGTCCAGCAGCTCGGCCAGTTCGCGGATGAACTCGCTGGGGGCGTCGCAGATGCCGTAGACCCGGCGCTGGAAGCCGGATTTGATGATCGCCTCGGTCACCATGCCGGAAGGATTGGTGAAGTTGAACAACACCGCGTCCGGCGAGGAAAGCTGCTCGATCAGGCGGCAATAGTCGAGGATCGCCGGAATCGAACGCATCGCCATGGCGAAGCCGCCGGCGCCGGTGGTTTCTTGCCCGAGCAACTGGTGATTGAGCGCGATGCGCTCGTCATGGATGCGGCCTTCCTCGCCGCCGATGCGCAGGGTGGTGATGATGTAGTCGGCGCCTTGCAGCGCCTGGCGCGCATCGCTGCTGAGGCTGAAAGCAATGTCGCCGCGAATGCGCTGGAATACGCCCTGCGCGAGGGCGCCGTAGATCGCCAGATGGCGCTCATCGGTATCCATAAACACCACTTCGGTAATGCCGATGCGATGGGCGTTATAGGCGATGGATTTGGCGAGGAACGGGGAACGCACGCCGCCGCCGCCGAGAACGGTTAATTTCATTCGATATCTCCCATTAATAAAGCGTTAGAGTGCCGCTAAATATTTCTCTACCTGATTTTTGACCTTGCTGACCGTGACGCCGTAAATCACCTGCACTTCACGGCGATTCTTCACCACGCCTTTGGCGCCGGTGCTTTTCAACGCGGCTTCATCCACCCGCGCCATATCCTTTAATTCCACCCGCAGCCGGGTGAAGCAGTTGTCGACGGAAATAATGTTTTCCTTGCCGCCCAGCGCGCGAATAATGATGCCGCTCAGTTCGTCCGGGTTATTTTTGCGGTTCCGGTAATCCTGTTTGGAATAGAGTTTGACGTCCTGATCATCTTCGCGGCCCGGCGTCTTCAGATTGAGCTTCAGCACCAGCGTTTTGAACACCAGGTAATACACCGCAAACTGCACCAGGCCGATGACCACATACAGCGGCCAGCGGGTGAGGGAGACCGGCAGCGGCAGGTTGTAGGCCAGGAACTCGACCAGCCCGCTGGCGCCCCAGGGGCGCACCTGGAACAGGTTGCAGGCCACCTGCGACAGCGCGGTCAACACGGCGTGGATCACCCACAGCAGCGGAGAGATAAACAGGAAGGTGAACTCTATCGGCTCGGTGATGCCGACCAGGATCGAGGTGGTGATGGCCGGGATCAGAATCGCCTTGGCCAGCATTTTCTTTTCCGGTTTGGCGGTGTGATAGAAAGCCAATGCCGCGCCCGACAGGCCGAAGATGGTCACCATCCCTTGCTGCGAGAAGCGCAGCGCCTCGTTCATCAGCGGCGAGATGCTCGGGTCGCGCATATAGGCCAGGAAAATTGCCTGCGAGCCGGAGACGGTCTGGCCGTCCTGCACGATCGAACCGCCGATGCTGGTGAGCTGGAACGGCGACCAGATAAAGTGGTGCAGCCCGGTGGGGATGAGGAATTTTTCGAAGAAGCCGTAGACGAAAACCCCGAGCGAGCCGGAGCTTTTCATAAAGCCGGTCAGCGCGATCAGGCCCTGTGAGATGGCCGGCCACAGGTAGCTGAAGGCGACGGCGTACAGCATGATGATCGGCGTCATGGCGATCAGCACCAGTTTGGCGCCGCCGTAGACCGAGAACACGCCGTTGAGCTCGACGTTGCACAGGCGGTTGTGCACCCAGGCGATGGTGACGCCGAGGATAAGACCGAGAAAAATGCCCATATCCACCACGGTAAAGCCCAGCAGCTCAGTCTGCCCGGTGCCGTAATATTCGCCGTTGATCTTGGCCGCGACGTGGCCGCTGAGTTGCAGATAAGACGAATTGGCGCCGAGGAACATGATAAAGCACATCACCGCAACCAGCGCCGCTTCGCTTTTTTTGTCTTTGGCCAGGCCGTAGGTAATGCCGATGCAGAAAATCAGCCCGAGATTGCCGAATAACGGCCAGAAGGTATCGCCGATCATTTTACCGATAGAGAACACGGCGGAATGTTCATTGATAAGTGTGGCATTGGTGAGAATAGAACTGAGCGCCAGAATCAGACCGATCACCGGCAGGAAAAATATCGGCCCCATCATGGCTTTGGAGAAAAGCTGCAGCTTGCTTAAGATATTATCGATAATACCTTTCATGGCAGTTCCTTTTTATATTTTAATGGATGACGACGTTGCTGAATAAACTCCCTGGAAGCGAGAAAAAATAAGGCACCTTGCCTGGATTCAGTTATAGGGGGAAGTTTTCGCCGCTGCAATCGGCGGGGCGGAAATAGGCACCGATGGTCAGGGAGTGACAACCGGTGCCGATTGTGAAGGGGATCACAACCGGGCGCCGCAGCGCCCGGCGGGGAGGATTATTCGGCCTTGGGCGCGCGATCGCGCATCACCCACTGGCTGGCGATCACCAGCACCAGCGACAGCAGCAGCAAAATGGTGGCCAGCGCGTTGACCTCCGGCGAGACGCCGACTTTCACCATCGAATAGATCTTCAGCGGCAAGATCTCGTAGCTCGGCCCGGTAACGAAGGAGGAGACGACCACGTCGTCCATCGACAGGGTGAAGCTCAGCAGCCAGCCGGCCGCCACCGCCGGCATCGCCAGCGGCAGGATGATCTTGCGCAGAATGGTGAACTCGCTTGCGCCGAGATCGCGCGCGGCCTCCAGCATCTTCACGTCGAAGCCTTTCAGGCGCGCGTAGACGGTCACCACCACGAACGGCAGGCAGAAGGTGATGTGCGAGAACAGCAGCGACCAGAAGCCGAGCGAAATGCCCAGCAGCATGAATAGCACCAGCAGCGAGATGGCCATCACGATGTCCGGCGACATCATCACCACGAACAGCATGCCGCCGACGAACGGCTTGCCGCGGAAGCGGTAGCGGTACAGCGCCACCGCGGTCAGCGAGCCGATCAGCGTGGCGAAGGTGGCGGAGAGCACCGCCATGGTCAGCGAATGGCCGGCGGCCTGCAGCAGGCTGTCGTTGTTGAGCAGCGTGCTGTACCACTGGGTGGTAGCTCCTTGCCAACTGATGCCGAAGCGCGAGGCGTTGAAGGAGTTGACGATCAGGATGACGATCGGGATATACAGATAGGCGTATACCAGCGCCATAAAGCCGCCGCGCAGCAGACGTCCGATCATGCCAGATCCTCCTTCTTGTTCAGCAGGCGGGCGGCCCGGTAATAGACCAGCAGCAACAGCCCCATCACCAGCGTCAGGCAGATGCTGGTGGCCGCGCCGAACGGCCAGTCGCGGATATTGAGGAACTGGCTTTTAATCACGTTGCCGATCAGCAGATTCTTGGCGCCGCCCATCAGATCGGCGACGAAGAACAGCCCCATCGCCGGCAGCACCACCAGCAGGCAGCCGGCGATAATGCCCGGCATGGTCAGCGGCACGATGATGCGGATAAAGGTCTGCAGCTTGCCGGCGCCGAGATCGCGCGCCGCCTCCAGGCAGGACTTATCGAGCTTTTCGATGCTGGAGTAGAGCGGCATCACCATAAACGGCAGCAGGATATACACCAGGCCGAGGATCACCGCTTCCGAGGTGTACATGATGCGCAGCGGCTTGTCGATGACGCCGATCCACAGCAGCGCGTCGTTGAGATAGCCGCGGGTGCTGAGAAACAGCTTCAGGCCGTAGATGCGGATCAGCGAATTGGTCCAGAAGGGCACGATCAGCAGAAACAGCAGCAGCGGCCGCACCTTCTGCGGCAAGCGCGCCAGGATAAAGGCGAACGGGTAGCCGATCGCCAGGCAGCACAGGGTGGCGATCAGCGCCATGTTCAGCGAGTGCAGCAGCACCTGGGCATACAACGGATCGAACAAGCGCCGGTAGTTGTCCAGCGTGAACACCATCTGCACCAGATTGGCGTCGTCGCGGGTCAGGAAGCTGGTGGCGATGATCATCAGGTTCGGCATGAACACGAACAGCAGCAGCCAGGCGACGACGCCGACGATCACCACATTCTGGAAGACTTTACGCGATTTCTTCATCGGCCAGCACCACCTCCCAGCTTTCAACCCAGGTCACCGCCATCTTCTGATTGAGCGAGTGATCGACGTCCGGATCGTCTTCGTTGAAGAACTCGCTGACCATCACCGTTTTGCCGCTCTCCAGCTCGACCACCGATTCCAGCGTCATGCCTTTGTAATTGCGCTCGCGCACGTAGCCGATCAGCCCGTCGTGCTGCGCGCTGTCGTTCACTTCTTCCACCCGCAGGTCTTCCGGGCGCAGCAGCACCTTCAGCTTTTGGCCCTGCTCCACCGGCAGATCGGCGTAGATGTCGCACTCGCGGCCCTCGACGTTGGCGCGCACCCGCTGCGGATCGAGGCGCTGCAGAACCACCGCGTCGAAGATGTTGATCTCGCCGATAAAGCTGGCGACGAACAGGTTCTTCGGCTCTTCGTAGATCTCGCGCGGCGTGCCGTCCTGCTCGATGCGGCCTTCGCGCATCACCACGATGCGATCCGACATGGTCAGCGCTTCCTCCTGATCGTGGGTGACGAACACGAAGGTGATGCCCAGCTTGCGCTGCAGCGCCTTCAGCTCGTTCTGCATCTGTTTGCGCAGCTTATAGTCCAGCGCCGACAGCGATTCGTCCAGCAGCAGCACCTTCGGCTTGTTGACCACCGCGCGGGCGATGGCCACGCGCTGCTGTTGGCCGCCGGAGAGCTGGCCCGGCCGCCGCTGGGCGAAGGCATCCAGCTGCACCATGCGCAGCGCCTCTTCGACGCGCGGCGTCAGTTCCGCCGCCGGCACCTTTTGCATGCGCAGGCCGAAGGCGACGTTGTCGAACACCGACATGTGCGGAAACAGCGCATAGCTCTGAAACACGGTGTTGACGTGGCGATGCTCGGCCGGAATGGCGGTGATGTCCTGGCCGTCGAGCACGATGCGGCCCAAATCGGCGTCTTCCAGACCGGCGATCAGGCGCAGCACCGTGGTTTTGCCACAGCCGGAGGGGCCGAGAATGGTGAGGAATTCGCCGTGGTTAATCGTCAGTTCGAGATCGGCAATGATGGTTTTGCCATCGAACGCTTTGCTCAGGGCATGCAGTTCAACAAGGGGTGCTCGAGAGGATGTCTCAGTCATTTATCGTATTACTCTATCCCGTGGGCTAATGCAGATAGAACCGCAACTGGAAAAGACTGCCGGAGCTTGCGGGATGCCCGCTGATCAAATGAAGCTCAAACCAGTTGCGCCAATGGAAATTTTTCGAGCGCGCATGATAGACGCTGAATGCCGGAATTGAAAGCCGATCCGGCCCAGATGCCGCGTTTTTCATCATGATAGCGACAAATGACCCTGTGATGACAGTGTTATTTCCCTCAGAAATCATCACAAAGATTAATGATATTGGCGAATTCTGGTTAAAAATGACCTGACGCAATATTTGATCCTGATCGGTTCCGCATAATGAAACGCGATATTCTGAGGGGCCGCTACCATGGACAAATTACTTGACCGCTTTTTCAACTACGTCTCTTTCGACACCCAGTCCAAAGCGAACGTAAAGCATGTGCCGAGCACCGACGGGCAGTTGAAGCTGGCGCGTGCGTTGCAGCAGGAAATGATCGCGCTCGGCTTCGAGCGGGTGTCGCTCAGCGAACACGGCTGCGTGATGGGCACCTGGCCGGGCAACGTCGCCTGGCCGGTGCCGGCGGTCGGTTTTATCGCCCATTTGGATACCTCGCCGGATTTCAGCGGCAAACACGTCAATCCGCAGATCGTCGAGAACTATCGCGGCGGCGACATCGCGCTCGGCATCGGCGATGAAGTGCTGTCGCCGGTGATGTTCCCGATCCTGCACCAGATGCTGGGGCAAACCCTGATCACCACCGACGGCAAAACGCTGCTGGGCGCCGACGACAAGGCCGGCATCGCCGAGATCCTCACCGCCATGGTGCGCCTGCGTGCGCGCAAAATCCCGCACGGCGACATCCGCGTAGCCTTCACCCCGGACGAGGAGGTAGGCAAGGGGGCGCAGCTGTTCGACGTGGCGGCCTTCAATGCCGAATGGGCTTATACCGTGGACGGCGGCGGCGTCGGCGAGCTGGAGTGCGAGAACTTCAACGCCGCCTCGGTGACGATCAAAATCCTCGGCAACAGCGTGCACCCCGGCAGCGCCAAGGGCGTGATGGTCAACGCGCTGTCGCTGGCCACCCGCATTCATCAGGCGCTGCCGGCGGACGAAGCGCCGGAGACCACCGAAGGCTACCAGGGCTTTTATCACCTCAGCAGCATCAAGGGCAGCGTAGAGCGCGCCGAAATGCACTATATCCTGCGCGACTTCGAGCGCGAGGGGTTTGAGGCGCGCAAGCGCAAGATGGTGGACATCGCCCGCGAGGTCGGCAAAGGCTTGCCGCGCGATTGCTATATCGAAGTGAGCATCGAAGACAGCTATTACAACATGCGCGAACAGGTGGCGGAGCACCCGCACGTGATTGCGCTGGCGCAGCAGGCGATGCGCGACTGCGACATCGAACCGGTGATGAAGCCGATCCGCGGCGGCACCGACGGCGCGCAGCTGTCGTTCCGCGGCCTGCCGTGCCCGAACCTGTTCACCGGCGGCTACAACTACCACGGCAAGCACGAGTTCGTGACGCTGGAAGGCATGGAGCAAGCGGTGGCGGTGATCATGCGCATCGCGGCGCTGGCCGCCGAGCGGGCGCGGTAAACGGGACGCTTGCGATTATCATAATCGCTTGCTGCAACAAGGCGTTGCTCATAGTGTGGAAGCACATTCCCCACGCATAAGGACCGCATGATGAGCACCGAATACCGTATCGCCAGCCCGCATTTGGCGCAGTTCGTTCAGGCGATTTGGCGCCAGGCCGGCAGCACGGCGCGCGAAGCAGAGCTGGTGGCCGATCATCTGGTGCAGGCCAATCTGGCCGGGCACGACTCACACGGCGTCGGCATGATCCCCAGCTACATGGCGTCGTTGGCGCAGGGGCAATTGCAGCTCAATCAGCACGCCGAAGTGGTGCGCGACGCCGGCGCGGTGCTGACGCTCGACGGTGCGCGCGGTTTCGGTCAGGTGGTGGCCAGCGAAGCAATGGCGCTGGGCATTGAACGCGCCGGCAAGCTGGGGCTGGCGGCGGTGGCGCTGCACAACGCGCACCATATCGGCCGCATCGGCCATTGGGCGGAGCAGTGCGCCCGCGCCGGTTTTATCTCGATTCACTTCGTCAACGTGGTGGGCGATCCGATGGTGGCGCCGTTCGGCGGCAGCGATCGCCGCTTCGGCACCAACCCGTTCTGCGCCATTTTCCCGCGGCCGGGCCGCACGCCGCTGCTGTTGGATTTTGCCACCAGCGGTATCGCCTTCGGCAAAACCCGGGTGGCCTATAACAAAGGGCTGTCGGTGGCGCCGGGCTATCTGATCGACGAACACGGGCAGCCGACTACCGAACCGAAGGTGATGCACGAAGCGCCGTTCGGTTCGCTGCTGCCGTTCGGCTTGCACAAAGGCTACGCGCTGGCGGCGATGTGCGAAATCCTCGGCGGCGCGCTCTCCGGCGGCCGCACCACCCACGACGCCACGCTGAAAGCCGACAGCGACGCCATCTTCAACTGCATGACCACCCTGATCCTCGATCCTCAGGCCTTCGACGCCCCGCAAATGCAGGCCGAGGCCGAAGCGTTTATCGGTTGGGTGAAGGCTTCGCCGCCGAGCGGCGAACAGCCGATCGCGGTGCCGGGAGAATGGGAAGAGGCCAACCGCACGGCGCGGCTGGAGCAGGGCATACCGATAGACGCCAATACCTGGCGGCAGATTTGCGCGGCGGCGGAGCAGGCGGGCATGACGGCGGGGGAACTGGCGGATTACCGCGCGCAGGCGCGCCAGGGATAAAAACTTTATGATTGGTACATTGGATGACGAGCCTGGTTACGCTACTGATGCTGTCGGGGCGTTTGGTATTGATTCTTTCAGACAGCGGCGTCCAATGTATTTTTATGCAGAATGGATTGAATATAGATGTTTCTATCAGCCAATGAGGACAGCTCCCCCCTATCTGCAATGCCTTGTTGATCCAGCACGATGATTTCATCTGAGTAATCGAAGGTGGAACGTCGATGGCTGATATTAATCACGATAGAAGATGGATAAGCGGCTTTGATGTTTTCCAGTACCTCTCTTTCATTAATGATATCAAGAGATGAAGTCACTTCATCCAAAATGATAATTTTAGGTTGACGTAAAAACAGTCGAGCCAAAGATAATCGCTGGCGCTGCCCTCCGGATAATGTCATGCCATTGTCGCCAATTCTGAGATCCAATAACGAGGTTGAGTTATTAAGTGGAAGGTCATTGAGCTGTGCGTGCTTCAAAGCCATAAGGAGTTTTTCATCAGAGGCATCTGGGCACGAAATTTGCAGGTTAAATCGGAGTGTATCCATAAATATATAGTCATTTTGAGCGACGTGGAAAATTATTTCAGCTCGCTGCTTAATTGAGAGTGAATTTATTTCACTGCTGTTTAAATATATCCTTCCCGCATCAGGTTCCAGTTCACCTGAAATCAATTTTGCTAACGTGCTTTTTCCTGCTCCGCTAGGTCCCGTTAAAGTGAAAAAACCAGCGTGCGAGAATTCAATGTTCATATTTTTAATGGCATATGTCCCGTTTTTATCATATGAATATTGCACATCTCTTAGCGTGATCGAAACTGCCGTGTCTTGTAAATCGGTGGTGTGTGAGTTTTGAGTTGTCGGCGGCTTGATTGATGTAATAAATGTATATAAGGATGCTGTGGACTTTTGCATCGCCGTATACATGGAACCGATGTTCTCTAAGGGAGTCGCCAATAACATGATGTAAGAGGCTATCATGACAAAGTGACCTAAGGTAATCCCCTTGCTTATAACAAAATAAAGAGAAAGTAAAAACGATGAGCCGAAGAAAAAGATACTTAGTAATGCTTCAATAAGTAAGAGTTTGAAATCTGTTTTGAGTAATGCCTCATGTTTATCTTCAATCTTGTTAAGGAGTGTTTTGTATCTGTTAAATAAAAATTCATATGTATTGCAAACTCTGGCAGCCTCCATGTTCTTAACGCTGTCAGTGATGATGCTGTACTTTTTTACCGAGGTAGAGTAAAAATCAGAGTAAAGTTCAGAGATTTTTTTGTTGAACTTTTTCTTAGTGTGAAGGTAAAGGATAAAATAAATTAAGAATAGTGATGATACGAGGTAGTCTCCGGATAATAAAATAATTGAAATGCTGAATCCTAGCTGAAATAGAGGGGGGAGTAGGTTGTGTGAGATATTCCTCAGTAAAATTGTCAATTCATCTATAGCCTGATTTAAACGTTGGGTGATATCTCCCGTATTTTCATGGCTATTTACTTCTTTCAAATTGAAAAGGCTTTTAAAATAATTATCAGTCATGTTGATCACGATGTTGTTACGTAGCGATGTGATTAATATGAAGTTTAATGCTGAAGAGAGCTTTCGCATGCTCATAATGGCGATATAACTGATAGCAAGGGTAATGATGGAAAGAGATAAACTGAATTCCTTTTCCTCAATGGCATTAATTAGGTAAGCCATAATTACCGGTTGTACAGAAAATAAAAATGTGGCGATCACCGAGATTAAAATCAAAGTGTAAAATTGACGTTTTACTGTGTAACTTGATGACTTGTTGAAATATTTCAATAAAAATAGTATTTTTTCCATCTTTTTACCTTTAATCTTCTTTACAGTATGATGCGGGCCCACACCATACTCTTGAAAATTATTTGATAAACAAATTCTATTTCATGCCAAGCTCAGTTATCGCTGCGTACTGATTTTATCGACCTGAGTATCGGTCATGGTGGTTGTCTTGATTAACAGAATGTCTTTTTCAGTTAACATAAATACTCCATTGTCATTAAATTAGCTAAGTAGCATGCAATTTTTACTGCATGCTAGTTAACTCACTCGTTGCAGAGTCGTAAAGCAGGTGGATGCAATTACAATAAAACTTAATAATATTGTCCCATTCGGAAAATAAAAAGGCTTCGCGTAAGCTAAGTACATAACCACTACGTGCAAAATGACAAAGCTCAGTAAGAGGGAGGTAGCTAAGCGGCTTTATTTGTAACATGAGATTAAAAAGGATTCTGGCGGCGCGTCCATTCCCATCTTGCAGAGGGTGGATATGCATAAACATGACTGCGAAAATGATAGCATGAAATAATTTGTTATCATCGCTATTTCCCTTTGCGTACTCTCGCAGGTTGGAGAGTGATTCGCTTAATAGTGAAATATCAATGAATTCAGTGTAGCTGCCATCCTTATCGGGGACAGTTCTTATATTTGCTTTCCTAAAGGGGAACGAGCGTCTCGTTATTTCACTTCCTATTTTTTCAATGAATTGGATAAATGATAGGTTATTGTTAACGATGTCGGAAAGAGTGGGGTAAAACTGATGATAGAAGATGGCTTCGTTCTGGCTTGTTGAGTTTTCGCTGGGAAATATATCGAGATCCACATAGGCGCTTAAGCGATGCTGTAATGGTTGGATCCTTTTATCCTCAATTACCTGATTTGCATTTTCCAGTAACTGCTTGTATTCAAAGGATATATTCTGAATCAATACTTGTGTTCTGTCTAAAAGTAAGCGTGTATCCGTATGAAAATGATTAACTTTGGGGTAGTCCATACGTAGTAATTTAATGACCTTTCCTTGTATTACGTAATTTTCCATTTTTCATCGTCCATGAAATTTCGTTAATGTGTTAAAAAGGTAGGTTAATATTATTTCGTTTAGGTTTCACAACTATTAATATTTTGTTTCCATGTGTCGAAGTGTTGCCAACTTTTTACCCCCAAAGAAAAGGCCCGCATAAGCGGGCCGGTAGACATATTCAGTAGGCGCCGTCGCCCCGAGAACTCAGTCGTTAAAGTACCAATAGCCGCTGTTGACCAGCGCGGTCAGCAGCGCCAGGAACGACGGGTCGTCCACCGCGTCGCCGAGCAGGGCGGCGTCGACGCTGAAGTGCTGGCAAAGGGCGTCTGCTGCCTGCAGCTGGTCGGTGTCGATCAGCTCGCCGTTGACGAAGCAGCGATCGCCGACGCGCAGCACGCGCAACCCGCCCAGACGCTGCAGCGCTTCACCCTGCTGCAGCAGCTCGTAGATTTCCCCGGCCTGATACGGCGGCTCCGGCGGCGCCAGATCCAGCTCGTGGCGCGACTGGGAGATAAACTCGCCGAACCAGTGCTGGAAGTGTTCCGGCTGTTGCACCAGATCCAGCATCATCTGCCGTAAGGCGTCCACTTCCTGCGGCAGGATCTCCGCCGGGTGTTCGCGCAGTTTAACGTCCGGATCGCCGTAGCGTTTGCTGCCCAGCTCGCGCGCCAGCACGTAGTCGGCGAAGCCGCTCACCAGCTCGCGGCCGTTCGGCGCGCGGAAGCCCACCGAATAGTTGAGCGCGTTTTCCAGCGCGTAGCCTTCATGCGGGAAGCCCGGCGGAATGTAGAGAATGTCGCCCGGCTCCATCTCTTCGTCGATGATGGCGTCGAACGGCTCCACCTGCAGCAGATCCGGGTGCGGGCAGTGCTGTTTCAGCGGCGTTTTTTCCCCGACGCGCCAGCGGCGGCGGCCGGTGCCCTGAATGATGAACACGTCGTACTGATCGAGATGCGGGCCGACGCCGCCGCCCGGTACCGAGAAGGAGATCATCAGGTCATCCATCCGCCAGTCCGGCAGCTGGCGGAACGGGCGCATCAGCGCCGCGGAAGGCTCATGCCAGTGGTCCACCGCCTGCACCAGCAGCGACCAGTTGTTTTCGCTCAGGTGATCGAAGCTCTCGAAGGGGCCGTGCGCGACCTGCCAACGGCCGTCCTGGTGGCTGACCAGGCGGCTGTCCACTTCGTTTTCCATCGCCAGCCCGGCCAGCTCATCCGGGGAGATCGGATCGATAAAGTTTTTGAAGCCGCGCTTCAGAATCACCGGACGCTTTTGCCAATAACGTTGCAAAAAATCGTTCCAGTCCAGGTCTAATTGATAATCCATGTTCTATTCCAGGAGAGAGGAGTGAGCCTGTGTGCGATTATAACGGAAGTTTGGCCCCGTGGATCGGGGCCGCAGCGGCATAATTTACTCGTTGTGGTGGGTGTCGTGCTGGCGGGCGAAGGTGACCTGCATGCGCGCGCCGCCGAGCGGGCTGTCGCTGATGACGATTTCGCCGTCGTACTGCTCGATGATCTCCGCCGCCACCGACAAACCCAGGCCCTGGCCGGGGCGCAGAGTATCCACCCGCTGGCCGCGCTGGAAGATCAGCTGGCGCTTGCTTTCCGGGATCCCCGGGCCGTCGTCGTCGATAACGATGGTAAGGTTTTTCTCGGAGTGCAGCGAGGTGATCTCCACGAACTCCAGGCAGTATTTGCAGGCGTTTTCCAACACGTTGCCCATCACTTCCATAAAGTCGTTTTTCTCGCCCATAAAGGTCACTTCCGGCGAGATGTCCAGCGTGATCACCACCCCTTTGCGCTGATAAACCTTATTCAGCGCCACCACCAGGCTGTCGAGCAGCGCCGGCACCGAATGGATCTCGCGCGTCAGCACCGTCTGGCCGGAGTTGATGCTGGCTCGGTGCAGGTAGTAACCGATTTGCTGCGAGATGCGCCCGATCTGATCCAGCATGATCGGCTCGGCTTCTTCGATGGTGGTCTGTTTGCCGCTGCGCAGCGAGCGCAGGGTGCTTTGCAGCACCGCCAGCGGCGTTTTCAGGCTGTGGGTCAGATCCGACAGGGTAGTGCGGTACTTGGTGTAGCGCTGGCGTTCGTTGCGCACCAGAATGTTCAGATTGCGCACCAGCCCGCGCAGCTCGCTGGGCGGGTTCTCATCCAGCTGATCGCGCTCGCCGTTCTCCAGCTCGCCCACCTGATTGACCAGCGCCTTGATCGGCCGCAGGCTCCAGTAGGCCGCCAGCCACAGCAGCGGCACCACCAGCAGCAGGTTGGCCAGCAGCACGTAGCTGAACCACTCCCACACCACGTCGGATCGCTGCAGCTCCTGCGGAATGCTGTCGACCACCACGATGGTCAGCGCCGGCAGGCGAGGCGTGGCGGCATAGGTGTTGACAGCCACCGAGTGGGTCAGCGCGTTCTGATCGGTATCGTCGTAATTCTTCAGCTGATCCTGCGCTTTGGGGTTGTCCCCCAGCACTTCGCTACTGACGCGGGTGTCGGTGTCGATTTCGTAAAAGCCGGACTCCTCCAGCCATTCCTTGTTGATCAGCTTCTCCAGCTCCGGCACCTTGCGCTGGCTCCACAGCAGGTTGCCTTTATCGTCGTAGATAAATACCAGCGTCGGGAAGTTGAGATCGATATCGGGGGGAATGGCGATGGTGAGCTTGTTGTCTTTCCACTGTGCCAGACTGAAGAACAGGTTGCTCTCGCCGCGCAGCAGGCGGAAGGCGGTTTTGTCGAAGCTGACGATATAGCCGACGACCGCCACCAAACCGTAAGAGAGCGACAGCGCCAGGATCACCCCGGCGGTCGCCATCAGGAAGCGGGCACGCAGCGAAAACGGTTTTTTATTCTTGTTGAACATTATGTTCACTTCGCGTCAAAACGATAGCCCTGGCCACGTACCGTGGTGATCACTTCATGCGGGTATTCCGCCTGCACCTTCTTGCGCAAGCGGCCCATCAGCACGTCGATGGTGTGGCTTTCGCGCAGCTCGGCGTCCGGGTAGAGCTGCAGCATCAACGAATCCTTGCTCACCACCTTGCCGGCGTTGCGGATCAGGGTTTCGATGATGGTGTATTCAAAGGCGGTCAGCTTGATTTGCCGATCGTTGACGCTCAGTTCGCGGCGCGACAGATCGATCTGGAACGGCGGCAGCACGATCACCTGCGAAGCCAGGCCGCTGTTGCGGCGCATCAGCGCCTGCATGCGGGCGATCACTTCTTCCAGGTGGAACGGCTTGGTGACATAGTCGTCGGCGCCGGCTTCCAGCACCGCCACTTTGTCCTGCCAGCTTTCGCGGGCGGTCAGCACCAGGATCGGCAGCTTGGCCTGGTGCGCGCGCCAGCGGCGGATCAGGCTCAGGCCGTCTTCACCCGGCAGGCCGAGATCGACGATGGCGATATCCGGCGCGTGCTCCTGCAGGAAGTAATCGGCTTCCTTGGCGTCTTCGGCCGCGTCGACCTGATGGCCCATCTCGCGCATCTGAACGGAAAGGTGGTGGCGCAGCAGACCATTATCTTCAACAACCAGTACTCGCATGGCGAACTCCTGTGACTATGCGGGTGAACGTCCTGTCACCCACGCGATAAAAAGGGAACACGCTCTGCGGCGTGTCAGGGGATAACGCGGCCACCTGAACCATGTTGACAAAAAGTGCTGAGGCTATGGTAGGTATAACCCGCCCGGCTCGCAAGAGAGCCGAAGCAATGTATTAAAATAAGCGTTATCAATTTGTTCGCCGACATTATCGACAAGTTCTGATAAACGTCGGATAAACAGCGGCGGGGCGACGTTAAACGCAACTTAAACGCGCCGGGCATTGCCCGCGGAAAGAACGTGTGAGCCGGGGCGCTTGATAAGCTTTAAAGGTACTAATAAGGTATTATTGAGGCATCGGCACATTTTCTCAGGAGCGACGGATGAAGCAGTTAACCCAGGCGGAACGCATAGCGGGCGCACTTTACGGACAGATGCTGGGCGACGCGCTCGGCATGCCTTCCGAGCTGTGGCCGCGCGAGCGGGTTAAGCGCCACTTCGGCTGGATAGACGGCTTTCTCGACGGGCCGGCGGAGAACACCGCCGCCTGTTATTTCAAGGCCGGGCAATATACCGACGATACCGCGATGGCATTGGCGTTGGCCGATGCGCTGGTGGAGGCGCAAGGCGAGGTGGTGCCGGAGCTGATCGCCCGCAACGTGATCCGCTGGGTGGACGGTTTTGACGCTTTCAACAAGAACATTCTCGGCCCCAGTTCCAAACTGGCGCTGAGCGAGCAAAAAGCGGGCACGCCGATCGCCGAGTTGGAAAACAACGGCATCACCAACGGTGCGGCGATGCGCATTTCGCCTTTGGGCTGCGTGCTGCCTTCCGCGCCGCTGGAGGATTTCTGCCGGCAGGTGTGGCTGGCCTGCAGCCCGACGCACAAATCCGACATCGCCGTCGCCGGTGCGGTGGCGATCGCCTGGGCCGTGGCGCGGGCGGTGGAAGGGGCTGACTGGGCCTCCATTCGCCTGGCGTTGCCGGGGGTGGCGGAGTATGCCCAGCGCCGGCAGGAGACGACGTTCAGCCCTTCGCTGGCGGCGCGCATCGAACTGGCGTTTCAGGTGGTGGATGAAGCCATCGGCACCGAGCAGGCCTCCGAGCGGGTGTATCAGCTGATCGGGGCCGGGGTGAGCACTATCGAGTCGGTGCCCGCAGCACTGGCGATGGTGCAGCTGGCGCAAACCGACCCTACCCGGTGCGCCGTGCTGTGCGCCAACCTGGGCGGCGATACCGACACCATCGGCGCGATGGCCACCGCGATTTGCGGCGCGCTGCACGGCGCCGAGGCGATTGAGCCGGGGCTGCTGGCGGAGTTAAAACGGGTGAATCCGCTGGATATCGGGGCTTATGTTCAGGCGTTCGCGCGTTTTCGCCGCCGCCGGCAGGGCGAGTCGTAAGCCGCCGCGTGACGCAACGGGTCAGCTTTCGCTGGTAAATTCGTACATGTCGCTGCGGCAGAAGCTTTCACTGTATTCGATCGGCTTTTTTTGGTGGTCGAACAGCGTCTGGCGCACGATCAGCAGCGGCATCGGCTCCGAGAGCCGCAGCGCCTGACGGATATCGTCGTCGGCCATCGCGGCGCTGACCTGGCTGCGCAGCGATCCCATCTCCACCTTATTGCGCCGGAAGTAATCGTACAGCGAGATGCCGATCTCGTCGACGTTGGCAATCGCCGCCGCCACCACGTAGGACACCGCCACCGACATTGGCCGCCGATCGATCAGGTGAATGCGTTTGAGTTGGTAGATCGGCGTTCCGGCCGCCAGCTGGAGCTTTTCAGCCAGCTCAGCGCCGGCGGGTATCCGTTCGCGGCTGATCCACTGCGTGTCCGGCCGGCGCCCCTGCTGTATTACCTCGCGCGAGAATCCTTTGACGTCCGCCAATGAATAGAACAGCTTCGGCTCGGGCCGCTGCGGTTGAATAAAGGTGCCGTAGCCGCGCGAACGGCCGATGATGCCGTCCTGTTCGAGGCAGGCCAGCGCCTTGCGCACCGTGATGCGCGAGATGCCGAGCCGTTCGGTGAACAGGCGCTCGCTGGGCAAAAAATCCCCCGCATTCAGCAACCCCTGCTCGATGGCCTTGCGCACCGAGGCGTTGAAGCGCAAATACAGCGGCATCGCGCCCGCGCTGGCCAGATCCTGCTGCAGTTTGTCCAGCAGACGCTGGTTGGTCTCCTTGCTCATAGCCGACGGAAGTCCTGTAGCCGCAATGCGATGGCTTATTTAAGGGGATTTCGCCGGGCAGCGCAACTGCCGCCGCCGCCGGGGTGAAATGAGGTAGAGTAGTGCGTCGGCCCCCTGAGCCAGGAGAAACAAATACCCCATGAGCGATACCCCACGACACGCGGACGACGCGGCGATCCTGGCCGCCTTCGCGCAGCAGCGGCGGCAAGGCCTGACCCGGCGTTCGGCGCTGCATCAGGCCCTGATACAACTAATCGCCGCCGGAGAACTGGCCTGGCGGACGCAGCTGCCGCCGAGCCGCGCGTTGGCGGCCCGGCTGACGGTGGCGCGCGACACGGTGGAACAGACCTACGCGCGGCTGGAAGCGGAGGGGTTCATCAGCCGAACGGTGGGGCGCGGCAGCTTTGTGCGTTATCGCTGCGACACGCTGCTCGGCCGTGAACTGCTGGCGACGGCGGCAGGGCAAGAGGCGCGGTTGGCGGAGCGCGAGCTGAGCGATTGCGGCCGGGCGCTGCTGGCGGTCAGCCATACGCCGCACACCAGCCGCCAGGCTTCGCTGACGCCTTCGCTGGCGGACCTGCGGGCGTTTCCCATCGAGCAATGGCTGCAGCAGGAAAAGCAGGCGCTACGGCGGCACGGCGAGCGGCTGTTGGGGTATGCCGATCCGCAAGGGTTGCCGGAGCTGCGCGCGGAGATCGCGCGCTATCTGCAGCGGGAGCGGGGCGTGAAGGCGACGGCGGAACAGGTGATCGTGGTGACCAGCTCTCAGCAGGCGTTGGCGCTGTGTACCCAGGTGCTGTTCGATCCCGGCGATGCGGTGTTCGTCGAAGAGCCGGGTTACCAGGGGGCGAAAAAGCTGGTGCAGTCGGCGGGGCTGCAGGCGCGGCCGATCGGCATCGACGAGCAGGGATTGGACGTCGGGCAGTTGATGCAGGCCTCGGGCGGCGGACGGGGCGTTTACATCACGCCGTCCCATCACTACCCGCTGGGGTATTCGCTGAGCCTCGAGCGGCGGCTGGCGCTGCTGCAGTGGGCGCAGCGGCAGCGGGCCTGGATCATCGAAGACGACTACGACGCCGAGTTCAACTATGACCGGCAAACCAAGGCGGCATTGCAGGGGCTGGACAGCGGCGGGCGCACGCTGTACATCGGCACCTTCAGCAAGACGCTGTTTCCGGGGCTGCGCATCGGTTTCATGATTGCGCCGCCGCAGCTGGTGCGGCCATTGGTCGCCGCCAGGCAGTTTCAGGACGGCTACACGTCGGCGCTGGCGCAGATGACGCTGTTCCACTTCCTGCACGAGGGCGGCTACGCCGAGCATCTGCGCAATATGCGCACGTTGTACAAGGCGCGGTTGAACGTGCTGTACGACGCGGTGCATCGTCACCTGGCGGCCTGGACGCGCCCGGCGTTGCCGCAGGGCGGGCTGCAGCTGGTGTGCCCGTTGGCGGATGCGGCGACGGAGCGGCGGCTGGTGGCGGCGGCCGCCGAACGGGGAATTCGGCTGTACGGCCTGGCGGACTTCTATACCGGCACGCCGCAGCGCGGGGCGCTGGTGCTCGGCTTCTCGGCCTATACGCCGGATGAGATCGTGCGCTTTATCGCGACGCTGGCGCAGGTGTTCAACGCGCTGCCGGTGGCAAGCGACGGCTAAAATTGGTCTGCTCTGCGTTTCGTATTGGTCCGTATTGTACCGTCGCCGCGCGGTGTATTCTGCCGCTATCCGGTTATTTCCCCAATGGAAATAACATCTTACTCCGTGAGGCGCTATGAACCCATACAACCCTGAAGTGACTATCCGCAGAATCAATGGCGACGACAAAGCACAGTGGCTGGCGCTGTGGCAGGGCTATCTCGATTTTTATCGCGCCGACGTGGCGCCGCAGGTGACCGATCGCACCTTCGAACGCCTGGGGCAGGATGAACAGGTGTACGGGCTGGTGGCGCAGGATGCCGACGGCCAACTGCTGGGGCTGATGAACCTGGTGTTCCATCCGTCCACCTGGAGCGCGGTCGGCTATTGTTATATCGAGGATCTCTATGTGTCGCCGCAGGCGCGCGGCCACAAGGTGTCGGAAAAGCTGTTCGAACAGGCGTATCGACTGGCGGAGGCGCGCGGCAGCGATCGGGTCTACTGGATGACCCAGGAGTACAACGCGCCGGCGCGCTCGCTGTACGACAAAATCGGCAGAAGAAGCTCGTTTATCGTTTATACCCGTTAACCGCAGGAGGCGTGTATGGCAATGAATCGTTATGGTCAGCCGGTCGGAGAACCGATGCCGGATTGGCAGCCGGCTCGCCGCCCCGGCGGCGCGACGCTCGGCGGGCGTTTCTGCTCGCTGGCGCCGCTCGAGCCGCAGCGGGATTACGCCGCGCTGTTCGAGGCGTTTCAACTGGCGCCGGACGGCCGCGACTGGACCTATCTGTCCATCGAACGGCCCGATACGCCGGCGGCGATGTTGCAGCATCTGGAGACGCTGCAGGCCAACCCGGCGCTGGTTAATCTGACGGTGTTCGACGCCACCAGCGATGCGCTGATGGGCACGGTGGCGCTGATGCGCATCGACGAAGCCAACGGGGTGCTGGAGATCGGCCACGTCAGCTGGTCGCCGTTGATGAAACAGCGCTCCAGCGCCACCGAGGCCATCGCGCTGCTGCTGCGCTATGCCTTCGACACGCTGGGCTACCGCCGCTGCGAGTGGAAGTGCGACAGTCATAACGCGCCGTCCCGCCAGGCCGCGCTGCGCTTTGGCTTTCGCTACGAGGGCAACTTCCGCTTCGCGGTGATCGTCAAGGGGCGCAGCCGGGATACCGACTGGTTCGCCATCACCGCCGACCGCTGGCCGACGGTGCGGCAGGCGCTGGCGCGCTGGCTGAGTGCGGACAACTTCGATGCGCAGGGGCGGCAGATAGCCCGGTTGCAGGTGCTGCGCGGCGAATAGCAAAGAAAAAGGCGGCCCGCGGGCCGCCTTGTCGTTGTCAGGCTAAAGCGCTTACTTCAGCTCGTCGACCATGGTGGTGGCGCGGCCGATATAGTTGGCCGGGGTCATCGCCTTCAGACGGGTTTTCTCTTCTTCCGGCAGCGCCAGGCCATCGATGAACGCCTGCATGCCGGCGGCATCCACGCGCTTGCCGCGGGTCAGCTCTTTCAGCTTCTCGTAAGGTTTCTCGATGCCGTAGCGGCGCATCACGGTCTGGATCGGCTCGGCCAGCACTTCCCAGTTGTGATCCAGTTCGTCCAGCAGGTGCGCCTGGTTCACTTCCAGCTTGCTGATGCCTTTCAGGGTGGCCTGATAGGCGATCAGCGCGTAGCCCAGGCCAACGCCCAGATTACGCAGCACGGTGGAATCGGTCAGGTCGCGCTGCCAGCGGGACACCGGCAGTTTGCCCGCCAGGTGGCCCAGCACGGCGTTGGCCAGGCCCAGGTTGCCTTCGGAGTTTTCGAAGTCGATCGGGTTGACCTTGTGCGGCATGGTGGAAGAACCGATTTCGCCGGCGATGGTCTTCTGCTTGAAGTGGTTCAGGGCGATGTAGCCCCAGATGTCGCGGTCGAAGTCGATCAGAATGGTGTTGAAACGCGCTACGCAGTCGAACAGCTCGGCGATGTAGTCATGCGGCTCGATCTGGGTGGTGTACGGGTTCCAGGTGATGCCGAGCGAGGTCACGAACGCTTCGCTGAACTGATGCCAGTCCACTTCCGGGTAAGCGACGATGTGGGCGTTGTAGTTGCCGACCGCGCCGTTGATTTTACCCATGATCTCCACGCGCTCCAGCTGGCGGTACTGGCGCTCCATGCGGTAAGCCACGTTGGCGAATTCTTTGCCGACGGTCGACGGGGTCGCCGGCTGGCCGTGGGTGCGCGACAGTAGCGGAATATCGCGGTATTCCAGCGCCAGCCCTTTCAGCGCGTCGATGATCTTGCGCCAGTAAGGCAGCACCACGTCCTGACGGGCGCTTTGCAGCATCAGCGCGTGCGACAGGTTGTTGATGTCTTCGGAGGTGCAGGCGAAGTGGATGAACTCGGACACCGCGTGCAGCGCAGGCACCGCCGCCACTTTTTCCTTCAGGAAATACTCGACCGCTTTCACGTCGTGGTTGGTGGTGCGCTCGATGGTTTTGATGCGCTGAGCGTCTTCTTCATTGAATTCCGCGACGATTTTGTCGAGGAAAGCGTTTGCGTCGGCGTCAAAAGCGGGAACTTCCTTGATTTCTGCGCAGGCCGCCAGTTTTTGCAGCCAACGTACTTCAACCTGTACGCGGAATTTCAGCAGACCGTATTCGCTGAAAATGGGGCGCAGTGCGCTGACTTTATCACCGTAGCGTCCATCAACGGGGGAAACGGCGGTCAGTGAGGATAATTCCATCGGTAGCAACTCCTGGGATCGATTAACAATGAGCAACGATATTTTGCGCCTGTTTGAACAGACGATTACGGGAAAACATTAACTGCAGGCGGCTGCCGCCGACCTGTTGCCACAGCACGGCGGCGCGAATGCCGGCCAGCAGCGTGGCGCGAACCTTGGCCTGCACCTGCGGGTTCTGCAAGATAGCCGGCGAGCCGGTCACCTGGATGCGCGGCCCGAGCGGGCTGACCACGTCGACGTAAATGCCGGCCAGCGCGCTGATGATGGTGTCCGACTCAAGATCGAAGTGCGCCAGCTGGCGTTCGAGCTGGCTGAGGCGTTCACCGAGCGTGTTCATCGCCTGTTTGTTGGCGTTGAGCTTGCGCTCCAGCACCATCAGGCTGATGGTGTAGCGGGTCAGTTCCGCGCCCGGCCCTTTGTTGTTGGCGTTAAGCACGCCCATCAGGGTTTCGAGGCCGACCATCAAATTGCGTTCTTCACCGCCGAACACCGCCAGCGTGGAGGGCGGGTCCATCTGCAGCAGGCTTTTCAGCGAGGTCTGAAAGGCTTCGCGGTTGCATTGCCCTTCATGGGCCAACTGCTGAACCAAACGCGCCGACTGGCTGATACCCGCCATGGCCAGCGTGATGTCATAATAATTCTTCGCCACGATTACTCCTGTAAACGCTGTGAACGGTACATGGCTTACTGCATAAGGTTGTGTGTATCGCAGGGGTAACGGCGGCGGCCGCGAACGGTAACGAACGGGCGTGGCTGTAACAACGATGACAACGAATGCCGCGGATCATGCCACAAAATCGAGGCTAAACCCAGCGTCTAATACGCCCGAGACGAGGCGGAGGCGCCGTACGGCGCAGAACTGCGCAGACAGGCGGCGAAAATCGCCGGCGCGGCGGCGCGAACTTATTGTTGCGGCGGCAAATAAAGTGCGGCGGCTGCATCTATACTGCCAACGTGAGCCCTCAAATAAAGATCTTCATATGCACGTAAAAAACAAGCAGCCGCTGCCGGCGGTAACGCTGGCGGCCATCGGCGTGGTGTACGGCGATATCGGCACCAGCCCGCTGTATACCCTGCGCGAATGCCTGACGGCGGAGGAGGGCATCACCATGACGCCGGCCTCAATCTACGGCTTTTTGTCGCTGATTTTCTGGCTGCTGACGCTGGTGGTGTCCATTAAATACATTTGTTTCGTGATGCGCGCCGACAATGACGGCGAGGGCGGGATCCTGACGCTGATGTCGCTGGCGATCCGCAGGCTGGATGCGCGCTGGGTGCCGGCGGCGGTGCTGATCGGGCTGGTGGGCGGCAGCTTCTTTTACGGCGACGGGGTGATCACCCCGGCCATTTCGGTGCTTTCGGCCATCGAGGGGCTGCAGATTATCGCCCCCGAACTGGACAGCTTTATCGTGCCGCTGTCGCTGCTGGTGCTGACCGCGTTGTTCGCGATACAAAAGCGCGGCACCGGCAGCGTCGGCAAACTGTTCGCCCCGGCGATGGTTATCTGGTTCCTGACGCTCGCGCTGCTGGGCATCGGCGGCATTCTGCAGCACCCTGGCGTGCTGCGGGCGCTGAACCCTTACTGGGCGGTGAATTTCTTCCTCGAATACAAGACGGTGTCGTTCTTTGCGCTGGGCATGGTGGTGCTGTCGGTCACCGGCGCCGAAGCGCTGTACGCCGATATGGGCCACTTCGGTAAAAAGCCGATCCGTCTGGCGTGGTTTACGCTGGTGGCGCCGGCGCTGGTGCTGAACTACTTCGGCCAGGGGGCGCTGTTGCTGACCAATCCGGCGGCGATCAACAACCCGTTCTTCCTGCTGGCGCCGACCTGGGCGCTGATCCCGCTGCTGGTGATCGCCACGCTGGCGACGGTGATCGCCTCGCAGGCGGTAATCTCCGGCGTGTTCTCGCTGACGCGGCAGGCGGTGCGGCTAGGCTACCTGCCGCCGATGCGCATCATCTATACCTCCGATCAGGAGTCCGGGCAGATCTACATTCCGGTGGTGAACTGGCTGCTGTTCGCAGCGGTGCTGATCGTGATTATCAGTTTCAAACACTCCAGCAACCTGGCCTCGGCTTACGGCATCGTGGTGACCGGCACCATGCTGCTGTCGTCGATTTTACTGAGCATCGTGGCGGTGAAAAACTGGGGCTGGCCGCGCGCGCTGGGCGGGCTGATGCTGGTTGTCATGCTGTGCATCGACGTACCGCTGTTCGGCGCCAACCTGATCAAGCTGGCGACCGGCGGCTGGCTGCCGGTGGTGCTTGGGCTGATGATTCTGCTGATCATGCTGACCTGGAAGACCGAGCGTTCACGTCTGATCCGCCGGCTGCGCGACAACCAGGAGGGGCTGAGCGCGCTGATCGAGTCGCTGGAGGAGGCGCCGCCGAAGCGGGTGCCGGGCACCGCGGTGTTTATGGAGCGTACGCCGCACGCGGTGCCGCTGGTGCTGTTGCATAACCTGAAGCACAACAAGGTGCTGCATGAGCGCGTGGTGCTGCTGACCATCGTCACCACCGACATGCCGTACGTGCATAACGTGCAGCGGGTGACGATCGAACAGCTGTCGGCGAGTTTCTGGCGGGTGGTGGCGAGCTACGGCTGGCGCGAGACGCCCAACGTCACGGACATCCTTTACCGCTGTGGGCTGGAGGGGATGAGCTTCACCATGAACGAAACCTCGTTCTTTATGTCGCGCGATACGCTGGTGCTGGGCAAGCGGCCCTGGTATTTGCGCGTGCGCGGCAAGGTGTTCCAGCTGTTGCAGCGCAATGCGCTGCGCGCGCCGGATCTGTTCGAAATCCCGCCGAATCGGGTGATCGAACTGGGGGCGCAGGTGGAATTTTGAATAAAAAAAACGCTGCGGTAAACGCAGCGTTTTTCTTTTGCCGGGCAGTTACGCCAGGCGCTGTTCGATGATGCCGCCGCCGAGGCAAATTTCGCCCTGGTAGAACACCGCCGACTGGCCGGGGGTGACGGCGGAGACCGGCTCGTCGAAACGCACTTCGATGCGTTCGCTGTCGAGCGGGGTCACGGTGCAAGGGATATCCTGCTGGCGATAGCGGGTCTTCACCGTGCAGCGGAACGGGCCGCTCAGCGGCAGGCGATCCACCCAGTGCAACTGCTGCGCGATAAGGCCGGTAGACATCAGGCGCGGGTGATCGTGCCCCTGGGCGACCACCAGCACGTTGTTGGCCACGTCTTTATCCACCACGTACCACGGATCTTCGCTGCTGTCTTTCAGGCCGCCGATGCCCAGCCCTTTGCGCTGGCCCAGGGTGTGATACATCAGGCCCTGGTGCTCGCCGACGGTCTGGCCGTCAACGCTGACGATCGGGCCCGGCTGCGCCGGCAGGTAACGGCCGAGGAAGTCGCGGAACTTGCGCTCGCCGATAAAGCAGATGCCGGTAGAATCTTTCTTCTTGGCGGTGACCAGCTCCAACTGCTCGGCGATGCGGCGCACCTCCGGCTTCTCCAGCTCGCCGACCGGGAACAGGCTTTGCGCCACCTGCTCGTGGCTCAGGGTGTAGAGGAAGTAGCTCTGATCCTTGTTGCCGTCGACGCCGCGCAGCAGGCGGCTTTTGCCGTCCACGTCCTGGCGGCGCACGTAGTGGCCGGTGGCGATGAAATCGGCCCCCAGATCTTCGGCGGCGAACTCCAGGAAGGCCTTGAATTTGATCTCTTTATTGCACAGGATGTCCGGGTTCGGCGTGCGGCCGGCCTTGTACTCTTCCAGGAACAGCTCAAACACGTTGTCCCAGTATTCCGCCGCAAAGTTCACCGTGTGCAGTTCGATGCCCAGCTTGTCGCAGACCGCTTGCGCGTCGGCCAGATCGGTCGCGGCGGAGCAGTACTCTTCGTCGTCGTCTTCTTCCCAGTTCTTCATGAACAGCCCAGCGACCTGATAGCCCTGTTGCTGTAACAGATAGGCGGTAACGGAAGAGTCGACGCCGCCGGACATACCGACGATTACTTTTTTCTGGCTGTTGTCTGACATGGGGATCTCACGAACTTGAACACGAACCGTGCTGATAAAAACAAGCGCAGGATTTTACCACGTTGGCCGCTCCGGTGCACTGTTCATCTTGTGCTGCCCCGCGCCCTTAAAACGGCCAGGCGAAGCTGCCGACCAACGACAGCGGGTAGCGCTCCGGCTGCTGGTAGCTGCGAATGCTCTCCGCCACCAGCGCGGAACGCAGGTTGGGCGCCTGCAAGATCTCGTCGGCGCTTAGCCACAGGCAGCGATCGATGTCGCTGTCGTGCGGCTCGGTCGGCAGCGGCTGTTCCAGCTCGATAACGAAGCAAAAACGCAGGAACGGCGTGCGATCCGGCGCGATCCACTGGTGCAGGCGCAGGAACGCCTGCGGCGCGGCGCGGATGCCGGTCTCTTCCCACAGCTCGCGCTCGGCGGCCTGCACCAGCGTCTCGTCGGCCTCCAGGTGGCCGGCCGGCTGGTTCCACAGCGCTTTGCCGTTGATGGTCTCTTCGACCACTAAAAATTTGCCGGCGGCGTGCACCACGCAGGCCACGGTGACGTGCGGTTTGAACATGCGCTCTCCTTACAGCGGTTTGTCGATGCGCCGGTAGATGTCGTCCAGCTCGGCGATGCGGGTGCGATAGCTTTTGAGCAGGCAGGCGGTATCGCCGCCGCACCGCTGGCGTTTTGCTAGCCAGTCCTGCTGGCTGTCCTGCATCGCGCCGCGCGCGCCCATGGCGAACAGGCCGCGCAGGAATTGGTATTTTGTGGCCATTTGCACGTCCAGATCGTTCAGCGTGCGGTCGGCGCAGATGGCGCGTTCATCGCTGCCTGCCGCCTTGGCGCGTTCATCGCTGCCTGCCGCCTTGGCGCAGTCGAAGCTGGCGGCCTGGGCGGCGAGCGGGGCCGCCAGTGCGGTGAACAGCAGCGCGGTCAGTGTGTTCCTCATGGCGCCTCCATCAGTGATCGGTCCACAGGGAATCGATGCTTTTCCATTCACCAGGTTGCAGTGAACCCAGCGAAAGATTACCCATACTGTAGCGAATCAGGCGCAGGGTAGGGAACCCGATATGCGCCGTCATGCGACGCACCTGGCGATTTCGCCCTTCATACAGGGTGATTTTCAGCCAGCAAGTGGGGATGGATTTACGTTCGCGGATCGGCGGGTTGCGTGGCCACAGCCACTGCGGTTCGGCCACCAACTCCACCCCGGCGGGCAGCGTGGGGCCGTCTTTCAGCGTGACGCCGCTGCGCAGCGGCGCCAGATCGCTCTCCTGCGGCGCGCCCTCGACCTGCACATAATAGATTTTGCCGGTGCGTTTGCCCGGCTGGGTGAGCTGCGCCTGCAGCTGGCCGTCGTTGGTCAGCACCAGCAGCCCTTCGCTGTCGCGATCCAGGCGCCCGGCGGCGTAAACGTCGGGGAAGGGGATGTACTCTTTCAGCGTGGCGCGGCCGGCTTCGTCGGTGAACTGCGGCAGCACGTCGAAGGGCTTGTTGAATAACACAATTCGGCGCGGCCCTTTCGGCGCGGCGGGTTTGGCGGCATTCGGCTTGCTGAATCGTTTAACTTTGTGATTTCTAACAGAGAATTTTTTCATAACGGTTGAGATTACGGATGATAAGCGCATTATAACCGAATCCGTTTCGGATTGGCGCGGACCGAATATTCAAGTAGTATCTACACGCATCTTACAAAGCATTAACAAAATTGCGCTTGAAGGAGAGGTTGATGGAAAGCAAAGTAGTTGTTCCGGCAGAAGGTAAAAAAATCACGGTTGACGCCCAGGGTAAACTGGTTGTTCCTCATAACCCGATCATCCCGTTCATCGAAGGCGACGGCATCGGCGTTGACGTGACTCCTGCCATGATCCACGTGGTTGATGCGGCCGTTAAAAAGGCTTACCACGGCGAACGTAAAATCTCCTGGATGGAAATCTACACCGGCGAAAAATCTACCCACGTTTACGGTAAAGACGTGTGGCTGCCGGACGAAACTCTGGACCTGATCCGCGACTACCGCGTCGCCATCAAAGGCCCCCTGACCACCCCGGTCGGCGGCGGCATCCGTTCTCTGAACGTGGCCCTGCGCCAGCAGCTGGACCTGTACGTGTGCCTGCGCCCGGTGCGTTACTACCAGGGCACCCCAAGCCCGGTGAAACAGCCTGAGTTGACCGACATGGTGATCTTCCGTGAAAACGCCGAAGACATCTACGCCGGCATCGAGTGGAAAGCCGGCTCCGCCGAAGCGGACAAAGTGATCAAATTCCTGCGCGACGAAATGGGCGTGAAGAAAATCCGCTTCCCAGAGCAGTGCGGTATCGGCGTGAAGCCATGCTCCGAAGAAGGGACCAAGCGTCTGGTGCGTGCGGCGATCGAATACGCCATCACCAACGACCGCGACTCCGTGACCCTGGTTCACAAAGGCAACATCATGAAGTTCACCGAAGGTGCCTTCAAGGATTGGGGCTATGAGCTGGCGCGCGAAGAGTTCGGCGGTGAGCTGATCGACGGCGGCCCATGGCTGAAGATCAAGAACCCGAACACCGGCAAAGAGATCGTAGTTAAAGACGTGATCGCCGACGCCTTCCTGCAGCAGATCCTGCTGCGCCCGGCGGAATACGACGTGATCGCCTGTATGAACCTGAACGGTGACTACATCTCCGACGCCCTGGCGGCCCAGGTCGGCGGCATCGGCATCGCGCCGGGCGCCAACATCGGCTCCGACTGCGCGCTGTTCGAAGCGACTCACGGCACCGCGCCGAAGTACGCCGGCCAGGACAAAGTGAACCCAGGCTCCATCATCCTGTCCGCAGAGATGATGCTGCGTCACATGGGCTGGTTCGAAGCGGCTGACCTGATCGTTAAGGGCATGGAAGGCGCTATTGCCGCCAAGACCGTGACCTATGACTTCGAACGCCTGATGGAAGGCGCTAAACTGCTGAAATGTTCAGAGTTTGGCGACGCTATCGTAGAGCACATGTAAGTGTGTTTGGCGTTTGAATAAGAGCGGGAGCCTTAGGGCTCCCGTTTTTTTATTGTTCGAATGGGCATGGGATATCAAGGATTGGCCGATTCACGCACCACCAGCACCGGGCAATTGGCGTGGCGCACGACGGCGGTGGCATTGGAGCCGAGGAGGTAAGTGATCGCAGAAGGGCGGTTGGAACCCATCACAATAATCTCCGCGTTAAGCGCATCAGCGAGTTCCAGGATCTGATCTTTAGGATCGCCGACGGCCACGTGCGTGGTCACTCTATCTTCAGGCACGCTGAATTCTTTGGCCGCTTTCGCCAACCCTTCGGTCGCTACCGCAATGATTTCGTCTTTGGTTTCTATCGCCGCGGTGGCGGCAAAGCCGAAAGCGGCGTAGGTGGCGCGTGACGGGATCACCGCCAGGAAATGGACGTGGGAGTCTTCGAGCCTGGCGAGCGCGTTGACATGTGGGATGACCTGCTGCGTTAATTCCGGCTCGGTAATATCGACTGGAACCAAGATAGTTTTATACATACTCCCTCCTTATCATTATCAAATAACTCCACTTCTTGGATTATAGCTGTTCGACGCAGGGAAAGGAGAGATCCGTATGGCAAACCCGGGAACGTTGGCGCTGAAATGTCAGGTGTTCGACGTTATCGTTAAATGCAGGCAAGTACGCCGGGTTTAGAGTAGAAAGGGAGCCATTGGCTCCCTTGGTGTTAGCTGGCTGAGATTATCGGAACCTTAATGAGGGATCTCTGAAACCTCTTTGACTTCCGTCTTGTTGATTTGCTGTTTAACGCCATTGGCGTCGGTATAACCGAGCAACCCGGCAGAAGTTTCTTTCGGCTTGCCGTCACTGATGAGCGTTCGACCGTCGTGGGTATGGATGGCGTAGCTGGTGCGTGTGCAGCCTGACAGTGCGGCGATGGCAACCAGGGCGATCGCGGGAAGAACAAGCGTTTTTTTCATTTGAAGCTCCTTTTAGTTATCCAACTCACTCATGTTTGCAATCTGGTCTCGATTGATCTGTTCCGTTTTGCCCGTTTCAGCGTTTCGATAGGAGACTAACCCGGTATCTGTATCGACCTGAGGTTTGCCGTCGGTGACAATGGTCTTGCCATCCGTTGTTTTGATCGCCTGATTGGAAGCGCAGCCCGCAATGAACATCACCGTAGTTGCAGCAAGAAGCGCGGCAAAGAGTCGTTTGCTTTTCATACCTACCATCCTGGTTACTTAAACGAATTTAATATCAGGAAAATAAGTATAGGCAGATTTTCCAGATTGCCAGGGTTGAAAGTGCTTATGGTGGGATAAAAAAGTAAGAATAACTTAATTTATTGATGGGGTGATTACCCATTCGGGAGATGTCGACAGGTCAGGGGGCTCAGGCGTGCGGCCCGGTGAGGGGGTTAGGGTTTCATATCATCATCTACTCACGATTTTCCGCGCGCCAGTGCGTGATGTCATTGGTGGTTTGGCGTTAATTCTGTATAAGTATTCACCGGGGATCTTTTCGAATACAACGTTGATTCGGCTGATAATCATCCATAAGGACAGGGATATGAAAATAACGCATTCAGGCTATAAAACCGGCGCCGCCACCTTATTGGCGGCGATGCTCGCACTGGCATTAACGGGGTGTGCCAAGAGCACTGTCCCCAGCCAAACCGATCCGGCGAATAAAGAGGCCGATGACCATTTTGCCAACCTTGGTGACCCAAAGACGCCTGCGCCGGGAAAAGAGAAAGAACAGTATTTTGCCCAGTTGCTGGCCGTGATTCAAAGCCATTTGAAAGATGCAGAAGCCTACTCAGGCAGAAGTTGTACATTGCGCATCAAGCTGGCGCCGGATGGTCTGCTGATCAGCGTTCGGGCTGAACAAGGGGAGCCGCAACTTTGCCAGGCCGCGATAAAGGCAATCGTCAATGCGCGTTTGCCTAAGCCGCCAACGGCCGCGGTTTACGAAGCGGTCAACAACGGCACGTTGGAGTTTCGGCCGATATGAAAGTAAAGGGCGGCATCTGCGATGCCAGATAATTAGACCAAAAGTCGCAGGCCGTACTTTCATGCGGCCTGTGAGTATTGGGTTGTGCAATATTTCGTATAGCGTTTCCTAATGTTGAATCCAGTCTTCACGGCATATGTTGCCAAGACTTACCGATACATCATTGCGCTCACGCGCTCGCTTTGATCTTTAAAACCGTTGCTGCGCATCGTGACCACGTAATAGCGGTAGTGGTGTTTCTGCGCGTACTCGCGCACCAGCTCTTCGGCAAACAGGCCGCTGAAGGTGACGGTGGTGACGAAGGTCAGCCCTTTCACTTCGTAGGTGCTGATCTCTTGCGGAGTGCCGATATACGGCGGCGGGAACACGGTTTTGTGGAACTGGCAACCTGTCAGCAGCAGGGTAAACAGCAGGGCGGCGGAGATTTGCGGTATTTTCATCGGGAAATGTTTCCTTCCTTGGCGTGTTTTTAGTAACTCTATAATAGGATTACAAAATTTGGCGGGGATGTAAAAATTATCCCGCTTCGGTTGCCGTTTCGTTGAAGCGGCGCCGCCGTCATCCATACGAATGAGGGGTTAAATATGCTTGTGCGCCTTGCTGCTGAAACCGATGCCGCAGCGCTGATCGCCCTGGACAGCGTTGCTCAGAATGCGCCGCAGCGCGCGGCGCAAATCCGCGCCTGGTGCGCGCAGGGCATCTGTTTTCTTGCCGAGGAACAGGGCATGGTGATGGGCTATGGCGTGCTGCACTATCACTTCTTCGGCTGCGGCTTTATCGAGATGTTGATGGTCGGCGAGCGCTATCGCCGCCGGGGCGTCGGGCAGGCGCTGATTGCGGTGTTGAAGTCTCATTGCCGGCACCCGAAGCTGTTCACCTCCACCAATCGCTCCAACCTGCCGATGCAGCGGCTGCTGCTGAACGCCGGATTTGTCGCCAGCGGCCAGATTGACAATCTCGATGAGGGCGATCCGGAGCAGGTCTTTTTTATCCCGGCGCGCTGATACAAAACCACTGACAAAAAAGGGGCCCATTGGGCCCCTGCGTGATTCGCTGCGGGAGGTTTACTCCACCGCGTCGGGATGATTTTTGCCTTCCTCGATAAACGCTTCGTCGATCTCTTCGATGTTCTCCTCGCTGTCGCGGCCGGACAGAATGTTCCAGCAGGCGATGAACAGCGCGGCGATCAAGGGGCCGATGACGAAGCCGTTGATGCCGTAGATCTCCATGCCGCCCAGGGTGGAAATCAGGATCAGGTAGTCCGGCATTTTGGTGTCTTTGCCCACCAGCAGCGGGCGCAGAATGTTGTCCACCAGGCCGATCACCACCACGAAGAACACTACCAGGAAAATGGCTTTCCATAGCATGCCGGTAGCGAAGAAGTAGATCACCGCCGGCACCCAGATGATAGCGGAGCCTACGGCCGGGATAATCGACAGGAACGCCATCAGCGCGCCCCACAGCAGGCTGCCGTCGATGCCGGTAAAGTAAAACGCCAGCCCGCCGAGCGCGCCTTGCACCACGGCGACCACCACTGTGCCCTTGACGGTGGCGCGGGAGACGGCGGCGAACTTCACGAACAGGTGGTGTTTTACGTGCTGGGAGAGCGGCAGCGCTTCGAGCGCCAGGTTCACCAGATAGGGGCCGTCTTTCAGCAGGAAGAACAGCAGGTAGAGCATCACGCCGAAGCCGACGACGAAGTTGAAGGTGCCCTTGCCGATCAGGAAGACGCTGCCCGCCAGATATTGCCCGCCCTTGAGCGCCACCTCGGAAAGCTGCTTTTGTATCTCGGCGGCGCTGTTGAGGTTATGTTCCGCCAGGAAGCGCTGCGCCCAGCCGGGCAGGTGGCGCATAAAGTCCGCCAGCATGGTCGGCAACTGGCTGTTGTTGGTCTGCAGCTTGGTGTAGATCACGTTGAATTCCATCGCCAGCGACGAGGCGATGATCGCCAACGGCGTGAACACGATCAGGCAGATCAGCGCCACCGTCAGCAGCGACACCACGCCGTTGCGTTCGCCGACGTACTGCTTCAGTTTCTTTTTTACCGGATGGAAAATCACCGCCAGAATGACCGCCCACAGCACCGAGGAGTAGTAAGGCCCCAGCACGTCGAGAAAGGCGGCGGTAACGATGAACAGGATCAGAATAAAGAATCCCTTGGAAATGCCTTTAGACATCATAGTCGTCCCTCAAAAGATGAATTTTCAGCATAGATGAACTGAATGAAAACAACACTATCATCACCTTTACTTAACCGGTAGGGGATTTTTAGTGGCGTATTCCATAGGGTTATTAAGGGCAAGGCGGGCGCCGCAGGGTGAACAGGCGGCGGCGTGAGAAAAGAAAGAGGGCTAAATAATTAACAAAATTTATAGATTGTGTTTCATTTTGTGAGCCGCGCTTGCCGCTTGGGCCAGGCTTTCCTAGTGTTGATGAGGGCGGCCGTTCGCCCGATATCACGAAGGAGTATGCAAATGACTGAACACAAACGACTCGGCGTCATCGAGAAGACGCTACTGATCGCCTTTGCCGGCCTGCTGGTGTATTTCGCGGCCACCGGCGCCTTGTCATTGTCGGGTCTCGATCATCATTGGCCTTATCCTTCGCGATAGGCAGGCACCTGCACCAGGGAAAATTCAGCACCGCTTATAACAAACAGAACAACCTTTCTGCTTATCACCCCGCCTTATGCCGCTGGCTGAGAAAAGCCAGCGCCAACAGCGCCCCTGACACGGCCGCCGCCAGCACCAGCCAGGCCGGGGCCGCCCAACCGGCTGCGGCCACGATGGCGCTCAGCGCAACCGGGCCGATCACCTGGCCGAGATAGTTCCCCTGCATCACCAGCCCCAGGCTCAGCGGCAGCAGCGTCGGTTCCGGCGTCGCCGCCGGCGTGGCGGCCAGAATGGTGGCGGGCAGCATGCCGGCGATGGCGCAGAACAGGAAACACAGCGGGATCAGCAGGGCGTTGGGCGTTATCGGCAAGAAAATGCCGATGCCGAAGACGCCGATGATCAGGCTGGTGGCCGCGAGCAGGCTACCGGCGCGCAGACCGCGCGACAGCAAGAGCCCGGCGGCGAGGTTGCCGATGATGTTCGCCGCCACCGCCGCCGCGCTGATACCGCCGGCGGCCGCCAGCGTCAGGCCGATGCGCTGCATCAGGAAGATCGGCAGGAAGGTCATCACCGAGAAAAATTGCAGGTTGTAGGTGGCGAACATCAGCGCCAGCAACAGCGGTCGGCGCGCCCGCAGCAGGGCGCCCAGCGCTTGCCGCAGCGGCAAGGACGGCGCGTGCGCCTCGGCGGTGCGGCGGGACGTGGTCAGCGGCAGCAGCAGGGCGGCCAGCAGCGTCAGCGCCGCACCGGCCTGCCAACTCTGCTGCCAGCCGGCGAGATGGGGGCCGAAAAACAGCGAAATGGCGATGCCCGCCGGCATGAAGGTGCTCCAGATGCCGAACACCAGGCTGCGCTGCGCCGGGGCGACGATGCGGTTCAGCACCGCCGGCGAGGCGACCACCACGATCACGAAGCCGAGGCCTTCGACAAAGCGGCTGACGATCAACCCGCTGAAGTCGTGCAGCGCGGCACCGGTAAAGCTGGCGGCGCTGATGATCAGCAGCCCGAGCGCCAGCAGCCGCCGGTCGCCCCAGCGGCGCACCAGCAGCCCGGCGGCGATGCCGCCGAACACCCCGACGAAGGGAAAGGCCGAAATAACCCAGCTCAGCGCTTCGAGCGAACGGCCGAATTCGGCCTCCAGTGCCGGCAGCGCGATGGTGGCCTTGCCCACGTGCAGCGCCGCGGCGATGCCGGCGAACAGCACGTTGATGACGGCTAGCCAGGGCGTGGCGGCGGGGAGAACGCGGTCGATGGCGTCCGGTTTAATCGCGGTCATAACACTCTCCAGTGGCGGTAACGCCATCACTATGTGCTCTTGCAACGGCTCAGGTCGTTCAAATGCTGCGCTATCACGTGGGGAAATTATTCATTTCGAGCTTTATTGAGCGCCTTCGTTGTTTGGTTCGCCAGCGTGCCGCCCGGCGTGGACGCTGATCCCCCTGCAGCGGTTTACTGTTCCGGCACGCAGCAGGCGTGTTGAATTCATTTTATAAGGAGCAGTGTATGTCAGAGATGATGAACGAGAGTGGGGCGCCGGCCATTGAATGGAGCTATGGCGGCCGGGGTGATGATATCAGCAGCAGCCTGAGCCTCGACACGGTTGAGGAGCAGCCGCAGGGTTTCTTGATGACGGTCGATCGGCCGGTGCAGATCTTTAAAGATGCGCTGTCGCCGATGATGGCCTTTGTCACGCTGCTGCGCCCGCTGTACGCCAAAACGAGCGAGGGTTTCCAGTACGTGCCGGTTTCCAATCCCTGGACCGACGTGCAGCGCCTGCCGGCCAGCGCGGGCTATCTGGGCGTGCAGGTCAACGCCGGGCTGTTCTTCCACGGCGCCAAGCCGACGCACTATAAAGATCGCGATGGCCAGATGAAACCGATCGACGGCGGCACGCTTTTGCAGCACATCACCGTGCTGCATCAGGTAGCGCAGCCACTCGGCCCGGGTGAAGGCGCCGTCTGAGCCGGCAGCGTTATTACGGGGGCCGGACGCGGCCCCTTATCGCGCCTTGAAACCGTGCGCAGGTTGGATAAAACTGACTGCCTATTCAAGGAGAAGAGTATGTACAGCGACAATGAGAAAAAGTTTTATATCATCCTCAACCGCAATCACGAACCGGCCACGCTGTTTAACGCCTCCTGCCATCTGACGGCGGGCATCACCGATCTGATCGAACAGCGCCAGTTTCACCACTATCCGAGCAGCCTCGACGGCGTCAGCGCCAATATGAGCCACTATCCGATAGTGATCCTGCAGGCTAAAAACAGCAGCCAGCTCAGCAACCTGATTCTCAAATGCAAGGAAGAGGGCGTGCTGTCCAACTTCTTCACCACCACCATGCTGTCGCACTCCGCCGAACAGCAGATCGCCGACACCGCCACCACCCCTTACGAACAGCTGGATTTCGTGGCGGTGGCGCTCTACGGCGACGCCGAACAGCTTAAGCCGTTGACCAAGAAGTTCTCCGTCTACCGCTGAAAACGCGGCATCTCAGACGCTGGCGCCGTCGTAGCTGTGGATCTGCAACGCATCCAGCGCGACGTCAGGCACGCAGCGCAGGTTGACGGCGCACATCGCGGCGCCGTCCGGCGCGGTGCCGTAGGCGAAGGGCTGAGCGCCGCAGACTCGGCAGAACTGATGGCGGATCTTGTGCTGATTGAAGGTGTAGGCGCTGAGTTGGTCCTGGCCGCTGTTGAGTGTGAAAGCGCTGATGGGGAAGAACGACAGCAGCAGCCCTTTGCGGCGGCAGATCGAACAGTTGCAGCTGAGGGCCTCGGTGGGCAGTTCGGCGTCCACGGAGAAGGTGACGGCGCCGCAGTGGCAGCTTCCCTGGAATGGCATGGCGATGGTCCTGTAGCAGGGGGCGTGTTTGCCCAGTATAGTGCAATTTATCGTCACTCGGCCGCGCAGGGCCTGGTTTCCTTAGTAAATGCGCGGTTTTCTGGTAGGTTAGAGGTTAACGTCATCAAAAGGAGATCGCGATGTTAGAACATTACTATCCGGCCAATATGGGCGCCAAACCGGTCACGGACGAACAGCATAAACGGCTGGTGGCGGTGCAGGCGGCGCTGGAGCTGATCAAGGCCACGCTGTCGGATACCAACGACGGCAACGGCGTGGACTTCCAGCTGAAGGCGGCGGAGAAGCACATCGGCCCGATGGCCGACGCCATTCAGGAAGCCCTGAAGTAACGGTTCGCCGTCGCCTCAACCGCCCGCCCGGGCGGTTTTTTTTGCGCCGATTACTGCGATTTTTTTAGTAGCGCATTGCCTTTTTCCCGGCTGGTGCCGTGAGCGGCGCGATCCTACTCTAGCGATCCGAGTCCTCATCAGGATCATGCTTATGTTCCGCTTCAGCCTCTTTTCTTTCTTGTTGCCGCGGTGCCGGCGCCTCACCCAGCTTGCCGGCGCCGCGCTGTTTCTCAGCGGCGTCATGCAGGCGCAGGCCACGCAGCGCATCGAATTCTCGCCGGATGCCGCCGGCGCCTACCCTGAAGGCATTGCCTGGAATGCGCGCGCCGGTGCGTTCCTGGTGTCGTCCCTGCGTGGCGGGCAGCTCGGCCTGGTCTACCCGGATGGCCGCTATCGGCGCTTTTCCACCGGCAATGGGCTTATCACCACCTCCGGCATGCTGGTGGACGCCGAGCGCAACCGGGTGCTGGTGTGCAACGAAGACGTGGGCGTATCTCTCAACTCAGCCTCCGGCACGCGCAATCGCGTGGCGCAGGTGCTGGAGTTCAATCTCGATACCGGCGCGCTGCAGCAGACGTACGATCTTTCATCGTTAAGCCGTGGGCCGACGCTGGCCAACGATCTGGCGCTCGACGCGCAGGGCAATATCTACGTGACCGACAGCTTCCAGCCGCAGATTTACAAGATTGACCGGGCAACGCGCCAGGTATCTATTCTGGTGCGCTCGGCGCGTTTGATGCCCGCCGACGCCCCCGCCGCAGCGCAGGGCACGCAGCCTTATCTCAACGGCATCGTGTATCACCCGGATGGCTATCTGATTGCGGCGGACTACACCCGCGGGCTGTTGTGGAAGGTGACGCTGGATAACGCGTCTGCAATAAGTGAAATCAGGCTGCCGCAGCGGCTGAAAGGGCCGGACGGGCTGCGGCTCAAAAACGCCCATGAATTGGTGATCGTACAGTCTTATCCGGGGAGAAAAGGGGGCATGTCCGGCAACGTAACGCTGCTCGCCTCGAGCGACGGCTGGGCCAGTGCGCATCTCGCGGCGGTCGCCACGCCGCCGGGATTGGATGGGCCGACCGGCGCCGCGCTGCGCGATGGCGAGGTGTGGGTGGTCAACTCCCGTTACCCCCGCTTGTTTGCCGACGTCGCTCAGGCGGAGAGAACCAGGACGTTCAGCATCGTCAGGGTGGCGTTAGAGCGGAGGCCCGCCGATCGGTGATGGTTGCCAACTCAGCTGGAATAGGATTAAATGCCGCACCGACTGTATAAATAAACAGGTGCGCTGCGATGAGTCTGATGTTGAAGGGTGAAAAGATTGACCGTAACCGCTTTACCGGCGAGAAGATTGAAAACGGCAGCTTTATGCTGTGTGATTTTTCGGGCACCGATCTCACCGGCACCGAGTTTATCGGCTGCCAGTTTTACGATCGTGACAGCCGACAGGGCGGCAATTTCAGCCGTGCGGTACTCAAAGACGCCAGCTTCAGAAGCTGCGATTTGTCGATGGCCGACTTCCGCTACGCTAGCGCCCTGGGGCTGGAGATCCGCGAATGCCGCGCGCAGGGCGCCGATTTTCGCGGCGCCAGTTTTATGAACATGATCACCAGCCGCATCGGGTTTTGCAGCGCCTATATCACCAAAAGCAACCTGAGCTACGCCAACTTCGCCAAGGTGGTGCTGGAGAAATGCGAGCTGTGGGAAAACCGCTGGCACGGCGCACAGGTGCTCGGCGCCAGCTTCAGCGGCTCCGATCTGTCCGGCGGCGAGTTCTCCGGATTCGACTGGCGCGCCGCCGACGTCACCCAGTGCGATTTGAGCAATGCGGAACTGGGCGAATTGGATTTACGCACCACCGATCTGCAGGGGGTCAAAATGGACAGCCACCAGGCCGCGCAGCTGCTGGAGCGGCTGGGGATCGCGATCGTCGGCTGAGGGGGATTAAGGCGATGATTGGGCAAATAAGCGATTGAAGGCTTTATCCGCGTCTACGGGAATGCGGCGTTGCATTACCGGGATAGTGAAGCGCGGATCCTGTGAGAGGAGGCGAGCTTGTTCGTTGAGCGGCACGACGGCGATGGCCAGATTGTCGTTGGCCTGCATTACGCCTTCCTGTTCGAGCAGGGCGAACACCGGCGCGTTGTGCGCAGTACCCAACGAGCAAGCCGAAATCCAATAGTGCCCGTCTTGGGCAAATTTGCACTGTGCCGTTTGCAGGCTAATTGCGCTGATCTGTTTGGCGATCAAGGCATTCGCGTTTTCCACATAGCTTGGTGGTGCCGGCTGGCAGCCTGCCAAACTGAGTGTCAGCGCAGCTAGCGTCAGTGTTCTTTTGCCAATCATAGCCATCCTTGAGGTGATTTCCTGCGAATATAAATAATTATCGTAGCAACGATAATGTACCAGTGTCGAGAACAGATTGATTTATTAAGTTTTTATGGCTTTTTCATGACGATTAAGCGCTTATCCCTGTTTTTATAGCAGAGAGCGCTTTCGCGTGAAGGGAAGAACATAACGCGGAAGCGGCGGCTATTTGCGCTTTCATAGTCAGCCCCGGTGCTGTGAGCTTTGGCGATCAGCGCTGCGAGTCTAGCTGTTCGTTGTGTTTCACTCCGCCCGTAGCGACAGGCGTCAGCGGCCTTTTGCGATAATAAATTTATGAGCCATATGAATATAATTTAAAATATATCTTGCTTAAATAACTCAGCCGTGTGTAAATAGCGTCATCGGTTTGTAGTACAGACCTTATGAAAGCAGTTTTAGTAAAGCAGTTCTCAGTATTAGCGATATCCCTCAGATACATCTTCTTCCGCGAATTTTCTTCTCTAGTGCCCCATAAGTTTCCAATAAAAACAGACCTCTATCGCCCTATGGCGTCGCAAAAATATAAAGGAAATATCTCTATGTCTACTAAAATGACTGGTTTGGTAAAATGGTTTGATGCAGGTAAAGGCTTCGGCTTTATCACCCCGGCAGACGGCAGCAAAGACGTGTTCGTACATTTCTCTGCTATCCAGAGCAACGATTTCAAAACGCTGGACGAAGGCCAACAGGTTGAGTTCACTATCGAAAATGGCATGAAGGGCCCTTCTGCCGGCAACGTGGTCGCGTTATAATTTTCGGCCGAGGTCCGATTTCTTACGACAGCGATGAAGGTTTAAGCCGGAGCAGTTAAGAAATAACGTCCTCAGCCTGAATAAACTCCGGGTTCGCCCGGAGTCTTTACCAATACGTCATTAGCTCAGCAGGAAGAGCGGCAACGAAATTATCCGTTGGCGGACCGGGGTTCGATTCCTCGATGACGTTCCAATAATTAATTATTATTGGCAACAGAAAAACAGATTGCCGCAGAATTAATAACGCCGCGTTTCAGTCTATTTTTCTGTTGTGAAAAAGTCGCGCTTAGGCTGCGTAATGTTGGAGTGTTGGATGGACGCTTACGCCATAACATGACAGCCGGGAAAGTCACCGGCACGCGATTAATAGCCCCGGCCTTGGCCGGGGTTTTTTATGCCCGCGATCTTAACGCTGGGAGTCCAGCAGTTCGTTGTTTTTCACCACGTCCTGCGCTTTGAGGTAGCTCTCGATCAGCAGTTGATAGGCCGGGAAGATTTTGGTGTAAACCTCGGCCCACTGCTGAGCGTCGGCGCGGTTCCAGCTGCCCTGCAGCTCCGAGGCCACGCCGGCGGTGTCGATCGGCACCACGCCGGCCTGCACCACGCGCGCCAGGGTGATTTCCTGCGCCATTTTCGAGTAGGTGCCGGAGGCGTCGATCACCGCGAACACTTTATAGCCTTCGGCCACCGCGCTGATGGACGGGAAGGCCATGCAGACGCTGGTGATGGTGCCGGCGATGATCAGCGTCTTGCGGCCGGTGGCTTTGACCGCTGCCACGAAGTCCGGGTTGTCCCAGGCGTTGATTTCCCCTTTGCGGGCGACGTATTGCGCGTGCGGCGCATTCTGATGGATTTCCGGGATCAGCGGGCCGTTCGGGCCCTGCGGCACTGAAGCGGTGGTGATCACCGGCAGTTTGCTGAGGGTGGCGATGCTGGCCAGGGCGGCGGCGCGGGCGCGCAGTTCGGTCATCGGCATGTCGGCGACGGTCTGGAACAGGCCGCTCTGATGGTCGATCAGGAGCATGACCGCGTCATTGGCATCAATAACAGGACGCTGGCCGTTGAAGTTGGCTGGAGTGCTCATGGTTTTTTCCTTCTCTTGTCGTGAGGTCAATGGGTATCTGCTTTGATTAATAAGGCTGAAACTCAGCGCTTGCCTACAGTGTAGGGAGGGGAGAAAAATCCGGTAGACCGCAAAGGCGGGATGCATCGTTCCACAGATGGAACGATTGCGAGACAGGCGAGCGAACCGGCGCTAGGCTAAACTTAAGGTGCATGAGAAACATGCGGCAAGGAGCGCCATCCTGTTTACGGAGTTGACGAGGAGGGCCGCCATCATGGCTTATCGGCATATCGTTGTCGCCACGGATCTCAGCGAAGACGCCGAGTTCCTGCTGGGCAAGGGCGCCAGGCTGGCCGCCGCGCTCAATGCCCAACTTTCCCTGATCTATATCGACATTCATCGCGCCGGTTATTACGTCGATCTGGGCGTGGGCGATTATAACTACACCGATCGCACCTTTTCAGAGCGGGTGAAGAATATGCTCAATGCGATCAAAGGGCAGTCGTCGTATCCGGTTGAAGAGGTGATCGTCAGCCGCGGCGCGTTGACGGAGGAACTGAACCGGGTGGCGAAGGAGAAAGGGTTCGATCTGGTGATCTTCGGCCACCATCACGATGTCTGGAGCCGACTGGTCTCTTCGGCGCGTCAGGCGATCAACGAGCTGAACGTCGATCTGCTGGTGATCCCCATCGAGAAAAAATAGTCGCGGCCGCCTGCGGGCGGCTGCCGTTTTTCATTCACATCGCTTATCTCTGAGCGGCCATAACCGCCTATCCGCAATAGTCCCGCTGGCTGACAATCCGCCTTGAAAATAGTGACAGGCCGGAATTTTATTCTATCCATCAATATGTTGGCCAAAATCCGATAAAGGTTAACCCAGCGCATTGAAATTGCTGACATACCTCCTTTTGGTTAATAAACCGCACGTTTTGACTGGCGCTCAGGGGAGGGGCGTCTTATCCTCGGGGCAATGAGATTTGTATGACTTATATAAATACGTTCACATGGAGGAGGTCTCATGCGTTTTGACAATAAAGTCGTGGTTATCACCGGTGCGGGCAATGGCATGGGGGAAGCGGCGGCGCGGCGGTTCTCCGCCGAGGGCGCCATCGTGGTGCTGGCCGACTGGGCTAAAGAGGCGGTAGACAAGGTTGCCGCTTCGCTGCCGAAGGGCCGGGCGATGGCGGTGCATATCGACGTGTCCGATCACGTCGCGGTTGAAAAAATGATGAACGAGGTGGCGGAAAAACTGGGCCGCATCGACGTTCTGCTGAACAACGCCGGCGTACACGTGGCGGGCAGCGTGCTGGAAACCAGCGTCGATGACTGGCGGCGCATCGCCGGGGTCGATATCGACGGCGTGGTGTTCTGCTCCAAATTCGCCTTGCCGCATCTGCTGAAGACCAAGGGCTGCATCGTCAATACCGCGTCGGTGTCCGGCCTGGGCGGCGACTGGGGCGCGGCCTATTACTGCGCGGCGAAAGGCGCGGTGGTCAACCTGACGCGCGCCATGGCGCTGGATCACGGCGGTGACGGCGTGCGTATCAACTCGGTCTGCCCGAGCCTGGTGAAAACCAACATGACCAACGGTTGGCCGCAGGAAATCCGCGACAAGTTCAATGAGCGCATCGCGCTGGGGCGCGCGGCGGAGCCGGAAGAAGTGGCGGCGGTGATGGCGTTTCTGGCCAGCGACGACGCCAGCTTTATCAATGGCGCCAACATTCCGGTCGATGGCGGGGCGACCGCCTCGGACGGCCAACCGAAGATCGTTTAAGCGTTAACGCACAGGCCCGGCCAGGATGACCGGGCCTGCTGTTTTAGACGCCGATGCGGTCGCGCAGCGTGTAGTAGGCCGCGCCGATGGCGGTGAACGGGATCTGCAGATTGCGCCCACCGAAGAACGGCAGGTGCGGCAGCTTGGCGAAGGCGTCGAAGCGTTCGGCGTCGCCGCGCATCAGCTCGGCGATCAGCTTGCCCGCCAGATGGGTGCAGGTCACGCCGTGGCCGCTGTAGCCCTGCATGTAGTAGACGTTATTCTCCAGCCGGCCGAACTGCGGCATGCGCGACAGCGTCAGCAGGAAGTTGCCGGTCCAGCGATAGTCGATACGCACCCCTTTCAACTGCGGGAAGGTCTTCAGCAATTTTGGCCGGATCAGGTTGTCGATGTCGTCCGGATCGCGCGCGCCGTACACCACGCCGCCGCCGTACAGCAGGCGATGATCGGCGGTGATGCGGTAGTAATCCAGCAGGTAGTTACAGTCTTCCACGCAGTAGTTCTGCGGGATCAGCGCCTGCGCGATCTCCGGCGCCAGCGGCTCGGTGGCCACCACCTGAGTGCCGCACGGCATGCTGCGCTTGGCCAGCCGCGGCTCCAGCTTGTCGCCCAGATAGGCGTTGCCGGCGACGATGACGAAACGCGCCTTCACCTGGCCGTTGGCGGTGCTGATCAGCGCCGGTTCGCCGTGGCGGATGTTCGTCACCGCCGATTGCTCGAAGATGCGCCCGCCCTGCAGGCGAATCGCCTCGGCCTCGCCCAGCGCCAGGTTGAGCGGATGGATGTGGCCGCCGCTGTGATCGAGCAGCGCGCCGACGTAGCGATCGCTGGCAACCTCCTGGCGCACCCGGTCCGCATCGAGCAGCTCGAGCTGGGTATTGCCGTAACGTTCCCAGTTGCGTTTTTGCTCGATCAGCGCATGGAACTGCTTGTTGTTCAGCGCGGCGAAGATGCCGCCGGGGCGATAGTCGCAGTCGATGGCGTAGCGGCTGATGCGGCTGCGGATGATCTCCGCGCCTTCAAACATCATGCTGCCGAGCAGGCGGGCGCTTTCCGCGCCGTAGCGCTCTTCAATCACATCGATGTCGCGGCTGTAGGAGTTGACCAACTGGCCGCCGTTGCGGCCGCTGGCGCCGAAACCGATGCGCGCCGCTTCCAGTACGACCACGTTATAGCCGGCTTCCACCAGAAACAGCGCGGAGGAGAGGCCGGTATAGCCGCCGCCGATCACGCAGACGTCGCACTCGATCGATTCGTTCAGTTGCGGATAGGGCTGATGTGCGTTGGCCGTGGCCGCATAGTAGCTTTTTACGTGTTCAGTCATGAGATAAGCCCTTATTCCAGCGAGATCCAGGTAGTTTTCAATTCGGTGAACTTGTCCAGCGCGTGCAGCGATTTGTCGCGGCCGTTGCCGCTCTGCTTGTAGCCGCCGAACGGCACGGTCATGTCGCCGTCGTTGTAGTTGTTGACGAACACCGTGCCGGCTTTCAGCTGGCGCGCCATACGGTGCGCACGGGCCAGATCGCGGGTCCAGACCGCGGCGCCGAGGCCGTAGTCGCTGTCGTTGGCCAGCTGCAGCGCCTGTTGCTCGTCGTCGAAGGTAGTCACCGCCAGCACCGGGCCGAAGATTTCATCGCGCGCCACGCTCATGGCGTTGTTCACCTGGGTGAGGATGGTCGGCCCCAGATAACCGGCGTGGTCGCCCTGCGGATGGTCGCGCCCGTCGAGGAACAGCGCGGCGCCCTGGCTCAGCCCCCGATCGATATAGCCGGCCACTTTCTCGCAGTGGCCGCTGTCGATCAGCGTGCCCATCACCGTGTCGGGATCGAGCGGATCGCCAGGAGCGAAGGCCGCCGCGTGTTTGCGCAGCGCCTGCAGGAATTCCTGCTGAATGCTCGCTTCGACCAGCAGGCGAGTGCCGGCGATGCACACCTGCCCCTGATTATAGAAGATGCCGGCGGCGGCGCTGCGGGCGGCCTGATCCAGATCCGGGCAGTCGGCGAAGACGATATTGGCGCTCTTGCCGCCGGCCTCCAGCCAGACGCGTTTCATGTTCGATTCGCCGGCGTAGATCATCAGCTGCTTCGCCACCGGCGTGGAGCCGGTAAAGGTGAGGGCGTTGACGTCGCGGTGCAGCGCCAGCGCCTTGCCGGCGTCGTGGCCATAGCCGGGCACCACGTTCAGCACGCCGTCCGGCAGCCCGGCCTGCTGCGCCAGTTTGCCGAGCAGGATGGCGCTGAGCGGCGATTTTTCGGAGGGTTTGAGTACCACGCTGTTGCCGGCGGCCAGCGCCGGGCCGAGCTTCCAGCAGGCCAGCAGCAGCGGGAAGTTCCAGGGCACGATGGCGCCGACCACGCCGATCGGCTCGCGCTCGATCAGCGCCAGCGCATCGCGGCCGGTGGGGGCGATTTCGCCGTAGACCTTATCGATCGCTTCGGCGTACCAGCGGATGCAGCGAATGGCGCCCGGAACGTCGTCGCGCAGGCTGTGGCGAATCGGTTTGCCGGTGTCCAGCGTTTCCAGCAGCGCCAGCTCTTCGTGATGCTGCTCCATCAGATCGGCGAAGCGCAGCAGCGTGGCTTTGCGCTGCGCCGGGGCGGCCTGCGCCCAGTCGCCGCGTTCAAAGACGGCGCGCGCCGCGCTGACCGCCCGATCGATGTCGGCGGCTTCGCCGCGCGCAACCTGCGCCAGCTCACGGCGCCCGGCGGGATCTTCCACGGCGAAAAATTTCCCCGCGGCGGCCGGCTGGTAGCGGCCGTCGATAAACAACCGGTGCTCAATCTTCAGGGTCTGCGCCCGTTGTTGCCAATACTGCAAATGGTGAAAGTTCATGCCTGGCTCCGTTGATCAGAATGTCGTCGGCGTATGGGCGCTGATAATCCGGCAAATGCGCGCCGACGTGTTGCTGAAACTGTGGGGGATGCCGGTATTGATGGCGTAGCTCTGCCCGGCCAGCAGGTGATAGCTCTGGCCGTTGACCTGCAGCACCACTTCGCCCTCCAGCAGCGTGCCGATCTCTTCCCCCTGATGTTTGATGCGCTCGCCGGTGGTGGTGCCCGGTTCGTAGGTCTCGATCATCATCGCCAGCGTGCGGTTCGGGTCGCCGTTGTGGATCAGCTTCATCGAAACGCCCTGGCTGCCGATTTCGATCAGATCGTCACTGCCTATCACGATCTGCGGCTCCGCCGGTTTTTCCGGCTCGGCGAAAAACGCCGACAGCGACAGACCGTATACCGTCAGCAGCTTTTGCAGCGTACTGATGGCCGGGCTGACCTTATCTTGTTCGATAGTGCTGATGGCGCTGTGGGTTAACCCAGACAGTTCGGCGACCCGGCGCTGCGACAACCCTAATTGTTGACGGATCTGCGACAGACGTTTTCCCGGTGCCAAGCTGACGTCGCTCATGGGCGTTTTTCCTTTTGATAGTTCCGACAGGCGGTGATGAAACCATCAAACAACAGGCGCGACAGGGCGTACTCGTCGCTGTTCCACTCCGGGTGCCACTGCACGCCGAGCGCGAAGGGCTGATCGCGCACGCTGATCGCCTCCACCAGCCCGTCGGCAGCGTGCGCCTCGATGCGCACGCTTGCGCCCAGGGTTTTGGCGCCCTGTCCGTGCAGCGAGTTCACCCAGAATCTGTTGCAATCCGGTATCAGTTGCGAAAGCAGCCCCCCTTCCTGAACGATGACTTCGTGGGCGGGGGCGTATTGCTGTTCCAGCGGCAGGTCGTGGTCTTCACGATGCTCCAGCAGCTCGGGCAGTTCGTACAGGCGGCGGTGCAGGGTGCCTTGGGTGGCGACCACCATCTCCTGCATGCCGCGGCAAATGGCGAAAAGGGGAATGCGCCTGTCGAACGCCTGGCGGATCAGCGCCAGGCTCAACGCGTCTCGGCCAGGATCGGCGTCAGGCTCATCGCCGTTTTCACCATAAAGGTGCGGCTGCACATTACTGGGGCTGCCCGGCAGTAAAATGCCGTCGAGGCGCGGCAGCAGTTCCGCCAGCATTTCCGGCTCCGCCAGCGCGTGCGGCAGGGCGATCGGCAGGCCGCCGGCGGCGATAACGGCATTCAGGTACTTTTCTTGCAAGGTCTGTGTGAGGTGCCCGTTTAACCTATACCTGCACATGACGACGCCGATGACTGGTCTGTTAAATATATTGTCCATGCTATCCCCTTGGTACGTTCGAAATTATGAACGATAAGCATCTCCACCGCCGATTTCGTTCAATATTCTATAAATCTAGCAGTCGATTGGGCAATATTCAAACCAAAAGTAACACTTGCAAAACAAATTTGTTTCATCTACGTTTCATTTGTGGGCATTATATTGAACAAGACGGTCAATAAACATCGACGACAGCAAAACACAAACGGCGGGTGAACCATGCAGACCAACATCGTAGAAGTGGAAAACTTTGTTCAGCACAGTGAAGAGAGACGAAGTAGCGCGTTCCAGCGCGAAGTGAAGAAGTATCTGGAACGTTATCCGTTAACCCAACATGTCGACGTACTGTTGACCGATCTGAACGGCAGCTTCCGCGGCAAACGCATCCCGGTCGGCGGCCTGAACAAACTTGAGAAGGGCTGTTACTTCCCGGCGTCGGTATTTGCGATGGATATTCTCGGCAACGTGGTGGAAGAGGCCGGGTTGGGGCAGGAGCTGGGCGAGCCGGATCACGTGTGCGTGCCGGTGCCGGGCACGCTGACGCCGTCGGCGGCGGACCCGCAATATATCGCGCAGGTGCTGCTCACCATGCTGGATGAAGATGGCACTCCCTTTGACGTTGAACCGCGCAATGTGCTGAACCGAGTGTGGCAGCGTTTGCGTCAGCGCGGGCTTTCCCCCGTGGTAGCGGTAGAGTTGGAGTTCTATCTCATCGATCGTCAACGCGACGCGGAGGGCTATCTGCAGCCGCCGTGCGCGCCGGGCACGCAAGAGCGCAACACCCAAAGCCAGGTGTATTCCGTCGATAACCTCAACCATTTCGCCGACGTGCTGAGCGAGATCGATGAACTGGCGCGTTTGCAGGGCATTCCGGCGGACGGCGCGGTGGCGGAGGCGTCGCCGGGGCAGTTCGAGGTCAACCTGCACCATACCGACGACGTGCTGCAGGCCTGCGATCACGCGCTGGCGCTGAAGCGGCTGGTGCGCATGGTGGCCGAGAACCACAACATGCAGGCGACCTTTATGGCCAAGCCGTATGAGGAACACGCCGGCAGCGGCATGCACGTGCACATCAGCATGCTGAACGCGCAGGGCAACAACGTGTTCGCCGACGACGACGGCGAAGATTCGGCGCTGCTGAAACAGGCGCTGGCGGGCATGATCGCCCTGATGCCGTCTTCGATGGCGCTGCTGGCGCCGAACGTCAACGCTTACCGTCGCTTCCAGCCCGGCATGTATGTGCCGACCCAGGCTTCCTGGGGGCATAACAACCGCACCGTGGCGCTGCGCATTCCCTGCGGCGATCGCGACAACCACCGCGTGGAGTACCGCGTGGCGGGCGCCGACGCCAACCCTTATCTGGTGATGGCGGCCATTCTGGCCGGCATCGTCTACGGGCTGGAAACCGCGCTGCCGCTGCCTGAGCCGGTGACCGGCAACGGGCTGGAGCAGGACGGGCTGCCGTTCCCGATCCGCCAGAGCGACGCGCTGTACGAGTTCGAACATCAGCCGGTGCTCAATGCATTGCTGGGCGAACGTTTCAGCCACGTCTATCTGGCCTGCAAAACCGATGAGCTGGTGCAGTTCGAGCGCCTGATCACCGAAACCGAAATCGAGTGGATGCTGAAAAACGCCTGATCCCGCTCACCCTGCGACTACCGCGCGCGTCCGGCGCATTTCATCGGCTCTCCTGTGGCCGGTGAGGCTGCGCGCTGCGGTACTGAATTTCTTCTATCACGGCGTACAGGACGCCGACGAGGAAATAACCATGACTCAGTCATTCCCATGCGCAGACGTTTGCCTGTGCCGCAGTGCCTACGGGCCGGTCGCCGGCTGCCCGACAGTGACCTCAACCCGTTTTACCCGCCGCCTGAGCAGCAGTTTCCCCGCGGCCTCTCTGAATGACGTTGCACGGTTGACAGCAGAGGACCAAGAGGGGAAATGCCATGACGATTAAAGCCACCGACGGCGGCCCGGCGGGCAAACCGCAGCTGCGCAAATCCCTCAAGCTGTGGCAGGTGGTGATGATGGGCCTGGCCTATCTGACGCCGATGACGGTGTTCGATACCTTCGGCATCGTCTCCGGCCTCACCGACGGCCATGTGCCGACCTCCTATCTGCTGGCGCTGGCCGGCGTGCTGTTCACCGCCATCAGCTACGGCAAACTGGTGCGCCAGTTTCCTACCGCCGGCTCCGCCTACACCTATGCGCAGAAGGCGATCAACCCGCACGTCGGTTTTCTGGTGGGGTGGTCATCGCTGCTCGATTATCTGTTCCTGCCGATGATCAACACGCTGCTGGCGAAGATTTACCTGACCGCGCTGTTCCCGGAAGTGCCGCCCTGGGTGTGGGTGGTGGGCTTCGTTATCCTGATTACCGCCATCAACCTGAAAAGCGTCAATCTGGTGGCCAACTTCAATACCCTGTTCGTGCTGGCGCAGGTGGCGATCATTCTGGTGTTCATCTACCTGGTGGTGCGCGGCCTGCACAACGGCGAGGGGATGGGCACGGTGTGGAGCCTGCGGCCGTTCCTCAGTGAGAATGCGCACCTGCTGCCGATCATTACCGGCGCCACTATCCTGTGCTTCTCGTTCCTCGGCTTTGACGCGGTCACCACGCTGTGCGAAGAGACGCCCGACGCCGCCAAGGTGATCCCGCGCGCCATCTTCCTGACCGCGCTGTATGGCGGGGTGATCTTTATCAGCGTGTCGTTCTTCATCCAGCTGTTTTTCCCGACCATTCAGCGTTTCCACCAGCCCGATGCCGCGCTGCCGGAGATCGCGCTGTACGTCGGCGGCAAGCTGTTCCAGTCGATCTTCCTGTGCGTGACCTTTATCAACACGCTGGCCTCCGGTCTGGCGTCGCACGCCAGCGTGTCGCGCCTGCTGTACGTGATGGGGCGTGACAACGTGTTCCCGGAGAAATTCTTCGGCTACATTCACCCTAAATGGCGCACGCCAGCGCTGAACGTGCTGATGGTCGGGCTGGTGGCGCTGTCGGCGCTGTCGTTCGATCTGGTGACCGCCACGGCGCTGATCAACTTCGGCGCGCTGGTGGCCTTTACCTTCGTCAACCTGTCGGTGATCAGCCACTTCTTCATTCGCGAAGGGCGCAACAAAAGCTGGAAGGATCGCTTCAACTTCCTGTTCCTGCCGCTGGTGGGGGCGCTGACGGTGGGGGTGCTGTGGCTGAACCTGGAGAAGAGCTCGCTGACCATGGGGCTGATCTGGGCGACGCTGGGCTTCGGCTATTTGGCCTGGCTGACCCGGCGTTTTCGCCAGCCGCCGCCGCAGCTCGAGCGGCAGCCGCAGCAATAAACTCACAGGCGGGAATTTCCCGCCTTTCTTTTTGGCGCGTGCGGCAGTAGAGTGAAAAACCTGATAAAAAATAACCCATTGGACCCGCCTTATGCCCGCTTTACCCTCGCGTACCCGCGCCACGCTGTTCGGTTTGTTGGCCATTGTGCTGTGGAGCAGCGTCGTCGGCCTGATTCGCAGCGTCAGCGAAGGGCTGGGGCCGATCGGCGGCGCGGCGATGATCTACAGCGTCAGCGCGGCGTTTTTGCTGGTGGCGCTCGGCGTGCCGAAATGGCGCAGCTTTCCGCGGCCTTATCTCATCGTCGGCAGCCTGCTGTTCGTCAGCTACGAGATCTGCCTGTCGCTGTCGCTCGGCTACGCCAATACCCGCCTGCAGGCGATAGAAGTGGGCATGATCAACTACCTGTGGCCCTGTTTCACCGTGCTGATGGCGCTGGCGCTCAACGGCCAACAGGCGAAATGGTGGCTGCTGCCGGGGCTGCTGCTGTCGCTGTTCGGCATCGGCTGGATCATGAGCGGCGAGGGCGGCTGGTCACCGGCGCAGATGCTGGCCAACGTGCGCAGCAATCCGCTCAGCTACGGGCTGGCGTTCAGCGGCGCGGTGATCTGGGCGCTGTACTGCAACCTGACCAAGAAGATCGCCCAGGGCAGCAACGGTGTGGTGCTGTTCATTGTGCTGACCGCGCTGGCGCTGTGGCTTAAATATGCCTTCAGCGCGGAAAGCGGCATGCAGTTCAGCGCCGGCGTGATCGTGACGCTGCTGTGCGCCGGGGTGGCGATGGGGGCGGGGTATGCCGCCTGGAACGTCGGCATTCTGCACGGCAACATGACGCTGCTGGCGACCGTCTCTTATTTTACCCCGGTGCTGTCGGCGGTGTTCGCCGCGCTGGTGTTGCACACCTCGCTGACCGTCAATTTCTGGCAGGGTGTGGCGATGGTCACTCTCGGCTCGCTGATCTGTTGGCGGGCAACCCGTGGAAATTAACGGAAATTATCCGCCGTCGGCGCAATGTTGAACTAGAATTTAACTAGCCATGTTGCCTGAAGGAACGACGACGATGAGAAGCGACATTCAATTTATTCAACAACCCGAAATCGACGTGCATCACTACGAGCGCGGCGATACCGTGCGCCTGACCACGGCGAATTTGCGGCATGAATATCAGCTCGACGTTTATATTTTGCGCCGCGACGACAAGCTGATTTACGGCTCGGTCGTCGCGGCGGCGCCCAAGACCGATATCCCGGTCGCCAGCTGGGAGGTGAAAAACGGCGAAGAGGTGGCGTTCCGCCAGGAAAACATCGCCAAGGCGGTGCCGGCGGTGAACTGATTTCGCTTTGCGTATTTTTTGCTGATTTTGATGAAGGCCGACGTTTATACGTCGGCTTTTTCTTTGTCACCGCTCAATGGCGGGCAGGTGACGCCCTGATGACAGTTCGCTCAAAAACTGCGCTAAAAATCGATGTGCATGACAAAAATCACAGCTAATGTGAATTTGCATGAAACATAATTTGACAAATGTGAACGCAATCGATTACCTATTCGCGAAATGCGTAACTGGATCACAGATTCTTACAGTCAGTGGTTTCTATAATGCGCGCGTCATCCGAGTTTCTGTGTGAAGACAACGCCAGGTGTCGGCAGACTCATTGTCATTTTTTCTAAACGGGCAGGAAATGGCCCTTTAAGCATGTGGTAATAAAATGAAAAAAATAGCTCTCGCAGCAGGTGTACTGCTCGCAGCGTCTTACAGTGCATCATCAATGGCTGATAGCAAAGACAGTCAATATGTCTCCGACTGGTGGCACCAGAGCGTCAACGTGGTGGGCAGCTACCACACTCGCTTCGGGCCGCAGCTGAATAACGACGTGTATCTCGAATACGAAGCCTTCGCCAAGAAAGACTGGTTCGATTTCTACGGTTACGTTGACGTGCCGAAGTTCTTCGGCGTGGGCAATACCCCGGATCGCGGCATCTGGGACAAAGGTTCCCCGCTGTTTATGGAGATTGAACCGCGCTTCTCCATCGACAAGCTGACCGGCACCGATCTGAGCTTCGGTCCGTTCAAAGAGTGGTACTTCGCCAACAACTACATCTATGATCTGGGCCACAACGCCGACGGCCGTCAGAACACCTGGTACATGGGTCTGGGCACCGATATCGACACCGGCCTGCCGATGAGCCTGTCGATGAACATCTATGCCAAATACCAGTGGGAAAACTACCAGGCCGCCAACGAGAACAGCTGGGACGGTTACCGCTTCAAGGTGAAATACTTCGTGCCGCTGACCCAGGTGTGGGGCGGCAACCTGAGCTACATCGGCTTCACCAACTTCGACTTCGGTTCCGATCTGGGCAAGGACAGCCATTGGGTTGACGGCACCGGCAAACAGGTGCGCACCAGCAACTCGATCGCCTCCAGTCATATTTTGGCGCTGAACTACGATCACTGGCACTATTCTTTCGTGGCGCGTTACTTCCATAACGGCGGCCAGTGGCAGGATGGCGCGGATATCGCCACCCCGCAGGGCCCGATCAAGTCTACCGGTTGGGGTTATTACCTCGTGGTCGGCTATAACTTCTGATTTTCCGTGTTATCAGAAACAGAAAACCCCGCCTGGCGGGGTTTTTTTTGTCATCACTGGGCTTGTTCAACCGGGAGATGCTTCACCGGCATAAACAGCCTGCCTTTGATCACGTGACATTCATTATTTATCCAACTAATGATTTGTTCACGGCTGACGCCTTCAGACTGCGCGTAACGATGAAGATCGCCGTTAAAGTGGCGAGTGATGTATTCCATGAGGGTCATTTGCACGTCTTTTGCTCCTGAACGCCCACCCGTTGCCAGCCTGGCCACCGCGGGAGGTTGAGGTTTCTCAGACAGCGAATGTAAATTATTGGCAACCAAATCTCAACATAAAGCACCAGATTGGGGCGACCGCGGCGGGAAAAAGAATCCCGCACGGAGAGGCGGGAAGTGTTCGCTATTATCATTATGGATGATAAGAATAAGATTTGAGGTGCGACGAAAAAGAGCACGCTAACTCTTTTTTGTTACTCTCCCACGCTAGCGTAAGGCTTATTTTTCTTCAAGAAAAATCTGAGGTAAGTTTCGGAATTCTCGAGGCGTGTTGCGTTGAAACAAACTATTGGCGCGACTGCCGTCAAACCGCACCGTTATCTCGGAGTTTTCCTTGTACTGCGTCCGGAAAAGGCCCGCTATAGTCAACAGAGTCCCCCACGCAGGAATACACAACATGAACAAACGTCGTACGACCCTTACGGTGTTGGCACTGATCGCGTCGCTGGGGTTGTCATCCGCCCCGGCCCTGGCTGACAAAGGCGGCAATGGTAACGGCAACGGTAATGGCCATGGCAACAGCGGCAATCACGGTAATAGCGGTAACCATGGCAACAACGGCAACAAAGGTAATAAAGATAAAGGCGGCTATAGAAACGACGATAATCTGGTTTCCGTCAGCCTCTCGCGCGACCGCGCCCGTTCGCTGGCGCGCAACTACGGCCTGACCGGCTACAGCGCGCTGCCACCGGGCATCGCCAAGAATCTGGCGCGCGGTAAACCGCTGCCGCCGGGCATCGCCAAGAAAGTGGTGCCTTACTCGATGCTGCGCGATCTGCCGCAGTACCCGGGTTATGAGTGGCGTATCGCCGGCGACGATCTGGTGCTGGTCGCGCTCAGCACCGCGATTGTCGCCTCTGTGATCAACGGCGTGTTCGACTAAGGTTTGTCGAACGTTATCGGGCCTCGCTGTGGCGGGGCCTTTTTATTTGCCAGCGCGGGGCGGACGTGGTGAACTTTAGGCCTTACGTTTTCACTGCATCATAAGGGAGGCGCCATGTTCAGGGCGTTATTGATAGCCTGCTGTTTGACCAGTTTTCCCGCGTTGGCAGAGGGCGCCACCGCTATCGGCGAGCTGGTGAACCAACGGCTGTCGTTGATGAAGGACGTCGCCGGTTACAAGGCGCAGCGGCATTTGCCGATCGAAGACCTGGCGCAGGAGGCGAAGGTGTTGGCCAGCGCGCAGGCGGAGGCGGGGCGTTTGGGGTTGGAGCCGGCGTCGGTGCGGCCTTTTATCGCCGCGCAGATGGACGCCGCCAAGGCGATTCAGTACCGCTATCGCGCCGACTGGCTGGCGAACCCGGAACCCGGCTGGCAGCCGCGGCCGTTGGCGCAGGTGCGCCCGCAGATCGCACAGCTGAGCAGCCAGATATTGCAACGGCTGGCGGAGCGGCTGCGCGCCGGCCCGCTCGGCGAGGCGGATCGGGCGGCGTTTATGGCGTCCGTGGATCAGGCGAATCTCAGCGCCGCCGACAAACGGCGGCTGGCGGATGCGCTGCTGGCGGTCAAAACCGGCAGCGCACGCTGAGCGTCAGTCGCGGCCGACGGTGCTGCGGCGGAAGGTCAGCATCCGGCTGCGGTTGGCGATGAGATCCACGTTGTAACCGCGGAAATAGAGGCAAAAGCGTTTTAACCACGGGCCGTCCTGGCACTCCACCAGCATGCGGCCCTGGCCGAGCGGGCTGAGCGTCCCGGTCTGCGCCGCCGGGCCGACGCCGATATGCACCCGATCGCCGCGAATTTCAAAGGCGGTGCGATAGTGCGGGTGATACCACAGTCCCTGCACATGCTTCAGGCAGTCGCCGTTGGCCGTGACCGGCAGAAAACGGCGCGCCACATGCCCGACTTCGCCCTCGACCGCTTCGCCGGTCCACTTCAGTTTGATTGGCATATGGGCGGACAGCGACACCGCGTACCCGTCCTCGCCCTGATACAGCGGTTCATCGCTGCCCAGATAGGCCAGGTTGCCGTCTTTGACCTCCAGCCAGTGCGGTTCCGCCGGCGTGGCGTAAAGGCCGTCGGGGATCGCCATGCTGCGCTGCGGCAGTGGTTCACCCAGCAGCGCCGCCATCACCTGCAAAGCCATACCGAAACTGTCGCAGTCTTCGCGGTTGGCCACCAGCGCGACGCCGGCCTGGCGATCGGGCGCCAGCAGGAAATAGGTTTTGTAACCGGCGTGGGAGCCGCCGTGGCCGAGCAAGCGCCGGCGGCCCAGCGGGGTTTGCGCCAGCCCCAGGCCATAGGCGCTGAGCTGGCCCTGATTGAGGCGGCGCGGTGCGCCGAGTTGCGCCAGCACGCCCTGGCCGGGGCCTTCGTCGGCCAGCAGCGTCTGCAGCCAGCGGGTGAGGGCGTGGAGGCTGCCGGTCAGGCTGCCGGAGGCGGAAAGGTGCAGGCCGGCGCTGGCGTGTTGCCAGCCCTGCGGCGCTCGCCAGTAACCCGGCACCAACCCCGGCACCACGTCGAACCAGCTTTCCGGCGCCCGCATCTGCACCTGCAGCGGCCGGGCGATGTGCTGTTGCACCAGTGGGTCGAAATCATACCCCTTGCTGCGCAGCGCGGCCTCCAGCAGCCGATAGCCGGTATTGCTGTAGGCGACCTCGCTGCCGGCTTCGTAGTTCAATCTTTCCAACCCCTCGACAAACTGCATCACCGGCTGCGCCTCGCTGACGGCGTGCAGCGAGATGCCGAGCAGGCCGAGCGTTTCGCGCACGTCGGGCAGGCCGCCGGTCATGTCCAGCGCCTGGCCGACGGTGACGTCCGCCAGCGCGGGCTGCAGGGCGGGCAACAGGTCACCCAGGCGTTGCTCCAGCCGAATGGCGCGATCGGTGGCGTTCAGCGCCAGCGCGGCGAAGATGTGCTTGGTCACTGAGGCGTAGCGCACCACGCTGTCGGCGGTGAAGGGGGTATTCTGCGCCAGATCGGCCAGGCCGGCGCAGGCGGTGGCGCGGAGTTGTTCGGCGTCAAACAGGGTGATGGCGCCGCCGGGTTCGCCACGCCGTTGCCAGCCGGCCAGCAATTGTTCGGCGAGGGCGCCGGCAGCGCGCCAGTTTAACGGTGTTACAGACATAGGGCCTCCAGAGTGATGGTTCGAAACGGGCCAGCTCGGCCACACGCCGCCCGGCGCTGACGAGGAGCGCGGGCTTTTCGGCTGATTGTGGCGCAGTGCGTTTTTCGTCGGCCGCTGTTTTGTGCGCTGTTTAGACCAGTCGGTGGGGAATCACGCGAAACTTTGATATGGCGCGCAGAACGCGGCTGACGATGCGGTTAAAGGCAGGGGGAGAGACAGGCGCCCGGCGGCGCCTGCAAAGGGGATCAGTTGAGTCTGGCGGCGCCGTCCAACAGGCCTTCAATCATCTGCTTGAGCAGGCGCTGCAGCGAGGCGGCGCGCTGCGGTTCGAACGCGTAAGGATACTGTTCGGACATGTAGTTCACCTGCGCCAGCTCAAGCTGGATCGCATGCTGTTGCTGCTGCGGCTGGCCGTAGGCGCGGGTGATGTAACCGCCCTTGAAGCGGCCGTTCAGCACGTGGGTGTACTGCTGTTGCTGCTCGCAGCAGGCGACCAGCCGATCGCTCAGCGCCTGGGCGCAGCTTTCGCCGCCGTTGGTGCCGAGATTGAGATCCGGCAACTTGCCCTCGAACAGCCGCGGGATCACCGAGGCGATGGAGTGCGCGTCGAACAGCAGCGCATAGCCGTGCCGCGCTTTGAGGCGCGCCAGTTCGTCTTGCAGCTGCTGATGATAAGGTTGCCAAATTTGCTGCAGATAGCCGGCGCGCTCTGCGTCCGTCGGCGCTTTGCCCGGCAGGAAGCTTGGGCGGCCGTCGAACAGCACGTCGGGATACAGACCGGTGGTGGCGGTGGTGTACAGCGGCTTGTCGTCCGCCGGGCGGTTCAGATCGATGACGAAGCGCGAATAGTTGCCGACCAGCACGCTGGCGCCCATCGCCTGGGCGAACTCGTACAGCTGTGGTATGTGCCAGTCGGTATCGGGCAGCGGGCGGGCGTCGTCGGTCAGCCCGGCTTCGACCGCCGGCGTCAGTTGCGTGCCGGCGTGCGGGATGCTGATCAGCAGCGGCAGGCTGCCGGTCTGGAAGCTAAAAGGATCGCGAATGGTCATTGACGTACTTCTCCTCGGAAAATCACCGTACAGGGCAGCTGACCGCCCAACCAATAAGCCAGTTCCGCCGGCCGCGACAGCGGCCAGTGAACGAAGTCCGCCACCTTGCCGGTTTCCAGCGTGCCGTGGCTGTGTTGCAGCCCCAGCGCTTTGGCGGCGTGGGTGGTGACGCCCGCCAACGCTTCTTCCGGCGTCAGGCGGAACAGCGTGCAGGCCATGTTGATCATCAGGCGCAGCGACAGCGCCGGCGAGGTGCCGGGGTTGGCGTCGCTGGCGATCGCCATCGCCACCTGGTGCTTGCGGAACAGCTCCACCGGCGGGCACTGGGTTTCGCGCAGCAGGTAATAGGCGCCGGGCAGCAGCACCGCCACGGTGCCGGCATCGCCCATGGCGCGGGCATCTTGTTCGGTGGCGTATTCGAGATGGTCGGCGGATAGCGCGTGATGGCGTGCCGCCAGCGTGCTGCCGCCGAGGGCGGAGAGCTGCTCGGCGTGCAGCTTGACCGGCAAACCGGCGGCTTCGGCGGCGGCGAAGACCCGCTCCACCTGCGCCGGCGAGAACGCCAGATGTTCGCAGAAGGCGTCAACCGCATCCGCCAGGCCGGCTGCCGCCGCCTGCGGGATGATGGTGTCGCAGACCAGATTGATGTAGTCGTCGGCGCGGTTGGCGTATTCCGGCGGCAGCGCATGGGCCGCCAGACAGGTGGTTTTTACCTCGACCGGCAACAGCTCGCCCAACTTGCGCGCCACCCGCAGCATCTTCAGTTCGCTTTCCGGGCTGAGGCCGTAACCGGATTTGATCTCCACGCAGGTGACGCCTTCCGCCAGCAGCGGCCGCAGGCGGAACAGCGCCTGCTCCAGCAGCAGCGCTTCGTCGGCCGCGCGGGTGGCTTTCACCGTGGAAATGATGCCGCCGCCCTGCGCGGCGATCTCGGCGTAGCTCACGCCGTTCAGCCGCTGTTCGAACTCGCCGCTGCGATTGCCGCCGAACACCAGGTGCGTGTGGCAGTCAACAAAGCCGGGGGTGATGATGCCGCCGTCGAATTTCACCGTTTCGTCCGCGATCAGGCCGGACGGCAGCGCCGCATGTTCGCCAATCCAGACGATCTTGCCGTCGCGCACGGCGATCGCGCCGTCGGTCAGGGTGTGATACTTGCCGTCGCGCATGGTGACGATATCGGCGCCGTGCCACAGGCTGTCACAGTGAATCTCAGACGTCATTGCTTTCCTCCGCCGGAGCCGCAGCTCCCACATGGTTGTATATACAATTAAAAACAACCTAACGCATTCATCGGGATGTCACAAGGGGCGGGCGAAATTTTGTTATCAGGATGTGATCGATAGCGGAGATGCGGGCGCAGGGCGCGCCCGCCGGGGATCAGACTTCGCTGGTGAAGCGGCCGAACAGTTGATAACGGCTGCCGGGGTACAGCAGCCGGGCCGAGGTCACCACGGTTTTGCCGGACCAGGTGCGGCGATGGATCAGCAGGCCGGGTTCGTGGTCCTCCAGCTGCAGCAGCTCGCGCTCGCGCCGGGTGGGGATCACCGCTTCGACGATGTGTTCGCCGGCGGTCAGCGGCGCAGCCTGCGTCAGGTAGGTGTAAGGCGTGACGCGGTCGAAATCCTGCTTCAGGTAATCCGGCGCCACCTGCGGGTTGACGCAGCGGTCTTCCACCTGCACCGGCACATCGTTTTCGTAATGCACGATCTGCGAGTAGAACAGCCGTTGGCCGGGGTGAATGCCCAGCGCCGTCGCTTCTTCCTCGCTGGCCGCACGGGCCTTCAGCTCGAGGATCTTGCTGCTGTGGCGATGACCGCGCGCGGCGATCTCATCGGCGATGTTGTGCACTTCCAGCAGCGCGGTATGCGCCTTGGCTTCGGCGACGAAGGTGCCGACGCCCTGCATGCGGATCAAAAAGCCTTCGCTGGTCAGCTCGCGCAGCGCGCGGTTGATGGTCATGCGGCTGACGCCCAGTTCCGCCACCAGTTCACTTTCGGAGGGCACGCGCTGGTGCGGTTGCCAATGCCCCGCACGGATTTGATTCACGATCGCCTGTTTGACCCGTTGGTAGATCGGGGCGGGGGCATCGCTCATTGCAGCCGCCAGTTGTAACACGGTCTGTTGTTCAGCCACGACGTTAACCTCGTCAAATAAAAAAATAATAACACCAGTTTACTGTTGATGTCGGCGTATGTATATGTATATACAACTAGTGGCCGTCGCGCCAGAAACTTGCCGGCGGCCGCCAAAAATTCCCGAAGGCGCGCCATCGCCGCGCCTCATTCGCCGTTACACCAACAGTGGAATACTGCCATGCCTGCTTATTTTGCCCCACGCGCTTTGCTCCCTGAGGGCTGGGCGCATAACGTCCGGCTGGACGTCGATGCGCAAGGTTATCTGACTCAAGTTACCGCCGACGCTGAGCCGCAAGGCTGCACCCGGCTGCACGGCGACGCGGTGCCGGGCATGCCGAACCTGCACTCCCACGCTTTCCAGCGCGCGATGGCCGGGCTGGCGGAAGTGGCGGGCAACCCGCAGGACAGCTTCTGGACCTGGCGCGATCTGATGTACCGCCTGGTGCAGCGCCTGACGCCGGAGCAGGTGGAGGTAGTCGCCCGTCAACTGTATATCGAAATGCTCAAGGGCGGATACACCCAGGTGGCCGAATTCCATTATCTGCATCACGACGCCGACGGCAAGCCTTACGCCGATCGCGGTGAGATGACCGGCCGCCTCAGCGAGGCCGCGCATCAGGCCGGCATCGGCATGACGATGCTGCCGGTGCTGTACAGCTACGCCGGTTTCGGCGCGCAGCCGGCGCAGCCGGGGCAGAAACGTTTTATCCAGGATACCGAAAGCTATCTGCACCAGCAGCAGGTGATTGCCCGCCAGCTGGTGGATCGTCCGTTGCAGAATCAGGGGCTGTGCTTCCACTCGCTGCGTGCGGTGGAGCTGGGCCAGATGCAGCAGATTTTGGCCGCGTCGGATCGCACTTTGCCGGTGCATATTCACATCGCCGAGCAGCAAAAAGAGGTGAACGACTGCCTGGCGTGGAGCGGGCAGCGCCCGGTGGCCTGGCTGTATGACCATCTGCCGGTCGATCAGCGTTGGTGCCTGGTGCATGCCACCCATCTGGATCGCGACGAGCTGGAAGCGCTGGCGCGCAGCCGCGCGGTGGCCGGGCTGTGCCTGACCACCGAAGCCAACCTCGGCGACGGCATCTTCCCCGGCGACGCTTACCTGCAGCAGCAGGGGCGCTGGGGCATCGGTTCCGACAGCCACGTTTCGCTCAACGTGGTGGAAGAGCTGCGCTGGTTTGAATACGGCCAGCGGCTGCGCGATCAGCGCCGCAACCGTCTGACGACGCCGGAACAGTCGGCGGTGGGCGATGTGCTGTACCTGCAGGCGCTGCAGGGCGGCGCGCAGGCGTGCGGCGCGCCGATCGGCCGGTTGCAGAGCGGCTATCGCGCCGACTGGCTGGTGCTGGACGGCGACGATCCGTATCTGGCGGCGGCGTCGGACGCCTCGATCCTCAACCGCTGGCTGTTCGCCGGCGGTAAAGAGCAAATTCGCGACGTGTTCGTCGGCGGCCGGCAGGTGATCGAGCAGGGGCGGCACGCGCTACAGCAGCAGAGCAGCGCCGAGTTCCTGCAGGTGCTGAAAACCTTTCAGCAGGAGGCGTAATGAGCCTGACCCGTTTTAGCTTCGCCGCGCTGCCGGTCAGCCCGTGGCGCAACGGCGGTGGGGAAACCCGTGAAATCGTCAGTTGGCCGCCGGGCGCGCAGGATTTTGACTGGCGCGCCAGCATCGCCACCATCGCGCAGGACGGGCCGTTTTCCGCCTTTGCGGGCATCGATCGTTCGATCACGCTGCTGGAAGGCGACGGCGTGCGGCTGTTCAGCGCCGGGCATATCGACCATCAATTGGCGCGCGTCGGGGAGCCGTTCGCGTTCTCCGGCGACGTGGCGCTGGAAGCGACGCTGCTGGGCGGCGCCAGCCAGGATTTCAACATCATGACGCGCCGCGGCCGGCAGGCGGCCGAGGTGCGGCGCAGCACGGCGCCCGTCACCTTGCCACCCAACCGGGCGGGCGTGCTGTATGTGCTGAACGGGGTCTGGTCGCTGCCGGGGGGCGGCGAACTGCGGGCGCGCGAGGGCGTCTGGTGGGCGGCGCAGGCGGCGGGCGGCGAAGTGGCGCCGCTGACGGCCGACGGCGCTCTCCTGTGGGCGAACATCACAGCCTGCTAACGCAGAGTAGAGTCCTGCGCCCGGTTATGGGATTATTCACTTTTCCCCATTAATCATAAAGAAGGGCGCATGGCTTCGCTGAAAGACGTCGCAAAACTTGCCGGAGTCTCGTTGATGACGGTGTCCCGCGCCATCAATGAACCCGGCAAGCTGCGGCCGGAAACCTACCGCCGCGTCAAACAGGCTATCGACCAGTTGGACTACGTGCCGGATCTGTCGGCGCGGCGTATTCGCGGTGACGGAAATCGCGTGCAGACGCTCGGGGTGCTGGCGCTGGACACCGCCACGACGCCGTTCTCGGTGGAAATGATCCTGTCGATTGAGAAAACCGCGCGCGAGCGAGGCTGGAACAGCTTCGTCGTCAACCTGTTTGCCGACGACAACGCCGAACAGACCGTCGATCTGCTGCTGGCGCATCGTCCGGATGGGGTGATCTTCACCACGATGGGGCTGCGCGAGGTGACATTGCCGGCCAAACTGCTGGACAAAAAGCTGGTGCTGGCCAACTGCGTCAGCCCGGCGCATTCGATCGCCAGCTACATTCCTGATGACGAGCAAGGGCAGTATGAGGCCACGCGCACGCTGATCGCCAAAGGCTATCGCGCGCCACTGTGCATTCATTTACCGGCGGATACGCTGGCGGCGGGCCTGCGCCGCCGCGGTCTGGAACGCGCCTGGCGCGAAGCGGGGCGCGATGTTGAACAGCTGCGGCAGTATCATCTCGATCTGAGCGGCGGCGATCAAAGCTATCGCGACTGCGTCGCGCTGCTGGAGCGGCATTTCTCTCCCGGGCGGCGCGATTGCGACGTCGTGGTGTGCGGAAACGATCGGATAGCCTTTCTGGTGTATCAGGTATTGCTGGCGCAAGGATGGCGGATACCGCAACAGGTGGCGGTGCTGGGTTACGACAATATGGTCGGCACCGGCGAGCTGTTCCTGCCGGCATTGACGACGGTGCAGCTGCCGCATTACGAGCTGGGCCGCCTTGCGGCGCTGCATGTGATTGAGCAGCGGGAGCAGCGTGAGACGGTGAAAGTGCCTTGCCCGCTATTGGCGCGTGGTTCGCTATAAGCGCACCGGGTGCGTCGCTGCGCGCCCGGTGCTCATTCCCATTATCCCCAGATGCTTGCCAGCCGCCATCCCGTGATGGGCTCGAACTGTGCCCGGCCGCCTTCGGCGAACAGGCTGAGGTGGCGCTCGCCCGCCGTCGGGTAGATGCGGCTGGTCAGGCAGGCCTGGCCCTGATTGACGAAGATCTCCAGCGATGAGCGGTCAATGAAGATCCGTAGTGACAGGGTGTCACCTTCCGGCAGCGGCACGCTGCGGCAGGTGCACAGGGCGGGGTTGTCATGAAAACGTTCCAGCACCAGCCGGTGCGCCTGATTGTCGACGAACAGGCGCGCCGCATTCCCGATGGCCAGCCCGTAACGCTCGGCGTCGTTGTCGGCCGGTCTCAACGTCAGGGTGAGTTCCTGCACGTCGTCCGCCAGCGGCAGATGCTGATTGGTCAGCGTCTGTGCCAAAAAGGTGTGCGATTCTCGGCGCAGCGCCGCCAGTTCACGCGCCGGGTTCATGCGGACGCTGCCGTCGGCAGCCAGCGTCAGCTCGCGCGGCAGGGTGAGGGCGCCGGCCCAACGGTGCACTTTGCTGGGCATCGGGGATTCCCACATATCCATCCAGGCAAACAGCAGCCGACGGCCGTCGGCGGCGGTGAAGGTCTGCGGCGCATAGAAATCGTGGCCGGCATCCAGCTCGCAGAAGGGTTGGGTCACCCTGAAGTCGCTGTCCGGCCGCCAGTGGCCGAGCAGATAGCCGCTCTGGAAGCGATTGCGGTAGCGGTAGCCCTGTGCCGCCAGCCCCTGCGGCGAGAACAGCAACAGGTGCTGTTCCCCCAGCGGGAAGAAATCCGGGCATTCCCACATATACCCTTGATGCGCCGCCAGCGCGCCGGCCAGCACCCGATCGAAGCGCCAGGCGCGCAGGTCTGCAGAACGGTACAGGCGCACCTGGCCGAGACCGTTTTCTTTGGCGCCGACCACCAGCCACCATTCGCCGTTCTCGCGCCAGACTTTCGGATCGCGGAAATGCTGAATGCCGTCCGGCGGGGCCAGCACCGGCCCATGTTTAACGAAGCGTATGCCATCTTCGCTGGTGGCCAGACATTGCACTTCCCGCACCTGGCTGTCGTCGCCGGGCTCGCCCAGCCACACGTGGCCGGTGTAAATCAGCGTCAGCACGCCGTTGTCATCCACGGCGCAGCCGGAAAAACAACCGTCTTTGTCATAGGGCGCATCGGGCGCCAGGGCGATGGGCTGGTGCTGCCAGCGGATCAGATCGCGGCTGGTCGCGTGCCCCCAGTGCATGGGCCCCCAGTGTTCGCTGTAGGGGTGATGCTGGAAGAAGGCATGATAGACGCCGTCAATACAGATCAGGCCGTTGGGATCGTTGATCCAGCCGGCGGGCGGCGCGAGATGGAACTGCGGGTAGTATTCGTCTCGGCGCTCTGCGCGCAGGGCCTCGACCGCATGGTCGGCTTGAGCTAAGGCAGTGTTCATTGGACAGACTCGCTTGATTTAATGGCGGATTGAAAGGGGGTTGCGCCGGCGGAACGTTCGCCGCGCAGCAGGAAACAGGAGACAAGCGTCGTGGCGGCGACCGCGCACCCCATCAGCAGATAGGTGTCGGCAAAGCCGATGCGGTCATAACCGTAGCCCGCCAGCGGCGACAGGAAGCTGGCCATCACCTGGGTGATGAACTGAAAGCCCACCAGGTAAAGCGTTGAGGAGAGGCGACTGTCGAAGCGGCTGGCGATGTATTTGAAGATAGCGATCAGCAGGATCGGCAACTCTACGGCGTGCAGCAGTTTCATGGCGGAGATCATCAATGCGCCGCTGACCAAGCCGGAGCCGAACATGCGCAGCGCCATCACGCCACCGGCCAGCAACAACCCCTGTTTGGCGCCGATGCGGTTCACCAGCAGCGGCGCCAGGAACATGCCGCCGGCTTCGAGGAAGACCTGCAGCGAGTTGAGGAAGCCGTACATCTCGTTGCCCTGTTCGCGTGAAGCGAACTGCGAAGCGAAGTAGACCGAAAATTGCTGATCGAAAACGTTGTACACGCTGATACCGAGCACAAACACCACCAGCGCCCAGAAGCCCGGCATACGCAGCAGCGCCAGCGCATCCTGCAGCCGCAGATTTTCCGGTTTGCCGAACGCCAGGCCGGCCATGGCGTTCGGCTTCAGCTCGCGCACCTGGCTGAGCAGCAACAGGAATACCACGGCGGCGGCGGAGGCCAGCCAGAAATTGATGTTCGGATCGATATTGAAGATAAAACCGGCCAAAAAGGTGGCGCTGGCCCAGCCGAGCGATCCCCACATGCGGGCGCGGCCGAATTCGAAACCGCTGATGCGGCTGACTCGCTCGGTATAAGATTCCAGCGCGCCGATGCCGGCGAAGAAGGTGGCGCCGATAAATACCCCGCCGACCAGCGCGCCGAGCGGCAGGCTGCTCGCCAGCAGCGGGGCGTAAACGTAGATAAAGAACGGGCCGGTCAGCAGCAGCATCACGCCGAGAAACTGCAGCAGGTGCTTGCGCAGCCCAAGTTTGTCCTGAATAAACCCGTACAGCGGCTGGGCGCACAGCGCCACCAACGAGATAGCGGAGAAGATCAGGCCGGTCTCGGCGCCTTTCAGGCCGATCTTCTGATTCAGCCACAGCGATATCAGCGAAAAGCTGGCAGACCAGGTGAAGAAAAAGAAGAACAGCAGGCCGCTGAGCAGCACGTAATATTTTTTAGTTTCGCGGTTCATGGGTAGGGCCCCGGTGAGTGAAGTTAGTTCTATTGTTAACGTTAACTCGCAAAGGGATGAAGCCAGCAGATATCACACATGCGATGTTAATCACAAAAGTTAACGTTAACATTTATGCCTTGTGATCGAGGTCACGAGTTGGCAAGGGGGCGATATGCCCCCGGAGGATTAACGTTCGTTCAGCGAGCGCAGATGGTCGTCGCGGCGCAGCGTCATCAGCGCAAACAGGCTGACCACCGAGGTGGCGACCACGTAGTAGGCGGGAATGTCGATATTGCCGGTCTGTTTGATCAGGCCGGTGATAATCAGCCCGGCCGAGCCGGAAAACACCGCATTGGACAGCGAGTAAGCCAGCCCCAAGCCGGTATAGCGCACCCGGGTCGGGAACATCTCCGCCAGCATCGCCGGGCCGGGGCCGGCCAGCAGGCCGACCACGGCGCCGGCGATCATGACCGCCAGCCCTTTGGCCCACAGTGAACTCTGCGCATCCTGCAACAGGTGCAGCAGCGGGAAGGTGAACAGGATCACCGCTGCCACCGCCGTCAGCATCACCGTTTTACGCCCCAGTTTGTCGCTGACAATGCCCGCCGGCAGAATGGTCAGGGCGAAGCCGACGTTGGCGAGCACCGTCGCCACCAGCGCCTGCTGGAAGGTGGCGTGCAATGAGGTTTGCAAATAGGAAGGCATCACCACCAGGAAGGTATAGCCGGCGGCCGACCAGCCCATCATGCGGCCGATGCCGATCAGAATGGTTTTCACCACGCCGCCCAGCTTCGCTTCCGGCGGCGCGGCGGCGTGTTCCGCATGTTGCTGCGCCTGGGTGAACGTGGGCGTTTCCTCGAGCTTTAGCCGCAGCCACAGCGCCACGGCACCCAGCGGCAGCGCCAGCAGGAACGGAATGCGCCAGCCCCAGTCATGCAGCTGCTGCACGCTGAGCAGCGCGGCCAACAGCGCCACCAGCCCGGCCCCGGCCAGCAGGCCGAGCGCGACGGTCAGCGACTGCCAGGCGCCGAACAGCCCACGCTTGCCCTTCGGGGCGAACTCGGTCATCAGCGACACGGCGCCGCCGAATTCGCCGCCGGCGAACAGCCCCTGAAACATGCGCAGCAGCGTCAGCAGCAGCGGGGCGGCGACGCCGATCGAGGCATAGGTCGGCATGACGCCGATCAGCGCGGTGGCCAGCGTCATCAACAGCAGAACCGCAATCAGCGTTGGGCGACGGCCGATGCGATCGCCGATGCGGCCGAATATCACCGCGCCGATCGGCCGACAGAAAAACGCCAGCGCGAAGGCGGCGTAGGTGAGGATCAGGCTGGTGATTTCGTTTTCACCCTGCAGCGTGAAAAAATTGGCGGCGATAACGGTGGCCAGGAACCCGTACACCCCGAACTCATACCATTCGATAAAGTTGCCGACCGAGCCGGCCAGCAACGCCTGACGCGAGCGGCGCGCGTCGAGAGTCTGTTGATTCATCCCCGTTCCCATACTTTTGAATTATTGTTTGTCAGTTCTAAATTTATACGACAAAACAATCAATTGATTTCAGCGGGAACTGTGAGGCGCTCAGCGCATGCCGTCGATACGCCACCATTCGGGGCAAACATCGGCGAACGCAGGGGATGGCGGAAGAGTGAAAACAAAAAAGGGCCGACGAATCGGCCCTTGAGCGGGGGAATGCCGTTACCGTTTAGGCCCGGCGTTCACCAATTTTTCACCCGCCGGGGTGACGGTATATTTGGCGAAGTTATCGATAAAGCGCTGCGCCAAATCCTGCGCTTTCTCCTGCCACAGCGACTCGTCGGCGTAGGTTTTGCGCGGATCGAGGATCGACGGATCGACGCCCGGCAGCGCGGTCGGCACCTCCAGCCCGAAGATCGGCAGCGTGAACGTCTCGGCCTGCTCAATGTCGCCATTCAGAATGGCGTCGATAATGCCGCGCGTATCCTTGATCGAAATACGTTTGCCGCTGCCGTTCCAGCCGGTGTTGACCAGGTAAGCCTGGGCGCCGGCGGCCTCCATGCGTTTCACCAGCACTTCGGCGTACTGCGTCGGGTGCAGCGTCAGGAACGCGGCGCCGAAGCAGGCGGAGAAGGTCGGCGTCGGCGCGGTGATGCCGCGCTCGGTGCCGGCCAGCTTGGCGGTGAAGCCGGACAGGAAATGGTACTGGGTCTGCTCCGGCGTCAGGCGCGATACCGGCGGCAGTACGCCGAAGGCGTCGGCGGTCAGGAAGATGATCTTGCGCGCATGGCCGGCTTTGGACACCGGTTTGACGATGTTCTCGATGTGATAAATCGGATAGGAAACGCGGGTGTTCTCGGTCTTGCTGGCGTCGTCGAAGTCGATGCTGCCGTCGGCCAGCACGGTGACGTTTTCCAGCAGCGCATCGCGGCGGATCGCCTGATAGATTTCCGGCTCCGCCTGCGGCGACAGCTTGATGGTCTTGGCGTAGCAGCCGCCTTCGAAGTTGAACACGCCGTCGTCGTCCCAGCCGTGCTCGTCATCGCCGATCAGCTGGCGCTTCGGATCGGTGGAGAGGGTGGTTTTGCCGGTGCCGGACAGGCCGAAGAACACCGCCACGTCGCCTTGCTCGCCGACGTTGGCCGAGCAGTGCATCGAGGCGATGCCCTTCAGCGGCAGCAGATAGTTCATGATCGAGAACAGGCCTTTCTTCATCTCGCCGCCGTACCAGGTGCCGCCGATCAGTTGCATGCGTTCCGTCAGGTTGAAGGCGACGAAGTTCTCCGAGTGCAGCCCTTGCTGCTGCCAGTCCGGGTTGGTGCATTTGGCGCCGTTCAGCACCACGAAGTCCGGCTCGAAGTCCGCCAGTTCGGCGTCGCTCGGGCGAATAAACATGTTTTTCACGAAGTGCGCCTGCCAGGCCACCTCGGTGATGAAGCGCACTTTCAGGCGCGTGTCGGCGTTGGCGCCGCAGAACGCGTCCACCACGAACAAACGCTTGCCGGAGAGCTGGTTGCCCACCAGCGTTTTCAGATGCTGCCAGACCTCCGGGGAGAGCGGCTGGTTGTCGTTCTTGCCGGTGCCGTTGTCGGACCACCAGACGGTATCGCGCGTGGTGTCGTCGCGCACGATGTATTTGTCCTTCGGCGAACGGCCGGTGAACTCACCGGTCGCGACGTTGACCGCGCCGAGTTGGGTGAGGGTGCCGCGTTCCAGCGGCGGCAGGTCGGCGCGGGTCTCTTCGGCGAACAGCAATTCATAGCTGGGGTTATAGACGATGTCGGCGGCCTGATGGATGCCGTAGCGAGCGAGGGTTTGTGGGGTAACAGCGCGTGAAGACATATTCTACTTCCTTATGAGTCATATTATGCCTCTTTCCCGTGCGGTGCCGCGCGCAGGATTAAGGTTCGGATCAAGCTGACCGGATTCAGCTAATGCGTTTCCGGTTCTTTATTAATAAAACAGGGGGCTTTTTCGCCCTCCTATAGCATAGCAGCGAATTTAAGCCTGCTTACTTTAATTACAAAATGCTGACGATAATTAATTAAAACCAACCTTGGCGGAGGGTCACAATATTGAATTTCGCCGGCGTAATTTAGTTTTGCATTTTTATTTTTTATCATATCGTCAGGGCTGTCTACTGTTTTATTTCTTATTAGAAAAAGCGAAATCCACAATAGGATTTTTCGTAATCATTTGTTTTTTCTTGGCTATGGCAGGGCTGTTGCGCCAGGTGAATCTAACCGTACTGTACGCTTGTCAGCAGGGTGAATAATGAAACAGATAAATGCAGAACTGGTCTGTGATAAAAATGCGGCATCGTCCGAATCCTCAGGATTAATTAATCAACTTCGTCAAATAGATATCGGTGCGGTGCCGATCGCGTTGTTTATCACGATTTGCGCGATCGTGGCGATTTCCGCCTACGCCAACTTCCTGCCGAAGAATATGATCGGCGGCCTGGCTGTGATAATGACGCTGGGCTTTGCGCTGGCGCAGTTGGGAAAAAGCATTCCCGTGCTGCGCGATATCGGCGGGCCGGCCATTCTGTGTTTGATGGTGCCGTCGGTGTTGGTCTATTTCAATGTCTTCCAGCCTAACGTCATGGGCACCGTTCATCTGCTGATGAAAGACGCCAACCTGCTCTATTTCGTCATCGCCAGTCTGGTGGTCGGCAGCATTCTCGGCATGAACCGGGTGATCCTGATTCAGGGGATGATTCGCATGTTTGTGCCCTTGGTGGTCGGTACGGTGACGGCGGTGATCACCGGGCTGCTGGTGGGCAAGCTGTTCGGCTTTACCTTTTATCACACCTTCTTCTTCATCATCGTGCCGATCATCGGCGGCGGCATCGGCGAGGGGATTTTACCGCTGTCGCTGGCCTATTCGGCGATCCTGGGCTCGACGCCGGACGTCTACGTCGCGCAGCTGGCGCCGGCGGCGGTGCTGGGCAACATCTTCGCCATCGTGACCGCCGGGGTGCTGGCGCGCATCGGCATGCAGCGCAAGGCGCTGAGCGGCGACGGCATGCTGATCCGCTCGGCGCAGGAGAACGCGATGTTCGCCATCAAGGAGCAAAGCGGCAACGTCGATTTCCAACTGATGGGCGGCGGGTTGCTGGTGATCTGCGCCTTCTTTATCGTCGGCGGCCTGTTTGAACACATCGTGCATATTCCCGGCCCGGTGCTGATGATCCTGTTCGCGGTGCTGTGCAAATATTGCCGGGTGATCCCGGCCTCGATGGAGACCGGCGCGCACAGTTTCTACAAGTTCGTCTCCACCGCGCTGGTGTGGCCGCTGATGATCGGTCTGGGCATGCTGTTCGTGCCGCTGGAAAGCGTGGTGGCGGTGTTCTCGGTCGGTTATGTGGTGGTCTGCGGTTCGGTGGTGCTGTCGATGGGGCTGGTCAGTTTCCTGATTGCGCCTTACCTGAAGATGTTCCCGGTGGAAGCGGCGATCGTCACCTGTTGCCACAGCGGCCTGGGCGGCACCGGTGACGTGGCGATCCTGTCGGCATCGAACCGCATGGGGCTGATGCCGTTCGCCCAAATCGCCACGCGCATCGGCGGCGCTTCCACGGTCATTGGCGCGACGCTGCTGCTCGGTTGGTTAGTCTGAGTCCAGGGTTTCTTATGGATAGCCGGGGTTGGATTGCCCCGGTTTTTTATTTCGAGGACAGCCGCACCCACAGCGTGATGAGCTATTTCAGCGAAAGCAACATCGGGCAGGACTTTAAAGGCGCGTACTCATCCGGGCCATTGCTCAACGACATCACGGCGATCCCGCATTTCTACGGCGCCAACATGCACACCCGCATCGGCGATACGATCTACGGTTTCAATTCCAATACCGATCGCGACTTCCTCACCGCCACCGGCGGATTGGATCCGCGACTTCGTGCGCGGTGAAGACAAGATCGATCTGACGCTGTTCAACACCGGCAGCGATTTCCTAGTGAAAGTGGTGGGGCAGCCGCTGGATGCGGGTGATTTCGTGTTGGCGTAATGCAGGCAACAAAAATAGGGCATTTTGGGCAAAAACCCGACAATTCCTATTAATTCCGTCATATTAGCGTGACATAGTAGCGCGCAGAAGGCCGGGCTTGCATACCTCGGGCTTCTGTCGGATCGCCAACCTTTTCGGTTGGCGATTCATTTTCCGCCTTTCAGCATGTTGATGGCGGCGCCGAGCAGGATGCGCCGTTCGATATCGTTGCTGTCCGCCAGCTGCCGCGCCAGATGTTTTTCCAGCGTTTCCACCGACAGCGCTTCGCCGCGATGGCGCAGCTGCATCACGCCGTCGCCGATCAGGCGTGCGACCTCATCCCATACGGGTTTAATCTCCTGTTCCGAGAACGTCATGGCCTACCTCGGTTGGTTGATTTTTGCCCAATGTAGCAGCTGAACTGCGGCTTCGCTACCGGCTGCCTAAAACAGGAAGCATAAAAAACAAGCCATCAGTATTTCTTCTGGTTTTTACGCTCAATACTTGCGGTGTCGAAAAGCAGGAGAAAACATCATGAACTGGGTCGAAACCTTAGCGGAGTACTACCGCCTGAGCCGCACGGGTGAAACGCAGCATTGGCTGTGTCGCCGCTGGTTGCCGCAGGGAGAGGCGCGCTTGGCCTATTTGCGGGAGTTGCTGGAGCCGACCGTGCCGCGGCGGCGGTGAGCAGGGCGCCGGCGTTTCGCGGGATTAACCGAAGGCTATCGCCGCCCAACGCAACAGCAGCAACGCCAGGCAGATCAGCAGCAGCACCACCACCATTTTACTGAGCTTGGCGCCCATGCGTTTTGTTGCCACGTTGTTTCCCCTTTAGCTGAAATACCATCCACCGGCGAGGATGATGAGGAAAAGCGTCACTAACGCGACGCCGTTGAGTAAATCGCTGAAGGTATCGTCAGCATCGATGTCATTTTGCCGCATGTTGCCGCCTAGCGGTCGCCATTGGGTGAATAATGTTCACAGTATGCGCCCGACAGCGCGGCAGGCACAGCGAAGAACGGTAAAAACGCGTAAAGGCGGCGGTGGCGGAACGCGCAGTCGCGCTTGCGACGGATGCAGACGGCCGGCAATACGTTGTACTATCCTGTCTGCATTGATGCATTTTTCCTAAAGGTATAATCATGGCGACGGCAATTCCACAGAAATACGAGCACCTTGAGCGCTGGGCGTTCGGCGATACCGAGCAGCAGGCCGATGAAGTGGTGCAATTGATCCTCAATGGCACCAAAACGGCCACCTGTTCCAACCTCGACGGCGAGGGGATCCCGCAGGCCGGCGATCGGTTCCTGGTGGTGGACGGCAAGGGTGAGCCGGTCTGCGCGGTCGAGCTGACCGCGGTGGAAATGAAAACTTACGATCAGGTCGATGAAGCGCACGCCTTTGCCGAAGGCGAGGGCGATCGCTCGCTGGCGCACTGGCGCAAAGAGCTGCAGCGCTTCTTTGAAGAGTACGATCTGTTCTCGCCGGACATGACGCTGGTGCTGATGAATTTCAAAGTCGTCGACAAATTCTAATCTTATGCGCGCCGTTCCCTACGAGTGCCAGTGGGCCAGCCCGGAACTGGCCGCCGATCTGATCGCCGGCCGCGCGACGCTGGCGCAAGACGAAAATTGGGCGCGCAGCGGCGCCCGCGATCGGGCGGAGTACGTCGAGTGGGCCAATCACGTGTGCGGCATGGCCTGTCTGAAAATGGTGCTGGGCCACCGCGACGGCGAAGCGCCGCCGCTGCTGGAGCTGGCGCGGCGCAGCCTGCCTTACGGCGCCTATGTGCGCGAAGGGGAGCGGATAAAGGGGCTGATTTACGCGCCGTTCGTCGAGTTCGTACGCGAGCAGTTCGCGCTGCAAGCGGAGGTGAAGGTGGGGCTGGAGGCCGCTGACGTGCCGGCGCTGCTTCAAGAATGCCGCTACTTTATCGCCTCGGTGCATCCCTCCATTCGCCGGCCGGAGAGCATTCCGCCGCAGCGGGGCGGGCATCTGGTGCTGATCACCGCCGCCGATGCGCAAAGCGTGACCTTCCACAATCCTTCGGGCGACAGCCCGGCGACGCGCGAGCGGGTGCACCTGCCGCTCAGCCGCTTCACCCCTTTCTTTGCCGGCCGCGGCATCGCCATCGCATAAAAAAACGCGCTGTTTCCGATGAAAACAGCGCGTCGTCAGCAGTTCTGATGCATTTTCATGCCAGCCGCATCACCCAGGCGTCCGCCTGCCGATCGTAGTGCTGCTTGTACAGCAGTGACTGTTTGCCGTCGAGGATCGCCGGAATGCTGGTGTGTTCATCCCAGCCGTCCAGCTGCATGCACAGATCCGGATCGGACTTGCAGGGAATGCTCAGGGTGCCGGCGCGGTCGGCGCCGGCGTGAAGATGCGCGTCATCGACCTCGAAGCTGCCAATTTTTACGACGGTTTTGCTCATGGGAACTCCTTGCTCAATGGTGTGGTAGGAGGTTAGACCAGTGCGGCCATCGGTAACAGCATAGCCAAGTGAGCAAAAAATGCCACATAAAAATTACATTTTGGAAACAATTTCCACGACGGCAAAGCACCGCGCCTAGTATTCCACCACAAAACTGAGATTGTCTTGATAGCTGCCGACCGCCACTTCCGTCTGCGCCGCATTGACCGCCGCCTTATACGGGATGCTTTGCGCCAGCCCGGTGCCGGCGCCGCTCTGTTTGTTGGTGCTATCCCAAACGGTCGTCGTATTGGGCAAGTAAATCTGATACTGCATGAAATTGCTGGTGCCGCTTTTCATACGCCGCCAACCGGAGACCGGGTTATTGCCGTTGGTGAAATAGGTGTTGTATCCCTCGGTTTTGGTGCAGGTCAGGGTGATGCTCTGATTGACAGGATTGAACTGCCCGACCAATGCCATGCTGCCGAAGTTGACGTTGGGCGCGGTGCCGATCAGGCAGTCTTTGGTGATGGCGACGCTGACGCTGACCGTGCTGGCCTTGTTGACGCCGTCCCACCAGATGCACAGGCCGAGCACGCCGAGGCCGCAGATATGGTAGTTCCAGATCAGGTTGATGGTGTCGGTATAGGTGCCCGAACGCACGTTGGCGCCGGCGGTGGTTTTGATATACAGCGGAAAGTTGACGTTGGAGGAGATCAGGATCAGCGACAATAGATTCAGTGAACTGTAGTCAATGGTCTGCCCGATGCTGTAGGGATATTGATAGTTGGCGTCGGGATAGATCAGGTAGGCGATTTTATCGCCGGAACCGTCGGTGTTGGCGACCGCCATGCCGTTGGTGGTCGACGCAACCTTGACCGTGACGGTGTTCTGCGACAGCAGCGATAGCCCGAGGCCGGTGCAGTTGAGGCCGGCGGTGCCCTGGGCGTTGATCTGCCCGTTGTAGACCACGAAAGAGCTGCTTCCCGGTAAGGTGACGGTGCCGTTGGTGGTGGCGCAGTCGGCGAATGCGCGCTGACAGAACAGCAGCGAGAGGGTTAACAATAAGAAGGCTTTCAATCCCCGAAACATAGTGACTCTCCGTCGTTGAATTAGCGGCAGACAACCGGGCCGACGCGCTGGATGCCCTGAGGCTTCGCCAGGCTGAATTCCGCCTGACACGGCGGGCCGCCGTCGGCCGGGATCACGCTCAGCCGATTGTGTTGTTGCACCGGGTCGATATAGGTCATGCCATCCCAACCGACATAGCTTTGCTGATTGCCGCCAACCACCGCCACCTGGCTGCCGTTGGCCAACGGTTTGCCTTGCTCGTCAACAAGTTCGACGTCGGCGGCGGAGATGGGTTGGATGGGGAACTCAACCAGAAAACCGCTGTGATCGCGAATGGCGACGGTTTTCTCCACCGTCGGCAGCGCGACGTCGGCGGGCAGGTTGAGCGGATCAATCTGGAATTTCGCATGGTAGTAAGAGGTGACGGTCGGCACCAGTAAATAGCCCTGGGCGTCGGTCTTGCCGATCGGCTGGTTCTCATAGCTCACCGGAATGTCGGCGTATCCTTGCGTGGACACCAGCGCAAAGGCATCGTTGATGGTGTTGGTGGCGTACACGCCGCCGTTCATCGCCACCAGCGAACCGCTGATTTCTCCCCAGTGGTTGGTTTCATCGCGGGTGCCGTATACGCCCGCTCGGGCTTCGAGTCTGCGGGTGCGCCAGGTCAGATCGGCCTGGCGGTAATCGCCGCCGCTCGGGTTATTGGCGTAGGCCAGATTCCAGCCGAAACCGCCATTGGTCGGCGCGGCGCGGCTGTAGCTGACGCGTTCGCTCCAGCGGTTGTTGTTGTCGCGCGCGGCGCTGAAGCTGGCCGTGCCCCAGCTGTCGAACGGAATGGAGAGCTGCAGCTGGGCGCTGTAACCGCTGCTGCCGATTTCCCGGTTCAGCGAGGCGTACAGGCTGCTGTTGCGCCAAAGCGATACGCTGTAGGACAGGTTCACCAGGCGGGTTCGCTGAGCGATGGCGTCGCGGACGTCAAAATAACCGGCGCCGAGGCTGCCGAGCCGGCCCAGGCTGACGCTGCCGGTCAACTGATCGGTGCGGCGGCTCAGGCGGTAGTCGCTTTTATACACGGAAATGTCGCCAAAATCGGCGCTGCGCAGGATGCGTTGGGCGTTGAGGCTGAAACGTTGGTTGCTGTAGGTGTAACCAAAGCTGCTCTGATCGCCGTGGTTGCCGGTGTAGCGATAGACGGGCTGGGGATCCGGCTGTTGCAACGGCCTGCCGGTCAGCGGATCGTAATAGGTGGGGGATTGTATCGCCCGGCCGCCGTTAAACGCTTCATCACCGGCCTGGCTGACGCTGTAGGACGCGTTGAGAACCCCCCATTGCCCGACGCGAAGGTCGGCGCCGGCGCCGCCAACCGCCAACTCGGCTGCGCCTTCGGCGCGTCCTTCCAGGGTTAACCAATCAGTGACGCCGTAACGTAAGCTGGCGCTGCCTACCCATTGCCCGTAATCGGCAGAATTCAACCCGTAGTTGCGCCGCAGCAAACCGGTGGAAATGCTGAAATCGCTCATGCCGGTCTGCAGCAGGTTGCTGGCCACGTAGAACGGCACCGTGGTGCTGACCTGGCGGCCGAGGGCGTCAGTGGTGACGACGGTGGCCTGACCCGCGCCGTTAATGTAGGGCACGCTGTTGAGGGTGAACGGCCCGGGATTGATGTTGGTGGTGCTGTTTTTATAGCTGTTGATGTATAAATCGACGCTGCTGGGCAATGCCGCCTGGCCGGAAAATTGCGGCAGCGGATAGGTGATAAGATCCGGGCGCACCGCGAAATTGCGCGCCAATTGCAAGCCGCCGATGCGCACGGCGCTGCTCCAGGGGAGCGAGCCGGTGGTAAGGTCACCGGCGATCACACTCAGCATCCGCTGGTCGTCGTTGAAACGCCAGTAGCTGTCGTATCGAATATAGCGCCCGCCATCGTCGTTCGGCCCGCCGTTAAACCCGCTGCGGTAGATGCCGGTGTTGGCGATGACGCCGAACCCGTCGAACAGCCGCTGTTCGCTCCACGCCGACAGGTAGCCCGGCCGGCCATTGCCGTTGCTTTGGCTGGCATAGATATCGTAGTTGAACAGCAAACCCAGGCTGCTTTGCGCCGGCAAGCGCTGCAACGGTGAATGGGCGCCGATGGTTTGCTGCGGCAACCAGTCGTTAGGCACGTTGATCAGCAACTGCTGGCTCTCGCCGCTGTAGCTGACATCCACCTTCTCCAGCCGATCGACGGCGATCTCTTTCGCCTGCTTATCCGCTACCGGCAGCCCGGCGTCGAGCAGTTGCTGGGGCGTCATGTAGTAATGGCCGCCGCGGTAGTTGACCGGCACGACGTTGCCGGTTTGGCGCCCGTTGACGACCGGCTCCAGATACAGCGTGGTGTCCGGCATGCTGACGGCGCTGGGCGGCGGCGGCAGATCGTCGCCGAGCGCAAACGGCAGCCAGCCGCCGGCCGCCATGCTCAGCATGGCAAACGCCAGCGGCTTAAGGCTGAAACGCCGCGTCGATAGCCTCCCTGTCGGCTGCACCTGGGCCTCAATAAGACGGAATGGCTACGGGCTGTTTGTTGTCATTGACCGTGGCCATCAGTTTGCCGCTGCTGAAACCGCCGGCGGGCGGCAAGGCGAAGCGCATTTGCGAACCGGGCAGCACGTATCCCATCAGGCCGGGATTCAGGCTGCGGCCTTGCAGCGTCACTTTCGACATGCGGGCATGCACTGCGCCTTGATTTCGCACCTCCAGCCAGCGTTCGCTGCTTTGCTGCTGTAGACGATAGCTGAGCTGAGGTTGGCTGGCGGTCGCGTAATCGCGCGGTTTTTCGCTGTCCTGTTTGGTCCAAATGCCCTTGCCGCTGACGAACAGCGGCACCGAGTAGCGCATCTGGAATTTCAGCCCCATCTCCGCACCGCCGGGGGCGGCGCCCGACGATTGTTCTTTCACCGGCACTTCATCGACCAAAATGCGGTAGGCACGTTCCTGTCCCGCCGCCGGGGCCGACTGTTTGATCAGGCGTATCAGCTGGCGTTTGCCTGGCGCGATCGACGCCACCGGCGGGCTGGCGATCACGTCGCTTTGGTTGCTGTAATCGTCTTTGCCGGCGGTTTGCCGCCAACCCAACACGCGAATTTGCATATAGACCGGTTTGCTGTCGCGATTTTCCAGCCACAGCGCGGTGGCCTGTTGTTGATCTTCAATCACCGGATCGATCGGCCAAATGAGAATGGAGGCCGCGGCCAGGGCGTGCTGCTGGCTTGCCAGGAGCAGGGCTGCCGTTAACGGCAGGCGGAAGGGTATGCGCATAACTCATCCTTATTGCAAAAAAACTTAATAAGTGACCGTCAACAAGACCGTATCGCTGTAAACGCCACTGGTGGGCAGGGTACTGGTCGAAAACAGACGGGCGTAAACCTTGATTTCTTGCGTGCTGCCGGTGGCGGCGACGGTCTGCGCCGCGCCGCCGTTGGCGCCATCCCCCCAAAGGGTGGCGTAGTTGCTGTCTTGATAAAGTTGATACAGCAGCGTTTCCGACGTGGCGGCGTTTTGTAATTTTCTGCCGCCGGCGATGGATCCGGTCACATGATTGCCGACGCCGAGGGCCAGCGTAACGCTCAGCCCCGGGTTGCAGCGAAACAGCACCGAACCGGCGCCGCTGCTGGAGACGACGCTGACCGCGTTGCTCAGCGAGGACAGTTGGCCGAAGTTCAGGGTGCCGAAGGTGGTCACGTCGCTGACGCCGCTGCCCAATACGCAGCCTTTTACCACGGTTGCATTGACGGTGAACGGCTGGCTTTTGGTCAAGTCGTTGACGCCGGTATCGCTTTGGGCCGGGGAAAGCGGCAGGCAGAACAGCAAACCGCAAATGGAAGCGCGCATCGTCATTACCAATTGATCGTGACCTGTACCGTGTCGGTGTAGCTGCCTGTCGGGGGCGTGGACTGCGCCGGAATCATGCCATAGACCGGCAGCCAGTTGTCCGAACCGTTGGCGGTTTGTGACACGCCCGTCAGATTGTCCCAAATGGTGCTGTGGGCGGCGTTGGTGTACAGGTTGTAATTCACCCGTTGGCCGGCCGCGCTTTGCAGGTAGCGGGCCGCGGTATTGCCGCTTTGCCCGCCGCCAAGCAGAACGCTGTAGCTGGTGCCGTTGGTGCATTTCACCCGAATGGCGCCGGCGTTTTGCTGCCCGGCGACGCTGGTGGCGGTGCTGAGAAAATACAGCGTGCCGAAATTCAGCGTGCCGAAGCTGACGTTGCCGCCTGAGCTGCTGCCGGCTTCACAGGCGCTGAGCAAGGTCGCGCTGACGCCGAGGGTCGCCGTTTTACTGTCGGCCAGCGCCAACAGGCTGCACGCCCATAATCCGCCGCAGCAAAGCGCGAGCCGCACCGTTACCAGGTGACCGTCATCGTGACGGTGTCGTTATAGGTGTCCGCCGCCGGGGTAGAACCGGCCGCCGGCACGCGGCCATACACGATCAGCGGAACGGCGGCGCCGGTGCCGGTGCCGGTCAGCGCGTTGGCGCCGCTGCCCCAGGCGGTGGTGCGCGCGGCATCCTGGTAAAGGTTATAGCTGATGAATGCGCCTGCGGTGCTGGCCATGCGGCGTTGGGTGCCTGACGTGACGTGGAGCCCGTTGTCCAGCGCCACCGTGTAGTCTGTGCCGGTGGTGCAGGTCAATGACAGCGTACCGGCCCCCCCTGCGCCGGTGGCGCTGGCGTCGATGATGTTGGCCAGTGAAGAGTAAGTGCCGAAGCTGATGGAGCCGAAGTCGTTGACGGAACCGCTGCTGTTGCCGCCCCCCACGACGCAACCGGCGCCGATGGTCAGCGTCACGCCTAGCGTGCCTTGAATGGTGCCTGCTGCGTTAGCCGCGCCGTTGGCGCACAGCAGGGTTGCTACCGAGGTCAATGCCATCAGAGTTTTTTTCATCTTAATTCCTTGCCGTATGAGAGAAAGCCCGCAAAGACGCCACCCAGAGGTGGGTTGAACGTATTCATTTAGCTGCACTTTAATTAATAGAATAAGAATCGGGAATTGTCTTGATGAAAGCGAGAAACTTTTTATTCCCATCCCCCGGCTGACGGGGCTTACAGGTGAGGTATACCGATAAATTGAAATGATTAGAATAATAACGAACGGTGATGGGAATATTATTAGCGTTATTTTATCGCCGGGGCGTTTAATTCCCCGGCGCGGTATCGTTTACAGGTGGAAATCCAGCGCGCCGTCGCGCACCAGCTCGCGCGGCAGGTTGTTCTTGATACGGCTGCCGATGCGCTTGGCGATGCCCAGCGGCTGCCCTTGGTAGGTGACGATGCATTCATCGCCCGCCGGCGGCAGTTCCGGGTAGAGATCGCGGCCGTGATACCACTCCTGCGCCAGCGCGGCGTCCAGCTCGAAATGCGCTTTGCCGCCGGTGCCGGCCAGCGCGATCGCCGCCTCGTGCTGCCAGCGGAAACCTTTAGGGAAACGCTCCGCCAGTTTGAGGCCGATGCGCGAGAAGCGCACCTTGCCGAACAGCGGTTCCAGCTCGGCCGGGAACAGCCAGATCTCTTTGTCGCGCTCCCACAGCCGGCCGTCATCGCCCCAGGTTAAGCCGGATGCGGCGGCGGCTTGGGCGACCTGCGCCGCTTCTTTGCCGGACAGCGGGCTGAACGGGAATTTACCGACTTTGTAGGTCGGCTTCGGCAACGGCGCCACGGCGCGCCGTTTGCGCAGGCGGGCGACGAAAAAGCCTTCGCTGTCGTAAATCTGCGGGAAGACGTGCAGGAAACCTTCGGCGGTCAGCGCCTTGTCGGCGCCGGGGAACAGCCCGCCCAGCGATTCGACGCTGACCGCGTCGCTGTAGGTGTCCAGCAGCCAGCGCACCACCTGCTGGTTTTCCTGCGCATTGAGCGTGCAGGTGGAGTAAACCATCACGCCGCCCGGCGCCAGCGCATGAAACGCGCTGTCGATCAGCTCGCGCTGGGTGGCGGCGATCTCGGCCACGCTCTGTGGCGACCAGTTGCTCATGGCGTCCGGATCCTTGCGCACCACGCCTTCGCCGGAGCAGGGGGCGTCGAGCAGAATGGCGTCGAAGCTCTCCGGCAGCGCGGCGCCGAACACCCGGCCGTCGAAGTGGGTCAGCGCGGTGTTCTTCACGCCGCAGCGGCTGATATTGGCGTGCAGCACTTTCACCCGGCTGGCGGAGTATTCGTTGGCGACGATGCCGCCCTGATTGCCCATCAGCGCGGCGATCTGGGTGGTTTTGGATCCCGGCGCCGCCGCCACGTCCAGCACCCGAGTCGGCGCCGCGCCGCCCTCAAACAGCGCGCTGACCGGCAGCATCGAACTGGCTTCCTGAATGTAGAACAGGCCGCTCAGGTGTTCGGCGGCGCTGCCCAGGCGCAGCTCTTCATCGTCGCGCTCGATCCAGAACCCTTCCGCGCACCAGGGAATGGGCTCCAGTCGCCAGTCGTAATCCTGCACCAGCGCCAGGAAGTCGGCGACGCTGATTTTCAGCGTATTGACGCGCAGGCTGCGGCGCAGCGGGCGCTGGCAGGCGGCAATAAAATCGTCCATCGCCAGCTCGGCGGGCATGATGGCGCGGGTGGCATCAAGGAAAGCGGGGGGCAGAAAAACGGCGGTGGATTTGGCCACGGGCGAACTCTCAGGGTGCAATAAAGATAAGGGCGAGAGTTTATCACAAAGCGGAAAAAAACAGGGCCTGGCGATGCCGGGCCCTGAGGAAAATGCGAAATTTAATCGCGCGGAATGGCGGTGCCCCAGGTTTTCCAGTCCTTAGGCTCTTCCGGATTCAGCAGGAAGTGTTTGTTCGGCGTGGCTTTCGGCGCCAGCGGAATGGTCGGCGGCGTGGCGAAGGCGATACCGCCGCGGATGAACTGCTGGAAGGTGCCGCTCTTGATCACGCCGCCGGTCAGGCCGAACTGCAGGTTGTAACCCGAAGCCAGCCAGAACACGCTGTTGTTGCGCACCAGATGCTGATATTTCTTGCTGATGCGCAGCGCGACGTGCACCCGATCGGACATGGCGCCAAGGTAGAAGCCGGTGATGGTACCGACCTCTACGCCGCGGAACAGCACCGGCGTGCCGATCTGCAGCGAGCCGGTTTCGGCGGCGTCGAGCACTACGCTCAGGCCGTCGAGATAGCGCGAGTCGGTGATGCTGGCCTGCTGCAGCTCGAAGGTGCGCAGCTCGCGGCCGCGCCCCGGCTCCACGTTGATATAAGGCTGGAGCAGGGTATCGAGATTGCTGACGCCGGCGGCGGAGATCTCCGGCGAAACGATCGAGAAGCGGCTGCCCAGGCGCGCGAAAGTGTGCACATATTCCGGATACAGCACCGCTTTGGCCAACACTTCGTTGCGCTCCGGCGCCAGCTGCAGCGACTCCACCTGGCCGACGTCGATACCGAGGTAGCGCAGCGGCATGCCCGCCGACAGCTTGCTGGCGTCATAGGTTCGCAGCATGATTTGGCTGCCCACCGCGCGGGCGGCGGTTTCGCTGGCGTACAGCACGCGGTTGGCGCCCTTGTTGAGCGTCACGCCCTGCAGGTTGTCGAAGCTGATGGCGCCTTTCAGCGCGCGGTTAAGCGGCGAAGCCTGCACCGTCAGCCCGCTGCCGTTGAGCTGCACCTTGGCGCCGCCTTCGGCCCAAAAGATGCTTTCGCGGGTCAGCAGCTTGCGGTATTCCGGGCTGATGTACACGTCAACCTCAAACTCGTTGGCCTTCGGCCGAACGTTGACGATCTCGCCCACCTGGAATTTGCGGTACAGCACCACCGAACCGGCCTGCACGTCCGGCAGGCTGGTGGCGCTGAGGGTCAGGGTGGTGGAAGGGGCGTTGCCGACGATGCCTTCCTCGGCTTTTTCGCTGTTGGCGTACAGCGGGTATTGGCCGCCCGGTTCCCCCTTGCTGCCGGGAATAATGCGCACGCCGCCGTCCACCCATTCCTGGGCGCTGGCGCCGAGCACTTCCATGCCGTCGATGCCCAGCTTGACGTCGAGCCGGCTGTTGACCACGAATTTGCTGTCTTTGTGCAGCAGGCCGCGATACTGCGCGTCGATGGCGGCGGTGAACACCACGCCGCCGGCGGTCAGGGTGCGGCTCAGGATCTGGCCGACTTTCACGCCGTGCACCACCAGCGGTTGCCCGACGTCGATGCCGTAGCTTCGCGGCGCGTTCAGCGTGACGGTCAGCACGCCAGGCTGCTGCAACAGCGTTTCGCTGCTGTCCAGCACGTTGAAGCGCTGCTGCGGCTCACCTTCGCCCGGCACCAGCTCCAGCGTGGTGCCGGTCAGCAGTTGGCTGAGCTTGGCGTCGTTGAGGCTGATGCGCGGGCTGCGCATCACGATGCGGGTGCCGCTGCGCATCAGATCGACCACCGAAGGATCGATGGTCAGTTCACCGACCACTTTGCTGTCCTGTTGCAACGTCAGCTTGGTCAGGGTGCCGACCTGCAGCCCCTGGTACATCAGCGGCGTGCGGTTTTCACTCAGGCTGTTGCCGTTCGGCAGATCCAGCAGGATATTGACGCCGCGCTGGCTGTGGGCCAGATCCGGATACAGGGTATAGCTCTGATCGCCCTTGGCCTGCTGGCCATCGGCCGGCGAATCGAAGGCGATGGCGCCGTTGACCAGCGCCGCCAGGCTCTCCATCTGTACCGTCGCGCCGGACAGGCTGAAATCGCCCTTGAAACCGGAGACATTCCAGAAGCGGCTGTTGCTCTTCACCAGGTTGGCGAAACGGCGGTCGATCAGCACGTCGATGGTCACGCCCTTGTTGCCTTCGCTGATGGTGTAGTCATACACCTTGCCGACCGGGATTTTACGGTAGTAGACCAGCGAGCCGCTGTTGAGCGAGCCGAGATCGTCGGCGTGCAGGTGGATCATCAGCTCGCCGGTGTTCAGGCGGTATTTCGGCTGGGTATCGAGCGCGGTGAAGTGAGTTTGCTCCTTGCCGCTGCCGGGCATCATGCCGATATAGTTGCCGCCGACCAGCGCATCGAGCCCGGAGACCCCGGCCAGCGAGGCTTTGGGCGTCACCAGCCAGAACTGAGTGCCTTCGCGCAGCGAGTCTTCCAGATCGCTTTTGATGCTGGCCTCCACCACGATGCTGCGCAAATCTTTGCTCAGGCTGATTTTCTGCACCGTGCCGACCTCTACGCCCTGATAGCGTACCGGCGTGCGGCCGGCGACGATGCCCGCCGCCGATTGGAAATCGATGGTGACGGTGGTGCCGCGCTCCTGGAAATTGTTATAGACCAGCCACCCGGCGATCAGCAGGGCGATGAACGGCAGTAACCAGAACGGTGAAATGCGGCGCTTGTTCTTGACCCGCGCTTCAGTCGGTGTAGTCGGCGTTTCCTGTTGCATGTGCATCCCAAATCAATCGGCTATCCAGCCACTCAACGGCAAGAATAGTCAAAATGACCGCCGAGCCAAAGTAAAACGCGGCCGGTCCCATAGTAAAAGATAACAGCTGGTCGCGGTTTACCAGCGACATCATCAAGGCGATAACGAACAGATCGAGCATCGACCAGCGGCCGATCCAGGCGACCAGACGCAGCAGACGAATGCGCGTCTTCAGGCTGTGCGAGGTTTTGAAGTGAATGCTGAACAACAGCGTGATCAGCACGATCACTTTGGTAAAGGGCACCAGCACGCTGGCGATGAACACAATGGCGGCGATCGGCACGTTGCCGGAGGTGGCCAGCGAGACCACGCCGGAGAATATGGTGTCTTCGAGGCGCACGCCGTTGGCGTAAATGATGGAAATCGGCAGCAGGTTGGCCGGTATCAACAGGATCATCGCCGCGATCAGCGCCGCCCAGGTTTTCTGCAGGCTGTAAGGCTGGCGGTGGCACATCGGCACGTGGCAGCGCGGGCAGCGGCCGCGCGCGTCGGGGTAGCCGGTATAGTGGCAGGACAGGCAAATGTGCAGCGCCGCCGGCGGGCCTTTCGGCTGTTCCTGCGGATAGTAACGCTCCCACAGCTGCTCCAGGTTGGCGTGGATCAGCGTCAGGATGCTGAGCAGGGTGAGCGACAGGTAGGCGATCAGCGCGCTGCCCGCCTGGATGTCGGCGTAATCCTGCACCTTGATCGCCGCCACCGCCATGCCGATCAGATAGATGTCCAGCATCACCCACTCTTTGAGCCGCTCCAGCATCAGCAGCACCGGCCGCAGGTTCATGCCGAGCGCGTGGCCGAAGCGCAGGTACAGCAACGACAGCGCCAGCGTCAGCGGGGCGCCGATGGTGCAGAACGCCACCATGCTGGCGGTAAGCGGGTCGCCCTGACGGCTCATCTGCCAGATGCCTTCCAGCAAACTGGCGTCGATGCGCGTGCCGAGCAGGCGGATGCTGATCAGCGGTTCGGTGAAGGCGAACGGCATCAGCAGCAGCATGGCGATCGCCATGGCGGTCAGGCGCGTCATCGACCAGTCGCGGCCGTTCACTACCTTGGCGTTGCAGCGCGGGCAATAGGCGGCCTGGTTGCCGCTGAGCGGCGGCAGCACGAACAGCAGATCGCACTCGCAGCAGCGCTGGTGGCGCGCTTTGGAAAGGGGGGCGGTGATCGCGTGTATTTTCATCTTTGACAAGTCGCTGCCCTTGAGCCCGCCGGAACTGTCAGCGTAGCTGAAAAATAAACCGGCCGCGTCACTGGCGATCGGGCGCCGGACGGTAAAACGAGGTAAACCGGGATTCTGAGCGGCAAACATACCCCGAGCGACAGGGTTTTGTGAAGCAACAGATGATTAACCTTGTGGCTATACGCATTTAATGCTTATTTTATAGGGCCTAAGCTTTGGGCTTCTGGCCATCTTCACTGTTTCAATGGTTATCACATGACAAAAGAACAATTCTACGCGGAATTAAAACGTGACCTGAGCGCGTTGCTCGGCGGGGAAACCAACTTTATCGCGGCGTTGTCCAACGCCAGCGCGTTGCTCAACGAGCGTCTGGATGACGTGAACTGGGTCGGTTTCTATCTGATGGATGGCGGCCAGCTGGTGCTGGGGCCGTTCCAGGGCAAGATCGCCTGCGTGCGTATTCCGGTGGGCAAGGGCGTGTGCGGCACGGCGGTGGCGGAAAATCGCGTGCAGCGCGTCGGCGACGTGCATGCGTTCCCGGGCCATATCGCCTGCGATGCGGCCAGCAACGCGGAAATCGTGCTGCCGCTGGCGGTTGGCGGCCGAGCGATCGGCGTTTTGGATATCGACAGCACGGTTTATCAACGCTTCGACGAACAGGACGAAGCGGGCTTGAAAGCCGTGGTGGCGGGGCTTTGTGAGCAACTGGAACAGTGCGACAGTGCGAAATATGTGACTGTGGCGGCAAGTTGATCGACGGTTAACGTGGCAATTACCGATGGCGTCATTATAATGACGCCTGTTCATGCCTGTGGCTTGTTGGCAATACCGTTGTAATCAGGAAATTTCATGGAAAATCAACCTAAGTTGAACTCTAGTAAAGAAGTCATTGCTTTTCTTGCCGAGCGTTTTCCGCTCTGCTTTAGCGCCGAAGGCGAAGCTCGTCCGCTGAAAATCGGTATTTTTCAGGATTTGGTAGAGCGCGTGCAGGGGGAAGAGAATCTCAGCAAAACGCAATTGCGTTCTGCCCTGCGCCTGTACACCTCAAGCTGGCGTTACCTGTACGGCGTCAAAGTCGGCGCGCAGCGCGTCGATCTGGACGGCAATCCGTGCGGTGAACTGGAGCAGCAGCATGTCGATCATGCTCGCCAGCAGCTTGAAGAAGCCAAAGCGCGCGTTCAGGCACAGCGTGCCGAACAAAACGCCAAAAAACGTGAAGCCGCCGGTGAATCCGCCGATGCCGCGCCACGCCGTCCGCGCCCAGCCGGTAAAAAGCCCGCTGCACGTCGCGAAGGCGGAGCCGCGCCGGAGAACCGCAAGCCGCGCCCACAAACTCGCCCACAGCCAGCTCGTCAACCTCGTGCAGCAAAAGAGGAAAACCAGCCGCGTTATGCGCCAGTCACGGATATCTCTAAACTGCAAATTGGCCAGGAAATCAAAGTCAGAGCAGGCAAGAGCGCGATGGATGCTACCGTACTCGAAATCGCTAAAGATGGCGTACGTGTGCAGCTCTCTTCCGGTCTGGCGATGATTGTGCGCGCAGAACACTTGCAGTTCTGATACGGAGGCCAACCCAGGCATGAACAAATTCGTCAGATTAACAGCGATTGCAGGGCTGCTGTGGGCGGGTGTCAGTTACGGCGCGGAAACAGCCAACATCCGCATCGGCCAACTGCCTCAACTGCAACAGGAACCTCAGCACGCTACGGTGAGTGAGCGCGTCACCTCGCGCTTCACTCGCTCTCATTACCGCCAGTTTGCCCTCGACGCGGAATTTTCAGGCAAGATCTTCGATCGCTACCTGAACATGCTGGACTACAGCCATAACGTGTTGCTGGCCTCCGACGTGGCGCAGTTCGCCGGCAAACGCAATCAGGTTGGCGAAGAGCTGAAAACCGGCAAGCTGGACACCTTCTACGCGCTGTTCAATCTGGCGCAGAAACGCCGCTTTGAGCGTTACACCTATGCGTTGTCGTTGCTGGACAAGCCGATGAACTTTACCGGCAACGGCACTATCGATCTCGACCGCAGCAAAGCGCCGTGGCCGAAAGACAAGGCAGAGCTGGATAGCCTGTGGGATGCGAAAGTCACCTATGACGAGCTGAACCTCAAGCTGACCGGCAAGACCGACAAAGAAATCCGCGACACGCTGACCAAGCGCTATCAGTTCGCCATCAAGCGCCTGACGCAAAGCAACAGCGAAGACGTCTTCCAGCTGGCGATGAATGCCTTTGCGCATGAAATCGACCCGCACACCAACTATCTGTCTCCGCGCAACACCGAGCAGTTCAACACCGAAATGAGCCTGTCGCTGGAAGGCATCGGCGCGGTGCTGCAGATGGATGACGACTACACCCTGATCAACTCGATGGTGCCGGGCGGCCCGGCGGCGAAGAGCAAGGCGATCACCGTGGGCGATCGCATCGTCGGCGTCGGCCAGGCCGGCAAACCGATGGTGGACGTGATCGGCTGGCGCCTGGACGACGTGGTGTCGTTGATCAAAGGGCCGAAAGGCAGCAAGGTGCGCCTGGAGATCCTGCCGGCCGGCAAGGGCACCAAAACCCGCGTGGTCACCCTGACCCGCGAGCGCATCCGCCTGGAAGACCGCGCGGTGAAAATGACCATCAAGACCGTCGGCAAAGAGAAGGTGGCGGTGTTCGACATCCCCGGCTTCTACGTCGGTCTGACCGATGACGTGAAAGTGCAGCTGCAGAAGATGGCCAAGCAGAACGTCAAGAGCGTGATCATCGATCTGCGCACCAACGGCGGCGGCGCGCTGACCGAAGCGGTGTCGCTGTCCGGCCTGTTCATTCCGAGCGGCCCGGTGGTGCAGGTGCGCGACAACAACGGCAAAGTGCGTGAAGACGCCGACACCGACGGCGTGACCTACTACAAAGGCCCGCTGGTGGTGCTGGTCGATCGCTTCAGCGCCTCCGCCTCCGAGATCTTCGCGGCGGCGATGCAGGATTACGGCCGCGCGCTGATCGTCGGCGAGCCGACCTTCGGTAAAGGCACCGTGCAGCAGTACCGTTCGCTGAACCGCATCTACGATCAGATGCTGCGCCCTGAGTGGCCGGCGCTGGGGTCGGTGCAGTACACCATTCAGAAGTTCTACCGCGTCAACGGCGGCAGCACCCAGCGCAAAGGGGTGACCCCGGACATTCTGATGCCGACCGGCGTCGATCCGGCGGAAACCGGCGAAGCGTTTGAAGACAACGCCATGCCGTGGGACAGCATCAATGCGGCGACCTACAGCAAGACCGGCGATATGGCGCCGTTCGAGCCGGAGCTGCTGAAAGATCACCAGCAGCGCATCGCGCAGAATCCGGAGTTCCAGTACATCGCGCAGGATATCGCGCATTACAAGGCGCTGAAGGATAAACGCAACATCGTGTCCCTCAATCTGGCGGTGCGCGAGAAAGAGAACCACGACGACGATGCGACCCGTTTGAAACGCATCAACGAGCGCCTGGAACGTGCGGGCAAGAAGCCGCTGAAATCGCTCGACGATTTGCCGAAGGATTACCAGGAACCGGATCCGTACCTGGATGAAACCGTGCATATCGCGCTGGAGCTGGCTCATCTGGAAAAAGATCGGCCCGCTCAGCAGCCAACGCCGGCCAAATAAGGCCGCGTCCGGCAGGATGAAAAACGCACCCTCGGGTGCGTTTTTTTATGGTGACGCGAAGGCCTGCTTCCCTGCAGGGGGAATGGGGGCGGGCTTATGCGTCGCCTGACAAATTTATGGCAAAAAACCCTCCGCCTTGCGCAACAATCGTTTACAATTTGCCAAATCCCGGTCGCGCGCCGTTTTTGTAAAGTTTCGTATTTTTAGTAGGTTAATGACGCGCGACTCTTGAAACTGTGACGAATGCCCATACGATCTAGGGTATCTTCGACAGCGTTTTGTTAACATTTATGAGGAAGTAAACATTTTATGATGCGTATAGCTCTGTTCCTGCTCACCAACCTGGCGGTGATGTTGGTTTTCGGGCTGGTGCTCAGCCTGACAGGAATCCAATCCAGTAGCGTTCAGGGCCTGATGATCATGGCCGGTCTGTTCGGCTTCGGCGGCGCTTTCGTGTCGTTGCTGATGTCCAAGTGGATGGCGCTGCGCTCCGTCGGCGGGGAAGTGATTGAACAACCGCGTAACGAAACCGAAAACTGGCTGCTGGAAACGGTGCGCCGTCAGTCGCAGCAGGCGGGCATCGCCATGCCGCAGGTTGCTATCTACCACGCGCCGGACATCAACGCCTTCGCCACCGGCGCGCGCCGCGACGCCTCGCTGGTCGCCGTCAGCACCGGCCTGCTGCAGAGCATGAGCCGCGACGAAGCGGAAGCGGTCATCGCGCACGAAATCAGCCACGTCGCCAACGGCGATATGGTGACCATGACCCTGATTCAGGGCATCGTGAACACCTTCGTCATCTTCATTTCGCGCCTGATCGCGCAGGTTGCCGCCGGCTTCCTGGGCAACCGCGACGGTGAAGGGGAAGGCAACGGCAACCCGATGATTTATTTCGCGGTGTCGATGGTGCTGGAACTGGTGTTCGGCATCCTGGCAAGCATCATCACCATGTGGTTCTCGCGTCACCGCGAGTTCTACGCCGACGCCGGCTCCGCCAAGCTGGTGGGCCGCGAGAAGATGATCGCCGCCTTGCAGCGCCTGAAAACCAGCTACGAGCCGCAGGAAGCGGGCAGCATGATGGCGTTCTGCATCAACGGCAAATCCAAGTCGTTCAGCGAGCTGTTCATGTCGCACCCGCCGCTCGACAAGCGCATCGAAGCGCTGCGTTCCGGCCAGTACCTGAAGTAATCGGCTGAATGAAAGGAAAAACCCCGGCTCGCCGGGGTTTTTTTATGGCATGACGAAATCGCTTTTTCAGGTGGAGGATGCTGATTCAAGCGTCAGATTTCGCGATTTGAATACGGCCTTTCCGCCTCTCGCGGTACGCTAGCCGCTGCAGGCTACCTTGCCTGACGCCTTCGCTTGCTTGGTTTGGGAAGCTCATGCTATATGCTTTGGCACCATAACGTCTGTCCCTGAGGCCCTATGAAAATCAACGCTCTTCCCTTGCTCGGCTGTGATGAGGCGCTGGCGCGCCTTACCATATTGGCGGGCGGCGTCGCCGATGCGTCTGCGGAGTTGTTAAACCGGAATGGTTACGATTCTGAACAGCCAGCTATACGCTGGCATTCAGGCGACCTGCACCTCCCATCGTTTTTCCCAGACGAGAACGACAGGCACGATTACGATTATCTGGTCGTAGAAGGAGATTTGATCGTAGAGGGGTGCATGGCGGTGTCACCCCAGCGGGAGGATGGCGGCATCATTGTGCTGGGGCGGCTGCAGTCGGATACGCTGATTTGTTTGGGCGAGCTGCTCGTGCGTGACGATGCCCGCATACGCCATGCCTATTGCAGCTCTGGAAACGACGGCGCGTTTGTGGTGGGGGGAAATCTGGCCGTGCTCACCCTGGTAGAAACGGGGGAATTTATCCATGTATATGGCGATCTCGACGCGCGATGTCTCGCCTCATTGCAGAACTTCGTTCAGGTTGACGGAGAGACGCGCTGCGGCTGTCGAATCGACAGCGCGCAGTCCGCTGAACCGATCACGCGCATGTTCGCTTCAGACCTGCTGAAGGCCTTTGAGGGGGAGGATAACGACGGCCAACACATTGTTGGCTGGTATCCGGATGACGATGCCTATTTAGCGTGTTTGCAACAAGGCCGCAGCCCTTTGAGGAGCGGCGACTGACGCCAAGCGTATCACACCTGGCGCGGCGTGATTCAGGCCGGCCGTATTGCTGGAACCGCCGGCTTTAGAATCGATGGGGTTTCGGCTGTTTCTATGGCCGCTATTTCACCTCGCGGCTTGGCTGCGCCGTTTGCGCCGTCGATTGGGTGATGCGCAGGCTGCTGACCGCCGCCGCCAGAGTGGCGAACACGCCGGCCAGGACCAGCGATGCGTGGGTGCCGGAGGTGGGGAACAGGTTGAACATCAGCGCCACCAGCGCGGCCCCCGAGGTTTGCCCCAGCAGGCGAGCGGTGCCCAGCATGCCGCTGGCGCCGCCGCTGCGGTTACGCGGCGCGGCGGAGATGATGGTGTGATTGTTGGGCGACTGGAACAGGCCGAAACCGGCGCCGCACAGCACCATGCGCCAGATGATGTCCCCATTCGACGGGGCCGCGGGCAGCAGCGCCAGCGAGAACAGACCGAGCGCGAATACCGCCAGCCCAATGCAGCCCAGCAGGCCGGCGTGCACGCGCTCCACCAGCCGGCCGGCGATCGGCGCCATGACGACGATCGCCAGCGGCCAAGGTGTCAGCAGCAGCCCGGTCGCCACCTCGTCGCGGCCCAACGCGCTTTGCAGGAAGAACGGCAGCGATACCATCGCCAGCATCTGCGCGGCGAACGAGCAGATTGAGGTGCCCATCGACAGGGCGAAAATCGGGATGCGCAGCAGGTCGACCGGCAGCAGCGGAAATTCCTGGCGCAGCTGGCGGCGCACGAACACCGCGCCAATCGCCAGCAGCGCGGCGATCTCGCTGAAGATCAGCGTCAGGCTCTGGCCCTGGGCGAAGCCGCTGATGGCGGTGATCAGCAGGCCAAAAGTCAACGCGTTCAGCACGGCGCTGGTGGGATCGAAACGGCGGTTATCGCTTTTTTGGCCGTTGCCCGGCAGGAACTTCATGCCCAGCAGCAGCGCGACGAGGCCGATCGGCAGGTTGATGGCGAACAGCCACTGCCAGGAAGCGACCGACAGGATCGCCGCCGCCACCGTTGGCCCGGCCGCCGAGGAGCAGGCGACGATCAGCGAGTTGATGCCCATGCCGCGGCCGAGAAAACGCTGCGGATAGATGATGCGGATCAGCGCGGTGTTGACGCTCATGATGGCGGCGGCGCCAAAGCCTTGCAGCACGCGGGCGATGGTCAGCGTGAGCAGCGAGTCGGACAGGGCGCAGAACAGCGAGGTGATGCTGAACACCAGCAGCCCGGCCTGATAGATGCGGCGATAACCGATCAGATCGCCGAGCGACGCCAGCGACAGCAGAGAGACGGTGATCGCCAGCTGATAGGCGTTAACCACCCAAATGGAGCTGGCCGGGCTGGCGTTGAGATCGCGCGCGATGGTGGGCAGCGCCACGTTGGCTATCGCGCCGTCGAGCACGGATACGGTAATGCCGAGGGCGATGGCGAGGATCGCCCCATAGCGTTGCGGGACGGGGAGGCCGTCGGAACAAGGACGCATGTTGGTCTCAGCAGTATTTATTCAGGGGAGTATTATCATGCTAATCATATTCGCCCGTGATTGCATGCCCCTTGTCCGATGAATTGTAAACGGCGGTGAGCGGGCCGGCGGTAATCCATTTGGCTTCAATCGCTTAGCGTTCAACTGCGTTGCGCGTCGCGATCTGTTCCGATTATACTGAAACCCTTGTTTAAATTTCCTGAAACAGAACCGTTAAGTAGGGTATTTGCCATGGCTAACGCAGATTCAGACAAGCAACCGGATGCCGTCTCATCCGTAATGAAAGTGTTCGGTATTTTGCAGGCGCTCGGCGATGAGCGCGAGATTGGCATTACCGAACTGTCCCAGCGGGTGATGATGTCCAAAAGCACCGTCTACCGTTTTCTGCAGACCATGAAAGCGCTGGGCTACGTTTCGCAGGAAGGCGAGACAGAAAAATATGCGCTGACGCTCAAGCTGTTCGAACTGGGCGCCAAATCGTTGCAGAACGTCGATCTGATCCGCAGCGCCGACGTGCAGATGCGCGAACTGTCGAACCGCACCCGCGAAACCATCCACCTTGGCGCCCTGGACGAGGACGGTATCGTCTATATCCACAAGATCGACGCGATGTACAACCTGCGCATGTATTCGCGCATCGGTCGCCGCAACCCGTTGCACAGCACCGCCATCGGTAAAGTGCTGCTGGCCTGGCGCGATCGGGATGAGGTGGCGCAGATCCTGTCGCAGATTGAATTTACCCGCAGCACCGAGCATACCCTGACCAGCGCCGCCGAACTGCTGCCGGTGCTGGAGCGGGTGCGTGAGCAGGGATACGGCGAAGATGCCGAAGAGCAGGAAGTGGGGATCCGTTGTATCGCGGTGCCGGTATTCGATCGGTTTGGGGTAGCGATCGCCGGGTTGAGTATCTCTTTCCCGACGCTGCGCTTTTCCGATGCGGCGCGGGAGGAGTATGTGGCGCTGTTGCACGTCGCCGCCCGGCGCATCAGTGAACAGCAGGGCTATCACGACTATCCGTTCTGACCCTTCGCTTCCATGAACAAGGCGCTGCCATGGCAGCGCCTTGCGGCTATTTCACGCCCGGCGTCAGCCGCTGCGAAATCCGTTCCAGCACTAACATCAGCAACAGCGTGGCCGCCACCAGGATCATGGTCAGCGTCGCGCCGTTGGCGATGCTGCCGCGATCGGTCAGGCTGAAGATAGTGACCGGCAGCGTCGCCCAGCTCGGCGGGTAGATCATCATGGTCGCGCCCAGCTCTCCCATCGACAGCGACAGGCTGAGGGCGAAGGCGGAGATCATATAGGGGGCGATCATCGGCAGGGTGACGTGGCGCAGGCGGAACAGCGGCGAAGCGCCCAGGCTGGCGGCGACGTTCTCGTAGTCGCCAGGCAGCCGGGCCAGCCCGGCCATCACGTTGCCGAAGGTGAAGGCGGAAATCAGCACGAAGTGCGCGACGGGCACGATCAGGAAGGTGCCGTTCATCTGCAGCGGCCCCTGGCTGAACGCCACCAGCATCCCGAGACCGATCGACACCGAAGGCACCGCGCTGGGAATGAAGAACAGCGTGCTCAGCAGGCGCTGGCCGCGCCCCTGATGGTGGCGCAGCGCCAACGCCGCCCAGGTGCCGCACAGCAGCGCGAACAGGCTGGCGCTGAAACCGATAGCCAGGCTGGCGACCAGCGCGTCCCAGGAGGCGCCGCCAAAGGCCTGGCGGAAGTGGCTGAGGGTGAAACCGCTCGGCAGCACGCCGTTCCACTGTTCGCTCAGGCTGGACATCAGGATCACCGCCAGCGGCAGGCAGAAGAACAGCGCGAACAGCGTGACCGCCAGCGTGCAGGTCAGGGTGCGGCCGGTGCGAGACCAAATCAACATCGTCAGTTCCTCAGCCCGGCGCGCGCCGCGGCGTAGCGGTAAAGGGAGAACAGCCCGAGTGACAGCGCGATATTCACGACGGCGATCGCGCAGGCGACGGCGTAATCCGACTCCAGAATCGCTTTGGAGTAGACCATCATCGGCAGCGTGGTGACGCCCTTGGCGCCAATAAACAGCACGATGCCGAACTCATTGGTGGTCAACAGCAGGCACAGGCTGCCGCCGGCCAGCAAGGCCGGCAGCGCGGCGGGTAAAATTACCTGGCGCACCACGCGCCCCGGCCGGGCGCCGAGGATGCTGGCGGCTTCGAGCTGGCTGCGATCGATCTGCGACAGCGCCGCCATCAGCGGACGCATCACCAGCGGCGTAAACACGGTGATTTCCGCCAGGATCACGCCCCAGATGGAGTAAAGAAAGTCTACCGGCGGCAGGGTGAAACCGAAGGTCGCCATCAGCGTACCGTTCAGCAGGCCGGCGGAGCCGTAGATAAAGGTGAAGGCCAAGGTGATCAGGAAGGTCGGCATGGCGATAAAGGTATCGATCACCCAGGCGATCAGCCGGCTGCCGGGGAACGGCGTGAACACCAGCAGCAGCGACAGCAGGGTGCCGACCACCAGGCAGCCCAGCGTCGCCAGCAGCGCAATCTGCAGCGTATTGAGCAGGGCGCTGACAAAGCGTCGGGATTCGAACACCTGCTGCAGCGCGGCGGCGCTGAACAGCCCCTGATCGTCGGTAAACGCCTGTTTGACGATCAGCGCCAGCGGATAGAAAAACAGCGTCGCCAGCACCAGCAGCGGCAGCAGGATCCATAAACGGCGCGGTGAACGCGGCCGCCGGGCCGGGCGAATAAGCGTAGAGTCGGTCATGTCAGTCCTCGATCAGTACCGCGTCGTCAGGGGCGAAATAGAGCGGCACGCGCTCGCCGATCTGCGGCATCCGGCTCTGATGGGTGGTGACCACGCGCAGCGGGTGGCCTTGTGCGTCGAACTGCAGGTGCGTCAACTCCCCCTGCCAGTGAATATCGCGCAGCGTGCCGACGATACAGTTGCTGCGCTGGGCATCGGCATCGAGCGCAATATGCTGCGGCCGAATGCACAGCAGTTTGTCGAAGCCGCGTTGTGCGCCGTAGGTGAAACAGCCGATCACTTTTCCGGCGCAGCTGACGGTGGTCATGCCTTGGCCGGCGGTGGTTTCCAGCGCGGTGGCCGGCAGCAGGTTGGCGCGGCCGAGGAACTCGGCGGCGAAGCGGTTTGTGGGATGACGGTACAGCGCGCGGGTCTCGCCGTGGGCGATCAGGTGTCCGTCGCGCATGATGCCAATCTTGTCCGCCAGCGTCAGCGCTTCGCCCTGATCGTGGGTGACGTACAGGATGGTCAGCTCCGGCAGCTCGCGGTGCAGGCGGGCGATCTCTTCCACCATGCTGTGGCGAATCTGCGCGTCCAGCGCCGACAGCGGTTCATCCAGCAGCAAGACTTTGGGGCGCACCGCGATGGCGCGGGCGATCGCCACGCGCTGCTGTTGGCCGCCGGAGAGCTGGCTGGGATAACGCCTGGCGTAGGCGGACATGCCGACGATGGCCAGCGCCTCCTCGACGCGCTCGGCGGTGAGGCCGCGCGGCTTGTCCTGGGCGCGCAGGCCGAACGCCACATTGTCCTCGACGCGCATATGCGGAAACAGCGCGTAGTTCTGTACCACCATGCCCAGACCGCGCTCATAGGGCGGCACGTCGGTGATATCGACGTCACCGATGGTAATACGCCCGGCGGAAGGCTGCACGAAACCGGCGATCGCCCGCAGCACGGTGGTTTTGCCCGAGCCGGAGGGGCCAATCAGCGCCAGCACTTCGCCGGGGGCGATGGTGAGCGTCAGGGGTTTCAGCACTTCGGTGCCGCGATACGACACGCTGACGCGGTCGAGTTGGATGCCCGACGGCCCGGCGATGTCGAGGCTGTTATCCCGCGCCTCGGCGCGGGAAGAGAGGGTAGAAGGCATTGTCAGCGTCATTCGGTCACCTTGTGCCAGCGTGAGATATCGGCGGACAGGCTGCTTACCACCTGATTCCAGTCCGGCGCCCAGATGTCCACGCCTTCCAGCGCCGCCTGCGACCGCTTGAAGTTATCGTCGGTCGGGATGACGTCCTTACGCACCGGCATGCCGTAGGACATGGCGCTAACGCTGCTCTGCGCTTCTTTGCTCAGCAGGAAGTCGATCAGCTTTTTGCCGTTGGCGCTTTGCGGCGCGCCTTGCACCAGGCCGACATAGTAAGGCAGCGCCAGCGTGCTGCGCTTGCCGTCCGGCCCGGCCGGCCAGAACACCTGCACGTTCGGGTTGCTGCGCATCTGCGCCAGGTTCATCTGCAGATCGCCGTTGGCCACCAACAGCTCGCCTTTATTGACCAGCGCGGTCAGCTTGCCGGTGGAAGCGGAAGGGCCGACGTTGTTGCTTTGCAGCTTGCCGAGGTAGTCGAAACCGGCGTCTTTGCTACCGAAGCTGTGAAACGCCTGCAGCAATACTGCGGTGCCGTCACCGGCCTGGCCCGGCGTGGAGTACTGCAGCTTGTTGCGGAACTGCGCGTCCAGCAGCTGTTGATAGCTGGCGGGCGCCTGCGGCAACAGTTTGGCGTTATAGATGAAGCTCAGGTAGTTGTTTACCAGCGGCACGAACTGCGGCTGAGCGTCGGCGATCTGCGCCGCATCCTGCGGGGTGAAATCCTGCAGCAGTTTTTCCGCGGCGGCGCGCTGGATGAACGGCGGCGGCGTCACAAGCACGTCGGCCTGCGGGTTGCTGCGCTCTTTCGACAGCCGCTCTACGATGGCGCCGGAACCGCCTTCGACGTATTGCACCTTGATGCCGGTTGCCTGAGTGAAGGCGTCGAACTGGGTTTGATACCAGCTGTGATCGCCAGCGTGCAGACCATCGGCGGAGTAGACGGTCACCACCGCGTCGGCGGCCCAGGCCGGCGCGGAGCCGAGTGCGATGGCGGTCATCACGACCAGACGAGAAAGTTTCATAGCTTCAGCCTCACTGTTGCGGATTTATGCGTAACTGGTATACACCAGATATGCGGCCACGCTAATCGGCGAATATGACAAACAAATGAAAGCGGCAAAATATATTTGCCGGCAGCGGGGAATTGGGCGTGGGGGAGAAAGGCGGGGCGGCGGGCGCAGCCCCTGTCATGCGGGGTTAAAGCGTATCGACTTCGATGCGCAGGCTGTCGTGGCGCCAGTACTCGATATCGAAATCAAGAATGCGGCCGTGCTGGTCGTAATTCAACCGGCGCAGCAATAAGGCGGGCAGGCCGACCATGGCGCCGAGCGCGTTGGCGGCGCGGTAAGGCAGGGCCGTCGGGTAGAACGACAGGTGCATGTTGCTGTAAATCAACGCGTAATGCTGTTGATAGACTTCGGTCAGGCTGCCGTTGAGATCGTGGCTGAGCAGTTCCGGCACCCGCTGCGGCAGGCAGTGGTTTTCGCAATAACAGATGGCGCGGCCGTCGGCGTAGCGCACGCGGCGCAGCAGATACACCTGGTCGAAGGGTTCGAGCGCCAGCGGCTGCATCACGTCGAGCGGCACCGTGGTTTTTTCGCCGGACAGCAGCGCGGTGCGCGGCGCGCGCCCCTGCTCCTGGCACAGGCGGTGGAAGTTGGTGTTCTGCGTCGGATCCAGCCACAGCCGTTCCGGGGTGACGAACCAGCCGCGGCGATCGGCGCGATAGATGGCGCCGGTGGCCTCCAGCTGCGCCAGGCTCTCGCGAATGGTAACGCGGGTGGTGGAGAAGATGGCGCACAGCTCGCGCTCCGAAGGCAGCTTGTCGCCCGCCTGCAGCGCGCCGCGGGTGATGCGCGCCTGAAGCTGATCCTTGATCTGCAGGTAGTGGGGCATATCGCCCTGATGTTCTTTCATTTCATCTCGCTATGGCATCGGCCCGTCATTCCGGCACGCGCTTATTATACATAGCCAGATGAATTTTTTGTTTCACCGCGCTTTGTCGTTTGACCAGGGAAGGAATTTTCCGCCACAATGCCTGCAATCTGGTATAGACCAAATAGGTGAGTAACATGTCCGATCGAAACTACCTGCTGTTGACCCCCGGCCCGTTGACCACGTCGAAAACGGTAAAAGAGGCGATGCTGTTCGACAGCTGCACCTGGGATGAAGATTACAACCTGGGCGTGGTGCAACGCATCCGGCAGCAGTTGGTGGCGCTGGCGACGCCGTCCGCCGGTTACACCTCGGTGTTGCTGCAGGGCAGCGGCAGCTTTGCGGTGGAGGGCGTGCTGGGCACGGCCATCGGCCCACAGGACAAGCTGCTGATCGTCAACAACGGCGCCTATGGGGCGCGGATGATCGAAATGGCGCGGCTGATGGATATCGACCACCACGCTTTCGACTGCGGCGAGGTCAATGAGCCGGACGTGACGGCGATGGAGGCGGTGCTGAAAAGCGATGCGCGCATCAGCCATATCGCCATGGTGCACTGCGAAACCACCACCGGCATGCTCAACCCGCTGCAGAAGGTCGCCGGCCTGGCGGCGCGCAACGGCAAGACCTTTATCGTCGACGCCATGAGCAGCTTCGGCGGCATCCCGCTGGATGTAGACGCGCTGGGCATCGATTTTCTGATCAGCTCCGCCAACAAATGCATTCAGGGCGTGCCGGGCTTCGCTTTCGTCATCGCCCGCCGCAGCGAACTGGAGAAATGCGCCGGCCGCTCGCGCTCGCTGTCGCTGGATCTGTATGCCCAGTGGCGCTGTATGGAAGACCAGGCCGGCAAATGGCGCTTTACGTCGCCGACCCACACCGTGCTGGCCTTCGCGCAGGCGCTGAAAGAGCTGGAACAAGAGGGCGGCATTGCCGCGCGCCACCGCCGCTATCAAACCAATCAGCGGCGGCTGGTGGCGGGCATGCGCGAGCTGGGCTTTGAGACTCTGCTCGATGATGCGTTGCATTCGCCGATCATCACCGCATTCTATTCGCCAAAGGCCGACACTTACCGCTTCGCCGAATTTTATCAGCGCCTGAAACAGCAAGGGTTTGTGATCTATCCCGGCAAAGTGTCGCAGAGCGACTGCTTCCGCATCGGCAACATCGGGGAAATTTATCCGCAAGATATCGAACGTTTGCTGGCGGCCGTCGGGCAGGCGATGTACTGGAATCAATAAGGATTGACCATGAAACAGATCAACGCAGTGATCCTCGACTGGGCCGGCACCACGGTGGACTTCGGCTCCTTTGCGCCAACGCAGATTTTCGTCGAGGCGTTCAAACAAACCTTCGATATCGACATCAGCCTGGCGGAGGCGCGCATTCCGATGGGGCTGGGCAAATGGCAGCACATCGAGGCGCTGGGCAAGCTGCCGGCGGTCGACGCGCGCTGGCGGCAGAAGCTGGGCCGCTCGATGAGCCACCAGGACATCGACGCGCTGTATCAGGCGTTTATGCCGCTGCAAATCGCCAAAGTGATCGACTTCGCCGATCCCATCGAGGGTGTGCCACAGGTGATTGCCGGGCTGCGCGAACAGGGCATTAAAATCGGCTCCTGCTCCGGTTATCCGCGTGCGGTGATGGAGGTGCTGGTGCCTGCCGCCGCGCAGCGTGGCTACGCGCCGGATTACTGGGTCGCCACTGACGATCTCGCGGCCGGCGGGCGGCCGGGGCCGTGGATGGCGCTGCAGAACGCCATCGCGCTGGGCATCGATGCGGTGGCGCACTGCGTGAAGGTGGACGACGCGGTGCCGGGCATTCATGAAGGGCTGAACGCCGGGATGTGGAGCGTCGGGCTGGCGCTGTCCGGCAACGAGTTTGGCGCGACCTGGCAGGAGTACCGCCAAATGGCGGCGGCAGAGATCGAGCTGCGCCGTACGGCGGCGGCCGATAAGCTGTATGCGGCGGGCGCACATTATGTGATAGACACGCTGGCGCAATTGCCGGGCGTTATCGCCGACATCAACCGGCGGCTGGCGGACGGCGAGCGGCCGTAACGACCGGGCGCGGGGCATAAAAAAACCGGGGAGAATCCCCGGTTTTTTCGTTTTGAGACGGCGTTAACGGTGAGCCAATTCGACTTCGTCTTCGCTGTCCATCACGGTTTTGTCGGTTTGCTTCATCAGCTGGCTGGTGATGGTGCCCGCCGCCATGGAGCCGTTGACGTTCAGCGCGGTACGGCCCATGTCGATCAGCGGTTCGACCGAGATCAGCAGCGCGACCAGCGTCACCGGCAGGCCCATCGCCGGCAGCACGATCAGCGCGGCGAAGGTGGCGCCGCCGCCCACGCCCGCCACACCGGCGGAGCTGATGGTGACGATGCCGACCAGGGTGGCGATCCACACCGGATCCAGCGGGTTGATGCCGACGGTCGGCGCAACCATCACCGCCAGCATCGCCGGGTAGAGGCCCGCACAGCCATTCTGGCCAATGGTGGCGCCGAACGACGCCGAGAAGCTGGCGATGGATTCCGGCACGCCCAGACGACGGGTCTGCGCTTCCACGTTCAATGGAATGCTGGCGGCGCTGGAGCGGCTGGTGAAGGCGAAGGTGATCACCGGCCACACCTTGCGGAAGAACTTCATCGGGTTCACGCCGGTGAAGGCCAGCAGGATGGCATGTACCACGAACATGATGGCCAGGCCGATGTAGGAGGCCACCACGAAGCTGCCGAGCTTGACGATGTCGTGAATGTTGGAACCGGCGACCACTTTGGTCATCAGCGCCAGCACGCCATACGGCGTCAGTTTCATGACCAGACGCACCAGCTTCATCACCCAGGCTTGCAGGGTGTCGATAGCCACCAGCACGCGCTCGCCTTTCGGCTTGTCGTCTTTCAGCAGCTGCAGCGACGCCACGCCGAGGAAGGTGGCGAAAATCACCACGCTGATGATCGACGTCGGGCTGGCGCCGGTCAGATCGGCGAACGGGTTTTTCGGGATGAACGACAGCACCATCTGCGGCACGGTCAGGTCGGCCAGTTTACCCACGTAGTTGGTCTGGATTGCCGTCAGGCGCGCGCTTTCCTGCGCGCCCTGCACCAGGCCTTCGGCGGTCAGGCCGAACAGGTTGGTGACCAGTACGCCCACCAGCGCCGAGATCAGCGTGGTGAACAGCAGCGTGCCGATAGTCAGGACGCTGATTTTGCCCAGAGAAGAGGCGTTATGCAGCTTGGCCACCGCGCTCAGGATCGAGGCGAACACCAGCGGCATGACGATCATTTGCAGCAGCTGCACATAGCCGTTGCCGACGATGTTGAACCAGCTGATGGATTCTTTCAGTACCGGGTTGTCGGAGCCGTACACCAGCTGCAGGCCCAGGCCGAACACCACGCCGACCACCAGGCCGACCAGCACTTTTTTCGCCAGGCTCCATTGCTTGTGGCGGGTTTGCGCCAGCAGCAACAGGAGCGCGACAAACACCAGCACGTTAATCACGAGCGGAAAATTCATCCCCAATGTCTCCAATCATCTTTCTTATAAAAACGACTACGCATCACGTATGTCGCGATGTAAATATCGTAACAGTTTGCCGGGTGGCCTACTTATATCCAAATGGAATTTGATATAGCTTTTTGTGTGTTTTTGTTCGTTTTATATACATTAAGGTGATTGGTTGAGCGGATTTTTGTGATCAGGGTCTAATATTTCTGATTTGCTCGACATAGGATTGCACCGGCAGGGTGAAATCACCTTGCCAGCAGATGGCAAACGCCACCAGGCATAGACACAACACACGCTCCAGCTGGTTGCCCTTTTGCGAGTTGAGCAGCGGCAGGCGAAAACGCCAGCGGCACGGCCACAGCAGCGGAACGCCGGCGGGGGTGAGCATATCGGCCAGCAGATGGCTGAAGTAACCGATGATCATGGCGTGCAGCGCGTCGGCCGGGATCGGCCAGCTGCGCGGCACGTCCAACTGGAACAGCGCCATGCCGCCGGCGATCGCCAGCAGGCTGTGGGTGAAACCGCGGTGGCCGAATGCGCGGGCGATGGGAATGGCGAGCCAGCGCAGACGCTGGCCCAGTACCGACTTGGGGTGATCGATATCCGGCAGCAGCGAGGTCAGCAGCGCGGCGGGTATGATGTGCCACCAGTCGCCGGTAGCCAGCTCTGGCGTCACTTCCGCCTTCTTGGCGAAGATCGCGCAAGCGACAGAGAATATAAGGTGTCCTTCCGCGGTCATGCTGTTGCGATTCCGGCTGGTAAACTGTTAATTTATCCAGTATATGGGAAAATTCCCAGTAGTGGAAGCAGTTACCCTGTAACCAATTGTTTATTTTCCCCTGTTTTACAACGGGTTGTTAAGGCAATGCGTAACAAATCATCGATTTTGACCGGTGAGAATTAACGGCGGGCGATGGGCGGGTGCGGAACGGAAAGAAACGAGGGCGGTTGTTTGGCGTGCGGCGGGAGGAAGCGGCGGCCTTGAACAGCGCTGCGTGGCAGTGACAACGCTCCGCGGGCCGTCGCTTTCCCTGCCGACCAGCATAATAATAACAACATGCCAATTCAATAATAATGAAACACTGTTTCGTTTGTTTTGCGGCGCGGATCCCTTTTATGCCGCAGAGCGGCAAAGCCAGGGCGCCGGTGGCCGGCGCCGCAGGTCAGGCAAAATGGGCGGGGGTGAGCTGTTCCAGGGTCTCCAGCTGGTGGTCCGCCAGCGCCCAGCGCGGATCGTGGCGGTATTCGGCGGCCGGGATGACGATGGAACGCATGCGCGCGGCCTTGGTGGCGATCATGCCGTTAAAGGAGTCTTCCAGCGTGATGCAGCGCAGCGGATCGCTGCCCAGGCGCTCGGCGGCGATCAGGTAGACCTCCGGATGCGGTTTGCTGTACGGCAGGTATTCGGCGGAAACCAGCTGATCGAAGTAGCCCTCAAGATCGAACATTTTCAGCACCTGCCGTTGCATGTGCAGCGGCGAGGCGGAGGCGAGGCCGATGTTCAGCCCCTGCTCGCGGCACAGCTCCAGCGCCTGCCGGACGCCCGGCAGCAGCGGGCGCGTCTCGTGCACCAGCTCGATGGCGCGTTCGATAATCCGCGCCGACACCTCATCGAGCGATACGCCTTGCCACGGCATCGCCTGGTACCACATTTTCACCACCAGATCGATGCGCAGCCCCAGGGTGTCCGGCAGCTTGTGGCGATCGGACAGATCCAGACCCAGCGCGCCGAAGATATCCAGCTCGGCCTGCAGCCACAGCGGTTCCGAGTCGATCAACAAGCCGTCCATATCAAAAATTGCGGTTTCAATGCGTTGCGAATAAGCCATTAACGGTTAACTCCTGCCGGCGCGGGTGAATGTGCCCGATACTCTATCATCGCCGGTGGTGAGACTAAAATCTTTGCCTGCGCGTTTGGCTTTTGCCAAAGCGAAGGATATTCCACACCTCGCGTAATTTTAACCACCAGCGTTGGTGTTGGCGCTCGGTGACCTGTTGCAACATGCGGGCATAGTCCAGCACCAGTCCCGGCGTCCAGGTCATGCTTTCGCCACGGCTGCGCAGCACCGCCAGCATCCACAGATTGGGATCCAGCACCAATAACAGAAAACGGCGCCACAGATGTTTATCGCCCAGCACGCCCTCCAGCGCGCTGTCGAGTGCGCCGATGACCGTGGTGGAGCAGTTGCGCCGAGTCAGGTTGTAAGTCGCGTCCTGCCGATACCGCCGCCAGAATGCGCGCAGCGCCGCCGGGTTATAGCGATAGAACTGAATTTTCTTGTCCGGCGGGCACCAGGCGGCGATCTCGCCCGGCAGGTCGGGCAGGAAACGCCCGTCGACGTTGTTCTGTTCGCCGGCATGCAGCAACTGGCGGAAATCCTGAACGGAATGGCTGATGTCGTTGAGCGGGTAGTGACTGATATACACATCCGGCGCGAGCGCCAGGGCGGCATGACCGGTGGAGATATTGCCGCCGCCGTCGACCGCCGCGATGTATCGGTCGACGATGTAACGCCGGCGTGGATCTTTAGCCGCACCAATCGGTGTCCAGACATACACCGTGAGCGGCGTAGCCTCGTCCGCCGGGGGCGGTGGCTGCCGCGCGGGGTGCTGATTCAGAGAGAAGCTTGCCAGCCTCCGGGCGATACGCAATAAAGCCCAGCCGGAAAGCACCATCATCACGCCGAGGCAAAAGGGCACCGTCATCCGGTGCGGCGCCGGCCAGCCGACAAAAATCATCAACGAAAGCAGGATCTCGCCGCCGCCCGCTAGCGCCACGGTTTTCCATCGACTGTGTTGAATCACCGTGGAGGAGGCGATGCGCACGGCGCCGTCAAGCAGCAGCGCGCTGCCAAACACCACGGTGGCGACGATGTTATCGTCTGCGGGCACGTCCAACATTAAAAAGGCCATAAACACGAAGCCCAGCCCCTTCAGCAGCACCGGTCTGCTGGCGGAAGAGCCAATCACCAGCGCGGCGGATATCGCCACCAGCCCCTCCAGCGCCAGGATGACCGCCAGCGCATCCAGCGCCAGCACGGATCGGCCATCCTGCAGTATGTCGAACAGCACCAGCGCCCCTGCGGCTATCCACAGCCAACCGAACAGCACCAGCAGGCGGCGCTGGCCGTGCAGCGCCTGCGCGCCCAGCAATAAGATAATCAGTCGAATCATGGCGGCCTCTGCCCGAATGGATAACTTTATCTCTTCAATGATAGTGCCCGGACGGCGTTAAGCAGTTGATTTCGGCGAATTCGGCTAAGCTTGTAGCACAGCGGGAATGAAGAAAACGGTGGGCGAGCTTTGCCAACTGCAGGTAGACTTAGCCGATTCGGTTACGTCGCTAACAAGGGGAACACATGACGTATCAACAGGCCGGGCGTATCGCCATTTTGAAACGCATTCTCGGATGGGTGGTTTTTATCCCGGCGTTGCTGTCTACGCTGATTTCCGTGCTGGGCTTTGTCTATCAGCACAGTGAAAAAACTAAGGGCATCAACGCGGTGATGCTGGATTTTGTCCACGTGATGGTGGACATGGTGCGTTTCAATACGCCGTTCCTGAACCTTTTCTGGTACAACTCCCCGGTGCCTGACGTGGATAAAAGCCTGTTCAGCGGCGCCAATCTGATGTTCATCATCATCTACATACTGATCTTCGTCGGGCTGGCGCTGCAGGCTTCCGGCGCGCGCATGTCGCGCCAGGTCAAGTTCATCCGCGAAGGGTTGGAAGACCAGATGATCCTGGAGCAGGCCAAGGGCAGCGAAGGGCACACGCGCCAGCAGCTGGAGGAGCGCATTACGCTGCCGCACCACACCATCTTCCTGCAATACTTCCCGCTGTACATCCTGCCGATCGTGATTGCGGTGATCGCCTGGTTCGTGATCCGACTGTTAGGGCAGTTGGCCGGCGCGGCCTGAGGCATGAACGGGGCGCCGAGCGGCGCCCCGGAACGTTACGACGCCTCGGGCTGTAACAGCGCCTCCACCGCGCGTTGCGCAGCCACCAGATGCTGGCCGCCGAACAGGTTGCTGCGGTTGAGCAGGTAGTACAGCTGATACAGCGGCTGGCGCTCGATAAACCCGGCACCCAGCGGCCACACGCTCTGATAGCCGTCGTAGATCTGCGGCGGCAGCTCCGGATACAGCGGCAGCATCGCCAAATCGCACTCTCGGTCGCCCCAGTAACTGGCCGGGTCGAACAGAATCGGCCCGTTGGCGGTCATCGCGCAGTTGCCCGGCCACAGGTTGCCGTGCAGCAGGGAAGGCTGCGGCTGGTGGTGCTGCAAGCGCAGATACACCCGATCGACGATGTCGTCGATATCGCCGAAGGTCATGCCTTTCTCCGCCGCCAGCTGCAGCTGCCAGCCGATGCGCTGCTCGGCGAAGAATTCCGACCAGCGGCGCTGCCAAGCGTTGGGTTGCGGGGTGGTGGTCAGATCGCTGTCGAAGTCGAGACCGAACTGCGGTTGCTCGCTCCACTGGTGCAGATGCGCCAGCTGCTGGCCCAGGCAGTAGGCACCGTGGGCGTCGAGGGGTTTCAGCTGCTGATACTCCAGCAGCAGGAAGCTGTAGTCGCGATCGCTGCCGACGCCGTACACTTCCGGCACCCGCACGCTTTTGCTGCGTGCCAGCAACGCCAGCTGATCGGCCTCGGCGGTGAATATCGGCAGTTGTTCCCGGGCGTCGCATTTCACGAACACCTCGTTGTCACCGTAACTCACGCGCCACGCCGGGTGAATGTCGCCCCCGGGCAGTTCAATCCTTTCGCGTATTTCTGCGCTGCCAAGATGTTCACTTAACAGACGGCTAACGGCTTGCCACATGGTATCTCCCCCTCTGTGCTGCCTGATAATTCATTAGGTTAGCGTCTTTCCCGTGGTGAAAACACGACGCGGCGCACAGCCGGCGTCAAAGGCGGCGATTTTTTCAGCGTCTCGCCAGCTCAAAGTATATACCCTATTGATTAATTTAAGCGCAATACCGGTTGCAACTCGATGACAACAACGCAATGGGCGGGGGCAGGCGATGCGGCGAGCAGAGGGCATCGCCGCATCGGAGGGGATTAACCGCCGGTGAGGGCGTTTTGGTTACGCTGTAACGGACGCAGCTTGCTGTACAACAAGGCGATAACGAACAGCACGGCCTGTACGATGACGATGCAGGGCCCGGTGGCGCCGTCGATGTGGAAGCTGATCAGGGTGCCAAGCACGCAGGAGAACACCGACACCACCGTCGCCACCACCAGCATGCGTTCGAAGCGGCGGCACAGCATAAAGGCGATGATGCCCGGGGCGATCAGCATGGCGATCACCAGGATCACCCCCACGGCCTGCAGCGAGGCGACGATGGTCATCGCCAGCAGGCACAGCAGCCCGTAGTGCAGCAGCTTGACCGGCAGGCCAATCACCCGCGCATGATGCGGATCGAAGCAGTACAGCATGAAGTCTTTGCGCTTGAGCAGCACCACCGCCAGGGTGATGCCGGCGATGAGCAGTGTTTGCTTCAGCTCGCCGTCGGTAATGCCCAGCATGTTGCCGAACAAAATGTGGCTCAGGTGCTGGTCGGTATCGATGCGCGAGAACAGCACCAGGCCGAAGGCGAACATGCCGGAGAAGACGATGCCCATCACCGTGTCTTCTTTCACCCGGCTGTTCTCTTTCAGGTAACCGGTGGCTACCGCACAGAAGATGCCGGAAAGGAAGGCGCCGATCGCCAGCGGAATGCCGACCACGAACGCCACCACGATGCCGGGCAGCACCGCGTGCGAGATGGCGTCGCCCATCAGCGACCAGCCTTTGAGCACCAGGTAGCAGGAGAGCACGGCGCACACTACGCCGGTGACGATGGCGGCGACGATCGCCCGCTGCATGAACGGGTAGGCGAAGGGTTCGCTGAGCAGTTGATACAGGGTGTCCATCAGCGGCCTCCGGTTTGCGAATGCGCCACGCGGCGCCGGGACGCCAGCAGGCCGTGTTTCGGCGCGAAGAAGAACGCCGCCAGGAACACCAGCGTTTGCAGGGTGACGATCACGCCCCCGGTGGCGCCGTCGAGGAAGAAGCTCAGGTAGGCGCCGACGCCGCTGGTCAATGCGCCGATGATGATGGCGATGATCACCAGACGGCTGAAGCGATCGGTCAACAGATAGGCGGTAGCGCCCGGCGTGATCACCATGGCGATCACCAAAATGGCGCCGACGGTTTGCAGCGCGGCGACGGTGCAGGCACTGAGCAGGGTGAAGAACAGGATCTTCAGCTTTAGCGGCGACAGGCCGATCGACACCGCGTGGCTTTCGTCGAAGAACACCGCCAGCAGGTCTTTCCACACCAGGCACAGGATCAGCAGCGAAACGCCGATGATGATTTCCACCTGCAGCACGTCTTCGTCGGCGATGCCGAGGATATTGCCGAAGATGATCGACTGCACGTTGACCGAGGTGGGGTTGAGCGACACGATCAGCAGGCCGACGGCGAAGAAGGTGGAGAAGATAAAGCCGATGATGGCGTCTTCGCGCAGCCGGGTGATGTGGCGCACCAGCGTCATCGCCAGCGCCGCCAGCATGCCGGTGAAGAAGGCGCCGGCGGCGTAGGGCAGGCCGAGGGCGTAGGCGCCGGCTACGCCGGGCACCACCGAGTGCGACAGCGCGTCGCCCATCAGCGACCACCCTTTCAACATCAGGTAGGCGGAGAGGAACGCGCAGGCGGCGCCGACGATGGCGCTGACCCAGATGGCTTTCACCATGTAGTTATAACTGAAAGGTTGCAGCAGAAGGTCCAGCATCAGGATTGTTTCTCCCTGGCCTGGCTGTTGGCCGGCGGATCGCTCTTGGTGTGGCCGTAGAACACCGCGGGGCGTTCATCGTCGGTCAACACCGTAACTGTGCGCGGATCGTTGTCGTCGTGCAGATCCGGGCCGGAGAGGTTGATATGGCGCAGCACGCCGCCGAACGCCTGCTCCAGGTTGCTCTGGGTGAAGGTGGTCTCGGTCGGGCCGGCGGCCAGCACCGTGCGGTTGATGAGGATCACCCGATCGCAAAACTCCGGCACGCTGCCGAGGTTATGGGTGGAGACCAGGATCAGGTGCCCCTCGTCGCGCAGCGCGCGCAGCAGCTCGATAATGGCGTTCTCGGTTTTTACATCCACGCCGGTGAACGGCTCGTCCAGCAGCAGTACCGTGCCCTGTTGCGCCAGCGCGCGCGCCAGAAACACGCGTTTTTTCTGGCCGCCGGACAGCTCGCCGATCTGCCGGCTGCGCAGCTCGCTCAGGCCGACGCGTTCTAGCGCCTTGTCGACCCGCAGCCGGTCTTCGCGCGACGGGATGCGCAGGAAGTTCATCTTGCCGTAACGGCCCATCATCACCACGTCTTCCACCAGCACCGGGAAGTTCCAGTCGACGTCTTCGGTCTGCGGCACGTAGGCGATCAGGTTCTTTTTCAGCGCGTCCGCCACCGGTTTGTCGCTCAGCGACACCTGGCCGGCAGTGGGCCTGACCAGGCCCATGATGCTTTTGAACAGCGTCGATTTGCCGCTGCCGTTGACGCCGACCAGCGCACAGATCGAACCGCCGCTCAGGGTAAAGCTGGCGTTATGAATGGCGGTGTGCCCGTTGTTGTAGGTTACGGTGACGTCGTCCACGTTCAATTCAGGGCGGACAAACGGTTCATGGGTCATTGATCGAATCCTTTGGCGATGGTTTGCACGGTGGTGTTGAGCAGGTCGATATAGGTCGGCACCGGGCCATCGCGGGTGGACAGCGAATCCACATACAGCACGCCGCCGTATTTGGCGCCGGTCTCTTTCGCCACCTGCTTGGCCGGCTTGTCGGAAATGGTGCTCTCGCTGAACACCACAGGAATATGGTGGGCGCGCACCGCGTCGATCACCCGGCGCACCTGCTGCGGCGAGCCTTGCTCATCGGCGTTGATCGGCCAAAGATAAACTTCTTTCAGCTGGTAGTCCTGCGCCAGATAGCTGAAGGCGCCTTCGCTGGTCACCAGCCAACGCTGTGCGGCAGGAATGCGCGCCAGGCGTTCGCGCAGCGGGGCGTCCAGCGCGCCGATCTTCTCTGCGTAGGCCTTGGCGTTGCGGTTATAGGTTGCCGCGTTGGCCGGATCGTGCTCTACCAGCGCCTTACGGATGTTCTCGATGTACACCAGCGCGTTGCTCGGCGACATCCAGGCATGCGGGTTCGGGTTGCCGTTATACGGCCCTTCGCGGATCGGCAGTGGGGTGATGCCTTCGGTCACGACCGCCGCCGGCACCTGCTTGATGTTCTCGAAGAAGCGCTGGAACCAGCGTTCCAGGTTCATGCCGTTCCACAGGATCAGATCGGCGTGCTGCGCCTTGACGATGTCGCGCGGGGTCGGTTGATAGTCGTGGATCTCGGCACCCGGTTTGGTGATGGATTCTACCACGGCGGCGTCACCCGCCACGTTCTGGGCGATGTCCTGAATGATGGTAAAGGTGGTCACCACGCGCAGCTTCTTTTCCGCCAGCGCGTGTGGGCTGGCCATAGCGGCGCCGAGCAGCAGGCAGGCGAGCGTGAAAGGGAGTAACAGTGCGGCAGCGCGGAAGGGGCGACTGCGACGAAAAGCGCAACTTATCAATGGCATGATGACGTCTCCTGGTTCAAATGAAAATGATTATCAATATCAATTGAAGCGAAGTCAAGCGTCACTTGCCCACCGCCGGCGGGGTACATCTCCAACTGAAAAAATAATACCCTCCGGGAAGTTATAGCATTTTATGTATCAGTATGTAACCGCTGAAGGTAGTCCTTACAGGCGCATATCGCCACCTCCGGCTGTTTTCCCAATGCCAACTGGCCGAACCCCTGTGCCAGGCGCTGTACATCCTCTTGATCCAGCGCGGTTATGAACGCAAAACTGTTGCTGCCGAGCTCATGGTGCACGCCATTTTCGTCTGTCACCGACGTGACAAAACCTTCACGCGTCAATTGCCCGGTCAGCTTCGCCAGGTCGGTTAATCCCTCTTCCTGATAGCGAAAAGTCACCACAAAGCAGTTTGTTGCAGATTGACTCATAAATCACCTCTTGGTATATGGATAGCTTGAGATTAGCCCAAAAAATTACTGCAGGTGTCCTTACAAGTTGTATATGCTACGCAACTCATTGAAAGGAGTGAGGGATTCTGTGAAAACAAAAATAGGTTGCCTTACGGCAATTTTGCTTTTGTCGGGGTGCGCCAAAGATCCGCAAACGGCAAGCAATATTTCAGGCAGTGGCACAACGCGCGGCGGTTGGTTAAAACCCCCTCCGCAGGCACCGGTAAACCGCACAGGCACGCCGGTTGCCTATAACGATTACATTCGTCAGGCCGCCAGCAACTACGGCGTTGACGAAACGCTGATTAAAGCGATTATTCAGGTGGAGTCCGGGTTTAACCCGAACGTGGTCAGCACCTCGAACGCAGTGGGATTGATGCAGCTTAAGGCTTCTACCGCCGGCCGCGACGCCTATCGCATGAAAGGAAGAAGCGGGCAACCCAGCTCGCGTGAGCTGAAGGATCCGGCGGTCAATATTGATCTGGGAACGGCCTATATCAATATTCTTCAAAGCCAGCAGCTAGCCGGGATCAACAACCCACAGACTTTGCGTTATGCCACTATCGTTTCGTACGTGAACGGGGCGGGCGCCATGTTGCGCACCTTCTCATCGGACAAGCGCGTGGCGGTCAATCGCATTAATCAGATGAGCCCGGATGAGTTTTATCAGCACATCCAGAAAAAGCATCCGGCGCCACAGGCACCGCGCTATTTGTGGAAGGTGACCACCGCCTATCAGGCGATGTCGCAGTAACCCTCTCTCTTGTCGAATCGGCCGCTGAATGCGGCCGATTTTGTTTCCGGCACCGTTCCAGCGCGCGAGCTGCTTCTCATTTTTCGTTATTTCCTCACCGCTTATCGGAAAAACCGCACGAAAAGTTAAATTTACGTTAGCAGATAAATCTTTACGTTCATTCAATAAGTTACCGGTAACATTTTTGCGCTTGGATGTATTCTGACCTTCAATAAATATACAAATAAGTAACAAATTATTTTAAAAACCCGTATCGATCGCAAGGTTGCGGTTAAATAGTTGTGACTATCTTTGGATGGAATGTGACATGTCGAATCATAAAACCAACAATTCGCGGCGCGATTTCTTGTTGAAATCGATGACCTTAATTCCTGCGGCGGTAATTGGTGGCAGCGGCGTTGGCGCGCTGACGGCACCGACACCGGCGGTCGCGGCCTCGAACACCTCAACGCAGAACGATTACCAACCGACCTTTTTCACCCCGGAAGAGTGGGCCTTCATCAAGGCCGCCGTGGCGCGCCTGATCCCGGCCGACGAGCGCGGCCCCGGCGCACTGGAAGCCGGCGTGCCGGAGTTTATCGATCGCCAGATGAATACCCCGTACGCCACCGGCGCCATCTGGTACATGCAGGGGCCGTTCAACCCCGATGTGCCGAAGGAGATGGGCTATCAGCTGCCGCTGGTGCCCAAGCAAATCTACAACCTCGGCATCAGTGACGCCGACGCCTACAGCAAGAAAACCGCCGGCAAGCCCTTCGCCGAACTGGATGGCGCGCAGCAAGACGCCATGCTGCAAAAGTTCGAGTCCGGCGAGGCGGAGTTCCCGCAGCTGCCGTCGAAACTGTTCTTCTCCTATCTGCTGCAAAACACCCGCGAAGGTTTCTTCAGCGATCCCATCCATGGCGGCAACAAAGACATGGTGGGCTGGAAACTGATTAATTTTCCGGGCGCGCGCGCCGATTTTATGGACTGGGTTGAGCGAGGGGAGCGTTATCCCTTCCCGCCGGTCTCGATTCGTGGGGAGAGGGGCTAAGCATGGCAACGGTAATGAAAAAAGTAGACGCGGTGATCGTCGGCTTCGGCTGGGTGGGCGCGATCATGGCCAAAGAGCTGACCGAGGCCGGCCTCAACGTGGTGGCGCTGGAGCGCGGCCCGATGCGCGACACCTATCCGGACGGGTCTTATCCGCAGGTGATCGACGAGCTGACCTATAACATCCGCCGCAAACTGTTCCAGGATCTGTCGAAAAGCACCGTCACCATTCGCCATAACAGCAGCCAGACCGCGGTGCCTTACCGCCAACTGGCGGCGTTCCTGCCGGGCACTGGCGTCGGCGGCGCCGGTTTGCACTGGTCGGGCGTGCATTTCCGCGTCGATCCGATCGAACTGCGCATGCGCAGCCACTATGAAGAGCGCTATGGCAAAAACTTCATTCCGAAGGACATGACCATCCAGGACTTCGGCGTGACCTACGACGAGCTGGAACCGTTCTTCGACAAGGCGGAGAAAGTGTTCGGCACCTCCGGCACCGCCTGGACCATCAAAGGGCAGAAAGTGGCGCAGAAGGGCGGCAACCGCTTTGCGCCGGATCGCTCCGACGATTTCCCGCTGCCGGCGCAGAAAAATACCTACTCCGCCCAACTGTTCGAGAAGGCGGCGCTGGAGGTGGGTTACCACCCTTACAACCTGCCGTCCGCCAACACCTCGGACTCTTACACCAATCCGTACGGCGCGCAGATGGGCCCGTGCAACTTCTGCGGTTTCTGCAGCGGCTACGCCTGCTACATGTATTCCAAGGCCTCGCCGAACGTCAACATCTTGCCGGCGCTGCGCATGGAGAAACGCTTCGAGCTGCGCACCAACGCCAACGTGCTGAAGGTCAACCTGACCGACGACAAGTCCCGCGCCACCGGCGTGAACTACGTCGATGCGCAGGGGCGCGAGATTGAACAGCCGGCCGATCTGGTGATCCTGGGCGCGTTCCAGTTCCACAACGTGCATCTGATGCTGCTGTCCGGCATCGGCAAGCCTTACGATCCGGTGACCGGCGAGGGTGTGGTCGGGCGTAACTTCGCCTACCAGAACATGACCACCATCAAGGCGTTCTTCGATAAAGACGTGTTCACCAACCCGTTTATCGGCGCCGGCGGCAACGGCGTGGGCGTGGACGACTTCAACGCCGACAACTTCGACCATGCCAAAGAAGGCTTCGTCGGCGGTTCGCCGTTCTGGGTCAACCAGGCGGGCACCAAGCCGATCTCCGGTCTGCCGACGCCTCCGGGCACCCCGGCCTGGGGCAGCAAATGGAAAGCGGCGGTGGCGGATGCTTACACTCACCACGTTTCGATGGACGCCCACGGCGCGCACCAGTCGTACCGCAACAACTATCTGGATCTCGATCCCAACTACAAGAACGTCTTTGGCCAGCCGCTGCTGCGCATGACGTTCGACTGGCAGGAGAACGACATCAAGATGGCGCAGTTCATGTACGACAAGATGGCGCCGATCGCCAAGGCGATGAACCCGAAACTGATCGCCGGCAGCCCGAAAAACGCCAACAGCCACTTCGACACCACCAGCTACCAGACCACCCACATGAACGGTGGCGCGGTGATGGGGGAAGATCCGAAGACCAGCGCGGTCAACCGCTATCTGCAGAGCTGGGACGTGCACAACGTGTTCTCGATCGGCGCATCGGCCTTCCCGCAGGGGCTGGGCTACAACCCGACCGGCACCGTGGCGGCGCTGGCTTACTGGTCTGCCCGCGCCATTCGCGAGCAGTATCTGAAAAACCCAGGCCCATTGGTGCAGGCATAAGGACGGCGAACGATGAAAGCATTTGTACCGGCACTGGTTCTCAGTGCAGTGAGTTTTTCCGTTTGGGCGCAGGACGCCACCGTCAGCAGCGAGCTGATCAAGCGCGGTGAATACCTGGCGCGCGCCGGCGACTGCGTGGCCTGCCACACCGACGGCAAGAGCGGCAAAACCTTCGCCGGCGGCCTGGCGATGGAGACGCCGATCGGCACCATCTACTCCACCAACATCACGCCGGACAAGAAAACCGGCATCGGCGATTACAGCTTCGAGGATTTCGACAACGCGGTGCGTAAGGGCGTAGCCAAAAACGGCAGCACCCTGTATCCGGCGATGCCGTACCCGTCGTTCGCGCTGGTGAAAGAAGACGACATGCGCGCCATGTATGCCTATTTCATGCACGGCGTGCAGCCGGTGGAGCAGGCCAACAAGGATTCCGACATCCCGTGGCCGCTGTCGATGCGCTGGCCGCTGAGCATCTGGCGCGGCATGTTCGCGCCGTCGCCGGCGGACTTCGTCGCCGACGCCAAGGCCGATCCGATCATCGAGCGCGGCCGCTACCTGGTGGAAGGCCTGGGCCACTGCGGCGCCTGCCATACCCCGCGCAGCATCACCATGCAGGAAAAAGCGCTGAGCAACAGCGAAAGCGACGATTACCTGTCCGGCAGCAACGCGCCGATCGACGGCTGGGTGGCTTCCAGCCTGCGCGGTGATAACAAGGACGGCCTGGGCAGTTGGAGCGAAGCCGAGCTGACCGAGTTCCTGAAAACCGGCCGTAACGACAAGGCGATCGTATTCGGCGGCATGAGCGACGTGGTGGAGCACAGCCTGCAATACCTGAGCGACGACGATCTGACCGCTATCGCACGCTACCTGAAATCGCTGCCGCCGAAAGACGGCAAGCAGCAGGCGGCGCCGGTCGAAGACAGCGTGGCCAAGGATCTGTGGCGCGGCGACGACAGCAAGCCCGGCGCGGCGCTGTATGTCGATAACTGCGCGGCCTGCCACCGCACCGACGGGGTGGGCTACAAGCGCGCTTTCCCATCTCTGAAGGGCAATCCGGTGGTGCAGACCGAGGACGCGACCTCGCTGATCCACATCGTGCTGACCGGCAACACCACGCCGGCGGTGCAGGGGGCGGTGTCCAACATCACCATGCCGCCGTTCGGCTGGCGTCTGAACGATCAGCAGGTGGCGGACGTGGTGAACTTCATCCGCACCAGCTGGGGCAACAGCGCCAAACCGGTGAGCGCCTCCGACGTGGCCGACGTGCGTAAAGACCGCTCGATGATCCGCGATGAGAAGGAGATGGGCAGCGCCGAGGTGCCGGACCATCCGGACGCGAAGAAGTAAACCGTTTAAGGGCTCCGCAAGGGGCCCTTAGTTTTGACTGGGTGCGTCGGTTTTTTCAGCATTTCCTGTTCGCAAATCGTTCGTTCGGCCGATAAAACATAGACCCGCAACGGATTTTTCATTATCCTTTGCCGTCCTTTCATCAGGCGCAAGTATGAAATATCGCTTTAATTCACTGATTATTATTAAAAAATTCGCGGAGAAGGATATCCCGTTAGGCGCAATCGTTGGCGCCGCAGATTAAGGTAGACTGTCTCATGAGTACGATTTCTCCCGATTCAGGCACGCTGACGGCCGCTCAGCCCGCCAAATGGAACAAAACCGACACCGTCTGGATGTTCGGTCTCTATGCCACCGCGGTGGGCGCCGGCACGCTGTTCTTGCCGATCAACGCCGGCCTGAACGGCCCGCTGGTGCTGCTGTTGATGGCGCTGTTCGCTTTCCCGCTGACCTATTTGCCGCACCGCGCGCTCAGCCGCTTCGTGCTTTCCGGCTCCAGCCGCGACGGCAATATTCACGATGTGGTGGTCGAACACTTCGGCGTACTGGCCGGCAAAATCATCATGATGCTGTATCTGATGGCGTTCTTCCCGATCGTGCTGGTGTACAGCATTTCGATCACCAATGCGCTGGACAGCTTCCTGATCCACCAGTTCCACGTGGCGCCGCTGCCGCGCATCTGGCTGAGCCTGGCGGTGGTGGTGGTGCTCAATCTGGTGCTGCTGCGCGGCAAAGACAGCATCGTGGCGGCGATGGGCATGCTGGTGTTCCCGCTGTTGGTGTTCCTGATGGGCATTTCGCTGTACCTGATGCCGAGCTGGAATACCGCCAATTTCGTTCACGGCCTGGCCGCCACCCGCTTCGACACGCCGGGGCTGTGGCATTCGCTGTGGCTGGCGGTGCCGGTGATGGTGTTTTCCTTCAGCCATGCGCCGATCATCTCTTCCTTCGCCTCGACCCAGAAGAGCCTGTATGGCGATAAGGCGGAACGCCGCTGCGCGCGCATCATGCGCTACAGCTATGTGCTGATCTGCGTCACCGTGCTGTTCTTCGTGTTCAGCTGCGTGCTGAGTTTGTCCCATGAAGACATGCAGCAGGCGAAAGATCAGAACATCACGGTGCTGACCACCCTGGCCAACAAGTTTTCCAACCCGCTGATCGCCTATCTCGGCCCGGTGATGGCGATGCTGGCAATGGCGAAATCCTATCTCGGCACCTCGCTGGGGGTCACGGAGGGGGCGACCAGCCTGATCGACGGCGTCACGCGCGCGGTCGGCAAACCGCTCAGCTCGCGCATGACGCACCGCATCTCGGCGGTTTCGCTGTTCCTGCTCACCTGGGCGGCGACGGTGTGGAACCCCAGCGCGCTGCACATCATCGAAACCATCAGCGGCCCGCTGATTGCGGCTATCCTGTTTATCCTGCCGATGTACGCGGTGCGCGCGGTGCCGGCGATGCGCAAATACCGCGCGGCGAGCAACGTCTTCGTGCTGGTGATGGGCCTGATCGCGCTGTCGGCGCTGATTTACGGCCTGGTGTGATCCCCTGGGCGCGCCGCCTTCGGCGCGCCTCTCAATCCTGCGTTACACATCCCTTTGCAATTAATCGTCGGGTTGCCGGGCGTTATCTTTGATAATGCAAGCCATTCTCATTAGTATTTCCTGATTGCGTTCATGACTAAGGAGTCTTTCGTGCACCGTCGAATCACTTTGCCGGCGCTGATTTGCGCCGCCTTACTCGCCTCTCCGGCGATGGCCACCACCTATCCGCTGACCCTGACCGACACCTCCGGCCAGACGCTCACCCTCCAGCAAGAACCGAAACGTATCGTGGTGCAGGACGGGCGCGACATTCTCACGCTGGCGCTGCTCGATCGCGCCAACCCGTTCGGCCGGCTGGTGGCCTGGAATAACCTGCTGAAGAAAAGCGACGCGGCGACCTGGGATATCTTGCAGAGCAAATGGCCGGCGGCGAAAAACATCATCGATATGGGATTCAGCGACAAAGGTGAAGTGAATCTGGAGAGCGTGATCGCCAAGCGGCCCGATCTGATGATCGCCCAGCTGCGTTCCAAACCTTCGCTGAGCCAAACCGGCGTGCTGGATAAGCTTAAGGCGCTGAATGTGCCGGTGCTGTTTATCGACACCATGCTCAAGCCGGTGGAAAACACGCCGAAAAGCGTGACGCTGCTGGGGGAAACCCTCAACCGGGAAAGTGAAGCCAAGCAATATACCGATTATTATCAGCAGCATTATCAGGCCATTCTGGCCAAGACGCAGGCGGTGGAACCCAAGCCGCTGGTGTTCTTTGAAGCCAAGGCCGGCCTGAATGGGCTGGAGTCCTGCTGCTTCACCCATGCGCACGTCGGCTGGGGCGCGTTGGTGGAAGCGGTCGGCGCGCGCAACATCGGCTCTGCGCTGTTGCCGGGCGCGACCGGCGACGTGGCGCTGGAAAAGGTGATCGCCATGAAACCGGATGCCTACATCGTTTCCGGCTCGCAGTGGGCCAGCAAGACCAACGCCGCGGTGCCGTTCGGCTATGGCGTCACGCAACAGCAGGTGGATGAGGCTTTCAATCGCATGAAACAGCGCCCGGGCTTCGCGCAGGTGTCGGCGGTGAAAGAAGGGCGGTTCTACGGCATCTACCATAACTTCTACAACCATCCGTACAACATTGTCGGGTTGGAGTATCTGGCGAAGTTTATCTATCCGGCGCAGTTCCCGGATCTGGATCCGGCCAAGACCTACAGCGAGATCCTCAGCCGCTTTACCGAAGTGCCGGAAGGCAAAGGCATTTTGGGCGCGCAGGCGCCGAAGGGGAAATAACGGCAACGGGCGCGACGACGCGCCCGTTTTTGATCTTTAAGCGGCGGCCGGCGTATAGGTGGAGATGATCTCCAGCACGCCGTTGATGATGAACTGCACGCCCATGCACACCAGCAGGAAGCCCATCAGGCGCGAGATCGCCTCGATGCCGCTTTTCCCCACCAAGCGCATGATGGCGCCGGAACTGAGCAGGCAGCCCCACAGGATCACCGCGACCGTCAGGAAGATAGCGACCGGCGCCACCGCCAGCACCCAGGGTTCAAAACCCAGCGTGTTATCTTTGACGCTCGACGCTGAGCTGATGATCATCGCGATGGTGCCCGGCCCGGCGGTGCTCGGCATGGCGAGCGGCACGAAGGCGATGTTAGCCGAGGTCTTATGGCGCAGCTCGTGCGACTTGCTCTCCACCTCCGGCGCCTCATCGGCGCTTTGTTGCGGGAACAACATGCGGAAACCGATGAAGGCGACGATCAGGCCGCCGGCGATGCGCAGGCCGGGGATCGAAATGCCGAAGGTGTTCATCACCACCTGGCCGGCGTAAAACGCCACCGTCATGATGCAGAACACATAAACCGAGGCCATCAGCGACTGCTGATTACGCTCTTCGCGCGTCATATTGCCGGACAACCCGAGCAGCAACGCCACCGTGGTCAGCGGGTTGGCCAGCGGCAACAGCAGCACCAAACCCAGTCCGATGGCCTGGAATAACTGCAAAATACCCGTCATAAAAGAGACTCCCTGTGCAACGTTCAAGCCGCCACGCGGCGGCCCATGAGCTGAACAGCCTAGCCTGCCGTGCGCCTGGCGGCAATGGGGACAGCTCGTAACGTTCATTAACCGTCGGCCGGCGTTTCATCACTGCCGTTGCACTCGCCGGCGAGCTTCGGTCCATCCTCGCACCCCAGTGGCGCTTCATTGACCGCAATCGCCCGCGGCACCGAACGCTAGCCAAAATGCACCCGCCCATACAGCGTCGTTAATACTGGGTACATATTATTAATTATTTTTAACTGTTTTTACCGTTTAACCGCTTAAGAGATTAAACACTTCTATACTGGTAAGGCTTTGTGGCATTTCTTCATAATCGAAAAGCTTAAAAGGAGTTTTACTATGGAAGTGGCAAAAGAATGGGTAGCGGCGAAAAAAATCTCCTGGGGCAGCGTCATCGGTGGTGTGATCACCGTATTGGCTGTTTCACTGTTGCTGTCGACGTTGGGCACCAGTTTGGGATTTTCCATCGTGGATCCGACATCAGACGATCCGATCAACGGAGCCGGTACCACCGTAGTGATTTGGTCCGCTGTTTCAATCATCATTAGCTTGGCTGCCGGCGCTTTTATTGCCGGACGTTTGGCTGCTAATGACGGCCTTATTCATGGCTTCCTGGTATGGGCTACGTCACTGATTGTGGCGGCGGTGTTGGGTGGAATGCTGGTCGGGTCTGCAGTGAAGGCCACCGGTAATGCGCTGGGTGCTATCGCTTCGACCTCTGGCAGTTTGCTTTCCGGCGCCGGTTCCGCGATTGGCAAAGGGGCAACCGGGTTGGCAGACGTGGGCGGTAAGGTGTTTGACAAGTTGGGTATCGACACCACGTTGGAACCTGAACAGCTGCATGGTGATGTGGTTACGGCGCTCAAAAAAAGTGGTATTCCGTCATTGCAGCCTGAATTCATGCAGCAACAGTTGAATGCGGCCAAGACTGATTTGGCAGACGCAGTAAAAGCCCTGGCACTTCAGCCTGACAATAGCGATGCGATTATTAAGCAACTGGTCGACAAGCTTAAAAAACATGGTGAGGCCATCTCGCAAGATGTGGATCAAGACACACTGAAAAAAGCTCTGGTTGAAAATACCAATATGACGCCGCAGGAAGTGGACCAGACGGTGAAGAATTTGGTCGACGCCAAAAATAAAACTGCGCAGCTGGTTAATCAGCGTTTGGATGAAGCCGAAGCAAAAATCAATCAGGCAAAACAGGAGTATGCTGAGCTGAAACAGAAGGCGCGCGAACAGGCTGCCGCGGCTGCGGACGAATTGTCTCGGGCTGCCCTGTGGTCATTCTTTGCGTTGTTGATTGGCGCAGTGGTCAGTGCATTAGCAGGCTTGTGGGGCGTTAACACCAATGTCCGACGTGTAACCGTATCATCTCCGCAGGCGTAATCTCCAGGCTCGTTTGCGCGTCTCGATGATATAGGGATGAGAGCCTGAAATACCGACGATGATGAAATGACAGCCAGGAAAGACTGGCGCTTACCCCGGCCATGTGCCGGGGTTTTTATTGTTTGCGGCGTGATTAATGACCACCTTAATCGCTGTGTAGGGTATTAGGCATCAATTGCCACGATCCCTGGGGACAGGTGGATAACATAGATGCGCTGTAAATAATAATGAGTGTGATTATGAAACAAGAACTGCATATTTTGCTGGGGAAAGCCGTTGCCTTTCTGCTCTACTGCGCTTTTTTGGCGGCCTTGGTCGGCCTGGTATTTATCGACGTACACTGGCTGCATAATTTCGTGCATGAAACCTCGCTGACCGAAGCGGCGCAGGAGCTGTTGCTGCTCGCCATCTCCGGCGGTTTCTTCGCCGCGGCCCGGCGGCAGGCTGAACGCCGCTCCGCCTGGATGCTGGTCGGCGGTTTCTTTCTCTGCATGCTGATCCGCGAGATGGATTTCGCCTTCGATGCGCTGTGGCACGGCGCCTGGGTGTGGTTCGCGCTGGCGGTCGCTTTGGCCTGCCTGGTGCATGCAGCGCGGCACATCGCGGCGACGGTGCGCGGCCTGGCCTATTTCGTGACGCATCCCGCCTACGGCATGATGTGCGCCGGCCTGCTGTGCATTCTGGTGTTTTCACGCCTGTTCGGCATGAGCGCGCTGTGGCAAACGCTGATGCTGGACGGCTACAACCGGGTGGTGAAAAACATGGTGGAAGAGGGTTGCGAACTGCTGGGCTACGGCCTGTGCCTGCTGGCCACCCTCAGCTACATGAAAACCGTTTTTGCGCCGGCTGACGCGAAAGCGTGAGGGCGGCGCTTTATTTATCCGGAACAATTTTAGTGATACTATTCGCTTAGCCGAATGTGGCTGAGAAGGTATGCGTTCCATTCTGTATACCCAGTGAGGTTTCAATCTGGCAATTGTGGGCGAGATCTGAAACCTGGCTGACCAAACCCAAAATCCAATTTTCGTACTGCATGTGATCTGTCGTGTGGGTCACCACTGTAGATAAGGAATTATTAATGCCTGTTATTACCCTTCCTGACGGTAGTCAGCGTCATTTCGATCACCCCGTTTCCCCGATGGATGTCGCGCGCGATATCGGCCCTGGCCTGGCGAAAGCCTGTATCGCCGGCCGCGTCAACGGCGAGCTGGTCGACGCCGGCGATCTGATCGAATCGGATGCGCAGCTGGCCATCATCACCATCAAAGATGAGGACGGCCTGGAAATCATGCGCCACTCCTGTGCTCACCTGCTGGGTCATGCGATCAAGCAGCTGTGGCCGGATACCAAAATGGCGATCGGTCCGGTGATCGACAACGGTTTCTATTATGACGTGGATATCGACCGCACCCTGACGCAGGAAGACCTGGATCTGCTGGAAAAGCGGATGCACGAGTTGGCCGATAAGGATTACGACGTCATCAAGAAGAAGGTCAGCTGGCAAGAAGCCCGCGACACCTTCGCTGAGCGCGGCGAAATCTACAAAGTGGCGATCCTGGATGAGAACATCAGCCATGACGATCGTCCTGGCCTGTACCACCACGAAGAATACGTCGACATGTGCCGCGGCCCGCACGTGCCGAACATGCGTTTCTGCCACCATTTCAAGCTGCAGAAAACCTCCGGCGCTTACTGGCGCGGCGACAGCAAAAACAAAATGCTGCAGCGTATCTACGGCACCGCCTGGGCAGACAAGAAGCAGTTGAACGCCTACCTGCAACGCCTGGAAGAAGCGGCCAAGCGCGATCACCGCAAGATCGGCAAACAGCTCGACCTGTATCACATGCAGGAAGAAGCGCCGGGCATGGTGTTCTGGCACAACGACGGTTGGACCATCTTCCGCGAGCTGGAAGCCTTCGTGCGCATGAAGCTCAAAGAGTACCAGTACCAGGAAGTGAAAGGTCCGTTCATGATGGACCGCGTGCTGTGGGAAAAAACCGGCCACTGGGAAAACTACAAAGACGCCATGTTCACCACCGCGTCGGAAAACCGCGAATATTGCATCAAGCCGATGAACTGCCCGGGCCACGTGCAGATCTTCAATCAGGGCCTGAAGTCGTACCGCGATTTGCCGCTGCGCATGGGCGAGTTCGGCAGCTGCCACCGCAATGAGCCATCGGGTTCCCTGCACGGCCTGATGCGTGTGCGCGGCTTCACGCAGGATGACGCCCACATCTTCTGTACCGAAGAGCAGGTGCGCGCCGAAGTGAACGAATGCATCCGCATGGTGTATGACGTGTACGGCACTTTCGGCTTCGACAAGATCGCCGTCAAGCTGTCCACTCGCCCGGAAAAACGCATCGGCACCGACGACATGTGGACCCGTGCGGAAGAAGACCTGGCCGCCGCGCTGACCGAGAACGGCATTCCGTTTGAATATCAGCCGGGTGAGGGCGCCTTCTACGGACCGAAAATTGAATTTACCCTGCATGATTGTTTGGATCGCGCATGGCAATGTGGTACCGTGCAGCTCGATTTCTTCTTGCCGGGCCGTTTGGGCGCTTCGTATGTTGGCGAAAACAACGATCGCGTCGTGCCGGTAATGATTCACCGCGCCATTTTGGGCTCCATGGAACGTTTCATCGGTATCCTGACCGAAGAATACGCCGGGTTCTACCCGACCTGGATCGCTCCGGTGCAGGTGGTGGTGATGAATATCACCGACAGCCAGTCTGATTACGTCCAGCAATTGACCAAAAAACTGCAGGATGCAGGCATTCGCGTGAAAGCGGACTTGAGAAATGAGAAGATTGGCTTTAAAATTCGCGAACATACTTTACGTCGAGTCCCTTACATGTTGGTGTGCGGCGACAAAGAGGTCGAAGCAGGCAAAGTTGCCGTTCGTACCCGCCGTGGCAAAGACCTGGGAAGCCTGGACGTAAACGAAGTCGTAGACAAGCTGCTGAAAGAGATTCGCAGCCGTAGTCTTCATCAACTGGAGGAATAAAGTATTAAAGGCGGAAAACGAGTTCAACCGGCGCGTCCTAATCGCATTAACAGAGAAATTCGCGCGCAAGAAGTTCGCCTAACCGGCGTCGATGGCGAGCAGATTGGTATTGTCAGTCTGAATGAAGCTCTTGAAAAAGCTGAGGAAGCGGGCGTTGATTTAGTAGAAATCAGCCCAAATGCCGAACCGCCAGTTTGCCGAATCATGGATTACGGCAAATTCCTCTACGAGAAGAGCAAGTCGACGAAAGAACAGAAGAAGAAGCAAAAAGTTATCCAGGTCAAGGAAATCAAATTCCGTCCTGGCACCGATGATGGCGACTATCAGGTCAAACTACGCAACCTGATTCGCTTTCTGGAAGATGGCGATAAAGCCAAAATCACCCTGCGTTTCCGCGGGCGTGAGATGGCGCACCAGCAGATCGGTATGGAAGTGCTTAACCGCGTCCGTAAAGACCTGTGTGAAGATATGGATCTGGCAGTGGTCGAATCCTTCCCTACGAAGATCGAAGGCCGCCAGATGATTATGGTGCTCGCTCCTAAGAAGAAACAGTAAGGCTTACAAGTAATGGAACCCGCGCGGCGCTTGCGCTGTGTGGGTTTTATTCGCCCAACTGATTCGTTGTTTAACAATGCGAAGTGGATTTAATTAAAATGCCAAAGATTAAAACTGTACGTGGTGCAGCCAAGCGCTTCAAAAAAACCGGCAGCGGTGGTTTTAAGCGTAAACATGCCAACCTGCGTCATATTCTGACCAAAAAAGCAACCAAGCGTAAACGTCACCTGCGTCCGAAAGGCATGGTGTCTAAAAACGATCTGGTCCTGGTTACCGCGTGCCTGCCGTACGCATAAGCCATTTTTTTTGAATTTAGAATAAGACTTTAGGAGAGAGCATATGGCTCGCGTAAAACGTGGTGTAATTGCACGCGCACGTCACAAGAAAATTATGAAGCAGGCGAAAGGCTACTACGGTGCCCGTTCGCGCGTATATCGTGTTGCCTTCCAGGCAGTAATCAAAGCAGGCCAGTATGCTTACCGTGACCGTCGTCAACGTAAGCGTCAGTTCCGTCAGCTGTGGATTGCACGTATCAACGCAGCTGCTCGTCAGAACGGTCTGTCTTACAGCAAGTTCATCAACGGCTTGAAAAAAGCGTCGATCGAAATTGACCGTAAGATCCTGGCTGACATCGCAGTCTTCGACAAAGTGGCCTTCGGCGCACTGGTTGAGAAAGCGAAAGCAGCTCTGGCGTAAGTCAGTAGAAGAGGGAGCTTGCTCCCTCTTTTAATCTTTGTTTTCAGCGACAAATATTGACTTTCATTGTCCGCAGCTATATCACTGGTGGGCAATCATCGACAAGGTACCGCAATCATGCACGTAGCTATTTTTCGTTTCTTTTTTTACTTTAGCGCCTGATTTCAGGAGGCTTTGCGCGTAAGAAAAGAAACGAAAAGTAGCGCCTAAGCCTCCCTCGTGGAGGCTTTTTTGTTTTTGGCCATCGTCCCGCCTTGCAACGCGTTGCGGTGAGTATGGCTGGCGTTCAGCTCAGGTGAGCCGCCCGGCCGGCAACGCATTGAAAAGTCTTTGAAGATTGCTCAAAGGCGTGTTCGAATATAGATAACAATTACTTAGGGCCATCCCGGCCAGAGGAAGAGGAAAGCAATGCCACATCTCGCAGAGCTGGTTGCCAATGCCAAGGCAGCCGTAGAAGATGCCCAGGATGTTGCCGCGTTAGATTTGGTGCGCGTCGAATATTTTGGCAAGAAAGGTCATTTCACCTTGCAGATGCAGTCTCTGCGCGACGTCCCGGCGGAAGATCGTCCGGCGGCCGGCGCGGTGATCAACCAGGCCAAGCAAGAGGTGCAAGACGCCCTGAACGCGCGTAAGAACGCGCTGGAAAGCGCTGCGCTGAACGCGCGCCTGGCGGCTGAAACCATCGACGTCTCCCTGCCGGGCCGTCGCATGGAAAACGGCGGTCTGCATCCGGTGACCCGCACCATCGACCGTATCGAAACCTTCTTTGGCGAGCTGGGCTTCTCCGTTGCCACCGGCCCGGAGATTGAAGACGATTACCACAACTTCGACGCGCTGAACATTCCAGGGCATCACCCGGCGCGCGCCGACCACGATACCTTCTGGTTCGACGCCACGCGCCTGCTGCGCACCCAGACTTCCGGCGTGCAGATCCGCACCATGAAGAACCAGCAGCCGCCGATCCGCATCATTGCGCCGGGCCGCGTTTATCGTAACGACTACGATCAGACGCACACCCCGATGTTCCATCAGATGGAAGGGCTGATCGTCGATAAAGACATCAGTTTCACCAATCTGAAGGGCACGCTGCACGATTTCCTGAACAACTTCTTTGAAGAAGACCTGCAGGTTCGTTTCCGTCCGTCCTACTTCCCGTTCACCGAGCCGTCCGCTGAAGTGGACGTGATGGGCAAGAACGGCAAATGGCTGGAAGTGCTGGGCTGCGGCATGGTGCATCCGAACGTGCTGCGCAACGTGGGCATCGATCCGGAAGTTTACTCCGGCTTCGCCTTCGGTATGGGCATGGAGCGCCTGACGATGCTGCGTTACGGCGTCACCGACCTGCGCGCATTCTTCGAAAACGATCTGCGTTTCCTCAAACAGTTTAAGTAAGGCGGGAATATCACATGAAATTCAGTGAACTCTGGTTGCGCGAGTGGGTAAACCCGGCCATCAGCAGCGAAGCATTATCCGATCAAATCACCATGGCCGGCCTGGAAGTGGACGGCGTGGATCCGGTTGCCGGCGCGTTTAACGGCGTCGTCGTGGGCGAAGTGGTCGAGTGCGGTCAACACCCGAACGCCGACAAACTGCGCGTCACCAAGGTTAATGTAGGCGGCGATCGCCTGCTCGACATCGTCTGCGGCGCGCCAAACTGCCGTACCGGCCTGAAAGTGGCGGTCGCCACCGTGGGCGCGGTGCTGCCGGGCGACTTCAAAATCAAGGCCGCCAAGCTGCGCGGCGAACCTTCGGAAGGCATGCTGTGCTCGTTCTCCGAGCTGGGCATTTCCGACGATCATGACGGCATCATCGAGCTGCCGCTGGATGCGCCGATCGGCACCGACATCCGCGACTATCTGAAACTGAACGACAACACCATCGAGATCAGCGTCACGCCGAACCGCGCCGACTGCCTGGGCATCATCGGCGTCGCGCGCGACGTGGGCGTACTGAACCAGGTTGCGCTGACCGAGCCGGACATGAGCCCGGTGGCCGCCACCATCGATGCCACGCTGCCGATCCGCGTTGACGCGCCGCAGGCGTGCCCACGCTATCTGGGGCGCGTGGTGAAAGGTATCGACGTCAAGGCGCCAAGCCCGCTGTGGATGCGTGAAAAACTGCGTCGATGCGGCATCCGTTCTATCGATGCCGTGGTAGACGTCACCAACTATGTGCTGCTGGAGCTTGGTCAGCCGATGCACGCTTTCGATCTGAGCCGCATCGACGGCGGCATCGTGGTGCGCATGGCGGAAGAAGGGGAAACCCTGACGCTGCTGGACGGCAACGAAGCCAAACTGAGCGCCGACACTTTAGTGATCGCCGATCATCAAAAAGCGTTGGCGATGGGCGGCATCTTCGGCGGCGAGCATTCCGGCGTCAACGGGGAAACTCAGGACGTGCTGCTGGAGTGCGCCTTCTTCAGCCCGCTGTCGATCACCGGCCGCGCACGCCGTCACGGCCTGCACACCGATGCGTCTCACCGCTATGAGCGCGGCGTCGATCCGGCGCTGCAGTACAAAGCGATGGAGCGCGCCACGCGCCTGCTGCTCGACATCTGCGGCGGCCAGGCCGGCCCGGTTATCGACGTAACCCACGAAAACGAACTGCCGAAGCGTGCCACCATCACGCTGCGCCGCGAGAAGCTGGATCGTCTGATCGGCCACGTGGTGCCGAGCGAGCAGGTCAGCGACATTCTGCGCCGCCTGGGGTGCCAGGTGACCGAGCAGGGCGACAGCTGGCAAGCGGTCGCGCCGAGCTGGCGTTTCGATATGGAAATCGAAGAGGATCTGGTGGAAGAAGTGGCGCGCGTTTACGGCTACGACAACATCCCGGATGTGCCGGTGCGCGCCGATCTGGTGATGACCCAGCATCGCGAAGCCGATCTGACGCTCAAGCGCGTGAAGACCATGTTGGTCGATCACGGCTACCAGGAAGCGATCACCTACAGCTTCGTCGATCCGAAAGTGCAGGCGCTGCTGCACCCGAATGAAGAAGCGCTGATCCTGCCGAGCCCGATTTCGGTCGAAATGTCGGCGATGCGCCTGTCGCTGTGGACCGGTTTGCTGTCCGCGGTGGTGTATAACCAGAACCGTCAGCAGACGCGTCTGCGCCTGTTCGAAAGCGGCCTGCGCTTTGTGCCTGATAGTGCGGCAGATCTGGGTATTCGTCAGGACGTCATGCTGGCAGGCGTGATCGCCGGCCATACGCACGATGAGCATTGGGATCTGGCGCGCAAGCCCGTCGACTTCTATGATTTAAAAGGGGATCTGGAGTCTGTCCTCGAACTGACCGGTAAATTATCCGAAATTCAGTTCCGGGCGGAAGCCAATCCGGCCCTGCATCCAGGGCAGAGTGCGGCGATTTATTTGCACGGCGAACGCGTAGGTTTCATCGGTGTGATTCACCCGGAACTTGAACGTAAACTGGATCTTAACGGCCGCACCGTGGTGTTTGAACTGGAGTGGAACAAGCTTGCGAGCCGCGCCGTGCCTCAGGCGCGGGAGATTTCGCGCTTCCCGGCAAACCGCCGTGATATCGCCGTTGTGGTGGCTGAAAACGTCCCCGCAGAAGATATTTTGGCCGAGTGTAAGAAAGTTGGCGCAAATCAGGTAGTTGGCGTAAACTTGTTTGACGTGTACCGTGGCAAGGGCGTGGCAGAAGGTGACAAGAGCCTGGCTATCAGTCTGGTATTGCAGGATACCGCTCGTACACTGGAAGAAGAGGAGATAGCCGCTACCGTTGCAAAATGCGTAGAGGCTCTAAAACAGCGATTCCAAGCATCCTTGAGGGATTGAACCTATGGCGCTTACTAAAGCTGAAATGTCAGAACACCTGTTTGAGAAGCTTGGGCTTAGCAAACGGGACGCCAAAGACCTGGTGGAACTGTTCTTTGAAGAGGTCCGTCGGGCCCTTGAGAATGGCGAACAGGTAAAACTGTCGGGTTTTGGCAACTTTGATCTGCGTGACAAGAACCAACGTCCGGGGCGTAACCCGAAGACCGGCGAAGACATTCCGATTACGGCGCGCCGCGTGGTGACCTTCCGTCCGGGGCAGAAGCTGAAAAGCCGGGTAGAAAACGCCAGCCCGAAAGGGTGAGTGACGTGTGATATCAAAAAAGGCCGCTTGCGCGGCCTTTTTCTTTTTTGGCATAAAATTCAGTTTATTCCTAATGGGCAATGTAAGAATTAAAATCCTGCGTTCAAACGCTACGGCGAAAGTTTATTTAAGCTCGATTTCGGAATATTCTTAACTCTTATTTGGTGAGTGGCATTGTTTTCGCTTCAATAACGGCCGTGATAATGGCCAGGGCCATCGCCACGGTGGCCACCGCCCCAGTGCGGGCCCCAGCAGCAGGCGCTGAGGCTTGCTGTCAGGGCCACAACGGCCAGCAGGCTGCCTATACGTTTAATCATCTTATTCTCCTCCGATGGAAATTCGCTTAATTATAATTGCCACGCCGCTTGAGAGCCGTCAGTTATTCGTTAAGCCTTGTCAGCGGTTATGATAATTAAAGGCGAGGGCAAACAGTGTAGGGATTGTGTAAGGCCGTCGAAAACAATCTGAAAATAGGCATCGGTGAGATAGTGGTTAAATAAACGCGCTGATATAACCACTGCAGCAAGAAAAATAGAGTGAGAAGGTAAAATGAAAAAGATCCTGTTGCTGATGTGTTTCCCGCTGTTGCTGCCGCTGGCGGCGCAGGCCGATGTCTCTGTCGATATCAATGTGCCGGGCGTTTCTCTGCATCTGGGGGATCAGGACCGTCGCGGCTACTACTGGGATGGTTACGACTGGCGTCCACCGCAGTGGTGGCATGCGCATCAGGGCCGCGGTCTGGGTGAGCGCAATGCGCGCGGCATGTACTGGGACGGCGGCCGCTGGCAGCCATCGCCGCCGCGTGGCTACGATCACCGTGAGCCGGCACGCAGCGGCAATCCGTTCCGCGGCGATCGCGATAATCGCGACCACGAGCGCAATCATGACGATCGCGGTGCCTCCGACCGCCGCGATGACGGCCGCGGCCAGCCTTATCCACCGGGCAACGCCGGCCCGCATCGTTAACCCTGAGTTTATCGGCGGCTGGTTTTGCCATCATCGTTGCGATGACGGGCAAGGCCAGCCGCTGCTTTCCTGCGCCATCATCCACGCAAGGCTTCCCCTTGCGGCGTTAACCCCCTAATATTCGACTCAAACGTCAATTATCCGGCCACGACAGCGGCCGGCAGGGAACCGCCGCGCCATGCCAACCAGCCGTACCTTCACCTTATTGTTGCAACATCAACGCTACCGCGATAAACGCCAGATCGGTCTGTTGGCGCTGTGCGTGGCGGTGGCGTTGCTGTTCAGCCTTTGCGCCGGCGACCAATGGATATGGCCGTCAGAGTGGTTCAGCGATCGGGCGCAACTGTTCGTCTGGCAACTGCGTTTGCCGCGCGCGCTGGCGGTGATGCTGGTCGGTGCCGCCCTGGCGGTGGCGGGCGCGGTAATGCAGGCGCTGTTTGAAAACCCGCTGGCGGAGCCCGGTCTGCTGGGCGTCGCTAACGGCGCCGGCGTAGCGCTGGTGCTGACGGTGTTGTTGGGGCAGGGGTTGCTGCCGGTGGCGCTGATGAGCGCCGCCGCGATAGCCGGTGCGCTGGCGATGACCTTCCTGTTGCTGGGCTTCGCTCGCCGCCGACGTCTGACCAATGCGCGGCTGTTGCTGGTCGGCGTAGCGCTGGGCATCGTGTGCAGCGCGCTGATGACCTGGGCGGTCTATTTCAGCACCAGCCTCGATCTGCGGCAGCTGATGTACTGGATGATGGGCGGTTTCGGCGGGGTCGACTGGCGCCAAAAGTGGCTGGTGCTGGCGCTGCTGCCGGTGCTGCTGTGGTTGTGTGGCCAGGGCAAAGCGCTCAACCTGATGGCGCTGGGCGAGGTACAGGCGCGGCAACTAGGGCTGTCGCTGCATCTGTGGCGTAACCTGCTGGTGCTGGCGATCGGCTGGCTGGTCGGCGTCAGCGTGGCGCTCGCCGGGGTGATTGGCTTCGTTGGGCTGGTGATCCCGCATATCTTGCGGCTTATCGGCCTGACCGACCAACGCTATCTGTTGCCGGCCTGCGCGCTGGCCGGGGCCGGGGTGTTGCTGGTGGCCGATGTGGTTGCCCGCATTGCGCTGCTGGCGGCCGAGCTGCCGATCGGCGTGGTGACCGCCACGCTGGGGGCGCCGCTATTTATCTGGTTACTGACCCGGGCAAAAGGCGTAAGGTAGTTCTCTTCATTCACCTGCCATTACAAAACCAAAGGATGACAACCGATGAGCAAGCCAATCGACAACCTGCCGTTACAAACCATTGAAAATCAGCCGACCACGCTGGGCGCCTACCGGGGTAAGGTGTTGCTGGTGGTCAACGTGGCCTCGGAGTGCGGCCTGACCAAACAGTACGAAGGGCTGGAAGCGCTGTACGAAGCCTACCGCGATCAAGGGCTGGAAGTCCTCGGGTTCCCGTCCAATGAATTCCTGGGCCAGGAGCCGGGCAGCAACGAAGAGATCCTGGCGTTTTGCCGTGGCACCTTCGGCGTGCAATTCCCGATGTTCGCCAAGATTGAGGTGAACGGCGAACGCCGTCATCCGCTGTACCAGGCTCTGATTGCCGCACAGCCGGAGGCTGTCGCACCGCAGGGCAGCGAGTTTCTGGCGCGGATGACCAGCAAAGGGCGTGCGCCGAAGCACACCGGCGATATTCTGTGGAACTTCGAGAAATTCCTGATCGCGCGCGACGGCACGGTGATCCAGCGCTTCTCGCCTGACACTACGCCGGAAGATCCGGCGCTGGTGGCGGCGGTGAAACAAGCGCTGGCAGGATAAGACAGATGCTGCAACTCGTTGAGGTTGGGGTGGCGGGGCGCCTGGCGCCTTTTTCGGCACAGATTGACGGCGGGTTGCAGGTTCACCTGATCGGCCCCAATGGCGCAGGGAAGAGCACCCTGTTGGCGCGGGTGGCGGGCATGCTGCCGGGGCTGGGCGAAATCTGCCTGGACGGACGCGCGTTGGCCGATTATCCGGGGAGCGAGCTGGCGCGCCGACGCGGCTATCTCAGCCAGCAACAGCCGCCGGTGTCGCTGATGCCGGTGTTTCAGTATTTGGCGTTGCACCGGCCTGCCGGCGCGGCGCAAACCGAAGTGGAGCACGCCATTCTCTATCTATGCCAGCGGTTGAAGCTGGTGGATAAGCTGTCACGCACGTTGACGCAGCTTTCCGGTGGCGAATGGCAGCGGGTGCGGCTGGCGGCGGTGTTGCTGCAGGTGTGGCCCAGCGTCAATCCGCACAGCCGATTGTTGTTGCTGGATGAACCGACCAATAGCCTGGATGTGGCGCAAAAGGTCGCTCTGGATCGCCTGCTGCGCGAATTCTGCCAAAGTGGGCGCAGCGCGCTGGTGTGCGCGCACGATCTGAATCATACCCTGCAGCAGGCCGATCGGGTTTGGTTGCTGCACGCTGGGCAGCTGGTCGCGCAGGGCATCACCCGTGAGGTGATGGCGCCCGACCTGTTGTCGCAGATCTATGAAGTGGATTTTCACCTGCAATGGGTGGGGAACCAGCGTTGGATCATGACGCGCACGGCTTAATTCGTCCCGGCAGCATAAATGTAAACGAAAACTAAACGTAGTGAATATAAATAGCCGGGTAATCATCGGCTATTATTGTTCCACCGCTCATTTTATCGTGGGTTTTATTGAAAAGCGTCAATGACGTGCTAGGCTTGATTCGGCAAAAATAAAATAAGTAAATAATTATTAATATATATAATAAATTGATTTTCATAGTAAATTTAAATTAATGATGACGGCACCTATCCATCAGTTCTCCCACTGATGACACGTCTCGTCTTAAGGTTTAGTTAAGCTTGCGGCCTTACATTGTCAGTTAATCCACGGAAACGATTCTTCTCTGGCGTTTAATATTCGTTAAACGAAAGGGATTTACAGTGTCATCAAAAGCAGCTCGATACGTTTGGGGTTAACTATGGATCAATTTTTGCCTTTCTCTCGTCCGGCCATCGGCGATGAAGAAATCGCCGCGGTAGAGAAAGTGTTGCGTTCCGGTTGGATCACCACCGGGCCGCAAAACCAGCAACTGGAAAGCGACTTCTGCTCCACTTTCGGCTGTAAGCACGCCATCGCCGTCAGTTCCGCCACGGCGGGTATGCACATCACGCTGATGGCGCTGGGTATCGGCCCCGGCGACGAAGTCATCACCCCTTCGCAAACCTGGGTCTCCACCCTCAACATGATCGAGCTGCTGGGCGCCACGCCGGTGATGATCGACGTTGACCGTGATACGTTGATGGTCAGCGCCGCCGATGTCGAGGCTGCCATCACCCCGAACACCAAAGCGATTGTTCCGGTGCATTACGCCGGTGCTCCCCTGCAAATGGATGCGCTGCGCGCCGTAGCCGCACGCCATCGCTTGCCGCTGATCGAAGACGCCGCCCACGCGGTCGGCACGCGCTACAACGGCGAATGGGTCGGCGCACGCGGCACGGCGATTTTCTCTTTCCACGCGATTAAAAACGTGACCTGTGCCGAAGGCGGCCTGATCGCCACCGACGACGATGCGCTGGCGGATCGCCTGCGTTGCCTGAAGTTCCACGGTCTGGCCGTCGATGCCTTCGATCGCCAGCAGCTTGGCCGCAAACCGCAGGCCGAAGTGGTGGAGCCGGGTTACAAATACAACCTGTCCGACATTCATGCGGCGATCGCCGTGGTGCAGCTGTCGCGCTTTGCTGAGCTGAACGCGCGCCGTAAGGCGCTGGCACAGCGCTACCTGAGCGCGCTGGAAGGCTCGCCGTTCCAACCGTTGGGCGTGCCGGATTATCCGCATGATCACGCCTGGCACCTGTTTATGGTCCGCGTCGATCCCGCGCGTTGCGGCATCGATCGCGACCAGCTGATGGAGCGCCTGAAAGAGGTTGGCGTCGGCACCGGGCTGCATTTCCGCGCCGCGCATACTCAGAAATTCTACCGTGAGCGTTATCCGCAGCTTTCTTTGCCGAATACCGAATGGAACTCGGCGCGGCTGTGCACCTTACCGCTATTCCCTGATATGACCGACGCCGACGTGGATCGCGTGGTCAATGCCTTGTCTTCTGTTGTGGAGTCTTTACGTGCCTCGCGTTGAACCGATTAAAAAAGTCTCGGTAGTCATCCCGGTATACAACGAGCAGGAAAGCCTGCCGGCGTTGCTGGAGCGGACTACTGCCGCCTGTAAGCAGTTATCTCAACCTTATGAAATCATCCTCGTCGACGATGGCAGCAGCGACAACTCCGCTGACATGCTGACTGCGGCGGCGGAAAAGCCGGATAGCCACGTGATCGCCGTCTTGCTGAACCGCAACTATGGCCAGCACTCGGCCATTATGGCCGGTTTCAATCAGGTGACCGGCGATCTGGTGATTACGCTGGACGCCGATCTGCAGAACCCGCCGGAGGAGATCCCACGGCTGGTCAGCGTGGCGGAAGAGGGCTATGACGTGGTGGGCACCGTGCGCGCCAACCGTCAGGACTCCTGGTTCCGCAAAAGCGCCTCGCGCGTGATCAACATGATGATTCAACGCGCCACCGGCAAGTCGATGGGGGACTACGGCTGCATGCTGCGCGCCTACCGTCGTCATATCGTTGAGGCGATGCTGCACTGCCATGAGCGCAGCACCTTTATCCCGATCCTGGCGAATACCTTCGCCCGCCGCACGACCGAGATCGACGTGCGTCACGCCGAACGCGAGTTTGGTGACTCCAAGTACAGCCTGATGAAGCTGATCAACCTGATGTATGACTTGATCACCTGCCTGACCACCACGCCGCTGCGTTTGCTCAGCGTGGTCGGCAGCATCGTGGCGCTGTCCGGGTTTGTGCTGGCGCTGGTGCTGATAGCGCTGCGTCTGCTGCTCGGCCCTGAATGGGCCGCCGGCGGCGTGTTCACCCTTTTCGCCGTCCTGTTCACCTTTATCGGCGCCCAGTTTGTCGGCATGGGGCTGCTGGGTGAATACATCGGCCGCATCTATACCGACGTGCGCGCGCGTCCTCGCTATTTTGTTCAGAAAGTGGTCGGTGCACAGCAGGGCCACAATACTCAGGAAGAAGAATGATGAAAGCTATTGTATTTGCTTACCATGATATTGGCTGCGCCGGTCTGAAAGCGCTGACTGAGGCGGGTTATGACGTGCAGGCCGTGTTCACGCACACCGACGACCCTGGCGAGAACAACTTCTTCTCCTCCGTGGCCCGTTTGGGCGCCGAATTGGATCTGCCGGTCTATGCGCCAGAGGACGTAAACCACCCGCTGTGGGTTGACCGCATTCGCGCACTGCAGCCGGACGTGATCTTCTCGTTCTATTACCGCCACATGCTGAGCGACGAGATCCTGTCGCTGGCACCGCAGGGCGGTTTCAATCTGCACGGTTCGCTGCTGCCACGTTACCGTGGCCGTGCGCCGGTGAACTGGGCGCTGGTGAACGGCGAAACCGAAACCGGCGCCACGCTGCACAAGATGGTGAAACGCCCGGACGCCGGCGACATCGTCGGGCAGCAAAAAGTGGCCATCGCCGACAGCGATACCGCGCTGACGCTGCACAAAAAAGTGCTGGAAGCCGCGCAGATCGTGTTGAAAGAGCAACTGCCGAAGCTGAAGAACGGCACCGCCACCTTCACCAAGCAGGATGAGTCCCAGGCCAGCTACTTCGGCCGCCGCAGCGCGGCGGACGGCGAGATCCTGTGGCACAAATCCGCCCAAGAGATCAACAACCTGGTGCGCGCCGTCACCGAGCCGTACCCGGGGGCGTTCAGCTACCTCGGCCAGCGCCAGCTGATCGTCTGGCGCTCTCGCGTGCTGGATACCCAACACGATAAGCAGCCGGGCACCGTGCTGAGCACCTCGCCGCTGGTCATCGCCTGTGGCGAAGGCGCGCTGGAGATCGTCGCCGGTCAAAACGACAGCGGTCTGTACGTGCAGGGCAGCCGCCTGGCGCAGGAAATGGGCATCGTCACCGACGTGCGTCTGGCCGCCAAGCCGAACGCCGCGATGAAACGCCGCACCCGCGTACTGATCCTCGGGGTCAACGGCTTCATCGGCAACCACCTGACCGAGCGCCTGCTGCGCGACGATCGCTACGACATCTACGGTCTGGATATCGGCTCTGACGCCATCAGCCGCTTCCTCGACAACCCGCGCTTCCACTTCGTGGAAGGCGACATCAGCATCCACTCCGAGTGGATCGAGTATCACATCAAGAAATGCGACGTGGTGCTGCCGCTGGTGGCGATCGCGACGCCGATCGAATACACCCGTAACCCGCTGCGCGTGTTCGAGCTGGACTTCGAAGAAAACCTGAAGATTGTTCGCGACTGCGTGAAATACAACAAGCGCATCATCTTCCCGTCCACCTCTGAAGTGTACGGCATGTGCGACGACAAAGAGTTCGACGAAGACCATTCACGCCTGATCGTCGGGCCGATCAACAAGCAGCGCTGGATCTATTCGGTCTCCAAGCAGCTGCTGGATCGGGTGATCTGGGCTTACGGCGCCAAAGAAGGCCTGAAGTTCACGCTGTTCCGTCCGTTCAACTGGATGGGGCCGCGCCTGGATAACCTGGACGCGGCGCGTATCGGTTCTTCCCGCGCCATCACCCAGCTGATCCTCAACCTGGTGGAAGGTTCGCCGATCAAACTGATGGACGGCGGCGCGCAGAAACGTTGCTTCACCGACATCAACGACGGCATCGAAGCGCTGTTCCGCATCATCGAGAACCGCGACGGCCTGTGTGACGGCCAGATCGTCAACATCGGCAACCCGACCAACGAAGCGAGCATTCGCGAGCTGGCGGAAATGCTGCTGGAAAGCTTCAACAACCACCCGTTGCGCGACCGCTTCCCGCCGTTTGCCGGCTTCAAGGATGTGGAGAGCAGCAGCTACTACGGTAAAGGTTACCAGGACGTCGAGCACCGCACGCCGAGCATCAAAAACGCTCACCGCCTGCTGGGCTGGCAGCCGACCATCGAGATGAAGCAAACCATCGCCGATACGCTGGACTACTTCCTGCGCACTACCGTTCAGGAAGGGAACGGTGCATGAAGAAAGTCGGTCTGCGGGTTGATGTAGATACCTTCAGCGGCACCCGTGAAGGGGTGCCGCAGTTGCTGGACCTGTTCGAAAAGTACGACATTCAGGCCAGCTTCTTCTTCAGCGTGGGACCGGACAACATGGGGCGCCATCTTTGGCGCCTTTTGCGTCCGAAATTTTTGTGGAAAATGCTGCGTTCGAACGCCGCCTCGCTGTACGGTCTGGACATTCTGCTGGCCGGCACCGCCTGGCCGGGGCGCAACATTTCACGCGCGCTGGGGCCGCTGATGAAGCGCACCGCCGAAGCCGGCCATGAGGTCGGGCTGCACGCCTGGGATCACCAGGGGTGGCAGGCCAGGGTCGGCAAGTGGAGCGAGGCGCAGCTGACCGAACAGGTGCAGCTGGGCGTCGACGCCCTGAGCGCTTGCACCGGCCAGCCGGTGAAATGCTCCGCCGTGGCGGGCTGGCGCGCCGATACGCGCGTGCTGGAGGTCAAACAACGCTTCGGCTTCCATTACAACAGCGATTGCCGCGGCACCCATCCGTTCCGTCCGGTGCTGAGCGACGGGCGCCACGGTACGGTGCAGATCCCGGTGACGCTGCCGACCTTCGATGAAGTGATTGGCAGCGAAGTCAGCATGGCCGACTTCAACGACTATATTCTGCGCGCCATCGAGAACGATCGCGGCGTGCCGGTGTACACCATTCACACCGAAGTGGAAGGCATGTCGCAGGCGGCGATGTTCGAACAGTTATTGCAACGCGCACAGCGGCAGGGCATCGAATTCTGTCCGCTGAGCGCGCTGTTACCGCAAGATTTGGCGTCACTGCCGTTGGGCCGCATCAAGCGCGCTCCTTTCCCCGGCCGCGAAGGTTGGCTGGGCTGTCAAACCGATGTGAAGGACGTTACATGAAGGCGCTAAAAGGATCCTGGGCCATTGTGCTGGCCGTTTTTTTTGCTCTGGTTTACCTGATCCCGCTTAACGGCCGCCTGCTGTGGCAGCCGGATGAGACGCGTTATGCCGAGATCAGCCGTGAAATGCTGCAGCGCGGCGATTGGGTCGTGCCGCACCTGCTGGGGTTGCGCTATTTCGAAAAGCCGGTGGCGGGTTACTGGTTCAATAACATCAGCCAGTGGCTGTTTGGCGAAAACAACTTTGCGGTGCGTTTCGGCTCGGTGTTCAGCACCGGCATGACCGCGCTGCTGGTGTTCGCGCTGGCGATGCTGATGTGGCGCAATGCGCGCCGCGCCAGCCTGGCGGCGCTGATGTTCCTGTCGATGGTACTGGTGTTCAGCATCGGCACCTACAGCGTGCTGGATCCGATGATCTCGCTGTGGCTGGCGGCGGCGATGGTCAGTTATTACCTGACGCTGAAAGCCACCTCGGTCAAAGGCAAGCTGGGCGCTTACGCGTTGCTGGGCCTGGCCTGCGGCATGGGCTTTATGACCAAGGGCTTCCTGGCGCTGGCGGTGCCGGTGATCGCGGTGATCCCGATCGTCATTCAGCAACGCCGCATCAAGGATCTGCTGTGTTATGGCCCGGTGGCGATCGTGACCGCTACGCTGCTCAGCCTGCCGTGGGCGCTGGCGATCGCGCAACGCGAACCCGATTTCTGGAATTACTTCTTCTGGGTCGAGCATATTCAGCGTTTCGCCGAAGATAACGCCCAGCACAAGGCGCCGTTCTGGTATTACCTGCCGGTCCTGCTGGCGGCGGTGCTGCCGTGGCTGGCGCTGCTGCCCGGTGCGCTGCTCAAGGGTTGGCGCGAGCGCGTACAGCGTCCGGAGCTGTTCTTCCTGCTGAGCTGGGCGCTGATGCCGCTGATCTTCTTCAGCATCGCCAAAGGCAAGCTGCCGACCTACATTCTGCCGTGCATGGCCCCGCTGGCGCTGCTGATGACCGCCTATGCGGAAGACTACGCCGCCACGCTGCGCGCCAGGCTGTTCAAGGCCAACGCCTGGCTGAACGGCCTGTTCGGCCTGATCGGCATCGTGGCGCTGGTGGTGTTGAGCGCCGGTCTGCTGCCGAAGGCACATCTGTTTACTCCGCAGGAGTGGCCGAAACTGGTACTCGGCCTGATCGCCTTCGGCGGCTGGCTGCTGTTCGCGCTGGTTTCCGTACGCGACAACGGCCGCCAATGGCGCTGGGCGGCGGCTTGCCCGGTGCTGCTGTGCCTGGTGATCGGTTACGCCATCCCGCAACAGGTGACCGATTCCAAACTGCCGCAAAACTTTGCCCGCGCCACGATGGCCGAACTGAGCGACAGCCGCTATGTGTTGAGCGACAGCGTCGGGCTGGCGGCCGGCCTGGCCTGGGAGCTGAAGCGCAGCGACGTGCTGATGTACAGCCAGAAAGGCGAGGTGGCCTATGGTCTGGAGTACCCGGACGCCAAGGGGCACTTGATCAGCGATGCCGACTTCCCGCAGTGGCTGGCGCAGGCGCGCAAGCAGGGGAACGTGTCGCTGGTGCTGCAGCTGTCCCGTGGCGAAGCGCTGCCGCAGGAACTGCCCGCCGCAGACAAGGTGGATCGCATGAACCGCCTGGTGCTGATGTGGTATAAACAGCAACCATGATGGGTTTTCTGTTGGTGATTGTGGTCAGCCTGCTCACCTGTGGTGGGCAGCTGTGCCAGAAACAGGCGGCGCACTGTTGGGAACGGGCGGACGAGGCGCGGCTGAAGCTGACGCTGCGCTGGTTGGCGCTGGCGGTGCTGCTGCTGGGGCTGGGCATGGCGGTGTGGCTCAATGTGCTGCAACGCCTGCCGCTCAGCCTGGCTTACCCGATGCTCAGCCTGAACTTCGTGATGGTGACGCTGGCGGCGCGCTGGCTGTTTCATGAGCCGACGACCGCCCGCCACTGGTGCGGCGTAGCGTCGATTATGTTGGGGATCCTGCTGATGAGCGTGCATTCATGAGGGGCTATGCCTGGGGCGCCGCCAGCGTGTTGCTGGTGACGTTGGCGCAGTTGCTGATGAAGTGGGGCATGGTGCAAATCCCGCTGATGTCGTTCGCCGACGTCTCGTTGGCGCTGATCGGCGGCTACTGGCTGCCGCTGTTGGCGGTGGGCGGCGGCATCTGCGGTTATGCGCTGTCGATGCTGTGTTGGTTCTTTGCGCTGCGCCACCTGCCGTTAAACCGCGCTTATCCTCTGTTGAGCGTCAGTTATGCGCTGGTCTATCTGGCGGCGGTGATCCTGCCGTGGTTCAACGAGTCCGCTACGCTGCTGAAAACGCTGGGCACGCTGTTTATTCTGTTCGGCGTCTGGCTGATTAACAGCAAGTCCGAGACTAAATCGCCGGAATAGGGCCAAAACCGGCGATCCTGTCATTATCTCCCTTATGGCGCTTGCCTTTTTCCCCGTGCGGGAGATAAATTAACGCCAAATAGCGCTCTCCTTACGTGGTGCCGGCTTTGCCTCGCAGGCGGTGTGGTGGTGTACCGGATGGCATAATGCGGCAACGTGTTCAATGAAGGGATATTATGCGGATGCGTGTGTGGTTTTTATTAGCCAGTTTGATCCTCGCCGGGTGCAGCAGCCATGCGCCGCCGCCCAGCGGCCGCCTGGCGGACTCTATCGTGGTGGTGGCCCAGCTCAATGAGCAGCTGCGCCAGTGGTACGGCACGCCATACCGTTACGGCGGCCTGGATCGGGGCGGGGTAGATTGTTCCGGCTTTGTTTACCGCACGTTCCGCGATCGCTTCGACATGCAACTGCCGCGTTCGACCGAAGAACAGACCTCGCTGGGCACCAAGGTCTCACGCGATGAGCTGATGCCGGGCGATCTGGTGTTTTTCAAAACCGGCGGCGGTGAGAACGGCCTGCACGTCGGCATTTACGATACCAACGACCAATTTATCCACGCGTCGACCAGCCGTGGAGTGATCCGCTCCTCGCTCGATAACGTCTACTGGAAGCGGGTGTACTGGCAGGCGCGACGCATTTAGCCTTAACCCATTGATTTGGTGTATCATGGCGGCATCTCATGTTTTGGACGGTGCCTGCCATGAACAGCCTGCGTTTACTGATCTCCGACTCCTACGATCCCTGGTTCAACCTGGCGGTGGAAGAGTGCATTTTCCGCGAAATGACCACGCAAAAAATTCTCTTCCTGTGGCGCAATGCCGAAACGGTGGTGATTGGCCAGTCGCAGAACCCCTGGAAAGAGTGCAACACCCGGCGCATGGAGCAGGACGGCATTCGGCTGGCGCGGCGCAGCAGCGGCGGCGGGGCGGTATTTCACGATCTGGGCAATACCTGCTTCACCTTTATGGCCGGCAAGCCGGGCTACGACAAGAGCGTCTCGACCGACATCATTCTGCAAGCGCTGCGGCAGCTGGGCGTCGCGGCTAGTGCGTCGGGGCGCAACGATCTGGTGATGGAAACCGCCGACGGGCCGCGTAAAATATCCGGCTCGGCCTATCGAGAAACCCAGGATCGCGGTTTCCACCACGGCACGCTGCTGCTGAACGCCGATCTGGAACGGCTGGCGAACTACCTCAATCCGGATCCCAAAAAGCTGCAGGCCAAGGGCATCACCTCGGTGCGTTCACGCGTCGCCAATCTGGCGGAGTTTTTGCCGGGCATCAGCCATGAGCAGGTATGCGACGCCATCGTGCAGGCTTTCTTCGCCCACTATGGCGAAACGGCCGAGCCGGAGATCATTTCGCCGGACGTGTTCCCCGATCTGCCCGATTTTGCCGCGCAGTTCGCCAAACAAAGCAGCTGGGAATGGAATTTCGGCAAGGCGCCAGCGTTCAGCCACTTGCTTAACGAGCGCTTTGTCTGGGGCGGCGTAGACCTGTTCTTCGATGTGGAGAAGGGGGCTATCGTTCGCGCGCAGGCGTTCACCGACAGCCTTAATCCTGCCCCGCTGCAGCGGCTGGCGGATATGCTGGTGGGCTGCCCGTATCGAAGCGAGCCCGTTGCCGCCTGCTGTGATCGACTGATGGCGGACTATCCTCAGCAGGCGGCCGAATTAGCCGAACTGCGGCAATGGCTGAGTGAAACGATCCGTTAGCGGAGGCCAGGTGATGAAGGGATGAGCGTGCTCATCCCTTTTTTTATCGCTGAAATCGACGTTTTGCACGGCGGTAGCGCAGATTTTCTGAAAATCAAGGTGGGCATTTTTTTGCGTTTTCAATGCCGAGAATAACGGGCGGAATTGATGCGTTATTAAATTTAATCAGTCATCGTTAACGGCAGGAAAAATCGGCGTTAAGGCGGGAAGATTATTTTACTTTATTTAAGATTTTTCTTAAATAAAACAAAGGAGATAAGTCAAATTTGGCCGTCAATCCATTCTACTTAAGCCAAATACCTTTTCACATAACGCGTTTGGCGGGCGCCATGGCATAAGTTCGGCTGCTTTTCTTTGCGCCTTTCACGATTGTCGTATAGCTTTAATCTATCAATTAAATGATATTTCATGGGTATTTACATTGATATTTCCGATTAATCCCAGAGGGATTGATCGATAAAATATATTGATATACGATGATACGCTAGCCATTCATCCTGTGGCATTAAAATGAACATCCAACTCGAAGCTGACTTTATTAGTAGCTATGTTTTTCAACCTGTTTACTCAATGGAGGGCGGGCTGTTGGCGGTGGAAATGTTGAGCCGATTCAACAGTCTCGACGGTGATTTAGCCATGCCGGCCGAAATTGGGATTAATTTATTGGCGCCTGAACAAAGGATTGAGTTATTTAATGAGCAACTGAAACTTGCGGAGCAGCATGCGGCTTGGTTTACCGGTAACAACGTGCAGTTGACCATCAATATCGAAGAAACCATCGTTGAGCTTATTCTTTCCGATTCGGCGTTGTGCCAGCGGATCGGGCAATATCCTTTTATTGCATTTGAAGTGAGTGAGAGTTTTCCGAATCTTTCGGCCGGGAAGAACAACCCGAGCGTGCGGCGATTAAGCGAAATGTTTACGCTGTGGCTCGATGATTTCGGTTCCGGTAAAGCCACGCTGACCGCGTTGTACGATGGTTTGTTTGACTACGTAAAGATAGACAAGCGTTTTTACTGGCAGCTGTTTACCCATCAGGGATATGACGTGGTCATCGACTCGTTGTTAAAGAATATCAACCTGTTATGTAAAGGCGTGATCGTCGGAGGAATAGAGAAAAAAGAGTATTTTAATAAACTCAGGTACGCCGGTGTTTTAGGTCTGCAAGGTTTTTTATGGCCCAGCGTTGGTGTGGATAATCTGAAAGCTTTGCTGGCGACGCCCAGCGAGTTCAATAATTAAGAAGTGATATAAAAAATTACACACAATGAGGTAAATCATGCGCGGAGTGAGGTTACCGTGATTCCGCTACCGTTATTGATCCTCGTTGTTGGGCTGATAACACCGTTTATCAGCCGGCATTAAACCGCGCTTCCTCAGCCAGGCGGAACGCCAAACTCCCCGCATCCGTCCTGACGACAGGCGGATGCGTTCTCCCTGCATTCCTTCGGTGTTAATCCGCTCGTTCAGGCTCTACACTACGCTGAAACGGAGGGCCTATGCCGCAGTTCGATAACGCTTACTACCAACAGTTACCCGGCTTCTACACCGCTCTGAACCCGACGCCGCTCAAGGATGCGCGCCTGCTGTACCACAGCGAGCCGCTGGCGCGCGAGCTGGGGCTGGATGAAAGCTGGTTTACTCAGGATAAAACCCCGATTTGGGCGGGAGAAACGCTGCTGCCGGGCATGCAGCCGCTGGCGCAGGTGTACAGTGGCCACCAGTTCGGCGTGTGGGCCGGGCAGTTGGGCGATGGCCGCGGCATTTTGCTTGGCGAACAGGTTCTGGCGGACGGCAGCCACCGCGACTGGCACCTGAAGGGCGCCGGGCTGACGCCGTATTCGCGCATGGGGGACGGCCGCGCGGTGCTGCGTTCGGTTATCCGCGAGTTTCTGGCCTCTGAGGCGCTGCACCATTTGGGGATCCCCACCACCCGAGCGTTGACCATCGTCACCAGCAGGCAGCCGGTATTCCGCGAGCAGCCGGAACGCGGTGCCATGCTGATGCGGGTGGCGGAAAGCCACGTGCGCTTCGGCCACTTCGAACACTTTTACTACCGTAAACAGCCGGAGCAGGTACGGCAGCTGGCGGATTTCGTCATTGCCCGTCACTGGCCGCAGCTGCAGGATCAGGCCGAGCGCTACCTGTTGTGGTTTACCGACGTGGTCGAACGCACGGCGCGCCTGATCGCCCATTGGCAAACCGTCGGTTTCGCGCACGGCGTGATGAACACCGACAACATGTCGATTCTCGGTATCACCATCGATTACGGCCCTTACGGCTTCCTTGACGACTACCAGCCCGGCTATATCTGCAACCATTCCGATCACCAGGGGCGTTACGCCTTCGACAATCAGCCGGCGGTGGCGTTGTGGAACCTGCATCGTCTGGCGCAGACCCTATCGGGGCTGATGACCACCGAACAGCTGCAGCAGGCGCTGGCGGCGTATGAGCCGGCGCTGATGCGCGCCTATGGCGAACAGATGCGCGCCAAACTCGGCTTCTTCACGCCGACGGCGCAGGACAACGACGTGCTCACCGGTCTGTTGAGCCTGATGGCGCAGGAAGGGCGGGACTATACCCGCACGTTCCGCCTGTTGAGCGAGACCGAACAGCAGCAGGCGCAGTCGCCGCTGCGCGACGAGTTTATCGATCGCGCGGCGTTCGACGCTTGGTATCAGCAGTATCGTCAGCGTTTGCAACAGGAGCAGGTGAGCGATGCGGAGCGGCAACGGGCGATGAAGGCGGTGAATCCGCGGCTGATCCTGCGCAACTACCTGGCGCAGCAGGCGATTGAGGACGCGGAGAACGACGACGTGGGCCGTTTGCAGCGATTGCATCAGGCCCTGCTGCGGCCGTTCGACGATGTGCCGGAGTATGACGATCTCGCCGCGCTGCCGCCGGACTGGGGCAAGCACCTGGAGATTTCCTGCTCCAGCTGAGATGAAGAAAGGGCGCTTGATAGCGCCCTTAAATTTTTTATTGGCGCAGGTAGACCTGCGGCAGCGACACTTCGGGATGATGCACCACGCCGAGATCGGCCTGATACCAGCGGGTGAGGATCTCCGTTTGCAACACTTCCTGCGGCGTGCCGCTCGCCACCAACCGCCCCTGATGCAACAGCAGGATCCGATCGGCGTACAGCGCGGCCAGATTGAGATCGTGCAGCACGCAGCAGACGCCCAGCGGCTGTTGGCGTGTCAGCGAGCGCAGCAGGCGCAGGGTGTGCTGCTGGTGATACAGATCCAGCGCCGAGGTCGGTTCGTCGAGGAACAGCCAGGCGGGGGACGGCTGCGGTTGCCACAGCTGCGCCAACACCCGCGCCAGCTGCACCCGCTGTTGTTCGCCGCCGGACAGCTGGCGGTAGTCGCGCTGCGCCAGCGCCAGGCAGTCGGTTTGCGCCATCACCTGTTGGATCGCCTGATGCTCGTCGCGTTTGCCGTGCGGCGAACGCCCCATGCTGACCACTTCTTCCACGCTGAACGGAAACGCCAAATCGCTGTACTGGCGCATCACGGCCCGGACTTTGGCCAACTGTTGCGGCGCCCAGTGTTCCAGCGGGCGGTCAAGCAGCCGACATTCGCCGCAGTCCGGCGTCAAATAGCCGGTCAGCAAGCGCAGCAGCGTCGATTTGCCGGCGCCGTTAGGGCCGATAATCGCCACCATTTCACCGCCGGCAAGGCTGAGCGAAACGTCGTTGATCAACCGGCGCGTACCGAGGCTGTAACGCAGCTCCCGGGCTGTCAGGCAGGCGGTGTTATCCACCGGCTCGCTCCCGCTGGCGCATCACCAGCCACAAGAAATAGGGACCGCCGATCAGGCTGGTCATCAGCCCCACCGGCATTTCGGCCGGCGCCACCAGCGTGCGCGCCAGCGTATCGCTGACCAGCAACAGGCTGGCGCCGCCCAGCGCGGAGCAGGGCAGCAGCCAGCGGTGATCGCCGCCGAGGCGCATGCGCACCAGATGCGGCACCACCAGGCCGACGAAGCCGATCACACCGCTCATCGCTACCGCCGCGCCGATCAGCAGGGCGCTCAGCAACAGCAGCTGCAGCTTGGCGCGCTGGACGTTCACCCCGAGGTAGTGGGCCTCTTCGTCCCCCAGCTGCAACAGGTTCAGCCGGCGCGCCTGCAGCAGCGTCAGCAGCGCCGCAGGCAGGATCAGCGAGGCGGAAACCGCCAGGGTCGGCCACTGCGACTGGCTGAGGCTGCCCATCATCCACAGCGAGAACTGGCGCAGCTGTTGATCGCTGCTGACGTAAGAGAGCACGCCGATGGCCGCCATGCACAGGGCGTTGATGGCGATGCCCGCCAGCAGCAGCCGCGACAGATTGCCGTGCCCGCTGCGGCTGATGCCGTAGATCAATAATGACACCAGCAGGCTGCCGAGGAACGCCGCCAGCATATGACCGTACAGCGCGATCGTCACCGGCAACGCCAGCGGCATCACGATGAACAGCGCGACAAACAGCGCGCCGCCGCTGCTGATGCCCAGCAGGCTCGGATCCGCCAGCGGGTTGCGGAACAGCCCTTGCATCACGGCGCCGGACACCGCCAGCGCGCAGCCGATCACCACCGCCAGCAGCACGCGCGGCAGGCGAATGTTCAACCAGATGTGCCAGGCTGCGTCGCTGAAGGGCTCGCGCCATAGGGTGCGAAACGACAGCGTCAGCGCGCCCAGGTTGGCGGCGACCAGCGCCAGCAGCGTCAGCAGCACCAGCAGACCGATGATGGCCAGCTGAGGCGAGGTGCGACAGCGCATTACTTTTGCTCCGCCGCGTGGCGCAGCTTGGCCAGCGCCGCCGGCGTTTCCAGACCGAAGCCCAGCAGCGCCATGTCATCGACGATCAGCACGCGGCGCTGCTTGCCTGCCGGCGTCAACGCCAGGCCCGGCAGCGTCCACAACTGCTGTTCGCCGCCGAGGGTGCGCACGCCGTCGGTAGTGACCAGCAACAGATCCGGCGCGCTGGCGATGACGCCTTCCTGCGACAGCGGCCGGTAGCGGTCAAAGCCCTGCATGGCGTTTTTCAGCCCGGCGGCGGCGATCACCGCGTCGGCAGCGGTGTGTTGCCCGGCGGCCATCGGCGTAATGCCGCCGTGGCTCATTACGAACAGCACCTTGACCGGCAGCGGGGAGGTATCGACCGCCGCCAGCTGTTGTCGATAGCGCTCGCTCAGCTGTTTGCCTTGCTCAACGCGTTGCAGCGCGGCGGCGATCGCGGCGATTTTTTGCGGCACCGCCTGCAGGGTGGTGTCACCCGGCACGCTGACCACGTTGACGCCGCTGTCCGCCAGCTGTTTGAGCACCAGCGCCGGCTGTGCCAGCTCGGTCGTCAGCACCAGCGTCGGCTTCAGCGCCAAAATGCCTTCGGCGTTCAGCTGGCGCATGTAGCCGACGTCCGGCAGCTTTTTCACCGCTTCCGGATGCAGACTGGTGCTGTCGCGGGCGACCACCTCGTCGCCGGCGCCGAGCGCGAAGGCGATTTCCGTCACGTCGCCGCCGATCGAGACGATGCGCTGCGCCGCCGAGGCGGTGAGCGGCAGCGCCAGCGACATCATCAACGCCAGGCGGCGGATCAAGGAAGATTTCATGCGGCGATGTCCTTGGCGGCGAGCGCGGCAACCTGCTCGCGCCACTGGGTTTGTTCCGGCTGGCCTTCGGTGCGCTGGCCATACAGCTGCGCGATCTGCGTGCCGTCGGCGGCGAACAGCTCCAGGCTGGTGACGATGCCGTCCTTGGTCGGTTTACGGGTGATCCAGCTTTCGGCGATGGCGTCTTCAATCAGGTGCAGCGTGAAGCGGCGGTTGAACACGTTGATCCAGCCTTCCTGCGGCATCAAACGTTCGATCTGGCCGGTGAAGATCTGCACGCAGCCGCGGTTGCCGACGAAGATCATGATCTCGTTTTGCTGTTGCTGCGCCGCTTCGAGCAGCTGCGACAGCGCGCTGTTGTCCACCTGGTAGGCCAGATCGTCGCCGACGGCGCGGAAGGCCTGTTGGCGCGTCAGCTTGTTGCGGCTCAGCAGCTGGAAGAACTGGTGAACGTCGGTCATCGCGCGCCACTCACCGTCGATTTTGGCATGATCCTGCGTCGTTTCATCGGTGGTTGCCGCCTCGGCGGGCTGCAGCGCCAGCGCCGGGTTTTCTTCGCTCAGGTGGCGCTCCACCAGCGCCATCCAGGCCGGCAGATCGGTTTCCTCGGTGGTGTAGACCTTGTGCAGCGCATCGCCCTGTTGGTCGAAGAACTGAATGCTGTGGCGCACGCCGCGCTTGTTGGTTTCGCTCATGGCGAAGACGCTGGTCCAGTGGTTGAGGAACAGGCGCAGATCCAGCTCGCGTGGGTTGAGGATCAGCCCGGCGTGGCCGTTGAGGTGCTGATTGCGGTAGCGGCCCATCTGCTCATGCACCGCATAGCTGTTGCGGGTGATGGACTTGGTGACGCCGACCTGCTCAAGCTCGGTCAGCAGGGTGCGCGCGTCGGCCTGCAGGCGGCGGGTGTCGTGGCCGACGCGGGCGTGCGTCAGCTCCGCTTCGCTGACGCCGAGGATCGCCGCCAGATCGCGGGCGTATTTGCCGGGGTGATCGATTTTAGCCTGTTGGTAGCGTTCGTATAGGGTGTTGCTCATGCGGGATTCTCCTGCGCTGTAATGCGAACGGCGGACAACCGGGTTGTCCGCCAGATAGTCAAATGATTACCACTGGTAGCTGACCAGCAGTTTGGCGTTGCGGCCATCCTGCGGGACGCCCTGCGGCGAGTAATATTCCTTGTCGAAGGCGTTGCCCAGCACCACGGTGGTGGTCATGCCCTGCAGCCGATCGCGGCCCTTGTAGCTCAGATAGAAGTCGTTGACGCCATAGCCGCCTTGTTCCGAGTAGGTGGCGGGCACTCGCTTGGCGCGTTCGGCGAAGGTGGCGACCCAGCCGGCGGACAGACCGGTTTCGCCCAGCGGCACGTCCAGCGAGCTGGTAACGGTATCCGGGCTGATGTCGGCCAGCCAATCGCCGCTTTTCGCGTTCAGCTCGCCATTGCGAGACTTGTCCTTGCCGCGTGTACGGTTGTAAGCCAGATCCCAGTTAAACCACTTGGTCTGATAGTTCAGCGAGGTGTCCCAACCCCAAATTTTGGCGCGAGAGATATTCGCTGAGGCGGTCTGCGTGCGAGTGACATACATGAAGATGTAGTCTTTGGCGTCGGTATCGAAGTAACTGGCCTTGAATTGCAGGCTGTCATCCGCCAGCAGCAGATCGTCGAAGCGCAGCCCGAAACCGGCTTCGGTGGTGCTGGTGGTTTCCGGCCGCAGATTAGGATTGGGCACCCAATAGTTGCCGGGGAAGTGGCGCGAATCGTTGTACATCTCGCCCATGGTCGGGGCACGGAAGGCCTGGGAATAGGAACCGAACAGCATCAGCCAGTCGGTCGGCGAGTAGCTCAGGGCTCCGCGGGACGACCATTTGTCGGCCTTGACGTCTTCGTGGCCCTGGCTGCTGCCTTTGTAATCGTCGTAGCGCGTGCCTGCCAGCACGGTGACCGGAATGTCGCGCAGCGTAATTTCATCCTGCAGCCAGCCGGAGGCGAAGTTTATCTTGGCCTGCGGGAAGCTGGTGGTGGCGCCGCCCGGCTGCTGTTTCTGTTCATAGATCTCGGAGCCGTAGGTCAGCAGGTGTGACGCAAAGCTGTCGGCGAACAGGCGCGTGCGGTTTTCCAGCTTGCCGCCGTTGGTGGTCTGCTTGCGGAATTCGTCGGTCGCGCCGGCGTTGTGTGCATTGATTTTGACTTCCGAGGTGTACAACTTGGCGGTGGCGTCCAGCCAATCCTGGCCGACCGGCTTGAGCTTATAGCTCAATGCCGCATCGCGCTGGATGGTCGAGCGGTTGGTCATCGGGTTGCCGCTCGAGCTGCCCGGCGTCTGCGGATTTTTCGGTTCTTGAGCGCTGTTGTTGTAGTAGCGCAGATCGCCGCTCAGCGACTGATTGTCGTCGATCTTCCAGGTGCCTTTGGCCAGCACGTTGCTGATGGTTTCGTCGTTAGGCGCATCGAAGCCGTTGCCCTGGCGCAGATCGCCGACGTCGCGGGTGCCGAAAGACAGCAAACCATCGAGGTTATCGGTCTTGCCGTAGGCGCTGGCGCCCATGCCCAGGCTGTGATCGCCGCTGCCGGCGGTGCCGTAGACGCGGAACCCGCTATCGTGGCCCGGCAGCAGCAGATCGGCGGCATCAACGGTCTCGTAGGCGATAACGCCGCCCAGCGCGCCGCTGCCGTACAGCAACGCGGAGGGGCCGCGCACGATTTCAATGCGTTTCACCAGCGCCGGATCGAGGAAGGTGCCGCCGATATGGCCGGTATCGGTCCCCTGGCGGATGCCGTCGACCAGCGTCAGCACGCCGTTTTTGCCGTAGCCACGCATCGTCACGTCCTGGCCGTTGCTGCGCCCGGTGCCGTTGACGGTGATGCCCGGCACGCGGCGCAGCATATCGGCGGCCGAGGTGGCGGTCTGGCTTTCCGGCGAGTTGCCTTCGATGACCGTGACCATCATCGGCGCTTCAAAGCTGCTGCGCTGGTTGCCGGTGGCGACCACGGTCATGGTCTCGTCGGCGGCTTTGGCTTTTTTGGCCGGCGCCGCGTTGGAAGAGGATGTTGTGCTGGTGTTTTGTGCCAAGGCCACCGTAGGCAGAGCGCAGGCAATCGCCAGACTCAAAGCGGAAAAACGCAGCCGGGTGGAAAATGTCAGAGGCATGGTGCAACTCTCCGTATGTAATAAAACATATCAATAGATTTGCTGGCTGCCTGGATCAAAAGATCGGGGTGGCTGGCGTTTGAGGGTTCTGTGGTTATTTGGTCAGGATCAATTTCCCGGCTTTGGTCTGCCGCAGCTGATAGCGCTGGCCCTGATGGGTAATGAACGCGATGCCGTCGGCGCCGAGCAGCTGTGCGCTGTCGTAGCTGGGCGGCGCGTTTGCGCTGTGCTCGGTCGGGGCCGCGGCGGCGGGGGTAGGCGTGTTGGCAGTATCCATTATCATTGTGCTTATAAAACAGACCATTAAATGGTAATTAATATCAAACTGAGAATCATTATCATGTGAAGGAAAGGTTACATCAAGGAAAATTTTCTTACCGATGGAACCTTTTTGTCGAATGGACATCCGGCGGCGGGCCGAGCGTACCCGGCCCGTAAAAAAGGGCGTTATTTCAGCAGGGTTTCGATGCGGTCAAACAGGCGTTCGGGTTTGGTGATCGGCGCAAAGCGCGTGACGCGCTGGCCGTCGGCGGTGAGCAGGAACTTGGTGAAATTCCATTTGATGCGGCGGCTGCCCAGAATGCCGGGCGCCAGGCGTTTCAACTCATTGAACAGCGGGTGCGCGCCGGGGCCGTTAACGTCTATCTTGCTGAACAGCGGGAAACTGACGCCGTAGTTGAGGCTGCAAAAGTTGGCGATCTCCAGCGGGCTGCCCGGCTCCTGAGAACCAAACTGGTTGCAAGGGAAGCCGAGCACCACCAGGCCGCGTTCGCGATAGTATTGCCACAAATTTTCCAGCCCGCGGTATTGCGGGGTGAAGCCGCACTTGCTGGCGGTGTTGACCACCAGATAAGCGCGCGCCGGGAAATCGCCCAGCGTTTTTTGCTCGCCCTGCAGCGTGACGCAGGGGATGGATAACAGAGAGTGAATCATGCCGGGGCTCCAGGTGCGTTTCGGCGGGTGCAAATAGGTTGCAATCAGTATAGATGAGCGGTGCGGGAGGGATAAAGCCGGGGCGAAGCCCCGGCCTAGGTTGCGTCAGAAACGGCTATCGACCGCATCCGCCAGCATCGCCAGCAACTGTTCGCTGTCGGACCAGCTCAGGCAAGGATCGGTGATTGACTGGCCATAGGTCAGCGGCTGGCCGGCGACGATCTTCTGCGTGCCTTCCACCAGGAAGCTTTCCGCCATCACGCCGGTGATGGCGGCGGAGCCGGCGCGGATCTGTTGGCAGACGTTGTCGGCCACTTCCAGCTGGCGGCGGTGCATTTTCTGGCAGTTGCCGTGGCTGAAGTCGATCACCAGGTGTTCCGGCAGATCGAACTCGCGCAGGCTGTCGCAGGCGGCGGCGATGTCGCTGGCGTGATAGTTCGGCGTTTTGCCGCCGCGCATGATGATGTGGCCGTACGGGTTGCCGCTGGTCTGGTAGATGGTCATTTGGCCATGTTTGTCTGGCGACAGGAACATGTGCCCGGCGCGCGCCGCGCGAATGGCGTCGATGGCGATGCGGGTGTTGCCGTCGGTGCCGTTTTTGAAGCCGACCGGGCAGGAGAGCGCCGAGGCCATTTCACGGTGGATCTGGCTTTCGGTGGTGCGCGCGCCGATGGCGCCCCAGCTGATCAGATCGGCGATGTATTGGCCGACCACCATGTCCAGGAATTCGGTGGCGGTCGGCAGGCCGAGCTGGTTCACTTCCAGCAGCAGGCGGCGCGCCATTTCGATGCCACGGTTGACCTGGAAGGTGCCGTCCAGCGCCGGATCGGATATCAGGCCTTTCCAGCCGACGACGGTGCGCGGTTTTTCGAAATAGGTGCGCATCACGATCTCCAGGCGATCCTGGTAGCGTTCGCGCAGGGCGTTCAACCGGCCGGCGTAATCGACGGCGGCGTCGAGATCGTGGATGGAGCAGGGGCCGATCACCACCAGCAGGCGGCGGTCTTCACCGGTGAGGATTTTTTCAATGCGTTTTCGTGACGCGGTCACGTTGTCGGCGACGGCCGCCGAGATCGGCAGCTTGTCCGCCAACGCTTGCGGCGTGACGAGGCTGTCGATGCGCGCGGTCCGCAGTTCATCTGTTTTGTGCATGTTGTTCCCTGGAAACTGTTCTTCTCTGCGGCAGGAGTGCCGGGAAGTGATGGCGATCACAATAACGCAAAAAGCGCTGAATTCAACCGTAGAGATTGTGTTCTGTTGATCAAAGCCGCGAAAAAAAGCACAAAAAAATCAGCGGCTGCTGAAATAAACGGCAGGTGGCGGGGCGCGGCGGCCCCGCGAGGAAAAGGTCAGAACATGCGGCGGCTCATGCCGAGGATGTCGAGGATTTTGGTGGAGATCTCTTCGACCGAATAGTTGGTGGTATTGAGGTAGCGGATCTGATTTTTGCGGAACAGCGCCTCGACTTCGGCGATCTCCATACGGCACTGGCGCAATGAAGCGTAACGGCTGTTTTCACGCCGTTCCTCGCGGATCGCCGCCAGGCGTTCCGGATCGATGGTCAGGCCGAATAATTTATGCTGAAACGGTTTCAGCGAGGCCGGCAGGTGCAAATTGTCCATATCGTCGGCGATAAACGGGTAGTTGGCGGCGCGGATGCCGAACTGCATCGCCAGATAAAGGCTGGTGGGGGTTTTGCCGCAGCGCGACACGCCGAGCAGGATCACCTGCGCCTGATCGAGGTTGCGCAGCGAAATGCCGTCGTCGTGCGCCAGCGTATAGTCGATGGCGGCAATGCGCGCGTCGTACTTGCCGAGGTTGCTGGCGGTCAGACCGTGGGTGCGGTTCGGCACCGGCGTCGGCTCCACTTCCAGCTCGCCCTGCAGCGGGCCGACCAGCGCCTGCACGATATCCTGGCAGAAGCCCTGGCTCTGCACGATCACATCGCGCACTTCCGGCGAGATGATGGAGTAAAACACCAGCGGCCGCACGCCGGTTTCATTATAGATATCATCGATTTGTTGGCGAACTGCGCGAGCGCGCGCCTCGGTTTCGACAAACGGCAGGGTATAGGTGGTCGCCGTGACCGGGAACTGCGACAGCACCGCGTGTCCCAGCACTTCGGCGGTGATCGCCGTACCATCCGAAATATAAAAAACGCTTCTTTCCACCCGAGGCTCCTTACCTGAAAACGGTGTTACTGCTGTCATCACTGTCAATATCATGAGCCGCAGACGATCCGCCGGTAAAGGGGCGAGGGGAAAAATTGTGACGGCGGGGCGGTAAAGCGCCTTGCGGCGGCGCGTGAAGAAAAGCGCGTTTTGCCGGCGGTAAAAATCGCGGCGCGGCGACGCTTTTCGATCCGAAACGTAAATTTGCCGCTATTTTCACCAAAAACGGTAGCGTTTGCGTGGTCATTAAAACAGAAGTTTAAAAAGAGCGTAATTTGTTGAGAACTAAGCTTTTCGTGCGATTGGGAACGGTTCCCAGGCAAATCAGCCGGTTAGGACATTCTCTTAAAAACCACTTTCTTCAGTGGGTTGATCGATTCACCTTTCCATTTTCCCCGGATCAGTGTGCTAGTCTGATTCGGCTCCGTGTTAGCGGCGCCGTAAAGCAAGCGAATTAAATCCGTCTTTACCCTACTGATAGCAATATAGCAATAAGGATTGTCTCGATGTCCAACAATGGCCCAGACTTGCGTAATGTGCTTTGGTACAACCAGCTTGGCATGCACGACGTTGACCGTGTCGGCGGTAAAAACGCCTCCCTCGGTGAAATGATCACCAATCTTTCCGATTTGGGCGTGGCCGTGCCGAACGGTTTTGCCACCACCGCACAGGCGTTTAACGATTTCCTCGAACAAAGCGGTGTTAACCAGCGCATCTATCAGCTACTGGATCAGACCGACGTTGACGACGTTGCACAACTGGCCAAGGCCGGCGCCCAGATCCGCCAATGGGTGATCGACACGCCGTTCCACGCCGAGTTCGAACGCGAAATTCATCAGGCTTACCAACAGCTCGCCGACGGCGAACCGGAAGCTTCCTTCGCGGTGCGCTCCTCCGCCACGGCGGAAGACATGCCGGACGCGTCCTTCGCCGGCCAGCAGGAAACCTTCCTCAACGTGCAGGGCATCGACGCCGTAATGGTGGCGATCAAGCACGTGTTCGCGTCGCTGTTCAACGACCGTGCCATCTCTTATCGCGTGCATCAGGGCTATGACCACCGCGGCGTGGCGCTGTCGGCGGGCGTACAGCGCATGGTGCGCTCGGATTTGGCCTCTTCGGGCGTGATGTTCACCATCGATACCGAGTCCGGTTTTGATCAGGTGGTGTTTATCACCTCCGCCTTCGGCCTGGGTGAAATGGTGGTGCAGGGCGCAGTGAACCCGGATGAGTTCTATGTGCACAAACCGACGCTGCAAAACGGCAAGCCGGCGATCGTGCGCCGCAACCTGGGTTCGAAAAAGATCCGCATGGTGTACGCGCCGTCGCAGGATCACGGCAAGCAGGTGCGCATCGAAGACGTGCCGGAAGCGCAGCGCAGCCGTTTCTCGCTGACGGATGACGAAGTGCAGGCGCTGGCGCAGCAGGCGATCCTGATCGAAAAACATTACGGCCGCCCGATGGATATCGAGTGGGCGAAAGACGGCCATACCGGCAAGCTGCTGATCGTGCAGGCGCGCCCGGAAACCGTGCGCTCCAACGAACAGACCATGGAGCGCTACCAGCTGAACGGCTCCAGCCCGGTGCTGGTGGAAGGCCGCGCCATCGGCCACCGCATCGGCGCCGGTCCGGTGAAAGTGATCCACGACATCAGCGAAATGGATCGCATCCAGCCAGGCGACGTGCTGGTCACCGACATGACCGACCCGGACTGGGAACCGATCATGAAGAAGGCCGCCGCGATCGTCACCAACCGCGGCGGGCGTACCTGTCACGCGGCGATCATCGCCCGTGAGCTGGGGATCCCGGCGGTGGTGGGCTGCGGCCACGCCACCGACGTGCTGAAAGACGGCCAGAAAGTCACCGTCTCCTGCGCGGAAGGCGACACCGGCTTCGTTTACAGCGATATGCTGGACTTCAGCGTGCAGAGCTCCGAAGTGACCGAGCTGCCGGATCTGCCGCTGAAGATCATGATGAACGTCGGCAACCCGGATCGCGCCTTCGACTTTGCGCGTTTGCCGAACGAAGGCGTGGGCCTGGCGCGGCTGGAATTTATCATCAACCGCATGATCGGCGTGCACCCGCGTGCGCTGCTGGAGTTCGATCAGCAGACGCCGGCGCTGCAAAACGAGATTCGCGCGCTGATGCAGGGTTACGATCATCCGGTCGAGTTCTACGTCGGCCGCCTGACCGAGGGCATCGCGACGCTGGGCGCCGCCTTCTGGCCGAAGCGCGTGATCGTACGCCTGTCCGACTTCAAATCCAACGAGTACGCCAACCTGGTGGGTGGCGACAAGTATGAACCGCACGAAGAGAACCCGATGCTGGGCTTCCGCGGCGCCGGCCGCTACGTGGCCGACAGCTTCCGCGATTGCTTCGCGCTGGAGTGCGAGGCGGTGAAACGCGTGCGTAACGAAATGGGGCTGACCAACGTCGAAATCATGGTGCCGTTTGTGCGCACCGTGGCGCAGGCGGAAGCGGTGGTGGCCGAGCTGGCGCGTCAGGGGCTGAAACGCGGCGAAAACGGGCTGAAAGTGATCATGATGTGCGAGATCCCGTCCAATGCGCTGTTGGCGGATCAGTTCCTCGAACACTTCGACGGCTTCTCCATCGGCTCCAACGACATGACCCAGTTGGCGCTGGGGCTGGATCGCGATTCCGGCGTGGTGTCGGAGCTGTTCGACGAACGCAACGACGCGGTGAAAGCGCTGCTGTCGATGGCGATTCAGGCGGCCAAGCGCCACGGTAAATACGTCGGCATCTGCGGCCAAGGCCCGTCCGACCACGAAGACTTCGCCGAGTGGCTGATGGAGCAGGGCATCGACAGCCTGTCGCTTAATCCGGACACCGTGGTGCAGACCTGGATCAATTTGTCGAAAAAGAAATAATTTCTCGGCATCGCTGAGGCATTAACGCCGGGCCGCAGTTAACGCTGCGGCCTTTTTATTTCTGAATGTAAATAACGGCGCGTAAAATAATCAATTCGACGAAAAAAGAATAAAAAAAAGCCCACCGTAGGAGATGGGCAAAGACTACACACAGCAATTCACATGTATGGCATTACATTGTTCAGAAAGGTTGCTTTAAAATCAGTGATTTGAAGCAATAGATGGCCATAATACTAGATTTTTGAACGCGACTAGTCATTAAGAATCATCCTAATCGATAGCGGCATCACATTTTATTTGCGGGAGTTATCTCTTTTTGCCGTTTGCAACAAACAGGGATTTACATTGCACCTTTCATTCGCGGTGCCGTAATCAATATATGGCGGCATTATATTGGGCGGAGATATTACTCGAATGGGGTAGGAATAATGGCAGGAGTGAAAAGTTCCGCCCGACGATGCGGGCGGAAGAGGAGAATCAGCGTTTTTCCAAATCTTCGATGACTTGCTCCGGCGCGGTGGTCGGCTCCGGCGCTTCATCCATCCAGGCGGTCAGCAGGCGATAAGATACCGCCAACACCACCGGGCCGATGAACAGGCCAATCATGCCGAAGGCCAGCAAGCCGCCGATAACGCCGGACAGGATCAGCAGCAGCGGCAGATCGGCGCCCATGCGGATCAGCACCGGGCGCAGCACGTTATCCAGCGTAGCCACCACGCAGCTCCAGACCAGCAGCACGGTGCCCCAGGTGGTATCGCCGTGCCAGTACAGCCAGATGATGGCCGGCACCAGCACCAGCAGCGGCCCCAATTGCGCCACGCAGCAGATGAAGATCAGCATCGTCAGCAGAGTGGCGGCCGGAATGCCGCTCACCGCCAGACCGATGCCGCCCAGCACCGACTGCACCAGCGCCGTCACCACCACACCCAGCGCGACGGCGCGGATCGCCTGGCCGCCCAGCAGCACCGCCGCATCGCCGCGCGCAGAGCCGAGGCGCACCGCAAAGTGGCGGATACCCAGCGCCACCTGCTCGCCGCGCGCATACAACAGGGCGCTGAACAGCAGCATCAGCGCGCAGTGCAGCAGCAGACGGCCGATATGCGCGGCCTGCGCCACGAACCAGGTGGCGGTTTGGCCGAAGTACGGCTGCACCTTCGCCAGCAGCGCGGCGCCGCCGGCGTTAACCAGCGTATGGTAGCTGGTATAGAGCCTGTCGCCGATCATCGGCACGGACTGCAGCCAGGCGAGATCGGGAATATGCAGTTTGCCCGGCGAGCTAGCCCAGGCGATCAGCGGCGCACTGTTATCCACCACGCTGCTGATCAGCAGAGAGATAGGCAAAATGAACAGCAGGATCAGCAGCAGGGTCATCACCAGCACCGCCAGCGAGCGGCGGCCCCACAGCAGCTTTTGCAGTTTGAGCAGCAGCGGCCAGGTGGCGATCACCACCATTCCCGCCCAAGCGAAGCCGAGAATGAACGGTTGGATCACCCAAAAACAGGCGACGATCATGATGGCGATAAACAGCACGCCGAAAATAATTCGCGGTAAGTCGTAACGCGATTGCGGGAGTGGCATCAGTGGCTTCTCATCCTGGTCAATTAAATCCCTGGCACCGGCGAATCGGGTGCCTGTCGGTCGGTTTATTACCGCCGGGCGGCCGCCTGTGGCAGCGTTCGCAGGGCGGTAATAATGTGAATGCCTTCACTAAACGAGTATGTTAGTTTTTAGTGTCACTAAAAAATAGGGTGGGTCTGAATTAAAGGCCCGATTCAGCGTACATCAGCGCATAAAAAATAGACGGACAGGGTCAAAAAAGCGAATGATCCCACAGATTTCTCAGGCACCCGGCCTCGTTCAACGGGTGCTCGACTTTTTGGAAGCACTGAAGCAAAACGGATTCAACGGCGATACCGCCACCAGCTATGCCGACCGGCTGACGATGGCCACCGACAACAGCATCTATCAGCTGTTGCCCGATGCGGTGGTGTTCCCCCGTTCCACCGCCGACGTGGCGCTGATCGCCCGCCTGGCCGGGGAAGAGCGATTCAATGCGCTGACATTCAGCCCGCGCGGCGGCGGCACCGGCACCAACGGCCAGTCGCTCAATACCGGCATCGTGGTCGATATGTCGCGCCATATGAACCGCATACTGGAGATCAACGTTGAACAAGGCTGGGTAAAAGTCGAAGCCGGGGTGATCAAGGATCAGCTGAATCAATATCTGCGGCCGTTCGGCTACTTCTTCTCGCCGGAACTGTCCACCAGCAACCGCGCCACCCTGGGTGGCATGATCAATACCGACGCCTCCGGCCAGGGTTCGCTGGTGTACGGCAAAACCTCCGATCACGTGTTGGGCCTGCGGGCGGTGCTGCTGGGCGGCGAGATGATCGATACCCGCGCCATGCCGACGGCGCTGGCGGAAACGATTGCTCTGGACGAGACCGCCGAAGGGCGTATCTACCGCACGGTGCTGAACCGCTGCCGCGAGCAGCGCGCGCTGATCCTGGAGAAATTCCCCAAGCTCAACCGCTTCCTCACCGGTTACGATCTGCGCCACGTGCTGAGCGACGATCTGCAAACCTTCGATCTGACGCGCATCCTGACCGGCGCCGAAGGCACGCTGGCGTTTATCACCGAGGCGCGGCTGGACATCACGCCGCTGCCGAAAGTGCGCCGTTTGGTTAACGTAAAATACGACTCCTTCGACTCGGCGCTGCGCAATGCGCCCTTTATGGTCGAAGCCAAGGCGCTGTCGGTGGAAACCATCGATTCCAAGGTGCTGAACCTGGCGCGTGAAGACATCGTTTGGCACTCGGTGAACGAACTGATCGCCGACGTGCCGGATAAAGAGATGCTCGGGCTGAACATCGTCGAGTTCGCCGGCGACGATCGGGCGCTGATCGACGGCCAGATGGAAACCCTGTGTCAACGGCTGGACGAATTGATCGCGCAGCGGCAGGGCGGCGTGATCGGTTACCAGATCTGTGGCGATCTGGCGGGCATCGAGCGCATTTACAACATGCGCAAGAAGGCGGTCGGGCTGCTGGGCAACGCCAAAGGGCGCGCCAAGCCGATTCCATTCGCCGAGGACACCTGCGTGCCGCCGCAACACCTGGCGGACTATATCGTTGAATTTCGCCAACTGCTCGACGACCACCACCTGAGCTATGGCATGTTCGGCCACGTCGACGCCGGGGTGCTGCACGTGCGCCCGGCGCTTGATATGTGCGACCCGCAGCAGGAAGTGCTGATGAAGCAGATCTCCGATCGGGTGGTGGCGCTGACCGCCAAATACGGCGGCCTGCTGTGGGGTGAGCACGGCAAGGGCTTCCGCGCGGAATACAGCCCTGAATTCTTCGGGGAAACGCTGTATGAGGAGCTGCGCCGCATCAAAGCGGCGTTCGATCCGGATAACCGTCTGAACCCGGGCAAGATCTGTGCGCCGCTGGCGGTGGATGCGCCAATGATGCAGGTGGACGCGGTCAAACGCGGCACCTTCGATCGCCAGATCCCGGTCGAGGTGCGCACCTCGTTCCGCGGCGCGCTGGAGTGTAACGGCAACGGCCTGTGCTTCAACTTCGACGTGCGCAGCCCGATGTGCCCGTCGATGAAGATCAGCGGCAACCGCATTCATTCACCGAAAGGGCGGGCGACGCTGGTGCGCGAGTGGCTGCGTCTGCTGGCCGAGCAGGGCGTCGATCCGTTGGCGCTGGAGAAACAGCTGCCGCAGCAGCGCCTCAGCCTGCGCGGCCTGATCGAGAAGACCCGCAACAGCTGGCACGCCGGCAAGGGCGAGTACGACTTTTCGCACGAAGTGAAAGAGGCGATGTCCGGTTGCCTGGCCTGCAAGGCTTGCTCCACCCAGTGCCCAATCAAGATTGACGTGCCAGGATTCCGTTCGCGCTTCCTGCAGCTCTACCACACCCGCTATCTGCGCCCGGTAAGCGACTACATGGTCGCCGGCGTGGAGAGCTATACCCCATTGATGGCCCGCGTGCCGAAGGTGTTCAACTTCTTCTTCCGCCAGCCGTGGCTGCGGGAGATGAGCCGCAACGCCATCGGCATGGTCGATCTGCCGCTGCTGTCCAGCCCGACGCTGCGTCAGCAGCTGTCCGGCCACCGCGCGACCACGCTGACGCTGGAGCAGTTGGAAGGGCTGAGCGCCGAGCAGCGCGCAGATCACGTGCTGATCGTCCAGGATCCGTTCACCAGCTATTACGACGCCAAAGTGGTGGCGGACTTTGTCCGGCTGGTGGAGAAGCTCGGCTATAAACCGGTGCTGCTGCCGTTCTCGCCGAACGGCAAGGCGCAGCATGTGAAAGGTTTCCTGACGCGGTTCGCCCGCACCGCGCGCAAAACCGCCGATTTCCTCAACCGTGTGGCGCAGCTTGGCATGCCGCTGGTGGGTGTCGATCCGGCGCTGGTGCTGTGCTACCGCGACGAATACCGCGAGATCCTCGGCGCCGAGCGCGGCGATTTCCAGGTGCAGCTGGTGCACGAATGGCTGCAGCAGCGGATCGCGGATCGCGCCGAACAGCCAGCGACCGGCGAACCCTGGTATCTGTTCGGCCACTGTACCGAAACCACCGCGCTGCCGGCCAGCGGCCAACAGTGGGCGGCGATCTTCGCGCGCTTCGGCGCCAAACTGGAGAACGTCAGCGTCGGCTGCTGCGGCATGGCGGGCACTTACGGCCATGAAGCCAAGAACCTGCAAAACTCGCTCGGCATTTATGAGCTATCATGGCACCCGACACTGCAGCGTTTGCCGCGGCAGCGCTGCTTGGCGACCGGCTATTCCTGCCGCAGCCAGGTGAAACGCATCGAGGGCAATGGCGTGCGCCACCCCTTACAGGCACTTCTGGAGATGATTGAGTGAAATTGTGGAAACGTGAAACATCGCTGGAGCAGTTGAACCGCGCCGGCGACGGCTGCATGGTCAGCCATGTGGGCATCGAGTTTACCCAGCTGGGCGAGGATTTCCTCGAGGCCACCATGCCGGTCGATGGCCGCACCCGGCAGCCGTTCGGGCTGTTGCACGGCGGGGCGTCGGTGGTGCTGGCGGAATCGATGGGATCGATGGCCGGTTACCTGTGCAGCGAGGGCGAGCAGAAAGTGGTGGGGCTGGAGATCAACGCCAACCACCTGCGCGCGGTGTTCGATGGCCAGGTGCGCGGGGTGTGCCGCGCACTGCACGTTGGCCGCCGTCATCAGGTGTGGCAAATCGAAATCTTCGACGCGCGCGATCGGCTGTGCTGCACCTCGCGTCTGACCACGGCGGTCATCGACTGATTCCCGCCGGTTTCCGCAGGCGAGCGGCCTGCGGAGCCTTGCGCCTTACAGCTGAAACGGCACGCGTTTGACGAAGTCCTTCTGAAACGCGTTTGCCTTCTCCCAGGTGCCTTCCATTGCATATTTTTGGCAGATCAGCGTCAGCGTGTGGCGAGCGAAGTGGTAGCTTTGCACCCGAAAAAGCTGGCAGCGCTGTGGGTTGTTGATCTCGACGATCAGCCGGTTGTGCAGCTTGCTGAGCGCATGCAGGTAGCTGTCGTCGTCGCCGTTCTCCAGACACAGATTGGCCATGGTGAGGCTGACGCTGTTGTACCGCTTCAGGTGGTCGATATTGCATTCCGGGCGCCGCAGCGCCGCTTCGGCCATGTAAAAGTCCACCGTGGCGTCGCGCACGCTGAATTTGTAGTCATCAATCTTGCCCAGCAACCATGCGTTGATCGAAAGAGTCATTGGCTTCGCGCTCAAATTACAATTGAATGATAATCATTATCATATAAACTGCCGCGTTGGCGATCAATCCCCGGCGCGGCGTTTTTTCATCGCGCGGGGGTGTAAAAGGCCGTCGACGACCCAATTTAATCCTGAGCGACTAAACTTTAACCTGAGGGTGCGCGCTTGCGCCGCGCCACGAAATGCCGATAAACGCACATTTACGACAGACAGAATGCAGAAATAGGTATTTTCTATGAATGTTTAGATCGGCAACGCCCCGCGGCGCTGTAACGCTGACGGGCCACCGGGGAGTGCGGTACGGTGATGCAGGATAGAGAACAAATTCATAGGGATAGCATGCACGCCTTGCCGCCAGACGCCGCAAGCCGCCACGGGTGTCCCGTTGGCTTGCCGCGCGCCGCAGCGAAAAACCGCGCTCGCGGCGGATACCCCCGCAAAACAAACGGTTGAAGTGATAATCGTTATCACTAACATATAAGCAACCCAGATTGGCTGTGGCCAAACACGAGTGTGAGGTAGACCCTATGCAAACGGAAAATGTCGGCACTTTTTCTCTGGATGAAAATGTCTGGCAAGGCATTTCGCTCAGCGACAGCGCCGTACGACAAATAACCAAACTGATGCAGCAGGATCCGCAGGTGAAAGGGCTGCAGCTAGGGGTGAAACAATCCGGCTGCGCCGGCTTTGCCTATGTGCTGGATCTGACCCGCGAACCCGCCGATGACGATCTGCTGTTTGAGCGCGACGGCGCCAAACTCTATGTGCCGCTGAAGGCCATGCCGTTCATCGATGGCACCACGGTAGATTACGTCCGCGAAGGGCTGAATCAGATATTCAAATTTAACAACCCTAAAGCTCAGCATGCCTGCGGGTGCGGCGAGAGCTTTGGCGTTTGAGCGATGCAATCAACATGACACGAAGCAATGTAGAAATGCCTAATGAAGTGCAGGCTTGGGTCAGCGAAGGTCGCTACAAAGAAGGTTTCTTCACCCAGCTGGCAACCGATGAGTTGGCCAAAGGCATCAACGAAGAGGTGGTGCGCGCCATCTCGGCCAAGCGTAACGAACCCGAGTGGATGCTGGAATTCCGCCTCGAGGCCTACCGCGCCTGGCTGCAGATGGAAGAGCCGCACTGGTTGAAGGCCAATTACGATCGCCTGAACTACCAGGACTACAGTTACTATTCGGCGCCGTCCTGCGGCAGCTGCGACGACGCCTGCGGTTCGCAACCCGGCGCCGAGCAGCAACCGGGCGCGGCGACGGAAAAAGATTACCTGACCAGCGAAGTGGAGCTGGCGTTCAACCAGCTCGGCGTGCCGGTGCGCGAGGGCAGCGAGGTGGCGGTGGACGCCATCTTCGACTCGGTCTCTGTCGCCACCACCTACCGTGAAAAACTGGCGGAGAGCGGGGTGATCTTCTGCTCGTTCGGCGAAGCGATCCAGGAATACCCGGATCTGGTGCGTCAGTACCTGGGGCGCGTGGTGCCGTCCAACGATAACTTCTTCGCCGCGCTGAACGCCGCGGTGGCTTCCGACGGCACCTTCGTTTATGTGCCGAAGGGCGTACGCTGCCCGATGGAACTGTCGACCTACTTCCGCATCAACGCCGCCAAAACCGGCCAGTTCGAGCGCACCATCCTGATCGCCGACGAAGGCAGCTACGTCAGCTATATCGAGGGCTGTTCCGCCCCGGTGCGCGACAGCTATCAGCTGCACGCGGCGGTGGTGGAGGTGATCCTGCATAAAGACGCCGAAGTGAAATACTCGACGGTGCAGAACTGGTTCTCCGGCGGCGAGAGCAAGGGCGGTATCCTCAACTTCGTCACCAAGCGCGCGCTGTGTGAAGGCGCCGGCTCGAAAATGTCCTGGACCCAGTCGGAAACCGGCTCGGCCATCACCTGGAAATACCCGAGCGTGATTTTGCAGGGCGACAATTCGATCGGCGAATTCTTCTCGGTGGCGCTGACCAGCGGCCATCAACAGGCCGATACCGGCACCAAGATGATCCACATCGGCAAAAACACCAAGTCGACCATCATCGCCAAGGGCATCTCCGCCGGCCACAGTGAGAACACCTATCGCGGCCTGGTGAAAATCCTGCCGGGGGCGGAAAACGCCCGTAACTTTACCCAGTGCGACTCGATGCTGATCGGGCCGGACAGCGGTGCCCACACGTTCCCTTACGTTGAAGCGCGCAACAACAGCGCTCAGCTGGAGCACGAAGCCACCACCTCGAAGATCGGCGACGACCAGCTGTTCTACTGCCTGCAGCGCGGCATCAGCGAGGATGACGCCATTTCGATGATCGTCAACGGCTTCTGCAAGGACGTTTTCTCCGAGCTGCCGCTGGAGTTCGCCGTCGAGGCGCAGAAACTTCTGGCCATCAGCCTGGAACACAGCGTGGGTTAATCGCCGCATTTTTAGCGCCGCCGGCGCTATCTGAGGACACAGCATGTTAAGCATCAAGAATTTGAAAGTCAGCGTGGAAGGCAACGAGATCCTCAAGGGATTGGATCTGGAGATCAAACCGGGCGAAGTGCACGCCATCATGGGGCCGAACGGCTCGGGCAAGAGCACGCTGTCCGCCACGCTGGCCGGGCGTGAAGAGTACGAAGTGACCGAAGGGGAAGTCACTTTCAAAGGCAAGGATCTGCTGGAGCTGGATCCGGAAGATCGCGCCGGCGAAGGCGTGTTCCTGGCCTTCCAGTACCCGGTGGAGATCCCCGGTGTCAGCAACCACTTCTTCCTGCAGACGTCGGTCAACGCGGTGCGCAAATACCGCGAGCAGGAGCCGCTGGATCGCTTTGACTTCGCCGATTTCATCGAAGAGAAAATCGCGCTGCTGGATATGCCGGCCGATCTGCTGACCCGTTCGGTCAACGTCGGCTTCTCCGGCGGCGAGAAAAAGCGCAACGACATTCTGCAGATGGCGGCGCTGGAGCCGGATCTGTGCATTCTCGATGAAACCGACTCGGGCCTGGACATCGACGCGCTGAAGATCGTCGCCAACGGCGTCAACTCGCTGCGGGACGGCAAGCGCGCGTTTATCATCGTCACCCACTATCAGCGCATTCTGGACTACATCCAGCCGGATTACGTACACGTGCTGTCCCAGGGGCGCATCGTCAAATCCGGCGATTTCTCGCTGGTGAAACAGTTGGAGGAGCAGGGCTATGGCTGGCTTACCGACCAACAGTAATTCAAACGCGCTGCAGCAGCTGTATCGCCTGTTCGAAGGCCGCGGCGGCGAGCGTTCGCCGCATGCGCTGGCGCACTGGCAGCAGGCGCTGCGCCTCGGCTGGCCAACGCGCAAGCATGAAAACTGGAAATACACGCCGCTGGAGAGCCTGCTGGAGCAGCAGTTCCTCGAACCGCAGCCCGCGCCGGTGAGCGCTGAGCAGCTGGAGGCGCTGGCGCTCGGCATCGATGCCTGTCGGCTGGTGTTTATCGACGGCCGCTACAGCGCCGCGCTGAGCGATGGCGATTTGGGCGAATACCAGTTCGAATTGACTGCCTACGGCACGCCGCAGGCGCTGCCGGAGCCGATCCAGCCGGAAATTTTCCTGCACCTGACCGAAAGCCTGGCGCAGGAAACCAGCCTGATTCGCTTGCCGGCCGGCAAGGCCCCGGCCCGCCCGCTGTACCTGCTGCACATCAGCAGCGGACGCGGCGCCACCGGGGAAGTGAACACCGTGCATCATCGTCACCATCTGGAGATCGGGCGCGGGGCCGAGGCGGAAGTGATTGAACACTACGTCAGCCTGGGCGAGGCCGCGCACTTCACCGGCGCGCGTCTGACCGCCAACGTGGCGGACAACGCCGGGCTGTTGCACTGCAAGCTGGCGTTTGAGAGCCAGCCGAGCTACCACTTTGCCCACAACGATCTGGTTATCGGCCGCGACGCGCGGGTGAAAAGCGACAGTTTCCTGCTGGGCGCCGGCCTGACGCGCCACAACACCAGCGCGCAGCTGAACGGCGAAGGCGCAAACCTGGTGATCAACAGCCTGGTGCTGCCGGTGGGCAAAGAGATCTGCGATACCCGCACCTATCTGGAGCACAACAAGGGCTATTGCGAAAGCCGCCAGCTGCATAAAACCGTGGTCAGCGATCGCGGCAAGGCGGTGTTCAACGGCATGATCAAAGTGGCCAAGCACGCGATTAAAACCGACGGCCAGATGACTAACCATAACCTGCTGTTGGGCAAGGTGGCGGAGGTGGATACCAAGCCGCAGCTGGAGATCTACGCCGACGACGTCAAATGCAGCCATGGCGCCACCGTGGGGCGCATCGATGAAGAGCAGCTGTTCTATCTGCAGTCGCGCGGCATCGACAAACACGCGGCGCAGCAGATGATCATTTTCGCCTTCGCCGCCGAGCTCACCGAAGGCATCGCCAATGACACCATCCGGGAACGGGTGCTGGCGCGTATCGCCCAGCGCCTGCCGGGGGAGGCTGAATGAGTTATCCGATTGAACGCGTGCGCGGCGATTTCCCGCTGCTGGCGCGTGAGGTGAATGGCCAACCGCTGGCCTATCTCGACAGCGCCGCCAGCGCGCAGAAACCGCAGGCGGTGATCGACCGCGAGCTGGAGTTCTACCGCCACGGTTATGCGGCGGTGCATCGCGGCATCCACACCCTGAGCGCCGAGGCGACCCAGCAGATGGAAGCGGTGCGGGAACAGGCGGCGCGCTTTATCAACGCCGCCTCGGCGGAAGAAATGGTGTTCGTCAAGGGCACCACCGAAGGCATCAATTTGGTGGCCAACAGCTTTGGCCGCCACCTGCTGCAGCCGGGCGATGCGATTCTCATCACCGAGATGGAGCACCACGCCAATATCGTGCCGTGGCAGATGCTGGCGCAGGAGCGCGGGCTGCAGCTGCGGGTGTGGCCGCTGCAGCCGGACGGTACGCTGGATCTGGCGCTGCTGCCGGAGCTGGTCGACTCGTCCTGCAAACTGCTGGCGCTGACCGAGGTCTCCAACGTGCTGGGCACCGTCAACCCGGTGCGCGACATCATCGCCCGCGCCAGAGCCCTGGCGCCGGAGCTGACGGTGCTGGTGGACGGCGCGCAGGCGGTAATGCACCAGCGCGTCGATGTTCAGGCGCTGGACTGCGATTTTTACGTATTTTCCGGCCATAAGCTGTACGGCCCTTCCGGCATCGGCATGCTGTACGGCCGCCAGGCGTTGTTACAGCAGATGCCGCCGTGGGAAGGGGGCGGCTCGATGATCAGCCAGGTCAGCCTGACGGCGGGCACCACCTTCGCCGATCCGCCGTGGCGCTTCGAGGCCGGTTCGCCGAACACCGCCGGCATCATGGGGCTGGGGGCGGCGTTCGATTACGTCGAAGCCCTGGGCCTGAATGCGATCCACGATTATGAACAGTCGCTGATGCGCTATGCGCTGGAGGCGCTCAGGCAGGTGCCGACGCTGAAAGTTTATGGTCCGGCCCATCGCGCCGGGGTGATCGCCTTCAACCTGGGGGAGCACCATGCCTATGATGTCGGCAGCTTCCTCGACCAGTACGGCATCGCCATTCGCACCGGCCATCACTGCGCAATGCCGCTGATGGCGTTTTATCAGGTGCCGAGCATGTGCCGCGCTTCGCTGGCGTTATATAATACCCGCGAAGAGGTGGACCGGCTGGTGGCCGGGCTGCAACGCATTCATCAGCTATTAGGCTAGGCCGGGGCGCGTCCCCGGCGGTACAAAAGGATCCCCATGGCGAATTTGCCGGACAAAGATAAATTGGTGCGTAATTTCTCCCGCTGTTTGAACTGGGAGGAGAAATACCTGTACGTGATTGAACTCGGCGCCAAATTGCCGCCGCTGGACGAGGCCGAGCGGCAGGCCGGCAACCTGATCTCCGGCTGTCAGAGCCAGGTATGGATCGTGATGCGCCGTGATGAGCAGGGGCAGGTCGAGTTTCACGGCGACAGCGACGCGGCGATCGTCAAAGGGCTGCTGGCGGTGGTGTTTATTCTTTATCGTCAATTGACGCCACAGCAGATCGTCGATCTCGATGTGCGGCCGTTTTTCAGCGAGTTGGCGCTCAGCCAACATCTGACGCCTTCGCGTTCACAGGGGTTGGAGGCGATGATCCGCGCCATTCGCAGCAAAGCGGCGCAGCTGGCCTGACCCATAACGCCCGTATCCTCAAGGCTCATTGATACCTTCGCTTTGTCAATGAGTCTTTACAATCCGCAGTTTTCCCCTGGGCAATGCTCCCAATTCAGTGATATTTCAGCAGCTTACCTATTGACGTTTCGTTGACAATCAGCGGCGGCGATTACGTTATAACGTGTTGATTTTTAGAGGACTTATTGCCTTTGATACCAGCGTTGCTAGTATTAATCAGGTATTGTCTGATTTACCCACCGCCAGGCGCTCGTTAGCCTTGGGGGCGAACCGTCATAAAAAAATATAGGGATGATAATGAAACGTGCGTTGAGTTTAATGGGCATGGTCTTCGCCACCGTATTGGCCGGCACTCAGGCCGCCAGTGCGACCGAGTACCCGCTGCCGCCGCCGGACAGCCGTCTGATCGGTGAAAACACCACTTATACCGTGCCAAACGACGGCCGTCCGCTGGAGGCGATCGCCGCCGACTACAAGATCGGCCTGCTGGGCATGCTGGAAGCCAACCCCGGCACTGACCCGTTCCTGCCCAAGCCGGGTACGGTGCTGACCATTCCGACCCAAATGCTGCTGCCTGACACCAAGCGTGAAGGGATCATCGTCAACCTGGCCGAGCTGCGTCTTTACTACTACCCGAAAGGCGAGAACAAAGTGATCGTCTATCCGATCGGTATCGGCCAGACCGGGATGCACACGCCGCTGGAGGTGACCTCCGTCAGCCAGAAGATCCCTAACCCGACCTGGACGCCAACCGCCAATATCCGCAAACGCTATCAGTCCCAGGGCGTGACGCTGCCAGCGGTGGTGCCGGCCGGCCCTGAGAACCCGATGGGGTTGTTCGCCCTGCGTCTGGCGATGGGGCGCGGTGAATACCTGATCCACGGCACCAACGCCAACTTCGGTATCGGCATGCGCGTCAGCTCCGGCTGCATTCGTCTGCGTCCGACGGATATCGAAGCGCTGTTCAATCAGGTGCCGCGCGGTACGCGGGTGCAGGTGATCAACGATCCGGTGAAGATTTCGGTTGAGCCGGACGGCAAACGCTATGTGGAAGTGCATCAGCCGCTGTCGCGGGTAGAAAGCGACGATCCGCAGACCATGCCGATTGCGTTGTCTAAAGCGGAGAAAGCCTTCGCTGCGGATGCTCAGACCGATCGCGCCGTGTTCGATAGCGCGGTTGTACGCCGTTCTGGCATGCCGGTGCTGGTCAACGTAGGGGAGAGCCCGTCGGCGGTGAGTTTGACGCCTGCAGCGACGCCTGAGGCGAATAAGAGCCCATTCAAGGCAGCGCCAATCAGTTCCGTGAACTAAGTTTGCAGGATTGTGTGGTCGAAGAGGGGTTCAGCGTGCTGAGCCTCTTTTTTTGCCTGCGGTGCAGGAAAAACCAGTCCAAGGGACAGGCAAAAAAAAACGGCGCACAATGTGCGCCGTTTTCAATAACCAAAGCTATCTTACTTTTTGTAAGCGTGAGCTTGGTTGTCCAGACGCTGGTTAGCGCGTGCTGCGTCGTCTTTAGCAGCTTGAACGTCAGAACGCATTGCGTTCACGTCGTTGCTCAGCTGATCAACTTTAGCGTTCAGAGTCTGAACGTCAGAAGACAGTTGATCGATTTTAGCGTTGCTAGAGCAGCCAGCCAGCAGAGTGGAACCCAGGATTACCGCGCCCAGTACCAGTTTAGTACGATTCATTATAACACCCTCTAGATTGAGTTAATCTCCATGTAGCGTTACAAGTATTACACAAACTTTTTTCGAAAGAGAATAATTTTTTAGTGTTGAGGTGCTTTATTTTGATCGTTCGCTCAAACTTGCATCTGGTTTTACAAATTAGTTAAAAAAACGAGGGAAAACAGCCGGCTTCCATGGGACTACTCCGATTCTTTATTAGCTAAATAATGAGCGGATCGCGGTTGCGTTTTGAGAAAAATAGTTTACTGCCGATAAAAAAAACGCCGCAAAGCGGCGTTTTGATCAAGGCAATTATGTCACGTTTTATATTACAGCACGTGTACCGAGGCAGTGTTGGTGGTGCCGCTCGGCACCAGCGCGCCGGAAACCATCACCACGACGTCGCCTTTCTGTGCCAGGCCGCTGGCCAGGGCGGCTTCTTTACCGATGCGGTAGAAGTCGTCGGTAGAGGCGATTTCCTTGACCATCTGCGGGATGACGCCCTTGCTCAGCACCAGCTGGTGCGCGGTGGTTTCATTGGTGGTCAGCGCCAGGATCACCGCGTTCGGGAAGTATTTACGCACGGATTTCGCTGACTTGCCGCCGCTGGTGGCGACCACGATCAGCGGCGCGTCCAGTTTCTCGGCGGTTTCAACCGCACCCCGGCACACCGCTTCGGTGATGCGCAGCTTGCGGCGATCGTTCAGGGCGTCGATGCGGCTTGGCATCACGCGATCGGTACGCTCGCAGATGGTCGCCATGATGTTGACCGCTTCCAGCGGGTATTTGCCCTTGGCGCTCTCGCCGGACAGCATGACGGCATCGGTGCCGTCCAGGATGGCGTTGGCAACGTCGCCGGCTTCCGCGCGGGTAGGGCGCGGGTTCTTGATCATGGAATCGAGCATCTGAGTGGCGGTGATCACCACTTTACGCGCGCGGTTGCATTTCTCGATCATCATCTTCTGGGCGAAGATCACTTCTTCGACCGGGATCTCCACGCCCAAGTCGCCACGGGCAACCATGATGCCGTCGGACGCTTCGAGGATCTCGTCGAAGTTGTTCAGGCCTTCCTGGTTTTCGATCTTGGAGATGATCTGGATTTGCTCGCCGCCGTGGGCTTTCAGGTGTTCGCGGATCTCCAGCACGTCGGAGCGTTTGCGGATGAAGGACGCCGCCACGAAGTCGACGCCTTGCTCGCAGCCGAAGATCAGGTCGCGTTTGTCTTTTTCGGCCAGCGCAGGCAGCTGGATGGATACGCCCGGCAGGTTGACGCCCTTGTTCTCGCCCAGGTCGCCGTTGTTCAGCACTTTACAAACGACTTCGTTCTCGGTCACGTTGGTGACTTCCATGCCGATCAGGCCGTCGTCAACCAGCACGGTATTGCCGATCTTCAGGTCGGCAGCGAAGCCGGCGTAGGTGACCGCCACGCGTTCGCTGTTGCCGATCACGCTCTGGTCGGTGGTGAAAGTGAAGGTTTGGCCGGCGACCAGCGAGGCGTCTTTGCCGCCTTCCAGTTTCATGGTGCGAATTTCCGGGCCTTTGGTATCCAGCAGGATGCCGGCGTTGATGCCGGTTTTCGCCATCACGGCGCGCATGTTCTTGATGCGGTTGCCGTGCTCTTCATAGTCGCCGTGAGAGAAGTTGAGACGCATCACGTTCATGCCCGCATTGAGCAGGTTGGTCAGCATTTCTTCCGATTCGGTTTTTGGACCGATGGTACAAACAATTTTGGTCTTTTTCATGGCGGAGTTTTCTACAAGTTGTGATGGATAAAAAAACGAATTTGACCGGCGCGGTTTACGCCGGTAGGGAATTTGGGCCGTGCCTGGTGGTGAAAAACATAGTTAAGGATAGGTGACGACAGTTGAAGTGGGGCGGAAAAATTCAGCCCGCGCGGGGGCGCGGGGATGCTGCGCAACGGGGTAAGATCACATCGTGTTGTTATTGCGTTTTCGCAGATCAAGGGCTGAAACCATTCAACTGATAGACGTTGCGCATTATAAAGGCTAAGCGGCGGGAAACAAAATAAAAAACCGCGGCGGTGCGGCGGATATAGCAAAACGGGGCCAAATGTGGCGCAAATGCAACGCGTTGTGGGCCGCTTGTTGCGCAAATAACCTTTCTGTAAATATGGCTTACCGCGTTAGGGGGATTTCCAGCAGCACGCCGGCGCTCAGGCAGAAGCAGCCGCTGGCGACGTTGGCCGGCAATATCAGGCTCTCACCGGCCCGCACCACTCGCGTATCGCCGCCGAGAGTGAACTCGAATTCACCGGATATCACTCGGGTTTGCAGCGCGTGCGGGGGCTTTTGCAACTGGCCGAAGGCGCCGGCTTCGAAACGCACTTCCGCCGCCGGCGAACCGTCGCTCATCACGCCTTCACGGCGGGCAAGGCCATTGTCGAGCGGCAAAAAGGCGGTTTTGGCGGTAAAAATGGTCATGTGGCGTTCCTGATGACGGTAGCACGGCGCGATCGACATAACGAGCAGGCGGTCGGGCAGAGACGAAATAACGGGAAGTATAACGCGACAGGGGGAGGTGAATCAGCAATATGGTGCGTCCGAGTGGACTCGAACCACCGACCCCCACCATGTCAAGGTGGTGCTCTAACCAACTGAGCTACGGACGCACTGCGCTGCTTCTGAAATTTGGTGCGTCCGAGTGGACTCGAACCACCGACCCCCACCATGTCAAGGTGGTGCTCTAACCAACTGAGCTACGGACGCACTGTACTGCTTCAGGAATTTGGTGCGTCCGAGTGGACTCGAACCACCGACCCCCACCATGTCAAGGTGGTGCTCTAACCAACTGAGCTACGGACGCATCTTTTCCTGTCTGTCATGGCTGACAGCGGGGACGAATATTAACGAGCTACCCGCGTGCTGGCAAGGGGAAAAGCGCAATTTTATTTGGTATTTCACGCGATTGCTGAGGTTGTGCGCAGTCCGGCGTTTTTTTCCGCAAACCGCAGCCCGGCCGGGGATGAAACCGGCCGGGAGCGGATTCAGCGCGTGGATCGCTGCAGGATGACGGTGGTCGGCTGTTTCTGCAGCCAGCGCATGCGCAGCGCCATCATGATGGCGGCGAAGGTCAGGCCGATGATAAAGCCAATCCAGAAACCGCTCGGCCCCATCGCCGGCACCACCGCGTCGGTTAACGCCAGCAGATAGCCGCTCGGCAGGCCCAACACCCAATAAGCAATGAAGGTGATGAAGAAGATCGCGCGGGTATCTTTATAACCACGCAGCACGCCGCTGCCGATCACCTGGACAGAATCCGAGATCTGGTACAGCGCCGCCAGCAGCATCAGCTGCGAGGCCATCGCCACCACCGCCGGGCTGTCGTTGTACAGTAGGGCGATCGGTTCGCGGAAGGCGGCGGTAAACAGCGCGGTGCAGACGGCCATGGTGATGCCGACGCCGATGGCGGAGTAAGCGGCGACGCGCGCACCTTCGACCGAGCCTTCCCCCAGACGATAACCGACGCGGATGGTGGCGCCGACGCCCAGCGACAGCGGCAGTACGAACATCAGCGCGCTGAAGTTAAGCGCGATCTGGTGGCCGGCGACCGCGACGATCCCCAGTGGCGACACCAGCAGCGCCACCACGGCGAACAGAGTGACTTCGAAGAACAGCGCCAGCGCCACCGGCATGCCGATGCCGATCAGGCGTTTCAGCGCCGCCCAGTCCGGGCCGCCGAGATCGCCGGTTTGGCGTTTGATGTCGCGCTGCGACGGCGCGCGCTTCACGTAGCCGCGCATCATCAGGAACATGATCCAGTAGACGCTGCCGGTGGCGACGCCGCAGCCGACGCCGCCCAGCTCCGGCATGCCGAATTTGCCGTAGATGAAGATGTAGTTGATCGGGATATTCACCAGCAGGCCGAGGAAGCCGATCACCATGCCGGGCTTGGTTTTGGACAGCCCCTCGCACTGGTTGCGCATCACCTGAAAGAACAGATAACCCGGCGCCCCCCACATGATGGCGTGCAGATAACCGACGGCTTTATCCGCCAGCTGCGGATCGATGTTGTGCATCATGTCGATGACGAACTTGCAGTTATACAGCACGACGATCAGCAGCACGGACACGCCGGAAGCCAGCCAAAAACCCTGGCGCACCTGGTGAGCGATGCGATCGCGACGCCCGGCGCCGTTGAGCTGGGCGATAACCGGGGTCAGTGCCAGCAGCAGGCCGTGGCCGAACAGGATGGCCGGCAGCCAGATTGAAGTGCCGACCGCAACCGCCGCCATGTCGGTGGCGCTGTAAGCGCCGGCCATGATGGTATCCACCACGCCCATGGCGGTTTGCGATATTTGCGCGATGATGACCGGGATAGCGAGAGCCAATAAACTACGCGCTTCAATTAAGTACTTCTGCACGCATACACCTTTTCTATTTATATATGTGGGAGGGAGGGCTGCCGCGAGAGGACAACAATTAAAATAGCGGAATTTTGTCAAAAAGATTGTACCTGCTCGGCGTCGTTAAGCAAACGCCGCAGATAAATAGTTATTAAATGCGCAGCCATTCGTTTTTTGCCGTCGCGGATTTGGTTTTCAGCGCCAACTGGGGCAAACTGCCGATAGCGTTTTAACCTATTTAGTAAAAGAGGCACATATGTTCACCGGTATCGTACAAGGCACCGCGCCGCTGGTCGCCATTGATGAGAAACCCAATTTCCGCACCCACGTGATCGAAATGCCTGCCGAGCTGCTGCCGGGGCTGGAGCTGGGCGCGTCGGTGGCCCATAACGGCTGCTGCCTGACCGTCACCGCGGTGGAAGGCAACCGCGTCAGCTTCGATTTGATTAAAGAAACGCTGCGCCTGACCAACCTCGGCGATCTGGCGCTGGGCGACATCGTCAATATCGAGCGCGCGGCGAAGTTCAATGACGAAATTGGCGGCCATTTGATGTCCGGCCATATTATCTGCACGGCGGAAGTGGCCAAGATTTATACCTCGGAAAATAACCGGCAGGTATGGCTGCGCATGCCGAATGCCGAATTGATGAAATATGTGCTGCACAAAGGCTTCATCGGCATCGACGGCATTAGCCTGACCATCGGCGAAGTGGTGAATAACCGTTTCTGCGTGCACCTGATCCCGGAAACGCTGGATCGCACCACGCTGGGTAAGAAACGCCTGGGTGACAAGGTGAACATCGAGATCGATCCGCAAACGCAGGCGGTGGTGGACACCGTCGAGCGCGTGCTGGCCAATCGGGAAGCGGCGCTGGCGGCGGCGATGGCGCCGGCGCACAAAGACTGACAGCGATTCGGGCGTTGCCGCCGGAATCGAATCATAAGCAGAGAGGAGAAACGCGTGAAGTTTTATGGGAAAACGTTGTTGTTAACCGCGTTGCTGGCGCTGAGCGCCTGCAGCAGTTCGCCTGAGCAGGGCGCGGGCGCGCAAATGGCCGATGCGGATGATACCTGCGGCGCTTCGCAGTATCAAAACTTCGTCGGCAAACCGATGACCTCGCTGGAAGGCGTGCGGATCGACGCCAAGGTGCGCGCCATTCCGTACAACTCTGCCGTCACCATGGATTTCAACCTGCGCCGCCTGAACTTCCTTGGCGACAGCGACGATAAAATCATCCGCGTTTATTGCGGTTAACCCGCAGGGTCCAAAAGAGCAAAAAAAAGCCCCGGCAATGATGTTGCCGGGGTTTTTTTATCGGGAAAGCATTCAGCGGGCGACGCGGATGCCGCCTTCAACGCCTTTGGGGCTGAACACCACCTGCCACAGCTGCAGATCGCGCGCCCGGAATGCGCCGGCGCAGGCGTTCAGGTAATAGCTGAACATCCGCTCGAAGCGTTCGGAATAGCGCGGGGCAAGCTGCGGCCACGCCTGTTTGAAGCGCTCGAACCAGGCCATCAGCGTGCGGTCGTAGTCGGCGCCGATGTTGTGCCAGTCTTCCATCACGAAATGGCCCTCGCTGGCTTCGGCGATATGGCTCACTGAAGGCAGGCAGCCGTTCGGGAAAATGTACTTGTTGATCCACGGATCGACGTTCATGTCGGTTTTGTTGGAGCCGATGGTGTGCAGCAGGAACAGACCGTGCGGCGCCAGATTGCGTTCTACCACATTGAAATAGGTGCGGTAGTTTTTCGGCCCGACGTGCTCGAACATGCCGACGGACACGATGCGATCGAACTGCTGATGCAGATCGCGGTAATCCTGCAGCAGGATCTGCACATCCAGCCCGGCGCAGCGCGCCTGAGCCAGCTTCTGCTGTTCTGCGGAGATGGTCACGCCGACCACCGATACGCCGTAATTTTTTGCCGCATAGGCGGAGAGGCCGCCCCAGCCGCAGCCTATGTCCAGCAAGCGCATGCCCGGTTGCAGCTGCAGTTTCTCGCAGATCATCCGCAGCTTGGCTTCCTGTGCCTCCTCCAGCGTGGTGGCGTCTTTCCAGTAGCCGCAGGAATATTGCATGTAAGGATCGAGCATCAGGGTAAACAGATCGTTGCCGAGATCGTAATGTTCTTTGCCGACGATCCAGGCGCGCTTTTTCGATTGCAGATTGGTCAGGCGCGCGGCGGCGATACGCAGGGTATCTTTCAGGTGGTGGGGGAGTTTCTTCTCCAGCCCGGCGCTGACCACGCGCTGGAAGAACATATCCAGCCGCTCGCATTCCCACCAGCCGTCCATATAGCTTTCGCCCAGGCCCAGCGAACCTTGCTGCAAAACGCGTTTAAAGAAATCGGGGTTTTTAACCTGAATATCGAAGGGGCGCGAACCGTTGATTTCAATGCCGGCCAGGCCGAGCATTTCGTGCGCGATACGGTACCACTGATTGTCCTGGATGCTCAGATCTTCTATACACGATGAACTCATAGCTTCTCCATCACCTTCTTCTGACTGATGACCCGTTAGGAAACAGCTTAGACAATTTCTGCGGGTGCATACGTTTACCGGCGGAAAATAGGCCCGCGGCGTCTGATATCCGACTATGAACAGAGGAAATTTAAAGAAGCGACCCGGCGCGAACGGCGCGGGATAAACGCATCCTTAAAAAAAAGAGTGTGACGCAAAGCGCGTACACAAGCGCTAATTGAGATATAGAGATTATAAGGTGTTACTTTACAAGGTTGTTTTTGAGTATAGGCGTGCCGAGGCGTTGACTCAACTGTAAATCGCACTCGGCACGCATATTCTTTAAGTGATTATTAAACTTGGCAATTATGACGCTGAGTTAGCATGTTCCCGCTGCGGCTTTTGCTGCGCATCGGCCGCTTTTCCCCGCTGCAGGAAATACCCCAGCGCGGCCAGGATTACCGTAGACACCATCACCGTCACCGTCGCCAACAGCGGCTGGGCAATAAATGCCGACACCAGCATGCTCGCCACAAAGCACAGCCCCAACTGCAGCGTATTTTGCAGCGCGGCGGCCTTGCCGCTGCTTTCCGGGAACGGCATCAGCGCATTCGCCACCATGATCGGGTAGCCGGCGCCGTTGACCAGCGCCATCACGCAGAATGGGATCAGCAGCGTAGTGAGCGTCGGATCGGTCAGGGTCGCCACCAGATACAGCGCCACCATGCTGACACCATAAGCTACCAGCAGCCACGGCAGCAGGGTTTTGCCGTTGATGCGCTTGAGCGCGGCGCGGCAGCCGTAGCCACCCAGCAGGAAGGCCAGCGTTTGCGGCACATAGCTCAGGCCGATATCGCTCGGGCTGTAGCCCATGTCACCGAGGATGAACGGCGAGCCGGTCAGCCAGGCGAAGAAGCCGGCCGAGCAGGCGGCGTACATGGCGACGTTGCCGCTGAACACCGGGGATCTCAACAGTTGCCAAAAGCTGACGCCGTTTTTTGGCGCATCGGCGCTGGGCTGCGTTTTGGCGCGCTCTTTGAGCAGAAGCGTTGGCAGCAGCAGCAGCGCGGTGATGGCCAACAGTGCGGCGAAGATCGCGCGCCAGCTGGCGTGGTTCAGCAACCAGGCGCCGAGCAGCGGTGCCAGCGCCGGCGACAGCGCTACCAGCGGCATAATGGTGGCGAACACGCGGTTGGCCTGGCCTTCGCGGTAACGGTCAACCACCAGCGCTTGCCAGATGGCGGCGGCGGCGCAGACGCCGACGGCCTGAATAAAGCGCAGGATCCAGAGCTGCACGGCGTTTTCCACCCACAGCATGCCCAGGCAACCGAGGGCGAACAGCGTCAGCCCGATCAATAATACCGGTTTGCGGCCCAGACGGTCGGAGAGCGGCCCCCACAGCAGCTGCGCGAAGGCGAAGCCGGCCAGGAAGATGCTCAGGCTGGCGCTCACCGCGCCGGCGGAAATTTGCAGTTCCTCCCGCATGGCGCCGAAGGCGGGCAGGTACATATCGGTCGCCAGATAACCCAGCATGCTCAGGCCGGCGAGGTAGAACATAAAGCCAAAGGAATTTCGCATGGTATTTCTCGTTAATATTTTAATGTCGCAGGTTTTTAGCGCCGGCCAGTGTATCCGGCTGGATCTCTGCTTGTGAAACGGTAATATTTGCAAAGTGCTGTTAAAAAAATTGAAGGCAAGGCGATGTGGTCTGAATATTCTCTTGAAGTGGTCGATGCGGTGGCGCGCACCGGCAGTTTCAGCGCGGCGGCGCAGGAGCTGCACCGGGTGCCGTCGGCCGTCAGCTATACCGTACGGCAGCTGGAGCAATGGCTGGCGGTGCCGCTGTTTGAGCGGCGTCATCGCGATGTGGAGTTGACGCCCGCCGGTGCGCTGTTTATCAAAGATGCGCGAGTTGTTATCAAAAAAATGCTCGACACCCGCCGCCACTGTCAGCAGGTGGCCAACGGGTGGCGCGGCCAGCTGAATATCGCGGTCGACATCATCGTCAAACCGCAGCGCAGCCGCCAACTGGTGCTGGATTTCTACCGTCATTTCCCCGACGTCGAATTGATGCTGCAACCCGAGGTGTTCAACGGCGTGTGGGATGCCTTGGTGGACGGCAGGGCGGACATGGCGATCGGCGCCACGCGCGCGGTGCCGGTCGGCGGCGGCTTCGCCTTCCGCGACATGGGTTATATGAACTGGCTGTGTGTGGCCAGCCCGCAACATCCTCTCGCGCAGTTGACGGGGCCGCTGAATGACGATCAGCTGCGGCCGTACCCTTCGCTTTGCCTGGAGGACACCTCGCGCAATCTGCCCAAGCGCGTCACCTGGACGCTGGATAACCAGCGGCGGCTGGTGGTGCCGGATTGGACTTCGGCGCTCGACTGTTTGTGCGCCGGGCTGTGCGTCGGCATGATGCCGGCGCATCGGGCGCTGCCGCGGGTGCAGCGCGGTGAGCTGACGGCGTTGCAGCTGCAGCAGCCGTTTCCCGCCAGCCCTTGCTGCCTGACCTGGCAGCAGGATAAACCGTCACCGGCGATGAGCTGGCTGCTGGCGTATCTGGGCGATGGGGAGACGCTGAATCAGGAGTGGCTGAGCGAGGTGGAACCGGAAGCCGCGCAGGCTTCCGGCGCGGGGGATTAGCGGCGGTAGTCGATGAATGGGCCGTCGGCGACCGAGCGGCGTTCGATCAGCTTCGGATGCACTTCGATCACCTGCGACTCTTCGCGTTTGCTGATAATGCGATCCAGCAGCATGGTGAAGGCCATTTCGCCCAGACGCTCTTTCGGCTGGTGAATGGTGGTCAGCGCCGGGGTGAAGTAGCGGGCGTTGCGCACGTTGTCGTAGCCGATCACGGAAATATCCTGCGGCACCCGCAGCCCCAGCTCGTCGGCCGCGCAGATGGCGCCCATCGCCATGATATCGCCGCCGCAGAATACCGCGGTCGGCCGCTGTTTTTGCGACAGGATTTGGTGCATCGCCTTGTAGCCGGACTCCGGCTCGAAGTCACCCTGGACGATCCACTCTTCGCGAATGTCGATATGCGCTTCCTGCAGCGCCTTCATAAAGCCCTGGTGACGGCCGCCGCCGGTGTTGCGCGACAGCTGGCCCGGAATGGCGCCGATATCGCGGTGGCCGCGCTCGATCAGGTAACGGCCGGCCAGATAGCCGCCTTCGAACGCGTTATCGATGATGGTGTCGGTGAAGTCGCCGCGCGCGGCGCCCCAGTCCATCACCACCATCGGGATGTTGCGGTAATCTTCCAGCATGCCCAGCAGCTGATCCGGGTACTCGGAGCACATGACCAGCAGGCCGTCGACGCGCTTTTGCGCCAGCATCGCCAGGTAGGCGCGCTGCTTGTCCAGATTGTTGTGCGAGTTGCACAGGATCAGGGTGTAGCCTTTGCTGTAGCAGCTGTTTTCCACCGCCTCGATCACTTCGGCAAAGTAGGGTGCTTCGCTCGAGGTGGCCAGCAGGCCGATCGACTTGGTGTGATTGACTTTCAGGCTGCGCGCCACGGCGCTCGGCGAGTAGTGCAGCTCTTTGATGGCGGCCCACACGGCCGCTTTGGTCTCTTCGGCGACGAAACGAGTCTTATTGATGACGTGCGAAACGGTGGTGGTGGAAACGCCCGCGCGTTTGGCCACATCTTTAATCGTTGCCATGTAAGGAATGACTCCTGAACTCACATGTTTACAGCATGTAAGTGTGATGTTAATCGTTTGCCTACGTAGATCCTTCTCCAGAGAAGCGAAAACTGAGTTTTTAGTGTGTTGAAGTCTTCAGCGCTTAATCAGGAGGGGCATGGATGCCGGTACGCAGTTGTGAACTGCGAATTTTGTCGCATATTGAACAAAAGTGGAAGAGGTAATCGAGATTATAAACTGGGAAATGATAACAAGATTTTATCGGCGAACTGTGGGAAAATGATTTGACGTACTAATTGTACGCCTTTTATCCTTAGGAAAGCCCATTTTAAAGGAGTTGTCATGGATACCGAATTGAAGATGTCGCTGTTCACCACCGTCTGCGCCTTGGCGGTCATTATCGCTTTCAGCTTCGTTGCCGCGTTGAACTGATTTACCCCCGGTTATAAAAAAGGCGCAGCCTGGCTGCGCCTCATCACCTCAGAACCTGCGTTTACGCCAGGTTTTCCGCTGCGAAGGTCCAGTTGACCAACGCCCAGAAGTTTTCCAGGTATTTTGGACGCGCATTGCGGTAATCGATGTAATACGCGTGTTCCCACACGTCAACGGTCAGCAGCGGTTTGTCTTCACCGGTCAGCGGGGTGGCCGCGTTGGAGGTGTTGACGATCGCCAGCGCGCCGTCCGGTTTTTTCACCAGCCAGGTCCAACCGGCACCGAAGTTTTTCACTGCGGCATCGGTAAACTGCTCTTTGAACGCAGCGAAAGAACCGAAGGATTTGACGATCGCCGCCGCCAGTTCGCCCTGCGGTTCACCGCCGCCCTGTGGCGACAGGCAGTGCCAGTAGAAGGTGTGGTTCCACACCTGCGCGGCGTTGTTGAAGACGCCGCCGTTTGAGGTCTTGATGATCTCTTCGAGCGATTTGCCCTCGAACTCGCTGCCTTTCACCAGGTTGTTCAGGTTAACCACGTAGGTGTTGTGGTGTTTGCCGTAGTGGTATTCCAGGGTCTCGGCGGAGATGTGCGGCTCGAGCGCGTTTTTCTCATACGGTAATGCAGGTAATTCAAACGACATTGCTTCCTCCTTTACAGCGCCACTCTTTTTCCGCCGGAGCGGGAGCCGAATGGGCCGTTTTTTATTGTGGTCTTTCAATCTTAACAATTTTCATCATAAAAAACAGGAAGAAAAGCGAGAAATGCGCGTGAGGCGGTGTGATGGGTGATAGCTTGAGCAGGCGGTTGCGACCGGGGCCGCAACCGCGCAGAGCAGGGAATTAACGAATGGTTTTCGGCGTTACTACGCGGCGCGCGCCGATGTAGTGGTTTTGCCAATAGTCGTTGTCGAGCTGGCTGATGCGGATCTCTTCGCCGGTGCGCGGCGACTGGATGAATTTGCCGTTGCCGAGATAAACGCCGACATGATCCGCCACGCCGCGGTTGTTGATGCGGAAGAACACCAGATCGCCACTTTCCAGTTCGCTTTTCTTGATCGGCGCCGCGTCGCGCAGGTGGTACATCTCGTTGGCGGTGCGCGGCATCTTGATTTTTACCACGTCTTTATAGGCGTAATAGATAAGGCCGCTGCAGTCGAAACCGGTGCGCGGCGAGCTGCCGCCCCAGCGGTAAGGTTTGCCCATCTGGCCCATCAGCTTGGCCATCGCGGTCTGCTTGGCATGCTGATAGCGTTTTTTGTGCGCCGGGCTGAGTTTCAACGGTTTTTCATCACGCGCCAGCTTGGCGGTGGCCATACCGGCTTCGCGGTGGCGGCCGTAGCCTTTTTTGTAGCCCTTTTTCGGCGGGGTGACTTTAATCTTGGCGGTTTTCTGCGCTTTGGCCTTGGGTTTGGCGCTGGCGATCTTTTTCGCGCTTTTCTCGCTTTTCGCCTTGGCGGTCTTGGTTTTTTTCGCGGGGGCCGTCACTTTGGCTTTTTTAGCGGTTTTGTCCGCTTTCTTTTTTCTGCGGTCATCGGGCCGCGCTTCATTAGCATGGCTTTTACGCTGCTCGGCGGCAACACGCGCCTGTGGCGCAGCGTGCGCCAAATTGAAGAAGAGCTGCGTAAACAGCAGCGCAAAGAGCGTAAGAATTAAACGCATGTCGACGTCACCAACCTTGGCCCCGAAACGGATATCGAAAGAGTTACAGTATTCCCGAATTTCGCCATATAAAACAGCGAAGAACTCATAAATAATAATCCATATTGTGAGAAAACGTTAATGACATTTTTTTTGGTTCAAAATCAGCCCGTTGGTGTATGAAAAAGCGCCGGCAGGGGGCTATGGATATAATTAATCCGCGCCGTCAGCGCCGCGCAATATATTAGTGAAATGGTCGGATTAAAAATGTTATTCTCAACGTATGTTTTGACCGGAATGACGTGGCCGGTGAAACGCGATCGGCGGCGGGTGAATATCCTTGCAAAAGATGGCGTTTTCTTGCGACTGTTCCAGCCGCTACAATAGCCCGCGTGATGCATGTTGTAGCCATGAAATGTGGCTTGAGGAAGCAATAAATGACGACGACACTTGAAAAAATTCAGCACCAGATCGCTGAAAACCCGATTCTGCTGTACATGAAAGGTTCGCCAAAGCTGCCGAGCTGCGGCTTCTCCGCACAGGCTGTGCAAGCGCTGTCCGCCTGCGGCGAGCGTTTCGCTTACGTGGACATTCTGCAGAACCCGGACATCCGCGCCGAGCTGCCAAAATACGCCAACTGGCCGACGTTCCCGCAGCTGTGGGTAGACGGTGAGCTGGTCGGCGGTTGCGATATCATTATCGAAATGTATCAGCGCGGCGAACTGCAGCAGCTGATCAAAGAAACGGCAGAAAAGTATAAAGCGCAGGAAGACCAGCAGTCTTAATCGACGGGCTTGCGGTTATCGCGTAACGGGCGGCGCCAGTGCAAACTGGGCCGCCTTTTTCGTTGGGCTTATTCGGCGAGATCGCCGGCGGGCAGCGGCCAACCGCCGAGACGTTTCCAGCGATTAACCAGCTCGCAAAACAGCAGGGCGGTTTGCTCGGTGTCGTACAGCGCAGAGTGCGCCTGGCTGCTGTCGAACGGCATTCCGGCCGCGATACAGGCCTTCGCCAACACCGTTTGGCCCAGCACCAGGCCGCTCAGCGCGGCGGTGTCGAAGGTAGCGAACGGATGGAACGGGTTGCGCTTCAGGCCGGCGCGTTCGGCCGCGGCCATCAGGAAGCTGTGATCGAAGTTAGCGTTGTGCGCCACGATAATGGCACGGTTGCAACCGCGATCCTTGAGCCCTTTGCGCACCGCTTTGAAAATAGCGTGCAGCGCGTCATATTCGCTGACCGCGCCGCGCAGCGGGTTGTGCGGATCGATGCCGTTAAACGCCAGCGCTTCCGGCTGCAGGTTGGCGCCCTCGAAAGGCTCCACGTGGAAGTGCAGGGTTTCGTCCCGCTGCAGCCAGCCATCTTCATCCATTTTCAGCGTGACGGCGGCGATCTCCAGCAACGCATCGGTATTGGCGTTAAAGCCGGCGGTTTCAACATCTATTACTACGGGATAAAACCCACGAAAACGACCACTCAGGGCGTTAAGATCACTTTTTTCGGCCATCAGTTTCTTATCTTCATCGAATGCAGCGCGCATTATGGCAAATTTTGCGCCCGGTTGCAGGCGCTATCGCGCGGAGAATCAGCAGGGCGCAGCGCGCCCTGAAGGGGAGGCTTAGTGGCCGAGGCCCTGGCCGGCGTGTTTGTTTTCGATCAGCTCGATTTTGTAGCCGTCCGGATCCTCGACGAAGGCGATGACCGTGGTGCCGCCTTTCACCGGGCCGGCTTCGCGGGTGACCTTGCCGCCTGCGCGGCGGATGCTGTCGCAGGTGGCGGCAACGTCGTCCACGCCCAGCGCCAGGTGGCCGAAGGCGGTGCCCATGTCGTAGCTGTCGGTGCCCCAGTTATAGGTCAGTTCGATAACTGCGCCTTCGCTCTCTTCCGTATAGCCGACGAAAGCCAGGGAGTATTTGTACTCCGGGTTTTCGCTGGTGCGCAGCAGGCGCATGCCTAATACCTTGGTGTAGAAGTCGATGGCGCGTTGCAGGTCACCGACGCGGATCATGGTATGGAGTAAGCGCATAATTCCTCTGAATTGGCTGTGCCGTGGCAGACGGCGGGTGGATTGAAGCACAAGCGAGTATAGCCTTGTCCCGCAAGGGAATTCAACGTGACGAGTGCGTGACGATGTCACGTATTAGTTTTCCGTCAGCGCTGTCTAAATATTGATCGAGCGTACCGATCGATACAGAGTAATTGATCTGCACAATCAATTATCTATTCCAGCGGCAATCGTGTAAAAATTGAACGGCAATAGAGAACAACACCAGGGAACACCGGCCCGCCTCGTGCGGGCCTTTTTGCGCGCGGCGCACAAAAAAACGGCCATGCGATTGCGTGGCCGTTGGGGTCAGGAAGGGTTACTTCGCCAGAAACGGATAGTCGGTATAGCCTTCGGCGCCGCCGCCGTAGAAGGTTTCCGGCTTAGGTTCGTTCAGCGGAGCGTGCTGACGGAAACGCTCTACCAGATCCGGGTTGGCGATGTAGCTGCGGCCGAAGGCCACCGCGTCGATGAAGCCTTTTTCGATCAACGCTTCGGCTTTCTCGGCGGTGTAGGCGCCGGCGCCGACGATCACCCCGTTAAAGTGGGCGCGCACCGAGTCGCGGAAGGCGTCGGAATACGGTTTGCCGCCGGCCCAGTCCGGTTCGGAGATGTGCAGGTAAGCGATGTTGCGCTTATTCAGCTCTTCCACCAGATACAGCGCCGCTTCTTCCTGATCTTCACCGTTGTCTAGCCCGTTGAACGGCCCCAGCGGCGAGATGCGGATGCCGATGTGCTCGGAACCCCATTCGGCGATGGTGGCGTCGACCACTTCCAGCGTCAGGCGAGTGCGATTCTCGATGCTGCCGCCGTATTGATCGGTACGTTGGTTGGAGGCCGGTGACATGAATTGATGCAGCAAATAGCCGTGCGCAGCATGCAGTTCGATGAAGTCGAAGCCGGCTTCCCGCGCGTTGGCGGTCGCCTGGCGGAAATCGTTGACGATGCCCGGGATCTCGCTGGTTTCGAGCGCACGCGGCGTGGAGGTCGGCACGCGCACCCAGGCGCCGGTTTCATCACGCACGGTGGTGCGGGTTTCGGCGTTGATTGCCGAAGGGGCGACCGGTGCTTGCCCGCCCGGCTGCAGGCTGGCGTGGGAGATGCGGCCTACGTGCCACAGCTGCACGGCAATATGGCCGTTGTTGTCATGCACTGCCTGCGTGATGTTTTTCCATGCGGCGATCTGCTCCGGCGTATGCAACCCCGGCGCGCCGGCGTAGCCTTTCGCCTGGAAGGAAACCTGGGTCGCTTCGGTCACGATCAGGCCGGCGCTGGCGCGCTGTGCATAATATTCCGCCATCAGCGGCGTAGGAATGTCGCCCGGCTCGATGCTGCGCAAACGCGTCAGCGGAGCCATAAACACGCGGTTGGGCAGGGTGATGGCGCCAACCTTCAGCGGAGAGAGCAATTTTTCAGTCTTCATAGTGCATCCTGTATTTAATAGACCGGTCGTCTAGTAATGAGCGATAAAAAACCACGAACTGCATTTTCAATAAAAAGAAATTGTTACCGTTACGCTTGCGGCGGGCGCAGCAGCAACTCGATGCTTTCCAGCGCGCTGGTTAACGGCGCCAGCGAGTGACGGATCTTGGCGCGCAGCGAGGCACCGAGCCACAGTGAATACAGCGTTTCTGCGGTCGCCGCGGGGCTCATGGCCACCGACAGCGAGCCCTCGGCGATACCGCGCTCGATGGCCTCCTGCAGGTGGCCGATCACGCGAGCGGTGCCCGTTTCCAGCGCATGACGCATCGGTTCCGACAGATCGCTCACCTCGGCGGAAAGCTTCACCGCCAGGCAGGCGTTGTGGCATTCGCTGCGGCAGTGGTAGCTGATGGCCTGAGCGTAATAGCCGAGCAGCTGGTGGCGGGCATCGCCGCGCCTGTCGGCAAACAGCGCCTGCATTTGTGCGTCATAATGGGCGAAATAGCGTTGCAGCATCGCTTCGCCGAAGGCTTCCTTCGAGCGAAAATAGTGGTAGAACGAGCCTTTCGGCACGCCCGCAGTGGCCAGCAGTTCGCTCAGCCCCATGCCGGTAAAGCCCAGGCGCAGGCTGAGGGTTTCGCCGGTGGCGAGCAGATGTTCACGTGTATCCACGTTGCAATGCGTTGATTTGGTCATCATGGTGCCGAGCATAATAGACCGATTGGTCTAGGTCAATGGGAATAAAAAAACCGGCGCACAAAACGCCGGTTGTCTGCAAACTATTGTGCCCCAGCGGCACGCGGAAGTTAAGCGCTTACGCCGCGTTGCGGCAAGGCTGCAGGATATCCAGCCGGGATTGATATTCGCGGGTCTGTACGTTCAGCATGCCCAATAGGGTGTGGAACAGGTTATCCTGCGACACGTCGCCCTTTTCCGCCAGCGCGTTCAGGCACTGGCGATCGACGCCGAAATTGCGCTGATAGTCGGCCGACATCCACATCAGGAAAGGCACGTGCGTCTGCTGGCTCGGCGCGAAGACATAGGGCGTGCCGTGCAGATACATGCCGTTTTCCCCCAGCGATTCGCCGTGATCGGACAAATAGACCAGCGCGGTATTGAACCGCCCGTCATACTGCCGCAGCAGCTTGATGGTGGCATCGAGCATCGCGTCGGTATACAGGATGGAGTTGTCGTAGGTGTTCACCAGCTGTTCATGGCTGCAATCCTGGATCTGATTGCTGTTGCAGGTCGGCGAAAATGTCTGGAATTCTGGCGTGCTGCGGCGGTAGTAAGCCGGGCCGTGGCTGCCCATCTGGTGCAGCACGATCACGCCGTCGTCTTTCAGGCCATTGATATAGTCGTTCAGTTTATACAGCAGCGCGTTGTCCATGCAAACCTCGCCGTTGCAGTCCTGCGGCAGTTTCAGCTTGGTCATGTCGATGTGCGGCACCCGGTCGCAGGCGCCTTTGCAGCCGCCGTCGTTATCGCGCCACAGCACGCTGACGCCGGCATGCGCCAGCACGTCGAGCATGCCTTCCTGATGCGCCGCCTGAGTCGCGTCGTACTCCTTGCGCGGCATGTTGGAGAACATGCAGGGCACGGAGATCGCCGTTTCGGTGCCGCAGGAACTGGCGTTCTTGAAGTAGACCACGTTGTCCTGCTTCAGGCGCGGGTTGGTTTCGCGCCCGTAGCCGCCGAGAGAGAAGTTTTCGGCGCGGGCGGTTTCGCCCACCACCAGGATCACCAGCGTTTTCTTGGCCTGCCCGGCGATCAGCGGCCCTTTGCGCGCGTCCTCGCCGATCTTGACCAGCGGCAGATTGCGGGTGAAGTAACGCTGTTCGGTAAACTTGATGGTGCCGGCGACGAAGTTGGAAGGGGTCAACATCTTCACCACGCTTTTATTGTTGCGGATCAGCGAAGCATAATCTTTGTAGAACAGCGCGGCGACGATCAGGATCACCGCCAGCGACAGCATGACGTTGGCGGCGCGCAGTCCAACCATGTACCACCAGGGGCGAGTCTGGCGAATCTGGGTGAAGCAGACCGCTACCGCCGGCAGAATGCCGAGCAGCGCCAGCCACAATCCCATGCGCGGCGTCAGCAGCGCCGTCGCCTCCTGAGGGTTGGTTTCGAAGGCGTTTTGCATCATGTTGCCGTCGATCACCACACCATAGCTGAACATGAAATAGTTGGCTGCGGCGCTGCCGAGCAAGAAAAAGATGATCAGCGGCTTGCGCAGGTACGGCACGGTCAACACGCTGAAGATGATATTCAGCGCACAGAAGATCACCACCGGCATGCTGGCAGCGAAAATCACGCTGTGGACGCTATCGAAGGTGATATACGACCAGGCGCGATGCAGGAATAACGCGTTTTGAAACAGAGTGAAGAACAGGGCGGTGGCGAGGGTAAAACCGAGGCTGTTGCACCGTAAGCGTTGACGTAACCACATTGCCGAATCGGGATCCTGAAAGTAGATAATGCTTTGAAATCTACCGGATGAAACTTAAGGAAACCTTAGAAACTCAGAATATTGGCGGCGGAGCCTGCGCGGAAAACGCCAGGCCGGGCGGCCTGGCGGTGGGGCGGTTAGTAGGCGGCGGTGAATTGCGCGCGAATAAACTGAGGCTTTTCAATTTCATCAACGATAGCGACCGCCAGGTCTTCTACCGAAATGTTGGCCGGCGCTTCGCCGTTCATCAACAGTTGCGTGGTGCCGAGGCGGAACTGGCCGGTGCGTTTGCCAGGCTCCAGCAGGGCGGCCGGCGAGAGATAGGTCCAGTCGAGCGCCGATTCATTGCGCAGTTTGTTGCGCAGATCGCGCACCGCCTGCGCGCCGGGGCGGATATTTTCCGGGAACTGCGGCGTATCCACCAGTTCAACGCCGGGCGCCACTTCCAGGCTGCCGGCGCCGCCGACCACCAGCAGGCGCTTGACGCCGGCCTGTTCGACCGCGGTGAGGATCTGTTGGGCGCCGCGGAGGGTTTTCTCATACAGGTTGTCTTCGCCCCAGCCGGGGTTGTAGGCGCTGATCGCCGCATCCTGACCGCGCAATTGCCCCGCCAGCCAGGCGGCATCGGCAACGTCGCCCAGCGCGACGGTCAGGTTGGCGTGCTCCGGCAAATCTTTTTTCTGGCGGGCGATTGCCGTCACCTGAATACCGCGAGCCAGCGCTTCATCCACCACGCGGCGGCCAACAAAACCGGTTGCTCCAATAATGGCTACTTTCATCTGCATGCTCCTTCGGGGATAGGTTCAGTATCGTGACGCAGGCCGATGTGCCTGCTGCGTGGTGTTTACTCTAGTCCTTAACAATAGCCGTGATTAGTGCCATATTCATGCTTTCTTGATTAAGTAAAACTTCATAATCGTGGATAAACTCAATCGAATGGCGGTATTCGCCACCGTGGTGGCGGAGGGATCGCTGGCCGGCGCGGCGCGGCGGCTGGGCATGACGCCGTCAGCGGTCAGCCAGCACATGCGCTCGCTGGAGAAGGCGCTTGGGGTGCCGTTGCTGCATCGCTCCACCCGTCGTCTGGCGCTGACCGAGGCCGGGGCGGCGTTCTACCCCGGCTGCGAGGCGATGCTGCAACAGGCGCAGCAGGCGGAGCAGCGGCTGGCGGAATTGCGGGATACGCTGGTGGGCGAGCTGCGCATCGCCACCCCGGTCGGCATCGGCGGCCGATCGCTTGCGGAGGCGCTGGCGTCGCTGTTGCAGGCGCACCCCAAGCTGACGCTGCGGGTGCTGGCGGACGATCGCATCGTCGATATGATAGAGCAGCGGGTCGACATCGCGCTGCGGGCCAACCGTCAACTGGCGGACGCCAATATGATCGCGCATCCGCTGACGGCGTGGCCGATGGTGCTGTGCGCCGCGCCGCGTTATCTCAGCCAGCATGGGGTGCCGGAAAAGCCGCAGGATTTGGTGCAGCACCGCTGGATCTCCAGCGGCTACAGCGGGGCCCATCTGGACTTGCTGCACCAGTCCGGCCAGCAGGTTAAGCTGCGGCTGGCGGAAGGGCAGATCGTCAGCGAGAGCATGAACGTGATGCGCGCCTTTACCCGCGCCGGGCTGGGCATTTCCGTTCAGCCGCTGTATGAAATTGGCGACGAGCTTCAGCGCGGCGAGCTGTTGCTGCTGTTGCCTGAGTGGCGGCCGGCGCCGCTGCGGCTGCACGCGCTGACGCTCGAGCGCAACGTGCCGGAGAAAAGCCGCCAGGCGCTGCGCTATTTGCGCGACTATTTTCGCCGCAATGGCGAAAAGGGACTTGCCAGCGGCGGCGATGGCGTCTTCAATTAGCAAGAGAACGCAGGAGGAGCCCCGTGGCGCAGCAGCTTGAGTTTTTCGACATTCCCAGCCCGTGTCGCGGCATTTGCCAGGCCGACGATCGCGGATTCTGCCGTGGCTGCCTGCGCAGCCGCGAGGAGCGTTTTGGCTGGATGAACATGAGCGACGCGCAAAAGCGCGAGGTGCTGCGCCTGTGCCGTCAGCGCTTCCTGCGCCTGCAGCGCGCCAATAAAGCGCCCGACGAGCCGCTGCCGGAGCAGCCGTCGCTGTTTTAACCTTTCCTGATCTGCCGCACGTTCGTGTGGCTTACCGCTTCCCTGTGCCTCACCGGCTTGTGTATGCTGACTGACAACTAATGTCATGAGGTTTTCGCAATGGTAGAACGTATTCGTCTCGCGCCGCAGGGGCCTGAATTTTCCCGCATGATTTGCGGTTACTGGCGGTTGATGGAGTGGGGCATGTCGCCGCAGCAGCTGCTGACGTTCATCGAACAGCATGTCGAACTGGGCGTCACCACCGCCGATCACGCCGATATCTATGGCGGCTATGCCTGCGAACAGGCGTTCGGCGACGCGCTGCGCCTGAAGCCGGCGCTGCGCCAGTCGCTGGAGCTGGTGAGCAAATGCGGCATCGCCACCACCGCCAAGCCCGGTAACCCGATCGGCCACTACATCACCGACCGCGACCATATCGTACAGAGCGCGGAGCAGTCGCTCCGCCATCTGCATACCGACTACCTCGATCTGCTGCTGATCCACCGGCCGGATCCGTTGATGGACGCCGACGACGTGGCCGAAGCCTTTGTTGCGCTGCACAAAAGCGGCAAGGTGCGCCATTTCGGCGTCTCCAACTTTACGCCCGCGCAGTTCCAGCTGCTGCAGTCGCGCCTGCCGTTCTCGCTGGCGACCAATCAGGTGGAGATCTCGCCGATTCACCAACCGGCTATTCTCGACGGCACGCTCGACCAGTGCCAGCAACTGCGCATCAAGCCGATGGCCTGGTCCTGCCTGGGCGGTGGGCGCCTGTTCAACGACGCCGAGTTCCAGCCGCTGCGCGACGAGCTGCAGCGGGTGGCGCAAGAAATCGGCGCCGAGACCATCGAGCAGGTGGTGTACGCCTGGGTGATGCGCCTGCCGTCGTCGCCGCTGCCGATTATCGGTTCCGGCAAGATTGAGCGGGTGCGTTCGGCGCTGAAGGCGCAGAAACTGGTGCTGAACCGCCAGCAGTGGTTCAGCATTCGCAAGGCGGCGCTGGGGTATGACGTGCCTTAAGGCGGAGTAAAAAAGAGCAAAGCCGGGCGGCGAAAGCACCCGGCTTTTTTACGTCGATCTTTAGGCCAACACCACCTGATCGGTGTTGAAGTGATCGAGCGAGACGCCGATCAGCGTGACCTGGCTATGGCCGAAGGCCAGCACCAGATCGTCGTTTTGCTGCGTGGCGTAGTCGCGGATATTCCCGCTGGCGCCTTCGGTGCCGACAAACACCAGCTTATCGGTGGCGTTGAAGCCATACAGCTGATCGCGGCCAAAGTCACCGCTGAACAGGAAGGTATTGCCGTTGCCGACGCCCTTCAGGATGTCATCGCCGCTGCCGCCGACGAAGGTCAGGTTGCCGCCGGCGTGGCCGTTAAGGGTGTCGTTGCCGGCGTTGCCGAACAGCCAGGCGTCGTGGCTGCGAGCCTGCAGGACGTCATCGCCGTCGCCGCCGGCGGTGGCGGCGGCATAGGCTTTGAGGCCAGAGTCCGATTTCAATCCGGCGGCGGTCACCTGATGGTCCACCTGTTTGTTGAAGATAAGCCACGAGGTTTCTTTGCTGCGCAGGGTGCTGATGTCGTCCGCCAGCGTAATGCCGCCTTTGGCGTCGCGCAGGTAAAGCGTGTTGCCGTCGTAGGCGACCTCGGTGTTTTTCAACGCCTGTTGGGTATCGAAGATATTGTGGCCTTTGCCGCCGGCGATCAGGTTATAGCCGCCTGCATCGCGGAAGATATCGTCGCCGTCGCGCCCCTCGAGATAGTCGTTGCCTTTGCCGCCCTTGATCAGATCATTGCCGTCGCTGCCGATGATAAACGTCGGCCCGCTGTGCGTTTCCGCGTTGCGGTTCAGGTCTTCCACCCAGGTATTGCCGCGCGTCACGTTCGACAGGTTGGAGACGATGATGGTTGAGTCTTTGTCGGTCAGCGAATAAAACTCGGAGTTCAGCACCCGCATCAGGCCGTCCTGATAGAAGAACGGCAGGTGCGACAGCCAGGTCGGAATGTTGAGAATGGAAAACGGCAGCAGGTTCCAGGCGTCCGACGCGTAGTGGTCGTTGAAGTTGACGATATTGTTGGTGGCGGAGGCATGGGGCGCATCGTGTACGCCTAACGACGCCCCGGTCAGCGTGGTGCCGTCGAGCGCGCGGAACACCGGATCGTTCTCGTAGCCGATGTTGATCACCTTGCCGCTGGCTTCGTACTGGGTCGGCGAGGCGAAGGCGACATAGTTGGACTGCGCGTAGAAGCCGCCCCAGTTGGCGTCGCTCTGCGCCGCCATGCTGTTGACCGCCAGCCCGCCGAGGCTGTGGCCGCTGACCACCACGTCTTCTCCGCTCAGCCCGTGCGCCTGCGCGAACTTCGCCACGTCGCCCAGCAACTGGCCGAAGGCCTTCAGCGTGTAGCCGTCGGCGTAGCCTTTCGGCCCGAAGCCGGCCAGCAGATCGTTAATCACATCGCCGATGGTATCGCCGATCAACGACTCGCGCGGGCCGCTGGTGCCGCGAAATGAGATGCCAATGGCGGTGAGATTGCCTTCGCTGTCATATTTGCCCAGCACCTCGGCCTGAGCGGTGGTGTAACCGGCGGTCTCGCCGTAGTAGGTGCCGCGCGCATCGGTTTTGCCGGCGTAACCCAGCTGTGCGGCGCTGATCACCGACCAGCCGGCGTTATTCACCGCCTGCTGCGCGGCCTGTTCGGAATCGGGATTCCAGGGAATGCCGGGCAGGCCGCCCTGCGATTGGGTGCTGCCGATGAGCGCAGTGACCAGCGTCAGCGGCAGGCCCAGCCCGAAACCGGTCTGGTGATAGCCTTCATCGAAGCCGTTATCGATATTGTGGTAAGCGTAGGTAGAGATGGCCAAGGCGTCGGAAAATAGCGCTTTCGACGCCTTTTCGTCCAGATCCTTATAGCTAAAGATGCCCATATCAGTTCCTTATGAAGTATGCCGCGGGCCTGTAAGTGAACTCACATGCGTCGGCGGTGGAAACAGGGAAACAACGTTAGCCGAACGACAGCTGGTCAGAGGACCAACATCGGTAGAATTATTATTAGTGTTAAATATTAGGCCCGCGAATCAAATTAGCGAGATTGTGCGTTGGTTAACAGTGCCGGCGCAGGCTCTCCTATACTGATAGCTCGATATAGTCATTAAGGAGACTGATTGATGAAACGTTATTGGTATGCAGCGCTCGGTCTGATGGCGTGTGGTGCGGCTCAGGCGGCGACAACCGACGTCGAGATGCACCTGGTGACCGGGCAGGGGATCGGTCAGGACATCGGCAAGGTGGCCATCAGCGAAACGCCGTATGGCCTGCTGTTCACGCCGAGCCTGAAAGCATTGCCGGCCGGGGTACACGGTTTCCACGTGCATGAGAAAGGCAGCTGCGAGCCGGGCATGAAGGACGGCAAAGCGGTGGCGGCGCTGGCGGCCGGCGGACATTTCGACCCGCAAAAGACCGGAAAGCACCTCGGGCCGTATGCCGACGGGCACCTGGGTGACCTTCCGGCCATCTATGTGACCGCCGACGGCATGGCGAACTATCCGGTGTTGGCGCCGCGGCTGAAAAAAATCAGCGACATTGAGGGTAAAGCGCTGATGGTGCACGCCGGCGGCGACAACCATTCGGATCATCCACAACCGCTCGGCGGCGGCGGAGAACGCTTCGCCTGCGGTGTGATCAAGTGATTATCCGCCGCTAACGGCCGGTACGGCGGTGGGCTGGCCCATCGCCTGTTGCAACTGCTGCAGCGAGCAGTAGAGCCGCCAGATCAGGCCGGCCAGATCGCGCGCCGCCTGTTCCGGGTGGTGCGCCAGCGCGTTGCTCATGCGTAGCAACTCCTGCAGCGTGGCGTCCAGCGAACTGTGCTGTACGCCTTTCTCCGTCATGATGCCGCGCAGGCAGTGGATACAGACGTTGCGCACTGCCGACAGCGGATCGGAACGGGTTTGCCAGTCGCGCAGCTGCCAGACGATGTGGCTGCAGTTGAGCAGCACCACGCCCCAGCGCAGCAGCCAGGTGCGAGCGTCCTGATCCTGACTTTGATTAAGCTGGCTGATGCGATGGTAGATCAGCGATTCGAACTGGCTTTCGCTCTGCTGCGGCCGTTTGCTCAGCTGATCGATAAAGTCGCGCCGCAGTGCGCGGATAATGCGGCGGCTTTTGCGTTTGTCCGAACTGGGGCGCAGGATCTGAAACGCCAGCCCGGCCAGCAGCACGCCGACGATTTTAGCGATGTTGTCATTGATAAAGGACTGGTAGTCATAGCTCGGCGGATTGCTGACGGTCAGGAACGAGCCCATAAAGACGATCAGCTGCCCCCAGAGCGCGGCATAAGGCGGATTCTGCAGCTTGAGCATCTGCATGGTCACCAGGATCGGGAACAGGAAGGCGCAGAACACCCAGAAGTCGTCAATCTGGATCATCAAACCGAATTTCACCACGAAGCAGGCGACCGAGAGCAGCAGCACCGCCTTGAGCAAGGTGCTGACGCTGTTGATCGGCGAAGGCGTGGACGAGTAGAGCACGCAGCTGATGGCGGTGAGCGTCAGCGCCGCGCTGCCGGCGTCCCACTGCGTGTTGATCCAGTAGGCGCAGCCGATCACAATGCACAAAAAGGTGCGCAGGCCGTTGTAGGCGGCTTCGTAGCTGTCGGTATGGCGCGCCAGCGAAGTGACGCGCGGCGGTTGGAGATCGCTGACCGCCGTGGCGCTTTCCAACCGCCGCAGCCAGCGGTTGCAGCGCAGGTAAAGCCAACAGAAATCGCGCAGCCGCAGCCAGAAGGCGCGATGGCGGTAGTCCGTAGCCTCTTGCGGGGCGATCTGCTGAAGCAGGCGCGCCAAACGGTATTTGTCGGTGGCGGGATCGCGCAACTCGTCCAGCAGTTGCGTCAGCACCGGCATCAGATTGGCGGGGCGATCCGGCCAGTTCAGCAGCATGCGACGCAGGCTGGAGATAACGCTGGTCATGCGCAGCTGTTGGTGCAGCAGATAGTTGAGCAGGTTATTTTGCCGCCGCAGCCGGTAGTGGCTCCAGAATGCCTGAATGCGCAGCAGGTTCATGGTCAGGATCTGGCCGATGACCCCTTCGTGCGAGGTGCGCATCTGCGCGGTGATCTCCGGCTGCCACAGCATGGCGGCATGCTCCAGCAGGCGCAGCTGCATGCGCCGCAGCGAGGTCAGCAGGGCTTCGCCGTCCGAGGTGCTGGGCAGGATCATCATCATCAACCCGCCGCACAGAATACCGGTGATCACTTCGCAAACCCGCGCCTGTGCGATGTCGAAGATCTGCTGGGTATCGGTGACGTTGACCGTGCCGAAGGCGATGATGGCGGCGGTATAGCCCGCCAGCGCGAAGGCGTAAGAAACGTTGTTTTGGTAATGGTTGGAGATATAGGTGCACAGCCCGATCCAGGCGGCGATGAACAGCGTAAACAGCCAGGGATCGTTCAGACAGTGGCCGGCGATCGCCACCGACGCGGCGGCACCCATCAGGCTGCCGAAGATGCGGCCGATGCTTTTGCTGATCACGCCGCCGACGGTGGGGAAACTCACCACCGCCGCGGAGGTGAGCGCCCAATAGGGGTCGTCGAGTTCGAGCACGAAGGCTACCCATAGCGCCAGACACATCGCGAGCGAGTTGCGCAGCGCATAGCGCCATTGGCCGCCGGTCGCCTTACCCCAGGGGGTGCGGCTCCACTCCAAAAAAGGCAGGTTCACACTTTAGTTCCGCTGATGAATCGAAATGGTGCAGGTGGTGCCGGCGACCAGCGTCAAATCGGCGGGCACGTTGAGCAATTTTATCCGTACCGGCACGCGCTGAGCCAAACGCACCCAAGGAACATTAGGTTTAACGTCCATTAATAGATCGTTGCTGCTGTCAACGCTCTGATCGTAAATGGCGCGGCCGATGCTCTCTACTTCCCCCTGTAGCGGCGTGTTGCCGTTATATAAAACGATGTCCGCTTTATTGCCTTCTTTTATATGCTTCAGCTTGGTTTCTTCGAAATAACCGAGCACATAAAACGAATGCACATCTACCAACGCCACCAGCGGCGTACCGGCGTTGGCGTAGTTACCGACCCGCGCCTGCAGGTTGGTGATATAACCGTCGGTTGGCGCGTAAATTTTGGTTTTGCTCAAATTCCATTTGGCCTGTTCCAGATTGGCCAGGGCGGCTTTATAGGCGGCCTTCATTGCCTGCGCGGCTAAATTTGACTCGTCCAAATCTTCAGCGGAAATAACGTTACGCGGTAAACCGCGGCGGCGGGCAGCCTCGTGGTCCGCTTTGGCCAGATCGGATTGCGCTTTTGCCACCGCGGCCTCGGCATTGTCCTGCGCAATCTGGTAGGGCACCGGGTCGAGGGTAAAAATCAGACTTCCCGCAGGTACGAACTGATTGTCATTCGCGCTTATTTTCTCTAATCTTCCAGAGACTTCAGGGGTGATATTGACGAGTTCGGCGCGCACTTTTCCATCACGGGTCCATGGGGATTGCATATAATAATTCCAGAGCCACCAACCGGCGCAGACGGCAATGGCGCAGACGATCACCGTAGAGAAGTATTTTAATGTTTTATGCTGCATGGGTTACCAACTCGCTAAAATCCATAAGGAACCGCTGACGGTCAGAACGAAAATGGACAGATCCATCAACATGGGATGCCAGATTTCACCGGAATACATCCAGTCTCTCAGCAGCTGATGAATCAGCAGCCATAAGAGCAGTCCTAGTAAAAAAGCTTTAAATATAGGTGGAAAATAAAGCGATGCTCCCAAGACCAAATCGGGCAAGGGAGATGAGGTGTGTAACCATGATGTATTCACATTAACAATCCCTAAGGGTGAATATGTTGAATATTTGCATAACGATTAAACAATAGCGGCTAAAAATAGTGGCTATTTCCACAATATACATTATATACATTTGTGTTTTTAATGTGAGTTACCCAAAATAGTCTAAGCTCTGGGAGGTAATGTTAGCATGCTAATTATAAGGAGGGGGAAGTGGAGTCAACATTAGGTTCAGATTTAGCACGATTAGTTCGTGTGTGGCGCGCGCTCATCGATCATCGGCTCAAGCCGTTGGAGCTGACCCAAACGCATTGGGTCACGTTGCACAATATCAATCGCTTGCCGCCGGAGCAGTCGCAAATCCAGCTGGCCAAGGCGATCGGTATCGAGCAACCGTCACTGGTCCGTACGCTGGACCAACTGGAGGAGAAAGGGCTGATCACGCGTCACACCTGTGCCAACGATCGCCGCGCGAAGCGCATCAAGCTGACCGAAGCGGCCGATCCGATCATCAGGGAAGTGGACAGTGTGATCACGTCTACGCGCAGTGAGATTTTAAGCGGCATTACCGCCGACGAAGTGCATCTGTTGGTAGGGCTGATTGGCAAGTTAGAACAAAATATCACCGAACTGCAGAACAAATAATAATATTCTTATTTTCTACGATTACAGTTTCACAGCATCAGAAATAAAACCGGAGGCGATTGCCTCCGGTTTGCCGCTTGTCGCCGGCTGGCTTACAGCGGGGAAACGGTGATGGTGTCGCCCATGCGCGCCATGCGCACGCGCTGGCCTGGGCTGAACTTGGTGTCGCCCGCTTTCTGCACCACCACGATGTTCTCTTTCTGATCGGTTTTGATCTCCAGCTCGTAGCCGGAGGTACGGCCGGCCACTTCACCGATGCTGTTACCTGCCGCGCCGCCGGCGATAGCGCCCGCCGCGGTAGCCAGCGTACGACCGGTGCCGCCGCCAACGGTGTTGCCCAACAGCCCGCCAATCACCGCGCCGCCGATCATCCCCATGGCGTTGGAGCCTTCGCCGCCCTGAATTTTAACCGGACGCACGGAAACCAGCGTCCCGTAGGTGACGTTCTGCACCTGCTTGGCCTGCGAGGACGAGTAGACATCACCGGACATGGATTCATTGGCACAGCCGGCCAGCGTAACGGCGGCGACGGCAACGACGAGAAGACGCTTGATCATACAAAACTCCTGATGGTAGTAGTCCATAACCTGGTAATGCTCCCCAGGCAAGATTCAGTGAAAACGATAGACAAAGTATGGCTGAAAGTTGACACACCGCCATGCTTCATCGCTGCATGCAGCTTAACTTTTCTCTGTTCAACCAATAATAAACCGCGGTTTACCTTTATGACAGCCTTGGCGACATTCCGTCGCCTGTTATGGCACGGTTTAACACATAACCCGTGCCACAGCGGCGTCGGGGGGCATCTGGCTCACGAACCGTAAAAAAAGCATCATAATTCATGGCGTTAATCCGGCAATTCTGGTTTATTTGTCAGGATGAATTTTGCTTACCGCGCGGGTTAGAGGATGTTGCTATGAAGTCAGGCCGCTATATAGGCGTCATGTCCGGCACCAGTCTGGACGGAATCGATGTGGTATTGGCCGCGATCGACGATCGCATGGTGGCGCAGCAGGCCAGCTATAGCCATCCGATGCCGATGGCGTTGAAAAAAGAGATCCTGGGCATGTGCCAAGGGCAGCAAACCACGTTGGCCGCCGTCGGCCGGCTGGACGCGCAGCTGGGCACGTTGTTCGGCGAGGCGGTGCTCGGCCTGCTGAAGCAAACCGGCATCGGCGCTGAGCAGATCACCGCCATCGGGTGCCACGGCCAGACGGTGTGGCACGAACCGGAGGGTGACGCGCGTTTCTCGATGCAGCTCGGTGATAACAACCGCATCGCCGCGCTGACCGATATCACTACCGTCGGCGATTTCCGCCGGCGCGACATGGCCTACGGCGGGCAGGGCGCGCCGCTGGTGCCGGCGTTTCATCAGGCGCTGCTGGGGCATCCCGTCGAGCGGCGCATGGTGCTGAACGTCGGCGGCATCGCCAACCTTTCTCTGCTGTTGCCCGGTACGCCGGTGCGCGGTTTCGATACCGGGCCGGGCAACATGCTGATGGACGCCTGGGTATGGCGCCACCGCGCGCAGCCTTACGATCAGGACGGCGGCTGGGCGATGCAGGGGCGAGTCTGCTTGCCGCTGTTGCAGCAGATGCTGGCGGATCCGTACTTCGCGCTGCCGGCGCCGAAAAGCACCGGCCGCGAGTATTTCAATATCGCCTGGCTGGAGCGGCAGCTGGCCGGATTGCCGGCGATTGCGCCGGTCGACGTGCAGGCCACGCTCACGGAGCTGACCGCTGTCAGCATCAGCGAGCAGGTATTGCTGGCCGGCGGGTGCGAGCGCCTGTTGGTCTGCGGCGGCGGGGCGCGCAACACGCTGCTGATGGCGCGCCTGTCGGCGCTGCTGCCGGGCACGGAGGTCGGGCTGACCGACGATTTTGGCGTCAGCGGCGACGACATGGAGGCGCTGGCCTTCGCCTGGCTGGCCTTCCGCACGCTGTCCGGCCAGGCCGGCAATCTGCCTTCGGTGACCGGCGCCAGCCGTGAAACGGTGTTGGGTGGGATTTATCCGGTTTTGCCATTGGGGGCCCGTTAGCTCTGTTAGGATAGCCTGTGAAGGATTTTTCTAAGGAGCAACAGCATGAAAAAAGTCATTTTCGTCGCCGGCGCGCTGGCGCTGTCCGGCTGCAGCTACATCCTGCCGCAAAGCAGCCAGACGATGCACTACCAGTGCGGCACCACGCCGCTGACGGTGGCGCTTGACGGCAAGGCGAGCGAAGTCAGCCTGCTGATGGACGGCGAACAGCTGCATCTCAAGCAGGTGCTGGCGTTGACCGGCGCCAAATACAGCGACGGCAAATACACTTTTTGGTCGAAAGACCGTAACGCCTATCTTGAGCGCAACGGCAAGGTAGTCATGAGCGACTGCGTGTTGACGGAGTGAAGGTCGACGGCGGCGTCGGAGCGATTGAGTTCCTGACGCCGCAGGCGCAGAATGTAACGACGGATTTTTTCAGTTGGTCGATAACCCAGATGATTGAAAAGAGTGAGTTTGATGTTGCGGACCTGCGCCGTGAATACACCCGAGGCGGCCTGCGCCGCAACGATCTGACCGCCAACCCGCTCGAACTGTTCGAGCGTTGGTTGAAACAGGCCTGCGACGCGCGCCTGGCCGATCCCACCGCCATGTGCGTCGCGACCGTCGACGAACACGGCCAGCCTTATCAACGCATCGTGCTGCTGAAGCATTTCGATGAGCAGGGGCTGGTGTTCTACACCAACCTCGGCAGCCGCAAGGCGCAGCAGCTGGCGCACAACCCGCATATCAGCCTGCTGTTCCCCTGGCACATGCTCGATCGCCAGGTGATTTTCCTCGGCCAGGCGGAGCGCCTGTCGACCCTCGAAGTGCTGAAGTATTTCAACAGCCGGCCGAAAGACAGCCAGATCGGCGCCTGGGTGTCGCAGCAGTCGTCGCGCATTTCCGCGCGCGGCGTGCTGGAAAGCAAATTCCTTGAGCTGAAGCAGAAGTTCCAGCAGGGCGAGGTGCCGTTGCCGTGTTTCTGGGGCGGATTCCGCGTGAAATTTGACTCCGTCGAGTTCTGGCAGGGCGGCGCCCATCGCCTGCATGACCGTTTCCTGTATCAGCGGGACGGGAATGACTGGAAAATTGACCGACTGGCACCCTGAAGACGGAAAATCCCCTCTAAGCGCTGGTGCTGACGCCGCCGGCGCTTTATTCTATGCGTTACCCTGAATTTTTATTTCGCCACTGGGCGAAAGGCCGTGTACCGGCAAAGGTGCATTCGTTTATACATGGAGTCATTGATGGCAAGCAGCAACTTGATTAAACAACTGCAAGAGCGGGGCCTCGTTGCCCAGGTTACGGATGAGGAAGCGTTAGCGGAGCGACTGGCGCAAGGGCCAATTGCACTGTATTGCGGTTTCGATCCGACCGCTGACAGCTTGCATTTGGGCCATCTGGTTCCTCTGTTGTGCCTGAAGCGCTTCCAGCTGGCCGGCCACAAGCCGGTAGCACTGGTGGGCGGCGCCACTGGCCTCATCGGCGATCCGAGCTTCAAAGCGGCGGAGCGCAAGCTGAACACCACCGATACGGTGAACGAGTGGGTCGAGAAGATCCGCAAGCAGGTTTCCCCGTTCCTCGATTTCGACTGCGGCAGCAACAGCGCTATCGCGGCCAACAACTACGACTGGTTCGGCGGCATGAACGTGCTGACCTTCCTGCGTGACATCGGCAAGCACTTTTCCGTCAACCAGATGATCAACAAGGAAGCGGTCAAGCAGCGCCTGAATCGCGACGACTCCGGCATCTCCTTCACCGAGTTCTCTTATAACCTGCTGCAGGGTTACGATTTCTCCGAGCTGTATAACCGCCACCAGGTGGAGCTGCAGATCGGCGGTTCCGATCAGTGGGGCAACATCACCTCAGGCATCGATCTGACGCGTCGTCAGCACCAGAAGCAGGTGTTCGGCCTGACCGTGCCGTTGATCACCAAAGCAGACGGCACCAAGTTCGGTAAAACCGAAGGCGGCGCGGTCTGGCTGGCGCCGGAAAAAACCAGCCCGTACAAGTTCTACCAGTTCTGGATCAACACCGCCGACGCCGACGTTTACCGTTTCCTGAAGTTCTTCACCTTCATGAGCCTGGAAGACATCAACGCGCTGGAGGAAGAAGACAAGAACAGCGGCAAGGCGCCGCGCGCCCAGTACGTGCTGGCGGAAGAAGTGACCGGCATGGTGCACGGTGCAGAAGGCCTGGCGGCCGCCAAGCGCATCACTCAGAGCCTGTTCTCCGGCGCGCTGCACGACATGACCGAAGCGGACTTCGCCCAGCTGGCGCAGGACGGCATGCCGACCATTAAACTGGAGCGCGACGCCGACCTGCAGCAGGCGCTGGTGAATGCCGAACTGGTGCCGTCACGCGGCCAGGCGCGCACCATGATCGGCTCCAACGCGGTGACCATCAACGGCGAGAAACAATCGGATGCCGAATACCGCTTCAGCGATGCGGACCGTCTGTTCGGCCGCTACACGCTGCTGCGCCGCGGCAAGAAACACTACTGCCTGGTGGATTGGCAGTAACGAATAATGACGGTAAGGGGCCCTGGTGGCCCCTTTATTTTTGCGCAGCCGCCCGGCTGCGGTATTCCGAACGAGTTCTGTCGATGAAAAACATTCTTTCTATCCAGTCGCACGTGGTGTTTGGTCACGCCGGCAACAGTGCGGCTGAATTCCCGATGCGCCGCATGGGCGTCAATGTCTGGCCGCTGAACACGGTGCAGTTCTCCAACCATACGCAATACGGCCAGTGGACCGGCTGCGTCATGCCTGCCAGCCACCTGACCGAGATCGCGCAGGGTATTGCCAATATCGAGCAGCTGCAACGCTGTGATGCGGTGCTGAGCGGTTATATCGGTTCGCCGGAGCAGGGCGACCATATTCTGGAGATTGTGCGTCAGGTTAAGCAGGCGAACCCGAACGCCTGGTATTTCTGCGATCCGGTGATGGGGCATCCTGAAAAGGGCTGCATCGTGGCGCCGGGCGTGGCCGAGTTTCACTGCCGCCAGGCGCTGCCGTGCAGCGACATGATGGCGCCGAACCTGCTGGAGTTGGAGATGCTGAGCCAGATGGCCGTCGCCAACGTGGCCGACGCGGTGCAGGCCGCCCGCGTGCTGATCGCCAAGGGGCCGCGGCTGGTGCTGGTCAAGCACCTGGCCCGCGCCGGCTATCACGCCGACTGCTTCGAAATGCTGCTGGTGACGGCGGACGAGGCCTGGCACATCAGCCGGCCGCTGGTGGACTTCGGCGCGCGTCAACCGGTTGGCGTCGGTGATTTGACCAGCGGTCTGCTGCTGGTGGATCTGCTGAAGGGCGAGGCGCTGGATAAAGCGCTGGAGCACGTGACCGCCGCTGTGTATGAGGTGATGCTGACCACGCAGGAGATGGGTGAATACGAACTGCAGGTGGTGGCGGCGCAGGATCGGATCGTGCAGCCGCTCAGCGAATTCAAAGCGGTAAAGCTGTAAGTGCATCGAGCCCCGGCGACAGCCGCCGGGGCTGAAACTTTACTTCAATCCTTCGGCGTTCAGCGCCGCATCTACCGCCGGGCGCGCCGCAACGCGATCGAACCAGGCCGCCAGATGGGCGTGCTTGCGCACGTCGAACTGCAGGGCGAACGCCCAACGCAACACGGTGAACAGGTAGGCGTCGGCTACGCTGAAACGGCTTCCCAACAGGAAGTGCTGCTTCGCCAGCACCGAATCCAGATAGCTGAACTGCTGTTCCAGCTTGGCGCGCGCGATGGTTTGGTATTCGTCGGGCGTTTTCGGGTTGAACAGCGGGCTGAACCCTTTGTGCAGTTCGGTGGCGATGTAGTTCAGCCATTCGATCGCGTGGTAGCGCGACAGGGTGCCCGCCGCCGGGATCAGGTTGCGATCGGGCACGCGGTCCGCCAAGTATTGCACGATCGCCACGCCTTCGGTCAGCAGGCTTCCGTCATCCAGCAGCAGCGCCGGTACCTGTCCCTTGGGGTTGATGGCGAGGTAATCGGCGCCGCTCTCGGTCTTCTTCTGCGCCAGATCGACCTTCTCCGCCGTAAAATCCAGCCCTGCCTCACGCAGCACGATATGCGGGGACAGCGAACAGGCGCCGGCTTTATAGAACAGTTTCATCGGAAGCTCCTTGTTGATGACGAATGACGGGCATGCTTAACCTCTCATCGTAGTCCCATAGCGCCAAAATTACAGCGGCTTAGCTAACAAATTTAACCGATGATCGCCTCGGCGGGCTGCAGCTGCGCCAGCGTTGCGGCGATCTGCTGTTGCAACGCCTGCGGCGCTACCTGCATCGGCGAGCGCAGCTCGTTGGCGATCAGCCCCTGCTGAGCCAGCACCGTCTTGACCGGCGCCGGATTCGGGAAGCTGAACATCTGGTGGATCATCGGCAGCAGCTCATAGAAGTTGCTGCGCGCCGCGGCCAAATCGCCGGCGGCGACCTGCTGCACCAGCTGCACGAAACGTTCCGGGTGAACATGCGCGGCGGCGGAGATGGCACCGGTGCCGCCGAGGCACAGCGTGGTGAGGATCAGATTGTCTTCCCCGGTCATCACATCGATTTCGCCGTCGGCGATCAGCGCCATGGTGGCGTCAGGATTGCCGCCGCAGTCCTTGATGGCGGTGATGCGCGGATGGCGCGCGAGCCGGCGCAATGTGGCCAGCTCCATGGCGATGCCGGTGCGCTGCGGAATGTTGTACAGGATCACCGGCACGCTGGAGGCGTCGGCCAACTGGGTGAAATAATCGATCAGGCCGCATTGCGAAGGGCGAATGTAGTAAGGTGCCGGGATCAGCACGCCGGCGATGTCGCGCAGCTGAATGGCCTGCTGCATCTGCAGCGTGGCGGCCATGTTATTGCCGGAAAGGCCCATCACCACCTGGTGTGCGGGCGCTACTTCCAGCACGGCGTCGAGCACCGCCAGCTGTTCTTCTTTGCTCAGCGCGGCGGCTTCACCGGTGGAGCCGCAGACCACCAGGCCATCGATGCCGGCGTCGAGCAGGTGCCGCGCCAGGCGTTTCACCGCCGGCAAATCGACGGCATCGTGATTGAAAGGGGTAACCATCGCCACCCAAATACCCGAAAATGAGGCCATAAAATATTCCTTCTGTGTGACCGACAGAGAAGCCAGATGAGAAAATTGAAGGCGGGGCGTTGCGCGCCATCCAGTCAGCTCATCTGACGGGACAGCTCGCCCCGGTCAAATGAGCGTCTGTTTCTTCGATTTAACCGCCGCCAAATCGCCAACGGGCAACGCAGGTGTTATCAGAAAGTCGGCGTTGCGTGGGTAGGCCATGGCGGTCTCGTGAAAAGGGGAAGTGGGGTGATAATGAATATTCTTCATCAGGCTGTCAATTTACAACAGATTGATAACATTGTTATTCATGATTCGGTAGCGAGGATGAGTTTGGCTAATAAATAAAAATCCCCGCAGCGGCGGGGAGAGTTTGGCTGGTTCAGCGCGGCGGGCGGGAGCCGATGGTGGCGGACCAACTGAAGGTGTCGCCGCTCGGCCGATAGCGGTTGGCCTTGCGTTCTGCACGCTCCGCCTTGGCGAGCTTCGCTCTGGCGGCCATGATGCGCGCCACCACTTCATCCTTGACCTTGTGCTGTTCGGCGTTGGTCAGCGGCCTGCCGTGGCTCTTGCGCGCCTTGTCCAGTTCGGTTTTCACTTCCCGCTGTTCGCTTTCCGTCATCTCTTTCAACGTCAACTTTTTCATCTTTGCCGCCCGTTCGGTGAAGTTGACCTACAGTTTAGCGGCGTTATGTGACCGAAAATGTTATGGGCATAACGAAATGCGCGGTAAGCCGGCATTACACCTCTTCCAGCAGATCGTCGACAAAGCGCCGCATGCGTTCGGTGCGCTGCTCGGCCATGTGCCGCCCGGCGGCGGTCTGGAAGCCGTCTTGCAGTTTGAACAGCTTGGTTTCGAAGTGATCCAGGCTGAAACGCTTGTCGTCGTATTGGCGATGTTCGGCCCGCGGGTCGGCGGCGTCGTACAGCGCGCTGCGCATGCGGCCGCCGATATAGAAGCAGCGCGCCACGCCGATAAGACCTATGGCGTCGAGGCGATCGGCATCCTGCAGGATCTTCGCCTCCAGCGTTTGCGGGGGGATGCCAGCGGAAAAACTGTGCGCTTCGATGGCGTGAGCCACCGCCGCGATATCCGCCGGCGCCCATTCCAGCCGGGTCAGCGTCAGCGTGGCTTGCTCCGCCGCCATGCGTGAGGCCAGATGGCGCTGCGGCGAATTCTTTTCCACCGCGACGGCGTCGTGCAGCAGCACCGCCGCACAGAGAATGCGCCGGTCGCCGCCTTCCAGCTTGCTGATCCGGCGGCAGTTCTTCCAGACCCGGTGCAGATGCGCCACGTCATGCGAACCGTCGTCCGACTCGAGGGTGAGCGGCAACAGCGTTTGCGCCAGCGCCTGGTAGGGGGAAAAAGGTTGTAACAGCTCTTGCGTCAGCGAGGGTAAAGACACGTTCAGCTCCTGTTGGGGGAAATCGGTCAATCAGCATAGCCGCGCCGGATGCCGGGAGAATGACAGAAAAACGGCTATTGTTTACTAAAGTGCAACCCACTATTGTCATAACTGCGGTTTTTGCAGCGAAACAAGCAACCTAGAATAGCCGCATTCCGCCGTCTCCGCTTGGTGAGAGCCTGTGTCCGTGGAGATGGCCGGAATATCCTCATCAGCCATGGGAGAAGAGACATGCCAACCCCTCTTGAAATAGTGCGCGCAACCTATGAAGGCAGTTCCGAAGAAAACGGCCGTAATCTGTTGGCGGCGCTGGCCCCCGATGCCGAGTGGACCGAAGCCGCCGGTTTCCCCTACGCCGGTACCTATATCGGCCCGGAAAATATCATCAAGAACGTGCATCAGCGCCTGGGCAGCGAATGGCAAGGTTACCGCGCCGACGTCGACCACTTTTACGACGCCGGCGACAACGTGATCGCGCAAGGTTTTTATCACGGCACCTACCGGGCCACCGGCAAATCCTTCAGCGCCTCTTTTGCGCATATTTATACGCTGCGCGGCGGCAAAATCGTGAAGTTCGTGCAGATCGTCGACAGCGCCAAAGTGCTGGAAGCGATGCAGCCTTAATCGCCGCTGCGCTTGCCGAATTTGCGGTCGAACTCGCGCCGGTAACCCCGGGCCTTGTTGCGATCGCGGATCCACAGATAGCCGCACACCAGCGCAACCGCTCCCGAGAAGGTGACGTTGCGCATATCCCGGTCATACCAAAACACCAACAGCGCATCCAGCGCCGCAATCAGCGCGATCCATTTATACATATGGGATTGACGCCGCGTGGCGGCGTTGAGTCGCTTTAACTGTCTGGCTTCGTCCAACACCGGTTTTTGCTGCATAGCGTTTCGTTATCATCAGGCTGTTCACGCTAAATTAGCAGAATTTCCCTAACCGCCGCAAAGATTAACGCGCGGTGCCATGCGGTTTTCCTCGCCGCTGGCGCGGGGCAGAAAATTTATGACGGACGCTTGAATTGTCCATTGGGCGTGGTAGGTTATTTATTCGCTATTTTTGGGTTTTTATTCAACATTCGCCGTGTCATCAAGCTGCAGCACCGGGCGGTTAACGTGATGGGTTCGATACATGCGGCGGTTAACTTCAGCAGGAGGATGTGATGAACGATAAAACGGCACGCCCGCAGGATGTGGTTCAGCAACAGCTTGACGCCTATAACGCCCGCGACATCGACGCCTTCATGGCCTGCTGGGCGGACGACGCGCAGTATTACGAGCATCCCGACACGCTGCTGGCCAGCGGCAAGGCGGCGATCCGCGAACGGCATCTGGTGCGTTTCCAGGAGCCAAGTCTGTACGGTGAACGGATAAAACGCATGGCGGTGGGGAACATGGTGGTCGATCAGGAAGTGGTGACGCGCAACTTCCCGCAGGGGCGGGGCAAAATGGATGTCATCGCCATTTACGAAGTGGAACAGGGGCGGATCGCCAAAGCCTGGTTCAAGATCGGCCCCTGCGTGCCGGATGAGGGCGCGCTCTAGCCGCGCATTATTGCAACGCCATCACCGCTTCTATCTCTACGCACACCTGCGGTGAAAACAACGCGCTGACCGCCATCAGTGAACAGGCCGGCAGCGCGCCATCGAAATAGTCAAACAGCACCGGGCGCACGCCCGCCAGATCGGCGATGTCGGTCAGGAACACGCTGATTTTAATCAACGCTTTAAGATTAACGCCTTCGCTGGCGGCGATAGTGGCTAACTGCTCGAGGATCTCCTGCGTTTGCTCCGGCGCGCTCAAGCCTTGCGCGTCGGTGGCGAAGGCCGTCAATCCCGACACGTACAAGCGATCGCCGTGGCGCACCGCATGCACATAGGGGCCGCCCGGCGTAGGCAACTGCGGATAATTCGTGCGTTTTAATGATGTCATGATCAAACCCCGCGCAAGACCGGTTAATAAAATCGACAAACTTGGTTAGGATACTGAGGAAACGGCGGCCAGACGCCGCGCACCGATGATATTTGAGAGTATCATCCTTCTTTATTTTATACGCCCTCTCTCACCAGAATGTGACAGTGTGGCGCAGCTCGGCCACAAGGACGCATGAGACGATGAACCCGCTTTTTACTCCCTACCTGCAACGCTGGCAACTGGAACAGGACGGCAAAGCCTTCGAAACCCACAGCAGTCTGCTGATGCCGGTGCGTTACCGGGGCGAGGCGGCGATGCTGAAGATCGCCCGCGAGCAGGAGGAGCGCTTCGGTGGCCAACTGATGTGCTGGTGGCGTGGGGAAGGCGCCGCGCAGGTGCTGGCGTGGCATGACGACGGCATTCTGCTGGAGCGCGCGCAGGGTGAAGGCTCGTTGGCGCAGCTGGTGCGTGACGGCGACGATGAGCAGGCCACGCAAATCCTGTGCCGGGCGATCGCCGCCTTGCATGCGCCGCGAGCGGAACCGTTGCCCGAGCTGATCCCGCTGCAGGAGTGGTTCAGCTCACTGTGGCCGGCGGCGCAGGCGCACGGCGGCATGCTGCGTCTCTGTGCCACGGCGGCGGCGGAATTGCTGAACAGCCCGCGAGAAGAGAGCGTGCTGCACGGCGATATTCACCATGACAACGTGCTGGACTTCGGCGAACGCGGGTGGCTGGCGATCGATCCCAAGCGTTTGTACGGCGAACGGGGCTTCGACTACGCCAATATCTTCTGCAATCCCAACTACGGCATCGCCACCGATCCGGCCATTTTCCAGCGCCGCGTGGAACAGGTCTGTCGCTTGGCCGGGCTGGAGCGCCGGCGCTTGCTGCAATGGATCCTGGCCTGGTCGGGGCTGTCCGCCGCCTGGTTCATGGAAGACGGGCAGGCGGCGGACATCGACTTTCGCGTCGCTGAGCTGGCGGCGCGCGCGCTGGATCTCCCGCTGCCGGGCGGCGACTCAGGGTTCATCCTGCCAGTAATCGAGCGAGGTTGAAGGGCGCTGCAGGTAGCGCACCTGCTGGCCGTCTGCGCCGCGCGCCATCGCCTGGTATTTGCCGGAATCCGGGTACATCACCAGCTCCGGCTGCTCGCGCGTGCTGACGGACAGGTACTTCAGCGGCGCATCGGAGGTGTTGATGATCTGGTGCGGGTATTCCGGGCCCGGCGGAATGAAGATGACATCCCCGCTGACGATCGGCAGCATTTCTCCGGCCACCCGCAGCGTACCGCTGCCTTCCAGAATGATGAACATTTCCTCCTGAGCGTAATGAAAATGGTAGGGGCAGGAGCGCATACCCGGCGCGACACAATCGAAAGAGGCGCCCAGCTTGTCGGCGGCGGTGCCGGTGCCGAGGCGAGCGCCGACGCTGTCATACAGCGGCGGCCGCCGATCGTGCCGCTTATCTACTCGTTCGACATTGCGTATCAGGCGCTGAGCCAACAGCGCAGCTTTCTCAGTCATAGGCTTCCTTGGTGACGGCGTCACTTATTTTGTGAATTGATCTCAAGACGACAGAGAAAGTGAAGGCGCCACGGCGGCACTTGTCAATGTAGACCGCCCGTTATGCTTGGCTTGTTCGCTGCGGCAGCGACAGCAGCAGATGGGCGATCGCGCCGCCGACGATGCCCCAGAAGGCCGAACCGATGCCCAGTAACGTGACGCCGGAGGCGGTGATGAGGAAGGCGATCAGCGCCGCATCGCGCTGTTTCTCATCATGCAGCGCGCGCTGCAGGCTGCCGCCGATGGTGCCGAGCAGCGCCAGCCCGGCGATGGTGTGGATCAGGGCGAGGGGCAGCGCGCTGAACAGCAGGCCGATGGCGCCGCCGAACAGCCCGGCCAACAGGTAGAAGCCGCCGGCGGCCACCGCGCCCATATAGCGGCGCTGCGGATCGGGATGCACGTCCGGGCCCATGCAGATGGCGGCGGTGATCGCGGCGATGCACACCGAGAATCCGCCGAACGGCGCCAGCAGCAGCGTGGTAAGCGCCGTCCAGGCGATCAGCGGTGAGGTGGGGACGCGGTACCCCGCCGCTTGCAGCGTGGCGATGCCAGGCGCATTCTGCGAAGCCATGGTCACCACGAAGAACGGCACGCCGATGCCCAGCAGCGTCGGCCAGCTGAAGTGCGGCGCGATAAATTCCGGTATGGCAAACGCCGGCGCGTGTTGCGCCGGCTGGATATTGCCCTGCAGCGCGGCGATCGCCAGCCCGGCCGCCAGCGTCAGCACGATGGCGTAGCGCGGCAGATAACGGCGGCTGAGCAGATAGGCCAGCCCCATGCCGGCGCTCAGCGGGAAATTGAGCTGCAGCGAAGCGAAGGCGTCCAGCCCGAAACGCAACAGGATCCCCGCCAGCATCGCGGCGGAAATCGCCTGCGGAATATAGTCCATCAGGCGGGCGAACAGCCCGGTGACGCCGCACAGCAGGATCAGGCCGGAAGCGAAGATAAACACGCCGATCGCCTCGTTGATCGGCGTGCCGGGCAGGCTGGTGACCAGCAGCGCCGCACCGGGCGTCGACCAGGCGGTGAGGATAGGCGTGCGATAGTAAAGCGACAGTCCGAGCGAGGTGACGCCCATCGCGATCCCCAGCGCGCTCAGCCAGCCGCCGATCTGCGCCGGCGTGGCGCCTGCAGCGGCGGCGGCCTGGAAAATGATCGCGGCAGAGCTGGTGTAACCCACCAGAACGGCGACAAAGCCGGCCATGACGGCGGGCAGGGTCAGATGGCGCAGGGAGAGGGCTGGGCGCATGAGTGGCTCCAATCGGTGATTGTGCGTTATAACGCACGATGAGAAATCAGCATAGCACCGTGCGCTATAGCGCACAAGCGGGTATAATCGGGCTCGACACGCAGAGGAGAACTGGATGCAGGAACTTGCCGGCCATTTGGCACACACCCTTCGCACGCTGCGCGCACAGCGCGGTTGGAGCCTGACGCAGGCGGCGGAATACACCGGCGTCAGCAAGGCGATGCTCGGGCAGATCGAACGCGGCGAGTCCAGCCCGACGGTGGCGACGCTGTGGAAGATCGCCACCGGTTTCAACGTGGCGTTCTCCGCCTTTCTCGAGGCTTCCCCCGCGCAGCAGCAGGCGACGCTGCACCGCTACGGCGATCTGCCGGTCTACGATCAGGACAACGCCGACATGCGCGTGGTGCCGCTGTTTCCCTACGATCGCCAGCTGGGTTTCGATATGTTCGTCATCGATCTTGCGCCGGGCGCGCTCAGCGAATCGTCGCCCCATGAGCCGGGCGTGATCGAGCATGTCATCGTGATCAGCGGCCGGTTGGAGTTGGCGATAGACGGCGAATGGCACAGCCTGGCCGCTGGCGAGGCGATGCGCTTTCAGGCCGATCGGCCGCACGCTTACCGCAACGCCGGTACGCAGCCGGTGCGCATCCACGATCTGATCCACTATCCTCAATCCTGACTCAACGCGGCGGCCGTGGGCTTTGACTCCGCGCCGCCAAACGCCTACCTTGTTGAAAATGACTCTTATTTCACAGGCTGTCGCCCATGACGGGGCGGCGTTGCAGCCGACTCAAAAGGAGCTTGATTTTGCCGGTCACCAATCGACGTCAGTTTATTAAACTCAGTGCGCAAACCGCAGGAGCCGTATTCGCGATGACTTCATTACCCAACAGTATCCGCCTGGCGATGGCGGCGGAAGGCGGCGCGGCCGCCGGCGATGAATTCCTGTGGCTGGAGGAGCTGCAGGGTAAAAAAGCGCTGCAATGGGTGCAGCAGGAAAATCAGCGCACCGTGGCGCGTTTCGGCCAGGGCGAAGACTTTCAGCGCATTGAGCGCGAGGTGCTGGATATCCTCAATAAAGACACCCAAATCCCGTGGGTGAGCAAGCGCGGCGAGTACTATTACAACTTTTGGCAGGACCAGGCCAACCCGCGCGGCCTGCTGCGGCGCACCACGCTGGACGAGTACCGCAAGGCCAAACCGGCCTGGGAAACGGTGCTGGATATCGATGCGTTGGGCAAGGCGGAGGGCAAGGATTGGGTTTATCAGGGCTCGCAGCCGCTGGCGCCGGAATACCGCTATTGCCTGATGCAGCTGTCGCCGGACGGCGGCGACGCCACCGAAATCCGCGAATTCGATCTGGTGGCCAAACGCTTCGCCAAGGACGGCTTCAACGTGCCGGTGGCGAAAAGCCGGGTTTCCTGGGTCGATCGGGACACGCTGTTCATCGCCACCGATTTCGGCCCCGGCTCGATGACCCAGTCCGGCTACGCGCGCATCGCCAAACGCTGGCGGCGCGGCACGCCGCTGAGCGCCGCCGAAACGCTGTACGAAGCGCAGCCTGAGGACATGGCGGTCTTCGCCTATCACGATCGCACGCCGGGCTTTGAGCGCGATTTCGTCGGCCGGAGCCTGGATTTCTATCGCCGCGACTACTTCTTGCTGGCTCAGGACGGCCGGCAGATCAAAATCGACATCCCGGCCGACGCCGAGCTGGATACGCACCGTGAATGGCTGCTGATTAAACCGAGCAGCGACTGGGAGGTGGGCGGCAAGCGCTATCCGTCCGGCGCGCTGCTGGCGGCCAACTTCGATGACTATCTGGCGGGCAAGCGCGAGCTGCAGTCGCTGTTTACCCCAACGGCGGAGCAGGCGCTGAGCGGCTACAGCGGCACCCGCGATCACCTGATCCTCAGCATCATGGATAACGTGGTCAACCGGCTGGAAGTGCTGACGCCGAAGGGCGGCAGCTGGCAACGTCGCCCGCTGGGCAACCCCGGCGCCATCAGCACCATTTCCGCCGGCGGCATCGACGAAGAGAGCAACGCCTATTTCTTGACCGTCAGCGGGTTCCTGCAGCCGACCTCGCTGTACATGGGCAATCTCGACGGCGGTGAGGCGACGCTGCTGAAACAGGCGCCGCAGGATTTTGACGCGTCAGGCTACCAGGTGAGCCAGCATTTTGCGCTTTCCAAGGACGGTACCCGCGTGCCGTATTTCCAGATTGCCGCCAAAGATCTCAAACCGGACGGCAGCACGCCGACGCTGCTGTATGGCTACGGCGGGTTTGAAGTGCCGCTGCTGCCGGGCTATCTCGGCGGCAAGGCGCCGGCCTGGCTGGAGCGCGGCGGGGTGTACGTGGTAGCCAACATCCGCGGCGGCGGCGAATACGGCCCGGCCTGGCACCAGGCAGCGCTCAAGCAGAATCGCCATCGCGCCTACGAGGATTTCGCCGCCGTGGCCGAAGATCTTATCGCACGCAAGGTGACCTCGGCGCCGCATTTGGGGGCGCGCGGCGGCAGCAACGGCGGCCTGTTGGTGGGCAATATGCTGACGCTGTATCCGCAGCTGTTCGGCTGCATCGTCTGCGAAGTGCCGCTGCTGGACATGCAGCGTTATACCCAGCTTTCCGCCGGCGCGTCGTGGATCGCCGAATACGGTGACCCGAGCAAGCCGGAGCAGTGGGCTTATATCAAAACCTTCTCGCCGTACCACAACATTCAGGCGAAAACGGCCTATCCGCCGGTGCTGTTCTATACCGCGACCAGCGACGATCGGGTCAACCCGGCCCACGCCCGTAAAATGGCCGCGCGCATGCAGGCGATGGGGTATCAGCAGGCTTATTTCTACGAGAATACCGAAGGCGGGCACAGCGCCGCCGCCGACAAGCAACAGGCGGCGTTCCACAGCGCATTGGTGAGCGAGTTCATGTGGGCCAACCTGAGCGGCAAACCCAAGTCAGCGTAAGCCTTTTTCTTGCAGACATAAAAAAACACCGGGGCGTTAACTCCGGTGTTTTTATTTACGTCTCAATCTGCCGGCGATCAGCGAGCCGCGGTGGCTTCCTGCGCTTTCTGATTGGCGTCTTCGGTGGTGTCCAGCGTCATGCGATACAGCTTCGGCGCGGTCAGCATCATCAGGATAGCGATGACGGCGGTGACGATACCGATCTGCATAAACACATGGCTGTAGATGGCCAGCGAAGCGTGCGCGTCGTTGATGTCGCTTGGGACGGCGGTCAGACCGGCAACCTTACCGGCGATCAGCGCGGCGGCAGCGGTAGTCAGGAACCAGGAGCCCATGATGAAGCCCATCAGGCGCTGCGGCACCAGCTGCGCCACCATCGCCAGACCCAGGCCGGAAATCATCAGCTCGCCGATGCTCTGCAGCGCGTAGCTCAGGATCAGCCAGTTGACCGACACGATGCCCTGTTCGTTGGCGAAGCTGGCGCCCCACGGCAGCACCAGGAAGGCGCAGGAGCAGAGGATCATGCCGAAAGCGAACTTGTGCGGCATCGGCAGGCGATCGCCCATTTTGTTATACAGCGCGGCCAGAATCGGGCTGGCGAGCATGATCCAGAACGGGTTCAACGCCTGATACTGCTCCGGCTCGAAGGCGACGCCGAAGATGCTGTGTTCCACGTTGTGGATGGCGAAGAAGTTCAGCGAGGTTGGCATCTGGCTGTACAGCACGAAGAACACCACCGCTTCCAGCATCAGCAGGAAGGCGACGATCATCTTGCGGCGAGCGGCGCCGTGCAGGGCGAAGGTTTCCTTGGCGAACACCAGAACGATGCCGGCGGAAACCAGGGCCAGCGCCCAGCGCGCGATCACCTGGTTGTGCAGCAGCCAGCTGGACACGGCGATCAACGCCACGATGCCGACCAGCACCATCAGCAGTTTCGGCAGATGCAGCGGCTTGAAGTCAGGCTTGGAACCGTTTTCCTTCACCCACTTGCGGCACATCATAAAGTTGACCAGGGTGATCAGCATGCCGACCACGCTCAGCGAGAACGCCACGCTCCAGCCGTATTTCGCCGCCAGCCACGGAGTGGCCAGCATAGAGAAGAAGGAACCGATGTTCACCGACATGTAATACATGGTGAAGGCACCGTCGAGACGCGGATCGTCTTTCTCATAGCAGGTGGACAACAGGGAGGACGGGTTGGCCTTGAACAGACCGCTGCCCACGGCGATGGTCGCCATGCCCATGTAGACCCAGAAGATGTCGTGGCCGGAGTAAGCCACCATGGCGTAACCGGCGGCCAGCACCAGCGCGCCGAGCACGATCACGCGTTTGGCGCCCAGCACTTTGTCGCCCAGCCAGCCGCCGATGGCGACGAAGCCGTATACCAGGGCGCTGAAGGAAGAGAACAGGGTGATGGAGTCGGCTTCGCTCATGCCGAGCATCTTGACCAGATAAACCGCCATGATGCCCTGCAGGCCGTAGTAGCCGAAACGCTCCCACAGTTCGATCGAGAAGATCAGATAGAACGCTTTCGGTTGTTTGAACGCGTTAAGGCTCACGCTCTCCGGATGTTGGTTGTTTGCTGTTGACACTGGTACCTCTGTTTTTTCGCAGCCCGTCTTTGGAGGACGGGAAAGTACAAAAGTTGATGCGGAACGGCATCCTTTTGCGTTGTTATAGGATGGGGACGGCGGTTAATGTTCACTATCTTTGTCAACGAGGCAAGCAGTTTGTCATATTCGGTTACATTTAACGCCCGCAGGATTATGCCGCGATGTTGCAAATGTTATGCAGTATTAACTTTCGGGTTTTAATGGTTTGCCGATTTTTTGTTTTGATTAAAAGCTATACGAATTTTAAACAGGGATATATTCTGCTGAATTGCTATTTTTTAGCGCATCAGTGTAGGTGAGGTTATTAATCCGTTGGAATGTTGTGCACATGGCGCGTTTTGTAAAATTATAGAAATTTGGGAAAACGAGACTGGCATTTGTGAACGCCTTGTGATCCTGAAAGCGTGACGTTCACCGCAATTTTCGACTAATTTTTCGCTTGAAAATAACACGGCACTGAGCTTTTCACTGAAAACCTCGAAATTGCCGGGGTTACTGCTGCGCGATATCACATTTCCGATAAAAAAGAGGCGCTGGCGGGGGGAGAGGTGGCGACGGGTGCGGTTTGCCGCACCCAACAGACTCAGGATTCCGGATAAACCTTTTCTTTATACTCGCACAGGTCTTCGATAATGCAGGAGCCACAGCGCGGTTTGCGCGCGATGCAGGTATAGCGGCCGTGCAGGATCAGCCAGTGGTGGCAATCGACCTTGAATTCGGCGGGCACCACCTTCAACAGCTTCTCTTCCACCTGATCGACGTTCTTGCCTGGCGCGAAGTGAGTGCGGTTGCACACCCGGAAGATGTGGGTGTCCACGGCGATGGTCGCCCAGCCGAAGGCGGTATTGAGCACCACGTTGGCGGTCTTGCGGCCGACGCCTGGCAGCGCTTCCAGCGCGGCACGATCTTCCGGCACTTCGCCGCCGTGCAGCTCCAGCAGCATGCGGCAGGTTTTGATCACGTTTTCGGCCTTGCTGTTGAACAGACCAATGGTCTTGATGTACTCCTTGACGCCATCAACCCCCAGCGCCAGCATGGCGGCGGGGGTGTTGGCGACCGGATAAAGCTTGGCGGTCGCTTTGTTGACGCTGACGTCGGTGGCCTGTGCGGACAGCAATACCGCGATCAGCAGTTCAAACGGCGTGGTGTACACCAGTTCGGTGGTCGGATGCGGGTTGTTGTCGCGCAGCCGGGTCAGAATTTCCAGTCGCTTCTGCTTGTTCATCAGGCCTTCTCAGCACGTCCTTGTTCCAGCAGCGGTTCCACCGCCACGGCGCGGGCTTTGCGCGCCTTCATTTTTTCGTCGATCAGATATTTGACCGCCAGCAGCAGCCCCAGGCCGATAAAGGCGCCCGGCGGCAACATGGCCAGCAGGAAGGGGCTGTCGAAATGCACCACTTCGATGCGCAGTGACTTGGCCCAGCCGCCCAGCAGCTGGTCGGCGCCATCGAACAGCGTGCCGTTGCCCAACAGTTCTCGCATCGAGCCCAGCGTCACCATCACGCCGGTGGCGCCGAGGCCGATGGCCAGACCGTCCAGCGCCGAGAGGCCGACCGGTTTTCGCGCCGCCACCGCTTCGGCACGGCCGACCACGATGCAGTTGGTCACGATCAACGGAATAAAGATCCCGAGCGACTGATACAAACCGAAGGCATAGGCGTTGATCAGCATCTGCACGATGCTCACCACCGCGGCGATGATCATCACGTAGATCGGAATACGCACTTCGCTCGGCACCCAGCGGCGCACCGCGGAAATCGAGGCGTTGGTCAAGACCAAAACCAGGGTGGTGGCCAACCCCAGGCCGAGCGCGTTGGTGACGGTGGAGGTCACCGCCAGCAGCGGGCACATGCCCAGCAGCTGCACCAGGGCGGAGTTGTTCTTCCACAACCCCTGGACGATCAATTCTTTGGCTTCACTCATTCGGCGGCTCCACACGCAGGTAAGCTTTCAAGTTTAGGCGGCAGCGTTTCCATATACAACGCCGTGCGGCGCACTGCATTGACCACCGCACGCGGGGTGATGGTAGCGCCGGTGAACTGATCGAACATACCGCCGTCTTTCTTCACCGCCCAGCGCTTATCGTCCGGGCCTTCGATTTTCTTGCCGCTGAAGAAGGAAATCCAGTCGGAAATGCGCAGTTCGATTTTGTCCCCCAGCCCCGGGGTTTCGTGGTGTTCAATCACGCGGGTGCCGAGCACCGTGCCGTTGAAATCGGCGCCGACCAGCAGCTTGATGGCGCCGGAGTAGCCGTCCGGCGCGGTGGTTTCCAGCGCGGCGGCGGTCGGTTGCCCGTTTTTGCGCGCCAGGTACAAGCGGTGCGGCGCGCCGTCGCCCAGCGCCGGATCGCTGACCAGGAGGCATTCGTTCTGCATAATGTTGTCGTAGTTTTCCGGCGGCACCACCTGATCGAGCAACGCTTTTTGCTGCAGCGCCGCCTGATGGGCGATGGTGCCTTTCGTCAAGGTATAGACCACGGCGGTCAGGCCGGTGGTGACCGCCGCGAACACCGCCAGCGTGGTGCCGTGCTTTCTCATGGAATTCAGCATGGCGGCTCCTTAGCGATGGCCGTACACGCGCGGCTGCGTGTAGTGGTCGATTAACGGGACGGTGATGTTGGCGAGCAGCACGGCGAAAGCCACGCCGTCGGGGTAGCCGCCATAGACGCGGATCAGCCAGACCAGCACGCCGATTAGCGCGCCGTAGATCAGGCGGCCCTTCGGCGTGGTGGAGGCGCTGACCGGATCGGTGGCGATAAAGAACGCGCCCAGCATGCTGGCGCCGGAGAACAGGTGGATCAGCGGCGAAGCCTGATGCGCCGGATCTATCCACCAGGCAAGGCCGGAGCAGAAGGCGATGGCGGCCAACATGCTGAAAGGGATTTGCCAATGGATCAGGCGCCGCGCCAGCATAAACAGGCCGCCGGCCAGGAAGCCGAGGTTGACCCATTGCCAGCCGATGCCGGCCAGCGCGCCGCCGAACAGCGGCTGCTGTAACACCTGTTCCACGCTGTGGCCGCTGCGCAGGCCGGTTTTAAAGCCGTCGAGCGGCGTAGCCTGGCTGATGCCGTCCACGCCCATCTGCAGTTCGTGCAGCGTCGCGCCTTGCGAGGTATGGCCGCTGAAAATGGCCAGCAGCGTGTCGTGGAGCGACAGCGCGGTGGCGCGCAGCTCATCCGGCGGCAGCCAGCTGGTCATCTGTACCGGGAAGGAGATCAGCAGCACCACGTAACCGACCATCGCCGGGTTGAACGGGTTCTGCCCGAGGCCGCCGTACAGCTGCTTGGCGATGACGATGGCGAAGAAGGTACCGATGACGATCATCCACCACGGGGCCAGCGGCGGCAGGCTGATGCCGAGCAGCAGGGCGGTCAGCAGGGCGGAGTTATCCGCCAGCCGGCTGCGCACCGGCAGCTTGCGCAGCCTGAGGATCGCGCCTTCTGCGGCCAGCGCGACGATCGCCGCCAGCGCCACCTGAATCAATACGCCGTAGCCGAAGAACCAAATCTGCGCCGCGATGCCGGGAATGCACGCCAACATCACCCACAGCATGATGCGGCTGGTGCTTTGCTGGTTGTGGGTGAACGGCGAGCTGGCGATGTGTAAGCCTTTGGCGGCTGTGGGTGATACCGGCCTGAACTTCATAGAGTAACGATACCTTCTGCGCCGCGCCTGCGGCAGTTTCGATGCGCCGAATTGCGGGCGCGGCAAAAATAATAGCCGAGCATTCTACCTGATTCGATGCGAGGGTAATACGCCTTAATGATAGGGGTATTCGGCTTTCCGCGCATCTGGCGATCGGGACGGCGCGATTTGATTTTTTTTTGGCCGGAAAATGGGCTAACGTGAGGAATTGTCAGTGGAACTTGTGCCGCCATCGACCGCAATAAATGGGTTAACCGTATGAATGAAATATCATTTTTCACCAGATTTCCGCACAAAATAACAACTTTCACATAATCCGTGTAGGTTACTATCGCGAACATTATTGAGTCAGTGAACCCATAATAATGACAAATGAAGACATTTTTTTTATTGAAGAGCTAATTGAGTGGGTGGAGATACATCTGGAGAAACGGCCAAACCTGGATGAAGTCGCGCGTATTTCGGGCTATTCCAAGTGGCATCTGCAGCGTAAATTCAAGCGTATTACCGGCATTCAACTCGCCACCTACATCCGTTCGCGCATCCTGACGCGCGCCGCGGTGGCGCTGCGCATTACTCGTCGCTCCATCATCGACATTTCCGATGAGCTGGGCTTCGACTCTCAGCAGACCTTTACCCGCATGTTCAAGCAGCGCTTCGGCACCACGCCCAATCGCTACCGATCGATGACGCACTGGGACGTGAAAAACCTGATGCCGCGCTTTAACTTCGAAGCCAGCTATGGCGCCGGTTATTACCCGGAAGTGAAGCGGTTGACGCTGCCCGACATGCAACTGGTCGGCTTCACGCGTCGGCTGGATTTCGCCTCCGAACAGGAGCTGGAGTACTCTTCCTGCATGGCGATGAAGGACGAGATTTTCAACGACTTCTTCAAGGGGCTGCACGTCGACTGTCGGCGGATTTACAGCATCTACTCCCCTCATGCCGGGGAGGGCGACGAGCTCTCATCCACGCTGGTGATGGCGGTCGATCCTGAACACAAAAAAGATATTCTTTCCAACTATCAAATCGACACTTTCCATCTGCCGAGCCGCGAGTTTATCTCCATCAACCATAAGGGTTCGGCGAAAGAGTGTTTGCAGTTTTTCGGCTACCTGATGTCGCATGTAATGCCGGGGCTGAAGGATGAAGTGCGCGGCAGTATGGAAATGGAGATCATTCAAACCAAAGAGTGGAATCCGGAATCCAAACTGCGCCAGATTGATGTGGATTACACCTACCTGATCTCTATCGATTAAACGGCGCCGACGTCAGCCAGGCGCCGCTGTCATCATTTGTCTTCCGTTTCCGCCGCCAGCGATTCCCTGGCGGCTTTTTTGGCTTTGGCGCGGGCGATAGCCGCCGCGACCGCCGCCTTGCGCGGGTCTTCTTCGGCGGCTGCCGGCGCCGTTTCCGCCGCTGCAGGGGCGTCCGCCTGCTGCGCCGCTTTCTTGGCTTTGGCGCGGGCGATAGCCGCCGCGACCGCCGCCTTGCGCGGATCTTCCTCGGCGGTTACCGGCGCCGTTTCGGCCGGTGCAGAGGCGTCCGCCTGCTGCGCTGCTTTCTTGGCTTTGGCGCGGGCGATAGCCGCCGCGACCGCCGCCTTACGCGGATCTTCTTCGGCGGTTGCCGGCGCCGTTTCCGCCGCTGCAGGGGCGTCCGCCTGCTGCGCCGCTTTCTTGGCTTTGGCTCGGGCGATAGCCGCCGCGACCGCCGCCTTGCGCGGGTCTTCTTCGGCGGCTGCCGGCGCCGTTTCCGCCGGTGCAGGGGCATCTGCCTGCTGCGCCGCTTTCTTGGCTTTGACACGCGCCAGAGCGGCAGCAACCGCCGCCTTGCGCGGATCTTCTTCGGCGCTTGCCGGAGCCGGTTCCGCTGCGGCTGGGGTATCTGCCTGCTGCTCTGCCTTTTTGGCTTTGACGCGCGCCAGGGCGGCAGCAACGGCCGCTTTACGCGGATCGTCCTCTGTTGCCGCCGGGGCGGCGTTGTCTGCGGCCGGCGCTTCCTTGCGCGCTTTCACGCGGGCCAGCGCCGCGGCCACGGCGGCTTTGCGCGCGTCGTCGCCGGAGGCCGCCGGTGGCGCCTCTTTTTCCGCCTCGGCCGCCAACTGGGCGCGGCGTTCACGCGCCTGCGCTTTACGCGCTTCGCGGGCGGCGATCATTTCGCTGTTATCCGGCTGCTGGCCGTCGACCGGCGTGACCGCCGCTTCGGCATTTTTGCTGCGCACGCGCGCCAACGCGGCCTGCACCGCACCCTGATCGTCGTCGGTCAGTTTGACGGCGGCTTTTTTGTGCCGCTCTTCGCGCGCCAGCTTCTCGCGCTCCAGGCGGGCCAGCTTGGCTTCGTAACGCGCCTTGGCCTCGGCGGCGCGCGCCGCTTCCAGATCGATAGCCTTGATCTCGGCCTTTTCCTGACGGTAGTACTGCACCAGCGGGATGTTGCTGGGGCAGACGAACGCGCAGGCGCCGCATTCAATGCAGTCGAACAGGTTATGGTTGCGCGCCTTGTCGTGCTCCTGCCCACGGCTGAACCAGTACAGCTGCTGCGGCAGCAGCCCGGCAGGGCAAGCGTCTACGCACAGGCCGCAGCGGATGCAGGACTGCTCCGGCTCCTGCGGTGTCATTTCATCGACCGTCGGCGCCAGAATGCAGTTGCTGATCTTAACGATCGGCACGTTCAGCGCAGGCAGGGTGAAGCCCATCAGCGGGCCGCCCATGACCACCATCTGCTGCGCCTGCGGGCGGAAACCGGCGAAGTCAAGCAGGTGCTGCACCGGCGTGCCGATGCGCGCCCACAGGTTGCCCGGGCGCTCGATCGCGTCGCCGGTCAGGGTCACTACGCGCTCAATCAGCGGTTCACCGTCGACGATCGCTCGCTTGATGGCGAAGGCGGTGCCGACGTTTTGCATCAATACGCCGATGGCGGAGGAGTGCTTGCCGTGCGGCACTTCCTTGCCGGTCAGGATCTTGGTCAGCTGTTTGGCGCCGCCGGACGGGTATTTGGTGGGGATAACGCGCAGCGCAATGCCGGACTGGCCGCGTAACGCCTGCTTCAGCGCCGCGATCGCCTCCGGTTTGTTGTCTTCGATGCCGATCAGCGTGACCTTGGGTTGCAGAATATGTTGCAGGATCTGCGTGCCTTCAACGATCTGATCGGCATGTTCCTGCATCAGGCGATCGTCGGCGGTGATGTAAGGCTCGCACTCGGCGGCGTTGAGGATCAGCGTTTCCACGCCGCTCATGCCGCCCTGCAGCTTGCTGGCGGTCGGGAAACCGGCGCCGCCCAGACCGGCGATGCCGGCCTGATGAATACGTTGAATCAGATCCGCGGCGGGCGCTTGGCGGTAGTCAGCCACCGGATCGCGCTCGCACCAGCGGTCTTCGCCGTCCGCCTCGATAATCACGCACAGCTCCGTCAGCCCGGAAGGGTGCGCGGTGATGTGCGGCGTGATGGCGCTGACGGTGCCCGAGGTCGGGGCGTGAACCGGCACGGTGCGGCCGCGGCCGACGGTCAGCGGCTGGCCTTTCAACACCCGATCGCCGGCATTGACGCACAGCTCGCCTTCAGGCCCCAGATGCTGTTGCAGCGGAATGATAAAGGTCTTGGGCAGGGGAGCGACACGCAGCGGCGCACCGCTGGACTGCGTTTTCATTTCCGGCGGATGGATCCCGCCGTTGAAATCCCAGATCCGGTCTTTTTTAAAGGCGGCGAACAGATTAAGCATGTTGCTCCACGTGGATCACTTGCACCGGGATCGTCTTCATGTCCCACTTCCAGTTGGCGGTGGTGGTGGCGACCGGTCTCATTTCAATACAGTCGGTAGGGCAAGGGGCGACGCACAGGTCGCAGCCGGTGCAGAGGTCGGTGATGACGGTGTGCATGGCGCGGGTGGCGCCGACGATGGCGTCCACCGGGCAGGCCTGAATGCACTTGGTGCAGCCGATGCAGTTGGCCTCGTCGATATAGGCCACTTTACGCTCCGGCTCGGCGGCGGCTTCGCTGCCCAGCGGCTGCGGCTCGACGTTGAGCAGCTCCGCCAGTTTCAACATCACCTGTTCGCCACCCGGCGCGCATTTGTTGATCATCTCGCCGTTGGCCACCGCCTCGGCGTAGGGGCGGCAACCGGGGTAGCCGCACTGGCCGCACTGGCTCTGCGGCAGGATCGCGTCGACCTGCTCGGCGACCGGATCCTCCTCCACCTCAAAACGGCGCGCGGCGTAGCCCAGCACCAGTCCGAACAGCAGCCCGAGCGCGCTTAAAGCCGCGATAGCTATCCACAACGCAGTCATTAGAATTTCACCAGCCCGGTAAAGCCCATAAAGGCCAGCGACATCAGCCCGGCGGTGATCAGTGCGATCGAGGAGCCGCGGAACGGCGCCGGCACGTCGGCGACCGCCAGACGTTCGCGAATGGCGGCAAACAGCACCATGACCAGCGAGAAACCGGCGGCGGCGCTGAAGCCGTACACGGCGGACTGCAGGAAGTTGTAGCCGAGGTTAACGTTAAGCAACGCCACGCCCAGCACCGCGCAGTTGGTGGTGATCAGCGGCAGGAAGATGCCCAGCAGGCGGTAGAGCGCCGGGCTGGTCTTGCGCACCACCATCTCGGTGAACTGCACGACGACGGCGATCACCAGAATGAAGGAGAGCGTGCGCAGGTACACCAGATCCAGCGGAACCAGAATAAAGGTGTTGATCACCCAGGCGCTGACGGAGGCCAGCGTCATGACGAAGGTGGTGGCCATTCCCATGCCGATGGCGCTTTCCAGCTTCTTGGAAACGCCGAGGAACGGGCACAGGCCAAGAAACTTCACCAGAACGAAGTTGTTCACCAGTACGGTGCCGACAAACAGGAGCAGGTATTCGGTCATTGCGATGCCTAAAAAAATAAAAGCCGCCTATTATCGGGAATCGGCGGCCGGACGACAACATATGAATCGCAGGGGTATTGCCTTTTTTGGCGAAAATTTACACAAAACACCCGATAAAACGTGCTGCAACCGCCCTTAACGTTCGGTAAAGGTGCCTTTGACCCGCTGCGAGCGCTTGATGTAAGGCACCAGCAGCGCCGCCATCAGCAGCGGCCAGCCGAGGCTGCGCACCGCCACTTCATCCGGCACCGGCGCGAAGGCGAAGGCTTTCACCGCCAGGAGCACCGTGATCAGCAGCCACAGCAAGAACAGTTTGGGAAAGCGCTGCGAGCGCTGGCAAAACAGCCACAGCAGCCACAGGGTGAAGCACCACATTAAGAGCGTGGTCAGCACCGAAAAGTACCATTGCAGGGTAAACGCCTGGGCGTTGGTCAGCAGATAGTCGCGCGATTCGGGCATGAAGATCGCCATGGCGTACAGGAGCAGCATCAGGCTGGCGCTGAGCAGGGTGACGATCAGATAGGCCATCGGGGCCAGCAACCAACCGCCGATACGAGAGTATTCAGCTTGAGACATAAAGGCTTCCTGATTGAAACGGGGATCACAGGCGGCATAGCTTAGCGGGTAATACCGGCTTCGTCATCTCAATCAACCGGATAGCTCGGCATCGCGACGGGTGGCAGCACGTTTGGCTACTCGACGCCGTATTAAGCCCGCTTCAAATTAACATCTCATTTACTTCTTGTTCCATCCGGCCGCATGGTGTCAAATCGAAAGGTCTGTCGTGAGCCTGCAAGAGGAAATCCCATGGCTGAGAAAATTCGTGTCGGGCTGGTCGGTTACGGCTACGCCGGCAAAACCTTTCATGCGCCGCTTGTCGCCGGTACGCCGGGGCTGGAGCTGGCTGCCGTCTCCAGCAGCGATGCCGGCAAAGTGCACGCCGACTGGCCGTCGATGGCGGTGGTGGGCGATGCGCAGGCGCTGTTCGCCGATCCCACCCTCGATCTGATCGTGATTCCCACTCCCAACGACACCCACTTCCCGCTGGCGCAGCAGGCGCTGGCCGCCGGCAAGCACGTGGTGGTGGATAAACCGTTTACCGTGACATTGTCACAAGCGCAGGCGCTGCAACAGCAGGCGCAGCAGAGCGGTTTGCTGCTGTCGGTATTTCACAACCGCCGCTGGGACAGCGACTTCCTTACCTTGAAAGCGCTGCTGAATGAGGGCGCGCTGGGCGAGGTGGTGTATTTCGAGTCGCATTTCGATCGCTACCGGCCGCAGGTGCGCCAGCGCTGGCGTGAACAGGGCGGCGTCGGCAGCGGTATCTGGTACGATTTGGCGCCGCACTTGCTCGATCAGGCGCTGCAACTCTTCGGCAAGCCCGAGCGGCTGTTCGTCGATCTGGGGGAATTGCGGCCGGGGGCTCAGGCGGTGGACTATTTCCACGCCTTGCTGAGCTATGGCAATCGCCGCGTGGTGCTGCACGCCAGCATGCTGGCGGCGGCGGAGAGCCCGCGTTACGTGGTGCACGGCATCCGCGGCAGCTATATCAAATACGGCCTGGACCCGCAGGAAGACCGGCTGAAGGCCGGCGAGCGCCTGCCGCAGGCCGATTGGGGCTATGATATGCGCGACGGCGTGGTGACGCTGTCACGTGGCGATCTGCTGGCGGAGCAGCCGCTGCTCAACATTCCCGGCAACTACCCGGCCTATTACGCCGCGGTGCGCGACGCGATCGCCGGCATCGGCGAAAACCCGGTGCCGGCCGCCGACGCCATCGCGGTGATGGCATTGATCGAACTGGGGCTGGAATCGGCCCGGCTGCAGCAGGCGCTGCCGGTGGTCTGAGCCCGTCCATTTCTCTGTGGCCCGGCGCAACGTCGGGCCTTTTTACGACTTTACGTGCAAGGAAATCCGTTTCATGTCCTGGTTGCAGCGTTTGCGCATTGATAAATTTTTGCTGGTTCTGATTTTGGTGGTGATCGTCGCCTCGCTGTTCCCTTGCGAAGGCATCTGGAAAACCTTCTTTGAACACCTGACCACCGCCGCCATCGCGCTGTTGTTCTTTATGCACGGCGCCAAGCTGTCGCGCGAGGCGATCGTCGCCGGCATGAGCCACTGGAAGCTGCATCTGCTGGTGTTCCTCAGCACCTTTGCGCTGTTCCCGCTGCTTGGGCTGGCGATGAACCTGCTGGTGCCGGGCATCATGACGCCGACGGTCTATCTCGGCTTCCTCTACCTGTGCGCGCTGCCGGCCACGGTGCAATCGGCCATCGCCTTTACCTCGGCGGCGGGCGGCAACGTGGCGGCGGCGATCTGCAGCGCCTCGGCGTCGAGCATTCTCGGCGTGTTCCTGTCGCCGCTGCTGGTGGGGGCGTTGATGCATACCCAGGGCGGCAATACCGACGTGCTGCACGCCATTGGCTCAATCATTTTGCAATTGATGGTGCCGTTCGTGGTCGGTCACCTGGCGCGGCCGCTGATCGGCAAGTGGGTCGATCGCCATCGCAAGCTGATCAACCTGACCGACCGTTCGTCGATCCTGCTGGTGGTATATACCGCGTTCAGCGCGGCGGTGGTGGAAGGGATTTGGCATCGCATCGACGGCTGGTCGCTGCTGACCATCCTGGTGATGTCGCTGGTGCTGCTGACGGTGGTGTTGGTGATCAACACCTACGCGGCGCGCTGGCTGGGCTTCAATACCGCCGATGAGATCACTATCGTCTTCTGCGGCTCGAAAAAAAGCCTGGCGAACGGCATCCCGATGGCCAACGTGCTGTTCCCGGCCGCGGCGGTGGGCGCCATGGTGCTGCCGCTGATGATTTTCCACCAGGTGCAGCTGATGGTATGCGCGGTGCTGGCGCAGCGCTATGCGCGTAAAACCGCCAAACAGCGGGCCGAGGCGGAAACGCTGGCGGCCAAATAGACCGCAGGCCGCTAACGGCAGCCCAGCGCGTCGAGCAGAAAGTCGGCGCGCTCGTCGGGCGAGGCGCGCGGCAGTTCCTGCAGCTGATAGCCATGTTGGCGATAGGCGGCCAGCATCGCTCGATAGGTCTGCTCGGCTTCGGCGAAAGATTGTTTTCTCTCGCTGTCCTGCGCGTAGATCGCTCGCCACGGTGGGGCGATGAACACCGTATCGGCATAGCGAAAAGCGCCGATCGCCGCGGTTAAGGGCGCGGGGATCGGCAACCCGCACAGCGTCAGGTAACCGGCGATATCCGGCAGGCCGCGATCGAAGAACCAGCATGTTGCGCCCGTCGCTTCCCGCCATGAGCGCAGTTCCCAATCCAGCATCCGCTCGGCGAAAGCCTGGCGATCGCCCCACGGCAGCGCATTGCCGCCAATACTCACCTGCTCCTGAATAATCGCCCGGCCCGCCTCCTGCGAATGCGGGTAGCCACGGCGATGAAGAACCTCGATGAGCGTGCTTTTGCCCGAACCCGGGCCGCCGGTCAGCACGATGCGGCGTAGTTTGTCAGACATAAGAAATTCCTCTAGTGCGGCAGAGTTATGGGTGAAAACAGCGATAAAGACGAGCAGGCGGAAGAAAACGGGGGATGAGAAGAAGGCGCCGTGTGGCGCCTTGGGGGAATTTAACCTTGCACTTTGGCGCGCAGCGCCTGTTTTTCCTGCTCGCTGAGGAAGGCCAGCTTCAGGCCGTTTTCCTGCGCGGTGCGGATTTCCTCCGGCGTCAGCCCGGCCTGCGGCGCGGCGACGCGGTATTCGTGCTCGATCTCGATGCCCTGAACCGCCGGATCGTCGGTGTTGATCGATGCCAGCACGCCGTGGCGCAGGAAGGTGGCCAGCGGATGCTGTGCCAGCGAAGGCACGGTGCTGGTCTGGATGTTGGAGGTCAGGCAGGACTCGATGCCGATGCCGTGTTCCGCCAGGAAGTCCATCAGTGCCGGATCTTCGACCGCTTTCACCCCGTGGCCGATACGCTCGGCGCCCAGCTCGCGGATCGCCTGCCAGATACTTTCCGGGCCGGCGGCTTCGCCCGCATGCACGGTGATGCGCAGGCCGGCGTCGCGCGCGCGGTTGAAGTGGTTGAGGAACAGGCTGCCGGGGAAGCCCAGCTCATCGCCCGCCAAATCCAGCGCGGTAATGCCGTCGCGGTGCGCCAGCAACCCTTCCAATTCCTGCAGACAGGCGGCCTCACCAAAGGTGCGGCTCATGATGCCGATCAGGCGAATGTCGATGTCGCGATCGCGGCAGCCCGAACGGATCCCGTCGATCACCGCTTCCACCACGCCGGCGACCGGCAGCTGGTGCTTCATCGCCATGTAGTAAGGGGAAAAACGCAGCTCGGCGTAGTGCAGGCCGGCGTTGGCGGCGTCTTCGACGTTTTCGTAGGCCACACGGCGGCAGGCGTCCAGATCGCCCAGCACCGCCACGCCCCAGTCCAGTTTCTGCAGGAAGCTGACCAGATCCGGTTCGGCGTGGGTGATCTGCACGTGCGGGCGCAGGCTCTCCAAATCGTTGGCCGGCAGGGCGAGATTGAATTGGCGACCGAGGTCGAGAATGGTCTGCGCGCGGATGTTGCCGTCGAGATGGCGGTGAATGTCGGTAAGCGGTAGGCGGGGATCGATCATGCTGGGCACTCGCTAATTTATCGTAGGTAAAGTGCAGAACAGTATAAAAACAAATGAATGAAACTTGCCATCTCGTTGCATAAAAAAGTGACTTGAATCACAAATAATGCGAGATCTATCGCATTATCGTCGTGAATCAGGCCTTCAACACGCTGACGCCCGCCTGCTGCAACGGCGCGATCAATGCGTCGTCGGTGGCGCGTTCAACGATGATGGTATGCGCCAGCGTAATATCGCCGATCGCATACTGCGAGGCGGCGTTAAGCTTGGCGGCGGAGGCCAGCACCACGGTTTCCGCCGCGCGGGCCGCCAGCGCCCGCTTGATGTAGGCCTCTTCCAGATCGCCGGTGCTCAGCCCCGCGGTGGGGTGCACGCCGGTTACGCCCATAAAATAGATATCGGCGCGAATATGCGACATCGCCTCCACCGCGGCGGCGCCGACGCTGACGATCGAATGCTTGTACAGCCGGCCGCCGATCAGGATCACCTCCACCGTGGGGTGATCGACCAGGCCTACGGCAACGCTGGGGCTGTGGGTGACGATGGTGGCGTTCAGGTTGGGCGGCAGCTGCCGGACCAGTTCTGCAGAGGTGGTGCCACCGTCGATAATCACTACCTGGCCGGGAGCGATCAGCGCCGCCGCCGCTTTGGCGATCGCGCGTTTGGCGCCGGATTCCAACTGATTGCGCTCGGCGAAGCTGGCAATGGCAGAGGAAACCGGCAGGGCGCCGCCATGTACCCGTTGCAGCAACCCCTCGGCGTCCAGTTCGCGCAGATCGCGCCGGACAGTGTCTTCCGACAGCCCGAACATTTCGCTGAGCTGCTTGGCCAACACCTGGCCATCCTGGGCCAGTTTTTCCAGGATGATTTTCTTGCGCTGGCTGGTCAACATGGCCATTTTCCTCTCAAATTTGCTTTGCACGAAATATCTTGATCATACACGAAATTGCACGATAGTATCAATTTCCTTCCTCTGGCGGAGTAAACCGATGATAGCCACCAAAGACAGGGTTCGCATTGTCGAAACCCGGGTGTTGTCCGATGACTGGTACCTGCTGAAAAAAACCACCTTTGATTTTCTGCGGCGCGACGGCGTTTGGCAGCGGCAAAGTCGCGAGACCTACGATCGCGGCGACGGCGCGGTGATTTTGCTGTTCAACCGGCGGGCGCAAACGGTGATCCTGACGCGCCAGTTCCGCTTTCCGGTGTTCGTCAACGGCCATGACGGCATGTTGATTGAGGCCGCCGCCGGGCTGCTGGATAACGCCTCGCCGGAGGCGCGCATCCGCGCCGAAGCGGAAGAGGAAACCGGCTATTTCGTGCAGAACGTGGAGAAGGTGTTCGAAGCCTACATGAGCCCCGGCTCGGTCACCGAGAAGCTGCACTTTTTCGTCGGGGAATATCAGGCGGGCGACCGCGTCAACGAGGGCGGCGGGGTGGTGGCGGAGGGGGAAGATCTGGAGGTGCTCGAGCTGCCGCTGGCGCAAGCCCTGCAGGCGGTTCGCCAGGGCACGATCGTTGACGCCAAGACCATCATGCTGCTGCAGTTTGTCGCCTTGAACCGCACGTTGGAGGAAAAACGATGAAAGCGCAACAAATCCTGATCGCCGGCCCCTATCGCAGCGGCACCGATGGCGATCCGCAGCGTATCGCTGCCAATCTGGCGCGCCTGGAACAGGCGGCGCTGGCGGTTTACCAGCGGGGGCACGTGCCGGTGATCGGCGAGTGGCTGGCGCTGCCTTTGGCGGCGGCGGCGGGTTCCACGCAGGTTGGCGATGCGGTGAGCGAGGCGTTTCTTTACCCGGTGGCCCATCGGCTGATTGCGCAGTGTCAGGCGGTGTATCGCATCGAAGGGGCCTCTGCGGGGGCCGATAACGACGTGCGGTTGGCCAACGAGTGGGGCCTGACGGTCTATCGCCGCCTGGAGGAGATCCCGCCTGTTCAGGGGTAACGCAGGGGCGGGCAGAGGCTCGCCCCCTCGCGCTATTGCTCGTCCAGCACCAACCTCAATCCGGCGATCAGCTTGTCCATGCCGGCCTCCAGCTTGCTGCGCGGGCAGCCGACGTTGAGGCGCAGGAAACCGCGGCCTTCCTCGCCGTAGGTAAAGCCCGGCATGATCGCCACCTTTTCGCGCTCGATCAGCACCTGCTGCAGCGCCCGATCGTCTACGGCCAGCGGCCGCAGATCGATCCAGGCCAGGTAGGTGGCCTGCGGCGGGCGCCAGCCCAGCGCCGGAAACGCCTGCTCCAGCCGCTCAGCGACGTAGGTCAGATTATCCTGCAGGTAGTCGCGCAGGGCGTCCAGCCAGGGTTCGCCGTGGCGATAGGCGGCCACGTGCGCGGCCACCGCCAGCACCGCCGGCGAAGAGAGGCCGTCGCGGGCCTTAAGCTGCTGGAAGTAGGCTTCGCGGCTGGCGGCGTCGCTGATGAAGCCATAGGCGCCGGTCAGCGCCGGAATGTTGAAACTCTTGGAACCGGAGGTCAGCAGGGCCCAGGCGCCGCTCGCCACCTGGCTCCACGGCGTATGGCGGTGTTCCCCCCAGATCATGTCCATGTGGATCTCATCGCTGATGACGCGCACGTCGTAGCGTTCACACAGTTCGGCCATCTGCTGCAGCTCGTCGCGGCGCCACACTTTACCGGTGGGGTTATGCGGGCTGCACAGCAGCAGGATCTTGGTCTGCGGCCGCGCCAGCAACGCTTCGAGGTGCGCCATATCGCAGCGCCAGTCGTCGCCGGCTTTTTGCAGCGGGCAGGCCAACAGCTGGCGCTGGTTGGCGAGGATCACCTTGTAGAAGGCGTCGTAGGCCGGGGTATGGGTCACCACGTAATCGCCGGGCACCGACCACTGGCGGATCAGCTGCGCCGCCATGTAGATAACGGAAGGGCCGTACACCGCCGTCGCGGTGTCGATGGCGACGTTGAAACGTTGCTGATACCAGTGGCGCAGCGCGCCGAGAAAATCCTCGTGCTGCCAGCGGCTGTAGCCCAGCACGCCGTGCTGCAGGCGCCGCTGCAATGCGTCGAGAATGCACGGCGCGGTGGCGAAATCCATATCGGAGATGGTGAACGGCAGCAGGTCGTCGCTGCCGAAACGATCGGCGATATAGTCCCACTGGGTGCACCAGGTGCCGTGGCGGTCGATCGGGGTGGAGAAATCAAACATGGGTGGCTCCCTGCAGCGCCGCGGCAGGTTGCGCCGTGGCTATCAGTGAGTCTAATTCATCCTTCACCGATTGCACCTGCGGGCCGATCACCACCTGCAGATTATGGTCGTTGAGATGCACCACGCCGATGGCGCGGTTGGCCTTCAGCGCCGCGTCGTCCACCCGGCTCATGTCGTTGACCGACAGGCGCAGGCGGGTGATGCAGTTGTCCAGCGTGATGATGTTATTCGGGCCGCCGAGCGCCGCCAAAATCGCCGGCACGTTGTAGCCGGATTTGCCCACCGCGCCGCTCGGCGCGCTTTGGCTGACGGCGCCGTCGCTTTCGCGACCCGGCGTTTTGATGTTAAAGCGCTGGATGGCGAAGCGGAAAATGGCGTAATAGCCGACGAACCAGACGGCGGCCACCACCGGCACCAGATACCACTTGGTGGCGGTGCCGTGCAGAATGCCGAACACCACGAAGTCGATGATATTGCCGTCGGTATTGCCGATGGTCACGCCCAGCAGCGCCATCACGGTAAAGCCCAGCCCGGTGAGCAGCGCGTGGATCAGGTAGAGGAACGGCGCGACGAACAGGAACAGGAACTCGATCGGCTCGGTGGTGCCGCCGACCACGCAGGCTACCACGCCGGAAATCAACAGCCCTTTGATTTTATGACGGTTCTCCGGTTTGGCGCAGTGGTACATCGCCAGCGCCGCGCCCGGCAGGCCGCCGAGAAACGCCGGCATTTTACCCTGCGATAGGAAGCGGGTGGCGCTTTCGGCGAAGCCGGTGGTGGTTGGGCAGGAAAGCTGCGCCTGGAAGATGGTCAGGGCGCCGCTGACGCTGTGGCCGCACACTTCCATGGTGCCGCCCGCCTCGGTAAAGCGGATCAGCGCCACCAGAATGTGCTGCAGGCCGAACGGCAGCAGCAGGCGTTCGCCGGTGCCGAACAGCATCGGGCCAAAGGCGCCGGCGCTGTTGATCACCCAACCCAGCCCGGTGATGCCGGCGGCGAACCACGGCCAGATCAGCGGGATCACCAGGCCGCACAGGCCCAGCACCACGGTGGTGACGATCGGCACGAAGCGCGTGCCGCCGAAGAACGCCAGCGCGTCCGGCAGGCGGATGGTGTGGAAGCGTTCATGCAGGCGATAGACGATGATGCCGACGATCACCGCGCCGAGGATGCCGGTATCGATCGACTGAATGCCGAGGATGTTCTGGATATTGTTGGCTTTCAGCACCAGCGGATCGCCGGTGGGCAGCACGCCGGCGGCGGTCAGGTAGAAATTGGTGCCCAGATTCAGCACGGCGAAGCCGACGAAGCCGGAGAAGGCGGCGACGCCCTTGTTCTCGCGCGCCATGCCCAGCGGAATGGCGATGGCGAACATCACCGGCAGGAAGCTGAAGGCGAAGGAGCCTACCTTGCTCATCCAGGTAAAGATCAGCTGAAAGATCGGGTGGCCGATAAACGGCATCAGGGTGATCACGTCGCGGCTGCTCAGCGAGCTGCCGATCCCCAGCATGATGCCGCAGAAAGAGAGCAAGGCGACGGGCAACATGAAGGTTTTGCCCAGGCTCTGGAAGAACTCCCAGAGGGTGATTTTTGGTTTGTTGGCTGCTGACATAACCGACTTCTCCTGGCGAAAAGACGAGCAAAAAGAGGACTGCAGATTAGGTAAAAAGAAGATAAAACGTTTTACCTAGCAAAAATGCGCCGCCAATCACAAATCTGCCGCCCGGTTTTTAGCGACAATGCGGCTGGCAGTAAAACGTTTTACTGAGATAACGGATTCGGTATACCCTTGATCATTACGGCGCGGGTTGCCCAGGAACGGGTTCGCAGAGACTATGAGCATCAAAAAGATCACCATCACCGATGTGGCGCAACAGGCGGGCGTGTCGGTCACCACGGTTTCCCTGGTGTTGAGCGGCAAGGGGCGCATTTCGCCGACCACCGTCGAGAAGGTCAATCAGGCGATAGAGCAGCTGGGCTACGTGCGCAATCGCCAGGCGGCGACGCTGCGCGGCGGGGAGTCCGGGGTGATCGGCCTTATTCTGCGCGACATCTGCGAACCCTTCTATGCCGAAATGACCGCCGGGCTGAGCGAAGCGCTGGAGGCGCACGACAAGCTGCTGTTTTTGACGCAGAGCGGGCGCGACGGCCAGGGCTTGCAGCGGGCGTTTGACGCGCTGCTGGCGCAGGGCGTCGACGGCATCGTGCTGGCGGGCGGCATTCGCGCGGCGGCGGGCCTGAAGGAGAAGGCGGCCGAGCAGGGCGTACCGCTGGTCTGCGTGGCGCGCTCCAGCGGCCTCGATGGCGTGGACGTGGTGCGGCCGGACAACATGCAGGCCGCCAAGCTGGCCACCGAATTTTTGATCAAGCGCGGCCACAGCCAAATCGCCTACCTCGGCGGCCAGAGCGATTCATTGACGCGCGCCGAGCGGCTGGGCGGCTTTTGCGCCACGCTGGTGCAGTACGGCCTGCCGTTTCGCAGTGAATGGATCGTCGAGTGCGATTGCCGGCAGCGCCAGGCGGCGGAAGCGGCGGAGCAACTGCTGCGCCATTACCCGAATATTACCGCCATCGTCTGCCACAAGGCGTCGGTGGCGCTCGGCGCCTATTTTGGCCTGGCGCGCAGCGGCCGCAGCATCGGTTCGGACGGGGTCGACGCCTACTACGGGCGGCAGGTGGCGCTGATCGGCTTCGGCGACGTGCCGGAGGCCGAACTGACCGAGCCGCCGCTGACCTTCGTCTCCAGTTCGGCGCGGGAAGTGGGGCGCAGCGCCGCCGCGCGCCTGCTGCAGCGCATCGGTGACGCCGACCTGCCGGCGCAGAACGTCATTCTGCCGCCGACGCTGATCCGGCGCGGCTCCGCCTAGCCCTGCTGCTGTTCCTCCTCCGCCTCCCGGCGGATCCAGCCGATAAAGGTTTTCATCGCCGGCGTCAGATCTCGCGATTTCAAATGGGTCAGCCAATAGGCGCCGAGCGCGGCCTCGGCGGCGAACGGCCGCTGCAGCGCGCCGGCGGCCAGTTCGCGGCGGAACATGCTGACCGGCGCCAGCGCCACGCCGTCGCACTGGATCGCGCCTTCCACCATCAACCTTGACGAGTCGAACACCGGGCCGTTGATCCGCCACGGCGTCACCTGTGCCGCCGCGAACCAGCGCTCCCATTCATCCTTGCGGTAGGTGCGCATCAGCTGCTCGTGCTGCAGATCCTGCGGCGTGCGCAGGCGCGCGGCGACCGCCGGCGGGCAGAGCACCGTCAGCGGCGCGTCGAACAGCTTGATATTGCAGGTGGCGGGCCAGAGCCCTTCGCCGAAGCGGATGGCGAAATCCATGCCGTCGGCCGACAGATTGACCAGGTTGTTGTGGGTGAGCACCCGCAGATCGATAAACGGGTGCGCCGTGCGGAACGCCGCCAGCCGCGGCATCAGCCAGCCGACGGCGAAGGTGCCGACCACCGCCACCGTCAGCACCTCGTGGAAATGCCCGCCTTCGAACTGCTGCAGCACCGCCTCGATGCGGTCGAAGGCGTCGCTCAATACCGGCAGCAGCGCCTGGCCCTCTTCGGTCAGATCCAGCCCGCGCGGCAGGCGGCGGAACAGCTGAATGCCCAGCTGTTCTTCCAGCATGCGCACCTGCTGGCTGACGGCGGCCTGGGTGACGCGCAGCTCCAGACCGGCGCGGGTGAAGTTCAGGTGACGAGCGGAGGATTCGAACGCCCGCAGGGCGTTGAGGGGAAGTCGATTGCGCATTGTCGATAGCCATAAGTTTTTCTTTATGCTGGCTGAAATTATTATCGCTTGTCAACCCGGCGGCAAAATCCGATATTTGGCGCGGCTGCTGTGAGCGTCGCCGCAGCCGTAAAGGAATGACATCATCAATCAGGGAAAGCGCCGTGCATAACGCCAATAAAAACTTTTGGCCGCGGCTGATACCCTGCAACCTAAGAGCTTCTATCATGACGAAAATGAACCGCCTGGCGGCCGCGCTGATCGCCGCACTGATCTTGCCGACCGCGCAGGCCGCGCAGCAGCAGGATATCGACGCCGTTATTCAGCCGCTGATGAAAAAATATGGCGTACCGGGCATGGCGATCGCCGTGTCGGTCGACGGCAAACAGCAGATTTACCCGTATGGCATCGCCTCGAAGCAGACCGGCAAACCGATCACCGAGGAGACGCTGTTCGAAGTGGGCTCGCTGAGCAAAACCTTTACCGCGACGCTGGCGGTCTATGCGCAGCAGCAGGGCAAGCTGTCGTTCAACGATCCGGCCAGCCGCTATCTGCCCGAGCTGCGCGGCAGCGCCTTCGACGGCGTCAGCCTGCTGAATCTGGCGACGCATACCTCCGGCCTGCCGCTGTTCGTGCCGGACGACGTCACTAACGACGCCCAGCTGATGGCCTACTACCGGGCCTGGCAGCCGAAACACCCGGCGGGCAGCTACCGCGTCTATTCCAACCTCGGCATCGGCATGCTGGGCATGATCGCCGCCAAGAGCCTCGACCAGCCGTTTATCCAGGCGATGGAACAGGGGATGCTGCCGGCGCTGGGCATGAGCCACACCTACGTTCAGGTGCCGGCGGCGCAGATGGCTAACTATGCGCAGGGTTACAGCAAGGACGATAAGCCGGTGCGGGTCAACCCCGGCCCGCTGGACGCCGAGTCTTACGGCATCAAATCCAACGCTCGCGATCTGATTCGCTATCTGGACGCCAACCTGCAGCAGGTGAAGGTGGCGCAGCCGTGGCGCGACGCGCTGGCCGCGACGCACGTCGGTTATTACAAGGCGGGCGCGTTCACGCAGGATCTGATGTGGGAGAACTACCCGTATCCGGTGAAACTGTCGCGTTTGATTGAAGGCAACAACGCCGGGATGATCATGAACGGCACGCCGGCCACCGCCATCACGCCGCCGCAGCCGGAATTGCGCGCCGGCTGGTATAACAAAACCGGCTCCACCGGCGGTTTCTCCACCTACGCGGTATTTATCCCGGCGAAGAATATCGCCGTGGTGATGCTGGCCAACAAGTGGTTCCCGAACGACGATCGCGTCGAAGCGGCTTACCACATCATCCAGGCGCTGGAGAAGCGCTGACGGTCAGGGGCGCCGGCGAGGCGCCCCTACCACCGGTGCTGCCGTTCACGCCGCTCGCGCATGAAATCGATAAAGGCGCGCAGCTTGAGCGGCAGATGCTTGCCGGCGGGAAAGTAGATGAAAAAGCCCGACGCTTCGCTGGCGTAACCCGGCAGCACTTCCACCAGTTGCCCCTGCGCCAGCTCCTGCAACACCGTGCCCTGAAAACGCTGTGCGATACCCAGGCCCGCCAACGCCGCATCCTTGAGCAGCCGATCTTCGTTAAAAATCAAACTGCCGCTGACGTCCAGCGCGCGTTCATCGTCGCCCAGGCTGAAATACCAGGGTTCCAGTTTGCCGCTGCCGGGAAAACGGTAGCGCAGGCAGTGGTGAGCGGGCAGATCGTCCGGCGTGGCCGGTACGCCGCAGCGCGCCAGATAGTCGGGCGAGGCGACCAGCACCCGACGCTGGCCGTTGTCGATCGGCACGGCGATCATGTCCTTTTGCAGCATGGCATGCATGCGAATGCCGGCATCGAAACTGCCCAGCACCAGATCGGAAAAGCGGTCTTCGGTAAAAAGTTCCAGCTGCACGTCGGGATAGCGCCGTTGAAATTCCGCCAGATGCGGCATTACCAGCAGAGAAGCGGCCAGCTGCGGCAGCGTAATGCGCAGCAGGCCCGCCGGCTGCGCGCCCAGAGCGCGCACGTCGTCCGCCGCCACGTCGATCTGGCTCATCGCCGGCGATACCTTCTGATAGAACAACCGGCCCTCGTCACTGAGGCGCACCGAGCGGCTGGTGCGGTGAAATAACCGCACTCCCAGCTGATTCTCCAGCGCCTGAATGTTTTGCGACACCGCCGGCGGCGTGACGCCCAGTTGGCTGGCCGCGCGGGTAAAGTTGCCCAGGCGCGCGACGGCTTCGAAATAGGGCAACAGCTGCAGGAGTGAACTCATCTATCAATAACCTGTGCTTAATGATTCATTAAATTATGCCTTATTTTAATTTATGACGAAGGTTTTAGACTGATTTAACTTTCCATCAGAGAGATGAAAATCATGTCGGCAGAACAACGGGCGTTAACAGAACGGATCGCGGCGATCGATCAACAGGCGATGGCCGAAGGGCGCATCGTGGGTAGCGTAGTGCTGGTGGCGCGGCGGGGCGAGATTTGCTACGCCGGGGCGGCCGGCTATGCCGATCGCGAAGCGCGGCGGCCGATGCGGCGAGAAACGCAGTTTCGACTGTCGTCGGTCTCCAAACCCTATACCACGCTGGCGGCGCTGCGCCTGATTGAGCAGGGCAAGCTGAGCCTGGACGACGCGGTCAGCGACTGGCTGCCGTGGTTCACTCCGGCGTTGGCGGACGGCCGGCGCCCGGCGATCAAGATTCGTCATTTGCTGAGCCACACCGCCGGGCTGGACTATCGGCTGAACCAGCCGCCGGCGGGCGTTTATCATCAGCTGGGGATCCAGGACGGCGTGGAGCTGTCGACGCTGACGCTGGAGCAAAACCTGCGGCTGTTGGCACAGGCGCCGTTGCTGTCGGCGCCGGGGGAGCGCTTCAATTATTCGCTGGCGATCGACGTGCTTGGCGCGGTGCTGGAACGGGTGACGGGCATGCCGCTGCCGCAGCTGTTTGTCGAATGGGTGGCGCGGCCGCTGGGGCTCGGCAATACCGCGTTTTATGCGACGGACGCCGCGAATCTGGCGACACCGTATTACAACACGCCGCAAGGGCCGCAGCGCATGCATGAAGGCCTGCGGCTGGCGCTGCCGGAGGAGATGGCGGGGGGCGAGGTACTGTTTTCACCCGCGCGGGCGCTTAACGCCGGGGCCTATCCTTCCGGCGGCGCGGGCATGGTCGGCGATGCCGACGATGTGCTGCGGCTGGTGGAGGCGCTGCGTAGCGGCGGGCAGGGCATGTTGCGGCCGGACACGGTGGCGTTGCTGCGCAGCCCGCACGTGGGGGCGCAGGCGCAAACGCAAGGGCCGGGCTGGGGATTCGGTTTCGGCGGGGCGCTGCTGGTGGATGCAGAAGCGGCGCAGACGCCGCAGCATGCCGGCACGCTGACCTGGGGCGGCGTTTACGGCCACAGCTGGTTCTTTGATCCACAGGCGCAGCTGAGCGTGGTGATACTGACCAACACCGCGTTTGAAGGCATGTGCGGCCGCTATCCGCAGCAGATCCGCGATGCGGTTTACGCCGCGGAAATGGGGTAAATAAAAAGGGCCCCGCAGGGGGCCCTTGATCAGGCTGTCAGGCGATTACTGCGCCGGTGCCGGAGCGGGTTCCGCTTCCTGCGCTGGTTCAGCGTCTTCCGCCGGGGCGCCCAGCATGGCGAACTGGCCGATGAACTCTTGCAGCGACATCTTGTTGCCGTTGAGGTCAACCTGGTTGTCGGCATAGTGGAACTTGCTCGCGATCACGCCGTCTTTCTGGGTGGTCAGCTTGAACATCTGGCCCATGGCCGCCAGGCCCTGCACTTGCTGCTGCGCCAGTTTCTGCGCGTCTTCCGCATTGTAACCCTGCAACAGCGCGGTTTTCGCGGTCACTTCGGTGGCCATCGCTTCCGGAATGGTCAGGTTGATATCCAGCTTTTTAACCGCCTGCGCGATCAGCTGATCCGGCGATTGCGCCGGGGAGGCGGCCTTGCTCGGATCGGTCAGCGCCAGATCCAGCGTGAAGGTGCTCTCGCCCTTGCTGTTTTTCCAGCTCAGCGGCGCGATGCTGAGGCTCGGGTTGCCTTTCAGCAGCAGCGGCAGGTTCTTTTGCAACAGCTCGGCGTTTTGCTGCTCATACACGGCCGGATCCAGGTTCTCGCCCTGTTGCAGCAGCGCCATGGTCTGGCGGTTGTAGCTGTCGGCGAAGTCTTTCAGCGCCTTGCCGTCGACGTTGTCGATTTTCAGCGCCAGCTTGCCGGCGCCGAAATCGTTGCCCTGCACCTTGAGCGCGTCCATGGTGTAGTCGATCTGGCCGCCGATGTTGCTGCTGCCTTGCTCGCCGAACTTGCTCACCAGGTTGAAACCGTCCAACGCCACGGTATCTTTACCGTCGATCGTCAGTTTGAACTGCTTCAGCGTCATCGTCTGATCGCCGAGCTTCACGCCGAACTTGCTCTCGTTGCTGTTGCCCTTCAGGTTGAAGCCCTGGAAGGTGATCTGCTCGTTTTGACCGAATTCGTTCGGGCTGGCGAACACGATATTGTCGCTATTGGCGTCCAGCACGAATTTTTTCAGATCGCTGGACACATCGGCGTTAATGGTGGCGCCGCTGAATTTCAGCGAAGACTTATCCTTCTGGTAGTCCAGCGGGATGATGTCGATGGCGGACGAGGTGTCCCCGCTGTAAGAGATGCGCGAATCGGCGGTAAACAGCGATTTGCCTTTGGTGGTGTCAAACAGACCTTTCACCGCCGGGGTATTTTCCAGCTCGGTATGCACCGACGCCATGCTCGGCAGCAGATTGAATTTTTTCAGCTGGGCGAAGGGGAACGGGCCGTGATCGATGGTTTCCAGGAACGCCACTTCTTCGCCGGCTTTCAGCGCCGCGTCTTCACTGGTATCCGTGCCGTCGGAGCGCAGCACATAACGCACTTTACTGCTGAACAGGCCGCGCTGGTAATTTTCATAGCTCAGCTTAACCCCGGCTTTCGGCAGGTAAGCTTTCAGCTGGCCGTTGGCGTTGTCGACGACTTCGCCCATGTGCTGCTCGATCAGTTTCCCGGTGTACCAGGATGCCCCGGTCCATGCTGCGCCAAGAACCACAATGACGCTGACAGCGACTAACGATTTTTTCATAGCTCTGTTTCATCCTTTTTTCTTATCACCCTCCGTTGCGCGGGAGGGGCAAATAGGGGCCGAAAATAAACGCCCGCAGGCGTTTAATTGTGGGGGTAGCTCTCGCTTTCAGCAAGCAATTTGCTGAAATTTATCAACGGTTAGGCCAGCTGGTTATAAACCCTGGCGATGCGGCCGCTGCCGCTGACGTTGACCGGGGATTCGAAAGCCCCGATAAAGCAGGATTCGCCCGGTTTGAGCGTCAGGCGTTGCCCGGATTTTTCCAGCGTCGCTTCGCCGGTGACGCAGAACACGATGGCGGCGCTTTGCTGCGCCAGCGCCTGCGGGGCGGTGGTCAAATCGTGCAGCGAGAAGGCGAAATCCTCCACCGGAATCGGGAAGAACAGCTCGTTGTCGCGCGGCTCCGGCTGGGTCAGCAGGCCGGAAGCCGGCTGCGGGCGGAACTGCAGATTGGCCAGCAGCTCGGGCACGTCGATAAATTTCGGCGTCAGGCCCGCGCGCAGCACGTTGTCCGAGTTGGCCATCACCTCCAGCGCCACGCCTTTCAGGTAGGCGTGCGGCGTTTCGGCATACAGGAACATTGCTTCGCCCGGCGCGAGCTGCACCACGTTCAGCAGCAGCGGTGAGAACAGGCCGCTGTCGTCCGGATAGAAGCCGGCGATAAAGCGTACGGTGTCCCAGGGTTCCCCCTGCTGGTTGTTGAGCGCGGCTTTCAATACGCCGAGCGCCAGCGACTTTTGCTCGCCGCTCATCGTCAGCAGGCTGGCGAACAGGGTTGCGAGATGCGCGGTGTCCGGCTGTTGCAGGAAGGCGGCGATGTCGTGGTGTGCGCCGGCGATCGGTTGCAGCAGGGAAACGATATCGGCCAGTTCGCGAAAGCCGTTCATCGCCAGGAACGGCGTGAGGGCGAACACCAGCTCGGGCTTGTGGTTGGGATCTTTATAGTTGCGTTCGGCTGCGCTCAGGGGGATGCCGGCGGCATTCTCTTTCGCGAAGCCGATTTCGGCCGCCGCTTTGCTCGGGTGAACCTGGATCGACAGTGGCTGATCGGCGCAGAGTACTTTAAACAGGAACGGCAACTCGCCAAAGCGGCTGGCGACGTTGGCGCCCAGCTGTTTTGGCTGGTCTTCATCGATAAGAAAGCGCAGCGAACGCAGCTCGCCGTCGGCGCCCGGCACGCGGGAAGGGCTCTTGGGATGGGCGCCCATCCACAGTTCGGCCATCGGCAGATTATCAGGGTTGGCGATGCCGTAAAGACGGGTCAGCGCATCGTGGCTGCCCCAGGCGTAATTCTGTACCGCGTTGGTCATTTTTTGCATGTCGATAAACGTCCTTAGCGTCATTGCCGTACCGGATGGCAATAACTTACTGATTTTATAAGGTTAGTTAAATCTGTGCCGACAACCATCATACGCCCGCGTCGGCAGGAAAAATCATGGGCGCGATCAAAACAACGCCGAATAACGTCGCGCCCGGCAACGGGGCCAAAGTATAGCGTGATAACGATCGGCGCCTCAATTGGCGCGCAGGCCTCAAGGCGGCCCGGAAAACCCGCCGTTCGATTATTTTTTGAACCGGCGGGATTATTGCCGATAGTCCGCTCATCCTGCCGCATTATTTATTATTCAGCATGTCAAAATATGACTGCTGAATTTATTTTTTACCGTCTGAGCCATTCCCTTATTATTATTTTCGCGCTGCGCCGGGCGATCACACGCCGAGCTTAAACCTGCGCGTCAGATCCCTTTACCGTAACGGCTAACGAGTCGATTTAACAAAACCAGAGGTCTGTTGCATGAAAAAACTGTTGTTGCTGTTGGGGCTTTGCGCCGGCGCAGCCCAGGCGGCGGTGATCGTCACCTATCCCTACGCGGCGCCGCGCGCCGTGGCGATCGCGCCGGCGCCGATCGTCGTTGCACCCGCGCCGGTCGCGGTTCCCGCCGCGATCGTGCCCGTGGCGCACCCGTTGGCGCTCACCGCCGGCGCGGTGGCGACCGGGGCCTATCGGCATCATGAACGGCAGGACGCCTACGACGAGATCAATCATCTGCAGCAACAACGTATCGATGAGCTCAATCATTTACAGGCGCAGCGCATCAATAATTTTAATTCGCGTCATCCGCGTTAATGAGTAGCCACACTTTTATTCTCCTGGCTCATTCCCGGCCGTTTATTTCGCCGCGGGTTAACCGATGGAAAATAACCGCGTCGTTAATGGGTAAAAAAGATGAAACGTGCTGTGAGATAACTCTCTTAATGCGAATAGTTATTATGTCACTATACTGGGAGTGCATGCCGACGGGGGGTAGCGCGTCGGCCTAACCCTACGATTTTAGGAATTATGCTAAGGAGATAATGATGGCAGGCGTTCGTATCGAAAAAGACTCTATGGGCCCCATCGAAGTACCGGCCGACAAGCTGTGGGGCGCGCAAACCCAGCGTTCGTTGGCGCATTTCCGCATTTCCTCCGAAAAGATGCCGACCGCGCTGATCCACGCGCTGGCGTTGACCAAGCGCGCCGCCGCGCAGGTGAACGTGGATCTGGGGCTGCTGCCGGCCGAACGGGGCGCCGCCATTATCAGCGCCGCCGACGAAGTGCTGGCGGACAGCCATGCCGACCAGTTCCCGCTGTCGATCTGGCAAACCGGCTCCGGCACCCAGACCAACATGAACATGAACGAAGTGTTGGCCAACCGCGCCAGCGAGCTGCTGGGCGGCGTGCGCGGTGAAGAGCGCAAGGTGCACCCGAACGACGACGTCAATAAAAGCCAGAGCTCCAACGACGTGTTTCCCACCGCGATGCACGTGGCGGCGGTGATTGCGCTGCGCGAACATCTGATCCCCGAGCTGAAAGTGCTGCACAAGACGCTGAGCGACAAGGCCGAAGCCTACCGCGACATCGTCAAAATCGGCCGTACCCACCTGCAGGACGCCACGCCGCTGACCCTGGGGCAGGAGATCTCCGGTTGGGCGGCGATGCTGGCGCACAATCTGAAACACATCGAGGACAGTATCCCGCACATCGCCGAGCTGGCGCTGGGCGGCACGGCGGTCGGCACCGGGCTGAACACCCATCCGGAGTACGCGGTGCGCGTGGCTAAAGCGCTGGCGGAGTTGACCCATCAGCCGTTCGTCACCGCCCCGAACAAGTTCGAAGCGCTGGCGACCTGTGACGCGCTGGTGCAGGGGCATGGCGCGCTGAAAGGGTTGGCGGCCTCGCTGATGAAGATCGCCAACGACGTGCGCTGGCTGGCTTCCGGCCCGCGCTGCGGCATCGGCGAAATTTCGATCCCGGAGAACGAACCGGGCAGTTCCATCATGCCGGGCAAGGTCAACCCGACCCAGTGTGAGGCGATGACCATGCTGTGCGCCCAGGTGCTGGGCAACGACGTGGCGGTAAACATTGGCGGCGCGTCTGGCAACTTCGAGCTGAACGTGTTCCGCCCGATGGTGATCCACAACTACCTGCAGTCGATTCGCCTGCTGGCCGACGGCATGCAGGGCTTCAACGAGCACTGCGCGGTGGGCATCGAACCGAACCGCGATCGCATCACCCAGTTGCTGAACGAATCGCTGATGCTGGTGACGGCGCTTAACACCCACATCGGCTACGACAAGGCGGCGGAAATCGCCAAGAAAGCGCACAAGGAAGGGCTGACGCTGAAAGCCGCGGCGCTGAAGCTGGGCTACCTGACCGAAGCGCAGTTCGACGAGTGGGTGCGGCCGGAAGCGATGGTTGGCAGCATGCAGAAATGATTGATCTGTGAGGCAACCGGGGGCTTACTGAGGTAAGCCCTTTTTTTTGTGGAGAAATCAAGATGTCGCGCGCACAACGTTTACTCGATCTGATGCAGCTGCTGCGCAGCCACCGTTATCCGGTGGCGGGCCATGCGCTGGCGCAGACGCTGGGCATCAGCATGCGCACGCTGTACCGCGATATCGCTACGCTGCAGCAGCAGGGGGCGGAGATCGCCGGCGAGGCGGGCGTCGGCTATGTGCTGCGCCCCGGCTTTATGCTGCCGCCGCTGATGTTCTCGCAGGCGGAGACAGAAGCGTTGGTGCTGGGCATGCGCTGGGTCAGCCGCCGCGGCGACAGCCAGCTGGCGAGCGCGGCGGGCCAGGCGCTGGCCAAGATCGCCGCCGTGCTGCCACCGGCGCTGCGGGAGGAGCTGGAGGCCAACACGCTATTGATCGCGCCGGTTCAGGCACCGCCGGTGGCGGATGCGATGCGGGTGCTGATCCGTGACACCATCCGCCGCGAGCGCAAGCTGCATATCGGCTATCTCGATCTGGCGGGGCAGCGCAGCGAACGCCTGCTGTGGCCCTTTGCGCTGGGCTTTTTCGACCAGCTCCAGGTGCTGGTCGCCTGGTGCGAGCTGCGCCAGGCGTTTCGCCATTTTCGCCTCGATCGCATTCAGGCCGCTACGCCGTTGGAACAGCGCTATCCGCGCGGAAGGCGGCGGCTGCTGAAAGAGTGGCGCCTCAGCGAGGGCATTGCGGAGCAATAGCGGCACGCTGCTGCCATAAACTGTCAGTAGCGCGCTTTAGTCTGTGCCTATCGGGAACCGGCCGGTTCCCATCACCCTGAGGACAGACCGATGACTCTTCCCAGCATGACCCTGCTTTACGTCGACAACCCGCTGAACAGCGCCGCCTTTTATCAACGCTTACTGGGACAGGCGCCGGTGGAACTTTCTCCCGGCTTCGCCCTGTTCGTGCTCAACAACGGCTTTAAGCTGGGGATGTGGGCCAAACAGGGGGTAAAACCTGCGGCGACCCTGACCGGCGGCGGCGGTGAACTGGGCTTTTTGTGCCAGGATCCGCAAGAGGTCGAGGCGCGCTATAACCAGTGGCGCGAACTCGGGCTGCCGATTGAGCAAACGCCGACCGAGATGGCGTTCGGTTACACCTTCGTGGCGCGGGATCCGGACGGCCATCGCCTGCGGGTGTATGCCCTCAGCGAGTAGCGTCGTCGGTATACAGGTGCAGGCGTGGCACCAGCAGCCGCAGCGGCCGGGCGTCGGGTTTGTAACGGTGTTTCACCGCGTCGACGTCGTAGTTGAGCAGCTCGCCAATCTTCGGCACCGCGGCGCCGTTTTCAACCTGACACAGGGCGATCAGCGGCAGCGGGCAGGGGTGTTGCACCTGTTTTTGCTGCTGCTGATACCACACCCGGGCGATCGGCTGCACTTTGACCGGCCGCTTGATTTTCAGCGTCGCGTGCTGCGGCAGGCGGCTGACGTCGTCTATCTCGCGGCTGACCAGGGCAGCCCACTGTTCACGGCTGTGCGGCGGCACCGCGCGGCCGGCTTTCAGGCTTTTCTCCAGCTGCGCCAGGATGTCGTCCCGCTTGACGTTTTTGATGATGTGCTTGTTGGCCCAGCCAAAGCGCACGGAGTCGGGATTGGTCAGGGCGGTGAGGGTGCGATAGGCGCTGAGGGTAATCAGCCCGTGCAGATGGGTGTGCACGAACTCGAAACGCTGCTCCGGCGCCAGGCCGGAATCGACGGTGATAATCTGTTCCAGCTCGCCCTTCAGGCGATTGATCAGCGCCAGCTGCGTTTGCAGCACCTGATACTCCGGCTGCTCCACCGCCAGACAGATGACGCCGGGCAGGCGAACGGCGGCCTTGCTGCTGACATTCTCCCGGTTATGGTGGATAAACAGCCGCTGATAGTGCTCCAGCGCCAGATCGCGCGCCGCTTGCCCTACATGCTGTTCGACCGCGATATGTGAGATGGCCTGATGTTCCTGGCCTTTTTCAACCTCCGGCAGGCTGAACACCCGCGCCGCCAGCAACCGCAGCGGGACGATCTGCTGCTGCAGCGCGCCGAGCGCCTGCTCCAGTTCGGTAAAGCAGGCGTTCATCCGGCCAATCACATCGTATCTGCTCATCGCACCTTCCTGTTTTAGTTACAACATACTATAGGAGAGTAGCAGACTGGGGGCAACATAGGCTACCGGGGAAAAGGCGGCTTCATTGGCCACCCGGCTTATCAGCGGAAAATACGCCATAACGGTCTTTGGCGGCAGGGCGCGCAATACACTCTGTATGCGTAGTGTTTTGATTAATTTATGGATTTTCTCCTGTTCGTTTGTGTTTTGTTTAATCCATTTTCCGCTCGCCGTTGTCCAAACGCTGGAACAAACGGAATGGCAGGACGCGATGAGCCCTTGGGGTTATCTTTTCTTCTGTCATTAACGGGCGCTTTAAACGGAGGTTCACTGTGGATATTAAACAGAAAGTCAAAAACATGACGCTGGAAGAGAAAATCGGGCAAAAAATCATGCTGGATTTTCGCTACTGGGATCGGAGCGGTAGCAGCAATCAGGATATGACCGTTCCCGATGAAGCCATTGGCAAGCTGATCGCCGATAACCACGTGGGTGGGGTGATCCTGTTTGCCAATAATCTGAAAGACAAGCAGCAGATCAACACATTGACGGCCTGGTATGCCGCGATGAAAACCCACGCGGGCATTCGTTTGTTTATTGGCACCGACAACGAAGGCGGTAACGTTTTCCGGCTGCCGCGCGGCGACTATGCCTCATTTCCCGGCAATATGGCGCTCGCAGCGGCGATTGAGGGCGGTGCGGATAAACATCTCGCCGTTGAACAAGGCAAACTGATGGCCCAGGATATGCGCGCGTTGCATATCAATACCAACTTTGCCCCGGTCGTGGACGTCAACACCAACCCGTTCAATCCGGTGATTAACGTTCGCGCCTTCAGCGATGATAAGAACACCGTTTCCCGTCTGGCAGAGAAAATGGTGGCGGGCATGAAACAGCAGGGGCTGATCACCGCGTATAAACACTTCCCCGGCCATGGCAGCACCTCCACCGACTCGCACACCGGTTTGCCGCGCGTCGATCGCACGCGGGAAGAGGCTTTTGCCATCGATATCGCTCCTTACAAGCAGGCCATCGATCGCTGCGCGGCGCCGGACATGGTCATGACCGCCCATATTCAGTATCCGGCACTGGATAACCGCCAGATAGACACCCGCAGCGGTGAAAAAATCACGGTGCCGGCCACCATGTCGCATGAAATTCAGACCCGCATCCTGCGCGATGAGCTGGGTTATGCCGGCGTAACGATTTCAGACGCGCTGGATATGGGCGCGATTGCCGAGCATTTCAGCCAGCAAGTGGCCGCTGAAAACGTCTTTGCCGCCGGGGTGGATATTGCCCTGATGCCTGTCAGCATCGCCTCGCCGGCCCAGACGCGCTTGCTGCCGGATCTGATCCGTTACCTTGCGGACAGGGTGAAAACGAGCCATCTCAACGAAGCCGATATCGATGCCTCGGTCGAGCGAATTTTGCGCCTCAAATTACGCCATAACCTGATGGGGCATCGCGATCACCCCTGTTCCAACGACGCTTCGTCCTCAGCGCACAAGCTGGAAAAACGCATCGCCGATCGCTCCATTACCGTGGTGATCAATCGCCACAGCCTGTTGCCGTTGAAGGGCAAAACGCTGCGCTACTTTATTTTGACCCCGTGGGGCGAGCAGGCCAACGGCATTGCGCGCGTGATGGCGCAGGAGGGGTATCAGAACGTCGTTGCCGCGAAGGAAACGGAGCTGAGCGACGCCCAGGTCAGAGAGCATATTGCCGGCTGCGACGTGTTCCTGCTCGGAACGCTGTCAACCCGCTTTACGCCTGCCGAGCAGGATGGGGTGGTGACTTCCGCAACCGGAGCGGGCAATGAAGGCAGTCCTTATCCGGGCTGGTTGAAATACGCTGCCGAGCAAGGGAAAAAACGCGTTCACCTCTCACTGCGCGCCCCTTACGATATCGTGAACTATGCCGCAGAGGTGGAGGCGGCCGTCGCCACCTACGCCTACTACGGTTATGACAGCGGCGTGTGGCGCGGCCCTTCGATGGTCTCTTTGGCGCAGGTGCTGACGGGTAAAATCAAACCGCAGGGCAAATTGCCGGTCAACACCTGGCATGACTACGATGCGGAAACCAATACGGGCAAGGTGGCGTTCCCTCGCGGGACTGGGCTGAGCTGGTGATGGGATAAGGACACCGGCGTCGTCTGAAAAAGGCGACGCCGGCAGCTTGATAACGGGCAGTTTCTTGCTCTGCACGCAACGACATGGGATAACCGTCACTCACGGAAGGAGAATCAGGATGCCGACAGGCGCAACAAAATTAGGCGGATGGCTGTTGATGGCCGCCATGCTGGGCGTGAGCGGATGCGCCAAGCCACCCGAACCGGAGAAGCCCCCGCGGCCGACACCGCCGATAACACCGATGCGGGGCATCTGGCTGGCCACGGTCATTGGCCTGGACTGGCCGCCGGCGGCCTCCCTGAAGGCGGAAACCGCGCAAGAGCGGGTTTGCCAGCAGAAACAGGGGCTGACGGACGCGCTGGACGAGATGGTGAAAACCGGGATTAACACGGTCTATTTTCAGGTTAAACCGGACGGCACGGCCCTGTGGCGCTCAAACATCTTGCCCTGGTCTGAGGTGTTGACCGGCACCGTTGGCCAGGATCCCGGCTATGATCCGCTGGCCTTTATGCTGCAAGAAGCGCATCGGCGCGGCATCAAGGTGCATGCCTGGCTGAACCCTTATCGGGTTTCCATGAATACCCGCCCACAGACGATTGAGGCACTCAATCATACGGTGCAGTCGCCGCCGGCCAGCGTCTATGCGCTGCATCCCGACTGGATACGCACCGCCAACGAGCGCTTCGTGCTCGACCCCGGCCTGCCCGACGTGCGCAACTGGATCACCGGCGTGGTGGCTGAAATAGTCAAAAACTACGATGTCGACGGCATTCAGTTTGACGATTATTTCTATTACGAAACGCCGCAATCGCCGCTGGATGATGAACGAACGTATCGCGCATACGGCAAAGGATTTGCAGACAAAGCCGCCTGGCGCAGAGACAACACGCTGCAATTGATAAAACAGGTGTCAGCCGCCGTCAAAGCATTGAAGCCCGAGGTTGCGTTTGGCGTCAGCCCGGCGGGCGTATGGCGAAACAAAGCGGACGATCCTGACGGTTCGGCGACGCGGGCAGGCGCGCCATCGTACGATACGGCCTATGCCGATACGCGCCAGTGGGTAAAACTGGGGCTGCTCGATTACATCGCACCGCAGCTGTATTGGCCTTTTGATCGCGAAATTGTCCGCTACGACGTGCTGGCCAACTGGTGGGCCGAGGTGGTGAAAGGCACGTCGGTTCGGCTCTATGCCGGGGTGGCGCTGTATAAAGTAGGCACGCCTGCCGCCGGTGAGCCGGCCTGGGCCGTCGAGGGCGGCGTTCCCGAACTGAAAAGGCAGCTCGATCTCAACGAAAGCCTGCCGGGAATGGGGGGAACCATCCTGTTCCGGCAACGCTATCTGACTGAGCCGCAAACGGATAAGGCGGTGGAGTACCTGCGCACCCGCTGGAAAACCGGTCAATAATCACAGGCACTGGCATGACAAGCCGCGGCAAACCACCGCGGCTTTTTCTCTTCAAAGGCGCGCCGCTTCCGGCAGGCGTTTCAGGTAATGCACTACCAGCAGCGCCAGCAGCAGCATCAGGCTGATGAACGCCGCCACGCCATTCCAGCCGAAACTGTGCCAGAACACGCCGCCGAGGGTGCCGGCCACGCTCGAGCCGACGTAATAGCAGAACAGATACAGCGACGACGCCTGGCCTTTGGCGCGGCGCGCGCGGCGGCCGATCCAGCTGCTGGCCACCGAGTGGGCGGCGAAAAAGCCGGCGGTGAACAGCATCATGCCGATAAAGATCGCCGGCACCTGCGGCAGCGCGGTAATCAGAATCCCGATCAGCATAATTACGATCGAGGCCAGCAGCACCGGGCCGCGCCCGAAGCGCGAGGTGAGCGCGCCGGCCTTGGGCGAGCTGTAGGAGCCGGTGAGGTACACCACCGACAGCAGGCCGACGATCGCCTGGCTCAGGTGGTAAGGATCCGCCAGCAGGCGATAGCCGATGTAGTTGAACAGGGTGACGAAGCTGCCCATCAGCAGGAAACCTTCCGCGAACAGCAGCGGCAGGCCCTTATCGTGCCAATGCAGTTTGAAATTGATCAGCAGGGTGCGCGGGCGCAGCGAGCTGGCGCGAAAATGCCGCGAGGCGGGCAGGATGCGCCAGAACATGCAGGCGGCGGCGAGGGCGAACAGGCCGATAACCCCGAGCGACACGCGCCAGGAGAAGAAGTCGGTCAACACCCCGGTCACCAGGCGGCCGCTCATGCCGCCGATCGAGTTGCCGCTGATATACAGCCCCATCGAGAAGGCGACGAAGCTGGGATGGATCTCTTCGCTGAGATAGGTCATGCCGACCGCCGCCACGCCGCTCAGCGACAGGCCGATCAGCGCGCGCATCAGCAAAATGCCGTGCCAGCTGGTCATAAAGGCGCAGATCAGCGTGCAGACCGCCGCCAGCAGCAACGCCACCACCATCACCGATTTGCGGCCGATGGCGTCGGACAGCGGCCCGGTAAACATCAGGCCGATCGCCAGCAGGCCGGTGGAGACCGAAAGCGACAGGCTGCTTTCCGCCGGCGAGACGCCGAAATCTTGCGACAGCACCGGCAGGATCGGCTGCACGCAGTAAAGCAACGCGAAGGTCGCCAGCCCGGCGGAAAACAGCGCCAGCGTTACGCGCATAAACTGCGGCGTGCCGCGTTCGATGTAAGGGAGTTTGTTGTTGAGGGTGGAGCGTTTTACTTTTGGCGCAGCGGCCGCGTCATCGTTGGCGGCCAGCGTCGACGGCATCGCGGCCGCAGAACGCACAGGGGTTGTCACAGCGTTTCCTTACCGAACTTCGGGGAGATAAACAGACACTTTGCAGATAACAAAATGATAGGGAGCGGCGATTTTTTTGTCTAATATATTAATAATTAAAATTAAGACGTTTTAAATATGAATATCGAATTGAGACACCTGCGTTACTTTATCGCCGTGGCGGAAGAGCTGCATTTTGGCCGCGCCGCCGAGCGGCTGCGCATCTCCCAGCCGCCGCTCAGCCAGCAAATCCAGGCGCTGGAGGAGATGGTCGGCGCGCGGCTGCTGGCGCGCAACAACCGCAACGTCAGTTTGACCCAGGCCGGGGAGATGTTCCTCAAAGAAGCCTATCAGGTGCTCGATCAGGTCGGGCGCGCGGCGGAAAAGGCGGCGCGTCTGGATCGCGGCGAACTGGGGGAAATGACCATCGGCTTTACCTCTTCCGCGCCCTTTATCGGCGTGGTGTCGCGCAGCCTGCGCGCCTTTCGTCAGCACTCGCCGCAGGTGCATATCAAAATGCGCGAAATCAACACCAAACAGCAGATCGAACCGCTGCTGAACGGTGAGCTGGATCTGGGGGTGATGCGCAACACGCGGCTGCCGGAAGCGCTTCACTATCAGCTGCTGCTGCGCGAACCGCTGGTGGCGGTGGTGCCGCAAGGGCATCCGCTGGCGGAAACGCCCGGCGGCGCGCTGCGTTTCCAACATCTGGCGCAGGAGCCGTTCGTGTTTTTCTCGCGCGAAGTGGGCACCGCGCTGTACGACGAAATTCTGCTGCTGCTCGGCAAGGCCGGCATAACTCCGTACATCACCCAGGAAGTGGGCGAAGCGATGACCATCATCGGGCTGGTCTCCGCCGGGTTGGGGGTGTCGATTCTGCCGGCCTCTTTCGCCCGGGTGCGGGTGGACGGCGTGCGCTATCTGCCGCTGGCGGAACCGGACGCCACCACCGAAGTGTGGCTGGTGCATCACCGCCGGCGGCCGCTGACCGCTGCGGCGCAGGCGCTGATGGCGTTGATGCTCAAATGACGCCGAAACCGGGTAAATAAAACTCGATTCACGCTGAAATTGCGAGGAATTTGTGCAGCAAATCACATAACGAATCAAATAGTTGACGCTGTATGACAAAAGCCCCACCATAACCCCTAGTCTTTATTTAGAAGCGCGAAAAATAGTAGGAGCAGGTTTGTGATTGCGGTTGGGCAGCCTGGGCATATCGATCAAATCAAGCAGACTAATGCGGGGGCGGTTTATCGGCTAATCGATCAACTGGGCCCGATTTCGCGCATCGAACTGTCAAAACGCGCGCAGCTGGCGCCCGCCAGCATCACCAAGATCGTGCGCGAACTGCTGGAAGCCCACCTGGTCAAGGAAACCGAGTACCAGGAAATCGGCAGCCGGGGCCGCCCGGCGGTGGGACTGGTGCTGGACACCGAAGCCTGGCATTACCTGTCCGCCCGCATCAGCCGCGGCAGCATCACGCTGGCGCTGCGCGATCTCAGCAGCAAACTGGTGGTGGAGGAACAGCTGCCGCTGGCGGCCGAACACCCCGAACCGCTGTTGAAACGCATCCTGACCGAAGTCGATCAGTTCTTTATCCGCCACCAAAGCAAGCTGGAGCGGCTGACGGCGATCGCCATCACGCTGCCGGGCATGATCGACGTGCAGTCCGGCGTGGTGCATCGCATGCCGTTTTACGACGTGCTGGAGATGCCGCTCGGCCCGGCGCTGGAAACCCGCACCGGCCTGCCGGTTTACCTGCAGCACGACATCAGCGCCTGGACCATGGCCGAGGCGCTGTACGGCGCCTCGCGCGGCAGCCAGAACGTCATTCAGGTGGTGATCGACCACAACGTCGGCGCCGGGGTGATCACCGGCGGCCATGTGCTGCACGCCGGCAGCCACAGCGTGGTGGAGATCGGCCACACCCAGGTCGATCCTTACGGCAAACGCTGCTACTGCGGCAACCACGGCTGTCTCGAGACCGTGGCCAGCATCGAGAACATGCTGGAGATCGCCCAGCAGCGGCTGAGCGGCTCGATGAGCTCCAGCCTGCACGGCGCGCCGCTGACCGTCGAATCACTGTGCGACGCCGCGCTGGCGGGCGATCAGCTGGCGCGGGACATCATCCTCGGCGTCGGCCACAGCGTGGGGCGTATTCTGGCTATCATGGTCAACCTGTTCAATCCGGAGAAGATCCTGGTGGGCTCGCCGCTCAACCGCGCGGCGGAGATCCTGCATCCGGCCATCGCCTCCTGCATTCGCCAGCAGGCGCTGCCGGCCTACAGCGAGCAGGTCAAGGTCGAATCCACGCAGTTCTTCAATCAGGGCACCATGCCCGGCGCGGCGCTGGTGAAAGAGGCGCTGTACAACGGTTCATTGCTGGTGCAGCTGCTGCAGGGCTAACATCAGAACTTCTTATTAATCCCGCAAAAGATTGAGCTACCTCAAGCCCCTATGGGGGCGCATCCCCTAGAATTTTTCCGCAAGACTTCTTCGCCGCCGGTGCGGCGACACATTGTTAACGGGGCATTCTGGGGCATTTTATTCATGTTGAAGCGTTTATTTGTGACAGGCACGGATACCGACGTCGGTAAAACCGTGGTTTCCCGCGGGTTGATGCAGGCGCTGGCCGCCGATGGCCGTTCGGTGGCTGGCTACAAGCCGATCGCCGCGCGCTGCCAGGAAACCAGTGAGGGCATCCGCAATAAAGACGCTTTGGTGTTGCAGGCCACCTCAACCCTGCCGCTGTCCTACGAGGAGATCAATCCCATCACCTGCCTGGATGAGGTGTTTCACGCGCATGCAACCGAGGACATCAACTATGGCGTGATGAGCAGCGGTCTGCGCGATCTGTCCGCCAAAGCCGACACGGTGGTGGTGGAAGGCAGCGGCGGTTGGCGGGTGCTGATGAACGATCTGCGGCCTTACGCCGAGTGGGTGGTGCAGGAACAGCTGCCGGTGGTGCTGGTGGTGGGCATCAAACTGGGCTGCGTCAGCCACGCGCTGCTGACCGCGCAGTCGATCATCAACGACGGTCTGCCGCTGCTGGGCTGGGTGGCCAACCGCATCAACCCGGGGTTGGCGCACTATGCCGAAACCATCGCGGCGCTGCAGCAGCGCATTCCCGCGCCGCTGCTGGGTGAAATTCCGTATCTGCCGCGCGCGGAGCAGCGCGAACTGGCGCACTACCTCGATATTTCCACGCTGCTGTAAGCCCGTTCAGGCGCAGAGCGTCGCCAACAGCCGGGCGGCGATCAGCAGGCCCAGCCCATACACCGTGTGGGTGAGCAGGCTGAGGAGCCGCGCTTTTCGTGGGTAGGCGGTTTTTGCCGCCGCCACGCCAAAGCCCAGCGCGGGCTGCATCACCAGAAACGGCGCCGCCAGGCTCAGCCAGCCGCTCAACAGCGCGATGAGCGGCTCCGGCGTCGCATACCACCCGCTGCCCGCCAACCCGAGCGGGATAAAGGCAAACGCGATGCCGATGGCGTAATGCAATATCCAACCCATTTCTCTCTCCCCCCGGCGCGGCGGCGCCGTAACGATGGTGGCGTGAAACCAGCGGCCGTCGAATATGCCGAGAAACCAACGGCCCACCAGCGCATAATCGAGAGAAGGGATGCCGAAGCGCCGCTTCAGCAGCAGCGCCCACAGATCCATGCAGAGGGTGGCGCCGGCGCCGGTTAACAGGATGCGCACTAACAGATCGGGGGTCATAGGGTGTCCTTGGCTCAGTGACGTGATAATGTGCGCACAGTGTGCAACTTAAAGTCGGCTTCAAGTCAATGGCAAAAGAACTGGATATCGGCGCGGTGGCGCGCCTGAGCGGAGTCGCGCCTTCCGCGCTGCGGCATTACGAGAAGAAAGGGCTGATCGCGTCGACGGGCCGCCACGGTTTGCGCCGCCAATACGCCGCCGGCGTGCTTGACCAACTGCGGCTGATCGCGCTGGCGCGCCTGGCCGGTTTTACGCTGGACGAGATGAGCGCCTTGTTTGACGAACGGGGCAAGATAGCGCTCGATCGCGGGCTGCTGGCGGCGCGGGCGGATGAACTGGATCGCCATATCCAACGCCTGATGCAGGTGCGCGACGGGCTGCGCCACATGGTCGATTGCCCTGAACCCGAGCACCTGCAGTGCCCGCAGTTCAGGAAAATCCTGCAGCAGGGCGAGTTCTAAGCCTCGCGTTTGGGCGGCGGCGCCGAGTGATACACCGACACCGGCCGCAGACCGCGCGACACGGTGGTGGCGATCACACACGAGAGCAGAATGCCGGGCAGCAGCGCGTATTCGCCGGTCATTTCAAACACCATCAGCGCCGCCATGATTGGCGCATGGGTGGTGGCGGCCAGCAGGGTGGCCATGCCGGTCAGCGCCAGCAGCAGCGGCACCGCCGCATCCATGCCCGGCCACAGGCCAAACAGCTGACCGATGATCGAACCGAGCGCGGCGCCGACGAACAGCGTCGGGGTGAAGACCCCGCCCGGCGCGCCCGACCCGCTGCTGGCGAGGATCGCCAACAGTTTGCACACCAGGATCGCCCCCAGCAGCAATACCCCCGGCGGCGCGATCAGCAGCGCCTGTACCACGCTGTAACCATTGCCCCATACCTGCGGGAACAGCAGAGAAAGCAGCCCGACGATCAGGCCGCCCAGCGCCAGCTGCAACGGCGGCTTCAACCGCAGCGAACGGAACGCGCGGCCGGTGGCGGTCATCAGCCATAAAAACAGCGGCCCGCCGGCGCCGGCCACCACGCCGACCAGCGCCATCAGCAGGTATTGCGTCGGCAAGGGGGCGGCGAGCGGCGTCACCAGATAGAGCGGCGCCTGGCCGCCGTTGAGCAGGTTGGTCATCAGCAGTGCGCTGACCGCGGCGATCACCACCGGGCCGAGCGAGGCCAGCATCAGGGTGCCGAACAGGATCTCGGCGATAAACAGGCTGCCCGCCAGCGGCGCATGATAGGCGCTGGCCATCCCGGCGGCGGCGGCGCAGGCCACCCACAGTTTCCACTCTTTCTCGTGCGTAAAGCGCTGGGCGAACAGCGAGCCCACCAGCGCCGCCAGCAGGATCATCGCGCCTTCGCGGCCGATGGCGCTGCCGCTCGACACCACCAGCAGCGACGCCAGGCACTTCACCAGGCTGGCGCCGGTGTCCAGCTTGCCGTTGCCGGTCTCGATCGCTTCCATATAGTCGGTGGGCGCCGCCGGGCGCTGGTGGCGGTAGCGCTGATGCATATACAGCAGCAGGCCCGCCGCCAGCCCGCCCAGCGCCGGAGTGAGGGCGCGCCGCCAGCCGGGCAGCGCGGCGGCGGCGGCCACCAGGCTGCCGTCGGCATTGCCGAGCAGCAGCCACTCGAGGCCAATCATCGAACGGTGGAACAGCCACACCGCCAGAGCGGCGGCGACGCCGATGAACACGGCGATAAACAGGCTGCGCAACAGGGCGCGATAGTGGTGCAGGTGGACCAATCTTTTCATGCGTGGGCGGCGTCGTGAGAAAAATCAAAGGGTCATCAGCGCATTGTGCTTGGCGCTCCGGCCGATGACCAGTGAATCTTTAGCAAACTGCGGCGTGGGCGGGGCGGCGAGCGCCCCGGCGTGGGTTATTGCGGCGTCAGCACCCGGCGCGTGCGGCCGGAGCTGAGGTAGTCGGCGATGTAATCCTGCGAGATTTCGCCGCTGTAGCGGCCGTCTTCATCGACGATCGGCATCCAGGAGGTGTTGTGCTCGTACAGCTTCGACAGCACCACGCGCAGGTTCTCCTCCGCACGGGCGGTGACGCGGAAACGGTGCAGGCTGTCGGCGCAGACGCCCGGCGCGCCGCGCGCCGCGCGGCGCTTGACGTACCCCAGCGGCTTGCCGTCGGCGTCCACCACCGTCACCGAGCGGGCGTCGATATCGTCCATCAGCCCGAACGCTTCCACTAGCGGCGTCTCCCGCCGCACCGTCACCGTTTCCTGTTGATCGGCCACGTCGCCGGCCTGCACCAGCAGCAGGCGCTTCAGCGTGCGATCCTGGCCGACAAAGGAAGCGACGAAGTCGTTGGCCGGCCGCGCCAGCAGCTCATCGGCGCTGGCGTTCTGCACGATTTTGCCTTGGCGGAACACCGCGATGCGATCGCCGAGCTTCAGCGCTTCGTCGATGTCGTGGCTCACCAGCATCACGGTCTTTTTCAGCTGGCGCTGCATGTCGAGAAACTCGTTCTGGATGGTTTCGCGGTTGATCGGATCCACTGCGCCGAAGGGTTCATCCATCAGCAGCACCGGTGGATCGGCCGCCAGCGCGCGGATCACGCCGATGCGCTGCTGCTGCCCGCCGGACATCTCTTTCGGGTAGCGGTGCAAAAAACGCTTGGGATCCAGCGCCACCATGCTCATCAGCTCCTCGGCGCGATCGTGGCAGCGTTTTTTGTCCCAGCCCAGCATGCGCGGCACCACGGTGATGTTCTCCTCGATGGTCATGTTGGGAAACAGGCCGATCTGCTGGATGACGTAGCCGATTTTGCGGCGCAGGCTGACGGTATCCAGCGCGCTGGTGTCTTCGCCGTTGACCAGAATGGTGCCGCCGGTGGGTTCGATCAGGCGGTTGATCATCTTCAGCGTGGTGGTTTTGCCGCAGCCGGAAGGGCCGAGCAGCACGCAGATTTCGCCTTCCGGCACGTCCAGATTGATGTTGTCTACGGCGTTGAACGGCGTGCCGTTCTTTTGCATGAACTGTTTGGTCAGATTTTCCAATTTAATCATGAGCGGATCCCCTTGGGCGTTAGCGCAATTTGCAAGCGGTGCAATAACCAATCGAGGACGATCGCCAGCAGGCTGATCATCACGGCACCGGTAATCAACTGGCGGATGTCGCTGCTGCTGATGCCGTTGAGCAGCAGCAGGCCGAGGCCGCCGGCGCCGATCACCGCAGCGATCGCCATCACGCCGATATTCATTACCACGGCGGTGCGGATGCCGCCGAAAATCACCGGCAGCGCCACCGGGATCTCCACCCAGCGCAGGCGTTGCCAGAACGTCATGCCGATGCCGCGGCCGGCTTCGCGCAGCCCGCCGGGCAGGTTGTCGAGCGCGGTGTGGGTGTTGCGCACGATTGGCAGCAGCGAGTAAAGGAACACCGCGGTGATCGCCGGCACGTAGCCGATGCCGTGGCCGATTAAGGAAAACAGCGGGATCATCAGCCCGAACAGGGCGATGGAGGGCACGGTCAGCACCAGCGTGGCCAGGCTCAGCACCGGCGTCGCCAGCCATTTGTGGCGGACGATCAGCACGCCGAGCGGCACGCCGATCAGGATCGCCAGGCCGACGGCGACGCCGACCAGCAGCAGATGTTCCAGCGTCAATCCGGCGATATAGGCCCAGTTTTGCCAGGCGTAAAGTATGGTATTCATCATGCCTCCCTATATCAGGCCGCGCTGCTTGAGGAACGCATCGGCGACCTGTTGCGGCGTCTGGTAGTCGATATCCACCCTGGCGTTAAGCTCGGTGATCACCTGATTGTTGAACTGTTTCGACAGCGTGTTCAGCGCCTCTTCCAGCCCCGGCGTGTTTTGCAACACGTCGGCGCGCACCACCGGCGTGACCGCATAGCTCGGGAAGTAACCCTTGTCGTCTTCGAGCACCTGCAGATCGAAGCCTTTCACCCGGCCGTCGGTGGTGTACACCAGCCCGGCGTCGACGAAGCCGTCGCGGATGGCGTTGTAGACCAGGCCGGGATCCATCTGGCGGATTTGCGGGCGATCCAGCGGCATGTTGTACAGCGCCTGCATCGGCTTCAGGCCGTCCGAGCGGCCGGCAAACTCCAGATCCAGCCCCAGCAGCCAGTTGTGTTTCGGGTCGGTTTTACGCACCTGTTCCACTTTGGCCACCAGCTGCGACATGGTGCGAATCTGCTCTTTTTCCGCGCGCTGGCGCTGCATGGCGAAGGCGTAGGTGTTGTTCATGTCCGCCGGCTGCAGCCACACCAGGCCGAGTTTGGCGTCGAGCTTTTTCACCGTGTCGTAAGTTTCCTGCGGCGTCATGCGCTTATTGATGTGGTTAAAGATGATCAGCGAGGTGCCGGTGTATTCCCAGGTCATGTCGATCTGTTTGTTGATCATGGCGTTGCGGGTGATCACCGTGGCCAGATTGGTCTTGGGTTCGACCTGAAAACCTTTGGCCCGCAGGTATTGCACGGTGATCGCCGACAGAATGCGCTGTTCGGTGAAGTTCTTGCTCGCCAGCGTCAGCGGGGCGGCCCAGGCGGCCGCGCCGGTCATCAGCAAGGAGAACAGCAGCGCGTGGCGGAGTCGTTGTAACCATCGAGTCATCGCGTTTCTCCCATCAGGATGCGGTGTGCGGGCTGAGCCGGCGGCCGAGACCGGCCAGCGCCAGATCGAGCAGCAGGGCGATCAGCGCGGTGGCGGCGGCGCCGAGGATCAGCGTCGGGAAGTCGTTCAGGTAGATGCCGGGGAAGATCAGTTCGCCGTAGCTGCTGGCGCCGATCAAAAACGCCAGCGGCGCGGTGCCGACGTTGATCGCCATCGCGATGCGCACCCCGGCGAAGATCACCGGCAGGGCGTTGGGCAGTTCGACCTGGCGCAGCCGCTGCCCGGCGGTCATGCCAATACCGTTGGCGGCCTCGACCAGCGCCGGCGGCACCGAACGCAGGCCGGCATAGGTATTGCGCACGATGGGCAGCAGCGAGGCGAGGAACAGCGCCACCACCGCCGGCCGGTCGCCGATGCCGATGATCACCATCGCCAGCGCCAGCACCGCCAGCGGCGGCAGGGTGTTGCCGACGTTGAAGATCTGCATCACGTGCTCCGCCCAGCGGCGGGCGAAAGGGCGGCTCAGCAGGATGCCGCTGGGAATGCCGACCAGCAGCGACAGCAGCATGGAGCACGCCACCAGGAACATGTGCTGCTGGCCGAGGTAAATCAAATCTTCCCGGCGCGACTTGAGGGTTTCCCAGCCGATGCCGTAAACCAGCAGCGCGACGACGGCGATAAACAGCAGGCTCCCGAGGAGCAGGCGCCGGTATGGCGCTGACTTGTGCATGATGTTGCGTCCTCCGTTGCGCGGAGCGGCCGATAGGCGGCGCATTCCGCTCTGATTGTTACCCACTGCCCGGCGGGCGTGGTGGTACAAAACGGGCGTTTCGCATGAGGTTAGCGAGATTGAGCGAAGGGTGCGTTCGGCACAGCGTGCTGAACGTAGGCTCAATACGTGAGTTAATCAGCATAAGATACTGATATTTAAACCCGAGAAAGCACGAAGCCCAAAGGCGCCGGCTAGGGAAGGTATAGCACCCTGACGTTGAGCGTGCCAAGTTTTATGAACAAAATCAGCTGATTGAGTTTGCCCAGATTGGCGCCGCAGACCGCGTCAGCGCTGGGATGCGAGGAAAGTAAAAAAAATCCGCAGCAAAACGTTACGCCGTAACAATCAGTCCAAATGGTGCGATTCGCCGCCGGCAAAGGCAGGATGTGAGGGCGGATAGACTCGGCGCAGACGCTTGCTGATATACTCAGGGAAAATAAAAACGCCAGGAAGCCTGCATAACGCCATGACAAATAACGTTTCACCCGCACCCATCGCCCACCGCCCGCTGATCCTGATCGCCTGCATGCTGGCGATGTTCATGTCGGCGATCGAAGCCACCATCGTCGCCACCGCCATGCCGACCATCATCGGCGATCTCGGCGGCTTTTCGCTGCTGGGCTGGGTGTTCGCGGTCTATTTGCTGGCGCAGGCGATCACCATTCCCATCTACGGCCGGCTGGCGGATCTCTACGGCCGCAAGCGGGTGTTCTTCTTCGGCGCCACGCTGTTCCTGCTGGGATCGGTGCTGTGCGGCTTCGCCCCCGACATGTATTGGCTGATCGGCTTCCGTCTGCTGCAGGGGCTGGGCGCCGGCGCCATCATGCCGATCGCCTCCACCATCATCGGCGACATCTACAGCGCCACCGAGCGGCCGAAGGTGATGGGCTACCTGTCGAGCGTGTGGGGCGTGTCGGCGATCATCGGCCCGCTGCTGGGGGCGTTTATCGTGCAGCACCTGCCGTGGGCGCTGGTGTTCTGGGTCAACCTGCCGATCGGCCTGCTGGCGATGTTCTTCCTCTGGCGCTATCTGCCGGCGCATCAGCAGCTGCGGCGGCACGCGCTGGATCTGGCGGGCACCGCCTGGCTGACGCTGTTTGTTTCGGCGCTGCTGCTGGCGCTGTTGCAGATGGAAAGCCTGGGATGGTGGGTGGCGCCGTTGCTCGCGCTGGCGGCGGCGTCGCTGGCGCTGCTTGTCCGCCAGGAGCGGCGCGCGGTCGAACCGCTGTTCCCGCTGGCGCTGTGGCAAAGCCGGGTGATCGTCGCCGGCAACATCGGCGGGCTGGTGATCGGCGCGGCGATGATGGGCATCAGCGCCTTCCTGCCTACTTTCATTCAGGGCGTAATGGGCGGCTCACCGCTGGAGGCGGGCACCACGCTGGCGCTGATGTCGATCGGTTGGCCGCTGGCCAGCACGCTGAGCGGCCGTTTGATGCTGATGACCTCGTACCGCGCGACGGCGTTGCTGGGTGCGCTGCTGTTGGTGGCGGGCGGCCTGATCTTGCTGATGCTGCAGCCGACCGGCGGCCTGCTGTGGGGCCGGGTGGCGGCGTTTATGGTCGGCGCCGGCATGGGGTTGTGCAACACCACGTTTTTAGTGTCGGTGCAGAATGCGGCGCATTACAGCATTCGCGGCATCGCCACCGCCTGTACGGTGTTTACCCGCATGGTGGGGTCGGCCATCGGCACCGCGATTTTGGGCGCCACGCTGAACCTCAACCTGCAGTGGCGTTTGCCGGAGGTTGACGATCCGGTGCAGCGGCTGATGGAGCCGGCGGTGCGGCAGAGCATGGGGAGCGAAGCGCTGGCGCAGCTGATCCAGCAGGTGGCGGCTTCGCTGCATTGGGTGTTCCTGGCTTCGGCGTTGGTGTCGTTGCTGGCGCTGGCGGCGGCGATGCTGATCCCGGCGCGTTGTCGACCGCAGGGCGAAGGGGAAGAGGCGGAGCAGGCGTAAGGGAAAAGTAAAGGGCGCGGCTGTGAATGAACTGCGCCCTGGATAGCCGATGCGGCTTACTGCGTGTTGGAGGTATCCTGGCTGCTGCCGGTCTGCGCCGCGTCACCGCGATCGTCGCCATTGCTCAGGCGGGTATAGACGATCTTCTGGGTGTCGTTTTCGCAGTGGCCGACCACTTGGCCGCCCGCTTGATCGGCCTGATCGTTAGGCACGATCTCCAGTTTGAAGCCGGACTCCGGAACGCCGTTATTGATGATTTTCTGCGAAATGTCCGCTTTCACGCTTTCGCAGGAGGCCAGAGCCGCCAACGGCGCGCCGGCCAGCAAGACAGCGGTTAATATCAGCGTTTTCTTCATCACGTCATCCTTTTAGACAATGGACTTCCTGTAACAGGATAGCAGTAATGGCGGCCGGGTTTCACGCTTGCCCACCCGCCGCAGGCGGATTAAGGATTAATCCGACGCCCGGTCTGACGATCCAGACATTTACGGGTGTCAGGCTCCCAGTACGCGTTGACGTTGTTGCTGTCGTTGCAGCGATCTTCGTCATCCGCCGCGCGATCGGCCTTGTCGAACTCTTTCTCGACGCGAGTGTTAACCTTGTGGCGCAGGGATTTGGTATCATTCCACTGCTCTTTGCTCTGGCGCGCTTCTTCGGTGCTCATCGCGCCGCTGCCTTTGCCATCGACGGTGACGCAGGTGCTGCCCTGCGTGCAGGTGGCGGCCAGCGCCGGCGCCTGCCAGGCGCCCATAACGGCCAGCATGGCGACCGGCAGCATCCCGCGCAGCAGTCGTTGGGTCGAAAATGTTTTCATCGTTTCATCCTTATGAGTGAGTGCGCCTGATGATGGCGGCACTGGCGTTACTTCGCCCGCAGGCGTGGTGACAAATATACCACCGCGCTTCTGAAATTCACCAGCCAAGCGCCGATTCGTTTACTTTATCGAGAGAAAACTGCGACCGATGTTAAAAACCACGCTGTTGTTTTTCGCCACCGCCCTGGCTGAAATTATCGGCTGTTTCTTGCCTTATCTCTGGCTCAAAAAGCAGGGCAGCGCCTGGCTATTGCTGCCGGCGGCAGTGAGCCTGATGCTGTTTGTCTGGCTGTTGACGCTGCATCCGGCGGCCAGCGGGCGGGTCTATGCGGCCTACGGCGGCGTGTATGTGGCGACGGCGCTGCTGTGGCTGCGGGTGGTGGACGGGGTGAAGCTGTCTGCGCTGGACTGGGTGGGCGCGGGGGTGGCGCTGGCGGGCATGTTGATCATCGTTTCAGGCTGGCGCGCAGCCTGAGCAAACACGGCGGGAGTCGCCTCCCGCCGCCGGAGATCAGGCGCCGCGGTGGATGTTCAGCCCGGCGAAGGACTGGCTGACCGGCATCATTTCCAGCGTGTTGATGTTGACGCGCGCCGGCAACGTCGCGACCCAGAACACCGACTCGGCGATGTCTTCCGGCGTCAGCGCATCGGCGCCTTCGTAGGTTTTGTTGACCTTGCCGTCATCGCCCTTGAAGCGCACGTTGGAGAACTCGGTGCCGCCCACCAGGCCCGGCTCGATATCGGTCACGCGGATGCGCGTGCCGTGCAGATCGGCGCGCAGCCCCAGGCTGAACTGTTTGACGAACGCCTTGGTGGCGCCGTACACGTTGCCGCCGGCGTAAGGCCAGTTGGCGGCGGTGGAACCGATGTTGATCACATGGCCGACGTTGCGCTCGACCATGGCCGGTAGCAGCGCACGCGTCATGTTCACCAGCCCTTTGGCGTTGGTGTCGATCATGGTTTCCCAGTCATCGGCGTTGGCCTTGTGCGCCGGCTCCAGCCCCAGCGCCAGCCCGGCGTTGTTCACCAGCACGTCGATCTGGCGCAGCTCGGCCGGCAGTGCTTCGATCGCCTGTTGAATGGCGGCGCGGTTGCGCACGTCGAGCCGCACGATGTGCAGCGCTTGCCCTAATTCGTCCTGCAGCTCTTCGAGACGCTCAAGGCGGCGCCCGGCGGCGATCACCTGATGGCCTTCACGGATAAAACGGCGCGCAATGGCCTCGCCGAAACCGGAGGTGGCGCCGGTAACAAAAATAATCATGTTGCTGTTCCTCAACTGTTTTTACCCTACATGCCTCTATCATTAGCACAAACCCGCTGGCAGTGGCAGCGGTTATCGCGGCGCAGAGAAAAAAAGGCCGCACCGGGCCGGCGGCCCGATGCTGATTAGCGCTGAGGCGGCAGGTGGTAGACCACGGCGTCATACTTGATGTTTTCACGCTTGCCGGCCAGCACGCCGCCCAGCGACTCGGCGAGGCGGCGGCTGGCGGTATTTTGCTCGGCCACCGGGTAGATAAGGTGCTGAGGCTGAAAGCGCTCGCTGACCCAGCGCGCGATGCCCTGCACGATTTCGCGCCCGTAGCCCTGGCCGTGCAGGCTCTCTTTCACCCAGATGCCCAGCTCCGGGGTGCGGCTGCGCAGGTTGTGCGCGCCGCCGACGCCAACAAACTGCCGGTCTTCGCGCCGACGGGCGACGAAGATCACTTCTTCGCCTTCGCGCATCAGCGGCAGCCAGCCTTGCCAGACGTTGGCGAAATCTTCCGGCGACGCCTCCGGCTCAAAGGTCATAAAGCGTGTCAGAGTGGGGGTGATCGCCTGGTAAACATCGTCGGCGTCTGCTGCGGTAAAGGGGGCAATCAACAAACGGTCGGTGTCCACGCGGCACTGAGAAAGGTCATTATGATTCATCTTATTTTCCCTCGCTTTTCAGGCCAGAACGGCAAAAAATCCGCGCCCATAAATCAGGGCGGATCGTCGATATTACGCGCATTGGCGGCAGAAGCGACTTATTTTTCGCCGCTTGGGCAAGATGGAAAGATCGGGATTAGTGACAATGTCACGTTATGAATGAAGCGGCGAGCGCGATGAGGTGCGCCCGCCGCCGGGGATCAGAACTTCACCGAGCCTTGCAGATAGATCGTACGCGGCTGGCCGATGTACAGACCTTTGTTATTGTCGTCATAGGCACGGGTGAAATACTCGTGGTTGAACAGGTTTTTCACGCCGACGCCCAGATTCAGGCCGGCCATTTCCGGGCCGAAATCATAGGCGGCGCGCACGCCCCACAGCATATAGCCGGGAATGCGGCCGGTGCTGCCGTCGGCGCTTTCCGCCACGGTGTTGGCGTTATCGGCGAACTGGCTGGATTGGAACTCGCCGTTGAGGTTAAACGCCCAGTTGCCCGGCGTGTAGTCCAGCCCCAGCGTGCCTTTATGCTTCGGTGAGAACGGCACCTGGTTGCCCTTGTAGCCGCCGTCTTCGCGGATAGTGGCGTTGACGTAGGCGTAGCTGGCGTAGGCGGTCAGATCGTCCAGTTTCGGCGTCAACTGCGACAGATCGTAACGCAGGCTGCCCTCCAGCCCGGCGTGGCGAGTTTTGCCGCGCGCGGTCACGCTGTCGGTCACCTGGTTGGAGTCGTACTGGTTGTTGAAGTTGATCAGGAACAGCCCGATTTCGCCGGTCAGCGCATCGCCGGCGTAGCGGGTGCCCAGCTCCCAGGTGCGCGCCTTCTCCGGTTCAATCTTGCCGCTGTCGACCGCTTTGCCCATCTGGCTGTACTGCACGGTGCCGAAGGAGCCTTCGGTGTTGGCGTACAGGTTCCAGTATTCGTTAAGGTGATACATCACGTTCAACGCCGGCAGCGGCGCGTTATAGCTGACGTCGAGGCGGTTGTTCTTGATGTAGTTGTTCTGATACGACTTGATGTACTCGTAGCGCATGCCTGGCGTGATGGTCCAGTCGCCGATGTCGATGCGATCGTCGATATAGAAGGCGTGCGCCTCGGTGCCGGACTGGGTATCGCGATCGTACGGGCTGGCGCTGGACGGCAGCCGGCCGGTGCTGGCCTTGCTGGTGTAGCGCAGCTCGTGGGTGGATTCGCTGACGTAGCGGTAGCCGACGCCGACCTCATGCGCCGAGTCTCCCCAGCGGAAGCTCTGGCTGTAGCGCGGTTCCACGCCGCGCACCCAGTATTCACGCGGTGACAACGTCAGATTTTTGCCCTGATCCAGATAGCCGCTGCGCAGGGTGTAGGTGTAGAAGCTCTGCACGTCGAACTTGTGCTGTTGATCCGGCTGATACTGATAGCCGAAGTTCGCCAGCTGGCGGCGGCCCCAGAACTTGTCGTACGGGCGCGTCGACTGGAACGGGTTGGCGTTGTAGTCCGCCCGGCTCAGGCCGCCCGGCATGTCCGCCTCGCCTTCGTAGTATTGCAGCAGGCTGTTGAAGGTGTGCACCTCGTTCGGGGCGTAACGGCTTTTCAGCATCACGTCGTCAATCTTGGTCGCGCTGTGCTCGCGCCAGTCGCTGCCGCGCGTGCCGGAGTAGAGCAGCGCCGCGCCGAAGCCGTTGTCGGCGGTGCCGCCGATCATCAGGTTGCCGGTGCCTTTCGGGTGATCCTGGCGCGAAGTCGGGCTGAGCTGCCCCTGCATGCCGGCCTCCATGCCGAAGGTTTTCGGGATGGCGCGGGTGACGAAGTTGACGACGCCGCCGACGCTCTGCGGCCCATAACGCACCGCGCCGCCACCGCGCACCACGTCGATCGCGTCCATATTGCCGAGCGAGACCGGCGCCAGCGACAGCTGCGGCTGGCCGTAAGGCGCGAAGGGCACCGGGATGCCGTCCATCAGCACGGTGGAGCGGCTGGCGAGGCGCGGGTTGAGGCCGCGAATGCCGAAGTTCAGCGCCATGTCATGGCTGCCGGTGCCGTTGTTCTCCGGCGCCACTACGCCCGGCACGCGGTTCAACGCTTCGCGCACGGTGGTGGTGCCGGTTTTGGCGAATTCTTCGCGGCGCACCACGTCGCGCGCGCCGGGATGTTCGAACACGTCTACCTGGCGGCCTTCCGCCAGCCAGTCACCGACCACGGTGATGTCTTCTTCCTTCTGCGGCTGAGGCAGTTTGGCCAGCGTGTAACCGTTGTTGCCGAGCGCTTTAGCCTGCAGGCCGCTGCCCGCCAGCAGGGCGTTCAGGCCGTCATCGACGCCGTAGCTGCCGCTCAGGCCTGGCGAACGTTTACCGGCGGTCAGCGTGCCGTCCACCGAGAGCGCGATGCCGGCGCGAGCGGCGAAAGCGTTCAGCGCGCCGTCCAACTCACCGGCCGGAATATGATAGGCTGCGGCGGCGCTGGCGGCGCTCGCCGTCAGCGGTGCGGCGAAGGCCAGGCCAATAGCCACGGCCAGCGGCGTGGCGCGTTTTCCCCAAAGCGAAGCCGGCGCTCCCTTTCCCCAAGCGTTGTTCATACCTTCTCCTGAATCATTTTTTATTTATTGCTGCAGTGTTTTCCTGGGAGTCGGATGAGCGAAGCAAAAGGGACAATCAAGAATGCGATTTTTTATCATTTTCATTTAAAAAGATTCAGGCGGGAACGATTTGCAGCCAATAGCGGGTAAAGTTCTGCAGGCGCACCGGCAGCGTCTGGCTGAGCAGGGCGAGGGCGCGATCGGTATCGTTGAGCGGGAAACTGCCGCTGACGCGCAGGCCGGCAACGGCCGGATCGCAGCTCAGGTGGCCGCGTCGGTAGCGCGCCAGTTCGGCGATCACCCGGTCCAGCCGCCATTGGCTGACGCTCAGCACGCCGCGCAGCCAGCCGTCCTCCGCCGCAGCCGGTTGCTTGTCGCTGAAGGCCGAGGCGCTGAAGCCGATCTGTTCCCCGGCGTCCACCCGGCGCGTTTGCTGCGGATCCTGCGCCAGCTGCGCTTCGACTGCATGCTCCAGCACCGTCAGGCGCGTCTCGCCGCCGATATCGCGCACCAAAAAGCGGGTGCCGAGCGCGCGCATCGCCCCCTGCGGGCTTTGCACCCACAGCGGCCGGGGGTCGCGCCCGGTAATCAGGCTGATTTCTCCGGCGTGCAAGCGGATCAACCGTTGACGATCGTCGTAATGCACGTCCACCGCACTGGCGGTGTTCAGCACCAGTTGGGTGCCGTCGCTTAACACAATGGGTTTGATTTCGCCGGTGGCGGTGCGGTAGTCGGCGCGCAGCTCCCGGCCGAACGGCGATTGGTAAAGGAAACCGCCGCCGCCTACGCCAAGCAACAGCAGCAGGCTCTTCAGCAGGGTGCGGCGATCGATTGCCGACTGGCGGCCGGCGCGATCGAGCGCGCGGTAGCTGAACTTGCCCGGCACGCCCTGCAGCTGGCTCTGCAGCGCTTCGACGCGCTGCCAGGCCCAGCGGTGATCGGCGTGCTGCTGGTGCCAGGCTTGCCACTGTAGGCGCTGGCGGTCGGTGACGTGCTCATCGCACAACAGGGCATACCAGTGTGCGGCCATCTTCAGCGCCTGGCGCTGCTCGGGGGTAATGGCGTTGCTCATGAGAAAACGTCGTTTTCCAGGCTGAACAGCAGGCAATGCTCGGTGGCCTTGGCCATGTATTTTTTAACCGAACTGACCGACACGCCGAGGCGCACGGCGATGTCCGCATAGCCCAGGCCTTCGAGCTGCGACAGCAGAAAGGCCTGTTTCGCTTTTGGCCCCAGGCCGTCGAGCATGGCATCGATCTGCTGCAGGCTTTCCAACAGGCTCTGGCGCTGTTCCGGCGACGGGGCGTAGCCTTCCGGGATCAGCGTCAGCATCTCCAGATAGGCGCGCTCCAGCGTTCTGCGGCGGAACAGATCGACCATCACCCGCTTGGCGACGGTGACCAGAAAGTCTTTCGGCTCGCGCAGGGTCGCCGCGGCGTCGCTTTTCAGCAGGCGCATAAAGGTGTCCTGCGCCACATCGTCCGCGTCGAAAGCGCAGCCCAGCCGACGGCGCAACCATCCCTGCAACCAGGCGTGATGGGTGGCGTAAAGGCGCGACAGCGCGGCGTGCGGGGCGGAAGCGGTGGCGGACATGGTTTTCGCATTGCTGGTCAAAAAGATGCGCGGATGATAATTGAGAATGGTTATCGTTTCAAGTTTGTCGGGTGGGTTCCTGAATGGTTCCGGCCTCTTTTTATCGCGTTGAAATAGGCTGACGGGCGCGAAAATATCCCTTTGCCCATTAAAGGTGCAGCAACGGTGTTATTTCGGTAAGCAAACGGTTGCTATTAGTCTGCCGTCGAAGATCGCCGCGTGTTTTATTCTTTTTCTTCGGTTGGTTTTCTTTGTTTAATTAGTATCACTTTGTTTTAACGTGAAAATATATTTTATGTCGGTCTGTTGGCACACGGCTTGCTATGCTTAACCCGGTCTTTAAGTTTGGGCAACAGAAGGCATTGTTTCATCGACGCAGGTTATTATGCGGGTGAGATTGGCCGGTCGTCACAAGGAAGAAAATAATGGCACTGCAATTCACCACGGCTATTCGTGGCAATTTTTTTGATATCGCAGCCTGCGTGGAGGAACCGCAACAGCTTGACGAACGCCTGCGGCACATTCCCGACGGTTTGTTGCTGCTGAACGGGGGCGTCATCGTCTGGTTCGGCAGCTGGCAACAGTGTGAGGCGCTGCTGCCGCCGGGTTTCGCGGTCACGGAGTATCGCGACAAACCGATCGTACCGGGCTTTATCGACACCCATATCCACTATCCGCAAACCGAAATGATTGGCGCCTATGGCGACCAACTGCTGGACTGGTTAAATAATTACACCTTCCCGACCGAAAGCCGCTATGGCTGCGAGCGGCACGCCGACGCGATGTCGGCCTTCTTTCTGCGGGAGTTGCTGAGCAACGGCACCACCACCGCGCTGGTGTTCGGCAGCGTGCATCCGCAGTCGGTCGATGCGCTGTTCAGCCAGGCGCAAACGCTGAACATGCGCCTGATCGCCGGTAAGGTGATGATGGATCGCCATGCGCCGCAGGCGCTGCTGGAAACGCCGGAGCAGAGTTACCGCGACACGCGCGAGTTGATTGAACGCTGGCACGGCAAAGGCCGCCTCGGTTACGCCATTACGCCGCGCTTTGCGCCAACCAGCACCCCGGCGCTGCTGGCGCAGGTGCAGCGGCTGCGCGAAGAATTCCCCGACGTGTGGCTGCAGACGCACCTGAGCGAGAATCCGCAGGAAGTGGCCTGGGTAAAATCGCTGTTCCCGCAAAGCCAAAGCTATCTGGACGTTTACCATCGCTACGGCATGACCGGCGGCAAAAGCGTGTTCGCCCACTGCCTGCACCTGGAGGAGCAGGAGTGGGACTGCCTGTGCGAGACCCGCTCGGCGATCGCCTTTTGCCCCACCTCCAACCTGTTCCTCGGTAGCGGGCTGTTCGACCTGCAGCAGGCCTGGCGCAAGCGGGTGAAGCTCGGCATCGGCACCGACGTGGGGGCAGGCACCTCCTTCAATATGCTGCGCACGCTGGGCGAGGCGTACAAGGTCGGCCAGCTGCAGCATTACCGGCTCTCCGCCGTAGAAGCGTTCTATCACGCCACCCTGGGCGGCGCCCGCGCGCTGTCGCTAGACGACAAAATCGGCAACTTCGACGTCGGCAAAGAGGCGGATTTCGTGGTGCTCGATCCGGCGGTGACGCCGCTGCAGCAGTTACGCTACGCCAACAGCGCCACGCCGGCGGAACAAGGCTTCGTGCTGATGACGCTGGGGGACGATCGCAATATTTATCGCACCTATGTGGACGGCAAGGTGGTTTATCAGGCGGCGCGCTGACGCAGCCGCATTCACTCCCAGTATCGAAGCGTCCAACGTCGTTGTCTTTATCTGGTTATTGAGCGGGAAAGGGCGGGAGAGACGTGAAGTTATTTGCACAGGGTTAACACTGTTGAGCGGATACTATTATCAGGAATGACTCTGCGCGTATTTTTAATTAAACATTATATAAAGGATTTATTGCTCATGCTCGTGTCTGACCCCCGTTATCACTTGTTAGCCGTCTGCAGCGCTCAGCATCTGCGCGCTGTAGCTGAAAGAATCTGTGCTCGCGATAAACTAGAACCGCTAGCGTTTGATGCTGTTCTTTGGCGGAGTTGTTGGACATCACCACTGCCAACCATATCGCCAGAGTCGTCAAGTGAGTTTTTGCAATCGGTGGGGCATGTTTATCCTCGCGCCACTTATGAACTAAGGTCTTGGCTCATCTCTGGCAGACGTAAGTTGGATCTGCAAGCTGCCGACAAGCTGATTTATCTTGCTCGCGTGATCGAGAAGGAGTGGAAAGTTGAAGAGCAACCTTCCGTTTGGCGCAAGCACCCCAGCAACAGGCTCAATGGTTATGCGTACAATATCGTACAGATTCTTATACATACCAGCGTATCCGAGGATTATCCAAAGGAGAATAATATCTCTCACCGGCATGATTTGCTTACGCATTCACCGAGTAACTCAAGGCTCACGGCTTGGATGGAAAAATATCAACATAGCTCAAAAGACCCCTTTGTTTTCGCACGGCTTGATGTGACACGTATCAGTAATATGAGGGAGTTATTTCTATGGCAGATTTCGCTTGAAACCCGTAGCGGATTATATACTTCGGCAACCTTCGAGGCTGCAGTAGGGACAAGAATCAGGTCATACGATCGTCCGGTGCCCGGTCGGCGCATTCAAGCGTTCATAGGTTATATCTAATCGAGTTAACGCGCCGCTATAGCTACAGGGAGCGAATCATCGTGGAATGAGTATTCTAATCACTTGTTTTTGCTCAAACTGCCAACTGCACCTAAGCTAGGAGGTGACTCAGAGGGAGCGATTCCCCGAGACCTTATTCCGTGAACATGGAGGAGTTTCGATTTGATGCGTTTATCCACATTGGTGCTGGCGATCGGCATGGCGCTTGGCTCGCAGGCACAGGCAGCAGAAACCCAACCTCACGCCGACCATAGCGCGCTGCCCAGCGGCCAGGCGAAGGAGGCTAACGTGACCGGTGAAGCCAATCAGCACGACAAGCAAAAGACTCAAAATCCGTTCTTCTATCAAAGCCGTCTGCCGTTCCAGGCGCCGCCGTTCAACCTGATCAAGGAGAGCGACTACGCGCCGGCGATCGCAGCGGGCATCAAGCAAAAGCGGGAAGAGGTGGAGAAGATTGCCAACAACCCGGCCAAGCCCAACTTCAAAAATACCTTCGTGGCGCTGGAGCAGGCTGGTTCGTTGCTGACGCGGGTGATGAACGTGTTCGGCGCCATGACCTCGGCCAACACCAGCGACGCGCTGCAAAAGCTGGATGAAGAAACCTCGCCGAAGCTGGCGGCGCTGAACGACGACATTATGCTCAACGGCAAGCTGTTCGCGCGCATCAAGGCCATCTATCAGGATCGCGACGCGCTGAAGCTGGATCCGGAGTCGCGCCGGCTGGTGGAAGTGACCTACAAGAACTTCGAGCTGGCGGGCGCCAACCTGTCGGACGCCGACAAGGCCAAGCTGAAGGCGCTGAACCAGGAAGCGGCGACGCTGAGCACCCAGTTCACCAACAAGCTGCTGGCGGCGAGCAAAAACGGCGCGCTGGCGATAACCGACCAGGCGAAGCTGGACGGCCTGTCGGAAGGCGAGCTGGCTGCGGCGGCCCAGGCGGCCGCCGAACGCAAGCTGGAGAAACAGTGGCTGCTGGTGCTGCAAAACACCACGCAACAGCCGTTGCTGCAGAGCCTGAAAGATCGCGACACCCGCCAGGCGCTGTTCGACGCCTCCTGGACGCGTGCGGAGAAGGGCGACGGCAACGATACCCGCCAGACCATTTCCCGTCTGGCTAAGGTGCGCGCCGAACAGGCCAAGCTGCTGGGCTACCCGAACTACGCCGCCTGGAAACTGCAAAACCAGATGGCCAAGACGCCGGATGCCGCGCTGAGCTTTATGCGCAACATCGTGCCGGCGGCCACCGCGCGCGCCGAGCGTGAAGCCAAAGACATTCAGGCGGTGATCGACCAGCAGAAAGGCGACTTCAAGGTGCAGGCCTGGGACTGGCAGTTCTACGCCGAACAGGTGCGCAAGGCCAAGTACGATCTGGACGAGTCGCAGATCAAGCCTTACTTCGAGCTGAACAACGTGCTGAACAACGGTGTGTTCTACGCCGCCAACCTGCTGTACGGCATCAGTTTCAAGGAGCGCAAGGACATTCCGGTCTATCAGCCGGACGTCAAGGTGTACGAAGTGTTCGACAAGGACGGCAAGTCGCTGGCGCTGTTCTACACCGACTACTTCAAGCGCGACAACAAGGGCGGCGGCGCCTGGATGAGCAACTTCGTCGATCAGTCGAAGCTCAACGGCACCAAGCCGGTGATTTACAACGTCGCCAACTTCACCAAACCGGCGCCGGGCCAGCCGGCGCTGCTGTCGTATGACGACGTAATCACCCTGTTCCACGAGTTCGGCCATGCGCTGCACGGCATGTTTGCCGATCAGGAATACCCGAGCCTGTCGGGCACCAACACCGCGCGCGACTTCGTCGAGTTCCCGTCGCAGTTCAACGAGCACTGGGTCAGCGATCCGAAAGTGTTCAGCCACTTCGCCAAGCACTACCAGACCGGCGAGGCGATGCCGCAGGAACTGGTCGACAAGATCAAGAAGGCCGACAAGTTCAACAAGGGCTACAGCATGACCGAGCTGCTGTCCGCCGCGCTGCTGGACATGCACTGGCACATGCTGACCGCCGATCAGCCGCAGCAGGACGTGGACAAGTTCGAGGCCGAGTCGCTGCAAAAAGACAAGGTCGATCTCAGCTACGTGCCGCCGCGCTACCGCTCCAGCTACTTCCAGCACATCTGGGGTAACGGCTATGCCGCGGGCTACTATGCCTATCTGTGGACGGAAATGCTGGCGGACGACGCCTTCCAGTGGTTCACCGAACACGGCGGCCTGACCGCCGAAAACGGCCAGCGCTTCCGCGACATGATCCTGTCGCGCGGCAACAGCCAGGATCTGGAGAAGCTGTACATCGACTGGCGCGGCAAAGAGCCGAGCATCGAACCGATGCTGATCAACCGCGGGCTGAAGGACGAGTAAGTTCGGCCACTCCCGGTAAGCAAACAAAAGGGCGCGTTATGCGCCCTTGGTCTTTTTGGCTTGGTCGACATTCAGCGGTTCACCACCTTGGCCGGCAGGGCCACCACCAGCAGCGAGCTGAGCAGCAGGCAGCCGGCGAAGGCCCAGAGCGCGCCGCCGCTCTTGCCGGTCAGATCCAACGCCAGCCCCATCAGCGAATTGCTCACCAGCCCGGCGATGTTGGCCAGCGAACAGGCCAGCGCGAAGCCGGTCGCCGCCGCCGTGCCGCGCAGGAAGGTGGCCGGCAGGCTGAAGAACACCGGCACCGCACCGATGATCGCCGCCTGGGCGATGGAGAACAGCAGCACCGTGGCCAGCGCGTTGTGGGTAAAGAAGGTGCTGCCGGCCATCGCCAGCGCGCCGACGATAAACGGCACGATGATATGCCAGCGCCGTTCGCGCAGCCGGTCGGAACTGCTGCCGATCAGCAGCATGCCGAGCAGGGCGGCGACGCTGGGGATCGCCGTCAGGTAACCGATGGTGGTGATGTCGGTGACGCCGGCGGTTTTGATGAAGGTCGGCATCCAAAAGCCCATGGCGTAGGCGCTGAGCAGAATGGCGAAGTCGATGCCGCCGAGCATCCAGACTTTCAGGTTGAAGAAGCCGTCGCGGAAGCTGTGCTTGCCGTGATCGGCCTCGGCGTCGTCGCGCGCCAGATCGTCGGCGATGCGCTGTTTCTCCTCGGGCGTCAGCCACTTGGCCTGCTGGTAGGTGTTAGGCAACAGCCAAAAGGTCAGCACGCCCAACAGCACGCTGGGAATGCCCTCCAGCAAAAACAGCCATTGCCAGCCGTGCAGCCCGTGAAGCATGTCGAAATGGCCCATGATCCAGCCGGACAGCGGCCCGCCGATCACGCTGGACAGCGGCAGGCCGATCATGAACAGCGCGATGATGCGGCCGCGGCGATAGGTCGGGAACCACAGCGTCAGGTAAAAGAGCACGCCGGGCAGGAAACCGGCCTCCGCCACGCCGAGCAGGAAACGAATGACGTAGAACTGGGTCGGCGTGGTGACGAACATGGTGGCGGTGGACAACAGCCCCCAGGTGATCATGATGCGGGCGATCCACATCTTGGCGCCGACGCGCTGCAGGATCAGGTTGCTCGGCACTTCGAACAGAATATAGCCGACGAAGAACAGCCCGGCGCCGAGGCCGAAGGCCGCTTCGCTCAGCTGCAGCGCGTCGGCCATCTGCAGCTTGGCCAGCCCGACGTTGATGCGATCGAGGTAGGCCGCCAGGTAACACAGGCAAAGAAACGGGATCAGTTTCCAGGTGATTTTGCGGTACAGCAGCAGCGATTCTGCGTCCGCTTTCCCCGCCAGCGGGGTGTCGACAATGGCCATGATGTTGTCTCCAGGTGGTGCGTGTTGGCCTCCGCAGGAGGCGCCTGTTGTGTTTGCGTTGCAGGGGCGCCGCCCTGTTTCGGGCGGTCGCGTGAGGCGCTGTTTGCGCCTTCGTTATTGTCGTTGCAGGTGAATCCTTGACTCATAACCGGTTCAGGTAGTCGAGCGCCTCCCGTTTGTGCACCACGTCGCCGTATTTGCTGTCGATATCGAACAGGTTGGCTTCGTGCGGGCCGGGGTGACGATCGCCGACGCACTCGCGCACCACCATGGCGCGAAAGCCGTGCTGCACCGCGTCTACCGCGCTGGCGCGGATGCAGCCGCTGGTGGAGCAGCCGATCATCAGCAGCGTGTCGATCCCTTGCGCCACCAGCAGCGGCGCCAGCGCGGTGCCGAAGAAGGCGCTGGCGTATTGCTTGCTCAGCACCACCTCATCGGCCAGCGGCGCTATCGCCGGGCAGAACGCCGCCAGCGGGTTGCCCGCCACCATGTCCTTCATCACCGGCGCTTTTTTGACCCACAAACCGCCATCGGCAAAATGGCCTGCATGATAACGGATATGGGTGTGGATGACAGGAATTCCCGTGCGGCGCGCGCAGGCCAGCAGCTCGCGGCTCTCCTCGACCGCGCTCACCACGCCCGGCGCGAACAGCGGCGCGCCTTCGGTGGTGTAGGCCTGCATAAAGTCGATCGCCAGCAGCGCCGGGCGCCGGCCGAAGCCGATGCGCTGGCCCCAGACGCCGCGGTAGTTGTCGCTGAGGGTGTCGTTCATTCTGCCTCCTCAATAGGCGCCGGACAGCAGGGCGCCGGCGCCGGGGACGATCGGTTCCAGCTCCAGCGCGGTCAGCATCGCGTAAGTGGTGGCGATGGCGGCGGTGATCACCGGTTTGCCGGTTTGGGCCTCCACCGTCGGAACCGCCGGCAGCGAAGGCATCTGCACGCAGGCGGACAGCACGATAGCATCGACCTCGCGTAAATCCATCTCGGCGACGATCCCCGGCAGCCTGGCCGGATCGTGCCGGCCGACTTCGAGGTTGTCCGGGATCTCCAGCGCGCGCCATACCTTGACCTCAATGCCTTCGTGCTGGATGTAGTCCACCACCAGCTGGGTCAGCGGTTTCATATAGGGCGCCACCAGCGCAATGCGTTTGGCGCCGATCACCTTCAGGCCGTTGACCAGCGCGCCGGCGCTGCTGATAACCGGCGCGGCGGCCTGATTGTCTTTCGTCACCTGCGCCAGCCGAGCCTGCGATTCGCGGTGGTAGCCCAGCCCCATCGCCATGATGGCCACCAGGCAGGCGTAGCCGAGCACGTCGACCCGCGCGTCGGACAGCTCCAGCGCGCAGCGATCGGACTCGGCGTCCATCGCCGCCAGCTCTTCTTTATTGACGTGTTTCATGCGCATGCGGCTGGAATGAAAGGTGAAACGCTCCGGGCGTATCAGCTGGCGCGCGCCCAGCATCGCCGGGATCTCGGTTTCCATCGTGGTGTTGGAGCTGGGCACGATCTGGCCGATGCGGTAGTGGTTGCTCATGTCGGTGTTCCTCAGTTAATCCAGAAAATCGCCCAGGGCGCGGAAGAAGCCGTCGAAGTCGTCCCACGGGATCATGTGCCCGGCGTTCTCGACCTCGACGATGGCGATCTCCGGCTGCAGTGCGCGGATCTCCGCCCGGTCTTCGGGCTGAATGACGCCGCCTTTGCCTGCGGCCATCAGCAGCGTCGGCATGGTCAGCAGCGGGTAGTCGCGGTGGCTGTCCACCTGATGAAAATCGTCGTAGGCGCGTTGGATCGCCGGCTCGTAGCAGGTGTGCAGCCACTCGGCGCGCAGCCGGCGCTGCTCTTCGCTCCAGGTCGGGCAGAAGGCGCGCATCTGCTCGGCGCTCATGCCCGGCAGCGACTGCCGGATCGAGTCGGCGTACCACGGCCATTGGCCGGGATAGGCGCGGCGGCCGGGGCCGGAAACCGGCGGATCGACCAGCACCAGCCGCCGCACGCCGGCGGGCTGCAAAACGGCGGCGCGCAGGGCGAAGCGGGCGCCCATCGAATGGCCGAGCAGGGCGTAACTGTCCAGGCTCAGCGCGGCGGCGAAGGCGTTGACGTCCTGCGCGCAGGTCTCCGCGTCATAAGCCAGTTCCGGGCCGCTGGACGACAGACCGCGGCCGCGCACGTCGAGCACGTAGACGTCGTATTTTTCCCCCAGCCGCTCGGCGACGAAGCCCCAGGTGATCGCCGGGCTGGTGATACCGGGGATCAGGATCAGCGCCGGGCCGTGGCCGCCGTAGCGCAGGTAGTGTTGGCGAATGCCGTTGGCGTGAACGTGGGCGCCGTAGAGGAAGGTGCTCATGCGGCGTTCTCCGATTTCAGCGCTTGCGCGTACAGGTCATAGCCGTAGACCCAGGCCGGATCTTCCTGGGTGCGCAGGAAGGTGTTGGCGTTGGACACCGCCTGCACCCGTGAAGCGCGCTCCTTGCGGTTGGCTTCATACAGCTGGAAGGCGGTGCGGTAGTCGCCGAGGCCGGTTTCCTGCAGGCAGCGGGTCAGCATGGCGGCGTCTTCGATCGCCATCGCCGCGCCCTGCGCCATGTGCGGCTTCATCGGGTGGCAGGCGTCGCCGAGCAGCACCAGGCGGCCTTCGCTCCACAGCGGCAGCGGTTTGCGGTTCAGCAATGGCCATTTGGTGACCTGCTCGCTGGATTCGATCAGCGCCTGCACGATCGGGTGGTAGCCGGCGAAGGTCTCGAACATCTCTTCGCGGCTGCTGTCGATGAAGCTGCCCTGGAAATCCCAGGCCGGGTGTGGCACGCCGCTGACGTAGTAATACTCGTCGCGCCGTTGGGTGGTGTAGTAGACCATCAGATGGCGGTCCGCCGACCACCACTTCACGCAGTCTTCGAACGTCAGGTTGTATTTCGCCAGCTTCTCGCCGCGGATCAGCGCGCGGTGGGCCACCCAGCCGCTGTAGGTCGGCGCTTCGGCGCCCAGCAGATGTTCGCGGATGCGCGAATTGATGCCGTCGGCGCCGATCACGATGTCGGCATGGGCCGAGGTGCCGTCGACGAAGTTCAGCACCACCTCGTCACCGCGATCTTCAATCTTGCTCAGGCATTTGCCGAAGTGCAGGGTGCCGGGCTGCAGCGCGGAAAGTTGCAACGCCTGCAAATCGCCGCGGTGCACCGTCACATAGGCGGCGCCGTACTCCCGGCGGGCAAAGCCGCCCAGTTCGATGCGCGACAGGTAGTCGCCGCTTTCGGCGTCGCGGCTGAACCAGAAATCGGGATGAGACGCCATCTGCTCCAGCCGCTGCTCAATACCGAGCCGGCGGAAAATCTTCAGTACGTTCGGCCCCATGTGAATGCCGGCGCCGAGGCGCGAGAACGCCGGGCTCTGTTCATACAGATCGACGGTAAAGCCGGCTTTTTGCAGCAGCCCGGCGGCGGCGGCGCCCCCCAGCCCGGCGCCGACGACGGCGATGCGTGGTTGTTTGCTCATCATGTTTCCCCTGTCTGTTGGCTTTTTTCAGCGTAGGCCCAACGCGTGGCTGGACGATCGATTTATAGTGTATGCGCTAGATAACGCAAAGTTGCAAAAGTGTTAAATCAGATCTTGCTCACGCTAATTGACAGCGCTTTACTGTTAAACTCATGTTAATCACAGGATTGACAAGGGATGAAATAGGACTTTCTTATGGTGGATATTCGCAGCTTGCTTTCCTTTGATTTTTTGACTTAGATAAAAATGAGTGTGTTCACTTTAAATTGTTTGAAAAATCACCGCCACCTTGCGGGCGGCGGACACCCTTGACGAGACAGGAGACAGGCCATGGCGGTCAATGAAACCCAGTTGGTACAGCTGTTCGAGCAGGTGCTTACGCTGTCGAAGGTCGATGCTTCGCAGAGCGTGGCGATTTTGAAAAGCCATTATTCCGATGCGCGCACGGTGCGCGCCGCGACCGACGCGGCGCTGCGGCTGGGCGCCAGGGTGTATGCCGTCGAGCTGCCGGCGTTCAACCATCCGCGGGCGATGGGCAACGACATGACCGCCTATTGCGGCGATACCGCGCTGACCGGCAACCTGGCGGCGCAGCGTGCGCTGGAGGCCGCCGACCTGATCGTCGATACCATGATGCTGCTGCATTCGCCCGAGCAGGAGCAGATCCTGAAAACCGGCACCCGCATCCTGCTGGCGGTGGAGCCGCCGGAGGTGCTGGCGCGCATGTTGCCTAACGCGGAGGACAAGGCGCGGGTGCTGGCCGCCGCCGCCGTGCTGGAGCAGGCGAAGCTGATGCAGGTGACCTCCGCCGCCGGCAGCGATTTCCGCGCGCCGCTCGGGCAATACCCGACGGTGACCGAGTACGGCTATGCCGATGAACCGGGGCGCTGGGATCACTGGCCGAGCGGTTTCCTGTTCACCTGGCCGAATGAGGAGCAGGCGGAAGGGGTGCTGGTGCTGGAGGTCGGCGATATCTTGCTGCCGTTTAAAAGCTACGCGCGCGAACGCATCACGCTGGAGATCGAACAAGGGTTCGTCACCCGCATTCACGGCGGCTTCGAGGCGGAATACCTGCGCGAATACATGAAATACTTCGACGATCCGGAGGTGTACGGCATCTCGCATATCGGCTGGGGCCTGCAGCCGCGCGCCCAGTGGACGGCGATGGGCCTGCACGACAAGAACGACGGCATGTGCATGGACGCGCGCGCGTTCTACGGCAACTTCCTGTTCTCCACCGGGCCGAACACCGAAGTGGGCGGCACGCGCAAAACGCCTTGCCATATGGACATCGCGCTGCGCCGCTGCGACATCCGCCTCGACGGGCAAACGGTGGTGGCGGACGGGGAAGTGGTGGCGCCGGAGGCCTCGCGCGTGCGTCGGGTTTAATCGTTGCTGCCAACGGCGGGGGTTTGTACTATTCTCGTGAATTCCATAGATGGTGAGAGTAACGCAATGACGCCCCCCGAATACCCGTCAGCCGTGAGCGGCCAACCCGAAAATTATCATTTTACCGAGCAAGTCGGGCACCTGCTGCGCAAGGTTTATCAGCGCCACCTGGCGATTTTTCAGCAAAATGTCGGCGATTCGCAGCTGACGGCGGTGCAGTTCATCACCCTGTGCGCGGTGCGCGATATGGGGCCGAGCTCGCTGACCGAGCTGGTGCAGGTGACGGCGGTGGATCAGGCCACCATACGCGGCATCGTCGAGCGGCTAAAGGCGCGCGATCTGATCACGGTGACGCCGGATCCGGTGGATCGGCGCAAGGTGGTGGTCGGCCTGACCGACGCCGGCGCCGTGCTGCTGACGGAAACGGTGCCGCAGGCGGCGAAAATCACAGAGCTGACGTTCGGCACGCTCAACCCGGCCGAACGGATAGCGCTGATATTCCTGCTGAATAAAATGCTGGAAGATCCGCCCACCGGCTGATTCGCCCGCGCAACGTCGGTTGCCTGGTGGTCGGTGGTGAGAGGCCAGCCCATAAGACCATCAAGTGCAGGCGGAGACGCGAACAATGGCGATATCTGAAGTGCAATCGCCCAGGGAAGGCGCGAAAACCACGCTGACGGAGCATCCGCTGATGCTGTCGGTGAACGGCGAACAGCTTCATGCGCAGGTGATGGCGGATACGCCGCTCTTGCTGGTACTGCGCAACGATCTGGCGCTCAACGGCCCGAAATACGGCTGCGGCCTGGGCGAATGCGGCGCCTGTACCGTGTTGATCGACGGCGTGGCGGCGCGCTCCTGCGTGATCCCGGCGCTCGGCGTGTCCGGCCGGGCGATCGTGACCCTGGAAGGCCTTGGCGATCGCCAGCGCCTGCATCCGGTGCAGCGTGCCTTTATCGAAGAGCAGGCGGCGCAATGCGGCTACTGCCTCAACGGCATGATCATGACCACCAAAGCCCTGTTGGATCGCAATCCCGCCCCGAGCGAGGTGGAGATCCGTCAGGCGCTGTCCGGCAACCTGTGCCGCTGCGGCACCCATCTCGAAATCCTGCGTGCGGTTCAGCGCGCCATCATTCTCTGCCGCGATGAGGGCGCCCACGCTTATGACTGATTCCCGTCCCTCATCGCCGAGCCAGGCCGAATTGCTGCAGCGCGACGGCGTGCTGCTGATCGTCGACAGCGTGCAACCGCCTTCGGGGCCGGTGCCCAAAGGGCAAGCGCCGGTGCTGAAGCCCAGGGAGCAAGGGCTGTTTATCGCCCTGTGCGACGGCGGCGAAATCTATGCCTTTAACGGCCATGTCGATCTCGGCACCGGCGTGCGCACCGCGCTCGGCCAGATCGTCGCCGAAGAGCTGTACCTGCGCATGGATCAGGTGCGCATGGTGTTGGGCGATACCGAGCGCGCGCCGAATCAGGGCGCCACCATCGCCAGCGCCACGCTGCAGATCTCCGCCGTGCCGCTGCGCAACGCCGCCGCCGAAGCGCGCCGTTGGCTGTTGCGCCAGGCGGCGCAGCGCTTCGATGCGCCGGTGGAACAGCTGACGCTGGAGGATGGCGTGATCCGCAGCCCGCAGTGGCAGGCGCTCAGCTACGCCGAACTGGTGGCCGGCGGTCATGTCGAGCTGTCGATTTCCGGCGACGCACCGCTGAAACCGCAGGCAGAATATCGCCTGGTGGGCACCAGCGCCGCGCGCGTCGATATTCCGGCCAAGGCGACCGGCGAAACCACCTACGTACACGATATGCGCCTGCCGAATATGCTGCACGGCCGGGTGGTGCGGCCGCCCTATGCCGGGTACGACAGCGGCGAATTTGTCGGCACCAGCCTGCTGGCGGTTGACGAAACCTCGATCGCGCATATTCCCGGCATCGTCAAACTGGTGGTGATCGGCGATTTCATCGGCATTGTCGCCGAGCGCGAAGAGCAGGCGATCAAGGCGGCGCAGGCGCTGCAGGTCAGTTGGAAAGACTGGCGGCGCAATTTGCCGCAGATGACCGACGTGGCGCAGGCGCTGCGCGACAACCCGCACTCGACCCGGGTGGTGCACGATACCGGCGATGTGGACGCGGCGCTGGCGGCGGCCGACAGGCGTTTCACCCGCAGCTACCTGTGGCCGTATCAGCTGCATGCCTCAATTGGCCCTTCCTGCGCGCTGGCGGACTACCGGCCGGAGCGCCTGCAGGTCTGGTCGGGCAGCCAGAACCCGCACCTGCTGCGCGCCGATCTGGCCTGGCTGCTGGAATACCCGGAAGCGCAGATCGAGATCGTTCGCATGGAGGCGGCCGGTTGCTATGGCCGCAATTGCGCCGATGACGTCTGCGCCGACGCGGCGCTGCTGTCGCGCGCGGTGGGCAGGCCGGTGCGGGTGCAGCTGACCCGCGAGCAAGAGCATGTGTGGGAACCAAAGGGCACCGCGCAGCTGATGGAGGTGGACGGCGGGCTGGACGCCGCCGGGCATCCGGTCGCCTACGATTTTCGCACCTATTATCCTTCCAACGGCGCGCCGACGCTGGCGCTGCTGCTGACCGGCCGGGTTGAACCGCTGCCGGTGGCCTATGAAATGGGCGACCGTACCTCGGTACCGCCTTACGAATATCCGGCGCTGCGCGTCAGCATCGAGGACATGGCGCCGATCGTGCGCGCCTCCTGGATGCGCGGCGTTTCCGCCTTGCCGAACACCTTCGCCCACGAGTCTTATATCGATGAGCTGGCCCACGCCGCCGGCGTCGATCCGCTGGAATATCGGCTGCGCTATATCGATGATGAACGCGCCAGTGAACTGATGCGCAGCACGGCAGAACGCGCCGGCTGGACGCCGCATACCAAACCGATGCAGACCCCGGCAGAAGACGGCGTGCTGCGCGGGCGCGGCTTTGCCTACGCCCGTTACATCCACAGCAAGTTTCCCGGCTTTGGCGCGGCCTGGGCCGCCTGGGTGGCCGACGTGGCGATCGACAAAGCCAGCGGCGAAGTGGCGGTGACGCGCATCGTGGTCGGCCACGACGCGGGCATGATGGTCAACCCGGACGGCGTGCGCCACCAAATTCACGGCAACGTGTTGCAATCGACCAGCCGGGTATTGAAAGAGCGCGTGACCTTTGAGGAATCGACGGTCTCCGCCAAAGAATGGGGAGCTTACCCGATCCTAACCTTCCCGGAGGTGCCGGAAGTGGACGTGGTGATGATGCCGCGCCCTTACGATCCGCCGCTGGGCGCCGGGGAATCGGCGTCGGTGCCCAGCGCGGCGGCCATCGCCAACGCGGTATTCGACGCTACCGGCATTCGTTTTCGCGAGCTGCCGATCACCTCGGACAAACTGCGCGAGGCGCTGAACGGGCCGGACGCCGAGCGGCAGACCGCCCCGCCCAAGAAAAAGAAGCGCGGCAAATGGTGGTTCGGCGGCGCGGCGGGGCTGTTCGGCGCGGTGCTGGGCATCGCCGGCAGCGCCTTGCCGTGGCGGGCGGAGATCGCGCCGGTGGCGACGCCCGGCGCCGGCACCTGGTCGGCGGCCACGCTGGAGCGCGGCCGCCAGTTGGCCGCCGCCGGAGACTGCGCGGTTTGCCATACCGCGTCGGAAGGGGCGACCAACGCCGGCGGGCTGGCGATGGCGACGCCGTTCGGCACGCTCTACAGCACCAACATTACCCCGGACGTGGCAACCGGCATCGGCAACTGGTCGTTTACCGCGTTCGATCGGGCGATGCGCCAGGGCATCGCCCGCGACGGCCGCCATCTGTATCCGGCATTTCCTTACACCGCCTTCAGCAAAATGACCGACGGCGACATGCAGGCGCTGTACGCTTATCTGATGTCGCAACCGGCGGTGCGCCAGAGCAATCCGGCCAATCAGATGCGCTTCCCGTTTAACCTGCGGCCGCTGATGGCCGGCTGGAACGCGCTGTTCCTGCGCCAGGGGGAATATCAACCCGATCCGCAACAAAGCGCGCAGTGGAACCGCGGCGCCTATCTGGTCAACGGGCTTGGCCACTGCGCCGCCTGCCATTCGCCGCGCAATCTGCTGGGGGCGGAAAAGGGCGGCGCGGCTTTCCTGGCGGGGGGAATGGTGGACGGGTGGGAAGCGCCGGCGCTGAATCAATTGGCCAATGCGGACAAGCCCTGGACCGAGGAACAGCTGTTTCAGTACTTCCGCAGCGGGCATTCCGCCGAGCACGGCGTGGCGGCCGGGCCGATGGGGCCGGTGGTCAGCGAACTGGCGACGTTGCCGCAGAGCGATCTGCGGGCGATGGCCAACTATGTGATGTCGCTGAGCACCAAGGCGACGCTGAATGTGGAACCGCAGGCGCAGTTGGCGGCCCGCGCCTTGCCGGCGGTGGGGCAACTGGCCGGAGAGCGGTTATTTCAGGGCGCTTGCCAGGCCTGCCACAGCGCCGCCGCCGGCGGGCCGCAGCTGTTCGGCGTCAGTCCCGATCTGGCCAATAACACCAATATCTTCAGCGATCGCCCCGATAACCTGATCAAGGTGATCCTGCAAGGGATCCCCAAACCGGCTACCGCCGAATTGGGCTTTATGCCGGGCTTTAAGGACAGCTTTTCCGATCGGCAGGTGACGGCGCTGGTGAATTATCTGCGCCAACGCTATGCCGGCGACAAACCGGCCTGGCGCGACGTGGAGGCGCAGGTGGCGCGGCTGCGCGCGGAGCCGGGGAATCATTAACATTGTAAATTGTTACATTGGGTTATTGACTGGCGGCGCTCATTTGGTGATTAATGTTAGCCTGATTTTTACCTTACCTATAAAAAACAGGAAGTTAACATGGCATTAACCACGCATAAAATGGAAAGCGGCCTGGCCGTAACAGTTCGTTTACCTGAGAATCAGGCCAAGGTTCCGGCGATTATTCTGTGTCACGGCTTCTGCGGCATTCAGGAGCTGTTGCTGCCGGCCTTTGCCGAGGCCTTCGTCAACGCCGGTTTTGCGGCGGTGACGTTTGACTATCGCGGCTTCGGCGCTAGCGAGGGTGAACGCGGGCGGCTGGTGCCGGCGCTGCAGATTGAGGACATTCTGGCGGTGAGCCGTTGGGTGCAAACGCAGCCGCAGATCGACAGTGAGCGCATCGGCCTGTGGGGCACATCGTTTGGCGGTTGCCACGTGTTCGGCGCTGCCGCGGCCGAACCGGCCATCAAGTGCATCGTTAGCCAGCTGGCCTTCGCCGACGGGGAAACCATCGTGACGGGGAAAATGGCCGCCGATGAAAAACAGGCGTTCATCGCCACGCTGGACAAAATGGCGGAGAAGAAACAGGCCACCGGCAAAGAGATGTTTGTCGCCGTCACCCGGGTGTTGAGCGATGACGAGTCGAAAGCGTTCTTCGAGGAGAACAAGGCGCGCTACCCGGCGATGGACATCAAGATCCCGTTCCTGACCGTGCGCGAAACGCTGCGCTATCAGCCGCGCGACAATGCGGCGCGCGTCACATGCCCGGTGCTGGTGGTGGTGGCGGGCAACGATACCGTCAACCCGCCGGAGCAGGGCATCGCGTTGTATGAGGCGATAGGCAGCGCGAAAAAGGCGCTGCACGTCGAGCAGAATGCGAAGCACTACGACATGTACGCCGGCCCGCATTTCGCCGGCATCATCGGCCGTCAGATCGCCTGGTTCAACGAGCACCTGTAATACCGTCCTCCTCCTGGCGCAGAAATGCCACCAGCCGCTGCGCCGGCAATGGCAGCTGCGCCCGTTCGCGCACCACGATCGACAGACGCCGGATCGCCCAGTCGTCCGTCAGCGGCAGGGCGTTGCGCAGGATCTCGGGCAGCCGCCGAGCGCTCTCTTCCGGCACCACCGCCAGACCGGCGCCGCGCAGCACCATGCGGCAGATGGCGTCGAAATTGGCGGCGCGCGCCCGCAGCCGCATCGGGCCGCCGCTGCGTATCGCCAGCTGCTCCAAATGCTGTTGCAGCGCGCTCTGTTCCGGCAGGCCGATAAAGTCGAAAGGCAGGGCGTCCGCAAAGCTGAGCTGGCGGCGGCCGCTGAGCGCATGCCCCGGCGGCAGCGCCAGCACCAGACGATCCTGCCGGAAGGGGTAGCTTGCCAGCCCGCGCAGATCGGCATGATCCGCCACGATGCCGATATCCGCTGCCCGTTCGGCGATCGCCTGCGCGATGGCCGGGCTGGGCAGCTCCTCCAGCGCGATGTCGGTGTACGGGTGCAGCACCAGAAAATCCGCCAGCAGTTCCGGCAGAAAAGCGTCGGCGGCGACGGTATTGGCGACGATGCGCAGCTGGCTGCGCTGGCCCGGCGCGAACTCGGCCATGTCGCCGCGCAGCCGGTCGCGCTGCTGCAGCAGCACGCGCGCGTGTTGCAACAGGCGTTCACCGGCGGGCGTCGCCTGGACGCCGCGCGGATTGCGCGTCAGCAGCGCCACGCCGGCCTGTTGCTCCAGCCCGCGCATGCGTGCGCTGGCGGCGGCCAGCGACAGCCCGACGCGCTCGGCGCCGGCGGTGATGCTGCCGGTCTCGAGCACCGCCGCCAACAGCCGCAGATCGATAAAGTCAAAATGCATGCGTTCTTCCTCTGTCTTTGCCGCAGGCAGGCTCTGCCATTGCCGCATTGTGCCGTGGCGCGGCGCCGGCCACAATCGGGCCGTTGATTCGCCATAAGGATAGACGCATGTCGCTGACGTTACTCGAAATTGTCGCCCTGACGGGCATTTTTACGCTGGCCGGCACGGTCAAAGGGGCGATCGGTTTGGGATTACCGACGGTGTCGATGGGGCTGCTCAGCCTGATGATGCCGCCGGGGCAGGCCGCCGCGCTGCTGCTGTTGCCCTCATTGATCACCAACCTGTGGCAACTGCTGTGCGGGCCGCGGTTGGGGGCGCTGTGCCGTCGGCTCTGGCCGATGATGCTGTGCGTCACGCTGGGCACCTTGCTGAGCGCCGGCACGCTCACCGCCATCGACGGCCGCCTGGCGCCGCTGGCGCTGGGCATTTGCCTGACCGGCTATGCGCTGTTGGGTTTTACCCGTTTCGACTGGCGGGTTTCCGCTGCGGCGGAGCCTTGGCTGGGGCCGCTGTGCGGCCTGTTGACCGGCGTGCTGACCGGCGCCACCGGCGTGTTCGTCATACCGGCGGTGCCCTATCTGAACGGATTGGGTCTGGCGCGTGACGATCTGGTGCAGGCGCTGGGGCTGTCGTTCACCGTCTCGACGCTGGCGCTGGCCGCCGGATTAGCCTGGCATCAGGCGCTGCCCGGCGCGCTGCTCGGCGTTTCGCTGTTGGCGCTGCTGCCGGCGTTGGCCGGCATGTGGCTGGGCGGGATCGCGCGTCGTCACAGCAGCCCGCTGATTTTTCGTCGCCTTTTCTTTATTGGGTTATTCATCTTGGGCGTTGAGATTATTTGGCGTTCAATTAATTGAATCGATAGCATCTACGTGTAATCAGGTTCGGTATATTATTCTGGTTTTTATTCTAATATGATTGTTTTCGATATTTAAAATACACTTTGCTTATTGGTTTGTTTATGAAATACAGAGTGGTTATGGATTGTTATTAGTGTATTTTACTTTTGCAACTACAACCCGTTTTAAACGGGGTAACCCCAGTGAATCCATAGGAGAATATTGATGAAGGAAATTTTAAGCAGCCAACTCGATGCGGTGTCGGGTGGATGGCAGGATCGAGATGGGAGTGGAAAAAGATCGTCTGATAACGGAGGCTCCGGTTCTTCAAGTCGCGGCGGAAATAACGGCGGTGACCGCGGGCTTCAGTCATTCCTGTCAAAAAACAGCCCTTATGGCAGTGGTTCCGGTGCCGGTGGTTTCTGGGGGAATGGCGGTTCTGCAAGAAATGGGTACGGCGGCAATGGCACTGGGCCGAGAGAAGCCAGAGAATTCGGAACCAAACGCTAATTAACCGATGCAATCCCAGCACAGAAGTAAAATTCTGTGCTTTTATGGGGTATATGATGAATAGATATGTTGTTTTTATAAAGAGTGATGAATCAAAAGTGCTAAGAAAGGACGTGGTTACACGCGAAATTATTAAGGATATGAAGCGGAAAGGCTTCAGAAAGCATCATGTCGAAGTAGAGGCTGATAACGAAAGCGATGCCATTAACAAATTAAATAAGAACAGCAATGACTATTTGGATTCATTGAAAAATTTTTCCGGTGATTTATTGCTCTGTTCTATTTGTGTTATTGTGATGGCGATCGTCTATTTTTTTAGCTAAGCCATAATCCAGCATTGAATCATTCAAGTTTTCCATACTATAGTTTTCGTGGTGATTTAAATGAGCCATCAGGCATTGGGTATTGATTTATCAAAGGTAGAAAGGTTATCCGTTCCAAATATCCTGCATTTTGTATGGATTGGTGACTTAAATGAAGTAAATACGCATTATATCGACATATGGAAAAAAACAAACAAAGATAAGCAGATATTCTTTTGGTATGACCAAGACTCTTCACTGTGCCATTTGCTAAACAATGCCATACGCGATTTTGTCAGCGTCAAAAAAATTAAAAATAAAGACAAGGCTGAATTAAAAATAAAAAATCATGCCTTCAAATATATACATCCAAAAATAAAGGCAGGTTTTTCTTTTGATGAGCTCGTTATTGAATTCTTAACCAAGCATAAAATCCCTTATCAGAGACCGCCAAAAACGATTGAAGATGCATGGTTTGGCAACAGAGGTTTTATAAAAAAGTCTATAACGGAGCTTTTTTGCAATGATTTCGATGATTTTATGAGGTATTATTACTATGAGATTATACTAAGGCATAACATTGCCAGTGCAAGTGACATTGTCAGGCTTTTAATTATCTATCAGTATGGCGGCACTTATATAGATGTTGATACGCTCCCATACATTGACAATATATATCATAAATTAAATGAATATATAAGAAAAGAGGGCATTGTCGAGAGTGACTCCTTTCTATTGTTTAAAACCGTATGTTTTTTAAAAAAGATAAATTCAGAAGGGGTGCTGCCTGAAGCCGTGATCGGCTGCGATGAAAATGAGTTAGGGCTAGATGCTGTTGGATTTGAAGAAATCAAAAGGCTTATCGAACTGGATCTCGCTGATTTTTCTCTGGATATGATATTGCCATTGGGGGATACATACGTTCATAAAAATTTATTGGCGCTAGGATCACTCAGAAGATTTAAAGGTGTTTATTTTAATAACTTCATATCCTCTCACCAAAAATCCAAGGCGGTAAGGATCATTCTTAGAGTAATGAAAAAAAGATACCGCTTTTTAGAAAGAAATAATTGCATATTTGACTGTTATATTGATGATGGGTCAAGGTGTTATCTGACCAGGATCTTACCATGGAGGAGCGAGTTAACAACAAGGAACTATTGCGTTACCTCGGTCTTAACGGGGCCGGGTTTAATTGTCGAGGTTTTATTGGGGTTGGCCTATAAGGCCTTTAATATTGGGTGTCTGATAGAGCCCTCCAGCATTGCGGAATATATGCAAAATCCTGATTTTGGAATTGCATTGTTTCAACACACCATAGATACCCCTGATGGCGCCTATTCCACGTGGCGCAAATAAAAAGGGATGGTTTGTAATGCAGATTAACTGACGTTCCGCTTGTTTGATTACCAATGCAATAGCCTGTGAATTTGAATATTAGCTTTCAATAAGGGACGCTGATCATGTTTCGCCAGGAAGCGATCGATAATCAGAAAATGAAATGGCGTGGTCGGGCCCTCCTGCTACCCGGCATTCCCTTTTGGCTCACGGCAGGGCTCTGCCTGTTTTTTCTCATTGCTTTTCTCACCTTCGCAATCGCCGGCACCTATACTCGGCGGGTCAACGTGACCGGCGAAATCAGCACCTATCCCCGGGCCGCCAACGTCTATTCCGCCGTCCAGGGGGTGGTGGTCAAACAATTCGTCACCGAAGGGCAGGTGATCGCCGCCGGCGCGCCCATTTACCAGATTGACGTCAGCAAAAGCACCCGCAGCGGTGTAGTCAGCGATAACCAGCAGCGGGATATCGACGGCCAGCTGGCGCACATTGCGCAAATCATCAGCCGGCTGGAAAGCAGCAAGCAGGCCACGCTTACCATGCTGGAAAAACAAAAGGCGCAGTATACCGCCGCGTTCACCCGTTCAACCGACATCCTCAAACGCGCCCAGGAAGGGATACGCATCATGAAGGAAAATATGGAGAATTACCGGCACTATCAAACCAAGGGATTGATCACTAAGGATCAGCTCACCAACCAGGTGGCGCTGTATTACCAGCAGCAGAACAACCTGCTGGGCCTGTCCGGCCAGAACGAACAGAATGCGCTGCAGATCACCGCGCTGGAAAGCCAGATCCATATCCATGCCGCCAACTTCGACAACCAGATTTACCAGATGGAGCTGCAGCGCCACGAGCTGCAGAAGGAGCGGCTCAACATTGATGCCGGCGGGGCGATCATCGTTCGCGCGCTGGCCGACGGCCGCATCGATTCGCTGAGCGTCACGGTTGGCCAGATGGTCAACGTCGGTGACAGTCTGCTGCAAGTGATCCCCCACAATATCGCTCACTACGCCCTGGTGCTATGGGTGCCCAACGACGCCATCCCCTACATCGCCGCCGGTGACAAAGTCAATGTGCGTTATGACGCCTTTCCGGCGGAGAAATTCGGCCAGTTTGCCGCTACGGTATCCGTCATCTCCAAAGCCCCGGCCTCACCGCAGGAAATGCTGACCTACCAGGGGGCGCCCAAAGCGGCGCTGACCGCCGCCGTGCCGTACTACAAGACGATCGTCATTCCGGAAAAACAGGTCATTGCCTATGACGGTAAACGTCTGAGCCTGGAAAACGGCATGAAAGCGCAAAGCACCCTGTTTTTGGAAAAAAGGCAGATTTATCAGTGGATGTTGTCACCGTTCTACGACATGAAACACAGCGCGACGGGGCCGATCAATGAGTAAGCCCACGTTCAAACAGCGGATCAGCCAGCTGGATCTGCGGCTGCGCCACCGGGTTCCGATGGTGCACCAGACCGAGTCGTCAGAATGCGGGCTGGCCTGCCTGGCGATGATCTGCGGTTTCTACGGCAAAAACGTCGACCTGATCGCGCTGCGTCGGCAGTTCAGCCTGTCGACCCGCGGCGCCACGCTGGCCGGGTTAACCGGTATAGCCGAACAGCTGGGCCTGGCCACTCGCCCTCTATCACTTGATATTGACGAGCTCAGCGCGCTGAAACTCCCCTGTATTTTGCACTGGGAGTTCAACCATTTCGTGGTGCTGGTCAGTATCAAGGGGCACCGCGCGGTGCTGCATGATCCGGCGCGCGGGCGCCGGGCCATCAGCCTGACGGAACTGTCGCACAGTTTTACCGGCGTGGCGCTTGAGGCCTGGCCCGGCAGCGCCTTCACCGCCGACAGCGTCCGCCACCGCATTCACCTGCGCACGCTGATTGGCAGCGTACACGGTCTTAAGGGGGCGCTCGGCAAAATCTTTTGCCTGTCTCTGGTGTTCGAAACCATCAACCTGGTGATGCCCATCGGCACGCAGCTGGTGATGGATCATGCTATTCCCGCCGGCGATCGCGGGTTACTGACGCTCATCTGCGTTGGTCTGATGCTGTTCATCCTGCTGCGGGCAGCTGTCGGCATGGTGCGCGCCTGGTCCGGGCTGGTCATGTCGACGCTCATCAACGTGCAGTGGCAATCCGGGTTGTTTACCCACCTGTTGCGCCTGCCGCTGGGCTACTTTGAACGACGCAAGCTGGGTGACATTCAGTCGCGCTTCGGCTCGCTGGATACGCTGCGCAGCACCTTCACCACGAGCATTGTCGGGGCCATCATGGACGGCATCATGGTGATCGGCGTGCTGGTGATGATGGTGCTGTATGGCGGCTGGTTGACCTGGGTGGTGATTGCGTTCACCGCGATCTACGTGCTGATGCGGCTGCTGACCTACGGCTATTATCGCCAACTGTCCGAAGAAGCGCTGGTCAGGGAGGCCCGCGCCGGCTCGTATTTTATGGAGACGCTGTACGGTATCGCCACCGTCAAGATGCAGGGCATGGCGGAACGTCGCATTGCCCATTGGCTCAACCTTGAAATCGACACTATCAATACCGGTATCCGGGTCACCCGCATGGACATGCTGTTTGGCGGGATCAACACCTTCATTGCCGCCTGCGATCAGGTCGTTATTCTTTGGCTGGGAGCCAGCCTGGTGATCGATAACCAGATGACCCTCGGCATGTTCGTGGCGTTCGGCGCCTTTCGCGGGCAGTTTTCCGACCGCATCGGGTCGCTGACGGAATTTTTGCTGCAGCTGCGCATGATGGGCCTGCATAACGAGCGCATCGCCGATATCGCCTTGCACCCACGAGAAAACCGTAAACCGGACCTTCCTTACGCGGCGGGCCTGCAACCTTTGGGATTGTCGACCCATGCCCTGAGCTATCGTTACGACAGCCAGTCACCGGCGGTCTTTGATGCCTTGGACATCAGTGTTGCGCCGGGCGAGAGCGTGGCCATCGTGGGCCCGTCGGGCGCCGGCAAGACCACGCTGATGAAGGTGCTGTGCGGGTTGTTTCCCCCGGACTCAGGGCGGGTTGAGGTGAACGGCGTCGATATCCGGCAGCTTGGCATCAACAACTACCACAAGATGATCGCCTGTGTGATGCAGGACGACAAGCTGTTCTCCGGCTCGATCCGGGAAAATATCTGCGGGTTCGCGGACGAGGTGGACGACGCCTGGATGGAAGCCTGTGCCCGTGCCAGCTATCTGCACGACGTGCTCATGCGTATGCCGATGGGGTATGAAACCCCGATCGGCGAGCTGGGGGAAGGATTGTCCGGCGGGCAGAAGCAACGCCTGTTCATTGCCCGGGCGATTTACAAGAAGCCGGCGATTTTGTTCCTGGATGAGGCCACCAGTGCGCTGGATAAGGAGAGCGAAGCTGTGGTGAATCAGGCCATCAAGAGACTCAATATCACGAAGGTGATCATTGCCCACCGTGAAACGACCATTGCGTCGGCAGATCGGGTCATCCATTTTGGATAAGGGGGGATATCACCGGCGGCACCGGCCGTTAACCCTGTTTTGCCCCCTAAAAACCCAATAAGGCTCAGGCCTGCGGGCCGCCAAAATGGTCCCCCACATGCCGGCGAGTTGGTCTGAACGGCGACGGAGCAAGGCTATTTTTTCTGCCCGCTCCGGTTTTCAATTTACTGGGCGCTTACATTGCGCGATATTCTGGTTTTCTGATGGGCTAAGGCGGATGAGGGAACCATGACGGACAGCCAGGCGTTTGAACAACAAAGCCTCGACAATCTGCTGAGCTATTGGCGGCGCCATCGCCGCCTGCCGGGCGCGCGCTATCCGGCCGGCCCGACCGATACCCTGTGCGACGTGCCGGGCGTTAGCGTCGGGCATCACACCTTGGCCGACGGCGAATGCCAGACCGGCGTTACCGCCATCGTGCCGCCGGGCGATCTGTTCAACCAGCCGTTGCCGTGCGGCAGCGCGGTGCTCAACGGCTTCGCCAAACCGCTGGGGCTGGTGCAGCTGAACGAGCTGGGGGTGCTGCAAACGCCGATCCTGCTGAGCAACACTTTCGCCGTCGGCACGCTGTTCAACGCCATGGTGCGGCGCAGCTGTCTGCGCTACCCGCAGATCGGCCGCGGCAGCGCCACCATCAACCCGCTGGTGCTGGAGTGCAACGACGGCTACCTCAACGATATTCAGGCGATGGCGGTGCGCGAGGAGCACGTCTTCAGCGCGCTGGATAACCATTCCACCCGCTTTGCGCGCGGCAGCGTCGGCGCCGGGCGCGGCATGAGCAGCTTCGGCCTGAAAGGCGGCATCGGCACCGCCTCGCGCTATTGCCCGGGGCTTGGCACCACGCTCGGCGTGCTGGTGCTGGCCAACTTCGGCACCCTCGACTCGTTGACGCTGAGCGGCGTGCGCGTTGGCCAGGCGCTGGGCAGGCTGCTGGCGGATCCGCCGCCGCAGGTGGACGCCGGTTCGGTCATTATCATCATCGCCTGCGATCGGGCGCTGGACAGCCGCCAGCTTAACCGCATCGCCCGCCGCGCGGGCGCGGGCCTGGGGCGAGTGGGCAGCCATTGGGGGCACGGCTCCGGCGATATCGCGCTGGCGTTTTCCACCCGGTTGCTGGGGGCAACGCTGCCGGACGAACGGCTGGAGCCGCTGTTTGCGGCGGCGGCGGACGCCACCGAATACGCGGTGTTGGATGCGTTGCTGAGCGCCGAGGGCGTTAGCGGTTTCCAGCGGCACGATCGCATGGCGCTGGGCCCGCTGCTCGATCGGTTGGCGGAAAATTAAATAACGGGAGCGTGACGTGAAAGTCTTTATCTCTGCGGATATCGAAGGTATCGCCGGCGTAATGCGGCCGGAGCAATGCAACCCGGCCCATGCCGACTATGCGGCGGCGCGCGAGCTGATGGAGCAGGAGGTCAACGCAGCCATCGACGGCGCTTTCGCCGGCGGGGCCACCGCGGTGACGGTGGCCGACAGCCACGCCATGATGCAGAATCTGCGCGCCGATCGCCTCGATGGGCGCGCGCGCCTGGTGCAGGGTAAACCGCGTGGGCTGTCGATGGTGGAAGGGCTGCAACACCAACGTTACGACGGCCTGATGTTCATCGGCTACCACAGCGCCGCCGGCGAGCATGGCGTGCTGGCGCATACCATCAACGGCCGGGCCTTTTACCGCGTCAGCCTGAACGGCGAAGCGGTGGGCGAAAGCGATCTGTACGCGGCGGCGGCGGCCGAGTTGAACGTGCCGCTGTGGCTGGTGAGCGGCGACGACGAGCTGCAACGCTGGGTAGCGGAACGTTACCCGCACGTCGGCTATGCCTGCGTCAAGCGTGCGATCTCGCAAACCGCCGCCGAATCGCTCAGCCCGCAGCGGGCGCGCGCCGAGATCCGCGAACGGGCAATGCAGCAGGTGCGCCAGGGCGGGAAGCTGCCGGTGGAGCGCCGCTTCATGCCGCCTTACCGGCTGACGCTGATGGCGGCCAAACCGGTATTGGCGGATCTGTTCAGCCTGGTGCCCGGCGTGGAGCGCCAGGACGCGCTCACCGTGGCCTTCGACAGCGACAACATGGCGGCGCCAATCCGCCTGCTCAGCGTCTTTTCGTATCTGGCGACGACGCAGAATTGATGCACGATGTGCGGGCTACCCGCCCGCAGCGCACGATTCCTCAACGAAAAAATCCCTTATCAAGATTAGGCCTGCTGGATAATAGGCTACGCTAATTATTGCTCTGTTGCGCTATGTCACCCGACGGGCGCAACAACCCATTCCCATAACAAGATTTGTTTCGCCGAAGGCAGTGACGCCTTCGGCTTTTTTGGAGTCATGAGCAATGAGCATATCCCAAGTTCCGCTTTCGCGGCGGCGGTTTATCGTCGGTGCCGGGGCGTTGGTGATCGGCGCCTATCTGCCGTCCACCGGCGCGCTGGCGCGGTCGAATGCCCCGGCCGCCTCCGGCGCGGCGGCGTTTGACGCCAACGCCTTCGTTCAGATCGGCGCCGACGGCGTCGTCACCGTCATCAGTAAACACACCGAAGTGGGCCAGGGGGTCTATACCGGCATGGCGACGCTGGTTGCCGAAGAGCTCGATGCCGACTGGGCGCAGGTGCGGGTCGTCGCCGCGCCGGTGGACACCCATATCTACAAAAACCTGGCCTTCGGATTCCAGGGCACCGGCGGTTCGAGCTCGGTGGCCAATGCCTATGAGCAAATGCGCCGCATGGGCGCCATGGCACGCGCGCTGCTGGTGCAGGCCGCCGCGCAGAGCTGGAAAACCTCGGCGCAGGAAATTACCGTGCAGGCGGGCAAGATTCGCCATGCCGCCAGCGGACGCGAAGCGGGCTTCGGCGAATTCGCCGCGCTGGCCGCCACGCTGCCGCCGCCCGATCCCGCCAGCCTGACGCTGAAGGAACCGGCTAATTTCACCCTGATCGGCAAAACGCGCGGCCTGCATCGCGTCGATTCGCTGGCGAAAACCAACGGCAGCGCGCAGTTCTCGCAGGATATCCATGAGCCGGACATGCTGACCGTCACCATCAAGAAACCGCCGCGTTTCGGCGGTAAGGTGGCGGCCTTCGACGCCGAACGGGCGCTGGCGGTGCCGGGGGTGGTAGCGGTGAAGCAAATCGCCACCGGCGTGGCGGTTTACGCCAAAAATACCTGGGCGGCGATCCAGGGGCGTGAGCGGCTGAAGGTGACGTGGGACGATGCGCAGGCCGAACGGCGCAACACCGAGGAGATTTACGCCGAATTCCGCCAGGTGGCGCAGAAAACCGGCGTGGTGGCGAAGAGCCACGGCAAGCTGGACGAGGTGTTCGACAAGGCTGACAAGGTGATCGAGGCCGAATACACCTTCCCGTACGTCGCCCACGCGCCGATGGAGCCGCTGGACGGCTATCTGTTCTGGGACGGCGAGAGCGTCAAGGCGCGCTACGGCTGCCAAATTCAAACGCTCGATCACAAGCAGCTGTGCGATCTGTTCGAGTTGCCGCCGGACAAGGTGCAGATTGAAACCATTCTGGCGGGCGGCAGCTTCGGCCGGCGCATCGATTTAGGCAACCCGACGCTGGGGCCGGATCTGGCGGCCGACATGGCGGCGGCGGCCAAGGGTATCGGCCCCGGCCACGGCGTGAAGGTGGTATGGACGCGCGAGGACGACATCCGCAACGGCTGGTATCGCCCGATGATCCTGCACCGCCTGCGCGGCGCCATTCGCGGCGGCAAGGTGGTGGGCTGGACCGATACCGTGGTCGGCCACTCCTGGACGCGCCACAGCGCGATGGATGCGCTGGTGGTCAACGGACTCGATCAGATGATGGTCGAGGGCGCCAGCGAAGTGTCATACACCTTCGAAGCCTTCCGCTGCGATGCGCACATCGTGCCCGGCAAGGTGCCGACCACCTCGCTGCGGTCGGTCGCCAGCACCCACACCGGCCACGCGGTGGAGAGCTTTATCGATCAACTGCTGCAGGAAACCGGCCAGGATCCGGTAGAAGGGCGGCTGGCGCTGATGGGCGACGCGCCGCGCGCGGCGGGCGCGCTGCGGGCGGTAGCGAAAGCCGCTGACTGGCAGGGCGCGAAAGTGGTGGACGGGCGCGCGCGCGGCGTGGGCGTCGCCAAGGCGTTCGATACCTATGTGGCGCAGGTGGCCGAGGTGTCGATCGGCGAAGGCGGCATCCCGAAAGTGCACAAGGTGTGGTGCGCGGTGGACTGCGGCGTGGCGGTGAACCCCGACGTGATCCGCGCGCAGATCGAGGGCGGCATCGGCTACGGCCTGAGCATGGCGCTGTACGGCAACATCACGCTGAAAGACGGCGTGGTCGAACAGTCCAACTTCAATAACTTCCGCCCGCTGCGCATCGATGAGATGCCGGAGATCGAAGTGATCATCGTGCCCTCGAGCGAGAAACCGACCGGCGTGGGCGAGCTGGGGGTGCCGACCATCGCCCCGGCGGTCGGCAATGCGCTGGCGCTGCTCGGGCGGCCGCGCACCTCGCTGAGCCTGCCGCTGCATAATCCCACCGCGAACCCGGCGTCTGACAAGGAGAGAACCTGATGATTCAATTAACCGTAAACGAGCAGCCGCTGACCTTCGAGGGCGATCCGCACATGCCGCTGCTGTGGTTCTTGCGTGACGAAGCCGGCCTGACCGGCACCAAGTTCGGCTGCGGCATCGCCATGTGCGGCGCCTGCACCGTGCATCTGGACGGCGTGCCGGTGCGGTCGTGCATGACGCCGATTTCGGCCGCCGTCGGCAAAAAAATCACCACCATCGAAGCCGTGGGCGCCACGCCGGAAGGCAAGGCGGTGCAGGAGGCCTGGCTTGATCTGGACGTGGTGCAGTGCGGCTACTGCCAGTCCGGCCAGATCATGAGCGCCAGCGCGCTGCTGGCGCAAAGTAAAAATCCGAGCGATGCGGACATCGACGCGGCGATGGGCGGCAACGTCTGCCGCTGCGCCACCTATGTGCGCATTCGCGCCGCCATCCACCAGGCCGCCAAGGCGTTGGGTTAGGGAGAGATGCGATGAGCAACGCCTTGAAAGGGCTGTTATGGCTGATTATCGCCGTGGTGGTGTTGGCGGGAGGATATGCGCTGTACACGCTGCTGCGGCCCACCGGCGCCGAGCCTGCGGCGCCGATCGCCGGAGCGCCGGCCGGCATCACCGATAAACTGGCGCGCGGCGAGTACCTGGCGCGTGCCGCCGACTGCGTGGCGTGCCACACCGCGCCGGGCGGCACGCCTTATGCGGGCGGCTTCGCCTTCAAACTGCCGTTCGGCACCATTTACGGCACCAATATCACCGCCGACAAGGAGACCGGCATCGGCAACTGGAGCGACGATCAGTTCGTACGCGCGGTGCGTGAGGGCATCGGCCCGCAGGGCAACCTGTATCCGGCGATGCCGTACACCTCCTACACTGGGCTGAGCCGCGACGACGTGCTGGCGATCAAAGCCTATCTGTTCAGCCTGCCGCCGGTGAAGCAGGCCAACCCACAAAACGATCTGTCGTTCCCGTTCAATCAGCGTTGGGGCATGAAATTCTGGAACCTGGCGTTCTTCCATGAGCAACGCTTTACGCCGGATCTCAACAAGGACGAGCAGTGGAACCGCGGTGCCTATCTGGCAACTGCGCTGGGCCACTGCGGCGAGTGCCACACGCCGCGCAATCTGGGGTTCGGCCTCAACCAGAGCAAGCACCTGAGCGGTGAAGTGGTGCAGGGCTGGTTCGCCGCCAACATCACGCCGGACAAACAGACCGGCATCGGCGGCTGGAGCGACCAGCAGCTGTCGCAATATCTGGCCACCGGCCATGCGCCGGGGCGCAGCAGTGCCGCCGGCCCGATGGCGGAAGCGGTGGAAAACAGCCTGCAGTTCCTGACGCCGGAAGATAATCTGGCGCTGGTGAAATACCTGCGCGATATCGAACCGACCGCCGGCGACGCCGCCGCGGGGGTGAATCTGCAGCCGAAGGGCGCGGGGGCTTCCTCCCCGATCCTGCCGGGCGGGCAAGAGCAGTCGCTCGGGCGGCGGGTGTTCGCCAACGACTGCAGCGGCTGCCACCAGTGGAACGGGCCGGGCCGCCAGAGCGAGTACGCCTCGCTGGTGGGCAGCACGGCGGTGAACGATCCGCAGGGGCGCAGCGTGGTGCAGGCCATCCTGAAGGGAACGAGCATCAGCATCGGTGAACGGCATGAAATGATGCCGGCGTTCGGCAGTGCCTATTCCGACGAGGAAGTGGCGGCGGTCGCCAACTTCGTGGTCGGCCACTTCGGCGATAAGCAGGGCAAAGTCACCGCCAAACAGGTGGCGGAGCAGCGCAAGCAGTAAAGAAAAGCGGCGAGGGAGTTTCTCCCTCGCCGTGGCGTCAGCGGCTGCGGCGCGACATCACCCGTTTGTCTTTCGGTCTATCCTGCCAGTCCTCAATCTGATTATTGAAGTTGTCCGCCAGCAGGTAGGCCGGGGTTTTCGCCAGCCAGTCGGACAACGAAATATCCTGATAAATGCCGTTGTCCATCACGATCAATACCTTCAAATCCTCATCGCCGATGTTCTCGATGTAATGGCCGAAGCCCTGCGGCACGTAACCGACGTCCGAAGGGGCGTACTCTTCCGTCTGCGCGTGGCCGTGTGAGCTGAACACCGTCATGCGGCCTTTGCCGGCAATATAGTATTGCCATTCGTTGGCATTGGGGTGCCAGTGCAATTCCCGGATCGCGCCGGGTTTCACGATCTCGATGATGCCGGTCATGGTGGTGGAGATGGGAAATTCTTTCGACGACACCAAATGCACGCTGCCGGCGTCATTTTCAAAGAACGGTTTTTGCTTCATTAATTCATAGCGGTGGGTCAGCGGGGCGTTATTTAATCCGCCGTCGTTTTTCGGCAATGGCAAGGTGGGCGGAACGGCGCCGCCGACAATATAGGCCTCGCCCTGTTTGGCCTTGGAAAATACCGCCACCGGCATGTTGACGCTTTTTTCCAATACCTCTTTCGGTATATGCGCCACCCAATCGGTAATGCTGAAGGTGCCGAACTCGGAGAAATGGCCGTTATCGAACGCCAGAATAAAATGCGCGCCGTCCGCCAGCGCCTGAATGGAATGGCCATAGCCTTTCGGGAAATACCACACGTCACCGGGGCCGAAATCCGCCACTTCGCATTTGCCCTCGGGATCGAGGATGGTGATGCGCGCATGGCCTTCCAGCATAAACGCCCATTCGGCGGCGATGGCGTGCCAGTGCAGCTCGCGCACGCCGCCCGGCTCCAGCGTCATGTCCACGCCCGCCACGCCTTCGGAGATCGGGAATTGCTCGACGGTGGCTTCGCGCGCCCAGCCGCTGGGCAGGCTGCGCTTCTTGCTGTCGGTGAATTTGTATTTATAGAGATGCTGCGCATCGGCAGGCGGCTGATAGCTGCTGGGGGGGACGATATTGCGATGATCGTCGGCAGCGGCATTTTTTACGATGCCGCCGATCATGCCGGCGGCGGCCGCGCTGACGGCGGAGACTTTCAATATATCACGACGCGATAGCATAGCATTTTCTCCAATATAAAACCGCGCGTCTGAATAGGCAGGCGCAGGGAAGGCAAAATTGCTCTTGAAAGGTGTTTTGTCATCGGCGGGAATAGGCTGTGACCCTTAAATCCTAGCGGCTGGAATGTATTGGGTAGGCGTTTATTTGTTTGCGTTTGTTACTAAGTGAGTGCAGGTTTAATTAATTTATCTGAAGTTGAATAGTCATTAAGTGGAATTAAATTTAGTCGCCGAATAGTTTAAATCAATAATAAACGAACTTCATTTATTATTGGCCGTTCGGGCTTTTTAAGACTGCGCCACGGTCTCCAACACCAGCTGACGAAAGCGCTCGACGATCGGCGAAGCCGGGCTGCGGCGCAGCGCCAGGTAAAGCGGGGCGCTGAGCTGCGCCTCTTCGGCGAGGGTGCGGTAGACGATGCCGTCGCCGCCCAGCCGCCGCATCGAGCCGGGCACCACTGACAGCCCCAGCCCGGCGCCCACCAGGCTGAGGGTGGCCGGCAGGCGCGGCGCTTCCTGCACGATGCGTGGGCTGAAGCCGGCGCGGTGGCAGGCGGCCAGGATGGCGTCGTACAGCCCCTGGCCGGCCGGGCGGCGATAGAGAATAAACGCTTCGTGGGCCAGTTCGGCCAGCGGCAGCGGTTGCTGCGTTTCATGCGCCAGCCGGTGGCCCAGCGGCAGGGCGACAATCATCGGCTCGCTGAGCACCGGCTCCACGCTCAGGCCGGGAATGCCGTTGGCCGGCGAGCGCACGAAGGCAGCGTCGAGGCGCTGTTCCAGCAACGCCTCCATCAGTTCGCCGCTGCCGGCCTCTTCCAACTGAGTGGTGATGCCCGGCAGGATGTCGCGGTAGCGGCGCAGCAGGTTGGGCACGAACGGGTGCAGCGCGGCGGAACTGGTGAAGCCGATGGCGATGTGGCCCTGCTCGCCGCGGGCGGCGCGCTGCACCGCTTCGCGCAGGCGTTCGGCGCGCGCCAGCAGGGCGCGGGCCTCTTCGAACAGCACGCCGCCCGCCTCGGTGACGCGCACGCCGCGCGGCAGGCGCTGCAACAAGGTTACGCCCAGCTCATCTTCCAGCCCCTGCAGCAGGCGGGTCAGCGGTGGCTGCTGGATAAACAGCCGCTCGGCGGCGCGGGTGATGTTGCCTTCTTCCACCACGGTGACGAACGCCCGCAGGCGACGCAGTTCGATCATTGCCATACCTCAAAGGTATCTTTAGTTGTTTAGGAATGCATTAGACATCATGGCACGGCGGCGCGCATGATACCAGACATCAAAACAAGCGATGTGGAATGGCAATGTCATGTCAGATATCAATACGTTAAAACCGCACCCGGCGGCAGCGCCGGGCAACGCGGAGCTGTTTGTGGGCTTTCTGTGGCTGGGGCTGATCGGCTTCGGCGGCGTGCTGCCGCTGGCGCGCAGCATGTTGGTAGAGCGCCGGCGCTGGTTGAGCGGCGAACAGTTCACCGAGCTGCTCGGGCTGTGCCAGTTCCTGCCCGGCGGCAACGTCATCAACCTGTCGGTGGCGGTGGGCATGGAATTTCGCGGGTTGCGCGGCGCGCTGTGCGCCTTGCTGGGCCTCATCAGCGCGCCGACGGCGATCGTGGTGGGGTTGGGCGTGGTCTACGCCCGCTTCCAAAACGATCCGCATGTGCAGCATGTATTCGCCGGGCTGGCCGCCGCTGCCGCCGGGCTGCTGTTGTCGACCGGGATCAAGATGCTGCTGCCGCTGCGCGGTAAATGGCCGGCGCTGGCGATCGTCGCGCTGGCATTGATCGCCATCGCCTGGCTGCGCCTGCCACTGTTGCCGACCATGCTGGTGCTGGCGCCGCTGAGCATTCTGCTGATGTGGCGGTGGCCGTCATGAGCGGGGTTTTAATTGCGCTGGCGCTGATCTTTACCGAGCTCTCGCTGCTGGCGTTTGGCGGCGGCATGACCATTCTGCCGGAGATGCAGCGGCAGGTGGTGGAGGTGCATCAATGGATGAGCGCCCAGGAGTTCAGCGCGCTGTTCGCCATGGCGCAGGCCGCGCCGGGGCCGAACATGATGATCGTGCCGCTGGTCGGCTGGCACGTGGCCGGTTGGGCGGGGCTGCTGGTTTCTTCGGTCGCCAAGTTCGGGCCGTCTTCCATCGTTACGTTGCTGGTGATGGGCGCCTGGCGGCGCTTTAAGGATCGCCCGTGGCGCCGCATCGTGCAGGCCGGTCTGGTGCCGCTGACCGTGGGGCTGGTGGCGGCCAGCGGCATCTTGATCGCCGAGGCTTCTGCGCCCAGCTGGCGGCTGGCGGCGATCGTGGCGCTGGCGACGGGATTGAGCATGAGCAAGCGCCTCCATCCGCTGTGGGTGCTGGCGGGCGGCGCGCTGCTCGGGTTGCTGTTCGCCTGAGGGATTAGCGCGGGATCAGCATAAAGCGTGAAGGGCCGTTGCGATCGATCAGCTCATAGCGCTTCGGCGCGGTCAGGGCCAGAAACGCCACCATGCCGCCTTCAGCGTCGGTCAGCGTCATGCCGTCCGGCGTCGGCCGCCAGGCGACCGGCAACGTTTGCAGCGCCAGCGGCTGCAGGCACTGGGCGGAGGCGCTGAAGCGGAAGGCGTTGGTGTTGGCCACCGCTTCGTCGCTCAGCTGCACCTCGCAGACGGCTTTACCGTCGCCGATGGCGGCGAGCTGCCAGTCGCCCTTCAGCGCGGCGGGTTCCAGCAATGGCAGTGAACTGCCCAGGGCACTGCTGCACAATACGCTCATAACGACTCCCGTCAGGCTGGCGCGGCGCAAGGCGCGCATAAGAAAAAAGGTTGGCATCGGGTCACTCCTTTCGGCTGTCCGTTCACACTTTAGCACGTACCCACCTTGATGATGAGGGAAGGATTAGGTTTTTTAATCCTCGATTATTCTGATCTAACCGGCGATAAAATGCGCAAAAAGACGAATGATTAACCCGTTAATGCACTTATTTTTCTCATTAATATAGTGAGAATACAAATTGTTACGAGTATCTCCATCTCAATGCCCGGCACGGTGAAGCCAGGCGGGGCGGGCTCGCGCCGCCGGGGTGAGTCACTATACTGGTCATTCCTAAGCCTTGGCTTAGATTAGAACGACTGATGAATAGTCTTACAAAGCGAGTGGGTTCCTATTGTGTAAAAGGAGAATGCAATGCGCCGTAGCCACAATGACATTTTGCAAGATGATGATGAGTTCACCAGCCTGGCCGCCACATCCCCCAACGATCATAACTATCAATTTTACTATCACCAGCCCGGCAGCCCCTATGACGGCTTGGGTTATGGCGCGCTGTTTACGCTGGACAACGCCAACCTCTACAGTAACCAGCGCGGCGGGGCAGCCATCAACAACCTGGGTAAAATCCGCGATAACTTCAGCTTCGATCGCGCCGCCGATCAGCTGACGCGGCCGGGCCTGACGCACAACGGCGATCAGGTGTATCACCAGCCGGTGGCGCTGACCTATTCCTTCCTGACGCAGAGCGCGCTGAACCGCATCGGCCAGACCGGCGACGGCGACAAGGGGCTGCAGCCGCTGACCCAGGCGGCGCAGGCGCAGGCGCTGAAATCGATGCAGGCCTGGGCCGACGTGGCGAACGTGACCTTTACCGAAACGGCGTCCACCGATATCAACCATCGCGCGGACATCACCTTCGCCTACTTCACCCAGCGCGCCGACGGCAGCACCGCAGCCGGCAGCGGCCCGAATGCCATTAATGCTTACGCCTATTACCCGCCGAGCTCCAAACCGGGCAGCGATAACGCCTTTGCCGGCACGGTGTGGTTCAACAAAAACTTTGCCACCCATCAGGCGCCGGTTAGCGGCGACTTCAGCAGCCAGACCTTCACCCACGAGCTGGGGCATGCCCTGGGGCTGGCGCATCCGGGATCTTATGACGCCTCGTTGGGCAACCCGAGTTACCAGAACGACGCGGCTTACTATCAGGATTCGCTGCAATATTCCATCATGAGCTATTTCAACGCCGGTTACACCGGCGCCGACACCAAAGGGGTGTATGGCTATGGCCCGATGGTGGATGACATCGCCGCGATCCAAAAATTGTACGGCGCCAACATGAGCACCCGCACCGGCGACACGGTGTACGGCTTCAACTCCAACACCGGGCGCGATTTCCTGACCGCCACGGCGGACAACGGCAAACCGGTCAACTTCGCGGTGTGGGACGCCGGCGGCAACGACACGCTGGACTTCTCCGGCTACAGCCAGCAGCAGATGATCAACCTGAACGACGGCGCGTTCTCCAGCGTCGGCGGCGGCACGCAGAACGTCGCCATCGCGCGCGGGGCGATCATCGAGAACGCCATCGGCGGCAGCGGGCGCGATGTGATCATCGGCAACGATCAGGACAACCTGCTGGCGGGCAACGCCGGCTCCGACATCCTGTACGGCGGCCTGGGGGCGGATCATCTGTGGGGCGGCAAAGATGCCAACAACTTCACCGACTATTTCGTCTATCTCAATGCCAAAGAGTCCACGGTGGCGGCGTTCGACGTGATTGAAGACTTCGAGCACGGCATTGACAAGATCGATCTCTCCGGCCTGCGCTTCAACAACAGCCTGAGCGAGCTGCGCTTTATCGACAGCGGCAGCGCCTTCAGCGGCCAGAAAGGCGAGATCCAGCTCAACTTCGACGCCTTCAACGGCACCACCGATCTGTTGATGAACACCCAAAGCAACAGCTATGCCGCCGACTTCAAGATCCATGTGGTCGGGCAGGTGGAGCAGAGCGATATTCTGTTTGCCTGAGGGCGATGCAGGGGAAAGAGAAAAGGGCCGAACGGCCCTTTTTTTACGGCTGGGCCACCGCGGCGCTTTCCGCTACGAAAGAGCCGGTTGCCACCGCGCCGGCGCGGCGGTAGTGGGCCACGATCACGCCGCCGGGCGAGACCACCGATTGAGCCAGCGTGAAGGCCGCCGGCGCCGCGTTGTCATCGAACAGCCGCTTGCCGCCGCCGAGCAGCACCGGGTAGGTGAGCAGGCGCAGTTCGTCCACCAGATCGTTGGCCAGCAGCTGTTGCATCAGCGTGCTGCTGCCCTGCACCAGCAGTACCGGCCCCTGCGCGCGTTTCAGCTCGCGCAGCCGGGCGAGGATGTCCCGCCCCAGCCACTGGCTGTTCTGCCACGCCAGCGTCTCGCCGTGGTGGGTGGCGACGTACTTGGTGGCCTGATTGAACACGCGGGCGATATCGGCGGATAACGGGTCGGCCTCGTCGGTGATCTGCGGCCAGTAGCCGGCGAAAATGTCGTAGGTGCGCCGCCCCAGCAGCAGATCGAACGGCGCAGAGAAAAGATCGCCCATCGTTTCCGCAATGGCTTCATCCCAGTAGGGGGCTGTCCAGCCGCCGAAGCGAAAGCCGCCGCTGCGGTCTTCGTCCTGCCCGCCGGGCGCCTGCATCACGCCATCGAGGCTGACGAAGGCGCTGGCAATAATCTGTCGCATGGCTGTCTCCTGCCGTTGAGTGCCAGCTGAAAGTTTAGCCGCCGCGCGGCGGCTGCGCCAACCGGCCGCTCAGGGCTGCAGTGCCTTGAGCAACGCCTGATGGAAACGCTCTGGTTCCTCCATTTGCGGCGCATGGCCCAGCCCGGCGAACTCGATCAGCGTGGCGTGCGGGATCAGCTTCGCCGCCTGTTTGCCTAACACGTCATAATGCCCGATCCTGGCCTTGACCGCCGGCGGGGCGATATCGCTGCCGATGGCGGTGGTGTCGGCGGTGCCGATCATCAAGGTGGTGGGGGTTTGCAGATCCTTGAACTCGTAGTACACCGGCTGGGTGAAGATCATGTCGTAGATCAACGCCGAGTTCCACGCCACCAGGCGATGGCCCGGCCCGTTGTTCAGCCCGGCCAGCATATCCACCCAGCGATCGTACTCCGGCTTCCAGCGGCCGCCGTAGTAGGTGCGCTGCTCATAGTTGCGGATGCCCTCGGCGGTGGTGTTCAGCTCGCGCGCGAACCATTGATCGACGCCGCGCCACGGTACGCCTTTCGCCTTCCAGTCCTCGAGGCCGATCGGATTGACCATGATCAATTGCTCCACCGCCTGCGGATACATCAGGCTGTAGCGCGTGGCCAGCATGCCGCCGGTGGAGTGGCCGATGATGATGGCCTTACTGATTTTCAGGTTCTGCAGCAGGCCGTGGGTATTTTGCGCCAGCTGCTGGAAGCTGTACTGGTAATGTGCCGGTTTGGTGGAGGAGCAAAAGCCGATTTGATCCGGCGCGATGACGCGGTAACCGGCCTTGCTCAGCGCCTTGATGGTGTCCTGCCAGGTGGCGGCGCAGAAGTTTTTACCGTGCAGCAGCAGCGCGGTGCGGCCGTTGGCGGCACCTTCCGGCGGCACGTCCATATAGCCCATTTTTAACGGCTGCCCCTGCGAGGTGAAGCTGAACTGCTGCAACGGGTAAGGGTAGTGAAAGCCCTGTAGCTCCGGGCCGAACTTCGGCGTTTCGGCGGCGGCGGGGAACGCGGCCAGCGTGGCGCACAGCAGCGCGCGACGGGTGAATCTCAGCATCCTGATCTCCTGAAAAACGGACGATAGCCGAGTATAGCCACAATCAGGGCGTCGGCGCGCCAGCAGTTTCAGATAATTCTGTAATGTTACGGCCCGATCCCAGGCAAGGTTCCGGCCACGGCCTTGTACACAGTGAACGCGGTCACGCCGCGCAATATTGGCGGAGCCTGAAGGTTTTATTTCAAGGCTAAGTTATGCGATGCTTAAGCATTATTTATGCAAAAGGATCCTCGCATGTCCGCTTTATCCCGCTGCGCTTTCAGCGAAGGCAGCGTCGCTTTGCCGGAAGGCTATGCCGATCGCACCGTCAACGTGCTGTTGGCCGGCGATGATGTTTCCCCCTCAATCAATATTTCCCGCGATGCGCTGCAGCCGGCGGAGAACCTGGAAGGCTACGTCACCCGCCAGCTCGACGCGCTGGCGCAGGGGCTGAAAGGCTGGGCATTCAAAAGCCGCGAGCCGGCGACGCTGGGCGATGGATTAACCGCCGGTGAATGGGTGTGCGCCAGCTACCTGCGCGACGGCAAGCGCATCTGGCAAAACCAGGCGGTGTTCGCGCTGGCGGAGGGTCGGGTGCTGGTCTTCACCCTGGCGATGGCGCGCAAGCTGACGCCGCAAGATGACGCCCTGCTGCAGCAGGTGCTGAGCAGCTACCGGGCGGCCTAACGATGAACTCTTTGCGTAAAAGGACCTTACGATGACCGAAGCGGCTCGCGTCGGCGATACCATCGGGCATTCCCATGCCCTGGCCGGCATGATTGCCGGCACGATTGTCGGCGGCCTGATCGCCGCCGCAGGCGCGGTGGCGGCGGGTGCGCTGTTCGTCGCCGGCCTGGCGGCTTCCTGTATCGGCGTTGGCGTGCTGCTCATCGGCGCCAGCCTGGCGGTGGGGTATCTCACCGGGGAGGCGGCCACCGCGGCGCGCGACGGCATTGCCGACGCCGGCGCCGGTAGCCTGACCCCCAAAGGCAATATCGTCACCGGCTCCCCCAACGTCTTCATCAACGGCAAACCCGCCGCGCTCGCCACCAACAGCCAGGTGGCCTGCAGCGACGACGGCCCGAGCATGCAGATGGCGCAGGGCTCCGACAAGGTCAGCATCAACGGCCAGCCCGCCTCGCGCGTGGGGGACAAAACCAACTGCGACGCGCAGGTGATGGAAGGTTCGCCCAACGTGTTTATCGGCGGCGGCACCGTCACCACCTTGCCGATCAAGCCCGAAGTGCCGGATTGGCTGTACAAGGTCTCTGACCTGACGCTGCTGTTCGCCGGCCTGGTGGGCGGCGTGGGCGGCGCCGCCGGCAAGCTGGGGGCGCTGGGCAAACTGCTGGGCAAGCTGCCCGGCATCAACAAGCTGGCGCGCATCGCCTGCCGCGCCGGCACCCTGATGACCGCCACCGCCGCCGTCGGCATTATCGCCCGGCCGGTGGATATCGTCAGCGGCCAGAAATTCCTCGACGGCGAAGACGATCTCGATTTCGTGCTGCCTTCGCGCCTGCCGGTCGCCTGGCAGCGCTATTGGCGCAGCGGCAACCCCGGCGACGGCGTACTGGGCCGCGGCTGGAACCTGTTCTGGGAGAGCAGCCTGCAGCCGTATCAGGACGGTCTGGTGTGGCGCGCGCCTTCCGGCGACTTCGTCGCTTTCCCCAGGGTGCCGCGCGGCCATAAAACCTACTGCGAAGCCGAAAAATGCTGGCTGATGCACAACGACGACGGCAGCTGGCAGCTGTTTGACGTCGGCGAACAGATTTTCCATTACCCGCCGCTGGCGGGCGACCAGCCGAGCCGGCTCAGCATGATCACCGACGCCATCGGCAACGCCACCTCGCTGTTTTACGACGACGAGGGGCTGCTGAGCGAACTGGTGGACAGCGCCGGGCAGCGCCTGATGTGCCGCTATGCGCAGGGCCGCCTGCGCGAAGTGGCGCTGCAAACCGCCGAAGGCGAACGGACGCTGGCGCGCTACGATTACGATGAGCAGGGCCAACTGACGACGGTGAGCAACCGTGCCGGAGAGGTAACGCGCCGCTTCGGCTGGCGCGACGGCCTGATGATCAGCCACCAGGACGCCGCCGGGCTGCTGAACGAATACCAATGGCAAGAGATTGACGGCGTGCCGCGCGTGACGGCCTACCGCAACAGCGCCGGAGAATCGCTGGAGTTCGGTTATGACTTCGCCGGTGGGCGCCGCAGCGCGGTGCGCGGCGACGGCAAGCGCGCGGAGTGGCGGCTGGATGACGACGACAATGTGGCGCAGTACACCGACTTCGACCAGCGCCGCTACGGTTTTATCTACCAACGCGGCGAACTGTGCAGCGTGCTGCTGCCCGGCGGCGCGCAGCGCCAGAGTGAATGGGATCCTTACGGCCGCCTGCTGTCGGAGACCGATCCGCTCGGCCGCGTCACTCGCTATCAATATTCGCGCAACAGCGGCCGGCTGTTCGCCGTCGCGTACCCGGACGGCAGCAGCGAAGCGCAGCACTGGGACACGCTGGGGCGCCCGACGCGCTATGTCGATGCGCTGGGCAACGCCACGCTGTACCGCTATCCGGATGACGAAGAGAGCCTGCCGGCCGGCGTGATCGACGCGCTGGGCGGGGAAGTGAAGCTGGAGTGGGACGCCCGCGGCCAGCTGACGCGCTACACCGACTGTTCCGGCAGCGTGACGGCTTATACCTACGATGCGCTGGGGCAACTGACGGCGCAGACCGATGCCGAAGGCCACCAGACGCGCTACCGGTGGGATAACGGCGGGCGCCTGCACACCCTGATCCACCCGGACGGCGGTGAAGAGCGCTTTAACTGGAATGCACACGGCCAGCTGGCCGAACATCAGGACGCGCTGGGCAGCCTGACCCGCTGGCAGTACAACGCCCTGGGGCTGCCGGTCAGCATCACCGACCGCATCAACCGCACCCGGCGCTATCACTACAGCCCGCAGGGTTGGCTGACGCGGCTGGAGAACGGCAACGGCGGCGAATACCGCTTCAGCTACGATGCGGTGGGCCGCGTGCTGGCCGAAGAGCGCCCGGACGACACCCGCCACTATTATCGCTACGGCGCGGCCGGGCTGCTGGAGGAGCACCGCGAGGTCGGCCTGCCTGGCAGCGCGGGTGAGCTGACGCAGCGCGAACAGCGCTTCCGCTTCGACGAGGCCGGGCAGCTGGTCTGGCGCGGCAACGCCAGCGCGGAATGGCATTACCGCTTCGACGCCATGGGGCGGCTGCGCGAGCTGAACCGCCTGCCGACGGCGAGCGGCGCGGCGCTGGGCATTGAGCCGGACAGCGTGCAGATGCGCTATGACGCCGCCGGGCGGCTGCTCGGCGAGCAGGGCGTGAACGGCGAGCTGCAATACCAGTGGGATGCGCTGGCCAACCTGCAGGCGCTGACGCTGCCGCAGGGCGATCGCCTGCAGTGGCTGTATTACGGCTCCGGCCACGCCAGCGCCATCAAATTCAACCAGCAGGTGGTGAGCGAGTTCACCCGCGATCGCCTGCATCGGGAGACCGGCCGCAGCCAGGGCGCGCTGCAGCAGCAGCGGCGTTACGACGCCATGGGCCGCCGCAGCTGGCAGAGCAGCGCCTTCGGCCACGACAAACTGACCCGGCCGGAAGACGGCGTGCTGTGGCGCGCCTATCGTTACACCGGCCGCGGCGAGTTGGCCGGGGTGAGCGACGCGCTGCGCGGCGAAGTGCACTACGGTTACGATGCCGAAGGCCGCTTGCTGCAACACCGCGAACCCAATCAGGGCAAACCGGGCGCGCGGCTGGTGTACGATTTGGCGGATAACCTGCTGGGCGAGCGCAGCCCGCAGAGCGACATCGACGCGCAACTGCCGCTGGCGCCGATCGCCGATAACCGGCTGACGCACTGGCAAAAACTGTTTTACCGTTACGACGCCTGGGGCAACCTGATCAGCCGGCGCAACGGCCTGTACGAACAGCACTACCGCTACGACGCCGACAACCGGCTGGTGCAGGCGCACGGCCGCGGCCCGCAGGGCGAGTTCGAAGCGCAGTACCATTACGACGCGCTGGGCCGCCGCAGCCGCAAGGCGGTGCGCTACAAGGGCAAAACCGAACAGACGACCCGTTTCCTGTGGCAAGGCTACCGGTTGCTGCAGGAGCAGCGCGACGACGGCAGCCGCCGCAGCTGGAGCTACGATCCGGCCAGCCCGTGGAGCCCACTGGCGGCGCTGGAGCAGGCGGGCGACAGCCGCTCGGCGGATATTTACTGGTATCACACCGATCTGAACAGCGCACCGCTGGAGGTGACCGACGCGGCGGGCAACCTGTGCTGGTCCGGGCAATACGACACCTTCGGCAAGCTGCAGGGCCAGACGGTGGCCGGCGCGGCGAAGCGGCAGGGCGCGCAATATCAGCAGCCGCTGCGCTACGCCGGGCAATATCAGGACGACGAAAGCGGCCTGCACTACAACCTGTTCCGCTACTACGAACCCGAGGTGGGGCGTTTCACCACGCAGGATCCGATAGGGCTGCGCGGCGGGTTGAACCTTTATAGATATGCTCCAAATCCTTTGGGATGGATAGATCCTCTAGGACTTAGTGGCTTAAATAGCCTTCAGCAACAAATTGATGAGATTCTATTGGAACATCTTCCTGCTATACAGAAGATAGATCCAAACGCAACCGTTGGATATAGAGGTAGCGCTGCAAGTGGAATAAGTAAGTCCCATGATCCTGCTATTGCTCGACCTATTAACATGAATGATTTCGATGTTGATGGATTTATTAAGTCGGATTACTTAGCGAGTTCACCTGAGTTTAGGAACAGACGCCGGGACGCATCTAAGCTTGAGGGGATGAAATCAATAGAGGAGTCTATCGATTCGAAGTTAAGGCAGAAATTCCCAGGGTTAAGAAATGAACCATTTGGGTTTAGAGTGTTCTACACCCATGAGTTAGATGATCTGGCTAGAAAAGGCGACGTCCAAAGAAGGTTAGGGCGTTTCGGATGTTCATGAAATGGAGAGTGGCTGTGAACGAGAATAGGCAATTAGGTATTTTATTATTGGAAGATATTCCATTTGATGAGCTGCTTATTAAACTGGAAAGGGCGTTTGGTGTTTCACTTCCTTGTGAAGATGATAAGGGGCGGTATGTGGCAAAAGCAGAACTAGAAGATTATAATATAGAGGTTATAGATAGAGTTGATAGGTTGGGGGATGTTCTTTGTGATGATAACCACGTGATCGACGTGAAAATAAAATCTAATGATTTTTTTAATCCAGACTTTGAGAGAAAAATAAAAAAAATACTAAGAGATGGAGGTGTGAAGTGGAAGGATGGAATTTGGACTAAGCTTCATAGGGATGAGGATTATAGAGTCGTCTATCCTGACTCTTAATATTCACGTTAACAATGTAACCATTTCTAAATCTGCGTTAGAGCCGGCAATTCTCAGTCGGTTCTAAATGTCTAGAATGAAAACTATCTAAAAGAGCAGGTTTGACAATTTTGAAATATCCATCCGTACACATTGATAAATAATTTAACATTACGGTGTCTAACATGATTGATTTTAACGCGAGGATTGTATCGGGTGTTTCTATAGGGAATGTCGTTATAAATGAAAATATTTCATTATATATTAATGAAATGCACTCCGGATTTAGCGTTAAGATTAAAAACTACTTTCTACCTGACGGGAGTGAGCGAAAGTCATATGCAGTCGATAATACCTTAACCGTCATAACTGATAAAGACGGTGTCATTTTGTCACTTGGATGTAATGCTCATTATCAAGGAGGCTACGATGGAATCATATTCCCCGGAATGAAAATAATAGATATAATCAAGCTGACGACATCACAGAAAATATACAATGGTTCAATCATTATTAATGATGACTTTGGTGTTTCGTTTATCCTCCCACCTCCATATGATGAGATCGCCGATGCGATAAACTATATTCCTGCTGGGGTGATAATAAACGAAATTTTCATATCTGATTTTTCATTCTGGCGTTAGCTTATGGAGTATATGAGTAAGTTTAGTGGGCATGTAATTAAATTTGGGGTGAGTGATATAGTTGTCACTGGCTACATAGCTTCGGATACGCCGCCGGTTTTTCACCCGATGTATGACAGGATTTACTTTATATCAGGTGAGGCTATTTTTGAGGTTTACATCGGTAATGATGGGATTGTTAATTCACGTTTAGTTGAAAACATCGTTCCATGGTTTGAGGTGGATGAGGATGATAAATTTTCCATGATGTCAATTTATTCCCAGTCATTTAAAACTGAGCAGGAGGTTAGCATAGTTGGAGTAAATTATAGTGACGATCCGTTCTCAGGGGTTTTCTTAAAATATAAGGCAGGTGACGATGAGCGGCTATTGTCTTTAGAATCAAATAATTTTTTCGGTTTTCTTATTTCATAGTTAAAAGGATTTCGAGATTATTGAATGCTAGTAGTTAATTGAAGCTTTGAGTTTTTTGATAGTGGTATTGAAAATTAGAGGGTTATTGTAAGTAACATGGTGATTGACTGTTATAAATAACTTATTCCATCTGTCGTAGGAGGAGGAAAGAACTGTGGAGTCCGATAAGAATTATTATAAAGGTACATGTGAACTCATTTCTGGTGAAGGGAGGATCTATACTGAGTTTAATGGCGATGTTGCAACAAGACAAATAACTATAATAAATGATTTGTATTATTCATCCTCATCTTTGGAAGATTGGCACGAAGATATAGGTTTTTTACTTTATGATGGTAAGAAAAGTGAGCTTGATCTTTCTGAGTCAGAGTTGATAACTAGTCTTGAATTTGAAAGTGAATGGAATAAGACGATCACCTCTGATGTTTTGAATGATTATGTCAGTTTTAGCTATGGTGATGCATCTATTACTTCGTCAAAATCTAAAATGATCATTCATATTGTGAATAACAAGGGTAAGTGGGGAAAAGGTTTTGTTGTTCCTCTATCAAAACGCTATCCAGCAGTAAAGGAAGAATATTTAAAGTGGTTCTCTGAAAAAAAGGATTTTTTTCTCGGGAATGTACAATTCATCTGTGTGAGCGAAAATGAGCGGATATATGTTGCAAATATGTTGGCTCAGGATGGACTAAAGAAAAGTAAAGATGATAATGCTCAATATGTTTCATATGAAGCACTTAAAGAATGTCTAAGTCTGGTTTCTGATTATGCATTAAAAGAAAGGCTTAGTATACAATTGCCTATGATTGGTGCAGGATTGGGAGGTGGTGATTGGGATGCTATTTTTTCTCTAATCAAAGAGCGCTTAGCAAGAAAGAAAATAAAATGCAACATCGTTAAATTAAGTTGAATGAGAGTGACATGAACTTCTATACTTTCAATAGCTTTACATTTGGCGATAACTTGATTTGTTTTCCCGATCCGAAATCAAGATTGTCCAGCTTTTTTATTTGGAATGAAGGTGATGGTAAGTTCCAATCCTACTCACTGCCAAAAGGGAAAATGCCAAGCGCTTTGAGTAGCGACATTTTTAATTTGCATGACTATTTTCCTGCCAGTCTCGGAATTCCAATTTTTTCAAAAAGAGCTAAGGCTGTATTTGAACGCAAGGTTTCGTCTGAGATGTTATTCTATGAATGTGCGGTAGAAAACGTAACTGAAACGATTTTTCTGTGTAAAGTGAATAATTATTTTCCAATTATTGATGAGGAAGCCTCGATGTTCAGAGAACTTGAAGATGGAAGCAAGCTCATTGATGTGCCTGCTTACAAGTGTGACAGGGAGTTCTTTATTGCTAGGGATAGCATCTATTGTGAAAGAATAATTGTCTCTCAGCAGTTTGTTGACCTATGTAATGAAGAACAGCTAAACATAGGCTTTGAGCGTTGCTAATTGACGTTCCCAGAAGATGCTCACCATCCTCTTATTCCTCCCCCCAAACTAAATACCCAATGTGCCATCAATCAGGGTGCGGCACTGCCCGCCGATCCAGGGTTCGCCGTCAATAAAGCGCACGCTCACGCGGCCATCTCGGTTCAGTTGGGTGCCCTGGCGCACCTGGTAGCCCTGTGCGGTCTGGCTGCCGTCGGGAAAGTGGTTGGCCTTCAATAAGCGCGCCAGGCAGGCGTTGGCGCTGCCGGTCACCGGATCTTCAATCAAGGCGCCGCATTCCACCATAAACGCGCGCATTTCGTAATCGGCCGGTTCGGTTGCGGAGCAGGCGCCATAAATCACCACGCCATCCACATTGCAAGACGTTTGCAGGCGTTTAATCGTGGCCTGATCCGGCGTCACCGCCAGGCAGGATTGTGCGTCCGGCAGGCGCACCATCAGCCAGCGAATGCCCATCTCGGCAATCACCGGCAGAGGGCTTGCTGCCATCACCGCGGGCCGTAAAGCGGCCATCAGCCGTTCTGTTTCCTCAGCCGCCATTGGGCGGAGCTCAACTTCGGGCGCGGCGAACGCCAATGTACCTTCCTGCTGGATATCGACCGCCACCAGGCCGACGCCGCATTCCTGCATCACCATCCCAGGCCGTTTAGGCGTCAAACCGGCTTCCAGCAGGGCGTGGGCGGTGCCCAGCGTTGGGTGGCCGGCGAAGGGCAGCTCTTTTTCGGTGGTGAAAATGCGCACCTTATAATCCGCCGCCGGGTGCGTCGGTTTAAGCACAAAGGTGGTTTCCGAAAGGTTGGTCCAACGGGCCAATGCCAGCATTTGCGCGCTGCTCAGCCCCTCGGCCTCCAGCACCACCGCCACGGGGTTGCCCTGCAGCGGCGTACGGGTAAACACGTCCACCTGTTTGTAGGCGCGGGGTGTCACATCATCACTTCTGAGCATTTGCCATCATCCGTTATCAACAAAACCTGATGATAACGATATTCGCCAATGGCTTCAAAGGGTTGAGTTTTGTTTCGCGATACCTGGCCGTCGCCATTTCAGCCCCGGCTTGGCGAACATCACCAGGTTGCCCAGTAGGATCAGGCACAGGCCCAGCACGGCGTTGAAGTGCCACTGATAGCCTTCGTAGATCGTTGAGATGGTCAGCGCTACCAGCGGGAACAGCAGGGTGCTGTAAGCCGCCGCGCCGGCGCCGATGCGGCCGAGCAGGCTGAAGTAGGCGGCGAAGGCGATCACCGACCCGAAAATCGCCAGGTACAGCAGGGAGCCGATATAGCGGCTGCTGAATTCGATCTGGAACGATGCGCCCTGCGCCAGGGCGATCAGTGCCATCAGCAGCGCGCCGTAGGTCATGGCGTAGGTGTTGGTGGAAAAGATATCCAGCCCGTGGCGCTGATGGCGCGTGCTGATCATGTTGCCCAGCGAGAAGCCGTAGGTGCCGAGCGCGCTCAGGCCGATGCCTTTGAGCAGCTCCGGCGCCATGCGGGTGGCGGCCAGATCTTGCCAAAACAGCGCCACGATGCCGGTCAAACCCAGCAGCGCCGCCGGCAGCAGGTTGGGGCTGGGACGCTGGCGGAAAAACAGCAGGCTGTTGAGGGCGTTGAACAGCACCGCCATCGAGAAGATCACCGATTCCAGCCCGCTGCTGATGTAGGCCGCCGCGTGGTAGAAGCAGAAGAAGTTGAAGCCGAACACGCAGCAGCCCTGCAGCACGCAGAACAGATGATCGCGCGGGGTGAGGCGGCGCAGGCGGCGCGTCAACAACAAGACGGCGAACATCACCGCGGCGGAAATGGCGAAGCGGTAAGCGATCGAGACGGGAATGGCCACCGGGCCTTCCTGTTGCAGGGTGATCGCAATCCAGGTGGTGCCCCAAATCAGCACCACGGCGAGGTACAACAGCGCATTCATTCTATTTGTTACTCCGAAAAAACCGATGGCGCAGTATCCGCTTTGGCGCGCGGCGGCGCTTGCAGCGCTTTGCGTCCAGTTGCATATTCTTGCGCTTTTTTTGCCAAAAGCGCGGGGCGGCGGCTGGTATGCGGCGGCGCCACTCTTTACACTGTCGGCATGTCGAACAACGGGGCCGGCGATGTCCAACTATCAGGCGTTTGAAACACTGCGTGAGCACAAGGCGCGGCTGCACGGCAGCGTGCTGCTGGGCACCGGCGTGGAGCTGGCCGCCTGGTCCAACTGCAACGATCGCGTCACGCAGGAAAGCGCCGACCACCATACCCTGAGCCTGTACGTCGCCGACGGCTATGAGTGCTACCAGCAGGTGCCGGGCGGCTGGCGCAACGGCGGCGGGCCGGATCGGTTCTGCATCATGCCGCGCCAATACGCCTCCACCTGGGACGTGCGCAGCGATCTGTCGTTCGTGCACCTGTATTGCACCGACGGGCATCTGCGGCAGCTGGCGGAGCAGACCTGGGATCGCAGCCCGGCGGCGATCAACGTAGAGCCGCGCAGCTTCGGCGAAGATCCGCAGATCACGCTGCTGTATCGCCAGTTTTTGCTCAACTGCGACTGGCGGGACAGCGCCAATCTGCTGGCGCTCAGCAGCGCGTCGAACCTGCTGATGTCGCATCTGATCCAGCGTTACAGCCAGCTGCAGTGGAAGCTGCCGCAGGCGCGCGGCGGCCTGGCGCCTGCGGTGGCCAGGCGGGTGCGGGAATATATCGAAAACCACCTCGATCGGCCTTTGCTGTTGGCGGATCTGGCGGCGCAGGCCGGGTTGAGCGAATACCATTTCGCCCGCATGTTCAAGCACGCCACCGGGCTGGCGCCGCACCAGTTTGTGATGCGCGCACGGCTGCAGCGGGCGGAACGGTTGCTGCGGCACAGCCAACAGCCGATCACCGAGATCGCGCTGGCGTGCGGCTTCAGTTCCGCCAGCCACTTTAGTAACCGCTTCAAGGCGGCCTATGGATTTGCTCCGCTGCAGGTGCGGCAGGGGCGCTAACCGGAAGGGAGTGCCGCATGGATCAACCATTTGCCGGGCTGGGCGTGTTGTTTGTCGCCGGATTCGGGCCCATCACGCGTGAGAGCGACGAGAGCAAGGCGTTTTATGTCGAGGCGCTGGGGCTGCCGCTCAAGCCGATGCCGGGCAACGAAACCTATCTGCTGTCGGAGCAAGGCGCGCTGGACGGCGTGAAGCATTTCGCCCTGTGGCCGCTGGCGCAGGCGGCGCAGTCCTGCTTTGGCGACGATCGCTGGCCGGCGGATCTCGCGCTGCCGCAGGCGTGGATCGAGTTCGACGTGGCCGACATGGCGGCCGCCACCCAGGGGCTGGTCGATCGCGGTTATCGGCTGTTGGTCGTCAACCGCGAAGAGCCGTGGGGGCAGAGCGTTACCCGTTTGCTCAGCCCGGAAGGGTTGCTGGTCGGCGTCACCTATACGCCCTGGCTGCGTTAAACGCGACGCCGTTCGCCGCCGCCTTTCGGGGGTGGGCGGCTTAAGAACAAATACGCATTAGCTTAAAGCGTTCTGCGCTATAGACCCATCAAATCTCCGAGCAGTTTCCCTTCCTGAAAGCAGAAATTCCGTTCATTGCGTAAAAACCAATGGCCAGAACGCGCTATTGCCATGCCATTCCGCGGCGATTTTTCGCCGTCTTTTTTCGCCGCCAGGTGCCTGATAGGAATAGAGATTATTCTTATATTTCTGCCCACTGCCAAGTGATGATAATGATTCTCGTTTTCAACCACGGAAAGGAGAAGGAACGATGAAAACAGTGAAGAGAACGGGCATCGCGCTGGCGATAGCCCTGACTTTCCCCCTCGCATTACCCGCCGCTACGGCGGCGCAACCCTCCCTGACTAACAGTAAGGCGGCAACGATGACGGAAAAACACGGGCAGTTCATTGCGGTCGGTAAAGTGGTGCAGGTGACCTTCGGCGATTTCGCCTTCAAGCTGGATTTTACCGATGACAAGACCATGACCTTCACCGGTATCGGCGAGGCGTCGCAGGGCATCACCGACACCGTGCAGTACACCGCGGTGGAGATCCGGCCAAAGGTCTATATGGTCTATTGGCATGAGCCGCAGTCCGGCGACAACGTGACGCATATCGAGGACTTTGAGCGCGGCGAGGTGTACACCAACATCGCCGCCAAGGATGGCAGCTTTACCCATCTGAAAGGGCAGCTGAAAATCGTAGGTCACTCAGGAAAATAAGGAGCAGTTATGAAAAAGGCATTGATCACCTGTGCGATCGTCGGCGGCTTGCTGGCGAGTTACCCGGCGCTGTCAACGGATCAGGCGGCGTCTGACAAATCGGCCGGCAAAGGCGGTCATCATCATGCGCAGCAGAAGCTGAAGGTGGTGGAAGATCTATACGCGGGCTTTTTCAATCGCCACGACATCGGCGTGGCGCAGAAGCTGATTGTGGAAAACTACAAGCAGCATAACCCGTTCGTCGGCGACGGCATCAAGCCGTTCCTGGATTTCTTCAGCCAGACCTTTAAAGACAATCCGCAGTACAGCGCCAAAATATACCGCAGCGCGGTCAACGGCGATTTGGTCTATGTTCACGTCAAATACCAAAATAACCCGCAGGATCGCGGCACTGCCAGCGTGGATATTTACCGGGTGAACGATCAGGGGAAAATCACCGAGCATTGGGACGTCAATCAGGATGTGCCGGAAAAATCGGCCAACGACAATACCATGTTCTGATCCGCAAGGGCCGCTGCGGCGGCCCTCAACACGCCCGCAACACTTTATTTACTTACATAAATACCAAACGATCGCCGCGTCGAGTAGGCTACGGCCGCCTTTGGCAGTGGTGGCACGGTTGATGGGCGTCATTGTCCCGCCACTGCTTGAGGCGTTTCCCCACATTCCCCGTTATCCCGCGCGTTGACTCTCCACTTTTTTGAACTGATGGCGCAGCTGCAGCGCATTGCAAAGCACCAACACCGCCGTCACGGCGAACACCCAGCGGAACCCCATCATCGCCGAAATGCCCGACCCCAGCAGCGGGCCAACCACGTTGCCCAGGTACATAAAGGATTGGTTATAGCCGAAGATGCGCCCGGTCACCTGATCGGAGGAATACTTCAGCAGCAGCGCCTGCACCGCCGGCATCAGCGCGCCGTCGGCGAAGCCGAGCAGGAAACGCAGAATGCCCAGCTGCAGCGGCGTATTGACCCAGGCCATCACGGCGAACAGGCCGGTGGTGAACAGCAGCGCGGCGATCAGGATGCGCGCGGTGCCGATGCGATCGCCGAGCCGCCCGAGGCGCGGCGCCGAGATCAGCGCTGCAATGCCGGGCACGGCGGCGATCATGCCGCTGACAAAGGCGATATTGCTGACGTCGCCGGACAGCTCGCGAATGAACAGCGTCAGGATCGGGCTGATGGACGAGTTGGCCAGCTGGATCATCAGGGTGCAAACGAACAGGGTGAGGATCAGCGTCGGATAGGGCAGCGAACGGAACACCGCCTTGCCGCTCAGCTGATCCGCTTTTTTCACCGTGATGCGCCGCTCTTTAATCAGGAACAGCGTCACCAGGAAGCTGACGAACATCAGCCCGGCGGTGACGAAAAACACTACCCGCAGCCCCAGATGGTCGGCCATCAGCCCGCCCAGCAGCGGCCCGGCGATCACGCCGGAGATCTGCCCGGTAGAAAGCGTGCCCAGCGCCCAGCCGCTTTTATCGCGCGGCACCTGCGAGGCGACCAGCGCCATGGCGTTGGGAATATAGCCGGACGTCAGCCCCATCAGGGCGCGCAGTGCGAACAGCTGCCAGACGTTGGTGGCCAGCCCCTGCAGCGCGATGACGATCGCCATGCCCAGCGAGGCGCGCAGCAGCATCAGCTTGCGGCCTTTGCGGTCGGCCAGGCTGCCCCACAGCGGCGATACCACCGCCGAGACCAAAAAGGTGCCGCTGAACACCAGCCCGGACCACAGGCTGAGGGATTGGTGATCGCTGACGCCGAGCTGTTCGACGTACAGCGGCAGAAAAGGGAGGATTTGGCTCATCGCCAGCCCGGTGAAGAAACACCCGAGCCAGACCGAGATCAGATTGACTTTCCACGCTTCCATCGGCTTACCGTACCACGTTGAATAAGGAGGGATTTATTGAGCAAAATAATAATAACACTGCAAATTAATCGGCGAGAGGCAATGCGTGAGCAAACGTAACCCTGCCGACGCAGTGTCTTTTTGCTATATATTAATAGCTATATTATCATAGGTAATTGGGTTAAGCCAGAGCCGCGCGATCCGGCGGTGTGAAAGCAGAGATAAACTGAACGCTAGATTGATGCCAATGAAAAAAGATCACCCTGAAGACGTGACGCTGCTGCGCACGCAGTTAATGTCGCTGGTGCGCCGTATGCGGCGCGAATCGCGCAGCGACGAAAAATCCTGGGCCCAGCTGATGCTGTTGGGGGCTATCGATCGCCACGGCGGCGAGGCGACGCCGTCGCTGCTGGCGGAATCGGAGCGCATGCGTTCCTCAAACCTGGCGGCCGCGTTGCGTGAGCTGGAGGCCGATGGGCTGCTGGTGCGCACGCCGGATGCCGAAGACAAACGCCGGGTGCGGGTGCGCCTGACGCCCGCCGGGCTGGGCCTGCTGCAGGAGAGCCGTACCCGGCGCGAGGCGTGGTTGCTGGCGGCGATGGAAAACTGTTTAACGGAGCGGGAGCAGGCGCTGTTGATTGAGGCGGGGGCCTTGATGGCGCGGCTGGCGGCGGCGCCGTCAGCGGAAACGGAATAATCGGCGGGGCGGCCGGTGCGCCGCCCCCGCGGCGAGGTTACGGCATCGGCCAATCGACCGGCATGGTGCTGACCACGTCCACATAGCGATCCCAGGCCGATGACCAGAATTGGGTGAAAGCTTCCAGGGTGAGGTGGATACCCATCAGGCCCATCACGAACCAGCAGGCGGTAAACAGGCCCAGGCTGCTGAACATGAACGCCATGCCGTTACGGCTGGTTTTACGGCAAACGACGTTTAACTGGCTGGCGAAGAACATCATCACGGCGCTCAGCAACTCCCAGCGCATCATGACTAAACCGGTGGCAATGGTACTCATCGAACTCGATCCTATGTAACAAAAGCCGCATCCGGCAGGGCGCCGACAGGGAAATGCGGGGGAATATCGGGAATAGTGTGATTCAGATCACATTGTAGCATTGGGGCGAACGGCGGCTCAATGGGAAGCGCGGTGAAAAAAACGCCGCCGGTAACATTCCAATATGCTGAAACAGTTATGCCATTTCATTAGCAACCTTTTCATGGGGCGGTGCGCCCGATAACGCTATGCTTGCCGGCTTTTCAGTTCCCTGATTTTGCGGGGAAATGTGACGCAAAAGGTATCGGCACCGCATGGCCCTGTTAAAAGAAACAATTCGCGACCACTCTGCGGAAGAGAGGCTGTTTATCCGCCGGGCAGGCGTGGCGCTGGCGCTGGTGGTGGTCTGTTTCGGCGCGCTGATCGTCAACCTCTACCGGCTGCAAATCCGCCAGCACGGCTTTTACCAGACGCGCTCCAACCAGAACGACATCAAAATGCTGCCGATCGCCCCCAGCCGGGGGCTGATCTTCGATCGCAACGGCACGCCTTTGGTGCGAAACGTGACACTGTATCGTATCGAGATCACGCCCAGCAAAATCAGCGACATGGCGGCGCTGCTGCAGGCGCTGACGCCGATCGTCGACCTGACGCCGGAGGACATCAGCGCGTTTCGCGACGACATGCACCACAACAGCCGCTACAAACCGGTGACGCTCAAAGCCGGGCTGAGCGACACCGAGGTGGCGCGCTTTGCCGTCAATCAATACCGTTTCGACGGAGTGACGATCGATACCTATCAACAGCGTGAATATCCTTACGGCGCCCAGCTGGCGCACGTGCTGGGCTATGTGTCGAAGATCAACGACAGCGATCTCAAACGCCTGGACAAGGCCGGGCTGAGCGAGAACTATGCCGCCGACCGCAACATCGGCAAACAGGGCATCGAGGCCTATTACGAGGCCGAACTGCACGGCACCACCGGCTATCAGGAGGTGGAGGTGGATAATCACGGTCGCGTGATCCGCCTGCTGAAAGAGCAGCCGCCGAAGGCCGGCAAGAACATCTACCTGACGCTGGATTTGCCGCTGCAGCAGTACATTGAATCGGTGCTGAAGGGGCAGCGCGCCGCGGTGGTGGTGGAAGATCCGCGCGACGGTGGCATCCTGGCGATGGTTTCCAGCCCCAGCTACGATCCCAATCCTTTCGTCAAAGGCATCGGCTATCAGGCCTATAAGGCGCTGCTGACCAACCCGGATTTGCCGCTGATCAACCGCGTCACCCAGGGCTTATACCCGCCGGCGTCGACGGTGAAGCCCTACATGGCCGTTTCGGCGCTGTTCGCCGGCGTGATAACGCCCACCACCACCTTTTTCGGCGCCCCGACCTGGACGCTGCCCGGTACCGAGCGCCGCTACCGCGACTGGCTGAAAACCGGCCACGGCATGCTCAACGTCACTAAAGCCATTGAGGAATCCGCCGACACCTTCTTTTATCAGGTGGCGTATGAGATGGGCATCGATCGTATCCACCACTGGCTGAGCCTGTTCGGCTACGGCCAGTCCACCGGCATCGATCTGAACGAAGAGTACCGCGGCGTGCTGCCGAGCCGCGACTGGAAGCTGAAGGTGCACAAAAAAGGCTGGTATCAGGGGGATACGGTTTCGGTGGGCATCGGCCAGGGGTATTGGGTGGCGACGCCGATCCAGATGGTGAAAGCGCTGACCACGCTGATCAACAACGGCCAGGTGAAAACGCCGCACCTGCTGTATTCGCTGCAGCAGGGCAACCGGGTGACGCGCTACCCGCCGCCGGCGAAAACGGCGCAGATCGGCGATCCCCATTCGCCTTACTGGGGCATCGTGCGCAATGGCATGTACGGCATGGCCAATCTGCCGAACGGCACCGGGTACAAGCTGTTCCACACCGCGCCGTATCAGATCGCCGCCAAATCCGGCACTTCGCAGGTATTCAGCCTGAAGCAAAACCAGACCTACAACGCCAAAATGATCCCGGTGCGGCTGCGCGATCACATCTTCTATACGCTGTTCGCGCCTTACAAAAACCCACGGGTGGCGATGGCGCTGATCCTGGAAAACGGCGGCGGTAACGGCGTGGTGGCGGGGCCGACCGCCCGCGCCATCCTCGACCATATTTTTGATCCGGCCAACGCGCCGCGGCCCGGCGATGCGAGGCAAAGTAAACCGCAGTTAAACGACAGTGCCGATGTGCAACGGTGAGGCGGTTTGTTTTTACTTTCTTACAAACTGCAATCTCCTGACCATTTCCGGCAAGGTAGACTGAAATAACACCATAAACCGAATAAAAACGCAGGGTTAACACAACAGTGGCGCCATCGACCAAAAAAAGCGGTAAAACCTATTCCACAGTTCGTTTCGGCTGGATTTGCGCCGGCATGCTGGTCTGTTTTTTTCTGTTGGCGTTCAGGGTCGGTTACCTGCAGCTGCTGGAGCACCAGCAGCTGGCGGATCAGGCCGACCAGCGTTCGATCCGCACCCAGGTGGTGCCGACCAACCGCGCCATGATCACCGATCGCAACGATGAGGCGCTGGCGGTCAGCGTGTCGTCCAAAGACATCGTGCTGGACCCGAAACACATTCTCGATTCCCAGACCGACACCGGCAACGAGCGCTGGCAGAGCATGGCCAACGTGCTGAAGATCCCGCTGGCGGACGTGCAGCATCTGATCCAGAGCAACGCGCACAAGCGTTTCGTCTATCTGGCGCGCAAGGTGGAGGACGACAACGCTGCCTACATCAGCAAACTGCACCTGACCGGCGTCAGCACCGAGCAGGATTTCAGCCGCTTTTATCCGATGGGCCAGGACGCCGCCGGGCTGATCGGCATCGTCGGCCAGGACAACCAGGGGCTGGAGGGCATCGAGCTGGGCTTCAACCCGCTGTTGCAGGGCAAAAACGGCCTGCGGGTCTATCAGAAGGACGGCAGCGGCGCGGTGATCGGCGTGCTTAAAAGCGTGGATCCGGTGCCGCCGCCGAACGTGACGCTCAGCATCGACAAATTTATCCAGTACGTGCTCTATGCGCAGATCCGCGACGGCGTGGTGGCCAACCAGGCCGACTCCGGCTGTGCGGTGCTGGTCAAGATCGACACCGGCGAGATCCTCGGCATGGCCAGCTACCCGTCGTTCAACCCCAACAACTATGCCGGCACCCCGGCGAAAGACATTCGCAACGTGTGCAGCAGCGACAGCTTCGAACCAGGCTCGACGGTGAAACCGGTGGTGGTGATGGTGGGGCTGGAGCATAAGCTGATCCGGCCGGATACGGTGCTGGACACCACGCCGTATCGGGTGAACGGTCACCTGATTAAAGACGTCGGCCACTGGTCGAAGCTGACCATCACCGGCGTGCTGCAAAAATCGAGCGACATCGCGGTATCGCACATTGCGCTGGCGCTGCCGGCCACGGTGCTGCCGGCGGTCTACCGCAGCTTTGGCCTGGGGCGGCCGACCGAGCTCGGCATCGGCAATGAGAGCAGCGGCTATCTGCCGCAGCATCGCGAACGCTGGGCCGATATTGAACGCGCTACCTTCTCCTTCGGCTATGGGCTGCGCGTGACGCCGCTGCAGATGGCGCGCGAGTACGCCGCGATCGGCTCCTTCGGCATTTATCGGCCGCTGTCGATCACCAAGGTGACGCCGCCGGTGATGGGGCAACGCATTTTGCCGGCGGATACGGTACGCTCCGTGGTGCATATGATGGAGAGCGACGCCTTGCCGGGCGGCAGCGGGGTGAGCGCCGCGGTGCCGGGCTACCGGCTGGCGATCAAAACCGGTACCGCCGAGAAAATGGGCCCGAGCGGCAAATACGACGGCGGCTACATCAACTACACCGCCGGCGTGGCGCCGGCCAGCGATCCGCAGGTGGCGCTGGTGGTGATGGTCAACAACCCGAAAGCCGGCAAGCACTTCGGCGGTTCGGTGGCCGGGCCGGTGTTCGGCAAGATCATGGCCCAGGTGCTGGAGCACATGAATATTCTGCCGGACGCCCAGCCGCTTAACGTGGTGTCGTCGGTCAAGGGGTAACCGATCTGCAGGCGCTTCAGCGCCTGCAGATCGGCGTTCACCAGCCCGGCGTCGCGGGCGAACAGCGCGTCGACCATGCCCGGCTGGCGGCGATGCTTCAGTGTAGATCCCGACGCGTTCAGAAGTAGTAACCGATGTTCACGTTGGTGCGAAAATACCATTTATTGCTGCCGGAGGATTGGGTGCCGGTCCAGCCGGTGGCGTTTTCCACGCCGCCCCACGGGTTGGCGTTCTGCGCCCAGGTCAGATCCACCCACAGCATCACCGGCATGGCGAACACCTGAACCCCCAGCGTGTTCATTTTGGAATCTGAGCCGCCGTGCCTGTCTTTCCATAGCACGCTGTAGTCGTTGTAGAACCGCAGCTTTTTCACCGGCCCCCAGGGCACGTCGACGTCGCGCGCCAGGTTGATGGCGGCGGTGGTGGCCTGCGACGGGATCAGATAGGCCGGTGTCAGGCCGTTGCCCCCCATCAGGATCACCGAATTGTTGGCCCCGGCCGGGCCTTTGGCGTCGTAACCGTAGCGGATCACCTGGCCGGACAGATGCCAGGGATTGTAATTCACCAGCGTATGCAGGCCCGCCGCCCAGAAGCTGCCGTTATCGCCGGTCGCCTGGTTATAGAGCCGCGAGGCCGCCAGCGAACCGCCAAACTCATTGTCCCAGCCGCCCTGATGGAAAGCGCGCGTCAGCCGCAGGTTTACCTGATCGCGTTTTTCGTTGCGCTGCAGGTGCTGTGACGCATAGTTGGTGTTTTTCAGATCGTCGTAGCTGGCGACGTCGGGGGCGTAACGCACGCCGGTCGGCATCATGCGCGGGTAGTAGGCGGCGTCGAAGGCCCAATCGTCATGCTGATATTGGTATTTGGCGCCCAGCCCGGTGTTGACGCCAAAGCCGAGGTAAAACGGAATGCCGTACGACCAGCCGAACTGCGGGTAGGGCATCAGGCCGAACGGTTTGAACGGCGCGCCAAGCTGCACGGCGGAACGTTCAGACAGGTGGTAACCGACATAGGCGCGGTCGATGGCGTATTTGCGCCGATCCTGAAACCAGAATCCGCTATCGAAAAACGCGTCGTTTATCTGGCCGGCGGCATCGATGCGAAAGGCGTCAAAGCGTAAATGCGGCGGATTCCGATAATTGCTGCTGTGCCAGTCTTCATAGCGATAATTGGCACGCAGCGCGCCGCCGATATCAATATTCTTTTTATTATCCTCGCTTTGCCAATGAATATGCGGCAATGCCGGACGGCTTTTTTTTACCGGTGCCGCGGTGGCGGCAGCGTCGTTGGGCAATGCGGCGGTGGCCGCATAACTCACTGGTGAAACAAGAAAAAAACAAAGCGTGATCGTGCGCATGCCTGGCCCCTGATGAAAGTAGACTGTTTATTAAGGCGAGCGAGTTTCACCTGTGAACAGGGCATTTACGCTCATTGGTTTTATATTTGAGACGATTTTATTGTGCGTTTCATATATTAAATTCAGCGTCAGTTAATATATGAAACTTTGTTTCTTGTTTAATGGAAAAACTATAAATCCGGTATTAAACAAGTCAAGAAATAAAAATGAGAGTTGACGGGCAATACCGATTATTGGTCTGCGGGGGCGACGCAAAGCAGGCTGAAATATTAGTGTCATCAATGCCCGTTAGACTCGCGGCATCCTGGTATTACTGACTAAAAATCATGAACATAAAACTGACACTGGGCCGCAGGGTAAAATCTGCGGCAGCGCTGCCGCGCGCGTTTGGCTTCGGCAAGAGCATGGGCTTATTAAGCGGCGTAATTTGCGTTATCGCGCTATTTTCTCTGCTGCAATTGTTTTCCACCGTATTTATTTCCAATATTCTGCGCGACGCCAAGGTTAACCTGGTGACGGGCGACGCCTTGCATCGCCAGCAGGCGACGATGGATCGCGCCAGACTGTCGCTGCTGACGGCCAGCGACACCCTGAACCGTGCGGGCATCTATTATCTGCAGGACAAAGCCACCGGCTCCGACGGCAGCTGGCACAGCCTGCTGGATGAGTCGTTGGCGGCGCTGCAGGCTTCAGAGCAGGCCTTTGCCCGGTTCGAGCGCTTGAGCGCGGATGCGCCGGAAGCGCCGGGTGCCCTGCAAGACAGCTATCGCCTGTTCTATGACGGCCTGAAAGAGCAGGCGCAAGGATTGCAGGGCAACAGCATCGATGCGTTTTTCGCCGTGCCGATCCAGGCGTTTCAGGCTGATTTCAACGAGAAGTATCTCGCTTACCAGGCGCTGAATGAACGGCGTGGCGATGACGTCAACGTGCGGCAGTTGGCGGCGCTGGAGCAGGCCAGAACCTTTGCGCTCGGCGCGTTGGCCGCGCTGGCGCTGATCGCCGTGGGCGTTTGGTTCGGCGTCTCTCGCTGGGTGATCGCACCGCTGCGGCAGGCGATCGCGCACCTCAACGTACTGGCCGCCGGCGACCTTTCGCGGCCGCTGCCGCCTGGGCGCGCGTTCAACCGCGAGATGCGTCAGCTGCAGACCAGCATTGGCCATATGCAGGGCGGCCTGCAACGCCTGGTGAGCGAGGTGCGCGATGCGGCGGGCGGGATCCTGAACGGCGTCGGGCGGCTGGCGGACGGCAATCGACAGTTGACGGCGCAGTCGGCGAAGCAGGACGGCGAATTGCAGTTGGCGACCGAGCACGTGCGGCAACTGGCGGCGCGGGTGGAAGAAAACGGCCAATATGCGCAGCAGGCCAGCCAACGAACCGAACAGGCCCGGCAGTGCGCCGGCGCCGGTGAGCGGATGATGCAAACCGTCAATGTTTCGATGCAAGGGATCGTCAACCAATCGGCCGAGATGCGCGGCATCGTCGCGCTGATCGACAGCGTGGCGTTCCAGACCAATATTCTGGCGCTGAATGCGGCGATCGAGGCCGCGCACGCCGGCGTTCACGGCCGCGGCTTTGCCATCGTGGCCAAAGAGGTGGGCCTGTTGGCGCAAAAGAGCAGCCATTCGACGCGCGATATTCAGCAGTTGATCAACCGTTCGCTGCAGCAAATCGATCAAGGCTCGCAGGCGGTGGATCTACTGACGGGCAACCTGCGCCAGATTATCGATCTGGTGAACAAATGCAGTGCGCTGATGGGGGACATTTCCCTGGCGTCGCTCAATCAGGGGGAGAGCATTCAGGACGTGACGGCGCGTATCGCGGCGCTGAATCAGGTAGCGCGGCAAACCGGCACGGTGGTGAACGCGGTGACCGAGGCTTCGCAGCGGTTACAGGGCGAGTCGGAACGGTTAGAAAAAGCGATGGCGCGCTTCAGGCTGCCGGCGCAATAAATAACCACGCCGCAGATTAATGAATAATAAAGCTGCGTTTAACGTTATTTATTATTTTCCCTCACTGAGGGAATTTATCGCGATAAAAAAAACAGGCCGGCGCTTATGGGTTAAAAAAGCGCCGGCCTGCAGAGATTATTTTAACCGGATGATTAACGGCCGGTCTGGTGGCCGATAATGCCGCCCAGCGCTGCGCCGCCCAGGGTGCCCAGCGTACTGCCGTCGGTCAGCACAGCGCCGCCGACGGCGCCCACGCCCGCGCCGATCGCCGTGTTGCGATCGCGCTTGGACATATGCCCGCATGCGGTAACGGAAAGCGTTGCCATGACCACCACCAACACACCTGCGGCACGTTTAATATTCATAATGAGTTCCTGGTAAATTGGCTGATTAATAGATTAAAAATAATCCGATTAACCTGCCGGTAGAAGTTGAGATGAATGTATTCCTCCGTAAGAAAATCGAACAGGTAAAAATTCTTAATTTTGCGGCGCTGAAAAGCAATTGCTCGCCGAATGCGCGGCCGCCGGCAAAACCGCTGGTCTATACTGGGAAGACGCCTCGCGGAGGGGCGCACACTCTGGAGGCCGCCATGTCCGATCTCGTTTCCGCATCCGGCAAACCGGTGAAAATCCCCGGCCCTGATCACCCGATCACCTTGACCCGCCACCCGACGCGGGTCGTGGTGCGTGCCGGCGGTCAGACCCTGGCCGACAGCCAAAACGCGCTCATTCTGCAGGAAGCCACCTATCCGCCGGTGTTTTACTTTCCGCGTGAGGACGTGAATATGGCGCTGTTGCAGAAAAACGAGCACGTCAGCTACTGCCCTTATAAGGGCGACTGCAGTTATTTCTCCCTGGCGCTTAACGGCGAGCAGGAGGCCAATGTGGCCTGGAGCTATGAAATGCCCTACAACGCCGTGGTGGCGATCAAGGATCATCTGGCATTTTATCCCGACAAAGTGGCGGAAATCCGTGCCGAAGCCTGAGCCCCGCCACATCCGGGCGTGGGCAGGTTGACATTCTTCTTATCCCTACTCATTATGTGTATTACCGGAAATTGATACGTTTTCCTTATGTTTTAGTCCGACATAAACGAAACTCTGAGCAGGTGCCAAGGTGTCTACCTCTACGCGATTTGCCGTTGCCATCCATATTCTGACCAATATCACGCTGTGCCGTGGCCAGACGGTGCGTTCCGAAGATATCGCGCGCAGCGTCAACACCAACCCGACGGTGGTGCGGCGCATCCTCGGCGCGCTGGCGGAGGCGGGGCTGACCTATTCACAGATGGGGCAAGGCGGCGGGGCGCTGCTGGCGCGGCCGGCGGAAGCGATCTCGTTGCTGGACGTGTATCGCGCGGTGGAAGATCAACCGTATTTCATGCTGCACCGTACCCGGCCTAACGATGCGTGCTATATCGGCCACGCCATTACCCCGGTGCTGGAGCAAGAGTTTGCGCGCGTCGGTCTCGCGCTGGAAGCCAGCCTGGCGCAAACCAGCATCGCCGAAATGGCCGGGCAGGTCGAGCGGCGCGCAGGCTATCCTTTTGTCCCTTGTTCGCCGCAATATCAAGCGGATACGCAATAAAAACCCGCGCCAATTCCTTCTTCGCGCAGAGCATTTTTTGCATTGCGTTAATGTAATTGTGTAAGTTACATTAGCTCGCATCAAGTGTGATGTAGCTCACGTTTTAGACTGCTTCCCCACGATACTCAACCGATTGGCCGGAAACCTTTTCTTCCGGCACAGATTCGCTGTGCTTATAAACCAGGAGAGAACGATGTTAGAAATGATTGAAAGCTTGGCCACCGTGGTGGTCCTGGTGCCGGTAATGGTGGCCGTTTTGCTCGGCGCGATTTACGGCCTGGGTGAAGTGTTCAACGTCTTTTCCGCTATCGGCCGCAAAAAAGGCTGATCGGCACGCCAGGGGGCGGCTCTCGTCCTCCGGCCCCCGCATTTTCCTTCCCATCATTACTCCATCGCGTATACCGTCTCTAATCCCGAAAAAGCCGGGCGCTCAGCGTATCGATAAACACCCTGAGTTTTGGCGTCAGGTGTTTGCTGGAAGGCCAGAGGACTTTAAAGCTGCCGGTGTGGTGGCAATGCTCAGACAAGATCGGTTGCAATCGCCCCTGTTCCCGTGCGCGCTTTACGGCAAAATCCGGCAAACAGGCGATGCCCTGGCCGCTTTCCGCCAGGTAAATCAGGGTATCGACGGTATTGCAGACCAGCCGGGCGTTGGTCCCCTCGGCGAGCAGCTTTTCCCATCCGGCGATCGGCCAGGGCTCCACTTTGCCGGTAGAGGGAAATTTGTACAGCAGGCAGGCATGGCCTTGCAGTTCCGCCGGTTGATGCGGGATCCCCATCTGGCGCAAATAATCCGGCGAGGCCACCAGCTGCAGATGAAACGTGCCAAGCTGGCGGCTCATCAGCCGTGAGTCTTCAGTCTCGCCGACGCGAACCACGGCATCAAAACCTTCTTCGATGACATCGACCCGACGGTCGGAAAAATCGGTTTCCAGCTCAATTTCCGGGTAACGCCGAACAAATTCCGCCAGCACCGGATTCAACAGGCCGCCCACCAGCGGCAAACTGACACGCAGCTTGCCGCGCGGCGCGCTGTGCGTATCGCTGATTTCCCGTTCCGCCGCCGCCAATTCCCCGAGAATGCGCTGACAGCGGTGCAGAAACAGCCGGCCTTCGGCGGTCAGCGTCATGCTGCGCGTGCTGCGGTGAAACAGGCGCGCGCCCAGCCGGTTTTCCAGGCGGGCGATGCTTTTCCCCACCGCGGAAGCGGAAATGCCGAGCACACGCCCGGCCTCAACGAAACTCAGCGTCTCCGCGGCCTGCACAAAGACGCTTACCCCAGACAGATTATCCATTGCTTACTCCATTGCGGACGTGAATGTCCGCTATGAAAGGAAATCTAGCCTGTTTTTCCGTTAATCACCACGCTCTATGCTCGGTGGCGACAGCATAGGCTGACTACCTGGAGCAATAAATATGAGTGAATACGGATCCTCCACCAACGCGATCGACGGCGCGCTAGAGAAAGCTTTGCGCGAAAAACGCTTGGTTGGCGCGGTCGTTTTGGTGGCGCAGGGCGGTGAGATCGTTTATCGACGCGCGGCGGGCATGGCGGATCGCGAAGCGGGCAAGCCGATGGCGTGCAATACGCTGTTTCGGCTGGCTTCGGTGTCCAAACCGATCGTGTCCACGGCGGCGTTGGCGCTGATGGCGCAAGGCGGCATGCGGTTAGACGATCCGATCACGCGTTGGCTGCCGAATTTTCGCCCGCGGCTGGCGGACGGCACCCAACCGTTGATGACGCTATGGCATTTGATGACCCACACCGCCGGATTAAGCTACCGTTTTTTCCAGCCGGAAGGGGGATTCTACGCCCAGTCGGCGGTCTCCGACGGCATGGATGAGGCGGCGGTAAGCCTGCAGGAAAATGTGCGGCGTATCGCTTCCGCGCCGTTGCTGGCTCCGCCCGGCGCGGCGTGGCGTTATTCCATCGCCACCGATGTGTTGGGCGCGGTTATTGAACAGGCGAGCGGCCTGCCGCTGGCGCAGGCGGTCAAAAAATGGGTGACCGGGCCGCTGGCGATGACGGATACCGATTTCCTGGCGGTGGACGCCGCGCGTTTGGCGGCCGCATACGCCGACCATCCCGGCGAGCCACGCCGCCTGCGCCAGCCGGATCGCTTACCGTTCATCGACGGCAGCGCCGGTTTTCATCTGTCGCCGGCGCGAGCGCTGGATCCGCAGGCGTACGCCTCCGGCGGCGCCGGCATGGTCGGTTCGGCGGAGGATTTCCTGCGCCTGCTGGAAACGTTGCGCCAGGGGGGCGGGCAGGTGCTGCCGGCTGATTGGGTGGCGGCGCTGACCACCAACCAAATCGGCGATCTGCCGATGCCGTTTTGGCCAGGGCGCGGGTTTGGCCTGGGCATCACCGTGCTGAAAGATCCCGTCGCCGCGCAAACGCCGGAGTCCGTTGGCAGCTGGCGGATGGGCGGCACCTATGGCCACTCGTGGTTTGTCGATCCTGCCCGGCAGCTCAGCGTGGTGGCGTTTACCAACACGGCGCTGGAGGGGATGTCCGGCGCCTTTGTCGGCGAGATTTGTCAGGCGGTTTATGCCGCGACGGGAGCGATGTGATGGGCCTGTTGCCACCGATTTTCTTCATCGCGCTGGGGCTGTTCGGCGTTTACTGCATCGAGTTTGGCGTAGTGGGTATCTTGCCGCAGATCATCGCGCGCTATGGCATCTCCACGGCGCAGGCCGGCTGGCTGGTCGGGGTCTTCGCCCTGACCATTGCGCTGTTCGGGCCGCTGTTGGTGCTGCTGGCGTCGCGGTTTAATCGCAAACGCATGCTGTTGATCGCGTTGGCCGTGTTTGCGGCAGCCAGCGCGCTGGCCGCTCAGGCGGACAGCTTTGCCATGCTCATGCTGCTGCGCATTTTGCCGGCGTTGTTTCACCCGATCTACTTTTCACTGGCGATGGTGGCGGCCGCGGCGCTTTATCCGCCGCATCTGGCCACCAAAGCAACCGCTTATGCGTTTATCGGCACCAGCATGGGCATGGTGTTGGGGATACCGTTGACGCAATGGATCGCCGGGCAGTTCAGCTACGAGGCGTCGTTCCGATTTTGCGCGCTGGTCAACCTGCTGGCGGCGCTGGGATTGCTGTGGCGCTTGCCTGATGCGGCCGTGCAGCGCCTCAGCTATGGCAAGCAGTTGGCCATCCTGCGCAGCGGCACGCTGTGGCTGAATATCACCACCTGCGTGCTGATCTTTGCCGCCATGTTTGCCGTCTACGCTTACGCGGCCGAGTACCTCAGCCGTGAAATCGGCCTCAGCGGCGGCGCCATCGGCTTGCTTCTGGTGGCGTTCGGTGTGGGCGGTGTCGCAGGCAACCTGTTGGCCGGCAAGGGGTTGAGCCGTCATCGTGCGGTGACGGTGTTGCTGCACCCGATAGCCTTGATGGCGGCCTATGCGCTGCTGTATCGCTACGGCAGCGCGAATATCGGTTCAATGACGGCGCTTTGTCTGTACTGGGGGGCGGCGCACACCAGCGGTTTGATCGTGACGCAGATCTGGCTGACCTCCGAAGCGCCGCAGGCGCCGGCGTTCGCCACCGGGCTGTATATCGCCTTTATCAACCTGGGCGTGGCGGTGGGGTCGCTGGTGGGCGGCTGGTTTATCGCCGCCTGGGGGCTGCCGGGCAGCCTGCTGTGCGGGGCCATGTTTGCCGCACTGGCGGCGATCGCGATCGCCGCCAGGCTGTGGCTGCAACGGCAGGCTACGGTTGCGTTGCGTCAATCATCGCCATCACCTGCCGAAACATCGCGCTTTCCGCATCGGCCAGTGCGTTGACCAGCGTAAAGTGATTGCAGTGGCGATCGGCCAGCAACTGGACGTCGAGGCCGCGCGCCAGGCAGGCGTCATAATAGGCCTGCGTCTGGTTTTTGAAGCCTTGGGTTTCCCGCTGGCCGACGTCGAGCAGGATCTGCGGCGCATGTTCTTTCGCCGGCAGCAAAAACAGCGGGCTGAGGGCTTGCGCCTGTTCGGGCGTCAGGTGCAGCCAGTCGTTGATATAGATATCGCACAGCGGCCGCAGATCGTAGAGGCCGCTCAGCGCCAGCGCGCCTTTGATCGCGTCGGGCGGCAGGCGATAGCGTTGCTGCCAGCCGTCGGCGATCAGCATGCCGCACAGGTGGCCGCCGGCCGAACTGCCGCTGACGAAAATGCGCGCCGGATCGATGCCGAAGGGCGCCCCGTGATGATAGAGCCAGGCGACGGCGCTGCGCACCTCGTGCACGATCTCCGCCAGCGTCGCTTCCGGCGCCAGCGTATATTCCAGCGTGGCGACCGCCACGCCGCGGCGGGCAAACGCGGCGGCCATCGAGCAGGCTTCCTCTTTGCGCTGTGAATGCCAGTAGCCGCCATGAATAAAGATCAGCAGCGGGGCGGGCTGTGCGCTGGCCGGGAACAGATCGAGGCGCTCGGCGGCGCTCATGCCGTAGCGCAGATCGTAAATGCCCGGCGTCTGCGCCCTGGCACGCTGGGCCAGCGCGGCGTATTCCGCCATGCAGGCGTCAAAATCTTCCACCGAAGCGCGGGCGTTGTATTGCACGGCGCGCGCGCTCAGGTCTGAAAACGTCAGATCGATGCTCATCACTTCTCCTGATTGTTATGCGTTATGCCCTCATCGTCGTCCCGCAGGCGAAAAGATGTTTGATCTTCGGTGCGCATCATTGCGGCTTCTCTGATGCTGTTTTCTGCTGTATATTGCTGCTTTATGCTTTTTACTGCGGAATAAACCCATGCACAAAGCGGCACGACAGCGCCATTTATTGGATTTGCTCAGCGAACGCGGGCAGGCGGCGGTGGCGGAATTGGCCGGCGCCATCGGCGTTTCGGTCGATACCGTGCGCCGCGATCTGGCCGATCTCGAGCGGCAAGGGTTGGCGCAGAAACATCACGGCGGGGCGATCGCGCTCGAACCGTCCGGCATGCCGCGCCAGGCGCGCGCGGCGCTGTTGCCGCAGGTCAAGCAGCGGCTCGGCCGCGCGGTGGCCGCGCAGATCCCGCCCGGCAGCACCCTGATGCTGGATGCGGGCAGCACGCTGCTGGCGGTGGCGCAGGCACTGCGCGGGCCGGCCACGGTGATCACCGCTTCGCTGGATATCGCGCAGTGCCTGAGCGACAGGCCGGAGATCAACCTGATTCTGCTCGGCGGCCAGTGGGATGCGCGCCAGCGGCTGTTCGCCGGCAGCGCCACCCTGGCATTGCTGGAACGCTACCGCGCGGATATCGCCTTGCTGGGCGCCTGCGCGGTGCATGCGCAGCTGGGGCTGAGCGCCGGCGAGGAGGCCGATGCAGATGTCAAACGCGCCATGCTGGCCAACAGCGGCGAGCGCTGGCTGGTGGCCGACCATATGAAGCTGGATCGCTGCGAACCGCATCACGTTACGGATCTGGCGCAGATCCAACGCCTGTTTACCGATCGCCCGTGGGACAACCTGGACGAACAGTCACTGATTGAACTTTGTGTCGTCGCCGACGACCGCTAGAGGAGAACACTGATGAACGATACCGCTCGACCGTTGCAGGTGGCGCTGATTGGCTACGGCTTTGTCGGCAAGGCGTTTCACGCGCCGCTGATTAACGCGGTGCCGGGGCTGGAACTGAGCGTGGTGGCTTCGCGCGATGCCGCCAAGGTGCATGCCGATCTGCCGCACGCGCAGGTGATCGCCGATCCGCTGGAGGCCATCCGCCGGCCGGAGGTGGATTTGGTGGTGATCGCGTCGCCGAATGACACCCATGCGCCGCTGGCGCTGGCCGCGCTGGAGGCGGGCAAGCACGTGGTGGTGGATAAGCCCTTTACGCTGGACTTGGCGCAGGCGCGTACGCTGATTGCGGCGGCGGAAAAACACGATCGCCTGCTGTCGGTGTTCCAGAACCGCCGCTGGGACACCGACTACCTAGGGGTGAAGCAGGTGATCGAACAGGGGCTGATCGGCAAGGTGACGCACTTTGAGTCGCACATCGATCGTTACCGCCCCGAAGTGCGGGTGCGCTGGCGCGAGCAGAACCTGCCGGGCAGCGGGCTGTGGTTTGATCTGGGGCCGCACATGGTCGATCAGGCGCTGCAGCTGTTCGGTTTGCCGCACAGCGTGCAGGCCAACATCGCCACGCTGCGCCCCAACGCGCAGGTTAACGACTGGGCCCACGTGGTGCTCAACTACCCGACGCACCGCGTGATCCTGCATGGCAGCATGCTGGTGGCGGGCGGCGTGTCGCGCTTTACCGTGCACGGCGAGAAAGGCAGCGTGGTCAAAACGCGCGCCGACGGGCAGGAGAGCCAACTGCTGGCCGGCGTGACGCCGGGCTCGGCGGAGTGGGGCAAAGACGACGACGCGATGAGCCTGTTTATTGGCACGGAGCCGGTGCGCACGCTGCCGACGCCGGATGGCGATCAGCGCCAGTATTACTTCCAGGTACGCGACGCCCTGCGCGGCGCCGGCAGCAATCCGGTTACCGCTGCGCAGGCGCTGGCGGTGATGGCGGTGCTGGAGGCGGCCACCCTGGCGGCGGAAACCGGCGTCACCCAAACCCTGCCGCTCACCGAGGCGGAGATCGCTGCCTGGTAACGGCTCGCGTCAGATAAGGCGTCAGACGCATGGATACAGTGCATGCCGTGCGTCTTCCGCCATTCCAACCCCTGACATAGGCTAATCCTCAGTCTATGTCAGGAGTGTTTATCATGTTATCCCATCCTTCGCCGCAGGGCGTCCGCGGCATATTGGCCGCACTGTCTCTGAGCATGCTGCTGTCATCGCTCGGCATCAGCATCGCCAACGTCGGGCTGCCGGCGCTCGCCGCCGCGTTCCATGCTTCGTTCCAGGCGGTGCAATGGGTATTGCTCTGTTATTTACTGGCCGTCACCACCTGCATCATCGGCATCGGCCGCCTCGGCGACAGCCTTAATCGCCGCCGCCTGCTGCTGGCGGGCATCGCGCTGTTTACCGCCGCTTCGCTCGCTTGTGCGCTGGCCCCGCAGCTTTGGCTGCTGCTGGCGGCGCGCATGGCGCAGGGGCTGGGGGGCGCGGCCATGATGTCGATCGCCATGGCGCTGGCGGGCGAGGCGCTGGGCACGGATAAAATCGGCCGCGCGATGGGGCTGCTCGGCACCCTGTCGGCGGTGGGCACCGCGCTGGGGCCGTCGTTGGGCGGCGCGCTGATCGCCGGTTTCGGCTGGCGGGCGATGTTTCTTATCAATCTGCCGCTGGGGCTGCTGGCGCTGTGGCTCGCCTGGCGATACTTGCCGGATGGGGCACGCCCGGCAGCGCGCCAGGAACCGTTCGATCGCGCCGGTACGCTGCTGCTGGGCGGCGCATTGCTCTGCTATTCGCTGGCGATGACCCTTGGGCGCGGCAACTTCGGTGCGCTCAACCTGGCGTTGATGCTGGGGGCGCTGTTGGCGGGGGCGCTGTTTATCGGCGTGGAACGCCGCGCCGCATCGCCGCTGTTGGCGCCGGCGATGTTTCGCCATCCGGCCCTGACGGCGGGGCTGGCGGCCAGCGCGCTGGTGATGACGGTCATGACCGCCACGCTGGTGGTCGGGCCGTTCTACCTGTCGCGCGCGCTGGGGCTAAGCGCCGCGCAGGTCGGGCTGGTGATGTCGGCGGGGCCGGCGGTGGCGATCCTGACCGGCATTCCGGCCGGTTATCTGGTGGATCGTTTTGGATCGCAGCGCATTGGCCAGTTTGGGCTGGCGGCGGTGGCCGCCGGGGCGGCGTTGCTGTCGCTGCTTAACCGCTGGGGCGTGCTCGGCTATGTTGGCCCCATCGCGCTGCTGACCGCCGGCTATGCGCTGTTTCAGGTGGCCAACAACACCATGCTGATGAAGGATCTGTTTCCCGAACGGCGCGGGCTGGTCGCCGGCATGGTGAACCTGGCGCGCAATCTTGGGGCGATCACCGGCGCTTCGGCGCTGGGGGCGCTGTTTTATCTGGCTTCGCAGCGGGTGGCGGGCGCCGCCGCCGCCGCGGCTTACGGCATGCAGGTGACCTACGGCGTGGCGGCGCTGTTGGCGTTGGCGGCGCTGCTCATCGCCTTCGGCGGCCGCCGCCCGCGTCGGCGATGAATCCGTCTACGCCGGTGGCGATATGAACCGAACATTTCATCAGGCGAGATCGCCCCGGTACACCACATGGACCTTGTTGCCGTCGGGGTCGCGCAGGTAAGCGCCGAAATAGCCCTTGCCGTAATGCGCGCGTTCGCCGGGCTCGCCTTCACCGCTGCCGCCCGCCAGCAGGCCGGCGGCGTAAGCGCGTTTGACCTCCAGCTCATCGGCGGCGAGAAACGCCAGCATGCTGCCGTTGCCGGCGCTGGCGGGTTGCCCGTCGAAGGGTTGGTAAGCATAGAAACGCGGCAGCGTTTGGCCCGGCATCACCCAGCAGCGGGCGGCGGGGCCGCCGTCCGGCGTCACTTCCCGCCGCTGTAACCCCAGCGGCAATAGGATGGCGTCGTAGAAGGCGGCGGCGGCGTCCAGATCGCTGACGCCGACGGTAATATGGCTGAACATGGCGCTTCCTTTCCGAAGAGAGAGTATGAACGCATAAAACAGTAGCAGCGATATTGCCGAATGGACAGACCGTAACGGAGGATTCGGATTAGAGACGCGCGCAGGGGCAAAGCGCGCTTCACGGTGTGCGGGGCAGGCCGCCGCTCAATTGCTTTCGACGCGAGGATTGGCGTGAGTCGGTTGGCTGGGATAGTCCACCTGATGCTTGTGCAGATAATCGCGGATCAGCTGGCGCACCACCTGGGAAGGGGTGACGTCCTGTTGCAGGCACAGTTCCTCCAGGGCTTTCTTCTTGTCCGGGTCAATCAGCACCGTTAGCCGCGCCGTTTTCTTTTCCATCAGGATCCTCCAGAGAATGATAACTGAATGATAATACCATGTGGGCGAAGCGGCCAGCCAGACCGCGTCGCCGCCCGTCTTTAGCGGAAATGCAACCGCTCTATTTTGCGTGACAGGTAGCCGAGTTCGCAGTTGAACAGCTCGCCGCTGCCGGCGGCCAGGCTGCGCAGCGCGCTCAGCGGCAGCGTCACCTGGGCCGGCGTGGCGTAAATGATCACGTTGCCGCTGGGGGCGACGCAAAACAGTACGGTGCCGAATATTCGCTGCAGGCTGTGGTACAGCAGGCTGTTTTCGTCAGGCAGATCGTGGTAATTGAGCACCAGCCAGCCCCCGTCGTTCAGCCGCGCGGCGCAGTTTTCCAGGAAGGTCTGGGTGCCTTGCTGCGGATCCATGGCGAACGCCGAATAGAGATCGGAGAAGATCAGATCGTAGCGCGTCTCGACGGGCGGGCGCACGAAGTCCATGGCGTCGGCGGTGCGCAGGCTGATGGTGTCGGTGGCCGGCAGCGTAAAATAGCGGCGCGCGACGGCGATCACCGCAGCGCGCAGCTCGACGACGTCGAGGCGCATGGCCGGATCGAGCGCGTGCAACGCGCGCAGCAGACTGCCGCCGCCCAACCCCAAAATCAACGCCGAGGCCGGCGGTTGCCAGGCTACCGCCATCAGCATCGCTTTGATGTAGTTGTGGATCGGCTGCGTGGGGTTGCTGAGGCTCATCTTGCTCTGTTCGCAGATGCCGTCAAACCGCAGCGTGCGGTAGTCCTTGTGATCGGAAACGATGATTTCGCCCCAGGCGTCGGCTTCGCGAGCGATCACCTGGCCGCGCGGAGAGAAATCGAGGGTTCTGAGTAAGCTGTCAACCAGAGACATGGTATTCGCAGGGCTCCTTTGGCAAGCGGCCTATTTACGGGCGCACATGAAATCGGCGGTGCAAATGCGCCGGCCATCGATGCTGGCGCGGCCGGTAAAGCGGGCGATCGCCCCGCGCCGACGAACAAAAGCGACCTCCATCAGCACCTGGTCCCCGGGGCGGGCGGCGCGATAAAACCGCGCGCGCTGAATGGCGGCGAAATAGTAATGCTCCCCCTCATTCAGCGCCCCGAGATAGTAGTGGGCCAGCAGACCAGTGCTTTGCGCCAGCGCTTCCACCAACAGCACGCCGGGAAATCCGGCGAAGTGCGCGTGGCCGTTCCAGAACGTCGGCTCATTGGCGGTGATGTTCTTGATGGCGCTCAGCCGCCCTTCGGCAATGCAGGTGCCGGCGGGCAGCACGCGATCGACCAGCAGGCAGGGATAACGATGAGGCAAAATCGCCTGAATATCGTTGAATTGCAGGGGGTGACCAGTCAATGGCATGAGAGAGCGTGATCCTGTCTGCGGCGAAACCGGTGCGAGGGCCGGCGTTCAGTCCATGATGAGTGTAATAACATTATAATAAAATTATCATCATATGTGCCAGATGAAAAAAACGACGGCGCAGAAACAGGCGAAGAGAGGAGCGAGAGGGAGGCACCCGATCCTGGCGATCGGGTGTGGCAGCGCGTTTAGTGCTTGGAGCGGGTCACTTTATCCAGGTAGCCCATCACGAAGGCGGACAGCACAAAGGTAAGGTGGATGATCACATACCACATCAGCTTGTTGTCCGGCACGTTCTTGGCGTCCATAAACACCCGCAGCAGGTGAATGGAGGAGATGGCGACGATAGACGCAGCAACTTTGTTTTTCAGCGAGGTGGCATCCATTTTGCCCAGCCAGCTCAGCTTTTCTTTCCCTTCGGTGATATCCAACTGCGAGACGAAGTTTTCATAACCGGAGAACATCACCATCACCAACAGCCCGCCCACCAGCGCCATGTCGACCAGCGACAGCAGGGTCAGGATCAGATCGGCTTCGGCGACAGAAAAGATGTTGGGCAGGACGTGCAGGATTTCCTGAAAAAATTTGATCGACAGGGCGATCAGAGCCAGTGAAAGGCCGAAATAAACCGGCGCGAGCAACCAGCGGGAGGCGTACATCGCGTTTTCTAGCAAACGTTCCATCATAAAATTGTGTCAAATGCGTGGCCAAAAGAGCGCTCAGTATAACGCAGGTGGCCCGGGCGAAATCAACTGGTTGCCAATGGCTTGGAGAAATTTGCGAATGGACGCTCGCTGTAAACGGGTTCATGACAATGAGAACGCATGGGGATAAACTGCCGCGAAATCTTACCTTGCTACTGTTTCGTCAAGGGCTGCTCAAAACTAAGGATGGTTATATGGTCGACAATGCGTTTATCGCGAGAACGCGAGCCGTCAACGGCTGCTTTTCCATGTTTTTGCTGATGTTCCTGATTACGTTTATTCCGCTGCTCCTTGAGAACAGAGCCGTCTTGATGCGACAAGGGCTATTGCTGCCGCTGCTGTATGGAATGGAGTTCATCGCTATCTTTTCGTTATACCTGCTCTTTTTCCGCCGCAGAGAAGGATTGGGCAAAGGCGAGGTTAAACGCAGCGATTTTGCACTGCTGCTGTTCGCGCTGTTGGTGATTCAGTTTATTTTCCCGCGTTTGATGGGCGTGGAGAAAACGGAAACCTGGGTGACGGAGCAGGTGGCATTGCCTGGCGAGATTTTGGCGCTCAATGCCGCTTTGTTGGTTTTCGTGGTCCCCATCTATGAAGAGATCGTATTTCGCGGCTGTCTGTTTAACGCGCTGATGTATTGGTTTAACGATAAGGTGCTTTGGGTCGCGTTAACGGTGTCTGTCATCTTTGCCGTTTTGCATACCCAGTACACCGATTGGCGCACATTGGCAGCCCTGTTGCTCATCTCGCTGGTGTTGACGGCCGCCCGAGTGAGATCCAAAGGGATCTATTTGCCCATCGGGCTGCATATGACCATGAACGGCGTCGTGATGGCGGCCAGCTATGCGTTAAGCTGAAGCCGTGCTTACCGCCCGATTTTCAGTGCCGGGCTTTTTTACCGTCGCTGTGGCCGAGAGAGCGATCGGGGAAGCTGTGATCGCGCAGCCGTTGCTTTAACTGCGCCGCATCGGGGAAACCGCCGTCAATCTTGCGATCCCAAATCACTACGCCATCGACGCTGATTTGATAGACCCCGCCGGTGCCCGGCATCAGGGTGACGGAGGCGAGATCGTCGCCGAAGGTGTTCAGCAGCTCTTGCGCCATCCAGCCGGCGCGCAGCAGCCAGTTGCATTGTGAACAGTAGTGGATCGTAACGGCGGGGGCATTTTTCATCGATGATCGACCGATAGTGGTAACGGCTTGCAATCAGCCTGAGGAACCTGCAAACGATGGTGGCCTCGTCTCGCCAAATAGTCAAGCGTCTGCAGCGGCAGGAACGAGAGGGGGACCGAGCGCGCGTCACGGCCGCTTGCTGCCGGCAAACCATTCAACCCCACGCAGCATGCCCGCCCAATAAAATCGGGGTAAAAACCAGGCTTTCAGCCACCAGGCCAGACGGCTGGGCTGGGTGGCGTCGAGCAGCGGAAACGTGGGCAGCAATTTACCGTCATAGCCAAACTCCGCCAGCACAACTTTACCTTTCTCAACCGTCAATGGACAGGAACCATAACCATCATAATGGGCAGTGAGAGGCGCGCCCTGAATCAGCGCCGCGACGTTTTCAGCCACCACCACCACCTGCTTGCGGGCTGCCGCCAGGGTTTTGGCATTTGGCGTCGAGCAACAGTCGCCTACCGCAAAAATATCCGGCCAATGCTTATGCTGCAGCGTCGATTTATCCACATCGCACCAGCCGGCACCATCAGCGAGGCCGCTTTGCGAAATAAACGCCGGGGCCGATTGGGGCGGCACCACGTGGAGCATATCGAAGGGCAGAGTTAACTCGCGTTTTCCTTCTTCATTTGTCTCTACGGCAAATGTCGCTTGCCGCTTCTCGCCATCAACGCGGATCAAATGATGATTGAAATTGACCTGTGCTCGGTATTTTTCCAAATACTCGGTCAGCGGGGGAACAAATTGCGGAATGCCGAAAACCGCCGCGCCCGCAAGGCAGAAATTGACGTTAATATTATTCAGGATGCCTTGGCGACGCCAGTAATCGCATGACAGATACAAGGCTTTTTGCGGTGCGCCGGCGCACTTGATGGGGAGCGGTGGCTGAGAAAATATCGCCTGGCCGCCTTTCATTTCGCGGACCAGTTGCCAGGTATATTCGGCAAGATCAAAACGATAATTAGAGGTGACGCCGTTTAATCCCAGGGTTTCTTCAAGGCCCTCTATTTTATCCCAGCGTAAAATCAGTCCGCATGCAACAATAAGAAAGTCATAGTTTATTTTCCGCCCCTGGCGGGTCTCGATGTATTTTTGACTGGGCTCAACCCTGACCACGCTATCCTGTATCCATGCGGTGCCTGAGGGCAGAACGGCATGCATGGAGCGCCGTGTTTTCGTGATATCAAAGAGCCCGCCACCCACCAGAGTCCATGCCGGTTGATAATAATGACAATCGTTAGGCTCCACTATCGTTATATCGATGTCTTTAACTCGCTTCCTTATGCTTGCCGCGATACCTATTCCGGATGAGCCGCCGCCAATAATAACGACGCTTTTCTGGGGGTTTATTTTTTCTGGTTTCATGCAGGCCTCCTTTCATAAGAAAGTAGGGGGTTGTCGCCCAGATTAAAAGCGAATTCATAGAACTTGTGGTTATATAAAAAATCACATATTCCATTTAGCTATATGTAATAACAAATCGAAATAAGTTATTTGACATTGCCGGTGAACTGATCGTTAATAAATGGAATGAGCATCATTAAGGGATTAACGCAGTGGATTTTTTCCATTTCAGTTTTTATATCGTGATGCTGTTAGTGGTCACCGGGGGAATTGTGGGATTTCTCCTGGCCCTGACCGGCGGCGGCGGCTCAATCGTCTGCGTGCCATTATTGCTGTATATGGTGAAAGTGCCGGATACGCATTTGATTATAGGGACCAGCGCCATGTCTGTGGCCATTAACGCGCTGATCAACCTCGCCGCGCACGCCTCCAAAGGCAACGTCAGGTGGCAGACCGGGCTTGTCGTTTCGCTGCTCGCCGTCATGGGGGCTCTGGCCGGCTCTCAGATGGGAAAAATCACGGACGGACACTACATAACCCTGCCTTTCTCCCTGTTGATGCTGGTGGTCGCCGGATTGACGCTGAAAAGAAATCCCCTTGCCGGCAACCCCTTGCCGTCCTCCCATTCTGCCGTTCATCCCGCCATCGTATGGCCCAGCGTTCTCGCGCTGGGCGGGCTGGCGGGCTTTCTGGGCATTGGCGGCGGATTTTTGGTTGTGCCGGCGCTGGTCTGGTTTTTTCGCTTCTCGATGGTTGAGGCGGTGGCAACCTCACTGGTGGTCGTGGCGGCCATGGGGCTATCGACCAGCGCCAGCTACGCCATGTCCGGAAAGGTGTCGCTCGCCATTACGTGTTGGCTCATCGTCGGCGGCGTTCTGGGGGGCGTGGTGGGGGTGGCGCTCGCCGAGCGCCTGAAAAAACGCGAGGGCATTATCAACGTGCTCTATGCCCTCATGCTCCTGGCGCTGGCCCTGTATATGTTATTTAAAAGCCTATGAAACGGAAGGAAAAAAACATGCGCATCCGCACTTACCACCCTCAGCTCTCCTTTTCGGGCGCGCCCGAAGCGAGTGATTTCAAGGCGCTGTCTCAACAGGGCTACCGCCTTATCGTCAACAATCGGCCGGATGAGGAGCCGGGGGAGTATCTTGACCATCAGCAAGAGAAAGCGTTGGCTGAACAAGGGGGGATGCGCTACGTCTATCTCCCTTATACGTTCGATACGCTGACCTGGGAGACCGTTTACACCTTCCAGTTTCTGTTGCGGCAAGGCAAGAAAACCCTGGCGCACTGCAGAAGCGGGGCTCGCTCTGCCTGCCTTTCCCTGCTGTATGCGTTGCGCGAAGGTCAGATAGATGAAGCGCAGTTTCGCCGCCAATGCGACGAATACGGCGCGGACGCCGATAAGGCGCTCAGCTGGTACGGCAAGCATCGGTCCGTGCGGGCCACGGCGGAAGTTCACGCGTTTTATGAGCCGGAAAGCGGCAGCCTGCAGTATGTGGTTGCCGATCCCGAGGCGCGCCGCTGTGCGATTATCGACCCGGTGCTGGATTTTGACCGCCGATCGGGCACGGTCTCACATCAACAGGCCAACGATATCCTGAATTTTATCCATCAACGGGGGTGGGGAGTGGCCTGGGTGCTGGATACGCACCCGCACGCCGATCATTTTTCGGCCGCCACCTGGCTGGCGCAGAAAACCGGCGCCTTCACCGGCATCGGTGAAAAAATTACCGCCGTTCAGGGGCTGTGGGAAGAGATCTATAATTTAAAAGACCTGCCTGCGGCCAATACCGTCTGGGATGCGCTGTTCGCGGACGGCGACGTCTTTTTTATCGGCAACCTGCGCGCTGAAGTCCTGCTGTCTCCCGGGCACACGCTGGCGTCCGTCACTTATTACATTGCGGATGCGGCGTTTATCCACGATACGTTCTTCATGCCGGACAGCGGTACCGCAAGGGCCGATTTTCCTGGCGGCAATGCGGAAGCCTTGTGGGAGTCATTGCAGCGGATCTTGAGCCTGCCGGCGGATACCCGCCTGTTTACCGGCCATGATTACCGCCCGGCGGGGCGTGAGGCCCGCTGGGAAAGCACCGTGAGAGAGCAGCGCGAGAACAATCCCTGGGTGGTCAACATGGATAAATCCCGCTTTATTGCGCAAAGAAAGCAGCGGGACGCCACGCTGCCGCACCCGGAACTCATGCTGATGGCGCTGCAGGTCAATATTCGCGGTGGCGTGTTGCCTGACTGCGAAGACGATGGGCAACGCTACCTGAAAATTCCCGTGAATCGATTTAAGCGCTGAATCAAGCCAGAGGTGCGCGATCGTTCGCCGCCGCTGCGATCAATGCGAATGAGATCGCGCCGTCTGTTAATTGTTTTTTATGAAATAATCATGCTGGTTCATATTTAATTATTTGTTTTTACACAAATCATGCGGTGCTTGCCCTCACCGAATACAGTCACTACATTAACAACTGTACTTCCCACTCTGCTAAGGAAAACACCATGAAAGCTGCCGTAGTGACGAAAAACCATACCGTAGACATTCAGGATAAAGTGTTGCGCCCGCTGAAGCACGGCGAAGCGGCGTTGAAAATGGAGTGTTGCGGGGTGTGCCACACCGATTTGCACGTGAAAAACGGCGATTTCGGCGAGGTGCCGGGCATTACGTTGGGGCATGAGGGCATCGGCGTGGTCTCCGCCGTCGGTGAGGGCGTCACCTCGCTAAAAGTGGGTGACCGCGCCAGCGTCGCCTGGTTTTACCAGGGTTGCGGCCATTGCGAATACTGCGTCAGCGGCAACGAAACCCTGTGCCGTTCGGTGAAAAACGCCGGCTACAGCGTTGACGGCGGCATGGCGGAAGAGTGCATCGTGGTGGCGGACTACGCGGTGAAAGTGCCGGACGGGCTCGATTCTTTCGCCGCCAGCAGCATCACCTGCGCCGGCGTCACCACCTACAAGGCGGTGAAAATTTCCGATATCAAGCCGGGGCAGTGGATCGCCATCTATGGCCTGGGCGGGCTGGGCAACCTGGCGCTGCAGTACGCCAAGAACGTGTTTAACGCCAAGGTGATCGCCATCGACGTCAACGACGGCCAGTTGGAGTTCGCCAAACAGATCGGCGCCGATCTGGCCATCAATTCCAAAACGCAAAACGCCGAGGAGATCATTCAGCAGCAAACCGGCGGCGCTCACGCGGCGGTGGTGACGGCTGTGGCGAAAGCGGCCTTCAACTCGGCGGTCAATGCGGTGCGCGCCGGCGGTAAAGTGGTGGCGGTGGGGTTGCCGCCGGAGAGCATGGATCTGAGCATTCCGCGCCTGGTGCTGGACGGCATTCAGGTGGTGGGTTCGCTGGTGGGTACGCGCGAAGATCTGAAAGAGGCGTTCCAGTTCGCCGCCGAAGGCAAAGTGACGCCGAAAGTGACCAAGCGGCCGCTGGGCGATATCAACGCCATCTTCGACGAGATGAAGGCGGGCACCATTCGCGGTCGCATGGTAATCGATCTCGGCATGGCGAAGTAACCGTTGCTAAACTAAAAAGGAAGGCCACCTGCGGGTGGCCTTCTGGTTGTTACGCCCGGCTCAGAACAGGCCCAGCGGTTTGGCGTCGTAGCTGACCAGCAGGTTTTTCACCTGTTGATAGTGCGACAGCGCCGCCTTGTGGGTCTCGCGCCCGATGCCGGAGTTCTTGTAGCCGCCGAACGCGGCGTGCGCCGGATACAGGTGGTAACAGTTGGTCCACACGCGCCCGGCCTTGATCGCGCGGCCCATGCGATAGGCGCGGTTGATGTCACGGGTCCACAGCCCGGCGCCCAGCCCGAACTCGGTGTCGTTGGCCAGCGCCAGCGCTTCGGCTTCGTCTTTAAAGGTGGTGACGCCGATCACCGGCCCGAAGATCTCCTCGCGGAAGAAGCGCATGCTGTTGTTGCCGGTAATCAACGTCGGCTGCAGGTAGAAACCGTTTTGCAATTCATCTCCATGCTGCGTGCGTTTGCCGCCGGCGAGGATGTTGCCGCCCTCATTCTTGGCGATGTCGATGTAGGACAGGATCTTATCGTACTGTTCTTGCGACGCCTGCGCGCCGAGCATGGTGTCGGTGTCGAAGGGATCGCCCTGGCGGATGGTGGCGATGCGCGCCAGCACTTTCTCCATAAACTGCGGATAGATAGATTCTTCAATCAGCGCGCGTGAAGGGCAGGTGCAGACCTCCCCCTGGTTGAAGAAACCGAGCACCAGCCCCTCAACCGCCTTGTCGATGAACTCCGGCTCCGCCTGCATGATGTCGGCGAAATAGATGTTGGGCGATTTACCGCCCAGCTCGACGGTGCTGGGGATGATGTTTTCCGCCGCGCAGGCGAGGATGTGGCGGCCGATCGGCGTGGAGCCGGTGAACGCGATCTTCTCGATGCGTTTGCTGCGAGCCAGCGCTTCGCCGGCCTCGGCGCCGAAGCCTTGCACCACGTTGAGCACGCCCGGCGGCAGCAGATCGCCGATCTCTTCCATCAGCACGCTGATGCCGAGCGGGGTCTGTTCCGCCGGTTTCAGCACCACGCAGTTACCGCCCGCCAGCGCCGGCGCCAGTTTCCAGGCGGCCATCAGCAGCGGGAAGTTCCACGGGATGATCTGGCCGACTACGCCCAGCGGTTCATAGATATGGTAGGCCACGGTGTTCTGGTCGATCTCCGCCGCGGTGCCTTCCTGCGCGCGCAGGCAGCCGGCGAAGTAACGGAAATGGTCGACCGCCAGCGGCAGATCGGCATTCAGGGTTTCGCGGATCGGTTTGCCGTTGTCCCAGGTTTCGGTCAGCGCCAGCATTTCCAGCCGCGATTCGATGCGATCGGCGATCGCCAACAGCACGTTGGAACGCGCTTGCACGCTGGTTTTGCCCCAGGCGTCCGCCGCCGCGTGCGCCGCGTCGAGCGCCAGCTCGATGTCCTTGGCGTCGGAACGCGGGAATTCGGCGATCGGCTGGCCGGTCACCGGCGAGGTGTTGGTGAAGTAGTTGCCGGATACCGGTTCGACGAATTTGCCGCCAATGTAGTTGCCATAGCGTTTGCGGAACGAAACCAGCGAGCCAGGCAAACCGGGGTGGACATATTTCATGTTAAGCACCTCTCTGCAGATGAAAATCAGCGCTATTGGGCTGCGCCTGTGAATGCGGCATGCCGCCGCAGCACAGAGAAGCACGGCGCGTGCCAGATTAACGAAAGACGAGGGTGATGATAAAAAGGGATTATTTATTAGCGTGTTAAAAAATGATATGACTTGGCGAATCGGGCGATTCCGCCGCCGTCGGTGTTTTTTTGTGTCCCGTGTCGCAACGCTTGATGCACATCTGTGATACATATTTGCAACACTCGCAAACGGGGGAGAAACGCATGTTGCCTGACGACCGCTTGCCCACCGAGGGCGCCAGTCCGCTGGCGGAATCCTGGCAGCGCAGCCGGGGTTACGGCCTGACGCGCGCCGATCGCCATATCCCGTTTATCAAAGCCGGACTGCTCGAAGAGCTGCGCAGCCGCAACGACTGGGTACCGCAACGGGTACAGCCGCTGATCGAGCAGCTGGGCGCGCAAATTACGCGCCAGCCCGCCATTGTGGTGATCGCCGACGCCGACGGGCTGGTGCTGGAAACCCGCGGCAATACCGACTTTTTGCACAAGGCGTCGCGCTTTGCGCTGGCGCCGGGCAACCAGTGGGGAGAAGCGGAGCGGGGCACCAACGCCATCGGCACCGCGCTGGCGCTGGGCGCGTTCTGCGAAGTGCGCGGCGGCCAGCATTTCCTCAACCAAAACGCCGGGTTGAACTGCACCGCCGCGCCGATCTATCGGCCGGATGGCCGCATTGCCGGCATACTGGATCTCTCCGCCCCCGCGCAGCGGCCGTACCGCGATGCGCAGCGCCTGATCATGCAGGCGGTGCGGCATATCGAACACCGCTGGGTCAGAAGCGCGATCGCCGATCGTCACTGGACGCTGCGCCTGCACGCCGATGCCGGTCGTCTGGGCAGCGCGCAGGAGCTGCTGCTGGTGTTTCACGACGAAGTGCTGGTCGCCGCCAATCGGCTGGCGATGATGGAGTTTCAGCTCTCGCCGGCCGCATTCGGCTCCGTCGAGTTCGCCCAGCTGTTCCCCGATCTGTTGCGACAGCCCTCCGGCGCGCCGCGTCAGACGCTGGCCGGCAATCAACGGCACTATTATTCTCTGCTCGAGGCGCCGCAGCGCCGCGTCAGCGCCCTGCGTTCCACGCCGCCGGCGGAATGGCATGACGAGCAGCATCAGAAAGCGCTGCGGATCCTCAACGCCGGCCTTTCGCTGTGCGTGACCGGCGAAACCGGCTGCGGTAAAGAGCACTTCAGCCGACGCCTGTTTCAAGAGAGCCGCTGGCGCAACGGCAACTTCGTGGCGATCAACTGCGCGGCGCTGCCCGAGCCGCTGATCGAATCCGAGCTGTTCGGCTATGCGCCGGGGGCGTTTACCGGCGCCAACCCGAAAGGCTATATCGGCAAGATCCGCGAGGCGGACGGCGGCGTGCTGTTCCTCGATGAAATCGGCGACATGCCGGCGGGCCTGCAAACGCGGCTGCTGCGGGTGTTACAGGAAAAAACGGTCACGCCGCTCGGCAGCCGCAGCGCTTATCCGGTCGATTTTGCGCTGGTCTGCGCCACGCACCACGATCTGCATCGGCAGGTTGAGGCGGGGGCGTTTCGCGAGGATTTGCTGTACCGCATACAGGAATACAGCCTGCGCATTCCGCCGCTCCGAGAGCGGGTGCAGCTGGAGGCCTTTATTATGCAGCTGTGGCGAGAGCTGGGCGGTGAGCGGCGCGACATTCGCCTGCTGCCGGAAGCGTTGGCGATGCTGGCGCGCTACCCGTGGCCCGGCAACGTGCGGCAGCTGTTGAGTACGCTCAAGGTGCTGCTGGCGCTGGCGGACGATCATGCGGTGCTCACTCTGGACGATCTGCCGCAGTCCATCGCGGTGCTGGCGCCGCACCAAGAGAACGCCGATACCGGCCTGGAGGCGTTGCAGGCGGCAATCGACAGGGCGGGCGGTAACCTCAGCCTGGCGGCCAAGGCGCTCGGCGTTTCGCGCAGCACGCTGTACCGCAAGCTGGGAAGGCAGAAAGCGGCGGCGGAATGACACTTCTCGATTGAGCGGCGATAAGGCTCCGCTGCGCGGAGCCTGTTGCTCTCTCAATCCCCCAGCCCCGGCGGGTTAATCTCCGAATGGGCGATCTTCTCGTCGCTCTCCGCCCAGCGATCCAGCACCTGCAGATAGCTGCCGTTGGCGATGGCGCTGTTGAGCGATGCCTGCACCGAATCCACCAGGCCATTGCCTTTCTTCAGCGTGACGGCGATGTTGGCGGTCTTCGGCCAGCCGCCGGGCACGATGCCTACCAGCCGGGTTTTGCCGGTCAGCCGCGCCTGATAAGCGCCGGAGACGTTGGGGCCGAAGGTGGCGTCGGCGCGGCCGGACTGAATGGCCAGCGTGGAGGCGGCCTTGTCGGTGACGTACACTGGCTGCAGCGGCGCCAGCCCCTTGGCGCGGTTCTCCTTGTCCCAGGCCAGCAGCACCGCTTCCTGATTGGTACCGGAATCGACGATGATCTTCTTGCCGGCGATATCCGGCGCGGTGTTGATCTGGGTGATTTTACTGTCGGATTTGACGTAGAAACCCAGCGTATCCTGGCGATAGGTGGCGAAATCGAATTTGGTCTTGCGTTCGTTGGTCACGGTGATGTTGTAAACTGCGGCGTCATATTTGCCGGAGGCCACCCCCAGCGGCCAGTCTTCCCACGAGGTGGGCACCAGCTTGAGTTTCAATCCCAAGCCGTCGGCCACCAGGCGCGCGATGTCCGCCTCGCTGCCGATCACCGTTTTATTGTCGCGGGCGTACAGGCCGAACGGCGGGCCGCTGCCCAGCAGGGAAATGGCCACCGTCAGCGTGCCGGGCTCCACGAACTTGAAATCGGCGGGGATTTTGGCCACGGCTTCGGCGCTCTTCACCGTGTGGATCGGCGTTTCGTTGGCGACGAGATCCACCCCTGGCGCGGCCGCGGCGGAAAAGCTCAGCAGCGCCGCCATCACAATCATCTTTTTGCTATATATCATTATGTTAATTACCTTCATTATTATGGGTGTCACAAGGTCGTTGCACTATCTCTAAAGGCGGCAGATCTGTGAACGAACAAAATCAACTATCCAATCTTGGAAATGTCATGAAGCGCCGCCGGTGGCGCTGAATCTCTCGAGGATGAACCATGCTGTCGCGTTTCGCTACGTTGGGCCGCATACCGCGCGGCGTGTGGGTGTTGGGTGGGGTGAGCCTGCTGATGGACGTCTCCTCGGAAATGATCCACAGCCTGCTGCCGCTGTTTATGGCGGCGACGCTCGGCGCCAGCGTCATCGTCATCGGGCTGATCGAAGGGCTGGCGGAGGCGACGGCATTGATCGTCAAGGTGTTCTCCGGCGTGCTGAGCGATTACCTCGGCAAGCGCAAAGGTTTGGCGCTGCTGGGCTACGGGTTGGGCGCCATCAGCAAACCGTTTTTCGCCATCGCGTCGTCGTCCGGCATGGTGATGAGCGCGCGCCTGCTGGATCGCGTGGGCAAAGGCATCCGCGGGGCGCCGCGCGATGCCCTGGTGGCCGACGTGACGCCGCCGGAGATTCGCGGTGCGGCCTTCGGGCTGCGCCAGTCGCTGGATACCGTCGGTGCCTTTTTAGGGCCGCTGCTGGCCGTCGGCCTGATGCTGCTGTGGCACAACGATTTTCGCGCCATCTTTTGGGTGGCGGCGATCCCGGCGGCGCTGGCGATTGCGCTGCTGTTTTTCGGCCTGAAAGAGCCGGCCGCCGCGATAACCCACAAGCGCACCAACCCGATCACCCGCGCCAATCTGCGGCTGCTGGGGCGCGGCTATTGGTGGGTGGTGGGCATCGGCGCCGTCTTCACGCTGGCGCGCTTCAGCGAAGCGTTCCTGGTGCTGAAGGCGCAGCAGGGCGGCACGCCGCTGGCGTTGATCCCGCTGGTGATGGTCGCCATGAATCTGGTCTACGCCTGCTCGGCCTATCCGTTCGGTAAACTGTCCGATCGCATGAGCCATGAAGGATTGCTGAAAGCCGGGCTGCTGGTGCTGATCGCCGCCGATGTGGTGTTGGCGCTGAGCGATCATTGGGGTGGGGTGCTGTTTGGCGTGGCGCTGTGGGGCGTGCACATGGGCATGACGCAGGGACTGTTGGCGGCGATGGTGGCGCATACCGCGCCGGCGCACCTGCGCGGCACCGCGTTCGGCATGTTCAATCTGATCAGCGGCGTGGCGCTGCTGCTGGCGAGTCTCGGAGCCGGAATCCTGTGGGAGCTGTTCGGTTCCGCCTCCACCTTCTACGCCGGGGCGTTCATCTGCGTGGTGACGCTGGTCGGCATGCAGCTGGCGCCGTTCGGCGAACGGCGGGGCGCTTAACGGCCGTCGACAAGTTGCGGCATCGCCTGCAGCAGCTCGGGCACCCGCTGGGATTCCACAGCCCGGCTGAACAAATAACCCTGGCCGATATGGAAACCGGCTTCGCAGAGCGTTTGCCGCTGCTGCTCGGTTTCCACGCCCTCGGCGATGATATCGATCGACAGTTTTTGGCCGAGGATGCCGATGCTTTCCACGATCGCCAGGATCGCCGGTTCGGTATTCATCCGTTGAACGAAGTCGCAGTCCAGCTTAATGCAGTCCAGCGGGTAATCCATGATATGGCTGAAGGAGGAGTGGCCGGTGCCGAAATCGTCCAGCGCGATGCGGATGCCCATCTCCTTGAGCATTTGCAGCGCGCGCAGCACGTACTTCGAGCCGTGCTTGTTGAACGCGTGTTCGGTCACTTCCAGTTCGATCAGAGGGTGGGGAATGTGGAACTTCAGCAGGCGCTGCAGGAAGGTTTCGGCGTAGTTGTCGCGTAAAAACTCGATCGGCGACACGTTCAGCGAGATGGGCCGCACCGCCACGCCGGCCGCGCGCCAGCGGGCGATATCGGCGAAGACCTTCAGCTGCATGGCCTCGCTGATCTTGGTCGCCAGCTCGTAGTCGTTGAACGCCTCGCTTACCGTTGCCGGCAGCTGCACGCCGTTGATCGGGCAGTGCCAGCGCAGCAGCGCTTCAAAGCCGACGATGCTGCCGTCGGTCAGGCAGACCTTCGGCTGGTAGCTGGGACGGATGCAGTTGTCGCGCACGATCTGGCGCGCGTAGTTGAGCTGGCTGGCGCGGGCGCGCGCCTTGTCCATCATTTTGCGGTCGAACATATAGACGCCGCCGCGGCCGCCGTCTTTCAGCTCATACAGCGCGGTATCGGCGCATTTCATCAGCTCTGAAGCGTCGCGCGCGTCTTTGGGATAGATGGCGCCGCCGAGGCTCATGCCGCAATGCAGCGTCTTGCCGCCGTGGGTGATCGGCGTCTCCAGCTGCAGCAGAAACTTGTTGGCGATGCGGAAAATATCCTGCTCGTTTTCGACGTCGCTGATCACCACTGCGAACTCGTCGCCGCCGAGGCGGGAGACAAACGAGTGCGCATTCATGCAGGCGCTGAGTCTTTTACCCAAGATCCGCAGCAGATGATCGCCCGCCGCGTGGCCCAGCGTGTCGTTCACCAGCTTGAAGTGGTCAAGATCCAACAGCATCAGCCCGAGGGACTTGTTGCCGTGCAGAGCGCGCTTCATCTCTTGCTTCAGCTTTTTCTTGAAGAGGCGCCGGTTGGGCAGGCCGGTCAATTCGTCATATTCGCTGGCGAGCAACAGACGTTGTTCCATCACGCGCTGTGAAGTCACGTCGCGCGAGACGCACAAGATCTCGGCCACGGCGCCGTGTTCGTCGCTGACCGGCGTGAGAATGTTGTCCCAGTGCTGTTTTTTACCCTGCGGCGTCACGCTCAATCCGGTGAAGCGCGCATTCTTTCCGGCTCTGACGCTGCGCAGCGCCTTACTGCCGCGGCGCCGGATCTCGGGCGACAGCAGCCCCAGCCAGGGCATGCCAAACTCTTTTTGCGCCGGATCAAGGCCAAGGGCCAGGCTGCCGGAGCGGTTCATGTGGCGCAGCGTGCCGTCGTGATTGATCACTTTGATGCAGTCGACGCTGGCGTCCAGCATGTCTTGCTGGATAGAGAGCGCCTGAACGTTTTGCTGGCGCTGCAGCATTTGCGGATGGATGTCGGTCGCCGTGAGGTACCAGCTGAGCTCCAGCGCCATGCCGTCCTGCCGGGCGTTGAACGCCAGCATAAACCAACGGTAGGCGCCGCTGCGATCGCACAGGCGGGCTTCGCCGGCGAACGAGGAAAGGGCCACGATCGCCTGGCGCCATTGCGCGGCCAGCCGCTCGCGATCGTCGGGGTGCAGGGCATCGAGCCAGTCGGCGGCGCCGTGTTCACCGGCGATGGCGCCGGTATAGTCGCGCCACTGTTTATTGAAGTAACCGCCAAGGCGGTTGCCGAAGCAAATCAGGCCGGGCAAGTCGTCTACGATTTCGCCATAGAGATCAATCGGATTTTTGTTATTGCTCTGCTTGGGCAACAGGGTCATGCGATATTTCCTCGGAAAATTACCCATATTCTCGCTCTAGGGCAGAGCTTCTTTCAATATAGTCTTGCCAATTAAAATGGGAATAGCCAGCGGGCGCGGCTAAAAATCGGCCCGCCAGCATGGAATACATCCCGCGTGAACGCATTAGGAATACTCCTGTTATTTATAAGCATCCCTTATATTGCAGCGAAAAATAAGTAATCGGACCACGCCGCGTTATTGCCGTGAAAATTAATCATTCCTGATGTTTCTCTGTGGCCAAATGTTCAGTCGCCATGATGTACTTCCGAACGGTATTCTGCCTGCTCTATGCGGTAACACTGACAAAAACCCCAGTCCAGACGGTGATAAACGCCATTTTATGCACTCTGCAACGCCCGTCATCGCCCGTTCACTGGGGCTTAGCGAAAAAATCATGATGCAAATCAAGAAATGTTTTGTTTCATCTGTTGACACTTTGCTTACGTGTGAGATAGCCTCGCGAATGATAATCATTAGCAAAACTGGATGGTGGCGCAAATGCATTCACGTAATTTTCTTCGGGTAACGGTTCGGATAACCGGCAACGGTCACAACACGAGACCACGTCTGCTGTGGTCTCTGGCAACGAGACAAGGTATCGAACGGCCGTTGTCATCCGCCCCTTTGAGCGGCATCTCAACTTAGCCTCAACGCGCAAACTCTGGAATCAAACCCTTGCCGGATCAATGCGCCTATTATTTCCGTGCATTTTGCACGGACATATCGCGATCTCACGCAGTTGCATCAGTTCTCAATCATGGGTAAGGAGGCATCGGGTAGTTAAAAGTCAATTGTAAAGGGATAGGCAAAAAGAGTGGGGCGTATCGGGTGATCGCTATTCTCAGGATCTTGATTATCCCCAAGGGACATTTCGGATGTCATAGCAATACTAGCTACTTTGTGGAGAAAGTTATGGGTAATACCATGAATGGAAACGAAACGGGTTGGGACAGCGTTAACGATCTTATTCACTACCATGAGCGCGGAAATGGTCTGACGATAAATAACAAACCGTCTTATGACATAAATCAGGCGGGGTTGCAGATCGCGCGCGGCGATAAAACCTGGAATGGCGTGCACGTCACGGGAAAAGAGGCGACGGTGACCTATTCCTTCCCGGATTGGGATTATAACGAACTGAACCTGGGCCACCGCTCCCCGGAACGTGATACGGGGCTGAGCGCGTTCACGCAACAGCAACAAGAACAGGCGAAGCTGTCTTTGCAATCCTGGGCCGATGTTGCCAACATCAAATTTGTCGAAGTTGCCGCAGGCCAACCCTCCAATATTACCTTTGGCAATTATGAGGGGACAGGACAAGCGTATGCTTTGAAACCGTTCTCATATAATGGCAATGATTACAGGGGGTTCAATTCTGATGGGCAAAGTTGGTACAACATTAAGAATCACTCCGAAAATTTGCATCCTGAGCTAGGTAATTACGGCCGCTTAACCATTACCCATGAAGTTGGCCATACTCTCGGGTTAGATCACCCGGGCACTTATAATGCGGGGCAAGGCAGCCCAAATTATACCAAGGCAGTTTACGCCGAAGATACCCGGCAGTTTAGCGTAATGAGTTACTGGAATGAATCCATTACCAACGCGGATCATGGCCATTACTATGCCGCTGCGCCGCTGGTTGATGATATCGCGGCCATCCAGCATCTTTACGGCGCCAATATGACCACCCGAACCGGCGACACCGTTTACGGGTTTAATTCAAATACAGGCCGAGACTTCTATACGCTCAACGACAGCCACGACAAACTGGTGATGTCTGTTTGGGATGCAGGCGGTAATGATACCCTTGATTTCTCGGGGTATAGCCAAAATCAACGTATCAACTTGAACGAAGGCGCTTTCTCCGACGTCGGGGGATTAAAAGGGAATGTTTCCATCGCCGCTGGCGTCACCATCGAAAACGCGATAGGGGGCTCAGGTAATGACGTCATTGTTGGGAATCACGCAGACAATACGCTCAAAGGCGGCGCCGGCAACGATGTCATTTACGGTGGAGCGGGCCAGGATCAATTATGGGGAGGGCAAGGCAACGACATTTTTGTCTTCTCTGATGTGAATGACTCGCCTGTTCGGGCTCCTGATACCATTTGGGACTTTGAGTCAGGCAAGGACAAGATCGATCTGTCCTTCTTCAACCAGGGCGCTAAAGGCAGTGATTTCATTCAGTTTGTCGATCATTTCAGCGGGCAGGCCGGTGAGGCGCTGGTATCCTATGATACCCAGAGCAATCTGAGTGAATTGGCCTTCAATATCCATGGCGGTGCAAATCCAGACTTCCTGGTGCACATCGTCGGGCAGGCCGACGTCGCTGTTGACTTTATCGTGTAAAACGGCAACGGTGGGCGATGATGCCCACCGTTTCGCATGGGCCAGCTATGTGCAAATTTATTCTTGTCGGAATAATTTTCTTGTTTTCAGGAGCCTCTATGGCAAGCAGTCTGGTGTTACCTTCCGCCGAAACGCTATCCGGGCAGTGGACGGTCAGTGATAAATCAAAGTCTTGTGTTGTGCAGCTCAACGCGGAGAGTGTGGAATCGGCCGGCGGCTATAGCCTGAAATTTTTATCTGATTGCACGCCCGACGTCTTGCCGCAAGAGCCTGTGGCGTGGCGTCCTGCTCCCGATGGCATTGCGCTGTTGGACAAGGATGGGCTGACCGTACTTTTCTTCTCTCAGGAAGACGATCATTATCGCAGCCAGATCTGGGCTGAAACTGGGAAGATCCTGAAGAGAAATAACTAGCGGAAAACGCCGGCCTGACCCGGCGCTTCTGAACGCGGTTATCACGCCCCACATCACCCAGCCTCCGCGTAACGGCGGGGGCTTTTTAATGGGCGGGCGGCAAGCCGTCGACGATGGTAATCATGGCTTCCGCCACGTGGCGCCGCTGTTGTTTCGCCAACTGATAGGCCGGCGAATGGTAGCAAGCCAACGCGGTGGCGTAGTCGTCGAATTCGATCAGCACATGTTTCACAAACGATGGGCCTTCCAGCGTTTGCGCCTGTTCGCCGCGGGCGAGAAAACGGGCGTTGAACTGGCGAAACGCCTGGGGCGCCAAATCCATGTAATGCTGATATTGCTGCGGATCTTTCACGGTAACATGGGCAATCCAGTAAGCGGGCATCTCAGGATTCCTGTTGCAGAATGCGCTTGGCCAGCGCGGCGGCCTCGGTCAGGTGCTCGATGACTTCTTGCCTGGCCTGCGTCGGATTGTTTTGTTCGATGGCGTGATAAATGCGCGTCATGCGCTCGAAGCCGGCCAGCTGGCGCTCCGGGGTTTTCAGGGTCAGGGCGCGCAGGCGGCTGATGCGGCTGTTCAGGCGTTGAACGATTTCCCAGGCGATGGCGTGATGGGCCACTTGGAAAATGGTTTCATAAAAGGCCTGCGAGGCTTCAACGCGCTGAATATCGTCCTGCCCGGCCGACGCCTGATTAATCGCAATTAATTTTTCATGCAGTTTCTTTTTATCTTCCGGCCCGGCTTTCAAGGCGCAGTCGTGAGCGGCATCCTGTTCAAGCAGCAGGCGAATAGTATAAATCTGCTCGGCAATTTCCCAGGTCAGAATAGCGACAATCGGCCCTTTCTTGCCGAGCGTTTCAATGAGCCCCTCCGCTTCGAGATAACGGATCACCTCGCGCACCACGCTGCGGCTGACGCCCAGCTCCTCGCACAGGCTGCGTTCCACCAAACGATCGCCGGCCTGAAAATACCCTGAGATAATCGCCTGCCTAATTTTCGCCAATGCCAATTCGCGCAAGGTGACCGGTGCATTCTCAATCTTCAATGACGCCTGAACCATAATTGTCTCTATTTTTTGTGGATCATCATTAATCCGGATAACGACGCGTATTTCCGTTTGCACGGTACTATTAACATCTTTCCAACCTGCAAAGCAACGGCGGCCGATTTCGCGCCGCATCGCCAAAACGGTGAATGTTGCCGCAGCTCACAAAATCGAAAGATAGCCTAAAAAAAACGCTTTTCGGTGCCGATAGCCGCTGGCTCAACGGCTGCGGCACGGGCACAGGGTGCTGAGCGGACGAGGTCGTGGCCGGTGTTTCACTCCCTGCCAAAGCCCACGCAAATTTACTAATGCATTGATTAACCGCTGTTATTTTCAAATTTGCTCTACCGCCCCAAGTGAAAATAAGAATACCGTATTATGGTATACCAAATTTTGACATACCAATCTGCCCGATGCTATACCCTCGACTCGCGACATCTGATTAACATTTGATTTACTTTTCGAGGTCCCTTATGCATCAAGACATCCGCAAGACCCTGGTTTCCACAGAAACCCTCTACGCCGACGGCGGCAAATCGGCGGGCAAACCGCTGGTGATGATCGCGGCGGCGGCGGTGATCAAAAACCCCTGGGCCGGGCAAGGCTTTGTCGAGGATCTGGCGCCAAAGATTCGAGAAATGGCGCCGGTGCTGGGCGAGTTGCTGACCGGTTTGATCCTCAAAGAAGCCGGCTCCGGCGAGCGGGTGGAAGCCTTCGGCAAAAGCGCGGTGGTGGGGCTGGGCGGCGAGTTGGAACATGCCTCGGCGCTGATCCACACGCTGCATTTCGGCAACCACTACCGTTCGGCGGTCAACGGCAAGAGCTATCTGGCGTTCAACAATACCCGCGGGCCGGCCAACGCGCCGATCCTGATCCCGATGATGGGGAAAAACGACGAAGGCAGCCGTGAGCACTACCTGACATTTCAGTTCAACATCAACGACGCGCCCTGCGACGATGAAATCGTCATCGCACTGGGCGCGGCGCTGGGGGGGCGGCCGCACCACCGCATCGGCAATCGTTATCTGGATCTGAAAGAGCTGGGCCATGATCAGAACAATCCGGCAGCTGTCTGAACCCGCTCTGCGGGTGGGGTATTTGGAGGCCGGGCGTGGCGAGCCGCTGGTATTGATCCACGGCGTAGGCATGAACGCGGAGGCCTGGTATCCCCAGCTCGATGCGCTCAGCGCGCACTTTCGGGTCATCGCCGTCGATATGCCGGGCCACGGAGAAAGCGAAGGCTTCGCCCACGCCGCGACGCTGGAGGATTACGTGCGTTGGATGGCGGCCTTCTTAAACACCCTGGGCGCGCCGAGCGCGGCGGTGGCGGGGCACTCGATGGGGGCGTTGATCACCGCCGGTCTGGCGATCGATTATCCGGAGCGGGTCAATCGTGCGGTGGTGATGAGCGGCGTGTTTCAGCGCTCAGCAAAGGCCAGCGCCGCGGTCGCGCAACGCGCCAGCGCGTTGGCCAGCGGCCAGACGCAGCTCGACTCGCCGCTGAGCCGGTGGTTTGGCGCCGATCCCGCCGAACAGGGTCTGCGCCGGCAGGTGGGCGGCTGGTTGCAACAGGTGGACGTAGCGGGTTATGCCCGCGCCTATCAGGCGTTTGCTACCGGCGATCGGGTGTATGCCCCGCGTTGGCACCTTATCCGCTGCCCGGTGTTGGTGCTGACCGGCGAGCACGACGCCAATTCCAGCCCGGAGATGGCGCGGCAAATGGCGCAGGCCGCACCGAACGGGCGCGCGGTAATCATTGAGAACGCCAAACACATGGTCAGTCTGACCGATGCGCAACGCGTCAACGCGCTGATGCTTGATTTTCTGACCTCAGAGCAACCTTTGACTTTAGGAGCAGCAAATGGACGCGGATAAACGCAGGCAGTTGCGCGACGCTTTCGGCGCCTTTATGACCGGCGTCACCATTGTGACCTCGGTAGACAAGCAGGGGCGGCCGATTGGCTTCACCGCCAATTCGTTTTCGTCGGTGTCGCTGGATCCGGCGCTGCTGTTGGTGAGCATCGATAAACGTTCGGCGAATCTGGCGCATTTTACCCAGTGCAGCCATTTCGCCATCAATATTCTGGCGGAACAGCAAAAAGAGGCTTCAACCATTTTTGCGCAAAAGAACGAAGACCGCTTTGCGCTGATCGATTGGCGCTGGAGCGCGTCACGGGTGCCGCTGATCGATAACAGTTCGGCGTGGTTCGACTGCTCGCTGCATCAGGTGGTGGACGCTGGCGACCATGCCATTCTGATCGGCCAGGTCGAAGGGTTCGAGTCCAACGCCACCGCCGGTCTGGGGTATTACCGCGGCGCTTATTTCACGCCTTATCAAAACGCGCAGTCGCTGATTGGCGGGCCGCAGGTGGTGGTAAGCGCGTTGATCGAGTTTGAAGGGCACGCCGTGATGGTGCGGCAAAATGACGGCGGCTATCAACTGCCGTCCAGCGCGGTGGAGAAACGCAGCGTCAGCGAAACGTTGGGAGATTTACTGCAGCAGCTGGGCATTAATGCCCATCCGGGCTTCGTCTATTCCGTCTATGACGACCGCCAAAAGCACCAGCAACACATCGTTTTCCTGTGCGCGCTGCCGACCGACGCCGGCAGCCTGACGCCGCAGCTGAGCGCGGCGGAATGGTTCGACATGCCGACGCTGGCGCGGCTGCCGATCAAGGATCCGGCGCTGCGATCGATGCTGGGCCGGTTCGTCAAAGAAAACGCCGTGGGCAATTACGGTATCTATTATGGCGATGAGCACAGCGGTGCCATCAAGCAATTCGCCGGTTAAGGCTGAACGGGAGAGTGTGATGAAACTGTCTTTATTCGTGCATATGGAACGAACGTTACCCGACGAACCGCAGGAAAAGCTCTACCAGGAGATGATCGAACTGTGTGAAATCGCCGATCGCGGCGGCATGCACGCCATCTGGACCGGCGAGCACCACGGCATGAATTTCACCATTGCGCCGAATCCGTTCATCAATCTGGCGGACATTGCCCGGCGCACCTCGCGGGTGCGGCTCGGCACCGGCACCATCATTGCGCCGTTCAATCACCCGATCCGTCTGGCGGGCGAGGCGGCGATGACCGACATCATCACCGGCGGCAGGCTGGAGCTGGGCATCGCGCGCGGCGCCTATTCCTATGAATACGAACGGCTGATGCCCGGTTTGACCGCCTGGGATGCCGGGCAGCGCATGCGCGAGCTGATCCCGGCGGTGAAAAAACTGTGGCAGGGCGACTATGCCCATCAGGGGGAATACTGGTCGTTCCCGGCGACCACCTCGTCGCCGCTGCCGAAACAGCAGCCGCATCCGCCGATTTGGGTGGCGGCGCGCGATCCCAACAGCCACGAATTTGCGGTGCAAAACGGCTGCAACGTTCAGGTTACGCCACTGCATCAAGGGGAAGAGGAGATCGTGCGGCTGGTGACCTGTTTCAACGAGGCGCGTGCACGCTTCGCCGCCGAGCAGCCGCTGAAGATCATGCTATTGCAGCATGGCTACGTAGCGGAAGATGAGGCGGACGCCCGCCTGGCGGCGGAAGAGCTCAACCGTTTCTACCACTACTTCGGCGCCTGGTTCAAGAACCAGCGGCCGGTGCGGCAAGGGCTGATTCAGCCGCTGAGCGACGAAGAGATCGCCGCCAATACCTATTACTCCGCCGAGATGATGCGCACCAACCTGGCTATCGGCACCGCCAATGAGGTCATTACGCGGCTGAAAAAATATGAGGCGCTGGGGTATGACGAGTTTGCGTTGTGGATCGACAGCGGCATGAGCTTTGCGCGTAAAAAGGCCTCTCTGGAGCGGTTCATTCGCTGCGTGATGCCGGAATTTCACTGACGGAGGCGCTGATGGAATCGTTCAAACTCTACATCGACGGCCGGTTTGACGCCGGTTCGGCCACCTTCGACTCGATCAACCCGGCGAGCGGCGAACCCTGGGCGCAGGTGGCGGAAGCCCGCGCGCAGGATGTGGATCGCGCCGTTGCGGCGGCGCACCGGGCTTTCCAGGGGGCCGAGTGGCGCGATATGACCGCCGGCGCGCGCGGCAAGCTGTTGTTGCGGCTGGCCGACTTGCTGGAGCAGCACGCCCCCGAGCTGGCGCGGCTGGAAACGTTGGATACCGGCAAGATCATCCGGGAAACCCAGGCGCAGATCGCTTATGTGGCGGAATACTACCGGTACTACGCCGGCCTGGCCGACAAGATGGAAGGCAGCGTGCTGGCGATCGACAAAGCCGACATGGAAACCTGGGTACGTCGCGAACCGATCGGGGTGGTGGCGGCGATCGTGCCCTGGAACAGCCAGCTGTTTCTTGCGGCGGTGAAAATCGGCCCGGCGATCGCCGCCGGCTGCACGCTGGTGGTCAAAGCGGCGGAAACCGCGCCGGCGCCGCTGCTGGCGTTCGCCAGACTGATAGACGAGGCCGGTTTTCCACGCGGCGTATGCAATGTGATCACCGGTTTTGCCGCCGAATGCGGTGCGGTGCTGACGGCGCATCCGCAGGTAGACCACATCGCCTTTACCGGCGGCGCGGAAACCGCGAAGCACATCGTTCGCGGCAGTGCGGAAAACCTCGCCAGCACCTCGCTGGAGCTGGGCGGAAAATCGCCGTTTATCGTTTTCGATGATGCGGATCTGACCAGCGCGGCGAATGCGCAGGTGGCGGCCATTTTCGCCGCGTCGGGCCAGAGCTGCGTAGCCGGCTCGCGCCTGCTGGTGGCGGAAAGCATCAAGGACGCGTTTTTGGCCCGGCTGACGGAGAAGGTGCGCAGCATCCGCATCGGGCCGCCGGATCGCCCGGACACCCAGTTCGGGCCGCTTTGCACCAGGCAGCAGCAAGAGCGGATCGCCGCCATCGTCAGCCGTTCGCTGGAGCAGGGGGCAAAACTGGTGATTGGCCACGCGGCGATCGACTCACCGGGCTTTTACTACCCGCCGACGATTGTCGATTGCAGCGCGCAACCCGACGCCGAGTGCGTGAAACAAGAGCTGTTCGGCCCGGTGCTGTCGGTGTTGACCTTCAGGGACGAAGCGGAGGCCATTCAGCTTGCCAATGATTCTGCCTATGGCCTGGCGGCCGGCATTTTCACGCAGAACCTGACGCGCGCGCATCGGGTGACCCGTCGCCTGCGGGTGGGGGTGGTGTGGCTGAATACCTATCGAGCGGTATCGCCGCTGGCGCCGTTTGGCGGCTACGGCCAGTCGGGGTTTGGCCGCGAGGGCGGGATTGACGCCGCGCTGGAATACACCACCAGCAAAACGGTGTGGCTGCGCACCAGCGACGATCCGATAGACGATCCCTTTGTCATGCGCTGAGTCAGCGCAATCAGGCGCGATTTCAGATCGCGCCGGCAGCCCCGTTTTCATCGCATTGATACAGGCGACCGCAATGTCGCCGGGGCAGACGCACGCTTTTTTCGACCTATTCGCACGCTAACACGCTGTAAAAAATAATAATCCACGTTAACCGGGGGATATATGAACTCTCAGCCAGAGCAGACCGCGTTTATTGAAGACAAGTCGATCGATTTTGTTCCCGCCAGGGAGCGTCATGGCCATGCCCGCAGCCTGTTTACCCTGTGGTTTTGCACCAATATTGCGCCGCTGGCGGTCGTGACCGGGGCCATCTCCACACAAACGTTTCATCTCGATATTCTCTCGGCGCTGAGCGCGATTATCGCCGGCCACCTGTTCGGCGGTATTTTTCTGGCGCTGACCTCTGCCCAGGGGCCACAGGTCGGAATACCGCAAATGGTGCAGAGCCGGGCGCAGTTTGGCCGCTACGGCTCGCTGTTGGTGATCGTGTTCGCCACGGTGATCTATCTGGGGTTCTTTATTTCCAACATCACGCTTTCCGGCAAGGTCATCCATAACGTCATCCCGTCATTGAACATGGGCGTGGCGACGGTGATTGGCGCGGTGTTGGCAACGTTGATCGGGGTGGTGGGCTACCGTTTCATCCACAAGATCAACAAAATCGGCGCCTGGGTGATGGGCAGCGCGCTGATTCTCGGATTGGTATTGATGTTTTCTCAACCGCTGCCGGCGGATTTTTGGCAGCGGGGATCGTTCAGCATTGCCGGTTGGTTCGCCACGTTCTGCATCGGCGCCGTCTGGCAAATCAGCTTCTCGCCCTACACGTCAGACTATTCGCGTTACCTGCCGGCGGAAGTCGGCATTGCCAAACCCTTCCTGTATACCTACCTGGGCGCCTGCAGCGGCACCATTTTGGCCTTCGTGTTCGGCGTGGTGGCGGTCAATCTGGTCGCCGGCAGCGACGATGCCATGGAGGCGGTGCGCCAGGCGACGGGAGGGCTGGGGCCGGTGCTGATGGTGCTGTTTCTGATCAACATCATCTGCCATAACTCGATGAATTTGTACGGCGCGGTGCTTTCACTCATCACTGCGGTACAAACCTTCTTACCGCAGTGGATGCCGAATGCGCGTATACGCACGCTGTTCTCGGCGCTGATTTTGCTGGGGGCTGTGTGGGTGGCGCTGGTTGCCTCGGCCAACTTCGTTCATCTGTTCCTGAACCTGATTTTTGCCTTGATTTCGGTGCTGATCCCCTGGTGCATGATCAACCTGATTGATTTTTACCTGCTTAACCGCCAACGCTATGACATTTCGGCCATTTTCAGCGCCGACGGCGGGCGCTACGGCCTGCTCAACACCCGCGCGCTCGGCGTTTATTTCGGCGGTATTGCGGTGCAGGTGCCTTTCGTCGAGAACGCATTCTTCTCCGGCCCTTACGCCAATCTGATCCCGGGCGCAGACATTTCCTGGGTGATCAGCATGGTGCTGACCGGCATCGCCTACCCATTGTGTTGTTCGCGACGGGCTAACTGGGCGGTGCAATTATAATTCTCCTGCATCCCGGCCAGCATAAAAGACCGGTTTGAGTGATATGATAAAGTAATTTTTAGAACAGGATGTTTCTAATTTTTTAATTTATTAAATTAGATAATAATCATATGAAATGGCTAAATGGATTTGGGCTAACTTATGATTGTTATATTAATGTTGCTGCTCATGGTGTTTTATATATCGCTAGCTTATGAGTTTAAAAGAATGAAAAAGCGAAGAATATATGCCTGCCATAAAAGGAAAAGGAGGGCGTCGGTTAGGCGATTAATCAACATGCTGTTATTCAAGTAATTTCTCGCAGTAATTCTTACAGGAGGGAACACGATTATTGAGATATATCTCCCCCTGGTTATTAGTTGTTTCGCTACGTTTATATTGCGTCGGGTTGGCTCCGACGCAACATCAGCCTGCGGCGAATAGCCGCTGCTGCCAATAGGCCAGTTGCGTCAATGTCATGGGCTCGGCGGCAATGATTGCGTGATTTTCCAAGGCGATTTCGCGTGCGCGTTGCAATGGCTCGGCGCTGAGGCGCTGCACGCTTTGCCGCAGCGCCTGTTGCGTTTGCGCCAGCTCGTTTGCGTCCACGTGCGCCAGCTCATGACGCATCTGCAGTAAGAATTCGTCGGTTAACTGCCGCAGCTGTTCAACGTTGAACGTTGGGGATTGCAGCGCGAACAGCAGGCCTTCGGCATCGGCGCAGCGGTGGAAGGCGCATTGCACCACGTAGCCCACGTTGCGGTCCACGCGCAACCGCTGAAAATAGCGCGGCGCGTAAAGCTGGGCCAGCACGCGCAGCGCCCAACGGCCTGCCGCTTCGCCGTTCGGCAGCGGGTAAAACTGCAGCAAGGCGCTTTCGGCGCCGCTTTCCGTCAGCGTGACGGGGCGATGATGCTGATATATCGGCAGCGGCGGCTCGGCGGCCACGGGATAGGGGAAGTCGTACAGCAGGTGCGACAGCTGCCGTTTTAACTCGCCATCGCCGCCGACTAAGGTGGCATGCCACTGCACCGCTGTTGCTATCGGCGCGCTGAGCGCCGCGGGCAATTGGGCCAGCAGGCGACGAATGGCGATGTCGTTTTGCTCTTGCAACTGCGTATGGCGCAGGTTTCTCGCCGCCTCGTTGAGAATGGCCGACGGCAACGCCGCCAGAGCCCGGTTCACCTCGCTCATCCCGTGGCAAAGCAGCGCGGGGCTGCCCGCCAGCTGCAGCAGCCACGCACCCTGGTGGCGTTCGAAGCTTAAATGTCCTTCCCTATGCGCCAGCTCTGCCGCCCCGGCGCGCAGCGCCGCCTGTAAGCCGTAGGCCTGTGCATCACTGAAGGGGCTGGACGGCGTCGGCCGCAGCAGCAGCACCGGCTGCGCTTCGTCGGGGCGCAGATGCCGCAGCGGCGCCAGGCCGGCAGGCAATGTCGGGGGCGGCAGCGCCGCCGAGGAGGAGAAAAAGCGGAAGGGTTCAGCCGTAGCCGTCAGCGCGGCGCCGGCGAAGGGGCCAAGCGCCAGCGGCAGCCCTTGAATTTCACGGGTTTCACCGCCGCCTTCGGGCCGCACGGCCAGGCGACGGCGCGGCGCGCTAATCAACGCCGCAATATGCCGTGGCCAATCGTCGTTCTGCTCCGCCGGCGGCAGCCTAAACGCTCTGGCACGCAGCTGGTCGAGCGGCGCCAAACGGTGGAAATCGCGATTTGCCAGCCGCTCGTAATGCGCAAGCTGGGCCGGTGTCAGCACCTGCAGCGCCTGCAGCCACGCCAGCAGGGCGCTTTCGATGCAGGCAGCCTCAGCGGCTGAACCGTGATTGACGGTAAAGATAAAACTCAGCAGCGCGTTGTTCTCGCTGCAGCGCGAATAATCGAGCCGAACGGCATCGCACCACGCCTGAGCGCGCAGCCGGGCCAGCAGCCCGCCGGGGGCTTCGTCCAGCAGCAGGCGCTCCAGCCGCCGTAGCCAGCCGCGCGAATGAGAGCGCGGCAGGGCAAACACCAGTCTCAGCTGCGGCGTGCCGGGCAGCGTCAGGGTGTAATCTTCCGCAGCGGTCAGCGGCGGTGAGCTCTCGTGCGGTGAGCCGTTGCCCGCCGGCAGCCGGCTGCCGTAGCGCTGGGCCAGCGCATGCAGCTGCGCCAGCGATTGCGGGCCTTGCAGCCACAGCGTCAGGTTTGGCGCGCGAAAATAGCGCTGATGAAACTGCCGCAGCGCCAGCTGCAACGCGGAAATATCGCTGCCAAAGGCGGCGCGGCTGCCGATATGAAAGCGATGCATTGCGTCGAGGCCGCTGAACATCTGTCGCTGCGCGGCTTCGCAGCGGGTTTCCACATCGGCGCGCAGCAGGCGATATTCAGCGTCGATGACCTCAATCTCCTGAGCGATCGCCTCGGCCGCCAGCTGCGGGGCGGCGAGCATATCGCTCAGCCGCGCCAGCCCCGGCGCCAAATGGTCTGCGCTCACCTCGAAGAAGAAGGCGGTTTGCGTGGCCTGGGTGGTGGCGTTCAGCCGGCCTCCCACCGAGGCGACCCAGGCCATCAGACCATCTTGCACGCCGTAGTTCGCGCTGCCGCGAAACAACATATGCTCCAGCAGATGCGCCAGGCCCGGCCAGGCGACGGGCGCCTGAAAACTGCCCGCTTCAATGCGCACCAGCGCGGCGGCGCCCGCGGCGGCAGGATCGCTTATCGCCTTGACGGCCAAACCGTTGTCGAGCTGCCACGAGGCGGCGGCGGGTGTCATCGTCAACCCTTGAAAATCAGACGGGAGTTGGCCTGATTGCGAAAACGCAGCTGATCGATACCGATCTGCGAGCGATTCGCCGCTTCCCGCGCCGCCAGAATGGTGCCGTGGTGGGGCGATTTGCCGCACACCGGGTCGGCGTTGTCGGCGTTGCCGGTCAGCATGAACGCCTGGCAGCGGCAGCCGCCGTAGTCTTGCTCTTTCTCCGAGCAGGAACGGCACGGCTCCGGCATCCAGTCATAGCCGCGATAGCGGTTAAACCCGAACGAGTGGTACCAGATATGCTGCAGATCGTGCTCCAGCACCGACGGGAAGGCGATCGGTAACTGACGGGCGCTGTGACAGGGTAACGCCATGCCTTCCGGCGTCACGCTCATGAAGATGGCGCCCCAGCCGCCCATGCAGCCTTTGGGGCGCTCCTCGTAGTAGTCCGGCGTGACGAACAGCAGGTTGGCCAGCTTGCCGTCGGTGGCCATGCGTTCGCGGTAGCGTTTCACCACCGCTTCCGCGTCGGCGATCTGCTCGCGGGTCGGCAGCAGCCCCTCGCGGTTGAGGTGCGCCCAGCCGTAGAACTGGCAGGTCGCCAGCTCGACGTCGTCGGCGTCCAGCTGGATCGCCAGTTCGATAATGCGGTCGATCTGGCCGATATTATGGCGATGCAGCACGAAGTTGAGCACCATCGGATAGCCGAGCGCCTTGACCGCCCTGGCCATGGCCAGCTTCTGCTGAAACGCCTTGGCGGAGCCCGCCAGCGCGGCGTTCAGCGTTTCATCGCTGGCCTGAAAACTGATCTGGATATGATCCAGCCCGGCGTCGGCGAAGGTCTGCAGCTTCTTCTCGGTCAGGCCGATGCCGGAGGTGATCAGGTTGGTGTAAAAGCCGAGCTCGCGCGCGGCGGCGATCAGCTCGGGCAGGTCTTTACGCACCAGCGGCTCGCCGCCGGAAAAACCGAGCTGCACGCTGCCCATCGCCCGCGCCTGGCGAAACACCTCGATCCACTGCGCGGTGGTCAGCTCTTTTTCCTGCGCGGCGAAATCGAGCGGGTTGGAGCAATACGGACACTGCAGCGGGCAGCGGTAGGTCAGCTCCGCCAGCAGCCAGAGCGGCGGGTTCACCGCCGGCGCGCGCGCTTCAGTCACGGAAGGTCACCCATTTTTGTTCGTAGGCGCGCTGGAAAAACTCCAGCACGTCTTCCGCCAGCCCTTCGGCGCCGGGGAAGCGGGCGTTCAACTGGGCGATGATGCCGTTCAGCGTGGTGTGGCCGTCGACCAGTTGCAAGATGGCGGCGGCGCTGTCGTTCAGCTTGGCCATGCCTTCCGGGTAGAGGATCACGTGGCTGTTTTGCACTTGCTCCCATTGCAGGCGGTAGCCGCGACGGAAGACGGGGGTATGTTCAGGGTTCAGCGTCATTACACCAGCCTCTGGTTGTGCCATACCCGCGCGGCGGTCACGCTGTGGTAAGGCGGGCGGTTCAGGGTATAGGCCATGCTCATGGCGTCCAGCATGCTCCACAGAATGTCCAGCTTGAACTGCAGGATCTCCAGCATGCGCTGCTGTTTTTCTACGGTGTCGCAATAGTCCAGCGCCAGCGCCAGGCCGTGTTCCACATCGCGGTTGGCCTGGCCGAGGCGGCTGCGGAAATAGTCGTAGCCGGCGGCGTCGATCCACGGGTAGTGCTGCGGCCAGCTGTCGAGGCGCGATTGGTGGATTTGCGGCGCGAACAGTTCGGTCAGCGAGCTGCAGGCCGCTTCCTGCCAGCAGGCGCGGCGCGCGAAATTGACGTAGGCGTCCACCGCGAAGCGCACGCCCGGCAGCACCAATTCTTCAGAGAGCAGGGCGTCGCGCTGCAGCCCGACGGCTTCGCCCAGGCGCAGCCAGGCTTCGATGCCGCCTTCGCTGCCGCCGTAGCCATCGTGATCCAGGATGCGCTGCACCCATTTGCGGCGGGTTTCCGGCTGTGGGCAGTTGGCCATGATCGCCGCGTCTTTGATCGGAATGCTGGTCTGGTAGTAGAACCGGTTGGCCACCCAGCCCTGGATCTGTTCGCGGGTCGCTTCGCCGTTGTGCATCGCGATGTGGTACGGGTGGTGAATATGGTAATAAGCGCCTTTGGCGCGCAGCGCCGCTTCAAACGCCTGTGGGTCAAGGGGCAGTGGTTGCGTCATGGCGGTTCCCTACAGTTCGATATTCATGCCGTCCCAGCTCACTTCAATGCCGGCGGCGGTCAGGCTTTGCCGCTCTACCGAGTCTTCATTGAGGATAGGGTTGGTATTGTTAATGTGGATCAGGATTTTGCGCCTGGCGGGCAAGGTGGCGAGCAGGGCCGCCAGCCCGTGTTCTTCCGCCAGCGCCAGATGCCCCATGTCCTTGCCGGTATTGCGGCCCACGCCGGCGTTGGCCAGCTCGTTGTCGCGCCACAGCGTGCCGTCGATCAGCAGGCAGTCCGCGCGGCGCAGCCACGGCAGCAGCGCCTCGTCCGGCTCACCCAGGCCCGGCGCGTACAGCAGCCCGACCCCGCGCGCGGTATCTTCGATAAACAGCGCCACGTTGTGGCCCGGCATCGGGCGATCGCGGAACGGCGAATAGGGCGGCGCGTTGCTGAGCAGCGGAATGGCGGTAAAGCGCACGTTCGGGCAGACCATCGTGCGGAACGGCTCGCCGGGCGTCACCGGGTGGTGAATCAGGCCGCCGTTCCAGTGTGAGAGCATGGGAAATACCGGGAAACCGGTGCTGAGATCGTCATGCACTTCAGGGGTGCACCAGACGTGATGCGGGCAGCCCTCGCGCAAATTGAGCAAGCCCGCGCTGTGATCGATCTGGCTGTCGGTCAACACGATCGCGCCGATGCCGGTGCCGCGCAGCACCTCGGGATTATTCAATTCGGGCGAGGCCAGCAGCTGATGGCAAATGTCCGGGGAAACGTTGCACAGCACCCAGTTTTTACCGTCGTCGCTGACGGCGATGGAGGACTGCGTGCGGCGCGTGGCGCTGATGCTGTGGTCGCGAACGCCCCGACAGTTGTCGCAGTTGCAATTCCACTGGGGAAAGCCGCCGCCCGCCGCCGAGCCGAGAACTTTTATCTGCATGTCTAAACCAGAAAAGAAGGAAAGAAATGCCCGCGCGAAAGGCGGGCAGACGGGCGATTAACGGTTGGAAATGTACAGCGTCACTTCCAGCCCCAGACGCAGATCAACAAACTCAGGTTTAGTCCAGGTAGTCATAGCGGTGCTCCTTTGCATGCATCGTAATAAGTCGAACCCAATGAGAAACGTTCGCATTCGGCCGGCCCAATGTTGGCGAAATGTGACGGAGATCGCAACCTTTAAAGCGTAACCGGGTTATTCACCCCAGGCGGCGGTGAGCGCGTTCAGCCAGTTGCGCCAGGTCAGCTTCTCCAGCAACCGGTTATCGAACCCGGCCTGCGCCAGCGCTTGCGTCAGGCGCGGCAGGCCAGCGGCGTCCTCCAGCGGTTGCGGTACGTTGACCCCGTCAAAATCAGAGCCAAATCCCACGCGATCTTCACCAAGTTTAGCGATCAAATACTCAACGTGTTTAACAATTTCTGTTAAGCCGGTTGTTGCACTGTCACGTTTACCGTCCGTACGCAGGAAGGCGGTGCCGAAATTGACGCCGACCATCCCGCCGCTCTGGGCGATGGCGCCCAGCTGTGCGTCGGTCAGGTTGCGCGGCTGGGGGCAGAGGGCGTGGGCGTTGGAGTGGGTGGCGACCAGCGGCGCGTTGCTCAGCGCGGCGGTTTGCCAGAAGGTTTTCTCGTTCATGTGCGAGACGTCGATCATGATGCGGCGGCGGTTGCAGGCGCGGATCAGCGCCTCGCCGGCCGGCGTCAGGCCGGGGCCGGTATCGGGTGAGCCCGGGAACGGCCCGCTGACGCCGGTGCCGAAGGCGTTCGGCAGATTCCAGAATGGCCCGATGCTGCGCACGCCCAGCCGGTAGAAGGCCTCCAGCTGCGTCAGCTCCGCGTCGATCATGCCGGCACCTTCGATATGCAGCACCGCGGCAATTTGCCGGTTGAGGCGGCACTGTTCTATCTCGGTGGCGGTGCGGCAGATGCGCAGCCGCCCCTGAGAAGCCTGCTCCAACTGCTGCAGGATGGCGATCTGCCGTTCGGCGATCGCCAGCGGATCGAAGGCGGCCTGTGCCTCGTCCTGCGTTTGGTTGCGCATCTGGGCGATATAGCTGACCGGGGGAATAAATACCGCGAACAGTCCGCCGAAAAATCCGCCGCGCCGCATGCGGGAGAAATCGAGGTGGCCCGGCGTGACGCGGGAATAGAAGGCGGCGGCCGGATCGTCGTCGTGCTGCAGCCACAGGTTGAGCAGCAGGTCGTTATGGCCGTCGAATACCGGCCAGAGAGGGGGAAGCGTCATGAGCGTTTCACTGAGTCAGGCATCGTGAACGCTATGTTCTCCCATCGCGCGAGGGGGAACAACCCTCAGGGTATGGGGGCTTTGCCGTTGGCTGGATCACTCGACGTCAGTAATGCAAATCTAGTGACATTGTCACTATTCGCGAAACGGTTCCTGCACGCGCTGGCGACAGACCGACAGCACCAATTGCCGCAGCCAGCGGTGATCCGCCTCGGCGTCCAGGCGCGGGTGCCACATTTGCGACACGGTGATAGGCGGCGTTTTCACCGGCAGCTCAAAGACGCGCAGCGGGCCGTCGGCCGGTTGAGCGTGCAGGAAGGAGGCGGGCAACAGCGCCAGCAGGTTCGAGGCCTGCGCCACCGCCAGCGCGGCCGGAAAACTCGGCACCACGGCGGCAATCTGGCGCGTCAGCCCCAGCTCCGCCAGCGCGGCGTCTACCGGCCCGAGAATGCGCCCGCTGCGCGAGGCCACCACGTGGCCGCAGGCGGCGTAGTCGGCGGCGCCGATCTCCGGCTGCTGCGCAAGCGGGTGCGAGGTTCTCATCACGCCGACGAAGCGATCGCGGAACAGCGCCTGCAGGCGGATTTCCGGGCCCATGTCACCCAGCACGCCTATCTCCAGATCGACCAGCCCTTCACGCAGCGGGCGGTCGCTTTTCTCCGGCTTGGGCGCAAAGCGCAGCCGCACCCGTGGCGCCTGTTCGGCAGCGGCGGCGATCAGCGCCGGGCCGAAGGCTTCGACGAAGCCGTCGTTGGCACGCAGCGTGAAGGTACGATCCAGCTCGGCGGGATCTAATGCTCCGTGCGCCGGGCGCAGCAGCGCACGGGCTTCGAATGCCGTATTTCGCGTCCGCTCGCGCAGCGTTTCGGCATAGGGCGTCAGCACCATATGACGGCCGGCGCGCACCAGCAGGGGATCGCCGGTGGCCGCGCGCAATCGGCTGAGGGTGCGGCTCATCGCCGAAGCGCTTAAACCGAGACGCCGTGCGGCGCCGACGACGCTGCCCGCCGTCAGCAGGGCATCGAGCGCGATCAACAGGTTGAAATCAGGGTCGGTCATGCGTGCATATCCTGTGGGCTGGCAAGAGAGAAGGCGTTTGATGCAGTATATCAGCGTAAACGCTGCGCCTCCTGCGATCTGATGAGCAATAAAAAAGCCGATAACGCATGTTATCGGCTTGAGTGGCAGACTGCGCGACGTTACGCCGGCAGCTGCTGCGCGGTTTTCTCGACCAGCGCCAGCAACAGCTTGATGTCTTCCAGCGTCACGATCGGGTTCAGCAACGTCATCTTCAGGCAGGTTACGCCATCGAACTCGGTCACGCCGACGTTGGCGCGGCCCGATTCCAGCAGGGCGTCGCCGATGCGCTGGTTGAACAAGGCGACGGCCGCGTCGCCGTTCGCCGCCAGCTGCGCCGGACGGTAGCGGAACAGCACGCTGGCCAGCTGCGGCTGCATCACCAGTTCCAGCGATTCCTGATCGGCGATGTAACGCGCCACCTGTTGCGCCAGCGTCACGCCATGATCGATGATCTCGGCGTATTGCTTCTGCCCCAGCGCCTCCAGCCCCATCCACAGCTTCAACGCATCGAAGCGGCGGGTGGTTTGCAGCGACTTGGACACCAGGTTCGGCACGCCTTGCGCTTCGTCGAACTCGGAGTTCAGGTAGGCCGCCTGATAGCGCATCAGCTCATAGTGACGCTCGTCTTTCAGCAGGAAGGCGCCGCAGCTGATGGTCTGGAAGAACTGCTTGTGGAAGTCCAGGGTAATGGAGTCCACCAGTTCCAAGCCGTCCAGGTAGTCGCGGTACTGCTCGGAAAGCAGCAGCGCGCCGCCCCAGGCCGCATCCACGTGTACCCAAATCTGCTGCTGCGCCGCCAGCCGCGCGATGTCGCGCAGCGGGTCAATGGCACCGGCGTCGGTGGTGCCGGCGGTGGCGACAATCGCCATCACCTGCTCGCCGTTGGCCTTGGCCTGCGCCAGTTTTTCCGTCAGATCGTTCACGTCCATGCGGGCGAAGCGATCGGTTTTCACCAGGGTGACGGATTGATAGCCGAGGCCCATCAGCGCCATGTTCTTCTGCACCGAGAAGTGGGCATTTTCAGAACAGAACACCTTCAGCTTGCGCAGATCGCCCACCAGGCCGTCCTGCTGCACGGAGTGGCCCTGACGCGCGAAGAATGCATCGCGCGCCAGCATCAGCCCCATCAGGTTGCTCTGGGTGCCGCCGCTGGTGAACACCCCGGCGTCGCCGGGCTGGTAACCAACCTGGGCGCGCAGCCATTCGATCAGCTTCATTTCGATCAGCGTGGCCGACGGGCTCTGATCCCAGGAATCCATGCTCTGGTTGGTGGCGTTGATCAGCACTTCGGCGGCCTGGCTTATCACCAGGCTTGGGCAGTGCAGGTGCGCCACGCACTGCGGGTGGTGAACCGACAGGCTGTCTTTCAAAAAGTACTCGATGGCGCGATCGATCGCCGCCTGGTTGCCCAGGCCTTGCGGGGTGAAGTCGAGCTTGATGCGCTCGCGCAGTTCGGCAACGCTTTTGCCCTGATACATCTCGGGCTGTTGCAGCCACTGCACGACGGCTTCACTGCTCTGCGCGATCGCCTGGCGGTAAGCCTCGGCGCTGTGCGCCGAGGAAGCCAGAATCGGGTTTAACTTGGACATCGCGGTCATTCGCTCCAATCAGACTGGCTTGACGCCGGCGGCCAACAGCGCCTGCTCAAATTTATCGAGGAAAATACCCAGCTCATCGTTGGTGATCAGCAGGGAAGGCAGCAGACGCAGCACGCAGCCATTGCGCCCGCCGCGCTCCAGGATCAGACCGGATTCGAAGCACTTTTTCTGCAGCAACGCGGACAGCTCGCCATCGGCCGGGTAGCAGCCCATGTGATCCTGCGCTTCGTTCGGCTTGACGATCTCGATGCCGATCATCAGGCCCAGGCCGCGGACGTGACCGATCACCGGATAACGTTTCTGCAGCTCGGCCAGTTTGCCTTTCAGCCACTCGCCCTGCGCGGCCACTTTGTCGGCGACCTGGTGCTCTTTCAGGTATTGCAGGGTGGTCAGGCCGGTGGCCATCGCCAGCTGGTTGCCGCGGAAGGTGCCGGTGTGGTGACCCGGTTCCCAGGCGTCGAACTCTTTCTTGATGCCCAGCACCGCGAGCGGCAAGCCGCCGCCGACCGCTTTCGACATCACGATGATGTCCGGCTCGATGCCCGCGTGTTCGAAGGCGAACAGCTTGCCCGTACGGGCGAAACCGGCCTGAACTTCGTCGATGATCAGCAGAATGCCATGATCCTGCGTCACTTTGCGGATGCGCTGCAGCCACTCGGCCGGCGCCGGGTTAACGCCGCCTTCGCCCTGAACGGCTTCCAGGATCACCGCCGCCGGTTTGCGCACGCCGCTTTCCACGTCGTTGATCAGGTTGTCGAAGTAGTAGGTCAGCGCCTTGACGCCGGCTTCGCCGCCGATGCCCAGCGGGCAGCGGTATTCATGCGGGTAAGGCATGAACTGCACTTCCGGCATCATGCCGTTGATCGCCGCCTTCGGCGACAGGTTGCCGGTGACCGACAGCGCGCCGTGGGTCATGCCGTGATAGCCGCCGGAGAAGCTGATCACGCCAGAACGGCCGGTGTGCTTTTTCGCCAACTTCAGCGCGGCTTCCACCGCATCGGCGCCGGACGGGCCGCAGAACTGCAGGCAATATTCTTTGCCTTCGCCCGGCAACAGAGAGAGCAGGTAATCGGAGAAACGATCTTTTAACGGGGTCGTGAGATCGAGAGTATGTAACGGCAAGCCGCTGGTAATGACATTTTGGATGCTTTGCAGGACGTCGGGGTGATTATGTCCAAGAGCCAACGTTCCCGCCCCGGCCAGGCAATCAAGATATTGATTATTCTCAACATCAGTGATCCAAACGCCCTGGGCTTTCGCAATTGCCAACGGCAATTTGCGCGGATAACTCCTAACATTCGACTCAAATTCGGCTTGGCGCGCCAAATAGGTTTCATTGTTTCCGTTTAATGAGTTTGCAACTAAAGTATCAATACGGACTTTATCCGTCATCATATCTCTCCTACAACCGAAGGTCTCAAGACGCAACGATTGAATTAATGAATTAGAAAAGTAACTGCCTTGTGAAAAGCGCGACCAATATATGGCTTTTTCGCCTGGGACTCAATAGCCGATTTTGTTTTGAATTGTTTAGTTTTTTCTTAGGCTCATCAATATGTTGTTGATTTGTTGACCGTTGGTTTTGCCGGCAAAAAACAACATTTCTTTAACATTACGTAAAAATGCTTTTCTGCTTTCCTTTGGCTGCTTCTTTAATGCATTTATTATTAAGGTGAATTTCCGATTAATAACATAAATAGAAAATAGCGGCTTATTTTCATCTATTCACCACCTTAAGTCCTAAAGCGGTTATATACACAAAATTTGTGATGAATATAAGCAGCCGAGCGTTAAAAGCGCAGTATCCAGAGCGGTGATTTCTTGCAGATTTTACGTAGCGCGATCAAAAAAGCGGGATTTTTGTGCGGCCGCCGGCGTGTCTGCCGGCGCCGCGGTCATTAACGTTGCCGTAACCAGGCGTGGTAACGCTGCAGGATACGGCGGGTACGCCAGTGATCGACGACCAGCGTGAACAGCGGCGAGTAGCGCACATTGCGCGGCCGATCGTCACTCAACGCGCGCATCCGGCGCTTGACCAACGCCATGCGGGCGAGCGACGCCATCACCTTGCTGCGCCAGGTGATCGGGGCAGGCAGCGCATGGGGGGCCGCGCCGGTTTGCCAGTGCCGCGGCAGATCGGGCACTTCCGCCATGGCGGTAGCGATGCCGACGACCGCGACGCCGCTGTCCAGCACCCGCTGCGCCACCGACGGGCGGGCGATGCCGCCGGTGGTCATCACCGGCATGCGCGCGACGGCGGCAAGATCGCGGGCGAAGGTCAGAAAATAGGCTTCGCGCGCCAGAGTGCGGCCGTCCGCCGTGTCGCCTTGCATCGCCGGGCTTTCGTAGCTGCCGCCGGACAGTTCGATCAGATCGACCGGCAACTCGTTCAACATCAGCACCACCTGGCGGGCATCGTCCGATGAAAAACCGCCGCGCTGGAAATCGGCGGAGTTCAGTTTGACCGCCACGCAAAATTCCGGCGAGACGCGCTCGCGCACCGCACGCACTACCTCCAGCAGCAACCGGGCGCGGTTCGCCAACTCGCCGCCCCAGCGATCGTTGCGCTGGTTGGTCAGCGGCGAGAGAAACTGGGAAATCAGATAGCCGTGCGCCGCGTGGATCTCCACGCCGGTAAAACCGGCCTGTTCGGCGGCGTGCGCGCTGGCGGCGAAGCGCGCGATCACCTCGGCAATCTGCGCTGCATCCATCGCCTGCGGCTGGGCGAACAGCTTGCTGTGCTTGCCCATCGCCAGCGGGATGGCGGAGGGCGCCCACGCGTTACCGCCCATGTTCGCCATCACCTGCCGGCCCGGGTGGTTAAGCTGCATCCACACCTGCGCGCCGCCCTGGCGCGCGGCCTTGGCCCAGGTTTCGAACGGGGCGAGCGGCGTGTCCTGTTCCAGCACCACGCCGCCGGGGCCGGTCATGGCGCGGCCGTCGATCATCACGTTGCCGGTGATGATCAAGCCGGCGCCGCCTTCGGCCCAGTAGCGGTATAAGCGCCACAGCGCCGGGCCGGGCAATTGGCCCGGGGCGGCCAGATTTTCTTCCATCGCCGCCTTGGCCAGACGGTTGGATAAACGGCTGCCGTTGGGCAGTGTCAGTGGGGTAAACATCGGTTTGCGCTCCTGTCGTACGGGGAATGGCGCTATACTAGGTTTAAAGTTAACTTTAAGGTCAATAGGGCATGAAGATCGGAGAATTGGCGCAGCGCGCCGGCATGGCCGCCTCGGCGATACGCTACTACGAGCAGTTGGGGTTGTTGCCGAAACCGGTGCGCGGCGTCAACGGCTATCGGGTGTACGGCGACAGCGCGCTGGAGCGTTTGCACCTGATCCAAATCGGCCAGAATCTGGGTTTTTCGCTGCAGGCGATCCAACGGGTGCTGGCGCTGCAGGGCAGCGCTTATCAGGATGGGTTGATACGTGGCGTCGATGAACGGCTGGCGGAGATCGAGCTGATGATGGCCACGCTGAATGAACAACGAGAAACCTTGCTGACGACCCGGCTGACCTTATTGGCGTCCGGTGTGGCAGGGCTGTGCCAAACCAAGGGCGAAAAACAGGCCGACGCATCGCCGGCCCGGCCGGCAAAGCTTAGCGGCGTTTAAAGGCGGAACGCCCGGCATACACCGCCGCGGCGCCCAACTGGTCTTCGATGCGCATCAGCTGATTGTATTTTTCGATGCGCTCGCCGCGGCTCGGCGCGCCGGTTTTCAGATGGCCGGCTCGCATCGCGATCGTCATGTCGGCGATAAAGCTGTCGACGGTTTCACCGCTGCGGTGCGAGATAAAGGTGCCCCAGCCGTTCGCCTGGCAGAGCTGTACGGCGGCGAAGGTTTCGCTCAGCGTGCCGATCTGGTTCAGCTTGATCAGCGCCGCATTGGCCAACCGTTCATCAATCCCGCGCTGGATGTATTTCACGTTGGTGACGAACAGATCGTCGCCGACCAGCTCCACCTGGTCGCCCAGGGCATCGCTCAGAATACGCCAGCCGGCCCAATCGTCTTCGGCCAAGCCGTCTTCAATCAGCACGATGGGGAAGTCCTGCACCAGCCGTTGGTAATAGGCCGTCATCTGGGCTGCGTCCAACTCGAGGTTCTCGCTGCGCAGACGGTACTTGCCGTCTGCGTAGAATTCGCTCGAGGCCGGATCCATGCAGATCGCGATATCTTCTCCCGGCCGGTAGCCGGCTTTTTCTATCGCCTGCACGATCAGCTCGAGCGGCTGGCGATTTGAGGCGACCGCCGGCGCGAAACCGCCTTCGTCACCGACGCCGACCGACAGGCCTTTTTCCAACAGGATTTGGCGTAGCGCCTGATAAACTTCACTACCCCAGCGCACGGCCTCGCGCAGCGACGGCGCGCCCAGGGGAGCTATCATAAACTCCTGAAAGTCCGCCCCTTGCCACCGGGCGTGCACGCCGCCGTTGATGATATTCATGCAGGGCACCGGCAGCAGGTTGGCGCCGATGCCGCCCAGATAACGATACAGCGGCAGCTGCGACAATTGCGCCGCGAGGCGGGCGGCGGCCAGAGAAACGCCGAGCAGGGCGTTGGCCCCCAATCGGCTCTTGTTCTCGCTGCCGTCCAGCGCGATCAGCCGGCGGTCAATCTCCGCCTGTTGGCGCACATCCACCCCGAGTAGCGCCTCATTGATCGCCGTTTTGACGCTGTGCACCGCCTCCAGTACGCCTTTGCCGCCGAAACGGTGCGGATCGCCGTCGCGGTGCTCCACCGCCTCGCGCGACCCGGTGCTGGCTCCCGAAGGCACCGAAGCCCGGGCCACGACGCCCGCCGCGCTCATGTCGACTTCGACGGTCGGGTTGCCGCGCGAATCCAGGATCTCTCTGGCGGTTACGCTTTCAATCTCATAGCTCATGGGTAGTCACCTCGTTCTAGGGAGTGGGAACGTGTTTTATCAGCACGTCGATGGATAAATGGTTGATGAATTCGAAACCGAAGGAGGCAAAGACGCCAAACGGACGGTTCTGATGGCCGAGCAACAAAAGATCGACGCCTTCACGGGCAATCAGGGCTTCGACGTCTTTGAAGCGATGGATGCTGACGATTGCGCGCACCTCCAGGGGGATTGAGCAGTCTTCCACCAGGCGGCTGAGCATGGCTTTGGCGGCGATCACCTCGCTGGACTGGCGATCTTTGGTTTGCGCATCGCTGAGGTAGTCCAGCTCGGCATAGTCGGCGCTGATGTGCGCCACGGTAATGCGCGTATTCATCTGCTGATTGAGGCGTTCGGCATGGCGCAACAGCAGCCGGCCGTCGCGTTCATCCTGTACCAGCAGTAAAGCGTGTTGATAGAGCGGCATGACTTATCTCCCTGCGTTAGCGATCTGGAGGGTTAACCACGGTAAAACCTCTTTTTTTCGGCTCGTCATATCGGGCAGCGATACCTGACGAATGCCGAGCACCCGGTTCGACGAGAAATACAGGGTGGAGCGGCGGCGGGTGATATCGGTGACCAATAGTGCAGCCATCTCCAGCCCGGCTTCCTGCTTCGCTTGTTCAAGCGCCTGTTGCAGTGCGGGCAACAGCGGATCGATGTCGCTCATGGCCCGCACTTCTATCTGCGACAGCAGCAGCGAAACGGTATGGATGCGGTAATTCTTGGCGTCGCGCTGCAGCAACTGCGGGGCGGATTGCCCGGAGAGATCGGTTTTGGCGGCCAGCAGCCCGGCGATGAAAGCGTCATAGTCGATGTGAGAGATTGCGCGCAACCGGGTGACCGCCAGCCGATCCTGTTCCGTGGTGGTCGGCGCACTGAGCGCGACGGTGTCGCTCAGGATAGCTCCCAGCAGCAGAGTGGCCTGCGCGGCGCTAAGTGGCATCGGCCTTTCTGCCGTCAGGATCTGCAGGATCACGGTGGCGCAACAGCCGACGGCGCGCACCCAGACATCGGGCGGGTTGCGGGTGACTAACGTGCCCAGCCGGTGATGGTCGATAACGCCGACCACGTCGCTGTCGGGCAATGAGGCCGGGCCTTGTTCGATATCGGTAAAGTCGACCAGCCAGACTTTGCGGTCACGGAGATCGTCTGTCAGCAGCGCAGGTGCTTGTACGCCGGCGGCAGCCAGTATGTAGCGGGTTTCCGGCGTGAGGTCGCCTAGGCGGAAAGCCACGGCCGGTTTGCCTAGGTGATTGAGCCAGTCCGCGACCACCAGCGCGCTGCAGATGCTGTCGCTGTCGGGATTTTTATGGCCGAAAACGTACAGGGGCATTTCCCGCGCGACGGCATCGGGCTGGAACGGAAAAGGGGTAAGACGTGAGATTTCATTCATAGCGACTCCTGACATACCTGCCTAAAAAATAAAGCGAAGTTGTATATCAGGCGTCATCATCCGGTTCGAGTGAACGCGGCGGTTGGGAAAGGTGGAACACCATCACCTTGTGAACGACTGTAGCGCAGCGCGGGGGTAAACGCAACGTCCGGCAAAGCTGGCGAGAATGCGCAATCGGATTGATACTGAGTGAGTCTATGATGGACAAGGATATTTGTCGCTGACCGACGGATAGGGCGAACGGACTCACGCCGGCTGGCTGCGCCGGATCCGTGGGTGACACAATGGGAGACAACATGCTCGAACCCTGCTTCCCCGAAAACGAAGCCGAACGCCTGTCGGTATTGAATTCGCTGAACGTGCTGGATTCAAACTCGGTGGAAAAACTGGATCGCATCACGCGGCTGGCGGCGAAATACTTCGGCGTGACCATTGCGCTGGTGTCGCTGATCGACCGGGATCGCCAATGGTTTTTATCGCGCTACGGTCTGGATGCCCGGGAAACGCCGCGCAATGTCTCGTTTTGCGGCCATGCGATCTTGCAACGCGAAGCGCTGGTGGTGCCCGATACCGCCAACGACCCGCGCTTTTTCGATAATCCGCTGGTGATCGGCGGGCCGAGGATCGGTTTCTACGTCGGGCAGCCGCTGCTGTCGCTCGACGGGCTGCCGCTCGGCACCCTGTGCATTATCGACAGCCACCCGCAGCCGTTTTCCCCGGAACAACTGGCCGATCTGCATGATTTCGCCGCCGTGGTGGAGGAGTATCTGCAAAGTATTGAGCGCCACGTCTATACCGAAAACCTGAAGTCCGACCTGCAGCGCACGGAGGCCCTGTTCGAACAGACCTTCGCCCAGGCGGCGGTAGGGATGGCGCTGGTTTCGCTGCAGGGGTATTGGCTGCGGGTGAACCCGCGCATCTGCGAAATGCTGCACTATTCCGAGCGCGAACTGATGGATCGCACCTTCCAGGACATTACCTATCCGCTCGATCTCAATACCGACCTGGAAAAGCTGCAGCAGCTGTTGAAAAATGAAATCAGCACCTACTCGATGGAAAAACGCTATTTCCGCGCCGACGGCTCGATCGTTTGGGTGCAGCTGACGGTGGCGCTCAATCGCTTGCCGAACGGCAAACCGGACCATTTCATCTCGGTTATCGTCGATATCAGCGAGCGCAAGGCGGCCGAGGCCGATCTGTTCGCGTTGCAGCATGAGCTGGAGGAACGCGTCGAAACCCGCACGCGGGAGCTGAACGTGGTGGTCAAAAAACTCAACGAAGAGATTGAAACCCGCGTGCTCGCCGAATATCAGCTCAGTGCGGAGAAGGAGCGTCTGCGCGCCATTACCGACAACATGCCGGCCTTAATCAGCCAGATCGACGGCAATGAACGCTACCTGTTCGCCAACAGCGCCTACAAAACCTGGTTCGGTCTGGAGGAGTCCAGCCTCAGGGGGATGACGGTGCGCGATTTCATGGGGGAAAGCGTTTATCGGATAGCAAAACCGATGATCGAACGGGCCCTCGCGGGCGAAATGGTGAGTTTTGAGAATGAGCTGCAGACCCGGCAGGGGCTGCTGATGATCCACACCACGCTGGTGCCGTGCGAAGCGCAGGGCTTTTACATTCTCGCCATGGACATCACCGAACTGAAGCGGCTGCAGCAGCGGCTGGAATATGACGCGACCCACGACATGCTGACCGGATTGACCAACCGCCGCGCGTTTCTGCGCCGGTTGTCGGGCACGCTGCAGGCCTGTTGCCATCAGCGGCAGATGGCGCTGCTGTTTATCGATCTCGACGGCTTCAAAACCCTTAACGACAGCTATGGCCATGATTTCGGCGACGCGATCCTGAAAACCTTCGCCACGTTGCTCAGCGCTTGCGCCGGCGAGCGCCACAGCGTCTCGCGTCTGGCCGGTGACGAGTTCACGGTGATCCTGTGGCCGTTGACGGATCCGCGGCGCGAGGTCAGCGAGTTTTGCGAAAACGTGTTGGCGCAACTGGCCACAATTACGCAGATCGGGCCGCAGAAGGTACGGCTTTCCGCCAGCATCGGCGCGGCCATTTCCCCACGCGGCGATGTGACGGAGGAGATGCTGCTGACCCGCGCCGACGGCGCGATGTATCAGGCGAAATCGGCCGGAAAGGGCACTTACGCCATCTGCGAGCTGTGAGCGTGCAACCGCGGCGGTGTCAGGGTAAGCTGTTTTTTCTTTTCCTGTGAGCAGAACTCCGGACTGATTGCATGGCGTCAAATCATCAACATAAAGACTGGCTCGAATTGCGACGCGATGACGAAACCGGTATTGAGAGCGTCAACGCTCACTTTCAGGGGCATGCCTACGATCCTCACGATCATGATGAAATGCTGGTGGGCGTCACGCAGCAGGGCTTGCAGCGTTTCCATTGCCACCGCTCGCTGCATACCAGCCGGCCGGGGCGCGCCATGCTGATCGAGCCGGGCGCGGTGCACGATGGCCATGCGCCGCAGGCCGAGGGGTTTACCTATGCGATGCTTTATCTGCCGCAGCGCTGGGTCTCCGACGCGATGAGCCGCCGCGGATTGGGGGACGCTTCGGTGCTGGAAGGCGCCTTCCACAGCACGTTGACCGACGATCCGATGCTGGCGACCGCGATCCACCAGGCGTTTTTTGCGTTGCATCAGGGGGAAGGCCGGCTGGCGCGCGATCAAAGCCTGGATCAACTGCTGACGCTTTTGGCACGGCATATTCGCGTTCGGCCAACTTCCCAAAGCGATGACGCTTTAATTGAGATGAATCGCTTGAGGGACTATTTGCACGAGCACATGGCGGATAACCCCAGCCTGGATGAACTTGCTCTTCAGTGCGGCCTGGACCGTTTCCGCCTGACCCGCCAGTTCACCCGGGCTTTCGGCCAGTCGCCGCACGCTTATTTGGTTCGGTTGAGGCTGCGGGCCGCACGCTTGCTGTTGGCGCAGGGGGAAGAACCGGCGCAGGTCGCCATGCAGGTGGGTTTTGCCGATCAGAGCCATTTGGGCCGCTGGTTCCAGCGCGCCTACCGATTATCGCCGGCGGCCTATCAACGCCAGTGCACAAACGTTCTATACCGTTGACATGCCATCTCCGATGATGCGCGTTTAACAGCACAACGGAGTAGAGCGAAATATGTTTGATACCAAGATAGCGTTTATCGTGCGTGACGATCTGCCGACCTGGCAGCGGCTGAACGTGGTGGCCTTTCTGGCGACGGGCATCGCCGCCGCGGCTCCGGAAATCATCGGCGAGCGTTACGTGGATGCGCAGGGCAGACGCTACGGCGCCATTTCCGGGCAGCCGATGCTGATTTTCGCCGCGGATCTGCCGGGCCTGCAAAATGTGCATCGCAAAGGATTGGAGCGGGAATTAACGCTGATCCCCTATGTGCACGCCATGTTCGCGACCGGGCACGATGAAGCCAACCGCCAGGTTTTTCTCGCTGAAGACGCGGACAATCTGGATTTGGTCGGCCTGGCGCTGCGCGGGCCGAAGAAAGCGGTGGATAAGGCGATAAAAGGCCTGGCGCTCCACGGCTAGGGCTGGAAAGTGCGCCGCCCGGCGGCGAAAGCAGGGGGCCAGCCCCATGCCGTCTGAATGGCGGCATGGTGGCTTTGGCGGCAACACTTGAATGAGGTTCGGGCATCATTAAATGATAAGAACCGCGGTTTTTTGCGCCGTCGGCGAGGCTCTTATATATTTAGTAGCATGCCTGAGGCAGGTTAGGCATGAAACGGCGGTCGGTCGGGCCGCTGCAAGTACGACAGTTAATCCGTTCGCCAAGAGGCTGCGAGCCTGTGCTTTCGGTAGGGACAGCCGCCAATCGTTTTTACGGCGACCGAAGGCGGAGCAGCTACTCACAGGTCACGAGGACACTTACCATGCATAAGAGAACACTGGCGTCACTGCATTACGAAAACATGCCTTACGATGGGGTACACTTTCATATTTTGAAACGGGAAACGCCTGGCCATACGGCGTTGCTGAAGCTGGATGCGGGCAGCCGGCAACCGGCGCGTTTTCATCCGGGCTGGGTGAAACTGATGGTGCTGAGCGGTGAACTGAAGGTTGACGATCAGACGTTGCAACCCCATGAGATGTTAATCATTCCTGCCAATACCGCCTATACGGTACAGGCCATTACGGAAGTGATTTGTCTGGCGATTTCCGAGCTGGACGGTGCCGAGCTGGCCCGTTGATGAAATAACAACTCTGGATGGAGGAGAGCCTAGGCGCTCTCCCTATCCCTTCAGCATTAAGCCGCCCCCCCGGGCTGAGCTGCCTGCTGATTGATGCGTATACCTCCTGATTATGCCACCGCGCTTTCCCTATCCATCACTTTCGGCCACGTCGCCCCCGCAACGAGCCGCCATTGCGCAGCGCATGCGCAACGCCTGCGTTTTACGCAGAACGATGAAATTTTGGTGTAAATAGTGAGTTTCTTCGCATAAGGCCCCTGGTGTGGCTTGCGACAGCGTCACTATATGGAGGATCATGCGGCCTCTCTATCAAATAAAAGACATTCGCGTTATCAAAAGGGACAAAGGCCATGGGATTCGAAGTCGACAACGCCGAAACGAAACGCATCGACCTCAGCAGCCACGAAAACTCCTCGTTCGAGGTGACGGGGCTGGTGAAACACTATCCGGCGGGCTTCGTCATTCCTTACCACTCGCATAGGCGCTGCCATTTGCTCTATTCGCAGCAGGGCGTTATGGCGGTCGAGGCGAGCAGCGGGCGCTGGATCGTGCCGCCCACCACCGCAGTCTGGCTGCGGCCGGGGGTAGAGCATCAGATCGTCATGCAGAGCAACATCTGCGTTTACGGGATTTTGGTCGATGAAATCACCGCCGCGCGTTTGCCGCTGCGCGACGGCGTCTTGCAGGTCTCACCGCTGTTGCGAGAGCTGATCGCTCAGCTGGCGACGCTGGCGCCCGAAGGGGCGGAGACCCAACGCAATGCGCTGCTCAGAGCGTTGTTCCTTGAGGAGTTGAGCCTGCAGCCGCAGCTGGCGCTGCACCTGCCTTGGCCGGCAGAGGCGAGAATGGCCGAAATTTGCCGGCAGTTGGTCATCACGCCGGCCGACGATCGCGGCATTGAAGCCTGGGCCGATTCACTGTCGATCAGCGCAAAGACTTTTCAACGCCATTTCAGCCAACAAACCGGCATCACCTTCGGCCAGTGGAAACAGCGCCTGCGGCTGCTGTCGTCCATTCCGTTGCTGCTGGCCGGCAACTCGATCATCCACGCCGCCTTCGAAAGCGGTTACGAGAGCCACAGCGCCTATTCGGTGGCGTTCAAAAAACTGTTTGGTGTTTCGCCTTCGCGCTTTACGCTATAGCCTTATGGCATAGCGCGCTTCTCCTATAGATTGAAGCAACCTAATGACGTATAAAGCAAAGCAGTCAACCTCCGAGGCCGCTTCCCGTGATAAAAATTGTCGTGTATCTGATTCTCGCCGTGACGATCGCCATTATTGCGGCCAGAGTCATCTTTCGTTTGCCGAATATCTCCCAGCGTCTGCCGCAGGCGGCATTGCCGGTGGATCCTGCCGCCCAGCTGCCGGCGCGCGCCGCCGAACTAATAGCGGCGCATCCGGGCCTGAGCGGCGTGGTGCCGCTGGCCAGCGGGCACGATGCGTTCGCCAGCCGCCTGGCGCTGGCGCGGATGGCGGAAAGGTCGATCGACGCCCAGTACTACATCTGGCATAACGACACCTCCGGGCAGATCCTGCTGAAAACCCTGTATGACGCGGCTCAACGCGGCGTGCGCGTGCGGCTGTTGCTGGACGATAACGGCGTCGCCATGGACGAGACCCTGGCGGCGCTGAACGCCCAGGAAAACGTCGAGATCCGCCTGTTTAACCCGTCAACCGTGCGCACGCCGAAGCTGGCCGGCTACGCCTTTGACTTTATGCGCATGAACCGGCGCATGCATAACAAGTCTTACATCGTCGACGGCGCCGTGGCGATCATCGGCGGCCGCAATATCGGCGACGAGTATTTCCAGGTCGGCGACGAAAACTATTTCCTCGATCTCGACGTGCTGAGCGTCGGCAACGTGGTGGCGGAGACCGCCGAGGTCTTCGATCGCTACTGGAACAGCGCGTCGGTGTTTGGCGTTGAGCAGATTATCCGGGGCAAAGGCGACCTTTCCGCCTTCCTGGCGCAGGCCACCGCGACCGAAAGCAGCGAACGGGCCCGCAAACTGGCGGTGCAGCTGGAAACCAGCGCGGTGCGCTTTCGCGATGGCGTCGTCCAGCCGGAATTCACCCAGGTAGAGCTGGTGGCCGACGATCCGGCGAAAGGGCTGGGCAAGGCTTCGCGCGATCGTTTGATGGTGACGCAGCTGAGCAAGATTATCGGCGGCGTCGGCCGGCAATTGGATCTGGTCTCCGCCTATTTCGTGCCGGGCCGGGAAGGGGCGAGCTTTTTTGAATCGCTCGCCAAACAGGGAAAATCCATTCGCGTGCTGACCAACGCGATGAACACCACCGACGTGCTGGTGGTGCATGCCGGCTACGCCAAATACCGGCGTGAACTGCTGCAGGCGGGCGTGGAGCTGTTTGAGCTGAAGCTGCGCGCCGGCCAGCCGACGGGGCGGCAGGAACTCAAACCGCTGGGGCTGTCCGGTGCGGCGCTGCACGCGAAAACCTTCGCCATCGACGATAAACGGGTATTTATCGGCTCGTTCAATTTCGATCCGCGATCGGCGCACCTGAACTGCGAAATGGGCTTCTTGATCGACAGCCCGACGCTGGCGGCCGACACCCGCCAGCTGTTTGATGGCCCGCTCGAATACGCCGCCTACCGCCCGGCGCTGACGCCCGCGGGCAAAATGGTCTGGAACGAAGCCTTCGAAGACGGCCACACCGAGATACATCAGCAAGAGCCCGGCGCCGGCTGGGTAAAACGCATCGTTCTCATCGTGGCCGGCTGGCTGCCGATCGAATGGATGCTGTAACGGCGCGGCGGTAGGGAAAAGTGCCCCTGTCTCAGGCACGTTTCTTGCTTTATCCAGGAGTCTCCTCTTATCAGCAGGTTACTCCATGGCCCTTTCTGCTCTGAGCTTTGTACAGGCGTCGAAAAAAAGCGAAATCGCGGGTTTGCAACAGCTGTTGCAGCTGGGTGAACTGGTTGGTGCGGTCAGCCTGATGATCCACGCACTGCAACGGGAACGAGGCACCTCGAACATCTTCTTATGTTCTCATGGGAACACCTGGGGAAAGCAACTGAGTGAGCGGGCACTGGAGGTCCGGAAGGCAGAGGAGGCCGTCAGTCAGTGGCTTGCGTCTCAGGATCTTACCGGCCCCAACCTGGCGAATGCACCGCGATTACTCAGCCGCATTGCCTCGGTGTTGCATAGCCTCAGTACGTTACCGCAACTGCGTCAGCAGGTTCTTGGACTGTCTATCAGTCAGCCTGATGCCATGAATGCCTACAACGAGGTGATTCGCTCGCATTTGTCACTGGTCTTCGAAACGGCGGATATCTCCGGCGATCCGTCAATTTCACGGGCATTGCTGGCGATGTTCAGTTTTATGCAGGGAAAAGAGCTGGCCGCACAGGAGCGGGCCACGGCCGCCGCCGGTTTTGCGGCAGGGCATTTTGATGTCATCGCGCAACAGCAATTCACAGGCTTAATCGAGAGCCAGGAGCGCTGCTTTCAGACCTTCATGGAATTCGCGGCTCCCCGCTGTCTGGCAATGTGGCGGCAGCAGATGAACCAGGACTGCAGTGAATTTGAACGTTTCAGGCGAATTGCCTGCACGCGCGTCAGGCCTGGCGGTGAGACGACGGATACCGCATTACGCTGGTTTGACGTTGCGACGGCGCGAATCGATGGAATGAAAGTGGTGGAGGATGAGCTGCAAGCTGCTCTGATGGCCTCCTGCCGCCAGCGTATCCGTGAAGCACAGGCCGCCCTTGCGCTTCAGCAGCAGAATATTGACCAAATCCCACAGTCTGAAAGCCATTACGCCGCGCTACTCTCGCCGCAGCTTAGTCGTTCGGTTCTTGAGCTTGTTGAACAGCAGTCCCGCCAGCTGCAGGCGCTCGATGCCGAACTTTCTCAACTTCGCGTCACGCTGACCGAGCGCAAGCTGGTTGAGCGGGCAAAGGGCCTGCTGATGCAGCATCAGGGCTTAACGGAACCCCAGGCGCATAAGGCACTGCTTGAGATGGCAATGAATCAGAATAAGAAACTTTCGGAAATTGCTGACGCGATGCTTGCCGTGTCTGCGCTGTTAGGCAAAAACGGGCACAAACCGGGCCAATAACTGCACCTTCTGTGTGCAATTACGCTGTGCAGGATGTGCAGTTCCGGTGCACCAGAAAGGGCGTCAAAGCGACAGAATAAGGCTAACCCTCTGATTTTTTTTGATACCGCAGGTTGGCACACAAGCTGCATTCTTTTTAATAGCAACAGCACTAAACCAATGGCGGTTTAGTCAGCATTACGGATAAAGGCGTCCGTTAGCGTTCAGGGAACTGAGCGCTAACTGGACGCTTTTTTTTTTCCATTTTTCAACCTAACGGAAAGCCCTGATGACACAAGACGACAAAAAGACTCCGGGACAACTCTCCCGCCGCTGCTTTCTTGCGGGGAGTGCGGTGCTCGGCGGCAGCATGTTGATGTCAGGATTCATGAACCGGGTCTGGGCTGCCGGTTCCGACACGCCAGAGAAGAAAGAGATTCGCGTCGGGTTCATTCCCCTGACCGACTGCTCCTCAGTGGTGATGGCGGCGGTAAAGAAATTTGATGAGAAGTACGGCATTAAAATCATCCCGAGCAAGGAGTCGAGCTGGGCGTCAGTACGCGACAAACTGGTGTCTGGCGAGTTGGATGCGGCGCATGTTCTGTATGGGATGCTCTATGGCCTGCAGCTTGGCGTGTCCGGCCCGCAGCATGAGATGGCGATGCTGATGTCTCTCAACCAGAACGGGCAGGCCATTACGCTCTCTGAGCAGTTAAAGCAGGCGGGCGTGACGGATGCTGCATCGCTACAAAAAGTGGTCCAGGCCAGTGCGAAGGGGACCTATAGCTTTGCGCAGACGTTCCCGACCGGCACGCACGCGATGTGGCTTTACTACTGGCTGGCAAACGCCGGTATCCATCCCTTTAACGACGTGCGCAATGTCGTGGTGCCTCCGCCGCAAATGGTCATGAACATGAAAATCGGCAATATGAGCGGTTTTTGCGTGGGGGAACCCTGGAACCAGCGCGCGATTCAGGACGGCATTGGTTTCACTGCTGTCACCTCACAGGAAATCTGGCCGGATCATCCGGAAAAAGTGCTCGGCACAACCTCTGCCTGGGTGACTGAAAACCCGAATGCGGCTCGCGCGCTGACCGCCGCGGTGCTGGATGCCTCCCGCTGGATAGACACCTCTGATGCCAATCGTAGTGAAACCGCTCAGGTCGTTGCGGCGCGGGCGTACATCAACACGCCACTCAAGACGATTCAGGGGCGGATGCTCGGCGACTACGAAAATGGGCTGGGGAAAACGTGGAAAGATGCCCACCGCATGCGCTTCTTCAACGATGGCGCGGTCAATTATCCGTATCTCTCCGATGGCATGTGGTTCCTGACTCAGCAGAAGCGCTGGGGATTGCTGGACAGCGATCCTGACTACCTCGGTATCGCCCAAAAAATTAACCGCATTGACGTCTACAAACAAGCTGCCGCCGCGGTTGGCGGGATCAATTTGCCATCCAGCGACATGCGAAGCAGCACGTTGATTGACGGCAAAGTCTGGGACGGCAGCAACCCTGCTGACTACGCCAACAGTTTTGCAATGAAACGCTAAGTGAGGCCACAGATGTCCGTAAATTTGAAAACCAATGTCGTCACGTTGACGGAGCCTGCCGCGGTCAGCGTTGAATCGCCCGCCAGCGCAGAAGTGATCACGATCGAGAGAGCCGCCCCGGTAGCCAGAACGGATACCTTTATTGTCCGGCTTCGCGCGAGCATTCGCCGCTTCATGCAGAAAATGATCCCCGCCATTCTCGGGGCCGTCGTGCTGCTGCTCCTGTGGCAAATCGCCGCCAGTAGCAGTAAAGGCTTCCCGACGCCCGCTCAGACCTGGGAGGCGGCGAAGGTGATTTTTGCCGATCCGTTCTATATCAACGGGCCAAACGATATGGGCATTGGCTGGAATGTCCTGGCCTCGCTACAGCGAGTTGCGATTGGTTTCGGGCTTGCCGCGCTGGTCGGCATCCCGGCCGGGTTTCTGATTGGCCGCTTCAGCTTCATCGCCAGCATGTTCAACGCCATTATCTCGCTGCTGCGCCCGGTCAGCCCGCTGGCGTGGTTGCCGATTGGATTGCTGTTGTTCCAGCGCGCGGAGCCCGCCTCGTCCTGGACCATTTTCATCTGTTCTATCTGGCCGATGATCCGCAATACCGCAGAAGGGGTGATGCGCATTCCGCAGGACTATCTCAACGTTGCGCGGGTGCTGAAACTCAGCGAATTCACCGTAATGCGCAAGATCCTGTTTCCTGCCGTGCTGCCGTACATTCTGACCGGGATGCGGTTGTCCATCGGTATCGCCTGGCTGGTGATTGTTGCGGCTGAAATGCTGACCGGCGGCGTGGGCATCGGTTTTTGGATCTGGAACGAATGGAACAACCTCAACGTGGAAAACATTATCGTCGCCATTCTGCTGATTGGTGCCGTGGGGATGTTACTGGAGCAGGGGCTGATGGCCGTTGCCCGTCGCTTAAGTTACGACAATCACTAGGAGCCCGCGATGAAAAAAGAAAAATCGATTATCAGCGTCCAGAGCGTCACTCAACGTTTTCCTTCAGCGAAAACCACTTTTCTGGCGCTCGATAACGTCAGCTTTGATATCGCAGAAGGTGAAACGGTCAGCCTGATTGGCCACTCAGGCTGCGGAAAATCGACCCTGCTGAATTTGATTGCCGGGCTGAGTCGCCCGACGGAAGGCGTGCTGCTGTGCGACAACAAAGAGATTTCCGGGCCGGGGCCAGAGCGCGGGGTCGTCTTCCAGAACCATTCGCTGCTGCCATGGTTAACCGCTTTTGAGAATGTCGAACTGGCGGTGCGGCAGGTCTTTAAAGACCAGATGAACAAAAACGAAATGCACGACTGGATTTTGCACAACCTCGAACTGGTGCACATGGAGCATGCGGCCGATAAGCGTCCGGGCGCCATTTCAGGCGGCATGAAGCAGCGTGTCGGTATCGCCCGTGCCTTGGCGATGAAACCGAAAGTTTTGCTGATGGATGAACCTTTCGGGGCGCTGGATGCGCTGACGCGGGCGCATCTTCAGGACGCCGTTATGGACATTCAGGCGCGTCTGAAAACCACCATTTTGCTGATCACCCACGACGTTGATGAAGCGGTGCTGCTGTCTGACCGCGTGATGATGATGACTAATGGTCCGGCGGCGAAAGTCGGTGAAGTGTTACAGGTTGAGCTGTCACGCCCCCGCAGTCGACTGGCTTTGTCGAACGATCCTCTGTTCCACCAGTATCGTCAGCAGGTGCTGCATTTTCTCTATGCAAAACACCGGGCAGTGGCCTGATTCCATGAGGGGAGTTGTGCAATGGCTAAACCGACTCTAATCGTTATCGGCAATGGTATGGCAGGCGTGCGACTGGTGGAATATCTCTGTGAGCTCGCACCAGATCGTTACCGTATCATGATCATCGGCGATGAAAAGCACAGTGCGTACAACCGTATCCAGCTGACGCCGGTGCTTTCCGGTGAGAAAGATTTTGGCCAGATAGTCACGCATGACGCGCAGTGGTATGAGCATCACAACATCACATTGATCGCAGGCACGGCGGCGACGGCAATCGACCGTCACGCTTGCACCGTCACGGCCGCCGGGCAGATCTATTCATACGATCATTTGGTTCTGGCCACTGGCTCACGGCCATTTCTGCCCCCCCTGCCTGGGGTCGAATTGCCGGGTATCTACGGGTTCCGCACTCAGCAGGATGTCGAAAATATTCTGCAGGGAACCTACGCAGGCCAACCGGTTGCGGTGATCGGCGGCGGCGTGCTGGGCGTGGAGGCGGCGGCGGCCCTGGCGCGGCGTGGAATGCGGGTGAGCCTGCTACATCGCGGCACACATCTGATGGATCAGCAGCTGGATGAACACGCCGGAAAACTGTTGCACGAGGGGCTCTCATTACGCGGCATCAACGTCATTTTGCAGGCTGAAACGGTGTCATTCAGCGCTGATGCCGCTGGCAACGTCAGCAGGGTGAATCTTAATGATGGGCGCGGAATAGCGGCGGAGCGGGTCGTGCTCTCTGTGGGCGTGCGGCCGAACATCGCGCTGGCACAACGGTCCGGCTTGCCGTGCGATCGCGGTATTCTGGTGAACCCGCAGCTGCAAACCGCTGACCCGCACATCTCGGCAATTGGAGAATGTTGCCAGTGGGGCGAACTCACTTTTGGCCTGGTGGCCCCGTGCTGGCAGCAGGCTGAAACGCTGGCCTCGCGGCTGGCGGGGGGCGACAAAGCCACTTCATTCGAGGTGCAGAATGTCCCGCTGCGCCTTAAGGTCACGGGCCTGAATTTGTTCTGCGCCGGTGAATTACACAGCCGCGATGGCGCTCAGACCCATACCACCTTTGACCCGTTTGACGGGCATTATCGAAGGCTGGTGCTCTGCGACAACCAACTGAAAGGGGTGTTGCTGTGGGGCGATATCAGCGATGGCCCGCAATACCTCCAGCGGATCGGCACGCCCGCTGGTCAACCGTTGCCCTTCAGCGTCTTCAGTCCCGGTAATGAGCCGGATGCCTCTGGCTTACAGCCTGTTAAATCAGAACCGTTACCCGTCGAGGTGGCGAGGAGTCATTCAATGTCGAAACCCGTATTGGTTATGGCCGGACACGGCATGGTGGGCCATCATTTTTTAGAGCAGTTGGTTGCGCGTGAGCTGCATCTGCAATACCAGGTGATTGTGTTTGCCGAAGAGGCCTCGCCCGCCTACGACCGTGTGCATTTGTCCGAATACTTCTCTGGCCGCACGGCGGAATCCCTCTCAATGGTTGAAAAGGGATTTTTCGAATCGACCGGGATTGAACTGCGTCTGGGGCACAGCATCGGGCTCGTTGATACAAAACACCGTTTTGTGGTCGATCACCAGGGGCGGCAGACGGCTTACGATGTACTGGTGCTGGCAACAGGATCCTATCCGTTTGTGCCGCCGATCCCTGGCAATGATGCGCCGGGCTGCCTGGTTTACCGCACGCTTGACGATCTTGCGGCCATTCAGGCCTGCGCGGCAAACGGCAAAACGGGCGTGGTTGTCGGCGGGGGATTACTGGGGCTGGAGGCGGCCAACGCGCTGAAACAGCTCGGGCTGGATACGCACGTGGTGGAGTTTGCACCGCGGCTGATGGGGGTTCAGCTCGACGACGGCGGTGCCGCGATGCTGCGCCGTAAAATTGAAGCGCTGGACGTGAAGGTGCATACCGGGAAAGAAACCCAGGCCATTACTGCGGGCGAGGAGAGCCATTACCGGATGGTGTTTGCCGATGGCAGCTATCTGGAAACCGATCTGGTGCTATTTTCCGCAGGGATCCGCCCACGCGATCAGCTTGCGAGAGCGTGCGGGCTTGAAGTGGGGCCGCGCGGCGGCATTGTGATTGACGATCGCTGCCAGACGTCCGACCCGGCTATTTATGCGATCGGCGAATGTGCGCTGTGGAACGGGCAGATCTTCGGCCTGGTGGCGCCGGGTTATCAGATGGCTCGTGCGCTGGCGGATACCCTGACGGGCGGCGACGCCGTCTTTAAGGGCGCGGACATGAGCACCAAACTTAAGCTTCTTGGTGTTGAGGTGGCATCGATTGGTGACGCGCATGGGCGTACCCCAGGTAGCCAGAACTACAGCTGGGTAGACGGTCCGGCGGAAGTGTATAAGAAAATCGTGGTATCGCAGGATCGCAAACGGCTGCTGGGGGCGGTGCTGGTGGGCGACAGCGCGGAATACAGCACGTTGCTGCAAATGATGCTCAACGATATGCCGCTGCCAGCCAAACCTGAATCCCTCATTTTGCCTGCCGGGTCGGGCGCAGACAAACCCGTGCTGGGCATCGCAGCCCTGCCCGATAGCGCGCAAATTTGTTCCTGCCACAACGTCAGTAAAGGCGATGTCCGTAACGCCGTGAAGAACGGCTGCCACGATATGGCGGCGATAAAAGCCTGCACCAAAGCGGCGACGGGCTGTGGGGGCTGCGCCGCACTCACCAAGCAGGTGATGGAATATGCGCTGTCCGACATGGGCGTCGAGGTGAAAAAAGACATCTGTGAGCATTTCGCGTATTCGCGCCAGGAGATTTATCACCTGGTTCGGGTGGGCAATATCCGCACGTTCGGGGAACTGATTGAAAAGCACGGCCACGGCAGCGGGTGTGAAATCTGCAAGCCGCTGGTCGGATCGATACTGGCATCATGCTGGAACGACTACCTGTTGAAACCGCAGCATTTGCCACTGCAGGACACCAACGATCGTTATTTCGCCAATATCCAGAAGGACGGGACCTATTCCATCGTACCGCGCGTTCCGGCGGGAGAGATAACCCCCGAAGGGCTTATCGCCATCGGCGAAGTCGCCAGGCGTTACAAGCTCTACACCAAAATTACCGGAGGGCAGCGAATCGACCTGTTCGGCGCGCGTCTGGAGCAACTGCCGGAGATCTGGCAGCAACTGGTTGATGCCGGTTTTGAAACCGGTCATGCCTACGGCAAATCTCTGCGTACGGTGAAATCCTGCGTCGGGTCGAGCTGGTGTCGCTACGGCGTACAGGACTCCACCTCGCTCGCGCTGCAATTAGAGCACCGCTACAAAGGGCTGCGTTCGCCTCACAAAATCAAAATGGCCGTCTCGGGTTGTACCCGCGAGTGTGCCGAAGCCCAAAGTAAAGATGTGGGGGTAATTGCCACGGATAAGGGCTGGAACCTGTATGTCTGCGGCAACGGGGGAATGAAGCCCCGCCATGCTGATTTGCTGGCGCAGGACATGAGCACAGAGCAGCTCATTCGTACCGTTGACCGCTTACTGATGTTCTACATCCGCACCGCTGACCGGCTGCAGCGCACCAGCACTTGGATGGATAACCTCGAAGGGGGCATCGACTACCTGCGCCAGGTGATTCTGGACGACAGCCTGCAAATTGCGGATGAACTGGATCGTGAAATGTCTGCGGTGGTAGCGACGTACCAGTGTGAATGGCAGACCACTCTGGCCTCGCCGGATCGCCTGGCGCTGTTCAGACCGTTTGTAAACAGCGAAGTCCCTGACGAAGGGGTCGTGATGGTGAGCGAACGTCAACAACTGCGGCCTGCAACGCATGAGGAGCGCAGCATGCTCGCCGTGCCTGCCGCAGAAAATACGCAGGAGCCCGCACCGGGCTGGGTGGAAGTGTGCAGCCTGAGCGCCATCCCGGCGAATGCGGGAATGGCGGCGCGCCTGGCGAGCCAGCAGATTGCGCTGTTCTATCTGCCCGGTCATCCACAGCAGGTTTTTGCGCTGAGCAATCATGAACCAGACAGCGACGCCAATGTGCTGGCGCGCGGGCTCGTGGGCGATGTCAAAGGCGAACCGGTGGTGATTTCCCCGCTCTATAAACAGCGCTTCAGCTTACGGGACGGCCGCAGCCTGGACAATTCGCCGCATGCGCTGCGAAGCTGGGCGGTGAAAGTGGAAGATGGCCGCGTCTGGGTTCAGGCACGAACGCAGGGCGTTGCGTCCGCCAAAATCATTGAAACGGTCAACCTATGAAAACAGCGTCTCCGGTCGTGAAAACCACCTGCGCCTATTGCGGCGTGGGCTGCGGCGTCAGTATGCAGCCACAGGCTGATGGCTTCGCCGCCAGCGGCGACCCGGCACATCCGGCGAATCGCGGAAGGCTGTGCGTGAAGGGCAGCGCGCTGGGTGAAACGTTGGGCTTACAGGGGCGTCTGCTCCAGCCTGAAATCCATCATCAACCCGTGAGCTGGCCGCAGGCGTTAGACGCTGTCGCACAAGGGCTACAGGCGACGATTGACGAGCATGGACCGCAATCGGTCGCGTTTTATGGCTCGGGCCAACTGCTGACGGAGGATTACTACGTCGCCAACAAGCTGATGAAAGGGTTTATCGGGGCGGGCAACATGGATACCAACTCCAGGTTGTGCATGGCCTCCGCCGTGGTGGGCTACAAGCGGGCGTTCGGCGCCGATGCCGTCCCCTGCAATTATGATGATCTGGAGCAGGCAGACTGCGTTATTCTGGTAGGTTCGAACACCGCCTGGGCGCATCCGGTGGTGTATCAGCGGCTGGCGAAAGCCAAAGCGGAGAGGCCGGAGATGCAGATTATCGTCGTTGATCCGCGTAAGACCGCCACCTGTGATATTGCCGATCTGCATCTGGCACTGCGTCCGAGCAGCGATGCGGCGCTGTTCTGCGGCGCACTGAACGAGATGGCAGCGCGCGGAAAACTGGATACCGCTTTTCTGCAGCACCACACGAGCGGGGCAGAAGAAACCTTACAGACAGCAAAAGCGTGGAGCCTGGAGAAGACGGCGGACTATTGCGGGATCGCCTCCTCGCAATTACAGGCGTTTTATCAACGGATAGCCCGGAGCCAGCGGCTGGTCACGCTGTATTCGATGGGGATCAACCAGTCCAGTTCGGGCGTCGACAAATGCAACGCGATAATTAACCTGCATCTGGCAACCGGCCAGATTGGACACGCTGGCAGCGGGCCATTTTCGATAACGGGCCAGCCGAATGCGATGGGCGGACGTGAAGTCGGCGGGCTGGCAAACCAGCTGGCCTGCCATATGGGATTTACCGCCGAAGAGATTACACGGGTCGGGCGTTTCTGGCACAGCGATAACGTCGCGCAGAGCCCTGGACTCAATGCCATCGATCTCTTCCGCGCTATCGAGAAGGGAGAGATAAAAGCCGTCTGGATCATGGGCACCAATCCGCTGGTGTCACTTCCGGATGCCGATCGCGTGCGGGCCGGTCTGGCGCGTTGTCCTCTGGTTATTGTGTCCGACATTCTGCGTGACACGGACACCACCCGCGCCGCGCATATTCTGCTGCCCGCCCTGGGCTGGGGGGAGAAAAATGGCACGGTGACCAATTCGGAACGCTGTATCTCCCGGCAACGCGCGTTTCTGGCTGCACCTGGGGAGGCCAAACCTGACTGGTGGATCCTCAGCCAGGTTGCGCAGCGGCTGGGGTTTGCGGAGGCCTTTGCCTGGCAGCATCCGGCAGATATTTTCCGCGAACATGCGGCCTTGTCCGGCTTTGAAAATGCAGGCACTCGGGCGTTTGACATCAGCGGGCTGGCGCAGTTGTCCAATGAAGAATGGGATACCCTGCAGCCGATCCAGTGGCCGGTTAATGCCGCACGGCCGCAGGGTACGCCGCGACTATTTACAAATAAAACCTTTTTTCACCCTGACGGTAAAGCGCGGTTGATCGCCGTCACCCCGGCGCTGCCCGCCAGCCAGCCCACTGCGGCTTATCCGCTGATCATGAACACCGGAAGGGTGCGCGACCAGTGGCACACCATGACGCGAACCGGCAAGTCTGCTCGCCTGATGCAGCATATCAGCGAGCCGTACTGTCAGTTTCATCCGGATGATGCGCCGGGCATTCAGGCGGGTGAGTTGCTGCGTGTAACCTCATCCCATGGCTGGCTGCTGTTACGCGCGCAACCCGATCATCTTCAGCCTCGCGGCAGTATTTTCGTGCCGATCCATTGGAACAGCCATTTTAGCCGGCAGGCCCGGGTCGATGCGCTGATAGCTCCCGTTACCGATCCTCTTTCCGGGCAACCGGAAAGTAAGCATATGCCGGTCAATCTGACGAAATGGAAAGCGGCTTGGTATGCAGAGCTGTTTATTCGGGGAGAGGGGATCGCCGCGCCTGCCACCGCCTACTGGAGCCGCATCACCCAACCGGGCGTCACGCATTTTACGTTAGCGGATTCTTCGCTCCAGGAGGAGTGGATGGCGTGGCTGAATGAACATTATCCGCTGGAGGGGAAAACCTGCCAGAGCGCCCGGATGGGGGATGAGGGCTTCAACCTGCTGGTGTGGGCGCAGGGCGAACTGCAGCTGGCATTTTACGCGCGCCGAAGCCCACTGCTGCCGGACAGGCAAGCGATATTGTCTGCCTTTATCACCCCGCCGGACACGGCACCGCAGCGGCTGGCGTTACTGGCGGGCCAGGCCGGCAGCCATAAGGCCGCCACCGGCAAAATGATTTGCAGCTGTTTTTCTGTTGGCGAAGCGCAGATTGTCGACGCTGTGCGGCAGGGATGCCACAGCGTGCAACAGCTCGGCTCAAAGCTGAAATGTGGCACTAACTGCGGCTCCTGCGTGCCGGAGCTGAAAACGTTTATTGCCGGCCAGCTGGCCGCCCTGACGATGGAAGAACGCCCATGAAAACTAGCAACATGTTGCCGATAGCGCAGATTATGGCCCTGGCAGACCAACGCAGCCCGGTGCGCCGGGGTGACGTCTGGCTGGTGGGCGCAGGGCCGGGTGATACTGAACTGCTGACCCTGAAAGCGCTGCGCGTTATCCTGCAGGCCGATGTCGTGGTCTTTGACCGGCTGGTGTCCGATGCGGTGCTGGCGCTGGCGCCGGACACTGCACTGCGGATCGATGTCGGCAAATCCCCGCGCAATCATCGCCTTGAACAGCATGAAATCAATATGTTGCTGGTTGATCTGGCGCTGGCGGGGCACCGTGTAGTGCGCCTGAAGGGCGGCGACCCGTTCATCTTTGGCCGGGGTGGGGAAGAAATGGCCTGCTGCCAGCAGAAGGGGATTGTGTGCAATGTTGTGCCCGGTATCACGGCGGCAATGGGCTGTGCCGCAGCCAGCGGGATCCCGCTGACGCACCGAAACCTGGCACAGTCCGTCAGGTTTGTCACCGGACATGGCCCGGAAGGGGAACCGGACGTTGACTGGTCCGTACTGGCCGCCGCGCGCCAGACGCTGGTCTTCTATATGGGGATTGCCAACAGCCCTGTTATCAGCCAGCGCTTGATTGCCCATGGCTTACCCGGCTCAACGCCCGTGGCGGTGATTGAACGCGGCACTCAGCCTCAGCAGCGCGTGCTGGTGGGCACTCTGGATGCATTAGGAAAGATCGTTGCAGAGGAGCAGGTCGAATCACCAGCCCTGGTAATTATTGGTGAGGTGGTGGGAATGTACCGGCCGATTGCCGAACTGCCTGAGAAGATTTTTCCGCAGATGGGCCGTTCTGAACCGGCTTTGCCAGCCAGTCTGAAGTGGCCGGCGAAAATGGATAGCATAAGCGTTATTCTGGAATCATCCTATGAGCATATCTGGCACGCAAGAGACGGTCACAATAGCTAAAACATCTAATCGAACCAAGGACACGGGGATGGTTAATCCCCGTGTTTGTGGTGAGAAAGAGGCGCAGCGGCCATGGCCGCCGCGCAGGGTGTTATTGGCTAATCGATTGCTGCAGCGCCTGAACGGAAGAAACGATGCCGGCATCGACCGACATGGTCAGGTCTTCCATTTCCAGCGACACCCAGTCGTTGTAGCCCATCATGCGCACCACCGAGAAGAATTCCTTCCACCACTGCAGATCCCGCCCGCAGCCGACGGCGACATAGTTCCAGGCGCGGCCGGCCACGTCATCTATCGGTTTGGTCTCCAGCAGCCCGTTAACCTCGACGACGCCGCGCTCAAGGCGCACGTCTTTGCCATGCACATGGTGAATGGCGGGGCCAAGGGCGCGGGCCACCGCGATGGGATCTGCCCCCATCCAGAGCAAGTGACTGGGATCGAGGTTCAGGCCCACCATCGGGCCAACGGCCTCGCGCAGCCGGAACAGCGTTTCCGGGTTCCACACCAGCATGGCGCTGAAGTTTTCCAGCGCAAAGCGCTCGACGCCGCACGCTTTGGCTCGGGCGACCAGCGCCTGCCAATAGGGGATCGCCACTTCATTCCATTGATAGTCCAGGCAGTTTTTCACCGTGGGCGGCCAGCTGACGGTATAGGTGATCCAGTTGGGGATGGTGTCATGCGGGCTGGCCGGCGGCAGGCCGCTCATCATAACGATCTTTTTCACTCCCAGCAGCCCGGCCAGCTCCAGCGTATTGTCGGTTTGGCGCTGATGGCGTTGCCCCAGTTCGCCCGGATCGAGCGGATTGCCGGAGACGTTGAGCGCGGCGATCTCCATGCCGCGGCTGGCCAGCGCCTGCAGCAGCTGCCGGCGTTTGGCGGGGTTGGCCAGCAGATCGTCGGCATCCAGATGGGGCGCCGGAGACCAGCCGCCGGTGGTCATTTCCACGCCGCGCACCCCCAGCTCCAGCAGCCGGTCCAGCATCTGCTCGAAGGGTAAATGGCCCAGGCTATCGGTACAGAATGAAAGTTTCATGGTGCTTTCCTTATTGGTAATTAACCCAGGTGGCGCCGTTGTCGGCGGAACGAACGCAGTTTTCAATCCAGCGCACGCCTTCCAGCCCGGCGTCGATATCCGGGTAGATCAGCGTGGCCAGCGTCTGCCGATCGCCGCGCTGGCTGGCGCTGATGGCGATGGCGAACTTGAGGTAAATATTGGCCCAGGATTCGGCCAGGCCTTCGGTGTGCAGCGCGCCGAGCCGCTCTTCGGCCAGGGCGCTGTCGTCCAGATAGGGCATGCCGTGGTGCAGGATCTGGTTGGGCTGCCCCTGGATCTCATAGCGCAATTCGCCGGGGGCAGCGTCGCTCCACTGCAGGCTGGCGAGCGAGCCGACCACGCGGATGCTTTGGCTGTCCATCGCGCCGGCGTTGACGGCGGAGGCCCACATGCGGCCGACGGCGCCGTTTTCGTAGTGCATCAGCACCATGGCGTTGTCTTCCAGCGGGGCGCGGGAAGGAATAAAACTCTGGCGATCGCACAGCAGGGAGGTAATCTTCATGTCGGGCATCACCAGCTGCGAGATGTAGAAGGTGTGGGTGGAGATGTCGCCCAGCACAAAAGAGGGGCCGGCGATTTTCGGATCGACGCGCCACTTTTGCGCCTCGAACTTGTCTGCGCTTTCGTTGGCATTGAAGCCGTGGGTGTATTGCAATTCGACCATGCGTATTTCGCCGATGTCGCCGTTCGCGATCATGGCGCGCATCTGCATCAGCAGCGGATGGCCGGAGAAGCCGTAGGTTACGCCGACGATCAGGCCTTTCTCCGCCGCCAACGCCTTGATTTCTCTCGCCTCCGCCGTGGTGAAGAACAGCGGCTTTTCGCAGATGACATGCAGGCCGGCATTCAGCGCGGCGCGCGTAATTTCATAGTGGGTGCCGTTAGGGGTGGCGATGGTCACCACCTCAGCGCCATCTTCGCGGTCGGCTTCTTGATCCAGCAGCTGTTGATAGTCGTCATAACAGCGTTCGGCGGGCACGCCGAGGTTGACGCCAAACTCGCGTCCGCGCGCCGCGTCGATATCAAAGGCGCCGGCAACCAACCGATAGGCGGTGTTGTCGCGCAGTGCGCCGGAACGGTGCTTGTAGCCCACCTGGCTGAGGCGGCCGCCGCCGATCATCGCCCAACGCAGCGGGCGAGGGATGCTTCTTTCACCATTTAACATGCTGACTCCTGATATTGTGGCTTTGCACTCGGGTGCAAAATAGGTTGAAAAAGAGAGTGGCAACGGTTTATTTCTGGTTCATCTGCGCAAATTCCGGGTAGTTTTCTCGCGTTACGGTGGCGTAAGGCACCCAGTTGTAAGGCTCGGTTTTGGCGTGATCCAACAGGGCGCGAGTCACTTGCACCGCGCCGATCGCCTGGGCTTTGGCATCCTGGAAAATGGTCACCGCCAGGTCGCCGGTTTTGATAAATTGCAGGCCGTCGGGCGTGCCGTCGATACCGGCAACCAGCACGCCATTCTTTTTGGCCTGCTTCAGCGCCATGATCGCGCCGATAGCCATCTCATCGTTGTTGGCGGCGATCGCATCGATCGCTACGCCGTTCAGCAACCAGCCGGAAACCACATCGACCGCTTCATTGCGCTGCCATTTTGCGGTCTGTTTCTCTACCACTTTGAGGTCTTTGTGTTTGGCGATCACCGCTTCAACCGCGCGGGTGCGTTCGCGGGTTTCTTCGTTGGAGAGGGCGCCCATCAGGATCGCCACGTTGCCGCGGTAATTCATTTTTTTCGCCAGAGCCTCCATCTGCAGGCGGCCGCTGAGCGCCGAATCGGAGCCGACGTAGGCCGTCGCGCCGCTCAGCGGCACTTCGGGTTTGCGGTTGACGAAGATCAGGGGGATCGCGGCGCGTTTGGCGGCCGCTATCATCGGCTGGACGCCTTGCGTATCAACCGGGTTGAGGATAATGGCGTCCACGCCCTGATTAATCAGATCGTCCACCTGTTGCACCTGCAGGGCGACATCGCCTTTGGCATCGACGAACTGGCCTTGCAGCTGCTGCGCAGCCAGTTCCCGCGCCATTTGGCTGCGCAGGATGGAGACGAAGTTGAGATCGAAGTTGGCTAGCGCCACGCCGACCTGGTAGGTCTTGGCCTGGGCGGTCACCACAAACAGCGAGCAGGCTAACATCAACAACAGTCTGGTTTTTTTCATTACGGTATCCTGTTGAGAAGAGAGGCGTTGTGTAAAAACAGTGTATTTGCAACCGGGTGCAAAACAGGAGACAAAACGGCGATGCGTCTCTGAATGCCACCGTGAATGTCGGCCATGAATAAAATTTGGTCAACAGGGGAAAGGTGAAAACAGCGCTGGCGATCACAAACTGTTTACGTTTTGCACCCGGTTGCATAACGATTTGCAATCGGGTGCAAAAACAGGACATAATTGCAGCAGAAATGCCGGCGGGCGCTTAGGGGATCTGAGCGAGCGGGGTATAGTTTGACTTCACCGAAGCAGGGATCGACGCAACCATGATGAAACACCACAAAGCCACCGCCAGCGACGTCGCCGAAAAGGCCGGCGTCTCTAAATGGACGGTATCGCGTGCCTTTACGCCCGGCGCCTCGATCTCGGACAGCGCGCGTGAAAGCGTGCTGGCGGCGGCGGCCGAGCTGGGCTATCGGCCAAATCTGCTGGCGCGCAGCCTGTCGCAAAAACGCACGCACATCATTGGCGTGGCCATCGACGAGATGAAGAACCCGCATTCAATGATGATGCTCGATATGGTGACCAAACAGCTGCAAACCCGCGGTTATATGGCGCTGTTGCTGAACATCACCGCCGGGGAAAACTACCGGGCGGTGATGGCGATGGCCGATCAACTGCAGGTCGACGGCATTTTGTTTCTGGCGACGGTGTTAACCCAAGAGTGGGCAGCGATCGCGCAAGATCTGCATCAGATACCGCTGGTGCAGGTATGCCGCAATACGGAAAGCGAACACATTGATGTGGTCAATATCGACGGCTACCGCGCCGGCGAAGAGATCGCCGCGCTGCTGATAGAGCAAGGGCATCGGCGCTTTGGTTACATGAAGGGGCCGGACACGCAAAGCAGCCATTTGCTGCGCATGGAAGGCTACCGCGACAAACTGATGGCCGCCGGCTTTCAGTTGGATCGGGTGCTCACCGCCGGCCATTACGATCGCCAACGCGGTTTCCAGCTGATGAGCGAATACCTGCAGGCAACGCCGGAAAGCGAGCGGGTTGAGGCGCTGTTCTGCGAGAACGACGTGTTGGCGCTGGGGGCGCTCGAAGCGCTCAGGCAAACGGCGCCGTCGTCTGCGATGGCCGTGGTAGGTTTCGACGATATCGACGAGGCCGGCTCAGCCAACTGGGCGCTGACCAGCTACAGCCAACGAATCGACCGGCTGGTCGAAGAGGCCTTGAATCGCCTGATCGACAATCGCGCCACGGTAGACGGCGCTTGGCGGCACGGGGAATTGCGGGTTCGGCGGTCGCATTTGGCTGGGAAACAGGCGTAAGGCTTCCTTTTTATGTGACGATGTCACTATTGAGGCTTGATGAGAGAAGGAATCCTGGGAATAGTCAGGTTTCACGAGTGTCATTCTGGTGTAGATAGACTGCCGAAGTTTGCCAGATTTCACGTAGCGCGATCAAAAAGGAGGGCATTTTGACCCATTTTGCAGAGCGGCTTAGCCACATCCAGGCGCTTGAGGTTGAACTGCACCAGCCAACAACGCGCTGCGATCCGAAGCGTGTCGCGGCATTGCTGCATGAAGACTTTGAAGAGATTGGCCGCTCAGGCCTACGTTATGACAAACGCCAGACCGTTGCGGCGCTGGAGATGGAAACGGATTATCCGCAGATTTTCGCCGAAGGTTTTAAGCTGGCGCAAATCAGTGATAGCGCCATATTGCTGACGTATAAAAGTTTTCAGCGTGACGCGCAGGGCCACGCCGTGCGTTGCACAGAGCGTTCGTCGATTTGGCTTCTGACAGCCAAGGCGGGTTGGCAAATGCGATTTCATCAAGGCACGCCGACTGATGATTGAGCCAGGTTTAAAAGCCGATCTAATGGAATGACAACAAGCCAGGCAGAAGACAGATGTCGGAGGGATAAAGCTGCAGGTGAGGAGAGAAGATGCTCAGGGATGACCCTGGTGCGTATCCAGCAATTCAATTTAACATAATATACATTATGCGCACCAAGGTGACGATATGTGGATTCTGCCGTCCAGGCCTGATTCATGCCTGCGCCGGCTGCTCATGCCGCTGAACTAATTCGTTTTTCAACCGGCCATAAGCCCGGCGGTCTTCTGCTGTCTGGTGTTTGTGTTGCTCAGCAACACCATGATGCTTGCGCAGAGAATGTCTGAACGCCAACTGTCTGCTCGCCTGTTCTCTTCCTGCAGTAAATGCCTGCGCATGATACATATGATTGATGTTTCCCTTGTAGTAACGCCTGCCGGTAATGCCGTTCTCGCCACGCGGCGTAGATCTCATGTCATGCATCTTGTCATTCATACCATCCAACGCCGCCAGGCTTTCAATCTTCAGCAAGATATCAATCGTTGGTTTGGCACTGCTGTACTGCCGATATGATGAATTGCCGTTAATACGCCAGCCAATATCTCGCGTAGTTTCAGCGCTGCATCTTTATAACGCGGATCATAAGGCTCGACCGTGATGATGCGCTCTGTCATTTTCCGCTCCAATAATGATGACCGGACATGATTTCAATGGCGCATTTCCGCCGATAAGGAGTAAAAATCCCCTGCTTTTTTGATCGCGCTACGTAAAATCTGGCAAAACGTGGCTGCTACGACTGCAGATTTCTCCAAAACGCGTCATTACAACGGGCACTATTTGTACGCTAAATGCGCATTGGTGTCCGTTTTCATCGTTTTCGGCGCCCACCACGGCGTTGGCTATACTGAATGGGGACACATTCCAGGAGCCTCCCCATGTTTGACCATGTGAAATTTGGCGTCAGCGACTTTGCCCTTAGTAAAGCGTTTTTCCTCAATGCACTCGCGCCGCTGGGCGTAAAGATCGTTGCCGAAGGCGAACCCGGCTATGGCGTCGAACTTTGTCACGATCGGGCTAACGTGTCATTGTGCCTGTTTCAAACCGATGAAAAACCGGCGCATCTGCACCTGGCATTTGCCGCAAGCAGCCGTGAACAGGTCGATGCGTTCTACCACGCCGCGCTAAATGCCGGCGGCAAAGACAATGGCGCACCCGGTTTACGGCCCAATTACCATGCCCACTACTATGCGGCATTTGTGATCGGCCCGGATGGCCACAATATCGAAGCGGTGTGCCATAACCCGATGAACTAGTAATTTTTCCAGCTAAAACAGCACATTAATCACGAGATGATGCACGCTATTTAACATAACGCAATTGTGACGTGGTCACTTAACGTTACCCCGTCACGTCAATCCACTCTGCTCCGGTAATGCTGGCCAGGCGTTGTGGCGCAATTCTCACGCCTGAGTTATCGCTGCCGCCTGCCGGAAGCACTTCACCATAGCAGCACAGGCTGCGATCGCAGTAAATTCTTACCGCTGCCGGTGCGGCGAAGGGGCAAACGCCGCCCGGTGGATAGCCGGTCAGCGCCTCCACCTCCTCCGCCGGCAGCATGCGCGCCTTTATGCCGAAGAATTGTTTGTACTTCTTGTTATCGATTCTGGCGGTTCCCGCCATCACCAACAGCACTACGCCGTCGTTCACGCGAAACGACAGCGTCTTGGCGATCTGCCCGCTCTCCACGCCAAAGGCTTCCGCCGCCAGCGCCACCGTAGCGGTATTCTTTGCCAGCACCGTCACCGCCGTTTCCGGCGCGTGCTCGGCCAGAAATCGCTGAACGCGCTCTATACTCATGCCCTTCCTCCCGATGTTGCTAAGCCATTGATAATGCCGCAGTGAGGGTTTCGGTTTTAACATCGCATGCTAAAAATGAGAATCAAAATTGTTCAAATCGGTGAATCTGAACAAAGCTTTAAGGGGCCAACGCCCTTTTTTACCTATCATTTTTCATGGAGATACCTGCATGACCACGCAAACGACAGCAAGGCCTTCAGCGGTCGCGGTGGCCGTCTATGAATGGCTCAATCCGATACCCTACGGATTTTTCACCGCTGCGCTGATTTTCGACATTATCTATGCCTGCACGGCGAATATTCAGTGGGTCAACGGTGCCAGCTGGCTGATCGCCATCGGCCTGATTTTTGCCATTATTCCCCGTCTGATTAACCTGGTGCAGGTGTGGTTCGGCAGCGGCCGGCTGCAGGGGCCATCGGTCAAGCTCCATTTCTGGCTGAACTTGCTGGCCATCGTTCTCGCCATCATCAACGCTTTCGTGCATAGCCGGGATGCGTATGCCGTGGTGCCGCAAGGTCTGGTGCTGTCTGCGATCGTGGTCGCGCTGCTGAGCCTCGCCAACATTCTGCTGGCCGTGGGCGCCCGCGCAAAATAATAAGGAGGTTTTCATGAAGCTATCATCGATCGCGATTGCGCTTTCGGCCGTGCTGGCGCTGGCCGGCTGCGATAACAGCGCCGTCATTTCACCGGAACAACAAATGGGGCCGGATCCGACGTTGCCGGCGGCGCAAGACTTCCTGATGCCGCCGATGCAGGTGCCAAAGGGCGTCGGCTGGCAGCAAAATCAGATGCCGAAAGTGGCCGAAGGCTTGAAAATCGATAAGGTGGCGGACGGTTTGCTGCACCCGCGCCAGCTGCTTACCCTGCCCAACGGCGATGTTTTGGTGGTGGAAGCCAACGGGCCGGGCACCGAAGCGGTGAGCACGCCCAAGCAGATGATCGCCGGTTTGGTGAAGGGCCAGTCCGGTAAAGGCGGCAAAGGGGGCAACCGGATTACCCTGCTGCGCCCAACCGCCGATGGCAGCTGGGAAAAGCATGTCTTCCTCGAAGGGCTCGATTCGCCGTTCGGCGTCCAGCTGATTGGCAACACCCTGTATGTGGCCAACACCGGCAACATCATGCAGTACGCCTATCAGCCGGGCGAAACGCGCATCAGCGATGCGGGTAAAGAGCTGGCCGACCTGCCGGACACCATCAACCATCATTGGACCAAGGCCCTGCTGGCCAGCCCGGACGGTAAAAAGCTGTATGTCGGCGTCGGTTCAAACAGCAACATCACCGAAAACGGCCTGGCCGTAGAGTACCGCCGCGCCGCCGTGCTGGAAGTGGACACCGCCTCCGGTGCCAGCCGCATCTTCGCCAGCGGCCTGCGCAATCCGACCGGGCTGCAGTGGGAACCGCACAGCGGCAAGCTATGGGCCATCGTCAACGAGCGTGACGAGATCGGCGCCGATCTGGTGCCGGACTACCTGACCTCGGTGCAGGACGGCGGCTTCTACGGCTGGCCTTACAGCTATTTCGGCCAGCACGTCGATCGGCGGGTGCAGCCGGCGCGGCCGGATCTGGTGGCGAAAGCCATCAAGCCGGACTACGCCCTCAGCTCCCACGTCGCGCCGCTGGGGCTGCTGTTCTACACGGCGGACGCTCTGCCGGCCGAGTATCGCGGCGGCGCCTTCGTCAGCGAACACGGCAGCTGGGATCGCTCGCCGCTGAACGGCTACCGGGTCAGCTACGTGGCGTTTGAGCAAGGTAAGCCGGTCGGCAAACTCAAAGCGGTGGTCACCGGCTTTGTCTCCGACGACGAGAAGGAACTCTATGGCGCACCGGTAGGATTGGCGGTCGACAAGACCGGCGCCCTGCTGATTGCTGATGACGTCGGCAACACCGTTTGGCGCGTTAAATCGAAATAAGCTCAAGGCGTTGTCGGCAGGCAACGCCGCGTGAAAGCCAGCTTGTCATTCTCGCATGCAAGCGTGGCGGGTATGGCTCAGTGTACTGTGTAACTTATCGTACTCTTCACGGGTAATTTTTTGCGTGGCCAGTAAGGTGCGCAAGGTTCCGTACAGAAAACCGAGCTCATACCCCCGCGCGTAGCCCTCTGCACTGTAACGGTTGATCTCACCGGTTTTGAGCGTTTCAATACCGTCATTAAGCCAGTCCAGTGCGTCCTGAGTGGTCAAATCCATCGTTGGTTCCCCTTATCAAGCGAAAAATAAAAGCCTAGCACGCCCTTGTTATTGAGTATATTTTTGCGGGTTCCATTCTCGACATATCTTTGGAATTTATAACTGGCTGCGTATCCCTTGGCCGCTTTGCATATAATTCCGCTTAAATTTGAATCACTGTTTTGATCTCATTTTCATCAACAGATCGTTGGCCGGAAATAAAAGGTTTTAACATTTCGACATAAACCAGTACAATTCCCTACCCTGTGTTAACCCTTTTTTTAGGTTGATTGTGTCGTTAATTCAGCGCTCTACATCGCGAAATCGGGCCGCCGCCTGGTTAGGGGTGTTTGCCATTCTGATGTTGTTCATTGCGCCGGTGGTCTCGCGATCCCTGGAGCATGTGCGCGCCGGAAGTGCTGGAGCGACCGTCATGGCGGATTGCGGCATGGATATGCCGATGCATCACGGGATGCACTCGCCGCCGCCTGAGCCTGAGAAAGCCTCACAGCCACTGATGCAGCACGGCGGCGGCCACCACAACATGGCGATGATGATGGACGACAGCGCCTGCGGCTACTGCGTGCTGTTGCTGCACGCGCCGCTGCTGGACGTGAGCCACGGCCCGCTGTTCTGGTCCCAGTCGCTGGCTTCGCGCCCGCCGCCGATCCACTATCTCGTCCCTCTGTTTGCCCACGTTGTTCACACCGAATTACAGCCGCGCGCGCCCCCCATCTCTTTCCTCTGATTTAACAATAAGCCCATTGCCGTTCTCTGTATTGCCGTTGATCGTTTCAACCCGGCGGAATTAATTCGCCCAACGGTTAATCATCGAGACGACATTATTAATCCGGTTATTTCCAGGTTGATGGAATTAACCCCCGTATTTTCCGATGGTGATTTTCGCCAGGACGCCCCACGCCTGAATAATCCCTCGGCCAAGCACGGAAAAAGTTAGCTTAAGGAAAGATGATGTTTAAACCGACTTATAAAAAGAACGCCGTCAACCGCGCCATTACCACCGCCATGCCGCTGTTTCTGCTGGCCGGCCACGCGGCGCAGGCGCATCAACACCCTGCCGGCGCACAGGTTAATGATGGCGACGTGATCACCGTCACCGCGCCGCTCTACTCCCCGCTGACCATCGTCACCTCGCCGAAAACCCCACGCCAGCCGGTGCCGGCCAGCGACGGTTCGGACTACCTGAAAACCATCCCCGGCTTTTCGCAGATCCGCAACGGCGGCACCAACGGCGACCCGGTGTTCCGCGGCATGTTCGGCTCTCGGTTGAAGATCCTCACCGACGGTTCGGAAATGCTGGGCGCCTGCCCAGCGCGGATGGATGCGCCGACCTCTTACATCTCGCCGGAAAGCTTCGATCTGCTGACCATTACCAAGGGGCCGCAGACGGTGCTGTGGGGGCCGGGATCGTCGGCGGGCACGGTGCGTTTCGAGCGTGAACGCCCGCGCTTCGACAAGCCGGGTATCAAGGGCAACGCCAGCGTGCTGACCGGCTCCAACGGCCGCTGGGACGAGAACATCGACGCCAGCCTCGGCGCCGAACAAGGCTACCTGCGGGTGATGGCCAACAAATCCCGTTCCAACGACTATCAGGACGGCACGAATACGCGCGTGCCATCGCGCTGGGACAAGTGGAACGGCGATCTGGCACTCGGCTGGACGCCGGACGCCGACACGCTGCTGGAAGTAACTATGGGCCGCGGCAACGGCGAAGCGCGCTATGCCGGCCGCAGCATGGATGGTTCGCAGTTCAAACGCGAAAGCCTGGGCATGCGGGTGGAGAAATCCAACATCGGCGACGTGCTGGATAAGCTGGAAGCGCAGGTCTACTACAACTACGCCAACCACGTGATGGACAACGTCACCCTGCGATCGCCGGGCAGCGGCGGCATGGCTGGGCACGGGGGGCATGGCGGCATGAGCATGGGGATGGGCGGCCACGGCGGGCACATGATGTCCTCCGGCATGACGATGCAACTCGATCGCCGCACCGTCGGCGGCCGCGTGATGGGCACCTGGCAGTGGCAGGACGTGAAGCTTGAAAGCGGCCTGGACACCCAAACCAACACCCACCGCAGCATGAACCGCGGCAACTGGGAAAAAGACGCCCAGTTCAACAGCTACGGCGCCTTCAGTGAACTGACCTGGTCCACCAGCGAACAGGATAAACTGATCGGCGGCGCGCGCCTCGACCGCACCCTGGTGGAGAATTTCCGCAGCGGCAGCGCTGGGGAACGTTCGGACACCCTGCCGAGCGGCTTTATGCGCCTGGAGCATACGCTGGCCGACCTGCCGCTGATGCTGTATGCCGGCGTCGGTTATACCGAGCGCTTCCCGGATTACTGGGAGCTGTTCTCGCCGAAGCTTGGCCCGAACGGCAGCAAGGATCCGTTCTCCAGCGTCAAGAGCGAGAAAACCACACAGCTCGATATCGGCGCGCAGTACAACGGCAAACGCTTCAACGGCTGGGTTTCCGCTTATGTAGGCCGCGTCGATGATTTCATCCTGTTCAAATACGATCCGCACAACGCGCGCCTCAGCCAGGCCGATAACGTCAACGCCAACATCATGGGCGGCGAAATGGGCATGGGTTATCAACTGAGCGAGCACTGGAAAACCGACGCCAGCCTGGCCTACTCCTGGGGCAAAAACACCAGCGACGGCCGCCCGCTGCCGCAGATCCCGCCGCTGGAGGCGCGCCTGGGGCTCACCTATGAGTACGGCGACTGGAGCGGCACCGGCCTGTGGCGTCTGGTCAGCAGCCAACACCGCGTGGCGATCAACGAAGGCAACGTGGTGGGCAAAGACTTTGCCGAAAGCGCCGGCTTCGGCGTGCTTTCCGCCAATGCCGCCTACAAGGTGAATAAAAACGTCAAGCTGAGCGCCGGTCTGGATAACATCCTGAACAAGACCTACAGCGAGCACCTTAACCTGGCGGGCAACAGCGCCTTCGGGTACTCGGCCAACAGCGCGGTGAATGAACCGGGCCGCACCCTGTGGGCCAAGGTTAACGTCACCTTCTAAGCGGTTCACCGGGCGATGGGCCACCGTCGCCCGGTCAGGCGATATGCGATCCGGTTCTTAGGATATGAGTTTTAAGTTTTTCCCATTCGGTTAGGCGGCGATTAGTATCACTCTCAATGTAATCAAGGATCCGGAGGGAATATGCAAAAGATCACTCGTTTTCTGGCCCTGCTCGGCGAGCTGATGATCGAAAAAGCCGAAGACGCCGCGCCGCAGGCTGCTCAGCCTGACGATCGCGACGACGCGCTGCCACCGCGTCTCGAACGTGGGGTTCCGCTGGCCGACCGCTTCCTGTTCATGTAATTCCCCCACTCTGTTTTCATCCTGCACGCTCGTTCACACAGCACGCACGATAGATGCTGACAATCACCGCCGACAAGTAGCCGGATGCGCACGCCCTGGCGCATCCGGGACGTGCCGTTAATTCAGGGCGGCGAGAAATGCCTGATAGCCCTGTGCGCTGCGATCCAATTCGTGGGATTGCAGCGGTTCCACCGTGCCGTCCGAAGCGGCCTCCCTGCCGTAAAAGGCGAAGAACGAGGCATAGTCGGCCCGCACGTAACCGGCGGTGACTTCAAACGGCCGGAAGATTTCCTCCAGCGAGTAGCGATAGCGCCCGTCGCGCGCATAATCCTCTGCGCGCACCCCAGCCGTGACCGCCAACGCCAGCTTCTTGTTTTGCATCTTGTAGCCGCTGCGAGAACCGTAGGCCCAGCCGTAGGTCAGCACATCGTCCAGCCATTTTTTCAGCAGCGGCGGGCTGCTGAACCAGAAAATCGGGAATTGCAGCACGATGTTGTCATGGGCTTCGATCAGCCGCTGCTCTTGGGCGACGTCGATCTGCCAGTCCGGGTAGGCCTGATGCAGTTCGTGCACGGTATACCGCTCCGGATAGCGCCGCAGCTCCTCCAGCCAGCGTTTATTGACCACCGAGTTCGCCATATCGGGATGGGTCACCACCACCAGGGTTTTCATATCGATTTCTCCAGTCAAGTGTCTACCGGCGCATCATAGGTTATGCTTGAACAATGTAAAATACGCACACTCACGACACATACTTACCCTGGAGAAAGCACTCAATGACAGCCGAATCCCACTGCAGCCCAACGGGCATCAGCCTCGAAGACACCGGCTATGGCTATACGTTGTCGGTGATTAACGGCAAATATAAAATGATTATTCTCTACTGGCTGGCGTTGTATAAGCCGGTATTGCGGTTCAACGAGCTGCAGCGCTGCATCGGCACCATTTCCTACAAAACGCTGAGTTCGACGCTGAAAGAGCTGGAAAGAGATCGGTTGGTGGTGAGAAAGGAGTATCCGCAGATCCCGCCCAAGGTGGAGTACAGCCTGTCCGAACGCGGGCGTTCGCTGATCCCGGTGATCGACATGATGTGCAACTGGGGGGAACAGCACCGGCCGGAACAGCCGGTGCCGTGAGGGGTTAGTTGTCCGCTGCCGCCGAGGTTGCCGGCGCGGGCTCATCGTGCTCGACCAGCGCGTCCGCCGGCCGGCACTGGCGCAGCGTGCGCACGCTGAAGGCCACCAGCACGCCGAGCACAGCGGCGAATGCGCCAAACGACAGCACGCTCATTAGTGGGGTAAACACCCTGCCCAGTACGCCGAGCCCCAGCGCGCCGATCGAATCGCCGGTGACGTCCTGCGCGGTGCCGAGGCTGTTCACCCGCCCCAGCAGATGATCCGGCGTATTGCTCTGGATCAGCATGAACTGCAGGAGCGAAGCAATGGCGTTGGCGTAGCCGTAGCACACCAGCGCCAGCAGCGCCGGCGCCAGGTGGCTGAATAGCCCCAGCGAAGTGATAGCGGTAAACGCGACGATGGCGGCGACCAGGATCAGCACGCCGGGCCGAGAGAAACGCCCCACCCAGCCGCTGGTCAGCGCGCCCAGCATCGCGCCGAGCGGCACCGCGGAATACATCAGGCCAATTGAGGACGCGCCGACGTGGTAAGCGTCCTGCGCCAGCGCCGGGAACAGCACCCGGACGGCGCCGACGATGCTCATCAGCATTCCCAGCAGCACCACCGACCCCACCACCTTATTGCGCCAGACAAACTGAAAGCCGCTGGCGAGCGCGCGCAGCGGGTGTTCCGGCTCCTGCTGCTGCGGCAACAGCGTCGGCAGGCGCACCAGTGGGACAAGGGTGCCCAGCGTCCCGGCGGCGGCCACGGCGAACGCCAGCCCCACGCCGCCGAACACGATGATGATCCCGCCCAGCGCCGGCGCCAGGATCGCGCCGATGCGCACCGTCACCATGCTCAAGGCCCCCGCCGCCGCCAGGTTTTCGCGCCCGACCAGCAGCGGGATCACCGCCATCAGCGCCGTCATGCCCAGCGCCCCGAAGAAGCCGTCCCAGGCCGCCAGCAGGTAGAGTGCCCACAGCGAAGGCGCCGGGGCGAAGGCGTTCAGACTCAGGGCGACAAAGCCCAGCCCGCAGGTGCCGCGCGCGAACAGGATCAACTTGCGGCGATCGTAGCGATCGGCGAGCACGCCGCCCAGCATCAGGCCGATAAACATGCCCACCCCGTCCAGCGCCACCGCCACGCCCACCTGCAACGTGGAGCCGGTCATCGCCTGGATCTGAATCGGCACCCCCACCGCCAACATGCCGAGGGAAAACACCGACAGCATGCGGGCGCAGAAAATCGCGCGGAAATGCGCATTGCTTCTCAGCAAACTGAAATCAAGAAAAAAAGAAGGTCTGGCCATAGTGTCCTGCATATCATGTTTTAGTACGGGCCGGGACGCACGCCCCCCGGCCCGGTTGCGTTATACCAACCCGTATTGCCGCGTCAGCAACGAATGCAACAGCGGCCCGAGCGTCTCCAGCGAAGCCGGCGACAGAATGTCCGCGTGTTCGCAGCGCTGGTGATGGCAGATCAGCCCATCCAGATACGGCGCCCACACGGCGTCGATGTCCATCTCCGGCGGCAGCGTCTGGTCGGCGACAAACAGCGTCGCCGTGCCGTGGAAACGCCGGCTGCGCGCCTGAGACAGAATGCGCACCGCGTCGCGGTAGTTGGCGACGATGCTGTCGAACATTGCCGCCTTCTCCGCCATCAGCGCCGGATCGCCATGATCTTCCGCCATAAACTCGGCCTGCTCCTGCGCCACCTCTTTCTGCGCGTCCTCCTCGCTGGGGCCGGTCCAATCCTGGCCTTCCGGCGGATAGGTATCCAGCATGCCGAGGAACGCCACCTCTTCGCCCTGCTGCTGCAGGCGCGCGGCCATCGAGTGCGCCAGCGTGCCGCCGAGCGAATAGCCCAGCAGGTAGTAAGGCCCCTGCGGCTGCAGGCGGCGCAGATTGGCGAGATGACGATCGACCATCTGCTCGATATCCTCGCAGGTGGCGATGGCGCCGTCCGGTCTTGGCGACTGCAGGCCGATGATGGGGTAGCTGCCCGGCAGATAACGGCTCAGCCCCGAGTACTGCCAGGCGAAACCGGAAGCCGGATGCAGGCAGAACAGCGCCGGGCCTTGGCCGGCCCGCAGCTGCAGGCATTCGCCGACGCCGCGGCTCTCGGCCGAGTTGGCCGCCTGCGCGTCATCGAGCAGGTGCGCCATCTTCTCCAGGCTGCGGGCGAACATGATCTGCCCGACGCTCAATGGCCGAGGCACGCGGCGACGCAGCTCCGCCGCCAGACGCATCGCCAGCAGCGAATGGCCGCCCAGCGCGAAGAAGTCGTCGTCGGCATACACCGTCTCGCGCCCCAACAGTTCCCCGAACAGCGCCGCCAGCAGGCGTTCGCTGTCGCTATGTGGCATGCGGCCACTTTGGTGGCTCAGCTGCGGCCGTGGCAACGCCTTGCGATCCAGCTTGCCGCTGGCGCTGAGCGGGAAGCTGTCGGTCATGACATAGCTGACCGGCATCATGTGCGCCGGCAAACGCTGCTCCAGCGCCTGATGCAGCACGGCGGTATCCAGCGTCACTCCCGGTTGGGCGATCAGCCAGGCGACCAGCTGGCGCATATCGGCGCCGCCAAGCCCCGTCGCGCCCTCGCCCAGCTCGATGGCGTGCACCGCCGCTTGCGCTACCCCCGGCTGCGCCAGCAGCGCCTGCTCGATTTCCCCCAGCTCGATGCGCTGGCCGCGGATCTTCAGCTGATCGTCGCTGCGCCCTAAATACTCGACGCTGCCGTCTTCCAGCCAGCGGGCGATATCGCCGGTGCGATACATGCGCGCGCCGTTGCCGGCAGGATCGGCGACAAACCGCTGCGCCGTCAGCCCCGGCCGATGCAGATAGCCATCGGCCAGCTGAATACCGCGCAGGTAAAGATCGCCGGCGCAGCCGACGGGCACCGGCCGCAGCATCGCGTCGAGAATGCTCAACTGGGTGTTCCAGACCGGTTTGCCGATCGGCACGCCGGCGCCGCTCACCGCCGCCAATGCCGCGCCGGACGCCGGTTGGTAGGTGACATCGACCGCCGCCTCCGTCGGGCCATACAGGTTGTGCAGCGGCGCGGTAACCAACGCCTGATAGCGGGAAGCCAGTTCACACGACAGCGCCTCACCGCTGCAGAACACGCGTTTCAGGCTGGCGGCGGCGCGCTGTGGCGCCCGCTCGTTCAGCGCCTCCACCCAGATAGCCAACATGGACGGAACGAAATGCAGCGTGGTCACGCCATAGTCGTCGATCAACGTCGTCAGCGCCTGCGGATCGCGGTGCGCCTCCGGCGGCGCCATCACCAGGCGCGCGCCGACCATCAGCGGCCAGAAGAATTCCCAGACGGAAACGTCGAAGCTGCACGGCGTTTTCTGCAATACCACGTCCTGCGCATCGAGCGCATACTCGTGCTGCATCCAGAACAGGCGGTTGACGATCGCCCGGTGGTTCACCACCACGCCTTTCGGTCGCCCGGTAGAGCCGGAGGTATACAGCACGTAGGCGGGATAATCGCCGTTCCCCGCCGGCAGACGCGCAGGCGGTTCACACCCGCTGTCGTCCAGCGCATCGAACAGCAGCGTCGGCGCCAGCGCGGCAAAGCGGGCATCCAACGCGCTCTCGGTGATAATCAGCCGCGGCTTGGCGTCCTCCACCATGTAGGCCAGCCGCTCGTCCGGGTAGCCGGTGTCCAGCGGCAGCCAGGCGGCGCCGGTCTGCACAATCGCCGTCAGCGCCAGGCTGAGGCGCACGGAACGCGGCAACGCCACCGCCACGATATCCCCCGACTGAATGCCGGCCGCCGTCAGCCGCTCGGCCAGCAGCGCGGCCTGGCGCTGCATGTCACGGTAGCTGAGGCTGTGCCCGGCATCCTGCAGCGCGATGCGATCCGGCGTGCGCCGCGCTTGATCGGCGATCGCCTGATGCAAGGTGGTGTCCGCCACCGCCTGCCCGGTGCGGTTGACCGCCGCGATCAGCGCCTGCTCCTGCGGCGTTTGCAACTGCCAGCGCGGCAGCGGCAAATCCGGTTGGGCGATCCACTGCTGCAACAGCGCCATCAGCCGCGCGGCGAAGCGCTCAGGCTGCGGCACCGAGGCGCGGTACTCCATCAGCAGGCGCAGACGCTCGCCCGGCAGCACCAGCAGCGTCAGCGGATAGTGGGTATAGCCTTTGTTGCGGATGGCGTCGCAGCGCAGCGACCCTGCGCCGCCCAGCAGAGCGTCGTTGTCCGGGTAGTTCTCCACCACCAACAGCGTATCGAACAGCGTGCCCGCCCCGGCCAGGTGCTGAATTTCACCCAACCCCAAATCGTCGTGCTCCAGCAGTTCAATCTGCCGGTGCTGCAGCTCGGTCAGCTGTTCCGTCAGCGAACGATCGTGCTGCAGACGCACCCGCACCGGCAGCGTGTTGCTGAACAGGCCAACGTGTTCCTCGACCCCTTCTATCTGGCCAAAGCGGCCGGAAACCGGCGAGCCGAACACCACGTCCTGCTGGCCGCAACAGCTGGCCAACTGCAATGCCCAAATGCCCTGCATCACGGTATTGAGCGTCAACCCGCGTTCGCGACACAGGGTCAGCAAGCGCCTTTCCTCGGCCGGCGGTAGCGTCATCTCCAGCTCGTGCACGCGATCGTCCTGCGCTTCACCGAACAGCAACGTCGGCCGCACGTCCTGCAGCGTCTGGCGCCAGAGGCGGCGCGAAGCTTCGGCATCCCGCGCGGTCAGGCGGCGCACGATATCGGCATAGTTCGAACGCAGCGGCGGCAACGCCTGCTCGCCTTCACGCAGGGCCAGCATCAGATCGTTGAGCACCACCGGCGTCGACCAGCCGTCGACGATCAGGTGATGCGCGTTAAGGAACAGCGTGTAGCGTTCGCTATCCCCGTGTTTGACCAACAATGCATGCAGCATCGCGCCCGGCTGGTTGAACAGATCGCGCTGCAGTTCCTGCTGCTCCAGCCGGTGCAGTGCCTGCACCTCCTGTTCTTCGGCCAGCGGCGGCAGCGCGTGGCTGTCCAGCGGCCAATGGCTTTCCTGCGGGATCAGCTGCAACGGCTCACCCTCGCGGTTGAATCGGGCGGCCAGCTGCGGATGGCGGCGGATCACTGCATTCAGCGCCTGCTGAAGTTGATGCGCGTCCAGTTCGCCGCAGAGGCTCAGGCGCGTCAGCGAGTTGTAGCTGCCGCCCTGCTGCGCCGTCTGCGCATGGAACAGCAGGCCGTGTTGCAGCGGCAACAGCGGCAGCGCCGCGGCTAACGGCCCGCACTCCCGCTCCCAGGCGCGCACCGCTTCATCATCGACGCCCGGCTGGGCGATTTCGGCCGCCACCAACGTCGCCGCCGCGCGTTCGGGATGCCGTTCGGCAAACTCGCACAGTGAACGCACGGCGTGCTCGATGCCGCTGTGCAGCTGCGCAATGTCGCTCTCGCTGAACATTGCCTCCAGCCAGCTCCAGTTAATCGCCAGGCAGGCGCCGTCGCGCCGCTCCTCGACAAAGATATTCACTTCCAGCCCGTAAGACGGCGCCTGCTGCGCATCCTGCGCCACGGCGAAGGCGTCGCGGAAGCGGGTCTGGCTGCGCTGCGGCGTCCAGTGCGCCTCATCCTGGCTGAAACGCCCAAGGTAGTTGAATAAAATCTCCGGGGCGTTGCGCTGCGCCAGCGCCGCCAGATCGTCACGCTGCGGATGCAGATAACGCAGCTGGCCATAGCCGACGCCGCGATCGGCCACCGCGCGCGTCGCCCGTTTCACCGCGCGCACCGCCTCATTATGCTCGGCGTCATGCAGTTCGATGCGCAGCGGGTACTCCGCCGTCAGCCAGCCGACGGTGCGGGCCAGATCGAGGCCGTCATCCAGTTCGGCGCGGCCGTGCGACTCCAGAGAGAAACGCAGCGAAGCGGCCTGGAAACGGCGGCGGCAGGCCTGAGCCAGCGCGCACAGCATGATCTCTTCAACCTGGGCGCGATAGCTCTGCGGCAATGTGCCGAGCAGCGCGGCGGTCAGCCGGCTGTCGAGCAGCGTGCGCCGTTCGCTCACCGAGGCGATGCGATCGGTCTGCGGTTCCAGCGCGCGCCGCCCCAAACGCGGCACGCCGTCCGCCAGCATCTGCCGCCAGAACGGCAGCTCGGCTTCGCGGCGTTCGACGTCGGCCCGTAAACGCGCGGACCATTCATAGAGCGAGGTTTCCTCCGGCGGCAGCGTGATCGGCTGCCCCTGCATGGCGCTGTCGGCCACTTGCCGCAGCTCGTCGAGCAGGATGCGCCAGGAAACGCCGTCAACCACCAGGTGGTGGATCGCCAGCACCAGCCCCAGGCTCTGCCCGTCACGCTGCAACAGGATCGCCTGCATCATGGCGCCGGCCGCCGGATCGAGCTGCTCGAGTGCGGCATCAAACGCCTGTTCCGCCGCTAGTTCCAGTTCGCCGGATACGGCCTGTACCTGCATGAACTCAGCGGTAGCGGCTTCCTCGACCACCAACTGGCCGTCGCGGATCCTGGCGCTCAGCGCCGGGTGCGCCGCGCGCAGCTGTGCCAACGCATAACGCAGCTGTTCCGGTTGCAGCTCGGCGGGTACGCGCAGGAAAACGCCGTGCGCGAAGCGGCGATGCATATCGCCCGTCTCGGCGAACCAGTGCAGGATCGGCAGCCCGTCGATCGGGCCTTGTCGCACGCTGCGTGCGGTCTGAGAGCCAACGGCCAGCGGCTGCATCGCCTGCGCCATGCGCGCGGGGGTGTGCAGCGCGAAGATCTCGCGCGGCCGCAGCAGATAGCCTTTGCGCCGCAGGGCGGTGCCCAGCCCCATCGCCGAGATGCTGTCGCCGCCGAGCGCGAAGAAATCGTCGTCTGCGCCGACGCGCTCCATTCCCAACAGTTGGGCCATCGCGCGGCAAATCAGCCTCTCCTGCTCGGTGGCCGGTTCGCGAATGCTTTGCGCCAGCGTTTCCTGCGGTTTGGGCAGCGCCTGGCGGTCAATCTTGCCGTTGACGTTCAGCGGCAGCTCCGGCATTACCACCAGGATCGCCGGCACCATATAATCCGGCAGACGCTGCGCCAACTGCCCCAGCAGCTCGCTTTGCAGCGCCGGCGAGGCGCGACGCGCGTCATCCTGCACCGAGCAGTAGCCAATCAGGCGATAGGTGGCGCCGATCGGTTCGGCGATCACCACCGCCCGCCCCACGTCCGGCAAGGCGGCCAAGGCGCTTTCCACCTCACCCAGCTCGACGCGGAAGCCGCGCACCTTGATTTGGTGATCGGTCCGGCCAATGAATACCAGCTGGCCCTCCGCGCTCCAGCGCATCAGGTCGCCGCTGCGGTACATCACCTCGCCTTCGGCGAACGGGTTGGCGACAAAGCGCGCCGCCGTCAGATCCGGGCGCCGCAGGTAACCGCGCGCGATGCCCTTGCCGGAAATGTACAGCTCGCCCGCCGCGCCGATCGGCACCGGCTGCAGGCGGCTGTCGAGCAGCCAGACTGAGGTATTGGCGAGGGGACGGCCGATCACCGGTTGGTCTGCGGCCGTGACCGGCGCGCCGAGGGTATCGACGGTGTATTCGGACGGGCCGTAATAGTTGTGGATCTCCACCTCCGGATGCTGCTGCATCAGGTTCCACAGCGTCGGCGTCGCCGCCTCGCCGCCGATCATCACGAACGACGGCAGCGGGAACTGCCCTTTCAGCAGACCGCAGTCCACCAGTTGCGAGAAGAACGACGGCGTGATGTCCAGCAGATCGATCGGCGTCTGCTGGGTCTGTTCCAACAGCGCCCAGGGGTCGCGGCGCAGCTCCTCATCGAAGATAACCAGTTCGCTGCCCATCATCATGCAGAACAGCGGTTCCCAGGAGGAATCGAAAGAGAACGAGGCGGTATGGCCGGCGCGCAAGCGGCGCGCGTGGCGGGCCTCGAATTTTTCGATCGCCGGGCCGAACAGAGAAGCCTGGTGCGACAGGAACAGGTTCAGCAGCCCGCGGTGCGTGGACATCACGCCCTTGGGTTTGCCGGTCGAACCGGAGGTGTAAATCATGTAGGCGAGATGCGCCTCGTTCAGCGGCACACGCCGTTCGTCGTCCGTTATCGGCGTGGCCGCGGCGGCCGCGCAGCGCGCCAGGCACGGGGCGTCGTCCAGGCACAATACCTGTGGCAGATCCGGCATGTTGGCCCGCGTGTCACTGTGGGTCAGCAACATCACCGGCCGCGCGTCGTCGCACATCAGCGCCAGGCGCTCACGCGGATAGTCCAGATCGAGCGGCATATAGGCCGCGCCGCTGGCCAGCACGCCGAACAGCGCGACCAGCGTGTCCACAGAGCGTGGAATGCCGATGGCGACCACGTCTTCGGCGCCGATGCCGCTTTCGATCAGCACTCGCCCCAGCTGCATCACCCGTTCGGAGAGCTGCCGGTAGCTGAGGCGCACGTCGCCGCAGGACACCGCCAACGCCTCGGGCTGACGCTCAACCTGGCGCTGGAACGCATCCATGATCGAAACCATACCCGCCGGCGGCGTCAGCTCAGCGCCGCGCCCCCAGGCCGCGAGTTGTCTGAGTTCCCCCTCGCCGATCAACGCCAGTTGACCGTTCGGCTGGTGCGGCTGCCGCGCCAACTGCTGCAGCCAATGGCCGATGCGCTCCGCGTGGTGCTGCAAGGTGCGCGGCGAGTATTTGGCCGGGTTGGCGACCAAAGACAGCGTCAATACGCCGCTTCGAAAACCGATCTCGAACTCCAGGTCGTCGACCGGCCCCATCGCCAGCGTATGGGTGGTGGCCGCCTGACCGTCGAACGACAAGGCGCTGTGGTAGACCTTGACGTTGACCACCGGCCCGTACAGTTCCTGATGGCCGCCGACCAGGCCGAGATCGCGTTTGATCTGCTCCGCCTCATAGCGTTGATGGCGGCGCGCCTGCTTGATCTGCGCCACGGTGGCCAGGCAGACATCCGCCAGCGACATCTCCGGCGTCACGTTCAGCAGCAGCGGCAGCACGTTGACCACCGGGCCGACCGCCGCCAGCGCCTGCGATCCCATCCGGCGCATGAAAGGAAAACCGATTGAGAAGCGGGTTTCGCCGCTCATGCGCGCCAGGTACAGCGCCAGCGCCGCCGTGACGATATCGGCCGGCTGCAGCGACTGCAGCGCGCCATCGCGCAGCGCTTCGTCAAACAGCGATTCCGGCAGCACCAGCGCCTGTTTGAGCGGCCGGGCGCCCGCCTCAACCTCCCGACTCTCCGTCGATAATGACAGCGGCGACGGCAAATCGCGCAGATGCTGGCGCCAGAATTCGGCCGCCCGCTCACGTGCGGGCGAGGTTTGCCATTGCTGAAACTCTTCCACCACCTTGCCGAACGGGGTAAACGGCGAGGCCGCCGGCGCCAGCCCGTGGCGCAGCGCGCGATAAATATCGGCGATCCGACGGGTGATGGCTTCGAAGCTGAAACCGTCCAGGGTCAAATGATGAAAGCGCTGATACCAGAACCAGCGATCGGCGCTGACGCGGATCACCGCATGGCGATAGAGCGGCCGCTCGCCGTCCGCCGGCAGATCCTGCGCCAGATCGTCGTTCATCAGCGCCAGCGCCGCCTGTTCGGCGTCCGGCCGCGCGCTGAAATCGAACCACTCCGGCGCCTGCACGCGCGCAGGATCGGCGTTCAGCGGCAAACGCTGCACCGGCTGGCCGTCCTGCGCCTCAAAGAACTGCGCCTGAACCGTATCCGCTTCGGCCAGCCCCTGACGGATCGCGCGCTCCAGCGCCGAGCGGTCGATAGCGCCGTGCAGTTCGGTGTAGTGCGCCACCGCGAAGCCGTTGCGCCGCAGCGCGATTTGGTCGGCGATCCAGATCCCCGGTTGCGCCGCAACCAGCGGATAATCCCGATACTCGACCTGAGTATCCGGCAAAGAAAGCGTTTCTGACATGGTGTCTGTCCTTTTCCTCAAACGGAATGTATCGATGTGGCTGTCTGGCGCTTAACGCGCCGCATCCGCCGCTTTCAAGGCCGCCGGCCGCATGTCCTGCCAGTGCGTTTCGATGTAGTCGATGCATTCGCCGCGCGACGCCGGCCCCATCAGCACGCGCCACCCCTGCGGTGCGTCGGCAAACTGCGGCCACAGCGAATACTGCTGCTGCGCGTTGACCAAAACGGTGAAACGGAGGCTTTCGTCATCGAACGGGTTTTGTTGTTCCTGAGTCATTTTCATTACCTGTCTGTCAAAATGTGTGGGTTATTCCATCCCGGAAAGCAGCTGGCGTACGCCGTCCACCAGGCCGCCGCGCCAGCAGAGCGCGTCATGTCCGCCGGAAAACACGCGGTAGTCGGCGCGGTGCCCCGCCGCCGTCAGCGCCTCGTGCATCTGGCGATTGACGAATTCGATATCCGCCTCCCGATCGCCGGCCTGTTGGATCACGTTGAGCGCTGGCGCCGCCGCGTCGCGTTGCCGAACCTGGCGTATCAGCCAGCCTTCCTCCAGTTCGTGGCGTTTTTCGAATTGGGTAACGAATTGCACCGTAGGCCACCAGAAGGAGCCGGACTGGCTCAGCACGTGGCCGAAGCGCGCCGGCCAATGCAGGCCGGCATATAACGCCGCCAGCCCGCCGTAGCTCTGGCCGGCGACGACGGTGCGCGCCCCTTCCTCGCTGAACGCTTCGCGCTTCTGCGCCTGCGGCAACAGCTCATCGATGATTGCCTGCCAGAAGGCGGCGTTGCAGGGCAGCTCGTTTTCCCGGTGTTCGCCGTCGATCGCATCGATCAGCAGCCAGCATGCGGGCGGCAGCCGCCCTGTTGCGGTTTCGTTCTCGATCACCGGCAGCAGCGCGTGCCTTTCGATCCAGTTTTGGCCGTCGAGCAATAACACCAGCGGGCGATTCGCTTTCACCGCCGCGTCGCCGCTGGCATACAGCCAGACGCGCCGCTGCGTGCCGAGCCGTTCGCTGTGCCACTGAAAACGCTGTAGCCGCGCCTCGTCCAGCGGCCGATCGGCGGCCTGCCAGGCGCTTTGGTCGTCAGCATCCGGCCCCTGGGCCAGGGAAACCGGGCGCGGACGATGCGAAGGCCCCAGCGAGAGGCGATTCAACGGATCGGCGATCGCCAGTGGAAACAGCGAAATCCACCAGGCGCGCTGCTGGCGATCGCGCAGCGTTTCATCGTCGCTGAAGACGGGAGGAAGATCCCGGTCTGTGACGGGGAGCAGGCTGTAGCTGCCGCGCCAGCGGCGATCGATAACGGCCGCGCCGTACCAAACGTCGGTGCCGGGCAGCCTGGTCAGGCTGCTGGGGGACGTGCTGTGGTGATCGGTTATGCCGTTGATATCGGCATAAACGCGGCGAATCGGCGAGCGCCGTTCATCGCCGGCAGGATCGCGCCATAGCCAGGTCATTTTGACGTGGCGGTCATCGTGCGGCTCGACGATGGGCGTGCCGTGAGAGGCCACCTTCTGCCACCACTCGGGCTGCCCCGCCGCCTCTTCACGCAGCCACTGCGCCGCCAATCCCTCATGACCGTTGTCTGGCCTCTTTTCCGGCAAAAACTCCATAGCGCCCCTTACATAACATGAGTGATTTTTACAAAACCTGACAATCGTATTGATACTCATTATCGTTTTCAATACTATTTGTCGGATTTTTACCGTCGTGCGCACACGGCGTTTCCGTATCGACGGGTAAAGACCGCTCGCCGATATTTCGGGGTTTATCAGGGTTGCACGACACACAACGCAGGTATGCAGGAGAGAGAATGAAGATTAAAAACAAAGGGATAGACAATTCGAATGCGGAGGCGACGGCCGCCAAGCGGTTGTTGCTGGGCTCGGCGCTGGCCTTACTGCCCTTCGCGCCACACGCGTCCGCCGCGGCGGACGAGACGATTTTGGTGACCGCCGACGCGCAAAACAGCGTGACCGCGCCGGTCAAAGGGATCGTCGCCAAAGAGAGCGCCGCCGGCACCAAGACCGCCGCCGCTCTGCGCAAAACGCCGCAGTCCATCTCGGTGGTCACGCGCGAGCAAATGAACGACCAGGAACCGGCGTCGGTCGCCGACGCGCTGAACTACACCAGCGGAGTGATCACCACCTACCGCGGTAACTCCAACCGCAATGACGAAGTGATCAGCCGCGGCTTCCGCTATGCGCCCAAGCTGCTCGACGGCCTGCACTTTGGCCTTTCGAGCCAAAACGGCGGCGCCGGGCAGATCGATCCCTGGCTGCTGGAGCGCGTGGAGATGGTGCACGGCCCGGCCGGCGTGCTGTACGGCCAGGTCAGCCCCGGCGGCGTGGTGGTGATGACCAGTAAGCGCCCTACCGCCCAGAGCATTCACGAAGTCAAATTCAGCACCGGCAACCGCCATCTGGCGGAAACGGCGTTCGATTTCGGCGGCAAGCTCAACGACGACAACACCCTGTTCTATCGCCTGAACGGTATCGCCAGAACCGAGCATGAGTTCGTCAAAGACAGCAAGCAGCAACGGGTGGCCATCGCGCCGGCCTTCACCTGGCTGCCGAACGAAGACACCAGCTTTACGCTGCTGACCAGCTACCAGAACGATCCGAAAGCCGGGTCGCGCAACTTCCTGCCGCGCGCCGGCACGCTGTTCTCGACCAGCGCGGGCTATGTGCCCTACGACTTCAACGTCAGCGAACCCAGCTTCAACAAGTCGCGGCGCGAGCAGGCGTCGATCGGCTACAGCCTCGAGCATAACTTCAGCGATGCGCTGTCGTTTACCCAGAACCTGCGCTTCACCCACCGCGATGAAGACTATAAATATCTGGTTTATAACGTAAACTCTGACGTCAATGACCACACCGTCACCCGCATGGCGCAGCATGAAACGCAGATGACCAACGAGTTTGGCGTGGATAACCAACTGAAGGGGCTGTTCGACACCGGCGAGGTGAAGCACACGGTGCTGGGCGGGCTGGATTACCGCTACAGCCATATCGATTCGAAGATGTATCGCGATCGCGGCAACGACTACCCGATCGACTGGGCCAACCCGGTTCGCCCCAGCATCGATGGCAGCACGCTGGCGCTGGCTTCCAGCGACTTGAAGACGCTGAATCAGGTCGGGGTGTATCTGCAGGACCAGCTGGAGTGGAATAACTGGAACCTGCTGCTGTCCGGCCGTCAGGACTGGTCGCAGGTCAACACCCGCGATCGCACCAGCGGCGGTAAGGAGCAGACCTACAACGACGCCCAGTTCACCGGCCGTGCGGGCCTGCTTTACGCCTTCGACAACGGCATTTCGCCGTATGTCAGCTACAGCACTTCGTTCGATCCTAACCTGTATCCGAGCGCGCCGGGCGCCGATCCGCTCAAGCCGACCACCGGCAAACAAACCGAGGTGGGCGTGAAGTACCAGATCCCGGGCGGCAACACCCTGCTGACCCTCTCCTGGTTCGACATTACCCAGCGTAATGTGGCGTCTTACAACCGTCTCACCTCCGCCTACGAGCAGATCGGCGAGGTGAAATCCAAAGGGATTGAGGCGGAAGTACATGCCCAGCCGACGCCGGAGATCAAGCTGACCGCCGCCTATACCTACACCGACGTGGTGACCAAAGACTCCAACTCGGCGGACGAAATCGGCCACAGCCCGGCGGGCATCCCGCGTCACGCGGCTTCCGCCTGGGGCAGCTACAGTTTCCTGAGCGGCGCGCTGAACGGCCTGACCGTCGGCAGCGGCGTGCGTTACATCGGCGATGCGCCGGCCGACGCCATCGGCCAGTACGATGTGCCGCACTACACGCTGTACGACGCCATGGTGAAATATGACCTTGGCCAGGCCTCGTCTGCGCTGCGCGGTGCGGCTCTCCAGCTCAACGTGCAGAACCTGACGGACAAGAAATACGTTTCATCCTGCAGCGGCGAGTACGCCTGCTTCTACGGCAGCGGCCGCAGCATCATCGCTTCGGTCAACTACCGCTGGTAACCAAAATGGGCGGCCAGCGCCGCCCATTTTTCCACCTTTCCCGCCGCCTTTACTCCTGCTTCAATTCTCGCAAGTGCTTGTACACCGTGGCGCGCCCCATCGACAGTACGTTGGCGATGTAGTCCGCGGCGCTTTTGGCCTTGAACGCCCCCTGATGATAGAGATCGCTGACCAGCCGCCGTTTCTGTTCGCGGCTCAGCGCGCCGAGCGCGGCGTTTTCGCGCCGCAGCCAGTCGTGCAGGAAGGTGTTGATCTTCTCCTGCCAGTCATCTTTGAACAGCTGTTGCGGCTGTGGCTGCAGCCGCGTGACCGACAGGAACATGTCCAGCGCGTTGCGGGCGTCCTCGAACATCGCGGTGCTCAGGTTGATGCACAGCAGATAGCTGGGCTTGCCCTGCTCGTCGCGCGCGGCGATGCTCACCGAACGCATCTTTTTGCCGTCCCAGTTCAGCTTCTCATAGGGGCCGGTCACGCCGGCGCCGCCATCGAGCTCGAAGTCCTCCAGCCCGGCGTCATCGCCCGGTTTGCGCTTCGACAGGTTGTTGGCCAGATAGGCAATCTTGTTGGTGGCCAGATCGTGGATCACCACTTCCGCATTCGGGAAAAACAGCGCCGCGATGCCGTCGGCGACCGAGCGCAAAAGTTCGAGTTGAGAAGAAGAGTTCGGCACGCTGGGGGGTCTCCGTATAGCCCGGTTTGGTTTGCGGTTCAGCCGCTTAGCATACCGCAGTTGCCGCCGCTTGCCGAGTGGATGGCGTTGGCGGCTCCTTCACCGACGGCTGCGCCGCAAGCGCCTTTATTGTCCTTGCCGGGGATCGGTCACCCGTTCGTTTCAGGTGAACACGCTTTTCAGCCCACTCTTCTGCCGCAACACATTAAAACAGCCTCGAATCATGCTCCTCTTGGCCAGGTAAAACACGGCGGCAGACGGCGTTTTAACAGGATTTTAACGCTGCCGAGGGGAAACGCCATTGTCAACATGGCTGTTAAATAAAATGAAACTTTTTGATCACATTCAAGCTTCTGAAAAATAGATAAAAAGGGTTTTTATGCGCTTTACATGCATAAATTATGCATGTGCTCGCTCACTGCCGACAAAAAGTAATTAACTATTCATTTACCGCCCTGCAGGCGGCGAAAAACCGCCCGCTGGCCCGATGAGCGGGGGGCTAACAACCGGCATAATTAGTGGTAAATTTAGCGTCGCAAAGTGTTATGCGCTTGCTAATCCACGGTTAAACGAAATAAATACCTCTAATATATAAAGGTTGGTTATGGAAAAGCTATCCTACGCTTCAGACAGCAGCACCACCGCTTGGGCTACATATCTGCAACAAATCGATCGCGTCGCCCCTTACCTCGGCGAGCTGTCACGCTGGGTTGATACGCTGCGTCACCCTAAGCGCGCTTTGATTGTCGATATCCCGCTGCAGATGGACGATGGCACCATCCGTCACTTCGAAGGTTTCCGCGTACAGCACAACCTGTCGCGTGGGCCGGGCAAAGGCGGTATCCGCTTCCACCCTGACGTCGATCTGAACGAAGTGATGGCCCTGTCCGCCTGGATGACCATCAAGTGTGCCGCGGTCAACCTGCCGTACGGCGGCGCCAAGGGCGGCATCCGCGTCGACCCGTTCAAACTGTCTGAAGGCGAACTGGAGCGACTGACCCGCCGCTACACCAGCGAAATCGGCTTCATCATCGGGCCACAGAAAGACATCCCTGCGCCGGACGTCGGCACCAACGCCAAAGTGATGGCCTGGATGATGGACACCTACTCCATGAACCACGGCACCACCATCACCGGCGTGGTCACCGGCAAGCCAATCCACCTCGGCGGCTCCCTGGGCCGTGAGAAAGCGACCGGCCGCGGCGTGTTCGTCACCGGCAGTGAAGTGGCCAAGCGTCTGGGCGTGCAGATCGAAGGCGCCAAAGTGGCGGTGCAAGGCTTCGGTAACGTGGCCAGCGAAGCGGCTCGCCTGTTCGTTGGCGTCGGCGCGCGCGTCGTCACCATCCAGGACCACTCCGCCACCCTGTTTAACGCCGACGGCATCGACCTGGCCGCGCTGACCGAATACCAGGCCAAGCACAAGCAGATCGCCGGCTTCCCTGGCGCCAGCGAGATCGAAAGCGAAGCGTTCTGGTCGGTCGACATGGACATCCTGATCCCTGCGGCGCTGGAAGGCCAAATCACCCGTGAGCGTGCCGAAATCCTCAGCGCCAAACTGGTGCTGGAAGGCGCTAACGGCCCGACCTTCCCAGAGGCGGACGACATTCTGCGCTCCCGTAACATCACCGTGGTTCCGGACGTTATCTGTAACGCCGGCGGCGTAACGGTCAGTTACTTCGAGTGGGTGCAGGACATGGCGAGCTACTTCTGGAGCGAGTCCGAGATCAACGAGCGTATGGACAAGATCATGACCGACGCCATGGTCCACGTCTGGAACAAGGCCGCAGAGAAAGAGTGCAGCCTGCGCACCGCCGCTTATATCGTGGCCTGTGAGCGCATCCTGACCGCACGTAAAGAGCGCGGCATCTACCCAGGTTGATGCCCGTATCCCGGCCTGCCCGCCCCGGCAGGCCGGGTTTTCCTCAGCGCAAACAGCGCTTCAACACCTTACCGGTGCTGGTCATCGGCAAACGCTCGACGAACTCGACGATGCGCGGATACTTGTACGCCGCCAGCCGTTCCCGGCTCCAGGCGATCAGCGTTTCTTCCTCGATCGGCTCCTCCGTCTCTTTCAACACCACTACCGCTTTGATCTCTTCGCCCAGCGACGGATGTTCGACGCCGATCACCGCCACCAACGACACCGCCGGGTGGCGAATCAGCGCCTCTTCAATCTCGCGCGGGTAGACGTTGAACCCGCCGCGAATGATCATGTCCTTGGCCCGATCGACGATGAAATAGAAGCCGTCGGCGTCGCGGCGCGCCAGATCGCCGGTGCGGAACCAGCCGTTTTCCAGCACCTCCGCCGTCGCCTCGGGGCGATTCAGATAGCCTTTCATGATGTTGTAGCCGCGCACCGCGATCTCCCCTACCTGATCGACAGCGTCGATCGGCTGCCCGGTGGCGTCGAGCAGGCGCACCTCCACGCCCCAGATCGGCTGGCCGATGGAGCCGGGCTTGGTCAGGCGGTGAGGATGGTTAAAGGTGGCGACCGGGCTGGTCTCAGACAGCCCGTACCCTTCGAGAATGTTGACGCCGAAGCGGCGCGAAAAATCCTCCAGGATCTGCACCGGCAGGCTGGCGCCGCCGGACACCGCCATACGCAGCGTGCTGCGCAAGCTTTCGATATCCGTGTGTTCATCCAGCGCATTCAACAGCGCCCAATACATGGTCGGCACCCCGGCGAAAAAGGTGATGCCGTGCCGTTGCATCAGCGCGATGGCCTGCGCCGCGTCGAAGCGCTCGACCAGCACCAGAGTGGCGGCGGAAGCGAACCCGGCGTTCATCTGCACCGTCGAGCCGAAAGTATGAAACAGCGGCAAGGTGACCAGGTGACGATCGGGGGTCGTCTCCGAACCGTCGAACAGCCGCACCGATCCCAAGGCGTTGAGCACCAGATTGGCGTGGGTCAACTCCGCCCCTTTGGCGCGGCCGGTGGTGCCGCTGGTATAAAGCACCACCGCGGTGTCGCTTTCGAGCGTCGCGGCCGAAGCGAATTCGGTAGCCTGTGCGGCTATCGCCGCGCTGAAACGTTCCCCCTCGAGCGGCAACCGATCGCCGATGATAAACACCTCGCGGCACTGCTCCGCGTTCGCCGCCGCCCGCAGCGCTTCCTCCCCCAGCGACAGGCCGCTGCTGCCTTCGAAACAAAACAGCGCCACCGCCGCTGAATCCGCCAGGTAATAGTCGAACTCCGCGCTCTTAAGCAGAATATTGAGCGGCACCACCACCGCGCCGCTTTTGAGAATGCCGTAATAGACAGCCGGAAACTCCGGCCGGTTCGGGCAGGCCAGCGCCACCCGTTCACCGCGCCGCACGCCGCGCGCGACCAACAGATTTGCCACCCGGTTGGCCATCTCGTTCAGCGCCCGATAGCTGAGCGGTACATCGTCCTGTATCACCGCCGGCCGTTCCGGCCAGGTGCGCGCACTCTCTTCAAGCAAGGTAGCCAGATTCAGCATCGGGGATCCTCCCTGGGGTTGAGCGGCGAGAAAAGCGCCGCAGTATCACGAGTATAGATAGGCGCTTCGCGGTTCGCATTCCCAGGGCCGCTGGGCTATACCTTAGGCAATCCCCATCCCGCAGGAGTTGTGATCATGAGCAAGAAAAAGATCCTGATGCTGGTCGGTGACTATGCCGAAGATTACGAAACCATGGTGCCGTTTCAGGCGTTGCAGATGATCGGCCATTGGGTGGACGCCGTGTGCCCCGGCAAAGCCGTCGGCGACTACATCATGACCGCGATCCACGATTTTGACGGCGCGCAAACCTACAGCGAGAAACCCGGCCACCGTTTCACCCTGAACGCCGACTTCGCCACCGCCAAAGAAGAGCACTACGATGCGCTCTTGATCCCCGGCGGCCGGGCGCCGGAATACCTGCGCCTGAATCCCGACGTGATCGCGCTGGTGCAGGCGTTTGACGCTGCGAAAAAACCGATCGCCGCCGTTTGCCACGGCCCGCAGCTGCTGGCGGCGGCCGGGGTGTTGCAAGGCCGCACCTGCAGCGCCTACCCGGCCTGTGCGCCGGAGGTGCGGCTGGGCGGCGGCCATTATGCGGAGATCGGCATCGATCAGGCGCACGTCGACGGCAATTTGGTCACCGCCCCGGCCTGGCCGGCGCATCCGCAGTGGCTGGCGAAGTTCGTCGAGGTGCTGCAGAAATAGCCGTTCAGGGGATCGCACCAGATAGCGACAACGCGGCATCCCCTTTGCAATAAACCAAAAATCGCTTGACCTTCCCAACGTTGGAAGTCGGATAACGCGGGATGAACTGCTTCCACGCAGTGAATTCCACTGTCGACTTCGGTAGGAAAGGTCAAATGATGAAAACCAAAACCATAATCCTGATCGCAGCGGCCATAAACGGCGCTTTCGCCGTTGCCGGCTGCAAAGAAAACCCGTCTTCGGCGACACCTGCGCCGCCTCCCCGTGTTCCTGTGGCTGATGTTTTAGTCCGCCCGATAACGCCCTTTGCCGAATTCACCGGTTCGCTGGCCGCGGTCAAGCACGTTGAGTTGCGGCCTCGGGTCGCCGGTTATGTGCTGGCGGTAAATGTGCCGGAAGGTCGCCTGATAGAAAAAGGCCACCCGCTCTTTCTCATCGATCCGCGGCCATTTCAAGCCGCGCTGAACAAGGCGACGGCGCGTTTGCAAGAAGCGGAAGCCGCCTCAACGCTAGCCCAGGCCGACTATGTGCGCGCTAAGACGTTGTTCAATAAAAACGTTATCGCCCGCGATCGGTTTGATTCGGCCACCGCCATGATGAAAGCGAGCAATGCGCAGGTCAACGCAGCGAAAGCGGCGCGGGAGGCGGCAAAGTTGGATCTGGAGTTCACCCGCGTTACCGCGCCGATTGCCGGACGCGTAGGCCAGACGCTCGTCACCGAAGGCAACTATGTCACCGGCGGCGTCACGCCGCTCACCACGCTGGTCTCGGTCGATCCACTCCACGTCTATTTCGATGTGGATGAACGCACCTATTTGCAATCGTTGACCGCGTGGCGCAATAAAACGGCGCCACCTGACATTCGGGTATCGGTGGCGTTACTTGCAGACAAAACCTATTCCCGGCGCGGGCGCGTCGATTTCCAGTCCAATACCGCCGACCGCACGACGGGAACGGTGCGCCTGCGCGCGGTGATCGATAACCCGGATGGGCGACTGTCACCTGGGTTGTTCGCCAGAGTCAAGCTGGAAACCGGCGCGCCGCAGGCCAAGATCCTGATCGCCGACCAATCGATTGGCACCGATCAAAACCGGCGCTATGTCCTGGTCGTCGATGAGAATGACAAAACCGAATACCGCCCCGTTGAACTTGGCCCGGTCGTTGAAGGACTGCGCGTGATAGAGCACGGCCTGCGGCCGGGAGAACGCATCGTCGTGAAAGGGCTGGTGCGCCCCGGCATGTCAATCACGCCGCAGCCCGCCGAGATTGACGGCGCGCCTATCGAGCAATTGAACGCTGCGGGAGACGCGACATGACTTTCCCTCGTTTCTTCATTAAACGCCCGATCTTCGCCATCGTGCTCTCGATCTTGACGCTGATCGCCGGCACCGTGGCGTTATTCCAGTTGCCGCTCAGCGAATACCCTGCGGTTACGCCGCCTACCGTACAAGTGACGGCGTCTTATCCCGGCGCCAACCCGAAAGTGATCGCGGAAACGGTGGCCGCACCGCTTGAGCAAGCCATCACCGGCGTCGAAGGCATGCTTTACATGTCTTCACAGGCGGCGACCGACGGCCGAATGACGTTGACCGTCACCTTTGCCCAGGGAACAAATGCCGACATGGCGCAGATCCAGGTGCAAAATCGGGTCGCGCGCGCGTTACCCCGCTTGCCTGCAGAGGTACAGCACCAGGGCGTGGTGACGCAGAAAACCTCGCCGGACATCCTGATGGTGGTGCATCTCCTGTCGCCTGACCAACGCTACGATCCGCTTTATATCTCGAATTACGCTTATCTGCAGGTTCGTGATGAACTGTCCCGCATTCCGGGCGTCAGCGATGTCCAGGTCTGGGGAGCCGGCGAATACAGCATGCGGCTCTGGCTGGATCCGGATCTGATCGCCGCGCGCGGGCTAACCGCCGGCGATGTGATCGCTGCGGTGCGCGAGCAAAACGTTCAGGTGGCGGCCGGTTCCGTCGGTCAGGCGCCCGATTCCAATGCCGCATTTCAGGTTACGGTCAATACCCTCGGCCGTCTGGCCGATGAGAAACAGTTTGGCGAAATCATCATCCGCACCGGCAGCGACGGCCGGGTGACCCGCTTGCGCGACGTCGCCCGTATAGAAATGGGCGCCGATGCGTATGCGCTGCGCAGCCTGCTCGACGGCGAGCCGGCCGTCGCGCTGCAAATCATTCAGAGCCCGGGCGCCAACGCGCTGGACGTCGCTCAGGCGGTCAGAGCGACCGTCAAGCGCCTGGAGGGCAACTTTCCTGCCGGACTCAGTTCACGGATCGCCTACGATCCCACGGTTTTCGTGCGGGCATCGCTCGAGTCGGTTGTGACGACCCTGCTGGAAGCGATCCTGCTGGTGGTGATCGTGGTAGTGGTGTTCCTGCGCAGCTGGCGAGCCTCGCTGATTCCGCTGCTCGCGGTGCCGGTTTCGCTGGTCGGCACGTTCGCCATCATGTACTTGCTGGGCTTCTCTCTCAATACGCTGTCCCTGTTCGGTTTGGTATTGTCTATCGGCATCGTCGTCGATGACGCGATCGTGGTGGTGGAAAACGTCGAACGACACATCGAAAACGGCAAAACGCCGCAGCAAGCCGCGCGACTCGCCATGAATGAAGTCACCGGGCCGATCGTCGCCATCACCTCGGTGCTGGCCGCGGTTTTCGTTCCAACAGCGTTCCTGAGCGGTTTACAGGGCGAGTTTTACCGGCAGTTCGCGCTGACCATCGCCATTTCAACCCTGCTGTCGGCGCTCAATTCGCTTACGCTCAGCCCGGCGCTGGCGGGCATGTTGCTGCGGCCTCATCCGGCGAAACCTCGCGCTCCCGGCCGCATTGGGCGCGTCTTGCAAGCCGCTGTCCGGCCTTTCCAACGCGCGCCGGACGCGTATGCCAATGCCGTGCGTAAAACGGTGCGCGTCCGCGGGATGGCGCTGGCTATTTACGGCGGGCTGCTCGTTCTGACGTTTTTCAGCTTCCAGGCCGTTCCGCCGGGCTTCGTGCCCATGCAGGATAAGTACTATCTGGTCGGCATCGCCCAACTGCCCAATTCGGCCTCGCTGGATCGCACCGATGCGGTCGTTAAACAGATGTCGAAGATCGCGCTGGCGGAACCCGGGGTGGAAAGCGTCGTGGCCTTTCCGGGGCTGTCGATTAACGGCTTCGTCAATGTGCCGAACGCCGCCGTGATGTTCGTCATGCTCGATCCGTTTAAAGATCGCGCCACGCCCGATCTGGCTGCCTCCGCCATAGCCGGTCGGCTGCAGGCGAAATTCGCCGACATTCCCGATGGTTTCCTCGGCGTATTTCCGCCACCGCCCGTTCCCGGTCTCGGCGCTACCGGCGGCTTCAAGATGCAGGTGGAGGATCGCAGCGGCGCGGGGCTTGAGTCCCTGGTTGAGCACACGCGGATCCTGATGATGAAAGCCACCGAATCGGGCCAGGTCGCCGGTCTGATGACCAGTCTGGATATCAACGCACCGCAGCTCGATGTGGTTATCGACCGCACTCAGGCGCAAAGTCAGGGTGTCAGCCTGGCGGATGTGTTCGAGTCGCTGCAAATCTACCTCGGCTCGCTTTACATCAACGATTTCAACCGATTCGGCCGCACCTACAAAGTCACCGCTCAGGCCGATGCCGCCCATCGCATGCAGGCCGAAGCTATCGGCCGGCTGCAGGTGCGCAACGCGGCCGGCGACATGCTGCCGCTGTCTTCCTTTGTCACCGTTACGCCCGGCTCCGGTCCGGATCGCATCATTCGTTACAACGGCTATCCATCGGCTGATATTTCGGGCGGTGCGGCGATGGGCGTCAGTTCCGGTCAGGCGGCTGCATTGATGGAGCGCTTGGCGAAAGAGACGCTGCCGGAAGGCATGACCGTCGAATGGACCGATCTCACCTATCAGCAAAAGCTCGCGGGCGACGCGGCGCTGTTCATTTTTCCGCTGTGCGTGCTGCTCGCCTATCTCATTCTGGCCACGCAATACAACAGCTGGCTACTGCCTTTGGCCGTGCTGCTGATCGTGCCGATGTGTCTGTTGAGCGCCATGATTGGCGTCTGGCTGCTGGGCGGCGACAACAACGTTTTCGTGCAAATAGGCCTCATTGTGCTGGTCGGCCTGGCCGCCAAAAACGCCATTCTGATCGTCGAGTTCGCCCGCAGCCTGGAGGATGAAGGCGCCAACGCGCTCGAGGCGGTGATTAAGGCCTGCCGGCTGAGATTAAGACCGATAGTGATGACTTCAATCGCGTTTATCGCCGGCGTTATTCCGTTGATCTTCGCCAGCGGCGCGGGGGCGGAAATGCGCCATGCCATGGGGGTGGCGGTCTTCGCCGGCATGCTGGGCGTGACCTTGTTCGGCCTGTTCCTGACGCCGGTCTTTTATGTCGTGATTCGCGGCCTGGCGACCCGATTCGAGCAATATCGTGCCAAAGCCAAAGCCAGCCGTAAGGAGCGAGTCTGATGAAAAATCTTCGTAGAACCTTGTTATTGCCGCTGAGCGCGCTCGCCTTGCTAACCGGATGTGCGGCGGTGGGCCCCGATTACTCGCCGCCCGTCGCCCGTCACCCTGCCGGCTTCGGCCAACCACCGGCGGGGCTGAGTGCCGGAAATGTCGAACTCGCCTGGTGGCGCCTCTTTGACGATCCTGCTCTCACGGATTTGGTTCAGCGCGCGTTGGCGGCGAACCATGATGTCGGTATCGCCGTCGCCCGAGTAGACGAAGCCAGAGCCCTGTTGCGTGAACAACGGCAGGATTTCCTGCCGCGCGCCGGTGCCGCGCTGAGTTATGAGACGCGTCGACTGGGTGAAGCGGAGAAGCTGGCCGCCCAGCCACGCCATACGCAAACCTATCGCGGTGCGATTGATTCGACATGGGAAATCGATCTCTTTGGACACGTTCGGCGCTCGATTGAGGCCGCTCAGGCGCTGGCGGGAAGCCGCGAAGCGTTGCTGCGTGGCGTTCAGGCGGGCGTCGCTGCGGAAGTGGCCGCCACCTGGCTAGAACTGCGAGGTTTAGACGCCGAACTTAAGATGGTCGCCGAAATTAGCCACAGCCAGCGTGAAAGTTTGGTGCTGGTAAAAAAACAAATGAGCGCCGGCGCCGCCAGCGAATTCGACCGATTGCGCGCCGAGGCGCTATTGCGCAACGTCGAAGCGGCGACGCCAGAGCTGGAACGCCGCCGAGCCGCCGCCGTCAACGCATTGGCGACGCTGCTTGGCGAAATGCCCCAGACATTCCGCCCCCCTTCCGCCGAATGGGGAAGCCAGCCGCCAGTGCTGCGGACGATCGCCGTGGGCACGCCCGGCGCCCTGCTCGCCCGGCGCGCCGACATTGTGGCGGCTGAACGGGAACTTGCGGCAGCCACCGCCATGATTGGCGTGGAAACGGCGGCGCTCTACCCGCGCATCGAAGCGCGAGGTTCGATCGGGCTGGTCGCCGGCAACCTCGATGCGCTGAATGGCGCCGGTGCGTTCTCCGCTGTGATCAGCCCAGTGATTCGCTGGGCATTTCTCGATATCGGGCGCGTACGCGCCCGGATCGCCGCCAGCGAGGCGCGAACACAACAGGCGCTGTTGATTTACGAGCGGACGGTGCTGAGCGCACTGCGCGAAACGGACGATGCTTTCAAAACCTATGCTGAGGCGGTCAGCACGTTGGATCTTCGGTTACTAGAGGCGGCGGCGAATCGCGAAGCGGCCCGGCTCGCCCAGACGCGTTTTGCCGCGGGCGAAGGCATTTATCTGGAGGTGCTCGAGGCAGAACGGGCCGACTTCGCCAGCCGGCGCGCATTGGCGCAGGCCGGCACGCGTCAGCGGCTTGCCGTGGTGGGCATCTACAAAGCGCTCGGCGGCGGCTGGGAGACGTGCGCGGCGGCAAAAAACGATTGCCGCGGCGCGACCGGTTCGTTCATGACGGCAAAAATCGGCGATGAACCTTGACCTTCCCCCGATGGGAAGCTCTAGCCTTGCTGATACCAGCCACTCCTTTAAGGGCACATAACATGAATTCATCCAATGCCAACTTCCCCCAGCCTTCGTCCGTGCGTCTGAGTCTGCCGGTTGAAGGCATGACCTGCGCCTCCTGCGTCGGTCGCGTCGAGCGGGCCTTGACGGCGGTTCCCGGCGTGCAGGCGGCAACGGTCAATCTCGCCACCGAACGCGCCGACATCACGTTTACCGGCCAGGCGAATCCGCAGGCGGCGGCCCGCGCCATCGAAGGCGCCGGCTATACCGTGCGAGAAGAAACCACTGAGCTGGCGATCGAAAATATGACCTGCGCCTCCTGTGTCGGGCGGGTGGAGAAAGCGTTGAGCCAGGTCGCCGGCGTTACCGAAGCCAATGTCAATCTGGCGACCGAACGTGCGCGGGTGCGCTATCTGGCCGGCACCGTATCCCTGGAAGACCTCGCCGCTGCCGTCACGCGCGCCGGTTATACGCCTCGCCGCCTGACGGCGGGTAGCCCCAGCGCGGACGACCAGGCCGCCGAGCGGCGCGAAAATGAGTCACGCGCGTTGCGGCGCGCCCTGTTCGGCGCCGCCCTGTTCACCCTGCCGGTATTCCTGTTGGAAATGGGGTCGCACCTCATTCCCGCCATACATGAGTGGGTCATGGAGGGGTTGGGCGTGCAGACAAGCTGGTATATCCAGTTTGTCCTCACCACCTTGGTCTTATTTGGCCCCGGCCTGCGCTTCTTCCGCAAAGGCGTTCCTGCGCTGCTGCGCGGCGCCCCCGACATGAACTCGCTGGTTGCGGTCGGCACGGCGGCGGCCTACGGTTATTCGCTGGTCGCCACTTTCGCCCCCGGGGTGTTACCGCAGGGCACCGCCAACGTCTATTTCGAAGCCGCCGCCGTGATCGTCACGCTGATCCTGCTCGGACGCGTGCTGGAGGCGCGCGCCAAGGGGCGCACCTCACAGGCCATCAAACGGCTCGTCGGCCTTCAACCCAAGGTCGCACGCGTTGAACGGCATGGCGAAACGGTTGAAATCCCTCTCGAACAGGTGGTTGCCGGTGATGTGGTCTTCGTCCGGCCGGGGGAGAAAATCGCGGTGGATGGCGAAGTTCTGGAAGGCGCGTCTTATGTCGATGAAAGCATGATCACCGGTGAACCGGTGCCGGTCGAGAAAACCGTGGGGGCCGATGTGGTCGGCGGAACCATCAACAAAACCGGCGCGTTCAGTTTCCGGGCGACAAAAGTCGGCGCGAATACTGTCCTGGCGCAAATCATTCGATTGGTGGAGGAAGCGCAGGGTTCCAAACTGCCGATTCAGGCGTTGGTCGATAAGGTGACGATGTGGTTTGTTCCGGCCGTCATGGCGGCGGCGGTACTGACCTTTCTGGTTTGGCTGTTCTTCGGGCCGTCGCCCGCGCTGACCTTCGCGCTGGTGAATGCGGTCGCCGTGTTGATTATTGCCTGCCCTTGCGCCATGGGTCTGGCGACGCCAACCTCTATCATGGTCGGCACCGGGCGCGCCGCCGAGCTGGGCGTGCTGTTTCGCAAGGGCGAAGCGTTGCAGGCCCTGCGCGATGTGGGCGTTATCGCCCTCGACAAAACCGGCACGCTGACCAAAGGCCGCCCCGAGTTGACCGATCTGGTGCCCGCTGACGGCTTCGAATACCACGAAGTACTGGCCTTGGTCGCTGCGGTCGAGACACGGTCCGAACACCCCATCGCCGAAGCTATCGTCGCGGCGGCAAGAGAGCAGAATCTTACGCTCGCCGCTGTCGACAGTTTCGACGCCACACCCGGTTTCGGCGTAACGGCGCGCATCGGCCAACGCCGGATCTCCGTTGGCGCAGATCGCTTCATGACCAGGCTCGGGCTTGATGTGGCACGTTTTCAGCCCGTCGCCGAGCGCCTCGGCGCCCAGGGGAAAAGCCCGCTTTATGCCGCCATTGATGGCCGTTTGGCTGCGGTGATCGCCGTTGCCGATCCGATTAAGGAAACAACGCCGGAAGCTATCGCTGCGCTGCATGCGTTTGGGCTCAAGGTTGCGATGATCACCGGCGACAATGCCGCGACGGCGGCGGCGATCGCCCGGCAATTGGGGATTGACGAAGTCGCGGCCGAAGTGCTTCCCGAAGGCAAGGTGGCGGCGTTGAAATCCTTCCGCAACAGCGGCGCGAAAGTCGCCTTCGTCGGCGACGGCATCAACGATGCGCCGGCACTGGCGGAAGCGGACGTTGGGCTGGCTATCGGTACAGGCACCGATGTGGCAATAGAAGCGGCCGATGTGGTGCTGATGTCGGGCGACCTGCGCGGCGTAGCCAACGCCATTGCGCTCAGCCAGGCGACGATCCGCAACATCAAGCAGAACCTGTTTTGGGCCTTCGCCTATAACGCCGTCCTGATCCCAGTGGCAGCCGGCGCGCTTTATCCCCTGAACGGCACGCTGCTTTCGCCTATTTTCGCCGCGGCCGCGATGGCGCTTTCCAGCGTTTTCGTCCTTGGCAATGCGCTGCGGCTCAAACGTTTCCAGGCGCCGATGGCCGTCGAGAGCCGCGCTGAAGCGGCGGCGGCAACCGCGCAACCCGGCGGAATATCGGCATCATCGTAACAGGAGGACAGGATGAACATCGGACAAGCAGCCCGGTTATCCGGCGTTTCGGCGAAGATGATTCGCTATTACGAGCAAATAGGCCTGATCCCGAGAGCGGCTCGCTCCGATGCGGGATACCGCCACTACGGCATGTCGGACGTGCATGGCCTGCGTTTTATCCGGCGCTCACGCGACCTGGGTTTTTCCGTTGAGCAGATAGCTGCGTTGCTGATGCTGTGGCACGACCGCGAACGCGCCAGCGCCGATGTTAAAGCCGTAGCGCTATCCCACATCGCCGTGCTGAAAGCCAAGATTGCGCAACTGCAGACGATGGCGCAAACGCTGGAACGCCTTGCCGGCCATTGCCACGGTAATACGCGCCCCGACTGCCCTATTCTGGCGGGTTTAGCGCAACCGGTGGCGCTCATCGCGCCGCGCCAAACGCCGCATTTCGGGGTGATGCGCGAGCCGAAACCACGACGACCGCGTGAATCGTCATAAAAAGAGTTTGACCCTGTCACGCTGGCAAGCTTTACCGTTATCAAACACCGTAATCGACGAGGAGAGTAAAAATGATTCGTTTTCATATTCCAGCCATGACCTGCGGCGGCTGCGCCAGTTCCGTCACCCGGGCGTTGCTGAACGTTGACCCGCAGGCGCGCATTCAAACCGATCCGGCCAGGCGGGAAGTGCTCATCGAGAGTGCGTTGCACAGCGATGCCTTCGGCGCCGCGCTGGACGAAGCCGGTTTTCCTCCGGCCGAGCCGGATTAAGCGGCGCGTCAGGCCTAGCGCAGCTGTTCGATAAGAAAGTGGATATCGTACAGCCAGCGTTTGGCGCGCGCGGAACGCACCAGCATCGACACGCACAGCGGCCGAGGGTGTTCTTTGCAGGCGGAGGGGGAAAACCAGCGGCCGGTGTTGGCCGGCGGCTGGAAATACAGCTCGTGGTTATAGTTGCCGCTGTCGACGCCGAAGGTATCGAAGTAGCGGCGCATCAGCGTATTGGAATCGCTGAACGACAGGTTGAGCGCGGTGTTGATCTCGGTTTCCGGGGTGATGACCACGCCCTTCTTCAGCCGCCCTGATGCGTTGAAGGCGGCGATAAGCGCGATGACCTGTTGCTGAATGTCTTCTGCCATGACGACCTCGAGCCGGTATGAATAAAAGAGGAATGCGGTTCTCTGTCTGACTCTGCCTGCCCCGGCGAGTTCTGGCCGCCGGCCGGGTTTTCCGTTTCTTTACACTTTCCATAAAAAAACCGCGCGCAGCCACACTCCCGGCGCGCGCGCGGTTGACGGTTAGCGGCTGAGCGTCGTCTTGTCGGCGATGACGCCGTCCCCCTGCCGCTCGGCGGCAACGCCGCCGCCCAACACTTTATAAAGGGTGGCCTGATTGTCATACGCGGTCTGCTGCGCGGCGATCAGCGCCTGCTGCGCCGTGTACAGCGTGCGCTGCGCGTCCAGCAGCGTCAGGTAGCTGTCAATGCCCTGGCGGTAACGCAGCTCGGCCAGACGATAATATTGCTGCGCCGCCGCCACATAGCCGGTCTGCGCCGCCAGCTGCTCCTGCAGCGTGGCCTTGCGCGCCAGCGCGTCGGCGGTTTCCTGAAATGCCGTCTGCACCGCTTTCTCATAGGTGGCGACATACAGGTCTTTCTGCACCTGGGTATAATTCAACTGAGCCGTGTTATAGCCGCCGCTGAAGATCGGCAGGCTGATGCTCGGTGCGAACGACCAGACGCCGGCTCCGTGGCTGAACAACGAGGAGAGTTCACCGCTGCCCACCCCGCCGTTGGCGGTCAGGCTGATCGACGGGAAGAACGCCGCCCGCGCCGAGCCGATATTGGCGTTGGCGGATTTCAGGTTATGCTCGGCCTGCAGCACGTCCGGCCGCTTCAGCAACACTTGCGAAGAGACGCCGGCCGGCAGATCGCGCATGATCCCGCCGAGCGCCTCGATGCCGCTCGGCAGCAGGCTTTCCGGCACGCTTTGCCCCACCGCCAAATCCAGCGCGTTTTTCGCCTGCGCGGCGCTGGTAGCGTAGCTGGCGGCGTCCGATCGCGCCTGCTGATAGACGGTTTCCGCCGACGCCACGTCAACCAGCGACGCAATCCCGTGCTGTTGATTGTTGCGCGTGACGTCCAGCGACCGTTTGGCGCTCGCCATCGTCTGCTGCGCCACCGCCAGATTGCTGCGCTCGGCCGCCACCGCCACCCAGTCGGTGACGATATCGGCGATCAGCGTCAGGCGGGTGCTTTTCGCCGCCTCCGAGTTCGCCAGATAGGTTTCGAACGCCGCGCGCGACAGGCTGGCGTTTTTGCCGAACAGATCCAACTCGAATGCGCTGACGCCGGCCGCGGCTTCGTAGCTTTGGCTCAGCGCGGTGGCGTTGCCGCTGCCGGTCAGCGCTCGCCCGCGGCTGCCGTCGGCGGTGGCATTGATTGTCGGGAACAGCGCCGAGCGCTGCTCGCCGTACAGGGCGCGCGCCGACGCGATATTGGCGATCGCCTCGCGCAGATCGCGGCTGCTGTTCAGCCCCAGCGCCACCACCTGGCGCAGCCGGGCGTCCTGGACATAGTCGCGCCAGGCGACGTCCGGGTAGCTCAGCGCCCGGTTGCCGCCGGCCTCGCCCTGCGGCAGGTTGGCGGGCACCGGCGCCGCCGGGCGCTGGTAGTGCGGATCCAGCGACAGACAGCCGGTCAGCAGCAGCGGTAAAGTTAACATCATGACTCGTTGCAACACGTTATTCTCCTGCCTGTGACGGCGGGTTGGCGGGCCGACGGGTAAACATGCGGCGCACCAACACATAAAACAGCGGGACGAAAAAGATCGCCAAGGCGGTGGCGGTGATGGTGCCGCCGATGATGCCGGTACCGATGGCGATGCGGCTGTTGGCGCCGGCGCCGCTGGATACCGCCAGCGGCAGCACCCCGGCGGTAAACGCCAGCGAGGTCATCAGGATCGGCCGCAGGCGCATGCGCGCCGCGTGGACCGCCGCGCCAATCAGCGTTTCGCCCCGCTGGTGCATCTCCTCGGCGAACTCGACGATCAAAATGGCGTTCTTCGCCGACAGGCCGATGATGGTGAGCAGCGCCACCTGGAAGTAGATGTCGTTTTCCAGCCCGCGCAGGGTGATCGCCAGCAGCGATCCCACCACGCCCATCGGCACCACCAACATCACCGCGAACGGAATCGACCAACTCTCATACAGCGCCGCCAGGCACAGGAACACCACGATCAGCGAAATGGCGTACAGCGACGACGCCTGGCCGCTGGTCAGCCGCTCCTGATAGGACAGCCCGCTCCAGGAGTAGCTGCTGCCGGCGGAGAATGTTGCCGCCAGTTTCTCCATCTCGCTCATCGCCGTACCGGAGCTGACGCCGGTGGCGCCCTGCCCGGTGATCTCGAACGACGACAGCCCGTTATAGCGCGACAGGTTTTCCGGCCCGTAGATCCAGTGCGAAGACGCGAAGGCGGAGAACGGCGTCATGCTGCTGGCACCCGACGCGTTGGTGCCGCGCACAAACCAGCGGTCAAGATCTTCCGGCTTGGCGCGGTACTGCACATCGCCCTGCATATAGACTTTTTTCACCCGGTTGCGATCGATAAAGTCGTTGATGTAGGTGCTGCCGAACGCGCTGCTGAGGGTGCTGTTGACGTCGGCGGCGCTCAGGCCGAGCGCCTGCAGTTTGCCGTTGTCGATCTCCACCTGCAGCTGCGGGGTATCCGGCAAGGTGTTGGCGCGCACCGCCAGCAGCGATGGATTGCCGGCGGCCGCGGCAACGATCTGGTCGCGCATCGCCTGCAGCTCGGCGCGGGTGGTCGCCCCTTTGGCCTGCAGCTCGAAGGTGAAGCCGTCGGACTGGCCGAAACCGTCGATCGCCGGCGGGCTCATGGAGAAGACCTGGGCGTCGCGCAGCGTGGCGAAGTGCGCCATGGCGCGTTTGGCGATGGCGTCGGCGGTGTTCTCGCTGCCGCTGCGCTGGCTCCAGTCTTTGAGGCTGACGAACGCCATGCCGGCGTTTTGCCCGCTGCCGCTGAAGCCGAAACCGTTGATGGTGAAAATGGTGCTGACGTTGGCCTTTTCCTGGTCGAGGAAATAGGCGGTCACCGCTTCGCTCACCGCCGAGGTGCGCGCGTTGGTGGCGCCGGCCGGCAAGGTGTACTGCACCATCACCGTGCCCTGATCCTCGTTGGGCAGAAAGCCGGTCGGCAAGCGCAGGTACATCACGGCCGCGGCGATCAACAGCAGGCCGTACAGCAGCAGATAGCGCGTCGGCCGGTGGATCACCCCGCCGACCTTGTCGGCGTACTTCTCCTGCAGCCGGTCATAGCCGCGGTTGAATTTGCCCAGCCAACCCTTGTCGGTCTGCGCGTCGTGCGCCGGTTTCAGCAGCGTGGCGCACAATGCCGGCGCCAGCGTCAACGCCAGCACCACCGACAGCACCATCGAGGAGACGACGGTGATCGAGAACTGGCGGTAGATCACCCCGGTGGAGCCGCCGAAGAACGCCATCGGCAGAAACACCGCCGACAGCACCAGCGCAATGCCGACCAATGCGCCGGTGATTTCGCGCATCGATTTCTCCGTCGCTTCGCGCGGCGGCAGCTTATCCTCGCGCATCACGCGCTCGACGTTTTCCACCACCACGATGGCGTCGTCCACCAACAGCCCGATCGCCAACACCATGCCGAACAGCGTCAGGGTATTGATTGAATAGCCGAACGCCGCCAGCACGCCGAAGGTGCCCAGCAACACTACCGGCACGGTGATGGTCGGGATCAGCGTGGTGCGCAGGTTTTGCAGGAACACGAACATCACCACCACCACTAACGCCACCGCTTCGAACAGCGTTTTCACCACCTCCTCGATCGAGATATTGATAAAGTCGGTGCTGTCTTTCGGGTAGGCCACCTTGTAGCCCTGCGGCATCGCGCTTTGGTATTCCGCCACCTTGGCCTTCACCAGCTTGGCGGTGTTGAGGGCGTTGGCGCCCGCCGCCAGCTTGACCGCGATCCCCGCCGCCGGGTGGCCGTTGAGGCGCGCGCTGGCGGAGTAGTCCTCGTTGCCCAGCTCAATCCGCGCCACATCGCCCAGCCGCACCAGCGCGCCGCTGCTGTCGCTTTTCAGGATGATATTGCGAAACTGTTCCGGCGTTTGCAGCCGCGACTGCGCCTTTACCGTGGCGGTCAGCTGCTGATCGGCGGCGGCCGGCAGATCGCCGATCTTGCCGGCGGACACCTGGGTGTTTTGCGCTTCGATCGCCGTCTGCACGTCGGAAGGCATCAGCGCATAGCTCGCCAGCTTGGTCGGATCCAGCCAGATGCGCATCGCGTATTCCGAGCCGAACACCTGCACGTCCCCCACGCCCTCGATGCGCGACAGCGGATCCTGCAGGTTGCTGACCAGATAGTCGGAGATATCGGCCATCGTCGCCTTGTCGCTTTCGTCATACAGCCCGACGATCAGCAAGAAGCTGCTCTGGGATTTCTTGACCGTCACGCCCTGCGCGGTAACCGCGCTCGGCAAACGGCTTTCCGCCTGCTGCACCTTGTTTTGCACCTGCACCTGAGCGATATCCGGATCGGTGCCCTGATCAAAGGTGACGTTGATGCTGACCGAGCCGCTGGAGCTGCTGGTCGAAGAAAAATACAGCAGGCCGTCCAGGCCGGTGAGCTGCTGCTCAATCACCTGGGTGACGCTGTTTTCCAGCGTTTCCGCGTCCGCGCCCGGGTAGGTGGCGGAGATGGAGATCTGCGGCGGCGAGACGTCCGGATACTGCGAAACGGGCAACGAATTGATCGACATCAGGCCGCACAGCATGATGATGATGGCGATCACCCAGGCGAATACCGGCCGCCGGATAAAGAACTGCGCCATATCACTGCTCCCCGCGTTGGGTTTTGTCGACCGAAACCTCAACCGGCTTCACCGCGGCGCCGATCGTGACCTTGCTGGTGCCTTCGACGATCAGGCGATCGCCTTCGTTCAGCCCGCTGCCGATCAGCCAATTGCTGCCCACCACCCGTTCGGCGCTGACGGTGCGCTGCGCCACTTTGTTTTGCTCGTCCACCACCAACGCGGTGGCTTCCCCTTTGGCATTGCGGGTTATGCCCTGCTGCGGCGCCAGAATGGCTTTGGGATCGACGCCGTTAGCCACCGTGGCATGGACATACATGCCGGGTAGCAGCTCATGTTCGGGGTTGGGGAACACCGCGCGCAGCGTGACCGAACCGGTGGCTTCGTCCACCGCGACTTCGGTCAGCTCGAGCTTGCCGGCGTGAGCATAAGGCGTGCCGTCCTCCAGTTTGATGGCGACCGGCGTGACCGCGCCGCGCTGTAACGCCGCCTGCTGGCGCCGCAGTTTAAGCAGCTGGGCGCTGGACTGGGTCAGATCGACATAGATCGGGTCGAGCGCGCGGATGGTGGCCAGCGCATCGCTTTGGCTGGCGGTGACCAGCGCGCCCGGCGTCACCGACGAGATGCCGATACGCCCGGCGATCGGCGCCCGCACCTGGGTATAAGCGAGGTTGATGCGCGCCGTCTCCAGCGCCGCCTGATATTGGGCCACCGACGCCACGGCCGCCAGATAGGCGGCTTTGGCATCGTCCGCATCCTGCTGAGAAACGCCGTTCTCTTTCACCAGCGCCGCATAGCGCTGCGATTTGAGCCGGGTGGATTGCACCGTGGCCTGGGCGTTTTTCAGCTGGGCCGCGGCCTGATCGTAGCTGGCCTGATAGCTGGCAGGGTCAATTTGATACAATACCTGCCCGGCCTTGACCTCGGCCCCTTCGGTAAACAGCCGCTGCTTGATGATGCCGTCGACCTGCGGCCGCACGTCGGAGGTCATGGTGGCGTTGACCCGGCCGGTCAACTCGCTGCTCAGGGTCACTGACTGGCCGCGCAGCGTGACCACGCCGACCTCCTGTTCTGCGCCCGCGCCGGCTGGCGCACCGGCGTTTTGCCCATCGCAGGCGGCCAACAACAGCGACAGCCCGAGCACCAAAAGCGTTTTCCTCTGCATTGCAATACGATCCTGTTGAGAATGACTATTCTCAATATATCGAATGCCGACATTCGCTTCTGAAAGGGTTGCGTAAGGATTCGGTAAAATCTTGTCGAAGTGGGAAACGGTGGAGCAATATCGCTTCAGCGTGGTTTCAGCAAACTGGCGCAGCGGTTTTTAGCCAATGCAAGAAAGCGCTCCACTTCAGCTTGGGGCTGCGCCACGTAGGATTTTTAGGGTTTAACCAGCCTGAACACCGTTTTGGTGTGCCAATAGTAGTCGATTGCCGCCGCGATATCCGGCATCCACCCGTCCGGCTCATAGGGCACGAAGCCGGAAAAGCCCAGCCTGCGGGCAGAGACCTGGAACCCCGCGGCGGAGAAAATGCGCGCATAGTCGGCCAGCGACCGATCCTGCACCACGGTATGGGTATCTGCAGCAACCCGTTCACGCCACTGCGGCCACAGCGGGTTGCCGGTGTGGCAACCGGTCACCGCATAGTAAACGCCGCCCGGCTTCAGCACCCGCAGTATATCGGCAGCATGCTGGGCAATATCGTCGATCAGATAGATGACTTCATGACTGAAGGCGATATCGAAATGGTCGTCCCAGCCGTTCAGCCGCGTATCGGTTTGATAAACCACCGGCAGATGCCCTTTCAGCCGGTTGGCTTCATCGACGGACCGGCGAGCGATATCAACGCCAAGCCCCTGCTGAAATGGGCGGAGTTGGTACAGCAGGCGTAGAAAACCGCCCTGATTGCAGCCGAAATCCAGCACCTTCACGCCGGACAGTTCGTTTTCCGGCACCAGGCCGATAAGATGCCGCCAGATGGGCGCATGGCCATCGGCCATGGCCTCTTCCGCGCGCGGATCGCGATACCAGGTGGGAATGGTCGAGGGTGAATCGGTCATGATTTTCTCCTTGTGTCAGCGCTAAGCCAACCACAGCCGATCGTGACAAACAACCCGGTGCGCATTTTTTGAACATTGCGCGGTATTACCGGCCGTGCCTTGGCAGTTGGCTGGTCACGCAGTGAATGCCGCCGCCGCCGGCGGCGATGGCGTCGATCTCCAACTGCACCACCTTGCGCTGCGGATAGAGCGCCGTCAGCAGCGCTAGCGCCGCCCGATCCGCCTGCGGATCGCCAAACTCCGGGGCGATCACCGCGCCGTTGATGACGAAATAGTTGATGTAGCCCGCCGCAAAATCCGGGTTGTTGCGGCTGAATCGGCTGTCGCGCGGCGCCAGCGGCGGCGAAAGCGTATGCACCTGCAGCCGGCGGCCGTCGGCGTCGGTCGCCGCCTTGAGGATCGCCAGATGTTGCTGGGTAACCGCATGGTCATAAGAGGCCGGATCGGTGTCCAGGTTGGCCACTACCACGCCCGGCCGCACGAAGCGGGCGTAAAAATCGACGTGGGCGTCGGTGATGTCCCGGCCTTTAATGCCCGGCAGCCAGATAATTTTGCGCAGGCCGAGCATCGCTTTCAGCTCCTGCTCCACCCGGTCCCGGCTCCAGCCCGGATTACGGTTCGCATTCACCCAGCTGCTTTCGGTCATGATGCCGGTGCCGTGCCCGTCCACTTCGATACCGCCGCCTTCGCCTGTCAGTGCGCTGCGGCGCAGTTGAGCGGCATCGTAGCGGTTGGCGGCAAACGCCGCCAGGCGCGCATCCCTGGCATGTCGCTGTTTATTGCCCCAGCCGTTGAAGTTGAAATCCACCGCCCCGAGTTCGCCGGCGCCGTTGACGACGAAATTGGCGCCGAAATCGCGCACCCAGATGTCATCCAGCTCGGTGACGACATAGCTGACGTTGTGACTGCCGCAGGTGGCCTCGGCCAATTGCCGTTCATTGTCGCGGCAAAATACCGTCACCGGCTGAAACTCGGCGATGGCGCGGGCGATACGCCCCTGCGCCGCCTGCACATCCGCCGTGAATTCGCCCCAGATGGCCCGCTGCGCGCCGAAGGCGAGAAACGCCCGCTGCTGCGGTTCCCCTTCGTCGGGCATCCGCCAGGCCGGATTAAGCGCAGCTTCTGCGTGACTGCGTAACGGAATGCCTAACGAGGCCGTCAAACCGACCCCGGCAACGGCGGAAATCTGTTTAATAAACACGCGACGAGTTGACATTGAAGACCTCTTTTAATCATTTATAATTCAAAAAGTTAAACGAATAATTCACGTTTATGCGGTTGAATCTTATGCTAGTCTTCCCCTGGCACCGCGACAAACGATATATTTAGCGGATATCTGATTAGACAGGCTTATCGATAATGTTAAAACACTGGCCCCCTTTGAGCGCGCTGCGTGGTTTCGAAGCGGCAGCGCGCCTGGGCAGTTTTCATCAGGCTGCCGAAGAGCTGCACCTTACCCAGTCGGCCATCAGCCAGCAGATCCGCAGCCTCGAAGCGTTTCTGGAGCAGCCGCTGTTCTTCCGCACCGGCCGCAGCGTGGCGCTGACCGACGCCGGCCACGATCTGTTCAGCACCGCGCAGGTGATGCTGCAACAGCTGGCGGTCGGCATTCGCCGTTTGGATCAGTACCGCAAACCCAACCAGCTGATCGTCAACACTACCCCGGCTTTCGCCCGCCACTGGCTGACGCCGCGGCTGGGCGACTTCAATCGGCAGCATCCGCAGGTCGACCTGTGGCTGTTCACCAGCTTTGAACCGCCGAATATGGCGACGGACAGTATCGATCTGGCGATCCGCGACGATCTCAGCGCGCAGGCGGACTGCACCTTTAACCTGCTCTGCAGCGACCGGCTTTATCCCGCCTGCCACCCCAGCCTGCTGGCGTTGGCGGCGGAGCAGCGCGTGACCCTGCACGGCGAACGGGAGATGGACTGGAGCCACTGGACGGTGGCGGGCGGCGCGCACGTCGGCCAGCGCGACAGCGGGCTGAACTTCTCCGATCCCGGTCTGCTGCTGGACGCCGCCTGCAATGGCCTCGGCATCGCGTTGGTCAGCCAACTGCTGGCGCAGCACGCGCACGACGCCGGGCTGCTGCAACCGTTAACCGAGCAACGCGTGCGCGGCGCCAACTGGGCGTGGCTGCTGCACCGCGACAGCGAGCACAACCCGCTCGCCCGGCACTTCTGCCAATGGCTGCAGTCGGCGCTGCCCGCCGGCGCATAACGCGCCACGTCACGATTCGCTACTCTGGTCAGGCGGCCCCGCCTGACCGCTGCTACCTTCAATAAAGCGCCGCAACAGCCCGAAGAAAACGCGCTAACCTGCTGTTTCAAAATAATTAGTTGAATTCACCTGATAACTGAACATCGCTAAAAGGATCGTCTATGTCTGCCGGTTTATTGAAAACGATAGCTCTGAGCGTGGCCCTGGCCTGCCCCCTTCCCGCCGCCTTTGCCGCCGATCTCACCGCCGGTGCGGTCGCCGCCCCGGATCGGTATGGCGCTAACGTCGCCGCGCACATTCTGCAGGCCGGCGGCAACGCGGTCGACGCAGCGGTCGCCACCGCCTTTACCCTGGCGGTCACCTACCCTGAAGCCGGCAATATCGGCGGCGGCGGCTTTATGACGCTGTACGTCGACGGCAAACCCTATTTCCTCGACTACCGCGAAGTGGCGCCCAAGGCCGCCGGCAAAACTATGTATCTGAACGAGAAAGGCGAAGTGATCGAAAATCTTAGCCTGGTGGGCAGCCGCGCCGCCGGCGTGCCGGGCACCGTGCTGGGGTTGTGGGAAGCGCATAAACGCTTCGGCAAGCTGCCGTGGGCCGAACTGCTGACGCCGGCGATCGGCTACGCCCGGCAAGGTTTCACCGTGGCGGATCAGCAGTATCAGTACCGTGAAGACGCCAACAAGCTGTTCGCCGGGAAAACCAACTTCGGCGACTATTTCGGCGCCATGAAGCCCGGCGCGGTGTTCAAACAGCCGGAGCTGGCGGCCACGCTCGAGCGCATCGCCAAGTCGGGCGCCGACGATTTTTATCACGGCGAAACCGCGCGCCTGCTGGTGGCGCAAATGCAGCGCGACAATGGGCTGATCGGCGCGGCGGATTTGGCCGACTATCGGGTGAAATGGCGTGAACCGATGCGCATCAGCTGGCGCGGCAATACCGTATATACCGCCCCGCTGCCCAGCTCCGGCGGCATTGCGCTGGCGCAACTGCTGGGGATAAAAGAGGATCGCGCCGCCGATTTCAAGGGGGTGCCGCTGAACTCGGCGCGCTATATCCACCTGCTGGCGGAAATCGAAAAACGCGTGTTCGCCGATCGCGCCGACTACCTCGGCGACCCGGATTTCACTCACGTGCCGGAAGCGCAGCTGATCGCCCCCGACTACTTGAAGAAACGCGCCGCCGAGATCAACCCGACGGCGATCTCGCCGACTGAACAGGTGCGGCCGGGGCTGGAAACCCACCAAACCACCCACTTCTCGATCGTCGATGCCGCCGGCAACGCGGTCAGCAACACCTATACGCTCAACTGGGACTTCGGCAGCGGCGTGGTGGTCAAAGGCGCCGGCTTCCTGCTCAACGACGAGATGGACGACTTCAGCGCCAAACCCGGCGTCGCCAATGCCTTCGGCGTGGTGGGCAGCGACGCCAACGCCATCGAGCCGGGCAAACGCATGCTCTCCTCGATGAGCCCGACCATCATCACCCGCGACGGCGAGGTCAGCCTGGTGATCGGCACGCCGGGCGGATCGCGCATCTTCACCTCGATCTTCCAGGTGATCAACAACCTCTACGATTATCACCTGCCGCTGGCGCAGGCGGTGGCCGCCCAGCGCGTGCACCATCAGCTGTTGCCGAAGGACACCCTCTACTATGACAGCTTTGCGCCGCTGACCGGCAAACCGGCGGAAGAGCTGAAAGCCATGGGCTACACCCTCGAAGACCAAGGCTGGAACATGGGGGATATTCAGGCCATCCGCATCGATGGCCGCACGCCGGAAACCGCGTCCGATCCGCGTGGCCGCGGCGTCGGCCTGGTGGTGAACAAGTAACGCCCCGGCGGCCCGCCTCCGGTTAGACGGGCCGCCGCTCTCCCCGAACAGACTGCCGCTGCCTCCTTTTTCACTCATCTATACTGAATCGACAGGCCCGCGCTTAACGGCGACGGCGCCTGGGTTCCGTTTTGGACGATAAAGATAATATTCATGATAAATCAATCACCTGTAATTATCGTAAGCGATGTCGGAGGCAAGCAACCATGGCGAAAAGACGAGCAGTACCTGGAATTCATCCTTACGATGGGCCCGCCGGCGGTTGGGGCGCGCTGAAAGCGACGGCCATCGCCGTGCGCACGCAGATGGATACCTTGGAAGCGCCGGTGACGCTGATGCGCACCAATCAACCCGACGGGTTTGATTGCCCGGGATGCGCATGGCCGGATAAAGAACATCGCTCCACCTTCCAGTTTTGCGAAAACGGCGCCAAAGCCGTGACCTGGGAAGCGACCAGCAAACGCGTGACGCCCGAATTCCTGGCGCAAAACACCGTGACGTCGCTGCTGCAGAAAACCGATTATGAGCTGGAGGATTATGGCCGCCTGACCACGCCCCTGATCTATGACGCCGGAACGGACACCCTGCGCCCGCTGGCCTGGGACGAGGCGTTTCAACGCATCGCCGCTGTGTTGCAGACGCTGCCACCGGAGCAGGTGGAGTTTTATACCTCCGGCCGGGCGTCCAATGAGGCGGCCTACCTGTTCCAGCTGTTTGCGCGGGAATTCGGCAGCAATAACTTTCCCGATTGTTCCAATATGTGTCATGAGCCGACCAGCGTTGGCCTGCCGCAGTCCATTGGCATCGGCAAAGGCACCGTCTCGCTGGACGACTTTGACAGCGCGGAGCTGATTATCTCCATCGGGCACAATCCGGGCACCAATCACCCGCGCATGATGGGCACGCTGCATGAGCTGGCGCGCAAAAAGGTGCCGATCATCGTGTTCAACCCGCTGCGCGAACGGGCGCTCGAGCGTTTCACCGATCCGCAAAACGTCATTGAAATGGCGACCTACAGTTCGACTCCTATCGCTTCAACCTACTATCAGGTCAAAGCCGGCGGCGACGCCGCGGCGCTGAAAGGCATCGCCAAAGCGCTGCTGCAGCTGGATGAAACACAAGCCAATGCCGTGGATCACGCCTTTATTGCTCAGCACACGGAAGGATTTGCGGCTTTCGCCGCCGATCTGACGGCCACCCGTTGGGAGGGCATCGAGGCGGAGAGCGGCCTGACGCGTCAGGATCTGGAACAGGTCGCCGCCGCCTACGCAAAATCCAACGCCACCATCGTGACCTACGGCATGGGCATTACGCAGCACAATAAAGGCACCGCCAACGTGCGCCTGATCGCCGATCTGCTGCTGCTGCGCGGCAATATCGGCAAACCGGGCGCCGGCATCTGCCCGCTGCGCGGCCACTCCAACGTGCAGGGCAACCGCACCGTCGGCATCACCGAAAAGCCCTCGGCCGATTTTTTGGCGAAGCTGGAAGCGGTGTTTGGCTTCATGCCGCCCAAAGCCCACGGGCATGATGCCGTGAAGTGCATGCAGGCGATGATCGACGGCGCCTCGAAAGCGTTGATCTGCCTGGGCGGCAACTTCGCCGTGGCGCTGCCGGATCCCGAGCAGAGCTTCCCGGCGATGAAAGCGCTGGAATTAAGCGTGCATATCGGCACCAAACTCAACCGCAGCCATCTGTTGGTGGCGAAACAAACCCTCATTCTGCCCTGCCTGGGGCGCACCGAGCTGGACATGCAGGCCGGCGGGCGGCAATCGGTGACGGTGGAGGATTCGATGTCGATGGTGCATGCCTCGTCCGGTAAACTCAAACCGGCGTCGGAACTGCTGCGTTCGGAACCCGCCATCGTGGCCGGCATGGCCAAAGCGGTGATGCCCGCCAGCAAGGTGCCCTGGGATGAGCTGATCGAAGATTACGATGTGATCCGCGATCTGATCGAAAAAACCATTCCGGGCTTCGACGATTACAACGCGCGCATTCGTCAACCCGGCGGTTTCCGCATGCCGTTGCCGCCGACCGAACGCCAGTGGCCGACGGCGACGGGCAAAGCGATGTTTTCCGTGTTCAGCGGGCTGCATGAAGACGCGGCCATCGCAGAGAAAGACACGCTGCGGCTGATTACGCTGCGCAGCCACGATCAGTACAACACCACCATCTATGCCCTGGATGATCGCTACCGCGGGGTTTTCGGCCGGCGCGACGTTTTGTTCATGAATGACAGCGATCTGCAACGCTTGGGGCTGGAGCATGGCGACGTGGTCGACCTGGAAACGGCGCTGCCCGGCTGTACTCAGCGCCTGGAGGGCATCACGGTGATCGCCTACAACATCTCGGCCGGCTCGGTCGGTGCCTACTATCCGGAGGCCAACGTGCTGGTGCCGTTGCATTACATCGATGAAGAGAGCGGCACGCCTTCGTACAAATCGGTGCCAGTTCGCGTGACGCTGAGATCCAAAGAGGTGCGTGAGGTCAAGATCGCCTAGAGGAAAGCGGTTTGAAGGCCTTCTCCGGGTTGCTCGGCCCGGAGAAAGGCTGCTCATAACCCTTTATACCTGTGCGACCAACACATTGACGTTGGCCGGGAAAACCAGCCCCTCCAGCGCGTTGCCGCTGTCGGAGGTCACCAGATAATCGATCTCGGGCCATTTGGCCACCAGGGTCATCGCATGCCCGCGCAGCTTGTTTTCGTCCGCCAGCACGATGCATTTGCGGCTCTGCGCAATCATTTTGCGCGCGATGGCCGCCTCATTGACGTTTTGATCCATCACCCCGGTCTGCACATTGACCGCGCCGGCGCCGATGATGGCGTAATCGGCGAAAAACGCCTCAATGTTATTCAGCGCGATCGCCCCCAGGCACTCCATTTTGGAGCCGATGAACTGCCCGCCGATCAGCACCACGTCGATGGAGTCATTTTCCAGACAGACGTTGGCGATCAGCGGCGAATTGGTGATGACCGTCAGCTGATCGACGGTCGCCAGCTGCCGGGCGAACTCCAGCGTGGTGGAGCCGAAATCCACGAACACCGTATCGCCCGGCTGGATCAGCGTCACCGCTTTCTCCGCGATGGCGCGCTTCTCGGCCTCGGCGATTTTGGCCCGTTCATTGAATTCATGCTCGAATTTGAACTGGCTGCTGACCGCGCCGCCGTGGATCTTCTTGATCAGGCGATAATCTTCCAGCTTGTTCAGATCGCGCCGAATGGTTTCCTGCGAAACCTGGAATTTATCCGCCAGCTCATTCACGTAAACCCGGCCGTTGGCCTGGATCAGCGCCAGTATTTCATTGCGCCTATCCACGGAATTAGAGATATCCATTCACATTACACTCGCTGCCTTAAGTAAGAGTGACTGCCTCCGCCGGACTCGCGGCGTCAACTGACCGAATACTACGGGTTTCAGGGCGTTAGACGCAAGCCGTAGCCGTCGTTCACCCGGCGGATTCGATGCTGATGTGCAGCGCGTCACGCTCGCCGTCGGCCGGCAAAGCGATATTGCGCAGCAGGATCCGCCGTTCCGGCAGGCAGCGATGCGTTTTGCGATACAGCACTTCCTCGCCCAGCCGCACCACCACCGAACCGGACACCGCCCGCTCCACCCGCATATTGATCGTGACCGTGCTGGGTTTGCCGATCAGCGCCACGTTGGCAGGCGCGGTCAGGCGGATCCGCTCGTCGTGCCGCACCGGAAGCATTTGCCGCGCCGGCGGCAGCGTGCGCCGCAGCGAACGGGCAACGGCTTCGCCAACGCGCAGCCCTTCCTGATAACACTGGTCGCCCATGTCCGCCGGATGCAGCATGTTGCCGACGGCGAAATAGGCGGCGTCGGAACAGCGGCCGAACTGATCGGTCAGCGGGCAGCCGCTGTCCGGCCGCTGCGCCAGGTGGCTCTGGCGGATCAGCGTATACTCCCCGGTGAAGCGGCCGGTGAAGATCAGGCTGTCGCAGGCGATGCGCCGTTTCTCCCCGCGGCGGTTCTCCACCTCGATGGATTCGACCCGATCGCGGCCGGCAATATCGGTCACCCGCGAATAATAATGAATCGGCACCCCCATCATGCGCGCATAGAGCGCGCTCAGACGCCAGGCGACGGGTCTGCCGCCGCTTTCAATCATGGCGACGGCGCGCACGCCGGCGTTGCGCAGCGTCCACAGCGCGGAGAAACTGACCAGCTCGGTGCCGACCACCACCGGCGCCTTGCCCGGCTGCAGCCCGCGCAGATAGACGAACTGCTGCAGCGCGCCGGCGGTCAGCACGCCCTGCGGCCGCAGGCCGCTCACCAGGCGCGGATGGCGCGGCGTCTCGCGCACGCCGGTCGCCAGGATCACCCGCTGCGCTTTCAAGGTGCTGACGCCGTGGCGATCCGTGATGGTCAGCTCGCCGTCCGGCTTGATGGCGAGCACCGTCACGCCGGTGCGGATCTCCACCTGCCCGGCGCGCGCCAGTATCTTATCGACATAGGTGGAGCCGAGCATCGGCCGGTAAAACGTTTGCAGCCCGAAGGTGGGGTGCCGGCAGTGTCTTGGCACGCCGCCCGCTTGTTGCTCCCGCTCCAGGATCACCACATCCTCGATCCCCGCCTGCCGCAGCGCGGTCGCCGCGGCGATCCCGGCCGGCCCGGCGCCGACAATCGCCACCTGATACTCAGTTTTCATCAATGCTCCCTACGGCCAGCGTCTGGCCAAAACGATCGCCCACCATTTCCGCCACCCGGCTGCTGCAATAAAAACCGTTGCAGCGCCCCATCATCACGCGCGTGCGCCGCCGCAGCCCGCCGATGCACTCCGGCGGCACGGCGGAATCGAACGCCGCCTCGATTTCCCGCTGGGTCACCAGTTCGCAATGGCAAACGATGCCGCCGTTGTCCGGGCGCGCGTAATCGCGCAGCGCGTAGTCGGCAAGCATCGGCATCTGCGGCCAATGCACGGTCTGTGGCGCCGTCGGCGTGAAGCACGGCGTAAAATGGTCGCGGTAAAGCTGCTCCACATATTGCGCGATGCCGAGCGCCGCCGTCAGGCCGGTGGAGCGAATGCCCGCCACGCAGATCCACTGCCGCTCGGGATAGTGCTGAATGCGATAGTGTTTCTGCTCTGTCGCCGGGCGCAATCCGGCATAGCTGGCGGTCACGCTGTAATTTGCCAGCGTGGGCAGCAGCCGCGTCCCCTGTTCGATCAGCTCGCGCATTTTGGTTTCGTCCACCGTCGCCGTCTCGCGATCCTGCTGTTCTTCGGCGGTCGGCCCCAGCAACAGATTGCCAAAGATGGTTTTCGACAGCAGTACCCCTTTGGTGATCGCCGTCGGTACCGGCAAGATGATGGCGTTGACCTGCCCGGCGGCGGCCTTGTCGAACACCAGGAACTGCCCTTTGCGCGGGCGGATTTCAAACTCGGGCTGATGGCAGAAACTTTCTACCCGGTCGCCCTGATTGCCGGCGCAGTTGATGACGATTTTGCCGTGAAACTCGCCCCGGTTGCTGGTTAGCCGCCAGCCGGTCGGCAAGCGTTCGGCGCCGGTCACCTCCGTATTGAAGCGATAGTCGCCGCCGTGTTTGACGCCCTGCGTCAGGTAAGCCAGCGGCGTGCTCCAGGGATCGATCACGCTCTCGCCCGGCACCTCTACCGCCGCCAATGCGCCGGGCGCCAGCTGCGGCTCACGGCGATACAGCTCGGCGGCGTCGATCTGCGCCACGTCCGGCACGCCGTTGTCATGCGCCTGCTGCACGATCGCGGGCAGCGCCGCCAACTGCTGCTCGTCCCAGGCCACGACCAGCGCGCCGGTGGGCAGCAGCGGCAGATTCATGCGTTCGCGGATGGCGATAAATTCCCGGTAGCCGGCCTGCATGCAACGCAGCTCCAGGCTGCCGCTGGGCGCATCGAAGCCGGTATGCAGCAGCGCGCTGTTGGCTTTGCTGGCGCCGGACAGGATATCGCCCCCCTTTTCCAACAGCAGCGTACGGGCGCCCATCAGGCAGAACTTGCGGAATACCGCACACCCGACCACACCGCCGCCAATCACGACAATGTCCCAACCCGTTTGTTCTTCCATCATGCTGATGTCCCGTTTTGATGTGATAACCACAATAAAACCACACAATAACCGCATTTGGAATGACAAAAACAACACAACTCCCAAAAAAAAGCCGCAGAATGCGGCTATAAGCAAAAAGTATGAGGTCGATCACGCGGGGTTATTTTATCTTGTGATTTATGTTGCTTTAATGTGTGAAATTGAAGATAGATTATTAAAACGGTCACACAACCAACACCAGGCGCAATAAAAAACAAAACCTATAAGAGAGCGAAGCAATGATGAATCAACGTTATGCCGCGATTGATCAGGGAACCACCGGCACCCGGGTCGTGGTGTTCGGCGAAGACGGCAGGCACCATTCGCCGGCCAGCATGCCGCACAAGCAAATCACCCCCAATCCGGGCTGGGTGGAACACGACGCCCTGGAGATTTTGGCGAATATCCGCCGCTGTCTCAGCCAGTGCGACATGGTGGACGCCATCGGTTTAGGGCATCAGGGCGAAAGCCTGCTGGCCTGGGACGCCGACAGCGGCCTGCCGCTGTACAACGCCATCGTTTGGCAAGATCAGCGCACCGAGCCGGAGATCCAGCGCCTGAAACGCGAAGGCGTCGAACCGCTGGTGATGGCGAAAACCGGCCTGCCGCTCGATACCTACTTCTCCGCCAGCAAGATGGGCTGGCTGATGAACAACGCCCCGGGGGCCAGGCAGCTGGCGCAACGCGGCCGCCTGCGGCTCGGCACCATGGACGCCTTCTTCCTGTTCCACCTGTGCGGCCGGCATCTCACCGACTATAACTCGGCCTCGCGCACCTCGTTGTTCAACATCCATACCCTGCAGTGGGACGAGGAGCTGTGCCGTTTGTTCGGCGTGCCGATCGACAGCCTGCCCGAGGTCAGAGACAACATCGGCCACTTCGGCGACGTCGCGCTCAACGGCAAGCCGGTGCCGCTGACGGCCTGCATCGTCGACCAGTTTGCCGGCACATACGGCCACGGCTGCCATCAACCGGGGCAGATGAAGATCACCTTCGGTACCGGCGCCTTTTTACAGGCGATCACCGGGCAGCGCCCGATCGACGCCGGCGAGTCCGGCCTGTTGCCCACGCTGTGCTGGAAGCTGCCCGGCAGCGAGCCGGTGTATGGCTTGGACGGCGGCGTTTATAACGCGGCCTCCGCCATTAACTGGGCGAGAAAGATCGGCCTGTTCAACGACTTCGATGAATTCGGCGATTTTCCGGCCCAGCCGGCCATCGCGCGCGGCCTGGCCTTTGTGCCCGCACTTTCCGGGCTGGCCTGCCCGTATTGGGACCGCTCCGCCGCCGGGGTGTGGGCCGGCCTGTCGCTGGAAACCGAACGCAAGGATCTGCTGCAGTCGATCCTCGAAGGCATCGCCATGCGTTCCGCCGAGGTGATCAACGCCATGGATAAGTTGAAACCGATCGGCGACAGCATTTCGGTGGACGGCGGTCTGTCCGCCAACCGCTATTTCACGCAGTTCCTCGCCAACCTGATCCAAAAGCGCATCGTCACGCCCGCCAACAAAGAGATCACCGCTCAGGGCGTGGCGCAGTTGGCGCGTAAAGGGCTGGGTATGGAACAGCCGCTCAAGGTGCTCAACCGCTATGAAGTGACGGAGCCCGCCGAGGTCGATATGGCGGTCTGGTTCGCCCGCTATCAGGAAATCATCGCGCGCTCGCGCGGCTTACGTTCATCGCAGGAGGAGCACCATGGCTGAGTTCGGTAATTTCATCATCTATATCATCATGGCCGGCACCCTGATCGGCGCGCTGGCGTCGATCGTCAAACCGGAAGGTGAACTGGGGCGCGAGTTCGTCAACGGCATTCACGCCATCGGCCCGGTGTTTCTCGCCCAGGCAGGTATCATGGCGGCGATCCCGATCATCTCTTACCTGATCATGCACAGCATCGGCCCCTTCTTCTCGGCGCTGGGCTCCGACGCCTCAATCGCGGCGCTGGCGGTGATCGCCGTGGACATGGGCGGCTATCAGCTGGCCGACGCCATCGCCGCCAACCGCGACATGTGGATCGTCGCCATGCTGGTGGGGTACACCTCCGGCGCCAGCATCGTGTACCTGATCCCGGTCGGGCTTATCATGCTGAACCGCGACGACCATAAATATCTGGCGCTGGGCGCGATGGCGGGCCTGATCAGCATTCCGTTCGCCGTGTTGATCGCCCTGGTGACCATCACCTTCAATAACCTGCCGGTCAGGGAGATCATTTCCACCACCTCGCCCGCCGCGCACTATCTGCAGCTGGACTTCCTGCAGGCGCTGCGGCTGCTGTCGCCGCTGTTCGTCCTGTGTTTCCTGCTGGCGCTGGGCCTGAAGCTGCGGCCGGCGGCCATGGTGAAGGGGTTCCTGATCTTCGGCAAGGCGGCGGACGCCTTTATCAAACTGGTGCTGGCGCTGTGCATCATCGAGCATTTCACCGGCGTGTTTAAAAAGGTGTTCGGCGGCTGGGTATTCGATCCGTTATTCGCCGACAAAGACGAATTATTCCGCGCCATCGAGATTGCCGGTTACATCGGCATTATGTTGGCGGGCACATTCCCCATTTGTTATTTGTTCCAGCGCTATTGCCGCAAGCCGATGCATTTCATCGGCAAAAAACTCGGCTTATCAGATACCGGCGCGCTGGGCTTTATTATGGTGTTGGCCAATATCATCGCGGTTTATCACCTGTTCAAAGGCATGCGGGCGCGCGATAAGGTGCTGTGCGTCGCCTTCGGCATCTGCGCGCAGGCCACGTTGGGCGATCACCTGGCGTTTACCGCCAACTTCCAACCTTCGCTGGTGCTGCCGATCATGATGGGTAAATTCCTCGGCGGCATGATTGCCGTGCTGATCGCCATCAAGATCTCGGTGCCGGAAGCCGAATTGCTGGAAAAAGAACAGACGCAAAGGCAAGCGACGGCCATCGCCGCCGCCGCTCGCTGAATTTATCCCTGAGCCATAAAAAATAAACGGGGCGCCGCCTCACGGGAAAGCTGCGCCCTTTTTTTCCCCCACGTTCTAGTTATTGAGAGAGAAAACGGTAATGAGAAAGATATTTTTGGCCTGCCCCTACAGCCACGCCGACGCCAACGTCGTGCAGCAACGCTTTATCGCCTGCAACGAGGTCGCCGCCGCTATCGTGCGCGCCGGCAGCGCCGTTTTTAGCCAGGTCAGCATGTCGCATCCGATCAACCTGTGTTTGCAAGAGCTCGACAAAACCGCCATCGGCAGGCTGTGGGCGCCGATCGACGCCCTGTTCATGGCGGCGATGGATGAGTTGATCGTGCTCGATTTGCCGGGTTGGCAAGAGAGCGGCGGCATCAAGCGCGAAATGGACTATTTCGCCGCACGCGGCTGCCGCGTCAGCCTGTGGTCCGAGGTCGCGGGCGAGTTCAACTGAGGCGTGCGCCCCGCCGCCCAGCGCGGCGGGGCATCGGCTTACTTGCCGGTGGCCAATTCGCCGTACACCACCTGGCCGCGGAAACCGCGCCGCACCTGCTGGAACAGCTCGCGGAACGCCGGGTAATCCTGCGCCTGGCACAGCGCCTCCTTGCCGCGAATGGCGTTCACCTGCAGCTGATGATTGACGATCACCTGCTGCCCGTCGCGCCGCCACGCCACGCGATAGTCGCCCGCCGCATTGCGGAACTGCCTGTCTTGCGGAATGGCGATGATCGGCACGTTGGCCGGCAGCTGCAGACGGTAGGTTTCGTCGTAGCGCTGCGCGCTGCAGTAGAACGGCGTTTCGTTGCCCGGCGCCGCCGTGGTGGTGTACAGCGTGCGGAACGATTTGCCGCCGGGCGGATTGGGCAGCGTCATGCCACCCACCACGCCGAAATCGACGTAGTCGTCCGCCTTGAAGCGGAAGCGGTAACCGAACTGTTTTTTGAGATCCAGCGGATCGCTGTTCATCGCCACCTCGCCGCTGCCGTCGATGCCGGAGGCGGACATGATCGACGCTTCGGCCTGCGCCCGGTTCTGCCGGTTGATCTGCGAGAAGTAGCCCCGCAGGTCAATCTCTTCCACTTCGCTCAGCCGACGCTCGGTTTGCCCGTGCAGATTGCCCGCTTTGTCGAACACGAAATCGACGCTCAGCGCGCTCTTGACCGGCTGCTCGTCGCTGCCCGGCGTGCGCGCCAGTTTGGCGTCGCGCGTCAGCAGCACCGGCGCCCCCAGATCGCCTTCCGGCAGTTGCCCGAAGCGCGCCCACGGATTGGTGGAATCCAGGTACAGTTTGAATTCCGGCACGTAGGTGATGGCGTGATTAAAGCGGCTGAGCAGCGGCACCTTAGGCAGTATCGGGCCTTCGTCCATGCCGATCAGCACCGGCGAGCTTGCAATGCCTTTGGCGGCGAGCAGCGCCTCCAGGATCACCACGTGATCCTTGCAGTCGCCGTAGTGGTTGTCGAGAATGCTCTGCGCCGAATTCGGCTCCAGCCCGCCGTTGCCCAGATACACCGCCACGTAACGAATGTTTTGCGCCACCCAGCGATAGAGGGCCTCCGCCTGCTCGCGCCGATCGCTGATGCCGGCGGTGATGTTGTCCGCCAACGCCTGGATGCCCGGCGTCACCTTCGCCGCCGCGCCGGCCTTCAGCTGGTAGGCCTTGGCCAACTGCGGCCACTCGCGGTAGGTGCTGGCCATGATGGTCGGGCTGAAGGTCCAGCTGTCCGCCGCCCAGTTTTGCGATTTCATCGGCGCGCTGCGTGAATAATGCCAGCGCCAGTGCGCCTGCCCGTCGCGGATCTGCGGCTGGTCTCCGCCCGCCACGCCGCGCGTGAAAATATGCATCGGCAGCTTGGCCGGCGCCTGCAGGGTCACTTCGGCATCGTCGAACTGATCGAAAACGCTGAACGTCTCCCACAGGCCGAAATAGTCGGGGAAATACGGCGTGTTTTGCGTGCGGCGCAGCTCATACACCACGCGCGATCCCGGCGCCAGGTTGGAGAACACGATGACGCGCACTTTACGGTCGGCATACAGCGGCGCCGTGGCGCTGGAGTAACTCTCCTGGGTATAGATGCGATCGGGCGCCACGTCGTGGCGCTGGCCGTCGGCGGTCAGCGTGTAGGCGGCGACCACCTCCAGCGTTTCCATTTTTTCGCTGTAGCTCAGGCGGATCTGGCTGAATTTCTCGACCGCCGCCTTGGTCTTCAGCAGTACTTCGTAGCTTTCCGTCTTCACGTTGGTGGCGTTGGCGTTGACGCGGTAATCCGCGCGATAGCGTACGAAGCTGAAATCGTTGTTGGCCGTGTCGTTCTGGCCCTGATCCGCCGCGGCGGGCGGTGCGACGGCCAACACGGTGGCCGGGTGCGTCGCCGTCAAACCGGCGAATAACAGCAGGGAAGGAATAGCGATTTTCATCTTCGGTCCTTGAAGGGCAATAAACAGCGACGCCGGGCTACGCGCCCGTCCCGGCGTCAAAACAGGCGGGCACACTAATATAATTGAGAATCATTTTCAATAAACGAACCGTCAACGCCCGGGTTAGCCCTGCTCGATCAGCATCACGGCGGTGGTCTCCGGCTCCAGCGCTTCGAAAACGTGCTCGCGATCGGCGGAATAGCTGATGTAATCGCCGGCGCTCAGCTCCTGCGGCTGGTCTGCCGGCCCCAGGCGCGCGCGCCCGCTGCTGATAATCACATGCTCGACGGTGCCGGGAGGATGCGGCCGGGAAAGCTTGGCTTCTCCGGGCTGCACCCGCAGCCGGTAAATGTCGCGCTGCGCCCCCGGCGGGCAGGTGGCCAGCAGCGTGGCGGCGTAGTTGCCCTGCTCCGACAGTGCCGGCGTTCCCTCATGGGCGCGGATCACCTGCACCTGCCTGCTCGGCTGTGAAATCAGCCGGCTGACCGGCACATCCAGCGCCATCGCCAGCGCCCATAGTGTTTCCAGGCTGGGATTGCCACTGCCGGCTTCCAGCTGCGACAGCGTGGACTTGGCGATGCCCGCGCGCTTCGCCAGTTCGGTGACGGACAGGTTCACTCGCTCCCGCTCACGGCGGATCGCCGCCGACAAGAGGCCGATTGGCGTGATGTTCTGCATTAGGCTATCGCTCATTGTTCGTTATACCATCCATTTGTTCGACTTGACGAACACTCGTATTCATGTTCATCATAATGTTCGATTGTTCATTTTAATGATTGCACCGCTTTGCCGCAAGTGCGGGCAGGCAACGAGGGAAACCACATGAAAACGAAAACGCGCGGCGCAGTGCAAATGATCCTCGCCATGACCATCTCCGGCACCGTGGGGTGGCCGGTGCTCGTTTTAGGGCAGCCGCCCGCGACGGTGGTGTTTTGGCGCTGCGCGTTCGGCGCGCTGGCCATGCTGGCGACCTGCGCCGCACTCGGTCAGCTGAAATCAGGCGCGATCAACCGGCGCCAGCTGAGCTTCGCCATTCTGGGGGGAATCGCCCTGGTGCTCAACTGGACGCTGCTGTTTGCCGCCTATGCACATGCCTCGATCGCAGTCGCCACCGTTACCTACCACGTTCAGCCGTTCATGTTGGTGGCGCTGGGGGCGCTGCTGTTCGGCGAAAAACTGACGGCTAATCGGCTGGGCTGGCTTCTGCTGGCGTTCGCGGGAATGGTGTTGATCGTCACCGGCCGGCAAAACGGCGGCGGCGATGACTATCTGCTCGGCGTGGCGCTGGCGCTGGGCGCGGCCCTGATGTACGCCATTGCGGCGGCGATCGTCAAACAGCTGGCCGCGCTGCCGCCGCAGCTGATCGTGTTGATTCAGCTGACCGTCGGCGCGCTGGTGATGGCGCCGTTCGCCGGCCTGGCCACGCCGCCTGCGGCCCCGATCGACTGGCTGCTGCTGGCGACCCTCGGCCTGGTGCATACTGGCTTGATGTCCACGCTGCTGTACGGCGCCATTCAGAAGATCCCCACCTCTCTGGTCGGCGCCCTGTCGTTCATCTACCCGGCGGTGGCGATCGTGGTGGACTGGGCGGCGTTCGGCCACCGCCTCAGTCTGTTACAGCTGCTGGGCACGCTGGCGATCCTGGGCGCCGCGGCGGGCATGAACTTCGGCTGGCGGCTCTCGCCGGTCGCCCGGCGGGCTGATAAAACCGGTTAATCCCGTCCGGCGGGCAAGCTATGCACAATAAGGCATTCGTCTTGCGCCCGGCGCGGTGTTATTTATTTACACCGTGTAGGGTAGAAGGAGTTGGCCATGTGGTATCACCGCCTGCAACGGCGCATCCGTTTCAGCTACTGGAACGAACTGTGCGTCGCAAAAAAATAAGGGAAGGCGCAAGCCTTCCCTTTTGTCATTCACCGCTCAGCTCAGAAACGATCGGTTTTCACCACCTCGTCGAACGGCAGTTTGCCGATGCGCGGATAAGGCTGCCCCGCCGCCTTGCCGATGGCGACCATCAGCGCGATCTGATAGTGCGCCGGTTTGTTGATGATCTCGCCCACGGCGTCGAAATCAAACCCGTCCATCGGGCAAGAGTCGTAGCCCTGCGCCTTGGCCGCCAGCATCAGCGTCTGGGCGAAGATACCGCTGCTGCGCATCACTTCGTCGCGCTGCACCTGCGGCTTACCGCGATAATACTGATCGACGGCCGGGATCATGAACTGCTGAACCGGCTCCGCCGCCTCGGCCCAGACGTTTTTTACCTGTGACTCCCAGCTCGACAGATCGCCGCACAGCACGACCAGCATCGACGCGTCGGTGACCTGTGCCTGCCCCCACGCCGCTTCGCGAATTTTCTCGCGCTGGGCGCGATCTTCGATCAGCAGCGGGCGCCAGTGCTGCAGGTTAAAAGCGCTGGGTGCGCCCTGCAGCGCGATAGTCAGCAACGCTTTTTTCTCTTCGAGCGTCATCACGTGCTGCGCATCAAACTGTTTGGTGGCGCGGCGCTGGCGGATTGCGTCTAACGTATTCATTTTACTGCCCCTGTCCATGTGAAAGATCCTATTGTCGCCAACGCGACGCGGCTGTCCAGCCCCCGACGGCTATTTCTGCGCGGTTTCGGCGCGCAAACGGCTGACCTGCGCGGTCAGATCGGGCCACGGTGCCTGACCGGCGTAGTGCTGCCGCAGATAGTTGAGCAGGATGGCGATCTGCGCGTCATCCAGGTTATGGCGGAAGCTCGGCATATAGCCCAGTTCGGCGTTCGCCGGCCGCTGTATGCCATCCAGCACCACGCGAATGGCGTTGTCCGGCGCCTCGGCGAACAGGTTGGTGTTCAGCGCCAGAGAAGGCCGCACCCCCGCCATCTGCGCGCCCTTTTCCTGCGCATGACAAGCCATGCAGGCGCCGGAAAACAGCCGCGCGCCTTGCGAGCTCAGGGGCTCGACCTGCCGTTCCGCCTTAGCGTTCAACGTGGCCGCCGTCGCGCCCCCCACCGTTTCAGGATGATAGCTGCGCAGATAGACGGCTATCGCCTGCAGATCCGCCTGCGGCAAGCGGGACAACCCTTCTTCGATCACCGGCGCCATTGGGCCGGCGGCCACGCCGTGGTTGGCCGAGTAGCCGGTACGCATGAAATCGACCAGATCCTGCTGCGTCCAATCGAGCGGCGCGGGCGAGCGGCCGGTCAACGCCGGCGCCGTCCAGCCTTCCGCCACGCCGCCGGCCAGGTGGTCGCTACCGGTTTTCTCGCCGAACAACACGTTGCGCGGCGAGTGGCAGGCGCTGCAGTGCCCCAGCCCTTCGGCCAGATAAGCGCCGCGGTTCCAGGCGGCGCTTTGGGCCGGGTTTTCCTGCATCGCGCCCGGCGTCAGGAACAACAGGTTCCAGGCGAAGATGCCCTGGCGGATATTGAACGGAAAGTGCAGATCGGTGGCCGGCGGCCGATAGTTGACCGGCGGTTGCGACATCAGGTAGGCGTACAGCGCCTGCAGATCGTCGTCACTCGTGCGGGTAAAGGCGGTATAGGGAAACGCCGGATAAAGGTAGCGGCCCTGGCGATCGACGCCGTGGCGCATGGCGCGTTCAAACGCCGCGTAACTCCAGCTGCCGATGCCGGTTTCCACGTCCGGCGTGATGTTGGTGCTGTAAATGGTGCCGAAGGGGATCGCCATCGCCAGCCCGCCGGCGTTGCGCTCGCCGCCTGAGCGGGTGTGGCACACCGCGCAATCGCCGAGATCGGCCAGCGTTTTGCCGCGCGCGATCTGCGCCTCGCTAAAACTGTTCGTCGCATCGGCGGCGAGCGGCGCGATTTCCGGTTGCCAGCTGGCGACAACGCCGGCCACCACCACGGCGAGCACCGTAACCCCGCCCCACCCGGCGATCTTTTTCATCTTACTCATCTTTGCTGTCCTTGTTCGTGACGGGGATTAATGGCCGGCCTGGGCGCGCAGCGCGGCAAGCACCCGCGCCGGCGTAAACGGCACCTCGCGCAGCCGCACGCCGAGCGCGTCAAACAGCGCGTTGCCGATCGCCGCCGCGCTCGGCACCGAGGCGGATTCTCCGGCGCCCATCGGCGCTTCCTCCGGGCGATCGATCAGCTGGATATCGATCTGCGGCAGCTCGTCGAAACGCAGGATCGGATAGCCGCCCCAGTCCAATGACGTCACCCCCGTCTTGTTGAAGGTCACGAACTCTTTCAGCACCCGGCTGGCGGACTGGATGACGTTGCCGTGCACCTGATGGCGCACCCCGGCCGGGTTGATCATGCGGCCGCAGTCATGCGCCACGAAGATTTTATCGAGCGTGATCTGCCCGGAGCGGCGGTTGACGCTGAGATCGCACACCCAGGCCGCCCAGGCGGCGCCGAAGCCGGGGAATTTGCTGTGAAAATAGCGCGCATAGGCGAAGCCGCGGCCGCTAACCACTTCGGCGCCGGCGGCGCGCGAGCGGTGCGCCGGGCCGTCTTGCCAGTTCGCCTGCCGTTTCAGGGCTTCAATCAAGGCCACCGCGCGCGGATCGTTCAGATAGCGCAAACGAAACGCGATCGGATCCTCGCCGGCGCGCCAGGCCAGCTCGTCGATCCAGGACTCATGGGCGAACACGTTGGGCAGCGCCGAAACGCCGCGCATCCACGAAGCCCGCACGATCGGCGCGGCGTCCTGGCAGATCACCCGCATGTGCGGATACTCGTATTGCGGAATGGCGGTGCGATCGCCCATCTGCTGCACGTCGGCCCGGTTGGCCACTTTGCCGGTCAGCACCAGCGGCAAGGTCACGGCATTGTTGGAGGGATAGCTGGTTTTCAATTCGTAGGCCGCCACCCGGTTTTGCGCGTCGAGGCCACCGCGCACCCGAATCAGCTGGCCGGTGCCCTTCGGCTCCCAGCCGGATTCCTGTTCGCGCATCAGCTGCACGCGCACCGGCCGGCCGGTGGCCCGCGCCAGCAGCGCCGCATCCGCCGAGACGTCGTCGGCGCAGTTGCGGCCATAGCAGCCGGAGGCCTCCATGCGGGTGATGTGCACCTGCCCAGGCGGCAGCTCGAGCAGCCTGGCGATGTCTTTGCGCAGATCGTGCGGGTTTTGCGTGCCGGACCACACCTGCGCCCGCCCGTCTTTGACTTCCGCCACCGCGCAGGAAGGGCCGATCGAGGCGTGCTGATGGTAAGGCCAGACATAGTCGGCCTGCACTGCGGTATGCAGCGCCGCCAGCGCGGCGTCCGTGCCCGCGTCGTCGCGCAGCACGCGGTCGGTTTTCGGATTGGCCTCCAGCGCGGCGGGCAGCGCTTCCGGCGACAGATCCGGCAACCCGGCCCAGGGTTTCCATTCGGTTTTCAGTTGGCGCATGGCGGCGATCGCCTGCTCCTCGCGCTCGGCCACGATGCCGATGAAATCGTTGATCACCACCAGTTTCACGATGCCCGGCAGGTGCGCGATCGAGCTTTCATCCACCGACAGCAGGCCGCCGCCCAACGGCGCGCTGCTGTCGGCGCCTACGTATGGCGGGCGCACCACGCGGCCATGCAGCATGCCGGGCAAGCGCAGGTCGTGGACGTAGGTCAGCCCACCGCTGACCTTGGCCGGAATATCGACCCGGGGCACGGCGCGGCCCACGTAGTGGTTCTGCCGTTCGCTGTTCAGCTGCACGTTTTTATCCAGCATCACGTGCAGATTTTGCCCACTCGCCAGCTGCGCATAGCTCAGCGATCGCCCTGGGCTCCTGGTCACAAATACCTGCCCCGCCGCCGCCGTCAGCTGTTCGGCCGGCAGTTCGAAGGCTTTGGCCGCCAGCGCCATCAGCAGGTGCCGCACCTGCGCCGCCGCCTGCCGCAGCGGCACTGAGGTCACCTGAAGGGTGGCGCTGGCGATGGTCGGCCCCTGATCCGGCGTGCGTTGCGTATCGCCAAGGATCATCGTGACGTGATCAAACGGCACGCAAATTTCATCGGCGACGATCTGCGCCAGCGCGGTGCGAATGCCGGTGCCCAGATCGACGTGGCCGTTGAACGCCGTCACCCGGCCGTCGGCGGTGAGGCTGATAAAGCTGTCCACCCGATCCAGCGGCAGATCGGCGGGCGATGCAACCGACTCGGCGGCGAAGGCGCTCAATGGCGCAGGCAGCAGGCTGCTGACCATCACCACACCGCCGGCCTGCAGCAGCTGGCGGCGGGTCAGTTCGAGGCGGCTCATGCTTGCCTCCGCGCGGCCAGCAGATCGCGGGCGCGCTCGGCGGCGTGCAAGATCTCGATATGCGTGCCGCAGCGGCACAGGTTGTAAGCCAATTCTTTCTTGATGGTTTGTTCGTCGGCCTGCGGCTCGCGTTCGAACAGCGCGACCAGCGTCATGATCATGCCGTTGGCGCAGTAACCGCACTGCGCCGCCTGCTCATCAATAAACCCTTGCTGTACCGGATGCGGCGCTTCCGCGGTGCCCAGGCCTTCCAGCGTGGTGACGGATTTGTTTCCTACGGCGGACAGCGGCATTGAGCAGGAGCGTGCGGCGACGCCGTCGATCAGCACCGTGCAGGCGCCACACTCCCCCAGGCCGCAGCCGTATTTGGGGCCGTTCAATTGCAGATCGTTGCGTAAAACGTACAGCAGCGGGGTCTCGGGCGAGATATCGCCGAGTGGAACCACCCGGCCATTAACATTGATTTCCATGGTGAAACTATCCCTTAAACAAACGGATTTAATCCGTAACATCACTGCGACGAATAATTGCGCAGCGTGCTAATAATTATCATCAAAAGACTTGATAATGTTAAGGGAATGTAGTCGCCATGGCTTTAACGAAAAGTGGGTATTTTCTATAAATTTCCTATAGATAAGCTCGGTTTTATGATTGCGCGCCGCGATTATTGGCGTTCGTCAACGCGGCCTCGGCGCCATAACTTTGCCGATCTTTCACTTTAGAAAGCAGAAACCGGCATTTTGCCGCCGGGATCCGCTGACTTATGCTAACCCGGTGTGATGAAACGCGTTTTCATGACATGTCTTCCGGAACGTTTTGCTTTATTTGTTCGTCGTGAACCCTGGGCCGCGCCTGACTGGTGCGGCTTTTCTTTTTGCCCGGCAGTGCCAGCGGCGGTGAATTTTGCTATGTTAAGCCGCAGATACGCTTCCCGTTTTCAGCCGCCGGACCGACTCATGTTTACCCATAAAGCAATCGCCGAGCTCAACGCACTGGAGCTGATGGTTTATAACTACGTCAGCAAACACAAGAATCAAGTGATGTACATGACCATCCGCGAGCTGGCCGAGGCCGCCGGCGTGTCCACCACCACCGTGCTGCGGTTTTGCAAGAAAATGGGCTGTGATGGCTATTCGGAATTTCGCATCCGTTTCAAGCTGTATCTCGAACAGAGCGATGCGCCGCCGGTCGATTCCGGCATCGGCGAAATCCTCAGCTTTTTTAAAAGCGTCAGCAACGATGAGTTTAATCAGCTGATCGATCAGGCGGTGCAGCATATCGCCGCCGCCGAGCGAATTATTTTCGTCGGCATCAGCACCTCAGGCGCATTGGGGAAATATGGCGCGCGTTTTTTTTCCAACGTCGGGAAATTCAGTACCCACATCGACGATCCTTATTATCCGGTCAACAGCGACATGTATAAAAACGCGGTGGCGATCGTGCTGTCGGTTACCGGCGAAACCGAAGAGATCCTGCGGCTGGCCAGCCAGTTCAGCCTGCACCACTGCAAGATCATCAGCATTACCAACAACGAAACCTCTTCACTGGCGCGGCTGGCGGACTTCAACCTCTCCTACCACGTTCCGCAGCATTTGATCGGCGGGCATCACAATATCACCACGCAGATCCCCGTGCTTTACATTATTGAAACCATCGGCAAACGGCTTGGACATATTAATTCGGCCAAATAAAACAGGCTGTTTTTTTATTGTGACAAATCACTTTCCACGGTGATTTGTTATATCGTGACATTTCTTTCGCTCTTGCTACTCTATTCTCAACGCAGCGTTATTACCCTTCATTAAATAAACCGATGAGACATTGACGATGAAACAGTTGCCGAAGGATTTTCTGTGGGGGGGCGCGGTCGCCGCGCACCAGGTTGAAGGCGGTTGGGATCGGGGCGGTAAAGGGCCAAGCATCGCCGACGTGCTGTCCGGCGGCTCGCACGGCGTGGATCGCGTGATGACCGACGGCGTGCTCGACGGCTATCGCTACCCCAACCACGAAGCGGTGGATTTCTACGGCCGCTATAAGCAGGACGTGGCGCTGTTCGCCGAGATGGGCTTCAAATGCTTCCGCACCTCGATCGCCTGGACGCGCATCTTCCCGAACGGCGACGAAGCGGCGCCGAACGAAGCCGGCCTGCAGTTTTACGACGACCTGTTCGACGAACTGCTGAAATACGGCATCCAGCCGGTGATCACCCTGTCCCACTTCGAAATGCCTTACCATCTGGTGAAGGCCTACGGCGGCTGGAAAAATCGCCGGGTGGTGGAGTTCTTCGTGCGCTTCAGCGAGGTGGTGATGCGCCGCTACCGCGAAAAAGTGAAGTACTGGATGACCTTCAACGAGATCAACAACCAGAGCAACTACCGCTATCCGCTGTTCGGCTACTGCTGCTCCGGTGTGGATTACACCCGGGAAGACAACCCGGAACAGGCGCTGTATCAGGTGCTGCACCACCAGTTCGTCGCCAGCGCGCAGGTGGTCAAACTCGGCCATCAGATCAACCCGGAATTCAAGATCGGCTGCATGCTGGCCTGCGTGCCGTTCTACCCGTACTCCTGCAAGCCGGACGACGTGATGTACGCCGTCGAGGCGATGCACCAGCGCTATCTGTATACCGACGTGCAGATGCGCGGCTACTACCCAAGCTACCTGCTACGCGATTGGGAACGCAAAGGGCTGAAGATAGAGATGCAGCCGCAGGACGCGCAGATCCTGCGCGAGGGCTGCACCGACTACATCGGCTTCAGTTATTACATGAGCAACGCCCTGCAGGCTAACGCGGTGGACGGCAGCGACGGCATGTTCGGCTTCCCGGGCAACGTGCCAAACCCGCACGTTAAAGCCTCCGACTGGGGCTGGCAGATCGATCCGATCGGGCTGCGCTATTCGCTGAACGTGCTGTATGAACGCTACCAGAAGCCGCTGTTTATCGTGGAGAACGGCTTCGGTGCCTTCGACAAGGTGGAAGCGGACGGTCAGATCAACGATGACTACCGCATCGACTATCTGCGCGCCCATATCGAAGAGATGAAGAAAGCGGTGATTGAAGACGGCGTAGACCTGATCGGCTACACGCCGTGGGGCTGCATCGACTGCGTGTCGTTCACCACCGGCGAGTACAGCAAACGCTACGGCTTCATCTACGTCGACAAACACGACGACGGCACCGGCACGCTCGAACGTTCGCGCAAGAAGAGCTTCGACTGGTACCGCCGGGTGATCGCCAGCAACGGCGAACAGCTGTAACCGCACGCAGGCAATCAGGGGACCCTGCTCGCCGCACGCCGCCCATGCCTCACGGCATGGGCATTTTCGCTTATAGTGCCGGGAATGGCGCCCCGACATAATTCTCCGCCAGCATCGTCATGGCGCTGCGCGATTTCACCGTGTATTGCAATTCTGACAGTTGCAGCCGATGCTCGAAAGGCGTGTCGTCCCGACGAGTATGCAGCATGTGGGTCATCCACCAGGAAAAATGCTCTGCGCGCCAGACCCGCTGCAAGGCGGTGTCGCTGTACTCGTCCAGCCGTTGCCAGTCGCCTCGCCGGTAAAACGTTTCCAGCGCCTGGGACAACAGGCAGACATCGGCCATCGCCAGATTCAGCCCTTTGGCGCCGGTCGGCGGCACGATATGCGCCGCGTCGCCCGCCAGCAGCAGGCGTCTGTAGCGCATCGGCTCTGTAACGAAGCTGCGCATGCCGACCACGTTTTTCTGGAAGATACGGCCCTTTTTCAGCGCCCAGCCTTCATGGTTTTCCAGACGCTGTTCCAGTTCGTGCCAGATGCGGTCGTCCGACCATTGATCGACCTGTTCCGCCGGATCGCACTGAAAATACATGCGCTGTACACCGGCCGAACGGGTGCTGATCAGCGCAAAGCCGCGCGGATGGCAGGCGTAGATCAGCTCGTCGCTGGACGGCGGCGCTTCGACCAGAATGCCGAACCAGCCGAACGGATAGATGCGGGTGTAATCCTGCCGCAGCCCGCCGGGCATCGCCGCGCGGCTGATGCCGTGGAATCCGTCGCATCCGATGACGAAGTCGCAGCGGAGCCGGCGCGGCTGGTCTGCGTGACGGTAGTGAACCTCGGGCTGCGCGCTGTCCAGCGCCTTCAATTCAACCTGCTCCACCTCGAAAAACAGTTGCCCCTGCGCCGCCACACGCGCGGCGATCAGGTCTTTCAAGACTTCGTGCTGGGCATAAACGGTGACGGCGCGGTCGGTCAATCCCGCCAGATCGATGCGGTGCTGACGGCCACCGAATGCCAGCCGGATGCCCTGATGCCGCGCCCCTTCCCGCCGCATCCGCTCTCCCAATCCGACCTGGTTGAGCAGATCGACCGTCCCTTGTTCGAGCACCCCGGCGCGAATGGTCGATTCCACCGCCGCCCGGCTGCGCGTTTCCAACACCACCGATTCCACGCCATGCAGATGCAGCAGATGAGACAACATCAAGCCGGCCGGGCCGGCACCGATTATCGCAACCTGTGTGCGCATAGTATTATTCCCTCACAGCATTTTTATTGAGCGGCGCCGGCAGCGCCGGGTAGCCGGAAAGGTGCTTGGCGATCAACGCCAGCGCCGCGATCAGCGCCGGGATGGCCAGCAGTGTGAATATGGTGCTGAACGACAGCTGCATCTGCATCAGCGCACCACCGCTCATCGCCCCCAGAATGCCGCCAAAACGCCCAAGACCGAGCATCCATGCCACGCCGGTCGCCCGGCTCTGGGTGGGATAAAATCCGGCCGCCAGGGCCGGCATGGATGACTGCGCGCCGTTCATGCAGGTGCCGGCGATGAACACCGTGATCGCCATCAGCGGCGGGTAGGCATAGACAAAGCCGATGATGCCGACGAACAGGCCGGTGAGCAAATAGCCGACGGCCACCACCTTGTGCGGGTTCATGCGATCCATCAACCAACCGATAATCAATACGCCGAGCCCCCCGCCGAGCGGAAACAGCGCGGTGATCAGCGACGCCTGCGTGACGGAAGCGCCGGTTTCACGGATCAACAGGGGCAGCCAACTGGTCAGCAGATAGAAAATCATCAACCCCATAAAGTAAGTCAGGCACAGCATCAAGGTGCCCAGCAGATAGCGACGGGAAAAAATCATCCCCAGCGGCGAGGCCGCCTTTATTTGCCCCTCTTCCTGCAACATGAAATGCGGCGTCTTTGGGAGTGGCGCAATGCGCTTCAACACTTTGGCGATGCGTTCTGCGGCATAGCCGCGCGCAACCATAAAGCGCGCGGATTCAGGCAAGGCGGCGATCAAGACCAGCGCCAGCAGCAGCGGCATGACGCCACCCAGCACCATCACGCTCTGCCAGCCGAAATGCGGGATCAGCCAGGCGGAAGAAAAGCCGCCCAGCGATGAGCCGAGAGGAAAACCGCAAAACATCAGATTCACCATCAGAGCCCGGCAGCGCTGAGGCGCATATTCCGACATCAGCGTGGCGGCATTGGGCATGGCCGCCCCCAATCCCAGCCCGGTCAGGAAACGCAACAGCGTCAGCGTCGACAGCGAGCCGGCGAAGGCGGTCAGCAAACTGAAGCCGCCGAACAGCAGCAGCGAGATCACCAGCACTTTCTTGCGCCCGATACGATCCGCCAACGGCCCGGCGGCCAACGCGCCCACCGCCAGGCCGACCAAAGCAGCGCTCATCACCGGCCCCAGAGAGGTTTTTTCTATTCCCCATTCCTGCACCAGCGACGTGGCAATGAAACCGATAATGGCGGTATCGAAGCCGTCCAGCGCTACCGCCAAGAAACACAAAACCAGTATCAACCACTGGTAGCGAGAAAATGGCTGGTCATCGATAAACCCTCGGATTTCTACGTTGTTATCGTGTGGCATGGCTTGCTCCTCAGGGGGTGCGGCAACCCTCACCGCACAGAACAGCCGGTTGCGTACCGGCAAGAGGGTTAATTTGTGCGATTATCGGAACATAGTTCGTTAATCGACAATTAAATCAAACCACCCCACGGCGAATGCTTCAATATTGTTAAAACAATAAGCGTGCGATAAACGAACATCAGAGGACGGTAAATAAAATAATTTTATTTACTATTAATGGGATGAGATTGTTTTTTCCGTTACCACAGAATGAGGGTTTGTGATTCAATTAACATTTCAGAAACATTGCCGCTACCCTGTTTGGCGCTGACCATCGGCCTGAAGGCACAGACGCTTTTCGAACGGCGCTCGCCCCCTAAAAAGGGAGCGAGCGCAAGAAACGCCCTTATTGACTCAGAGACGCCTGGCCGGCGGCGAGGTACTTCGCCATTTCCGCCGGCGGCACCATGCCGCCACCGGTCGCCCACACCAGGTGCGTCGCCTGCGCCAGGCTCTCTGTGCTCACGCCTTGCTCGCTGAGCTGCCGCGCCTGGGCCGCAACGCGCCACGGCCCGGCCATGCCGGCCAGCGCGGACGGCTCCAGCTGAAGATGTTCGTGCTTGTCCAACAGCCCGAGCAGCGCAAACATCTCTTCGTCGCTCAGGGTGTAAAATGCGCTCAACAGGCGCTCCATCGCCCGCCCGACAAAGCCGGAGGCGCGTCCCACCGCCAGCCCGTCCGCTGCGGTGCGGTTATCGATGCCAAGATCCTGCACCGCAATGCCGTCGTGCAGCCCGCTGTAAACGCCGAGCAACATGCAGGGCGAATGGGTCGGCTCGGCGAAAACGCAGTGAACATGGTCGCCGAAGGCCAGCTTGAGGCCAAACGCCACGCCGCCCGGCCCACCGCCGACGCCGCACGGCAGATACACGAACAGCGGATGCTGTGCGTCCACCACGATGCCCTGTTGGTCAAACTGCCGCTTCAGGCGGCCGCCGGCCACCGCGTAGCCGAGAAACAGGGTTTGCGAGTTTTCATCATCGATAAAGAAACAGCGCGGATCGCTCGCCGCCTGCTTGCGCCCCTGCTCGACCGCCACGCCGTAATCTTCGGCGTACTCCACCACCGTGACGCCGTTGTCGCGCAGCTTTTGCTTCTTCCACGCCCGCGCGTCCGCCGACATGTGGACGCTGACGTCAAACCCCAGTCGGGCGCTGATGATGCCGATAGAGAGCCCCAGGTTGCCGGTCGAACCGACGGCGATGCGGTACTGGCGGAAGAACTGGCGAAACTCGTCGGAAAACAGCCGGGCGTAGTCGTCGCCGATCTGCAGCAGCCCCGCCTCCAGCGCTAGCGTCTCCGCGTGCGTCAGCACCTCGTAAATGCCGCCGCGTGCCTTAATTGAGCCGGAGATCGGCAGATGGCTGTCCTTTTTCAGCAGCAGCTTCCCACCAAGCCGCAGCCCATAGCGCCGGTCCAACGCCTGCTGCATGGCGGGGATCGCCACCAGCTCGGATTCGATGATCCCCTTTGTCGGCCGGGTTTCCGGGAAGGCCACGGCGAGATAAGGCGCAAAGCGCGCCAGGCGCTGCTCCGCGGCGGCGACGTCGGCGGCGGTCAGGCCGACATGGGGCAAGCCTGCGGCCAGCGTTGTCGCGCGCGGATTGAACCAGGTGATAGGCTCGAGGGCGACCATTCGTTGCAACAGCGGATGCTGCGCAACCCACGGTTGAATCTGTGATTTTTGCATAAGTGTCCCTGACTGATTTGGCGTTGCCGTCACCATGCCGCGAACGCCGGCGGCTGACAAATGATAAATACTGAGCTTGAGATGCAACAGATTGATGCAAGCGCGGCGCTACCCGGCCGCGACGCCAAACCAAATCAGAATACCCGCCACGCCCGGCAAAATCGGCGCACCGCCGGTTTTCGCGGCGGTGCCGCCGGGAATGCCGAAGGAAACCAGCGCCGATGTGTTAAGTGCTGCGCTCTCAATGCATCTTTTATCCGCTAACCCCGCGCCGCCGCTTCCAGGCCGGCGATGTCGATTTTGCCCATCAGCAGCATCGCTTCCGTGACCCGCCGCACGCGGGCGGCGTCAGGATCGTTCATCAGCTCGGTCAGGCGCCGCGGCACGATCTGCCAGCACAACCCCCAGCGATCGCGCAGCCAGCCGCACTGCTCCGCCTCGCCGCCCACGCACAACGCGTCCCACAGCCGGTCGACCTCCGCCTGGTCGTCGCATTCCACCATCACGGAGAAGCTGTGGTTGAACGGATCCAACGGCCCGGCTTCGATCGCCGCATAGCGCTGGTCGCCCAGGGTGAAGGAAGCCAGCTTCACGCTGCCGGCCGGGCCGCTCGGCGTATCCGCCGGCAGATCGGAAAACCAGTTCACGGACGAACCGGGGATCAGCGCGACATAGCAATTCAGCGCCGCCTCCATGTCTTTTTCAAACCACAGATGTTGCGTAATTCTGGCCATCTGCGCCTCCTTCAGGTATCGAGGATCGGCGCGAACCCGCCAAAGATCATGCGCTTGCCGTCAAACGGCATCTCGCCCAGCGCCTTCATGCGCGGATCGTTCATCATTTTCTCGTTGGCGGCGTCGCGCACCGCCTTGGAGGGGTACTCTATCCAGCTGAACACCACCACTTCGCCTTCCTGCGCCTTCACCGCGCCGCGAAAGTCGGTAAGTTTGCCGTCGGGCACATCATCGCCCCAGCACTCCACGACGCGCGTGGCGCCAAACTCTTTAAACAGCGGCGCCGCTGCGGCCGCCAACCGGTGATATGCCTCCTTATTGGCGGCCGGCACCGCCACCACAAACCCATCTACGTATTTCATTCTGATATCCTCTTGTCTGATTAAGGACAGTCGGTTCAGCGCGGGCAAAGTAGTCCGCGCCCCCTACCAGTTTAGACGGCGGGCGTGCGGCACGGATCGGAAGTTCAGCGGTCAGGATCGTTCGGCGGGCAAGATTCCGGCGTGGCGACCCGGTTACGGCCGGCGTTTTTCGCTTTGTATACCGCCAGATCCGCCAGTTTGAGCAGGTCGGCCAGGCTGTGGCCGGAACCGCCCGGGCAGGTTACCATGCCGATGCTGACGGTGATCTGCAGCGGATGGCCGGCCGGCATGGTGATCGATTCCGCCTCAATGCGTTGCCGCAGCCGTTCGGCCAGCTGCACCCCCTGCTGCGGCTGGCCGAGCGTCGAGACGATGGCGAACTCTTCCCCGCCCATGCGGCCGAACAGATCATCGACGCTCAGATCGGCGGCAATCGCACGGGTAAACGCCATCAGCGCCTGATCGCCACCGGCGTGGCCGAAACGATCATTGATCGATTTGAAGTAATCGATGTCGAGCATCATGACGCACACCAGCTCGCCTTTCTGGTCTATCACTCGCTCGCCGCGCTGCATAAACGCATTGCGCGTCAGCACGTGGGTCAACGCATCGTGACTCGCCACGTGCTCCAGCGTGCGCAACAGCGCGTTGCGCGCATAGTTCATGCTGGCGACGGCAATCGGCCCCAGCGCCAGCAGCGCGATGCCCAAACGCATCGATACCGTGTTCTGCAGCACCTTCATGTCAAGCGTGGTGCTCAGCAACCCGAAATCGATCGCCAGATGGCACCACAGCACATAAACCAGCACCGCGATCATGGTGCTGAACAGCGAAAAGGACATCGCCAGCCACAGCAGCACCGGCATGGGAAAGATCACCGCGCCGGGGCCGCCGATCAGCACGCTGCAGACCGCCGCCAGCGCCAGCAGCGCCAACACCGCCATTTTTCGCCCCGCCTGCGGCCATTGGCTGCGCTGCGTCAACATGGCGCAGGCCACGCGCAGGCGATAGCGCCAATCAGCGGGAAACGCCAGAATGAAAGGCATCAGCGTGACGTAGTTGGTGAATTCGGACGAGAACCACAGCGCCAGCGAGGTTAAATAGGGCCTGCCGAACAGCCACTGCGAGACTCCCGCGCCCACCACACCGGTCGCGGCGGCGGCGGCCAGGCAAATACCGAACAGGTACATGCTGGAGGCGCCGCGCTGCAGCATGCGCGCCGGCGGCGACAGCCGCATGAACAGCAGATACCCCACCACCACGCCGGTCAGATTGGCGGCGTTCAGCAGCAACGCCTTTTGCAGCGAGCTGCCGGTCAGCAAATCCGCCGCCAGATACCCCAGCACCGCCATGCCCCAGCCGGCGCGCGTAGCCCACTGCGGGCAGCGCACCAGAACCGCCAGTAGAACGGCGTTGACCGGCCAGAATACCGCCAAAAATCCGACGGGACGGCTGACGATGCCTAGCAGGCAAGCCGCGAACACCAACAAAAAGACGGTGAGTGCGGGCCAGATTTTCCGGGTATCGGACAACGAGGTGGTTTGCATCTTGGATCCAGAGACTTCTGCTGTGTAAGGTGACAATCTGTTCGTGTCACAACCGTCGACGATGAGGAGAAGATAAGCGGCCGACCCGCCTATTATTGCCAGTTTTAGCGGCCCGAGCACCTGTTTATTCATCAAGGGAAAATATATTTGTGTATCAATGTATTGACGGCAGTTGCTCGTCTGGCGCAGAAACTGCTGAAGCAGCCACGCCCAAGCCGGCCTGACACCGGCAAAAACCGCCGTCTTGTTCCTAAAAAGTAAAATAAGATTGGGTGATGTGCGGAGATTTTTTCCCCCCACGTCAAAGCGCCTTGCGGTACATCACAAAACCGGGGCGCTCCGCCATCTGGTCATACAGCAGCATGGCGGTCTGGTTGGTTTCGTGGGCATTCCAGTAAACGCGCGGCAACGATGGTGGTTCGGGTGAAAAAGACTAAACTTCTGAACCTGCTCTATATTGTCCCCATTTCAGTACCGAATTAACGCCGATGGAGAGGAACGGCTCCGGCGGGGTTTTATTCGGGCCCGGTGACGCCACAAGGAAGTCGATCAACTCATTGCGCTCACCGGCAATCATATCCGCCAGCAGTTTGCCGGTAGCCGTGCCGCGCGTGATGCCCAACCCGTTGCAGCACAGCGCGCCGTACACGTTGGGTGCCAGCTGGCCGAAGAAACCCTCATGATTCTCCGACAGACAAATAGCCCCACTCCAGGAATAGGCGAAATCAACCTGGTCAAGCGTCGGAAAACGGCGCTCAAAGGATTTACGGTGGTTAGCGATAAAGTTCTTCAGATGGTGCTCGCGCGGACGACCATCAGGGTGGAAGCTGAAGCTGTTGCGTACCAGTATGCGGTTATCTACCGTCCGGCGTACGGTGCTGCCAAACGGATGCGCGGGGATAACGCCCCAGACCGGTTTGCCGCCCAGCCGGGTCTGCTCATCGGCGGTCAGCGGACGGGTCAGGCTACCGTACAGGAAGGTCGGCAGCAGGCGTCCGCGCAGGAAGCCAAAGTGCGACGCAAATGCGTTGTTCGCCAGAATCAACTTATCTGCCGTGATGCTGCCTTTGTCATGCACCAGCGTCACTTTGTCGCCATAATTAATAGCCGTGATCGGCGTATACTCGTAAAGCGTCACGTTCGATGGCAGATTGTTCGCCAGCCCTTTCACCAGCGCCGACGGTTGCAGCAGGATGGTGCCGGGAATATAAAGCGCCTGTTTGTAGTAACGGGTGCCGATGTGGTCAGGTAGATCCTCGCCCGTTATCATCTGCGTTTCGCGGCCAATCTTCTCTAGCCCGCGGCGGTAGGCCTCAAGAATCGCCACGCCCTGCTCGCCCACGGCAGCTTGATATTTCCCGGATTCTGACATCTGACACTCAATTCCGTGCTCCTGCACAATAGCACGCAGATAGTTCTGCCCCAGCGTATTGAGCTGCAGGATAAGCCTGGCGGTTTTGACATCGCCGATGTAGTCCTTGGCGCCGATATCGTGCGGCACATCAATGGCAAAACCCGCATTGCGCCCGGCGGGGCCATAGCCCACTTCCTGCGCTTCAATCAGTACAATTTCATCGTCAGGAAAGTGGATCGCCATCTGGCGGGCGGCTGCCAGCCCGGTTAACCCGGCCCCCACAATGGCCCAGCGAGCGTGTTTTTGCCCCACGTGAGCAGGCCGTGGGGGGCGAGATGGGCTGGTGTGATACCACCCTGGCAGGGCGTCATCAGCAGGGAGAGAAGTGATCTTTTGCACGCTGTTTACTCCGGTTCGCTGTTATTTTTCTTTTGCGCTTAGCAGGTCAGTAAGCGCGGTATGAACTCATGTTATCCATGTCGAAAAAATGAATACGTGATGAATATCTCATGTATACAACAAGTATAAAAATAGTTAAATCCAGGTTAATTTAGACGTAGAAAAACCCCGAGCGAGTAACGCTCAGGGCGTGTTACGATTTGAAAGTAGCCCCCAAGCGAATGCCTGGGAGCACGCCATCAGGTGGGGTTATTCAGGTGACTGGATGCGCTCATCGGCCTTGAGTCCCTGCGGCGCAATAAAGATCTCCATGTTTTCCCGGGAGAGTTCCCAGTGTTCGAACACCAGATCTACTACCGCCTGCTCATCGTGCGCTTCCAGTGCGACGATAAACGCATCGTGATGATCGGCAGCCAGTTGTAAACGCCGCTCCATGTCATCATTACGTGGACGGAAAAAGGTGTGACCGATACGACAATGATCGATCAGCAAGCGTCCGAGGCTCGGTTGCAAATAGGGGTTAGCCGCCATTTCCCCCATGATCTCGTGAAAGCGGTTGTTCTCCAGAGCCAACGCTTCGACATCATGGCTCTGAACCGCTTTGCGAAAGCGCTTTTGAGTTTCTTTTAGCGCCTTCAACTGCGCGGGTTTGTAGTGCTGAGCTGCAAGGCGCCCGGTGGCCGCATAGATCATCGGTGCCACCAGGAAAAAGTTGCGCAGCGTGGCATGGCTCATGGGAATCACGCGTACGCCACGCTTTTCAACGATCTCGAGATACCCTTCACCTGCCAGGCGCTGAAACACTTCGCGCACCGGTGTCCGTGACAGGCCGTACTGAGCGGTCAGACTGGCTTCATCCAGCAGCTCATCCGGGTCGAGTTCCATCGTTAAGATAAGCCGCTTGAGATCCTCGTACAGCGCTGTCTTACCCGTTCTCATTACCGCCTCCTGAAAATCGACCCGTGATGCTTAACTATGATGCTGCTTAACCTACAGATAAAGGTAAGCTACGGCAAAATTTATCCGCAACGGCGATCACGTTCTGTGCATTTTACTGGCTGTCCGGTAAATCAGCATCAGAACCGGTTCCGGGTCCCGATCGGGCGAATGACGCAGGATCTCCCCACGCAGCCAGACAATTTCACTGTCGGCGCGCTGATGGAAAGATCCCATCTCCCGAGCATTCTTTAGCCATTTAATAATAAAGGCATTTTTTTGCCGGTTGGAGGTAATGCGTCCCAGCTTCTTCGACAGCCCCACCGCCACCAGAAGACAGAAATAGAAATGGATTCTGTCTTCCAGGCCGCGAAGCACGGCTTCAGGCGTCGTCTTCAGCAACATCAACCCAGATGGTCTTCAGCTCGGTGTACTGGTCAAGCGCAAACACTGATTTATCGCGACCGCCAAAACCGGACTGCCTGTAGCCGCCAAACGGCGTGGTTGCGTCCCCCTCTCCGAAGCAGTTCACGGTCACTGTTCCGGCGCGAATAGCGCGAGAAACGCGGATGGCGCGATTAAGCTTGCCGGTATAAACCGACGCCGCCAGGCCGTATGGGGTGTCGTTGGCCAGCGCGATGGCCTCGCCTTCGGTTTTAAACGTGGTGACGCACAGCACCGGGCCGAAGATCTCCTCCCGGAACAGCGCGCTTTCCGGCGTCACGCCATCGATGATGGTCGGCTGCACGTAAGCCCCCTGCTTCGTGTTACCTCCGTGCAGAATAGGTAACCCTTCCTGGCGCGCGATATCAAGATAGCGGCTCACCTTACTAAAGTGCTCAGGAGAGATCATCGCACCCAGCCGATTGCGCGGATCGAACGGGTTACCCATCGTCCAGTTACCGATTTGCTTCGCCATCTCCGCCAACAGCGCTTCCTTCACATCTTCCTGCACCAGCAGGCGCGAGGTCGCGGAGCAGTTCTCGCCCATGTTCCAGAACGCACCGTTAAGCACATGTTCGGCAACCGCAGCGATATCGTCGGCATCGTTAAACACCAGCGCCGGGTTTTTGCCGCCGCACTCCAGCACGACCTTTTTGAGATTGGATTCCGCCGCATAGTGCAGGAAGCGACGTCCGGTGGCGGTGGAGCCGGTAAAGCTCACCATATCAATATCCGGATGCAAACCAATCGGCTCGCCGACTTCTTTTCCGGTACCGGTCACAATATTCAATACCCCCGCAGGAACGCCCGCTTCAAACGCCAGTTCAGCCACGCGCAGCGACGTCAGAGACGTTTGTTCAGCCGGTTTCACCACCACCGAACACCCTGCCGCCAATGCCGGGCCAATTTTCCAGGCGAGCATCAGCAGCGGGAAATTCCACGGCAGAACGCAGCCCACCACGCCAATCGGTTCACGCACTATCAGCGCCATCGCATTATTGCCTACCGGCGCCGTGTGGTCGTAAAGCTTGTCGATGGCTTCCGCATGCCACTTCAGCACATGGATAGTCTCCGGTACGTCCACCGCCAGACACTCGCTGACCGGCTTACCGCTGTCGAGGCTTTCCAGCACAGCCAGCGATGCGAGCTGCTGTTCCATCAGCGCCGCCAGTTTTAGCAGCACCGCCTTGCGTTCGCCCGGAGCCAATTTGCTCCAGCTTCCGGCCTCAAAGGCAGTGCGAGCCGTGCTCACCGCCGCGTTAACGTCGGATTCATCGCAGGCAGCAAGATTTACGATGGCTTCACCGGTCGCCGGGTTGTACGTCGTCAAGGTTTTACCGGAACGCGCCGGGGCGAAACGGCCATTGATAAACGCCTTGTCCGGAAGCGTAAGTTCATGCGCCAAGCGCGTTACATCGTTGAGTGTCTGAAGCTGTTTCATTTCGCCCCCTTACGCCGCCGTGGCCGCAGCCACGTTGCGTTTCACCCCGGCAATCACCGCTTTCAGCTGTGCTTTCTCTTCTTCGTCCAGACTTTGCAGCGGCGCACGCACCTGGCCCGAGGTCAGACCGTTCAACTCGCAGCCATAGCGGATGGACTGCACAAACTTTCCGCCGTCGAGGAAGTTCATCAGCGGCATCATGGCGGCCATAATTTTGCGGCCTTTCGCGAAGTCCTTTTCCACTACGCAAGCCTCATACAGCGCCACATGTTCACGCGGAATAAAGTTAGAACCGGCGCACACCCAGCTGCGTGCTCCCCAAGCAAAGAACTCCAGCGCCTGATCGTCCCAGCCGCAGGAGAGCGCAATGTTCGGAAATTTACAGGCCAGCAGATGCAGATTATTGAAATCGCCCGAGCTTTCTTTAATGGCGACCACGTTGGACGAGCGGCTTACCTCGCGGAAGTAGGTTTCACCCATGGTGATCCCCATACGGCCTGGGTAGTTGTAGAGCATGATCGGCAACTGCGCGGCTTTATCCACTGTTAGCGCGTGATGGGCATTTTCCTGCTCTGTAGGCAGCGCGTACGGCGGCGAGGTCACCAGAATAGCGTCGGCTTTAATCTCGCGGGCATGCTTCGCGTAGTCCACCGCATCTTCGGTACGGATTGCCCCGGTTCCAACAATCAGCGGCAGACGGTTGCCAATGACTTGACGCGCATGCTCGGCCAGCGCCTTACGCTCTTCGGCGCTCTGGGCATAGTACTCGCCGGTTGAACCGCCAATGATGATGCCGTGAACTCGAGCTTCAATCAGGGATTCCAGCACATCCGCAAAGCGGGCGAAATCAATACTGCCATCGGCCGCGTAAGGGGTAATTGCCGGGGTGTAGATACCTTCAAATGTCAACACGATAACCTCCAGGGGGGGATTCACGACCGCGATGGTCTGTTCAGCAGCTCGAGGCTGCGTTTGTTAAGAATTTGCACACAGATGTGAAAGGGGTCAATGAATGAATATTTTTTGTATACATTGAAAATACAACGTAAATACCAATGAGTAGTAAAATCCTACACCGATGTTATTTTTAATCATTAATAATCAATAAATTAAAAGTTAAATTTTGATGTAGTAATTTTATACATGATTTCAGATAACGATCACATTCCGGAATTTTGGCCTCCTGAGACATATTTACAGCACCAATACGGAGGCATAGCTTTAAGGCATGATTTAACCAGAATTTAACATCAAGCCGGTTCGGTTGTGATGGAAATGTAAATAGAGGTACAGGGTATGCCCCAGAAAAAAGCGACGCTCATCGGACTGATAGCCATCCTGCTGTGGAGCGCAATCGTTGGGTTGATTAAAAGCGTGAGCGAAGGTTTTGGCCCGGTGGGCGGTGCGGCGCTGATCTATACCTGTAGCGCAGTCCTGCTGTTATTCACCGTTGGCTTCCCGAAATTGCGGCTGTTTCCACCGAGCTATCTGATCCTCGGCAGCATCCTGTTTGTCTGTTATGAACTCTGTCTGTCGCTGTCGCTGGGCTTCACCCATTCCGGCCGTCAGGCCATTGAGGTCGGGATGGTGAACTATCTCTGGCCGAGTATGACCATATTACTGTCGGTTATCGTGAACCGACAAAAGACCAACCCGCTGATTATTCCGGGCGTCATTTTAGCCGTCGCCGGAATTTGCCGGGTATTAGGAGGCGAACAGGGTTTCTCTTTCACTGAGATGACCCATAACGTAATGGAAAATCCGTTCAGTTATGGCCTGGCATTTAGTGGCGCCATTATTTGGGCAATATATTGCGTGGTCACCAAAATCATCGCCAATGGCAATAACGGCATTACCCTGTTCTTTATTTTGACCGCACTGACGTTATGGGGGAAATACCTCACTTCCCCGCAACCAGAATTTATTCTCTCCTGGCATACATGGATAAGTTTATTGCTGGCCGCCATCGCCATGGGGTTTGGTTATGCCGCCTGGAACGTCGGCATTCTACACGGCAATGTGACAGTGCTGGCGGCCGCTTCGTACTTTATCCCGATTATCTCGGCGGTACTGGCTGCGGTTATGTTGAAGTCACACCTGAACATCGCGTTCTGGCAAGGCACTGCCATGGTGAGCCTGGGCTCGCTGCTCTGCTGGTGGTCTACCCGCAGTTCTGCGCCGAAAGCCTTACCTGTAATAAAAGAAAGTAAGTAAGGCCCTAATAATAAAAAACATCTTACCCGACCATCCTGCACCGGAGGAGTATTTATAATGAACGACCAAAATTAACAGAAAAAATATTCATTACGTTCGATTTAACAATATTACCTGACCTACATTTAAACCGCGATCGTCGGATTAGCGGCAATGGCTTCGTGTACCCGTTGCAGGCCGTTAATCCGACGACATCGGGGAAAGACAGGAGTTACCATGTCAAATACCATTTCTGTAGAAGACGTTCCCCTTAACCGCTTTCACCGGTTGCTGACCGTGCGTTCGGGAGGTGGATCCTTTGTCGATGGCTACGTGCTCAGTATTATCGGCATCGCCATGATGAAAGTCTCACCTGCACTAGGTCTGAGCGCATTCTGGGAAGGATTGATTGCCGCCTCGGCGCTGATCGGTATCTTCTTCGGTGGTTTTATCGGCGGTGCGCTGACTGACCGTCTTGGCCGCCGCGTACTCTATTTCGTTGGGCCGACGCTGTTTGTCGTCTGCTCTCTGGCGCAATACTGGGTGCAAAGCGGTGAACTGCTGTTTGCGCTGCGCTTTATGAATGGCGTTGCCGTCGGGATTGAATACCCGGTCGCGACCGCTTTCCTGGTGGAGTTTCTGCCGAAGAAAAACCGCGGCCCCTGCCTCGCGACGCTGACCATCCTCTGGTTCGCAGGCGCAGCCGTGGCGTACCTGGCCGGCGAAGCCATTCTTAATTTTGGTGGGCCTGACGCTTGGCGCCTGACGCTGGCGAGTACGGCCGTCATTGGCGCTCTGCTGTTCATCGTGCGTCTGGGCACCCCGGAATCCCCGCGCTGGCTGTTAAGTAAAGGCCGTCATGCCGAGGCAGAAGCGATCATCCGCCGCGTTTACGGCCCTGAGTTTGGTCTGGATAACTTACCGGTACAGGCTGAAAGCAAAAACCTTTCTTTTGCCAACCTGCTCCATTCCGGTTACGGCAAGCGCATGGCGTTTGTGGCGATTTTCTGGACCTGCTCCGTCATTCCGGTATTTGCCGTCTATGCCTTTGCCCCTAAGGTGCTGGATGCGCTGCACCTCAGGGGAAACTGGGCATCCTATGGATCCGTTGCCATTACCCTGCTGTTCGTGGTGGGCTGCGTCATCGCGACTCGCCTGATTAATGTCCTGGGACGCCGTAAGCTGCTGCTGCACAGTTTCCTGTGGTCAGGCCTTGCGCTGTTGCTGCTAGGCTTTCTGCGTGATGGTCCGTCTGCGGTGATCCTGCTGATGTTCGGTCTGTACGCGCTGTTCATCGGAGGGGCGCAGGTGCTGCAGTTGGTCTATCCCAATGAGATCTTCCCGACTGAAATTCGCGCCGGTGCCGTAGGCGTAGGGACGTCGCTGTCGCGCATCGGTGCGGCGGTGGGCACCTGGCTGGTGCCGCTTTCGTTGCAGAATATTGGGATTGGTCCGACGATGTATATCGCTGCAGCGATCACCTTCTTTGGTCTGATAGTGTCGTGGTTTATGGCACCGGAAACCAATGCACGCAGTCTGGAAGACGCCTCCTCATTAGAGGAGGAACTTCCGCGTAACAAGGTTTCAATGCAGGGGGTCATGCCGAAACGACACTCTCTTTGATTCACCGGGGCTGCATAACTGCAGCCCTATTTACTCCTTCACCAACTTTTCCACTTCCCTGCGTCGCTTGCGGAACGAACTCGGTGTCTCACCGTATTGCTTACGAAACCACGAAATGAGATGCGACGCGTCCGAAAATCCGGTCGCGGTGGCAATTTCGTTAATACTGTTACTTGAATCGGCCATCAGCTTTCGCGCCTGCTCCAACCGCATACTGCGCCAGTAAACGGCTGCTGAGTGGCCAGTGCATTTGGTGAATATCAGATTGAGCTGACGAAAGGTCACACCCGCAAAATCCGCCACGTCGGCAAGCGGGATCGGTGAATCAAGGTGCTGTTTCATAAATTCAATGACCTTACTGACCCGTTCGTTCTCATACACATCCGGCGCATTAAGCGGGGCTTTCTGCTTCGTCTTTCCGGCAGGTTGTGGCGCGTCCATCAGTAGGTATTTCAGTACCTTCTGCGAGCGTACCAGGCCGCAATGCTGACGGATCAGATCGGCCGCCAGGTCAATTGCCATGCCGCCCGGACAGGAGATAATCCCGCCGTCTTTAATATAGGTTTTGTCGATTACCGGAATGGCTTTTGGAAAACGAAGCCGAAACTCGTCGCGGGTAGTGAAGTGGATCGCGCAGTGATGATCATCCAGCAGCCCGGCGTTACCGGCAACGAACGCTCCGCTGCACAGCGTAATGATCGGAATATTGCGGGCGTGCAGATCCCGCAGCGCCTGTAACAACCATTCTGGCGGGTTGCGAGTCTCTTCGAGCAATCCGCCAGCGACCACGAAATAGTCCCAGTCTCTGGAAAAATCGAGCTTCGCAGTCGGTGATACCGGCAAACCGCAGCTGGCAGTGACCGGCCGATCGTCGCAGGTCATCCACTCCCACTGGCAAAAAATCTGCCGGCTGGAGAAGGATTCATCCGCCGCAAAGCGCAGAGATTCCACCAGGCCGGCAACCGAAGCCAGCGTAAATTGCTTCATCAGCAAAAAACCCATCGTCAGGTCGGGTTTCGGCTCGATGTTTTTTTCATAGGCGTTCTTCATCAGACTCCTGCAATCCTCCAGCTTGTTCAGAAGACATTACGGATCGGCGATGTCCCGAGTATTTAGACCAACGGCGATCGGCTTCTCGGCGCTATTGCCCAACTTTTTACTGGTCGCATAACGTTTTCCACCAGTATGGCGTACTACCCTGCGCGGCGCTTAGGTGCATTAATGGACAATCACGGAGCGATAGCAGAGAGACAGCCAGGAGCCGAATGTGCAGATTTACACACATATTGCGAACGGTACAACCGTTGTATAGCAAAGTGATCCGTCTTGTGTGTGACTCCACCCGCGGACTTATGGTCTGCTGTATCGCGTAAGTCATCAGGAGATATCAGGACACTACCGATACCGCTGTATAGATCGCATCGGCGAGCGGTGCCGTTCGCTTTCCCGACATATACTTAAGGGAGGAATCGCAATGGAGGACGGTGAGATGAAGAAGATTACTCTCGTGTTTTTGATGCTGATGCTGAGCGGGTGCATCGGCGGCGGTGGCGGCCCGTCGAATGCGCCTCCGGCCTCGCCGAATGAGCCTTATACCTGCACCAAATCCAGCGCCAACAGCGACTGTTCGCAATCGGTGGAGCCGTCGATGTACTAGCCGCATTCGGCGGGCCGTCGCTTAACGGCCCGCCGCCTCATGGCTGAACTAGGAGGAGTGTTCCTCTTCGTTGGCCTGATATCGCGTCGCCTGCTGCTTCATAAACACCACTTCCTGCGGGCTGGACAGGCTGACACGCTGCGCGCGCAGCAGCTTGAGGATGTTGAACAGCAGTTCGCTCTTGGTCGCGCCGACCATGCGCGGGCTCGGCACATAGCCGGTCACGCTCAGGATAATGCCGTCCGGCCCCAGCTGGCTGAAGCGCACGTAAGGCGCCGGCGTTTCCAGGATGTTTTCGTATTCGTGGTAAGCGTTAAGCAGAATATTGCGCACCTGCTCCGGATCAATGTCGGTCGGAAACGTCAGCGCGATGGTCACCACCCCTTGCGCGTTGCCCATGGTGGCGTTGCGCACGTTCTGCGAGATCAGCTGCGAGTTCGGTACGATCATGGTGGAGCGGTCGCTGAGCTGGATTTCGGTGGCGCGCACGTTGATGCGCCGCACGTCGCCTTCCACGCCGCCGATGCCGATCATATCCCCCACCTTCACCGGGCGCTCGGTCAGCAGGATCAGGCCGGAAATAAAGTTCTTCACGATCTCCTGCAAACCGAAACCGATGCCGACCGACAGGGCGCTGACGATCCACGCCAGGTTGCTCCACTGGATGCCCAGCGCCGCCAGGGTGATCAGTATCACCAGCACATAGCCGATATTGCTGAACAGCGTCACCAGCGAGGCGCGGATGCCGACGTCCGAGATGGTTTTCGGCAGCAGTTCAGATCCCAGCCAGCGCCGCACCGCGCGCAGAATATAGATGCCGATCGCCAGGCAGATCACGGCGTTGAGCAGGTTGCCGGGCACGATGTTGAAACGCTGCAAGCCTTCACCGGTCAGGATGGAGACGATTTTCTCCATCAGCGAACCCGGCGTGGTGCTGCCGAACGAGCCGTTGAACAGCGAGACAATCATCAATAGCAACAGCGAACATTTGGCCAGCGCGGTGGTGATGATCGCCATCTGCTCCAAATGGCGATCCTTGAAGCTGAGCGTTTTCTTCAGCATCTTGCCGCTGACGGTCTGCGGCGAAAACAGCGCGGCGCACAAATCGGTGGCGAACAGCACCATAAAATAGAACGCCATCAGCACCAGCACCACCCAGATCAGTTGGTAGGTCAGGAAGCGGGCGAAGGCGATGTAGCCGATAAGCAGGGAAAACAGGATCACCACCGAACAGACCAGGGTGACGAGGTGCACCAGCCCGCTGACCAGCGTGCGTTTTTCCAGGTGCGCGCCCTGCTGTTCCAGCCGGCGCCGAATGCGTTGGCCGCGCAGCGGCGCCGCCAGCAGCACCATGCCGATCAGCCCCGCCACCAGGCCGTTGCCGAAGATGGTGGTGGCCAATGAGGCGCTGACGACGTTGTTGATCAGCTCCACGGTGCCGAACGCCAACGCCAGGCCGGCCAGCAGCGGCGAGAAGTAACGCAGCCCGGCGGCCACCTCGTTATCCATGGAAGCCAAGCGCCACGACGGTCGATTCAGCGACAGCGCCGCACGCCCCAGCCCGGCGATCAGCGCGCAGAAAATCCCCAGACGGTTGAAGCCTTCGGCGAAGTCCTCCAGCATCACCGGCAGCGGTTGCACGCGAACAAAGACGTAATACAACAGGTTCAGCGCGATAGAGGTGGTGATCACCGTCACCACCACGGTGACGAGCGCCATAAAGCTGCGGCGCAGACGCCCGTCCGGCAGGAAACGGATGCTGACCCAGGCGAGGAAACGCTCGGAGAAATAGCGCCCCCAGGACCAGACAATCACCGCCAGCGCCAACAACGCCAGCGTGCCGTAACGCCACTCGTCCTGCCAACTGGCATCCCAGGCCGCTTTCATCTCGGCGTTGAACTGATCCAGCCGCTGCACGTCATTTTCGGACGGTTGCAGCACCGGCGCCCAGAATTTGATGCCCAGAATGCTGCCGGTATTCAGCGCCAGCTGGGTTTTAAACGCCACCCGGCGCAGATCGCCGATCTGTTGCCCCAGCTCGAAGGCGCTGGTCTTGATGGCCTGAGCGCGTTTTACCGCATCGTCCAGCTGTTTCTTGCTGTTGTTCAGCGCGTTGCGCTGCTGGGCCACCGCCGGGGTTTCAGGCAGCGCGCCGGCCGCCGGGGCCGGCCCCAGGACGTCCAGCTGCGCTTTCAGTTTGTCCTGCTCGGGCTGCAGATCGGTGGCGAGCTTTTCCATGCTGGCGACCAGATCGTCGGTCGCCAGCCGCAGTTTGCTGAGCTGTGTATCGGTGGTCGCTTTGGAAACCAGCTGCTTCATGCTGTCCAACTGCTTTTGCGCGGCTTTCAGCTGCGTAGCGGGATCGGGCGCGCTTTCGGCGGCGGGATCATCCTGGGCGGCGGCGACGGCGCCGAACGGCGTCAGTTGCAAACCAAACAGCAATAACAACAACAGCAGGAACGGGCGAGGCTTTAACATAAATTCAGTGCTCAGCATCATTATCTGATAGACAGACGAACAGGCGGCGGATGAACCGTCGCTTAACCATAAACGCTAATTATAATAGCTGCTTAATGTCGGCCGAAATACAGTAATTATTCCCATTGTGTGCCACGCGCGCGCGCCCTCCTTAGCCTGCTGATTATTCAGGCGCTTTTACACTGGCGATACGGCACAAGGCGCTCTATACTCCAGCCACCGATTAACCTGCAACCACTAAAAGGAGACTTACTATGCTGACGTGTGAATTGTTTTTTCACTCACACTTCTTTGGTAATCGTCGCCGCTCAAGCATTACCGGTATCGTGCTGCGATAACCCAGCTTGAGCGAAGCTTACTAAAATCCAGGATCTTCCCTCCGGCTTACCGGGTTGTCGTCAGCGATGTTTGACGATAGGCATTGTCATGCCTGTAACTCTTGAGTAAGCAATGAGCACACTACTGTCTGCACAATCTGTCGGTTACGACAACGCGTTCGGCGTCCTGCTGAGCGAGATTTCCTTCACCCTGAAAAAAGGCGATCGCATCGGTTTGATCGGCGACAACGGCTGCGGCAAAAGCACCCTGCTGCAACTGCTCAGCGGCGCCCTGCCCATCCACAGCGGAACGGTGACATTGTCACAACAATGCCTGATGGCGCGCATCGAACAACACTTGCCGCCCGAGCTGCACGCCTGCACTCTGCTGGATGCGGTGCTGGCGCGGCTTCCGGCGAGCCAACAGCTCAGCGAACGCTGGCGCTGTGAAGCGCTGCTCGCCGAGCTGGGGTTTGAACCGGCGAGCTGGACGTTGACCGCCGGCACCCTCAGCGGCGGCCAGCACACCCGCCTGCTGCTGGCGCGCGCGCTGATCCGTCAGCCCGATCTGCTGCTGCTCGACGAGCCCAGCAACCACCTGGATCTGCCCACGCTGCTGTGGCTGGAGCAGTTCTTGCGCAGCTGGAACGGCAGCTTCGTGCTGGTGTCGCACGATCGCTATCTGCTCGATCAGGTGACCAACTGTACCTGGATCCTGCGCGACAAAACGCTGCAGTTTTTCCGCTTGCCCTGCTCCGCCGCGCGTCAGGCGCTGGCAGAACAGGACGCTGCGGACGAGCACCGCCGTCGGGCCGAGCAAAAAGAGATAGACCGGGTGGAAAAAAGCGCCAAACGTCTGGCGACCTGGGGCAAAGTCTATGACAACGAAGATCTGGCGCGCAAAGCCAAGCAAATGGAAAAGCGCGTCGATCGGTTGAAGGAAGAACAGACCACCCTGACCGCCGGCAGCCCGTGGCGGCTGCGACTGCAGGGAGAGGCGCTGGACGCCGATCGCCTGCTGGCGCTGCCGCAATGGGCCGTGCGCCCGGCGCCGGAGGCGCCGGTGCTGTTCAGCCTGGCACATCTGCGGGTGAAAAGCGGCGATCGCATCGCCATCGTCGGGCGCAACGGCTGCGGCAAATCGTCGCTGCTGCGCTTGCTGTGGCAGGCGTATCAGCAGCCCACGGAACGCCCGGCGCTCTTCCACCCGCGCGTGCGCATCGGCTATTACGATCAGAGCCTGCAACAGCTGCGCGATGAAGACACGCTGAGCGAAGCGCTGGCGCAGTTTGCGCCGCTGACCGAGGAACAGCGGAAAATGGCGCTGATCGGCGCCGGTTTCCCTTACCTGCGCCATCATCAGCAGATCCGTTCGCTGAGCGGCGGCGAGCGTTCGCGGCTGCTGTTCGTCGGCCTGACGCTGGCCAACCATTCGCTGCTGCTGCTGGACGAGCCCACCAACCACCTGGATATGGCGGGTAAAGAAGAGTTGGCGGAAACGCTGCGCCAGTTCGCCGGCGCCGTCATGTTGGTCACCCATGACCGGATGCTGATCGAACAGAGCTGCAACCGCTTTTGGCTGATCGACCAGCAAAAACTGGAGGAGTGGCACGATCTGGCGCCGGTGTATCAGCGCCTGGCGGGCGAAACGCCGGCGCTGCCGACGGCGGGCAAGGCCAACGCAGACGGCCCGACGCCGCACGAACGACTGGAAGACGAAGAAGCGCTGTTGGCCGCGCTGTTGGCCCTCGAAAGCAAACTGGAGGACGACCTGGCGCGCAAGCCCAAGCACCAGAAACCGGCGCTGCAGGCGCGCTGGCGCCGCGAGATTGCCGACATCACCGCCCGGTTGAATTTGGGCTAACCCCACAGGCCGCCGAACGGCGGCCTGTTTATTGATGTATTGATGGAAAGCCGCTTGTCGCTTTCCCTTGGTTCGCACGGCATCCCGATTGCTGGTCACTGTCGGCCAGCCAGGATAATCCGCGCGGGCGGCGATACCGGCCGTGGCTTTGCGTATGCAGCAAAGCGCCAGGATCACGTTCTCTTTCGTTATTCGGTAATGGCAGGCGGCGAATATCGCCAGGCCAAAAGAAACGCGGTGATAGCCGCTTCGGCCATCTGTTGCAACTGTTCCGGCGTCGGCCACTGGTCGGATAACAGAGCCGCCGGCAACGGATACCCCATCACCGCGCCCAGAAATGCCATAGCCTGAGGCTGCGCATCAGCAAATTGGACTTGCCCATGTTGCCGCGCCTGTTCCAACATTTTCACAAATGCCTGCAGCACCCGTCCGGCATTGCGTTCACGCAACGTGGCGTACAACTCAGGTTTCTGCAACAGCAGTTGCACCATCAGCCGCTGAAAATGCACGTTATCAACGCTGAAAAAATGCGCCTGCACCACCGAAGCGAAACGCGCCAGCACCTGCGGTAAATCCATACTCTCCTGAGCCAAAATGGCGGCGATCGGCGGCTGCATCTTCTCGATAAGATGGTTGAACGTCTCCAGCACCAGGGCGTCTTTGCTCGGGAAGTGATTATATAAGGTTTGACGGGTGGTTCCCGCCTCGTTGGCTATCTCGTCCAACGAGATATCCAAGCCCTGCTGCAAAAACAGAACGCAGGCGGTTTCCAGTATCCGTGGCCTGGCCTTCATCGGCCGTCCCGGTTGGCGGTTGATCATGCTCTCTCTCCAGCCCAGAGGCTCATTTTCGCGCCTTAAGTCGTGCCAACCCTTGTTTGGTCAGAACAAAAAACAACGGTACGAACAATAATGTCAGCAGTGTGCCAGAAATCATGCCGCCGATCACCGCAATCCCGATTTCGCGCCGGCTGGCGGCCCCGGCACCGACAGAAAGCGCCAGGGGGATCACACCCGCGACAAACGCCAATGAGGTCATCACGATGGGCCGCAGACGCAGTCGCGCCCCTTCCAGGGTCGCCTGCAACAAAGCGGATCCCGCTTTGAGCCGTGTTTCAACAAACTCGACGATCAGGATAGCGTTTTTCGCCGACAGACCAATCGTCGTCAACATTCCCACCTGGAAGTAAATATCGTTTTCATACCCCGCAAGGCGCGCAGCGACAACGGCTCCGATAATCCCGAGGGGAATGATCAGCATTACGGACAATGGGATAGACCAACTCTCGTACAGCGCGGCCAGGCAGAGGAAAATGAACAACACCGAAGCCAGATACACCAGCAATGTTTGCCCGGCGGCCAATTGCTCCTGATATGAGAGCCCGCTCCACTCAAGGCGGTAACCGTCTACACCGCCGATAATGCTCTGCATACGCGCCATCGCGGTGCCGGAGCTTTCGCCCTCGGCTGCCGTCCCCTGTAACTGCGTGGCCGACAGCCCGTTAAAGCGCTGCAGCATTTGTGGCCCTGAGAGCCAACGCGTAGTCGCGAAGCTGGCAAAGGACGCCATGCTGCCGCTTTCACCACGTACGAACCAATTATCGATATCATCCGGCGCCGATCGCCAGGCCGCGTCCCCCTGCATGTAGACCCGCTTTACGCGGCCGCGATCGATAAAATCGTTAATATAAGCGCCCCCCCAGGCGGCAGAAAGCGTGTTGGTGATGTCAGCCTGCTGCAGCCCTTGTGCGCTGGCCTTTTGCTGATCGATATCGACCTGCAATTGTGCTTTATCTTCGAGGCCATTGATGCGCACCGCCGTTAACAACGGATCTTCGGCAGCGGCGGCGATCACTTGCCTCTGCGCAGCTTGCAGTGCGTCATGCCCAACGCCGTTTTGATCCTGTAACCACAGTTCAAATCCACTGGACTGCCCCAATCCGCGCACCGCCGGCGGCGACAACACATTGATCTGCGCGTCGCGATAGCTTTTGAAATGGCGATTGGCGCGGCTAATAATCGCCAGCGCGTTATTCTCATTACCGCTGCGCAGCGACCAATGTTTAAGTTCGGCAAACGCCATGCCGACATTCTGACCACTGCCGGCGTTATTGCGCCCGACAACCATGAAGATCACATTCAGGTTGTCCCGCTCGGCGGTCATGAAATAGTCGGCGATAGCGTCAGCAGTCTGTTGCGTTCTGGCCATCGGAGCGCCTGGCGGCAGAGAAAACTGGACCATTACCGAGCCCTGATCCTCGACTGGGAGAAAACCGGTAGGCATCCGCAGATATTGCCAGATCATGAAACCGACCAGCAGCAGCGCCAACATGCAAAAACGCCCTTTGCGCGCCATCACATGGTTCAATCCCAACCCATAACGCCGCTGTCCGTATTCCACCAGGCGGTTAAAGCCGCGAAAAAAACGGCTGCGCGGCCGCTGCACCGACGGTTTTAGCAAACCGGCGCACAATGCCGGCGTCAAGGTCAACGCCACCAACACCGACAGCACCATCGCAGCGACGAGCGTGATGGAAAACTGTCGGTAGATTATGCCGGTTGAACCGCCGAAAAATGCCATCGGAACAAATACCGCCGAAAGTACCAGCGCGATGCCGATCAGCGCACCATTGATCTCCCGCATCGAATGCAACGTCGCCTCGCGCGGCGGCAATTGCGCTTCCTCCATCACGCGCTCAACGTTCTCAACCACCACTATCGCGTCATCCACCAACAGGCCGATCGCGAGCACCATGGCGAACAGTGTCAAGGTGTTTACGCTGTAACCCAACAGCGCCAAAATGCCGAAAGTGCCGAGCAGCACTACGGGTACCGTAATGGCGGGGATCAATGTGGCGCGCCAATTTTGCAAAAACAGATACATCACCACAATCACTAGCGCGATCGCTTCCAACAAGGTTTGCACGACGCCTTCAATGGACACCAGTACGAACGGCGTGCTGTCACGCGGATAAGCCATCTGCAGCCCCGGCGGAAACTGCGGCGCCATGCGCTCCACTTCAGCCCGCACCCGTTCGGCAACCTCCAGCGCATTGGCGCCGGAGGCCAGTTGAATCGATATGCCGGCCGCTGGGTACCCGTTGAGGCGCGTTTGGTTTTGATAGTTTTCCGCACCGATCTCCACGCGCGCAACATCGCGCAAATACACCGCCGAACCGTCGGTATTGGTGCGCAGAATAATATTCTCAAACTGCTCCGGCGTTTCCAGCCGCGATTGCGTGGTCACGGTCGCGTTCAACGCCTGGCCATCCATCGTAGGCAATGCGCCGATCTCACCGCTGGTAACCTGGGCATTTTGCGCTTCTATCGCGGCTTGCACGTCAGATGGCATCAGGCCATAACCGCTCAACTTGATCGGATTGAGCCAAACGCGCATCGCATATTGAGCGCCAAATACCGTCGTCTCCCCGACGCCATCCACCCGGCTCAGCGGATCTTGCAGCGAACTGACCAGAAAATCATTGATATCAACGCTGTCCATGCGGCCTTGCGTGTCGTACAGGGCGACTACCATTAGGCTATCGCCCTGCGATTTTGTCACCGTGATCCCTTGCTGCTGCACTTCTTGCGGCAATCGCGACGTTGCCTGATTGACCGCATTTTGCACTTGAACCTGAGCAATGTCCGGGTCGGTTTGTTGTTCGAAGCTAAGGCTGATGCGAGCCTGACCCGCCGAACTGCTGGTTGATGAGAAATACAACAGGCCATCGATCCCTTTAATTTGCTGTTCGATAATCTGAGTTACGCTGTCCTCTACCGTTTTGGCCGAAGCGCCGGGGTAATTGGCGGTCACCGTGACGCCAGGTGGGGCGATGTCGGGATATTGCTCAACCGGCAATGTCCAGAGCGCCAGTGCGCCCGCCGCCATAATGCAGATGGCCAGCACGGCCGCAAATACCGGTCGAAAGACAAAAAAATGCGCTAGCATGCCTGACTCCTCTGATTATCTCGCTTACGGATGCTTTGATGATGCATTTAATGACGCCAATTACTTTACAGTAAAGTAAATAAATTAAATCAAACCTGAAATCAAGCAGGAATCAACACCGTATTGTCATCTGACTATGGCACCCTGCACGCTAAACTTTGTTCGGAACATTGCCGCCATGACTTCACTTTCCCCACGGGACATCGAGGCGCGCTACCGCTTCGCGCGTGAGATCGCCCGCGCCGCCGCCGATCTCGCCTTCAGCTTTTATCAACGGCGGCAAACCCTGGCCATCGACTTCAAACAGGAGCTGCAGGACGTGGTCAGCGAGGCCGATCGCCGCGTCGAAGCGCTGATCCGCCGCATGATCAGCCGCCGTTTTCCCCAGGACGGGTTTCTCGGCGAGGAAAGCGGCAGCGCCGGCGAGAATGCCGCCTGTATTTGGGTCGTCGATCCGATTGACGGCACCGCCTGCTTCCTGAACGGATTGCATACCTGGTGTATCGCGATAGGCGTGGTGATCGATGGCGAGCCGACGATAGGCGTGGTCTACGATCCCAACCACCGCGAGATGTTCCGCGCCTGTCGCGGCGGCGGCGCCTTTCTCAATGGGGAGCCGATCGCTGTGCATGCCGGGCGCAGCGTCGCGGATGGCGTGATGGGCGTCGGGATTTCCCCGCGCGCCTCGGCGGCGGAATTCAGCGGTTTTCTCTGTCGCCTGCTGCAGGCGGGAGGGATGTTTGTGCGCAGCGGCTCCGGCGCGTTGATGACCGCCCAGGTGGCCGCCGGGCGGCTGCTGGGCTATTACGAACCGCATATGAACGCCTGGGACAGCCTGCCTGGGTGGGTGCTGACGCGCGAAGCCGGCGGCGTGGCGAATGACTTTATGCACAACGACGGGCTGCGGCGCGGCAACCCGCTGCTGCTGGCCAACGCGGCGCTCTACCCGCAGTTGGCCGAGCTGATTCATATGCCGGGCTTGATCGGCTCGACGTGCCCTATCGCGCGCGTGATGGCCGGATAAAGCGCGCGCAACCGGCGCTCGACCCGATCGACCGCATCGTGCGCGGCGGCGATGGTGACCGCCGGCGACACCCGGCAGTGGAAGTTGACAATGATGCCGCCGTCGCTCTTGCGTGCACGCACGTTGTGTACGTCTTGCACGCTCTCTCCCTGCTCCAGCGCCGACTGCAGGATCCGCCGAATATCGGCCAGCTCCGTCGCATCGACATCCTCGCTGGTCAGCCAGTGCGGCGTCTGCGGCTCTAGGTGCGTCTCTATCTCGGTGTCTTCACCGATCGCCTGGCGCAGGATCCCCTCTATCTCCGTGGCGATGTCATGCGCCTGCGCCACGCTGGCGTTGGCCGGCACCGCCAAATCCATGCCGATCGCCATGCGCGTCGGCAGCTGCTGCAAGGTCACATTCTGTACCTGCGCGCCGTGGTTGGCGGCGATCGCCCGAATGCGCGTCGCCATGTCTTCATCGCTGCGGGTCTGCGGCACCGCGATGACGGTGAATTCCGCCCTGGCGTAGTGCTCCAGCAGTCGCTCGACGATCTCTTGCTTCAGCGCGTCGATGCGCTCCAGCGGCAAGGTGCGGCACACCGCCACCGTGATCTCGACGAACAGCACCGCGCCGGCATTGCGAATGCGCACGCTGTCGCAGGCCAGCACCGCCGGAAAACGCGCCAGCGTGGCGCGGATCGCCTCAGTGGCCCCTGCCGGCGCGGCATCCATCAGTGAATCGAAGGAGCGTTTACCCAGTTTGATCGCGGCGACAAAGATAAAGCCGGCGACGATCAGCGCGGCGATGGCGTCCGCGCGGCCAAAGCCCAGCAGCACAAACACCATGCCCAGCAGCACCACGCCGGACGAAAGCATGTCGGAGAAGAAATGCAGCGCATCCGCTTCCAGTGCCGCGCTGTCGGTCGCTTTGGCGACGCGGTTGAGCGCCCGCACGCGGAAGAAATCGACGCAGATGGAAATCAGCAGCACCGCGATCACCACCGGCGCGGCGACGATCTCATGCGGCTGCCCGAGCAGGCTGCTGCCCGCCTCATAGACAATCCAACCGGCGGCGCCCAGCAACAGCAGCACCTCGAACAGCGCCGCCAGGTTTTCCACCTTGCCGTGGCCGAAGTGGTGATCGTCATCGGCGGGCTTATCGCTGATGCGCACCGCCAGCCAGGTGATGCTGGTGGCGATAAAATCGGTGAAAGAGTGGATCCCTTCGGATATCAGGCCAATACTGCCGGTAAAAATGCCGGCGACAAATTTGCCCGTGGCCAGTAACCCGCTGGCGATCATCGAGTTTCTGGCCACGGCCTGTTTTTCATTCTGCATTATGCTGCTCACATTCGGACGGTGATTTATTTTTTTATTTTAGAGGATAATTGCCAGACAACGGCGATCAGCAGCATACTGCCAGAGAATGTCAGCATGAGGCTAGTAAGAAAATTGGATTTTCCGGTGGAATAAAAATAAATCTCATTAACGCCCACCGAGATCATTAAAATGGCGTAGAGCAATCCCAGAATAAGAATCGTCATTATTATCAACTCCCGTATCAGGCCGCGCGTTCGGCGCGCCGCTAAAAATCCTCCCCATAATAAATAACGGTTACGGGGAGGATGCATCTAGGCGGATCTTTTGCGTTCATCAATCATCCCATTTGGTGCTCATATAGGCCGCCAACAGGCCCAGTGAGCTGATCATTGCCAGGAATCCCATAAAAATAGTCATGTTTCCCATTGTTTTTTCCTCAGGTTAAATGTTATCGATAAAATCCCCTCGCGTTAAATATCGGGGTTGGTCGGTATCCATATTTTTTAACGTCCTCCTCTTTTTTGTCACACTCCCGCCCTTTTAGAGCGGGAACCATTTAAATCCCCAAAACGTACTGGGCAATTTTGAAATAAATAATCAGGCCGGTGCCGTCGATAAAGGTGGCGATAAACGGCGCCGACACCACCGCCGGATCGATGCCGAGCCGTTTCAACAGCATCGGAATGATCGACGAGACAATCGCGCTCCACACGGTGATCGCCACCAGCGACAGGCTGACCACCAGCGTCACCTCCATGCCGACGCCCATGATCCAGGCGCGCACCCAGGCCGCCAGGCCAATGGTGACCGCGATCAGCAGCGAGGTCGTGACCTCTTTGCGGATCACCGCGCCCAGGTTACGCAGGCTGACCTCGCCCAGCGCCATGGCGCGCACCAGCGTCGAGGTGATCTGGGTGCCGCTGTTGCCGCCGGTGCCGATCAGCAGCGGGATAAAGAACGCCAGCGCGATCGCCGCTTCGAGTTGCTCTTCAAACGCCTTGAGCACGTTGCCGGTGTAAGCCTCGGCGACGAACAGCATCAGCAGCCACACCGAGCGTTTGCGCCACAGCGCCCACGGACTGGTCTCCAGATAAGGCTTGTCCAGCGGCAGGCTCGCGCCCTGGCGCTGCGCGTCTTCGGTGTTTTCAGCCTCGACCAACCGGGCGATCTCTCGCTCCCCCAGCACGCCGACCAGCGTGTTGTTCGCCACGACCGGCACCACGTCCAGGCCGCCCTTGCCGAGCAGATGCGCCACGTCGTTGCGATCGTCGTCAGGTGAAACCTGAAAATAACTGTGATCCATCATCACGCCGACCGCTTTATCCTGCTCGTCGCACTGCAGCAGTTTTTTTACCGACAGCGTGCCGCGCAGATGATAATCGTCCGCGGTAATAAATACCCGGGTGGGAATTTCGTCCGTTTTAAGCTGTGAAAGTAAATATTCCCGGGCATGATTGACCGTCATCGTCGCGGGAACGGTAATAAAATCGGCGTTCATATAGCCGGCGACCGATGTCTCGTCGAGAGTTTCAGTCGTGCTCAGCGCCGGAGAAGAATAATGTTGATGTGACTTTATCATTTTGTCAGTCCCTATTTCTGTTTTGAACTTCAACAGCGAATCGCATAGGGGCGTAACCACAGAGGGGGAGTGCAGACTGCCTATCTCCGCGTCCAGGTTTTAGCACTATACAACGTATCCGAATTGTTGCTCGGAAGTTACTTTGGGCTGAACCTTAATCCGATAAAGCCTGTCTTAACCTTGGGCATCTCTCGATGTCGTCAGATCAGTAACCTGTGTTTGTATAGGAGCCTCGCCAAACGAGATACTGCATATAAACTACCGGCGCAGTATAGGCGGTGTTTTATCCGGCGGGAAGAAAAGATTGCCCGTCGTTTATGGAGTATTTAGGATAATTTTATTAAACGCGAATCTATAAAAGCGGCTGATATAAATCAGCCGCTTTTATATTTCTCAGTGTTCGAGAAGGTAGACGTTTTTATCGTACAAGGCGCCCTGGCGGGTAAAGTCGATCCCCTTCACGTAGGGTTTAATGAGCGTGGCGTTGGCCTCGTAGTACACCGGCGCCACCGGCGTATCGGCGGCCAGCACCGCCTCGGCCTGCTGGAAGTAGCGCTGCACCTGCTGCGGCGTCTGCGCCGCCGTCGCCTGGTGCAGAATGCGGTCATAGTCCGGGTTATGGTATTTGGCGCTGTTCTCGCTGCTGTCGGAACGGAACACGTTCAGAAAAGTAGACGGATCGTTATAGTCCGCCAGCCAGCGGGTAAAGGCCACGCCGTACTGCCCGCGGTTGATATTATCCAGCGTCACTTTACGCTCCTGGCTTTGCAAGCGGGCTTCTACCCCGAGGTTCTTTTTCCACATGGCGGCGGCGGCGATGACGATCTTCTTGATGGTGGCGTCGTTGCTGTACAGCACGGTAAAGCGCAGCGGATTCTCGGCGTTGAAACCGGCCTGCGCCAGCAACTGCTTCGCCTGGGCGTGCCGCTGTTCCGGCGTCCAGCCGGCCGCAGCGCCGGGCTGCAGGCTATAGCCACCCGCCCCCGTTGGGGTAAAGGTCCAGGCCGGCTGTTGACCGTATCCCAGCACCTTGCCGGCGATAATCTCTTTGTCGAGCGCCAGATTCAGCGCCTGGCGCACCCGCAGGTCGTTAAACGGCGCCTGGCGATTGTTGAAGGCGAAGTAACTGGTGGAGAGCAGCGGATAGGTCACCAGCTGTTGCTCGCCGAGCGTTTTTTTCAGCTGCTGATACAGCTCCGGCGGCGTGGTATACCCCAACTCAACCTCACCGGCGCGAAAACGCGCCACTTCCGGGAAACCCTGTATCGGCAAGAACGTCACCTTGTTGAGCACGGTGTTGGCGTTGTCCCAATACTGCGGGTTACGCTCCACCACCACCTTTTCGTTCACCACCCACTGGCTGAGGCGAAATGCGCCGTTGCCGACAAAATGCGCCGGTTGAGTCCAGTTCTTGCCGTACCGCTCCACCACCTTGCGGTTAACCGGCAAGACCGGAAAATGCACCAACTGCTTGAGCAGGTAGGAGTTGGGCTCCGACAGCGTCACCTGCAGGGTGTGCGCGTCCAGCGCCTTGACGCCCAACTCGCTCGGCGGCTTGCTGCCGGCGTTGATCGCCGTGGCATTCAGCACGTAAGCCGAAGCCAGATAGCTGCCGTACGGCGAGGCGGTTTTCGGATCGGTGAGGCGCCGCCAGCTGTAGACAAAATCGTCGGCGGTCACCGGATCGCCGTTCGACCATTTGGCCTGCGGCCGCAGATGGAAGATCCAGACGTTGCCCTGATGCTCCCATTTCTGCGCCAGCGCCGGGACCGCTTCGCCGTCTTTACCGACGCGCAGCAGCCCTTCGAACAGATCGTTAAAGATGTAGAACTCCACATTGCTCTCGGCCAGGTTCGGATCCAGCGTCGCCGGTTCATACCCGTTGGCACGCACCAATTCCTGTACCGGCGCCAGTTTAGCGCCCGCTGGCACCTCGGCCGCCTGAGCGATCGCCACGTTAAAAGCCAGGAGGATTAAACCAGCCAAATTCTTGCCATTAAATGAATATTTCACGTCGATATCCCTGATTAGTGTTTTATCGCGTTCAATATGCAATGAGGCAGTGGAATAAATTAAATCATTAATCGCTATGAGTCATAACCAAAAGCGGTGTTGAATTTCTTTCATTATCAAAGGAATATCCCTCACCGCGCTTTTCGCTTTCAAACACAATGTGCGTTGCCGTCCTCTACTTGATGTTCACGGTCGTGATACCAAACAGCGGCAGGCCTTTAACCGGCTCTGGGCCGGGTTCCCCCCACACCATTAAGGATTTACCGCTCGCCTGTGCCTGGATCGCCAGATTCACCAGCAATTTCGGATAGGGTTCATTAGCCGCTACCGACAGCGGAAACACGTTTTCGTATAATCCTCCATCGATCGCCATCTCCACATGCACGCAATCATTAGCTACATCGATGACCACGATAGGATTGGTATAAAACGGTCCATTAGACATAGGTACCTCTCTCACGATTTCTTATTGAATATGATTCGTCATTCGCGTTGACAGCCCGTGTTATTAATACCTGAACGAAACACTGAAGAACGATATGAAAAGACTGAAGAAAAAGAACGCCAATCGATAACAAGACGTCAACATTGCAACAGCTTAATTGCCATTACAGCGTTGACAAGGAACTGATGTAAGTCAAATGTAAATCCACACTTACCCGTCACCTCCATGAATACACTGAGAATATTTACAAAAAAAGATAATGACAAAATAATTCAATATAAATCAACGAGATGAAATATAACAACCACTTAATCCATATTAATTAATTGGTTGCAAGAAAAGGTTAACACCAAAATAATAGACAGAAGAAATCAGTAGCATTTCAATTTAAAAATAACATTAAAAAACCCTCTTGATATCGCCATAACACCTAACTACCTTTAAATGGCTTCGAGATGTACATGAAGCTACCGCCGGTTATAAAACCAATAACTGGCGAATGATTGAATCAAAAATAATTACCGAAAGAGCAAACAGGAAATATAAAAACTTGCCGTGAGGATAGGATGCAACGGTCTGCTTGCCATACCGTTTTCCTTCGAGGGCAATGACTATTTCCATTCAGATGCAATTACCTGTCTGGTGGTTAACCGGATTCAGCGTGATATGCACTTCAGACTGACTCAGCAAAAATCACAGGAGTTTACCTATGCCTTCATTGCAAGATATTACGCCTGAACAGGCTAACACATTGAATAAACAATCACGTGACGCCTATAACGCGGAAGTGCAGAGCCGGCAGGAGCTGCTCAACCAACATCCGCAATTGAAACCGGCGTTCAACCAGCAAGTGCATCCGCAATCCTTGTGTGGATGCGGGTGCCAACAAAATATCTGCGGCTACTTCAGCTTCCAGGGTTGTGGATGCGGGTGTGGTTGCGCGCCACATGCGGAGACCGTGCAAATTTCCGCACAGCTCGCCAATATTGGTCCCAATGCCCCATCAAGCGGTACATCGGTGCGTTTTATCGGCCAGGCCACCGGCACCGGCTCAGACGGTAACATCAACATCCCGACAATCTATTTGCAAGGCACCGTGCCCGATGCCGAAAATCTGATCGGCGTTCCGTTAACCCTGCAACTGGCCATCAACCCCGGTTCGATCGTCCTGACGCTGCTGGAGAATGGTCGGGTGCTGACCTCTTTGGTTCATCCGCCGCAGTACGCAGGCAGCATCAACGGGCAATTCTTCGGCGTCGGCAACGGTGAGTTTGTGCCGGCGTGACAAGAAGCAAGCCTGACGGGCGGCCGCCTGCGATGGCAGGTTGGCCGCTCACTGTGAGATAACACGTCCCAATTCTATTCAGGCAATCAATACAGATTATTCCAGCCGAAACTTAACTCATCCTTAAGGCAATTCATTTTGTGAGCGATCGTCAAAAATAATTTAATACGAATCGTTTTCACTATCATTATTGATGTTCTTGGCTAAAATCGGCCTGCTTGCGCTTGCCAGGCGATATTCGTTTTCCTCATTCGAACGCTAAAAAGGATAACTGCATGAAGCTGCGTATTTCATCTCTCGGCCCCGTCGCCCTGCTCGCCTCCTCGATGATGCTGGCCTTCGGCGCTCAGGCGGCCTCCGCCGACCAGGGCATTGTCATTTACAACGCCCAACATGAAAACCTGGTGAAATCCTGGGTCGATGGGTTTACCAAAGACACCGGCATCAAGGTCACGCTGCGCAACGGCGGCGACAGCGAGCTGGGCAATCAGTTGGTGCAGGAAGGCAGCGCTTCGCCTGCCGACGTGTTCCTGACGGAAAACTCCCCGGCGATGGTGTTGGTGGATAACGCCAAGCTATTCGCCCCGCTGGACGCCGCGACGCTGGCCCAGGTGGAACCGCAGTATCGCCCAAGCCACGGCCGCTGGACCGGCATCGCCGCCCGCTCGACCGTGTTCGTCTACAATCCGGCCAAACTGACCGACGCGCAGTTGCCGAAGTCGCTGCTGGATCTGGCCAAGCCGGAATGGAAAGGCCGCTGGGCCGCCTCGCCGTCGGGCGCCGATTTCCAGGCGATCGTCAGCGCGCTGCTGGCGCTGAAAGGTGAAAAAGCAACGCTGGAGTGGCTGAAAGCGATGAAAACCAACTTCACCGCCTATAAGGGCAACAGCACGGTGATGAAAGCGGTCAATGCCGGCCAGGTCGACAGCGGCGTGATCTATCACTACTACCCGTTCGTGGACGGCGCAAAAACCGGCGAAAACAGCAATAACATCAAGCTGTATTACTTCAAACATCAGGACCCGGGCGCGTTCGTCAGCATCTCCGGCGGCGGCGTGCTGGCTTCCAGCAAGCATCAGCAGCAGGCGCAGGCGTTCATCAAGTGGATCACCGGCAAACAGGGCCAGGAGATCCTGCGCACCAACAACGCTTTCGAATACGCCGTCGGCGTCGGCGCGGCCTCCAACCCGAAACTGGTGCCGCTGAAAGATCTGGACGCGCCGAAAGTAGACGCCGCGCAGCTGAACGGTAAAAAAGTGGTCGAACTGATGACCGAGGCGGGCCTGCTGTAAGGCAGGCCGGCAAACCGAGAGTTTTTGATCGTTATGTCAAACCTGAGTGCCCACGCCGCGCAGACCGCGCGGCGTTATTCTATTGCCCCCCGTCACCCGCGGCCGGGGGCGATCGTGGTGGCCAGCGCCGTGTTGCTGTCGTTGCTGGCGCTGCTGCCGCTGGGATTCGTTATCGGCGTGGCGTTTGAAACCGGCTGGCAAACGGTCAAAGCTCTGGTTTTCCGCCCGCGCGTGGCGGAACTGTTGTTGAACACCCTGCTGTTGGTGGTGCTGACGCTGCCGATCTGCGCCGTGCTGGGCGTGGCCCTGGCCTGGTTGACCGAGCGCACTACGCTGCCGGGCCGCCGTCTTTGGGCGGTACTGGCCACCGCGCCGCTGGCGGTGCCGGCCTTTGTGCAAAGCTATGCCTGGATCAGCCTGGTGCCGTCGATGCACGGCCTGAGCGCCGGGGTCTTCATCTCGGTGCTCGCCTATTTCCCGTTCATTTACCTGCCGGCCGCCGCCGTGCTGCGCCGTCTGGATCCCGGTATCGAAGACGTCGCCACCTCGCTCGGTTCCCGGCCGCCAGCGGTGTTTTTTCGCGTGGTGCTGCCGCAGCTGAAGCTGGCGGTCTGGGGGGGTTCGTTGCTGATCGCATTGCACCTGCTGGCGGAGTATGGCCTGTATGCCATGATCCGCTTCGATACCTTCACCACCGCAATTTTCGATCAGTTCCAGTCGACCTTCAACGGCCCGGCGGCCAACATGCTGGCCGGCGTATTGGTGCTGTGCTGCCTCGGGCTGCTGTTGCTTGAGGCTCTCAGCCGCGGCCGCGCGCGCTATGCCCGCGTTGGTTCCGGCAGCGCACGCAGCCAAACGCCGCGTCGCCTTTCGCTACCGCTCGCCGCGCTGGCGCTGCTGCTGCCGATTTCGCTGACCGCGCTGGCGCTGGGCGTGCCTTTCATCACCCTGGCCCGCTGGCTGTGGCTGGGCGGATGGGAGGCGTGGCGCAACGCCGACCTGTGGCCTGCGCTGTGGCAAACGCTGTCGCTGTCCGCCGTCGGCGCGTTGCTGATCACGCTGTGCGCCATTCCGATGGCCTGGCTGTCGGTGCGCTATCCAGCCCGGCTGTACCGCGTGCTGGAAGGCTGTAACTACGTAACCAGCTCGCTGCCCGGCATCGTGGTGGCGTTGGCGCTGGTGACCATCACCATTCACAGCTTCCGGCCGATTTACCAAACCGAAATCACCCTGCTGCTGGCCTATTTGCTGATGTTTATGCCGCGGGCGCTGATCAATCTGCGTGCCGGCATCGCACAGGCGCCGGTGGAATTGGAAAACGTGGCGCGCAGCCTCGGCAAATCGCCGGCGCAGGCGCTGTGGAGCACTACGCTGCGGCTGGCGGCGCCGGGTGCCGCGGCGGGCACGGCGCTGGTGTTCCTGGCGATCGCCAATGAGTTGACCGCCACGCTGCTGCTGGCGCCGAACGGCACCCGCACGCTGGCCACCGGATTTTGGGCATTGACCAGCGAGATAGACTACGTCGCCGCCGCGCCTTATGCGCTGATTATGGTGGCGCTGTCATTGCCGCTCACCTGGCTTCTTTATTCTCAATCTAAACGCACGGCGGGACTATGAGCACGCTCGAACTGCACGGTATCGAAAAATCTTATAACGCCATCAGGGTGCTGGAACGCATCGACCTGCAGGTTGCCGCCGGCAGCCGCACGGCGATCGTCGGCCCTTCCGGCTCCGGCAAAACCACCCTGCTGCGCATCATCGCCGGCTTTGAAATTCCCGACGGCGGCCAGATCCTGCTGCAGGGGCAAGCCATGGGCAAAGGCGGCGGCTGGGTGCCGGCGCATCTGCGCGGCATCGGCTTCGTTCCGCAGGATGGCGCGCTGTTCCCGCACTTTACCGTCGCCGGCAACATCGGTTTTGGCCTTACAGGCAGCAAGCGTGAGAAACAGCGGCGCATCGAGGCGCTGATGGAGATGGTGGCGCTGGATCGCCGTTTGGCCGCGCTGTGGCCGCACGAGCTGTCCGGCGGGCAGCAACAGCGGGTCGCGCTGGCGCGTGCCCTGTCGCAGCAGCCCCGTTTGATGCTGCTGGACGAACCGTTCTCGGCGCTGGATACCGGCCTGCGCGCCGCCACCCGCAAAGCGGTCGCCGAACTGCTGACGGAGGCCAAGGTGGCGTCGATTCTTGTTACCCACGATCAGAGCGAAGCGTTGTCGTTCGCCGATCAGGTGGCGGTAATGCGCAACGGCCGGCTGGCGCAGGTGGGCGCGCCGCAAGATCTCTATCTGCGGCCGGTCGATGAGCCGACCGCCAGCTTCCTTGGCGAAACGCTGGTGTTGACCGCCGAACTGGCGCACGGCTGGGCCGACTGCGCATTGGGGCGCATCGCCGTCGACGATCGGCAACGCAGCGGCCCGGCGCGCATCATGCTGCGCCCGGAGCAGATTCAAATCGGTTTGTCAGATCCGGCGCAGCGCGGCCAGGCGGTGATCACCGGCATCGATTTCGCCGGCTTCGTCTCTACGCTCAACCTGCAAATGGCCGCCGGCGGCACGCAAATCGAGATCAAAACCGTCAGCCGCGAAGGCCTGCAGCCCGGTTCTCAGGTCAATCTCAACGTGATGGGCCAGGCGCATATTTTCGCCGGTTGACTCACTTAAGACCGGGCCAACGCCCGGTCTCCTCAACGGCAAATTTTGTCGCGACGCGGCTTTTTCGGCGCCAGCAGATAATCCACTACGCTTTCGTCAACGCAGCTGTCGATGCCGTTCAGCGCCAGCGTATGCCCGTCGCGTTCGCGGGTGATCAGCGGGCTTTTAAAGGCGGCGGCCATCACCTGCGCATTGCGGTACGGCGTGGTCGGATCGTAGCGCTGGGCGACGAACAGCAGCGGCGGCAGCGCGGCGGACGCCACCGGCGTGTGCGGCCGATCTTTGCCGCGATACGGCCACAGATCGCACATCTCCAGCGGGTATTCGTGCAGCGGCAGATAGTGGGCATACAAAGCGGCGGTATTGATCTCCTGCCGCTGCCGGCGCAACTGCTGCGGATCGGCCGTCGGGTTGGCGACGTCGGCGCAGGTGATGACGTTCAGGGCGTCATCGGCATCCGGCGAATAGCTTTCGTCGATCAGATCGGAAACCTGCTGCCCGGCGATGCCGGCATCGAGCTGGCGCAGCACGGTGGCCAGCTCGTGCCAGCGCTCCGGCCACAGCAGCAGCGAACGCGTGACCGTAAGCACGTCGTCGGCGGAGATTTCATACCCCGCCGCGGTGACGAACGGCTGCTCATGCAGCTTGCGCAGCAAGGCGTGATAGCGCTGCAGCGCCTGATTGGCGCCGCCGCCCAGCTGGCAGCTGTCGGTTTTGCCGCAGTAGGCGGCGAAGCGCAGGAAGCTTTGCTGGAAACCCCGCTCCTGGTTCAGCCGCTGGGTGAAATCGTCCTCCGCCAGATCCACCACCCCGTCGAGCACCAGCGCGCGCGTTTTCTTCGGAAAACGCTCGGCATACAGCGCCGCCACCTTGGTGCCGTAAGAGTACGCCACCGCCGTCAGCCCCGGTTCGCCCAGCGCGTGGCGGATCGCGTTCAGATCGTTGACCGCTTCGTCGGTGCCGATATGTTGCAGCACGTCCGCGCCGGTCTGTTTGATACAGGCGGCAATCAGGGTGCGCGTCTGGCTTTCCGCACCGGCCACGTCGTTGTCGTCCGGTGACGGGGTTTCGTCGCCTTCGGCCAGCTGGCAGGAGATTTTCGGCGTCGATTGGCCGACGCCGCGCGGATCGTAACCGATGATGTCGTAGGATTTTCGCAGTCTGGCGACGTGGGCGTCGTTGCCCAAATAAGGGTTAATGCCCGGCAGACCCGGCCCGCCGCTGATCATCACCACGCTGCCCTTTTTCGGCCCGGTAGCGGGCAGCAGGGTCAGCGCCAGCCGCACGGTCTGTTCGCCCGCCCGCGCCGCATGAGCAGGAGGCGTAGCGTACGCCAGCGGCGCTTCAAGGTAACCGCAGCGCAGCCCCGGCGGCGGCGGCTCATCGAACCAGCGTTGAAAGCCGCTGTTGAGACAAGATTGCCAACGAATGCCGTTCTCGGCCGCCGCGCCGTGAGCCGCAGGCCTGGCCTGGGCGGGCAATGCGGCGGCGGTCGCGGCGAGCAGCGCCAGAATACGCAGTACTGACATGGGGAGTCCTTTCAACGCAACGAATCGGTCAAAGGTTAACGGTACTCGGTTAAACCGCTAGCCAATAGAACACAAAAAACCACGCGGGTGAAGCCGTCACCGCGCGCCCGGCAAGACTTTTCTTTGCTCAGATTGCTCTTATAACGCACAGAATGCTGCAAAAAGTGCCGTTCACCTGCTAGGCTTAAGGTTCGTTAACCCACAAGGAACAGGAGAGCAGCATGTTTGGAAAAGCGGAAGACAAAGCCAATGAAGCCGCAGGCGCGGTAGAAGAAGCGTTCGGCAAAGCCGTCGATTCGCCGGAGCATCAGGTGCGCGGCGCGGCGCGCAAATACGCCTCCCAGGCCAGCTATGCCGCCCGAGACGCAGCGGACAGCGTAAGAACCCAGGTGGAAGCCAACCCGCTGGCCGGCGTGGCCGTTGCGGCGGCGGTCGGCATCGTTTTCGGCTTCTTGCTGGGACGCAAATAACGGCGAATTCGCCGCTCGACAACAGGCCCGTTACGGGCCTTTTTTTCGCCCTTTCCTCCACCTGCTTGCTAACTTTTATCTATCACAGCCATCGCTTAAAAAAACCAACGCCTTCAACTACGATTAGTTTGTGACCAGAGCGAGGCTCTGCGATCCGGCAGATAACCCTATGAGGATTATCACCATTATCCATGCTGTTTAAGCCGCTCTCCTTCACGCGGCTAAGAAAGGTTGATTATGGCTCGCACCACCCCTATCGAACGTTACCGCAATATCGGCATCTCCGCGCATATCGATGCCGGCAAGACCACCACCACCGAGCGGATTCTGTTTTACACCGGGGTCAGCCACAAGCTGGGTGAAGTGCATGACGGCGCGGCGACCATGGACTGGATGGCGCAGGAACAGGAACGCGGCATCACCATCACTTCGGCGGCCACCACCTGCTTCTGGAACGGCATGCAGCATAATTATCCGCAGCACCGCATCAATATCATCGACACCCCCGGCCACGTCGATTTCACCATTGAAGTGGAGCGTTCGATGCGCGTGCTGGACGGCGCCGTGATGGTCTATGACTCGGTGGGCGGCGTGCAGCCGCAGTCGGAAACCGTCTGGCGCCAGGCCAATAAATACAAGGTGCCGCGGCTGGCGTTCGTCAACAAGATGGACCGCATCGGCGCGGACTTTTTCCGCGTGCGCAAAATGATGATCGAGCGCCTGAAAGCCAACCCGGTGCCGATCGTTATTCCGATCGGCGCCGAAGACCACTTCAGCGGCGTGGTGGATCTGGTGCGGATGAAAGCCATTCTGTGGGACGAGGCCTCGCAGGGCATGAACTTCAGCTTCGAAGAGATCCCGGCCGAGCTGCGCGATTCGGCGCAGGAGTGGCGCGAAAACATGATTGAAGCCGCCGCCGAAGCCTCGGAAGAGCTGATGGAAAAATACCTCAACCAGGTGCCGCTGAGCGAAGAGGAGATCGTCCACGGGTTGCGGGTGCGCACCGTCGCCGGCGAAATCCAGCCGATGCTGTGCGGCTCGGCGTTCCGCAACAAAGGGGTGCAGCGCATGCTGGATGCGGTGATCGAGCTGATGCCCTCGCCGCTCGACGTGCCGCCGATGGAGGGCCACGGCGAACATGATGAAATCATCACCCGCAAAGCCGACGACAACGAAAAATTCTCGGCGCTGGCGTTCAAGCTGATGACCGACCCGTTCGTCGGCCAGCTGACCTTCGTGCGCGTCTACTCCGGGGTGCTGGCCAAAGGCAGCAGCGTTTACAACCCGATCAAGGGCAAAAAGGAGCGCATCGGCCGCATCGTGCAGATGCACGCCAACGATCGTAAGGACATCGACGAACTGCACGCCGGCGACATCGCCGCCTGCGTCGGCCTGAAGGACGTTACCACAGGCGATACGCTGTGCGATCCCGGTGCCATCATCACGCTGGAGCGCATGACCTTCCCCGAACCGGTGATCGCCCAGGCGATCGAGCCGAAGACCAAGGGCGACCAGGAGAAAATGGGCATCGCGCTGCAGCGCCTCTCTTCGGAAGATCCGTCGTTCCGCGTGCGCACCGATGAAGAATCCGGCCAGACCCTTATCTACGGCATGGGCGAGCTGCACCTGGAGATTATCGTCGATCGCATGCGCCGCGAATTCGGGGTGGAGACCACCACCGGCAAGCCGCAGGTGTCGTACCGCGAAACCATCCGCAAACGGGTGGCCGACGTGGAAGGCAAATTCGTGCGCCAGTCCGGCGGTAAAGGGCAATACGGCCACGTGGTGCTGACCGTCGAACCGAACGAACCCGGCAAAGGCTTCGAGTTCTTCGATGAGATCAAGGGCGGCGTCATTCCGGGCGAGTTTATCCCGGCGGTGAAAAAAGGCGTGCTCGAGGCGCTGAACAACGGCGTGCTGGCCGGTTATCAGGTGGTGGACGTCAAGGTGCACCTGACCTTCGGCTCTTACCATGACGTCGACTCGTCGGAGCAGGCGTTCCGCATGGCGGCGATCTTCGGCTTCAAAGACGCCTGCCGCCTGGCGGATCCGGTGATCCTTGAGCCGATCATGTCGGTGGAGGTGGAAACGCCGGAAGATTACGCCGGCAACGTGATGGGCGACCTCTCCTCACGCCGCGGTCTGGTGCAGGGCATGGAAGAGATCCCGGGCGGCGGCGGCAAGGAAATCCGCGCCAAGGTGCCGCTATCCGAGATGTTCGGTTACTCGACGACCCTGCGTTCGATGTCGCAGGGCCGCGCCACCTACACCATGGAATTCAGCCACTACGCTGAAGCGCCGCGCAACGTGGCCGAAGAGATCATTCACCACAGCAAGCGTTAACCCTCGCGCCCGCCTTCGCGGCGGGCGTCACCCCTGCTTGTCTTCCAGCGCCACCACCACCGGCTGCGGCTTGATGCGCATGGCGTACACCACGCCGGCGATCAGGCAGACGATGCCGGCCAGCGTCAGCAGCGGCGGCCAGGCCTGGCGCAGCAGAAAGGTATAGGCCAACCCCGCCAGAATTTCGAACACGATGAGCGGCCCCACCAACACCGTCGGCAGCCGCTGGCTGGCTTCGTTCCAGCACAGCGCCCCCAGCCAGGAGCAGAACACGCCGATGACCAGCATCAGCAGGATAAACACCTCCGGGCGCGGGCCGAACGGCAAGGCGAACGCCGGTTCGCTCAGCGCCAATTGGCCGCAGACCGCCAGATAGCCCAGCAGCGCCAGCGGCAGCGTCACCAGCCCTTGCGCCGTGGCCCAGGTAGCCGGCCGCTGCGTCGGGTTCTCCCGCAGCCAGCGCGAGTTGCGCAGCGGGAACCAGGTCCAGCACGCCACCGCCAACACGGCCAGCCCCAGGCCGCTGAGATAGCGCCAGCCGTCGACCGGCAGCGTATTGCCGCGCAGCTCGGCGACGTTCACGCACGCTAACCCGCAGACGATCAGCAGCAGCGCCGGCGCCAGCTTGCCCCAAGCCAGCCGCCCGTCGTGCCGGCCGTAAAACAGATTGGCGCAGAGGGCGATCACCACCGGCAAGGTGCCGATGATCATGGTCGACACCGGTGCGCCGGTACGCTGAATGGCGCTGGCCAGGCACAGGTAGTACAGCAGGTTGCCGATGGCCGTCAGCTTGAGCGCCTCCAGCCAATCCTGGCGCCGCAGCTTGCGCAGGCGGCGACGATCGAGCCAGGCCAGCGGCAAGGTGATCAGCCCGAAGGCCAGATAGCGCCCGGTGGACTGCAGCGCAGCGGGATAATCCGGCACCAGCAGCGGGCCGACGAAGATCAATCCCCACATCAGCCCGGCGGCCAGGGCAAACACAACGCCAATGAACATAACGACTCCGACAAACGGCCGGCGCGGCCAACCCGCCCGACAAGACAGCGGCAGAGTAGCGAAAATGCGGGGAGGAATTATTGTAGCAGGTTGCTGTTTTAACCCAATTTCACCTGTTTCTGGAAACGCACTGGCGTGACGCCGTAACGATTGGCGAAGGCGCGCGTCAGGTGCGCCTGATCGGTCAGCCCTGCCGCCGCCGCCACCTGTGCGGCGGGCATGCCGCGTTCCAGCATGCGTTTGGCCTGCGACAGCCGGATCGCCATCAGCATCTGCTGCGGCGAAACGTGGTATTCGGCCTTGAACTTGCGCAGAAAATGGTACGGGCTGAGCGACACCAGCTCGGCCAGTTGATTGAGGGTCACCGCCTCGGCGAAGTTATCGTGCAGGTAGCTTTTCACCACCTCGAAACGGTGCGCCGCCTCGGCTTTTTCCCGCTGCCCGGTGCGGATATGCGGGTACAGCAGCTCGACCGCCTCCAACAGCAGGCCGTCCAGCGTAAGCGGATCGTCGGTTTGCCACAGCGTGGCGAGAATGGCGGACAGGCGCTGCGCCGCCCGCGGATCGTGGCGCACCGCATCGGTGAACCACTGGCTCCGATCGCCGGACAGCTGCTCCAGCGCCTCGGGCGCCAGATAGAGCATGCGGTAACACCAGCCGCCCGGCGTTTCGGCTTCGCCGGTATGCAGCTCGTCGGGGTTCATCAGTACCAGCGCGCCCGGCGCCGCCAGATGCTGCGCGCCGCGATAGCGGAAACGCTCCGCCCCGGTGTCTACGGTGCCGATAGCGAAGGCGTCGTGGGTATGCGGCTCGAAGGCATAGCGCTCAATGTGCGCCTGATAGAGTTCGACGCCCGGCAGATGCGACAAATGGCGGAACTGCGCGCAATCCTTCTCGAACGGAAACTGTTGCGGTACCCCTTGCACTCGACCTCCTCGTCCGTGCTGACAATCTGCTCAGCATAGCCAAAACATCGCCGGTTGAGTAGCCGCCCTGACGCTTTCGTGCCCCTCGCCTGGACGATCGCCGCCATTCGGCGTAGGGTTAAGGTCCCTGTCCCTTTCAGGGGAGCCGCATCGTGAAGCTCATCGGCCCCTGACACTCCGCAAACAAGAGGCAACAATGTATCCGGATACTCAACTGTATATCGATGGACAATGGCGCAACGCACTGGCCGGGAAAACCCTGCCGGTCACCAACCCCGCCACCGACGAGGTAATCGGTCAAGTGGCGCACGCCGCCACAGAGGATCTCGATCTGGCGCTGGCCGCCACCGAGCGCGGATTTAACGTCTGGCGCGACACCGCCGCGCACCAGCGCGCCAACCTGATGCGCAAAGCGGCGGCGCTGCTGCGCGAACGCGCCAACGCCATCGCCGCCGTCATGACACAGGAACAGGGCAAACCGGTGGCGCAGGCTAAAGTCGAAATTCTCAACGCCGCCGACGTCATCGACTGGTTCGCCGGCGAAGCCACCCGCACCTACGGGCAAATCATTCCGTCCCGCGCCCACGACGTGCAGCAGCAAACCCTCAAGCTGCCGGTCGGCCCGGTGGCCGCCTTCACGCCGTGGAACTTCCCGATCAACCAGATCGTGCGCAAGCTGTCCGCCGCGCTGGCCGCGGGGTGTTCCATCATCGTCAAAGGCCCGGAAGAAACGCCGGCCTCGCCGGCTGAGCTGATCAAAGCCTTCGCCGACGCCGGCATCCCGGCCGGGGTGATCGCGCTGGTGTACGGCACCCCGGCGGAAATCTCGGAATACCTGATCCCGCATCCGACCATTCGCAAGATCTCCTTCACCGGCTCCACCCGCGTGGGCAAGCATCTGGCGGCGCTGGCCGGCCAGCATATGAAAAAGGCCACCATGGAGTTGGGCGGCCATGCGCCGGTGCTGATCTTCGACGACGCCGATCTCGACGCGGCGGCCAAAGAGCTGGCGCAGTCCAAGTTCCGCAACGCCGGCCAGGTCTGTATCGCCCCGACCCGCTTCCTGATCCAGCAAGGCGTTTATGAAGCCTTCGTGGAGAAATTCACCGCCGCCGTGCGTGAACTCAAGCTCGGCAACGGGCTGGAAGACGGCATCACCATGGGGCCGATGGTGCTGGGCCGCAGCGTCGACAATATCGAGGCGCTGGTGCAGGATGCCGTCGCCCACGGGGCAAAAGCCTGCACCGGCGGCAAGCGCGTGGCGGGCAAAGGCAACTTCTTCGAGCCGACGGTACTGCGCGACGTGCCGCTGAGCGCGCGCGCCATGTCGGAAGAGCCGTTTGGCCCGGTTGCCCTGCTGCGCCCGTTCGCCACCTATGACGAGGCGATCGCCGAAGCCAACCGCCTGCCGTACGGCCTGGCCGCCTACGCTTACAGCCGCAACATCGCCACCGTCAATGCGCTGGGGCGCGACGTGGAGAGCGGCATGCTGAGCATCAACCACATCGGTTTCGGCCTGCCGGAAACGCCGTTTGGCGGCGTGAAGGACTCCGGTCACGGCACCGAAGGCGGCAGCGAAGCGATCGAGTCCTACCTGGAAACCCGCTTCGTCACCGTCGCCGGCCGTTAATCGAACGCCGGATGAATAGCCAAAAACCCCGCAGTGCGGGGTTTTTTTTTACTCGCGAGCCAGTTCGAACAGCCGCCGCGCCGCCGGGGTCAGCCCCAGCATGTGAATGCAGGCATGCACCATGCCCGGCAACCGTTCGCAGCGTACCGGCACGCCCGCCTCGCGCAGCCGCTGCGCATACTGCTCGGCCTCATCGCGCAGCGGATCATATTCGCAGCTCAGGATGGTGGCCGGCGGCAATCCGCGCAACGTAGCGGCGTGCAGCGGTTCGGCGCCGGGATCGCGCCGCTGGGCCAGATACTGCTGCCAACAAAATACCATCGCATCGCGCGTCAGAAAGTACCCCTCGGCAAACTCGCAATAGCTCTTCGTCGTCATCTCGCGGCTGAGCGCCGGGTACAGCAGCAGCTGGCGCTCGATGTGCGGGCCGCCGCGATCCCGCGCCAGCAGAGCAACCGCCGCCGCCAGATTGCCTCCGGCGCTGTCGCCGCCCACCGCCAGGCGCTTCGCGTCGATCCCCAACTGCGGCGCCTGTTGCGCCACCCAGCAGAGCGCCCGATAGACATCTTCCAGCGGCTGCGGGAACGGGGATTCCGGCGCCAGACGATAGTCGACCGACAGGATCACCCGGCCGGTGGCGTTGGCCAGCGCCTGACAGGGCCGATCGTACAGCGCCAGCGAACCGAGGCACCAGCCGCCGCCGTGGGCGAACAGCATTGCCGGCTGCGCGGCGGCGCGGTTTTCCCCCGCCGGGAGATAGGCGCGCAGCGCGATCCGATACCCATCGGCGGCGACCACCGTAAAGTCCCTGACGCCGCCGCTCGGTTCCGCCTCGCCCTGCAGCTGGCGTAAACCGGTTTCCGTGGCCGCGCGCATTTCCGCCAGCGACGCGGGGGGCGGCGCATCGGCCGATGCCGTCAAAAAGGCGGCAATGCGTTCATCGAGCGGCATGTGGCTCTCCTGCCAGGAACGGCGTAATCAGTGCAATAAATGCCTCATGACACTCTTCGGTAATGAAATGCCCGCAGCCGGCGATCGTTTCGCCCCGCAGATCGTGCGCATTGCCCCGCAGCATCGTCAGCGGCGCGTCGCCGGTGGCGTGCTCTGCCCCCACCGTCAACACCGGCATCGTCAGGGGCGTGGCGGCGCGCAGGCGGTTCTGCCGCACGGTCTCCGGGATCGCCCGGTAATAGTCGAATCCGGCGCGCAGGCCGCCCGGCGCCGAATAGGCGGCGATATACACCTGCGCCGCCACCCGATCGCGCCGATAGGACCAGCGATTGAAGATATAGCCGAGATACTCCCGCTCACGCCCCTGGGTCAGGGTCTCCGGCAAATCCGCCAGCTGGTTGAACATGAAATGCCACAGGAAAATGTTCTCCTCCGGCGCGACGAAAATCGGCGGCGGCGGCGCCAGCCCGGGGATCACCGCCTCCGTCAGCACCAAGCGCTCCACCGCCTGCGGGAAATCGCTCGCCATGGCGTAACCGATCCACATGCCGATGTCGTGGCCAACCAGTTGGTAACGTTCATGGCCCAGCTGCGCCATCATTGCGTGCAACGCCGCACCAATGCTGCCGGTGTCGTAGCCGCCAGCGGGCTTGTCAGAATCGCCGATGCCCGGCGGATCGACGGCGATCGCCTGAAAACCGGCCGCCGCCAGCGCTTGCATCACATGGCGCCAGGTGTACCAGGTTTGCGGCCAGCCGGGGATCAGCAGCACCGGCCGCCCTTCACCGGCCATCACGCAGTGAAGGCGCCGGCCGTTGACCTGGAGATAGACGTGTTCCGCCGCGAGATCCGCCAACGGGCTCTCGTTCTGTAGGTATTGCATGGGGTGACTCCCTGAAGGATTAGGCTCAGCGAATACCGAGCAACGCGTTGATTTGCTGTGGGTTGACCGGCGCGCCGGCGAAGTCGTCGAACACTTTATCGGTGACGCGGATAATGCGATCGCGGATGAAGACTGCGCCTTCGCGTGCGCCATCCTGCGGATTTTTCAGGCAACATTCCCACTCCAGCGCCGCCCAGCCCGAATAACCGTACTGCGTCAGGCGCGAAAAGATGCCGTTGAAATCGACCTGGCCGTCGCCCAACGAGCGGAAGCGGCCGGCGCGATCGATCCAGGATTGATAGCCGCCGTAAATACCCTGGCGACCGGTCGGATTGAACTCGGCATCCTTGACGTGGAACATGCCGATAACCTCTTTATAGATATCGATAAACTCCAAATAGTTGAGCTGCTGCAGCACCATATGGCTTGGATCGAACAGCACCCGGCAGCGCGGATGATGGCCAACGCGCTCATGAAACATTTCGAATGTCACTCCGTCGTGCAGATCCTCGCTCGGGTGAATTTCGTAACACAGGTTGATCCCCTGCTCGTCGCAGGCGTTAAGCACCGGCAGCCAGCGCCTGGCGAGCTCGTCGAACGCGGTGTCGATCAGCCCTTCCGGACGCTGTGGGAACGGAAACAGATAGGGCCAGGCCAGCGAACCGGAAAAGGTGCCCAGCTCGCTGAGCCCGAGCCGCGCCGACGCCTTCACCGCCAGCAGCATTTGCTGCCGCGCCCACTCGCCGCGCGCCTGCGGATTGCCCTGCAGCGCCGGCGGCGCGAAGCTGTCAAACAGCGCATCGTAAGCCGGGTGTACCGCCATCAGCTGGCCGAAGATATGGCTGGTCAATTCGCTGACCACCAACCCTTGCTCCGCCAACATGCCGGTCAGATCGTCGCAGTAGGTTTGACTTTCCGCAGCGGTGGCCACGTCGAATAAACGCCGATCCCAGGCCGGGATCTGCAGCGCGCTAAAGCCGGTCTGCGCCGCCCACTCGGCAATGGCGGGCAGGCTGTTGAACGGCGCTGTCTCATCGCTGAACTGCGCGAGATGCAGGCTTGGACCTTTGAGGGTTTTCATCGTAAACTCCTATTTGTTGTCGATTGACAAACAATAGAAGCAAAGCGCGATGACCGCAAGCGAAATTTATAAAGACATTGGTATTCCCCGCCGATTTAAGCGATCCTATGTCGCTGAATGGCAGGTAAATTGGAGCAACGAATGGCAGGCAGACCGCGCGAGTTCGACCGCGAACAGGCGCTCTTGAAGGCGCGAAACTTATTCTGGCGACAGGGTTACGAAGGCACCTCGATGTCGGATCTGGTGGCGGAATTGGGCATTGCTTCCGCGCGCATCTACAAGGCGTTCGGCTCCAAAGAGCAACTGTTCCGCGAGGCGATCGCCAGTTATGAAACCGAGGAAGGTGGCTTCGCCGATCGCGCCTTCGCGCAGGAAAGCGGCATTCGCCCGGCGATCAAACGCCTGCTGGAAGACGCCGTGCGGCTCTACAGCCGGCCGGATCTGCCGCAGGGCTGCATGGTGGTCTCCTCCGCCGCCAGCGTCAGCGCGGAAAACGATGGGCTCAAAACCTGGCTGGCTGAACATCGGTTGCAGCGCACCCAGCAGATCGTCGAGCGGCTGCGGCAGGCGGTGCAAGCCGGCGAACTGCCGGCCGGCACCGACGCCGACAGCCTGGGGGACTTTTTCGCGGTCTTCCTGCACGGCCTGTCGATTCAGGCGCGTGACGGCGTCACTGAAACACGACTGTTGGCGGCGGTAAAGGTGGCGCTGACGGCCCTGGGCAACGCTCAATCTTCCGGCAAATCGAAAATCACCAGCGCGCCTTCGCCGTAATCATGCTCTTCATCCTCAATGCGGCGCGCGCCCATGCGCAGCGCTTTGATGTTGGCCGCATCGACGGGTTGCAGATTATGCCCCGGCGTTCTGGGCCGCCGCCTCACGGCGCAACCACTGCCGCAGATTTTCGCCTTCCTGCGACAGTTCGCTATCCAGGCGAGCGCACAGGTAATAATCGCGGCCGTCGTCGATCGGCAGATCGAACATTTTGATTAACTCACCGCTCTCAAGGTAGTGGGCGATTAACGGCTCACGCATCAGCGCGCATCCCAATCCCGCCTGCACCGCCGCCAGCGTCAACAATCCGTCTTCGAACATCGGGCCGATACTGCGCAGCGGGCGTTTAACACCGGCCTGCTGAAACCATTGCATCCAGGTATTGCGCTCCTCGTCGTGCAGCAGCGGCAGCGTCGCCAGCTGATCCGGCGTATCGAGCAAACCGTGCAGTTTACTGAACGCCCGGCTGCACACCGGCACCATTTGGCCGGACATCAGCTTTTCGCTGCGATAGCCGGTCCACTGCCCAACGCCGAAGCGGATCGACAGATCGGCGGCGTCGCTCAGGTAATTGCGGTGGTTGGCGTAAACCACATTGATGTCGATATCCGGATTTTCGCGCAGAAAGCCGCGCAGCCGCGGAATGAACCAGCCCATGCCGAACAGAGGGATCAGGCTGATGGTGACCTGCCGCGATGCGGACTGCTCGCGCACGTGTTCGGTCGCCTGGCGCAGCACGTTAAACGCCGAGCGGATCGAACGGTAATACTCCCGCCCCTCGCTGCGCAGCACCAGATGACGCCCCTGCCGTTCTGTCAGCGGCATCTGCAAAAACGCCTCCAGCGTTTTCAGCTGATGGCTGACCGCCGAAGGCGAAATCATCAGCTCCTTCGCTGCCGCGCTGATGCTGCCCAGGCGCGCGATGGCTTCGAACGCCCGCACGGCGCGCAGCGGCGGATCGTTCGGCAGCATCGGCAACGGCTCATCATACTGTTCTGTTTTTTTCATATATCTATTGTTTTATGGAAGTCACGGAGAGAGGATTTATTTAATATACATAAAAATCAACAAATTAAAATCACTCGTTTTTTGTATAAGAAAGTATTTTTCCGTATTTTACAATTTTTTTAAATTCTCTACTGTGAGCCTCCTGACTCATTATCTCCGGACTCTCCTTATGGATACGCTGGTACAGCAGACCGTCAACGGTTTGATGCTCGGCAGCATCTATGCGCTGATCGCGCTCGGCTACACCATGGTGTACGGCATCCTGCGCATCATCAACTTCGCGCACGGCGACGTGCTGATGGTCGGGGCGCTCAGCGCGCTGTCGGCGATCGGCGTGTTGCAGCATCATTTTCCCGCGTTACCGCCCTACGCCACGCTGCTGCTGGCGGCCCTGTTCGCCATGGCCGTCTGCGCCATCACCTCGATGGCGATCGAACGTCTGGCCTATCGCCGGTTGCGCAATGCACCACGCCTGGCCCCGCTGATCAGCGGCATCGGCGTCTCGCTGCTGCTGCAAACCCTGGCGATGCTGATCTGGTCACGCAATCCCCTGATGTTTCCGCAGCTGTTGCCGATGGCGCCCATCGCCCTGACCGCAGGCAGCGCCGAGCATGCGCCGGCGGTGATCACCGGCACCGCGATCGTCACGCTGGCGGTGGCCGTGGCGGTCATGGCCGGCCTCTGGCTGCTGGTCGAACACAGCCGTTTCGGCCGCGCCATGCGCGCCACGGCGGAAAACCCGCAGGTCGCCGGCCTGATGGGCATCAGTCCTGACCGCATCATCGTTCTGACCTTTGCGCTCGGCGGCGCGCTGGCGGCGGTAGCCGGCATCATGATGGCCAGCAACTACGGCAACGCCGGTTTCTCGATGGGCTTTCTGCCCGGCATCAAAGCCTTTACCGCCGCCGTGCTCGGCGGCATCGGCAACCTGCGCGGCGCGATGCTCGGCGGTTTGCTGCTGGGGCTGTTCGAATCGCTGGGCACCGGCTATCTCGGCGAGCTGACCGGCGGCGTATTCGGCAGCAACTACCAGGACGTCTTCGCGTTTCTGGTGCTGATCGCCGTACTGGTCTTCCGCCCCTCCGGGCTGTTGGGCGAACGCATCGCCACGCGCGCATAAGGACATCACGATGACCGTTTTAACTTCCACGCTTCCCCTGGCCACGCCTCGGCGCGCCAGACTGGGGCTGACGCTGTTCATTCTCGCTCTGCTGCTGGCGCCCTGGGTTGCGGGCGCCGCCGGCGGCAACTACTGGGTGCGCGTCGTCGACTTCGCCCTGCTGTACCTGATGCTGGCGCTCGGGCTGAACATCGTGGTGGGCATGACCGGCTTGCTGGACATGGGCTTTATCGCTTTTTACGCCGTTGGCGCCTATCTGGCCGCGCTGCTGTCGTCACCGCATCTGACGCAGCAGTTCCCGCTGCTGCTGCAGTGGTTCCCCGACGGGCTTCATCTGTCGATGCTGTGGCTGATCCCGCTGGCGGCGCTGCTGGCGGCCGTGTGCGGCATTCTGCTTGGCGCGCCGACGCTGCGGCTGCGCGGCGACTATCTGGCGATCGTCACGCTCGGTTTCGGCGAGATCGTACGTATTTTGATGCGCAATCTCGATCGCCCGGTCAACCTCACCAATGGCCCCAAAGGCATTTCCGGCATCGACCCGGTCAGCCTGTTCGGCCTGAAGTTTTCCGGCATGCATGAGTGGTTCGGCGTGCGTTTCTCCGGCCTGTACCTCTATTACTACCTGTTCGCCGCCCTGCTGCTGGCGATCCTGTTTATCAGCCTGCGGTTGCAAAATTCGCGCATCGGCCGCGCGTGGACGGCGATCCGCGAAGACGAGGACGCCGCGCGGGCGATGGGCATCAACACCCGCAACTTCAAGCTGCTGGCCTTTGCCATCGGCGCCACCTTCGGCGGCGTGGCCGGCGCGCTGTTCGCCGCGTTTCAGGGCTTCGTGTCGCCGGAATCGTTCACCCTACAGGAGTCGATCGCCGTTCTGGCGATGGTGGTGCTCGGCGGCATGGGGCACATCCCCGGGGTGATCCTGGGCGCGCTGCTGCTGGCCGCCCTGCCGGAGCTGCTGCGCAGCAGCATGGGGCCGCTACAGCAGGCGCTGTTCGGCCAGGTGCTGATCGACCCGGAAATCATTCGCCAACTGTTTTACGGCCTGGCGCTGATCCTGGTGATGCTGTATCGCCCGGCGGGCCTGTGGCCGGCACGCCATATAAGGGGGAACGCCGCATGACGCCTTTGCTCACTTTAAATCACGTCAGCAAACGCTTCGGCGGCCTGACGGCGGTGGATGACGTCAGCATGAGCATCCGCCAGGGGGAAATCTACGGCCTGATCGGGCCGAACGGCGCCGGTAAGACCACCTGCTTCAATCTGATCACCGGTCTGTATCGCGCCGACGCGGGCGAATTCCGCCTGTCGGGCCAGCGCTATAGGCCCCAGGCGATCGATAAAGTGGCGCAGGCCGGCATCGCCCGCACCTTCCAGAACCTGCGGCTGTTCAACGAAATGAGCGTGCTGGAAAACGTGATGGTCGGCTGCCACGTGCGCACCCGCAACGGCCTGTGGGCGGCGATCGCCCGCCACCGCCGCGCCAGGGAGGAGGAACAGGCGGTGCGCGATAAGTCCCATGCGCTGCTGGAGTACGTCGGCATCGGCCAATTCGCCCATTACCGCGCCGGCGATCTCGCCTATGGTCATCAGCGCCGCCTGGAGATCGCCCGCGCGCTGGCGACCGAGCCCCGGCTGCTGGCGCTGGACGAACCGGCGGCCGGCATGAACGCCGGAGAAAAAGTGGCGCTGCGCGAGCTGCTGCTGCGCATTCGCGACAGCGGCAAAACGCTGCTGTTGATCGAACACGACGTCAAGCTGGTGATGGGCCTGTGCGATCGCCTGACGGTGCTGGACTATGGCAAAGCGATCGCCGAAGGCGAACCGGCGCAGGTTCGGCGTGAACCAGCGGTCATTCAGGCCTATCTGGGAGGTGGCGCGCATGTCTGAAGCCCTGCTGAGCGTTAAACGACTCAAAGTGTCCTACGGCGGCATTCATGCGGTCAAAGGCATCGATTTTACGGTCAACGCCGGCGAACAGGTCACGCTGATCGGCGCCAACGGCGCGTGCAAGACCTCCAGCCTGCGGGCGCTGACCGGGCTGCAACCGTTCGAGGGCGACATCCTGTTCGACGGCCGTTCGATTCGCGGCATGGCGCCGCACCGCTTGCTGCAACAGGGGCTGGTGATGGTGCCGGAAGGTCGCGGCATTTTCACCCGCCTGACGGTGCGAGAAAACCTGCAGCTGGGCGCCTATGCGCGGCGTGACAAACCGGCGGTACGGCACGATTTCGAACGGGTATGCGCCACCTTCCCGCGCCTGAACGAGCGCCTGAACCAACCGGCCGGGCTGCTTTCGGGCGGCGAGCAGCAGATGGTGGCGATGGGCCGTGCGCTGCTTAGCCGCCCGCGCCTGTTGATATTGGACGAGCCGTCGATGGGGCTGGCGCCGATTGTGGTGGAAGCCATTTTTTCGGTCATCAAACAGCTGGCGCGTGACGGCGTCACGCTATTGCTGGTCGAGCAAAACGCCCGCCTGGCGCTGGAATCCACCGATCGCGCCTATGTGCTGGACAGCGGCAGCCTGAGCCACAGCGGCCGCTCCGCCGACATGCTGGACGATGAAAAAATCAAACAGATCTATTTGGGTGAATAACCGTTGTTACCTTTAACCGCACCAGGAGTATGAAATGCAGCAGAACTTTCGCATCAAGCCGTTGGCGCTGGGCGCCATGACGATGATCCTGAGCCTCCCGGCGCTGGCGGACGACACCGTGCTGATCGGCCTGGCCGGGCCGCTGACCGGCCCTTCCGCGCGCATCGGCAAAGATCTCGAAAACGGCGCGCGGCTGGCGATCGCCGACGCCAACGCGCAAAAGCCGACGCTGAACGGCAAACCGGTCACCTTCAAATTGCTGTCCGAGGACGATCAGTCCGATCCGCGCACCGCCGTGGCCATCGCGCAGCGTTTGGTCGACGAAGGCGTCGCCGGCGTGGTCGGCCACTGGAACACCGGCACCAGCATCCCGGCGGCGCGCATCTATCACGATGCCGGCATCGCCCAGGTGGCGCCGGTCGCCACCGGCCACGGCTACACGCAACAAGGCTTTGACACCAGCTTCCGCGTGATGGGCCATGACGACGACGGCGGCAACTATGCCGGGCAGTATGCGGTGAAAACGCTGAAAGCCCAGCGCATCGCGGTGATCGACGATCGCACCGCCTTCGGCCAGGGCCTGGCGGACGAGTTCATCAAATCGCTGCAGGCCCAGGGCGTGCAGCCGGTCACCCGCGAATACGTCGACGACAAGACCGTCGATTTCAGCGCCGTGCTGACCACCGTGCGCAGCAAAAACGCCGATCTGATCTTCTTCGGCGGCGTGGACTCCCAGGCGGCACCGCTGGCGCGCAAACTGAAACAGCTGGGCATGAACGCGCAGCTGATGGGCGCAGGCGGCTTTGTCAGCCAGACCTTCCTGACGCTGGCGCAGCGTGAAGGCGAAGGCGTCGTCGCGCTGGAGCCGGGGCTGCCGCTGGAACAGATGCCGGGCGGCAAGGCGTTTGAACAAGCCTACCGCGACCGTTACCACACCCACATCGAACTGCATGCGCCCTTCGCCTACGACGCCACCCGGGTGCTGATCGCCGCCATCGAACAGGCCGGCTCGGCCAATCCGGCCGATTACCTGCCGAAACTGCGCGCCATCCATTATCAGGGCGTGACCGGCGCCATCGCCTTCGATGCGCAGGGCAACCTGCAACAGCCGAGCTTCACCCTGTACCGGGTAGTGGACGGCAAATGGCAGCCGCAAACCGTGTTGGGCGGCGCCAAACCACAATAAATCAAGAGGAGCAAGGCGATGAGCTGTGCAAACAACGAGTTGGGCATTTTGGCCCGCAGAAAGATCGAAGCGGAGATCATCAAACCGATCTACCAGATCCTGGTGCGTGAAATCGGCAAGGCGCGCGCTCAGGCGGTGATCGGCGAAGCCATCGAGAATGCCGCCATCGAGGCGGGCAAACGGTTCGCCGCGCAGGAGCCGAACGGCGCGGATCTGCGCAGCTTCGCCGCCTTGCAGTACCTGTGGGAAAAAGACGACGCGCTGCGCGTTGAGGTGATCAACCAGGACGAACAACACTTCGACTATAACGTTACCCGCTGCCGCTACGCCGAGATGTACCACGAGATGGGGCTGGGGGAAATCGGCCACCTGCTCTCCTGCGCGCGCGACAGCCAGTTTATCGTCGGCTATGCGCCGGAGGTCGAGCTGCAGCGCAGCCAAACCATCATGTCCGGCGCCCCCTGCTGCGATTTCCGCTACACCGCCAAAACGCCGGGAGAAGAACAATGACGTATCGGGTCAACGGCGAGCGCCTGTGGCAAAGCCTGCACGCGATGGCGCAGTTCGGCGCCATCGCCGACAACGGCGTCACCCGCCTGGCGCTCAGCGAAGAGGATCGCCAGGCGCGCGACCAGCTGCGCCTGTGGGCGCTGGAGGCCGGTTGCAGCGTGCGCGTCGATCGAATGGGCAACATGTTCCTGCGCCGTGAAGGTTCGCGGCCCGAGCTGGCGCCGGTGGTCACCGGTTCTCACGGCGACTCGCAGCCCCGCGGTGGCCGTTTCGACGGCATCTACGGCGTGCTGGCCGGATTGGAGGTGATTCGCAGCCTTAACGATCGGCAGATCGTCACCGAACGCGCAATTGAAGTGATCAACTGGACCAACGAAGAAGGCGCTCGCTTCGCGCCGGCGATGATCGCCTCCGGCGTGTTCGCCGGGGTCTTCGAGCTGGAATACGGTCTGACGCGCCGCGACGAGCACGGCGTCAGCCTCGGCGACGCGCTGGAACGCATCGGCTACGCCGGCGAACACCCGGTGGGCGGCACGCCGATCCATGCCGCCTTCGAGCTGCACATCGAACAGGGGCCGATTCTGGAAGCGGAGCACCTCGACATCGGCGTGGTAACCGCCGCACAGGGGCAGCGTTGGTACGAGCTGGAGGTCGTCGGCTTCAGCGCCCATGCCGGCACCACGCCGATGGATCGCCGCCGCGACGCCCTGCTGGGCTTCACCGAGCTGGTGACGGCGGTCAACCGCATCGGCTGGGATTTCGCGCCCGACGCGCGCGCCACGGTGGGCATGGCGCAAATTACCCCCAATTCACGCAACGTGGTGCCGGGCCGGGTCTTTTTCAGCGTCGAATTCCGCCATCCGCAGGAGTCAATTCTGGAACAGATGGAGCAGCGCCTGCTGGCGGCGGTAAACCACGTCAACGGCGGCGGCCTGACCGCTCGCGCCGAGCGCATTTTCCAGTATCCCCCGATCGCTTTTGATCGGGGCTGCATCGACAGCGTACGTCATGCCGCGCAAGCGTTGGGCTACCGCCATCGCGACATGATTTCCGGCGCCGGCCACGATGCCTGTTACCTTAACCGCGTCGCCCCAACCGCCATGATTTTCATTCCCTGCGTGGACGGCATCAGCCACAACGAGCGGGAAGACATCACCCCCGCCTGGGCAACCGCCGGCGCCGACGTGTTGCTGAACGCCCTGCTGGCGCACGCCGGCGCCTGATCCCCGCCCCGGTTTTTCGCCGGGGCAAAAAATATTCAACAAAACGGTTGAATATTAGCCCGCCTGTTCTATATTCAACCATATGGTTGAATTATCTTCCTCACAGCTGGACGCCATTTTTCATGCGCTGGCCGACCCGACCCGCCGCTCGATGTTGCGTGCGCTGGCCGGCGGTGAGCGCAGCATCGGCGAACTGGCCGCGCCGCTGCAGATGTCGTTCGCCGGCGCCTCCAAGCACGTGAAAGCACTGGAACATGCGGGCCTGGTGCAACGCACCGTGCAAGGAAGAAACCATATCTGCCGGCTCGAACCCGAGCCTATGGCGCAGGCCATGCACTGGCTGCAAACCTATGAACATTTCTGGACTGAACGGCTGGATGCGCTCGAACAGGCGCTGCTGCAGCCCGAACAGCTTCCTCCCAAGGAGTGAACCATGAATGATTACGGCATGATTATCGAACCCGGTACGCTGCGCATCCAGCGGCTGCTGCCCGGCCCCATCGAGCGGGTGTGGGCTTACCTGACCGAATCCGACAAGCGCGCCACCTGGCTGGCGGCCGGCGCCATGACGTTGGAGAACGGCGCGCCGCTGGAGCTGGAATTTCGCAACTCCGATCTGGCGGGCGAGCACGAACCCCCACCGGCCAAGTACAAACAGCACGGCGGCTGCGTCAGCAACCGCGGCCACATCACCTGCCTGTTCCCGCCGCGCCTGCTGAGCTTTACCTGGGCCGAACAGGATCAGGGCCGCCCTTCCGAGGTGACCTTCGAACTGACGGAACAGGGAAGCGCGGTGCTGCTGACGGTCACCCACCGGCGCTTGGCCAACCGCGACGAGATGCTCAGCGTCGCCGGCGGCTGGCACACCCATCTGGATATCCTGCTGGATCGTCTGCACGATCGGGCGCCGCAGCCGTTCTGGAGCACCCATGCCCGGCTGGAAGAAGAGTACCGCGCCCGCCTGTAATTACGACTCGTCCCTGCGCCTGAACGCCAGATAACCGGCGATCAGCGTAAAACTGCCGACCAGCAACACCAGCAGGATAAAACCGTGGTGATTGCTGGCCAGCGGGATCCCCCCCACGTTCATGCCGAAGAAACCGGCGACGATATTGATCGGCAGCGCCAGCACGGTGATTACCGTCAGCGTGTAGAGCGTGCGGTTGTTCTGCTCCATCAGCTTGGCGCCCAGCTCCTCCTGCAGCAGCCGGATGCGTTCGGTCAGGCTGGCGAGATCGTTCAACACCACGGTGAACTCTTCGGTAAACTGCCGCAGATCCTGCACCACCTCACGGCTCAGCCAGGTCGGCGGCCGGTTCAACAGGCGAAACAGCGCGGCCGGTTCGGGCGCCAACAGGCGCTGAAAGCGCAGCAGCATGCGGCGCATGCGCCCCAGCTCGGTGCGATTGCGTTTGACGCGGCGCGTCAGCAGGCGATCCTCGATGGTATCGACATACTGGTTGGCCTGCCGCACCACCTGCTCCAGCACGTCCTCCTGCTCTTCCAGCAGGTGCGCCAGCAGTTCGGTGGACGAGGCCAGCTGCAGCGCCGTCAGGCGGCCGAGCAGCCGTTCAATCAGCCGCACCGGTTTATGGCGCACGGTCACCACCAGCCCGCGGCAGCAATAGAGCCACAGCGTCGCCGTTTCCGGGTTGCTGTCCTCGGGGTGGAAGATCACATCGTTGAGCACCGCGAACAGATCGTCGCCCTGGCGCTCGATGCGCGTGGTGTGCGAACCGTGGCGAATCTCGTGGAAGAAAAAATCGGAAATGGCGAAATGATTTTTCAACCACTTCTCCGCCGCCGCGTGGTTGAGATTGAGGTGCAGCCAGATAAAACCGTCGCCGGGCGGCAACGTCTGATAGGCCTGGCAGACCTGCTGCGAGTTCAGGCGCCTCGGCGGCTCACCGGAACGAAACACATGGCCGTAGATCAGCCCGGTCACTTCATCATCAAAATCCAGCTTGTGCATCTTTTCCGCTAACCGTTGCACCATAACGCCCTATCCTGCCTGTTGCCGTTAACCCAAGACCGTCCCCGCTGTTATAACAATCTTTATTTATCGGCGTTAATGATTTTCGCCGTTCCCGATGATTAATATTTTCGTCATAAAAAAGCCACATTCATTCAGAATACTTTTCAGGCGACAGCTACCGCATCCAATCCTCTCAGGAAGGTCATTATGAGCGATAACAGCGCCGTTCAACCGGACATGCCGGCCGCCTCCAGCCTGCCCAAACTGCATCAAAAGAACAGTCGACTCACTGTTCTTTTTTTTGTGTTCTTATTAATTCTGGGGATCGCGTTCGCCGGGGTGAACTTATTTAACGACGTCAGCGACGCCGGCGCCGTCTATACCAGTTACGTTCCGTTTTTATTATTGGGGCTGGCGCTATTGATTGCGCTGGGCTTTGAATTCGTCAACGGCTTCCACGATACCGCCAATGCGGTCGCAACGGTGATTTACACCCACTCGCTTTCGCCGATGGTCGCCGTGGTGTGGTCCGGTTTCTTCAACTTTCTCGGCGTGTTGCTCTCCAGCGGCGTGGTGGCCTTCGGCATCATTTCGCTGCTGCCGGTCGAGCTGATCCTGCAGGCCGGCACCGGCAACGGTTTCGCCATGGTGTACGCCCTGCTGTTCTCCGCCATCATCTGGAACCTCGGCACCTGGTGGCTCGGGCTGCCCGCCTCGTCGTCGCATACGCTGATCGGCTCGATTATCGGCGTCGGCGTAGCCAACGCCCTGATCCACGGCCGCACCGGCACCAGCGGCGTGGACTGGGGCCAGGCGATCAAGGTGGGCTACGCGCTGCTGCTGTCGCCGGTGATCGGCTTCGTGTTCGCCGGCCTGCTGCTGCTGGCGCTGAAGCTGTTCGTCAAGAACCGCCAGCTGTACAGCGCCCCTAAGGGCAATACCCCGCCGCCGCTGTGGATCCGCGGGCTGCTGATCCTCACCTGCACCGGCGTTTCCTTCGCGCACGGTTCCAACGACGGCCAGAAAGGCATGGGCCTTATCATGCTGATCCTGGTGGGCACCATGCCGATCGCCTACGCCCTGAACCGTTCGATGCCGCCGGAGCAGATTCCCCGGGTGGCGGCGCTGGCGGAGGTGACCCAAAACCAGCTGCTGCGCCAGTTCCCGGCCGGCGGCCAAACGCCGCCGCGCGAGGTGCTGACCGGCTATGTGCGCACCAGCGAGCTAACGCCGGAGGTGGTGCCGGCGTTGGCGCAGCTGGCCGGCGCGATCGGCGATCAAATCCGTCAGTACGGCTCGGTCGACAAGATCCCGGCGCAGGCGGTGTCGAACACCCGCAACGACATGTATCTGGCGTCCGAGACCATCAAGCACCTGAAGGCAGAGCATCAGCTGCAGATCAATCCCGACGCGCAGCGCAACCTCGACGCGCTGAAGGGCGAACTCGACAACGCCACCCGCTTCATTCCCTTCTGGGTGAAGGTGGTGGTGGCGATTGCGCTGGGGCTCGGCACCATGGTCGGCTGGCGCCGCATCGTGGTGACGGTGGGCGAAAAGATCGGTAAATCGCACCTGACCTACGCCCAGGGCGCCAGCGCCGAACTGGTGGCGATGACCACCATCGGCGCGGCCGACGCCTTCGGCTTGCCGGTTTCGACCACGCACGTCCTGTCGTCCGGCATCGCCGGCACCATGGCCGCCAACCGCTCCGGGCTGCAGATGGCCACCCTGCGCAATCTGCTGATGGCCTGGGTGCTAACCCTGCCGGCCTCGGTGCTGCTGTCGGCGGTGCTGTACTGGATCTTCAACCATTTCTAACACCGGGCCGATACGGAGAAAATCTGATGACCATGCATGAAGTCAACCGCGATGACGGTTTCAACCAGCGCCTGCTGCAAGAGTTTTACGACAGCTACGACGAAGAGCTGGAAATGGAGTTGGACGACCTGCGCTTCGACGCGGCAGAAGTCGACAGCGACGCGAAAAAAGCCTGGCGCAAGCAGTACTTCCGCGAACTGCTGCGCCTGCAGGGCGAGCTGGTGAAACTGCAGGATTGGGTGATGCGCACCGGCCACCGGCTGGTGATCATCTTCGAAGGCCGCGACGCCGCCGGCAAGGGCGGCGTGATCAAGCGCATCACCCAGCGCCTCAACCCGCGCACCTGCCGCGTGGCGGCGCTGCCGGCGCCGAACGATCGCGAACGCACCCAGTGGTATTTTCAGCGTTATATCGCGCATCTGCCGGCCGCCGGCGAAATGGTGCTGTTCGACCGCAGCTGGTATAACCGCGCCGGCGTGGAGCGCGTGATGGGCTTTTGCAACGACGAAGAGTATGAGGAGTTTTTCCGCAGCGTGCCGGAATTCGAAAAAATGCTGACGCGCAGCGGCATCCAAATCGTCAAATACTGGTTTTCAATCACCGATGAGGAGCAGGAGCTGCGTTTCCTCAGCCGCATTCACGATCCGCTCAAGCAGTGGAAGCTCAGCCCAATGGATCTGGAAAGCCGCCGCCGCTGGGAGGACTACACCGAGGCCAAAGAAATCATGTTAGCGCGCACTAACATTGCCGAAGCGCCCTGGTGGGTGGTTCAGGGCGTCGACAAGAAAAAGGCCCGTCTGAACTGCATCACCCACCTGTTGCAGCAGGTGCCTTATGAGGAAGCCGAAGGCAACGTCATCACGCTGCCGCAGCGCAAACGCAGCCCGGAATACCACCGTAGCCCGGTGCCGGACAACATGGTGGTGCCGGAAATCTACTGACCTTAGCGCAGAGAGGCGGCTACCGCTTCTCTGCGCTAATACAACGCTTTGATTTCTCTCACGCTAAGGGGCTAAACCCCTTGTTAAAGTGGTTGCTTTCCATTTTGACAGGAGTCTTCCATGCGCCAGCGCATCATTGTCTGCCCGCTGATTGAAAACGATAACGCCTTCCTGCTGTGCAAAATGGCGGCGCACAAGGGCGTGTTCCCCGGCCAATGGGCACTGTCCGGCGGCGGCGTCGAGCCGGGTGAACAGATAGAACAGGCACTGCGGCGCGAAGTGCGCGAAGAGCTGGGCGCCGCGCTGATCCTCGACGGCATCACGCCCTGGACCTTCCGCGACGATGTGCGCATCAAAACCTATGCCGACGGCAGCCGGGAGCAAATCTACATGATTTACCTGATTTTCGACTGCCATGCCGCCAACCGCGACGTGACGATCAACGACGAGTTCGACGACTACGCCTGGGTGCCGCGCGAGCGTCTCGCGGACTACGATTTGAACGAGGCCACCCGCTTGACGCTGCAACAAAAGGGATTGTTGTAACAGTTTGAGCGATTATCGCCCTATTTTCTTCACATTTGCCGGGCAGACTCTTTTGATATTTTTTAATCACTTAGGGTCACTATTGCCGCCGTTATGCTTTTATCTCACGCTTTTCTCCGTCTGCCCGCCCGGCGCTTCGGCGCCGCCCTCCTGTTCAGCCTGCTGTTCGTTTTGGCGCCCGTGCATGCCGCTGCGCCGCCGCTGGTGCTGAACGCCAAATCGGTGCTGGTCGTCAATCAACGCACCGGAAAGACGCTCTATCAGAAGCAGCCGAACCGCGTGCTGCCGATCGCCTCGCTCACCAAGCTGATGACCGCCATGGTCGCCCTGGACAGCAAACGCCCGATGGGCAGCAGGCTGAAAGTCACCGCCGCCGATCGCGATCTGCTGAAGAAAACCCACTCGCGCCTGACCATCGGCTCGGTGCTCAGCCGCCGCGACATGCTGCACATCGCCCTGATGTCTTCGGAGAACCGCGCCGCTGCGGCGCTGAGCCGCAGCTATCCCGGCGGACGCAAGGCCTTCGTGGCGAAAATGAATCAGAAAGCGCACGCCATCGGTATGAAACGCGCACGCTTCTACGATCCGACCGGGCTGACGCCGCGCAATGTGGCGACCGCCAACGATCTGCTGAAGATGGTCAATCACGCCTATCGCTATCAATCGATTCGCCGCTTCAGCACCGACAAGCAGCAGATCGTGCGTCCTGGCCGAGGCCAGTTGGTCTACCGCAGTTCCAACGGCCTGATCAACAACCCAGCCTGGAAGATCCAGCTGCAGAAAACCGGCTTTACCGACGAGGCCGGCCACTGCCTGGTGATGCGCACCACCATCAAAGGGCAGCCGGTGGTGATGATCCTGCTCGGCGCGCAGTCGCGCTACGGCCACTACCGTGACGCCATTCGTCTGAAGGCCTGGCTCGAAGGATAATATCGCGGCGCTTTACCGATCTGCGCATATCCAAATTCGTTTTGGATCAATGGAATATCCTATCGCCAATCAGTATTAAGGCGCGCGCCGCCCGCATGGTATTTGTCAGGCATATCTGATGAGGAAAGGAGCGGGAAAATGGCTTATGCCTTGAGCATATTGGAAAAGAGTCCGATCGCCGACGGGGAAAGCGCCGCCCAGGCGCTGGCGCGCACGCTGCATCTGGCGCAACAGGCGGAACGCTGGGGCTATCGGCGTTTCTGGCTGGCGGAGCACCACAACACGCCGCAGCTCGCCTGCCCGTCGCCGGAAGTGCTGATCGGCTACCTGCTCGGCCAGACGTCGCGCATTCGCATCGGCTCCGGCGGCGTGATGCTGCAACACTACAGCGCCTACAAGGTGGCCGAAAACTTTAACCTGCTTGCGGCGTTGGCGCCGGGGCGCGTCGATCTCGGGGTGGGCAAAGCGCCCGGCGGCCTGCCGCTCGCCACCCAGGCGCTGCAGGCTGCCCATGACCGGCAACACAAGCCGGCTTTCCCGCAGCAGCTGTCGCAGCTGACCGCCTATCTGAACGACGACGCCGAGCCCGGCCTGAGCGCCACGCCGCTGCCGCCGCATGCTGCCCAGCGCTTTCTGCTCGGCGCCAGCAAAGAGAGCGCGGCGCTGGCGGCCGAATCCGGCTGGGCCTTCGTGTTCGCCGCGCATCTGAACGGCAATCCGCAAGATATCAGCGCAGCGCTGGCGCACTACGCCGCACACAGCGGCGGCCGCAAGGCGCTGCTGGCGGTAGCGGCGATCGCGGCGCCAAGCGCGGAACAGGCCGCGGCGCTGGCGGCGGATATACAGCAATACCGCGTCCACGTCGCCGGTGAGCAGAGCGTGACCGTCGGCAGCCTGGCGCAGGCCGAGAGTTTCGTGCAGCAGGCCGGCGCCACCGACTACCGCATCGAGCCGCGGGAAAGCCATATCCTGCTCGGCACCGCACCGCAGGTGCATCAGCAACTGGCGCAGCTGCAGCAGCGGTACGGCGTGGACGAGTTCATCATCGACACGCCGATCGCCGAACCGAGCGCCCGGCTCACCTCACTGCAGCTGCTGGCGGAGGAGAGCCTGACGCCGGCCTAGTTGATCGCCGCGCTGGCCCGCATGGCGTCGGCCAGATCCTGCGCCAGAGCCGCCAGTTGCGCCGGCGCCACGTTGGCCAGGCTGACGCGGATCGCAGGATCGCTCTTCAGACGAAAAGGCTCGCCGCCCTGCACCAGCCACCCCCGCTGCGCCATCAGCTGCGCGGCGGCGGTTTCCGACCGCACCGGCAACCACAGGTGCAGCCCTTCACCTACCGCCAGCGCCGTGTGATTCAGCGCGTTGAGCCGTTGCACCAGTTCATCCCTTCTGGCCTGATACGCCTGCTGCGCCCGCTGCAGCTGCCCTTCCTGCAAGGCCTGCCCCCACAGCCTGGCGGCAATCTGCTGCAAGATATGGCTGACCCAGCGCTCGCTGATGTACTGATCGGCGCGCATTGCCTGCAGCAACGTCGGGTTGCCGCAGGCCAGCGCGATGCGCAGATCCGGGCTGAGAAACTTGCTCAGCGACAGCACGTACAGCCCGCGATCGCCGTCGAACGGCAGATGCAGCGGCAGCTGCGACAGCGGCCCCCAGAAGTCGTCGACGATCGCCAGACACTGCGGATTCGCGCTGAGAAAACGCCGCCACTGCTGCGCGCGTTGCGCAGAAAGCGAGGCGCCGGTCGGATTGTGGGCGCGCGGCGTCAGGATCACCGCGCCCGCCGCTCCGCTTTCCGGCAACCGACACCCCTGTTCATCCATCGCCAGCGGCAGCGGCCGCAGACGCAGGTGGCGCAGCAGCGTCAATAGCGGCGGCCAGCAGGGATCTTCCACCCACACCGCCGCGCCCGGCTGCATATGGCAGCGCAGCGCCTTTTCCATCGCGTCCAGCGCGCCGGAGAACACCGCCGGTTCCCCCAGCGTGACGCCCTGGCGGCCGAGCCACTCGCGCCCCAGGCCGGTCAATACCGGCAGATCGCCGCTGATGTCATAACCGTTTTGCTGCGGGAACGCCTCCGCCGCGCCCAGCGCCAACGCCGGCAACAATGCGGCATCGAGATTGCCGCTGGCCAGATCGCACATCCCCGCCGGCACCTGGCGCGGCGCATAGGCCGCACTCACCGCCGCCAGCGGCGGCTCCAGCACCACCGTTCCCGCCCGCCCGCGCGTCGCCACCAGACCGGCATCGCGCAATCGGGCGTATGCGCTGGCGACGGTATTCGGATTGACCTCCAGCTCCGCCGCCAGCTGGCGTACCGGCGGCAACAGCTCGCCCGGCCGCAGCGCTCCGTCTTTGATGCGTGCGGCGATCTGCTCGGCAATCTGGACAGCGCCGCCGCCTTTTGCATACAATGAAGTCATACATAAATCCTTTTGTACTAGTTCAAAACAGATTAACAGCTTCCGCGGCCAAAAGTAAGGGGTTCCATGGATAAACATTACGTGCTCGACATTCAGTATGCAGGAAAAGCCTTTGCCCGCCTGCAGATGTTCACGCCCTGGGCGGCCGATCAGCTGGAGCAGGCTTGCGCGCTGTTCCCGGCCGCGCAGGGTTATCAGGTGCAGCTCAGCCAGGTCAGCGAACGCCGCATCGTCTACCAGAGCGGCGCGCAAGGCATCGCGGTGCTGGGCGAGTCGCTGGCGCTGACGCCGTTCACCCACGCTCACGAGGTTAAACAATGAAAAAAGCCGTCGCCATTCGACACGTCAATTTTGAAAACCTGGGCATCCTCGGTTCCCTGCTCTCGCTGCGCGGCTATCAGATCGACTATTACGATGCCGGCCGCGATGATATTCGTGCTATCAATAATGAAGAGACCGATCTGTTAGTGGTGCTCGGCGGGCCGATCAGCGCCGCCCAACACTTTTCCGGCGCGCAGCGCTATGATTTTCTCGACCATGAATTGGCGCTGGTCAAACAGCGGCTGGCGCAGCGGCGGCCGACCCTTGGGGTGTGTCTCGGCGCGCAGGTGATCGCCCAGGCGCTGGGCGCCGACGTGATCTCGCTCGGCGTCAAAGAGATCGGTTTCGCCCCGCTGACCACGCTCACGGCGCAAGACGACTCGGTGCTGGCGCCGCTGGCCGATACGCCGGTGCTGCATTGGCACGGTGATATGTTCATGATCCCGGAGGGCGCCCGCTGCCTGGCCGGCACGGCGGTTTGCCCGCATCAGGCCTTCGACTATCAAGGGTTCGCGCTCGGGCTGCAGTTCCATCTGGAGGCGGATCATCGCGATATCGAACGCTGGCTGATTGGCCATGCCTGCGAACTGGAACTGGCCGGCATCGCGCCCCAGAGCCTGCGCGAACAGGCGGCGCGCCACGGCGCACAGCTGGAACAGCGCGCGCGGCAGGTGTTCGCCCGCTGGCTGGATAATAACGAACCAAGGATGTAACTCATGCAACAGACTTCACCCTTGCGATCACCGTCCATCGACGTGATCAGCATTCAATCTCAGGTGGTCTACGGCAGCGTCGGCAACGGCATCGCCTACCGCGCCCTGCTGAAAAAAGGGCTGGAAGCGCTGCAGGTGCCCAGCGTGCTGTTCGGCTGCCCGCCCTATTACGGCAAGCCGCACGGCGGCATCATCTCCGGCGAGTGGTTCGGCGGCTTTCTCGACGATCTGATCGCCCGCGGCGTGATGAAGCGCGCCCGGGCGGTGATCGTCGGCTATCTAGGCGACGTGATGCAGTGCCATATTCTGGCCAACTGGCTGCAGCGGGTGCGCGCCCTCAATCCGCAGATAAAGATCTATATCGATCCGGTGATGGGCGATTACGGTGAAGGGATCTACGTGGATGAGCGCATCGTCAACTGCTATCGCTCACCGTTCCTGCGGCTGGCCAACGGCCTGACGCCGAACGGTTTCGAACTGGAGCAGCTGTGCGGCCGGCAACTGAGCAGCCAAGAGCAGACGCAGCACGCCGCGCAGGCGCTGTTGAACGACACCACCGAATGGGTGCTGGTCACCAGCGCGCCGGGCGTGGCGCAGCACGAAGACGAAGTGGGATTGATGCTGGTCACCCGGCAGGAAACGCAGTGCTTTACCCATCCGAAGGTCAAATCGGCGGTCAAAGGCACCGGCGATCTGTTCGCCGCACTGCTGGTGAGCCATCTGCTGCACGGCGCCGCGCTTGACGCGGCCGTGGTCGCCGCCGGCGGCGAAGTGTGCGACGTGCTGGCCGAAGCGGCGCATTTCGGTTGGGAAGAGATCGGCAGCCTGCGGGCGTTACAGCCGTAAGGCCAGTGGAGAGTCAGGGGCAGCGTGCCGCCCCTGATAAATATCAGCGTTTTTTCTTTTTGTTGAAATCCAGCTCGAAGGCGAACACCGCGCTTTGAATTTTGCGCTCCATCGCCAGCCCCAGCTTGAGGAAACGGCACGACAGGCGCGAGAAGTGCACCACCTGATCGTTATCGTCGGTTTCCTGATCGTCGTTGACTACCACCAGCTCCATGTTGACCTTGAAGCTGCCGTAGCTGCCCAAATCCAACTCCGCTTTCTTGAACTGCAGGCCCGGCTGGAAGAAATCCGGCAGCGGGCCGTCGAAACGCAAACCGACGCCGCCGGCGGACAGATCGTGGATCCGCAGCTCATAAGGCGTGCCGTTCGGGTATTCGCCGGTACAGAAGAATTGGCGCCAGTGCGGCGTGGTGATGCGGAACTGGCGACGGCGCTGGATGTAGACCAACTCCTGCGGCAGCCGGGTCGAGCAGGCCTGGACGCCCTGATGTTCGGTCAGCTCCGCCTGGCCGACGGAAAACTCGATTTTGGCGTCGTTGCTTTCAATCACGATGGTGCAGGCGCCGTCGATGGCGTTTTCCGCTTCCTCACCGCTAAACACGATATTGTCCGGCCCGACGCTCAATAACAGACTTTGAAACCGGTGCTGCTGATTTTCTACGCGCAGCGGCGTGCGTTGTTTGCAAATTTCACGCAGAATCGCCAGAACTTCAAAACGCTCCCGTTTGATAAACAGTCCGTTATCGCTGTGCTCCACACGTCTCTCCTGACTTTTTTTCTAATGACGTATTACGTATTCCTTACGGTTATCATCTCTGGGAATATTCCTAAAGTCAAATTTGCCAGCGCTGCCAGGCCTGCGGCAGCAGGCGTGCGAAACGTTTCGCCCACGCCTGTTGCCCACGTTCGTCGGCGATCAGATCCTGGCGGATTTCGATGCCGACATAAGGCAAACCGCGGCGTTCCGCATGGACCGGCAACGTGTAGTCGGTGGCATCGGTCATCGCATAGGGTTCGTTGATCCCCACCTGCAAATCTCCCTCTTCGCGCAGCAGCTCGGCCAGCAGATGGGCAAATTCCGGGTAGCGGTTAAACAGCAGCCCCACCTGCCAGGGGCGCGATGCCCCTTTGAACACCGGCGTGAAACTGTGCATGGCGATCACCGCCGTCGGCAGTTCACGCAGTTGGCGTTGCCCCAGATGATCGTCGATGGCGTGGTGATACGGCAAAAACACCTCGCGCTCGCGCGCCAGCGCGTGCTCGGCGTCGATACCGATATTGCCGGGGATCGGCGTCAGCTCGGACAAATGCGGGATCGAGCTGGCGATGCCGGGCGCCCGGTTGCAGTCGATCACCAGCCGTGAGTAACGCTGGTGGATCAGCGTGGCGTCCAATTGGCGGCTCAGATGGCGCGACACGCTCAGCGCGCCGATGTCCCAGCCGATGTGGCGTTCGATCTCCCCCGGCGGCAAACCGAGGTCGCCGAGGGATTGCGGGATCGCCTTGCCGGCGTGATCGCACAGCAGCAAAAAGGGCGCTTTGCCGCGCGGGATTTCAACGGCGGCGGCAGAGGGTTCGTCGGCGGACAATAACGGCGGGATAAACGAGTGAGGCATGACGGGCTCCGGCGGTGGAAAGCAAAACGTTTATCGTAGCGCTATCCCGTCGCCGGCCCCAAGGTCGTGCTTAGATCAAAAAGGCATGAGTCAGACTGTAGTCATGCCGTCTCGGCTGGCTGCGGCTGGTGCACCGCGATATAACGCTGATACCGCGACGGCTTGAGCCGCGTGGTATCCACCAGCACCAGCCCGTCGATGCAGTTGTTGAAAGCCGGATCGGTGCCGAAGTCGATAAACTGTACCCCGCCCGGCTCGCACAGTTCGGTGTACTGCTTGTACAGCGTCGGGATCGAGCAGCCGATATTGCTGAGCAGGCTCTTGAGCCGCACCAGATCTTCCTGGTAGTTATCCCCGGCAAACTGCGCCAGCACCTGCGGCAGTGACGCCGGATAAGGCCGGCGCGATTGCGCGAAGGCGTGGTCCGGCGAGAAATAGAGCCGATAGAAGGCGATCAGCAAATCGCGCGCCGCCAGCGGCATGCCGCCGGAGATCGACACCGGGCCGAACAGGTAGCGATACTGTGGGTATTTCGCCAGGTAGGCGCCGATGCCCAGCCACAAATAGTCCAGCCCGCGCTTGCCCCAATAGGCCGGCTGAATGAAGCTGCGCCCCAGCTCGATGCCCTGCGCCAGGATCGGCTCCATATCGCGATCGTAGTGGAACAGGCTGTTGCTGTAGATGCTTTCCAGCCCTTTGCGCGCGATTTGTTCGGCGGTGGGGATAAAACGATAGGCGCCGACGATTTCCAGCTCCTCCTCATCCCACAGCACCAGGTGGTAGTAATCGTCGTCATAGCTGTCCAGATCGCGGCGGCGGCCGGAGCCTTCTCCTACCGCGCGGAAGGCGATCTCGCGCAGACGCCCCAGTTCGCGCAGGATCGGCGTGCGCGCTTCGTCGTGGCGGCGATAGAGGTAGATGGTTTTACCGTCCGGCGTTACCCCCAACCGCTCGCAGTTCGCCAACGCCTTTTTCAGCTCCAGACGCTCTTCCGGCAGCGCGATCGGCGATTCGCTGGCGAACAGCCCCGGCTTGCCCTGCCCCAGGCGATACACGTGGCGGCGAAAACGCTCCGCCAGATCCTTGGCGCTGGTGTGGCCGTCGTGCCAGCTGGCGAACGGCACGCGGCCGCCGACGCGGATCTTGATGCGCCCGCCCCGCTGCTGGAACATTTCGCGCACCAGCAGCAGCGTCGACAGCGGCCGGTAGACCAGCGAGGTAAAGTAGAACAGGTTGCTGTTGCGCGCGCTGATGTGGATCGGCACGATCGGCGCGCGCGCCTTGGCGGCCAGGCGCAGAAAACCGGTATGCCAGTGGCCGTCGCGGATGCCTTTCGGGCTCATGCGCGACACTTCGCCGGCCGGGAACAGGATCAGCGCGCCCTGATTGTCCAGCTGCCGCTGCATGCCTTCAATCTGTTTGCGGCTGGTTTTATAAGCGACGTTATCCACCGGCACGAACAGGTTGCGCAGCGGTTCGATGTAGGTCAGCAGCTGGCTGGCCACCACTTTCACATCCGGGCGCACCGCCGCGACGGCGCGCAGCAGCACCAGGCCGTCGAGCGAGCCGATCGGGTGATTGGCCACCAGCACCACCGGCCCCTGGCTCGGAATGTTTTCCAGATCGCCGTCCACCAGCTCGCAGCTGAGGTTGAAGTAGTCCACCACCTGCTCGATCAGATCGAGCCCTTTCAGGTGGGGATAGTCGGCGGCGAACTGTTTGAATTCTTTTTCGAAGAGAAGGGTTCTTAGCAGGCTGCGCTGCCAGGCAGGGGTATTGCGGTGTGGAAATGCATCTTGCAACAGAGAATCCAGGCTGAACATCGCGTTATCTCCTGACGTAGTCGCTGCAAACTTAAGCCAGAGCCGTGACTCTGACGTGTCAGTTACATGACAATAAAATGAATCCATCGACTATCAGGTATAGCAAAGTAATGAAGAATTGGGAGCGAAAGACGCATTTTCGTCCCCACTTGCCCTCACATCGGCGCCGGTAGCGGCGTACGCGGAACAGCACGGTTACGCGCGCCGGCATAAAAAAACAGTGAAAGCCCGGCGATTGTCGAATTACCGCTGCGGCTTTCGTCATCGGCAGACTGAATAAATAGACGCCGAGAATTGTCGACTGATAAATAACGAATTTGCCGTTTTCACTTTGCGTTGACACCGCTTTCGCTTGCCGCTCAATCGAAAGCAAAAATAAATATAACCAACTGATAGATATAAGTATTTTTAAAATAACCGATTGCATTTCAGCGTTTCGTTTGCTGTAATTCGCCATAACTAACTGAAAGCGTTCCGGTCGGTATCGCCGCGGCTTATTAAGCCGTGGTCGGGCACGGCTACCGGTAAATCAGGAGTTTGCGTTAATGCCCAATACCGCAAAACGCCGGGAATTAATTATCGACCCGCAGCAGTGCAGGATCGGTGCTTGCCTAAAGGCGCTGCACCATTGAGGGAGCGACGTGATTATCGCCGACCGTTAACCAAGGCTTTTAAGGAGTTGTCATCATGAACGCGTATTTCTCTTACGAGGCGGATTGGCTGAAGCAGCGCAACGCCTGGCACACCGCCGCAGAGATTTGGCAGCAGCCGGATCTGTGGGCCGCGCTGCACCGGCAATTGCAGGATCAACAGGCGCAGTGGCAGCCGTTCCTGGCGCCGCTGCTGGCCAATCCGCACCTGCAAATCGTGCTGTGCGGCGCCGGCAGCTCGGCGTTCGCCGGCCGCGCCCTGGCGCCCTGGCTGCGCGAACGAACCGGCCGCGACGTGGCGGCCTACGGCACCACCGATATCGTCGCCAATCCGTTGCAGTATCTCGACCCTGAGCGGCCGACGCTGCTGGTCTCCTTCGCCCGCTCGGGCAACAGCCCGGAGAGCGTGGCGACGGTGGAGCTGGCCGACCAGCTGCTGCCGGAAAGCTATCACCTGATGCTGGTGTGCAACCCGGACAGCCGGCTGGCGCAGTATGCGCATCGGCGCGATAACGTCTGTTCGCTGGTGATGCCGCAAGGCTCCAACGATCAAAGCTTCGCCATGACCTCCAGCTTCAGCTGCATGATGCTGAGCGCCGCGCTGTTGCTCGGCTCGGCTTCGCTCGAGGCCGCCCAGGCGCCGCTCAACGCCATGGTGCAGCGCTGCCGTACACTGCGCGAAACGCTGCAGCCGCAGGTGAAGGCGTTGGCCGCCAGCGGTTTCCGCCGTTATATCACCCTCGGCGGCAGCTGTTTTACCGGCCTGGCGGAAGAGGCCTCGCTCAAGATGCTGGAGCTGACCGCCGGCCGCATCGTTACACGCTACGACTCGCCGCTCGGCCTGCGCCACGGCCCGAAATTCATGGTCGACGGCCAGACGTTGGTGGTGCTGATGTTCTCCCGCGACGACTACGCCCGCCAGTATGACCGCGATCTGTGGAACGAACTGCAGCGCGACGGGCTGGCGATGCAGTTGGTCGGGTTGACCGGCGAGCGCCAACCCCTGTCCGATGCCCTGCTGCCTATGCACGACGCGGCCGACGATATCTGGCTGCTGTTCCCGTATCTGCTGTTCACCCAGATGCTGGCCTTCGAGAGTTCGCTGGCGCAGGGGCTGACCCCGGACAATCCTTGCCCGACCGGCGAGGTCAACCGGGTGGTGAAAGGCGTGACGATTTACCCTTTTCCTTCCCCGGTGCTGTAAGGAGATCCCATGTATCTGATAGCCAACCGAGAAATGCTGCTCAAGGCGCAGCGTCAGGGTTACGCCGTCCCGGCGTTTAACGTCCACAATCTGGAAACCGTGCAGGTGGTGGCGGAAACCGCCGCCGAACTGCGCTCCCCGGTGATCATGGCCGGCACGCCCGGCACCTTCAGCTATGCCGGTACCGACTACCTGATCGGCATTTGCCAATCTGCCGCGCACCGCTACGATCTGCCGTTGGCGCTGCATCTGGATCATCACGAAGCGCTGGACGACATCGAGCACAAGGTGAAAAGCGGCATCCGCTCGGTGATGATCGACGGTTCGCATTTGCCGTTCGAGCAGAACATCGCCAAGGTGGCCGCCGCAGTGGTCCTGTGCCATCGCTACGGCGCCAGCGTGGAAGCGGAGCTGGGGCGCCTGGGCGGGCAGGAAGACGATCTGATCGTCGATGCGGCGGACAGCTTCTATACCGACCCGGCGGCGGCACGCGAGTTCGTCGCCGCCACCGGCATCGATTCGCTGGCGGTGGCGATCGGTTCCGCCCACGGCCTGTATCACGGCGAGCCGAAGCTGGACTTCGAGCGCCTGGCGCTGATCCGCGAACAGGTGGACGTGCCCCTGGTGCTGCACGGTGCCTCCGGCATTCCGGAGGCGATGGTTAAGCGCGCGATCTCGCTCGGCGTCTGCAAGGTCAACGTCGCCACCGAATTGAAAATCGCCTTTGCCGATGCGGTGAAAAGCTACTTTTCACAGCACCCGGATGCCAATGACCCGCGCAAATACATCGTCCCCGGCAAGCTGGCGATGAAAGAAGTGGTGGCGGAAAAGATCCGCATCTGCGGCAGCAGCGGTATGCTGTAACCCCCCGCTCGCCCCCGGTTCCTGCGGTTGCGCCACGGGGGCGAAAACATCCCGCCCTTTCCCGCTTTCCTGAGAGAACGATCACAGCCTTTTACCCTGCCCGCGCCGGAAACCATTAACCGGTCTTCACTATGATCCAAATCATGGTTTTACCTACCCTACCTCCTTATTATCAAATTCATTGAATGCAGGCAGTAGGATTTTTGCCCATTCGTTTTTATTTCGTCAGGCGAAATAGCTTATTTTATGAAAACAAGGGCGCTTGTTTTTAATTGGCAGTGTTTTTTAATCTGAGAGGAACAGCGTATGAACCATTACTTAGCCGTATTAAGCGCATTGGTCATTCTGCCCTTCGCTCTGCAAGCAAAACCGCTTTCCGGCAGCCAGGTCGCATCCGGCGTCGTGCGCTTCACCGGCGCCATTACCACCCCGGCCTGCACCATCACACATCAGGATGAACAGCTTGTCTCCAACTGCTTTGGCAAAGTGACCGAATATCAGAACGGATATATTTCCTCTTCGTTAAAAGAGATGCCAAAAGAATTAGTCTCTGCCGTCACCAGCGAAATAGTAAATAACGATCCCCATTTAAAGCGCGTGACCATCAGCTATAAGTAACGCCAACGCGTTAATGCCTGGTGAAATAATAAACAGAACACAACTTGCCTTGATTAATTATAAATTTATTTTATAAATTCATCGGGCAATGACTCCCCGGCTTACCCTGAGCCGGCTATTCGGGCAACCCTGCGGTTGCCCATCAGCATGTCCGAAATCCGCCATCTCTTCCCCCGCTTTCGTGCGATAATCGTCATACCAAACCGAGGAGTGATCCAGATGCAGACTTTTTTGATTGATCGTACCGCCACGCCGGTGGGAGAACTGGTGCTGATTGCCGATGAACAGGGGCGCCTGCGGGCGATTGACTGGACCGATCACGAAGCGCGCCTGATGAAGCTGCTGAATACCCACTACCGCGCCGATCGCTTCACCCTGCGCGAGCAGCGCGATCCCGGCGGCCTGACCGATGCGATGCAACGCTATTTCGCCGGTGAGCTGAGCATTATCGATCGGCTGCCGGTGATGACCGCCGGCACCGAGTTCCAACGCACCGTATGGCAACAGCTGCGCCAAATCCCGTGCGGCGAGATCCTGACCTACGGCCAGCTGGCGCAACGCATCGGCCGTCCGACCGCCTCGCGCGCGGTCGGCATGGCCAACGGTTCGAATCCGATCAGCATCGTGGTGCCCTGCCACCGGGTGATCGGTTCGCAGGGCGCGCTGACCGGCTATGCCGGCGGCGTACAGCGCAAGCAGTGGCTGTTGCAGCATGAAGGCTACCTGCCGAAAAGTTTGCTGTAGCCGCGGCGATGAGCTCATCCAGGCCATTGTTTGGCGCTGCTTAATAAAGCACGTTGCTCAACGCCGCGCTCATGCCCGCTTTGGCACTATCAATAACTTGTGTGAATAAAACGCATAAGTCACAAATAATACTCATAACTTCAGTCCCATACAGAATAATCGGCGGCATGTGTGCGCAAAATTCGCACACAATACCCCTATTCATGCTAATGCCACCCTTATCAGCTGCTGCAAAAGATGTTAAAATTGACTCATATCAATTATTGAATGAGCGTAATCTATGATCCCGGAAAAACGCGTGATTCGTCGTATCCAGTCTGGTGGTTGTGCGATCCATTGCCAGGACTGCAGCATCAGCCAGCTGTGCATTCCTTTCACCCTTAATGCCCACGAGTTGGACCAACTCGACAACATTATCGAGAGGAAAAAGCCCATCCAGAAAGGCCAGACCCTGTTCAAGGCCGGCGACGAGTTGAAGTCGCTGTACGCGATCCGTTCCGGGACCATCAAAAGCTATACCATCACCGAGCAAGGCGACGAGCAGATCACCGGCTTCCACCTCGCGGGCGATCTGGTGGGCTTCGACGCCATCGGCGGTCTGAAGCACCCGAGTTTTGCCCAGGCGCTGGAAACCTCGATGGTGTGTGAGATCCCGTTCGAAACCCTCGACGATCTGTCCGGCAAAATGCCTAACCTGCGTCAGCAGATCATGCGGCTGATGAGCGGCGAGATCAAAGGCGACCAGGACATGATCCTGCTGCTGTCGAAGAAAAATGCCGAAGAGCGCCTGGCGGCGTTCGTTTACAACCTGTCGCGCCGCTTCGCGGAGCGCGGCTTCTCACCGCGCGAGTTCCGTTTGACCATGACCCGCGGCGACATCGGCAACTACCTCGGCCTGACGGTGGAAACCATCAGCCGCCTGCTGGGCCGCTTCCAGAAAAGCGAAATCCTCAGCGTGAAAGGCAAATACATCACCATCGAAAACGCCGACGCCCTGTCGGTGCTGGCCGGTACGCCGCGCATCAACGTGTCCGTTAACGCCTGATTCTCCTGCCGGATCAACATTTCACTGAAATTGTTGATCCGGCGCCGCTTCTGTTGTTGTTCTGTTTTTCAATGTTGGGTTACTCTGTAAATTAACAGACTGTTGATTTCAGCTGTAAGGAGGCCCTATGGCGAAGTATCAGAATCTTCTGGTGGCTATTGACCCCAATCAGGACGACCAGCCGGCATTGCGCCGCGCCGTGTACCTGGTGAAACGGAACGGCGGGCGCATCAAAGCCTTCCTGCCCATTTATGACTTCTCTTACGAAATGACGACCCTGCTCTCCCCGGACGAAAGAACGGCGATGCGGCAAGGTGTGATCAGCCAACGCGCCGCCTGGATCAACGAGCAGTGCCGCTTTTACCTCAACGACGGCGTGCCGATCGAAATCAAAGTGGTCTGGCATAACCGCCCCTTCGAAGCCATCATTCAGGAAGTGCTTTCCGGCCAGCATGATCTGCTGCTGAAAATGGCGCACCAGCACGACCGGCTGGAGTCGGTGATCTTCACCCCCACCGACTGGCACCTGCTGCGCAAATGCCCTTGCCCGGTGTGGATGGTGAAAGACCAGCCCTGGCCGGAAGGCGGTAAAGCGCTGGTGGCGGTCAACCTGGCCAGCGAAGAACCCTATCACGATCCGCTCAATATCAAACTGGTGCAAGAAACCGTCGAACTGGCGCAGAACGTCAACCAGACCGAGGTTCACCTGGTCGGCGCCTATCCCGTTACTCCGATCAACATCGCCATCGAGCTGCCCGATTTCGATCCGAGCGTCTACAACGACGCCATCCGCGGCCAGCATCTGATCGCCATGAAAGCGCTGCGGCAGAAATTCTGCATTAAGGAAGAATTCACCCACGTGGAAAAAGGCCTGCCGGAAGAGGTGATCCCCGATCTGGCCGAACACCTGCAGGCCGGTGTGGTGGTTCTGGGCACGCTGGGCCGCACCGGCATTTCGGCGGCCTTTATCGGCAACACCGCGGAACATGTGATCGACCATCTGAAATGCGATCTGCTGGTGATTAAGCCGGAGAACTTCAACTGCCCGATTGAGACGGATGAAGACGATGAGCACGACGACGAAGATTAACCCTCGCGCATAAAAAACGGGCCGCTAAGCGGCCCGTTTTTTTGGTTGCTCACTTACTTCTGCAATGCCCGCAGAATCGCTTCCACGCTGTCTTTGGCGTCGCCGAACAGCATCTGGGTGTTCTCCTTGAAGAACAGCGGGTTCTGCACGCCGGCGTAGCCGGTGTTCATCGAGCGTTTGAACGCGATCACGTTCTGCGCTTTCCACACTTCCAATACCGGCATGCCGGCGATCGGGCTGCGCGGATCCTCCAGCGCCGCCGGGTTCACCGTGTCGTTGGCGCCGATCACCAGCACGGTGTCGGTATCCGGGAAATCTTCGTTAATTTCATCCATCTCCAGCACCACGTCGTACGGCACCTTCGCCTCCGCCAGCAGCACGTTCATGTGGCCCGGCAAACGCCCCGCGACCGGGTGAATGCCGAAACGCACCTTCACGCCGCGCGCCCGCAGTTTCTCGGTGATTTCCGCCACCGGATATTGCGCCTGCGCCACCGCCATGCCGTAACCCGGGGTGATGATCACCGAAGTGGAGTTCTTCAGCTGCTCGGCCACCTCTTCCGCCGTGGTTTCACGGTATTCGCCCATCTCTTCGGCGTCGCCGGTGGACGAACCGTCACTGCCGAAGCCGCCGGCGATCACGCTGATAAACGAGCGGTTCATCGCCTTGCACATGATGTAAGACAGGATCGCACCCGAAGAACCCACCAGCGCGCCGGTGACGATCAGCAGATCGTTGCTCAGCATGAAGCCCGCCGCGGCGGCCGCCCACCCCGAGTAGGAGTTAAGCATCGACACCACCACCGGCATGTCGGCGCCGCCGATCGAGGCCACCAGATGCCAGCCGAACGCCAACGCGATCGCCGTCATCAGCAGCAGCGTCACCACCTGCCAGCCCACGCTGTCGGTACGCACGAACGCCACCAGCAGCAGGAACGAGATCACCAGCGCCGCCAGATTCAGCTTGTGGCGGTTCGGCAGCATCAGCGGCTTGGAAGAGATGATGCCACGCAGCTTGCCGAAGGCGACGATCGAACCGGTGAAGGTGACCGCGCCGATAAAGATGCCGAGGAACACTTCGGTCAGATGGATGTTCGCCATCACCGGCTCCATCGGCGCGCCGTGATCCAGGTAGCTGTTGAAGCCGACCAGCACCGCCGCCAGGCCAACGAAGCTGTGCAGCACCGCCACCAGTTCCGGCATTTCGGTCATCTCGACCTTCCTGGCCAGATAGACGCCGATCGAACCGCCGATGATCATGGCGATGATGATCCAGCCGACGTTGCCGGAATCCGGCCCCAGAATGGTGGCGATCAGCGCGATCGCCATACCTGCGACGCCGAACAGGTTGCCCTGCTTCGACGTTTCATGGCGCGACAGGCCCGCCAGGCTGAAAATAAACAAAATAGCGGCAACAATGTATGCAGCTGTAACCAATCCTCCAGACATTTGCTACCCCTTAGTTCTTGCGGAACATCTTCAGCATGCGCTGAGTGACGGTGAACCCACCGAAAATATTGATGCTGGCGATCAGCACGGCGATAAAGGAGAGGAAACTCACCCAGCCGCCATGGCCGATCTGCAACAGCGCGCCGACCACGATAATCCCTGAGATCGCGTTGGTGACCGACATCAACGGGGTATGCAGCGCATGGCTGACGTTCCAGACCACGTAGTAACCGACCACGCAGGCCAGCGCGAACACGGTAAAGTGCGACAGGAACTCTTTCGGCGCCGCGTCCGCCAGCCAGCCGAACAGCAGGATCGCCAGAGCCATCAGGCCGTACTTCAGCCACGGCGAGGTTGGTTTGGCTTCGGGTTTGGCGGCCGGTGCGGCGGCGGGGGCCGCTTTCGGCTGGGCGGAGACCTGGATCGGCGGCGCCGGCCAGGTGATTTCACCGCTGCGCACCACGGTAACGCCGCGGATCACCGTATCGTCGAAATCGATGTCGATCTCGCCGTTTTTCTCTTTCGACAGCAGCTTCAGCAGGTTGACCAGGTTGGTGCCGTACAGCTGCGAAGATTGGGTCGGCAAGCGGCTCGGCAGATCGGTATAGCCGATGATTTTCACGCCGTTGTCGGTCACGGTAATGGTGTCGGCCACGGTCAGCTCGCAGTTGCCGCCGGTTTGCGCCGCCAGATCGACGATCACGCTGCCCGGCTTCATCGACGCCACCATCTCTTTGGTGATCAGTTTCGGCGCCGGTTTACCCGGGATCAGCGCGGTGGTGACGATGATATCCACCTCCGCCGCCTGCGCGGCGAACAGCGCCATCTCGGCCTTGATAAAGGCTTCGGACATTACTTTGGCGTAACCGTCGCCGCTGCCCGCTTCCTCTTCAAAATCCAGCTCGAGGAATTCCGCGCCCATGCTCTGCACCTGCTCTTTCACTTCCGGGCGGGTATCGAAGGCGCGCACGATGGCGCCGAGGCTGCCCGCGGCGCCGATCGCCGCCAGGCCGGCCACGCCGGCGCCGATGATCATCACCTTGGCCGGCGGCACTTTGCCCGCGGCGGTGATCTGGCCGGTGAAGAAACGGCCGAACTCATGCGCCGCTTCGACGATCGCGCGGTAGCCAGCGATGTTGGCCATCGAGCTCAGCGCGTCCATCGACTGGGCGCGCGAGATGCGCGGCACCGAGTCCATCGCCAGCGCGGTGACGTTGCGCGCCGCCAGCTTGGCCATCAATTCGGGGTTTTGCGCCGGCCAGATAAAGCTGACCAGCGTGCTGCCTTCGCGCATCAAGGCGATCTCGTCGTCTTGCGGCGCGTTGACTTTCAGGATCAGATCCGACTGCCACACTTCGCTTTCGTCGACCAGCGCCGCGCCGGCGGCTTCGTAGGCGACGTCCTCAAAACTGGCCAGTTTACCCGCCCCGCGTTCAATCGCGACGGTAAAACCCAGCTTCAGCAGTTGTTCCACCGTTTTCGGCGTGGCTGCGACCCGGGCTTCATTGGCCAACCGCTCTCTTGGTACACCAATACGCATAATGTTCCCTTCTCACCTGTCTTGGATGATGTTTATTATTTTCCTGCCCATAGCACGGCGTCACCGGCGGGCGTGGCATTAACTTGCCCGCACTGATTTCAGACGCCAACTATAACCTACTGAAAATAAGGTCGATGATCCATAATTGCTTACGCATTCAGCTCTGTTTTTACATAAAAACGCCGCGCGTGATATGACAAATCGCAATTTACTGTGAAAAAATCCATACATAACAGCGCATTCTGCGTGACAAGAGATTTACGCCCGGCGTAACGATTTATGGCCATGCGCGGTGTAAAAGCATAAAAGTTATCATTTTGTGAATAATTAACATTAATGACACCAAAGCCGTTATTATGGAAACTTATGGCGATGGCGCCATCCGTGCGCCCGGCGTCACCGTCGGCGATTTGTCGCACGGGATAACATAAAATGCTGAGACAGTTTTCAGAATTACATGTAATAATCGACGGCTGAATTACACTTAAACAGTTCAGTACGTTATAAACGTTAATGCGCTAGGCGAAAGGATTTTTTATGAAGCTGAAGACCACGATCATCGCGTCAGCCTTGTTATCACTCACCGCGCTGTCTGCTCATGCGGCGCAAGAGTTAACTCCTGAGAAAGCAGCGGCGCTGAAGCCGTTTGATCGCATCACGATTACCGGCCGCTTCAATGCCATCAATGAAGCCGTCGACGCCGTATCCCGCCGTGCAGACAAACTGGGTGCCGATTCCTTCTATATCCAGGACAGCAACAACAGCAACAACGGCGGCAACTGGCGCGTCACCGCAGACCTTTATCATAAAGATGCGCCAGAAGTGAGCAAAACACCAAAATACCGCGTATTTAACGGCGTGAACGAACTGCCTAAAGAGGAAGCCTACCTGCTGGAGCCTTACGATACCGTGAGCGTCAGCGGTTTCTACCGCAGCCAGCCGGACATCAACGACGCTATCTCCAAAGAAGCGAAGAAAAAAGGCGCCGCCTCGTTCTTCATCGTGCGCCAGGTTGACGCCAACTCCGGCGGCAACCAGTTCGTTACCGCCTACATCTATAAGGCCGATGCGCCAAAACGCCGCGTGCAGAGCCCGGACGCCATTCCGGCCGATTCTGACGCCGGCCGCGCCGCACTGGCCGCCGGCGGCGCCGCTGCCGCGAAAGTCGAAATTCCTGGCGTCGCGTCTTCCGGTTCGCCAAGCCGCGAAGTGGGTCGTTTCTTTGAAACCCAGTCTTCTACCGGCCAACGCTATACCGTCACGCTGCCTAACGGCACCAAGATCCAGGAAGTGAACAACGTGACCGCCGCGCAGATGGTGCCGTTCGATTCCGTCACCTTCACCGGCCACTTCAACAGCATGACCGATGTCTCCACCGAAGTGGCGAAACGCGCGGCCGAGAAAGGCGCCAAGTACTACCACGTCACCCGCCAGTGGCAGAACAAGAGCGGCGGCAACCTGACCGTCAGCGCCGATCTGTTCAAATAAAACCCGCTTTTCGGTTTACCATCGGGCAGCCCTTGAGCTGCCCGTTTTTATTGCCGCTTTTTTCATCACGCGTTGAATAGTTTTTTGTAAATTCCGCATATTCAATCATTGCATCTCTAATCATCCCTCCGTAAAATTTGCGCCAATTTTTAGGGCTATTGTCTATTCGCGCAGTGGTAGTTAATACATTGTTGCCACCAAGCATTCCCTTCCAGTTGTTTATTCTGCGTTCAGGATCCGTCATTGGAAAAAAAACTCGGTCTTACCGCGCTAACCGCTTTGGTGCTCAGCTCAATGCTGGGTGCCGGCGTGTTCAGTCTGCCGCAAAACATGGCGCAGGTCGCCAGCCCCGCCGCGCTGCTGCTGGGTTGGGGGATCACCGGCGTTGGCATTCTGTTTTTGGCCTTCGCCATGCTGTTGCTTACGCGTTTGCGTCCGGATCTGGACGGCGGCATTTTCACCTACGCCAAGGAAGGGTTCGGCGAGCTGGTGGGCTTCTGCTCCGCCTGGGGTTACTGGCTGTGCGCCGTGATCGCCAACGTCTCGTATCTGGTGATCGTGTTCGCGGCGCTGAGTATCTTCACCGATCGCGGCGGCAGCGTCATTCTCGGTGACGGCAATACCTGGCAGGCGCTGATCGCCGAATCCGCCCTGCTGTGGATCGTGCACGCACTGGTGCTGCGCGGCGTGCAAACCGCCGCCAGCATCAATCTGGCGGCCACCCTCGCCAAGCTGTTGCCGCTGGGAATGTTCGCCGTTCTGGCGGCGATCGCCTTTAAAATGGACGTGTTCACGCTGGATTTCAAAGGCATCGCCCTCGGCAAGCCGGTGTGGGAACAGGTCAAGGACACCATGTTGATCACCCTGTGGGTGTTTATCGGCGTGGAAGGCGCGGTGGTGGTTTCCGCCCGCGCCCGCAATAAGAAAGACGTGGGCCGCGCCACTATGCTGGCGGTGCTGTCGGCGCTGGCGGTGTATCTGATGGTGACGCTGCTGTCGCTGGGCGTGGTGCCGCGCAGCGAACTGGCCGAAATGCGCAATCCGTCGATGGCGGTGCTGATGGTGGAACTGATCGGCCCGTGGGGTGACGTGCTCATCGCCGCCGGCCTGATCATTTCCGTGTGCGGCGCCTACCTGAGCTGGACCATCATGGCGGCGGAAGTGCCGCTGCTGGCCGCGCAGCACGGCGCGTTTCCGCGCGTGTTCGGCAAGCAGAACCGCCATCATGCCCCGTCCTCTTCGCTGTGGCTGACCAACATCGCGGTGCAGCTGGCGCTGGTGCTGATCTGGCTGACCGGCAGCAACTATAACTCGCTGCTGACCATCGCTTCGGAAATGATCCTGGTGCCTTACTTCCTGGTTGGCGCGTTTCTGTTCAAGGTGGCTTACCGCCGCCGCGACAAACGCCTGATCTTCGCCGCCACCGGTGCCTGCGTCTATGGCCTGTGGCTGCTGTACGCTTCCGGGCTGATGCACCTGCTGATGTCGGTGCTGCTGTATGCGCCTGGGCTGTTGGTGTTCATGTATGCCCGCCGCGGCCATCGGGACATCAATCTGCTCAACCGGCTGGAAAAGAGCAGCATCCTCTTGCTGCTGGCGGCCACGCTGCCTGCCGGTTGGCTTATGCTGCACTAAAATCGCCTGTCGATGCGGCTGCCCGTCAGCCGCATTTCGTTTCCCCCCTTCTTTCCTCGTTACCCCGCTACCCGTTGTTGATCCGTCAGTTGCTCCTCTTGCGATCTTAAATGCAATTAATTATCATTATCATCTGAGCATTAACGGCAAGACGCGAGCGCCCCCTGCCGAGAGGCGTCAGGAGGCGGGTTTAGACCGGCTGAAAATGGAAGGCATTTCATGGCTGAAAAACTGCTGCACGCATTACCCTTGTTTGCTGCCTGGGAAGCGCTGATCGCCGAGGGCAACACGGCATTCAATCAGCGGCGCGATCGCCTGGCGATGGCGCACTACCAGCAGGCGCTGGAGGCCGCTCAGGCGCTCGTCGCCGAGCGGCCCTGGCAAAACGCGGAATATACCGAACGGTTTGACGCACTGCATCTTTTCGAATCCGCCCTGGCCGCGCTGATCGTCACGTTCAACAACATCACCCATCTGCGCCTGCGGCAAAAGCCGCTTCGCGGCGTAGAACCCCACGTGCATCAGGCCCGGCTCGCCATCGAGCAACTGATGGACGACACCTCGCTGTGCGAACAGATGCAGCAGATCGCCGAACGGCACCTGCTGCGGTTCCGAATTGAAACGCTGCAGGCGCTGCGCGAGCACCGGCTGCCGGAAACCAGCGTCTGCGCGCCCGCGGCGAACCATTCCGCCACCGTGCATTAACAACGCCACCACGACCTGAGGGGTAATCTGCCAATGAATGAATTGAATGATGAGATGAAAAAGATGCTGGCCAAACAGCTGCCTGTGCAGGCGACCAGCAGCCCAAGCGGCATGCCCGATATCGGCCCCAAGCGCTCTTTGCGCCTGTATGACGACCGTACGCTGATTTACAACGAAAATACCGGCGGCCAGACGCTGCAAAATATCAGGGAAGGATCGAAAATGGCCGTCGTGGTTATCGATCGCGAGGCGCTGGACGGTTACCGCTTCGTCGGCACCCCGGAACTGTTCCTGGCGGGCAAGCCGTTTGACGATGCGCTGGCGTTTGCAGAAAAAAATGGAATAAAGCCGCCGAAATACGCAGTGCTGATTCATATAGACGGCATTTATACCCTACGCTCCGGCCCCAATGCCGGGACCCGGCTTTAAAGGCAGGCCGCTACGCGGCGCGGAATATCACGTTCATGGTTAGGCTATCGCGGCAAGTCAATTGCCTAACCATCAACGAGTGGCCGGGTTGATTCCCGGTCAGCTTTTAGGGGGAATGGTGACGGTCATGCGCTCACCCACCAGGGCGATCGCGATGCCTTCCGCGCACTCTTTCTGAATGGCCGCCAGCTGCTGCGCCTCCAGCTCATAGGGCAGCTGAATATCAAATACCGTCAGACCCTGCTGCTGCGCCAGGTCAATCAGGCGCACAATGTTGGTTTCATCGCTGACCTGGGTTGACACCACCTGCAGCGCCAGCTCTTTCAACTGCTCTTTGCGCGTTTGTGACGTGGTCACGCGCGATTTCAACACCATGCCGAAGATCGGCATCACACCATAAATAGCATCAACAAAGCGCCAGTGCTTCCTGCACGATGCGGACAGAAAATCCATATAGTCGAAACAGATTTTCTCACTGCGCGCGATGGATGCAAGGTGATTGCTGTTCATCCCCTCATTCCTCTCATGGCCAGTGTTAACCCGTGTTCTTTCAAGCCGCCGCCGGGCGACAACCTGAAATGCATTGGGGATCTTACATCCAGAAATGGATAATCATGCGAAGCTTTAACGACTTTCCGCCGTATGATGGCATAATTCCCCTATTGTTTGCCAGTCTGTCCAGGAGCTTTAATCAATGGAACACCCCAACTCTGCCCCGGTGCTGATTACCGGCGGCGCGCGGCGCATCGGGCTGGCGCTCGCCAGAGCGTTTCTCCAGCGCGGCGTTCCCGTCATCATCGCCTATCGCAGCGAATATCCGGCGATGGCCGAGTTGAAAGCCTTGGGCGCCTGCTGCATTCAGGGCGACTTTTCCACGCACGAAGGCATCTACCGTTTCGCCGACCAGGTGCGGCAGGTGGCGCCCAAATTGCGCGCGGTGATCCACAACGCCAGCGCCTGGCAGGCAGAGTCGCCGCAGGTGCCGCCGGAACAGGTGATGGCGACGATGCTGCAAATTCACGTCTATACGCCCTATTTGCTCAACCAACTGCTTGAAACCTGCCTGACCGGCCAGGGCCAGGCCGGCGCGGACATTATCCATCTCACCGACTACGTGGTGGAAAAAGGCAGCGACAAACATATCGCCTACGCCGCCAGCAAGGCCGCGCTGGACAATATGACCCGTTCGTTCGCCCGCAAGCTGGCGCCGGAGGTCAAGGTCAACGCCATTGCGCCGGCGCTGATCATCTTCAATCCTGGCGACGACGAGGCTTATCGCCAGCAGGCGCTGGCGAAATCGCTGATGAAGGTCGCGCCGGGCGAGAGCGAAGTGGTCAACCTGGTGAACTACCTGCTGGAGAGCCGCTACGTCACCGGCCGCACCCACGGCGTCGACGGCGGCCGGCCGCTGCGCTGAGGCCAAGATCCGCATGGCGCATCGCCGCGGGCCGCGCTATGCTGAAATCCGCTTTTCTTATTAAAACACGGGCATATGCATAAAATTGTTTTTGTGGAAGACGATCCCGAAGTCGGCAAACTGATCGCCGCCTATCTGGGCAAACACGACATCGAGGTGTTGATCGAACCGCGCGGCGACAGCGCGCAGGCGCGCATCGCGCGTGAGCAACCCGATTTGGTGCTGCTGGACATCATGCTGCCCGGCAAAGACGGCATGACGCTGTGCCGCGATCTGCGCCCTACCTTCCCCGGCCCGATCGTGCTGCTCACCTCGCTCGACAGCGACATGAACCATATCCTGTCGCTGGAGATGGGCGCCAACGACTATATCCTGAAAACCACGCCGCCGGCGGTGTTGCTGGCACGCCTGCGTTTGCACCTGCGCCAACACGGCCAACAGCCGAAAGAAGAGTCGGTTCAGCCGCTCACCCAGCACAACGCGCTGCATTTCGGGCTATTGTGCATCGATCCGGTCAACCGGCAGGTCACGCTGGGCGAGGAAACGATCACCCTGTCCACCTCGGATTTCGATTTGCTGTGGGAACTGGCGACCCACGCCGGGCAGATCATGGATCGCGAGGCGCTGCTGCAAAACCTGCGCGGCGTGAGCTATGACGGTATGGACCGCAGCATCGACGTGGCGATCTCCCGCCTGCGCCGCAAGCTGTACGACAACGCGCTGGAGCCGTTCCGCATCAAGACCGTGCGCAATAAAGGTTATCTGTTCGCCCCTAACGCCTGGGCATCGGTGCAACAATGAGAAAACTTTTCGTCCAGTTCTTCCTGTTGCTGTTCGTCTGTTTTCTGGTGATGGCGATGCTGGTCGGCCTGGTGTACAAGGTGACCGCCGAGCGCGCCGGCCGCCAGTCGATGGACGATCTGATGAAAAGTTCGCTGTACCTGATGCGCAGCGAGCTGCGCGAAATCCCGCTGAAGGACTGGAACAAGACCATCGCCACGCTGGATCTCAACCTGTCGTTCAAGCTGCATATCGAACCGCTCGGCAAACAGGAACTGAGCGAGGATCTGAAAAAACGGCTGCGGCTGGGGGAAATCATCGCCCTCGACGATCAGTACACCTTTATGCAGCGCATTCCGCGCAGCCACTACGTATTGGTGGTCGGCCCCATTCCTTATCTGTTCTATCTGCATCAGATGCGCCTGCTGGATCTGGTGTTGCTGGTGTTTATCGGCATGTCGCTGGCGCTGCCGGTGTTTCTGTGGATGCGGCCGCACTGGCAAGACCTGCTCAAGCTGGAAAACGCCGCCCAGCGGCTCGGTGCCGGGCATCTGGATGAACGCACCCACTTCGATCCCACCTCCAGCCTGAGCCGGCTCGGCGTGGCGTTCAACCAGATGGCCGACAACGTCAATACCCTGATCGCCAGCAAGAAACAGCTGATCGACGGCATCGCGCACGAGCTGCGCACGCCGCTGGTGCGGCTGCGTTACCGGCTTGAAATGAGCGATAACCTGTCCGACAGTGAGCAGCAGGCGCTGAACCGCGATATCGGCCAGTTGGAGTCGCTGATCGACGAGCTGCTGACCTATGCCCGTCTGGACCGTCCGCAGGTTGCGTTAAACATTGAACCCATCGATCTGCCAAAGTGGCTCGAGGACAAGGTCGATGATATCCGCCTGATCCATCAGGATCGCGACATCCAGCTCGATATCCCGCACGTCGGCGACTTCGGCGGCGTCGATCTGCGCCTGATGGAGCGCGTGCTCGACAACCTGGTCAACAACGCGCTGCGCTATTCCGAACAGCGGCTGCGCGTTGGCCTGTGGTTTGACGGCGACCTCGCCTGCTTGCAGGTCGAGGATGACGGGCCGGGTATTCCGCCGGAAGAGCGCGAACGGGTGTTTGAACCTTTCGTCCGTCTCGATCCCAGCCGCGATCGCGCTACCGGCGGCTGCGGGCTGGGGCTGGCCATCGTCCATTCCATCGCCGTCGCCCACCAGGGACAGGTGTTCGTCGAAGGCAGTTCGCTCGGCGGCGCCAGCTTCCGTTTCTGCTGGCCGGTGAAGCCGACATTCAGTTTAAAAGCCGATCTGGCGTAATGCCGCCAGACCTTCTCATTGGAGCCGAATAATAATGACATCTGCACATTCCAACACGTCTGCTTACGATCACCTGCGCGCCCTGTTCAGCCGGCTGTCGCGTTTCGGCCACCTGTCCGCCATCGCCGGTTGGGACATGCAAACCATGATGCCGCCGGGCGGCAGCAAGGCGCGCTCCGAAGCGCTGGCCGAGCTGAGCGTGCTGCAGCACCAGATTTTAACGGCACAAAGCACCGGCGCGCTGTTGGATCGCGCGCAGCAAGAGACGCTGGACGAACTCGACCGCGCCAACCTGCGCGAAATGCGCCGCCAATATGAAGACGCCGTGCTGCTGCCGGCCGCGCTGGTCGAAGCCAAATCGCTCGCCGGCGCACGCTGCGAACACGCCTGGCGCGCCCAGCGCCCGGCCAACGACTGGGACGGCTTCGCCGACAACCTGCGCGAAGTGGTCAAGCTCAGCCGGGAAGAAGCGCAGATCCGCGCGCAGGCGGCCGGCACCAGCCGTTACGACGCCCTGCTAAACCTGTATGAACCGGGCATGCGCAGCAGCGATCTCGACCGCATCTTCGGCGATTTGAAAACCTGGCTACCGGATCTGCTGCAGCGCGTGGTGGCCAAACAGGCTAACGAGCCCTGCCAGGCGCCGCAGGGTCCGTTCAATGTAGACACCCAGCGCCAGCTTAGCCTCAGCGTGATGAAGCTGCTCGGTTTCAACTTCGACAACGGCCGCGTCGACGTCAGCGCCCACCCGTTCTGCGGCGGCGTGCCGGAAGATGTGCGCATCACCACGCGTTACAACGAGAAAGAGTTTTTGACCGCGCTGCTCGGCATCGTGCACGAAACCGGCCACGCCCGCTACGAGCAGAACCTGCCGCGCGATCTGCTCGGCCAGCCGGTCGCCCTGGCTCGTTCCACCGCTATCCACGAATCGCAAAGCCTGCTGTTCGAAATGCAGCTGGCGCGCGGCAATGAATTCCTGAAGATCTTGCGTCCGTTGGTCACCGCGCAGTTTGGCGAACAGCCGGCGCTGGAAGAGGCCAACTTTATTCGCCTCAACCAGCGCGTTAAACCGGGCCTGATCCGCGTCGACGCCGACGAGGTGAGCTATCCTGCCCACGTCATCCTGCGCTACGAAATTGAAAAAGCGCTGATCGAAGGCGATATCGAGGTGGAAGACATTCCGGCGCTGTGGAATGAGAAGATGCAGGCTTACCTCGGCCTCGACACCATCGGCAACTACCGCAACGGCTGCATGCAGGATATTCACTGGACCGACGGCGCCTTCGGCTACTTCCCGACGTACACCCTCGGCGCGATGTACGCCGCGCAGCTGTTCCAGAGCGTGCGTCAGGCCCTGCCTTCGCTGAGCGAAGATATCGCCGCCGGCAACCTGCAGCCGCTGTTCCACTGGTTGCAGCACAATATTTGGCGCCACGGCAGCCGTTTCCCGACCGAAACGCTGATCGCCAACGCGACCGGCGAAGCGCTCAATCCACGCTACTTCCGTCAGCATTTGGAAACCCGCTACCTGTAATCTCTCCTGGCGCGGCCCCGGCCGCGCCCTTTTCCCGCCTGCATGACCGGATAATGTTTCATAGCGCGCATTCCTTGCCGACAACGCCTTGGCCACAGAGTGGCGGCTGGCTACTCACCATAAGTATGTTGTAACTAAAATAGCAAAAAACGCCGGGCTTTCCGGCCTCTCATCCCAGCGCATGACGGGCGATCATCGCCGCCAGCTGCGGCCTCAATGGCGCGGGCAGGTCATGCCCCATGCCCGGCATGATATGCAATTTGGCGTTGGCGACCGCACGGGCGATCGCAACCCCACCCGCCTTGCGCACCAGCCGATCGCGATCGCCGTGAATAACCAGCGTCGGCACGGCTATGCGCCGGCTATAACGACGCAGATCGCCGCTGCCGAGCAACGCGGAAAGTTGCCGCTGCATGCCTTCCGGATCCACGCCCCGCTTCAGCAACCGCGTCACCAGCGTATCCAGCTCCGCCTCCTCCGGCGGATAAAATCGGGTGCCGAGCGCGCGCAGGAAGGTTTTCATCCCCTCGTGGCGCTGCTGCAGCGTCAAATCGGCCGCAGGCCGGCGCACCAACAGCCATAGCAGCGAAGGGGCCGGCGGCGGTAACAGCGGCTGATTGGTGCTGGAGAACAAGATGCATAACGAGGCGACGCGCTGCGGGTATTCGGCGGCCAGCACCTGGGCGATCATCCCCCCCATCGAAGCGCCCAGTACGTGAGCCTGCGGAATGCGTAAATGATCGAGCAGATGCGCCGCGTCCGCCGCCATGTCCGCCAGGGTATAAGGCACCGGCGTTTGCCAACCGAGCTGGGCGCGCAACATCAGCAGCCACAACGGCTGCGTACGTTGTGCCTGCGTTTTGCCGGAAAGGCCGACGTCTCGGTTGTCATAGCGGATCACCCGAAATCCCTTGGCCACCAGGGCGCGGCAGAAGTCGTCAGGCCACAGTAAAAGCTGTGCGCCGATCCCCATGATGAGCAGCAGCGGCGGGTGCGCCTCATCGCCCCAGTCCTCATAGGCCAGCGGCACCTCGCCCTGTTCGGTCACGCCACAACGAATTGATATCTCGTTCATGTTAAATCCTTTTTACCGTGCCTGGCGGTCATTATAACAGCAATCCCACTCCCCACCGCCGCCCTGTACATTAGGTTACATGCCGAAACCAATCACTCACGGAAAGGCGGACGCCGTTTGCCTACTATCATTTCAACGGCCCCGCAGTGGGGTTGATACCCAAAAGCCATATTGAGGATTCTGCGATGAAAAAAGTATTAGCTCTGGTTGTTGCCGCTGCAATGGGTCTGTCTTCCGTAGCTTTCGCTGCCGAGGCTGCCACCACCGCACCTGCGGCTAGCGCAACCACCGCCACCGCTGCGCCGGCTAAAGCCCAGGTGAAACACCACGGCAAGAAAGCCCCGGTTCAGAAAGCTCAGGCGGCCAAAAAGCATCACAAAAAAGCCGGTGCGAAAGCCCCTGCCCAAAAAGCCCAGGCGGCTAAAAAACACCACAAGAAAGCCAGCCACAAAAAGGCGTAACAACGTGAGGATCCCCTCACCGTTTCAGGCTTGACGTGTACAACACCCGGTTCGCCGGGTGTTTTTTCATCGGGGGTTCGCATTGATGCTGCGCCGCTACCTGTTCGAGATCGTTCTGACCGCCCTGATCCTTTGCGGCCTGATCGCCGTCTTTTTTTACCTGTAGCCTGCCGCATCGCCGGCGGGAAATTATTGAAAAATCAATTATTGCCCATCCACACGGATGCTAAATCAGTCTATAGTTAGCATTCAGTGTGTTTATGGATGATCCGTATTTGTCAGGCAAGAGATCTATGCGCAAATCCGTTTTACTGTTGCTGTGCTCACTCCCGCTCATCGCTGCTCAGGCGGCACGCGCCGACGGCCCGTCCAAGGCCGAGCAAACGCGTCTGTTTTTCGGCAAAGATGAACGCATCAAGGTCACGGATACCACCGCCCAGCCCTGGCAGGCCATCGGCCAGGTCGAAACCGCCAGCGGCAATCTGTGTACCGCCACGCTGATCTCCCCACACCTGGCGTTGACCGCCGGCCACTGTGTGCTGGCGCCGCCGGGGCAACTGGATAAAGCCATCGCCCTGCGCTTCGTGGCGGGCGATAAATCCTGGCGGTATCAAACCGACAATATCGAAACTCTGGTCGACAGCAAGCTGGGCAAAAAGCTGAAGCCGGACGGCGATGGCTGGATCGTGCCGCCCGCCGCCGCCGCTTATGACTTTGCGCTGATCCGTCTGAAAGACAAAAAGCCGCTGCCGATCGCACCGTTGCCGCTGTGGCAAGGCGACAGCAAGGCGCTGACCCAGGCCCTGAAACAGGCCAAGCGGTTGATTACTCAGGCGGGTTACCCGGAGGATCATCTGGATGACCTCTACAGCCACCAAAACTGCAAGGTCACCGGCTGGGCCCAGCAAGGCGTACTGTCGCACCAGTGTGATACCCTGCCCGGCGACAGCGGCTCACCGCTGCTGTTGAAAACCGCCGACGGCTGGCAGTTGATCGCCATCCAAAGCTCGGCGCCGGCGGCGAAAGATCGCTACCGCGCCGATAACCGCGCCCTGGCGGTGCCCGGCATCCGCGAAGCGCTAGACGCCCTGGCGGCAGGCAAGTAGCTCTCATAACGGCGCATCAAGCGCCGTTGCTGTTTCTCTGTTCTCTGAATTTCAACTTGCGCTGCGCCGGCCGTTTGCCGGCCGGCGCGCCCGAACTTAGCCCGAAAGCTGTTCGATAGTTTGCAGAATGCGCTTGTCGGAGATCGGGTACGGCGTGCCCAGCTGCTGCGCGAACAGGCTGACGCGCAGCTCTTCGATCATCCAGCGCACCGCTTTCACCTCTTCCTCCTGCTGCCGCTTGGGCGGCAGCTTGTTCAGCCACTGCTGCCAGGCCTGCTGCACCTGCTCCACCCGCAGCATCTGCGCGCGATCGCGATGCGGATCGATGGCCAGTTTTTCCAATCGGCGTTCGATCGCCTGCAGGTAGCGCAGCGTGTCCGGCAGGCGTTTCCAGCCGTTGCCGGTGACGAAACCGCGGTAGACCAGGCCGCCAAGCTGGGTTTTGATGTCCGACAACGCCAGCGCCAACGACATATCCACCCGGCCTTTCAGCCGTTTGTTGATGTTGAAGACCGCCGTCAGGATCTGCTCAACCTGCCTGGCCACCTCGACGACCGTGTCGTTCAGCTCGGCGCGGATCTGCTCCTGCAGGCGCGCAAAGCCTTCTTCTTGCCAGACCGGGCCGCCGTGTTCGGCGATCAGCTTGTCGATGCCGCACGAAATGCAATCGTCAATCAGCTCCAGCACCTTGCCGTACGGGTTGAAGTAGAGCCCCAGCTTGGCCTTGTTCGGCAGCTTTTCATGCAGGTATTTGATCGGCGAAGGAATATTCAGCAACAGCAGGCGGCGCGTGCCCTGCCACATCGCCTGTTGCTGCTCGCTTTCGCTGTCGAACAGGCGGATCGCCACGCTGTCCTTTTCATCCACCAACGCCGGGTAAGCCTTCATCGAATAGCCGCCGCGCTTCTGCTCGTAAAACGCCGGCAGTTGGCCAAAGCTCCAGACATGCAGATTGCTCTGCTCCAGCCCATCGTCGGCCACCGCCGACAGCGTCTCCTGCACCTTCTCTTTCAGCTGCAGGCGCAACGCGGCCAGGTCTTTGCCTTCGCGCAGCGTCTGATTTTTCTCGCCCACCACGCGGAAGGTCATCTTCAGGTGATCGGGTACCTGATCCCACTGCCAGTCATCACGTGACACGGTCACGCCAGTCATGCGCCGCAGCTCGCGCTCCAGCGCGTCCAGCAGCGGCAATTCCAGCGCCGTGACGCGGCCAAGGAACGCCTCGGCGTAGTTCGGCGCCGGCACGAAGTTGCGGCGCACCGGTTTCGGCAACGATTTGATCAGCGCAATCACCAGCTCGCGGCGGATGCCGGGGATCTGCCATTCGAAGCCCTGCTCCTCCACCTGGTTGAGGATCGGCAGCGGAATGTGCACCGTCACGCCGTCGGCGTCGGTGCCCGGTTCAAACTGGTAGCTCAGCCGCAGCTTGAGGTTGCCCTGATGCCAAAAGTTCGGGTAATCGAGCGCGCTGATCTTGTTGGCGCCGTCCTTGATCAGCATCTCTTTTTCGAAGTTCAACAGATCCGGCTGCTGTTTGACCGCGCTCTTCCACCAGCTGTCGAAATGACGGCCGGAAACCACGTCGTTGGGGATACGGCGATCGTAGAAGCCGAACAGCGTTTCGTCATCCACCAGAATGTCGCGGCGGCGTGATTTATGCTCCAGCTCCTCCACTTCGGCGCGCAGCTTTTGGTTTTCGCGGAAGAAGGCGTGGCGCGTCTGCCAGTCGCCCTCCACCAGCGCATGGCGAATAAACAGCTCGCGGCACAGCAGCGGATCGATGGAGCCGTAGTTGACCTGGCGCGCCGCGACGATCGGCAGGCCGAACAGCGTGACCTTTTCGCTGGCCATCACCGCCCCCTGCGACTTCGACCAGTGCGGTTCGCTGTAGCTGTGTTTCACCAGGTGCTGAGCCAGCGGCTCGATCCATTCCGGTTCGATGCGCGCAGCGATGCGCCCCCACAGGCGGCTGGTTTCCACCAGTTCGGCCACCATGGTCCACTTCGGCGGCTTCTTGAACAGGCCGGAGCCGGGGAAGATGGAGAAGCGGGCGTTGCGCGCGCCGGTGTATTCCTGCTTGTCCGCATCCTTCTGGCCAATGTGCGACAGCAGGCCGGTCAGCAGCGCGGTGTGCACGCTGCGGTAGTCGGAAGGCGTGCTGTTGATCGGCAGCCCCAGCTCTTTCACCACCTGGCGCAGCTGGGTGTAGATATCCTGCCACTCGCGCACCCGCAGGTAGTTGAGGAAATCGTTGCGGCATAGCCGGCGGAACTGGCTGGAGGAGTTCGCCTTTTGCTGCTCCTGCAGATAATCCCACAGGTTGACGAACGCCAGGAAGTCCGAGTCCTTGTCGGCGAAGCGGCGGTGTTTTTCATCCGAGGCCTGCTGCTTGTCCATCGGGCGCTCACGCGGATCCTGAATCGACAGCGCGGCGGTGATGATCATCACCTCGCGCACGCTGCCGCTCTTCTGCGCTTCCAGCACCATGCGCGCCAGACGCGGGTCGATCGGCAACTGCGCCAGCTGGCGGCCCTGCGGCGTCAGCTGATAGTGGCCGTTGTCGGCGGTGGCGATCGCCCCCAGCTCTTCCAGCAGGCGCACGCCATCCTGAATGTTGCGCTTGTCCGGCGCCTCGACGAACGGAAACGCGGCGATGTCGCCCAGCCCCAGCGAGGTCATCTGCAGAATGACCGACGCCAGGTTGGTGCGCAGAATTTCCGGATCGGTAAACGCCGGCCGTGACAGGAAATCCTGCTCGGAGTACAGGCGGATGCACACCCCCTCCGATACGCGGCCGCAGCGCCCTTTACGCTGGTTGGCGGAAGCCTGCGACACCGGTTCGATCGGCAGGCGCTGCACCTTGGTGCGGAAGCTGTAGCGGCTGATGCGCGCGGTGCCCGGATCGATGACGTACTTGATGCCCGGAACCGTCAGCGAGGTTTCCGCCACGTTGGTGGCCAGCACGATGCGGCGGCCGTGGTGCGACTGGAACACCCGGTTCTGCTCGCTGTTCGACAGGCGCGCATACAGCGGCAGCACCTCGGTGTGCGGCAGATTGAGGCGGTTGAGGGCGTCGGCGGTATCGCGGATCTCGCGCTCGCCGCTCATGAAGATCAGAATGTCGCCCGGCCCTTCGCGGCCAAGCTCGTCCACCGCATCGAAAATCGCCTGCAGCTGGTCGCGATCGGTATCGTCGCCGTCGTCGACCACCGGGCGGTAGCGCACCTCCACCGGGTAGGTGCGGCCGGAAACCTCGATGATTGGCGCATTGTTGAAATGGCGCGAGAAGCGCTGCGGATCGATGGTCGCCGAGGTGATGATCACCTTGAGATCCGGGCGCTTCGGCAGCAGTTCGCGCAGGTAGCCGAGAATAAAGTCGATGTTGAGGCTGCGCTCGTGCGCTTCATCGATGATCAGCGTGTCGTACTGCATCAGCAGGCGGTCCTGCTGAATTTCCGCCAGCAAGATACCGTCGGTCATCAGCTTGACCAGGGTATTTTCTCCCACCTGATCGTTGAAGCGCACCTTGTAGCCGACGCTGCCGCCGAGCGGGGTTTCCAGCTCGTCGGCGATGCGGTTGGCGACGGTGCGGGCCGCCAGGCGGCGCGGCTGGGTATGGCCGATCAGCCCTTTCACCCCGCGCCCCAGTTCCAGGCAGATCTTCGGCAGCTGGGTGGTTTTCCCCGAGCCGGTCTCCCCGGCGACAATCACCACCTGGTGATCGCGGACGGCGTTTAATATGTCCTGTTTTTTTTGGCTGACCGGCAGGCTTTCCGGATAGGTAATGCGCGGGCAAGACGCGGCGCGCGCCTGCACTTTTTGCCGCGCCGCCGCGATGTCGCTTTCTACTTCGGCGGCCACCGCCAGCTGGGCATCGGGATTTTTGATTTTTCGTGCGCCCTGCAGGCGACGACGCAGACGTTGTTGATCGCGGAGCATCAGCTCACCCAGTTGGGCCGGCAGTGCCTCGAGCGGAGATTTCACGTTCGGTGTTCCTTGTTTCTTCGCCGCCAAGGCCAGGCTTGGCAACGGTTTGATGTTTTTTTAGCGATTTTTTTGCTTTAGCCGCACAGCCTATCACAAACGGCTTTCTCCCCCTACTTCCGCGAGTAAAGCCTCGCCATGTCATTCAATAAAATCGAACGAAGATCTCGAAATATTGCGCTATCACTGTTGGAGGAATGTGAATAGCATGTACTCCATGCAAGGGACGCTGAGTCCTGATGTCACTGTCACAACGTAAGGAATTATCGATGAGCAACGTATTGGTTCTGAAATCAAGCATCCTGGCGACCTACTCTCAGTCTAACCAACTGGCCGATTTCTTCGTAGAGCAATGGAGCAACGCCCACAGCGGCGACACCATCACCGTGCGCGATCTGGCCGCACAGCCCATCCCGGTGCTGGACGGTGAACTGGTCGGCGCGCTGCGTCCTTCCGATGCTCCGTTGACCCCGCGTCAACAAGAAGCGCTGGCCCTGTCGGACGAGCTGATCGCCGAGCTGCAGGCCAATGACGTCATCGTGATTGCCGCGCCGATGTACAACTTCAACATCCCGACCCAGCTGAAAAACTATTTCGACCTGGTTGCCCGCGCCGGCGTGACCTTCCGTTACACCGAAAACGGTCCGGAAGGCCTGGTGAAAAACAAACGCGCGGTGATCCTGACCAGCCGCGGCGGCATTCATAAAGGCACCCCGACCGACCTGGTGGAACCTTACCTGCGTCTGTTCCTGGGCTTCATCGGCATCACCGACGTGGAGTTCGTCTTCGCGGAAGGCATCGCCTACGGCCCGGAAGTGGCGACCAAAGCACAGGAAGACGCCAAGGCGGCCCTGTCTCAGGTGGTGTCTGCCTAAGATCCTGCGCAGGGGCGCCGCGCCCCTGCCGGACAAGAAGCAAGTCCTGTCAAACCTGCACTACCCTCATAATAATCATCTATCCGTATCACTTGGCGCGCCAGACGGCGCGCTTTTTTTATTTCTTCAGCCACTGGCCGTTGATGCCGCGCACATACTCGCCGCTCTGCGCCCGCGTCACCAGCTTCTGCCCGGCCATGCGCGCCACTTCGTCGACGGCGATATGGTTGCCGTCCGCCACTTCCTGATACTTCTCGGCGCGGCCGGCATTGATGCGCTTCACCAGCGCCAGCGTTTCCGCGTCCTGCTTCACCGGGGCGATATAGCCGCTCAGGGTTTCGCCCACCCGCCCTTGCTGCTTCGCCTCATCCAGCGTCAACGCCATCGCCACGCCGCTGAACAACCAGGCGGCGCCGGCCAGCCACAAATAACGTTTTTTCATGTCGGCTCCTAGAACAGACCGCTTTGGGTTTTCAGCAGGTTTTCGACGTCCTTATCCACCTTGATATGAATTTCATGCTCGATCTTGACGTTCATATTGATGGTGATCGGATCCTTCGGCGTCGCCACCTCGATGCGCGGCACGCAGCCGCTCAGCAGCGAAACGCACAGCACCGCTGCCAGCGTCGACACACTCATGATTTTCATTGTTGCTCCCCAGGTTGTGAGAGGGCCTGCTCCAGCCACTCCTGTAAATTGTCGCCGAAGCGCAAACTGCGCCACAGCTGAAACACGTTTTCCTGATGCCGATAGTTCAGGATCACCTCGCGCTTGGCGTTCTTCTGCGGGTTGATGCCGTCGATACGCGCGCTCAGCGTCAGCTCGCCCAGGTTGTCGAGATCGACCCGGGCGTGCGAACGGTTGATTTCCATGTAGCGCAGCCAGTCGATCGCCGCGCCGGTCGCCAGGTTGTTGCTGCCGATGGCGTCGGCCATGTCTTTGTCCAGCCGCAGCGTCAGGGTGCCGGCGTTGGCGATCCAGCCGTTCTGCACCAGCCATTTCGGGTGGTTCAGGAACAGCGGCAGCTCACCGTCGACCCGGCCGGACATGGCGAACTGCTTCGGCTTCAGGGCGGTAAACAGCGCGCTGAGATCGACCTTGTCCAGCTTCAGCACCGCGGCGTCATGCTGCGGCAACCGCAGCGCCGACAGGCTGATATGCCCGTTGAGCATGTCCACGCCGACGTTGCTCAACGTCAGCGGCTGCCCTTCGCTATAAGGATAGGTGCCCTGCAGATCGGCGGAAATGTTCTGCATCTCGAACAGGTTGCTGAAAGACTTGATGCGCAGCGACACCGGCTGTTTGGCCCCCAGCAGCCATTGATGCTGCTTGAACCGGTACGACAGGATAAAGTCCAGGCCGCTCATTTCGCCGTCTTTCAGCCACATGCCGCCGTTTTTCACCACCCAGTGGCCGCCGGCCTCGAAGCCCTGCTCGCGGGCGGCGGAAAACGCCGACTGCGCATAAAACTCGCCGTCGCGCAGCGTGAGATTGAGATCCGGGGCGAGCAGCGGCTGGAAGACCTTCAGCGACTGTTTCGGCCACCAGGCTTCACCGCGCAGGCGTTCGCCGTCCCAACGGCCGCGCAGCGCGATCGGCCCGATCTGCTGTGCCTGCAGTTTGCCCTGCAGCTGGAAACTGTCCGGCGAAAGGCCGTTCACCTGCAGCGCCAGCACCGGCGCCGGCAGATGGCCGCCGTCGCTGAAGCTGACCTTATCCGCCGCCAGTTGCAGCTCGCCGTTGAACTGCGGGCTTTGTTCATCACGCCGCCAGCGCAGCGGCCGGTTGAGGCTCAGGCGCGGCGCGGCGACCGTCACCAAACCATACTTCAATTTATCGAAACCGGTGGAGAGCTTGTCGAGCACCAGCTCGCTGTCCTGCCAGCGCCCGCTGCCGGCGACGTCCCAGGCGGCCTGCAGCGGCGGCAACCGGCCGTTGCCCCAGTAACGCCACTGCCAGTCGCCCTTGTCCGGCCAGAAATCCTGCGCCTGGCCGTCCAGGTGCAGCTTGAAGCGCCCCCAATAGCTGTCGCTGGCGTTCAGAATCGCCTGCAGGCGGCCGGTGATACCGGCGGCGGTCACCTTCACGCCCGCCAGCGGCAAACGCGCCTCTTCCAGCGTCATTTCCGGCGTCACCTTGCCCCACAGGCGCAACAGCGACCCCGGCTGCAGCACCAGCGTCGGGTTGAGAATGCTGCCGCCGATCACGCCCGGAATCGACGCGGTGGCGGAGAAGTCGGCCAGATTGGCCTGGCCGGTCAATTGGAAGCGCAGATCGCTGTCGGTCAACCCTACCTTGCCCGGCCCGAGGGTGAGCACCGCATTGCCCTTGCCGTTGTGGCCGGCGGTGATCACGTTCAGCCGCGCGCTGATCTCCGTTTCATCCCACCCTTTGCTCCAGTCGTGCAGCGCAACGCTCAGGCCGCCGTTCAACGGCTGCCCGCTGTACGGCCAACGCCACTCGCCCTGCCTGATGCTGACCCGCTGCGGCGCGACTTCCCACGGCAGCACCGCCAGCGGCCGATCGTCGCCTTTTTCGCTTACCGTCAACACGCCCTGCCGCTGTTGCCAGCGCATGTCCAGCAATACCGGTTTTTCCAGATAGGCGGTCTGCATTTCCCCCTGCAGCGCGCCCTGCGTCGGCAGGCTGGCCAGATCCAGCGGAATGGTTATCTTGCCGGCGAGACGCAGCGGTTGCGCGCTGTTGGGCGGGACGACGGTCAGGCTCTGCAACGTCAGTTGCTGTTTTTCATCCAGCTGCGCCTCAGCGCTGAGATTCGGCCCCTGATAATGCAGGCGTTGCCCGTCAGGGCCGGAGGAAAGCTGCAGCTTGCCGGCATAGCGCTGCCAGGGAACCAGCGTCAGGTCATTAATGGTGAGATCCAGCGGCGGCAGCTGTTGCTGCAGCTGATCGAGCGCCAGCGGCGCGCTGTTGGCGTCGCCGGCCGGCAGTTTTGACAAACAGGCGCTATCGACGCTGACCTTATCGCTTGACAGCTGCCAGCGGCCCTGGCGGTAAGCCAACCGCGTCGGCCCGACGTTGGCCAGCAGGCAATCTTGCGCGGTGAAACGCGCCCCCGCCAGCGCCAGGCCGCCCTGGCGCCAGTGCAATTTGCCCTGCAACTCCAGGCGGCTTCCCGCCGGCAACCAATGCGATAACACGCCCGGCAGCCAGCGCGGCAAAGTTTGCCACAACGCCAGCACCAGAATTGCGCAGCCCGCCACCGTCCCTATGAATACTTTTAATCGCCTGGTCATTAAATGATTGCTTCGTTCCTGAGTTAGGCATTGGTTAAGTCTATGCCTGAATTGACAATAATGATGGCATGAATTTGACATAGGGTGAAGCTGAGCGGGGTCGCAGCGGCGATTTGCACCTTTTTGGCGCAAACGTGTGCGGAGTTGTAGATTTTCGTTACATATGCATCACATAAACAGGACAGTTTTCAGACTTTTGTTATTGTCGTTGCCTTTGATGATTAATAGTCTTGCAACCATTCTAATAAAAGTTCAGCTGCTAGCTAACTGTGTACTAGAGAAGCCATTCCCCACACCCCCGTGGGGATTTTTTTGCCTTAATGCCGAATCACGGCGTCAATAAAATCGTGCAATATGCGGCTGTCGCTCGCTTTACGCCAGATAGCATAAATATCGCTGCGCATTTCATTCCCGCATTCTATGTATGCAACCTTTCGCTGCCGCGCCAGGCTTTCGGGCACAAACGCATAGCCTAATCCCGCTGTTACGCAGGCAAATATCACGTCGTAGCATTCCACCTCCAGCAGCGCGGCGGGGATGACTTGCTGCTTCTGCAGCCAGGCGTCCACCAGATGGCGATAGTGGCATTGCCGCGAATAAACATAGAGATCGCTTTTTGCCAACAACGCCGGCCGACATGCCCCGCCAATGAAGACCAAACGCTCCTGGAAAGCACGCCGGCTCTGCATCTGCGGATGTTCGATCGGCCCATCTGAAAACACCACGTCCAGCGCCCCTTTTTGCAGCTGAAACTCCAGATCCAGCGAATATCCCTGCACCACACTCAGCTGAACGCGGCGATTCTGCGCACGGTAATGGGCCAACTTTTGCGGCAAATGATGACTCAAGGCGATATCCAGCGCGCCAAGCCTCAGTTCGCCCTGCACCGGATCCTGTTCAAACTGCGCTCGCGCCCGCTCTTCGATAGCCAAAAAGCGCTTGGCCTTATGGTAAAGCGCCCGGCCTTCCGGCGTGAGCGACAGCCGATTGCGCTCACGCTCGAACAGCGTGACGCCGCACGCCATTTCCAGCTCTTTTAATTTCTTGGTCACGTTAGAGGGCACGCAAAACAGCTGCTCCGCCGCGGCCGTGAGACTCTCCGACTCCACCACCATGCAAAAGGCGGCTAACTGGGCACGTTTAAACATCTTAAGCCTTCACCAAAAGTGAACGATTCACGAACTTTATTTCACTTTTAGTCAACCATCAAGTCCGTAAAATCCTCGCTGTCAGCACAATGCTGCCCCTGGAGATATCCAGTTTCATTACCGACCGAGGAAATCAATCATGATTACGCTCAACGTCTTTTTTCAGGTCAATCCGGCCAAGCGGCAAGCGTTTCTGAGCCTGCTCAACACCATGGTGCAGGAATCCAATCAATAAAGAAACCGGCTGCTCTTTTTACCAGCTTTGGCAATGCCAGAGCGATGAGAACAGCTACGCGCTGATCGAAAACTGGGACGATAAGGCGGCGCTTTCAGCACACCAGAAAACGCCTCATTGGATCGCCTTTAACGATGTCGTTAACAGTTATTTGACCCATGATTACGATGAGCATCATTACACGGAAATCGCTCGTTAAAACCGCGTGAACCGGCCCAATGCGGGCCGGTTTCACTCCCCTGTCTGATAGAACAAGCCCCGCGCGGGACAAACTGCTAACCAATTGTCGAATTTACTAAAATCTGTTAAATTGATCACAAAATCACGGTGGAGAAACCACGATGAAATTGGCGATATACAGTACCAAACAGTATGACCGTAAATATCTCGAACTGGTGAATCAGCAGTTTGGCTATGAGCTGGAATTCTTCGACTTTTTACTCAGCAAAAAAACCGCCAAAACGGCCGCCGGTTGCAAGGCGGTGTGTATCTTCGTCAACGACGACGGCAGCCGTGAAGTGCTCGAAGAACTGGCGGCGCTGGGCGTCGAAATTCTCGCCCTGCGCTGCGCCGGTTTCAATAATGTCGATCTGGACGCCGCCAAAGAACTGGGCATCAAGGTAGTGCGCGTGCCGGCCTACTCACCGGAAGCCGTGGCGGAACACGCGGTAGGCATGATGATGTGCCTGAACCGCCGTATTCACCGCGCCTATCAACGCACCCGCGACGCCAATTTCTCGCTGGAAGGGCTGATCGGCTTTAACATGCACAACCGCACCGCCGGCGTGATCGGCACCGGTAAAATCGGCGTGGCGACGATGCGCATTCTGAAAGGCTTCGGTATGAAGCTGCTGGCTTACGATCCGTTCCCGAGCGAACAGGCGCTGGAACTGGGCGCGGAGTATGTCGACCTGAAAACGCTGTACGCGCAGTCCGACGTGATCACCCTGCACTGCCCGCTGACGCCGGAAAACCACCATCTGCTGAATGCCGACGCCTTCGCGATGATGAAAAACGGCGTGATGGTGATCAACACCAGCCGCGGCGCGCTGATCGACTCCACCGCCGCCATCGACGCGCTGAAGCAGCAGAAAATCGGCGCGCTGGGAATGGACGTTTACGAGAACGAACGCGATCTGTTCTTCGAAGACAAGTCTAACGACGTGATTCAGGACGACGTGTTCCGCCGCCTCTCGGCCTGCCACAACGTGCTGTTTACCGGCCATCAGGCCTTCCTGACCGAAGAGGCGCTGACCAGCATTTCGCAAACCACGCTGCAGAACATTAGCCAGTTGGATCGCGGCGAAGCCTGCCCGAACCAGTTGAACGCCTGAGCGTCACCTCGGGGCGCCCTTGCGGCGCCCTGTTTATTTGAGAGAACGCGATGAGAAAAACCACGGTAGCCGCCCTTGCGGCGCTGGCTTTAGCGGGGTGCAGCATGAAACCACATACGGCCGTCACGCCAGGCGATCTGCTGCATCACAACTTCGTGTTGCAGAGCGTGGATGGCGAAACGGCGAAGCCACCGGCGGGCGGCGGCCTGCTCAATCTGGAGTTCGGCGAAAACCTGCATGTCTCCGGTGCGATGTGCAACCGCTTCTTCGGCCAGGGGCAATTACGCGACGGCGTGCTGACGGTGAAACCGCTGGCCACGACGCGCAGGCTGTGCCCTGATGAACAGCGCAACCGCTGGGATCAAGTGATCGGCACCGTGCTGGAAAACGGCGCCGAAGTGACGCTAAGCGCCCAGCAGCTGACGCTCAACGGCAGCGGCCACACGCTTATCTATACCCTGCGCGATTGGGTGTATTGATCCTGCGCGCCAGGCCTGGCGCCGCGGGCTTACCCGGCGCAGCTGCCCAGGCCCAGCGTGCGTTCTTCGCACTGCTTGCCGTTCGGCATTTGGCACATGCGCAGCGCTTCACCGTTCAGGTTGTGCGCGATGGTGGTGACGCCGCCGACCGCCGCGCAACCGGCGCTGGTCTGCAACGTATTGATTCTGGCACTGTTGCCCTGCTGTACTGGTTCTTCGTTATTGCTGCTGCAGGCGGCTAAAAGCAGCACGGCGCTGGCAAGCAGCCATTTTGATGTCGTCATTATCCCACTCCTGAACCCGGAACTGCGCTGTGTAAAATCGCCATTGCTGATAACGCGCGTCACTTGGCGGACACGTTTCGCTATCTTTGATGCAAACTTGTTTAATCTAGCTCGATATATAAATAATGAAAATATATTCCAGCCATTATTTGTCGTTTTTTTGCGGCGGCCGGACATTTATTTTGTTTGCAGAATATTTCCGCACCGGAGCGCGGTGCCAAACGTGACGGCGCCACCCGCTGCCAGGCTTCGGCCGCACGCAGAAAGTGATAACGTCACCGCTGCCGACCAGGAAGTTTTTCCGGCGATATCGCTATTCATTATCTTCGCGTGCTTTCAGTGAAACGGCGCATTTTTTGCTACCGGAGAGGACGATATTTGCGTCTATGCTGGCGGCGCTAAGTAATTAGCATTCCACTATTTTCAGTGAATGATGGCTGAATTCTTCAACCGGCGCGACTCGCTGTCGCGCCGGCCTTTTTTCACATTAAAATAACACTCAGTGCACCGTGGCTTTCGACAGTAAATTAATCACCAGCACGCCGGCAATAATTAATCCCATGCCGACGATCGCCGGCCAATCCAATTTTTGCTGATAAACAAATACCGCGGCGACCGACACCAGCACGATCCCCATGCCTGACCAAATCGCATACACGATGCCCAGCGGCATACTCTTGACCACCATCGACAGCCCCCAAAATGCCACGCCGTAGCCCAGCACCACCAGCAGCGACGGCCACAGGCGGGTAAAGCCCTCGGAGGCTTTCAACATGGTGGTGGCGATCACTTCCGCGACTATCGCCATCGTCAAATACATAAATGCGCTCATGATTTTCTTCTGTCAGTTTGCCGATGCGCAATTATGACGTGCCGGAAATAAATTGTCTTTAAACGGTGAAAACAATTTATTGCCGCCGGCCCCCAATCGACGAGGAAATAGGCCTTTGACGATTTGTCACCCGCCACACAAACACGATAAAGCCGCGTTCAAACCCTCTGTTAGACTTTTTTCCATTACTGCGAAAGTGCGCTTTCGCGGCTTTGAGAGCAATGAAAAGGTAACGCCGATGATAACTACAGATGGTAATAATGCAGTCGCTTCCGTGGCCTATCGCACCAACGAAGTGATTGCCATCTACCCTATCACGCCGAGTTCCACCATGGCGGAGCAGGCGGATGCCTGGTCCGGCGATGGCCGGCAAAACATCTGGGGTGACATCCCGCGGGTGGTGGAAATGCAGTCGGAAGGCGGCGCGATCGCCACCGTGCACGGCGCGTTGCAAACCGGCGCGCTGTCGACCTCGTTCACCTCATCGCAGGGTCTGCTGCTGATGATCCCCACACTGTACAAACTTGCCGGCGAGCTGACGCCGTTTGTGCTGCACGTCGCCGCGCGCACCGTAGCCACGCACGCGCTGTCCATCTTCGGTGACCACTCGGACGTGATGGCGGTGCGCCAGACCGGCTGCGCCATGCTGTGCGCCGGCAGCGTGCAGGAGGCGCAGGACTTCGCGCTGATCTCGCAGACCGCCACCCTCAACGCGCGCGTGCCGTTTATCCATTTCTTCGACGGCTTCCGCACCTCGCACGAAATCAACAAGATCGTACCGCTCAGCGACGATACGCTGCGGCAAATGCTGCCGCAGGCGGCGATCGACGCTCACCGCAGCCGGGCGCTGTCGCCGGATCATCCGGTGGTGCGCGGCACTTCCGCCAACCCGGACACCTATTTCCAGTCGCGCGAAGCCACCAACCCGTGGTATGACGCCACCGGCCAGCACGTGATCGACGCCATGGAAGCCTTCGCCGCCCTCACCGGCCGCCACTATCGGCCGTTCGACTATTACGGCCACCCGCAGGCCGAGCGCGTGGTGGTGGTGATGGGCTCCGCCGCCGGCACCTGCGAAGAGGTGATCGACACCCTGCTGACCCGCGGCGAGAAAGTCGGCGTGCTGAAGGTGCGGCTGTTCCGGCCGTTCTCCGCCAAATACCTGCTCGGCGCGCTGCCGGACAGCGTGCGCAGCGTCGCGGTGCTCGATCGCACCAAAGAACCGGGCGCGCTGGCCGAGCCGCTGTATCTGGACGTGATGACCGCGCTGGCGGAAGCCTACAGCCGGGGTGAGCGCGCCACGCTGCCGCAGGTGATCGGCGGCCGTTACGGCCTGTCATCGAAAGAGTTCGGCCCTGACTGCGCGCTGGCGGTGTTCCGCGAGCTGGCCCAGCCGCAGCCGCGCCCGCGCTTTACCGTCGGCATCTTCGATGATGTCACCGGGCTTTCGCTGCCGCTGAGCGACGAAATCCTGCCGCAGCGCGCCTCGCTGGAAGCGCTGTTCTACGGTTTGGGCAGCGACGGCTCGGTCTCGGCCACCAAGAACAACATCAAGATCATCGGCAACGCCACGCCGCTGTATGCCCAGGGCTATTTCGTCTACGATTCCAAAAAGGCCGGCGGCCTGACGGTGTCGCACCTGCGCGTCAGCGAGCAGCCGATCAACTCGGCCTACCTGGTCAGCCGCGCGGACTTCATCGGCTGCCACCAGCTGCAGTTTATCGATAAGTACCAAATGGTCGAACGCCTGAAGCCCGGTGGCACCTTCCTGCTCAATACCCCTTACGGCGCCGACGAGGTCTGGTCGCGCCTGCCGCAGGAGGTTCAGGCGCTGTTGCACCAACGCCAGGCGCGTTTCTATATCATCAACGCCGCCAAGCTGGCGCGCGAATGCCGGCTCGGCGCGCGCATCAACACCGTGATGCAGATGGCGTTCTTCCACCTGACGCAGATCCTGCCGAGCGACGTGGCGCTGCAACAGCTGCAGGACGCCATCGCCCGCAGCTACAGCAGCAAGGGCCAGGAGATCGTCGAGCGCAACTGGCAGGCGCTGGGCGCCACCCGGGCCGCGCTGACCGAGATCCCGCTGCAGCCGGTCGACGTCAGCAGCCCGATGCGCCCGCCGGTGGTCTCGGACGCCGCGCCGGACTTCGTCAAAACCGTCACCGCCGCGATGCTGGCCGGGCTGGGCGATGCGCTGCCGGTTTCCGCCTTCCCGCCGGACGGCACCTGGCCGGTGGGCACCACCCAATGGGAAAAGCGCAACATCGCCGAAGCGATCCCGATCTGGCAGCCCGACCTGTGTACCCAGTGCAACCACTGCGTCGCCGCCTGCCCGCACTCCGCCATTCGCGCCAAGGTGGTTCAGCCGGCGGAGATGGAGCACGCCCCCGCCTCCCTGCAGTCGCTGGATGTCAAAGCGCGCGATATGCGCGGCCAGAAATACGTGCTGCAGGTAGCGCCGGAGGATTGCACCGGCTGTAACCTGTGCGTCGAGGTCTGCCCGGCGAAAGATCGCCAGAACCCGGAGATCAAGGCCATCAACATGGCTTCGCGCCTCGATAATCTGACGGCGGAAAAAGACAACTACGACTTCTTCCTGCAGCTGCCGGAAATCGATCCGGCGCAGCTGGAGCGCATCGACATTCGCACCTCGCAGCTGATCACGCCGCTGTTCGAGTACTCCGGCGCCTGCTCCGGCTGCGGCGAAACGCCGTACATCAAGCTGTTGACCCAGCTCTATGGCGACCGTTTGCTGATCGCCAACGCTACCGGCTGCTCGTCGATCTACGGCGGTAACCTGCCGACCACGCCTTACACCACCAACGCCGAAGGGCGCGGCCCGGCGTGGGCCAACTCGCTGTTCGAAGACAACGCCGAATTCGGCCTGGGCTTCCGTTTAACAGTCGATCAACATCGCGCGCGAGTGCTGCGCCTGCTGAATGCTCTGGCGCCGCAGCTGCCGGAGCGGTTGGTCAATGCCCTGCAGATGGGCGACGTGGCGCCGGAGCCGCGCCGTAAGCAGATCGCCGAACTGCGCACGCTGTTGGCCAATCTCGAAGGCGAAGACGCGCGCCAGCTGGCGGCCGGCGCCGACTACCTGGTGGATAAATCCATCTGGCTGATCGGCGGTGACGGTTGGGCCTACGACATCGGCTTCGGCGGTTTGGATCACGTCCTCAGCCTGACGGAGAACGTCAACGTGCTGGTGCTCGACACCCAGTGCTACTCGAACACCGGCGGCCAGCAGTCGAAGGCCACGCCGCTCGGCGCGGTGACCAAGTTCGGCGAACACGGCAAGCGCAAGGCGCGCAAGGATTTGGGCGTCAGCATGATGATGTACGGCCATGTCTACGTGGCGCAGATCTCGCTGGGGGCGCAGCTCAACCAAACGGTGAAAGCGATTCAGGAGGCCGAGGCCTATCCGGGGCCGTCGCTGATCATCGCCTACAGCCCGTGCGAAGAGCACGGCTACGATCTGGCGCTCAGCCACGATCAGATGAAACAGCTGACCGCCACCGGCTTCTGGCCGCTGTACCGCTTCGATCCGCGCCGCAGCGCCGAGGGCAAGGCCGCATTGGCGCTGGATTCGCGGCCGCCGAACAGCAGCCTGTCGGAAACGCTGCTGAAAGAACAGCGTTTCCGCCGCCTGAACGCGCAGCAGCCGGAAGTGGCCAGCGCGCTGTATCAGGCCGCCGAGAAAGAGCTGCAGGAGAAATACGATTTCCTCAGCCTGCTGGCCGGCAAGGCGGAAAAATCCGCCGCAGAGTAACCTCCCTCAGGGCGCGAGCGATTCGCGCCCTGTTCTTTTACCGCCGGCGTCAGCCGCAGCAAAAACCCGCTGGCATTCCTGCGCGCAATCCGTACCATACAGGCCTCGCGTCGGGCGCGTGGCAGCAGGATGATGAATAATGATCAAAAGCGGCCGGTTGAATGGTAAACTCGCGGCTACAACGCCATGCCCCTAGTGCCCCCCATTGAGAATGAGCACGATTTAAATGTCAGAAAAGCAATCCGTTAGCCAAAAAGAGCAGTACAACCTCAACAAATTGCAAAAGCGCCTGCGCCGCAACGTGGGCGAAGCGATCGCCGATTTCAATATGATTGAAGAAGGCGACCGCATCATGGTCTGTCTGTCCGGCGGTAAAGACAGCTACACCATGCTGGAGATCCTGCGCAATCTGCAGCAGAGCGCGCCGGTCAACTTCTCCCTGGTGGCGGTGAACCTCGATCAGAAGCAGCCCGGCTTCCCGGAGCATATTCTGCCCGCCTACCTGGAAAGCCTGGGGGTGGAGTACAAGATCGTCGAAGAGAACACCTACAGCATCGTTAAAGACAAGATCCCGGAAGGCAAAACCACCTGTTCACTGTGCTCGCGCCTGCGCCGCGGCATTTTGTACCGCACCGCCACCGAACTGGGCGCCACCAAGATCGCGCTGGGCCACCACCGCGACGACATTCTGCAAACGCTGTTCCTCAACATGTTCTACGGCGGCAAGATGAAAGGCATGCCGCCCAAGCTGATGAGCGACGACGGCCAGCACGTGGTGATCCGCCCGCTGGCCTACTGCCGCGAGAAAGACATCGAACGCTTCTCGATCGCCAAGGAATTCCCAATCATCCCATGCAACCTGTGCGGCTCGCAGCCTAACCTGCAGCGCCAGGTGATCGGCGATATGCTGCGCGACTGGGACAAGCGTTACCCTGGCCGGTTGGAAACCATGTTCAGCGCCATGCAAAACGTGGTGCCTTCGCACCTGAGCGACATCAATCTGTTCGATTTCAAAGGCATTCACCACGGTAGCGCCGTGGTGGACGGCGGCGATTTGGCCTTCGATCGCGAAGACATCCCGATGCAGCCCGTAGGTTGGCAGCCGGAAGACTCGGACGACGCGGTGCCTGCGCCAGAGCGTTTGAACGTACTGGAAATCAAATAAGCCCCTCTCGCCGCTTGCCCTCTGCAAGCGGCGACATTCCCCTCTCTCGACGATCTCGATCCTGTTCACAGTTTGCGCAAAATTTACTGGGCGGTGCCGTTTTTACCCTATACTGTTTATTTATACAGTCATATGGAGATCGCGCAATGAATATCACCCCCTGCCTGTCCCACGTCTCGCTGGGCTCCAACGATTTCGAGGCCGCCGCCGCCTTTTACGATCGCACGCTGGCCGCCTTGGGTTGCCGACGCGTGCTGGAGCATCCCGGCGCCATCGGTTACGGCCGCGACTATCCGGAGTTTTGGCTGCAGGTGCCGATCGACGGCCGCCCGGCCTCGCCCGGCAACGGCACGCACGTCGGTTTTTTCGCCACCAGCAAGCAACAGGTGGATGAATTCCATCGCCAGGCGTTGCTGGCCGGCGCCGCCGATGAAGGCGCGCCCGGTTCGCGGCCGCACTACGGCGAGGCTTACTACGGCTGCTTTGTCCGTGATTTGGATGGGCACAAGATTGAAGCCAGCTTCTGGGATGAAAGCGCGGCCTGAAGAAAAGAGGAATGCCGAATAAAAAAATGCCGGTGATTAAACCGGCATTGTACGAATCAAATGTGCTATGCAGTAATTCAAAAATAAGAAAGTAGGACAATTATGGAGCGCAACGCCCATCGCTTGACGTTGCATTCACCTGCGAGAGAGATCATGCCCCATTTCCCCCGGCTAAATGTTGATATTGCTCAATGTTAACCGGGTTTTCGTCATTTTTGCCTACAGCCAGCGGCTGCGCTTCAGCCACCAGGCGACGCCAAGCACCAACCCGCCCAGCATCAGGCAAAACGCCGCAAAACCGAGAGGATTGCCGCCGCCCGGAATGCCGCCAAGGTTGACCCCGAACAACCCGGTCAGGAAGGTGGTAGGCAGAAATACCATCGCCAACAATGACATGGTGTAAGTGCGGCGGTTCATCGCATCGGCCATCACCGTGGTGATTTCGTCGGACAAGATGGCGGTGCGCGCGATGCTGCCGTCCAGATCGTCCAATCCCCGCCCCAGGCGATCGGCGATGTCCTGCATGCGGCGGCGATCGTCGTCGCTCATCCACGGCAGGCGGTCGCTGGCCAGCCGCGCGAAGACGTCGCGCTGCGGCGCCATATAGCGGCGCAGCACGATCAGCTGTTTACGGATCAGCGCCAGCTGGCCGCGCTCCGGCACCTGCTGCTCCAGCAAAGCGTCCTCCAGATCGATGATCTTGTCGTGCAGATCTTCGATAAATTCGCTGGTGTGATCGGTCAACGCATCGGAAATTTCCACCAGCCAGCTGCCGCTGTTGGTCGGCCCGGCGCCGCTTTGCAGATCGTTCACCACCTGATCGATGGAATACACCTTGCGGTGTCGGGTAGAGACAATCAGTTTATCGGTGATGTACACGCGAATGGTGACCAGCTGGTCCGGCCGGGAATTGGCGTTGAAGTTGATGCTGCGCAGGGTGATCATGGTGCCTTCGCCCTGGCGGCTGACGCGCGGCCGTGAGCTTTCGCCGGAGAGCGCTTCGCGCACCGAGTCCGGCAGCAGCGGCGTGGTGCTCAGCCATTCGGCGCTGGCCGGGTGCGCGTAATCAAGATGCAGCCAGCACGGCGCGTCGCAGGTGATCTTGTCATCCTGCCCGATCGGCGTGACGCCGCCCTTGCCGTCCAACTGGTAGGCGTAAACCGCATCGGCGATCTGCAGCTCGCTCCCCTCAATCACATCCATTCATTTATCCCCTCAGTCTTGCTTATGTTGCTGAGTCTAGCGTTAACGCCTTGGAGATCAAAGGCCAAGCTGTAACGCCAGTTTTCACGTTGTCCTATAAGCGTGGTCTATACTTCTGCCGCAAGGAACGCAAGACAGCCCGAGAGGAGACTCGCATGTTACAAATCAGCGCCGCGGATATTTTGAAAATCGTCTTACCGACCGTCATTACGCTGTTTATCGCCGTCGTCAAAACCCCTTTTCGCATTCGGCGGGAAAACCGCGATAAGCTGCTGAACCTGCTCGAATCCGTCGAGAAGCGCCAGAGCGCCCCCATACGCCTGTTGCGATTTCGCGACTATCTCTGCAACAGCAGCGCCGGCCTTACTGCGCTGCAACTGCTGCTGGCATTGCCGGACAGCGTAGCGGCGCTGGAACGTTATCGCTTCACCGGTGGCCGCCAGCAAATCTTGCGCGCCACGTCCGCGGGCTTCGTTTTGCGGCCAAGCGCCAATAACGCTTTCAAACGTTTCCTGCTTTCGTGTCGCTATTTTTTGCTGTATTTGCTGTTCGTCACGCTGCTGGTACTGTTCCCCGCGTTGACTCAATGGGGACTGCAGCAGTCAGGGGTATTGATTACGCCCCATTCACTCAGCTATCTGCCTAATGCGCGCATCACCGACGGCTGGACGCTGCTGTTCCCCGGCTTATTATTTATTATCATTATGTTCAGCCTGGCATACCTGACCTTCAGACAGCTGGCACGCGCGGGTAACCTCAGCTCGGAACGCGCCTTTTATCGCTACTACCAACGAGCGCGTGAGGAACAACGATGCCGGGAAGTCCTGAGACAAATGCGCACTGCGCTGCGCCGAGCCTGACGAGAATGCGCCGCCTGCGGTGCATCGCAATGGCCGCCCTGCTGCTGTTCGGCCAATCGGTTCGTGCAGAGCCGGTGTTGGAGCGCCTCGCCACGCCCTATCGCGCGCCGACGGCGGCCGGTTCCCTGCCTTATTTTGTCGCTCACGCCCGATCCCCCCAGCCGCGTAGCGCACTGGTGGTGATGCACGGCCATCCACGCGACGCCGCCAGGACGTTGCAAGCGGCGATCGACGCCGCGCAGGGAGCGGGAGACAGCAGCTTGCTGGTCGCCCCGCTGTTTCAGGTACCGGTAAAACTCGCCGCCCACTGCCATTCCGCCGGTCTGCCCCAGCCGCAAGACGGCGACGCCCTGTGGCGCTGCGGCTCCTGGATCGAGGGCGATTTGGATAATGGCGGGAAGACCGGCTCATTTAACGCCATGGATAACCTGCTGGCCGATCTGAAACGGCGCTGGCCGTCGCTGCAGTCGATAACCGTGGCCGGTTTTTCCGCCGGCGCCCAGTTCGTGCAGCATTATGTCGGCTTTGCCCAGCCGCCACGCGGAGTGCGTCTGCGCTATGTGGTGGCCGATCCCGGCAGCTGGCTCTATTTTGATCGCCTGCGCCCTCTGCCCACCAGTTGGGGAAACTGCAGCAGTGAAGAAACCTGCCGTTTTCGCTGGCAAACGCTGGACGCCGGCCATTGTCCGCAGGCCAACCGATGGAAATACGGTCTGGAAGCGTTTCCCGCTCACCTGCAGCGCACCGCCGACGCGGCTCGTCGGCGTTACGCCGCCGCCGATATCACCTATCTGGCCGCCGCCGAGGATACCGGCGCCGCGCCGGGCGCCTACTATCGGATACTTGACAAATCCTGCGCCGCCCAGTTGCAGGGCCCCTATCGATTGCAGCGCGCCCTGGCCTACGCCGACTACGATCGGCATTACCTGGCGCCGGAGAAGCCGCATCGGTTAACGATCGTTCCCGGCTGCGGGCACAACGTCGCCTGCGTATTTTCCGCCCCGGCGGCCAGGCAGGCGCTTTTCCCCATTAATGCAGACTAATAATAACGGCAATGAAATAAACCTTTGCCGACAAATCAGGCAATATCGCCGATAAAGCGCTGGCAATGCCGTTATTATTATGACTTAACATATTGCTATCATTTTTAATTCAAAATGATAATAATAAATCAACACAAAGCTGTTTCAGCGCAAATTTTAGGGGCATATACTTTTCTCACTACGAGGAGGTAGTTATGTTACGCGACCATTTAAAAATAAACGCCAGCGATACGCTGGAAAAAATCAGCAATATCCATTTGCAAAACCAGGGCCAGGAAGAGATCAGTGAGTTTGTGGTGAAAAACGCCGCCGGCCTGCAGATTGGCAAGGTCTCCGTCCACGATCGTTTCAGCACCCGACGCTCGTACCCCACCAGTTACCGCATCACTCAAACCGACATGAACGGCCGGGTGGTGGTGGATGCCATGCGGGACTGTCTATAAGCGTAACCATTCTCTGAAATAGCGAAAATACTGTGATGATGGTAACCCTGTTTATTATTAAACGGGGTTTATCGCGTGGAATAATTAATTATCTTCTTAGTTTCATCGTCGAAAAAAAAAAATAAAGCCCCCGCATTAGACGGGGGCGATAAATAAATCGACTCAGTGTTTGATGATATACATCGTCTGGCTGTAGGCCACGTCTTCCGGATTGGTGATCGGGTAGCCTTTTACCCACGGCTTGATCAGGCGGCCGTTGGTGTACTGGTAAATCGGCGCGATCGGCGCCTGATCGGCAATGATCTGCTCCATCTTGTTGTAATCGGCGGTCACCGCCGCCGGATTGGTTTCCCGCCCCGCCTGCGCCAGCAGCTTGTCATAGTCCGCGTTCTTGAACTTGGCGATGTTGCCGCTGTGGGTCGAGGTCAGCAGCGACAGGAAGGTCGACGCTTCGTTATAGTCACCTACCCAGGAGGCGCGGATCACGTCGAAATTGCCGGTGTTGCGGCTGTCGATGTAGGTTTTCCATTCCTGGTTCTGCAGCTTGACGTCAATCCCCAGCTTCTTCTTCCACATCGAAGCCACGGCGATGGCGATCTTCTGGTGGCTTTCCGAGGTGTTATACAGCAGCGTCAGCTTCAGCGGGTTGTTCGGGCCGTAACCGGCCGCCTGCAGCAACGCCTTGGCCTGCGCGTCCAACTCCGCCTGTGATTGCTGTTGCAGCAAGCTCACTTCCGGTTTGAACCCGGCGGTCACGTCCGGCGTGAAGTGATAGGCCGGTTTTTCGCCGGTGCCCAGCACTTTTTCGGCAATAATCTTGCGATCGATGGCATAGGACAAGGCCTGGCGCACCCGCACGTCGTTGGTCGGCGCGCGCTGGGTGTTGAACGCGTAGTAATAGGTGCCGAGCTGATCCGGCGTGTACACCTGCCCCGGAATGTCTTTCAGCAGCTTCTGATACATGTTTTTCGGGAAGGATTCGGTGATATCGATGTCACCTGCCAGGTAACGCTTGGTGGCGTTGGATTCCTGGTTGATGGGTACGAAGGTCACTTTGGTCAGCACGGTATGCGCATGATCCCAGTAATGATCGTTAGGCGTCAGTACCAGCTTCTCGTTCACCACCCGCTCCTGCAGTTTGAACGCGCCGTTGCCCACCAGATTGCCGACCTTGGTCCAGTCGTTGCCGTATTTTTCCACCACTGCCTGATTCACCGGGAACAGGCTGAAGTTGGCCGTCAGGCTGACGAAATAAGGCACCGGTTTGTCCAGCTGCACTTTTAGCGTGTAGTCGTCCGGCGCCGACACGCCCAAGCGATCGGCCGGCAATTTGCCGCTGATGATCTGTTCGGCGTTCTGGATCCCCGCCAGCTGCGCGAACCAGGCGAACGGCGACAGGTTTTTCGGCTCTACCAGCCGCTGCCAGCTGTAGACGAAGTCCTTCGCCGTGACAGGGTCACCGTTTGACCACCGCGCGTCTTTACGCAGATGGAAAATGTAAGTCTGGTTGTCGCTGGTCTGCCAGCGCGTGGCCACGCCGGGGATCACTTTCCCGTTGGCGTCCTGATTGACCAGCCCTTCGAACAGATCGCGCGCCAGCTGGGCCTCCGGCAGGCCAACCGCTTTGATCGGATCGAGCGAGGCCGGTTCGTCTTTAATATGGCGCACGATTTCCTGTTTGGCCGCCAGCGCGGTGCCCGGGGGAACCTGCGCCGCCATGGCGCTGCTCATACAGGCGCCGATCGCCGCCGCGCAAAGCGCCAAACGAAAACCTCGTTGCATTTTTCTTCCCGTCATTATGATGTTCCCCCGTTAACCATCTGAATTTTTTATCATATAGCACAAGATCCGTCCGGCCTAGCGCTCACGGCCGAGAAGTTGCAAAAAGTGCGATTCAGGCGATAAAAAACCCGCGCGGCGCAGGGCGGCACGGGCGGTGTTTGCAGCAGCGACCGTCAGTCGTACAGGTGGATGCTGTTGATGCGGTAGCTGAACTCTTCGCCTTCTTCTTCATCGAACACGGTGAAAAAGCCTTTCTCGGCCAGCGGACGGGCCGAAATATCGGTTTTTTGCAGCTGGCGCGCGTCGGCGTCGTCGTAGCCGTAATCGAGGTAGAAGGCATCTTTCTGGTAATCGATATGCAGGGTGAACGGATAGTTCGATTCATCCCCGCGCCCGTCGTCGTTTTTCACCACGCCGAACCACTCCCCCTGGCGGATCTGGTTTTCAGCGTCCACGCCGCACAGCAGCGTGATGGTGTCATTTTCATTTTCGCTATAGCTGGCGATGATTCTGGCTACTGGCATGTTAAATCCTCTTGCGGGTGATTGGCTTAGCACTGCCGTTAGTATAACAACAGCGTCAGGCCAGGTGCGGTTTAATTGGCGTTTTCGCCGCCGCCGCGTCACAGATCGCGCAAACGCCGCACAATTGCGATGGGAAAGATGTCTCAAAGCGTAATACACTGAATAAAATGACAATGACTCTCGACCTTTAATCCAGGGACAACACCATGACCGAACATCGACCACGCAGTGAACGTGGCCAGTTGGCCATCGCAGGAGAGAACTACGGCAGCTCGCTGCTGGGTGCTCCGCTGCTCTATTTCCCGGCGGCGAGCAGCGGCCCGCAGACCGGGCTGATCATCGCCGGCACCCACGGCGATGAGAGCGCCGCCATCGTGACCCTGTCCTGCGCGCTGCGCAGCATCGCCCCCGAGCGGCTGCGGCACCACGTGGTGCTGGCGGTCAACCCCGACGGCTGCCAGCTGGGGTTGCGCGCCAATGCCAACGGCGTCGATCTGAACCGCAACTTCCCGGCCGCCAACTGGCGTTCCGGCGACACCGTCTACCGCTGGAACAGCGCGGCGCCGGTGCGCGACGTCAAGCTCTCCACCGGCGGGCGCCCCGGTTCCGAACCGGAAACCCAGGCGCTGTGTCACCTGATCCATCGCCTGAAGCCCCACTGGGTGGTGTCGTTCCATGAGCCGCTGGCCTGCATCGAAGATCCCGCCAGCTCGCGGCTCGGCGTTTGGCTGGCGCACAAGTTCGAACTGCCACTGGTGACCAGCGTCGGTTATGAAACGCCCGGTTCGTTCGGCAGCTGGTGCGCGGATCTGTCGCTGCCGTGCATCACCGCCGAATTCCCGCCGATCTCCGCCGATGCCGCCAGCGAGCGCTACATCGACGCGATGACCGAGCTGCTGACCTACCCGAATTAATCCTTACGGGGCGATATCGACGATCGCCCCGCATTCGAACGCCAGACCCGGTTCGACGTCCCGCGCCAGCCAGGTCGGGCCGTCCAAATCGACGAAGCGCGCCGCCGGCGCCAGCGGCAAGGCGGCGGATATCGCCCGCGACGTGCACAACATGCAGCCGAGCATGATGGCGAACCCTTGTTCGCGCGCGGCCTGCGCCAGCGCCAACGCCTCGGTCAAGCCGCCGGTTTTGTCCAGTTTGATATTGATCATCTGATAGCGCTGCGCCAGCCGCGGCAGATCGGCGCGGGTGTGGCAGCTTTCATCGGCGCAGATCGGCAGCGGATGAATAAAGTGCTCCAGCGCGGCGTCGTCACCGGCCGGCAGCGGCTGCTCCAGCATCGCCACGCCGAGATCGGCCAGCAGCTGGCAGCGCGCCGCCAGCCCTTCCGCCTGCCAGGACTCATTGGCGTCGACGATCAGCGTCGCCTGCGGCACCGCAGCGCGGATCGCCACCAGTCGTTCGCTGATATAGTGATCGTCGAGTTTGATCTTCAGCAGCGTGGCACCCTGCCGCTCCAGTTCGCGTGCGGCGAAGGCCATCGCTTCCGGCGTGCCGATGCTGACGGTCTGCGCCATGTGGATATGCGCCGGTGCCGCCACGCCGCTGCGCTGCCACAGGCTCTGCCCGTGCAAGCGGCACTCCAGATCCCACAGTGCCGAATCCAGCGCGTTGCGGGCGGCGCCCGCCGGCATCTGCGCCAGCAGCTGCTCGCGGGTTATGCCTTGTGCGATCGCCGGCGCCATCTCTGCCAGCTGCGCCATCACCGATTCCTCGCTCTCGCCGTAACGCGGGTACGGCGTGCATTCACCGGTGCCGCGCACGCCCTGCTGTTCGATTTCGACCACCACCACCCGGGCTTCGGTGCGGCTGCCGCGCGCAATCACGAAGGCGGTATGCAGCGGCCAGGCTTCCGGGTAAAAACGCATGTCTCTCATAACGGCTCCTGAGCGAAAACTGCGCATTCAGCCAGGCTGATGCGCCGGTGATGTTTTATAGAACAGCCTAATATATACAACTATTTAGCAAACTTTGATATCCAATCCGCCCCGGTTGTCATAAACTGGCGCCAGGGTGTGAACCTGATGTTAAATGCCGTTGCCGGTGCGCCGTTTCATCAGGTTCATACCCTTTGTATAAACACCTGTAAAAGGAATCTAGCAATGACTCAGACAGTACATTTTCAAGGCAATCCGGTCAGCGTAGCGGGCAAACTGCCACAGCAGGGCGAACAGGCCAAGGCCTTCTCACTGGTTGCCAAAGACCTGTCAGACGTAGCGCTGAGCAGCTTCGCGGGTAAACGCAAAGTCCTGAACATCTTCCCAAGCATCGATACCGGCGTCTGCGCGACGTCGGTGCGTAAATTCAACCAGCTGGCCAGCGGCCTGGATAACACCGTGGTGCTGTGCATCTCCGCCGATCTGCCGTTCGCGCAGTCTCGCTTCTGCGGCGCGGAAGGCCTGAGCAACGTGGTCACCCTGTCCACCCTGCGCGGCGCCGAGTTCAAGCAGGCGTACGGCGTCGAAATCGCCGAAGGCCCGTTGGCGGGCCTGACCGCGCGTGCAGTCGTGGTGCTGGATGGCCAGGACAACGTGCTGTACAGCGAGCTGGTGAACGAAATCACCACCGAGCCGGACTACGACGCGGCGCTGGCTGCGCTGAAATAATAAAGCCGGCGAACGCCGGCTTTGGATACCCATTAAAGGCGCTGCAAGGCGCCTTTCTTATTCTTCGCCCTCGGCGCCGCCTTTGCGGCTGCTCAGGCCATACTCGCGCAGCTTGTTGGCGATGGCGGTGTGGGAAACGCCCAGGCGCTTCGCCAGCTTGCGGGTGCTGGGATAGGTGCGATACAGACGCGTCAGCACCGAGCGCTCGAAACGCTTGCTGATGTCGTCCAGCGAGCCGTCCAGCACCTCGTCGCCCAGCGACATCTCCACCTCGAACTCCGGCAACACGATATCCTGCGGCCGCAGTTCGTAGCCTTCGGTTTGCGTCAGCGCGCGGTAGATGGCGTTTTTCAGCTGGCGCACGTTGCCCGGCCAGCCGTACTTGCTGAGGAAGCCGCCCAAATCGCTCGCCAGTTTGGGCCGCGCCACGCCCTGCTCATCGGCGAAGCGCGCCACGAACAGCTCGGTCAGCGGCATGATGTCCTGCGGACGTTCGCGCAGCGGCGGGATGGTGATGGTCAGCACGTTGAGGCGATAATAGAGATCTTCGCGGAATTCGCCGCGCTGCACCAGCTCGGTGAGGTTTTTCTGGGTGGCGCAGATCACGCGCACGTCGACGTGCACCTCATGCTCTTCGCCGACCCGGCGGAAGGTGCCGTCGTTGAGGAAACGCAGCAGTTTGGTCTGCATGCGCGGCGACATTTCGCCGATCTCATCCAGCAGCACCGAGCCGCCGTTGGCCTGCTCGAAGAAGCCCTTCTTGCCTTCCAGCGCGTTGGGATAAGCGCCCGGCGCATGGCCGAACAGCTCGCTCTCCACCACGTCATCCGGCAGTGCGGCGCAGTTCAGCGCCAGGAACGGCTGTTTGCCGCGCGGGCTGCGCAAATGGCAGGCGCGGGCCAGAATATCCTTGCCGGTGCCGGTATCGCCGACGATCAGCAGCGGCGCATCGAGCATCGCCAACTTGCGCGCCTGCTCCAGCACGTGACGCATCTTGGCGCTCACCGCCACGATGTGGTCGAATTCGGTATCGTCGTTCACCGACAGATTTTGCAGCTGGCGGCCCATGCGCGCGGTGGACTTCAGCATCACCACCGCGCCGACCGCGGCCGGCTGCTGCTGTTCGTCTTCCAGATAGATGGGCGTGATGTCCATCAGGAAGTCCTGGCTGCGGATCACCACCCGCTCGGAGTGCGGCGCCGTATGCTCGCTCTCCAGCCAGCGGCTGAAGTTATAGCCGCCGATCAGCGCCCCGGCGGTCTGGTTGCGGATCTTGTCTTCGTTCAGGCTGAACAGCGCCTGCGCCGCCGGGTTGGCCAGCTCGACCTTGCCCTTCATGTCGATCGAGAACACCGGTTCCGGCATCGATTCCAGCAGCGCGCGCAGCGCGCGGTGCTCGCGTTCGGAAGGCATAAAGCTGACGGTGCGCACGTCGGTCACGCCGGCGATGCGGCGGATCTCCGCCATCAGCGCGCGGAAAGTATCGAACTCCAGCTGGGAGAAATTGAGGTAAATGCGGCCGATGGGATCGATCTCGATGCCACGTAAGTCAATGCTGCGCGATACCAAAAGATCGAGTAATTCTCGAGTGAGACCGAGGCGGTCTTCGCAAAATACTTCCAAACGCATCAGTGTTGGCCTTATCTCTGCAGGTGCGGGGATCGTTGACGATGATGATACTCCCTCGCACCGGGCGGTAGAAGCGATCTGTCAGCAAAAGTTGACAGAACTCTGATTTATTGCCGTGGTTGCTGATTTTAAACGCAAGCGAATAACAGCATCGGCGTCATTTTAGACTACAAACAGAGAGTTATCACAACCAGAATTAATTTTGCAGAGATTTATCACGCACTCGCAGGGGGATCGACTGTCGTCAAGTCTCGATTACGTCCGGCGTCGGCGCCATTGAGAAAGCGGCGCTCCTGAAAGCGCCGTGCGGGATTATTTGGCCTTGCCGTCGCTCTTTTTCAGCGTGTCTTTCAACTGGCCGATCAGCTGGCTGCGGAAATCGCCAAGCTTCGGCTTTTCCCCTTCCAGCCACGGCAGCGGGCGGCACAGTTCCATCGCCTTGATGCCCAGCCGCGCGGTCAACAAGCCGGCGCCGATGCCCTGCGCCGCGCGCGCCGACAGCCGCGCCGCCAGATCCTGCGACATCCAGTCCATGCCCACTTCGCGCACCAGCTCGGAAGCGCCGGCGAAGGCGATGTTCAACAGCACCAGCCGGAACAGACGAATGCGGCTGAAGTAGCCCAGCTCGATGCCGTACAGCGCGGCGATGCGGTTGATCAAACGGATGTTGCGCCAGGCGATAAACGCCATATCCACCAGCGCCAACGGGCTGACGGCGATCATCAGCGTCGATTCGGCGGCGGAGCGGCTGATTTCGCGCCGCGCCTGGTTGTCGAGCACCGGCTGCACCAGTTTGGCGTACAGCTCCACCACTTCACGATCGTTTTGCGTTTCATGCAACGAGGCCTGCCAGCGCTGCAGCGCCGGATGCCCCTGATCCAGCCCGGCCTGACGCGCCAGCTTCTCGCAGAATTCGCGCCCCTGGCCCAGCCCGTGGCTGTGCAACAGCTCGCGCGCCACGTCGCGCTCTTCCGCGCGCTGGCGCAGCCGATACAAACGCCGCCACTCGGTGACCACCGAACCGACGCCGGCGAACACGATCAGGCCGCCGGCCACGCCGCCGCCCATGGCGATCCAGTCCTGCTGCACCCAAGCGGTATGCACCCACTGCACGCCCTGTGCCACCACGCTGACGCCGAACAGCGCCAGGCCGGCGGTGACCATTTTGCGCCATAGGCTGCGTTTCGGTTTCAGCGCGGCGTTAATGATGCCTTCGGCGCGCCCTTCTTCCTCTTCCTGCTGCAGCTCCGGCGCAGCCGGGAAAAAGCTTTCCGCCTGTTCGGCATCGAACGCGACGCCGGCGCGCAACGCCGGCTCCTGCGGCGGCTGCAGCGGCTCGTCAAAATCGATACGCGGTTTGATCGGCTCGCTCATCGCAATTTATCTCCCAATAAAAACTCCATCACCGCATCCAGACGGATGTGCGGCAACGGGCTGTCCACGCTCATGGCGCGCGGACGAAATTCATCGAAGTGGAACCCCTGGCTCTGCCAGAACGCCGGCCCCGGCAGGCGCGCGGGCACTTCGCCGGGGAACACCGTCAGCGGCGCGCCGTCACCGAGGCGATTGCCCTTCAGCGCCGGAATGCGTTGCCCCTGATGATCGACGATGCCGCTCTCGGTCGCCTGCACCGAGGCCAGGCCGACGCAATCCATGCTGATGCCCTCGAACGCCGCGTTCTGCCACGCCTCCTGCACCAGCTGTTGCAGCAACGACACCAGATTGGCGTGCTGATCGGCGGTGATATGATCCGCCTTGGTGGCGGCGAACATCAGTTTGTCGATGGTCGGCGAAAATAAGCGGCGAAACAGCGTGCGCTTGCCGTAATGGAAGCTCTGCATCAGTTGGGTCAACGCCAGACGCATGTCGTTGAACGCCTGCGGGCCGCTGTTGAGCGGCTGCAGGCAGTCGACCAGCACGATTTGCCGATCGAAACGGACGAAATGTTCTTTGTAGAAGTTTTTGACGATCGACTGGCAATAGTAGTTGAAGCGAGCGCGCAACATGCCGATGTTGGTATGTTTGTCGGCCTGCGCCAGCTTCGATTCGCCGATCGCGGCCACGTCGGGCCACGGGAAAAACTGCAGCGCCGGCGCGCCGGCCATGTCGCCCGGCAGCACGAAACGGCCCGGCTGAATGAAGTGCAGCCCTTCGCTTTTGCAGCGCAGCAGATAATCGGTGTAGGCCTGGGCGATCGCCGCCAGGCGGTTTTCGTCGGCCGGGGCCAGCGGATCGCAGGCCTTGCACAGCTCAAGCCAGGGTTTGGCCCATTCTGCGCGTTCGCCCTGCAGCAGCCCGGCCATCTGGCGCGACCAGGCCAGGTAATCCTGCTCGAGCATCGGCAGATCCAGCAGCCATTCACCGGGATAATCGACGATCTCCAGGTACAGCGTGGAGGTGTCTTTGAAGTGGCGCAGCAGCGAGTCGTTGGAGCGGTAGCGCAGCGCCAGACGGATTTCGCTGACGCCGCGCGTCGGCGTCGGCCAGGCCGGCGGTGTACCGTAAAGCTGCGCCAGCCCTTCGTCATAGGTGAAACGCTGGATGCCGAGATCGCGCTGCGGGATGCGTTTGACACCCAGCAGGCGCTCTTCGCGCGCCGGTGAAAACAGCGGCATGCGCGCGCCGCTGTGCACATGCAGCAGTTGGTTGACGAAGGCGGTGATAAAGGCGGTTTTGCCGCTGCGGCTCAGGCCGGTCACCGCCAGGCGCAGATGGCGATCCATTCCGCGGTTGACCAGCGAGGTTAACTCATTTTGCAGTCGTTTCATTGCTCTCCTTGACGTAACGCCCGAATGCCTTGTTCAGGCCTTTACGGAACAGCGGTTCCAGCACCAGCGCCAGCACGAAGCGCACCGGTTTGCGGCCGACGGTCTTCAACAGCCAGCCGGCGGCGCCCGCCGGGCCATAGTTCAATAACGCTATGATGATGACTTTAGCCAATGTCTTCAACATTGCCGCCGCTCCTCGTTTAAATCCACCCGTTCTGGCGGTGTTCGCAACATCGATTTTATTCATGACAATGCCCTCCGGCACAAGACGATTAATTTCACATTCAACGGGATAACGGCGGCGAAGATGCCCGGCCTGCGCAGGCCGGGCATCGCAAGAAGGGTTACAGCTTGCGGAAACGGCTCTGTACGCCGAAGGTATCGGACGTTACGTAGCGCTCGACCTGACGCAGCTGCTGCTCGCCGCTGCCCAACTCATATTCCAGCTGATCGAGCAGCTGGCGCGGCGTCTTCTGATGCTCGCCTTCGAAACGGCTGGCCGGCGCTTCGTCCAACACGAACACCAGCGCGATATAGGCCACCAGCGTGAAGAAAAACAGCCCGAAGAACAGCGACAGCACCACCATCACGCGGATCAGGCGCACCGGCACGTCGAAATAGTGGGCCAACCCGGCGCAGACGCCTTTCACCATGCCTTCTTCGGGAACGCGATAAAGCTTTTTACTGCCCAGCGTCATGCTCATCAGGACTGTCTCCAGTTCGGGTGTTCCGCATCAAGGATCTCTTCCAGCGCCTGAATGCGTTCACGCATGCGTTTGGCGTCTTCCGCCAGCTGCGCCAGGCGCTGCATTTCTTGCTGACTCAGCTGGATGCCGGTCTGTTGCCGATTGCTGTAATGCAGCCAAAGCCAAATCGGCGCGACAAACAGCACGAAAATTGTCAGCGGAATGGCAAGTAATAAAGCACTCATTGTTATTCCTTCTTATCGGGTCCTGGATAGGCGGCCACCTCCGACGTGTGGCCGCGGTTCGCCTTACTCTGAGCGGTTCATCTTGGCTTTCAGCGCCGCCAGCTGCTCACTGATGGCGTCGTCGGCTTTCAGCTCAGCAAACTCTTGGTCCAGCGACTTCTTTTTACCGATGCTGATGCTTTCCGCCTCGGCTTCCATATGGTCGATGCGGCGCTCGAACTGTTCGAAACGCGCCATCGCTTCATCCAGCTTGCCGCTGTCGAGCTGGCGGCGCACTTCACGGGAGGAGGACGCGGCCTGATGACGCAGCGCCAACGCCTGCTGCCGCGCACGGGTTTCGGTCAGCTTGTTTTCCAGCTCGCCGATTTCGCTCTTCATGCGCGCCAGCGTTTCTTCTACGGTCGCCACTTCTTGCGTCAGCGTGGCGATCAGATCGGCCACCTTTTGTTTTTCGATCAGCGCCGCACGGGCCAAATCTTCTTTATCTTTGCGCAGCGCCAGTTCAGCTTTTTCCTGCCAGTCGCCTACCTGGCTTTCGCCCTGCTCAATGCGACGCAGCAGCTGCTTTTTCTCCGCCAGCGCACGCGCCGACGTAGAGCGAACTTCAACCAGCGTGTCTTCCATCTCTTGGATCATCAACCGCACCAGCTTCTGCGGATCTTCCGCCTTGTCCAGCAGGGTGTTGATGTTGGCGTTCACGATGTCGGCAAAACGAGAAAAAATACCCATAATTCACTTCCTCTTGGTTCTGATGGCGTCTGAAGCGCCGCGTTAAGTCGTACAGCTTGCCTGAAGATATAATCAAAACCCGTGCCAACTTTTATATCATTGATAAATAATGGATATTATTTTTTGACTCTCTGCGTGCTTGCTGTAGAGTGATTATTTTCACCAAACATTGGCGAATTTCATCATGAACGAGCAGCCAGAGAATTTGTTGGGCGAGGCAAACGCCTTTGTCGACGTATTGGAGCAAGTCTCCCAGGTGGCAAAGCTGAACAAACCGGTGCTGGTGATCGGCGAGCGCGGTACCGGCAAGGAGCTGATCGCCCACCGCCTGCACTACCTTTCCAACCGCTGGCAAGGGCCGTTCATCTCGCTCAACTGCGCGGCGCTGAATGAAAACCTGCTGGATTCCGAACTGTTCGGCCACGAGGCCGGCGCCTTTACCGGCGCCCAAAAGCGCCATCTGGGGCGCTTCGAGCGCGCCGACGGCGGCACGCTGTTTCTCGATGAGCTGGCGACCGCGCCGATGCTGGTGCAGGAGAAGCTGCTGCGGGTGATCGAATACGGCCAGTTGGAGCGCGTGGGCGGCAGCCAGCCGCTGCGGGTGGATGTGCGCCTGGTGTGCGCCACCAACGACGATCTGCCGGCGCTGGCGGCGGCGGGCAAATTCCGCGCCGATCTGCTGGATCGGCTGGCGTTCGACGTGGTGCAGCTGCCGCCGCTGCGCCAACGTCGGCCCGATATCATGCTGCTGGCCGAGCATTTCGCCATTCAAATGTGCCGCGAACTGGCGCTGCCGCTGTTTCCCGGCTTTACCGAACGCGCCAGGCAAACGTTGCTCGAATATGGCTGGCCGGGCAACGTGCGTGAACTGAAAAACGTGGTCGAACGTTCAGTCTATCGTCACGGCGACAGCGACAGCCCGCTTGACGAAATCATCATCAACCCGTTTGCGCCGCGTGAGGCGGCGCCGGTCGCGCCCGCTCCTGAAGGCGTCGGCGCGTTACCGGCGCTGCCGCTGGATTTGAAAAACTGGCAGCTGGAGCAGGAGAAGGTATTGATCGAAGCGGCGCTGCAGCAGGGGCGTTTCAATCAGCGCAAGGCGGCTCAGCTGCTGGGGCTCACCTATCATCAGCTGCGCGGCATGCTGAAAAAACATGCGCTGCTGCAAAACGGCGAGCAAGACGAGGATTAGTAACGCAGGGATTGGGTGCCGGTCTTTCCCGGCCGTCAGCTATTAGCCCCAGGTTGGGAGATGTGGCCTGAGGACGGCCGCCTGGAGATGTCGGCCTTTCCCGACGGTCACTTCACTGCGCGGGATTTTCCCGCCGATGAATCACCTTCTTGCAAGATCACTGCGGTATTTTCCCTGCCCGATAAATGACGCCGAGCGACAACGCGACGCAGACCAGAAAGGCATAGCGCAGACCGACAGTTTCGGATAAGAACCCGATTAACGGCGGCCCGATCAGCGTGCCCAGAAAGCCGATGGTCAACACCGCCGCGATGGCGGCGCTTGGCGCCATGGAAGAAGACCTTGCGGCCGCCCCCGCAACCAGCGGAATAATGACGCAAATGCCAAGCCCAACCAGGAAAAAACCGATTATCGATGTCACCAACCCCGGCAACCAGGTCGTTAGCGTCATGCCGGTGAACGCCAGCATTCCGCCCCACTGCAACGTTCTTCTCACTCCGATCCGATCAACGAACCGGTTCAACATGAGCCGACCGATCGTCATGGCCGCCATAAATACCGTAAAACCCAGGCCGATGTATTTTCGATCGACCGAGACGACATTCTGAAAATAAACGACGCTCCAGTCATACATGATGCCCTCACAAGCCATCGAGCAGAAAACGATCAGGCCATAGTTGAACAGCGAGCGGTCCGGGATGGCGAAAGCGCGCCCGGTCTGTTCCAACTCCGGTTTGTCGAACAATGCCCGCCGACACAGCAAGGCGGACACCAGAGCCACCGCCGCTATGCCAGTAAAGTGCAGCGGCAAGGCGACATCCCGACCGATCATTAGCGCCCCGATCCCTGCGCCGACGAACCCGGCCACGCCCCATATACCGTGAAAGAACGGCAGCCGCGTTTTACCGCTGACCGCCTCGGCGATACTGGCCTGCATGTTGTTAGAGACATTGACCGCGCTGTAAGCGAACCCGGAGAAAAACAGCAACGCCGCCAATTGAGGGACCGTCGCGGCAAAGGGCACCAGAAGCAAAAGCATGGCGTTGATCAGAATGGCCGCGACGCCGACCATCCTGCTGCCGAGTTTGGCGATCGCCCATCCCGATATCGGCAGCGACAAGACCACCCCGGCCGACATGGCGAACAGTACGCTGCCGAATACGCCGTCAGACAACGCGAGCCCTCCCTTGATCGTCGCCATCCTTGAGCTCAAACTGCCGAAACACAACCCCAGCATGAAAAACATGCTGGATATCGCCAGGTTTTTTTCTTTCATCATCGACATCATGGACGCTCCTCTTATCCGATTAGCGGCCTGCTCAGGCGAAGGCATCGACACCGGTCAGCGACGCCGAAAGCGCCCACAGACGCTGCGCCTGTTCCGGATCGATCGCGTATTCCTTCACGCCGACCAGCGCCTGACTGTCGTGTGCGGCGATACCGGCAATATCGCCATCCTCACAGTAAAGTCCTCCCAAACCCTGCAACTGCGGTGAGGTGGCGGCCCACACCTGAGTCGCGGCCCCCTGCTGAGGCGTTTTAAGGGCGTCGGGATCGGCCGGATTGCCGTCTTCGTCCATCCAGCCTAGGGCTATCATCTCTTCTCTCGATATGTGCCGCTGCAGCGGCGTGGCGATGCTGCCAGGATGCAGGCTAAATGCGCGGATCCCCCGCGAGCGGCCAAGAAGATCCAACCGGACGGCAAACAGGGCATTCGCCGTCTTCGACTGACCGTACGCCAGCCACTTGTCGTAACCGCGTTCGAACTGCACATCTTCCCAGCGGATCGCCGAATGGTGATGCCCGGCGGAGGAAACGCTGACCACCCGCCCGCCATCGGCAATGGCCGGCCACAGCAAATTGGTCAGCGCATAGTGGCCGAGATGGTTGGTGGCGAACTGCCTTTCCCAACCGCGCCCCACCCGCGCCTCCGGGCATGCCATCACTCCGGCGTTGTTGATGACAATATCCGCCCGTAGGCTCGATGCGGTAAAGTCTGCGGCGAATCGGCGCACGCTGTTTAAATCGGCGAGATCGAGTTCGGCGATCTCGACGCCGGCGCTCTGCCCTAACACCTCTTTGGCTGCCGCCGGTGCCCGGCAAGCGACGATGACCCGTGCGCCGGCGTCGGCCAGCGCCAGCGTCGTCTCCAGACCGAGACCTGAATGACCACCGGTGACGATGGCCTGAGTGCCTGACAGATCCAGGCCCGTTAGCACCTCGCCGGCGGTCGTTTTGGGCCCGAATCCTGAGTTGATGGGGGTTTGTTGGATAATCACAGGCTTTCTCCTCGCGGTTAACAGTGGCAGGCCAAACGCAGCCGGCGCGTCGATGAGGAGGAGTATGAAATTCCGTCGCGGGACTGTGAATGTATGAAAGCCCGAACTTCTGTCGAGATCGTCCAGGTTGAACAGCAGAGTGCGGATATGCTGTTTGCCTGGCGAGGTTTCCGGTCTGAGGCAGGCAAAAAAAAAGCCAGCACCCGAGCTGGCTTAAAAAACACTGGAAGCAATGTGAGCAATGTCGTGCCTTCCACATCAGAGCCGCAAACTGTGGCCTTCCGTGAACTGCCAGGCGATGATAATAGTTATCAGTATCGTCTGTAAAGCACTTTGTTGAGAATTTTTCTCATTTCCACACGAAGATTGCGCAATTACCACTCAGGGAACGGGTCAGCCATGTCCAGCCAGTAGTCCACGCCAGCGGCCATTTCATCGTCGCTCAGCAGGCATTCGTCCAGCAAACGCACGATCGCCGCCTGCTGCAGATGCTGGCCGATAAACACCAGCTCCTGACGCATGTCGCCGAACGGCTCCACCCATTTTTCCTGAATGTGCGCCCGCGCTTCGGGATCCTGCGGCCAATTATCTTGCGGGATGGCGCGCCAAAAGGTGCCCGCCAGGCCGTAGTGGGCGATGCCGCCGGCCTGGCTCCACTGCCCGGCCTGCCGCGGCCGCGTCGCCAGCCAGAAAAAGCCTTTCGAGCGCAGCAGCTTGCCGCCGCCCCAGTCGCCGTTGATCACGCGGTAAAACTTGTCCGGCGCAAACGGCCGCCGCGCCTGATAGACGAAGCTACTGATGCCGTAGTTTTCCGTTTCCGGCACGTGTTCGCCGCGCAGCTCTTTCAGCCAGCCGGGCGCCTGCTGCGCCTTTTCAAAGCTGAAGCTGCCGGTATTCAGCACCGCCTCCAGCGGCAGCTTACCCGGCGCGATCGGCACAATGCGGGCATCGGGGTTCAGGCTGGCCAACAGCGCCATCACTTCGCCCTGCTGGGCTGGCGTCAACAGATCGGTCTTGCTGACCAGCATCACGTCGCAAAATTCAATTTGCTCAATCAACAGATCCGCCACGCTGCGCAGATCGTCCTCGCCCAGGCTTTGGCCGGCCTCCTGCAGGCTTTGCGCCCGCTGGTACTGCTGGATGAAATTCACCCCGTCGACCACCGTCACCAGAGTATCCAGCCGGGCGAACTGCGACAGGCTTTCGCCCTTTTCGTCCTCGAAGGTAAAGGTTTCCGCCACCGGCAGCGGCTCGGAGATGCCGCTCGATTCGATCAGCAGGTAATCGAAACGCCCGTCCTGCGCCAGCTCACGCACCGATACCAGCAGGTCTTCGCGCAGCGTGCAGCAAATGCAGCCGTTGCTCATCTCCACCAGCTTCTCTTCCTGGCGATCGAGATGCACGGCATTTTCCACCAGCGCGGCGTCGATGTTCACTTCGCTCATGTCGTTGACGATCACCGCCACGCGCATGCCCTGCCGGTTGTTCAGGATGTGGTTCAGCACCGTGGTCTTGCCGGCGCCGAGAAAGCCGGAAAGCACGGTCACAGGAAGTTGTTTCATGGGAGCCTCATTAAAATTCATTGCGTAATGCCTGATAGCCGCGCACCAGCTCGACGTTGGTGGCGGCCACTTCTTCCGAAAACTGCAGCGCGCCGCGATCGACCTGGCGATAGCGCGACAGGTCGCTGTCCGGCCCTACGCGCTCGGTCGAGGGGATATAGCGGTTTTCCGGCAGCGTCACGCCGTCCACCACCGCGTTGTATCGCACCACGCAGCCGGACTGGATGTGGCAGTTGAACAGCACGCTGTTGAAACCGATAAACACCCGATCGTCGATGCGACATGGGCCGTGGACAATGGCGCGGTGGGCGATCGAGCTGTAACGGCCAATGATGACCGCCGCCCCGCTCTTGGAGTGGATCACCACGCCGTCCTGAATATTGGAGTGCGAGCCGATGACGATCGGTTCCATGTCGCCGGCGGCGTTCAACTCGTCGGCGCGGATCACCGCATACGGGCCGACGTAAACGAAATCTTCGACGATCACCCGGCCGCAAATAATGGCGGTGGGATCGATGTAGGCCAGCGGCGAGACCTGCGGCAGGTGGCCGCTGGGATTTTTACGCAGCATGATTTTCTCCCCGCCAGCTCAGCTCAGCCACCGCATTGTGGGCATGCAGGCTCTCCTGATGCTCGACACGCAGCGAGAAGGCGTGGTAATCGCACTGGCTGCGCAGCATGCGATACAGACGGCGCGCCGCATCTTCGCAAAACATCAGGTTCTGCCCGTTGGCCAGCGCGAAGGCCTGCTCGTCGCGGCGTTTCACCAGCGTTTGTACCGGCGTGCCCAGCGCGTGTTCGATGCGGTCGATCAATTTCACCGGTTCGAACGCCCGTTCATTCTCGGGCGTCACGGTGACCCAGGCCCAGCTGCGCTGGCTGTGAGGGGTGGCCGGCATTCCCTGCTCCAACAGCCACTCGCTCACCTGCCGTTGGCTGATCCGCTCCGCCGCCTGTTCAAAATCAAACTGAAACTGTTGCTGCGCCAACTGACGGCTGAGCGCCGCCGAACTCGGGCAGGTCGAGGAGTAAGGCACGCCGACGGTCAGCGCCAGCGTCAGCCTGTTCGTCAGGGTGGCCTCGATGCGCAGCGGGTAAGCCTTCCAGCCGCGCTGCGGCGACAGCAACGCCGGGCGCGACAGCAGCAGCTCGCCGCTGAGCGTCAGGCTGGCGCGATCGCTGTGTTCCGGCTGCGAATCCAGAAAGGCCTGCAGCGTTCGGCCGAGGCGCTGCGGCGTCAGCTCGCCCTGCGTCAATTCGTCCAGCGCCAGATACAGCCGCGACATGTGAATGCCGCGTTCGCCCGCCGCTTCGGCGCGCAGGTTGATGCCGGCGTCGACCTTGGCCATCAGTGGCTTGCCGGCCAGCTCCAGCGGCAGCGCGATCCCTTGCATCCCGACCCAATCGAGCCCGACATCACTCATTTCGCCGCGCCATGCCTGAGCGTCCGGCAGCGAACGGCGTGGTGGAAGTGCAACTTCGTTCATACATCCCCTTGCGTTATTGTGACTTTGCCGGGGAACGGTATCATGATTTTGTTATGTTATAACATATCAAATAAGATTTTTTTCACGATCGCGAACGACCTGATTAATCAAGTCGCAGAAAACTCAGCGATTTTGCTCAATGGATTGGGCTGCCGGTCAGAGTGCGATACACTAACGCTATTGCTGATTAACCCATGAGCCTCTATGCGTGGTTTACCCCTTTGGATAGTGTCGTTGTGCTTTACCGGCTCCGCCCTGGCCACAACAACACCGCCCGCGCCCGCCGCGGCGCCGCTGCCGGACATTCGCCAGAGCGGCTTTGTCTATTGCGTCAGCGGCATACTGAATACCTTCAACCCGCAAATGGCCAGCAGCGGCCTGACGGTGGATACCCTGGCCGCCCAGCTGTACGATCGCCTGCTGGATGTCGATCCCTACACCTACCGGCTGATCCCCGAGCTGGCGCAAAGCTGGGAAGTGCTGGACAACGGCGCCACCTACCGCTTCCATCTGCGCAAGGACGTGCCGTTCCAGACCACCGCCTGGTTCACGCCCACCCGCAAGATGAACGCCGACGACGTGGTGTTCAGCTTCGCGCGCGTATTTGACCAAAAACACCCGTATCACGACGTCAACGGCGGCGAATACCCCTATTTCGACAGCCTGCAGTTCGGCGATTCGGTGCAGAGCGTGAGAAAGCTCGACGACTACACGGTGGAGATCCGCCTGCAGTCGCCGGACGCCTCATTCCTGTGGCACCTGGCGACCCACTACGCGCCGGTGCTGTCCGCCGAGTACGCCGACACGCTGACGCGCGAAGGCCATCAGGAGCTGATCGACCGTGAACCGGTCGGCAGTGGCCCGTTCCTGCTCAACGAATACCGCTCGGGGCAATATATTCGCCTGGCGCGCAACGCCGCCTACTGGAAAGGCCTGCCGCGCATGCCGCAGGTGGTGATCGATCTGGGCGCCGGCGGCACCGGCCGCCTCTCCAAACTGCTGACCGGCGAGTGCGACGTGCTGGCCTATCCGGCGGCGAGCCAGCTGTCTATCCTGCGCGACGATCCGCGCCTGCGCCTGACGCTGCGCCCGGGGATGAACATCGCCTATCTGGCGTTCAACACCCGCAAGCCGCCGCTCGACAACCTCAACGTGCGCCAGGCGATCTCGCTGGCGATCAACAACCAGCGGTTGATGCAATCGATCTATTACGGCACGGCGGAAACCGCCGCCTCGATCCTGCCTCGCGCCTCCTGGGCCTACGACAACGACGCGCACGTCACCGAGTACGATCCGGCCAAATCGCGCGAAATGCTGCGGCAGGCCGGCGTCGGCCAGCTGAACCTGAAGCTGTGGGTGCCGACCGCCTCGCAGTCTTACAACCCGAGCCCGCTGAAGACCGCCGAACTGATCCAGGCCGATCTCGGCCAGGTGGGCATCAACGTCACCATTGTGCCGGTGGAAGGCCGCTTCCAGGAGGCGCGCCTGATGGAGATGAACCACGATCTGACCCTGACCGGCTGGGCCACCGACAGCAACGACCCGGACAGCTTCTTCCGGCCGCTGCTGAGCTGCGCGGCAATCCGTTCGCAAACCAACTATGCTCACTGGTGTGACCCGGGCTTCGACGAGGTGCTGCAGAACGCGCTGCTGTCGCAGCAGCTGTCTCAGCGCATCGACAACTACCGCAAGGCGCAGAAGATCCTCGAGCAGCAATTGCCGGTGCTGCCGCTGGCCTCTTCCCTGCGGCTGCAGGCCTACCGCTACGACATCAAGGGATTGGTGCTGAGCCCGTTCGGCAACGCCTCGTTCGCCGGGGTGTACCGTGAATCCGCGCCGGAGGTGAAAAAGTGATTATCTTTACCCTGCGCCGCATTCTGCTGCTGCTGATCACGCTGTTCTTCCTGACGCTGGTCAGCTTCAGCCTGAGCTATTTCACGCCGCGCGCGCCGCTGAACGGTGCCGCCCTGCTGGACGCCTATCAGTTCTACTTCGTCAGCCTGCTGCACTGGGACTTCGGCGTCTCCAGCATCAACGGCCAGGCGATCAGCGAACAGCTGCGTGAAGTGTTCCCGGCCACCATGGAACTGTGCCTGCTGGCCTTCGCCCTGGCGCTGTTTATCGGCATTCCGCTGGGCATCATCGCCGGCGTGCTGCGCGGCAAGTGGCAGGACACCGCCATCAGCACCTTCGCGCTGCTGGGCTTTTCGATGCCGGTGTTCTGGCTGGCGCTGCTGCTGATGCTGTTCTTCTCGCTGCATCTGGGCTGGCTGCCGGTATCCGGCCGTTTCGACCTGCTTTATCAGGTGAAGCCGATCACCGGTTTCGCGCTGATCGACGCCTGGCTGTCGGACTCGCCGTACCGCGCCGAGATGATCGGCAGCGCCCTGCGCCACATGATCCTGCCGATCGCCGCGCTGGCGGTGGCGCCCACCACCGAAGTGGTGCGCCTGATGCGCATCAGCACCGACGACGTGCTGAGCCAAAACTACATCAAGGCCGCCGCCACCCGCGGCCTGTCGCGCTTCACCATCATTCGCCGCCACGTGTTGCACAACGCGCTGCCGCCGATCGTGCCCAAGCTGGGGCTGCAGTTCTCCACCATGCTCACGCTGGCGATGATCACCGAAGTGGTGTTCAGCTGGCCGGGCCTCGGCCGCTGGCTGATCAACGCCATTCGCCAGCAGGACTATGCGGCGATCTCCGCCGGCGTCATGGTGGTCGGCACGCTGGTGATCACCATTAACGTCCTGGCCGATATTCTGGGTGCGGCAACCAACCCGCTGAAACATAAGGAATGGTATGCCCTTCGATAACGTATACCGCGAGAAAAAAATGCCGAGCCCGCTGCGCTACACCTGGCGGATTTTCTACGGCGACGCGCTGGCGATGATCGGTTTTTACGGCGTGATCGCCCTGCTGCTGCTGTCGCTGTTCGGCAGCCTGCTGGCGCCCTACGCGCTGGATCAGCAGTTCCTCGGCTATCAGCTGCTGCCGCCGTCCTGGTCACGCTACGGCAACGTGTCGTTCTTTCTCGGCACCGACGATCTCGGGCGCGACATCCTCAGCCGCCTGTTGACCGGCACTGCCGCCACCTTCGGCTCGGCGCTGGCGGTGACGCTGGCCGCGGCGTTCTGCGGAGTGATCCTCGGCGTGTTCGCCGGCGTCACCCACGGGCTGCGCTCGGCGGTGCTCAACCACATCCTCGATACCCTGCTGTCCATTCCCTCGCTGCTGCTGGCGATCGTGGTGGTGGCGTTTATCGGCCCCAAACTTGAACACGCCATGCTGGCGGTGTGGCTCGCCTTGCTGCCGCGCATGGTGCGCACCATCTACAGCGCGGTGCACGACGAGCTGGAGAAAGAGTACGTGGTGGCGGCGCGGCTCGACGGCGCTTCCACGCTGCAGATCCTGTGGTACGCCGTCATGCCGAACATCGCCGCGGTGCTGGTGACCGAGTTCACCCGCGCGTTGTCGATGGCCATTTTGGACATCGCCGCACTCGGCTTCCTCGATCTCGGCGCGCAGCTGCCTTCGCCGGAATGGGGAGCGATGCTTGGCGATTCGCTCGAGCTGGTGTACGTCGCCCCCTGGACGGTGATGCTGCCCGGCGCGGCCATCCTCGTCAGCGTGCTGCTGGTTAACCTGTTAGGCGACGGTATGCGCCGCGCAATCAATGCCGGGGTGGAATAATGCCGTTACTCGATATCCGCAATCTGACGATTGAATTTATGACCGCCGAAGGGCCGGTCAAGGCGGTCGATCGCGTCAGCATGACGCTGACCGAGGGCGAGGTGCGCGGCCTGGTGGGTGAATCGGGCTCCGGCAAGAGCCTGATCGCCAAGGCCATCTGCGGCGTAACCAAAGACAACTGGCGCGTCACCGCCGACCGTTTCCGCTTCGACGACATCGATCTGCTGCAGCTGAGCCCGCGCGAGCGGCGCAGGCTGGTGGGCCACAACGTCTCGATGATTTTCCAGGAGCCGCAGTCCTGTCTCGATCCTTCCGAGAGCATCGGCCGCCAGCTGGCGCAGGCGATCCCGGGCTGGACTTATAAAGGCCACTGGTGGCAGCGCTTCAACTGGCGCAAACGCCGCGCCATCGAATTGCTGCACCGCGTCGGCATCAAGGATCACGACGACATCATGGGCAGCTTCCCGTACGAGCTGACCGAAGGCGAGTGTCAGAAAGTGATGATCGCCATCGCGCTGGCCAACCAGCCGCGCCTGCTGATCGCCGATGAGCCAACCAACGCCATGGAGCCGACCACCCAGGCGCAGATTTTCCGCCTGTTGGCGCGCCTCAATCAGAACAACAACACCACCATCCTGCTGATCAGCCATGATTTGCAGATGATGAGTAAATGGGCCGACCGGGTGAACGTGCTGTACTGCGGGCAAACGGTGGAAAGCGCCCAGTGCGAAGAGCTGCTGGCGGCACCGCACCACCCTTACACCCAGGCGCTGATCCGCGCCATGCCGGATTTTGGCCGCTCGCTGCCGCACAAGAGCCGGTTGAACACGCTGCCGGGCGCCATTCCTTCGCTGGAACACCTGCCGATCGGCTGCCGTCTGGGGCCGCGCTGCCCTTACGCGCAGAAGAAGTGCATCGAAACGCCGCGCCTGCGCCCGGTCAAAAACCACTTCTTCGCCTGCCACTTCCCGCTGAACATGGAGGAGCAATAACATGGAAACGCTGTTGGAAGTGCGCAACCTGAGCAAAACCTACCGCTACCGCACCGGGCTGTTCCGCCGTCAGCACGTCGAGGCGGTGAAATCCGTCAGCTTTACCCTGCGCGAAGGCCAGACGCTGGCGGTGATCGGCGAGAACGGCTCCGGCAAATCCACGCTGGCGAAGATGCTCTCCGGCATGGTGGAACCGACCGCCGGCGAACTGCTGATCGACGATCATCCGCTGGAATTCGGCGATTATCGCTATCGCAGCCAGCGCATTCGCATGATTTTTCAGGATCCGAGCACCTCGCTCAACCCGCGCCAGCGCATCGGCCAGCTGCTGGACGCGCCGCTGCGGCTGAACACCAGTCTGGAACCCGCCGAACGCGAGCAGCGCATCAACCAAACGCTGCGCCAGGTCGGCATGCTGCCGGATCACGCCTACTACTATCCGCACATGCTGGCTTCCGGGCAGAAACAGCGCGTCGCATTGGCGCGTGCGCTGATCCTGCAGCCGAAGGTGATCGTCGCCGATGAGGCGCTGGCCTCGCTGGACATGTCGATGCGCTCGCAAATCATCAACCTGATGCTGGAACTGCAGGAAAAACACGGTATTTCCTATATCTATGTCACTCAGCACCTCGGCATGATGAAGCATATCAGCGACCAGGTGTTGGTGATGCACGAAGGAGAAATCGTCGAACGCGGCAGCACCGCCGAGGTGTTGGCGGCGCCGCTGCACGAATTGACCAAGCGCCTTATCGCCAGCCATTTCGGCGAGGCGCTGACCGCCGACGCCTGGCGGCGCGACGGCGGCCGTTTTTGAGCCCCGTCCTGGCCTGCAATAAACCCGCTGCGGCGGGTTTTTTATTGCCGCACGCGCCTGCCGCTACGCCAGAAAACGCAAATACAAATTACATTCTTGTTATATATCCTTATATTTTATTCCTTTCAGTTATTGATTAGTCCGTAACATTATTTTATCTCGCCAGGGCGATCGGTGAGGATATCCCCTACGTTGAGCCTCTCATACGACAGGATATCGCACTGATGAACAGCCTTCGCCATCGCCGCCTCTCGCAGTTTCTGCTTACGCTGGCCGCCGGTTTCTCTGTTTACGGCCACGCGCTGTGCTGCGATGAGCTGCGCTGAATCCGCCTTCGCCCCGCCTGCGGGCATGTTGACTCTTTGTCCAGCCGCCGCTGCCGCACGCACCGGTGGCTGTTGCTCATGATTAAGGATTGACCCTATGGAACGACTCCGTCGACAACATAATGCCCAGTGGTATCACGAAACCCAAAGCAGCGTACGGGGCGATGCGCCGCTGGAGCCGCAGGCGGCCACCCTGCGCGATCGTTTTCTGCTGGGGCTGGGCGCCTTCGCCGACGAAGCGCTAAATGCTGCGCTCAGCGCCCGCGCCGGGGTATTCAACGCCTCGCTGGCCGGTTACCACGCGCTGTTTCCCGACCAGGTGTCGCTGTCACGATACGTGACATTGTCACCCTACGATCGCCTCAGCACCGCGTTGACCGTCGCTCAGGTGACGGGCGTGCAATCGCTTTGTAGCCACTACGCCGCCCGCCTCGCCCCGCTGCACAGCCCGGACGCCTCCCGAGAAAGCAATATCCGCCTTGCCCAGATCACCCAATATGCCCGCCAGCTCGCCAGCCAGCCCACGCTGATTTGCCGCAGGGCGCTGCAACAGCTCGGCGACGTCGGGCTGAGCCCGGCAGATATCGTAACCTTCTCTCAGACGATCGGTTTTGTCAGCTATCAGGCGCGCGTAGTGGCGGGCGTCGCGGCGTTAGCCGGCCGCCCGGCGGTGGTGGTGCCCGGCTTCCCGAACGTCGAAGACGCCGATGGCGTCGCTTTCAGCGCCGACGAGTTGAGCTGGACTGCGCGTCTGCCGACAATCGACACGGAAGCCGCCGCCGCCGAACAGCTTGACGTGCTGGATCAGAGCCACCCGCAGGCGCGCGCCGAATCTTATTATTTGCTGTTGGCGCACGATGCCGCCGCGCTGCGCGAGCGTAACGGCGTGTTTAACGGCATCAATGCCGAAGGATATGGGTTATCGAGCCGATTGAAAGCGCTGGCGACTCTGGTGGTCTCGCGCATCAACGGCAGCCGCTACTGCGCGGCTACGGTGGCGCAAGAGCTACAGGACGACGGGCTGGCCCAGGCGCTGTTCGCCGGGCTGCCTCAGGGGCTGGCTTTTACCGAGGATGCCGTCAAACGCGCGGTGATCCACACCGCCGCCGAGCTGACGCGCGCTCCGGAGAAATTCACCCCGCAGAGCGTGCAGCCGTTGTTCAACAGCGGCCTGAATCAGGCGCAGGCGCTGGAAGTGATCCTCACCGCCGCGCTCTACGCCTGGGAAAACCGCCTGCGCCAAACGCTGGGCGATGCAGAGCCGGCATAGCCGGCGCAATGACCTATCACTGAGTTGACGGCTAATTTCGCCGTTAACTCTCTTTGGTCTATTTTGGCTAAAAACTTCAGCAAAAGATGAACTGATAAAGTATAAATCCGAAAAAATAATATTTGTCAGAATTATGATTCGTTTTTTCCTGCCGTTCGCGAAAATAACGACTCGTCAAAATTATGTCTGCAAACAAAGCAATAGAAAGATTGCGCCCTCGCTCAATTATGTAACCGTTCTCATCGCAGAAGCAGTAAAACAAGGTTTTAACCCTGCTAATTAATAGAGGAACACATTAACGCCTCTAACTTTTCAGCAGTGGTGGCCTTGCTGTTTAGTTTCTATGATTAAGCCGATAGCGACGTTGTGATTTCCATTTCAAATATTCACTAAAAATAAACGCTCGCCGTCAACCCCATTATTTTTTGATTTTCCATCACAGCAAAAAAATATTGTGAGGTAACCCCATGTCTGAGCAAGAACTTAAATCCAGCAACAGTATCGTTAACGTGATTGTCGTCATCGATACCGATGCTCTGATAGAAGCATTCGAGAATAACAACCCCAGTCAGGACTCCGGCAACCCAACAGGTATCGGCCATCAATACGCTTATATGGTCGTCACCTCCGAACAGGTGATCGGCGGTTCCGGTACGGCGGACCTGAACTTTAAAGCCAATGTCGGCGACGTCATTCGCTGGACCGGCACCTCAGAATCCGCCAATTTCGACGCCGGCGTGCTGATCTACGGGCTGCCGCAGTTCGGCAGCGGCACCCAGGTCTTTTCCAACCCGACCTTCAAAATGTACACCCGCAGCTCGATGATGCCGGCGCAAAATACCGTGTTCCCCGTTACCTTCACCAACCAAACCTATTGGTTCATCCAGGCGGACATCAGCAATACCGGCACGGAAAATTATTGCATCCAATTTGGCCTTTATTATCGGCCAAACGGCGGCGATCAGAAATTACTGGGTTATTTCTATTGGGATCCGACCATTACCATCAGCAATTAACCTTATTCCGTCGACCGTTAGGCACCACATGATTATGGCCCCACGGGGCCATAATCGTTGCGGAAACATCGGGTAAACTTAAACGTCTCTATTCATTTTGCCGACGCAGCCACTCGCTGGCGGCGTCGAAGAATTTTTGCGCCAACGGCGTGGCGCGCTCCGCCATATCGACCACCACCGCCGCATGACGCGGCATGGCGCCGATGGCCACCGGGCGCCGCTGCAACGCCGGCATCAGCGGCGATTGCAGCTGGCCGCGCGGGAACAGCCCGCAGCCCAGGCCGACGAAAATTCCCTCCAGCAGTTGGAAGATCGAGGCAGTTTCCAGCCGCGTGTGCAGCGTCAACCCGGCGTCGCGGAAGTGTTGATCGAGATAGCGGCGGAAATAACGCGTCGGCTCGGCCAGGCACAGCGGCAAAGCGGCCACCGCTTCCAGCGGCAACGGCGTATCGCCCACCAGCTTCGGGAAGTGTTGCGGATGAAATACCAGCTCGACGCCGGTTTCCACCAGCGGTTGCGATTGGAAATGCAGCTCCTTTAAGGTCGACAGCTCGAAAAAGCCGATGCCGATGTCAACGGTATGCGCCGTCAGCGCCTCCAGCAGCTGATCGGCGCTCAGCACCGCCAGCCGGTAATCGAGATGCGGGTAACGCGCGCTGACCGCCTTGAGCATTTCCGATACCGAGATACTGCACTGCGGCACCACGCCAAGGCGCAGCGTGCCGTGCAAGCCGTGCTTGAGCGACTCCACCTCCAGCTTCAGCCCCTGGTAGACCGAGACGATCTCACGCGCCCACGCCAGCACCCGCTCGCCTTCGGCGGTAAAACCGCCGAAATGGTTGCCGCGGTTAATCAGCGAAACGCCCAGCTCTTTTTCCAGATTTTTCAATCGCATGGATAGCGTTGGCTGGCTGACGAAGCTGGCTTCCGCCGCCCGGCCGAAGTGGCGTTCCCGTTCTAAATTACACAAATAAATCAGTTGTTTAATATCCATAGCGCGGCTCAATGATCGGCAGTCGCATCAGTATACCACCGGGCGCCTTCGCCCGCCCGGTGAGTCAGAGCTTCAGCTTCACGTAATCCGCCAGGCGAGAGAACACGCCGCCCTGCGGCACCGCCTGCAGCGCCACCAGCGGCAGGGTTTTCACCACCTGGCCATTGTCGCTGATGCGGATCTCGCCGACGGTCTGCCCTTTGCCTATCGGCGCTTCCAGCCGCGCGGCAGTGATCACGTACTGCGCCTTCAGCTTGTCCGCTTCGTTTTTTGGCAGGCTGAGCGACTGGTTCTGCGCGCTGCCGACCGGCAAGCGGTGATCCTCGCCGTACCAGACCGGCTCTTCCCCCAGGCTCTGCCCGGCGCTGAACAGATGTACGGTGGTAAAGTCGCGCAGCCCCCAGGTCAACAGCTTACGCGCCTGCTCCTCACGCCCCTTAGCGCTTTTGCCGCCCATCACCACGGCGATCAGGCGGCGATCCCCTTCGGTGGCGGAGGCGATGATGTTGAAGCCGGCCGAGGCGGTGTGCCCGGTTTTCAGCCCATCGACGTGCAGCGTCTTATCCCACAGCAGTCCATTGCGGTTCTGCTGCGTGATACCGTTCCAGGTCAGCGACTTCTCGCTGTACATATGATATTCCGCCGGTTCACTCATGATAATGGCACGCGCAATCACCGCCAGATCGCCGGCGGTGGTGAACTGCCCCGGCGCATCCAGCCCGTGTACCGTTTCGAAATGGGTGTTCTGCAGGCCCAGCTGCGCGCTCTTCTCGTTCATCAGCTTGACGAAGTTGGCCTGGCTGCCCGCCACATAGTCCGCCATCGCCACGCAGGCGTCGTTGCCGGAATCGATGATAATGCCGCGGCTGAGATCGCGTACCGTGACCCTGTCACCGGGTTTCAGGAACATCAACGAAGACCCCTTGAACACCGGGTTGCCCTGCGCCCAGGCGTCTTTCCCCACGGTGACGACATCGTCAAGACCAATCTTGTGCTGGTCAAGCGCGTGGTCGATCACCAACCCGGTCATGAGTTTGGTCAGGCTGGCCGGGTTGCGCCGTTCATCGGCATTGCCGGCAGCCAACACCTGGCCGGTGGTGTAATCCATCAAAACGTAAGAGGCGGCGTCTATCGCCGGCGGGGTCATGTTGGGAAAATGGGGCGTCGTTCCCGCCGCCTGCGCCGCTAAAGGCAGTAATATACCGCCGATCACCACTGATACTGAACGCTTCACGCTGTGTTCCTCAGGCCCGCAGGCTGAATAAAATACCAATATAATCCGCGAGATAGACTGCATGAATTCACTTTCAGACGAAACCATTACTCTTTTGCAGCGGGTGTCTTTATGCAACCATTTGTTTACGTCATCGCCCGCCTGCGATAGATAAGCTCTATGCCGCCATTGCCCCATTCGATTAGACGCCACCCGGCAGCCCCCCTAAACTTGTGACATAAATACGCAAGACGCATAAAAAAGCGTTTACTTTTTAGCTACAACCACCTGCGAAGTGTCATCATGAAATTTAAACCGTCAATCAAGCCTTACACCGGCCCGGCGGGCGGCTGGGGTTCGCTTGAAGCCACCACCCGCTTTGTCCTCGACAGTAAACAAACGCTCAAAAACATGCGCAACCTGATGCGCGTCAACAAGGCTCGCGGCTTCGACTGCCCAGGCTGCGCCTGGGGCGACGACAACCACAGCACCTTCAGCTTCTGCGAAAACGGCGCCAAAGCGGTCAGTTGGGAAGCGACGCGCAGCGCCGTCGAGCCAGAGTTCTTCGCCGCCCACAGCGTCAGCACCCTGCAGCAGCAAAGCGACTATTTCCTCGAGTATCAGGGGCGCCTCACCCATCCGATGCGCTACAACGCCGAAACCGACCACTATGAGCCTATCCATTGGCCGGACGCGCTGGCGCTGATCGCCAAGCACATCAACGGCATGGACAACCCGAACCAGATCGAGCTGTATACTTCGGGCCGCGCCAGCAACGAAGCGTCGTACCTTTATCAGCTGTTCGGCCGCATGCTCGGCACCAGCAATTTCCCCGACTGTTCCAATATGTGCCACGAGGCGAGCGGCGTTGGGCTGAAGCAGAGCATCGGCGTCGGCAAAGGCACCATCCGCATCGATGACTTCGAAAAGGCCGATGCCATCTTCGTGTTCGGTCAAAACCCCGGCACCAACCACCCGCGCATGCTGCACAGCCTGAAAAACGCCGCCCGACGCGGCGCGCGCATCGTCAGCTTCAATACCCTGCGCGAACGTGGGCTGGAAAGGTTCGCCGATCCGCAGGATCCGGTACAGATGCTGACGCCAAAATCCTCGCCGATCAGCTCTTCCTATTACCAACCGAATCTGGGCGGTGATATGGCGGCGGTGCGCGGCATGGTGAAAGCCCTGCTGGAAACCCACCGCCAGCGTCTGGCCGCCGGCGAGCCCGCCCTGTTCGACCTGGCGTTTATCGAACGGCACAGCGTCGGCGTGGAGGCTTATCTGGCGCAGGTGGACGCCACCGAGTGGCAGACCATTACCGCGCAGTCGGGCCTGAGCGAGGCGCAGCTGCGCCAGGCGGCGGCCACCTATCAGGGCGCCGAACGGGTGATCTGCACCTGGGCGATGGGCGTGACGCAGCATAAACACTCCATTGCGACAGTGCGCGAAATCACCAACCTGCAGCTGCTGTTCGGGCAACTGGGCAAACCGGGCGCCGGCCTGTGCCCGGTGCGCGGCCACAGCAACGTCCAGGGTAACCGCACCATGGGGATCGACGAGAAGTCGCCCAAAGCGCTGCTCGACAGCCTGGAGCGCCACTTTAACTTTACCGCCAACCGCGCGCTGGGCCACAACACGGTGGAAGCGATCGAAGCGATGCTGCGCGGCGAAGTGAAAGTGCTGATCGCGCTGGGCGGCAACCTGGCCGCCGCGGCGCCGGACACCGAGCGCACCGCCCGCGCCCTGCGCAACTGCGATTTGACGGTGCATATCAGCACCAAGCTTAACCGCAGCCATCTGGTGACCGGCAAAGACGCGCTGATCCTGCCGACGCTCGGCCGCACCGAACTGGACATGCAGGCCAGCGGCTCGCAGTACATTACGGTCGAGGATTCGTTCAGCATGGTGCACGCCTCGGAAGGCATCGGCAAACCGCTGGCGGAGACCCAACGTTCGGAGACGGCGATCGTCTGCGGCATCGCCGACGCGGTGCTGGGCACCCAGCAGTTGGACTGGCTGGAACTGGCCGACGACTACTCGCTGATCCGCGATCATATCGCCGCCACCATTCCCGGCTTTGAGGATTTCAACCGGCGCTGCGACCAGCCCGGCGGTTTCTACCTGGGCAATGCCGCCGCCGAACTGCGCTTCGCCACGCCAAGCGGCAAGGCAGAATTCAGCGCCGCCGCGCTGCCGACCACCCTGTTCCCGCAGCTGGGCGGCGAGCAAGCGCCGTTTACCCTGCAGACGCTGCGCTCGCACGATCAGTACAACACCACCATCTATGGTCTGGATGACCGTTATCGCGGCGTTTACGGCCAACGCGAAGTGTTGTTCATCCATCCGGAGGATCTGGCGGCGCTGGGCCTGCAGGATGGCGAACGGGTAGAGATTGAAACCCTGTGGAACGATGGCGTGGTGCGTAAAGTGGACGGGTTCAAGCTGGTGAGTTACGACATTCCGCGTGGCAACCTGGCGGCCTACTACCCGGAAACCAACCCGCTGGTGCCGCTGGCCAGCTTCGGCGACGGTACCGGCACGCCGACTTCGAAGTCGATTCCGGTGGTGATCCGCCGCAGCGAACAGCAACCTTCGCTGCGCATCGCCTGAAAACGCGCGCCCGGTTCACCCCGGGCGCGCCAATATCGCCAGGATGGTCTGCAACTCGTCGGACAGCTGATGCCGTCGCCAGACGAAATACAGGTCGCTCACCCCCTCCTCACCCATTTCCACCACCTTCAGCCCCGGCGCCGGCAAGATCAGCGGCAGCAACGAACCGGGTACGCAGGCGACGCCACAACCGGCCTGCACGCAGGCCGCCATCGCGGCATAAGACTCCATTTCCAGCGTCATGCGCGGTTTCAGCCCGCGCGAGGCCAGCCAGTGATCGACCTTCAGGCGAAACGAACATTCGCGGCTGAAGGTGTAAAACTCCAGCGGCGCCAGCGTGGCGGCGTCGGGTTCCCCGGCATCGGCCGGCATCAGCAATACCAGCCGTTCGTCGAATGCCTTTTGGCTGGCCAGCAGCGGATGTTCTATCGGGCCGTCGGTGATCGCCAGATCGAGATCGCTGTCGATCAACATGCGTTCCAGCACCAGCGAGTCGCGGCTCAGCACGTTGATGTGCAGATGAGGCTGTAAACGGCGCAGCCGGGCAATGCGCGCCGGCAAATGGCTGACCAGCGAGAAATCCAGCGCCCCGAGGTTCAGCAGCCCATGTTGGTGCTCGCCGGCGAACAGCTGCTTGCTGCGCTCCGCCTGCGCCACAATGTCGCGCGCCTGCTGGTAGAACAGCCGCCCTTTGGGATTGACGTACAGCCGGTTCTTGTCGCGGAAAAACAGCTCGCCGCCCAGCGACTCCTCCAGCTCGCGCAGCCGCAGCGTGACGTTGGAAGGCACGCAGTGCAGCTCACGCGCGGCGGCGGCGATGGTTTTATGTTCCACCACGGTGCAGAAAAACTTCAGCTGGCTCAGCTTCATCTATCATTCACTTTTAGTTAGCGTTTTAGTTAAAAACAATCACTTTAGATTAGCATCGATTTCACCTACAGTCTGCCGACACCCTGAGGAGGATCTCTGATGCCACTGAATGACCTACTGACGCTGCCCGGCGTGGCGGCCCAACCGGATGCGGTAACCGACGGTTACGTGTTCAACCACACCATGATCCGCGTGAAGGATCTGACCAAGGCGCTGGATTTCTACACCCGCGTGCTGGGCTTTACCCCGGTTTATCTGGAAACGTTCGAAGAAGCCGCCTTCACCATCTGCTACCTGACGCGCAGCCCGCGCGAGCAAATCCCGCAGGATGACGACGAGCGCAAGCGCTGGGCGCTGAGCCAGCCGGGCATTCTCGAGCTGACCCATAACCACGGCACCGAAAATCAGGCGGATTTCCACTATCACAACGGCAACGGCGAGCCGCGCGGCTTTGGCCACCTGTGCGTCACGGTGCCGGACGTGCGCGCCGCCTGCGAGCGGTTTGAGCGCCTCGGCGTCACCTTCCAAAAGCGCCTGCATGAAGGCCGTATGAACTACGTGGCGTTCATTCGCGATCCGGACGATTACTGGATTGAAATCCTGCAGCCGACGCCGCTGCAAGACTGACGGTCACCCGCCCTCCACCCCGGCCCTCGCGCCGGGGTTTTTCATCGATAGCGTTTCGATTGACCAATCTTGCGCAAAATCGCGCGGCAACGCGGGGTTCAGTGACGTTAGGCTTGCTCGCAGCGGGTGATTCGCGTAAAACTGTCAGCCGCAAATCTTGCCACTCACAACCCATTCACTGGACGATATGTTTCAAGATAACCCGCTGCTGGCGCAGCTTAAACAGCAACTTCACTCTCAAACCCCGCGCGTTGAAGGCGTCGTGAAAGGGACTGAGAAAGGCTTTGGCTTTCTTGAAGTAGACGGTCAAAAAAGTTACTTCATTCCGCCGCCGTACATGAAGAAAGTCATGCACGGGGATCGCATTATCGCCACCCTGCACACCGAGAAAGAGCGCGAAATCGCCGAGCCGGAATCCCTGGTCGAGCCGTTCCTGTCGCGCTTTGTCGGCCGCGTGCAAAAGCGCGACGACCGTCTGTCCATCGTGCCCGATCATCCGTTGCTGAAAGAGGCGATTCCGTGCCGCCCGGTGCGTGAATTGACCCACAACTTCCAGGCCGGCGACTGGGCGGTGGCGGAAATGCGCCGTCATCCGCTGAAAGGCGATCGCGGCTTCAACGCCGATCTGACCCAGTTTATCACCAACGGTGAAGACCATTTCGCCCCGTGGTGGGTGACGCTGGCGCGTCACAACCTGGAAAAAGAGGCGCCGGAGATGCTGGCTCTCAGCGAGCCGGCCGCCGCGTCGGCGCGTGAAGATCTGACCTCGCTCGAATTCGTCACCATCGACAGCGCCAGCACCGAAGACATGGACGATGCGCTGTACGTGACCGACAACGGCGACGGTTCGCTGCAGTTGACCATCGCCATCGCCGATCCGACCGCCTACGTCGAACAAGGCAGCAAGCTGGACGATATCGCCCGCGTGCGCGCATTCACCAACTACCTGCCTGGCTTCAACATCCCGATGTTGCCGCGCGATCTGTCGGACAACCTGTGCTCGCTGCGCCCTAACGAGCGCCGCCAGGTGCTGGCTTGCCGCGTGACCATCGCCGCCGACGGCGCGCTGGGCGAAGATATTCAGTTCTTCGCCGCCGAGATCGAATCCAAAGCCAAGCTGGTATACGACGAAGTGTCCGACTGGCTGGAAGGCATTGCCGGCTGGCAGCCGCCGAGCGACGCCATCGCACAGCAGGTAGCCCTGCTGAAACGCGTTTGCGACGCGCGCAACGCCTGGCGCCACCAGCATGCGCTGGTGTTTAAAGATCGCCCGGACTACCGCTTCGTGCTGGGTGAAAAAGGCGACGTGCTGGAGATCGTTACCGAGCAGCGCCGCAGCGCTAACCGCATCGTTGAAGAGTGCATGATCGCCGCCAACGTCTGCGCCGCCATCGTGCTGCGCGATCGCCTGGGCTTCGGCGTGTACAACGTGCACACCGGTTTCGATCCTGCGCTGGTCGAGCAAGCGGTCACCGTATTGCAGGCCAACGGCGTGGAAGCCGAAGCCGACAAGCTGCTGACCCTCGACGGTTTCTGCGAACTGCGCCGCCACCTGGACGCGCAGCCGACCCAGTTCCTCGACAGCCGCATCCGCCGCTTCCAGACCTTCGCGGAGATCAGCACCACGCCGGGGCCACACTTCGGTCTGGGGCTGGAGGCTTACGCCACCTGGACATCGCCGATCCGTAAGTACGGCGATATGGTCAACCATCGCCTGCTGAAGGCGATCATCAACCAGCAGCCGGCGGAAAAACCGCAGGATGACGTGACGGTACAGCTGGCGGAGCGCCGCCGCCTCAACCGCATGGCGGAGCGCGACGTCGGCGACTGGTTGTACGCTCGCTTCCTGCAGGACAAGGCCGGTACCGATACCCGCTTCAACGCCGAGATCATCGACGTGACCCGCGGCGGCCTGCGCGTGCGCCTGCTGGACAACGGCGCGGTTGCCTTCATTCCGGCGCCGTTTATTCACGCGGTGCGCGACGAGATGCAGTGCAGCCAGGAAACCGGCACCGTGCAGATCAAGGGTGAAGTGGTTTACCGCCAGAGCGACACCTTGCAGGTCACCATCGCCGAAGTGCGCATGGAAACCCGCAGCGTGATCGCCCGCCCTGCGGCCTGAACGCCAACCTGAAACGGTAGCAGCGCCAAACGCCGACGGTGAAAACCGCCGGCGTTTTTTTTCGCCTCATTCCGGCTAGCGCAGCGGCTCGCCGCCGGTTTCGCGCAGCAGCGGCAGTACCGCCAGCGAAGCCAGCGTCGCCAGCATCAAATAGACGGCGGGCGCCAGCAGCGAGCCGCTCAGCGCGATCGACTGCGAGGCGATGTACTGGGCAAAACCGCCGAAGATCGCCACCCCGAGGCTGTAGACCAACGCAAACCCCAAAGCGCGAATGCGCTGCGGGAACAGCTCCGAAATCATCAGCATGGTCGGCACCGAACCGAGCGTGGTCAACCCGACCAGCAGCGCGACAATCAGCAACAGCACCGCCGGATGCGGCACCGCGCTCAGCCACCAAAACGCCGGCAGGGCCACGATCAGAATCGCGATCCGCGACCAACGGATCAGCGGCAGGCGGCCGTAACGATCGCACCAGTGCCCGACCAGCAGGCTGCCGCCGAAGGTGACAAGCCCCGCCAGCAGCATCGCGGCATAGCCGTAGGCCTGCGCCATCCCCAAGTATTTCACCGCGTAGGTGCCGAGATAATACATCGAGATGTAAGTGGCGACGGTGGCGCCGATGGTCAGCATCACGCCGAGCACCACCGCCCGCGAGTGCTTGCGCAACTGCGCGGGTGGCTCGTGCGCCCGCGGCACCGACGGCCGATCGCTCTCCAGCCCGAGACGCAGCCAGCAACCGAGCGGCGCCAGCGCCACGCCGATAAAGAAAGGAATACGCCATCCCCACTCGGCCATGGCGTTCGGCTCGCCGGAAAGCACCGGCAAGGCCGCGCTGAGCGCCAGCGCGGTGACGCCGCCAACCACGGTGGCGATGCCCTGCGTCGCCAAAGACCAGCTGGAATAGAAGCCGCGCCGGTTGGGCGGCGCGGACTCCACCAGCAACGACATCGACGCCCCTACTTCGCCGCCCGCCGCCACGCCCTGGATCAGGCGCGCCGCTACCAAGGTGACGGTTCCCCAGTAGCCGGCGCTGGCGTAGGTCGGCGCAAAGCCGATCATCGCCGTGCCCAGGCTCATCAAGGAAATCGTCAGGATCATCGCCGGTTTGCGGCCACAGCGATCGGCATAGGCGCCAATCAGAATGCCGCCCAGCGGCCGCATGAAGAAGCTGACGCCAAACGTCGCGAACGCCAACAGCAATGCCAAATGCGGATCGCTGGACGGTGGAAAGAACAATACGCTGATGTAAATAACGAAGAAGTTATAAATACCGAAGTCAAAAAACTCCAGCGCATTACCGAAAGAGGCGGCGAATATGACCTTTTTGCCGCTGGCGTTCGGAGCCGATATTATTGCCGTTTGAGTTTCAGCCGTATTTTCACTCATCATTATCTTCCCTGTTATTATTTTTCGCGTTTATTTTAAATACGCTTCCGCCAACGCTGCCCAATAATGGCTGCCGGCCGCCAGACAGCCGTCGTTAAAGTCATATCCCGGGTTATGCACCATGCAGCTGCCTTCGCCATCGCCGTTGCCGATGATCAGGTAACAGCCCTGCGGGTGCGCATCGAGCATGAAGGCGAAATCTTCGCTGCCCATCAGCGGCCGGGCGCCATAGTGCGCGCGAGCGGCGCCGAACTGCTGTTCCGCCACGCGGTGGGCGAAACGGGTTATCCCTTCGTCGTTGACCAGCACCGGCGTGCCGTTAACGTGTTCCACCACCGCGTGAGCGCCGAAGCTTGCCGCCTGCGCCTCGATCAGCGCCGGAATGCGCGCCAGCAAGGTTGCGCGCGCCTGGCGATCCAGCGAGCGCACGCTGAGCTTCATCTCCGCGCTGTCCGGGATCACGTTGGCCGCCTCACCGGCCTTGATGCTGCCGACGGTGATCACCGCCGCTTCCAGCGGATCGATATTGCGCGAGACGATGCTCTGCAGGGAAACGGTGATATGCGAGGCCACCAGCACCGGATCGATCGTCAGCTGCGGGATGGCGCCGTGGCCGCCACGCCCCTGCACCCGCACGTTGAACTGATCCATCGAGGCCATAAACGGGCCATGCTGGAAAAAGAACTCACCGAGCGGCATGCCCGGCATGTTGTGCATGGCGAAGATGGCGTCGCAGGGGAAGCGCTCGAACAGCCCCTGTTCCACCATGCGCGCGCCGCCGTTCAGCATCTCTTCCGCCGGTTGGAAAATCAGGTGCAGCGTGCCGTTGAAGTTGCGCGTATGCGCCAGGTAACGGGCGGCGCCGAGCAGCATGGTGGTATGGCCGTCATGGCCGCAGGCGTGCATGCGGTTGGCCACGCTGCTGCTCCAGGGTTTGCCGGTGTTCTCCTCGATCGGCAAGGCATCCATATCGGCGCGCAGCCCGAGGCTTTTCACGCCGTCGCCCGCCCGCAGCGTGCCCACCACGCCGGTGCCCGCCAATCCGCGGTGCACCTCATAACCCCACGAACTCAGATAATCCGCGACCAGATCGCTGGTGCGAAACTCTTCGAAACCCAATTCGGGGTGCTGATGAATATCGTGCCGAATAGCCGTGAGCTGCGGTAAATACCCTTCGATGATTTTATTTATCATAATTACATTCCTTTCGTGATTTTATTATTTATTTGGTGAATGAATAAACCTGGGGGTGAAAATAAAGGTATAACACGGCATGAATAATTTTATTTCGGCTCGCCTCGACAGATAAAATAATAATCCGCCAGACGCCGTATCCAGATAAAAAACGACAATGATTCGCTGTACGCGCCGCAAAAATGCAGAATGAATAACTGCCCGGGATTCTGTGGGCGGCAGCCTGCGCCAACGCTGTTTCATCACTTTGTTTTTACACTAAAACCCCACCTGCTTCACATTTCTCATCCGACCTGCCGCGGTTCAGCGGCAAAACTTCTACTGTTAAAACGTCATTCCAAATAACAACGTCGATTTTTACCTCTGTACGCCAAGGAGTTGTTTCATGAAAAACATCAGGTCCGGACTTATCTGGCTGCTGGTGGCGTTGGTCGGCGCCTTCGCCTTCGCCATGCTGGCGCTCAGCCGCGGCGAACACGTCAACGCCGTCTGGCTGGTGGTCGCCGCCGTCGCCTGCTACAGCATCGCCTACCGCTTCTACAGCCGGTTCATTGCCGACAAGGTCTTTGAACTGGACGATCGCCGTCTGACCCCGGCCGAACGCCGCAACGACGGCCTGGACTATGTGCCCACCAACAAATGGGTGCTGTTCGGCCACCACTTCGCCGCCATCGCCGGCGCCGGGCCGCTGGTGGGGCCGATTCTGGCCGCACAGATGGGCTTCCTGCCGGGGACCATCTGGATCCTGGTCGGCGTCATGCTGGCCGGCGCGGTGCAGGATTTCCTGGTGCTGTTCATTTCCACGCGCCGCGACGGGCGTTCGCTGGGGGAAATGGCCAAGCAAGAGTTGGGCGCCTTCGCCGGGGTGATCACCATGCTCGGCGCGCTGGGGGTGATGATCATCATCCTGTCAGCGCTGGCGCTGGTGGTGGTAAAAGCGCTGGCCGACAGCCCGTGGGGGCTGTTCACCATCGCCGCCACCATCCCGATCGCGCTGTTCATGGGCATCTACATGCGTTTTATCCGGCCGGGCAAGATCGCTGAAATTTCGGTGATTGGCTTCGTGCTGATGCTGCTGGCGATCATTTACGGCGGCAACGTGGCGCAAGATCCCTACTGGGGGCCGTTCTTCACGCTGCACGGCACCACCCTGACCTGGGTGCTGGTGATCTACGGCTTCGTCGCTTCGGTGCTGCCGGTGTGGCTGCTGCTGGCGCCGCGCGACTACCTTTCCACCTTTATGAAAATCGGCGTCATCATCGGCCTGGCCATCGGCATCGTCTTCGCCATGCCGGAGATGAAAATGCCGGCGGTTTCGCGCTTCATCGACGGCAGCGGCCCGGTGTTCGCCGGCGCCCTGTTCCCGTTCCTGTTCATCACCATCGCCTGCGGCGCCATTTCCGGCTTCCACGCGCTGGTCTCCAGCGGCACTACGCCCAAGCTGGTGGAGCGCGAAAGCCACATCCGTTTTATCGGTTACGGCGCCATGCTGATGGAGTCTTTCGTCGCCATCATGGCGCTGATCTGCGCCTCGGTGCTGGATCCGGGCGTTTACTTCGCCATGAACTCGCCGGCGGCGCTGATCGGCACCACGGTGGAAAATGCTTCGCAGGTCATCAACAGCTGGGGCTTTATCGTCACGCCGGAAACGCTGGCGCTGATCGCCAAAGAGGTGGGTGAGAACTCCATCCTGTCGCGCGCCGGCGGCGCCCCGACCTTCGCCGTGGGCATGGCACACATCATCAGCGAGGTGTTCAACAGCCGGGCGATGATGGCCTTCTGGTACCACTTCGCCATTCTGTTCGAAGCGCTGTTCATTCTGACCGCCGTCGACGCCGGCACCCGCGCCTGCCGCTTTATGGTGCAGGATCTGGTGGGCGTGGCGGTGCCGCAACTGGCCAACAACCGTTCGTGGTTCGGCAACCTGGCGGGCACCACGGTGGCGGTGGCCGGCTGGGGCTTCTTCGTGTATCAGGGCGTGGTCGATCCGCTTGGCGGCATCAATACCCTGTGGCCGCTGTTCGGCATCGGCAACCAGATGCTGGCGTCAATGGCGCTGATCCTCGGCACCGTAGTGCTGTTCAAAATGAAAAAACAGCGCTACGCCTGGGTCACCATTCTGCCGACCGCCTGGCTGTTCGTCACCTCCATGACCGCCGGCTGGCAGAAGATCTTCCATGAGAAACCGAGCATCGGCTTCCTGGCGCAGGCGAAGAAATTTTCCACCGGCATCGAGCAAGGCACGATCATTGCGCCGGCCAAATCGCTGAAAGACATGGAAACCATCGTATTCAGCAACCAAATCAACGCCGCGCTGTGCGGGTTCTTTATGCTGGTGGCGGTGACCATGCTGATCGCCGCCTTCTTCGCGATCCGCCGGGCGTTGCGCTCCGAACAGCCGACGACGCATGAGGTGAGCGCCGCGCTGCGGGAGGAGACCGGCCGCGGCTGAGTCTCGCCGTTCGGAGAAACGGCCGGCCTCTTGAGCAGCGCACTGCTTAAGGGGTTGGGCCGTTAACGGACGACAGTTTGTCTGAAGATGTCGCCCCTAGGAATATTGTCTTCACCGACCCGCTTCTTGATTTCCGTCGCCAGGTATGGCGAAGCGCCGCTCGCCAGCGCACCCGCTAGGTTATTGCCCGCCAGCGCCGTCAGCGCCCCCGTCACCGCCTGCGCCGCCTTCTGCAGATCGCTGCCAGTGCCGTATTGCCGCATCGCGTTGTCGTATGCCCGCTGCAACACGTCCGCCTCGCGGAACGGTTTGCCGTTCTTCTCAAGCTGCTCCCTGGCCTGCGCCAGCGCCGCCGGGTCTTTATGCGCTTTCAGCCCGGCGATATCTCCCAGTTGTAACGGCGAGAAGTGGAGATTTTTAGGGCTTAGATTTAAGAATCCCAGCTAGACTAGATGGGGTTCTTACTATTCAACTTATTCTATTTCTACAGGTCACGATAATAGAAAAACCATACTGGTAATCCTATCAATATTCCAACAAGAGCTATTTTGAAATAAGTAAATAGCTTAGCGATAAAAAATGACAGTATGTTCTCCCCACCTCCAACCCAGTAACCAAGGAGACTGAATAACACAGCCATAATGAACAAAACAATAAAAAGGCTTGAGCATAAATAAAACAAAGCAATAACAGACCTATACTTACTATTCATCACGGCTTTTCCTTTTTATTTTTCAGAGCCTCATTCATTCCCTCTGTAAACAACCCCGAAGCTACAGAATCCCCTGCGTTACCTACTATAGAAGGCAATGGGTTTTGCGGAACTGGCTTACTGATAGTCCAGACTCCTGTTGGTACCCATTCATACTGTTTTGATATTGGATTCAGTTTTTTATCAAACGGTACCTTGATAAGGTTACCAGCGACATAACCAACAGAAGCCCCTGTCTTACTTAGTAGGGCACCCATGAGCGGATCATCACCATTGATTTCCGCTTGATAATAGCCACCTACGGCATTCCAAGTTACTGTTGGATTGTAGCCTTTACCGGCTGTAATGAGGCCGATAACTCCAGCACCGATAACATCAGACAATTTGACCTCGCCGGTTTTGCTTGTCCCATATTGGATGGCTGTATTAGCAGCACCTGATACCCCCGCAGCTATTAATTGTTCCTTGACTCCTGCACTACTAGTAATAATGGCTTTCCCCCCCATTACCGCAACGGGCCAAGACGTTGGATCGCTGATAACTGACAGCAAGCGATCACCGGTGGTGATGTTGTCTTTCAGGAATTTAAGATCGGCACCATTAAGATAATTCACCAATGCCGCTGCATTAGGATCTTTCAGCTTTTCATCCAACCGGAACTGTGATGAGTGAGCATCATTGGCAACATTTGTAGCACCTTGAATAAGCTCCTCCCACGTCACGCAAGCTACGCCACCACCGGTACAAGCCTCAGCCAACTCTTTGCTGTTCTTATTGCTGATGTCGAGATATTTCTCAACCACTGCGTTGCAGTCACCACCGGATGCTTTACAGTCGGAGAGTTCTTTATCAAGTGATCTGGATTCTGTACTGCTCAGATAATTATTCTCCACCGCATTCTTCCCAGCCTGCCCGCCGGTCACCGCTCCCGCAGTATCTCCCGTCGCCAGCCCGCCTGCAAGCCCTGCGGCCAACTGGCTCAGCGCGCTCACCTGCTGCTTCTCGCTTTCGCTCAGCTGCTCTTTCGTTTTGCCCGGGAACAGCTGGCCGGCAATGTAGCGCGCCGCCAGTTCACCGCCGCCCGCACCCAGCCCCCCTGCTGCGGCTGACTGGTTATTCAGCTGCGCGGTCACCGCGCCCAGCACTGCATGCGCCATCGCATTGGCGGCGATGTTGTCTTCACCGACCCGCTTCTTGATTTCCGTCGCCAGGTACGGTGAGGCGCCGCTTGCCAGCGCACCCGCCAGGTTATTGCCCGCCAGCGCCGTCAGCGCCCCCGTTACCGCCTGCGCCGCCTTCTGCAGGTCGCTGCCAGTGCCGTATTGCCGCATCGCGTTGTCGTATGCCCGCTGCATCACCGCCGCATCGTTCGTCGGTTTGCCGCTCTTCTCCAGTTGCTCCCTGGCCTGCGCCAGCGCCGCCGGGTCTTTCTGTGCCTTCAGCCCGGCGATATCCCCCTGCGTGCGGATGACGTCCATCGCCTGGCCGCCAATCTCGCCGATAAGCTGCGCCTGTTTGAGCCGGTTCTGCTCCTTCTCCTTGTTGAATATCGGGCTGATGCTACCGTCGTTGGCATGCTCGGTATCCCGGTTCAGCTGCGCCACATCCTGCTGCTGTTTGTCTTTGTCGCGAACTATCAGCGTACCTTCGCTAACCCCGGCCTTTGTCGTGCCCTCGGCATGCCCGCTGTGGTTGGCGCCCGACAGCATGCCGCCGGCCATGTTGGTCAGCAGGTCTTTGCCCACCGGCCCGCCGGTGCTGAAGCTGCCGCCGCTGTGCGTTGCGCTGTAGTCCGCCTGGTTGTGGATGTCCGTCCAGCCCAGCGTGCCGGTATCGAGGCGGTTTTTCTCCTTATCAGCTTGGCTTGCAATCACAGCGCCGTCGAGCTGGGTATGTTCTTTGACCTTGACGTCATACCCGCCTTGGCCGGCAAACAGCCCGGTCTGCTCTTTTACCGAGTCGAAGTTGCTGTGCAGTTTGTCCTTACTGGCGCTAAAATTCGCCGAGCCGCTGCCGGCGCCGATCGGCACGCTGATCCCGCCGCTCATCTGGGTCTGCCTGGCGTCATAACGGTCGCTGTCTTGTTCGCTTTCAAGCCGAAGGTCACGGCCCACGTCGACGGTGACTTTTTCTCCGCTGGCCTGCGCGCCGGTAAGCCGGGTGTCGCGGCCGCTGGTCACCTTGAGATTACTGCCGGTATCCAGGGTGGTTTCGGTATGGGTCAGGCCGTTGCCGTTCTCATGCCAGTGCAGGTCCGTTCTCCAGTATCTGCGTCGCCATCGCGTGACGGAACAAATGGCAGCTCCCTTTGTCGATGCCTGACGCTCACGGCACCACCGCATTGGGATGCCGTGAGCCCCGCTACCTTACTTCAATGTCTTTAATAACTCATCCAGTAGTTCAGAAGCATCGTGTTTATATTCTGATTCCCAACGTGTTTGCCAGTCTGCGGGACGGCCTTCACTCTCCCATTCAGACAGAGCAAGTGCATTGATAATTTCTAGTTCAAACCATATTTTCTGATAATTATCTCTATTGTGCTCATTTTCAAATAGCTCATTTAGCTGAGGCAAATCTTCTGCGTAACTGACGAACCTCGCAAAGCTAATGACATCACTTAATGAATGAAGCGCATACTCACAGATATCATTCTTCTCATTTATCGCCATATTTAACCGTGACCACTCTACCAGATTCGTTCGTAACTACGGATACTTTACTCTCAGGATCAAAGTGTACTGTTGTTCCGCCTCGGCTAGGAGTCTATTTTCCATTTTTAATGGTATTCTCAACAACAGAAGGCGTTATTCCTCGATCCTGCATTCTGTCTAAGGCGTGCCCTGAATATTCTCGATTTCTGATCGTACCCGGCTGATTCCTTACAGGTTGATAAGATGGGTTACTTGGCTGATTCATCGGATTGCGCTTACTTCCCATTGGGAGAGTGGCAGATACTTCATCACTGGCCTTGTTAATCAGCCTGGACGCTTCAGCAACATCCCCTTTCTTCAGCGCTGTCTCTGCCGCCTTGATCGCTTTGCCCGCGGCATCACCCGCACCCGGTATAATCCCTATCGCCGCTACCAAGTAATCCAGCGCACTCTGCGCTTCCGCAAAGCTCTTGATATCCCCAACCACCGGCACAAAATCTGCACCTGTCGACAGGATATCTTTCAGTTCTTCCCGGCGCTCAGTATACATCTTCACCGAGCACGCTTCCGCGCTCATTCCGGCACAGTTTTGCTGCTTATAACGTTCGTTCTCTGCGTCGACACGTTCTTCGGCTACCTGCTGAGGTGTCTTACCCTGAGATACAGCGTCAACAAGATCACTCAGCGCGTTATTCTCCACCGCATTCTTCCCGGCCTGACCTCCGATTACCGCTCCCGCAGTATCGCCCTTCACCAAGCCACCGGCAAGTCCTGAGGCCAATTGGCTTAGTGCGCTAACCTGCTGTTTCTCGCTTTCGCTCAGTTGCGCTATCTTCTCTGGCGTATCGGCATGGAACAGTTTGTCCGCAATAACCCTCGCCGCCAGTTCACCGCCGCCCGCGCCCAGTCCCCCTGCTGCGGCCGACTGGTTGTTCAGCTGCGCCGTCACCGCCCCCAGCACCGCGTGCGCCATCGCATTGGCGGCAACGTCTACTTCACCGGTCAGCGAATTGGTGGTCAGTTTCTTGATTTCCGTCGCCAGGTACGGTGAGGCGCCGCTTGCCAGCGCCCCCGCCAGGTTATTGCCCGCCAGCGCCGTCAGCGCCGCCTTCTGCAGGTCGCTGCCAGTGCCGTATTGCCGCATCGCGTTGTCGTATGCCTGCTGCATCACCGCCGCATCGTTCGTCGGTTTGCCGCTCTTCTCCAGTTGCTCCCTGGCCTGCGCCAGCGCCGCCGGGTCTTTCTGTGCCTTCAGCCCGGCGATATCCCCCTGCGTGCGGATGACGTCCATCGCCTGGCCGCCAATCTCGCCGATAAGCTGGGCCTGCTTGAGCCGGTTTTGCTCCTTCTCCTTGTTGAATATCGGGCTGATGCTGCCGTCGTTGGCATGCTCGGTATCCCGGTTCAGCTGCGCGCCATTGGCTTATCGAAGCCGAAATCACCGACATACAACAAGTTCAGCCCACCGCTGTACCCGATTTTATTTAGTTACAGTAATGATAGTTCAGGGCGTAGAAGCAATCACTACCGCTTAATCATGACTTATAAAAAATCAAACAATAACCTCCGTTATTATTGTTTGGTCATTAACTCTATTGATTCTAAGATTATGAGCATCTGGCAAACTATTAATTAACGTTTCAACAGTCCCTCTTGGAAAGGTTTTTTCTTGGATTGTTTTTTCGAAATCAGTCGAGTAAAAAAATCGTTCAAAATCACCATCAAAACCCAACCAGAACACGCACCCATAGTCCGACAGTTCACAAACATCAAGCCAGATCACATTCTCTGGTGCACCATCAGAGAAATCCAAGTCAGCCAAAGAGATATTTCCAATATCCCTTACCCCATCACCTAATTGACTATTCAGACTATCTTTTAATGAAGATATAACAACATAAAGATCCGTAACCGTCCCTTTCCCAGGAATTAAGGTATCGCCAACAATAAAATTGAAAAGACCGCTTGGGGAAGTCAATTCAAGCACATACTCTAGCTGAATACCTATTTCCAAAGCATTTCCAACAATCATTTTATTTTCCACCCTTCCTGTTTTCTTAAAGCAGCCCTAACGTCATTCGGTAATTCAAGTTTATTTTTTGGATCCGCCGTACTACCTGACCAGTGAAAACCTCCTGTATTATCAGGAGAAAATCTGTGTATATCACCATTACTGTCTATTGTGTAACGAGCCTTATGCTCTTTACCTTTTATTGTCAACGGCACTGAATTTTCAAAAAGAAACAGTGAATTTTTAGGCTCAATTCCGGCATTAGGTCTATTGCCTACCCCTCCAAGGGTATGCTTAGAGTTTGACTGATAAACAAACCCATTGCTCGTTTTCACTGGTTCAGGCACAGGGATAGCGCTACCTTTACCAGCCTTACTTACCCCGCCCAGCGCACTTAACGCCACGCCCGCAATAATATCGGCCTGAGCCTGATCAAGGCCGTATTTTGCCATGATCTGCTCTGACACTTTATTGCTGGCAATAACCCCGTCGGCATCCATCTGGTGCGCCCAGGTCGCCGTCAGATCATAGACCACCTTGATCGGGATATCTTCACCCAAGGCACGATCTATAGCCTGCTTCACTGCCAGACTGTCCGCCAGGACCTCACCGTACTTCTTCTGACAGGTTGTTGGGCTGCTTGCACAATCGCTGATTAGCTGTTGCTGCTGGGCGGTACTCAGTTCTTCGTACTTTTTAATGATCCCAGTACAGTCACCACCGCCAGCCTGGCAGGATTTCATTTCTGCCGACCAAGCATCTATCTGCTTACTGCTCAGATAGTTATTCTCCACCGCATTCTTCCCGGCCTGACCTCCGGTTACCGCTCCCGCAGTATCCCCCGTCGCCAGCCCGCCTGCAAGCCCTGCGGCCAACTGGCTCAGCGCGCTCACCTGCTGCTTCTCGCTTTCGCTCAGCTGCTCTTTCGTTTTGCCCGGGAACAGCTGGCCGGCAATGTAGCGCGCCGCCAGTTCACCGCCCCCCGCGCCCAGTCCCCCTGCCGCGGCTGACTGGTTGTTCAACTGCGCCGTCACCGCCCCCAGTACAGCGTGCGCCATTGTGTTGGCAGCAACGTCGACTTCACCGGTCAGCGGATTGGTGGTCAGTTTCTTGATTTCCGTCGCCAGGTACGGCGAGGCGCCGCTCGCCAGCGCGCCCGCCAGGTTATTGCCCGCCAGCGCCGTCAGCGCGCCCGTCACCGCCTGCGCCGCCTTCTGCAGGTCGCTGCCGGTGCCGTATTGCCGCATCGCGTTGTCGTACGCCTGCTTCATCACCGCCGCATCGTTCGTCGGTTTGCCGTTCTTCTCAAGCTGCTCCCTGGCCTGCGCCAGCGCCGCCGGGTCTTTCTGCGCCTTCAGCCCGGCGATATCGCCCTGCGTGCGGATGACGTCCATCGCCTGGCCGCCAATCTCCCCAATCAACTGCGCCTGCTTGAGCCGGTTCTGCTCCTTCTCCTTGTTGAATATCGGGCTGATGCTGCCGTCGTTGGCGTTATCCGTATCCCGGTTAAGCTGTGCGACATCCTGCTGCTGTTTGCCGGTGTCGCGGACTATCAGCGTACCTTCACTGACGGCGGCCTTTGTCGTGCCCTCGGCGTGCCCGCTGTGGTTGGCGCCCGACAGCGTGCCGCCGGCCATGTTGGTCAGCAGTTCTTTGCCCACCGGCCCACCGGTGCTGAAGCTGCCGCCGCTGTGTGTCGCGCTGTAGTCCGCCTGGTTGTGGATGTCCGTCCAGCCCAGCGTGCCGGTATCGAGGCGGTTTTTCTCCTTGTCAGCTTGGCTTGCAATAACGGCGCCGTCGAGCTGGGTATGTTCTTTGACCTTGACGTCATACCCGCCTTGGCCGGCAAACAGCCCGGTCTGCTCTTTTACCGAGTCGAAGTTGCTGTGCAGTTTGTCCTTGCTGGCGCTAAAATTCGCCGAGCCGCTGCCGGCGCCGATCGGCACGCTGATCCCGCCGCTCATCTGGGTCTGCCTGGCATCATAGCGGTCGCTGTCCTGCTGGCTTTCCAGCGCCAGGTTACGGCCCACGTCGACGGTGACTTTTTCTCCGCTGGCCTGCGCGCCGGTAAGCCGGGTGTCGCGGCCGCTGGTCACCTTGAGATTACTGCCGGCATCCAGGGTGGTTTCGGCATGCGTCAGGCCGTTGCCGTTCTCATGCCCCTTGCCGGCATTGACGCCGGCCGAGACGCTGATGCCATAACCGCCAGAGCCTGCGCCGATGCCGACACCGACGTTGCCGCCTTTGCTGCTGTTTTTGCCGACGGTGCTTTCGCGGTTCTGCGCCGACTGCAGGGTAATGTCCCGCGCCGCATCGAGCGACAGATCTTTGCCCGCTTTCAGCTGGCTGCCGGTGACGACGATATCGCCACTTTGCGCGTTGTGGTTCTTGCCGCTCGCCGTTATCGACAGGTTTTGCCCGGCGGTGAGCGTGCTGCCCTGCGACTGGCGGCTGTCGGTGCGGGTTTCGCTTTTCGACGATTGGCTGCCGTAGGAGGCGCTGATACCCACCGTATTGGTGGCGCCCTGCGCTGCACCTTCGTCTCCCGGCTGCAAGCCGGCAGCGGCGTTTTTCGCCTCCGCCGAGGCGGTCAGCGCATTATCCCGCTCCCAGGCCTGTGCAGCCTGCACGCCGGACAGCGCCGCCTTGGTGTTTTGCAGCGCGGTCAGGCGCCCATCGCCTTCTTTTCGCGCCTGCTGTGCCGAGCTGACGGCGGTGTTGAGCGCGCCGCCCACGGTGCCCGATAATGCCACGCTTAGGCCGCTCTGCTTCTGCTCGTAGGTCTCTTTACGCGTGCGCGCATCAACGCCGGGATCGATAGTCACGCTGTCGCCGGTAAGAGCCAGATCCTTGCCCGCCACCAGATCGGCGCCGCCGATGTGCAGTTGGTTGCCCGCCGTGATGTTGACGCTGCCCTGGCTGCTGCCGACGGTGCTGAAGCTTTGGCTTTGGGTCCGGCCTTTCTCGTCGATTTCATGTTTGCTCGACTGTTTGCCAATGGTGAAGCCGATGCCGCCGCTGCCCAGCAGGCCGCTTTTTTTCTTCTCTTCCAGCCGGTAATGCGTGTCGCTCTCGGTGGCCGCGCCGATGTCGACGTTACGGCCTGCCTGCAGGTTCACGTCCTGGTCGGCGGCAATGGCCGAGCCGGTGACCGTCAGATCGTTGCCGGCGCTGACGCTGACGCTGTTGCCGCTGAGCAGGCTGCCTTTCTCGCGTGTGGTGGCGTCATGCGCTACGCTGTGGCTGCTGCTTTTTTTCAGGAAACCTTTTTTCTGTGACCGCTCTTCACTGAGGGCTGACTCGCGTTCGGTGGCGGTATTGAGGGTCACATCCTGCTTCGCCTGCAGGGCGATGGCGCCCTGTTCGCTGTGCAGGGCGCTTGCCGTGGCGATGATGCTGCCGTCCTGCGCTACCACCGTGACGCCGCCCTGTCCGCTGAGGGTGCTGCCCACCACGTTTTCCCGCAGGACTTCTTCGGCGCGCTCACCTTTAGTTTTCCGGCCGCGACTTTCCTCGTTGGAGACGCGATGCTCGCTGTCGGTGGTGTGGTTAAGGATCACATCATTTTTCGCCTGCAGGGCGATAGCGCCCTGGTCGCTGTGCAGGGTGCTGCCGGTAACCGTGACGTCGCCTTCACGCCCGATCACGCTCACACCCTCGCGCCCGCTGAAGGTGCTGCCGGTGCTGATTTCGCGCTCGGTTTGCTCTTCGCGATGGCTCTTGGTTTTGCCTTCGCGTTTGTTTTCGCTGTCCTGGTCCTGCGTGCGGGTACGCGCGTCTTTAATGCTCACGTCCCGCGCGCTGACGCCAATACGCCCCTCTTTACTGTCAATCTGCGCGCCTTCGGCCAACAGGCGGTTGCCCGCCACCAGGGTGACGCCCTGGTCTCCGCCGAGTGCGCTTACTGTCAGGCGCTCTTCCTGGCGGTCGTTGCTGACTGATGAAGTACGGCTGTTGGCGTCCAGGTGCGTGGTGTTGGTGGTGCTTTCGGCCCTGATGTTGATATCGCCACCGGCCTGCACGCGGGTGCTGCCGGCGGCGCTGGCCTGGCTGCCCGTGAACGTGACGTCTCGCCCGGCATCGAGCGTGAGGTTGCCGCCGGCGTTAAGCTCACTCCCCAGAGCCTGCTGCCATTCGCCGCTGACGTGCGCCATCCGGGAGCCTGCCGCTTCCGTGCCGCCGCGGGTGCGGTTACCCATTGAACCGGAGATAACCTCAAGATCGGCGGTATGGCTGCTTTTCGCGGCGGTGATGGTCAGATCGTTACGCGCGCTCAGGCTGAGCGTATCGGTCGCATCCAGTTTCGCCCCCGTGAGCGTGATATCGGTGCCGCGCAGGCGAATGTCGCCGGCGCTCATGGTCGCCTGGCGCAGCGCGTCCTGCAAGTTAGTGCTCATGGCCAGACTGTCTGCCTGCACGTCAATGCTGCCTGCCCTGACGTCGCCGCCCTGATGCAGGAACTGCCCGGCGTCAACCGTCAGGGCTTTTTCGGCAAACAGGTTGCCGGCATTGGTGATGCTGTTTGCCGAGAGTTGCAGGTCGCCGCCGCCAATTAGCGCGCCATCGCCGGTCAGGCGCAGCGTAGTCTGTGCCAGGTACACCTTCGGCACCCATACCGTTTGCGGGCCGCCTTCCGTTTGCACCGTCTCGCTCACCAGCCAGACGATATCCTGTTGCAGCGCCGCAATCTGCTCCGGCGTCAACGCCACGCCCGGCACCAGATGGAAGTCCTGGGCGACTTTGCTGCCGTTGTTCATCAGTTGCTGGTACTGCTCCATCGCATCCCAGCCCTTGACGGACGGTTTACCGGTCAGCGCCAGCACCTGCTCACGCACCAGACGCTGCTCGTAAAAGCCGTCCCCCAGGCGCTTATGGGCCTGCGCGGGGTCATACCCTACGCGCTCGAGCATGTAGTCGCTGCTGATAAAGTTGTCGCGGCGGGTAAAGCGTTCATCGGTTACCACCAGGAACGGGCTGCCGGTCGCCGTATGTTGACTAAACAAGCCGTTATTGGGGATGGCGGTGGCCACATTGCCCAGATGCTGTAACTGCGTCAGCGCCAGCTCAGACGGCAGCAGTGGGCGCCCCAGCGGCGAGGACGGCGTGGCGCCCGGTCTTGTCATTTGCTCACCCGGCGCCAGCGTCGTATCGCCGTCAGGTCGGGCAGCGCCCTCTACCGTGAAGGCCAGCGGATTGCGCTCAAGCTCGGCGCGTTCGGCATCCACCGCCTTTAACGCCGCATCAAGTTGACTGATTTGCGCCTGATTGACCGTGGTGTTGGTGATGCGGGCTCCGTTGATGGTGACCGTGCCATTGCCGGTGATCAGCCCGTCAACGGTCGCCAGCGCCGTGGTTTCGTCCCGATTGAACGTGGGATACCAGTGATGCGTGTCCTTGTCATAATGGTCAACGATAGCCGCCTGACGCCGCTCGTTAACCGAGTAACCGCGGTTGTCCACGCTGCCGCCGCCGTCCTGCGTCAGATTGCCGTTGGCCGTAATGACGCTGGCGTCATTGAGCAACGTTCCCGTGATGCGCAGCACCATGTTGCCGCCGGCCAGAATACGCGCGCCGATCCCCTCACTCACCAGCTTATCGCGCGTCACCGTGCCGCTCTCGGTACGTTCGCGGAAGTTGTTGTAATCGGTGATGAACGGCGCGCTGTCGATATCGACATGCTTTTCGGGATCCCAGGTCATCACCTGCGTCCAGTCGTGCTCCCAATGGAAGCCGTTTTGATAAGGCGTCGGGATGGTCGCCAGCTGATTGCCCCCACGCGTTTCATAGAACGTCATCGCATAGCTGCCATCGGCATTCGGCTTGAGCGCCAGGTAGTTGACCCACAGGTCGGTCAATTGGCCCTTATTGTCCTTGACCCGTACCTGTGCGCGCTTGCCCGCCGCATCAATGGCCAGCAGTGTGCCGTAGCGGTTGGTTTGCGCCGCCGCGTCATCCTGATAGGTCAGCTGCTGGGTGGTCGGTGCCATGGTGCTTTTATCGGGATTGACCTTTGAACCGTAGGAGCGCCAGTAGTAGTTGTAGCGGTGCCATTTGTAGTCGCTCTTCTCGGCGTTACGCTCAATCACCAGCCCTTCGCGCAGGTTGTTCAGGCGACGCGCTTCCACGGTGGCGTCACCGTCCGCTTCGATAAAGCTGGCCCGGTTTTCAATCAGGTCATCGCTGTGCAGGTGCAGACGGTCGGCGCTGTAAATCAGCGCGCCCTCCCGGTTGGTCAGCCGCTCACCGGCCTGCACCGTCAGGCTGTGGGTCGCCGCCATCACCGCAGGCGCACCGTGGTTGTCGATAATGCGCCCGTTCACGGTGATGTCGTCGCCCATCAGCGCCGCGGCGTTGTCCAGGGTATCGACGTTCAGCGTCATGCTGTCCGCCTCAAGACGCCCGGTGTTTTGCAAGGCTCCGGTCGTCAGCTGCAGCGTTTTGCCCACCAGCGCCGCCGGATTGGTGATGCTGGCAGCATGGAGCGCCAGCTTGCCGGGCAGCAACCAATCCGCCAGGTTGGTAAAGGCGCCGCTCAGAGAGAACGTCACCGTACCGTTACTGCTGATCGTTTCGCCGGCCTGATGGATGTAGTCCTGCTGCGCGGACAGCGTCAACGCCTGCAGCCCCAGCAGGGTACCGTTCTGATTATCCAAGGTACGCGCATGCAAGGTAAGTTGCCCGGCGCTCTCCACTCGCCCGCCCTGGTTGAGCAGCGCCAGCGGCGAGTCGGTCCGTGACCGGTCAGTATTGATATTGAGGTTGCCGTTGGCCAGGATCCGCCCCTGGCGGTTGTCCAGCTGCGTTACCCCCGAGAGGGTCATCTGGCCGCTACTCTGCAGGCGGCCTGCGGTATTGTCGATATCACGAGAGGTGATATCGGTGCGCGTGGTGCCCAGTATCAACCCGCCATCGCGATTGTTCAGGCGCTCGGCCTGCACATCCAGTTCCGCCTGGCTGCTGAGCGTGCCCTGACCGCTGTTATCGAGCGTCCCGGCCTTGAGCGCCAGCCCCTGGGTTGACACTAATTGCCCACCCCGGTTGTTGACCTGCGCCCCCTCAAGCGTGAGCGCGTCGCCGCTGTGCACCTTGCCATGCTGATTGTTAAGCCGGTCGAGTCGGTAGGTGCCCGCCCCCTGACTGATGAGCGTACCACCGGTATTATCCAGTTGCTTTGATGCCACCGTGATGCCGCCGCGGCTGCTGAGTACGCCGCGTGTATTATTGATACCGGCGGCCGACACCTCTTGCCCGCCATTGCTGCGCACTGCACCGCCGGTATTTTCCAGCAAACCAAGAATGCGCAGCGCCACGCGTTGCTGGCCGTCTATCGTCCCGCCGGCATTATTCAGCGCCTGCGCATCAAACGTCAGCGCATCGCCGCCCTGTATTTTCCCGCCGCGGTTGTCCAGCCCGCCGTTCAAATTGAGCCGCAGCTGCTTCTGGCTGTAGAGTTGCCCCGCCTGGACGTTATCAAGGCTGCGGGCGGCGATAGTCAGCGCCTGGCCCGCCAGCCATTCGCCGCCGGTGTTATTGATGGCGCCGGCGTGCTCGCCGTCAGCGGCCCCTTGTACGGTCAGTTGCCCCTGCGCCGAGACCTTACCGCTGCGGTTATCGATATCCTGTTTGATGCGCAGCGCCAGGTTTTGCGCCGATTGCATCACGCCCCGGGCGTTATCCAACCAGTCAGCCGTAAGCTGTGTTTCCTGCCGACTCTGTACGCTGCCCTGCGTATTGTCAAAACCGCCGCTGATGGCCCGCCAGCTCCCCAGGCTGCCCATCCAGCCCTGCGTGTTGACGATATCCTGTGCCTGCAACACCTGAGACGATTGACTGAAAACTCGCCCCTGGCGGTTATCCAGTTTGCCGGTGAACTGCATGTCCAGGCTATCCAGCGCGTTGATGGCGCCCTGAGCATTGAGCAGACTGGCGGCGCGCACCTGCGTGCGGCCATTGCCGGTCAAGGTGCCGTTTTGGTTATCCCAGCCCCCCGCCAGATTCAGAGAAAGCGCCTGGCCGCCCAGCACCACCCCTGCGGCGCGGTTGGTCAACTGGCCTCCCTGCAGAGACAGATCGCCGCCGCTCTGCAGGGAGCCGCCGTCATTATCGAACAGGCTGGCTGCTCCGCCGTTAACGGCAAGGGCCTGCTGCGCGGTCAGTTTGCCGGAACGGTTGAGGATATTGCCTGTCGCATCCAGCGTCAGGCCTCCGCCGGACTGCAGCCGCCCGCCGGTATTGTCGAGCGACTGCGCGTTGGCGGTGACCTGCCGGCCACCTTGTGCGGTGCCGCCCTGATTGTCCCAATCGCCATCGGTGTTGACGGCGAGTGCGCTGCCGCCTTCAAGCCAGCCGGCGGCGTTGCTCAACCCTTGCTTCGCCGTCAGGTTCGCATCCTGCCTGGCGACCACCTTGCCCTGAGCGTTATCGAGGCGCTGCGCCGTTAGCGTGAGCGACTCGCCGCTGATTTCCCCCTCGCGGTTGCCAAGCACGCCCGACGCAGTGAGAGAGAGTCTCTGCCCGCCCAGCAGCTTGCCGGCCTCGTTGTGGATGTCTCGCGCTGACACCGTGGTTTGCCCATTCCCCTGCACCCTACCGTGATGATTGCTCAGCTCGCCCTCACTGCTCACCGTCAGCATCTCATCGGCGCCCAGCAGCCCCTGCGTGTTGTCCAGCCCCTGACGGGCATGCAGGTTAAGCCGTTGTCGGCCAATCACCTTGCCCTGCTTGTTGTCGAGACGGTCAGACTGCACCGTCAGCACCGTAGCACTGATTTCACCGCCGCGGTTGGTGGCGTTGCCCGAGGTCTTCAGGGTTGATGTATGGCCTGAAAGCAGCTTACCGCCGTCGTTGTTGAGATTGCTCGCCGTTGCCGTGACGGCCGTTTCACCTTGCGCCGTGCCGCCACGGTTGTCCCAGTCGCCGGCGTGCACATTCAGCGCCTTGCCGGCGCCAATCAGGCCGCGTTGGTTATCCAGGCGGCCGGCCGTCATTTCGAGATTTCCCTGGCCGATGACCTGCCCCTGCGCGTTATCCAGCCGTTGTACCGCCAGACGCACGTCATCGCCGCTCAGGGTGCCGGACTGGTTATTCAGATCGCTACCTGCCTCAAGCCTCAGGCCGTTCCCGGCCAGCAGGTTGCCGCCGGCATTATTCACCGCGCCATCAGCATGGAGCGTGAACCCCGCCTGGGTTTTTATCGTGCCGCGCTGGTTATCGAGGCGACCGGCGTCGAGGCGAAGAGCTCCGTTGCTGCCCATCGTGCCACCGCCATTGTCGAGCAGGCCACCCACTCGCCAGTGCTGCGCCGTTTCCCCCAACGCCACCAGGCGACCGCGCTGATTGACCAGCCGGCCGGACGAAAGCCGGAGGCTCTGCGTCTCGATGGTGCCGTCACTGTTATCCAGTGCGCCTGCCAGGGTGAAACGGCTCTCACCGTCACCGGTCTGAGACCAGGTAGCCTGTTGGTTGAACAGGCTGTCAGCATCGACCGCCCAGCGCCCGGCCTTGACCCTGGCCTGCTGCGCATCCACATTTCCCTTCGTGCTCACGGCCAGCTCACCGCTGTCTACGGTGGACTGGCGCAAGGCCACGCCGCCCTCGCGGGCCGCCAGCGCGGTGCGGCCGGCCGCAACCTGCGCGCCGCTGATATCCACCCGCCGCCCGGACGCGTTGACGTTCTTTTTACCGAGCAGACTGCCACTGGCGCGGATATCGCCCTGGCTATCAAGCTGCAGATTGGCATCATGGACCAGCGCGCTTTCGACATTACTGCCCGCCAGCAGGTGGCCGCTGCTTTGGATGCCGCGCGCGGCGTTCAGGTGCACATTCCCGGCCGCCGCCAGCGTACCGGACTGCGTCAACATTCCCTCGCGACTCTCTATGGCCAGTTGCCCACCGCTGTACACTTTGCCGTGCGTCTCGATGTCGCCTTTTGCCGCCAATTGAATATCGCCGCCGGCCTGGGTGGCCGCATCCGGCGCATCAGAGCGCCAACTGAGCTTGCCTTCGCTGCTCACGGTGAGCGTTTTGCCCGCCCGGACCTGTCCGCCCTGGTTACGCACGCCGACGCCGGCTTCGGTGCCGATCATGCGGATACTGCCGCTGTACATGCCACCCATCTGCCCCATGTCGATGGCAAGCTCAGGCCTGGCACTGCCGTCGTCCGAAAGCGGCGCGGCGGTTTTGCCGTCCGCGCTCACGCGGTTACGACCGGCCACCACCGACACGCCTTCTTTAGCCCAGACGCCGGCGTTGACCTCCACCGCGCGCGCCAGAATGTCGACGTACTCGGTATCATGACGGGTATCGCCGTTGAGCCCACCGCCCTCGATGCGCACCACGCCGCGCTCGACCTGGTAGCCCGCCACGCTGCCATCGGCGTTCAGTTGCGGTTTGCCGGTGGTCAGCGTCATGCGCCCAGCGTTGATGGTGCCGCAGCCGTTGCAGACAATGCCGGCGGGGTTGGCCACAATCACCTGCGCCTTGCCGCCGGCCACTTCCATAAAACCGCGCAGCTGGCTGGGATTGTTGCTGTTGACTTCATTGAGGATGACGCGAGCCGGCGCGGAATTGGGATTGAGATTAGGGTTACCCTGGATCATCCCGGCCATCTGGGTCGCGGTCATCACCGCCGAGTTGTTGAGGATGGCGCCTTTGGCGTCGACGTCGAACTGCTGATACTGATTATGTGAGACCCCAGCCTGGTTGGGGGCGGTGATGTTGACCTGCGGCAAGCCGTTCTGGGTAGTGATGACCTCCGGCCGCTGGGAAGGATTGGCACCGCCGTCCGCGACAATGCCGTCTGCCATGACGGGGCCGGCGAACATCAACAGCCCAAGCAGCCACACTGACCGACGCACGGTGACCCACAGACGACTTCCACCTGTTATTCCTGAACCGATGCGCTGCCCCGGCTCGCTGCTGCAGCTGCGGGCCAGTTCGGACACCACCCGCAACTCCCCGTGGGTGCGGCTGAAGATAAGGCGATAGCAATGTTTGTTCATAGGTCACATCCGTGAGAAAAGTCAGTCCGTTCAGGTCAGTGCAGCAACGCTGCCGGTATCGCGATGTTCAGATTTCCAGATTTACGCTAAAACCCGCGGTCGCGCCGGAGGTATGGAACCCCGCAGGCTTGTAGAGCGGAACGCCGGCAAACAGGTCATAGCTGAATCGCCCCCACAGCGCGCCGCGCACGCCGAGCGCGCTGCCCGCCAATTGATGGCCAACCAAGTGGCGGGTGTTTGGGCCGTCCACCCGGCCGTAGTCGGCGGCCAGATACAATTCATGCCCGCGAGAAAACACGTTCCAGGCGATTTCATTGCGCCATAGCAGGCCCTTTTCGCCGGACAGCATCTGTTCGCCGTCAAAGCCACGCACCGTGTAACGCCCGGCAATGGCCATCCGCTCCTGCGGCGTCAGCGCGTTCGGGCTCCACTGCCCCCTTACGCTGGTATACACCCGCCAGGGCTGATCGCCCCAGGAGAACGGCTGATTGATGCCTAGGTCGCCGAGCAAAATGCCGGTACGTGCGCTGCCTTCATGACGCGACTCTTCCGGGGCAGGCAGGGCATTGAATGCGCCGGTGCCGCGGCGCCAGTTGATATTGGCGTCCAGCGTAGTGGTACCGAAGTAGCTGCGCTGATTCAGCCCCAGCTCCCAGCCGGCGGTCCGACGTTTTTGCGACACAATATCAACGTTGTCCACGGCGTTAGTCGAGTGCTTGCGGTAGCCGCGCAGGTTGAGCGTTAACTTGTGCGACTGGTCGCGGTACAGCAACCGGGAGACGGTCAACTGAATGTTGTCGCTCTTGCCGCTGTAGCGCAGCACCTCATTGGCGTTGGGGATGTTCTGGTGATAGGTGTAGTCGTTGTAATTGGCCGAGAAAGCCCAATATCCCACCGGGAAAAAGTAGTTCAGCGTATGTGAACGGTTGCCGAACGGCCCGTGCTGAAACACATCCTTGCCGATGTTGGCGTAAAACAGGTCATTCTGTACAAACGGCGCATCGATAGCCAGAGTGGCCGAACCGAGATAACGCCCGGTACTTTTGGAGCCGCTGTCGTCCAGCCCCAGGCTGAGCCGCACCGGGCGCCCTTCGTGCCAGTTGACCTGCAGGTCACTGGTTCCGTCCTCGGCGCCGGGTACGATTTTAATATCGGCATTGGCGCTGGGCACCCGCCTGAAGTTCTCCAGCCCCTGTTCGATATCGCGCAGGCTGAGAATATCGCCGCGTGAGGCCGGAATAGCGTTCCACAGCCGCCCACGCCAGGAGACCGGCTCCTCAAAGCGGATCTCACCGATACGCCCCGGCTGCAGCGTCAGCGCCAACACGCCCGTGGTCAAGTCCTGCTCCTGCGCCATCACGCGTGTGGTGACATAGCCCTTGGCCAGTATGGCGTTTTGTACCTTGTTGATGGCAAGCACAATGCCCTGGCTACCCAGACAGCGGCCCCTGGCATCCGCCGCGACGTTCAACGCCCATTGAAAGCGATCGGCAGACTCGCCGACCAACGTTAGCCGATTGATGATGAAGCAAGGGCGTTCATTGGTTGGGTAATCGGGCAGCACAACGTCGGGACGGGAAAGGCGCGCATCGGCCTGCGGGGCATTTTGCTGTTGCAGGGCGCGCTCGCGCTCCTGCTGGCGCTGCTGTTCGCGGGCATCAATGGACGCCATTCCATCGCTGGTAGACGCCGAAGCGGAAAACAGGGGTACAACGCCGATCAATAATCCCGACAGCCCGCAGCGGATAGAATAAAGTAAAGCACGAGCAGTATCTGAATCTGAGCGCATCCTTGGCTCCTCACCGTTACTTATAGTTATTTATTTGGTCAAAATCATAAGTTAAGTAAATTAATGTAAATAAACTTACTCTGGGGCGAATTATGAGCTTCGGGGGGGAAAAATCAACAGCTTTATGGCACTGCGATTCACAAAACCATAAGGGAGGCGGCGGGCATGCGAAGAATGGCGAAACGGCGGGAGGATGACGCCATGATGCGCCATCCTTTAAAATTAATTGTCGATCGGGAGGAGAATCAGTAAACGAGACGGACAGCTATCAGCCCAGCAAATTGCTGCCGAACGCCCCCTGCCAATCCTGTTCGAATTTCTCGACCGCGGCCTGCACCGCCGGCGCGCTCAGGAACTGCTCCGCCACATCCACCGGCAGCGTGATCGCCTGGCAACCCGCCAACAGGCATTCCAGCGCCTGGCGCGGCGTCTTGAAGCTGGCGGCCAGCACCTGCGCCGACGGCGCGTGCAGGCTCAGCAGCTGCTGCAGCTCGTGCACCATTTCGATGCCGTCGCCGCCCTGCGCGTCCACCCGATTGACGTAAGGCGCCACGTATTCCGCCCCGGCCAAGGCCGCCAGAAGCCCCTGCCCGGCGCCGTATACCGCCGTGCCCAGCGTCGGGATGGACATCGTTTTAAGCTTCTTGATCGCCGCCAGCCCCTCGGCGGTTGCGGGGATCTTGACCACCAACCCCGGTACGCGCTGGCTGAGCAGCGCGGCCTCCGCCACCATGCGCTCCGCATCGGCCGCCATCACCTGCGCGAACAGCTTGCCGGTGCCGCCGAGGGCGTCGCGCAGCGCGGGCAGCACTTCCCAGATCGGCTTGCCTTCCTTCGCCACGATGCTTGGGTTGGTGGTGACGCCGTGCAGCGGCAGAATGCGCGCCAGGCGTTTTACCGCCGTCACATCGGCGGTATCGAGATAAAGCTCCATCACGGACTCCTGTGTCATGTTCTGTGGGCGGATTCAAACTCTGATCATCATAGGGCAAAAACCCCGCCAACCTTTGACCAAAATCAATCCAACTTTCATTCGAAACATTTTTAATGGCGAAAGATTCAGCAACGCCAAACGGGTGACTCATGTTCTTCAATCTGCAGCGCTACTCGACCCATGACGGCCCCGGTATCCGCAGCGTGGTCTTTTTAAAAGGGTGCCCGCTGAGCTGCCGCTGGTGCCAGAACCCCGAAAGCCGCTCGCGCCACGCGGATCTGCTGTTTGACGAACGCCTGTGCCTGAGCGGCTGTACGCTGTGCGCCGAGCGCTGCCCGCAAGGCCTGCAGCGTGACGAGGGCGCGCTGACGCTGCGGCGCGAAGCCATCAGCGCAGACGACTATGCGGCGCTGGCCGCCGCCTGCCCGACCGGCGCGCTCAGCCTGTGCGGCAGCGCGGTCAACCCCGACGATATCATGGCCGAGGTGATGCGGGATAAGCCTTTCTACCTGCGCAGCGGCGGTGGTGTAACGCTGTCCGGCGGCGAACCCTTTATGCAGCCGGAGGTCGCGGCGGAGCTGCTGCGGCGCGGCCGCGAAGCCGGCATCCACACCGCCGTCGAATCCTGTCTGCACGTTCCGTGGCGTTACATCGCCCCTTCGTTGCCCTGGCTGGATCTGCTGTTGGCCGATCTCAAACACACCGATGAAGCGCGTTTCAACACCTGGACCGGCGGCTCCGCCCGTCGGGTGATGAACAATTTCCGCCGGCTGGCGGCGCACGGCGTGCCAATGACCGTGCGCGTGCCGCTGATCCCCGATTTCAACGCCGATCGCCATTCTGTCCGCGCGATTGTCGACTTCGCCGCCGACGAGATCGGCGTGTCGGAAATCCATTTTTTGCCGTACCACACGCTGGGCATCAACAAGTATCACCTGCTCGGCGAACCTTACCGCGCCTCCCGCACGCCGCTGGACGCGCCCGATCTGCTGGCCTTCGCCGAAGCGTATGCCGGCGCCAAAGGCCTGAGCGCCATTTTGCGAGGATAACGCCATGACTACGTTGGATTTGACCACCCTCAGCGCCCGCATCCAGGCGCATAAGAACGCGCTGATTCACATCGTCAAACCGCCGGTGTGCACCGAACGCGCTCAGCACTATACCGAGGCCTATCAACAGCATCAGGATCGGCCGCTGCCGGTGCGCCGCGCGCTGGCGCTGGCCAACCATCTGGCGAAGCGCAGCATCTGGATCGCCAACGACGAGCTGATCGTCGGCAACCAGGCCAGCGAGCTGCGCGCCGCGCCGATCTTCCCCGAATACACCGTCGGCTGGATAGAAAACGAGATCGACCAGTTGGCCGACCGGCCGGGCGCCGGCTTCTCGGTCAGCGAAGAGAACAAGGCGATTTTGCACCGTCTTTGCCCCTGGTGGCGCGGCCAAACGGTGCAGGATCGCTGCTATGGCATGTTTACCGACGAACAGAAGGCGCTGCTCGCCACCGGCATCATCAAAGCCGAGGGCAACATGACCTCCGGCGACGCCCACCTGGCGGTCAACTTCCCGCTGCTGCTGGAACTAGGCCTCGACGGCCTGCGTGAAAAGGTGAACGCGCGCCGCAGCCGCCTGCGCCTGACCGAGTGGGAAGATCTGCATAAAGCGCAGTTTCTCAACGCCATCGACATCGTGCTGGCGGCGCTGAGCGAACACATACTGCGCTTCGCTCACCTGGCGCGCGACATGGCGCAGCGCGAAACCCGCGACTGGCGGCGCACCGAGCTGCTGGCCATCGCAGACAACTGCGATCTGATCGCCCATCGCCCGCCGCACACCTTCTGGCAGGCGCTGCAGCTGTGCTATTTCATCCAGCTGACGTTGCAGATCGAATCCAACGGCCATTCGGTTTCCTTCGGCCGCCTCGACCAATATCTCTATCCCTGGTATCGGCGCGACGTCGAGCTGGAGCAGAACCTGGAGCGGGAAGACGCCATCGAGCTGCTGCACAGCTGCTGGCTTAAGCTGCTGGAGGTCAACAAGATCCGCTCCGGCTCGCACTCCAAGGCCTCCGCCGGCAGCCCGCTGTACCAGAACGTCACCATCGGCGGCCAAAAACTGCTCGACGGCCGGCCGTGCGACGCGGTCAACCCGCTGTCCTACGCCATCCTCGAATCCTGCGGCCACCTGCGCTCCACCCAACCCAACCTCAGCGTGCGTTACCACGCAGGAATGAGCGCCGATTTCCTCGACGCCTGCGTACAGGTGATCCGCTGCGGCTTCGGCATGCCGGCGTTCAACAACGACGAAATCGTCATTCCCGAGTTCATCAAGCTGGGGGTTGAACCGCAGGACGCCTACGACTATGCCGCCATCGGCTGCATCGAGACCGCCGTCGGCGGCAAATGGGGCTATCGCTGCACCGGCATGAGCTTCATCAACTTTGCCCGCGTGCTGCTGGCGGCGCTGGAACAGGGCCGCGACGCCACCTCCGGGCAGATTTTCCTGCCGCAGGAACAGGCGCTGTCCAAAGGAAACTTCGCCGATTTCGAGCAGGTGATGGCCGCCTGGGACCGACAAATCCGCTACTACACGCGCAAGTCAATTGAGATCGAATGCGTGGTGGACAGCGTGCTGGAGGAGAACGCCCACGATATTCTCTGTTCCGCGCTGGTAGATGACTGCATCGAACGCGGCAAAAGCATCAAGCAGGGCGGCGCCAAGTACGACTGGGTTTCCGGCCTGCAGGTCGGCATCGCCAACCTCGGCAACAGCCTGGCGGCGGTGCGCAAACTGGTGTTTGACCAGGGGGCGATCGGCCAGCAGCGGCTGGCGGCGGCGCTGGCCGACGACTTCGCCGGGCTGGATGGAGAACAGCTGCGCCAGCGGCTGCTCAACGCCGCACCCAAATACGGCAACGACGTGGACGAGGTCGATCGGCTGCTGGTGCGCGCCTACCAAACCTACATCGAGGAACTGAAGCAGTATCGCAACACCCGCTTCGGCCGCGGGCCGATAGGCGGCGGCTACTACGCCGGCACCTCGTCTATCTCGGCCAACGTGCCCTTCGGCGCCGCCACCCTCGCCACCCCGGATGGGCGCAAGGCGCACCAGCCGCTGGCGGAAGGCGCCAGCCCGGCGTCCGGCACCGACCACCTGGGGCCGACCGCGGTGTTCAATTCGCTCGCCAAGTTGCCTACCGAGGCAATCCTCGGCGGCGTGCTGCTCAACCAAAAGCTGAACCCAGCGACGCTGGACAACCCGCGCGATCGGGAAAAGCTGATGCTGATGTTGCGCACCTTCTTCGAGAGCTATCGCGGCTGGCATGTGCAGTACAATATCGTGTCGCGCGAAACGCTGCTGGCGGCGAAGCAACACCCTGACCAATATCGTGATTTAGTGGTTCGCGTAGCTGGCTATTCCGCCTTCTTTACCGCATTATCCCCTGAGGCGCAGGATGATATTATTGCGCGCACAGAACATACTCTTTAAACCTTTGACTCTTAGCGGCCGCACCTTGGCGGCCGCATCATCAGGCCGATATGAATTTACGACAACAGACCATATTGCAGTTGGTTAACGATCGCCGGCGGATCAGCGTCAATGAGCTGGCGCGCGCCTCGGGCGTCTCGGAAGTCACCATCCGGCAGGATCTCAACCTGCTGGAAAAGCGCAGTTATCTGAAGCGGGTACACGGTTCCGCCGTGGCGCTGGAGAGCGACGACGTCGACGCCCGCATGATGTCCAATTTCACCCTCAAACAACGGTTGGCGCAATATGCCGCCGCGCAGGTCAACGACGGCGAGACGATCTTCATCGAGAGCGGCAGCGCCAATGCCCTGCTGGCGCGCTACATCGCCGAGCGCAAGCGCATTACGCTGATCACCGTCAGCCACTACATCGCCAACCTGCTGAAAGAAACCGACTGCGACGTGATTGTGCTGGGCGGCATGTACCAGAAGAAAAGCGAGACCGTGGTCGGCCCGCTTACGCGGCTGTGCATTCAGCAGGTGCATTTCAACAAGGCGTTTATCGGCATTGACGGCTTTCAGGCCGAAACCGGCTTTACCGGCCGCGACATGATGCGCGCCGACGTGGTCAGCGCGGTGCTGGCCAAGGGCGTGGAGAATATCGTGCTGACGGACTCGAGCAAATTCGGCCAGATCCAGCCCAACCCGCTGGCGCAGACCGGCCAGATCAGCCGGGTGATCACCGATTCGCGCTTGGCGCTGGAGTATCAGCATCAGCTGAAACGCCAGGGCGTACAGGTGGAGCTGGTTAACGAATAACGCAGGTCACTGCCGCACCGCGCGGGCTACACCGCGCGCCTTCCCCTTGCGCAGCGGGATTTTAAGACTATTTACCTGTTTATCCTTCCCGAGAAACCTATACTCAGTTTCGGCGCCTTTTGGGCCGTAACTTGCTAATTATTCGGCCGTTAACAAAAAATGCCATTTTTTTATATCGATACTGTACGGGAATCAACGGCAGGCCTGATTTATGGTTAACGCCTATACTTATAGGGCACTTCCATATAGCCAATGCTAAGGAGAAGTCATTATGATGATTATCAATAAACGTTTCGCCACCGCCGCGCTGGCACTGACTCTGGCGTTTTCACTCAGCGCCTGTTCCAACATGTCCAAACGCGATCGCAACACCGCTATCGGCGCCGGCGCCGGTGCAGTCGGCGGCGCAGTGCTGACAGACGGCAGCGCGCTGGGCACGCTGGGTGGGGCTGCGGTAGGGGGCATCATCGGTCACCAGGTTGGCAAATAACCTGACCGAGAGACCTCGGCCGACAGGCTGGCAAAAGCGCCTCGGCGCTTTGACGTATTAACCAGAATAACGATGATTTCAGGTCTGTTTTACTTTAAGTCTATGGTTCTTTTGCCGTTAACGGGCTAACCCCCGGCAGCAACAACCTCATGCCATGCCGCAGTATTGCACCGCGGCATGGCGATTCACCTCAACCGCCCGCCAGTTTGACCTTCATGCCTTTGGCTTCCAGCAGCTGTTTGAGCAGATCGCGTTTATCGCCCTGGATCTCGATAATCCCGTCTTTCACCGAACCGCCGCAACCGCATTTCTTTTTCAGCTCGGCCGCCAGTTTGTCGAGCGCGGCATCATCCAGATCGACGCCGGCGATCAGGCATACCCCCTTCCCCTTGCGGCCGCTGGTCTGACGCTGGATGCGCACGATGCCGTCGCCCTTGGCGCGTTGCGGTTTAACGTCTTCCTGCTTGATGCGGCCGGTGTCCGTGGAATACACCAGGCGGCTGTTATCGTCATTCATCATTGCCTCCTCAGGCCAAAGAGGCGCGGATCGCGCGCAGCGTCGCGGCCGGATCCGCAGATTGGGTGATCGGACGCCCAATCACCATGTAGTCCACGCCGGCGGCCTGGGCCTGAACAGGGGTCATGATACGGCGCTGATCGCCCGCCGCGCTGCCTTCAGGGCGGATCCCCGGCGTAACCAGCTGGAAAGCCTGCCCGCAGGCGGCCTTCAGGCGCTGCGCTTCGTGTGCCGAACAGACCACGCCGTCCAGCCCGCAGTCGCGGGCCAGGCGCGCCAGGCGCTCGGCGTGTTCCGCCGGGCTGGCCTCGATGCCAATGCCGCGCAGGTCTTCCGCTTCCATGCTGGTGAGCACCGTCACGGCGATCAGCAGCGGCGCATCCGCTCCGTAAGGCAGCAGCGCTTCTTTAGCGGCGGTCATCATGCGCGCGCCGCCGCTGGCATGGACGTTGACCATCCAAACGCCCAGCTCGGCCGCCGCCGCAACCGCATGCGCGGTGGTATTGGGAATATCGTGAAATTTCAGGTCGAGAAACACGTCGAAACCGCGCCCGTGCAGATCGCGCACCAGCTGCGGCCCAAACAGCGTGAACATTTCTTTGCCCACTTTCAGCCGGCAGTCTTGCGGATCGATACGGTCGGCGAACGCCAGCGCAGCGTTCTTATCGGCGTAATCTAACGCCACAACGATTGGAGATGATTTTAAGTCATTGTTATTAGTGTTATTTTCAGACTTCATTTCTTCTACCTTCTGTAAAATGGACATAATCAGGTACTCACCCGCGAAACTGACCGCCGCATTCTACATGCCGGGGGCCAGAAATCCCAGCCGCAGCGCGTACCGCCGCTCTGTCATGTTACCTCTCACCTTTGTCATGGCGCGTCAACAAAAGCGCGTCAGCGATAAACCACGCAGCGTAAAACGTCGTAAAGATGCGTAAATTCTCAATCAAACATTTTGAACAACTTGCTCAGCATTATCAGATTTTCAAACGGCGCAGATGCTTTATTATTCACCACATCGGAAGCGAATGGCTTCCTTCCTAAATAAACAGACTGGAGTCACCTATGAAAACCATCAAATATTTTGCAGCCGCTACCGCTATCGCACTGACCTCTTTCGCTACCTTCGCCGCTGAGCCGGTCAACAGCCAACAGGCTGACAGCCTGACCGCCACCGGCATCGTTTCCGCGGGCCATGCGACCACCCTCAGCAGCCTGGAGAAAAAACTGGCCGCTAAAGCCGATGCCCAAGGCGCCGGCAGCTACCGCATCATCTCCGCCGGCGGTAACAACATGCTGAGCGGCACCGCGATCATCTATAAATAATGTTTCCGGTACAGGGCCCGCACGCTCGGGCCCTGCCTCTGTTTCTCGCCTAAAAAACCCGCGTTTGCCTCACCCTTCTTTGTTACAGAAATATTAAATTTTTATTACACACTAGACACCCGATCGCCAGTGGCTTAGCTTGAAGGCATCTTCCTGCAGAAAGGCTTTCAAAATGAGCGAGATATCGACACTTACCATCAAAATTCCTCTGGAACTGAAGGAAAAAATCCGCGCCGCCGCCGCTGAAAACGAATTTTCGTTGAGCGTGGAAGTATGCCAGCGCCTGGAAAACAGCTTCAACGCGCCCGCCGCCAAGGCAGAAAAGCCGGCCAAAAAGGCGGATGAGCTGCACCACGGCGAGATCGACAATCAAAGCACCGAAGAAGAGGTTGAACAGCCGCTGAGCCAGAAAGAACTGAAGAAACTGCGCCAGCTGTTGAAAACCGGCGCCAAAGGCGGCAAGAAAAAGTAAGCGGCAAACGAAAAAAACGGGGCGATTATCGCCCCGTTTTGTTTTGCCCCACCGCCGCGTTATTGCCCGTCCAGACCGCGAATCGGTTTGACCGATGACCAGGCTCGGCACGACGGGCAATGCCAATAGAGCGAGTGCGCAGTGAAGCCACATTTGTGGCAGCGGTAACGCGGCTTGGTGCGAATTTGCTCGCCGACCATATCGCGCAACAGCAGCAGGCTCTCTTTCGCCCGGCCGTCTTCGGCGTCCGCCAGGTGATAATCCATCAGCCGGTAAAACACGCGCATGGTCGGATGGCGCTGCAGCTGGCGGTTGATATAGACCTGCACCACGTCGCGCCCTTCGTGCTGTTCGATGATCTCGGCCAGCATCAGATCGGCGGTGGCGCCGGTGTTCTCTTCCACGCAGCGTTTCAGGAATTCAACCCAGCTGTGCTGTTGTTCCGGCAGATGCGTGTAGCATTCCTGCAGCATCGGCAGCGTTTCGCTGACCAACTCTTTATCCTGGCTCAGCACGCGTTGCAGCGACTCTGCCGCTTTGGCGTAGTCGTTTTGCGCCATGTAGATGCGCCCGAACATGATGGATACGCGCGCACACTGTTTATCGGCTGCGTCCGCACGTTTGAGCAGGCTCATCGCCCGATCGAGATCGTCGCTGCCCATCGCCTGCAGCGCCAGTTCGCAATAGAAGTGCGCGATCTCGACGCGCTGTTTCTCTTTACCCAGCTTGACCAGCTTTTCCGCCACGTCGATCGCTTTTTGCCAATCGCTGGTGGCCTGATGGATCACCAGCAGTTGCTGCAGCGCCGATACGCGAAAATCCGCTTCGTCAGTCAACTGGCTGAACATGTCTTCCGCGCGATCGTACAGCCCGGCCGCCATATAGTCGCGGCCCAGCTGCTGTACCGCCAGCAGGCGCTGTTCAAAGGTCAGGGAGGCGCTTTCCATCAAGGCCTGGTGGATGCGGATGGCGCGGTCGACTTCGCCGCGCGAACGGAACAGGTTACCCAGCGTCAGGTGGGCTTCAACGGTGTTGCTGTCCTCTTTCAACATGTCGAGGAACAGATCGACCGCCTTGTCCTGCTGGTTGGAAAGCAGAAAGTTCACCCCTGCCACGTATTCACGCGACAGGCGGTTGGCTTCTTGCTGTTTATCCTGCTGAGCGCTTCTGCGCCCCATGTACCAACCGTACGCGGCAGCCACGGGCAGCAACAGAAACAGCAGTTCTAACATAGAGGATTATTCCTTGCTGACAACGGGCTGAGCCGCCGGTTCAGCGGGCTGCTCAAGCTGCAGCTCCAGCCTTTTGATCTTGCGCTCGGCGCGGCCCAACGCAATGCGTGTGCGCAGGTAAAACAGGCCGCAAATGATCCAGCCGAGAACAAAACCGGCGCCAAACAGCGTGGCCAACAGGGTCGATACGCGATAGTCACCCTGCGCAACCAGATAGTTGAAATTGACCACCTGATCGTTATGCGCACCCAAGGTGACGGAAATCACGAAGATCACCAGAACCAACAAAAAAATCAGCAAATATTTCACATTCTTTCCCGCGATGCCGAGTGAATCGGATGAACGATGCCAAAACGTGGCGTCCCTAACCCTTAAGTTAGCATTTCCCACTGCGGCAGGGAAACCCTGCGGCACGATAAAACCACATATCTGCTGGCATATTCGGCAGTAAACGGCCTTAGCGAACAAATTGATGAGAAAGCTTCTCAAAACGTCGAATTTATAAGGATATGGGGGCGACGGCGCGGATTGCAATGGCGGGAAAATGTAAGCGGTTAATGCGGCGCCGTTCCGACGCCGCGTTTTTGTGACACAGTCACGTCATGACATGATTAACCCGCCGTCCACATTGATGGTTTGGCCGGTGATGTAGTCGGCATCGTCCGAGGCAAGAAAGGCCACGAGACCCGCCACGTCCTCGGGCTGACCGGCGCGCTTGAGCGGAATACCCGCCACCCACTCGGCCATCAACTCCCCTTTGCCGTAGGTTTTTTCCGGCCCGCTGAGAATTTCTCCCCAAACGCGGTCGTTATATTCCCACATCTCGCTTTCAATGATGCCGGGGCAGAATGCATTGACGGTAATGCCATGCGGTGCCAGCTCGAGCGCTAAACTTTGCGTAATGCCGATCACGCCCATTTTGCTGGCGGCGTAATGCGGTGTGTAAATGAATCCGTTACGCCCCTGACCGGAAGAGGTGTTGATCAGCCGCCCCTGGCGCTGGCCGACCATATATTTAGCCGCTTCCCGGCAGCAGAGCCACACCGCAGTGGTATTTACCGCCAACACTTTCTCAAAATCGCTTTTGGGCATCTGGTCAAAACGATCGATAGTGATCACCCCGGCGTTTTGAATGGAAACGTCGATCGCGCCGAATCGCTCCCAAGCCTGACGATAAAAATCAACCACCTGCGCCTCATCGGTGACGTCGAGGATCACCGGCAGAATCTCCACACCATAACGCTGGCGCAGCGTTTCCGCCGTGGTCAGAATGCGTTCCGCATTCGATGCAATCACCAGATTGGCGCCCAAACGGGCGAAGCGCTCGGCGATGCCGGCCCCAATGCCGCGGCATGCGCCGGTAATCACCACGGTTTTCCCCGTGAAATCACGATTCATGGTTGTTCTCCTGTCATCAATGAGCTCGCCTGCGGCCGCCACAAGGTGCGTTGCACCGCCTGCCGCCAGGCGCTGTAGTTTTCCTGCAGCTGCCGGTGGCGCTGCATATCGGGTTTAAATTCATCATGTTGGGGCAACAATGCCGCCAGTTGCCGATCGGTAGTCCCCCACAGGCTGCGCATCGCCATCAGCGCCGCCCCCAGCGCCGAGAGTTCCGCCGTGTTGCTGCGCCACACCGGGCAACCCAGCAGATCGGCCTGAAACTGCATCAGCCAGTCATTGCGGCTGGGGCCGCCATCGGCCATTAACCCCTGCAATGCAAAACCCGGCTGTTGCCGCAATACGCCGATCACATCGGCGATTTGATAAGCCACCGACTCAAATGCGGCCCGCACCAAATGTTCCCGCCGCGTGCCGCGGCTGAGGCCGCAGATCACGCCGCGTGCCTGCTCATCCCACCAGGGTGCGCCGACCCCGGTCAGTGCCGGCACAAAATAGACGCCACCGCTGTCGGCCACGCAAACAGGCAGTTCACTTAACGGCGTCTCGCCCCCCGCCGGCATGGCGGTGATATCCAGCATCCAGGCAATGGCGTCGCCGGTGTGGGGAATATTGCCCTCCAGCGCATACTGCATACGCTCGCCATCGTGCCAGGCGACGGTCGTTGCCAGAGCGCTCGTGTCGCATTGCGCTTCGGCGATCGGCGCCATCACCGATGAACCGGTGCCATAGGTGGCCTTAACCTGCCCCGCCTGGCCGAGCGCATGGCCGTACAGCGCCGCATGCGAATCACCGACCATCGCGCCAATCGGAATGCCGTCGGCAATGCCTTCCAATCCCAACGTCGCGCCGAACACATGGCTGGAGGGAGAGATCGTCGGCAGCGCCTGGCGGGGAATGTTGAACAGCGCCAGCATCCGCTCGTCCCAATCGCCGGAGGCAAGGTTCAACAGCTGGGTGCGAGCGGCATTGGAGGTATCGCAGCCGAATGCCTGTCCTCCGCTCAACTGCCACAGCAGCCAGGCATCGATGGTGCCAAGGCAGATTTCTCCGTTCTCCGCCATCCGTTGCCCCCCTTCGCAGCGATCGAGCAACCAGCGCATTTTCGCCGCCGAGAACAGCGGTGAAAGCGGCAGGCCGGTGGCGCGACGCACCACTTCGGCCTGCCGATCGTGCCGCAGCCGTTCACAGAAATCGGCGGCACGCGCGCATTGCCAGGTTAGGGCCGGACCGATCGGCTGGCCGTCGGAACGCCGCCAACCGATGGCGGTTTCACGCTGGTTGCTGATGGCGATACCGGCAATACGGGATGCGCCGGCCAACGCAATCGCTTCCCGCAGCACCGCCAGAGAGGCTGCCAGTAAGGCCTCGCCCCGCTGTTCCACCCAACCGGGCTGCGGCGTCTGCAGCGTCAACGGCCTGCTGGCTCTGGCGACGATCGCCCCCTGCGCATCCACCACCACGGCCTTGGCGTTGCTGGTGCCTTCGTCCAACGCGACAATGCAATCCGCTTTAGCCATGGCTCACCTCAGCCAGCGGCTGCACCGCTTTTTTCTCCTGCCGCTGCATCAAAATGACCTTGCTCTGCAAACGCTGCTGGAACTGGTCAATCACCACGGCGGTAACGATCACCAGCCCTTTAATCACCATTTGCCAGAACTCGCTGACGCCCATCATCACCAGACCGTCCGCCAGAAAAACGATCACAAAGGCGCCGATGATCGAACCGAATACCCTGCCGCGGCCACCGCTGAGCGCCGTACCGCCCAGCACCGTCGCGCCGATGGCGTCCATCTCGAACATATTGCCGGTCATCGGGTGCGCGGTTTGCAACTGAGAAGCGATGACCAGCCCCACCAGCGCCGCACACAGCCCGGAGAAGGCATAGACGAACATTTTCACTTTGACGATCGGCACCCCCGACAGCCGCGCCGCCGGCTCATTGCCGCCAATCGCATAGATATAACGGCCCAGCGGCGTTTTCTTGGTGAGATAGATCCCCAACAACACGATGGCCAACATCAGCCAAATCGGGTTGTAAATCCCGAGAAAGGTGCCGGATCCCAGGGCCGCGAAACCGGTGTTGCCCAGCGCTTCCATGCCCACCAGATTGGGATAGGTTTTGCCGTCCGCCGTCAACAACGCCGCTCCGCGCGCCACGTACATTGCGCCCAGGGTGCAGATGAACGGCGCAACGCCGAGCCGCGTGATCAGCGTGCCGTTGATCAAACCCAACAACACGCCCAACAGCGCCACCGCGCCGATCACTTCAAAGACGTTGAGAAACAGCCGGTTGCCATCCCACAGCGGGATGCCGACGGTCAACAGCGCACCGGCGATCATCCCGCACAGGCCCGCCACCGCGCCGACCGACAAGTCGATGCCGCCGGTAAGGATCACCAGCGTCATGCCAACCGCCAGCAGCCCGGTAATCGCCACGTGCTGCGTCATGATCAGCAGATTGGAGACGGTCAGAAAATTCGGCACCATGCCGCTGAAGAACAGCACCACCAGCAACAGGGCGATGAAGGTGCGCGCCTGCAGCAAATACATATACAACCGATACTTGGTTTGCATTGCCTTATCCTTATGCGTGTGGGGTTGAGGCGCGGATCAGCGTTTCGCGATCGGCCCGTTCGCGCGGCAGATCGGCCGTCAGTTTCCCGTCCGCCATCACCATCACCCGGTCGGCCAGTGAGACCACCTCATCCAGCTCCGACGAAGAGAACATCACCGCCAGCCCCTGGCGTGCCATCGCGCCAATCAGGTGATAAACGTCCGTTTTGGCGCCGACGTCGATTCCGCGCGTCGGCTCATCGAGAAACACTACCTGCGGCCCGGTCAGCAGCGCCTTGCCCAACACCACTTTCTGCTGATTGCCGCCGCTCAGGCTGGTGATTGGCAGCTCCCGGTCACTCACCTTGATCGCCAGTTTTTCGATCATGCCGTCGACCAACGCACACTCCCCGGCCGACGCCAACGGCCGCAGCGCGTTGCGCCCCAGGCTGGCCAGGGTCATGTTGGCCTTGATCGACATCATCTGCACCAAGCCCTCCGCCTGCCTGTCTTCCGGCACCAGCGCCATGCCCAACGCCATGCGCTGACGAAACCCCAACCGCTCCACGCTTTTGCCGTTGAGCAGAATGCGGCCTGCCGTCTGGCGCATCACGCCGTTGACCACCTTGAACAGTTCGGTGCGGCCGGCGCCCAACAGGCCATAAATGCCGATCACTTCCCCTTTACGCAGTGAAAAACTGACGTCGTTAAGGCAATAGCCGCCGTTTTCACGTGGCAGCGTCAACTGCTCAACCTTCAGCACTTCATCCCCTTGCTCTGCCGCGCAATAATCAAAGTGCTTGCTCTTTTCCCCGACCATCTTTTCGATGATCCACGGGATGCTGACGTTGCAGACCGGCTCGGCGGCAACAAAACGCCCATCGCGAAACACCGTGATGCGATCGCCAATCTCCATCAGCTCTTCCAGACGGTGAGAAATGTAGATGATGGTGACGCCGCGTTTTTTCAGATCGGCGATCACCCGAAACAGCGTGCGCACTTCAGCCTGGCTCAGCGCCGACGTCGGCTCATCCATGATCAGCACCCGGGTGTCCTTCGCCAAGGCGCGAGCAATTTCCACCAGCTGCTGATGTCCGATGCCGAGACTGCCCAACGGCGTATGCGGATCGATGTCCAACTCCAGCCGCTGCAGTAAGGATTTGGCCAGCTGATATTGATAGTCCACATTGATGCGGCCACGCTGGAAGAACTCGTTGGCCATAAAAATGTTGTCCATCACCGACAGGTTGGGGAACAGGTTCAGCTCCTGGAAAATAATGCTGATCCCGAGCCGCTCCGCCTGCTGCGTGGAAGTTAGCGTCACCGCTTTACCCTCCAGCTCGATGGTGCCGGAGGACGGGGTTTCCACCCCCGCCAGCAGCTTCATCATGGTCGACTTGCCGGCGCCGTTTTCGCCGATCAGCACGTTGACCTGATTGCGAAACACTTGATAACTCACGCTATCCAATGCCGTGACGCCAGGATAGAGACGCGAAACGTTGCGCGTTTGAATAATGACCGGATCGCTCATCACGCCCCCTTAGGTTGAATGCGTACCGGCGTGATCAACAGCGGCTCGGCAGGCGCCTGCCAACTGCTGAATACGCCGTACACGGTAATGTGGTCACCCACCTTGGGCGGGGATCCGGCGAGTTCGTCGATCGAAGCCTGATTAATCGCCCTGGCAAAATCGCCGAACAGCGCTTGGTCATTGAAATCGCTGTAGCTCAGCCCGCGATAGCTGTCGCGCAACGCCGTACCGCGATAAACCGGCCCGATCTGCACCTCCACGCTGCTGAGCGGCGCATCGGTCAGCTTGAGCGTTAATTTTCCGCTGCGCGACCGGGTGTTGACCGCCGCGACTTCACCGCTGACCTTAACGTTGAAATAACATGGAAACTCCGGTTGAGCGCGGTACCCCAGCAGATCGCAGGCGCTGTCAAAATCCTTGGCCTGGGCGATCCGGGCGAGCAGCTCGCCCAGCGGCTGCGCCGTTTTGACCGCTTGCGGAGCGATTTGGCTGCGGTAAATTTCCGCCGCCTGCGCCACATGCGGATTCACCGGGGAGCGAAGCTCCGCCAGCTTTTTCTCCGAAACGATACGGCAACCGCTCAACGCCAGGACGACGGTGACGGCCAGCGCAATGCGCATCGACATGACAACACCTCCGATCGCACCCCGCCGCCGGGACGGGGTGGTGAAAGACGCCGCTCAGCGCGGATTACGGTTTGAAGTTGAAGTCACTGACCCGTTGCGCATTGTCTTTGCCGATCAGGATGCCGCGGAACATCACGCGCTCCTTGCCGGTATAGCTGCCGGATTGGAAATAGCCGTCGAGGATTTCAACGCCCTGTGCGGCGATCGCCTGCGCCTGCAACATCACGCTGGCATAGAGGCTACCGTTGAGAATGGCGTCGCGTTCATCGTTGCTGCCGTCGATGCCCACCACGGTGACATCCTGCCGGCCGGCGGCCTTCAGCGCCGCCACTGCCCCCAGCGCCACCGGGCCGTTGCCGCAGATCACGCCTTTGATGTCCGGATGCGCCTGCAGGATGCTGTCCATGATGCGTTTCCCTTCCAGCAGATTGCCCTTGGCATCCTGACGCGCCACGCTGACCATCTCAGGATATTGGTCGATCACGTTGTGGAACGACTGCGAGCGCGTGACGCAGTTATTGTCCGCCAGGTTGCAGGTCAGCTCGGCGTATTTGCCGGTTTCCCCCATTTTTTCTACAAACTGGTTGGCGACGTCCGAGCCGGCCTGGAAGTTGTTATGGGTGATCTGCGCCAACGCCACGCCATCCACCGGGATCTCGCGGTTGATCAGTACCACCGGAATACCGGCGTTTTTCGCCTGCTGCACGGCGGCGACGCTGGCTTGGGAATCGGCGTTATCCAAAATGATGCCCTGTACTTTGCGGCCGATAACCAGGCTAATCAGCTCTCCCTGGCGCTTAACGTCTTCACCGTGCGACAACACCAGCGTCTGGTAACCGAGGGACTTGGCCTTGGTCTCGGCCCCCTTGGCCTCTGCGGAGTAATAAGGGTTATCCAGCGAATTGACGAGAATGGCGATCGTGCCCTTTTCCGCCGCCATGGCAGAGGTGCAGGCAAAACCGGTGAGCAGGGTAAGGTAAGTGGCTATTTTTCTCATGATGGTGTTCTCTTATCGTTGTATTGAACATCGTCTGGTGTTGGCGATCGCTGCGGTTGCCGCTTACCAAATGGTAAAACCGCCGTCGATCATCAGGTCCGCGCCGGTAATCATGTCGCTGCCGTTGCTGGCAAAAAACAGGATCGCCGCCGCAATTTCGTCGGTATAAGCAAAACGCCCCAGCGGGATCAGCTTTTTCATCGCCTCGCCTTTCTCGCCGCACCAGGCTTTCTCTCCCATAGGCGTCAGCACCACGGTGGGCGATAACGTGTTGACCGTAATGCCGTGCGGCGCCCATTCTTTGGCCATCACCTTGGTCATGCCCAGCAGCCCCGCCTTGGCGGCGGTGTAAGCGCAGTGATCGTCAATGGCGATGGAGGCCGCCTGCGACGCGATGTTGATGATTTTCCCGCCGTGGCCGGCGGCTATCGCGCGGCGCGCCAGTTCTTGCGAGCACAAAAAAGGACCGGTGAGGTTGACCGCCAAGTGGCGCTGCCACTCCTCGAGCGTCACTTCCGTCGCCGGTTGCAGATTGACGTAGCCGGCGCAGTTGACCAGGATATCGAGCCGGCCAAAGCGCCGCTGAGCCGCGTTGAAGGCGGCAGCCACCGAGCCGGGTTCGGTCACGTCGCACACCTGGCAGAACACCTGTTCTTCACCCAACTCCCGCAGCGCCGCCGCGGCCTTGTCCTGTTCAAAGGCCGGATACATCAATACCAGGCGCGCGCCCTTCTCCAGCAGCAGGCGATTGGCGGCCATCGCGATGCCGCCCAGACCGCCGGTGATCACCGCTACCTTCCCTGCCAGCGACATCCGGCTATCGACACCGTAGCGTAAATTAACGTCGTATTCGTTCTGCTCCATCGCATTCCCCCTATGGCGTTAACTGAGCATGCAACCCTGCGGCGTCGATGGCGTATTGCCGCCGCAGCGCCGCCCGGCTGCTGCTGTGGGTGAATTCATAAGCCGGCACGCCCAGCGCGGTAAACGGCCGCGGCAGCTGATGCCGCAGCAACAGCTCACCGATGATGGTGCCCAGGCCACCGCTGAGGGCGTGCTCCTCCATGGTCAGCACCCGGCGGTGCGAACGTATCAACGCCACTACCGCCGCCTCATTGAGTGGCCAGAGCGAAGGCAGCGAGACGATGGTCGGGTTATCGCCCAATTCCAGCACCTTCATCGCCTCGTGCGCCACCGTCCCCAGGCAAAACACCAGGCTGTCAGATCCTTGATGCAGCACCTCCGGCTCTCCGGGGCGGAAGTGATAGCTCGCGTTCAGCACCGGCAGCTTGTCGCTGTCCATACGGATATAGGCCGGGCCGGGTTGCGCGATGACATAACGGACAATCTCTGCCGCTTGCCGCGCATCCGCCGGCGCATAGACGCTGAGATTGCCCAGCGTGCGGGCGATGGCGATATCGTTCATGCAATGGTGCGTCGCCCCCAGCGGCCCATAGCCGAATCCGGCATTCAGGCCGAGCATTTTCACGTTGGTTTCCGTGTAGCAAACATCGTTTTTCATCTGCTCGTTAGAACGGGCGAACAGGAAAGGCGCGGCGTTAGCGGTAAAGACCGTGCGGCCGCTGAGCGCCATGCCGGCGGCCATGCCCACCATATTTTGTTCGGCGATGCCGACGTTCACCACACGCTCCGGATAAGCCTGCTCAAAGGGCGCGATTTTCGACGTGGACGTGGAGTCCGCCACCATCACGCTCAGATCTGCCCCCGCCAGCTGCTCTTCGATCAACGCCGTCACCACGGCATCGCGTAAGTCCTGCATGTTCACCCCTCCAGTTCCGCCAGCGCCTGCGCCAGCTGTTGTTCGTCCGGTACCGCGTGATGCCAGGCGGCAACGTTAGCCATAAACGACACGCCGTGCCCCTTTTCGGTATTGGCCAAAATCACCCGCGGCTTGTCCTGGCTCGGGCGTTGGATCGCCGCCACCAGCGCCGCCGGATCGTGCCCGTCGCATTCCAGGGTTTCGAAACCGAAAGCGCGCCATTTTTCCGCCAGCGGCTCCAGCGGCATGATGGCCTCTGTCTTGCCCGCCAGCTGCAGCCGGTTGCGATCGACGATGGCAATCAGGTTATCCAGCTTGAATTTGCTGGCCGCCATCGCCGCCTCCCAGTTGGATCCCTCCGCCAGCTCGCCGTCGCCCAGCAGCACGAAAGCGCGGCGATGTGCGCGCCCGGCCAGTTTGTTGCCCAGCGCCAGCCCCACGGCGATCGGCAGGCCATGCCCCAAACCGCCGGAGTTGATCTCCACCAGCTCCGGCAGCTTCTGCCGCACCGGATGCCCGGCCAGCAAGGTGTCGTCGCCCATGAACTGATCGAGCACCGCCGGATCGAGCAGGCCCATCGCCGCGCAGCTGCAGTAAAAACCGCCGGCGCCGTGCCCTTTAGACAAAATGAACCGATCCTGATCGGGCCGGGCATTGCCGCGATCCATCACCGCCATATACAAGGTGCAGATGATGTCGATTTCCGACAGATCGGCGCCGGTATGGCCCTTGCCTGCCTTATGGTTCATGGTCACCACATATCGGCGCGCCTGGCGCGCCGTGTTTTTAATCGCCTGGAAGTCCATCGTCACCTCTGCTTGAGCACATTGATTATCGTTATCGCCTCTAAAACGATCCGCTAACCCGCCATTGATTTTCGAATGGAAATCATATGCAGCAAAAACGATAATTAATGTGGTCAAGATCAAATTTCAAGCAAAAGCACGCAGCCGGCGGAATCACAATTCACAAAAAACAATAAATAACAATGAAGTGCAAACATTCAAATAACTTAAAATTCGTTTTACCCGGTGACTTTCGCTGACACCATAGACTTTCGAATAAAAATCAATATGGGTTGACCGGGTTTATCCATAGCTTTATCAATAATCGCGAGCTAAAATTCAGCGCATCAATAAGGAGTTGCCGTGGCAAACCGCCCGGCGGGAACTGACAGGTGCAGGAGTCTTTCGATTGAAAAGCAAAAGCGAACAGCTGGCGGAAATGCAGCAACGGCGCGAAAAGATCCTCGACATGATCCGCGAAGACGGCTCGGCGACGGTCAAAATGCTGACCGATACCTTCAAGCTGACCGAAGCGACCATTCGCACCGACCTGCGGGTCCTGCAGCAACAAGGTTATGTGCAGCGTTTCCACGGCGGCGCAACCCTGGTCGATGGCAAGCAAAACACCCATGCCATGCTGTTGGAACGCCAGGTCAACCTGACCGCCAAGGATCGCATCGGCAAGCTCGCCGCCGGTTTTATCGAACCGGGCGACACCATCATTCTTGATTCGGGCACCACCACCACGGCTATCGCCAATCACCTGAGCCACATCAAGAAACTGTCCGTTATCACCACCGGCGTCAATATCGCGCTGCAGCTGGGCGGCGAACCGGGCGTGAACATTTTGCTGACCGGCGGCTCGTTCAAATTTCCGACGCTTTCCACTTCGGGGGACAAAGCCGCCGGCTTCTTCGAGAACGTTCTGGCCCAGAAACTGTTCCTCGCAACGGCCTGCATCTCACCCCGCCACGGCCTCAGTTTCCCAAGCGAGACCGACATCAAACTGAAAACGGCAATGATCAACGCAGCCAACACGGTGTATGTGGTTGCCGACTCCAGCAAAATCGATAAGGTGTCGATGTTCGCATTGCCCTGTGACTGGCAGCATATCGACTATTTGATCACCGACGACGGTATCAGCAATACCGCCATACAGGCCTTTGAGAAGGTGGGAGTAAAGGTGTTGGTGGCAGGCGCCTGACGGGCGCCTGCGAGAAGAATGCTTATTCCGGCTTGCGCGCCGCGATTTCCTGCTGCTCTTGCGGCGGCGGCGTCAGCGGGCCAAACCAGCGCTGCGCCAGCCAGCAGGTGACCACCACCAACAGCCAACTGATCAGCGTGGCCATCGCCAGATCGCGTGGCCAGTGCATGCCCAGCAGCAAACGGCTGCCCATCACCCCCGTTGCCCACACCATCAGCAGCGCGACGGTTTTATAATGGCGGCGCGGCCACAGCAGCCCTACGCCCAACAGCGCCCAGGTGGCGGCGAACATCGTATGCCCCGACGGGAAAGCGAAGCCGGTTTCAAACTGCCAGTGCTTGCGCAGCCAGTTCGGCACCAGGGTCTGATCCTGCAATTGCTCGCGCACCAGCGCGCTGCGCTCTTTGCGATGCAGCGAATAGAAGTATTTGCCGTCCACGCCGTGGTTTTGCTCCAGCCATACCACAAACGGCCGCGGTTCTTGCACCCGATCCTTGATCAGCGACTTGATCCCCTGCCCAATCACCAACGCGGCGGAAAGCAGGATCGCCAGACCGATGGCCGCCTTGAGCCGAAAGCGCAGACACCACAAAAACCAACCGCAAAGGATAGCGCTGGTCAAAATGCCCCACGGCGAGGTCACGGTTTCGGTCACCCAGTACAGCGCTTTCAGCACCCGATCATTGCCGCCGGGCTGCCAGTGCCAGCCGGATACCCAAACCGCCAGCGGCATCAACAGCAGCAGCAGCGCGCCGCCCGCCGTGCGTTTTGCTATCTCATACATTCCCGTTTTCCTCTGCGTGAATCAGACTGCAGTGTAACAAGAGTGTAATCTTGATAACACGCGAAAAATTAAACAGATAGGCAACCTATCGCAATAATAGGTAGCCGGAAAACGCCATCTGCTGGTTTGCTGAGCACCGCCCGGCAAGAAGTTGTGGCAAAATAGCCGATAATTGACGAAATAGAGATCGGCGCAGCACGTTTTAGTCTTGGTCAATTTACCGAACCGGACTTAGGATGCGCGACAATGATTGAATCGTAGGTTTTTGTGGAGAGTGACATGCAGCTTAAACGGGTGGCAGAGGCTAAACTGCCGACACCTTGGGGCGATTTCCTGATGGTAGGATTCGAAGAACTGGCGACCGGGCATGACCATCTGGCGCTGGTATTCGGTGATATTTCCGGCGAAGCGCCGGTGCTCGCGCGCGTGCATTCCGAATGTCTTACCGGCGATGCCCTGTTCAGCCTGCGCTGCGACTGCGGTTTTCAGCTGGAAGCCGCGCTGGAGCAAATCGCCGAAGAAGGCCGCGGCATTCTGCTTTATCATCGCCAGGAGGGCCGCAATATAGGCCTGTTGAACAAGATCCGCGCCTATGCCCTGCAGGATAAGGGCGCAGACACCGTGGAAGCCAACCACCAGCTCGGCTTCGCCGCCGACGAGCGCGACTTCACCCTGTGCGCCGACATGTTCAAACTGCTGGGCGTCGACGCGGTGCGTTTGCTGACCAACAACCCGAAAAAGGTCGAGATCCTGACCGAAGCCGGCATCAACATCAGCGAGCGCGTACCGCTGATCGTCGGCCGTAACCCGAAGAACGAACACTATCTGGCGACCAAGGCCGCCAAAATGGGCCATTTGCTCGACCAGAAGTGATCGCCGCCGCGGCGGAAACAATCAGGGCGCCTTGCGGCGCCCTTTTTATTGCTTAATTACAGCATTTTCCTGATCACATAATGCAGGATGCCGTCGTTTTCGTAGTAGGTCAGCTCATTGCCGGTATCGATGCGGCAACGGGTGTCGATCACTTCCTTGCGCCCGTCAGCATAGGTGATGTGCACCGGCACCGTCTGGCCCGGCTGCAGCTGCTGCAGGCCGCCGACGCTGATCTGCTCATCCCCGGTCAGCCCCAGGGTTTTGCGCGTCACCCCTTGCGGGAACTCCAGCGGCAAAATCCCCATGCCGATCAGGTTGGAGCGGTGAATGCGCTCGAAGGATTCGGCGATCACCACCCGCACGCCCAACAGGCGCGGCCCTTTCGCCGCCCAGTCGCGGCTGGAGCCAGAGCCGTACTCTTTACCGGCGATCACCGCCAGCGGCACCTTTTCCTGCTGATACTGCATGGCGGCGTCGTAGATAGACAGCTGCTGCTGCGACGGGATATGGCGGGTATAGCCCCCTTCCACGCCCGGCACCATTTCGTTGCGAATGCGGATATTGGCGAAGGTGCCGCGCATCATCACTTCGTGGTTGCCGCGGCGCGAGCCGTAAGAGTTGAAATCCTGCGGCGCCACGCCGTGCTCGCTCAGGTAACGCCCCGCCGGGCTGTCGCGCTTGATGTTGCCCGCCGGCGAGATGTGGTCGGTGGTCACCGAATCGGCCAGAATCGCCAGAATGCGCGCGTCTTTGATGTCCTGCACCGGATCCGGCGTCACTTTCATGGTGCTAAAGAACGGCGGATGACGAATATAGGTAGAATCCTCCTGCCACTGATAGGTCGCCGAGCCGGTCACCTGGATCGCCTGCCAGTTAGCGTCGCCGTCGAACACTTCGCCATATTCCTTGTGGAACATCTCGGTGCGCACTTCTTCCACCGCCTGAGCGATGTCCTGGCTGCTCGGCCAGATGTCCTTCAAATAGACCGGTTGACCGTCGTTGCCCTCGCCCAGCGGCTCTTTGGTCAGGTCAATCTTCATGCTGCCCGCCAGCGCATAAGCCACCACCAGCGGCGGCGAGGCCAGCCAGTTGGTTTTCACCAGCGGGTGGATGCGCCCTTCGAAGTTGCGGTTGCCCGACAGCACCGCGCCCACGGTCAGATCGCCCTCTTTTATCGCCTGCTCGATCGGATCCGGCAGCGGGCCGGAGTTACCGATGCAGGTGGTACAGCCATAGCCCACCAGATTGAACCCCAGCTCTTCCAGATAGGCGGTAAGTTTGGCGCTGTCGAAGTAGTCGGTCACCACTTTGGAACCCGGCGCCAGCGAGGTTTTTACCCAGGGCTTGCTGCGCAGCCCTTTCTTGACGGCATTTTTCGCCAGCAGGCCGGCCGCCATCATCACGCTCGGGTTGGAGGTGTTGGTGCAGGAGGTGATCGCCGCGATCACCACCGCGCCGTCGCGCAGTTCGTGCTGTTGCCCGTCCAGCGTAAAGGTTTTGCTGTCGGCTTTGGCCTTTTGACCGCCGATATCCAGCTCGGTGGCGGCCTTGAACGCCTGCGGCACATTTGGCAGCGCAACGCGATCCTGCGGGCGTTTCGGCCCGGCGAGGCTGGCTTCCACCGTCGACATGTCCAGCGCCAGCGAGCTGGTGAAGACCGGTTCATCACCGGGGTTGCGCCACATGCCCTGCGCCTTGGCGTAAGCTTCCACCAGCGCGATTTGTTCTGCGCTGCGGCCGCTGAGCTTCATATAGCCGAGCGTAACGTCATCTACCGGGAAGAAGCCGCAGGTGGCGCCAAATTCCGGCGACATGTTGGCGATAGTTGCCCGGTCCGCCAGCGGCAGATCGGCCAGGCCATCGCCGTAAAACTCGACGAACTTGCCGACAACGCCATGCTTGCGCAGCATTTGGGTGACGGTCAGCACCAGGTCAGTGGCGGTAATGCCCTCGCGGAGCTTGCCGGTCAGCTTGAAGCCGACCACGTCGGGGATCAGCATCGACACCGGCTGGCCCAGCATCGCCGCTTCCGCTTCGATGCCGCCGACGCCCCAGCCGAGGATGCCGAGGCCGTTGATCATGGTGGTGTGGGAGTCGGTGCCCACCAGCGTATCGGGATAAGCCACGCGGCGGCCGCTTTCGTCGCTGTGCCAGACCGTTTGGCCGAGGTATTCGAGGTTGACCTGGTGACAGATGCCGGTGCCCGGCGGCACCACGCGGAAGCGGTTGAAGGCTTTCTGCCCCCAGCGCAGGAAGGTGTAGCGCTCGTGGTTGCGCTGCATTTCGATACGCACGTTGTCTTCAAAGGCGTTGTCATCGCCAAATTCATCGACGGTGACCGAGTGGTCAATCACCAGATCCACCGGCGACAGCGGGTTCACCTGATCGACGTTGCCCCCCAACCGCCGCACCGCTTCGCGCATCGCGGCCAGATCCACCACCGCCGGAACGCCGGTAAAATCCTGCATCAGCACGCGCGCCGGGCGGTAGGCTATCTCACGGTCGGCATGGCCGGTTTGCAGCCAGGCGACGATGGCCTTGAGGTCGTCAACCTGCACGGTATCGCCATCCACATGGCGCAGCAGGTTCTCCAACAGCACTTTCATTGATTTCGGCAACCGGTCGATATCACCCAGCTGCTTCGCCGCCAGCGGCAGACTGTAATAGTAATATTCGCTATTCAGCGCAACCAGCTTATCCATACTTGTTTCACGAAGATCGGACGACATAGCTCCTCCATTTCTTATTGTGATAAAACAGGGTAATCACTGAGGTCTTGTTTAAAGATACCACAAAGATAAGTTAACGTTTTGATAACAACACGATTTGATCACAACGATAGGCGGGAACAATCAGCGCAAAGGAAGTCCGAACGCCGCCAAGGGGTTAGGCGGTGCGCCAACGAAAACGCTGCAACGAGGCGGCGCTTTGGCGAGGAAGACCTCGCGGCTTTAGCGGGGGTTAGCTACGCCTTAGCAGCACATCCCGAAGAATATGAAAGTCAGATGCCTGATAGAGAGTGTTCCTGGAGGACGGCGACTTTTCAGGATGATCAACAAGCAAGGTGCGGATTTCCGGGCTAAAAAACCCGGTTTGGCAGGCGCCTCTCCGGGTTTGATTTGATATCGTCAACGATTACTTAATCGGCAGCTTGATGTCCTTGAACATCGCCTCGATCTCTTCGTTGGAACGCAGCGCCACCGCGCTGTCGACCACGTCACGCGTCAGGTGCGGCGCGAAGCGCTGAATGAAGTCGTACATGTAGCTGCGCAGGAAGGTGCTGCGGCGGAAGCCGATTTTAGTGGTGCTGTAGGTGAAGATATCACTTGCATCCACCGTCACCAGATCCGGATCCTGCACCGGATCCACCGCCATGCTGGCGATCACCCCCACCCCCAATCCCAGACGCACATAGGTTTTGATCACGTCGGCGTCGGTGGCGGTAAAGACGATGCGCGGCGTCAGGCCGGCGCGGTTGAAAGCGGTATCCAGCTCCGAGCGGCCGGTAAAGCCGAAGGTGTAAGTGACGATCGGGTAAGCCGCCAGCTCTTCAATGCTGATGCTGCTTTTGCCCGCCAAAGGATGATCGGGCTTCACCACCACCGCGCGGTTCCAGTGGTAGCACGGCAGCATGATGAGATCGTCGTACAGGTGCAGCGCTTCGGTGGCGATGGCGAAATCGGCGGTGCCTTTGGAGACCGCTTCGGCGATCTGCGTCGGCGAGCCCTGGTGCATGTGCAGCGAGACGCGCGGGTAACGCTCGATAAAGCCCTTGATGACGTTGGGCAAGGCGTAGCGAGCCTGGGTATGCGTGGTGGCGACGTACAGCGAGCCTTTGTCCGGGTAAGTATGTTCACCGGCAACGGCTTTGATGGCATCCACCTTGGACAGCACTTCACGCGCGATGCGAATGATTTCCTGGCCGGCCGGGGTGACCTGGGTCAGGTGTTTGCCGCTGCGGGCGAAGATCTGGATGCCCAGCTCATCTTCGAGCATGCGCACCTGCTTACTGATGCCGGGTTGCGAGGTATAGAGCCCTTCTGCCGTCGAGGAGACATTCAGGTTGTGGTTAACCACTTCCACAATGTAACGAAGCTGCTGCAATTTCATATCTTATACCATCCTAGGTTAAACACTGCGGCTTACCCGCAGCCAGGTATATCGGTGTCGCCCCGGTATGCTGAAACTCACAAGCCATAAACACCGTGTTTTACCCTGATGGTGAAGAAAACGCCGTTGTTAATAAGCTTTAATAATAAAAAAACTTTTTATATAACCACTATACCACGTTGCAGCTTCAAGTATAGATCCGCGTCACACTATGATAACGATTATTTTGCATTGGTATCAACGTGAAACGGCGGTGACGGAGGGGTAAAAACAGCAAAGGATAGATCCGTTTCCCCCTTTTCACCAATAAAAAACCAGCCGCCAGGGCTGGTTTTTCATCTTGCGGGCGGGACATTGGCCTTACTTCTTGCCTTCGACCCACTTGCCGTCCACGTAGAACGCGGACCAACCGGTCGCCTTGCCGTCTTTTTCAGAAGAGACGTACTGCTGTTTGGTTTTGCGGCTGAAACGCACCAGCGTTTTATTGCCTTCGGCGTCCGCCACCGGCGCATCGGCCAGATAGCGCAGCTTCTCCGGCAGGCGATCCTTGAAGCGAGCCAGCTCTTCCACCAGCGGCGCGCGGGTCTCGCGCGATTTAGGGAAGGTGTTGGCCGCCAGGAACACGCCGGCAGCGCCGTCACGCAGCACGAAATAGGCGTCGGACTTCTCGCACGGCAGCTCCGGCAACGGCACCGGATCTTCCTTCGGCGGCGCGACGTCGCCGTTACGCAGGATCTTGCGGGTGTTTTTGCAGTTCTCGTTGGTGCAGCCCATGTACTTGCCGAAACGCCCCATTTTCAGGTGCATTTCCGAGCCGCACTTGTCGCACTCCACCACCGGGCCGTCGTAGCCTTTCAGACGGAACTCGCCCTCTTCGATCTCGTAACCGTCGCACGCCGGGTTGTTACCGCAGACGTGCAGCTTGCGCTGGTTGTCGATCAGATAGCTGTCCATCGCCGTACCGCATTTCTTGCAGCGGCGGCGGGCGCGCAGCGCGTTGGTTTCCGCCTCGTCGCCTTCGAGGATGTTGAGCACTTCCGCTTCCGGCACCAGGTTGATGGTGGTTTTGCAGCGCTCCTTCGGCGGCAGCGCGTAGCCGGAACAGCCGAGGAACACGCCGGTGCTGGCAGTACGGATGCCCATCTTGCGGCCGCAGGTCGGGCAGTCGATGCTGGTCATCACCATCTGGTTAGGCCGCATGCCGCCTTCTTCCGGATCCTTCTCCGCCGTTTCCAGCTGTTCGCTGAAGTCGACGAAGAACTCGTCCAGCACCGCTTTCCACTCGGCCTGGTTGTTGGCGACCTCATCGAGACCATCTTCCATGCGCGCGGTGAAGTCATAGTTCATCAGCTCGCGGAAGTTTTCTTCCAGGCGATCGGTGACGATCTCGCCCATTTTCTCGGCATAGAAGCGGCGGCTTTCCACCCGCACATAACCGCGATCCTGAATGGTCGAGATGATGGAGGCGTAGGTGGACGGGCGGCCGATGCCGCGTTTTTCCAGCTCTTTCACCAGCGAGGCTTCGCTGTAGCGCGCCGGCGGCTTGGTGAAGTGCTGGCTTGGGATCAGTTTCTGCAGATCCAGTTCGCTGCCGATTTCGACGTATGGCAGGGTGCGATCTTCATCGCCCTTGCGCAGCGCCGGCATGACCTTGGTCCAGCCATCAAAGCGCAGCGTACGGCCCTTGGCGCGCAGCTGATAATCGCCGGCTTTCACCGTCAGCGTGGTGGAATCGTATTGCGCCGGCGTCATCTGGCAGGCAACGAACTGGCGCCAGATCAGCTGATACAGCTTCTGCGCGTCCGCTTCCATGTCTTTCAACTGTTCGGCGAGCACGTTCACGTCCGAAGGACGGATCGCTTCGTGCGCTTCCTGCGAATTCTCTTTGCTGCTGTACTGATTCGGCGCCTTCGGCAGGTATTTGTCGCCGAAGTTGTCGCCGATGTAGCCACGCACCATGTTGAGCGCATCCTGGCTCAGGTTGGTGGAATCGGTACGCATATAGGTGATGTGGCCGGCTTCATACAGCCGTTGCGCCATCATCATGGTTTTTTTCACGCCGAAGCTCAGGCGAGTACTGGCGGCCTGCTGCAGCGTGGAGGTAATGAAAGGCGCGCCCGGTTTGCTGCTGGTCGGTTTGTCTTCGCGATCGAGCACCGTGTAGCGTGCTTTTTCCAGCAGCTTGACCGCGGCGTGAGTCTGCTCGCGGTTGACCGGTTTGAACGGCTTGTCGTGCGCGTGGGTCACTTCCATCTGCAGCGCGGTTTCACCCTTCGCCAGCAGATCGGCATGCAGCTCCCAGTACTCTTCCGGCACGAAGGCCTTGATGTCGCGCTCGCGCTCAACCACCAGGCGCACCGCCACCGACTGCACGCGGCCGGCGGACAGGCCGCGGGCAATTTTCTTCCACAGCAGCGGCGAGACCATATAGCCCACCACGCGGTCCATAAACCGGCGCGCCTGCTGCGCGTTGACGCGGTCAATGTTCAGCTCGCCCGGCTGTTTGAACGCCTGCTGGATCGCGTTTTTGGTGATTTCGTTAAACACCACGCGGCTAAAGCGTTTGTCATCCCCACCGATCACTTCCCGCAGGTGCCAAGCGATGGCTTCCCCTTCGCGGTCAAGGTCGGTTGCGAGATAAATGTGGTCGGCGTTTTCCGCCAGCGATTTTAACTCGGCGACCACTTTTTCTTTACCCGGCAGGATTTCATAATGCGCTTTCCAGCCGTGGTAAGGGTCGACGCCCATGCGATTTACCAGCGCCGCCTTCTCATCTTTTTTAACTTTTTTCTTGGCTTTGTCTTCGGTTGAGTCAGCGCTCTTTTTGCTGGCTGAGCCACTGGTCGGCAAATCACGGATATGACCGACGCTGGACTTCACCACGTAGTCACTTCCTAAATATTTATTAATAGTTTTGGCTTTTGCCGGGGACTCAACTATTACGAGAGCTTTACCCATATTTACCTTTACCTAATTTATTTCTTCTAAAAAGAAGTCTTTTATCTCGCCGTGCCGCGGCAATTCGTGTCTCTTTTTTTATATTGCGGCAGTCTGGCAAGAGATCAACAGATTTTTTTCTTTTGGTTGCCCAACCGCTCAACCTGAACGCAAGTTGTTGATCCTGCCTGCTATTCACCCATGCCCCAGAAGTATGGCTGTGTGAGTTTTATTCATGGCGTAAACAAAACCTTCCACCCGACGCCGCAAAATCCCACACTGTACCTGATAAAAAGCGTCACGCAACCTAATTAGCACGGAAAGACCGATTTCGCCAACCGGCGGCCGCGCATGGCCATCCAGACGGCAAATAAACCTTAGTCGGTTTGCGGATAAAAGCGAACCGGCGTTAGAATATGCGCAGAGTTTTTAGTTTGGAGTCTAATAAATGCGCACAAATACTGCCCCTATCGGCCGCGAGGCCCTGCTGGCGGAAGCAAATAACATCATCCGCCAACACGAAGATTATCTGCACGGCATGATCGCCACCGACGTTGAACAAAAAAACGGCGTTTTAGTTTTCCGCGGCGAATACTTTTTGGATGCCGACGGATTGCCCACCGCCAAAACCACCGCGGTATTTAATATGTTTAAACATTTGGCCCATCTGCTTTCGGAAAAATACCACCTGGTCGATTGAGAAAAGAAAACGGGGGCGCCCGGCCCCCGCTGATTCACGCTATCGCCGCCGTTACAGCAGCGGCTTTTCCCCACGCTGCCACCAGCGCAACAGCAAGCGATCGACGCTTTCCGCCGCACTGCCGGTAAAGCGATCCATCAGGCGTTTGCGGCGCGAATAGCGCACGGCGATCACTTCGTGGTTATCCAGCTCGGCGATCAGCAAGTCATCGCTGGTGCCGATAGCGTCAATCAGGCCCTTCTCTTTCGCCTGTGAACCGAACCAGTGCTCACCGGTGGCGACGCTGTCGATGTCGAGCGACGGGCGCTGCTCATGCACAAAGCGCTTGAACAGCTCGTGGGTTTCGTTCAGATCTTCACGGAACTTCTCGCGCCCCTGCTCGGTGTTTTCACCGAACAGCGTCAGCGTGCGTTTGAACTGCCCGGCGGTGTGCAGCTCCACGTCGATGTCGTTCTTCTTCAGCAGGCGGTGGAAGTTCGGGATCTGCGCCACCACGCCGATCGAGCCGATGATGGCGAACGGCGCCGCCACGATGCGATCCGCGACGCAGGCCATCATGTAGCCGCCGCTGGCCGCCACTTTATCCACCGCCACCGTCAGGCGAATGCCGCCTTTACGCAGGCGCTCCAGCTGCGAGGCCGCCAGGCCGTAGCCGTGCACCACTCCGCCAGGGCTTTCCAGCCGCAGCAGGACTTCATCCTGCGCCGACGCCACCGCCAACACCGCCGAGATCTCTTCGCGCAGCGAGGTCACCTCGTGCGCGTCCATGCTGCCCTTGAAATCCAGCACATACAGGCACGGCTTGGCCACCTCGACCGCGCCGGACTTGGCGCGCTGCTTTTTCAGCTTGTCGTCGGCCTTGGTCTGTTTCTTGAACTGTTTCAGCCAAACCTTTTGCTCGGCGGCATCCATGCGCGCCAGGCGCATGTCACGCTGCATCTCGCGATACTGTTCACCGAGATCGGTCAGCTGCAGCTCCCCTTTCTGGCGGCTCTTGCGTTGCCCCAGACTGACAGCCAGTATGGCCAACGCGGCGATGGCGAGCACCACCGTGGCAACCTTGGCCAGAAACAGGCCATAAACAGATATAAACTCCACAGATTCCGCCTTTATTTACAGGTTGTTAGTATGATTCTTCCCATTTTAGCCAACCGCAGCGGCTGCTGTCGCGGCTAAATGAAAATTCATTGCGCACGGAGCATCACTATGGGGACGATTTGCGGCCGAACCAAGCCGTCGCCGCCGCGCTTTTGTTACAAAAGAATGCCATTTCAGCCTGCTACGCATTGAAAATGCCGGCGGATTAAGGCATATAACACCCATTATTCATCAATATGATGAGACGCATTCGCTGCGCGGCCCGCAGACGGTCGAGCCTTCGCTCCCGCCCCGGCCGCGCGTTTCACTCTTGCTCCCCGATATCTGCGGGAGAACGGCCACCCAGGCGAGGATTTATCGTGCATTACCAACCCAAGCAAGATCTGCTCGAACAACGTATCATTCTGGTCACCGGCGCCGGCGACGGCATCGGCCGCGAAGCGGCGCTGACCTACGCGCGCTTCGGTGCCCGGCTGGTGCTGCTGGGGCGTACCGAAAGCAAGCTGCTGGCGGTGCAACAAGAGATCGCGGCCCAGGGCAGCGCCCCGGCGTTGGTGGTGACGCTGGACTTGCTGCACGCCACGCCGGAGCAATGCCGGCAGATAGCCGACGATCTGGCGCGCCAGATCCCCCGCCTTGACGGCGTGCTGCACAACGCCGGCCTGCTCGGCGACATCGCGCCGATGGCCGACCTGTCGATGACCATGTGGCAAGAGGTGATGCAGGTTAACGTCAACGCCACCTTTATGCTGACTCAGGCGCTGCTGCCGCTGCTGCTGAAATCCCACGCCGGTTCGCTGGTGTTCACCAGTTCCAGCGTCGGGCGCACCGGCCGCGCAGACTGGGGCGCCTATGCGGTGTCGAAGTTCGCCACCGAGGGCATGATGCAGGTGTTGGCCGACGAGTATAAAAACCGCAATCTGCGGGTGAACTGCATCAATCCGGGCGGCACCCGCACCAAAATGCGCGCATCTGCCTTCCCACACGAAGACAAGAACAAGCTGAAAACCCCGGCCGATATCATGCCGCTGTATCTGTATCTGATGGGCGAAGACAGCCGCCGCAAAACCGGCATGAGCTTCGACGCCCAACCGAACCGTAAACCCGGCGCGGCCGAATAAGGAGCGTTTTCATGGCGGAAGATCGTCATCAACAGCGTCAGCAGCGCCTGAAAGAACAGGTCGATGCGCGTATCGCCGCGGCGCAGGACACGCGCGGCCTGCTGCTGGTGTTTACCGGCAACGGCAAGGGTAAGACCACCGCCGCCTTCGGCACCGTCACCCGGGCGGTCGGCCACGGCATGCGCGCCGGGGTGATCCAGTTCATCAAGGGCGAATGGCCCAATGGCGAAAAGAATCTGCTGCAGCAACACGGCGTTGAATTTCAGGTGATGGCCACCGGCTTCACCTGGGAGACGCAGAACAAAGCCGGCGATACCGCCGCCTGCCAGGCGGTGTGGCAACACGGCAAACGCATGCTGGCCGACAGCAGCCTGGATCTGGTGTTGCTGGACGAAGTGACCTACATGCTGACCTACGGCTATCTGGAACTGGAAGAGCTGAAGGCCGCGTTGCTGGAGCGCCCTGCGCACCAAACGGTGATCCTGACCGGGCGCGGTTGCCATCGCGATCTGCTGGAACTGGCGGATACGGTCACGGAGATGCGGCCGGTGAAGCACGCGTTTGATGCGGGCGTGAAGGCGCAACAGGGGATCGATTGGTAACAAAAGTTCTGGCCCCGAACGGGGCCAGAATGAGAGATTAGCCGCGTTTGCTCGGCTTGCCCGGTTTACCCGGCTTGCTGCCTGGCGCACTGCGGCGGCCGCTGCCGGCCACCTGCGAATGGCGCTTGACCGCGCGGCGGATCTGGTTGGCCTTCACGCGGCGGCGCTCACGCTCCACCGGCATCTTGCTGACCGTTTCCGGCTTCAATTCCACCAGCTCGCGCAGGTAGTTGATCGCCGGCAGATCCAGCTCGGCCCAGCCGCCGCGCGGCAGGCCTTTCGGCAGATCGATGTCGCCATAACGCACGCGGATCAGGCGGCTCACCTGCACGCCCACCGCTTCCCACAGGCGACGCACTTCACGGTTGCGGCCTTCGGTCAGGGTCACATTGTACCACTGGTTGAGGCCTTCACCGCCCTGGAAGCTGATGGTGCGGAAGGCGGCCGGGCCGTCTTCCAACTGCACACCCTTGCTCAGCTGCTTCACTTTCGCATCGTCGACCTGGCCGAACACGCGTACCGCGTACTCGCGCTCCACTTCACGGCTCGGGTGCATCAGACGGTTGGCCAGTTCGCCATCGGTGGTGAACAGCAGCAGACCGGAGGTGTTGACGTCCAGGCGCCCTACCGCCACCCAGCGCGAACCGCGCAGCTTAGGCAGACGATCGAACACCGTCGGGCGGCCTTCAGGATCGCTGCGGGTACACAGCTCGCCTTCCGGTTTGTAGTAGGCCAGCACCCGGCAGACCACGTCTTCAGACTCTTTGATCGACAGGACATGACCGTCCAGGCGAATTTTCATCGCCGGCGTCACTTCAACGCGATCGCCCAGCTTGGCGACCTTGCCGTCGACGCTGACGCGCCCGGCTTCAATCATGGTTTCGATTTCACGACGCGAGCCATGCCCGGCGCGCGCTAAAACTTTCTGTAACTTTTCGCTCATTGAGCAACCTCTAATGTCGCCTTCACAGGCGTCGGGGGGATAACCGCCGCGGCCAACCGCCACAACGGTAACAATACATTTATCAGGATCGAACCGCGCATTATACAGGCTTTCTAAGGTGTTGAAACCCACTTTATCGGCGGCGACCTCCCTCGGGCGGCGTTTACGGCGCCAAAAAATCCTCCACCGCCCACAGCACCGCGTCGGGCCGTTCCAGAATGCCGAGGTGAGTGCGAGCCTCCCCCAAACGCACCACGGAGAAAAACGGCTGCTCGGCGGCAAATGCCTGCTGGCGCCGCAGATAGTCGTCGCGGCGATCCAGCGAGTAGATGTGGCGACACGGCGGCGGCGCGCTCATTCCCGCCAGACGTTGCAGCGGCGAGCCGAATTGCCGGTAGGCCTGTTCGATGGCCACGCCGGCGGCACGCCAGAGCCGGTAATCTTCTTGTGCCATCTCGACCTCCAGATGGCGTTTGACCCGTTCGTGGCGGATGCCGCCCTGCCAGAAGGCGAACAAGGCGTCGCGCGCCGCCAGCCACTGCTGCGGCTGCTGCATGCGGCTCACCGCCGTAAAGAACGCCGGTTCCGGCTGCGTCATGATCCAATCGAGAAACACCATGCCCCGCACCCGCTGCGGCAACGCTTCGGCCAACGCCACCGCCAGCCAGCTGGCGTGCGCCACCGACAGAGTCACCACGTTGTCCAAACGCAGCGCCGTCAGTAGCTGACGCACATCTTCCAGCAAATCGTCCGCCGCGAGCGACATCTCCGCCGTTTTTGACGACAGGCCGTGGCCGCGCCAGTCGATGCTGATCACCCGATAACGTTCTGCCGCCAGGGCGATGAAGGGATCGAACACGGTTTTCGGCTCGCACCAGCCGGGCAGCAGCACCAGTGTGAGCGGCCCTGAGCCGATATCCTGATAATCGAGAGCGATGTTGGCGCTGTGAAATGTGGTCATATAACCTCCTGCGCGTCTCTCCCCGACCCGTTCGGGGGATGCCGACGATGCTAAGGTGACAGCGCCGCGGAGATTGATCTATTGAAGTTCGTGCGGAAAGTATGAGAGCGCACCTTATGAAAAAATGCGCACTAAATGGAATGCAAATTTAATGGCGCACGCAAGGATAGGCGGCGCTTAACGCCAGCATGATCACCGAAGGCGCAGAGTAATGCAACTGCTCGGGATGCTCGTTCAAATAGCGCATCACCGCATCGGCGGCCGTGCCGATACTCATCCCGGCTTCCGGGCAAATATTGCGGTTGCCCTGCATCGAATAAGTATCGAATACGCCGGCGACGTATCCCATAAACATGCCGCCGTTAAGCGCTTCGGCAACGGTGGCCTCACCGTTTTTATTTTTTACGTAACCGCCGGATTCCGCCAGCAAGGAACTGCCCGAATAAAAACCCGCATTTGCCATCGAGGAAAATAATAAGGCCGCTAAAAAAGAAACCCGTTTAATCATTGGTGCGCATCCTGCCCATTATCAATTCTGAAGTAGCAAGAATAGCTGCTTTCACCCGAAATAGCGTCGCTTCAGCCGATTTTCAGACAATGGGCAAGTCGGCGACGGTTTACATCAGCGGAAAGGCGCCGCGTCGCCCGCCCCTTCACGCACCACTTCCGGCGAGGATTCGGTCAGATCGATAACCGTAGTCGGCTGTTGACCGAGGAAACCGCCGTGGATCACCAGATCGACCACCTTGCCCAGGTGATCGCTGATCTCTTCCGGATCCGATTCGGCAAAATCATTGCCCGGCAGCATCAGGGTGGTGGACATCATCGGTTCGTTCAGCGCCTCCAGCAGCGCCAGCGCGATCGGGTTCGACGGCACGCGCAGGCCGATGGTTTTACGCTTTTCATTCATCAGGCGGCGCGGCACTTCCTTGGTCGCTTTCAGAATGAAGGTGTAGTTACCCGGCGTATTGTTTTTGATCAGGCGAAACGCCGTATTATCGACGTGCGCATAGGTCGACAACTCGGACAAATCGCGGCACATCAGGGTAAAGTTGTGGTTGCCGTCCAACTGGCGGATGCGGCAAATGCGCTCCATCGCCGCCTTCTCTTCCAGCATGCAACCCAGCGCATAGCCGGAATCGGTGGGATAAACGATCACCCCGCCCTTGCGCAACACCTCGACCGCCTGGTTAATCAAACGCGGCTGCGGGTTGTCCGGGTGAATATAAAAAAGCTGACTCATGACTTGCTCCTAAAATGATGCCCGCGCGCGTTGCCACGCGCGTAAAATCAGACCGCCTCGCCAGGCTGCGGCCAATCGCGCCACACCGGCTCGACGCCGCCCGGCAGCCACAGTTTGCGGCCCAGTTCGATCCACGAACAAGGCTGATGAAAATCAGAGCCTTGCGAGGCCAACAGGCGGTAGTCCTGGGCGTATTTCGCCAATTGCGAGCGCTCATGCGGCGCCTGCTGACACTGCGCCACTTCCATGGCGTCGCCGCCGTGTTCGGCGAAATGTGCCAGCAAACGTTTCAACCACTTCGCGGTCAGATCGTAACGGCCGGGATGCGCCATCACCGCCTGGCCGCCCGATTGATGAATCGCATCAATGGCTTGTTCTATTGTACACCACTGCGGCGGCACGTAGCCGGTTTTGCCCTTGGCCAGGTATTTCTTGAACACCTGCGCCATGTTGTCCGCCACGCCGATCTCCACCAGGTAACGGGCGAAATGGCCGCGGGTCACCGCGCCGTCGCCCGCCAGCCGCTGGGCGCCGGCATAGGCGTCGGGAATGCGCGCCTTACCCAGACGCACGCCGATCTCCTGCGCACGCCGATTGCGCCGTTCGGTTTGTTCCGCCAACAGCGCCATCAGCGCCGGGTGCGCAACGTCCATGCCCAATCCAACGATATGGATCTCATGATTTTCCCACAGCGTCGAGATTTCCACCCCGTTGACCAGCCGCAGTGGTAACGCCTGCTCCGCAATGGCGGCGGCGGCCTCGGCCAGGCCTGCGGTGGTGTCGTGATCGGTGATCGCCAGCACGCCCACGCGCATCTCGACCGCCCGCTGCACCAGCTGCGTCGGCGTCAGGTAGCCATCGGAGGCGGTTGTGTGGCTGTGGAGGTCGTACAGAGTAAAGGCGGTGGATGGGGGGTTACTGTCTGTCAAAACGGCTATCCGGCAATGGCTTGGTTTTCTATCATACCCGCGATCGGCGGCCGGACGGAAATCTATTCTGCCCCGGCCGCGGACGCCAGGCGGAATGATGAATAGAATTCACGCTGACCGCTAAAACATTGTGCAAAAAGAGGGTTGACTTTGCCCTCTCGAACCAGTTAACTAGTACACAAGTTCACGGCAACGGCCGTGTCGGATGAGCGTTAACAGAGAGAGTCTACAAATGAACAACTACATTTCTCTTCACGGTTGGTGGCGTACCTCCCTCTTGCGGGCGGTGTAATCGCGCATAGCTGTCATCTGACAATGCAGATTTCCTGAGCCCGCACCCGATGCGGGCTTTTTTATGGACAGAATTCACTGGAACCACCGATGATGAACACCAAACCACAACTGACATTGCTGAAGGCGCAAGCCAGCTACCGGGGCGACCCCACCACCATTTTCCACCAGCTGTGCGGTGCCCGTCCGGCCACCCTGCTGCTGGAATCGGCGGAAATCAACAGCAAACAGAATCTGCAGAGCCTGCTGGTGATCGACAGCGCGCTGCGCATTACCGCACTGGGCCACACCGTCAGCGTGCAGGCGCTGAGCGCCAACGGCGCGGCGCTGCTGCCGCTGCTGGACGAAGCGCTGCCGCCCGAGGTGCGCAATCAGGCGCGCCCCAACGGCCGCGAGCTGACCTTCCCGGCGATCGACGCGGTGCAGGACGAAGACGCCCGCCTGCGTTCACTGTCGGTGTTCGACGCGCTGCGCACGCTGCTGACCCTGGTGGACTCCCCGGCGGACGAGCGCGAAGCCGTGATGCTGGGCGGCCTGTTCGCCTACGATTTGGTCGCCGGTTTCGAAGACCTGCCGGCGCTGCGCCAGGATCAGCGCTGCCCGGACTTCTGCTTCTATCTGGCGGAAACCCTGCTGGTGCTGGATCACCAACGAGGCTCGGCCCGTCTGCAGGCCAGCGTCTTCAGTGAGCAGGCGAGTGAAGCGCAGCGTTTGCAGCAACGCCTGGAACAGCTGCAGGCCGAATTGCAACAAACCCCGCAGCCGATCCCGCACCAAACGCTGGAGAACATGCAGCTGAGCTGTAACCAGAGCGACGAAGAGTACGGCGCAGTGGTCAGCGGGCTGCAGGAAGCGATCCGCCAGGGCGAGATTTTCCAGGTGGTGCCGTCGCGCCGCTTCTCCCTGCCGTGCCCGGCGCCGCTGGCAGCCTACCAGACCTTGAAAGACAACAACCCCAGCCCGTACATGTTCTTCATGCAGGATGATGACTTCACCCTGTTCGGCGCTTCGCCGGAGAGCGCGCTGAAATACGACGCGAGCAATCGCCAAATCGAAATCTACCCGATCGCCGGCACCCGCCCGCGCGGCCGGAGTAAGGACGGTTCGCTGGATCTGGATCTCGACAGCCGCATCGAGCTGGAAATGCGCACCGACCACAAAGAGCTGGCCGAGCACCTGATGCTGGTCGATCTGGCGCGCAACGATCTGGCGCGCATCTGCCAGGCCGGCAGCCGCTACGTCGCCGATCTGACCAAGGTGGACCGCTATTCGTTCGTCATGCACCTGGTTTCCCGGGTGGTGGGCACCCTGCGCGCCGATCTCGACGTGCTGCACGCCTACCAGGCTTGCATGAACATGGGCACCCTGAGCGGCGCGCCGAAGGTGCGGGCGATGCAGTTGATCGCCGCCTCCGAAGGCACACGCCGCGGCAGCTACGGCGGCGCGGTAGGCTACTTCACCGCCACCGGCGATCTGGATACCTGCATCGTCATTCGTTCCGCCTACGTTGAAGACGGCATCGCCACCGTGCAGGCCGGCGCCGGCGTGGTGCTGGATTCCGTCCCGCAGGCGGAAGCCGACGAGACCCGCAACAAAGCCCGTGCCGTGCTGCGTGCCATCGCCACTGCGCACCATGCCAAGGAGGTGTTCTGATGGCCGATATTCTGCTGCTCGACAACGTCGATTCCTTTACCTACAACCTGGTCGATCAGCTGCGCGCCAGCGGCCACCAGGTGGTGATTTACCGTAACCAGATCGCCGCCGAGGTGATCATCGAACGCCTGGAGCACATGACCCAGCCGGTGCTGATGCTGTCGCCCGGCCCCGGCACCCCGTCCGAAGCGGGCTGCATGCCGGAACTGCTGCAGCGCCTGCGCGGCCGGCTGCCGATCATCGGCATCTGCCTCGGCCACCAGGCGATCGTCGAAGCCTACGGCGGCCAGGTCGGCCAGGCGGGCGAGATCCTGCACGGCAAGGCCTCGGCGATCGTTCACGATGGCGAAGGTATGTTCGCCGGCATGGCCAACCCGCTGCCGGTAGCGCGCTACCACTCGCTGGTCGGCAGCAATATCCCGGCCGATCTCACCGTCAACGCCCGGTTCGGCGAGATGGTGATGGCGGTGCGCGACGATCATCGCCGCGTGTGCGGCTTCCAGTTCCACCCGGAATCGATTCTGACCACCCACGGCGCGCGCCTGCTTGAGCAGACCCTGGCCTGGGCGCTGGCGAAGTAATATAAGGAACACGACGATGCAACCTATTCTTGAGAAACTGTACCGCGCCGAGTCGATGAGCCAGCAGGAAAGCCAACAGCTGTTCAGCGCCATCGTGCGCGGCGAATTGGAGCCGAGCCAACTGGCGGCGGCGTTGATCAGCATGAAAGTCCGCGGCGAGCGCCCGGAAGAGATCGCCGGCGCCGCCAAAGCGCTGCTGGACGACGCTCAGCCGTTCCCGCGCCCTGACTACCCGTTCGCCGATATCGTCGGCACCGGCGGCGACGGCACCAACAGCATCAATATTTCCACCGCCAGCGCCTTCGTGGCGGCGGCGTGCGGCGCGAAGATCGCCAAACACGGCAACCGCAGCGTCTCCAGCCGCTCCGGCTCTTCGGATCTGCTGGCGGCGTTCGGCATCCGCCTGGATCTGCCGGCGGAAGAAGCGCGCAAGGCGCTGGACGATCTCGGCGTGTGTTTCCTGTTCGCGCCGCAGTACCACACCGGTTTTCGTCACGCCATGCCGGTACGCCAGCAGCTGAAAACCCGCACGCTGTTCAACGTGCTGGGTCCGCTGATCAACCCTGCGCGTCCGCCGCTGGCGCTGATCGGCGTTTACAGCCCGGAACTGGTGCTGCCGATCGCCGAAACCCTGCGCGTGCTGGGTTATCAGCGTGCGGCGGTGGTGCACGGCGGCGGCATGGACGAGGTGGCGATCCACGCCCCGACGCACGTGGCGGAATTGAACAACGGCGAAATCAGCAGCTACCAGCTCACGCCGCAGTCCTTCGGATTGGAAACCTATCCGCTGGAAGCCTTGCTGGGCGGCACGCCGGAAGAAAACCGTGACATTTTGGCGCGGCTGTTACAAGGTAAAGGCGAGCCGGCGCACGCCGCGGCGGTCGCGGCCAACGTCGCGTTGCTTCTGAAGTTATTCGGACATGAAGACCTGCGCCAAAATGCGCGGCAGGCACTGGATATGATCAACAGCGGGCAGGCCTATGAGCGTGTCATCGCACTGGCGGCAAGAGGATAAATGATGCAGGAAACCGTGCTACACAAGATTGTCCGCGACAAAGCGCAATGGATCGCGGCGCGACAACAGCAACAGCCCCTGGCCGGCTTTCAGAACGACATCGTACCGAGCGAACGCAGCTTCTATCACGCGCTGCAGGGCACCCGTACGGCTTTCATTCTCGAATGCAAGAAGGCCTCGCCTTCCAAGGGACTGATTCGCGAGAACTTTGATCCGGTAGAGATCGCCACGGTGTATAAAGATTTCGCCTCGGCGATCTCGGTACTGACCGACGAGAAATACTTCCAGGGCAGCTTCGATTTCCTGCCGCTGGTCAGTAAAACCGTCAGCCAGCCGGTGTTGTGCAAAGACTTTATCATCGATCCGTATCAGATTTACCTGGCGCGCTACTATCAGGCCGACGCCATCCTGCTGATGCTGTCGGTGTTGACCGACGAGCAGTACCGCCAGCTGGCGGCGGTGGCCCACAGCCTGAATATGGGCGTGCTGACCGAAGTGATCAGCGAAGAAGAGCTGCAGCGCGCGATCGCGCTGGAAGCGCGCGTGGTCGGCATCAACAACCGCGATCTGCGCGATCTGAGCATCGATCTGAACCGCACCCGTCAGCTGGCGCCGCGCGTGCCGCACGGCGTGACGGTGATCAGCGAATCGGGCATCAACAACTACGGGCAGATCCGCGAGCTGAGCCATTACGCCAACGGCTTCCTGATCGGCAGCGCGCTGATGTCGGAACCCGATCTGCGCGCCGCCGTGCGCCGCGTGATCCTGGGCGACAACAAAGTGTGCGGCCTGACCCGTCCGCAGGACGCCGCCGCCGCCTATCAGGCCGGCGCCATCTACGGCGGGCTGATTTTCGTCGGCCGCTCGCCGCGCTATGTGGACATCACCCGCGCTCGCGAAGTGATCTCCGGCGCGCCGCTGAAGTACGTCGGCGTGTTCTGCGACGCCCAGGTCGATACCGTGGCGTTGACCGTTGAGCGCCTCGGTCTGCACGCGGTGCAATTGCACGGCGCGGAAGACCAGGCCTATATCAACGCCCTGCGCGCCCGCTTGCCGGCCGATTGCCGCATCTGGAAAGCGCTGAGCGTGAAAGATCGGGTGCCGGCGCGCGATCTGCAGCATGTCGATCGCTATCTGCTCGACAACGGCGCCGGCGGCACCGGCCAACGCTTCGACTGGTCGGTATTGCAAAGTGAAGATCTGACTAACGTGATGCTGGCGGGCGGCCTGCGCGCCGACAACTGCGTCGAGGCGGCCAAGCTCGGCTGCGCCGGGCTGGACTTCAACTCCGGCGTGGAAAGCGAACCGGGCATCAAAGATCCCGCGCGCCTGGCCTCGGTCTTCCAGACCCTGCGCGCCTACTGAATACGGCTCAACATTAATAACGGATAATAACGGGAACTCTCATGACGCTGCTTAACCCCTACTTCGGCGAATTTGGTGGCCAATACGTGCCGCAAATTCTGATGCCGGCTCTGAAACAACTGGAAGAAGCCTTTGTCAGCGCCCAGCGCGATCCGGCATTCCAGGCGGAATTTATCGATCTGCTGAAGAACTACGCGGGCCGCCCGACGGCGCTGACGCTGTGTAAAAACCTCACCGCCGGCAGCAACACCAAGCTGTACCTGAAGCGTGAAGACCTGCTGCACGGCGGCGCGCACAAGACCAACCAGGTGCTGGGCCAGGCGTTGCTGGCCAAGCGCATGGGCAAAACCGAGATCATCGCGGAAACCGGCGCCGGCCAACACGGCGTCGCGTCGGCGCTGGCCTGCGCGCTGCTCGGCCTGAAATGCCGCATCTATATGGGCGCCAAAGACGTCGAGCGCCAGTCGCCTAACGTGTTCCGCATGCGGCTGATGGGCGCGGAAGTGATCCCGGTGCACAGCGGCTCCGCCACCCTGAAAGACGCCTGCAACGAAGCGCTGCGCGACTGGTCCGGCAGCTATGAAACCGCGCACTATATGCTCGGCACCGCCGCCGGCCCGCATCCGTACCCTACCATCGTGCGTGAATTCCAGCGCATGATCGGCGAAGAAACCAAAGCGCAGGTGCTGGAGCGCGAAGGCCGCCTGCCGGATGCGGTCATCGCCTGCGTCGGCGGCGGCTCCAACGCCATCGGCATGTTCGCCGATTTTATCGATGACGCCGACGTTGGGCTGATCGGCGTGGAACCTGCCGGCCTGGGCATCGAAACCGGCCAGCACGGCGCGCCGCTGAAGCACGGCCACGTCGGCATCTACTTCGGCATGAAAGCGCCGATGATGCAGACCGCCGAAGGCCAGATTGAAGAATCCTATTCAATTTCCGCCGGGCTGGACTTCCCGTCCGTCGGGCCGCAGCACGCCTACCTGAACAGCACCGGCCGCGCCGAATACGTGTCGATCACCGACGACGAAGCGCTGGAAGCGTTCAAGGCGCTGTCGCGCCATGAAGGCATCATCCCGGCGCTGGAATCCTCGCACGCCCTGGCGCACGCGCTGAAAATGATCCGTGAAACGCCGCAGAAAGAGCAGATCCTGGTGGTCAACCTGTCCGGCCGCGGCGACAAAGACATATTTACCGTTCACGACATTTTGAAAGCACGGGGAGAAATCTGATGGAACGTTATCAGCAACTGTTCACGCGTCTGGAAAGCAGCAAGGAAGGCGCCTTCGTCCCGTTCGTGACGCTGGGCGATCCTAATCTGGCGCTGTCGCTGCAGATTATCGACACCCTAATCGAAGCCGGCGCGGACGCGCTGGAGCTGGGCATCCCCTTCTCCGATCCGCTGGCGGATGGCCCCACCATCCAGAGCGCGACGCTGCGCGCCTTCGCCGCCGGCGTCACGCCGACCCAGTGCTTCGAGATGCTGGCGGCCATCCGCCAGAAGCACCCGACCATTCCCATCGGCCTGCTGATGTACGCCAACCTGGTGTTCCATAAAGGCATCGATGCGTTTTACCAACGCTGCGCCGAAGTGGGCGTGGACTCGGTACTGGTCGCCGACGTGCCGTTTGAAGAGTCTGCGCCGTTCCGCGCCGCCGCCGCGCGCCACGGCATCGCGCCGATCTTCATCTGCCCGCCGAACGCCGATGACGATCTGCTGCGGGAAATCGCGTCGCACGGCCGCGGCTACACCTATCTGCTGTCGCGTGCCGGCGTCACCGGCACCGAAAGCCGGGCGCAGCTGCCGTTGCATCACCTGGTGAACAAGCTGCGCGAGTACCACGCCGCGCCGCCGCTGCAGGGATTCGGCATCTCCGAACCCGAGCAGGTGAAGGCCGCGCTGCAGGCCGGGGCCGCCGGCGCGATCTCCGGCTCGGCAATCGTCAAAATCATCGAACAGCACCATGCCAACCCGGCGGAGATGCTGACCAAGCTGGCGGCCTTCGTCAGCAATATGAAGCGCGCCACCCGGGCGTGATCCTCTTCAGCGAGCGCCCTGCCGGCGCTCGCTTTAACAGCTTGTTTCCCCTCAAAGTTTGTTCCATTTATTTACAGCAAAAATTTGAACAAACCCAGGTCTTGTCTCACAATGAACGTTGTTCGCTATGCATTTCTTCGTTTGATTTGGGGAATGCGCTCGCTGCGGCGAAAAACCGTAGCGAATTTCAACCATAACATTGCATGGAGAGTAATTTATGAAGCTGTTTAAAACCCTTTCGGCCTTGTGCATGGCAGCCGTTGTGGCGGTCGCGGTGAGCGCTTGCGCGCCGACGGCAAAATCTGAGGGAACGGGCGGTTATATCGATGACACGGTGGTCACCACCAAAGTGAAATCGGCACTGCTGGCGGATAAAAACATCAAGTCACGCGAAATCAGCGTGGAAACCTTTAAAGGGCGCGTACAGCTGAGCGGCTTCGTGACGTCCAGCGATGACGCCAACCGTGCGGTGCAGGTCACACGCGGCGTGGCCGGCGTGAAATCGGTTGAAAACGTAATGCAGATTAAATAATACCGACACAGGGAGGCGCAACGCCTCCCTGCTTGGAGCCTTCATCAGAAGCGGTACCCCGCCCCGAACATGAACACCCACGGATCCAAACGCGTGTCGAAGCTGTGGTGCCCGCCATTCGCATCGTTGAAGCGAGTTTTGGTTTCGATATTCATCCACCACACCGACATGTTCAGCATCCAGTGCTCATCCAGGTTGTAATCCAGGCCGGCCTGCGCCGCCACACCCCAGGAATCTTTCAGATCGAGATTGCTCAACCCGGCGCTTTTGCCGTAGTCGTTGAACTTCTCATCGAAGAAAGTGGTGTAGTTAACGCCGACGCCCAGGTAAGGACGCAGTTTATCCTGCTTATCGCCGAAGTAGTATTGCGCCATCAGCGTAGGCGGCAACTGGTGAACGGTCGCCAGATCGGTGCCGCCCAGCGTCACCTTGTGGCGGAATGGCGTTGCGGCCAACAACTCAACGCCGATGTTGTCCGTCACCATGTAACCGAAGGTCAGACCGAGCTGGGTGTTGTTTTTCGCATCCAGCGAACCCAACCCCAGCACGTTGTCCGAACCCGCATTTGGACGCACCGTCGCGGTGCCCGCGCGGAACAGGAAATCACCGGCCTGATGCGCACTTGCCAACATAGGCGCCATCATCGTCGCCAATACCATCAGAGTTGTCTTTTTCATTATCCATTCCATTTGTGTGGTTAATCACTCGGGAGGGAATATACCTACTTTCGGGTATTTGTGATCCCATCGAGATCACATCTTATGTGTAAAAATTTAAAATCCCACTAAAAACAAGGTTACCTAACCGCCTAATAAATCAAGGATTGATCTGCATCAAAAAATCGATTTTGTTGCAAATTATCTACATGTTCAAATTTCGGTTGCGGAGAAAATTGCGGCTGAGGTAATTTCATTTTCCGTGTTGGTTTTGGTTGGTGCCGTGAGGAGTCGGCGGGCAATCAAGATGAGCGAAATCCTTAATCCCTGTGTCAGCTGCGGCGCATGCTGCGGTTATTTTCGAGTGTCATTCTATTGGGCCGAAGCCGAAGACGGCGGCGGCACCGTCCCTCTTTCCCTGACGGAGCCTTTGACCCCGTTCCTGCGCTGCATGCAGGGGACCAACAGCAAGTCCCCCCGCTGCAACGCGCTGGACGGCGAGATCGGCAAAGCCGTGTCCTGCTCGATCTACCTCAATCGGCCCAGCCCGTGCAGAGAGTTCGATCAGTCCGGTGAAAACGGCCTGCGCAACGAAGCCTGCGATCGCGCCCGGGAACGCTACGGCCTGCCGCCCTTGCCGGTGCCCCTGCCGCTGTCGCTGCCTGAGACGACGATCGTTGAAGAAATAGGCGTAGTGCAATTCGCGGGGTGCCACAGCGGCGTGGAACAGGGTACAATCACCCACTGATTTATCTCTGTTTTCCCGACGCCAAGGAGTCTGCATGTCTATCACGGCCAACGCTTTGTACCGTGACAGTTTTAACTTTTTACGTAACCAACTGGCCAGCATCCTGATGCTGGCGTTGTTGACGGCGTTTATCTCCGTGCTGCTGAATCAGGCCTTCAGCCCCGATGCCGAACAGTTGGCGACGCTCGCTGCCACCACCAGCGATTTCGCTTCGTCTACCGGTATGGGCATTCAGGAAGTGATCCAGCAGATGACGCCGGAACAGCAGATGGTGTTGCTGAAAGTGTCGGCGGCCGCCACCTTCTCCGCGCTGGTCGGCAACGTGCTGCTGGTCGGCGGGATGTTGACGCTGATTCGTCTGGTGTCGCAAGGGCAACGCACCAGCGCCCTGCGCGCGCTCGGCGCCTCGGCGCCCGACTTGCCGCGCCTGCTGCTGCTGCTGTTTATCTGCACCCTGCTGATCCAGCTTGGCCTGACGCTGTTTGTGGTGCCGGGCGTGCTGATGGCTATCGCCTTCGCACTGGCGCCGGTGATCGCCTCGGTCGACAAGAAAGGCGTGTTCGCTTCGCTCAAGCTGAGCAGCAAACTGGCCTTCGCCAATGCGCGCGTGATCGTGCCGGCGATGATGCTGTGGCTGGCGGCCAAACTGCTGGTGCTGTTTTTGGTGAGCCATCTGTCGGTGCTGACGCCGAACGTCGCCAGCGTGGTGTTGACCGCGTTGAGTAACCTGGTGTCTGCCCTGCTGCTGATCTACCTGTTCCGCCTGTATATGCTGCTGCGCGGCTAACGCCGGCGTCAGCGAAAATCAAGGGGCACGCTTCGGCGCGCCCCTTTTTTGTTTACCCCATCACGGCGGCTTCCGCCTGCTCCTTACTCTGAATCAGCTTCAGCGCCAGATACAGATCCGGCACCAAAATCAGCTCTTTGTCGCGCCCTAAGCGGTTGATGCGGAACCAGCGCGTCAGCTCGGTGCGGCGCCCCGCCAGCACCAGTCTAACGTTACGCTGTAACAGATCGCGTTTCAGTTCGTCGATGGCCGCCAACACGCTGATATCGGCATGGGTAAAACTGGCCACCGCGTCCACCACCACCCAACGCGGCTGGAACGGCGTGCCGTCGACCAAATTGAGAATGCGGCGTTTGAAGTACGCCACGTTGAAATAGGTCAGGGGCGAATTGAAACGATACATCATGACGCCGGGCACCGCCTTCACCCCATTGTTGTTGCCCATGGAATGGATCATGCCTTCGTCGTTGACGCCCAGCAGCTGTTCCGTCGGCCGGAAGACGGTGCGCAGAAACTGCATCAACCCCAGCAACACCGCCAGCCCGATGCCGCTGATCACCCCCACCAGCAGCACGCTGAGGAAGGTAAACAGCGCCAGGCGGAACGCCTGCGCGTTGCGACGGCGCAAGATCCAGATGCCGCGGATGTCCAGCAGTGACCAGGCCGCATACATCAGCACTACCCCCAATCCCGCCACCGGAATAAACTGCAGCGGCGACATCAGGAACAGCAAGACGAAGGCGATTACCGCAGCGGCGATGATCGACACCAGCTGGCTCTTGCCGCCGTTGGCGTCATTCACCGCGGTGCGCGAGTCTGCGCCGCTGATGGCGAAACCTTGCGACAGCGCAGAGACGATATTCACCAGCCCCAGCGCGCGAAACTCGGCGTCGGCGTTCACCTCATAACCGTTTTTGGCGGCAAAGCTGCGGGCGGTGAGCATCATGCTGACAAAACTCACCACCGCCAGGTTGAGCGCCGGGATCACCATGTCGCGCAGTAAACCGGGCTGGAAATCCGGCCACTGGACGATCGGCAACACGCCGCTGAAACCGCCCACCGTCACCACGCCATGCTGTTGCAGGCCGCCCGCCCAGGTCACGAACGCCGCCAGCACGATGGCGAACAGCGGTGCCGGCCAGTTAGGCCGCCATTTTTTAAATCCGAGCAGCGTCACCAGCGTCAATAACGACACCGCCATCGTCAGCCAGTCGCTGTGCAGCAGGTTGCCGGGCAGCGCGTAGATGCGCTCGATCAGCTGCGCCGGGCGCACCGTGAACCCCAACACCTTACCGATCTGATCGACCATAATGGTGATCGCCACCCCGTTCAGCAACCCGCTGAGGATCGGCCGCGACAGCAGATCCGCCAGCGCCCCCAGCTTGAACCGGCTGGCCAGCAGGCACCAGCCGCCCATCATGGCGGTCATCATGATGGTCAGTTGCCAATGGCGCTCCATATTGCCCGCCGCCAGCGGCGTCACCACCGCGGCGATCACCGCACAGGTGGCGGCGTCGGGCCCGACGATCAGCTGGCGTGACGATCCGAACAGCGCATAGGCCACCATCGGCAAAATACAGGAATAGAGCCCCACCACCGGGCTGACCCCGGCCAGCTCGGCATAGGCGATGGCCACCGGCAAGGCGACGGCGGCGACGGAAAGGCCGGCGCGAATATCCGGCTTGAGCCAACTGCGTTGATAGCCCAATAAATGCGTCAAACCCGGCGTCAGGGCCTGGAGAGATTTCCACTGCATGCTGTTTTCCGCGGTAAATTATCTGGTTATTATGCTACTTACTATGCGGCCTGCGGCACGCGCTGGCAATGCGCCCGCGCTTTCTCGCGTAAGTTTATGCAAATTCCTGCTTTCGCGGCAGAAATCCGCCGGCCAAACGCCGATAATCGGCAGCGCCCGGCGGTACACAGAGCTCGCCGAATCCGGTATAGTCGGCCGATGAACAGATGATGGATTGATTTATGAAGCAGTTTCTTGATTTCCTCCCGTTAATTGTCTTTTTCGCTTTTTACAAGCTGTACGATATTTACGTCGCTTCCGGCGCGTTGATCGTCGCTACCGCGCTGGCGCTGGTGTTCACCTGGGTTAAATACCGCAAGGTCGAGAAGATGACGTTGATCACCTTCCTGATGGTGCTGGTGTTCGGCACCCTGACGCTGGTGTTCCACAACGATTTGTTCATCAAATGGAAGGTCACGGTGATTTACGCGCTGTTCGCGCTGGCGCTGCTGATCAGCCAATGGGTGCTCAAAAAACCGCTGGTTCAGCGCATGCTGGGCAAAGAGCTGACGCTGCCGGACAAAGTGTGGAGCAACCTTAACCTGGCCTGGGCGGTCTTTTTCCTGGCCTGCGGCCTGGCGAACATCTATGTCGCCTTCTGGCTGCCGCAAAGCGTCTGGGTCAATTTCAAAGTCTTTGGCCTGACGGTGCTGACGCTGGTCTTCACCCTCCTCAGCGGTATCTATATTTACCGGCACATGCCGGAAGAACAGAAAAAATAGTTACAAAATTGTTAATGCCTGCGGCGCTTGTCGCGGGCAGTATGATGTTATTCCCTCCTTTTAAAAGCAGACTGCTATGACACAACAACGACCTTTACCCAGCGGCGAGCTGGTGCTGCGCACGCTGGCGATGCCGGCCGATACCAATGCCAACGGTGATATCTTCGGCGGCTGGCTGATGTCGCAAATGGATATCGGCGGCGCCATCCAGGCAAAAGAGATCGCCGAAGGGCGCGTGGTGACCGTGCGCGTGGACGGCATGACCTTCCTGAAACCGGTGGCGGTAGGTGATGTGGTTTGCTGCTATGCGCACTGCATCCGTACCGGGCGCAGCTCGATCACCATCAATATCGAAGTGTGGGTCAAGAAAGTCTCCTCCGCCCCGATCGGCCAGCGCTACCGGGCGACCGAAGCGGTGTTCACCTATGTGGCGGTCGATGCGGAAGGCAACTCGCGCGCGCTGCCTGAGGGCAAAATGAATTTCCGCGTCGGCTTCGAAGAATAAACTGACGCTACGCCGCAAATGCAAAAAGGGTCGCCGAGGCGACCCTTTCTTTTTGTGTTGACCGAACTCAGTTCAATTCAGTCGTGCCGTTCAGCTTGAAGCGGATAGTGACGGTGCGATCTTTCGCTTCTTTGGCTTCATAGCGCCACTTGCGCATCGCCTGCTTCACTTCACGCTCAAACATGTTGCGCGGCTCGGCCGACAAGATGCGCACGTTGCTCACGCGCCCGTCGCTGTCGATATCGAACTGTACCCGCACGTTGCCTTCGATCTGCAAAGCCTGGGCCCGCGGCGGATAGAGCGGATTGGCGCGGCTGATCGGCCTTGGCCCGACCTCGCGCGAGTTGCCCTGCACCGGCGCAGCAGGCGCCTGTTTCACCGGCGCTTTATCGATCGGCTTGGCCGGCGAATCGTTGTTGAACGGCGACGGCTCGCGCGGCTCGACCTTCTTCGGCTCCGGTTTGACCTGTTTTTCGACCTTCGGCTTCGGCTTAGGCTTCGGTTTCGGCTTGACCGGCTCCGGCTTCACGATCGCCTTCGGCGGCGGCTCCACGATAGGCTCCGGTTCTGGCTCCGGCTCAGGTTCGACCTGCGGCGGTTCCGGCTCGGCCGGCGCCGGCGGTGGCGGTTCAGCCATCGCGGCGGTGTTGACCATCATGACGCTGATCGGCGCGTCCTCTGGCTTCGGCAGCTCCACCACTTCTTTTACCGAAGCGTAAAGCAATCCCGCCACCAGGGCGCTGTGCAGGCCTACGGACAAGACGAAAGGCACGGATATACGGCGATTAAGGAACATCTTTTTTAGCGGCATAATGATTCTGTTTCCTCTGGTTCGCCAAGTTTAAATGCAAATAGCAATCATATTCAATAACGAAAGGCAAACTATCGCTTTAATCGTCAGTATGCGCGGCTAAAACCAGCAAACTCATAAGGATATTAACCTGGCCGTTGCTTTTTTATCGCCGGAACACCACGCTTCATTAACGTTTCGCCTGGCGTCAAAAAGTAAAAAACCCGCCGTAGCGGGTTGATTGCGGTGATTAAGCGTTATTCTTCATCGCCATAGTAAAGCACGCCCAGCTTGATCAACGGCCGTCCTTGCGCCTTGCGGTGCAGGTTGGTGTCGCGCAGCGAATAGACGCAGCCGCAGTATTCCTGCTGATAGAAGCGTTCGCGCTTGCTGATCTCTATCATGCGCGACGAACCGCCCTTCTTGCGCCAGTTGTAATCCCAGTACACCAGGTCAGGATACTTTTCCGCCGCGCGAATGCCGCAGTCGGTGATCTGCTGCATGTTCTTCCAGCGCGAAATGCCGAGCGAGCTGGAGATGGTGTCATAACCGTGCTCATGCGCATACAGCGCCGTGCGCTCGAAACGCATGTCGAAACACATGGTGCAGCGGATACCGCGCTCCGGCTCATTCTCCATCCCCTTGGCGCGGGCGAACCAGTTGTCGGTATCGTAATCGGCATCGATGATCGGCACCCCGTGCTTTTCGGCGAAGCGGATGTTCTCTTCCTTGCGCAGCAGATACTCTTTTTGCGGATGAATATTGGGGTTATAGAAGAAAATGGCGTACTCGATCCCGGAGGCCTGGATCGCTTCCATCACCTCGCCGGAACAGGGCGCGCAGCACGAATGCAGCAGCAGTTTGCTTTTGCCCGCCGGCAAATCGAGTTTTTCCCTTACCAGTTCCGTCATGTCCTCACCTCAATGGCATATCAGTTTAAGCGCGCCGCACTATACGAATAAAAAGTAGCGGCTTCAAGGCATAAGCGCCAATCCGCCGGGAAATTCGCCCTACGCCGTTCCCCTGTCGCGCCTTTTGCGCTACCTTGGTAGCACCGTTTTATAGCCATGATTTTAAAGGTGAAACATGCTTTATCTGATCTACGCGCAAGACGTCCCCAACTCGCTGGAAAATCGTCTGGCGGTGCGTCCGGCACACCTGGCGCGCCTGCAGGCGCTGCGCGACGCCGGTCGCCTGGTGGTCGCCGGCCCTAACCCGGCCATCGACAGCAACGATCCCGGCGCCGCCGGCTTTACCGGTTCGACGGTGATCGCCGAATTCGAGTCGCTGGCGCAAGCCCAGGCCTGGGCGCAACAGGATCCCTATATCGCCGCCGGTGTCTATGCCGACGTGACGGTGAAACCGTTCAAGCAGGTGTTCTGATCTCCAGCCCCGCAATACCGGGAACGCCCGTTCGCGCGCCGTTCCCGGATCAATGCGTGCTTTCACCCTAACCCGTCGGTAGAAAAAATGCTCTCCCTTCAGGAGGCGTCGCGTCGCCCGCCTATACTCTCCTGAACCCGCGGCATCGCCGCGAAGCCGGGAGATAGACCGATGCGACTCGACGTACACGCTCACCTGTGGAGCACAGAGTATCTGGATCTTTTGCAAGCGCATGGCGTGCACGACGTCGCCGCCTATCGGCAACTGGGCGCCGGCCGCACCGAGCGCGAACTCGACGCCCGCTTCGCCCTGCTGGACAGCGCCGGCATCGACATGCAAATCCTGTCGGCGACGCCGCTGTCGCCGCATCTGGAAGACGAACAGGCGGCCGTTGATGCCGCGCGCCGGATCAACGATGAATATGCGGAACTGGTAGCGCGTTATCCCACCCGCTTTCGGGCTATCGCTTCTTTGCCGCTGCCGCATATCGACGCGGCGTTGCTCGAGCTTGAAAGGGCCTTTACCCAGCTCAATATGCTGGGCGCCTGCATCACCACCTCGGTGCTCGGGCTGTCTATTGCCAACCCGCTGTTCGAGCCGCTCTATCAGGAACTCAATCGCCGCCACAGCGTGCTGGCCATTCATCCCGCCGGCCGCGGCGCACACTCGCCGCTGATCGCCGATTACGCTTTGACCTGGTCGATTGGCGCGCCGATCGAAGATACGGTCGCCGCCATGCACTTTATTCTCCACGGCATCCCCCAACGCTTTCCGGAGATGAAAATCATTGTGCCGCACCTGGGCGGCCTGCTGCCGATGACGCTGGAGCGTCTCGACCAAACCGTCGCATGGGAAGCGCCGCATACACCGGAACCGCCGAGCCGCGCCGCTCTGCGCATGTGGTACGACACGGTAGGCCACGATCAGGTGCCCGCATTGCAAGCGGCGGCGGCGACCTTCGGCGCAGAGCGGCTGCTGTTCGGCACCGATTTCCCGTTCCAGCCGGGCGACCTGTTTCAAACCACGGTGGACTACATCCGCCGTGCGGGATTGCCGGAGGCAGACGTGAATGCCATTTTGGATCGCAATGCGGCGGCGGTGTTTGGGCTATAGGATGTGAGGCGGCCCTCCCAGGTTGGGCCGCGCTTACTGCGCGATGCGTTCACCGGTCTGAAAATACTCGCCGATGACTTTCTCCAGCATCGTCGTCGCAGGCTCGCCGTCGGCGGCGAAAGAGCGCAGCAGCTGCACCTCATACGGCGCGACCGGTGGCAACTCTTCGAGTATCCGCATCGCGCCAGAGAGCCGCGCCCGATCGAGCAACGTGACGGCCAGCCCCGCCTCTACGCAAGAGGCCACCACGCTGGCCGAGGGACTGCTTAAAATGACCCGCCATGGCCGCCCCGCGGTCGTCAACGCCTCGAGCATCGCTTCGCGATAAGGGCAATCGGCGGCATGCAACGCCAGCGGCAACGGCCGGTTAGCCTGCAGCGCCAGCGAACGGCCTCCGGCCCACACCGGCGCAGTCACCGCAAGCGGTGTCTGGCACTGTCTCCCCGAGGGTTGAACCACCAGCGCAAGATGCAGCCGATTACGGCCAATTTGTTCCGCCAGCGCCTGGCTGGCGGCGGTAGAGACCTCCAGCTCCACTGCGGGAAAACTGTCGGCAAACCGCGGCAAAATATGGCGTATCACATGAGAAGCGTACTCATCGGGCAATCCCAATTTGATATGGCCGCTCAGCGGCGCGCCCTGCAGCTCCCGCAGAATATCGTCATGGACGTTCAGCAGCCCGAGCGTCGAGGCCAGCAGCCTGTTTCCCAGCGGCGTCAGCGCCACGGACTGATTGTCACGCTCCAGCAGGCGCCCGCCCGCCAGCTGTTCCAGGCGCTGGATATGCACGCTCACGGCGGCGGGGCTGCGATTGACAAATGCCGCCGCCGCGCGAAATTGCCCCAAACGCGCAATGGCGTGAAAAGTGCGCAAGAGATCGATATCCAATGTCGGCCGCATGATTTAACTCCATTAAACAACTAAACAAAAATTATTCGATTTATTAAATTATAGCCACTCACTACCATCGGGCGGAAAAGGAGGTGACCACCATGTCCCTGCCACAATTCCGCCCCTCTTCCCACTGCGGCAAAGCCGCTCTCTGGCTGGCTGCGGCCGAGGTTCTGCTGATCGTGGCCTGGAGCTCCGGTTTCGTCGGCATCCGCTTCGCCGCCGATTACGCGCCGGTGTTGCTGGTGGCGTTCTGGCGCTGCGTGGTGGTCGCGTTCGCGCTGCTGCCGTTTAGCCTGAGCGCCATAAGGCGCGCATCTCCGCTGACGGTAGCTGTTCACGCCGGGATCGGGTTGCTCGCCATGACCGGTTACCTGACCGGCGTCAGCAAAGGCATTGAATATGGCGTGCCGGCCGGGCTGGCCGCGCTCATCGCCGATTTGCTCCCTCTCGGCACGGCGCTGCTGAGCATGCTGGTGCAACGTCGCCTGCCCGATGGCCGCGTCTGGTTCGGGTTAACATTGGGGGTTAGCGGGGTAACACTGGCGACCGGCAGCGCCATCTCATGGGGAAACGCCCCAATGTGGAGCTACTTGTTGCCGCTGGCGGGGATGCTGTCGCTGGCGCTGGCGACGCTGTGGCAGCAAAGGCTGCCGCAGACGCAGGCAATGAGTTTGCCGGCCGCGCTGGGGATACAAAGCGCGGTTTCAGCACTGGCTTTCGCCGCGATGGCCGCCGCTGAAGGCCCGTTGCTGCCAACCATGACGACGGGTTTTGTGATCGGCGTGCTTTGGACCGCGCTGCTGGCGACGCTGGGCGGCTACGGGCTGTACTGGTTTTGTCTAAGGCTCACCTCTGCGCTGCGCGTGACGAGCCTGCTGTTTCTCAGTCCCTTCGTCACTTTCTGCTGGGCATGGTTAATGTTCGATGAGCCCCTTTCCTGGCCGATGCTGCTGGGCGCGGCGGCCGCAGGAAGCGGTTTGTGGTTGCTAATCCGTCCCGCCGGGGGGATGAGACGTAAACGGCGCAACGCGCTGAAAAATGACGGGTAAAGCGAACGGCGCCGCCGCTACGCGAAGAGTTTTCCCCGCACCACCACCTTGCCCGGCTTGATATCGGGGTCGGCAATGCGCCGGATCGCCAGATTCAACGCTTGCCAGGCGATCTCTTGCAAATCATGCGACACGCAGGGGAAATGAAAACCGTAGATCTCAGCATGTGAAACCTCATCGATGCTGAACAGCGACACGTCCTCCATCAACGGCAGCCGGTGTTCAATGCAGGCCTTGATAATGCCCAGGGAGATCTGGTTATTGCAGCCGACGAAAAAGTCCGGTGCGCGGTTATTGGCCAGCCAACGGCTCGTTTCTTGCCAGGCGACATCCATAAAGAAATCGGCATACAGCACTTCAAGCGACGCCACCTTGCCTTGTAATGCCGCTTGCAAGCCAGTGACCCTGTCACGCGCCACGTTGGAGTTTTCCGGCCCGGAGACCACCACCACCCGCTGCGCCTTCTGTTCCAGCAGCCAGCGCCCCGCCTGGAGGCCGCAGTCCAGGTTATCGATATACACCCCGCTGCAGTGGCGATTATCCAGCTCCCGGTCGATCAGCACCACCGGAATATTCAAGGTTTCCAACCGTTTTAGATAGGAAGGCTGGTACAGATGATCGTTGGAAATGACCGAGAGAATGATCGCATCGACGTTGTAGCCAATCAGTTTGTCGATGATTCTGTCTTCGCTTTCCTGAGACTCATAGGAGTCGAACACCAAGGTGTCGTATCCCATTTTTTGCGCTTCAAGCGTCATCAGCCGCGTCAGGCCGCCAAAGAACGGGTTGGCCATATCAGGGTTGACGATACCGATGGTTCTGCTGCTTTTCGCCCGCAGGTTGCGCGCTGCGGCATTGACCACATAGCCGAGCTCGGCAGCGGTCTCCCGAATGCGGCGCAGCGTTTCCGGATGAACTTTGTCCGGCTGTGAAAATGCCCGCGACGCGGTGATTTTACTGACGTTTGCCTGTGCGGCGACGCTAGCCAGCGTCGCTTTCCGTCCTCGACCCACTGCCAAATGCAGCTCCTTAGCTTTGAGTATCATTTTGTACCATTAACAACATCATGACAGAACTTTCATCGTGGCGCTAATGGTTTACGCCCGCCAGGCGGTTAATCCGGGGATCGGTAAAGATATCCAGCTCGTCACGGCTCTCGGAAGAGAACTCGGACACCACCGCCCCCCGCTTTCCAGCCTGAAACCAGTGCCGGGTATTGGGCGCGATGGTGTATTGCTCGCCCGGCCGCAAGAGGATATAGCGATTGCAGGTATACCAAGGCTCCGCGCCCTCTGGTACCCGGCATACCGGTTCGCCGCCGGCGTCATTAAGCGTCAGGTTTTCATCATCGACAAACAGAAACACCTCGCCCCAACGGCAGCGAAACGTCTCTTGCTTGCCCAGCGTGCCGGCGAAAGGAGGATGCAAATGTTCCGGGCAAGTCTGCTCTGGAAACAGCACCAACTCTTTCGCACAATAGCGAGGCGAGTTGACATAGGTCAGCAGTTGCAGCCCTGAGGCGGGATAATCGGCCAGACCAAATGTAGCAATTTCAATACGTTGCTGTTCTTCTTCGGTCAGAATAATGTCCGCCTTGCGCAAATATTCCAGCGTAGCGGCCATGGCGGTTTGTCGTTTGTTCATCATTTCCCCTGCAAAGTAACGGTATCGATATCAACACGCTGATATTAAAACCGTCATTGCATCGCCGATTTTGTGATCGTTATCCCCATATTGAATAACAACCCACCAGCAAAATTAACTCTCGTCGAGTAATTCCAACATCGATCACAGTTTACCCCCTCGCTTTGGCCCAATATCGCCGCATAGAAATGATACCGTTACCATAAAAATGATTCACCAGGAGGCAATATGAAAGCATTAGTGTTGGCCAAAGCGGGGGAAATCGCTATCGAGGACGTCCAGCTTGCCGAAACGCTGGGCCCCGATGATGTGCAGATAAAAATTCATTCCGTGGGCATCTGCGGCAGTGATGTGCACTATTACCAACATGGCCGCATTGGCCCGTTCGTGGTTAACGCCCCGATGGTGCTCGGCCATGAAGCCTCCGGCGTGGTGCTCGCGACAGGTAAAAACGTCACTCACCTCAGCATCGGCGATCGCGTTTGCATGGAGCCCGGCATTCCCGATCTCAACTCGGCGCAGACGCGCGCCGGTATTTACAACCTTGACCCGGCCGTTCGCTTCTGGGCGACGCCGCCGGTACACGGTTGCCTGCGCGAAACCGTCATCCACCCTGCCGCCTTCACGTTCAAATTGCCGGACAACGTCAGTTTCGCTGAAGGCGCCATGGTGGAACCCTTAGCCATCGGCATGCAAGCGGCCACCAAAGCCGGGATCAAACCCGGCGATATCGCGCTGGTGATCGGCGCCGGGCCGATCGGCGTGGTCACCGCCCTCGCGGCGCTGGCGGGCGGCTGCTCGGACGTCATTATTTGCGATCTGTTCGACGAAAAACTCGCCGTTGCGGCCAGTTACGAGGGGCTGCACGCCGTCAATATCAAAACCGGCGACCTGGCGGGGAAAGTGGCCGCCCTCACCAGCGGCAATGGCGCCGATGTCGTGTTTGAATGCAGCGGCGCGAAACCGGCTATCGCTACGCTGGCCGAACATGCGGCGCCCGGGGCGACCGCCGTGCTGGTCGGCATGCCGATCGATGCCGCGCCGCTGGATATCGTCGCCGCGCAGGCCAAGGAAATTACCTTCAAGACCATTTTCCGCTACGCCAACATGTACCCGCGCACGCTGCGGCTGTTGAGCAGCGGCAAGCTGCGTGTCCAGCCGTTGATAAGCCAAACCTACAAGTTCTCCGACAGTGTGGCGGCCTTCGAGCGCGCGGCGGCGGGACATGCCTCAGACATCAAAATCATGCTGGAGATGGAGTGATCCTATGGCGCTCTATGCTGGCATAGACTGCGGTACGCAAGGCACGAAAGTCGTGATTGTCGACAGCACACAGGGCGTGATCCTCGGTGAGGGCAATGCCCCTCACCGCCTCATCAGCCAAGCCAATGGCCGGCGCGAACAGGAGGCCGACTGGTGGATTGAGGCGCTAGTCATCGCTTTTCGCCAAGCCGTGACTCACGCCGGCGTTGATGCACGGGAGATTCACGCTCTGGGGGTCTCGGGCCAACAACATGGGTTTGTGCCGCTGGACGCAGACGGCAACGTGCTGCACAGCGTCAAGCTGTGGTGCGATACCGAAACCGCAGAGGAAAACGAACGGCTCCTGCAACAGCTCGGCGGAGCCAATGGCTCGCTGGAAACGCTTGGCCTGAGGATCGCCACCGGCTATACCGCGTCAAAAATCCTTTGGTTCAAGACGCACCATCCGGCGCTGTGGGCACAACTGCATACCGTGTTATTGCCCCATGACTACTTGAACTTCTGGCTGACCGGGGAGCGCGTAGCGGAATATGGCGACGCTTCCGGCACCGGGTTGTTCGATGTGCGCACCCGTCGCTGGAGCAAAACCGCCGTCGATCTTATCGACGACAGCGGCCGCCTGTGGCAAGCCCTGCCGCCGCTCAAAAGCGCGGAGTGCTGCATCGGCACGGTGCGCCCCGCCGCGGCGGAAAAACTCGGCCTCGGCCCGGCAGTGCGGGTCTCGACCGGCGGCGGCGACAACATGATGGCGGCCATCGGTTCCGGCAACATCGAGGCCGGCACCCTCACCCTGAGCCTGGGCACCTCCGGCACGCTGTTCGCCTGGTCCGGCGCCCCCGTCACGGCGGAATCGGACATGATTGCCGGCTTCTGCTCCAGCACCAACGGGTGGCTGCCATTGATTTGCACCATGAACGTCACCTCGGCCACCACCGCGGTACAAACGCTGCTGGACCAAGATCTTGCCGGCTTTAACGCTTTGCTGGCGCAGGCTTCGCCCGGCGCAGGCGGTGTCGAGATGCTGCCGTTCTTCAATGGCGAACGCGTTCCGCCATTGCCCCACGCGCGCGCCAGCCTGCATAACCTCGATAGCGACAACTTTACCCGCGCCAATCTCTGCCTGGCGGTGGTCGAAAGCGCCACGTATGGGTTGCGCTATGGCATCGAGCTATTTCGCCGTCAGGGCATCGAAGCGCGCGAAATCCGCCTCACCGGCGGCGGCGCCCGCAGCGCCGCCTGGCGACAAATCGTCGCGGACGTAATGGGATGCCCGGTGGTCTGTCTGAAAGCCAAAGAGACCGCGGCGCTGGGCGGCGCCATTCAGGCGATGTGGGCGACGATGTTGGCCGACGATCCGCGCCGGAACGCCGCCGCATTGCTGGCCGAACTGTGCCAACGCTTCGTTGCGCTGGATGAGGCCACGCGCACGCCGCCAAACGCCGGCAGGCAGGCGCAATACGAGACGCTTTATCAACGCTACCTGCAACGCTTGCAGCAGACCTATCCGGAGGTGCAACTGTGACGCGAGCCCCCCATACGCCAGCGCCCGCCTACCTGCTGGAGGTCAGCGGCGTCAGGAAAGCCTTCGGCCCGGTCGTGGCGCTCAAGAATGCGGAGTTTTGCCTGCGGCGCGGATCCATCCATGCCCTGTGCGGCGGCAACGGCGCGGGTAAATCCACCTTTCTCAGCATTCTGATGGGCTTTATTCAACCCGATGGCGGCGACATTTTTATCAATGGCCAACGCTGCGAATTTCATCATCCGCGGGAAGCCCTCAATGCCGGCATCGCCATCGTGCAGCAGGAGCTGAGCGCGATCCCGGATCTGACGGTGGCCGAAAACATTTGGCTGGGCCGCGAGCCGAGACGCCTGGGGTTCGTCGATTTCGCAACGCTCAACCAGCGCACGACCAGCCTGCTCAAAGAACTCGATTTCAAGATCGACGCCCGAGAAAAAATGCGCAACCTGAGCGTCGCCGAACAGCAGCTGGTCGAGATCGCCAAGGCGCTGTCGCATGCCAATGCCGACATCATCATCATGGATGAACCCACCTCGGCGATTGGCGAAGAGGATGCGCAGAAAATCTTTCAGACGCTTCAGCAACTGGCGGCAAAAGGTAAAGGCATTATTTACGTCTCTCACCGTTTGTCAGAGATATTCCAAATCGCGGACAGCTACACCATTTTCCGCGACGGCGCCTATATCCATGAAGGCTATATCGCCGACATTACCCGTGAACAGCTGATCGAACACATTATTGGCGGCGAGTACGACAGCGAGTTCGCCAAATTCAACCAGCCCGGCGAACAGGTCTTGCTGGCGGTCAATAACCTGTGTTGGCGCAGCAAGATAAAAGATATCAGCCTGCAGCTGAAGCACGGTGAGATCCTGGGCATCTATGGGCTGGTGGGATCGGGCCGCAGTGAATTTCTCGATCTTATCTTCGGCATTCAGCATGCCGACAGCGGCACGATTCGCCTGGGCGACAAGACGCTGAACCGCCACTCTCCGCGCGAGGCCATCGACAGCGGTATTGCCTACGTGACGGAAGATCGCAAGGAAACCGGCCTGGTGCTGTGCCGTTCCGTCAGTGAAAACATCAATATCGCCTCTTTTGCCGCCATCAGCCGGATGGGGTTTGTCAGCGAGAAACGGGAGCAGGCGCGAACCCGCGACATGATCCAGCGCTTTAACGTTAAAACCCACGACGGCGAACAGCCGGTGGGCAACCTGAGCGGCGGCAACCAGCAAAAAGTCGTGCTGGGCCGTTGGGCGCTGCTGGATCCGGAGGTTTTGCTGCTCGACGAGCCGACGCGCGGTATCGACGTCGGGGCCAAGAAAGAGATCTATCGATTTATGTCGGAGTTCGCCTTGCAAAACAAAGGGATCATTATGGTTTCCTCCGAGCTTTCGGAAATTATCGGCATGAGCGATCGCATATTGGTGTTTCGTGACGGGCAGTTGGCCGGCGAGCTTTCGGCAGCCGATGCGACCCAGGCAGCACTGATGAAACTTGCGGTTTAACAGAGAGAGAAAAAAAATGAGCAGCGCCCACTCCTTATCACCAGGAATTTCATTTTTCACCCGCAATAAGCGCCGTATGCACAAATACGGCATTATCATCGCCTTTTTCGCCCTGTGCCTGATCGTGGCGCTGATTGGCGAATATCAGGTCGCTCAGGGGGCCTGGAGCAGCAACTATTTTCTCAGCAATGAAAACACCCTGATCGTCCTGCGCCAGGTCTCGATCAACGGCATTCTGGCGATCGGCATGACCTTCGTCATTATCACGGCAGGCGTCGATCTCTCCGTGGGCTCGGTGCTGGCGTTAAGCGGGATCGTCGCCGCCCGCTTCGCCACCAACAACAGCGGATTGGCTATCGGCGACACCGCGACCGCCGTCATGGCGCCGCTGATTGTGGCGCTGGGCATCGGCATCGTCTGCGGCCTGATGAACGGCACCGTGTTAGCCCGTTATCGTCTGCAGCCGTTTATCGTCACCATGGGCATGCTCTCCGCGGCGCGCGGTTTAACCATGCTGACCACCAACGGCAATCCGGTATCGCAATTGAACAGCGATTTCCGCTGGTTAGGCAATGGCTATGTCGGCGGCGTTCCGGTGCCCGTCATCATCTTCATCGTGCTGTTCGCCCTCGCCTGGCTCGTGCTGAATAAAACCCTCTTCGGGCGCTACATCTACGCCGTCGGCGGCAACCCGAAGAGCGCGCGCACCTCGGGGATTAACGTGACACGCATCAAAATACTGGTGTATACGCTGTGCGGCGCGCTGGCCGGCATCGCCGGCCTGATCCTCACGGCGCGCACCGGTTCGGCGCAGACCAATGCCGGCGCAGGGTATGAGCTGGACGCCATCGCGGCGGTGGTGATCGGCGGCACCAGCATGGCCGGCGGCGTCGGTACGCTGGTCGGCACCTTCTTCGGCGTGCTGATTATCGGGGTGATGAATAACGGCCTCGATCTGCTCGGCGTGCAGTCGTATTACCAACAAATTATCAAAGGCGCATTGATCGTCCTTGCCGTATTGCTCGACCCCTCGCGTAAGCAACAGCGCGATTAATAACATCAGACCCAACTCTACCAGGAGAAAACCATGAATAAGACCAAGATAGCGTTGTTTGCCTCTGCCCTGATGCTGGGCAGCCTGTCGGCAGCCCAGGCCGCCCCGGTTAAAATCGCGGTATTGATGTACGGCAACAAAGCCGAATTCGTGCAATTGATGGAAAGGTTCGGGAAGGAACACCCGGCGGTGAAAAGCGGCGAAGCCGTGCTGACCTTCTACGATGGGCGTTATGATGCATCGGTGCAAAACGATCAGGCCGCCACCGCTATCCAGACGCGCGCCGATGCCATTATCGTCAACCCTATGGATTTTGAGGCCAATATCGATATCGTCACCAATGCCAACGAGGCCAAAATCCCGGTGGTGGTCACCAATGCGCGCCTGAACACGGACGCGATGACGTCTGAAGTGGTGTCTAACGACGAGTTGGGGGGATATCTGGAAGCCAAAGCCGTACTGGACAAACTCGACTGCAAGAACCATAAGGTGAACGTGGTGATTATCGAAGGCCCGAAAGGCGGCAGCGGCGAGATCCAGCGCGGCAAGGGCAATGATAAAGCGATAGCCGAGTGCGGCGCCGGCCAAGTCACCGTGCTTGAACGCAAAACGGCCAACTGGTCACGCGCGGAAGCGCAGCCGCTGATGGAAAACTGGCTGCAGAAACATCGGGGCAAAATCAACGGCGTGATTGGCCAAAACGACGAGATGGCGCTGGGCGCTATCGAGGCGATTAAAGGCGCCGGCCTGAATGTGAAGGACTTCGCGATTGCCGGCGTTGACGGCGTTTCCGACGCGATTCATGCGGTGCAGGCCGGTGAAATGGTCTCTATCCTGCAAGATGCCAAAGGCCAGATGCAGGGGTCCATCGACGTCGCGCTGCGCGCCGTGAAAGGTGAAAGCTATCAGCCGCAGTCGGATATCTGGAAACAGTACGCCAAGGATCTGAAATGGGAAGGCGGCACGCAGAAGCATTATTACATTCCGTGGACCGTCGTCACCGCAGAGAACGCCCAATCGCTGTTGGACGCCCGTAAATAATCCCCCCCGCCCCCTGCCTCCAGGGGGCACCGCTTGGGCGCTTGCCTGCAAACAAAAAAAAAGCCAGCACGGAGTGGCTGGCTTAAAAGTTCTTCGAGGGAATATCTTGTTCGATAACCATACGCCCTTCACTGCGGGCTTTACTAGCTATCAGTGCGATAGGCATCCTCAGTTAAAATCAACGCCTGCATATCGGTGAACATCGTTTCCCATTCCGCCTGGTCGATATCCATCAAACCAAAGTAACGCAGCATAAAGGCGCCTTCGGTGGCGAGAAACGCCAGGCGCGCGCGCTTGCCCTCTTCGGTGGTCAAATCGAGCCCGGCGATGCGGCTGCGATACCATTCGCGCGTGCTCGCCAGATGCTCCGGCGTTTGAATCAGCGTCGCCATCAGCCCGGCGGCCTTGGCGCTGGCGGTCTGATCCGAACTGTGGGTGGCCAGCATATGCGCCCGCACAGCGGTCTGCGGCGAAGGATCGTCGCCGGCGATAGCCGTGAACAGCGTTTCATAGGCACTGCCCCAGCGATCGAACATGGCATCAATCAGGGCGTCTTTGCTGCCAAAGCAATACTGCACCCCGCCCTTGGAGATCCCCATCGCTTTGGCGACGGCGTCGATGGTCAAGCCGGCGGCGCCCTGGGTGGCGACGATTTCTTCTGCGATGTCCAAAACCTTGTCGCGATCGATGCTGCGTTGACGTCCCATTAAGAAACCCTTCTTTTCAATACGAACGTATGGATATATATTATCACCAGTATACCACCCGGCATCGCCGGTGGGTTACCCGAATGGCGGCGCCTCCGCGCGGCCCACTTTAACTGGATTATGACTTATGTACGCCAAGAACCGCTGGTTGATCCTGACGATGGTCGCCAGCGCCCTGTTCCTGATCGTCATCGATATGACGGTGTTATATACCGCCCTGCCGCGCTTAACCCAGGCGCTGGACGCCAGCGCTTCGCAAAAACTCTGGATCGTCAACGCCTACCCGCTGGTGGTGGCCGGCCTGTTGCCCGGCGCCGGCATGCTGAGCGATCGCATCGGCCATAAACGGCTGTTTCTCGCCGGACTGCCGGTGTTTGCCGTCGCGTCGCTGTGCGCCGCGTTCTCGCCCACCGCCGAGTGGCTGATCGCCGCCCGGGTGTTCCTCGCCGTTGGCGCGGCGATGATGATGCCCGCCACGCTGTCCATCGTGCGCCACGTCTTTACCGACGAACGCGAACGCGCGCTGGCGATCGGCATCTGGGCCTCGGTGGCCTCCGGCGGCGCGGCCATCGGCCCGGTGGTCGGCGGCCTGCTGCTGGAGTATTTCTGGTGGGGTTCGGTGTTCCTGATCAATGTGCCGGTCGTGCTGCTGGTCTGGCCGCTGGCGTGGAAACTGATCCCGCGCTGCGGTGGCGATAACCCGCGCCCTTCGGACATCGTCGGCTCGGTGCAGATCATGATTGGCCTGGTCGGCGCTATCTATGCGCTGAAGGAGCTGAGCAAGCCGACGCCTGATGTGAGTGCCTTGCTTGTGGCTGCCCTGATCGGCATCCTGTTCCTGGCGCTGTTCGTGCGACGCCAGCAGCGCAGCGCCCACCCGATGATCGATTTCTCTCTGTTCCGCAACCGGCTGTTCGCCGGCGGCATCGGCGTGGCGCTGCTGTCGATGGTGGCGCTGATCGGCATCGAACTGGTGCTCAGCCAGCGATTGCAGCTGGTGCTCGGCCTCAGCCCGCTGCAGGCGGCGCTGTTTATTTTGCCGATCCCGCTGGCCTCGGCGCTGGCGGGGCCCGTAGCCGGCCTGCTGTTGCCGCGCTACGGCGAACGCAGCATCATCCTCGGCGGTTTTGTCCTGACCACTCTCGGCATCGCCGGTCTTGCCGCGTTATACCAGAGCGGCATGGCATTGCAATTGGTCAGCCTGGCGCTGGTGGGCTTTGGCCTCGGTGGCGTGATCACCGCCGCTTCCACCGCCATCATGCTGAACGCGCCGGAGGAAAAATCCGGCATGGCGGCGTCGATCGAGGACGTCTCCTACGAGCTGGGCGGCGTGCTGGGCGTGACGCTGCTCGGCGGGTTGATGACGGCGGTTTACAGCCACAGCCTGGCGCTGCCGGCGGAGCTGCCGGTCAACCCGCTGGCATACGACAGCATCGACGAAGCCCTGCGCCTGGCGGCCGGGATGGCGGCCGATCGCGCGCAGCAGCTGACGCAGCTGGCGCGTCTGGCCTTTGATCGCGCGTTTATTACGGTACTGATCGCCGCCGCGCTGTTAATGGCGCTGGGCGCCGGGGCGGTAAAACTGGCGCTGCGCAAGTAACCGATAAAAGCGGCTTTTTTCGCCGGCGGAACCTGCGTAAACTAATTCGGCAATTTGCTCGACGGATTTGTCGTCATCGGTTTGAACGATGGCAATAATGCCTGTTATCGTGTTTAACCCTGCGATAAATCCGGTTACTGTATCCCCTATGGAAATTGATTCTGTCTACTATCGGAACAGATAATCAGGAGAAGATTATTATGGCAACGGCAAAGAAAGCAGCGAAAACCCATATCGGCCTCGACAGTAAACAATCGGCAAAACTCGCCGAAGCGCTGAACGCGCTGTTGGCGAACTATCAGGTGCTGTATATGAACGTGCGCGGCTATCATTGGAACATTACCGGCCCGCAGTTCTTTGAACTGCACGCGAAGTTCGAAGAGACATATAACGATCTGCTGACCAAGGTGGACGAGCTGGCGGAACGTATTCTGACGCTGGGCTCGCAGCCGCGTCACGCTTTCAGCGACTATCTGAAAACCGCCGACATCAAGGAACACACCAACGTGACCGATGATAAGGGCACGCTGCGCGGCCTGTTGGAAGGGTATTCAATCTTGCTGCAACAGCAGCGTGAACTGCTGACGGTGGCGGCGGACGCCGGCGACGAAGGCACCGCGTCGCTGATGAGCGATTACATCAAAGAGCAGGAAAAACAGGTCTGGATGCTCAACGCCTATCTGGGCAAATAACCCTGGCGCCATAACAAAACAGTCCCTTACGGGACTGTTTTCGTTTTACCACTCGCAGGATACCGCAAACAGCAGCGCGCGCCGATGCTGATCGTCCAGGCGGCGCCGCACCCGGATGATATGGCGATTGCTGCACGACTGGCGCTCCAGCCAGCGATGCCGGCGGCGTTGGCTCTGCCGCAACATGCGCCAGCGGCCCACTTCATTTCTACTGCGTCTCATAATTCCGTCACTCGTTCGTCTAATGCCAACCGCGGGCATTATAGCCCTTTCCGCCCGTGATCCAAGCCGCCGTTATCGGCGGCACAGCGGACGCCGCGCGGGCAAAAGCCGCCCTTTCATTTTCAGCAAGTGCCTTAACTTCATCATATTTATGTAACATAAGCGCCGATAAAAGGTTTCGCCTTGCCCGATCTGTGCGTACACTCATCATTGGTGGTTTGCGAACGGGATTTTTCGCCTTTATGACAACATTTTATACCGTAATCAGTTGGCTCATGGTGTTCGGCTACTGGCTGCTGATCGCCGGCGTGACGATGCGCATTTTAATGAAACGCCGTGCGGTTCCCTCTGCCATGGCCTGGCTGCTGGTTATCTATATTCTGCCGCTGTTCGGCATCGTGGCCTATTTATCGTTCGGCGAGCTGCATCTGGGCAAACGCCGGGCCGAGCGCGCCAAGGCCATGTGGCCGTCGACCGCCCGTTGGTTGAAGGAGCTGAAAGAGAGCCGCCGCATCTTCGCCACCGAATACAGCGAAGTCGCCGAACCGCTGTTCCAGCTGTGCAACCGCCGCCAGGGCATCGACGGCGTCAAGGGCAACCAGCTGCAGCTGCTCACCACCACCGACGACACGCTGAAAGCGCTGATCCGCGACATCGAGCTGGCGCGCCACAACATCGAAATGGTGTTCTATATCTGGCAGCCCGGCGGCCTGGTCGATCAGGTGGCCGAATCGTTGATGGCCGCCGCGCGGCGCGGCGTACACTGCCGCCTGATGCTCGACTCCGCCGGCAGCCTGCAATTTTTCCGCAGCCCCTACCCGGCGATGATGCGCAATGCCGGCATCGAAGTGGTGGAAGCGCTGAAGGTCAACCTGCTGCGCGTGTTCCTGCGCCGCATGGATCTGCGTCAGCATCGCAAAGTGGTGCTGATCGATAACTACATCGCCTATACCGGCAGCATGAACATGGTCGATCCGCGCTACTTCAAGCAGGATGCGGGCGTCGGCCAGTGGATCGACCTGATGGCGCGCATGGAAGGCCCGGTGGCCACCACCATGGGCATCGTCTATGCCTGTGACTGGGAGATTGAAACCGGCAAGCGCATTCTGCCGCCGCCGCCGGACGTCAACATCATGCCGTTCGAACAGGAGAGCGGCCACACCATTCAGGTGATCGCCTCCGGCCCCGGCTTCCCCGAGGAGATGATCCACCAGGCGCTGCTGACCGCGGTCTATTCCGCGCGCGAGCAGCTGATCATGACCACGCCGTACTTCGTGCCGAGCGACGATCTGCTGCACGCCATCTGCACCGCCGCCCTGCGCGGCGTCGAGGTCAGCATCATTGTGCCGCGCGACAACGATTCGATGATGGTGCGCTGGGCCAGCCGCGCGTTCTTCTCCGAGCTGCTGGAGGCCGGCGTCAGGATCTATCAGTTCGAAGGCGGCCTGCTGCATACCAAGAGCGTGCTGGTGGACGGGCAACTCAGCCTGGTCGGCACCGTCAATCTGGATATGCGCAGCCTGTGGCTGAATTTCGAGATCACGCTGGTGATCGATGATGACGGCTTCGGCAGCGATTTGGCCTGCGTGCAGGAAGATTACATCGCCCGTTCCAAACTGCTGAACGCCAAAGAGTGGCTGAAGCGGCCGTTCTGGCATCGCCTGGTCGAGCGCCTGTTCTACTTTTTCAGCCCGCTGCTGTAAAAGCCGCGACGAGCGTGCTTTAATAGCGCCAAATCATTTGTTATCAGGATTTTTTTATGGATTTGAATAACCGCCTTACCGAAGACGAAACGCTGGAACAGGCCTACGACATCTTCCTCGAATTGGCCGGCGACAATCTGGATCCGGCGGATATTCTGCTGTTCAACCTGCAGTTTGAAGAGCGCGGCGGCGCCGAACTGTACGACCCCTCCGAAGACTGGAGCGAGCACGTGGATTACGATCTGAACCCGGACTTCTTCGCCGAGGTGGTGATCGGTCTGGCGGACAGCGACGGCGAGCCGATCAACGACGTGTTCGCCCGCGTGCTGATCTGCCGCGAGAAAGACCACAAGCTGTGCCACATTCTGTGGAAAGAGTGATTCGCCGATAGCATATCGGATAAAAAAAGCCCCGCTCATTCAGCGGGGCTTTTTGTTGCCGGCTAGCGGCGCATTACAGCGGATCGACCTTCAGGCAGGACACCGCGTGGCGGAAACTGCCCTCCAACAGCGGACGCGTCTTGGCGCACTCCGGCCCGGCGATCGGGCAGCGGGTGCGGAACACGCAGCCGGTCGGCGGGTTGATCGGCGAAGGCAGCTCCCCTTCCAGCAGCTGGATCTGCTTTTCCTTCTCCTTGTCCGGATCCGGGATCGGCACCGCCGACATCAGCGCTTTGGTGTAAGGGTGCTGCGGATTGTGGTACACCTCGTCATAGGTGCCCAGCTCCACCGCATGGCCCAGATACATCACCAGCACGCGATCCGAAATGTGCTTCACCACCGCCAAGTCGTGGGCGATAAAGATCAGTGACAGCCCCATCTCGCGCTGCAGCTGCTGCAGCAGGTTCACCACCTGCGCCTGAATCGACACGTCCAGCGCGGAGACCGGTTCGTCGCAGATCACCAGCTTCGGCTCGAGGATCAGCGCGCGCGCGATGCCGATACGCTGGCACTGGCCGCCGGAAAACTCGTGCGGGTAGCGGTTGATCAGGTTAGGCAGCAGGCCGACCTTCAGCATCATCGCCTTGACCTTGTCCTTCACTTCCTGACGCGGCATTTTCGGGTAGTAGGTGCGCAGCGGCTCGGCGATGATCTCACCGATGGTCATGCGCGGGTTGAGCGAAGCCAGCGGATCCTGGAAAATCATCTGGATATCGCTGCGGGTTTTGCGCCAGTCGGCGTCGCTCATGCCCAGCAGATCTTTGCCCAGCCAGGCGACGCGCCCGCTGGTGGCCTTCACCAGGCCGATGATGGCGCGCGCGAAGGTGGATTTGCCGCAGCCGGACTCGCCGACCACGCCCAGGGTTTCCCCCTCGAACAGCCGCAGCGTGACGCCATCGACCGCTTTCAGGGTTTTCGGCGGCTGCCAGAACCACTGTTTGTCGTCATGAATGTCGAAGTGCACTTTCAAATCGGCCACTTCGAGCAGCACTTTCTTGTCGGTTACCGCTGTCATACCAACGCCTCCACCGGTTTAAAGCAGGCGCGCAGGCGCCCTTCCCCAAATTGCTCCAACGGCGGAGCGCTCGCACACTGCTCCATGGCGTACGGGCAGCGCGGCTGGAACGGGCAGCCTTTCGGCAGCCGCAGCAGGTTCGGCGGGTTGCCGGGAATGGTCAGCAACGCTTCGCCTTCGGCGTCGAGGCGCGGCACCGCGTTCAACAGGCCGATGGAGTACGGATGGCTCGGCTGGTAGAACACCTCGCGCGCGCTGCCGTATTCCATGGTGCGGCCGGCGTACATCACCAGCACCTTGTTGCAGATGCCGGCCACCACGCCCAGGTCGTGGGTGATCATGATGATCGCGGTGTTGAATTCGCGCTTCAGCTCGTTGAGCAGCGTCATGATCTGCGCCTGGACGGTCACGTCCAGCGCGGTGGTCGGTTCGTCGGCGATCAACAGCTTCGGCCGGCACAGCAGCGCCATGGCGATCATCACGCGCTGGCGCATGCCGCCGGAAAACTCGTGCGGATACATGCGCATGCGCTTGCGCGCTTCCGGCATTTTCACCGCGTCGAGCATGCGTACCGACTCTTCGAAGGCTTCGCTTTTGCTCATTTTCTTATGCAGCATCAGCACTTCCATCAGCTGTTCGCCAACGCGCATATAAGGGTTGAGCGAGGTCATCGGGTCCTGGAAGATCATCGAGATCTCTTCGGCCCGCAGCTTGTTGAGCTGATTTTCCGGCAGGTTGAGAATTTCACGGCCGTTGAATTTGGCCGAGCCGCCGATGCGGCCATTGCTGGCCAGCAGCCCCATCAGGGCGAACGCGGTCTGCGATTTGCCGGAACCGGATTCACCGACGATGCCCAGCGTTTCGCCGGCGCGCAGGTCGAAGTTCAGATCGTTCACCGCCGTCACGTCGCCGTCCGGGGTGGAGAACGTGACGCGCAGGTCTTTCACGTCCAGCAGCGGCGACGTTTTGACGCCGGCGCCGGTTTGCAGTTGAGGATGTTCAATGGTGCTCATGATTGCACTCCTTAACGATCTTTCGGGTCGAGGGCGTCACGCAGGCCATCGCCGATAAAGTTGAAACAGAACAGAGTGACAACCAGGAAACCCGCCGGGAACAGCAGCAACCACGGTGAAACTTCCATTGAGTTGGCGCCGTCGCTGAGCAATGCGCCCCAGCTGCTGAGCGGCTCCTGCGTGCCCAGCCCCAGGAAACTGAGGAAGGATTCGAACAGGATCATGCTCGGCACCAGCAGCGAGGCATACACCACCACCACGCCGAGCACGTTCGGCACGATATGCCGCAGCACGATATTGCGCGTGGAGACGCCGCACACCAGCGCCGCTTCGATGAACTCCTTGCGCTTCAGGCCGAGGGTTTGGCCGCGCACGATACGCGCCATATCCAGCCACGACACCATGCCGATCGCCACGAAGATAAGCAGGATGTTCTGGCCGAAAAAGGTCACCAGCAGGATCACGAAGAACATGAACGGGAAGGAGTTGAGGATCTCCAGCAGGCGCATCATCACCGAGTCGACCTTGCCGCCCAGATAGCCGGACATCGCGCCGTAAAGCGTGCCAACGATCACCGCCACCAGCGCCGCCGCCACGCCGACCATCAGCGAGATGCGCCCGCCGATCGCCACGCGCACCAGCAGATCGCGCCCGGAGGAGTCGGTGCCGAAATAGTGCCCCGATTCCACGCTTGGCGCGGCGGACATCATCGCCCAATCGGTATCGTCGTAGGCAAATTGCGACAGCATCGGCGCCAGCACCACAAACAGCGTGATCAACACCAGAATGAACAGGCTGCTGACCGCCGCGCGGTTGTGCATAAAGCGCCGGCGCGCGTCTTGCCACAGGCTGCGTCCTTCCACTTCCAGCTTCTCGCTGAAGTGTTCCAGAGCTTCGCTGTTCTTTTTAGTCAACATCATTCGCGTGCTCCAGATTAATAACGGATTTTCGGATCGATGACCGCATACAGCACATCGACGATCGCGTTGAACAGAATGGTCAGTGCGCCCACCAGAATGGTCAGGCTCAATACCAGGGAGTAGTCGCGGTTCAGCGCGCCGTTAACGAACAGCTGGCCGATCCCCGGCAGACCGTAGATGGTTTCGATCACCATCGAACCGGTGATGATGCCGACGAACGCCGGCCCCATGTAGGACAGCACCGGCAGCAGCGCCGGCTTCAGCGCGTGGCGGAAAATGATGCGACGCATCGGCAAGCCTTTGGCGCGCGCGGTGCGGATGAAGTTGGAGTGCAGCACTTCAATCATCGAGCCGCGCGTGATACGGGCGATGCTGGCAATATAGGCCAGCGACAGCGCCACCATCGGCAGGATGATGAATTTAGGCGCGCCGCCGTTCCAGCCGCCGCCCGGCAGCCATTTCAGCGTGATGGCGAAGATCAGCACCAACAGCGGCGCCACCACGAAACTGGGTATCACCACCCCGGTCATGGCGAACCCCATCACCGTGTAGTCCCATTTGGTGTTCTGATTCAGCGCGGCAATCACGCCTGCGCTCACCCCCAGCACCACCGCCAGCAGAAACGCGGCCAGGCCGAGTTTGGCGGACACCGGGAAAGAGCCGGCGACCAGATCGTTGACCGAATAGTCCTTGTATTTAAAGGACGGGCCGAAGTCTCCCTGCGCAAGCTGCGCCAGATAATGACCGTACTGTTTCCAGATCGGGTCGTTCAAATGATATTTGGCCTCGATATTCGCCATAACTTCTGGCGGCAATGCGCGCTCCCCGGTAAATGGACTGCCGGGCGCCAGGCGCATCATGAAGAATGAGATGGTGATAAGGATAAATAGTGTCGGGATCGCTTCCAGCAAGCGACGAAGTATAAATTTAAGCATTGCCCTAACCCTGTGCGACAGCCTGATGACGGCTTATTATTCTCAACATGGGCCGGCGGCCTGCGCCGCCGGCTCTTACCGTATCAATGCTTGATGATGTACAGGTTTTTGTCGTACACGTTATCAAGCGGGTCTTTGCCGGTGTAGCCACCGACGTAAGGTTTCACCAAACGGGCGTTCACGTAGTAATACAGCGGAACGATGGCGGAATCCTTATCCAGCTGAACTTCCGCTTTCTGATACAGATCGGCGCGCTCGTCTTTGGTCTTCGCGGTCAGCACGTTGGCCATCAGCTTGTCGAACTCGGCGCTCTTGTAGTGCGGGGTGTTACTGCTGCTGTCGGACAACATCATGTTCAGGAACGAACTCGGTTCGTTGTAGTCGGCGCACCAGCCGGCGCGCGCCACGTCATAGGTGCCCTGATGGCGGGTATCCAGGAAGGTTTTCCACTCCTGGTTCACCAGCTTCACGTCCACGCCCAGGTTTTTCTTCCAGATGGAGGCGGCGGCGATCGCCAGCTTCTTGTGCAGATCGGAGGTGTTGTACAGCAGGGAGAAGGTCAGCGGTTTACCCGGGCCGTAGCCGGCTTCCGCCAGCAGTTTCTTCGCCGCTTCGTTGCGTTTTTCCTGCGTCCAGCCGAACCACTCCGGCGGGGTCAGCTTGGCGCCGTCGGTGTATGGCGGCGTAAAGCTGTAGGCCGGCAGATCGCCCTGGTTTTTCACCTTGTTGACGATGATGTCGCGATCCATGCCCAGCTTCAGCGCTTCACGCACGCGCGCATCGGTGAACGGCGCCTTCTGGTTGTTGATTTCGTAGTAATAGGTGCACAGGTAAGGATCGACATGCACCTCTTTCGGGATCTCTTTTTTCAGCTTCTGGAACAGTTCGATCGGCATGTTGTTGTAGGTCATGTCGATTTCGCCGGTGCGGTAGCGGTTAACGTCGGTCACTTCCGACGAAATAGGCAGGAACGTCACTTTATTGATGATGGTTTTGGCGTTATCCCAATATTCCGGGTTGCGTTCCAGTACGATGCGTTCGTTGACAATCCAGTCTTTCAGTTTGTAGGCGCCGTTGCTGACGTAGTTGGCCGGCAGCGTCCACTTCTCGCCAAACTTCTCCACCGCGTCTTTGTAAACCGGCTTCATGGCGTAGTGCGGGGTCATTTCAACCAGATAAGGCACCGACTCGCTCAGGGTCACCTGGAAGGTGTGGTCGTCGATGGCCTTCACGCCCAGCGTCGACTTGTCTTTTTTACCGGCGATGATGTCATCGACGTTTTCCACATGGGCGTACTGCAGGTAGCTGGCGTAAGGCGACGCGGTTTTCGGATCCACCACGCGCTGCCAGCTGTAGACGAAATCTTGCGCCGTTACCGGCTTGCCGTTGGACCATTTGGCGTCTTTACGCAGGTGGAAGGTCCAGACTTTGAAATCCTTGTTATCCCAGCTTTCCGCGACGCCCGGCACGATGGAACCGTCCGGGCTGTTGTTCGCCAGGCCTTCCATCAGATCGCGGGTGACGTTGTTTTCCGGCACGCCCTCGATTTTGTGCGGATCCAGCGACTGCACTTCGGAACCGTTGTTTTTGACGATTTCTTGCTTGTCGGCCAGTTGCACGCCTGCAGGAACGTCGGCGGCAAAGGCGGAAGTGGTTGCTGTGATGCCCAGCGCGGCGATGACGCCGGCGGCAATGAGCGTTTTCTTCGTGATGTTGGTCATACTTATCGACTCCAGTTTTTTATTATCACAGGCTCTTCGTGGAACCTGCGTTGCCCGTAAGCGGACTCTGTTTTCCCGCCGCCGCGGAACGAATGCGGCGGCCGGCCTTCCCTATATTCCTCCGCGAACTAGCGCCAGGAATACCCCTTTTACTGCTTGATAATGTACAGATTTTTAACGTCGGTATAGTCCAGCGGATCTTTGCCGGTGAACCCGCCCACCGTCGGCTTGATCAACCGCGCGCTGACGCGGTAATAAACCGGGACCAACGCGGAGTCTTTGTCCAGCTGCGCTTCCGCCTGCTGATAGAGCGCGGCGCGCGCGGCCTCATCCGGCGCCTTCAGCGTGGCGGCCATGATGGCGTCGAACGCCGGGCTTTTATAGAACACGGTGTTGATGCTGCTGTTGGACAGCACCAGGTTCAGGAACGCGCTGGGCTCGTTGTAATCCCCGCACCAGGTGGCGCGCGCCACGTCGTATTGCCCCTGATGACGGCTCTCCAGCGACGTTTTCCATTCCTGGTTGCGCAGCGTGACCTCAGCGCCCAGGTTCTTCTTCCACATCGACGCAGCGGCGATCGCCTGCTGTTTGTTTTGATCGGAGGTGTTGTACAGCAGCGAGAATTTCAGCGGCTTGGCGTCGCTGTAGCCCGCTTCCGCCAGCAGTTTCCTGGCTTCGGCGTTGCGCTGTTCCTGGCTCCAGCCGGCCCACGCGGGCGGCGTGAAGTTAGCGCCTTCCGTGAAGGTCGGCGTGAAGCTGTAGGCTGGGATCTGCCCCTGGCCCATGATCTTGTTGGCGATGATGTCGCGATCCAGCGTCATCTTCACCGCCGTACGCACGCGCGCATCGGTGAACGGCGCCTGCTTGTTATTGAGCTCGTAATAGAAGGTGCACAGATAAGGGTTAACGTGCAGCTGTTCAGGCATTTCGCGTTTCATCTTGACGTACAGGTATGGCGGAATGGCGCTGTTGGTGATATCGATCTCGCCGCTGCGGAAGCGGTTAACGTCGCTGACTTCCGAGGTAATCGGCAGGAAGGTCGCCTGATTGATCACCGTCTGCTTGTTGTTCCAGTAGCTCGGGCTGCGCTCCAGCACGATGCGCTCGTTCACCACCCACTCTTTCAGGCGGTAAGCGCCGTTGCCGACGTAGTTGGCGGGCAGCGTCCATTTATCGCCGAATTTCTCCACCACCGCCCGTTTGACCGGTTTGAGCGACGTGTGGCTCAGCATGCTGATGAAATACGGCACCGGCTCGCTCAGCGTCACCTGCAGCGTCTGGTCGTCCAGCGCCTTGACGCCGAGGGTCTGCGGGCTCTTCTTACCGGTCAGGATGTCGTCGATATTCTCGACTTTGGTGTATTGCAGGTAGCTGGCATAGGGCGAGGCGATTTTCGGATCGGCCAGACGCTGCCAGCTGTAGACGAAATCTTGCGCGGTCACCGGGCTGCCGTCGCTCCACACCGCGCCGGGGCGCAGGTGGAAGGTCCACTGCTGATAATTCTGGTTTTCCCAGCTCGCCGCCGCCGCCGGCACCACATGCCCGTTGGCATCGGTGCTCACCAGCCCTTCCAGCAGGTTAAGAATGATATTGCTTTCCGGTACGCCCTCGACCTTATGCGGATCCAATGAAGCCACTTCGCTGCCGTTATTGATCACAATATTCTGCTGCTGCGCCAACTGAACGCCGGCCGGCACCTGCGCCGCCCAACCGCTATTTACGGCGCCGACGCTCAGCGCGCCGCTAATCAACAAGGTCAAAGAAGTACGCTTCAGGGTTTGCTGCATAATCGAGGCTCCTTTTCACCGACAAGCATCGCTTATCGAAGTTTGTGAAGTGTTTATAAGAATTCTAAATAAACGGATACCAGCAAAAATCATTCCCGTTTTTATGGCGCATTTCAGTTAATTGACCACGGGAAAGTTGCTCGGAAATTAGCAGAAGCCAAATTCCATAGCCAATAAATTTTACGAAAATGTTAAGCAATTCTCTTTTATCGCACGAAGCCCGATCCGTCCCCTGCGTTCGAGGCCAAGAAAAACCAATGTCATTGATATGATTTTAAAGGCAAAAAAACCGAATTCATTTCAATTGAAACCGTCAGCACGATCTCACCGCCGCGAAAAGAAACATTCAGTTAACAATCCAATCATTCAAAGAACAAACACCTGTCTACGGGCGGTTAATCACTAATAACACCTGGATGAAAGTGAGACAAGCCCCACAGAATGATGTGACTAATTTAACAACAGCTTTACCGTTGAACGGGGGCAAAATGCGCGAAAAGGGGGGAGGAAAAGTGTTTGAAATAGCGCTCAGCGTTTTTTTTGAGCAGCAACATGAGATTTATGCAACATAAGAGTGCAACGGCATAATTTTTATTCACTCTGTGCACTATAATAATGCGAACCAATAAATAATTTAAACTTTAAAATTAATTTTAGCCGCGCCGACGCGAAAGGTACGCGGCTAAACAAAGGGTATTACAACAGGCCGGGGAATATCGCCTTAATGCCGGTAACGATAAACTCGATGCCGAGCGCCATCAGCAGCAGACCCATGATACGGGTGATCACGTTGATGCCGGTCTGCCCCAGCAAACGCACCAACAGCGGCGCGGCGCGGAACAACAGCCAGCAACAAAAGGCGAACAAGGCGATCGCCACCGTAAAGCCGAGCAGGCTTTGCCAGTTGTGATAACGGGAACTCCACACGATGGTGGAACTGATCGCCCCCGGCCCCGCCATCAGCGGCAGCGCTAACGGCACCACGCCGATGCTTTCGCGGATCGCGCTCTCCGATTTCTCCTGTTTGTTTTGCTTGTCTTCCCCCAGCTTGCCGCTGATCATCGACATGGCGATGGTCACCACCAGAATACCGCCGGCGATGCGGAACGAATCGATAGAGATGCCGAACATCCGCAGGATCCCTTCGCCCAGGAACAGCGACGTCCACAAAATGATGGCGACCGACAGGTTGGCGGTCAGGTTGGTTTTATTGCGCCCCGCTTCCGCCTGGTAGCTGGTCATGCTGATAAACACCGGCAAGATGCCCACCGGGTTGACCAGCGCAAACAGACCGACAAAGAACTTGATAAAGCCGGAAAGATCCAACAGAGATTGGCCCACAGATGCTCCGCATTAATCGCTATAAAAAAGGTGTGCTGCCTATGCGCGCTAATGTAATGGAATTGGCGCGGGTAATCCATCCGGCCCAAGCAGCATTTTTGACTGTCAGCAAGTTATGCAACGAAACAAATGTCCTTTGTTAAAGTGATGTATGGCCTTTTGATTTTTTATGTTGAAAAAAGAGTCATCGCTCACAGTTATCAAGAATGATTCCCAACACCGGTAAGCTGAAAGGTGTCAGCTTGCACTTTTCATGATTTAGATCACAAATCGACTACCCAACAGTGGGTAAGCTCTTAGTCGTAGTCAGGGAGTAGAACAAAGTCGGCGGCAACCCAGACAGTTCCCTTCTCCTCACTGCCTACCCCTCCGGTTGGCGTAGGGTGAAGCTCTTTAAGCAAATCAGCAGCATGCGAAGAAATAACGCGGGAAAGCCCCGGTATTCAAATCACCGTTTATTCCCGTTATGACTATACTAGTGGCTCGCACGGCTTATTTACTGAAAGAGTTTAACATTATCAGGAGAGCATTATGGCTGTAACGAATGTCGCTGAACTGAACGAGCTTGTCGCACGTGTCAAAAAAGCCCAGCGCGAATATGCCAACTTCACTCAAGAGCAAGTGGATAAAATTTTCCGCGCTGCCGCCCTCGCCGCTGCTGATGCCCGTATCCCGTTGGCCAAAATGGCCGTGGAAGAATCCGGAATGGGTATCGTCGAAGACAAAGTGATCAAAAACCACTTCGCTTCCGAGTACATCTACAACGCCTATAAAGATGAAAAAACCTGTGGCATCCTGTCTGAAGATGACACCTTCGGTACCATCACCATCGCCGAGCCTATCGGCCTGATTTGCGGTATCGTCCCTACCACCAACCCAACTTCTACCGCGATCTTCAAAGCGCTGATCAGCCTGAAAACCCGTAACGGCATCATCTTCTCGCCGCACCCGCGTGCGAAAAATGCCACCAACAAAGCCGCCGATATCGTGCTGCAAGCCGCTATCGCCGCCGGCGCGCCGAAAGATATCATCGGTTGGATCGACCAACCGACCGTCGAACTGTCCAACCAGCTGATGCACCACCCGGACATCAACCTGATCCTGGCCACCGGTGGCCCGGGCATGGTGAAAGCCGCCTACAGCTCCGGCAAACCGGCCATCGGCGTCGGCGCCGGTAATACGCCGGTGGTGGTAGACGAAACCGCAGACATCAAGCGCGTGGTCGCGTCTATCCTGATGTCCAAAACCTTCGACAGCGGCGTTATCTGCGCTTCCGAACAGTCGGTCATCGTCGTCGACTCTATTTATGATGCGGTACGCGAACGCTTCGCTTCCCACGGCGGCTATCTGCTGCAGGGTAAAGAACTGAAAGCGGTGCAGGACATCATCCTGAAAAACGGCGGTCTGAACGCGGCCATCGTCGGGCAATCCGCACCGAAAATCGCCGAGATGGCAGGCATCAAAGTGCCGGCCAACACCAAAGTGCTGATCGGCGAAGTGAAGCTGGTCGACGAGTCCGAACCTTTCGCCCATGAAAAACTGTCGCCGACGCTGGCGATGTACCGGGCCAAAGACTTCGAAGACGCCGTCGCCAAAGCCGAAAAACTGGTCGCCATGGGCGGTATCGGCCACACTTCCTGCCTGTACACCGACCAGGATAACCAAACGGCTCGCATCGCCTACTTCGGCGATAAAATGAAAACGGCTCGCATCCTGATCAACACCCCGGCTTCTCAGGGCGGTATCGGCGACCTGTATAACTTCAAACTCGCGCCTTCGCTGACGCTGGGTTGCGGCTCCTGGGGTGGTAACTCCATCTCTGAAAACGTCGGACCTAAACACCTGATCAACAAGAAAACTGTAGCGAAGCGAGCAGAAAACATGTTGTGGCATAAACTTCCGAAATCGATCTACTTCCGCCGTGGCTCGCTGCCTATCGCGCTGGAAGAAGTGGCGACCGACGGGGCAAAACGCGCCTTCATCGTGACCGACCGTTTCCTGTTCAACAACGGCTATGCCGACCAGATCACCAAGGTTCTGAAGTCTCACGGCATCGAAACCGAAGTGTTCTTCGAAGTGGAAGCCGACCCGACACTGAGCATCGTGCGTAAAGGTGCCGAGCAGATGAACTCCTTCAAACCGGACGTCATCATCGCGCTGGGCGGCGGTTCGCCGATGGACGCTGCGAAAATCATGTGGGTGCTGTACGAACATCCTGAAACCCACTTCGAGGATCTGGCGCTGCGCTTCATGGACATCCGCAAGCGTATCTACAAGTTCCCGAAAATGGGCGTGAAAGCGAAGATGATCGCTATCACCACCACCTCAGGCACCGGTTCGGAAGTCACGCCATTCGCCGTCGTGACCGACGACACCACCGGGCAGAAATACCCGCTGGCCGACTATGCGCTGACCCCGGACATGGCGATTGTCGACGCCAACCTGGTGATGAACATGCCGAAATCCCTGTGTGCCTTCGGCGGTCTGGATGCGGTCACCCACGCGCTGGAAGCCTACGTCTCGGTGCTGGCGAACGAATACTCCGACGGCCAGGCGCTGCAGGCGCTGAAACTGTTGAAAGAGTATCTGCCGGCCAGCTATAAAGAAGGCGCGAAAAACCCGGTTGCTCGTGAACGCGTGCACAACGCCGCCACCATCGCCGGTATCGCTTTCGCCAACGCCTTCCTTGGGGTTTGTCACTCCATGGCGCACAAGCTGGGTTCGGAGTTCCACATTCCGCACGGCCTGGCCAACGCGATGCTGATTTCCAACGTTATTCGCTACAATGCGAACGACAACCCGACCAAGCAGACGGCCTTCAGCCAGTACGACCGCCCTCAGGCGCGCCGCCGCTACGCTGAAATCGCCGACCACCTCGGCCTGAGCGCCCCGGGCGACCGCACCGCGCAGAAGATTGAGAAACTGCTGGCCTGGCTGGACGAGCTGAAAACCGAGTTGGGCATCCCAACCTCCATCCGCGAAGCGGGTGTGCAGGAGGCGGACTTCCTGGCGAAAGTCGACAAGCTGTCGGAAGACGCGTTCGACGACCAATGCACCGGCGCCAACCCGCGCTATCCGCTGATTGCCGAACTGAAGCAAATCATGCTGGATACCTTCTACGGCCGCGAATTCAGCGAAGCGGTAGAAGAGGAAGCTGCCGCTCCTGCTGCCGCCAAAACCGCGGTAAAGAAGCCCAAGAAATAACGGTTCCGTGAACCGATAAAAAAACCCGCCACACGGCGGGTTTTTTATTGCGCCCGAGGCGCTGCATTTCGACTCAGGTCACCAAAACGCTTCAGCGGGCTTTGGCGGCGTTTTCTCCCCTACTCCAGGGAGTGAATCGCCTCTTTATAATGCTTGCGGCAGACGGAGACATAGCTCTCGTTACCGCCAATCACCACCTGCTCACCGGCGTGCATCGCCTGGCCGTTTTCATCCAACCGCAACACCATATTGGCTTTGCGCCCGCAGTGGCAGATGGTTTTCAATTCCACCAGCTTATCAGCCCAGGCCAGCAAATATTGGCTGCCGATAAACAGCTCACCGAGAAAATCGGTACGCAGGCCGTAGCACAATACGGGAATGTCCAGTTGGTCCACCACATCGCACAATTGCTCAACCTGGGCCTTGGTCAGGAACTGGCTTTCATCCAGCAGCACGCAATGCACCGGCTGCTGTTGATGCTCCTGCTGAATCATGGCGTACAGCATCGAGTCGTTGTTATAGAGCTGGGCCTGCGAGGATAAACCGATGCGCGAGCTGACTTTGCCCACCCCAAAGCGGTGATCGATCTCCGCGGTGAACACCAGCGTGCGCATACCACGTTCTTGATAGTTATATGAAGACTGTAGCAGCGCGGTGGACTTGCCGGCATTCATCGCAGAGTAATAAAAATAAAGTTGAGCCATGGCCCCGCAACTCCGATGGTATAAGAAATATTCAAATGTTGATTAGGACGGTGAGTGTACCATAACCCGCCCCCCGGCTCAGCCCAAAGCGAGCGAATATTGCGTTCGCCGTAATAATGCGCTTTCAAGCGAAACATATCCTTCTGTCGGCCCGTTCTTTTTACCGCTATTTACAGGATAATGTATGCCTGTCATCACTATTAATTCTTGCTAATGGTTAAGCCGGTCATTTGCCGATTAATGCATAATCCCCCCTTTCACCTCGGCAGGCGCCGCGACCGCGGCGGAGTGCTTGCCTATTATACGTGAGGCCAATACAGGGCATTTAATCGCCTTCGTTCTCCCCCGACGTTTCCTGACGCAATCTTTACCCAGATACCCCTATTGTTTACAATGTCTGCCTCGTCATGACGTGATTAAGCCCACAGAACCCATTGTAATATTGATATAAATTACAGCGATAACTTATCGATGAAAGCCTTGTGCCACGCGCATTTTAAAGCATGCCTGCTGAAATTTTGACTTAAGTGCGGTGAGGGTAATAGTTAACAGCCCTTCCTATATTAGTCGGACAGATCCGATTAACGGTTTTTTAAAAGGTAAATTTGAGTATTCAAGTCAATTTGGCTATTGCAGAAAGGAAAATAGCACTCTATTATTATCGAGACGCCCCCCACCAATATAATTTGAGACTAGGACAATGAGCGAAGCATTAAAGATTTTGAACAACATCCGCACTCTGCGCGCCCAGGCAAGAGAATGCACACTGGAAACGCTGGAAGAAATGCTCGAGAAACTGGAAGTTGTTGTGAACGAACGTCGCGAAGAAGACAGCCAGGCTCAAGCAGAAATCGAAGAACGCACCCGTAAACTGCAGCAATACCGCGAAATGCTGATTGCTGACGGTATCGATCCGAATGAACTGCTGCAAACCATGGCTGCCAACAAGGCTGCCGGCAAAGCAAAACGTGCAGCACGTCCTGCTAAATACCAATATAAAGACGAAAACGGCGAACTGAAAACCTGGACCGGCCAAGGCCGTACCCCTGCGGTGATTAAGAAAGCTATCGAAGAGCAAGGTAAATCTCTGGATGATTTCCTGCTGTAATAGCGATTCAGTCCGTATCTGAAAGGCTCCCTGCGGGGGGCCTTTTCATTTTAAAGCTTATAGCCGTGATCCCGCCTCATCCCTTTTCTTTTAGTAAATATCCTAATTCGCATTTTCCTCCTTGCACGAAATCCCAGTGAAAAAAAAGGGCCCTAAGGCCCCTTTATCGCATTTACCCTCGTTCAATTATTGAACCTGGTAGAATGCCTTATACCAATCAACAAAGCGCTTCACACCCTCTTCAACGCTGGTTTCCGGCTTAAAACCAATGTCACGATAAAGCTCTGCGGTATCCGCGCTGGTATCCATCACGTCGCCAGGTTGCATCGGCAGCATATTCTTGCGGGCCGTTACCCCCAAAGCCTGCTCCAATGCCGTGATATATTCCATCAGTTTAACGGGGGAGTTATTGCCGATATTATAAACATGATACGGCGCGGAACTGGTCGCCGGCGATCCCTGTTCAACGGTCCATGACGGATCTGCCTGCGGAATAACCGCCTGCAGCCGCACAATAGCCTCGGTGATATCATCAATGTAAGTAAAGTCACGGTGCATTTCACCGTGGTTATATACATCGATGCTCTCCCCCGCCAATATGGCCTTGGTAAACTTGAACAGCGCCATATCCGGACGCCCCCAGGGACCATATACGGTAAAGAAGCGCAGCCCCGTCGTCGGAAGACCGTATAAATGAGAGTAGCTGTGTGACATCAGCTCATTGGCTTTTTTGGTTGCCGCATACAGTGACACAGGGTGGTCGACAGAATCTTCGGTAGCAAACGGCAGCTTGCGATTGAGGCCATAAACAGAGCTGGAGGACGCGTAAAGTAAATGCTCGACCTTATTATGCCGGCAGCCTTCCAGCACGTTCAAATGGCCGATCAGGTTGGCGTCCGCATAAGCCAACGGGTTGACCAGCGAATAACGCACGCCGGCTTGCGCGCCCAAATGAATGACGCGCTGAAACTGATGCTCGGCGAACAATGCCGCCATGCCTTCGCGATCGGCCAAATCCAGCTTGATAAAGCAGAATCCCGGCTTATCCGCCAGTCTGTCCAGACGGGCCGTTTTCAGGCCCACGTCATAATAGTCATTCAGGTTATCGATGCCGACAACCTGATGCCCGGCGGTCAACAAACGCTCTGCAACGTGATAACCAATAAACCCTGCGGCGCCTGTAACCAGGAATTTCATGGTCACTCCTTAAATAACCGGTTTAATCGATGCGCCGCGGCCAATCGCATAGTAGGTAAAGCCACGATTCGCCAAACGCTCCGGATCGTACAGGTTACGTCCATCGAAGATCACCGGCTGTTTCAACGCACCCTTGATCACGTCGAAGTCCGGCGCGCGGAAATTCTGCCATTCGGTGCAAATCACCAGCGCATCGGCGCCGTGCAACGCAGCCTCTTTGGTGCCCATCAGTTTCAGATCGTCACGCTGGCCATAGATGCGCTGAACTTCGTTCATCGCTTCCGGATCGTAGGCTTGAACGGTGGCGCCGGCAGCCCACAGTTGCTCCATCAGCACGCGGCTGGAGGCTTCACGCATGTCATCGGTATTCGGCTTGAACGCCAGACCCCACAGTGCGAAGGTTTTGCCCTTCAAATCGCTGCCGAAATAGTCTTTGATAAAGCTGCTCAGCTTGTCTTTCTGTTGGTAGTTGACCTGCTCTACCGCCTGCAACAGCTTCGGTTGGTAACCGATCTGCTCCGCCGTGCGGATCAAGGCCTGCACATCTTTCGGGAAGCAAGAGCCACCGTAGCCACAGCCAGGGTAGATGAAGTGATAGCCGATGCGTGAATCGGAACCGATGCCCTGACGCACTTTCTCGATGTCCGCGCCCAGCATTTCCGCCAGGTTGGACATTTCGTTCATAAAGCTGATTTTGGTCGCCAACATGCAGTTGGCGGCGTATTTGGTCAGCTCCGCGCTGCGGATATCCATCATGATCATACGATCGTGATTGCGGTTAAACGGCTCGTACAGCTCGCGAATAGGTTCGATCACCTCTTTATTATCGGTACCGATCACGATGCGCTCAGGGCGCATGCAGTCAGCCACCGCAGCGCCTTCCTTCAGGAATTCAGGGTTGGACACCACGTCGAACGGCACGTTGCTGCCGCGCTTAGCCAGCGTTTCCGCCATCACCTGACGCACCTTGTCCGCCGTGCCGACCGGCACGGTGGATTTGTCGATCACCACTTTGCGATCGGTCATGTGCTCGGCGATGGTGCGCGCCACCGCGGTGACATATTTCAGATCGGCGGAGCCGTCCTCATCCGGCGGCGTGCCGACGGCGATAAACTGGATATTCCCGTGCGCCACGCCCGCTTTGGCATCGGTGGTGAAATGCAGGCGTCCGGCCTCATAGTTTTGCTGCACCAGCGGCGCCAGGCCCGGCTCAAAAATCGGGATATTCCCTTTTTTCAGGTTTTCGACTTTTCGCTCATCAACATCGATGCACATAACGTCATGGCCAACTTCAGCCAGCACCGCGGCCTGTACCAGCCCCACATAACCAATACCAAAAACTGTTACTTTCATGTGAAAATCCTAGTTTTTCAAATTAAGACGAAAGATCAAATTACTTCTTGTCAGCGGCAACAACCTGTTGCAGCCACTGAGAAAATTCTTTGCCCAGGCTGGCATGACGCATGCCGTACTCTACAAAAGCCTGCATGTAACCCAGTTTGTTACCGCAGTCATGGCTCACGCCTTTCAGGTGATACGCTTCCACCGTTTCCTGCTGCATCAGCATTTCGATGCTGTCAGTCAGCTGAATTTCATCGCCGGCGCCTGGAGGCGTTTTCGCCAACAGCGGCCAAATATCGGCGGACAACACGTAACGCCCGACAATCGCCAGGTTGGAAGGCGCTTTATCCGGCGACGGCTTCTCGACCACGCTGACCATCGGCGCGCTTTCGCCCGGTTGCAGATCGACGCCCTTGCAGTCGGCTACGCCGTAGTTTCCGACATCCTTATGCGGCACGGGTTCAACCATGATTTGGCTGACGCCGGTGGTTTCGAAGCGCTGCAGCATTTCGTGCAGGTTGTCTTTTTTCGGATCGGCGCTGTATTCATCGAGGATCACGTCAGGAAGCACCACCGCGACCGGCTCATCGCCCACCATCGGGTAGGCACACATAATTGCGTGCCCCAGGCCTTTGGCATTGCCCTGACGAACCTGCATCACGGTAACGCCTTTCGGGCAGATCGACTGCACTTCATCCAGCAATTGGCGCTTGACGCGTTTTTCCAGCATCGCTTCGAGTTCGAAACTGGTATCAAAATGGTTTTCGATCGAGTTCTTGGAGGAGTGGGTGACCAGCACAATCTCGTTAATCCCCGCCGCAATGCACTCATTGACGACGTATTGGATCAGCGGTTTATCAACCAGCGGCAGCATTTCTTTCGGAATGGCTTTGGTGGCCGGCAACATCCGCGTACCCAAGCCTGCAACCGGGATCACGGCTTTTCTGACTTTGCGATTTACAGCAGGCATTATTTCCTCTCTTAAAGCTAAGACGCTCATTTTATGAGCTTGGCTCGATATAAAAAAACCTTCGGAGTATACCAGCTTATACGCGCCGAGCATTAGCCGGAACACAAATAGAAAACATTTAGGACTATTACCCGTTCGGATAATCGGGAGAATAAATAAACGGTTTAATTACCGATAAGTGAATAGCTTAAGATCTCGCCGATCGCTGCCTGTTATTCAGCGCTGAGCATCAGCCGCAATCGGCCACCGCTGCCCCATACCTGACACTGCCAGGCGGCACAGCGCTGACTGATCTGATTCATGTAGGTAGCTCCCAGCGTCCCCAGCGGCACGCCGTTGTTCAGCTGGATTTGATTGTCACCGGTATTGACGTTGGCATGCAGCCCGGCGGAAACCAGGATCAGGTTTTTATTTTCGGCGTGATAATATCCCAACAACAGAGGGAATTGACCGTCTAATTTCCCCTGCCGCAATAATTGATTAACCTGCTTTAACAATGCCGACATTTGCGGCAGACGATGCTGTTGATTAGCCAGATGATCTTGCAGCAGCCCATTAAATAACGCGCGCAACAGCAAAGCCGCCAATACGCCATTATCGCCGGCGCGCGTGACGTCCAGGCAATAGAATGCCAGATCCTTTTCTGACAAGGCGGCGATATCCAGCACCAGGCCGGGATTTTCGCCGGTGGTTAACTGCCGATAGTTGATCCGGCAATGCGCAATGGTCTGCTGTACCGGCGGCTGCAATTGTTTAAGCAGTTTGACGGCTTCGGAAGGATTTTTGCTCAGCGCATCCCAATCCTGAAACAGTTCAACCTCTTCAATCGCCTGGGAGGTGAACATATTGGGGTATAAGCACGCCAGCACCGCTTCACGCAGGCGGTTGAGATCGGTCAGCGGCTTGAGCAGCACATCCTGCACGCCCAACCGCAGCACCTTGGCGATGTCCGCCATCTTGTCGGTGGCCGAGATCACCAGCACCGGGATCTGTACCCCCTGCAAACGCAGGTGTTCAACGAATTCGATACCGCCCATTTCCGGCATCGCGAGATCGCACAGGATCAGATCCGGCTTGAAGTCATCGACGGCACTCAACGCCTGTAAACCGTTGGTCGCCTCGCCGGTTTCAGCGCCCAGCGAGGCCAAATAACCGACCAGCACCGAACGAAAAACCTGTTCGTCCTCAACGATCAAGATGCGCTTGTGAGTAAGTGGTAATGCCATCAGCCGAGCCTCGTCCCTTTCCATAGTGTAATAGTGGCTCAAAAAGGTCACTTATGCTCGTCTGAAACAGACTGACCGCGCAATGCCAACCGAGAACCGAGAATTATCTATTTTTTATCAACGGCAACAACCGATCCAGTTGTTTTTCCACCGCCAGCAATCCCGCTTCGATCGCTTCATTGGCGCGGTGGAAATCCAGCGTCGAGATTTGCGGGCAAAAAGGTTGAATCAGCACATCCGGCGGATCGCTCGCCATCCGGTTGCGCTTCAGGCGATTTTCCAGCATTTGAATCGAGGTGCCCATGACCTCCATCGCCGTGGGCGCCGTCGCCGGTTTGCGCTGCCGCATTCTGCCGATGCGCTCCCGCAGACGCCCGCGCCAGGTGGCCGCAGGCGCATCTTCCGGGCTTTCTTCCTCGATACGTATCGAGAACAGATCCTGCTGCATCAGGTGCGCGTCATGCTGCAGATCGACCGCGATGACGATATCGGCGCCCATGGCGCGGCAAAGCGACACCGGCACCGGATTGACCACCGCGCCATCCACCAGCCAATAGCCGTCGGCCCACACCGGTGCCAACAGGCCAGGCATGCTGCAGGAGGCGCGTATCGCCTGATGAATATCGCCTTCGGTCAGCCACAGCTCACGCCCGGTGCTGAGATTGGTCGTCACGGCGCCGAACTTCAGCGCACATTCAGCGATATCATTGATCTTCAACAACTGTCCGACGGCGTTAAACACCCGCTCGCCGCGCAACAGGCCGCCACGGTGCCAGGAAAAATCCATCAGGCGAATCACGTCCCAATAGCTGAACGATCGCACCCACTGCTCCATCGCCGGCAGACGATGGCTGGCGAACGCCGCCCCCACCAACGCGCCGACGGAGCAACCGGCCACGATATCAACCTCAATCCCCAGTTTCTTTATCGCATTAATCACGCCGATGTGCGCCCAGCCTTTGGCCGAGCCCGCCCCCAGCGCCAGTCCGATCTTGATTTGCCGCATAGCGCCATCCTCGCGGTGAAAGGTGTTCTCTGCTTTCAGGGTAGATTGTCACTGACGAATATTGTTAGGTAACATATGCGCTAAATTCATTTTCTGCCTCGTGTTCTCAGGAGTTATTTTGCCCGAATCATGCCCATGCGGCAGCGGACAGGCGTATAACGCGTGCTGCGCCCCTTTTATCAGCGGCAATCAGCCGGCGCCTACGCCCGGTCAGCTGATGCGTTCACGCTTCACCGCCTACGTGAGTCATAACGTCGACTATCTGATCGCCACCTGGCACCCCGACTGCGGCGCCGAAGCGTGGCGCAATGCAATCGTCGACAGCTTTAAAAATACCGAATGGTTAGGCCTGACGATCGTGGAAGAGAAAGCCGGTCATGAGCCGGATGAAGGCTTCGTCGAATTCATCGCCCGCTTTATCGATGGCGAAAGCGGCGAACCACAGGCGATGCATGAACGCTCGCGCTTCCTTCGTCGCGATCAACGTTGGTATTATATCGACGGCACCAAACCCCAGCCCGGCAGAAATGCGATGTGTCCCTGTGGCTCAGGGAAAAAATACAAGAAGTGCTGCGGGCGCTAGCCGGCCGGCGCTTCACGTTTACGCCTGCGCAGACAGGCCGTTCAGTATCAGACAGGATCCTCAAACCCATGCCACACCAAAATGTACAACGGAAAGTGTTACGCACCATCTGCCCGGACGCCAAAGGGCTGATCGCCAAGATCACCAACATCTGTTACAAGCACGAACTCAATATCGTGCAGAATAATGAGTTCGTCGATCACCGCACCGGGCGTTTCTTCATGCGCACCGAGCTGGAAGGCATTTTCAACGACAACACGCTGCTGGCCGATCTGGACAGCGCGCTGCCGGAAGGTTCGCTGCGTGAGCTGCACAGCACCGGGCGCCGGCGCATCGTGGTGCTGGTCACCAAAGAGGCCCACTGCCTGGGCGATCTGTTGATGAAAAGCGCCTATGGCGGCCTCGACGTTGAAATCGCCGCCGTGATCGGCAACCACGACACGCTGCAATCGCTGGTGGAGCGTTTCGATATTCCTTTCCATCTGGTGAGCCACGAAGGCCTGACGCGTGAACAGCATGACCGCGAAATGACGGCCAAGATCGATCAATATCAGCCGGATTACGTGGTGCTGGCCAAATATATGCGCGTGCTGACCCCGGCCTTCGTGCAACATTACCCGAATCAGGTGATCAACATTCACCATTCGTTCCTGCCGGCGTTTATCGGCGCGCGCCCTTATCACCAGGCCTATGAGCGCGGGGTAAAAATCATCGGCGCCACCGCCCACTACGTTAACGACAATCTCGACGAAGGCCCGATCATCATGCAGGACGTGATCCACGTCGATCACACCTATTCCGCCGAGGATATGATGCGCGCCGGCCGCGACGTGGAGAAAAACGTGCTTAGCCGCGCGCTGTATCAGGTGCTGGCGCAGCGCGTCTTCGTCTACGGCAACCGCACCGTTATTCTCTAATCGCTCAATAAATCGGTGCATTTCGTTCAGGGATGCACCGCCAAGAATAAAAAAACGGCAAACGATTCATTTTCTGCATTTCAATGCTTTACACATCCGCTTCATTTGATATGATGCGCCCCGCTTACCGAGACAGCGCTCTCGCAAGCAAGGCCAGTTAAATAGCCATGTATATGGTGGGGTTCCCGAGCGGCCAAAGGGAGCAGACTGTAAATCTGCCGTCACTGACTTCGAAGGTTCGAATCCTTCCCCCACCACCATCTTCTCTCCGCCAGGAGCGAGGACGCAGTAAAGAAACCGGCCAGGTTTCTTCCGGATAAAACTGGAACGACAATTTGTAAATCCATGAATACCATGGTGGGGTTCCCGAGCGGCCAAAGGGAGCAGACTGTAAATCTGCCGTCACAGACTTCGAAGGTTCGAATCCTTCCCCCACCACCATCTCTTTATAGAAAACCCCAAATAAACTTAAAGCACATCGCCTCCATAATGCTCCGCACCGGGGAAGGATGAGAAGCTTCGACAAGGTTCGAGTCTCACGCAGTGAGACAACGCGCTTCAGCGCGGCCCGCAGGGTGAGTCGCGCAGCGACGAATTATCCTTCCCCCACCACCATCTCTTTATAGAAAACCCCAAATAAACTTAAAGCACATCGCCTCCATAATGCTCCGCACCGGGGAAGGATGAGAAGCTTCGATAAGGTTCGAGTCTCACGCAGTGAGACAACGCGCTTCAGCGCGGCCCGCAGGGTGAGTCGCGCAGCGACGAATCATCCTTCCCCCACCACCATCTCTTGCAGAACATTTCCAAATCGACTCATTATCCTCGCACCAATAAAACTCAAGCTATCTTCCCTTATTCACCGCTTTCACCCAGCCGTTTTGTTTGCTCTCATCCAACCGTAACTTGAACTAAGACCGACAATTCGCTATACCACTGGCTTCTTTAGTGCAGTAAGGAACAGGTGGATGCGAAACAATATTTGCGTTTTTTGTGGCGCCAGCGAAGGCGTCAATCCCGCTTATGCCGAGCAGGCTCGTCAACTGGGGCAGCTGCTGGCCGCACAGGGGCGCCGTTTAATCTACGGCGGCGGCAAAAAAGGATTGATGGGGATCGTGGCGGACGCGGTGTTGGCGGCGGGCGGTGAAGCTGTCGGCATTATCCCCGAGCGCCTGGTTGAAGCGGAAACCGCGCATCGCGGCCTGACTGAATTGGAAGTGGTGCCGGATATGCACACGCGCAAAGCCCGTATGGCGGCGCTGGCGGACAGTTTTATCGCCCTGCCCGGCGGCATCGGCACGCTGGAAGAGCTGTTTGAAATCTGGACCTGGGGGCAAATCGGCTATCACAACAAACCGGTCGGCCTGCTCAACGTCAACGGGTTCTACCGCCCGCTGAGCCAGTTCCTCGAGCACGTCGCCGATCAGGGCTTTATGCGCCACGACTACCTCGGCACCCTGCACATCAGTGAATCGGCGCAAACGCTGCTGCAACAGTTTGACGACTATCAACCCAAAAATTACGACCGCTGGGCGAAATAAAGCCGCTGCGCAGCCAGCGGTCCCGCCGCTGTCTGCGTTACATTTCCCGCCAAACTCTGCTACTATCACAGCACATTTTTATCGTGAAAACGGCACCGCTCATGAAGTTTGTCTCTTTTAATATCAATGGACTGCGCGCGCGTCCGCATCAGCTGGCGGCAATTATCGAACAGCACCAGCCCGACGTGATCGGCCTGCAAGAAACGAAAGTTCACGACGACATGTTCCCGCTGGAAGAAGTCAGCCAGCACGGCTATCACGTGTTCTACCACGGGCAAAAAGGCCATTACGGCGTGGCGCTGCTGACCAAAGCGGAGCCTCTGGCCGTGCGCCGCGGTTTCCCGACCGATGAAGAAGATGCGCAGCGTCGCATCATCATGGCCGATCTGGCTACGCCGCAGGGCACGCTGACGGTGATCAACGGCTACTTCCCGCAAGGTGAAAGCCGCGACCACCCGATCAAATTCCCGGCTAAAACACGCTTTTATCAGGATCTGCAAAACTACCTGGAGCAGCAGCTGTCGGCGGAATCCCCGGTGTTGATCATGGGTGACATGAACATCAGCCCAAGCGATTATGACATTGGCATCGGCGAAGACAGCCGCAAACGCTGGCTGCGCACCGGCAAGTGTTCCTTCCTGCCGGAAGAGCGCGAATGGATGGAGCGCCTGCTGAACTGGGGGCTGGTGGACACCTACCGCCACGCCAACCCGGGGCGCAACGACGAATTCTCGTGGTTCGACTACCGTTCCAAAGGGTTCGACGACAACCGCGGCCTGCGTATCGATCTGCTGCTGGCCAGCACCCCTCTGGCTTCGCGCTGCATCGCCACCGGCATCGATTACCAAACCCGCAGCATGGAAAAACCTTCCGACCATGCGCCGGTCTGGGCGGAATTTACGCTGTAATCCCATCACCCCGGCGCTCGCCGGGGTTTTACTCTGTGAAGCCAATGAAAATTATCGACGTGGTAGCCGCTATTCTGGAACAGAACGGCCACATTTTACTGGCCCAGCGCGGCACAGGCAGCGATCAGGCCGGTCTGTGGGAGTTTCCCGGCGGCAAGGTTGAAGCCGGCGAAAGCCAGCCAGAGGCGCTGGCGCGCGAGCTGGATGAAGAGTTGGGGATTTGCGCCCGTATCGGCGACCATGTGGGCAGCAATCAGTGGCAGCAAGGCGAACGCCTCATCCGGCTGCATGCCTGGCGAGTCGCGGAGTTCTCCGGTGAATTGCAGCTGCATTGCCACTCGGCGCTGGTCTGGGTCACGCCGCAACAGGCGCAGGAATACGCCCTGGCGCCCGCCGACGTTCCACTGCTGGCGGACTATATCGCCGCGCAAGGCGATGCGCGCTGAGCGCGGCGATAGGTTACATCGTCACTTCTTCAATCGCACCCAAATCAAGGGGTTGGTGCCGATGGTGTTAGGCTCACGCACGCACTGCAGCACTTCCCCTTCGACTTTGAGCACCGCCCCTTCGGAATAATTCTGGTTCTGGTAGACGCAACAGCGGTTGCAGGGCTGCGCCGGCGGCGGGTTGACGCCGTTTTTGGCCGTGCCCCAAATCTCCGGCGAAACCGGCAACACCACGTCCACATCGCCGCGATTGGCGGCGGCCAGGCCGGAAAACGCCAAGACAGCGGCGGCTAAAACCCCACTGAGTCCATGCTTCATTCACTCTTCTCCTGCGCCTTGCCGGCGCTTTTCCTGCGTTTTTTGCCCCCGCTGGAAGGCGGCGGCGGCAACCCACGAAACGCCATGCTCGCCCGGCTCTGCTTGGCCTGATAAATCAGCTCTTGCAGCGTGCCGACCAACGGCTGCATAAAGTCCTGATAGCGGCAGGATTTCTCGCTGATTTGCGTCAGCGTGGCTTCCCAGTTGGCCGTCATATCAGGACGCGCAGCAAGATCCGGCAGCGAGTGAATCAACGCGCGCCCGGTTTCGCTGGAGTGAATATAGCGCCCCTTCTTGTACAGAAACGCCCGTTTGAACAGCAATTCGATGATCCCCGCTCGCGTCGCTTCCGTACCTAAACCATCGGTCGCCCGCAGGATTTTCTTTAACGCTTTATCTTGTACGAACCGCGCGATGCCGGTCATGGCCGACAACAGGCTGGCGTCGGTAAACGGCCGCGGCGGCTGCGTCTGGCGTTCCACCACTTCACCGCGCTCGCACAGCAGCTCATCGTCCTTGGCCACCACCGGCAGCGGCGCGCCTTCGTTTTCCTCGTCGCGCTCCTTGCTGCCCAGCAGCGTACGCCAACCGGCCTCCGCCAGGAAACGCGCCTTGGCGATGAATTTGCCGCCGGCGATATCCAGCTCGATCACGCATTTGCGGAACACCGCATCCGGACAGAACTGCATCAAGTACTGGCGCGCCACCAGCCCATACACATTCCGTTCATCCTGCGTCAGATTCACCTTGCCGGCGCGGGCGGTGGGAATAATGGCGTGGTGCGCATCGACCTTTTTATCGTCCCAGCAGCGGTTGCGGCGATCGCTGTCGATCACCGGCTGCGGATACAGCTCAGGCTGGTGCACGCTAATGGCGTTCAGCACCGCGTGGCGGCCGGCGAAATGTTCTTCCGGCAGATAGCGGCAGTCGGAACGCGGATAGGTGATCAATTTGTGGGTTTCGTACAGCCGCTGGCAAACGTCCAGCACCTGTTGCGCGCTGAGGTTATAGCGCCGGGCCGCCTCGATTTGCAGCGTAGAGAGCGAGAACGGCAGCGGCGCGGTATCTGATTCCCGTTTATCATTATAGGACGTGACCAGGGCAGGCTGCCCCTCGATGCGCTTGACCACGTGCTCCGCCAACGGCCGGTGCAGCAAACGCCCCTCTTCATCCTGATAAGGTTCGCAGGACTCGCTGGGTTGCCACAGCGCCACAAAGCGCTCTTCTTTCGGCGTGACGATGTGCGCCTTGACCTCAAAGAAGTCTTTTGGCACGAAGTTTTCGATCTCTTCATCGCGGCGCACCACCAATCCGAGCACCGGGGTCTGCACCCTGCCCACCGACAGCACGCCGTCGTAACCGGCGTTGCGGCCCAGCAGCGTGTAGGCGCGGGTCATATTGATGCCGTACAGCCAGTCGGCGCGCGAACGCGCCAGCGCAGACACGCACAACGGAATGAAATCACGGTTGTCGCGCAGACGCTCGACAGCACGCTCCACCGCCTGCGGATTGAGATCGTTGATCAGACAACGGCGCACGTTCTGGCGCTTCTCCGCCGTCAAATCCAGGTAGTCCAGCACCTCATCCACCAGCAGTTGCCCCTCGCGATCCGGGTCACCGGCGTGAACCACTTCATCGGCTTCGAGCAGCAACTTTTTAATCGCGTTGAGCTGTTTGCTGACCGAAGGGCGTGGCTGCAAGCGCCATTTTTCGGGGATGATTGGCAGATCCGCCAACGACCAGCGCGCATAGCGGCTGTCATAGGCGTCAGGCTGGGCCTGCTCCAACAGATGGCCGACGCACCAGGTCACCACGTCGTTGTTGCCACAGGCGATATAGCCGTCGCCGCGGCGATGCGGCTTGGGCAAGACGTCGGCAATGGCGCGCGCCAAACTCGGTTTCTCGGCTATGAACAGTCGCATTAATCACCGTTTTTCTGGCTGAACGTCATCAAGAATTCTCTTACTTCTGCATAGTTCCCGCGGAAGACGATCCGCTGGGCTTTCTTTTCCAACTGATAGCAATACATCGGATCGTAGTACTGCTGCAACAGAGGCGCCAACCACTCGCGGTGCACGTCGCCCTGGCCGCTGAGGCGCTGCGCCCGCAGCGCCGCCTCCAGCCGCTGCGTCAACTGCTGGAAGCGCTCCAGGCCCAAACGGCGGCGAATGGCGAACAGGCCATGATGCAAATAGTCGTCGTACTGCCGCCAGCCCTCTTCCATGCCATAGGCCTGTTCGAACTGTTCGCGCATACCGTCGATATATTCGGCCTGCAGGCGCGCCAGACGAATATCGAACGGATCGTCGATCACCGCCACCGGCGCCTGCTGCATGCCGTTGAACAACGGCAACGGCAGATTGTTGCTGCCGATGATCCGCCCTTCGTCTTCCAGCACCCAACGGCGGCTGCCACCATGCTGTTTTTTCAGCAATAACACAGCCAGACGATTCTCAAAATCTATCTGCGAGCTCTGCCCCGCCAGCGTTCGGCCAAAAGATGAACCGCGATGGCGCGCCGCGCCTTCCAGATCGACGCCGTCGGCCAGTTCGTTGACCAGCAGCGTCTTGCCGCTGCCGGTATTGCCGCCCACCAGGGCCATCGGCAATTGCGCGCTTTGCGTCAGTACACCGAGCAGATAATTGCGCAGCGCCTTATAACCGCCAGTGATACGCGGATAATCCACGCCGGCCTCGTGCAGCCATTGCTGCACCAGCTGCGAGCGCAGCCCGCCGCGGAAGCAGTAAATATAGCCTTCGGGCCGCGCTGCGCAGGCCGCCAGCCAGGCGGCGGTGCGCTGTTCGCGCAGTTTGCCGTTCACCAGGCTGTGGCCGAGCGCGATCGCCGCCTGCTGCCCATGCTGCTTATAGCAGGTGCCGACAGCCTGGCGTTCGCTGTCGATCATCAGCGGTAAATTCACCGCCTGTGCGAAGGCGCCCTGCTGAAATTCGATCGGTGCGCGCACGTCAATCAGCGGCACGTCCTGCAGGAAAATGCGTGGGTAATCGTCGCTGTCCGGCCTTCCTTGCATGTGGGACACTACACGACCTCGATCAGCGGCTTACCGGCCGATGCCACATGCAGCTCACCGATGGCGTTGAGGGTGATACCGTGCTGCCCGGCAATCGCCAGCACCTGCGCTTCCGCCTCTGGCAATACCGCCAACAGCAAACCGCCAGAGGTTTGTGGATCGCACAGCAGCTGGCGCTGCAAATCGCTCATCTCGCCCACCAGATGGCCATAGCTGTCGAAGTTGCGCCCGGTGCCGCCCGGCACGCACCCTTCGGCGATATACGCTTCGACGTCCGGCAGCTTCGGCACCCGATCGAACCAGACCGTCGCCTGCAGACCGGAGCCCTGGCACACCTCGCTCAGGTGGCCCAGCAGGCCAAAACCGGTGATATCGGTCATCGCCGTGACGCCCGCCACCTCGGCAAAATCGGCGCCCGGCTTGTTCAGGCGGCACATCACTTCGGTCGCCAGGCCCTGATGCTCAGGGCGCAGTTTGCTTTGTTTCTCGGCGGTCGTGAGCACGCCGATGCCCAGCGGCTTGGTCAGATAGAGTTTCGCCCCGGCCTGTGCCGCGCTGTTTTTCTTCACCCGCTCGGTATTGACCACGCCGGTGACCGCCAGGCCGAAAATAGGTTCCGGCGCATCGATGGAATGGCCGCCGGCCAGCGCGATCCCCGCCTGCTGGCAGGCGAAACGGCCGCCGTCGATCACCTGCTGCGCCACCTCCGGCGGCAGCTTGGCGATCGGCCAGCCGAGAATGGCGATCGCCATGATCGGTTTGCCGCCCATCGCATACACGTCGCTGATAGCGTTGGCGGCCGCAATGCGGCCGAAATCGAACGGATCGTCGACGATCGGCATGAAAAAGTCAGTGGTGCTGATGATGCCGACGCCGTTGCCGATGTCGTACACCGCCGCGTCGTCGCGGGTTTCATTGCCGACCAGCAGGCGCGAATCGACAAACTTTTCCCGCTCGCTGTGCAAGATGGTTTCGAGAACTTTCGGTGAGATTTTGCAGCCGCAGCCAGCGCCATGGCTGTACTGGGTTAAACGGATCGCTGGCGATGTCATAGTCCACTCCCTTCGGTAACGGCACTCAAGATAACATAGGGTAGCGCTTGCCGAAGGGATTGATAAGAGCGCGCCAGCGATAAGCGAACGGCCTGCTCAGAAACCATGCGATTTTGCGGGGTTTGGCGCATTTTCGCCGCGCCCCGCGGGAGAAAACTCAGAAATAGCTGACGAAAGGCGTGCTGTCCGGCGGCGTCACCTTGGTGGCGGCCTTCAGCTGCGGCGTGCCCAGATAGAGGAAACCGACGATCTCGTCCTGCTCGCGGCAGCCGAAGGCTTCGCGCACCAGCGCATGCTCGGTCCAGGCGCCGGTGCGCCAGATGCCGTTAAAGCCCTGCGCCAGCGCCGCCATCTGCATCGCCTGCACCGCGCAACCGGCGGAAACCACCTGCTCCCAGCGCGGCACCTTGGTCTCTTCAGTGCAGTGCGCAATGACGGTGATGATCAGCGGCGCGCGGAACGGCGCCTTGGTGGCCTTTTCGATCGCCGCTTCGTCCAGTTGATCCTGTTTCGCCGCCGCCTGCAGCAGCTGGCTGAAGCGCTCCAGACCCTGATTTTCGATCATCACGAAACGCCACGGCTGCAGCGCGCCGTGATCGGGCGCACGCAGGCCCGCGTTGATGATATTTTGGCGCACTTCCCCCGCCGGCGCCGGTTCCGCCAGGCGCGAAGCCGAGCGGCGATTCAATAAAAGATCCAGAGCATCCATCGTAAACTCCTGATAACAATTTTCATTCCGGCCACGTTAACATAGCTAAACGACGAGTTACAGCCTCGGCGATAGCGTCTGTGTGCCACGATTTAAAGCTGACATTTCCCCGGCCGCTCATTAGGATAGCGGAACATTCTCGACTCTTGTTGGAGAGCACATGCGCACATTGTGGCAAATTATTGCCGGCATTTTCCGGTGGACATGGCGTCTGCTGAATTTTATCAGGGAACTGATCCTTAACCTGTTCCTGGTCTTGCTGATCCTGGTTGGGGTTGGCATCTATCTGTCCTTCCAAAGTTCCTCCACCACGACGGCCCCGGCGCGCGGTGCGCTGCTGGTCGATTTAAGCGGCGTGGTGGTCGATCAGCCCTCGGTAAACAACCGGGTGCGGCAATGGGGCCGCGAGCTGTTGGGCGCCTCCAGCAGCCGTCTGCAGGAAAACTCGCTGTTCGACGTGGTCGATAGCATCCGCAAGGCCAAAGACGATAAAAACATTACCGGCATGGTGTTGCAGCTGAATGACTTCGTCGGCGCCGATCAGCCGTCGCTGCGCTATATCGGCAAGGCGCTGCGCGAGTTCCGCGACAGCGGCAAGCCGATCTTCGCCATCGGCGACAGCTATAACCAGACGCAATACTTCCTGGCCAGCTACGCCAACAAGGTCTATCTGTCGCCGCAGGGCGCGGTCGATCTGCACGGTTTCGCCACCAACAACCTGTATTACAAGTCGTTGCTGGACATGCTCAAGGTCACCACCAATATCTTCCGCGTCGGCACCTATAAATCGGCGGTCGAACCGCTGATCCGCGACGATATGTCTCCGGCGGCGCGCGAAGCGGACAGCCGCTGGATTGGCGGCCTGTGGCAGAACTATCTGGAAACCGTCGCGGCCAACCGCCAGCTGACGCCACAGCAGCTGTTCCCGGGCGCCGCCGGCGTGCTGAGCGGCCTGCAGGCAGCCGGTGGCGACACCGCTCGCTATGCGCTGGACAATAAGCTGGTGGACGAGCTGGCCTCGCGCACCGCGATCGAAAATCAGCTGGTCAAGACCTTCGGCTGGGATAAACAGGCGAACGATTTCAACGCCATCAGCATCTACGACTACCAGCCGAAGCCGGACGCCAACCAGGGCGGCAAGATCGCCGTAGTCTTCGCCAACGGCGCCATCATGGACGGCCCGCAGACGCCGGGTAACGTCGGGGGTGATACCACCGCCGCCGAACTGCGTCAGGCCCGTCTGGATCCGGCCATCAAGGCCGTGGTGTTCCGCGTCAACAGCCCGGGCGGCAGCGTCAGCGCATCCGAAGTGATCCGTTCCGAACTGGCCGCCGTGCGCGCCGCCGGCAAACCGGTGGTGGTTTCGATGGGCGGCATGGCCGCGTCGGGCGGCTACTGGGTTTCGACGCCGGCCGACTACATCATCGCCAGCCCGAGCACCCTGACCGGTTCCATCGGCATTTTCGGCATCATCAACACCTACGAGAAAACCCTGGATACGCTGGGCGTGCACACCGATGGCGTGGCGACCTCGCCGCTGGCCGACATTGCGGTCACCAAGGCGCTGCCGCAGGAGTTCTCGCAGATGATGCAGCTGAATATCGAAAACGGGTATAAGAACTTCCTCGATCTGGTTGCCAAATCGCGCAAGATGACCCCGCAGCAGGTTGACCAAATCGCCCAGGGCCACGTCTGGCTCGGCAGCGACGCCAAGGCCAACGGCCTGGTCGATCAGTTGGGCGATTTCGACGACGCGGTGAAGAAAGCCGCCGAGCTGGCGAAGCTGCAGCAGTGGCAGCTCAACTGGTTCGTCGATACCCCAAGCCTGAGCGATATGGTGCTCAGCCAGTTCGGCGTTTCCGTTCACGCCATGCTGCCGGCGGCGATTCAAGCCATGCTGCCCGCTCCGCTGGCCTCGGTCGCCAACGCGGTGAAAGAACAGCCGGGCTTGTTCAATAACCTGAACGATCCGCAAAACCGTTATGCGATCTGTCTCACCTGCGGAGAAGTCCGCTAACAAATAATTCTGCAGCCCGGCCATCGCCGGGCTTTTTTTCTGCCGCCATGCCCCTATAATTCAGCCCATCTTATCTTTGTTAAAATCATGACCATGCAAAAGAAATCCATTTACGTCGCCTACACCGGCGGCACCATCGGCATGCAGCGTTCCGATCACGGCTATATCCCGGTTTCCGGCCACCTGCAGCGCCAGCTGGCGCTGATGCCCGAATTCCATCGCCCGGAAATGCCGGATTTCACCATTCATGAATATGCGCCATTGATTGACTCTTCGGATATGACGCCGGAAGACTGGCAGCACATCGCCGATGACATCAAGCAGAACTACGATCGCTACGACGGCTTCGTGATCCTGCACGGCACCGACACCATGGCGTTCACCGCGTCGGCACTCTCCTTCATGCTGGAAAACCTGGCTAAACCGGTGATCGTCACCGGCTCGCAGATTCCGCTGGCGGAGCTGCGTTCCGATGGCCAGACCAACCTGCTCAACGCGCTGTATCTGGCGGCCAACCATCCGGTGAATGAAGTCAGCCTGTTCTTCAACAACAAGCTGTTCCGCGGCAACCGCACCACCAAAGCGCACGCCGACGGCTTCGACGCCTTCGCCTCCCCGAATCTGCCGCCGCTGCTGGAAGCCGGTATTCACATTCGCCGCCAGCAAGGCATCGACAGCCCGCCATGCAACGGCGCGCTGCGGGTGCACGACATTACGCCGCAGCCGATCGGCGTGGTCACTATCTATCCGGGCATTTCCGGCGCGGTGGTGCGCAACTTCCTGCTGCAGCCGGTCAAAGCGCTGATCCTGCGTTCCTACGGCGTCGGCAACGCGCCGCAGAAGGCAGAGCTGATCGACGAGTTGCGCGCGGCTTCAGAACGCGGCATCGTGGTGGTGAACCTGACGCAGTGCATCTCCGGGCGCGTCAATATGGAAGGCTACGCCACCGGCAACGCGCTGGCGCACGCCGGGGTGATCAGCGGTTTCGACATGACGGTGGAAGCCACCCTGACCAAGCTGCACTACCTGCTGAGCCAGCCGCTGACGCCGGAACAAATCCGCGCCCTGATGCAGCAAGACCTGCGCGGCGAACTGAGCATCAACGGTTAACCTACTGAACTCTGGAGCGGCGATGAAAACGGCCCTGTTGTTGATCGATCTGCAAAACGATTTCTGCCCCGGCGGCGCGCTGGCGGTCACGGCGGGCGACGCCGTCATCCCGGTGGCCAATCAGGCGATCGCCGCCTGTCTGGCGCGTGGCGAGCCGGTGGTGGCCAGCCAGGACTGGCATCCCGCCAATCACCGCAGTTTTGCGGTGAACTCCCATGCGCAGGTCGGCACCCTCGGCGAGCTGGAAGGCCTGCCGCAGGTATGGTGGCCGGTGCACTGCGTGCAAGGGAGCCACGGCGCCGATTTTCACCCCCAGTTACAGCGGCAACATATCAATGCCGTTTTTCGCAAAGGGCAGGATACGGATATCGACAGCTACAGCGCGTTCTTCGATAACGGCCACCGAGCGCAGACCGAACTGCACGGCTGGCTGCAATCACAGGGCGTCCGGCGGCTGGCAATCATGGGCCTGGCGACCGACTACTGCGTGAAGTTCAGCGTGCTGGATGCGCTGGCCGCCGGCTATCCGACGCAGGTGATCGTCGACGGCTGCCGCGGCGTGAATCTGCAGCCAGACGACAGCGAGCGGGCGCTGCAGGACATGGCGTGCGCCGGTGCGCAACTGGTTACCCTGTCACAATTCCTCGCCAACTAAATCCTCCAGGGCGCCATCAGCGCCCTCTCTGCGCGGTGGCGAAAATTTCGACGCCGCTCACAATATCGCCCTTCTTCTTCCCCAACGGCTTGTGAGCAGCAGGCGCTTTTGCTGTTATGGCTGCGACGCTTTTGGCGTCAATCGGTTATACGCATCCGGGGCCCACTGAGCCCGGCTTTATTGTGACCGCCCCTGGCGGTACGGTCGGCCTTGCCGACCCAAGGAGACAGACATGAAAATAACCCGAAAACTGCTGCCTTTGCTGGCGGCGGTGCAGTTGGCTATGGCCGGCGTAGGCACGGCCCAGGCGGCTTATCTCTCCGTCGGCTACTTCAACGGCGGCGGCGACGTCACCGCCGGCCCCGGTGGCGACATCGACAAGCTGGACGTCACGCAAATCACCCACCTCAACTATTCGTTCGGACTGATCTACAACGGCGAGAAAGACGAAACCAATGCGGTGTTGAAAGACCCCGCTCGCCGCCACCAGATCTACCTGTCGCCGAAGGTGATGGCCGATCTGCAACGGCTACCGACGCTGCGCAAGCAGAACCCCGAGCTGAAAGTGCTGCTGTCGGTCGGCGGCTGGGGCGCACGGGGTTTCTCCGGTGCCGCGGCAACTGCGGAAAACCGGGCGATATTCATCCGTTCCGCGCTGCAGGTGATCGCCCAGTATCAGCTGGATGGCATCGATCTGGACTGGGAATATCCGGTGAACGGCGCCTGGGGGCTGGTGGAAAGCCAACCGGCGGATCGCGACAACTTCACCCTGCTGTTGAAAGAGCTTCATCAGGCGCTGGGTAAAGGCAAGCTGTTAACCATCGCCGTCGGGGCCAACGTCAAAAGCCCACAGGAATGGGTTGATGTGAAAAGCATTGCCCCTTACCTCGACTACATCAATCTGATGACCTACGACATGGCTTACGGCACGCAGTACTTCAATGCCAACCTGTACGATTCAAAGCGTTGGCCAACCGTGGCGGCCGCCGATCGCTACAGCGCCGATTTCGTGGTCAAGAATTATCTGACTGCCGGCCTGAAACCGGCGCAGATGAACCTGGGCATCGGTTTCTACGGCCGGGTTCCGAAACGGGCGACCGAGGCGGGTATCGACTGGGACAAGCCGGACGCCGCCAAACATCCGGTGACGCAACCTTACTTCAGCGCGCGAGAAACCGCCCTGTTCAGCGCGCTGGGGCTGGATCTCAGCAAAGACACTTACTTTAAATACCACGATATCGTCAGCAAATTGCTCAACGATCCGCAGCATCGTTTTCGCGAGCACTGGGATGACGACGCCAAAGTGCCTTACCTGACGCTGCAATCCGCCGAAGGCAAGCCGCTGTTCGCAATCTCCTACGAGAATCCGCGTTCGGTGGCCATCAAGACCGAATACATCAAAAGTCAGGGATTGGGCGGTGCGATGTTCTGGGAATACGGCGCGGATGACAACAACCGGCTGGCGCAGCAGCTGGCGGAATCGCTGGGAATTAAGGGCGAAAAACGGTGAATCGACGGGGCGATGGCGACATCGCCCCGCTTTCTTAAGGGAAGCCTTACTGCGGTTTGAGTTTGGCCAACGGCTCGGCAACGAACTGCTGTTTCAGCTCTTGCTTGCTCTTCATCACGATCTGCCCGTCGGTGCCGATGCTCATGTGCTGCGGATCGACGTTGTTCATCGACTGCCACAGCATCACCGCCTGCAGGCTGTTTTCTTTTTGCTCCGGCGTCAGCGCCACGCCGTCCGGCCATTTGCCCAGCTCAACCGCCTGTACCAGGCGCTGGTATATCTCGGGCGTCATCGCCGCAATCAGATCTTTCACGTCCATCAGAGCCCTTCTCGCTTACGGATGAATAATTAGCTGAATCGATTTTGTTGGTTAAATTACCACTTAACCAGCCGTTTGGTCGCCATTTTCGCCATCGGTAAAGCTCAGTGAAGCGGAATTGACGCAGTAGCGATCGCCGGTCGGCTGCGGGCCATCGGGGAAAACGTGCCCCAGGTGCGCGTCGCAATGGCCGCAGCGGATTTCAACACGATGCATATTATGTGAATTATCATCAAGATAACGGATAGCATCGGCGGAAACCGGCTCATAAAAGCTCGGCCAGCCGCAGCCGGAATCGTATTTGGTTTCGGAATAGAACAGCGGCTGGTTACAACACAGGCAATGGTACACGCCCTCGCGCTTGTTGTGCAGCAATTTGCCGCTGAACGGCGCTTCGGTGCCGCGCTGTTGCGTCACATAACGTTGGATTTCATTCAGTTCCGTGACCGGATGACCGGGGGTTGTCTCTTTAGCCATTTGTGCTTATCTCTGAATGTGGATAATGTCAACGAAAACAATGATTAATAATAACAAAAAATTAACACCGCTGCAGGGGTTTTTGGCCTAAACTGTAGCCCATAAAGGCCACGTCACGATGATATGTGATAGCGATCACACATCTTGCGTATGCTGACTTTATACTTGGCGGCTTGTCCCCATATAACGGATGAGGCCGAGCGCAAATGGACTGTGCAATAAGCGTGCAAAACCACCCTTCCGGTTTGACTTGCCGCAAGAATTGACACGATTCCGCTTGACGCTGGGTAAGGTTTTTGTAATTTTACAACCAACCTTTTATTCACTAACAAATAGCTGGTGGAATATATGACTATCAAAGTAGGTATCAACGGTTTTGGCCGTATCGGTCGCATTGTTTTCCGTGCTGCTCAAGAGCGTTCTGACATCGAGATCGTTGCAATCAACGACCTGTTGGACGCAGAGTACATGGCTTACATGCTGAAGTATGACTCTACTCACGGCCGTTTCAACGGTACGGTAGAAGTTAAAGACGGCCACCTGGTTGTTAACGGCAAAACCATCCGTGTTACCGCAGAGAAAGACCCGGCTAACCTGAAGTGGAACGAAGTGGGTGTTGACGTGGTTGCTGAAGCGACCGGTATCTTCCTGACCGACGAAACCGCACGTAAGCACATCACCGCCGGCGCCAAAAAAGTGGTTCTGACTGGCCCATCCAAAGATGCGACCCCGATGTTCGTGCGCGGCGCCAACTTTGATAAATATGCCGGCCAGGACATCGTGTCCAACGCCTCTTGCACCACCAACTGCCTGGCGCCACTGGCTAAAGTCATCAACGACAACTTCGGTATCGTTGAAGGTCTGATGACCACCGTTCACGCGACCACCGCAACTCAGAAAACCGTTGATGGCCCGTCCCACAAAGACTGGCGCGGCGGCCGCGGCGCATCCCAGAACATCATCCCTTCTTCTACCGGCGCAGCGAAAGCGGTTGGCGTTGTTCTGCCAGAGCTGAAAGGCAAACTGACCGGTATGGCGTTCCGCGTACCGACGCCAAACGTATCCGTTGTTGACCTGACCGTGCGTCTGGAAAAAGCGGCTACCTACGAAGAAATCAAGAAAGCCATCAAAGACGCCGCTGAAGGTTCTATGAAAGGCGTTCTGGGCTATGTTGAAGACGACGTGGTTTCCACCGATTTCAACGGCGAAGTGCTGACTTCCGTGTTCGATGCCAAAGCCGGTATCGCACTGAACGACAACTTCGTGAAACTGGTTTCCTGGTACGACAACGAAACCGGTTATTCCAACAAGGTTCTGGATCTGATCGCTCACATCTCCAAGTAATGGCATGATGTTAAGCTGATAATGAGGGCGACATTTTTGTCGCCCTTTTTTATTTGTCTCTCCGGCAAACAATAGGTCATGAAATGAACGAGAAAATTTTCACCCTGCCCGTTTCCGAACAGATTTCGCCATACATCAGCCAGCGGCAACTCGATGAGCTGGGCGTGGTTGTGGTGTCGCATCCGAAAGTGCGCGCGGCCGTCGCGCTGCAAGGCGCCCATTTGCTGGCCTGGCAGCCCAGCGGTGAGCAGCCGGTGATTTGGCTCAGCAACAATACCCCCTTCGCCAAAGGCAAGGCCATCCGCGGCGGCGTGCCGATCTGCTGGCCGTGGTTCGGCCCGGTGGCGCAACCCTCCCACGGTTTTGCCCGCAACCAGCCCTGGAGCCTGACGGCGCACGATGAAGATGACAACGGCGTCATCCTGACCTTTACGCTGAAGGACAATGAGCAGACCCGCAAATTGTGGCCGCACGCTTTCACGCTGATTGCCCGCTTCAAGCTGGGGGCGGAGTGCGAAATCGAACTGGAATCGCACGGCGATTATCAGGCCACGGCGGCGCTGCACAGTTACTTCCAGGTCGGCGACATCGATCGGGTCAGCGTGGCGGGTCTGGGCGAGCCTTATATCGACAAGGTGGCGGGCGGCGCAGAGGCGCTTCAGGAAGGCGAAGTGACCTTCGTCGGCCAAACCGACCGCGTCTATACCCGCCCGGAGGCCTTCAGCCAGATCCGCGATCCGGCGCTCGCGCGCACCATAGAGGTTCACCACCATCATATGAGTGACGTCATCGCCTGGAACCCCGGCGTGGAGCTCTCCTGCAGCATGGGGGATATGCCGAACGACGGTTACAAGACCATGGTCTGCATCGAGACCGGGCGCGTCAGCAAACCGCTGGTCGCCGCCGGCGAGCAGCCCGCCCGTTTGGGCGTGACCTTCCGCAGCCGTAAGAAGGCCTGAGGCGCCGCGCGCGACAGCGCACTGCAGATGTGCAAAAGGGGCGCCAGCGCCCCTTTTTGATGCACGCCATGCACGATAATCGTGCAATGCGTGATTAGAAGGTGTAGCTCACACCCGTCATCAACAAACCGGTGTAGGATTTATCCACCATCGGGCTGTCTTTCACTTCATCCGACAACTTCACATAGCGGCCGAGGAAGAAGGCGTTCCAGCTTTTATTGATCTGGTAATTGGCGCTCAGCTCAAGGTACGGCGCCCAGCTATCGCCTGGGGTATAGCTGTCCAGGCCGCTGCGGCGCGATTCATTGGCGCTGACGCCGTAGTAATATTTGTTCTGGTTTTTGCTGTTCCACATCACGCCTACGCCCGGAACCAGCGTCAGCGCGTCCAGATCAAACTTGTACAGATAAGCCACATCGCCCACCAGCCCGTTGCTGTAGTTCAACGTGTCGCCGGTGAAGGTGGTGCGGAGGGTGCCCCACTCCGCGTGGTGCGAATAAGCCAGGCCGGCCATCAGTGTGCCGCGGCGTTTGTCGAGACGCTTCATGCGATCGTCATCGCTGTCGCCAGGGCGGTAGCCCCATGGCGTGTAGTAACCCATGATGCTCAGCTGGTTTTCTTGATCTTTCCACAGGTAGTAACCGGCGGTCAGAGTACGGAAGTAGAAGTCGTCACCTTCATAGTCGATGACGGGCACCGGATATACGCGATCCTGATAACCGCGATACGCGTCCGGGCTAACCAGCGCGCCGGCGCCGAGTGACCAGGTTCCCGCCTGAGCACTTTGCGCACAAACCATTGCGGAAGCGATAATTGCTAGCGTTTTGAGTTTTGAAATCTTCACTGGTTCTTTTTCCATAAATTACAAGGTTAATAGCCGCAATAGTTTATGTGAAAATTTAGTTGCGCGCCTAATCTTTACAATAGAAAACGACCAAGATCGAATAACTTATAGCGGAATTATGAATTAATCATGGCGGAACGATGACGTTTCATCCTGCAGGCCGCGCCAGACAAGGCATTTGGCTTCAACTGTAATAACTGAGTCATTGATATGACTTAAAAAAAGCTTTTTCTGCGGCAGGAAATTTTCCGGCAAGCAAACTAAGCTTAAATCAGAAGGTGAATTTATCCTGAGCCCAGTGGCAAACAGCGCAACTCGCGATAATAAGCGCACCAAGTTGGCATACGGGTTGCTGTACTCAGGCGTATTCTTATCTTCCGGGGGCCAGAACACTATCACACGCTCTCTTTAACCTGTGCTAATAACGAAAGGACGGGCATCATGAACATATTTGACCACTATCGCCAGCGCTACGAAGCTGCCAAGGACGAAGAGTTCACACTGCAGGAATTTCTTACCATTTGCCGGCAAGATCGCAGTGCCTATGCCAACGCGGCCGAACGTCTGCTGATGGCTATCGGTGAACCTGTGATGGTCGACACTGCGCTAGAATCACGCCTGTCGCGCCTGTTCTCCAACCGCGTGATCGCACGCTATCCGGCCTTCGAAGAATTCTACGGCATGGAAGAGGCCATCGAACAGATCGTCTCTTACCTGAAACACGCCGCGCAGGGCCTGGAAGAGAAGAAACAGATCCTTTACCTGCTGGGCCCGGTGGGCGGCGGTAAATCCTCGCTGGCGGAGCGTCTTAAGGCGTTGATGCAGCGCGTGCCCATCTACACCCTCAGCGCCAACGGCGAACGCAGCCCGGTCAACGATCATCCGCTGTGCCTGTTCAACCCGCAGGAAGATGCCTCGATCCTGGAAAAAGAGTTCAACATCCCGAGTCGCTATCTCGGCACCATCATGTCGCCGTGGGCGGCGAAGCGCCTGCATGAGTTCGGCGGCGACATCACCAAGTTTAAAGTCGTCAAAGTGCGCCCTTCCATCCTGGAGCAGATCGCCATCGCCAAAACCGAACCGGGCGATGAGAACAACCAGGACATCTCGGCGCTGGTCGGTAAAGTGGACATCCGTAAGCTGGAGAACCATGCGCAGAACGATCCGGACGCCTACGGCTACTCCGGCGCCCTGTGCCGCGCCAACCAGGGGATTATGGAGTTCGTCGAGATGTTCAAAGCGCCGATCAAGGTGCTGCACCCGCTGCTGACGGCGACCCAGGAAGGCAACTACAACGGCACCGAGGGCATCTCCGCCCTGCCGTTCAACGGCATCATTCTGGCGCACTCCAACGAATCCGAGTGGGTGACCTTCCGTAACAACAAGAACAACGAAGCGTTCCTCGACCGCGTGTACATCGTCAAGGTGCCTTACTGCCTGCGCGTGTCGGAAGAGATCAAGATTTACGACAAGCTGCTGGATCACAGCGAGCTGACCCACGCGCCCTGCGCGCCGGGCACCCTCGAAACGCTCGCGCGCTTTAGCGTGCTGTCGCGGCTGAAAGAGCCGGAAAACTCGAGCATTTACTCGAAAATGCGCGTGTATGACGGTGAAAGCCTCAAGGATACCGATCCGAAAGCCAAGTCCTATCAGGAGTACCGCGACTACGCCGGGGTTGACGAAGGCATGAACGGCCTCTCCACCCGTTTCGCCTTTAAAATCCTCTCGCGGGTATTCAACTTCGATCACGCCGAGGTGGCGGCCAACCCGGTACACCTGTTCTATGTGCTGGAGCAGCAGATCGAACGCGAACAGTTCCCGCAGGATTTGGCCGAGAAATACCTGGAGCACCTGAAAGGCTATCTGATCCCGAAATACGCCGAGTTTATCGGCAAAGAGATCCAGACCGCCTATCTGGAATCCTACTCGGAATACGGCCAGAACATTTTTGACCGCTACGTGACCTACGCGGACTTCTGGATCCAGGATCAGGAGTATCGCGATCCCGACACCGGTCAGCTGTTCGACCGCGAGTCGTTGAACGCCGAACTGGAGAAAATCGAGAAGCCGGCCGGTATCAGCAACCCGAAAGATTTCCGTAACGAAATCGTGAACTTCGTGCTGCGCGCCCGCGCCAACAACAATGGCCGTAATCCGAACTGGACCAGCTACGAGAAGCTGCGCACAGTGATTGAGAAGAAAATGTTCTCCAATACCGAAGAGCTGTTGCCGGTCATTTCGTTTAACGCCAAAACATCGACGGACGAGCAGAAGAAACACGACGACTTCGTCGACCGCATGATGGAGAAAGGCTATACCCGCAAGCAGGTGCGCCTGCTGTGTGAATGGTATCTGCGGGTCAGAAAATCCTCATAACGCCTCAGGTAAGCGGCATTATCAGGGCCATGTCCACAGTCATGGACGTTGCAGCGCAGCCCAGGGAGGGGCTGGCACATTGCGCTGTCGCGGCCGGGACATGAAGAGTTGGCAACGTCGTTTGGGGGAAGTATGGCCTATTTCATTGACCGGCGGCTGAACGGCAAAAATAAGAGCATGGTGAACCGCCAGCGCTTCTTGCGCCGTTACAAGTCGCAAATCAAACAGTCGATTGCCGAAGCCATCAACAAGCGTTCGGTCACCGACGTAGACAGCGGGGAGTCGGTCTCCATCCCCACTGACGATATCAACGAACCGATGTTTCATCAGGGGCGCGGCGGCACTCGCCATCGCGTTCACCCGGGCAATGACCACTTCGTGCAGAACGATCGCGTTGAGCGGCCTCAGGGCGGCGCAGGCGGTGGCGGCGGCCAGGGCAACGCCAGCCAGGACGGTGAAGGCCAGGATGAATTCGTCTTCCAGATCTCCAAAGACGAGTACCTCGATCTGCTGTTCGAGGATCTCGCCCTGCCCAACCTGAAAAAGAATCAGTACAAGCAGCTGACCGAGTTCAAAACCCATCGCGCCGGCTATACCGCCAACGGCGTGCCGGCCAACATCAGCGTCGTGCGTTCGCTGCAGAACTCGTTGGCGCGACGTACCGCCATGACCGCCGGTAAAAGACGCGCGTTACACGAGCTGGAAGACGCGCTGACCCAGCTGGAAAACACCGAACCGGTGCAATTGCTGGAAGAGGAGCGGCTGCGCAAGGAAATTGCCGAACTGCGCAAGAAAATCGAAAGCGTACCGTTTATCGATACCTTCGACCTGCGCTACAAAAACTATGAGCGCCGGCCGGAGCCTTCCAGCCAGGCGGTGATGTTCTGCCTGATGGACGTGTCCGGTTCAATGGATCAGGCGACCAAAGACATGGCCAAGCGCTTTTACATTCTGCTTTATCTGTTCCTGAGCCGAACCTACAAGAACGTCGAGGTGGTCTATATTCGCCATCACACCCAGGCGAAAGAGGTGGACGAACAGGAGTTCTTCTATTCGCAGGAAACCGGCGGCACCATCGTCTCCAGCGCGCTGAAGTTGATGAACGACGTGGTCGAAGAGCGTTATGACCCGGCGCAATGGAATATCTACGCCGCGCAAGCGTCGGACGGCGACAACTGGGCCGACGATTCACCGCTGTGCCATGAGCTGTTGGCGAAGAAGATCCTGCCGATGGTGCGTTATTACAGCTACATAGAAATCACTCGCCGCGCTCACCAAACGCTGTGGCGCGAATATGAGGATCTGCAGGCGAGATTCGATAACTTCGCCATGCAGCATATCCGCGAACCGGACGATATCTATCCGGTATTCCGCGAACTGTTTCGCAAACAGACCGTGTGAATAACGTCGCGTGAATGTCACCACAGCCGGAAAACGCCGTTTTCCGGCTGTTTCTTTTTCGCATTATATATTTACATCACCTATGTTTGATTTTTAGGCAATGGCAATATCAATAATAAGTCAGATTCCCCAGAACGGCCGTCTCTATTATTTGTTCTTCTGAGGTTATTCCTAAACATTCGCCTCTGTGCCCACACGGCTTGATAGGAATATTCCCATTCAGTTATCGTTACCCCGCGCTTAAGTCTCTTCCTAAGCGAAATTTGCCTCATTTTATTTTTCTATGGCTTCTCAGCCCGCTGCGGCGGGCATTTACCTGTCAGCAGGTTAGACATCATGATCGATTACACCCTCTATGGCCTCAACAAGCACGATGTTGATGAATACCATAAGCAAATATGCTGCCTGCTTGGCAAAAACGTGCTGCTGGTGCTGACCGCCAACAAGCCGATAACCAAACAGAACCTGCTCGCCAGCCTTATCCAGGAGATAGAAAAACAGCCCGATGATTATTTTCAGCGGTTGCATCGTGCAGCCATAGAAATGATCGGCGTTAACGGACGCTAAGGCGATATACGTAAGGCAGGCATCTACGCCATTATTGCCGCCGCCGCGTGTCGATGATGCTGTTGATTATTAATATCGATAGCGATATCAGCGAAGGGATAGCCTGCCGCAGAATGTCATCTTTTAGTCCGAAAACCCTTTCTGCCCTTGCTGTATTTCGCGCCGGCCGCCTCATCAATCAAACCCGCCACCTCATCGGCATGGAAACCAGCGAGGTCAACGCATTTCCACCGTATGAATCGCCGAATATCCCCTGCGCGACGCCGCCCCAGAATCAGCGTACCAGCACGATAATGGGTTGTGTGCTCATTGCCGACTCCTGCATCTCATAGACTGCGCCGTAGACAGATGAATGGCTCCCCTTAAGGGAGGCGCGTGGCTGCCTTCGACGCCACGCAGTCCCCATTTTTTATAGTCAGCCTCACGGCGTTCAGCAATGGCGACGACGAGTTAGCGTTCCCGGTTTTCCGGCGTCGCCACGGCCTTATCGAAGCGGCTTACGCCGCAAGGGTGGAGAAAAAAACGATTAAAACTAGGATTTTTACCCATGTCGATCTAAAATTTCGCGCAAAAACAAAGAGAAGTAAATTTAGCCCAACGGGAAAAGGAATGAAGTTGTGAAGGAAATGATCTCCATCGTTTTTATGGCATGCCTGCTGGCGCTGCTGTTTTCGTGGCTGTTCGTCTACGGTCTTAACATTCATTAAACCCGCAACGTCCACAATCCCCCTCCCTGGCCGGCTGGCGGCGCATGGTGACAGATGCGCTAAAACCGGCACTTGAAGGGTTCACGTACCGCCAAACCCGACGCCACCTCACCTTAGCCGTCCGTCCGCCAATACATCATTAATTTTTATGAGTCATAACCCCAATCGCGTTCCCCCCTTCACCGGCTCTTTTACTACTTAGGGGAGTCACCTCCAGAAAGAGGGTTTGCCTGACGCGAAATGTTACCGGTAACTATGCTGTTGATTTCTTTTGGTAATAAACGTAAGACCGTTAATAACCCTACGTTCTTTATAGAAATAAATTATGCATTCTTATGGATAAAGGTTTGAATAAACGGCCTTTGGTCATTGATTATCACCCGCCAAGCTCCTAGAATTCGCGCGTAAAAATACAACTGGGATCGGGTTTCATGTCGTCGCTGTGGGTTGCAACGCAATACTGTTATTTTATCGGCCTGTTAGTTTCTATGATTTTCACCTACCTGGTTAGCCGGGACACCGTCAAAATTCGCTGTATCAGCGCGCTGACCATCGGGTTAACCTGGCCGTTAAGCCTGCCGGTGGTGTTGCTGTTTTCGCTGTTCTGACGCCCCCAATACCTCGCGTGGGTTTTTAAACAGGCATGCTAATGAAAAGAGGCCGACCACCGGTGCAGTGGATTTTTGGCGCGGGATAAAAAAACGCCAGCGCAAGGCTGGCATGAAAATTGGAAGCAATGTGAGCAATGTCGTGCCGGATCGGGGGGCACAGAAGGAGACAACCCTTTTCCCCTCACCGGCGATTCAAATGATAATACGTCTCATTATTGAATGTAAAGTCATTTCCCTGCGTAACTCTTCCCCCCTGGAAAAATATCAGCCGCGCGGCGCACGCCAGCGTTGATACAGCCGCCCTGCGCCCCACACCAGCAGCCAGAGAAAAATATTCACCCCCAACCATAACATCAGCAAGTAGAAGAACGTCTGATAACCGGGTATGCCCCGATCGGCTGAAAACGGGTTAAAGTGGAAAAATTTAACGATCGCAAACGGGTTAAGATTGAAACGGTCAAACACGGCCGCCGTCAACAACGGCGGCAACAACGTATAAAACGCCAGGCTGAACAGCAGCAGGATTTTTGTTCCCGAAGTGTTTTTATAATCTTTCATATCAATGCATTACGTCTTCCATTGTGGTGCGAACACCGCCAAGCGTTCACACGCCAATCGACCCCGCAAGCGCAAAAGAGTTCCAGGCAAACGCGGAAATAAAGCCGATCCGGCGTTTAATTGTCATTTAGCGCTCGGGTGATATATACCCTGTGGATTTTAAATTACGATGTCGCCGCGCCGCCTTCAACCGCAGCGTTCGCATGGCATCATCAGGAGGCATTAATGAAACCGGACGCACTCTCTCTGCCGCCGAACCCGAAAAAGCTCAAGGTCATCTACGGCTGGTATATTTACGTGATCTATAGCCTGCTGGTTTTCAACATTTACATGGCGGTCTACAACGTCTGCGTTCGGCATCCGATCGAGGCCCCGCTGCTGTCGCTGTTTCACAGCCTGTTCCTCGCGCTGATGCTGCAGCAGGTGCTCAAGAAGAACGTCGTTTTCGCTTGGGTCTTGCTCAGCTATTTTATTCTGATGCGCCTGTATTACGCCAATGTACTGCATGTAGAGTTCACGCTGGTGAGCCGTGGCCTGGTGCTGCTGATTCTGACGCTGCTGCTTACCGGCGCCGTGGCCGTCGGGCAACTGGCCACGCCGCCGCAGCGGCATGACTGGCTGGCGAGGCTGGGCTGGCGGCAATGGGGAGCGCTCACGGCGCTGGCGGCCATCCTGACGCCGCTGATTACCACCGACTATCTGGGATAAACAGGGGGCTATTAGGGGATGTGCGGTTCGGAAATGTCTACGATACGGCAGATTTTAGTGTAGTTACCCGCCTTCTCACAGATCTTGTCCGTGACGAACATGCCAAGGTAGCCCAGCAGCAGCAAGTAGCCGACCATGCACAGAATAAAGATAAGCGTTCTCACCGATAGCGACCAACCTGACAAGAGTATCCCGAATATCATAACCTGAACGCGGCGCTTTAAAAGGATTTCATGCGCACACAACACAGCCCTCATCGGCGCACGTTCTGTAGTAACATTAAGCCACCACGCAACCGCCGGATACGCCGATGCACCATCTGATGTTAGACATTGAAACCCTGGATATAAAACCCAGCGCCGTCATTCTGGTGGTGGCGGCGGTGTTTTTCGAACCCCGAACCGGGGAGCTGGGCGCCGAATTCGAAGCCGCCGTCAGCAGCCAGAAAGACCAGCCGGGCCGAACCATCAGCCTGGATACGGTCGCCTGGTGGGCGAAACAGTCCGATGAGGCCCGCAAACAGGCCTTCAGCGGCACCGAGAGCCTGAAACGCGTGCTGAGCAGCCTCAGCCGCTTTATCCATATGAACAGCACCGACACGGTGAAAGTCTGGGGCAACGGCAAAGAGTTTGACTGCGCGATCCTCGAACACGCCTTCCAGCAATTGGAAATGCCCTGCCCGTGGAAATTCTGGGATACCCAGGACGTGCGCACGGTGATCACGCTGGCGGAACTGCACGGCTTTAACCCGAAAAAAGCCCGCCCGTTCGAAGGTATGCCGCATCGCGCGCTGGATGATGCTCGCCACCAGGCCCGTTATGTGGCCGATACCGTCTCGGCGCTCTATTACCGCCAAGGGGCGCAGCGCTGACCCGCTTTGCCCCTTTTCATTTGCCGCCAGAGTCTCTACTCTAGCCCTCTTTGTCACTTGGACGTGCCTTTCCTGTTATGCAAAAGTTTCTGTTTATGCTTCTCAGCCTGGTGCTGCTCGGCCCATTAGGCATCGATCTTTACCTGCCGACCATTCCCGCCATTGCCGTCGGCCTGGGCAGCAGCGAAGCGCTGATCCAATCCACCATTTCACTGTTTATTCTGGTGCTTGGCCTCGGCCAGGTCATCGCCGGGCCGCTGGTGGATAACTATGGCCGCAAGCCGGTGGCGCTGGCCGGCATTATCCTCTACATGATCGGCGCCGCGATGGCGGCGCTGGCCACCAGCCCGACGATTTTCATCGCTTCGCGTCTGCTGCAAGGGGTGGCGGTTTGCTGCACCGCCGTCGTCGCCTTCAGCGGCGTGCGCGATCGCCTGAATGGCGACGATGCCGCCCGCGCTTTCGGCTTTCTCAACGGCACGCTGAACATCATCCCTGCGCTGGCGCCGCTGCTCGGCGGCCTGCTCGCCGAAGCCTTCGGCTGGCGCGCCCCCTTCTGGTTCCTGGTCGGCTACGCGCTGCTGGTGTTGGTGCTGATCGCGCTGCGCCTGCCGGAAACTCGCCCTGCCGACACCGTGCCGGTCAAAGGGTTGCCGGTGCGCCAATACGCGCGCATCCTCAGCGATCGCCGTTTCCTCTCCTTTGCGGTGGTGAACTCCGGGGCGATGGGCATGGCGCTGACCTACGTTTCTCTGGCGCCGAACGTGCTGATGGGCACCGCCGGCCTGACCCCGCTGCAATTCTCGCTGGTGTTCGGCGCCAACGGTTTCTGGATCATGCTGGTCAGCTTCTTCGCCAACCGCATCATCCACAAGGTCGGCCGCCCGGTTTGTCTGGCGACCGGCGGCATGTTGATGGGGCTGGGCTGTCTGGGCCTGCTGCTGGGCGTCATGCTACTGCCCGCGACGGCGCAAGCGCACTGGCTGGCGTATATGTTGCCGGTCGCCAGCGCCTGCGCCGGGTTGGCGTTCGTGATGGGCCCGGCCACCAGCTACGCGCTGGAGCCGTATTCCAATGAGGCCGGCGTCGCGTCCGCGCTGGTCGGTTTCGTGCAGATGGCGGGCGGTGCCGCGCTGGGTCTGGTGGCGATGGCGTTGCCGCTGCAACCGAAGCTGTCGCTGGCGCTGGTGATGCTGGCGGGCTGCCTGCTGGCGCTGCACGCGCGGCGGCTCAGCAAGCAGATTAAAGGGCAGATCAGAAAAGTCGCCTGAGCCGCGGCTCAGGCTTCAATGGCGACCGGCACCCGCGCCGCTAACGCCGACAGCAGCTCATAGCCCAACGTTCCTGCCGCCGTGGCCACCTCGTCCACCGGCAGGCGTTTCCCCCACAGCTCCACTTCGGCGCCCAGCTCGACTAGCGGACAGGGCGTCAGATCCACCGCCAGCATATCCATCGATACCGTTCCCAGGGTGCGCGTCAGCACGCCGTCAACCCATACCGGCGTGCCGGTCGGCGCATGACGCGGATAGCCGTCGGCGTAACCGCAGGCCACCACGCCAATACGCTGCGCGCCGGCGGCGCTGTAACGGCCGCCGTAACCCACGCGATCGCCAGACTTCAGCTGCTGAATGCCGATGATCTCGCTGCTCAGCGTCATCGCCGGCTGCAACCCCGTCGCCGCAACGTCATTCCAGCACCCACTCGGCGAAGCGCCATACAGAATGATCCCTGGGCGTACCCAACTGCCGTGGGTCGAAGGATGCCACAGCGTGGCGGCCGAGTTGGCCAGGCAGCGCGGCAGCGGGATATCGGCAGCGGCCGCCTCGATGGTAGCCATCTGCTGGGTCACGCCTTCCGGGCCGTCGGCGGTGGCGAAATGGCTCATCAGCGTAAGCTCGCCGATGTTGGCAATCGCCTGCGCCCTGCGCCACACCTCGTGCAGCCGCTCGGGTGCGAACCCCAGCCGATTCATGCCGCTGTTCACTTTCAGATAGACATTGAGCGGTGCGCTCAGCGTGGCATCGGCGATCGCCGCCAGCTGCCAGTCGCTGTGCACCGCCGTCGTCAGGCGATAACGATCGAGCAACGCCAAATCCTGCGGCTGGAAGAAACCTTCCAGCAGGAGAATCGGCCCTTGCCAACCCGACTCACGCAGCAGCACCGCTTCGGCCAGATCCAGCATGGCGAAGCCGTCGGTTTGCGCCATGCTGCGCCAAACGTGTTTGATGCCGTGGCCATAGGCGTTGGCCTTGACCACCGCCCAGACTTTGGCGCCGGGGGCGAAACGGCGCACCACCTGCAGGTTATTTTCAATTGCGCCAAGATGCATCGTGGCGGTTATCGGACGGGGCATCGCTTCTCCTTGGGGCAGCGTACAGCGGCCACGCGCGCCTGCGCGTGGCCAGGAAAGTCTATGACAGCGTCGACGATTAACGCGCGGGATGCACGTCGTTCAGCGGAACCGCGTGTTGCTGGCGAAAACCGGCGCTGTAACGCGCCACCGCCAGATCATCGGAAGGGATCGCCGGCGTAATGCCGGACATCAGATCGGACAACAACTGCCCGGAACCGCAGGCCATCGTCCAGCCCAACGTGCCATGCCCGGTATTGAGATACAGATTCTTCAGCGAAGTGCGGCCGACAATGGGCGTACCGTCCGGCGTCATCGGCCGCAGGCCGGTCCAGAACGTCGCGTCTTCCACTCTGCCGCCGTTCGGGTAGAGATCGCGCACCACCATCTCCAGCGTTTCGCGCCGTTTTTGCTCCAGCTGCGTATTGAAACCGACGATCTCCGCCATGCCGCCGACGCGGATGCGCTGATCGAAACGGGTGATGGCGATTTTGTACGTCTCGTCCAACACCGTGGAGAACGGCGCCGCCGTTTCATCGGTGATAGGAATGGTCAGCGAATAGCCCTTCAGCGGATAAACCGGGATAGAAACCAGGCCGCGCAGCAGCGCCGTGGAATACGAACCGAACGCCACCACGTAGCTGTCGGCTTTAAACACGTCCTCGCCGCACTGCACGCCGGCGATCTTGTCGCCCTCCACCAGCAGGCGGTCAACGCTGCGGTTGAACAGGAAGGTTACGCCCGCCTGCTGCGCCATTTTCGCCAGCTGCTGCGTAAACAGCTGGCAATCGCCGGTTTCGTCGTTCGGCAGCTGCAGGCCGCCGGTCAGCTTGTGCGCCACCTGTGCCAGCGCCGGCTCGACGCTACCGAGCTGGCCGGCTTCCAGCAATCTGTAAGGCACACCGGCATCTTCCAATACCGCAATGTCTTTCGCTGCGTTTTCGAACTGTTGTTGGGTGCGGAACAGCTGCAGCGTGCCGCCCTGGCGACCTTCGTACTGGATGCCGGTCTCCTGACGCAGCGCCTTGATACAGTCGCGGCTGTATTCCGCCAGGCGCACCATGCGGCCTTTGTTGGTCATGTAGTGTTCGGTGTTGCAGTTTTTCAACATCTGCCACATCCAGCTCAGCTGGAAGCTGCTGCCGTCGAGGCGGATCGCCAACGGCGCATGGCGCTGGAACATCCACTTGATGGCCTTCAACGGCACGCCCGGAGCCGCCCAGGGCGCGGCATAGCCCGGTGAAATCTGCCCGGCGTTCGCCGCGCTGGTTTCCAGTGCCGGACCTGGCTGACGATCGATCACCGTCACCTCATGCCCTGCCTTCGCCAAATACCAGGCACTGGCTACGCCCACCACTCCACTACCTAAAATTACCACTCGCATCGCTGACTCCAGCCCAAGGCTTCACAAAGCATAATCTTCTGCTCACAGGAAATTAACTCAGTGAAAAAATCCGTCCAACAACTTCGTCATCAAACGTGACAATATTCACAATTAATTTATCGTCGATGAGCCGAGCATTTGCAATAGCCGCTCGTAAATAGCGATAAGATGCGGTTTAGAAGGGATTATAGCGTCAGACCGCCGCTGAATCGATAGCAACGCTATCAATGACAGCAGTCAAAAAAGGCGTAATAAGCAACATAGATTTAACAGAATATAAAAACACCAGCCAACATATAAACAGAATAAAAAGCCGATAAAATAAAAAATACCAACATAACAGACAGAATGAATCCCCTCTCCCCGCAGCAGAAAAAACGCGTAAAATTTCGGCAAAAAATTAACCTTGTTTTTACCACTGGAATAAAACAGGCTAATGCCTTAGCCCCGCCCGTTTAGGTTGAACGCGGCAGCACGATATGAACGTTGAAGCCAGAAGCAGATCCTAAAGTTCACATTGTCGCTTTTCTGGAGAACCCCTTATGTTCATCGCCATCTACCGGTTCTCAGTCAAAACCGGGCACGAACACGCCTTTCGCCTGGCCTGGCTTGAGTTGACCCAAGGGATCTATCTGCAGCGCGGCAGCCTTGGCTCGCGCCTGCATCGGGAGGTGGGCGGGAAGTTTATCGGCTATGCGCAGTGGCCAAGCCGAGCCGCATGGGAAAACGCCGGTGATATTCAGTTGGATGAACGCTACCGGCAAGCCCGGGAGCGAATGCGGGCGACCCTGTTGGCGGATGAAACATTATTTGAAATGGCAGTGACGGACGATTACCTGCAAATCAGACCGTTTGACTGAACACAAGCCCACATAAGCGGGCTTGTGGTGACGGGAGCGAGTGGCATCAATGATGCAGCATCTCGTCCACGACTTCTTTGGTCTGCAGTTGGAATGGGTAATAAGTCGGCCAGTTGTCCATTTCTTTCAGCAACGCTTCCTGCGACGTGTTGCCCATAAAGATATGGAAATGTGCCGATTTGCGCGGGCCGATAATATGATCGCTGAACTGCACGAATTTCGGCGCCAGGCTGCCGGCATCCTGGCATTCGAACAGATACCGCACGCCCTTTTTACCGGAAACATAGGTCAAGATCTTGTGCCCGGCGTACTTATACTGACAGGCGCTGGATTGGTCGCCGCGATGAAACTCCATGACGCCGTTTTCAATGCCGATGGTATCCACATCGGTAGCATACCCTTTGCGGTAATACGCCTTTACTTCCGCGAAGGTCTTACTCTTATCCTTTGCCGCTTTCTTCTTGAACACCGGGTCAAGATCCCCATTGAGCAGATAAGGATACACGGATTGCCAGACGCCCTCCCAATCCGCCAAGTTGCGATCTTTGACGTCCTTATCGTCGAACACGCCCGCCTCCGCTTTTTTTTCCACCTCCGTCAGCGGCTTGCCATGTGAATGATGCCCGTGGGCAAACGCCTGCCCGCTGATAAACAGTGCGGCCAGCGCCACCGCCAGTTTGCCAAAATGCCTCGCCAAAATGCGCTCCTTGTCCGTTATTGAGAAAAACAAAAAGTTACAATATAACATAACATTTTTCAATCCCTGTCGCGCAGCAGGCAGTGTGTTGCGCGCCCTTGCCGCAGGGCTATACTCGGAGAGGGAGCCAAGTGCTGAGGCGCTTTCTGCCGGGACGGGCGCCGGATTGACCGCCGCTCGCTCCCTTGCGTACCGGCATTTTTATTTCACTGATTTGCAATGGTTAATTATGACTTGAACTATGCTTGATACAGGGTCTGCCGTTTGAGCAAGACCCGTGAATAATGAGGGTGCGCTGATGACTACTTCAACACATGAAAAGGTCAAGGATGACAAACGTCTGAGCGATGGACCGGACTGGACGTTCGAACTGCTGCAGGTGTATTTGGAGCAGATTGACCGCGTCGCCAAGCATTACCGGCTCGACACCTACCCCCATCAGATCGAGGTGATCACCTCCGAGCAGATGATGGACGCCTATTCGAGCGTCGGCATGCCGATCAACTATACCCATTGGTCCTTCGGCAAGAAATTCATCGAAACCGAACAGCGCTACAAACAGGGCCAGCAAGGGCTGGCGTATGAAATCGTCATCAACTCCAATCCCTGCATCGCCTACCTGATGGAGGAGAACACTATCACCATGCAGGCGCTGGTGATGGCGCACGCCTGCTATGGCCACAACTCGTTCTTCAAGAATAACTATCTGTTCCGCAGTTGGACCGACGCCAGCTCCATCGTCGATTATCTGCTGTTCGCCCGCCACTACATCAGCCAGTGCGAAGAACGCTACGGCGTCGATGAAGTGGAGCGGCTGCTGGACTCCTGCCACGCGCTGATGAACTACGGGGTCGACAGGTACAAACGCCCGCAGAAAATCTCACTGGTGGAAGAGAAAGCGCGCCAGAAAAGCCGCGAAGAGTATCTGCAAAGCCAGGTGAACACGCTGTGGAAGACCCTGCCCCGCGTCGAACGTGAAGAGTCGCCGGAGCAGGCGCGCCGCTATCCGAGCGAGCCGCAGGAAAATATCCTCTATTTTATCGAGAAAAATGCGCCGCTGCTGGAACCTTGGCAGCGTGAGGTGCTGCGCATCGTGCGCAAAGTCAGCCAGTATTTTTATCCGCAAAAACAGACTCAGGTGATGAACGAGGGCTGGGCCACTTTCTGGCACTACACCATCCTCAACCATTTGTACGACGAGGGCCGTGTGACCGAGCGGTTTATGCTGGAGTTTTTGCACAGCCACACCAACGTGGTGTATCAGCCGCCGTACAACAGCCCGTACTATAACGGCATCAACCCTTATGCGCTGGGCTTCGCCATGTTCCAGGACATCAAGCGAATCTGCCAGTCGCCAACCGAAGAAGACCGCTACTGGTTCCCGGACATCGCCGGCAAAGACTGGCTGGACACCTTGCACTTCGCCATGCGCGACTTCAAGGACGAGAGCTTTATCAGCCAGTTCCTGTCGCCCAAAGTGATGCGCGATTTCCGGTTGTTCACCGTGCTGGACGACGATCGCAACAACTATCTGGAAATTGCCGCGATCCACAACGAGGCCGGTTACCGGGCGATCCGCCAGGAGCTGTCGGCGCAATACAACCTGAGCAATCACGAGCCGAACATTCAGATCTGGAACGTGGATCTGCGCGGCGACCGCTCGCTGACGCTGCGCTACATCCCACAGGAACGCGCACCGCTGGATAAGAGCCGCCGCGACGTGTTGAAGCACCTGCATCGCCTGTGGGGCTTCGACGTGATCCTCGAACAGCAAAACGAAGACGGCAGCGTGGAGTTGCTCGATCGCTGCCCGCCGCGGCCGACGCCGCTGTAACCGCCACAACGACGAAGGGCGCCGCATGGCGCCCTTCGTTATTTCATCGACACGCGATTAGCGACGCGCTTCGGTCAGATCGCTCGGCATGGTGCCCTGCATGCTCTGCCAAATCGCCCCGCTGTCTTTACCGTAGTTGCGCACGGTATCCATCACCTGATCGTACAGCTTCTCATGGCACAGCGTGGACAGCTTGCTGTAGAAGGCCAGCGCCAGCTTGCGCGCTTCCGGGTTGGAGAAGTAGTAACGGCCCACGCGGGTATACAGCCCTTTCAGGCCGTTGAAAATCAGGCCGTAGATCGGGTTGCCGGAAGCGAACGCCAAGCCGCGGAAGATCTCGTAATCGAGCAGATTGAAAGCGTCCGCCTGATCTTCCACCTCGGCGGCTTTCGCCAGCACTTCCTGCGCCTGCTCAGGATGATTGCGCACCGCGGCGCGAATAAAGATCGACGCGATATTGGTGCGCACGGACAGCAGGTTATCGATCAGCTGCGGGACGCTTTTGTGATCGAGACGGGCTACGGTCTCAAGGATATTGAGGCCGGACGTTTCCCAGAAATTGTTCACTTTGGTCGGTTTGCCATGCTGAATGGTCAACCAGCCATCGCGGGCCAGACGTTGCAACACTTCACGTAACGTGGTGCGCGTGACGCCAATCAACTCCGAAAGCTCACGCTCCGCGGGCAAAATAGAGCCAGGGGGGAAGCGATTATTCCAAATACTCTCAATAATGTACTCTTCCGCGAAACCGGCAGGACTCTGCGCCTTTATGACCATGTGTTTGACGTTCCGTTGCGACGATAAAATCAGTAAAAGTAATCAGCTCATCATACCAGATCGCGCTGACATGACATAGCGTGAGCGAAAAACAATAAACGAAAGTGTGCATAACGTGGCAAAAAACGAGCAAAAATACCGGCCGGCGGAAATTTGCCGCCGTAAAACAAGCTCCGGTTGCGCCCGCCCCCGCCGCATTGTTAGGGTACGTGCTACGACTGATTTAAGGATGCATAAAGGACAATGGAAACAACCTTGCGCAGCGCTCTGCTCAAAAATTTTCTGGGGCAATCTCCCGACTGGTACAAACTGACCATTCTCATTTTTCTGGCGATCAACCCCCTGGTGTTCTTTTTCGCCAGCCCGTTTATCGCGGGCTGGCTGCTGGTGGTCGAGTTCATCTTTACCCTGGCGATGGCGCTGAAATGCTATCCGCTGCTGCCGGGCGGCCTGCTGGCGCTGGAGGCTGTGGCCATCGGCATGACCAGCCCGGCGCAGGTTTCGCAGGAAATCGAACATAACCTGGAAGTGCTGCTGCTGCTGATCTTTATGGTGGCCGGCATCTACTTTATGAAGCAGCTGCTGCTGTTCGTGTTCACCAAGCTGCTGCTCAATATCCTTTCGAAAACGCTGCTGTCGCTGGCGTTCTGCCTGGCCGCCGCCTTACTTTCCGCCTTCCTCGACGCGCTGACGGTCGTGGCGGTAGTGATCAGCGTGGCCACCGGCTTTTATTCCATCTATCACAACGTGACCTCGAATCGCCCCGATGGCGACATCGGCGATGACAGCGATTTCGCCGGTGAAGAGCGTAAACAGACGCTGGAGCAATTCCGCGCCTTTCTGCGCAGCCTGCTGATGCACGCCGGCGTCGGCACCGCGCTCGGCGGGGTCATGACCATGGTGGGCGAGCCGCAGAACCTAATCATCGCCAAAAACGCGGGCTGGGGCTTTATCGATTTCTTCCTGCGTATGGCGCCGGTCACGCTGCCGGTGTTGGTGTGCGGCCTGCTGGTTTGTTGGCTGGTAGAACGTTTTCGCCTGTTTGGCTATGGCGCGCAGTTGCCGGAGGCGGTGCGCGACGTGCTGAAAGAGTATGACCGCAAGGCCACCGCGGGCCGCAGCAAGCAAGAACGGCTCAAACTGGTGATGCAGGCGCTGATCGGCGTTTGGCTGGTGCTGGCGCTGGCCTTCCACCTGGCGGAAGTGGGGCTGATCGGCCTGTCGGTGATCGTGCTCGCCACCTCCCTGTGCGGCGTGAACGATGAGCACGCCATCGGCAAAGCGTTCCAGGAAGCGCTGCCGTTCACCGCTCTGCTGACGGTGTTTTTCACCGTGGTCGCGGTGATCATCGAACAGCACCTGTTCAGCCCGGTGATCCAGTTCGTGCTGCGCGCCGAGCCCGCCTCTCAGCTTTCGCTGTTCTATCTGTTCAACGGCCTGCTGTCGTCGGTTTCCGACAACGTGTTCGTCGGCACGGTTTACATTAACGAGGCGCGCACCGCGCTGGAAACCGGCGCTATCGGGCTGAAGCAGTTCGAGCTGCTGGCGGTCGCCATCAATACCGGCACCAACCTGCCATCGGTTGCCACCCCTAACGGGCAGGCGGCGTTTCTGTTCCTGCTGACGTCGGCATTGGCGCCGCTGGTGCGTCTGTCGTATGGCCGCATGGTGTGGATGGCCCTGCCTTATACGGTGGTGCTGACGGTGGTTGGCTTGCTGTGCGTCCAGTTCACGCTGGAACCGGCGACCGAGCTGTTGACCCAGTGGCATTGGCTGACGCTGCCGCCCGTCGACGCCGTCGGCCACTGAGACGGTGCCGGCAGGGTGAACCGACTATTTTTACGCTGAATCCAGCCCAGGAGGCTGGCAGCGAGGAGGAATTGGTTTACACTGCCGGTTCAATTGCTTACTGCATGGAAGAATCTAGATATGTTGCAATTCTTTAACCGCTGTTCACAAGGACGCGGCGCCTGGCTGCTAATGGCCCTGACAGCGTTGGTGTTGGAACTGGTCGCGCTCTATTTTCAGCACGTTATGCTGCTGCAGCCGTGCGTGATGTGCATTTATGAGCGTTGTGCGCTGTTCGGCATTCTCGGCGCCTCGCTGGTGGGCGCCATCGCGCCGAAAACCCCGCTGCGCTACGCGGCGATCTTGCTGTGGATCTACAGCGCCTGGGAAGGCCTCCAGCTGGCGTGGAAGCACACCATGATCCAGTTGCACCCTTCCCCGTTCAATACCTGCGACTTCTTCGTGAGCTTCCCTTCGTGGCTGCCGCTGGACAAATGGCTGCCGGCGGTGTTCCACGCTTCCGGCGACTGCTCCGTGCGCCAATGGCAATTCCTGACGCTGGAAATGCCACAGTGGCTGGTCGGCATCTTCGGCGCCTATCTGCTGGTGGCGCTGATTGTGCTGATCGCACAATTTGTTCGCCCACGTCGCCGCGATCTGTTCGGCCGCTGATCGGCTGACAAACAAACAACGGCGCCGAAAGGCGCCGTTTTTTTAGGTATTGCTGTCACATTCCGAGATAAAACCCTCTCAGGTATGTGTAAGGAAGTAAACGAGCACGATCAGCGCTCCAGCCACGGCAAACAGACGGACCATTTTCATTGTTATACTCTCGAACTTGCGGGAGAGCGGCCAAATTACCCAACTTATCGTTTGAAAAGAAGCATCCTGGCGCGGTTAAGCGCGTAATTTACATAACATTAAACTTCTGCGACGCCGGCGGGTAAAAACAGGCTGCGCCAGCGCGGCTCTCCCTACCTACAGGCATCAATAAATTACCGTTACTAATGAACGACTGCACCTTTGTCACATTCAGAGCACAATATTTTGGTGAAGTTTACCCATAAAATCCTTATAGTATCGGCAAAGTGAGTACTACCGATTTCCCTGGTGTTGTTGTGTGTCTTGCCCCTCATCTTTGCAGGGGCTTTTTTCCCCCTACCTCCTATTACGCAAGCCCCTATCATCCTTGAATCAAATGTTGAAATTTCCCTCTGTCCGGCCTAGAGCGTCAACGCCATTCGCACGCCAATGATTAAATAATGCAAGAGGGCGGCATGTCTGAACACGCCGCCCTCTTGCATGAAGCCCCATTTTGCCCTGCAGGCGCCCGCCTTTATCTGGCCCAGTCCGGCTTGTTGAGGATATGGTCCTGCCAGTCCACCACTTCGCTCTCGCGCACCGCGATATGCCGTACCGTGATGCGCTCGCCGTGCATCGCCGCCTTGGAGCCGCTCAGCAGCGGATGCCAGGGGAACAGCGGCTTGCCTTCGCCGATCAGGCGATAGGCGCAGGTCGGCGGCAACCAATCGAAGGTGGTGAGGTTCTCGCGCGTCAGTTTGATGCAGTCTTCTTCCAGCTCGAAGCGCCGCTCGTAGTTGCGGCATTGGCAGGATTTGATGTTGAGCTGGTTGCAGGCTACGTTGGTAAAATAAATCTCGTCGGTATCTTCGTCGATCAGCTTATTCAAACAGCATTGCCCGCACCCGTCGCACAGCGATTCCCACTCTTGTTCTGACATTTCCGCCAGCGTTTTCTGTTGCCAAAAAGCGAGTTGTGACATGTTAGCGTCCGGTTTCGGTAAATGGATAAGTCACCTGCGCACAGGTTCGAGGGGGGACTATATAGACATTTTAGCCGCAAGATGCAAGCTTTGCCGCCGACGGCGCCGGCGGCGAGAGATCAGATCACGCGGGTGCTGAGCATTTTGCCGTTCAGGCTGATTTTCAGCATGTCGCCGGAGGCCATCGGGCCTACGCCCTGCGGCGTGCCGGTCAGGATGATGTCGCCGGCGCGCAGCGTGAAGAAACGGCTCATGTAACTGATAAGCGGCAGGATCGGCGTGATCATGTCACGCGTATTGCCCTGCTGGCGCAGTTGATCGTTGACGGTCAATGACAGCTCGGCGTTTTGCGGATCGCCAAATTCCGCCACCGGGATAAACCCCGACATCGGGCAGGAACCGTCGAAAGCCTTGGCCTTCTCCCACGGCTGACCGGCCTTTTTAAAACCCGCCTGCAGATCGCGCAGCGTCAGATCGAGCGCCACGCCGTAGCCGGCGATCGCCCGCGCAACGCGGTCTTCGTTGGCCTGTTTCAACGGCGTGCCGATCAATACCGCCAGCTCCACCTCATGGTGCACCGCACCGAACTCTTTGGGGATAGCCACCGGCTGGCGAATATCGCACAGCGCCGTTTCCGGTTTGATGAACACCACCGGCTCGACGGAAACCGCACTGCCCATTTCCTTGATGTGATCGGCGTAGTTGCTGCCGACACAAACCACCTTGTTCACCGGAAAATCGAGCAGCGAACCCTGCCAGTCTCTATGTTGATACATACCGCTTCTCCCAAACTGTGGAGGCTTGGCGCGCCAAGCCGATTATTGGTGTGCCGGTTCAATGCCCGATCGCGTCCGCCATCATACCCACGGCGATGGCGAAATAGTAAGAGCGATTCCAGTGCATGAGGGTGCGGAAATTATCATAGACCAGGAACGTCCGCCCCTGGAGATCATCCGGCGCGATGATCCAACCGCGCTGGACGGCATGCGGCAATGCACTGCCATCCGCACGACGCACCCCGCGCTGTTGCCAGGCGTTGACGCTGCGCGCCTGCGCGTCTTTCAACCCCAGCTCGGATCGCTTGAAACCGGCGGGCAGTTTAACCTCGCGCCCCCAGCCGATACCGGGCTGCCAGCCCTCTTTGGACAAATAACTGGCCGTAGACGCAAAGACGTCATCAATGTTATTCCAGATATCGATGCGCCCGTCACCGTCGCCGTCCGCCGCGTAGCGCAAGAAGGAGCTCGGCATAAACTGGCATTGCCCCATCGCGCCGGCCCAGGAGCCTTTCAGCGGCGTATCGCCGACGTGCCCCTGCTCGACTATCCGCAGTGCCGCCATCAGCTCCTGGCTGAAAAAGGCCTCGCGGCGCCCTTCAAACGCCAGCGTCGCCAGCGCGGACACCACATCTTCCTGCCCCTGAATCTTGCCGTAGGCGCTCTCCATGCCCCACAGCGCAATGATATAGCGCCCCGGCACCCGGTAGCGCTCGCTGGCGCGCGCCCATTGCGCCTGGCGCTGCCGATACAGTTCGCGCCCTTGACGCACCTTAACGGGCGACATCACCCGCCGCAGGTAGTCGTCCAGGGTGACCTTTTGCTCCGGCTGATTGCGATCGGCCTTGATCACCCGATCGACGAAATGGATTTGCGCAAAAGCGCGGTCAAGGGTGCCCTGGCTGATGCCCTGCTCCCGCGCCCGGCGCTTGAGCTGCTCGACATACGCCGGGAACTGCGCCGGATCGCGGCCGCTCGCCGCCAGCGTCGTCTCCTGAGCCGCCTGCGGCGCGCCGGGCATCAGCACACCGCCCAGCGCCAGCCAGGCGGCCAATACGGTTCTTCTCGCCGAACGTGTCATCGCGCCTCCCTTGCCCGTGGCGACTATCTCAGGCCTTGTCGCCCGCCAGATGCTGATTGAGCAGGTTTTCAACCGGCGGCGGGAACTGCAGGTAATAGCCTTCGTCTTTCAACGCCTGCTTCACCTTTTCGATATCCGCCGAGGCCAATTTCTTGCGCTCATCGAGCGAAAGCATCATGGCGAATTGCGGCACGCCGAAACTTTTCATCAGATCCTCTGGCACACGAGAGAAATCGTCTTTTTTTTCGACATAAAGATAAGTTTGATCGCGTTTCGGGCTTCTATAGATCACACAAAGCATTTTTTTAACTCTATTTAATTGAGGGAGCGTCTTGCCTGGATATAACTCTGACTATAACATGCTTATAGTACATCGGAATATCGCACCCCGAGTGGTATTCCGGGGATTTAAAGTTGCTGAGACTGAGTCAGGATAGATGTCACAATCGCCAATTGAGCTAAAAGGCAGCAGTTTTACCCTATCGGTTGTTCATTTGCATAATTCGCAGCCCGAGGTAATACGTCAGGCGTTACAGGAAAAAGTTGAGCAAGCGCCCGCTTTTCTGAAAAACGCCCCTGTTGTTATCAACGTCGCAACGCTGGAAGGCGATGCGAACTGGAAAGAACTTCAACAGGCTGTCGCGGCAGCAGGTCTGCGCGTTGTGGGTATCAGCGGTTGCAGAGATGAGCGTCAAAAGCGCGCGATAGCCCGCGCCGGGCTGCCGCTGCTGAGCGAAGGCAAAGGCCAGAAAATGGCGGCGCCGGAGCCTGCACCTGCGCCCGTGGTGGCGGATAACGCCCCCGCCAAAACGCGCATCATCAGCACGCCTGTCCGTTCCGGCCAACAGATTTACGCCCGCAACTGCGATCTTATCGTGACCAGCAGCGTCAGCGCCGGCGCCGAACTGATTGCCGACGGCAACATTCATGTCTACGGCATGATGCGCGGTCGCGCACTGGCAGGCGCGTCAGGCGACACGCAATGTCAGATTTTTTGCACCCACCTGGCGGCTGAGCTAGTCTCTATCGCAGGGCAGTACTGGTTGAGCGACCAAATCCCGTCCGATTACGTCGGGCAGGCCGTACGACTCAGCCTGTTGGATAACGCTTTAACCATACAACCTTTAAATTAAGCCCTTTTGACAAGGAATCCATTTCATGGCACGCATTATTGTTGTTACATCGGGTAAAGGGGGCGTTGGCAAGACCACTTCGAGCGCGGCCATCGCTACCGGCCTGGCCCAGAAAGGCAAGAAAACCGTCGTGATCGATTTCGATATCGGCCTGCGTAATCTTGACCTGATCATGGGCTGCGAACGTCGGGTAGTGTATGATTTCGTGAACGTGATTCAGGGCGATGCCACGCTGAATCAGGCGTTGATCAAAGACAAACGCACTGAAAACCTCTATATCCTGCCTGCTTCGCAGACGCGCGACAAAGACGCGTTGACCCGCGAAGGCGTTGAAAAAGTTCTCAACGATCTCGGCGAGATGGATTTTGACTTCGTGGTGTGCGATTCACCGGCCGGTATCGAAACCGGTGCGCTGATGGCGCTGTATTTCGCCGACGAAGCTATCATCACCACCAACCCGGAAGTGTCTTCGGTACGCGACTCCGACCGTATCCTGGGCATCCTCTCCTCCAAGTCACGCCGCGCCGAGAAAGGCGAGTCGCCCATCAAGGAACACCTGCTGCTGACCCGTTACAACCCGGGTCGCGTCAGCCGTGGCGACATGCTGAGCATGGAAGACGTGCTGGAAATCCTGCGCATTCCACTGGTGGGTGTGATCCCGGAAGACCAGTCCGTGCTGCGCGCTTCCAACCAGGGTGAGCCTGTCATTCTGGATGCCGAGTCAGACGCCGGTAAGGCGTACGACGATACCGTTTGCCGCTTGTTGGGGGAAGAACGCCCATTCCGCTTCATTGAAGAAGAGAAGAAGGGTTTCCTGAAACGCCTTTTTGGGGGATAAACCATGGCCTTATTAGACTTCTTTCTGTCCCGCAAAAAACAGACAGCCAATATAGCCAAGGAACGGCTGCAGATTATCGTCGCAGAGCGTCGTCGCGGGGACAGTGAGCCCCCGTATCTGCCTGATCTGAAACGCGATATTCTGGCGGTTATTTGCAAATACATTCAGATCGATCCTGAAATGCTGCACGTGCAGTTCGAGCAGAAAGGGGACGATATTTCGGTACTTGAACTTAACGTGACATTACCGGAATCGGAAGAAGCAGCTAAATGATTGCGACGCATTAATTACCCCCTGTATATTTTATGCAGGGGGTAACTGTATGTGCATCCAGTTATTAAGCTTTATCGGCAGCAAAAAAGCGATTTTTCCCTTTGGGACTATTCCCAATTAACTTTGCCGCCGCCTCGTTTAAAGTAAATTCTGGCCAGATTTACCTTCAACGCATTATTTCCTGCCTATATTCACCCGAGCAGAGTTTCCCTACCCTGCCCTGGTGATAATCAGCGATTAATAATCTTTCAGGATGTCCTGCAGCGGTGCCATTAATAGATCGCCGCGCCAGCCGCTGATTAATTCAGGGCGACTTTCGCCGTCTTTCAGTTGCCAATGCCAGTTCAGCAATTGGTTAATTTGGCGACGGGATGCCAGCAGCTCGCTGCTCAACCCGCTTTGCACGCTGACGGTAGCGATCGCCGCCTTGATGTCTTTGAACACCTTCTTGTAGCCCGGCTGATCGATCAGGTTTGCCAACGGCGCCGGCAGCTCGGATTCGTCCAGCGCTTCGGCCTCCGCCACCAGCGCCAGCAGCGTTTTACCGTGATAACGGATCTCCGGCCCGCTCAGGCCCAGCGAATCCAGTTCTCCCAGCGAAGACGGCATATAGCGCGCCACCTGCCACAGGTTTTCCTCACGCACCACGAAGTTCACCGCCAGATCGCGCTCGCGCGCCTGGCGCAGCCGCCATTCCGCCAACTTCTGCAAACAACCGAGCTGACGCGGGCGCAGCTGCCAGGCATTGCTGATTTCGCGATAGGCCAATTCCGGCGCCAGCGCCTCGCTGCGGCGCTGGCACAGCAGCAGGCACTCGTTGTTGGCCGCCGCGGTCCAACCGGCCTCTTCGGTCTCCTGCACCAGCTGTTTAGCCATCGGCAGCAGATAGAACACGTCGGCGGCTGCGTACACGCACTGCCTTTCGGTCAGCGGGCGCGCCAGCCAGTCGGTGCGCGACTCGCTCTTGTCCAGCTCAACTTTCATATACTCCGCCACCAGCGTCGCGAAACCGCAGGAGAGCGGCCGGCCGGTAAACGCCGCCAGGATCTGGGTATCGACCATCGGCGTCGGCAGCGTTTTAAAGGCGTTGAGAAACACTTCAAGATCTTCACTGCCGGCATGCAGGAACTTCACCACGGCGGTATCGGCCAGCAGGTCGACAAACGGCTGCCATTGCTTGATCGGCAGAGGATCGATAAGGGAGAGTTGTTCACCGTCGTAGAGCTGGATCAGGCCCAGCTGCGGATAGTAGGTGCGCGTTCTGACAAACTCGGTGTCCAGCGCAATCTGGGCATGCTTTCTCGCCTGCTCGCAGACCTGCTGCAATCCGGCATCGGTAGTGATCAACTGATAATTCAAAACATCATTCTCTTGTAGGATTCAAACACAACAACGCCGGCATTCACCGGCGTTGTCGATAGTCAGGCGCAAGAGCGAAACCTAGGCGGCATCGGCCGGTTTCGGCGTTTTTAGCTCATCGCGCAGTTCTCGCCGCAAAATCTTGCCGACGTTCGACTTCGGCAATTCATCGCGGAACTCAACAATTTTAGGCACTTTATACCCGGTCAGGTGCCGACGGCAATGGGTCAACAGCTCTTCCTTGGTCAGCGAGGCGTCTTTCTTCACCACGCAGATCTTCACCGTCTCGCCGGAGACCTCGCTGGGTACCCCGATCGCCGCACATTCCAGCACCTTCGGATGCTGGCTGACCACGTCCTCGATCTCGTTCGGGTAAACGTTGAAACCAGAGACCAGGATCATGTCTTTCTTACGGTCGACGATGCGCACAAACCCCTGCTCGTCCACGGTCACCACATCACCGGTCGCCAACCAGCCATCTTTCAGCACTTCGTCGGTAGCTTCCGGGCGTTGCCAATAGCCTAACATAACTTGCGGGCCTTTGACCCACAGTTCGCCCGGTTCTCCCGGCGGCACATCCTGGCCATTGTCGTCCAACAGCCGAATATCCGTCGACGGCACCGGTAAGCCGATGCTGCCGCTGTAGTGTTTCAGATCGTAAGGGTTGCCGGCCACCAGCGGCGCGCACTCCGTCAGGCCATAGCCTTCCAGCAGGTGTTTGCCGGTGGTTTTCTCCCACTTCTCGGCCACCGCTTTTTGCACCGACATGCCGCCGCCGACCGAGAAACGCAGCGTGGAGAAGTCGAGTTTGTGGAACTCTTCGTTGTTCAGCAACGCGTTGAACAAGGTATTCACCCCGCTCATGGCGGTGAACGGGTATTTACCCAGCTCCTTCACCAGCCCCGGAATATCGCGCGGGTTGGTGATCAGCAAATTGCGCCCGCCCAGATCGATAAACAGCAGGCAGTTCACCGTCAGCGCGAAAATGTGGTACAGCGGCAACGCCGTCACCACCAGTTCCTGCCCTTCACGGAACAGCGGCGAGTAGGCGGCTTTGGCCTGTTCAAGGTTGGCCTGCATGTTGCGGTGCGTCAGCATCGCGCCTTTCGCTACGCCGGTGGTGCCGCCGGTGTATTGCAGGAAGGCCAAATCGGTATTAATGATGTCCGGCTTTACATATTGCAGACGGCGTCCGCGCTGCAGCGCGCTGCGGAATGAAATGGCGTCCGGCAGGTTATATTTAGGCACCAGGCGCTTAATGTACTTGACCACAAAGTTGACCAGCGTGCCTTTGGCGGCCGAAAGCTGATCGCCCATGCGCGTGAGGATCACGTGCTTGACCTGAGTGTTGAACACCACTTTTTCCAACGTATGGGCAAAGTTGGAGACGATGACGATGGCGCTGGCGCCGCTGTCGTTCAACTGGTGTTCCAGCTCGCGCGGGGTATACAGCGGGTTGACGTTAACCACCACCATACCGGCGCGCAGAATGCCGAACAGGGCGATGGGGTATTGCAACAGGTTAGGCATCATCAGCGCGACGCGGTCGCCCTTCTTCAGGCCCAGTTCATTTTGCAGGTAAGCCGCGAAAGCCCGGCTGCGCTCTTCCAGTTTGCGGAAGGTCATCACCTCGCCCATGTTGATAAAGGCGGGCTGATCGGCATAGCGCTGCACGGCATGCTCAAACATTTCGATCAACGACGAATAGCGATCGGCATCAATCTCTGCGGGCACATCTGCCGGATACCGTTTTAACCAGACCTTATCCAAGGTATTACTCCTGAAATCATTACTAATTATCATCGCAGCCTCAAACTCGCAGCCTAACCATAACAATATTTTAACTCAGCAGACCAGTGCAGGTTTTAAACATTATTCAGGTTGCGATGTACGTCACTAATTGTCGGATATTCCTTATCCCAAAAAGCAAAAGGGCGGCCTGAGCCGCCCTGTCAAATGTGTTCACATCAAGCGTATGCTACTCGGTTACGATGGTTTGCACCTGTGCCGGGCCGGGATTGTACCAACCATAGCCTGCGCCCCAACCGGGTCCCCACGGGCCACCGCGCCAGCCCCAAGGGCCCATTGGCGCAGGCGGCATCACCACCTGCTGCACCAGGTGCCAGCGTTTGAAACCGGTCACGTTCATCGTCACGAAGCGATACGGCGTCATGCCGATACGCCCCTCTTTCAGGCCGGTAATGGGGCCGACGACGGTCACCAACTGGCCTTTGAAATCAACCGGTTCGAGGAAGCCGTTTACCGTGGCCAGCAAGCGGCCGCGCGACGGTTCACCGAGAATCGGCCGCGCACCGCTGTCGAGCGGCACCGCCGCGATCTCCAGCACCGTGCGCCCTTGCTCGTTGGCGACGTTTACTACGGTGCCGCCGAAGCGGGCTTCCGCGCCGGTAAACAGATTAGGTGCATTTTGTACCGAGGAAAGCTGAGTCACCGGCGAAGGGGTGGAACCTCTGATAGCATCCGGTACGGTAACGCACCCGGACAGAACCAGCGCGCCGCAGGCGACGGCCAGCAGCGACAGCTTTTTACTTGCAGTGCGGATTAACATGGTCGCAATCTCCTGAAATGGCTGTAACTTTGACCGCGTTTCATCGTTCAAGTTGCAGGCTTTCATCGCCCGGCCTCAACAACAGCACAATAGGCCGCGCTTACTCGCGGCCCGGCAGTTTTTTCCAGGTGACTTCATTGCGCAGATAGGTCGGCTCGGCGTTTTCCACCGCCACCGCCAGCCCCTGTTGCCAGGCGTGCAGCGCCAGCGGCAGCATGTCTTGCGCCTGCGGCAACAGCATCTGCCCGTCACGCACGCTCAGCGTAGACCCCTTGACCAGATCGGGATAGGTTTGCCAGCCGGTGCCGACGTGGGCCCACTCGCCCTGCAGGCGCTGCGCACGCTCCAGCGCCTGCGCCGGCGACAACACCGCCTCGCCTTCGCTTTCCAACCAGCTACCGTCCGCCTGGCGTTCGAACTGCCCCCAGTAGACTTCGCCCATGCGCGCATCTATCGCCGCCAGCACCCGCTCCGCCCCGCAGACGCGCCAGGCGCCCTGCGCCATGGTTTGCAGCGTGGAAATACCGAGCATCGGCAGATCGGCGCCCAGCGCCAGGCCCTGAGCGATGCCAATGCCGATGCGCACCCCGGTAAAGCTGCCGGGGCCGCGGCCAAAGGCCAGCGCATCGAGCTGGTTGAGCGCCAGGCCGGATTCCGCCAGCACCTGCTGCACCATAGGTAAAATACGTTGCGTATGCTCGCGTGGGCACAGCTCAAACAGGGCGTGGATTTCGCCTTGATTCCAGACGGCGACGGAACAGGCTTCCGTCGCGGTATCGATCGCTAAAATTCGCGTGGACATGCCAACCTCTGGCGGGAATAAAACTGGGTTTTTCATACAGGGCGCGCATTGTAGCACAGCCCCGTAAGCCCTTCATCTTTCACGTGGCCGACGTGTCGGCAGCCTGCAGGAAGGCGATCGCCTGCTTCAAATCGCGGGTGCGCGGCGTAGGCGGCAGGCTATTGAGGAACACCTCGCCGTAGGGCCGCATGACCAGACGGTTATCGCAAATCACCAGCACGCCGCGATCGTCGGTGTCGCGGATCAAACGGCCCACCCCCTGTTTCAGGGTGATGACCGCATCCGGCAGTTGCACGTCATTGAACGGATCGCCGCCGCGCAGGCGGCAATCTTCAATGCGCGCCTTCAGCAGCGGATCGTCCGGTGAAGTGAACGGCAGCTTATCGATGATCACGCACGACAGCGCATCGCCGCGCACGTCCACCCCCTCCCAGAAGCTGCTGGTCGCCACCAGCAGCGCGTTACCGGCGGCGACGAACTGCGCCAGCAGCTGCCCTTTGCTGGTTTCCCCTTGCAACAGCACCGGCAACGTCATCGTGGCGCGGAACTCTTCCGCCAGCTCGCGCATCATCTGGTGCGAGGTGCATAAAAAGAAGCAGCGGCCGTTGTTGGCTTCAATTAATGGCCGCAGCATGCGCGCCAGCTGGCGCGCTCCGCCGCGCTGATTCGGCGAAGGCAAAAAGCGCGGCACGCACAGCAGCGCCTGCTTGGCATAGTCGAACGGGCTCGGCAACAGCAGCGTTTTGGCCTTGGTCAGCCCCAGCCGTTCGGTGAAGTGGCCCAACCGCTCGTTGACCGACAGCGTGGCCGAGGTAAAAATCCAACTGCCCGGCTTCTCGTCCAGCATTTCGCGGAACCGATCGGCTACCGTCAGCGGCGTCAGCGCCAGCACGAAATGGCGCGAGTTGCATTCATACCAATAGCTGTAGCCCGGCTCCGTCACCGCCTTCAGCCGCTTGAGGCGCGCGCGGTACAGCGTGGCACGCTCAAAGGCGGCGTCCAGCAGCGCCGAACGCCCCAGCGACAGTTTCATCACGTCATAACACAGCTCCAACGCGTCATCGAGCAGCAACAGAGCGCGCTGCACGTTCGGTTCACCGAGCACGTCACGCAGATTGCCGCGAAAACCCGGCTCGCCCAGATTCAGACGGAAATCTTGCGTGCTCAGGCTGAGACGGTCGGCGCTTTTTTGCAGTTGAGCGGCGTCGCGCACCTCGGTGCGGTAGGCGATGGTGATGTCCTTCGCCAGATCCAACAGTTGGCGGCTGGTGAGCTGTTGGCCGAAATACTGGCTGGCGATGTCGGGGATTTGGTGCGCTTCGTCGAAAATCATCACCTCGGCTTCCGGGATCAGCTCGGCGAAACCGCCCTCTTTCACCACCATATCCGCCAGGAACAGGTGATGGTTTACCACCACCACATCCGCATCCATCGCGCGGCGGCGTGCCTTGACCACGAAGCAATCCTGATACAGCGGGCAATCGCTGCCCAGGCAGTTGTCATTGGTGCTGGTCACCAATGGCCAGACGAAGCTGTCTTCCGCCACTTCGCTGCAGGTGCTGATGTCGCCCTCTTTGGTCTGCGACGACCACTTGCGCAGCTGCACCAGATCGATCAGCGTCTGCCCCGCCAGCTCGCCGCCGGCCATCGACTGCTGCTCCAACCGCTCGAGACACAGATAATTGGAGCGCCCCTTCAGCAGCGCCAGCTTGCCTTTGTACTTCAACGCCTTGGCGACGGTGGGCAGATCGCGCGCATACAGCTGATCCTGCAACGCTTTCGAACCGGTAGAGATGATCACTTTGCGATCGGCGCGCAGCGCCGGCGCCAGATAAGCGAAGGTTTTGCCGGTGCCGGTGCCGGCTTCCACCACCAGCTCCTGCTTGAAATTGATTGCCTCGGTGACGGCTTGCGCCATCTGCCGCTGCGGCTCACGCGGTTTGAATCCCTTGATAGCCTGCGCCAATGCGCCGTCTGTTGCAAAATCGTCTGTCACGCTGTCTCTCTGCCGGTGTCATTCAGCGGTGATTATGCCAAGCCTGCCGCCCGGCTACCACCCACTTTATCGCCGCGCTTTTTCATTACCGGCTGTGCTACCCTTAGCGGGACTATGATATGGAGATAAGCAAATGAATATCGAAAGAATTGATCCCGATCAGCGCTGGTCCGAAGCCGTGGTGCACAACGAGACCGTTTACTACACCAGCGTGCCGGAGAACCTGGACGACGACGCGACCGCGCAGACCGCCAACGCCCTCGCCGCCATCGACGTGCTGCTGGCGCGCGTAGGTTCGGACAAAAGCCGCATTCTGGACGCCACCATCTTCCTGGCCAACAGCACCGACTTCGCCGCGATGAACGCCGCCTGGGACGCCTGGGTGGTCGCCGGCAGCGCGCCGGTGCGCTGCACGGTGCAGGCGCAGCTGATGAATCCGAAGTACAAGGTGGAAATCAAAATCATCGCCGCGCTGTAAGCCTGAGCGCAGACGAAAAAAAACCGCAGACGGCAACGCCTGCGGTTTTTTATTGCCCGTTATCAGGACAGTTTAAGGATCACCATCCCCATCAGCAGCAGCGCCAGGCCAATCCAGCCTTTGGCGTTCAACCGCTGGCCGAACATGATCCAGCCTGCGGCGATGGTGGCGGCGATACCGAAACCGCCCCACAGCGCATAAGCGATCGAAAGATCGATGCCCTTCACCGCCTGCGCCAGGGCGCTGAACGCGCCGAGCACCGACAGCAGCGACAACAGCCCCAGCCAAATTTTACGGAAGCCGTCCGACATCTTCAGGAAGATGTTGGCGATGATTTCCAGCACGATCGCCAGCCCCAGGAACCCAATGTGGTACAACTCAAACTGTTGCATGGTTGTTACCTCGCGGGCTGACCTGTTTTCGCTCTTTGCGGGTACCGGATTTCACCAGCATGATGCCGGCGATCAGCGTAGCCAGACCCAGCACCTTCAGCGCCGAGATTGGCTCGTCGAACCACAGCACGCTGAACAGGGTAATGAACAGAATACCGATGCCTTCCCACAGCGCATAGGCCACGCCCAGCGCCACGCGTTTTACCGCTACGGACAGCAACACATAAGACGCGGTGATCATCACGTACATCACGATGTGCCCAATCATGCCGCCATTGACGCTGGCGTATTTCATCGACAAGGTGCCGATGATTTCGGTCATGATGGCCAAACCTAAAAAGATCCAATAAATCATAATTTTTCTCCCAAACGGCGAATAACGCGCGCCAAGGCATATTTATCCCGATTTATCTCGTCGAACGGCCGCATTGCGGCGCGCAAGACGCAGAGATCCCTGGGGATAAACTGACCCAAACGCAAAAAGAATGTTTGCCCGGCTGAACGGTAGAGCGAAGGCGAAAGCCCGCTACCGGCACCGGTTAAGGGAGAAAGACGCTATAGCTCGCTGCACCAGTGATGCTCACTGGCAAGGATCGCAGACAGGAAGAGTTGGCACGTAGAGGTTCTGAGGGTAATTCCGTTAATAGTCATCATAATCGTTCTCTATTATCAGCCGCACACCGTGCGATTTGCCCAATATCCTCATGAAATTAAAATTTTCGACTGAGATATTTTTACCACAGCCAAAATAAGAAAGCAAACTGCCGTTTTCATAAAAATCGAAAAAAAACGGTTTAAAAATAAGAACGTTAATCACGATAAAAATTAAAAAAGCTCAACGGAGCGTTGAGCCTTGCGATACTCGCGGCGCGCAAATAAGCGCCAACCCCAGACGCGGCGCGGGTTACAACGCAGCCCCGCTGACGGCGCTGCGCGCCAGTTCAGTGATGCGCGCGTAGTCGCCGCTTTCGAGCGCGTCCGCCGGCACCAGCCAGGAACCGCCGATGCAAAGTACGCTGTTCAGCGCCAGATAATCGCGGTAGTTGTTCGGCGTAATGCCGCCGGTCGGGCAAAAACGCACCTGCGGGAACGGGCCGCCGATCGCCTGCAGCGCCTTCACGCCGCCGTTGGCTTCCGCCGGGAAGAATTTGAACTCGCGCAGGCCGTGATCCATGCCCTGCATCAGCTCGGAAACGGTGCTGATGCCCGGGATCAGCGGGATTGGCCCCGCCGTCGCCGCCTGCAGCAAGGCTTCGGTCAGCCCCGGGCTGATGGCGAACTGCGCTCCCGCCTCGGTCACCTCCCGCAGCTGCTGCGGATTGATCACCGTACCGGCGCCGATAATGGCCTCCGGCACCTCTTTGGCGATAGCGCGGATCGCCTCCAGCCCACAGGCGGTGCGCAGCGTCACCTCCAATACCCGCACGCCGCCGGCAACCAGCGCTTTCGCCAGCGGCACCGCCTGCTCCAGCTTGTTGATCACGATAACAGGCACCACCGGCCCTGCCGTCAGGATCTGCTCGGCGCTGGTTTTCCAGTTTTTCATCGTTATTTCTCCATTACTCGCGGTTAACAATGGCACGCCCCTGCCACAGGGCTCCGCGCAAATGCGCGGACGTCCGGCCGTACCGTAAGTGATGTGGCCCACGTGCAGATCGCAGGCAAAAAAAAGCCGGCAGACAGGCTGCCGGCATTGCGCATTACTCGAACTCGTTCCAGGAACGGCCGTCGCGGGTGATCATCGCCACCGAGGCCACCGGCCCCCAGGTGCCCGCCTGATAAGGCTTCGGCGCCTCGTTGTCGGCTTTCCATGCGTCCATGATGGAGTCGACCCACTTCCAGGCCTCTTCCACTTCATCGCGGCGCACAAACAGCGCCTGAATGCCGCGCATGGTCTCCAGCAGCAGGCGCTCGTAGGCGTCCGCCACGTGCTCCTGGTTGAAGGTTTCCGAGAAGCTCAGGTCCAGCTTGGTGGTCTGCAGACGGTGCTTATGATCCAGCCCCGGCACCTTGTTCAGCACCTGAATTTCGATGCCTTCGTCCGGCTGCAGGCGGATGGTCAGCTTGTTCTGCGGCAGCTGTTGGTAAGAGTCGCTGAACAGGTTAAGCGGTGGGTTTTTGAAGTACACCACCACTTCCGAGCATTTGGTCGGCAGACGTTTACCGGTACGCAGGTAGAACGGCACCCCGGCCCACTGCCAGTTGTCGATATCCACGCGGATGGAGACGAAAGTTTCGGTGCTGCTGCTCTTGTTCGCCCCTTCCTCTTCCAGATAACCCGGCACTTTCTTGCCCTGGACGAAACCGGCGGTGTACTGACCACGCACGGTGGTTTCCCGTACATTGGTCTGATCGATGCGGCGCAGCGAACGCAGTACCTTCACCTTCTCGTCGCGGATACGGTCAGTGGTCAGATCCGCCGGCGGCGACATGGCGATCATGGTCAGGATCTGCAGCAGGTGGTTCTGGATCATGTCGCGCATCTGGCCGGCCTGGTCGAAGTAACCCCAGCGCCCTTCGATGCCCACCTCTTCCGCCACGGTGATCTGCACCGAATCGATGGTGCGGTTATCCCAGTTGGATGCGAACAGCGAGTTGGCGAAACGCAGCGCCAACAGGTTCAGCACCGTCTCTTTACCGAGATAGTGGTCGATACGGTAAACCTGGGATTCGTTGAAGTACTCCGCCACCTGGTCGTTGATCACGCGGGAAGACGCCAGATCGGTGCCCAGCGGCTTCTCCATCACCACGCGCGCCGGCTCATGGTTCAGCTTGGCTTCACCCAACCCTTTGCAGATGGCGCCGAAGGTGCTTGGCGGCATGGCGAAGTAGTTGATGGTGGTGCGGTGTTTCTGATCCAGCATTTTACCCAATTTGGTAAAGTTCTTGCTGTCGTTGACGTCCAGATTGCAGAAGTCCAGGCGTGCGCTCAGCGTGGCCCAGAGTTCGTCATCCAGTTTTTCCTTCATGAAGGTGCCAAGCGCTTCCTTGACCACTTCGGTATAGGCTTTTTTATCCCACTCCGCGCGGCCGACGCCGATGATCCGCGTTTCCGGGTGGATGTGTCCGGCTTTCTCTAACTGGTACAGGGAAGGCAGCAGCTTACGGCGCGCCAAATCACCTTTCGCGCCGAAAATAACCAGGTCACACGCCTGGGCTGTAGAGGTTACCGCCATGTTCATCTCCTCGTTGCAGGATATTTGTAATTTTCTTACATTACTAATGTACTCTGTTTGACTACGGCCAGCAAACCCAGCGCAGAAGCAGAAAAAAAGACCTCAATATTCCAGTGGAAAGCGCCAATGTGCGCCAGCGCCCTCGTCCCGGGCAAAACTGTAATTTTTCGTCTTTTTTGACGCTCTGTTACCATTATGAAAGTTAGACACAGGTCATATTCTGGTGAAAAAAGCCTGCATACGCCCTGTCGAGACTGCCAACGGTTACCAGCACGTAGTATATTTTCACTAAACCGGCATTGATTTCTCCTTTGTTTGAAATCGTCATACCCTATCGATTCCAGGTTACAGCCGCTCGTTTGGCGTCTGCTTGCACGGCAAACACGGGCGAGATTCGACGCTGTTGCTTGAAAGCCACAGGGATAAAACCATGAGTGACTCTCGTTATATGAATACGCTGGACAAAATCCAGAGCCATCTGGAACTCCTGAGCAAATCTGAAAGGAAAGTCGCCGAGGTGATCCTGGCCTCCCCGCAGACCGCCATTCACTCCAGCATCGCCACGCTGGCGCGCATGGCCGACGTCAGCGAACCCACCGTCAACCGTTTTTGCCGCCGCCTTGATACCAAAGGCTTTCCCGACTTCAAACTGCATCTCGCCCAAAGCCTGGCTAACGGCACGCCCTACGTAAACCGTAATGTCGAGGAAGACGACAGCGTCGATGCCTATACCAGCAAGATCTTCGAATCGGTCATGGCCAGCCTGGATACAGTAAAGGCAAATTTGGATATTGCCGCAATCAATCGTGCGGTTGACCTGCTCACCCAGGCAAAAAAGATCTCTTTCTTCGGCCTGGGCGCCTCCGCGGCGGTGGCGCACGATGCGATGAACAAATTTTTCCGCTTCAACATTCCGGTGGTCTACTTCGATGACATCGTCATGCAGCGCATGAGCTGCATGAACTCCGGCGAAGGCGACGTGGTGGTGCTGATCTCACACACCGGCCGCACCAAGAATCTGGTGGAGATGGCCCACCTGGCGCGAGAAAACGACGCCACGGTATTGGCTATCACCTCGCGCGACACCCCGCTCGCCCAGGCGGCGACCCTCGCTCTGCTGCTCGACGTGCCCGAAGACACCGACGTTTACATGCCGATGGTGTCGCGGATCGCGCAATTAACGCTCATTGACGTGCTCGCCACCGGATTTACCTTGCGCCGAGGGGCTAAATTCAGAGATAACTTGAAGCGGGTCAAAGAAGCGCTCAAAGAATCGCGCTTTGATAAAGGCGTGGTCATTCCCAACAGTTTTGATTCGTGACCCGACGAAGAAAAAATCGCCGTTCAACAGACATTTGAATGACGGCATCAGAGGCGGTACCCTGTTAACATGCTCATGCGGGTAACCCGGGTGAAATATCAGTGTTGTAAAATTACATTTCACGCCTGGTTTCGTTATCCGACGTTATCGCAACACCAATATTTGCTTCACCAGTCAACGGAGTAATACATGTCCAGACGGCTCAGAAGAACCAAAATCGTTACCACCCTGGGTCCGGCTACTGACCGCGACAATAATCTGGAAAAGATCATTGCCGCCGGCGCCAACGTAGTTCGGCTTAACTTCTCCCACGGCAGCCCGGAAGATCACCAGGCTCGCGCTGACAAAGTGCGCGAAATCGCCGCAAAACTGGGACGTCACGTCGCTATACTCGGCGATCTGCAAGGGCCGAAAATCCGCGTCTCCACTTTCAAGGAAGGCAAAATCTTCCTCAACGTGGGCGATAAATTCCTGCTGGACGCCAACCTGTCAAAAGGCGAAGGCGATAAAGAAAAAGTCGGTATCGACTATAAAGGCCTGCCTGCCGACGTGGTGCCGGGCGATGTCCTGCTGCTCGACGACGGCCGCGTTCAGTTGAAAGTGCTCGAAGTTCAGGGCATGAAAGTGTTTACCGAAGTGACGGTCGGCGGCCCGCTGTCCAACAACAAGGGCATCAATAAGCTCGGCGGTGGCCTGTCGGCCGAAGCGCTGACCGAAAAAGACAAGGCGGACATCGTGACCGCCGCCAAGATTGGCGTCGACTATCTGGCGGTTTCCTTCCCGCGCACCGGTGAAGACCTGAACTATGCCCGCCGCCTGGCGCGCGACGCCGGCTGCAACGCCAAGATCGTGTCCAAAGTTGAGCGCGCCGAGGCGGTCTGCAGCGACGAAGCGATGGACGACATTATTCTGGCCTCCGACGTGGTGATGGTTGCCCGTGGCGATCTCGGCGTCGAAATCGGCGATCCGGAACTGGTCGGCATTCAGAAGAAACTGATCCGCCGCGCCCGTACCCTGAACCGCGCGGTGATCACCGCAACTCAGATGATGGAGTCGATGATCACCAACCCGATGCCGACCCGCGCCGAAGTCATGGACGTGGCCAACGCCGTGCTGGACGGCACCGACGCCGTTATGCTGTCGGCGGAAACCGCCGCCGGCCAATACCCGGCGGAAACCGTGGCGGCGATGGCGCGCGTTTGTCTGGGCGCCGAGAAGATACCGAGCATCAATGTTTCCAAACACCGCCTGGACGTGCAGTTCGACAACATCGAAGAAGCGATTGCCATGTCTTCGATGTATGCCGCCAACCACCTGAAAGGCGTTACCGCGCTGATCGCCATGACCGAGTCCGGCCGCACCGCGCTGATGATGTCGCGCATCAGCTCCGGCCTGCCGATCTTCGCCATGTCGCGTCATGAGCATACGCTGAACCTGACCGCGCTGTATCGCGGCGTGACGCCGGTGTATTTCGACAGCCACAAAGACGGCGTGATCGCCGCCAATGAAGCCGTCAATCGCCTGCGCGACAAGGGCTTCCTGGTCTCCGGCGATCTGGTGATCGTCACCCAGGGCGACGTGATGGAAACCGTCGGCACCACCAATACCAGCCGTATCCTGCGCGTCGAGTAATCCACGCCGCAGACGAAATGCCGGCCGGCTCACGTTGGCCGGCATTTTTTTTTTGCCCCTGCACCGCCATGAACGACGGAGAACGCCATGCTCCACCAACACACTCCCGCAGCGAGCGGTGATGAGCTCGATCTCGACGGCCACGGCCTGACGCAGCTCGACGAGTCGCCGTTAGCCGGCCACGCGCTGCGCAAGATTAGCCTGTACGACAATCAGCTGACGGCCCTCCCTGTCGCCCTCTTCCGGCACCGAAATCTGCGGGTGCTGAATATCTCCTGCAATCAGCTCGACCGCCTGCCGCCGGAGATTGGCCAGTTGCAACAGCTCGAGATGTTCGACTTTGGCCACAATCGCGCAAACGAACTCCCCGAAGAACTGGGGCAGCTGCATCGGTTGAAATACCTCTATCTGAGCGATAACGGCTTTAGCGATCTGCCGCGCTCGCTGGCGCAGCTGCAGCAGTTGGTTTACCTCAACGCGACCGACAACCATTTAACCGTTTTGCCACAGGCGATACCGAGGCTGGCGGCATTGCAGGAGCTGCGTTTATACAACAACCGCATCGGCAACCTGCCCGCCGAAATCGGGCAACTGCACGCGCTGCGCGAACTGCATATCATGAAAAATGCCCTGACCTCGCTGCCGGCGGAAATGGCTCAGCTCGGTGAGCTGGAGATACTCGACGCGGCTAACAATGCCATCGCCGAGCTGCCGCAGGCCTTCTGCCGGCTGCCGCGGCTGAGCGAGCTGAATCTGCGTTTCAATCATCTGACGCGTCTGCCGGATAATATCGGCGAGCTGACGGCGCTGAGAAGTCTGGATCTGCGCGCCAACCGCCTGAGCGACCTGCCGGAAAGCCTCGGCGAACTGAGCCGCCTGCGCAAACTGGATCTGCGCTGGAATGATTTCACCCACACCCCCAACGTCATCGACATCCTGCGGGCTCGCGGCTGTAGGGTGCATATATGAAGAGACGCCGGCCGGGTTGCGGCCCGGCCGGCGTTAGCGGCAGAAAGGATTAACGATACAGATCGTCGCGCGAGTAAGGTTCAATCTCCCCTTCCTTGCGCGTCTTCAGCAGTTTGAGGATCCAGGTATACTGCTCCGGATTCGGGCCCACCAGATTTTCCACTTCTTCATTCATGCGGCGGGCAATGCGCGGATCGTCGGCTTCGGCCAGATCGTCCATCGGCTCGCGAATATAAATATCCAGCATGCTGGTTTTGCCGTCGTACACCGGGAACAAAGGCACGATCGCCGCACGACACACCTTCATCAGCCGCCCCACCGCCGGCAGCGTCGCCTTATAGGTGGCGAAGAAATCGACGAACTCGCTGTGCTCGGCGCCGTGATCCTGATCGGGCAGATAGTAGCCCCAATAGCCCTGCCGCACCGAACTGATAAACGGTTTGATGCCGTCGTTGCGCGCGTGCATGCGGCCGCCGAATTTACGCCGCACGGCGTTCCACAGGTAGTCGATCAGCTGATTGCGCTGGTTGTGGAACATCGCCGCCATCGGTTGGCCGCGCGCGGCCATCAGCATCGCCGGCACATCCACCGCCCAGCCGTGAGGCACCAGGAAAATCACGTTGCGCCCTTCCGCCCGGATCTTGTCCAGCACCTCTTCACCGTGCCAACGCACGCGCTTGAGCACTTTCTCGGGCTTGGTGCAGGCCAGCTCCGCCATCAGCACCATCGACTGCGGCGCACAGGCGAACATCTGGTCGATAATGTGCTCGCGGTCGCTTTCCGGCAACCCCGGCAAGCAATACAGCAGGTTGATGCGGGCACGACGGCGCGCGCCCTTCGCCAGCTTGCCGGCCAGTTTGCCGACCGCACCCAGCACCGGATCGCGCAGGCGCGCGGGCACCAGCGAAATGCCGGCCATCAGGCCGGTTCCCAACCACACGCCCCAGTAGCGCGGATATAAAAAGGCTTTTTGAAACTGCGGGATGAACTCTACGTTCGATTTCTTCTCGTTTTGCATGCACATGCTCTTAGCTTAGCGATTCGGCTAATCATAATTGCCATCACCGATTTTGCAATTAACAACCGCGAACCGCCCAGATAAAACAGCATCGGCCCGCAATCAGGCCGATGAAATTAGCGGCGCCGAAGCGCCGGAAAAAGGGCGGGCGTTAATCCAACTGCAGTTGAGGAACCACTTCCTTCACCTGCGCCAGATAATCGCTGCGATCTTTGCCGCTCAGCCCTTCGGAACGCGGCAGCTTGGCCGTCAGCGGGTTCACCGCCTGTTGGCCGGTCCACAGTTCAAAGTGCAGGTGCGGCCCGGTGGAGCGGCCGGTGTTGCCGGAGAGCGCAATGCGATCGCCGCGCTTCACCTTCTGGCCCGGTTTCACCAGCAGCTTTTTCAGGTGCATATAACGCGTGGTGTACTGACGACCGTGGCGGATCGCCACATAGTTGCCCGCTGCGCCACTGCGTTTGGCGATCACCACTTCACCGTCGCCGACCGCCAGCACCGGCGTGCCGACCGGCATGGCAAAATCGACGCCTTTGTGCGGCGCCACGCGGCCGGTCACCGGGTTCACACGGCGCGGGTTAAAGTTGGAGGAGATGCGGAACTGTTTCATGGTCGGGAAACGCATGAAGCCGCGCGCCAGGCCTGAGCCCTGGCGATCGTAGAATTTGCCGTCTTCGGCGCGGATCGCGTAGTAATCCTTGCCGCCGGTGCGCAGACGCACGCCCAACAGCTGGCTTTGCGATTTCTTGCCGTCGAAATGCTCGCGCGACATCAGCACGGAGAACTGGTCGCCTTTGCGCAGCTTGCGGAAATCGAGCTGCCACTGCAGCGCCTTAATCACCGAGTTGATTTCGTTACGGCTCAGCCCGGCGTCGCCGGCGCTGCTGACGAAGCTGCCGTTGACCCGGCCGCTGATCACGTTGTTGCGCCATTCGCCCTGCTGCGCCTCTTTCGACTCTTTGAAGCTGTTGCCGACGCGGTCATAGGTGCGGGTTTCGCGGCGGGAAACTTCCCAGGTCAACTGCTGCAGATCGCCCGCATCGTTCACGGTCCACGACAGCTGTTGGCCGATCTTCAGATTACGCAGATCGCGGTTTTGCGAGGCCAGCAGCGTGACATCCGACATATCGATGCCGTACTGCGTCAGAATACTGCCGAGAGTGTCGCCGGTGGAAACCACATATTCATGCACGCCATCGTCGCCGGCGTCTTTCTGATCCAGCTCATCCTGCGGGATTTCGTCATCGGGAGTGGGTTGGTCGGCATCAATCGGCTCACTGGCTTCGGGGAGCAATGACCGCATCTGGCTGGATTCTAACTCGACGCTCTTGGCGATGGGATTGTGTTCTGGGTGGTAAACAAAAGGCCGCCAAACAGCGACGGCCAATGTGACGACTGTCAGCGACCCCAGCATGACGCGGTGGGGCCGTGGCAGGTTGTTATACGCCAGAGCGATAGTTCGGACTATCTGCTGCACTCGATATTATCCTCATAAGCTTTACTTCAGGCAGCTCACGTACTGGTTTGACAGCTGAGTCAGGAATTTCCCGTAGCTGTCCTTCCCCAGCGCGATGCCGACGCCCAGCGGGTCCAGCGTTCCGGAACGCACTTTGGTACCCTTGGCGACGGCATTGATTACGGCCGGCCTGAATTGTGGCTCAGCAAAAACGCATACCGCTTTCTGCTCAACCAACTGTGTTCGAATTTGGTGTAGGCGCTGTGCTCCAGGCTGAATTTCGGGATTGACGGTGAAATGGCCCAGCGGACTCAAACCGTAGTGTTTCTCAAAGTAGCCGTAAGCATCATGAAAAACAAAATAACCCTTACCTTGCACAGGCGTAAGCATGTTACCAACATTTTTGTCAGTTTGCGTCAGCAGATTCTCGAACTGGCGCAGGTTTGCGTCTAATTTGTCCTTATTTTGCGGCATAAGTTCCAACAATCTGTCGTGAATCGCGATCGCGGTCACTTTTGCTATCTCCGGCGACAGCCAAACGTGCATATTGTACTCGCCGTGATGATGCCCATGATCGTCATCGGCATGGTTATGCGCTTCGCCTGCATGATCATGATCGTCGTCCTCTTCGCCTTTCATCAGCAGCGGCTTCACCGCCGGCAGTTCACTGATGGCCAGCTTTCGGGTCGCCGAGATCGGCACCAGCGCCTTGTTCAGGAACGCCTCCATATCCGGCCCAACCCACAGCACCAGGTCCGCGGAACGCAAGCGCTGGATATCGGAAGGACGCAACGCAAAATCGTGCGGTGAAGCGCCATCCGGCAGCAACACTTCGGTCGGCGTCACGCCGTCGGCGATGGCCGAAGCGATAAAGCCCAACGGACGAATCGAGGTCACCACCGCCGCGGAAGCGCTGCTCAGCGGGCCGGCCATCAACAGTGCGCTGGCCAGCAGCGTGCGCTGCAGCCATTTATTTTTCTTTGCCATCATCAGTAATCCCATCGTTTTCATCAACAAGGCGTGATATTATAACATTCGCTTCGTTCTGCAACCTGTAATCTCGAGATGTCTACACTGATAACGCTAAAAAATATCTCCGTCGCCTTCGGCAGCCGCAAGGTGCTGTCGAACATTTCCCTCAGCCTGCAACCCGGCCGTATTCTCACGCTGCTGGGCCCGAACGGCGCGGGCAAATCTACGTTGGTGCGCGTGGTGCTGGGATTGGTCAAACCGACCGCCGGCACGCTGGAGCGTGAGCCCGATCTGCGCATCGGCTACGTGCCGCAAAAGTTGCACCTCGACGCCACCCTGCCGCTGACCGTCAGCCGCTTTATGCGCCTCAAGCCCGGCGTCAAGAAAGCCGACATTCTGCCAGCGCTCAAGCGCGTGCACGCCGCCCACCTGCTCGACCAGCCGATGCAAAAGCTCTCCGGCGGTGAAAACCAACGCGTGCTGCTGGCGCGAGCGCTGTTGAACAAACCGCAGCTGCTGGTGCTGGACGAACCCACGCAGGGAGTGGACGTCAACGGTCAGCTGGCGCTCTACGATCTGATCGATCAACTGCGTAAAGAGCTCGGCTGCGCCGTGCTGATGGTGTCGCACGATCTGCATCTGGTGATGGCGAAAACCGACGAGGTCTTGTGCCTCAATCAGCACATCTGCTGCTCAGGGGCGCCGGAGGTGGTGTCGATGCATCCCGAATTCATCGCCATGTTCGGCAACCGCGGCGCAGAGCAGCTGGCGGTATATCGCCACCATCACAATCACCGCCACGACCTGCAGGGAAGAATTGTCTTGAAGAAAACCGGGAGCCGCGAAGCATGATCGAACTGTTACTTCCCGGCTGGCTGGCCGGCGTGTTGTTGGCCGGCGCCGCCGGGCCGCTGGGCTCCTTCGTGGTCTGGCGCCGCATGTCCTACTTTGGCGATACCCTGGCGCACGCCTCGCTGCTCGGCGTCGCCTTTGGTCTGCTGCTGGACATCAATCCTTTCTATGCGGTGATCGCCATTACGCTGCTGCTGGCTCTGGCCCTGGTGTGGCTGGAGCGCCGCCCGCAGCTTTCGGTGGATACCCTGCTCGGCATTCTGGCCCACAGCGCCCTGTCGCTGGGCCTGGTAGTGGTGGCGCTAATGTCCAACGTGCGGGTCGATCTGATGGCCTACCTGTTCGGCGATCTGCTGTCGGTCACGCTGAGCGATATCCTGATGATCGCCGGCGGCGTCGCCGTGGTGCTGTTGGTGCTGTGGTGGCAGTGGCGCGATCTGCTGTCGATGACCATCAGCCCGGAGCTGGCGCACGTCGACGGCGTCAATCTGGCGCGGGCGCGCACCGTGCTGATGCTGGTGACCGCGTTGACCATCGGCCTGGCGATGAAATTCGTCGGCGCGCTGATCATCACTTCGCTGCTGATCATTCCCGCAGCCACCGCTCGCCGCTTCGCGCGCACGCCGGAACAGATGGCCGGCGTCGCGGTGCTGCTCGGCATGGTGGCCGTCACCGGCGGCCTGACTTTCTCGGCGTGTTACGATACGCCGGCCGGCCCTTCGGTAGTGCTCAGCGCCGCCGTACTGTTCACGCTGAGCCTGTTCAAAAAACAGCAGGCTTGATTGAAGCCAGAACCAGAATATGACGAGGGCCGCAGATGCGGCCCTTTTGTATGGAGGATGGCAAACTTATGCTTCGCGTTCCAGCCCGAAATGCCGGTAGGCATGCTGGGTCGCCAAACGGCCGCGCGGCGTGCGCTGGATAAAGCCCTGCTGAATCAGGAACGGCTCGATCACGTCCTCGATGGTTTCGCGCTCTTCGCCGATCGCCGCCGCCAGGTTGTCCAGCCCGACCGGGCCGCCGGTAAACTTGTCGATAATCGCCAACAGCAGCTTGCGATCCATATAGTCGAAACCTTCGGCGTCAACGTTGAGCATATCGAGCGCCTGCGCCGCCACCGCGCCGCTGATCACGCCGTTGGCGCGCACCTCGGCAAAGTCGCGCACCCGGCGCAACAGGCGGTTGGCGATACGCGGCGTACCGCGCGCACGGCGGGCCACTTCATGGGCGCCCTCGTCGGACAGCTCCAGCCCCAGGCAGCCTGCGCTGCGCGAGACGATGTGCTGCAGATCCGCCACCTGATAAAACTCCAGCCGCTGGACAATGCCGAAGCGATCGCGCAGCGGCGAGGTCAGCGAGCCAGCGCGGGTGGTAGCGCCCACCAAGGTAAACGGCGGCAGATCGAGCTTAATCGAACGCGCCGCCGGCCCTTCGCCGATCATGATATCCAGCTGATAGTCTTCCATCGCCGGATACAGCACCTCTTCCACCACCGGAGACAAACGGTGGATTTCGTCGATGAACAACACGTCGTGCGGTTCGAGGTTGGTCAGCATCGCCGCCAAATCACCCGCCTTCTCCAGCACCGGGCCGGACGTGGTGCGCAGATTCACGCCCATTTCGTTGGCCACGATGTTGGCCAGGGTGGTCTTCCCTAAGCCCGGCGGGCCGAAGATCAGCAGATGGTCGAGCGCGTCGCCGCGCTGCTTGGCCGCCTGGATGAAGATCTCCATCTGCTCGCGCACGTGCGGCTGGCCAACGTATTCGCTCAACAGCTTGGGACGAATGGCGCGATCGAGGACTTCTTCCTCGTTGATCGGTTCGGCGGAGATCAGGCGATCGGCTTCAATCATTATCTACCTCTTAGCGGCCTTACAAAGCCGCGCGCAGCGCGTCGCGGATCAGGGTCTCGCAGTCGGCGCCCGGTTTGGCAATTTTGCTGATCATGCGGCTGGCTTCCTGCGGCTTATAGCCCAGTGCCACCAACGCCGAGACAGCTTCGGCTTCTGCGTCCGCTTCCGGCGCGTTGGCGGCGGCGGACGGCAGGCTGATCTCGCTGCTGCTGTTGAACAGATCGCCGTTCAGCCCTTTGAAGCGGTCTTTCATCTCTACCACCAGGCGCTCGGCGGTTTTCTTGCCTACGCCCGGCAACTTGACCAGCGCGGTGATCTCTTCACGCTCCACCGCGCTGACGAACTGCTGCGCGGACATGCCCGACAGGATCGCCAACGCCAGCTTCGGCCCGACGCCGTTGACCTTGATCAGCTCGCGGAACAGCGCGCGCTCCTGCTTGTCGTTGAAACCATACAGCAGGTGCGCGTCTTCACGCACCACGAAGTGGGTAAACACGATGGCCTCTTGCCCCAGTTCCGGCAGCTCGTAAAAGCAGGTCATCGGCATGTGTACCTCATAGCCCACGCCGTTCGCCTCCAGTAACACCAGCGGCGGCTGCTTTTCCAGAATATTTCCTCTGAGACGACCTATCATTTACCCTCCTGCAGAATGACCGGGCATGGCGCCCTGCCATGCCGTTGCTGGTAAAGCTTATAACATAAAAAAGGCTGGATGAATATCCAGCCTGAGCAATCATCGCTTTGCGTCAGCGCAAACGCCCGCGCGCCAGGTTCAACCGCCCTTCGCTCATCCGCAGCACGTTCTGGCTGAGGTGGCAGTGGGTAATGGCGATGGCCAGGGCATCGGCGGCGTCCGCCTGCGGGTTGGCCGAGAGTTTGAGCAGCGAGCGCACCATGTGCTGTACCTGCGCCTTTTCGGCCGCGCCGGTGCCGACCACGGTCTGTTTGACCTGCCGCGCCGCATACTCGAACACTTCCAGATTCTGATTCACCGCCGCGACGATGGCGACGCCGCGCGCCTGGCCGAGCTTGAGCGCCGAGTCCGGGTTCTTGGCCATAAACACCTGTTCGATGGCGAAGAAATCGGGCTGAAACTGGGTGATGATCTCACTGACGCCGGCGTAAATCAGCTTCAGCCGCGTCGGCATGTCGTCCACCACCGTGCGGATGCAGCCGCTGGCAATATAGCTCAACTGACGCCCCTGCTGGCGGATAAGGCCATAGCCGGTGACGCGTGAGCCGGGATCGATACCGAGTATGATCGCCATATCTACATCCACCTTGCATGCACGGCGCCGCCGAACGGCGGCGCCCGTTTTACCGGATTACAGCGTCGCCGCCACTTCGTCGGAGATTTCACCGTTATGGTAAACTTCCTGCACGTCGTCGCAGTCTTCCAGCATATCGATCAGGCGCAGCAGCTTAGGCGCGGTTTCCGCGTCCATGTCGGCCTTGGTCGATGGGATCATCGACACTTCCGCCGCTTCGGCTTCGAAGCCCGCCGCGGTCAGCGCGTCTTTCACCGCGCCCAGGCTTTCCCAGGCGGTGAACACGTCGATAGCGCCGTCGTCATAGGTCACGATGTCTTCCGCACCGGCTTCCAGCGCCGCTTCCATCACGGTGTCTTCATCCAGGCCCGGTGCGTAGGTGATCACGCCCTTCTTGGTGAACAGGTAAGCCACGGAACCGTCGGTGCCGAGGTTGCCGCCGCATTTGGTGAAGGCGTGGCGCACTTCCGCCACGGTGCGGTTGCGGTTGTCGCTCAGGCATTCGATCATCACGGCGGTGCCGCCAGGGCCGTAACCTTCATAGATGATGGTTTCCATATTGGTATCATCATCGCCGCCCACGCCGCGCGCAATCGCACGGTTCATGGTGTCGCGCGTCATGTTGTTCGACAGCGCCTTGTCCATCGCCGCGCGCAGACGCGGGTTGGAATCCGGATCGCCGCCGCCCAGCTTGGCGGCCGTGACCAGCTCACGAATAATCTTGGTGAAAATTTTACCGCGCTTGGCGTCCTGCGCCGCTTTACGGTGCTTTGTGTTGGCCCACTTACTATGACCTGCCATAAAAAATCTCCGAAAAAAACTACTGGACTGAATTGATCACGAACTCTTCAATCGCCTGCTGATTGCTCCACGACTTGGTCAACTTCACGGCCTCGGCCGCCTCAAGCCATTGGTAAGCGTGATGCTCGGTAATCACCGGATCGCGCTCCTCGGGCAACGCCAGACAGAACCAGTGCTCTTTATTGCGCGTGGTTCCCGGCGCATAGCGATGCCGCAAATGGACAAAGAGTTCAAACTCCACGCAGCGTTGGCAATCGAACAACGGCAGATGCTCTGCTTCGATATCGATGCCGACCTCTTCCATGACTTCACGCCGCGCGGCATGCGGCGGCGACTCATCCTGTTCCAGGCTGCCGGTGACCGACTGCCAGAACTCGGTATCGTCGCGCCGCTGTAACATCAGCACCCGACCACTGGATTTCGCGTAAATCACTACCAGGATAGATTCAGGGCGCTTGTAACTCATCACTCGCTCTCTTGTTCCGCACCGGCTTTCTTTACCACGCTGATCGCCAGCTCCTGCAGCGCAGCCGGGTTGGCGAAGCTCGGCGCGTCGGTCATCAGACAGGCCGCCGCGGTGGTTTTCGGGAAGGCGATGACGTCGCGGATGTTGTCGGTGCCGGTCAACAGCATCACCAGACGATCCAGGCCGAAGGCCAGGCCGGCGTGCGGCGGCGTACCGTACTTCAGCGCGTCCAGCAGGAAGCCGAACTTCTCGCGCTGTTCGTGTTCGTTAATGCCCAGAATGCTGAACACCGTCTGCTGCATTTCGCTACGGTGGATACGCACAGAACCGCCGCCCACTTCGTAACCGTTGATCACCATGTCATAGGCGTTGGCGATGGCGTTGACCGGCGCTGCCGCCAGCTCTTCCGGGCTCATGTCGCGCGGCGAGGTGAACGGGTGGTGCATGGCCGCCAGGCCGCCCTCTTCGTCTTCTTCGAACATCGGGAAGTCAACCACCCACAGCGGTGCCCAGCTGTCGAGTTGGGTCAGCGCCAGATCGCGCCCCAGCTTCAGACGAAGCGCGCCCATCGCATCGGTGACAATCTTGACGCTGTCGGCGCCGAAGAACAGGATATCGCCGGTCTGCGCGTCGGTGCGCGCCAGGATGCCTTCCAGCACGTCCGCGCTGAGGAATTTGGCGATCGGGCTCTGCACGCCTTCCATGCCGGCGGCGCGGTCGTTGACCTTCAGCCACGCCAGGCCTTTGGCGCCGTAGATATTGACGAAAGCGCCGTACTCGTCGATCTGCTTGCGGGTCAGCTGCGCGCCGCCCGGTACGCGGATCGCCGCCACGCGGCCTTTGGCGTCGTTGGCCGGGCCGGAGAACACTTTAAACTCGACGTCCTTGACCAGGTCGGCCACGTCCACCAGCTCCAGCGGGTTACGCAGGTCCGGCTTGTCGGAGCCAAAGCGACGCATCGCTTCGGCGAAGGTCATGACCGGGAAATCGCCCAGATCCACGCCCTTCACGTCCAGCCACAGTTCGCGCGCCAGTTTCTCCATCACTTCACGTACCTGATCGGCGGTCATGAAAGAGGTTTCGACGTCGATCTGGGTGAATTCAGGCTGACGGTCCGCACGCAGGTCTTCGTCACGGAAGCATTTGACGATCTGGTAGTAACGATCGAAGCCGGACATCATCAGCAGCTGTTTGAACAGCTGCGGGGACTGCGGCAGCGCGTAGAATTTGCCCTTGTGCACACGGCTCGGCACCAGGTAATCGCGGGCGCCTTCCGGCGTCGCCTTGGTCAGCATCGGCGTTTCGATATCGAGGAAGCCGTGGCTGTCCATGAAGCGGCGCACGAAGCTGGTGATTTTGGCGCGGGTCTTCAGACGCTCGGCCATTTCCGGGCGGCGCAGATCCAGGTAGCGGTATTTCAGGCGCGCTTCTTCGCTGTTGACCTGATTGGAGTCCAGCGGCAGCGGCTCGGAGCGGTTGATGATCTCCAGCGCGTGGGCGAACACTTCCACTTCGCCGGTGGCCATATCATTATTGATCTGGCTGTCCGGACGCGCACGCACGGTGCCGACGATCTGGATGCAGAACTCATTGCGCAGGTCGTAGGCCTTGTCGAACGCCACTTTCTGGTCCGGATCGAAGAACACCTGCACGATGCCTTCGCGGTCGCGCATATCAATAAAGATCAGGCCGCCGAGATCGCGACGACGATTGACCCAACCACACAGAGTGACTTCCTGGCCCACGTGGGACAGATTCAACTGCCCGCAATATTCAGTACGCATACGCTATCCTTTTACACAGCCGATGCCGCGCCGGGCTACTGCGCCCCTGTCGCGCGGCTGTTATCTGATAAATTCTACTTGTTACCCGGTTTAAAATCCGTCGCATACCAGCCGGTGCCCTTAAGCTGGAAACCGGAGGATGAAATCAACTTGGTCAACGCGGGCTGCCCACACGCCGGGCAGTCTGCCAGCGGCGCATCGGAAAATTTTTGCAATTTCTCTAACCGATGGTTGCAAGCACCACATGCATATTCATAAATCGGCATAGGTCGTTGGATTAAAGAGTGTTGAAAAAAGGGGGTCATTATAAAGGAAATTCATCCGCCCGATAAGTGCGAACACAGCATTGTTACTGCACTAAATGGCGCGTTTTTGCTCGAATCAACACATCGGTTAACAAATTTCCCATTAACCTGCGACAGTTTTTTCACGTAGCCTGAATCTCCCCCGGTTTTGCGCCGAACGCAGCTCGCCCGGCGCGCCGAACAGTTTCTATCCACTTCGCAACGAGATGAAATCCATGCTGAAACTTGACGCCCAAACCACCGCTCTGGTGCTGATCGATTTGCAAAACGGCATTCTGCCCTACGCCGGCGGCCCGCACAGCGCCGACCAGGTGGTGGCGAACGCCGCCCTGCTGGCCGCCCGTTTTCGTCTGCTGGGCGCGCCGGTGCTGCTGGTGCGCGTCGGCTGGTCAGACTCCTTCGCCGAAGCGCTGAAACAGCCGGTGGACAAGCCGGCTCCCGCGCCCGCCGGCGGCTTGCCGGCCAGTTGGTGGGAATTCCCCGCGCCGCTGGCGGTCTGCGACAGCGATATTCTGGTCACCAAGCGCCAATGGGGCGCCTTCTACGGCACCGATCTGGATTTGCAGCTGCGCCGCCGCGGCATCAAATCCGTGGTATTGGGCGGCATATCCACCAATATCGGCGTGGAATCCACCGCCCGCGCCGCCTGGGAGCATGGCTATGAGCTGGTGATCGCCGAAGATGTCTGCAGCGCGCAGAACGCGGAAATGCACCGTTTCGCGTTCGAACACATCTTCCCGCGTTTGGCGCGGGTGCGCGACACCGGCGAAATTCTTGCCGCGCTCGAGCGGTAACGTTAAGTTGTAGCCTGATAAGCCAAGGACAAGTAAAGGAAGACGACGCCGTGATCTATATCGGACTGCCGCAATGGCAACATGCAGCCTGGAATCGCATCGGGCTGCGTGATTTGGCGGATTACAGCCGCTATTTCAACTGCGTGGAAGGCAATACCACCTTCTACGCGCTGCCGAAGCTGGAAATCGTGCAGCGCTGGCGCGACATGACCGGTGACGATTTTCGCTTCTGCTTCAAATTCCCGTCGGACATCAGCCACAAGGCCGCCCTGCGCAACTGCGCCGCCGAGCTGCAGGCGTTTTACCACTGCCTGAGCCCGGTGCATCAACGCATCGGCCAACTGTGGCTGCAGTTGCCCGCCGCCTTCGGCCCCGATGAGCTGCCGCGCATGTGGCAGTTCTTCGCAAGCCTGCCGAAGGAATTCACCTACGGCGTAGAAGTGCGTCATCCGGCGTTTTTCGCCAAGGGCGAGGAAGAGCGTGCGCTGAATCAGGGATTGCACCAGCGCGGCATCAATCGAGTGATCCTCGACAGCCGCCCGGTGCATCACGCCGCCCCCAACACCGCCGCCGTGCGCGATGCCCAGCAGAAAAAGCCGAAGCTGCCGGTGCACGCTCTGGTCACCGCCGACCAACCGCTGGTGCGCTTTATCGGCGGTGACCAATTGGCCGACAACCTGCGCTGGTTCGAGGCCTGGCAGCAAAAACTGCCGCTGTGGCAGCAACAGCATCAGCCCTATCTGTTTATTCATACGCCGGACAACGGCGATTCGCCCCAGCAAGCGCAAAAAATTTGGCAGCAGCTACGGCTGGCGATCCCCGATTTGCCTGCGCCGCCGGACTGGCCAGAACAAGATGCACTGTTTTGACCTATTAATCTGACCAATAACATCAAATATTTCCCCGCGACAGTGAATACAATGACGGCTATGATGCTGGCTGCCAGTTTTGGTTAGGGAACGGAGTTAAAAATGGTAAGCGCGCTTTATGTGGTGCTCGGCGCATTGTTGTTGATCAAACTCTCTTATGACGTAGTCAGATTAAGGATGCAGTACCGCGTAGCCTATGGCGACGGCGGTTTCTACGAATTGCAGACCGCCATCCGCGTGCATGGCAACGCCGTTGAATACATTCCGATTGCTGCCGTCTTGCTGGTGATTATGGAAATGAACGGCGCGGAAATCTGGATGATTCACCTTTGCGGCCTGATGCTGATGGCCGGGCGACTGGTGCATTACTACGGTTTGCGCAACCGCGAGGTTCGCTGGCGCCGTTCGGGCATGGCCGCGACCTATATCTCTTTGTTGTTGATGGTTCTGGCAAATATCTTCTATCTGCCCTGGGATCTGATTTTCAGCCTGCACTGATCTCGTTTTATCATCAGGCGGCCGCGCCGCCTGCTTCCGCTCCGCTTTTTTGCGCTTTTCTGTTAGACTACGCAGCTTCGAATTCTGAACTGATTTGCCGCTATGCCAAACCGCGATACCCTTTTTTCCGCCCCCATCGCCAAACTGGGCGACTGGACCTTTGACGAACGCGTCGCCGAAGTGTTCCCCGACATGATCCAACGCTCCGTTCCCGGCTATTCCAACATCATCTCGATGATCGGCATGCTGGCCGAGCGCTTTGTGCAACCCGACAGCCGGGTGTATGACCTGGGCTGCTCGCTGGGTGCGGCGACGCTGTCGATGCGGCGGAATATCAAGGTGCCCGGCTGCAATATCGTCGCCGTCGACAATTCGCCGGCGATGGTGGAACGTTGCCGCCGCCATATCGATGCCTTCCGCGCCGACACGCCGGTCGATGTCATCGAAGCCGACATTCGCGACATCGAGATCGAGAACGCCTCGATGGTGGTACTGAACTTTACGCTGCAGTTCCTCGAACCGGCCGATCGCCTGCGTCTGCTGGAGAAAATCTATCGTGGCCTGCGCCCGGGCGGCGCACTGGTGCTGTCGGAGAAGTTCAGCTTTGAGGACACTGAAGTCGGCGAGCTGCTGTTCAACATGCACCACGATTTCAAACGCGCCAACGGGTACAGCGAGCTGGAGATCAGCCAAAAACGCAGCATGCTGGAAAACGTGATGCTCACCGACTCGGTGGAAGCGCACAAGGCGCGCCTGCAACAGGCCGGGTTCGAGCATGCCGAAGTGTGGTTCCAATGCTTCAACTTCGGTTCGCTGATCGCCCTGAAAGCGGGGGATGCGCAATGATCGAGTTCGGTGATTTCTATCAACGCATCGCCAAAAGCCCCCTCAGCCATTGGCTGGACACGCTGCCTGCGCAGCTGAGCGCCTGGCAACGCGAATCGCTGCACGGCAAATTCAAACAGTGGTTCAACTCGGTCGAGCATTTGCCGACGCTGACCCCAACCCGCCTCGATCTGCTGCACGGCGTGCGCGCCGAGATGGAGCCGGGCCTGTCGCCGGGCCAGCTTGAAGGCATCGAGAAAATGCTGCGCACCCTGATGCCATGGCGTAAAGGGCCCTTCTCGCTGTATGGCATCGATATCGATACCGAATGGCATTCCGACTGGAAGTGGGATCGCGTGCTGCCGCACATTTCTCCACTGGCCGGCCGCACCATTCTCGACGTCGGCTGCGGCAGCGGTTATCACCTGTGGCGCATGATTGGCGCCGGCGCACACCTCGCCGTCGGCATCGATCCGATGCAGCTGTTCCTGTGTCAGTTCGAAGCGGTGCGCAAGCTATTAGGCGGCGATCAGCGCGCCCACCTGCTGCCGCTCGGCATCGAGCAGTTGCCGGAATTGGCGGCATTCGACACCGTGTTCTCGATGGGGGTGCTGTATCACCGCCGCTCGCCGCTCGATCATCTGTATCAGCTGAAAAACCAGCTGGTGGCTGAAGGTGAACTGGTGCTGGAAACGCTGGTGGTGGAAGGCGATCGCCACCAGGTGCTGGTGCCGGGCGATCGTTATGCGCAGATGCGTAACGTGTATTTCATCCCTTCCGCCGAGGCGCTGAAATGCTGGTTGGAGAAGTGCGGCTTCGTCGACGTGAAGATCGCCGATATGTGCGTCACCAGCCTCGAAGAGCAGCGCCGCACCGACTGGATGACCAGCGAATCACTGGCCGAATTCCTCGATCCGAACGATCGCAGCAAAACGATCGAAGGCTATCCGGCGCCCCTGCGCGCCGTGCTGACCGCCAAAAAGCCCTAGCGCTCGCTAATCGGGCCGGCCTGGGCCGGCCCGACGTTACCCGTTGTTGACATCGACAATCCGCAGCTCATACACCATGGTCGCGTTCGGCGGGATCTGCGGCGCATAGCCCGTTTCACCGTACGCCAACGCCGGCGGCACCACCATCGTCAGCGAACCATGATTTTTCAGATGGCCGATCGCCTCGCGGAACAACGGCGGATAGGCAGAGAGCGGCTGTGACATCACCTTCCCACTGCGATCCATATCCTGAATCACGCTGCCGTCGGTTAAACTTTCCTTCACCACGATGTCCACCCGCGCGTTTTCCTTAATGGCTTCATCACCCGCATAATCGATGCGATACCAGAAACCGGAAGGCGACTTCTGCGTGCCCTTTTTCTTTTTAAACTCGGTGACGAACGCCTCGCCCTTGCTGGTTTGCACCTTCGCAGCCTGGTTCCGGGCGTCGTTCACCGCTTTTTCCGACTCCGCCAGCGCACGGGTCAACTGCGCATCGCTTAGCTGGTAATGGCCGTTGAAGGTATCGATCACGCCCGCCAGCAGCACGGTTTTATCGGGATTGATGCCCCAATTTTTACGCTCCGCCAGCATCGTTTGAATATCGCGCCCCAAAGCGACACCGGCAGCATAGCTCTGTTGCGCCGGCTTTTTCTCGAGCGCCTGCGCATCCGGCAGCCATTTGGCGCGAGAGCGCAGCCCATCCAGCTCCTCACGCAATGCCTGCTGCGTTTGGTTGGCGTCCGCTAGCGCCAATGCGTTTTTTTTCGCCTGCTCCGTCGTTCTCGCCAGTTGCAGCGTTGATTTTTCGCTTTCCGCCACCGCCGTTGCCAGCCGCTGCGCCAATGCCTTCGCCTGCTCGGTTTGCGTCTTGTTTTTTTCCTGTAGCTGCGCCAGCTGATGCTGAAGTTCTCCCGTCGCCTTGACGGCTTCGGCCTTTTGCTGTTCCAGCGCCGTTTTCAGGCTTTTCTCTTGCCGCTCGGCCTGTTGCCGTTGTTCATCCAGCTCTTTCTGCCGCAGTGCCAGCTGTTGCTGAAGTTCACCCGTCGCCTTGGCGACTTCGGCCTTTTGCTGTTCCAGTGCCGTTTTCAGGCTTTTCTCTTGCCGCTCAGCCTGTTGGCGTTGTTCATCCAGCTCTTTCTGCCGCATTGCCAGCTGCTGCTGAAGTTCTCCCGTCGCCTTGGCGGCTTCCGCCTTCTGTTGCGCCAGCTCAGCGGCGGCCGCTTGTTTGTCCTGCTCATAACGCTGGCGCGCTTTGTCGTTGGCGGTCTGCGCCGCCGTCAGTTTCTCCTGCCAGGCGCTATCCGCCTGTTCAGGCAACGCCGCCAGCCGTTGTTCCAGCAAGGCGATACGCCGATCGCGCTCCTCGGTTTGTTGTTTTTCCTGCGCTAACGCTGCCTGCGCCTCGGCGATCTGCGCCTGAGCCTTGCGCTCCTGCGGCGTCAGGTTCAGCGCCCGTCGCACGCCGCTGGCGAAGTCGCTCAACGCGCTCAGATCGGGAGCAGCTGTCGGTTTATCGGCAGTCGTCAGGGACGACGCAACCCGCAACGCGGTCAGCTCCTGCTGCAGTGATTGAATAGCGGTTTGCTGTTGCTCCAATCGAGCCTCTTTCTCGCGCAGCGTCTTTTGCAACTGCGCCAGTTGCTTTCTCTGCGAGCTCGTTTCACGCGGTTGAACCGGCCGGGGCGCCGACTTTTGGGTTTCCCGGGAGGGAGTAACCGCGGCGTCAGCTGCCGGTGCGTCCTGCCGCTGGTAGCGCTCGGCGAACTGCAGTAATGCCGGCACATCGTCATCCGCTGCGGCCATCGCTGGCGCAAACGCCAGCGGTATCATCAGGCTCAGTAATGCCTTTCTCGCACGAGGGGTCATTGGGCGCGCTCTCCGCGCTCAGCCAGGCCGGTCATCATGGCAGAACTGATGTCTGCGCACAGACGGCTGGTGCGATAACGATACAGGGCGTCGACGGTTTCCTGCGTGCCCGTGTTGACCCGCTGGCGTACCCCGGCATACTGCGCGGCGCCGCCCATCAAGGTATCGAATTCACGTTTGAATTTTTGGTATTTTTCGTTATCCATGCCGCGCATGGCATCCAACTCGCGCTGGCACTGCTGTATACGCTCGGCTTCACGCTGCCGCTTGTCTTGTTCCGCAATGTCTTCTGCGCTGGGCGGCTTACTTAATGTAGAAACAGGCCGCTTGGCGGTCTGGCACCCGCTCAGGGTCAAGGTCAGCAAAAGCGCAGCGGTCAAACAGTGTGCCGTTCGGGTCATTATCGTTATCTCCTTGTTAAGTCCGCCGCCAACGCGCTCCGCGGCTGCATCGACGGCTCTCCTCATTAATGCTGTGATGTTCCGGCCATAGGCCGGCGATGAACGGGTATGAAAATGCAGACGTGGCGATGAGCGGCAGAGCGCAAATCATTCACCACGAAAATGCATACCAAAAAATCATTTAATATTATGATATTTAAAGGATTTTAACTCACAAACTTATCAGCAGGGCATGATGAGCGCAAGAAGAGATGGGGGGCAGTGCGACAGAGAAACAGCGTGAAACGGGCACCGCGTCTTCGCAAGACATAAAAAAAGCCCCGGCAAAACGCCGGGGCCTGGTACTTGCGTGATCGCCGAGGGCTCAGTGACACGCAAAGGGGTCTTACGGCCCGGAAACCGGTTGTCAAACGCGGTTAGCTGCGTGTTTATGCGCTTTGCGCCAGGGGATCAACCAAGGCCAGCGCGTTTTTCATCGCCTCCACCATTTCGCCATCCACGCAATAATGGCTAAATTCGTCAAACTCGTTATCAGAACACATGGTGACGCCCGCCTTGCGGTAACGCATGGTCGACGGCACCAGGTGACCGGAAGAGCTGTGCAGTTCATGCAGGCCAATATCGACAAACTTGTGCAGATTGCTGAGGCGCACGCCGGCACCCGCCATGATTACCGGGCCCTGACTGGCCTGGCGCAAATCGCGCAGCAACGGCAGGCCCAGCTCGGCGCTCTGCTGCTGGCCGGAGGTCAGAATGCGCGCCACGCCCAGCTCGCTCAGTTGCTCCAACGCCACCATCGGGTTCTGGCACATATCGAACGCGCGATGGAACGTCACCGCCATGCCCTCGCACAGCCTCATCACTTCGCGCATGCGCGGCAGATCGATGTGCCCTTCTTCGTCCAGCATGCCAACCACTACGCCGGGGAACCCCATCTCGCGGATCTGGCGGAGATCCTGTTTGATCACCTCGAAATCCACCGCGCCGTAGCAGAAATCGCCACCGCGAGGGCGAACGATCGGATGCACCGGGATCGAAACCCGCTCGCGCGCCAGACGCAGCGTGCCATAGCTCGGCGTCAATCCCCCCTCGCTCTGGCTGGCGCACAACTCAATGCGATCGGCGCCCGCCCGTTCGGCCGTCAGCGCACAGTCGACGCTAAAGCAACAAACTTCCAGTTTTATCATTGTCACCCCCAGATAACGGCCAACATACGGCGGCAATTGTTCATTTCTTCATTTCTCACGTAGGCTCATGCTTAGGCATAAACCGGCTCAGGGTTGTAACTATGGCATTCAATTTTGATCAATGGGTAGACCGCAGTCACAGTGACAGCGTTAAGTGGGATAAATATCGCGGCAGCGACATCATCCCGCTTTGGGTCGCCGACAGCGATTTCACCTCACCACCGGCGGTGATCGAAGCCTTGCAGCGGCGCGTGGCGCACGGCGTATTCGGCTACACCCACCCATCCCCTGATCTTATTGAGGTTTTTACCCGCCGCATGGTAGAGCGCTACGGCTGGCACATCAAGCCCGAATGGATCATTTTCCTGCCTGGGCTGGTGTGCGGCCTGAATTTGTGCGTGCGCGCCTGCACCGAAGGACATCAGAGCACGCTGGCCCCCTCTCCCATTTATCCGCCGTTTCGCAAAGCGGCCAAATTCGCCGGGCGCGAGCACCTCGCGGTGCCGCTGAAGGCGACCGGCCAACGCTGGGTGCTGGATTTTTCCTCGCTGCATGATCGGCTGAGTGGCAACGAGAAACTCCTGTTGCTGTGCAACCCGCAGAACCCCGGTGGCACCGTTTATCGCCGGGATGAGCTGTTGCAGCACCATCAGTTCGCTCGCGAACACGATTTAATCGTCTGTTCCGATGAGATCCACTGCGAACTGCTGCTTGAGCCCGGCGTGCGGCATATCCCTTTCGCCACCCTGAATGACGATGCGGCCCAACGCAGCGTGACGCTGATGTCGCCGTCAAAAACGTTTAATCTCGCCGGACTGGGCGCTTCACTGGCGATCGTTCCCAACGAAGCGCTGCGACAAAAGCTGAAACGCGCGCGCAGCGGTATCGTGCCGGAGGTCAATCTGTTGGCGCTGGTGGCGGCGCAGGCGGCTTATCAATACGGACAACCCTGGCTGGATGAGCAGTTGATTTATCTGCGCGCCAATCGCGATCGGCTGATAAAGCGTATCAACGCCATGCCGGGATTGACGTTGCTGCCTGTCGAGGCCACTTACCTGGCCTGGATAGACTGCAGCGCGTTGCCGGTGGATAACCCGCATCAGTTCTTCGAACGTGCGGGCGTTGGGCTAAGCGCCGGTTTGGACTTTGGCGATCGGCGCTTTGTGCGGCTTAACTTTGGTTGCCGATGGGCCCTGCTCGATGAAGCGCTCGATCGCATGGCGCGAGCCTGTGCGGCACTGCCTGGCTAACCTTGTTCGCTGGCGACGATGTCTCGAATGGAATAAGGATGAAACTTGATCGTGACCGTTCCATCGGTGATGGCCAGCGTCGGGTTCGGCAGCCGTTCGCCCTCGCCCTTTGGCGAGCTTTGCTTCAGCTTGATCCCCGGCGCCAGCAACGCTTCATCGGCCAGGTGGCTCAACGCCCGGGCGTACAGCGTCTGCGGATCGCCACTGAGCACTAATTCGACGTGTTCCCAGCCTTCGTGCGGATAGCGTTTCTCCCCCGGATACGGCAGTTCGATGCAGTCTATCCGCCATGGCCCAACGGCCAGCGGCTGAGACAAGTCGAACAGACAGATAGGCCGCCCGTTGATCATCGATTCGGACAGCAATGTCCCGCACTGCATCAGCCCCTGGCGCCAGCGCTCGGCGGTAGCGTTCTGGTGACAGCGCAGTGAGATGTGATCGGCGGTAAACGCGGACAGATCAAGCCGCAATTTGGCGGCAAATTGGTGCAACGCCTGTTCGAAACGCGGCAGGTCGAGCTTCAGATCGTCAAGCTCGGCAATGGCCTGCAAGGGAGTGGTCATAGGAACCTCAAAACAACGGGGCGCAAAGTTAAACGCCGTAATTTACACGCTGGCGACAGCGCTCGCCAGCGTTGCGAGGTTTTTCGGCGGCAGTTCAACATGATTTTTGGTTGCGGACAGGGAGAATAAAAGCCGGATTTTTATTAAGGTGACAGCTTATTAAATCAACGGAAAAATAAAAAATAAGATTTTTCGCAAGACATTATACCTTTTCTTTATGACGCTATGATTTAAGTTATTTTGCACAAAATCCTCTGCAGGCCATTGGTCAAGCCGATTGAATCGCTGGGTTTAATCAAAACGACTCACTTATCAATGTCGCACAAATCCGCAATCACAACCCATTGTAAAAAAAGAAAATAAAACGCATTAATTGATTAAAAGCTAAGGATTATCTTAATTTAACCCCAGACAATTGATTCACCAAGACAACTCGGCTACTTTGGAGGAAATTTAAATTCGAGATGATCATTATGTTATTGCTGACGATATCCTTGGTGTTGATAATTATCGCCGTATACGCCATCTACCGTCATTTCAAATCACGCAGCGTCAACACGCTGGATGCCGGTCGCCGCAATAAAAAGCGCTAGCTTCGCAACTCTCCCCTCCGTACATTCTGTTCAGCTCATTCCGCTTTTCACCTTCCGGCAATCAACGCGCCGCACCCGACAACTGTTTCATCGCAGCGGCCGCGCCAACTGCTGACGGACTCCGTCAGATCGGTTACAATTGCAGGCTGTTTTGTGGCGGTCGCCCATCGCGCCCGCCACCGTTGAATCCCACAGGGGCTGGCTTCAGCCCCTCGTTCGTCATTAAGGTAACCCGGTGAATATTCAGGTTCTTCTTTCAGATAAAGTCAGCCAGGCGCTGATCGCCGCTGGCGCGCCAGCCGATTGCGAAGCGCAGGTCCGCCCTTCCGCCAAGGCGCAGTTTGGTGATTACCAGGCCAACGGCGTGATGTCCGTCGCCAAAAAGCTGGGCATGCCGCCCCGGCAGCTGGCGGAAAAAGTGGTGCAACTGCTGGATCTCGGCGACGTCGCCGGTAAAGTGGAAATCGCCGGTCCCGGCTTTATCAACATTTTCCTGAACAGCGACTGGGTCGCCCGCCAGGCCGACCAGGTGCTGAACGCACCGAAACTGGGCATTGCGCCGGTTGAGCCGCAAACCATCGTTATCGACTACTCCGCGCCGAACGTGGCGAAAGAAATGCACGTCGGCCATCTGCGCTCCACCATCATCGGCGACGCCGCGGCGCGTACCCAGGAGTTTCTGGGCCATAAAGTGATCCGTGCCAACCACGTCGGCGACTGGGGCACCCAGTTCGGCATGCTGATTGCCTACCTGGAAAAAATGCAGAACGAAAACGCCAGCGACATGGGCCTGTCCGATTTGGAACAGTTCTATCGCGAAGCCAAGAAGCATTACGACGAAGACGCCGAGTTCGCCGAGCGCGCGCGCGCTTACGTCGTCAAGCTGCAGGGCGGCGATCAGTACTGCCTGAAAATGTGGCGCAAGCTGGTCGACATCACCATGGCGCAAAACCAGCTGACCTATAACCGCCTGAACGTCACGCTGACCGAAGACGACGTGATGGGCGAAAGCCTGTATAACGCGATGCTGCCGGGCATCGTCGCCGATCTGAAAGCCAAAGGGCTGGCGGTAGAAAGCGAAGGCGCCACCGTGGTGTTCCTCGACGAATACCAGAACAAGGACGGCGATCCGATGGGCGTCATCATCCAGAAAAAGGATGGCGGCTATCTCTACACCACCACCGATATTGCCTGCGCCAAGTACCGCTACGAAACCCTGGGCGCCAATCGCGTGCTGTATTACATCGACTCCCGTCAGCATCAGCACCTGATGCAGGCCTGGACCATCGTGCGCAAGGCCGGTTACGTGCCGGAGTCCGTCTCGCTGGAACACCACATGTTCGGCATGATGCTGGGCAAAGACGGCAAGCCGTTCAAAACCCGCTCGGGCGGTACGGTGAAGCTCTCCGATCTGCTGGATGAGGCCATCGAACGCGCCGAACAGCTGATCGCCGGCAAAAACCCGGACATGCCGCAAGACGAAATGAAGACCGTGGCCCGCGTGGTCGGCATCGGCGCGGTGAAATACGCCGATCTGTCGAAAAGCCGCACCACCGACTATGTCTTCGACTGGGATAACATGCTGGCCTTCGAAGGCAATACCGCGCCTTATATGCAATACGCCTATACCCGCGTGGCATCGGTATTCAAGCGCGCCGGGATCGACGAAAGCAGCCTGACGCTGCCGCTGACGCTGACCGAAGAGCGTGAAATTGCGCTGGCTACCCGCCTGCTGCAGTTCGAAGAGGTGCTCACCACCGTCGCGCGTGAAGGCACGCCTCACGTCATGTGCAGCTACCTGTACGATCTGGCCGGCTTGTTCTCCGGTTTCTACGAGCACTGCCAGATCCTGAACGCCGACAGCGAAGAAGCGCGTCAGAGCCGCCTGAAGCTGGCGCTGCTGACCTCGAAAACGCTGAAAACCGGTCTGGATACGCTGGGCATCGAAACCGTCGAACGCATGTAAACCGCACCGCGCGGAAAGCAAAAAGGTCGCCTGGGCGACCTTTTTTTGTTCTTGCTTTCGGCTCAGGCGGCGCGGCGCGCAAAGTCGCGCGGGCGGAAGCCCAACCCTACCAGCACGCCAAAGTAGGCCACCACACCGGCCACCACCACCGCAGCCAAACGCAGCAAACGTTCCAGCATATTGCCCTGATCCCAGGCCGGCATCAGCCACATCACGCCAATCAGCACCGCCGACATCACCAGCACGGCGATCACCAGCTTGGTAAGGAACAGCGCCCAACCCGGCTGCGGCTGGAAAATCTTCTGCTTGCGCAGTTGCCAATACAGCAGCGAGGCGTTCAGGCAGGCCGCCAAACCGATCGACAGCGCCAGGCCGGCATGCTTCAGCGGGCCAATAAACGCCAGGTTCATCACCTGCGTCATAATCAGCGTGATGATGGCGATCTTGACCGGCGTTTTAATGTCCTGCCGCGAATAGAAGCCCGGCGCCAGCACTTTAACCACGATCAGCCCCATCAGCCCAACCGAGTAAGCCACCAGCGCGCGTTGCGTCATCGCCGCGTCAAAGGCGCTGAACTTGCCGTACTGGAACAGCGAAACGGTCAATGGCTTGGCCAAAATGCCGAGCGCGATGGCGCTCGGCAACGCCAGCAGGAAGCACAGACGCAGCCCCCAATCCATCAGGCGCGAATACTCGTCGTGGTTGCCGCTCGAGAAGCTTTTGGCCAGCGACGGCAGCAGGATGGTGCCCAGCGCCACGCCCAGCACGCCGGAGGGAAACTCCATCAGGCGGTCGGCGTAGTACATCCAGGACACCGAGCCGGACACCAGGAACGAAGCGAAAATGGTGTTGATGATCAGCGAGATTTGGCTGACCGACACCCCGAGGATCGCCGGCCCCATCTGGCGCATCACTCGCCAGACCCCGGCATCGCCCAGCTTGAGGCGCGGCAGCACCAGCATGCCTATCTTGCGCAGATGCGGCAGCTGATACCCCAGCTGCAGCACGCCGCCCACCACCACCGCCCAGGCCAGCGCCAGCACCGGCGGGTTGAAATACGGAGCGGCGAACAGCGCGAAACCGATCATGCTGACGTTAAGCAGCGTTGGCGCAAAAGCCGGGATCGAGAAGCGGTTCCAGGTATTGAGGATCGCCCCCACCAGCGACGCCAGTGAGATCAACAAAATATAGGGGAAGGTGATGCGCAGCAGCGCCGACGTCAGGGCAAACTTGTCGGGCGTATCGGTAAAGCCCGGCGCAGTAATGTAAATAACCCAGGGCGCGGCCAGCATCCCCAGCACCGTCACCACCGCCAGCACCAGCGTCAGCAGCCCGGAGACGTAGGCAATAAAAGTGCGCGTCGCCTCTTCACCCTGCTGGCTCTTGTATTCGGCCAGGATCGGCACGAAGGCCTGCGAAAACGCCCCTTCGGCAAAGATACGGCGTAACAGATTCGGGAGTTTGAACGCCACGAAAAAGGCGTCCGTTGCCATGCCAGCCCCGAACACGCGCGCGACGATCGCATCGCGGGCAAAGCCCAACACCCGCGAAAACATCGTCATCGAGCTGACGGCAGCCAAGGATTTGAGTAGGTTCATGTGGTTGTCTGATAGGTACCGTAAATATCAACGCCTGCAACAGCAGGCGTCAGTGAAACAATCGGCTCAGTTTACGCATCCGGAAAAGAATAGCTACCGCCATATGTTACATAGAGTTATCCCGCAGCAAACGCTCGACCACCCGCTGGGCGGCCAGCGCCTGTTCGCCGCCGGTTTCCGGCGCGCTCTGGTTGGCGACGGCATCAAGGAAATGCCGCACCGCACCGTCGAAGCCGCGTTGCACCAGCGTGCTTTGCCAGCCCGGCACCGGCTGCTCCAACTCGCCCTGCGCATCTTCACGCAGCCAGTGGCGCATATCGGTCAACTGATACAGCGCGCCGTCGGTCACCGCCTGCACGCTTTCGCGCTGGCTGCCGCCGCGGCGATGCATACTGGTCGTCACCTGCGTGTCGCCGCAGGCGAAGTGATGCTCGGCGTACAGCATTTCACCGGCGGCGTTGGCGCGCAGGCTGCCGCTCAGCAGTTGCTCCCGCCCGCCCGCCAGCCACAGCGCAGTGTCCACCACGTGCAGGTAATCATCCAACAGGGTAAAACGCAGATCGTGCGGGCCGACGCTGTCCGCCCGATGTTTATCCATGCGAATGGAGGCCGGCTGGTTCATTTGCTGTTTGAGCTGCCGGTAAAGCGGCGCGAAACGGCGGTTGAACCCCACCATCAGCGTTTTGCCTCGCCGCTCGGCCTGCTCAAGCAGTTGCTCGCCCTGCTCCAGCGTCTCCGCCAGCGGTTTATCGACGTAAACGTGCACGCCGCGGTTCAGCAGCTCGCCTATCACCGAAAAATGGCTGGCGGTGCTGCTGTGAACAAAGACCGCATCGCACTGTTCGGCCAGGCTGTCCAGACGGGAGAAACAGGCCATACGGTAGCTGTCGCACAGCGGCTGGGCTTTTTGCTGATTGGGCGAAAAACCGCCCACCAGCGTCCAATCCGCCGCCTGGCCAAGGATTGGCAGATACGCCTTCTGCGCGATACTGCCCAACCCCACCACGCCTACACGCAATTTAGTCATTCGCATCCCTCGCCAACAGCTGTTGCAACTGCCGTTTCAGCTCCGCCACTTCGCTTTCCAATGCGCTGACTCTGGCGCTCAGTTCGCCGTCGTCCTCAGCGTCGAACGCCGCCGGCGGCGCTTCATCAATCGGGCCGCTGAACAGATGCATGAACCGGCTTTCGCGCTTGCCCGGCTCACGCGCCAGGCGCACCACGAACGGGCCATCTTCGCGCGTGGCCAGTTGCTGCAGCACCTGTTCGACCTCGCTGACATCGCTGAACTCGTGCATCCGATTGGTGCGGGTGCGCAACTCGCCCGGCGTTTGCGCGCCGCGCAACAGCAAGGTGGCGATCACCGCCAGTTCGGCAGGCGAGAGTTTCAGCTGGCCGAACTCGGAGTTGCAAAACCGCTGTTCGTACTTCACCACCCGATTGCCGAACCCGCTGAGGGTGCGCAGGAAATGTTTGCGCAGCAACAGATCGAGCAGTTGCTGCACTTCGCTTTCGCTCAGGTCCATCACCGGTTCGCGGTTGGTTTTTTGGTTGCATGCCAGCGTAATGGCATTCAGCGAAAGCGGGTATTGATCCGGTGTCGTGACCTGTTTTTCCAACAGGCAGCCGATAACCCGAGCCTCTCTGGCGTTCAATTCATATTTCATCGTTTGGCCTCAACGTGGGGGTAGCCACTCTTTATTGGTGTATGCCGTCAAAACGTGGTCTTGCCACTGGCCGTCGATCAGCAGGTAATCCTTGGCGTAACCTTCGCGTTCGAATCCCAGACGCGTCAGCAATGCGCCGCTGCGCTGGTTGTGTGGCATATAGTTGGCCATGATGCGGTGCATGCGCTGTTGGCGCAGCATATAGCGGATGGCGGACTGCAAGGCTTCGAACATCAGCCCTTGCCCCTGCCACTTTTCCCCCAGCGAATAGCCGAGGAAACAGGCATGAAACGAACCGCGCAGCACGTTGCTGAAGTTCGCCACGCCGCGCACTTCCTGCTCTTCTGGATCGAGCAGGATAAAATAGTAGGCGCTGCCCTGCTTTTGCATTTCGGTGATCATGCCCAGACGCGCCTGCCAGCCGGAAGGATAACAGTGGCTTTCGTCGCGCACCGGCTCCCAGGGTTTGAGAAAGGCTCGGTTCTCGGCATAATAATCCGCCAGACGGTAGGCATCCCGTTCATTCACTAAACGGACCACCATCCGGTCGGTTGTAAGACGTACTTTTGGCGATGCAGAGCGATAGCCGAACATCATTTCCCCCGCAGTCAAAACGGTTCGATAAGAAGTATTTATTGGGAAGCCGCGTGGATAATTCTCCGGCGCCGATCTGATGCCATGACTTTATTTTGCCAATAGCGCCTCAGAACCGCACTTCCCCGCATTCAATATAACCGTAGCCCGCCCCCGAGGTAAAATCCCGGTCGCTCAGTAAATCGCCGAATACGCGTTTTACGGCGTTTTTCCGCCCATTTTGCAGCACAGGTAACACCTTGACGATAAAAAAATATTATCTACACGCCCCCTGTCGCCGTAGGGGAATTGGGTAGAGAATGGAAGCGTTGTTCCCCCCTCTTTCTTTAATTGCTCATGGTGAAGCATGTCTCTGGTGTCGCAAGCACGCAGCTTGGGTAAATATTTTCTGTTGCTCGATAATCTGCTGGTGGTTTTAGGCTTCTTTGTCGTTTTTCCGCTTATTTCGATCCGCTTTGTCGATCAATTAGGATGGGCGGCGCTGATCGTCGGCATCGCGCTGGGTTTGCGGCAGCTGTTGCAACAAGGGCTCGGCATCTTTGGCGGCGCCATCGCCGATCGCTTCGGCGCCAAGCCGATGATCGTCACCGGCATGTTGCTGCGCGCCGCCGGTTTCGCCACCATGGCGATGGCCGATGCCCCCTGGATCCTGTGGTTCTCTTGCGCGCTGTCCGCCCTCGGCGGCACGTTATTCGATCCGCCGCGCACCGCTTTGGTGATCAAGCTGACCCGTCCGCACGAACGCGGCCGTTTTTTCTCGTTGCTGATGATGCAGGACAGCGCCGGTGCGGTGGTCGGCGCGCTGATCGGCAGTTGGCTGCTGCAGTACGATTTCCACTTTGTCTGCTGGGTTGGAGCGGCGATCTTCGTGCTGGCCGCCGGCTGGAACGCCTGGCTACTGCCGGCTTACCGCATCTCTACCGTGCGCATACCGATGAAGGAAGGCATGTTGCGGGTCCTGCGCGATCGCCGCTTCCTCACCTATGTCCTGACGCTGACCGGTTATTACATGCTGGCGGTGCAGGTGATGCTGATGATGCCGATCGTGGTCAACGAAATCGCCGGTTCACCGGCGGCGGTGAAATGGATGTATGCGATTGAAGCGGCGCTGTCGCTATCGCTGCTCTATCCGCTGGCGCGTTGGGGAGAAAAACACTTCCGGCTAGAGCAGCGCCTGATGGCGGGCCTGTTGCTGATGACGCTCAGCCTGCTGCCGATCGGTCTCGCCACCAGCTTGCAGGGTGTATTCACGCTGATCTGCTGCTTCTATCTGGGATCGATCATCGCTGAACCGGCGCGCGAAACGCTGAGCGCTTCGCTGGCCGATCCGCGTGCGCGCGGCAGCTATATGGGCTTCAGCCGCCTCGGCCTGGCGCTGGGCGGCGCGTTGGGTTATACCGGCGGCGGCTGGATGTACGATACCGGCCGGACGATGAACATGCCGGAGCTGCCCTGGTTGCTGCTTGGAGCAGTAGGCTTCGCTACGCTGCTGGCGCTGTACTGGCAGTTCAGCCCGCGGCGCAGCGCGTCGATGATGCTGCGCGGCGGTTGACGCCATAGAAATCCGGCCGAATCGGCAACAGCTGCTATCCTGTTAGTAAAAACACCCACAGGAGCCCGTCGGCATGAGTGAAGAAGCAAAATTACCGCAACTACTCGAACATATGATACTGAACTTGCGCATGATTTATGCGCGCGCCACCCTGGTGGAGAAGGCGCTGGCCCATATCCTCGCCAGCGACGCCGGCCTGAAAAACGATATTATCAAACAGCTGCAGGTCGTCACCGCCGCCAACGAACGTGACCGAATCGATCTGGATGAAGCTCGCATTCACCTGATCGATGTGCTCAACTCAGTACCGGCCAAGAAATAACGCCCCCTGGCCCGCGCCGATGCGCGGGCAATTTCGCAATAACGCACCATCCAACACACGCACGTCAAGACAGCCTCGATAAGCTGTGGTAACTATTGCTGTTAAAACCTGACAACCCGGAGCAAGCATGAAACTGTTTATTTACGATCATTGCCCATTCTGCGTGAAAGCCCGCATGATTTTCGGCCTGAAACGTCTGCCGATTCGCCTGGTCACGTTGCTCAACGACGATGAAACGACTCCGTTTAACCTGATCGGCCAAAAAATGGTGCCTATCCTGGTCAAAGACAACGGTGAAGCGATGCCGGAAAGCCTGGATATCGTGCGCTATGTCGATGCTCTGGACGGCAAGCCGGTACTGACCGGCCGCACCAACCCGGCCATCGCCGAGTGGCTGCAGCGGGTGGGCGGTTACAGCGCGAAATTGTTGTTGCCGCGAATTGCGCATGCCGATTTCGAAGAGTTTGCCACCGACAGCGCCCGCCGTTACTTTATCGATAAAAAGCAGGCGTCAATCGGGGATTTCGCCGAGCATCTCGCCAATAGCGCCGATCTGATCGCCCAGTTGGAAGCCGATCTGCAAGCGCTGTCGCCGCTGATCGTCTCCGCCGACGCGGTGAACGGCGAACTGTCCGAGGACGATATTCACCTGTTCCCGCTGCTGCGCTCATTGTCGATCGTCGCCGGGGTTGCGCTGCCGGATAACGTGGAAGCCTACCGCAACCGCATGGCGCAGCGCAGCGAGGTGCCGTTGCTGCTGGATATGGAACAATAACGTTTGAGCAACCAAAAGGATATGGCGTACTGATGCTGAAAATGGTGCTCGCCACCGCTCGCGATCGGGCGCGGCTGAAGGAAATAACCTCCGTTCTGATCCGTTATGGTCTGCAAGACGTTCTGCGTCTGCTGGGCCTGGGGGCTTTGCTGCGCGGCGCCCGCGCTGGATCCGCCCAACAGGACGCCCAAACCCTGCCTGAGCGGCTGCGCGAAGCGCTCGAGGCGCTGGGGCCTACCTTCGTCAAATTCGGCCAGATCCTGGCCACGCGCTCCGACCTGCTGGATCCGGCCTGGACCGACGAACTGGATCGCCTGCACAGCCAGGCGGCAGTGTTGCCATGGGAAACGCTGGCGCCACAGATCGTTGCCGACCTGGGCGGCGAACCCGAGCGGCTGTTCGCCGAATTCGATCGCACGCCGCTGGCGGCGGCGTCGATGGCGCAAATCTACCGCGCACGCCTGCACAGCGGCGAACAGGTGGTGGTGAAAGTGCTGCGGCCCGGTCTGGCGAAAACCATCCACGCCGATTTGCGGCTGCTGGCCTCGCTGGCGGAAACCGTAGAGCAGCAGAGCCCGGCGCTGGCGCGCTATCGGCCGCGGCAGATGGTCAGAGCGCTGGCGACGGCGCTCAATCATGAACTGGATTTGACCCACGAAGGGCATAACTGCGACCGCGTCGCCGGGATGTTCGCCCATCAACCTGACGTCGTCGTGCCCAAAATCTATTGGCAATGGTCTTCCCCGCGCCTGTTAGTGCAGGAATACCTGCCCGGCACCGCGCCGGAAAACCCTCAGCAGCTGGCGGCGGCGGGCTTTGACGGCCCGCTGCTGGCGCAACGCGGCGCCCGCGCCTTTATGAGCATGGTCCTGGAGCATCGGCTGTATCACGCCGACCCTCACCCCGGCAACGTCATGGCGCTGAGCGGTGACCGCGTCGGCTTTATCGACTTCGGCATGGTGGGCCAGTTGTCCGAGCGGCGGCGCAACCAGTTGCTCCTGCTGCTGCAGGCCATCGCCGATCGTCAGTCCGAAGGCATCGTCAACACGCTGATCGCCTGGTCGGACAGCGAACCGCTGGATTTGATGGATCTGGAGCTGGCGGCGCAAAACTTTCTCGACAAACAGGCCGCCGCCACTCTGACCTTGGGCAAGGCCCTGACCGACCTGCTGGTGATGGCGCGTGAGCACCAACTGGCGCTGCCGCCCGATCTGGTGCTGCTGTTCAAGGCGTTAATCACCGCCGACGGCGTGCTGCACCGATTGGATCCGGCCTTCGACATCGTCGCCACGCTCAAACCGATGCTGCAACAAACGGTGCTGCAACGCTATGCCCCGGACGCCGTGCGCCAGCGGCTGTTGGCTCTGGGCGGGGAAGCGCTCGACGCCGGAGAAGAACTGCCGCAAACCCTGCGGCTGATGGTGCGCCGTCTGAAACGCGGGCAGCTCAATGCCGATATCAACGTCAGGAACCTCGGTCAGTTGAGCAAAGCGCTGGAGCGCGCCGCCGTCACCCTGGCCATCGCTATCGTCACCGCCGCTTTTGCCCTGGGCCTGGCGCCTTATCTGATGCATTCTTCGCTGCGGCTGTGGGGCATTCCGCTGTTCCCGCTGTTGGGGGGCGCGGCCTGCCTGGCCGGCGTGGCGCTCTTGGCGCTGCGATTGCGACGTTGACGCTTTCGGCGTTATCCGATAGGTGTCGCCCACTTTTGCGCGCACTATCCCCTGCACATCGCCGCCTGCCGTTTTCAGGGGCAGGCGGAACGTTTATAATGATTAATCAATTATCTGCAGCACTTTTCGCCAGCAGTCGCAATGAGGCATTAATGAAGAAGATCCTGATGGGCGCAGCCGCCCTGCTGTTCGCCGGCGTATTGGCCGGTTGCAATCAACTGACCCAGTACACCCTGAGCGAGCAGGAAGTGAATGATTACCTGCAGAAACACAACGACTATCAGAAGCAGATCGGCGTGCCCGGCCTGGTGGACGCCAACATCGTACTGACGCAGCTGCAAAGCCAGATTGGCCGCAGCGAGCCGGGCAAGGTCACCCTTTCCGGCGATGCCAAGGTCAATATCACGTCGATTCTCGGCCCGCAGGCGGCGGATCTGAAGCTGACGCTGAAAGCGCAGCCGGTTTACGACCGTGCACAGGGCGCCATTTACCTTAAAGACATGGAACTGACCGATTACAGCGTGCAGCCGGAAAAAATGCAGACGGTGATGAAAGCGCTGACGCCATATCTGAATCAGTCGCTGAAGTCTTACTTCGACCAAAAGCCGGCTTATGTGCTGAATCCTGACAACAGCAAAACCGAAGCGCTGGCGAAAAAACTGGCGAAGGGATTGGAAGTGAAGCCGGGCGAGTTGGTGATCCCGTTTAGCGACTGACCGCCTCTTGATGCATCAAGCCCGCCGCCAGGCGGGCTTTTTATTGCGGAAAACGATTACTGCGGCGCGCTGTAGGCGATCTCGCCGGTGTTGCAGTTGAGCGTCACGTTGTAGGTTTTATCCGCCTTGGTGCCGCGCACAGTCAGCGGCACCTGCCACACCTGATCCTTGCCGGTGATGGCATCCGGGCTGACCCAGGCGATCGGCGTTGCGGTGCCCAGCAGTTTTTTGTCCGCCTCCCAGCGCGTGATGCGGTTCTGCAAGAAGTCGCGCTTGACCTGGGCGGCGATATCCGCCGGCTGCAGCCCCGCACACTGCCCCACCTTGGCGCTGCGTTGCTCTTGAACCTGCGCCCACACCGCAGTCGATGCTCCCATCATGGCCAACAAGGCGATAGCCAAAGCCGTTTTTTTCATGTGTCCTCCCGTTGTGATTAGCGCTATCCGGGCGCCCATCCCTGGCTCACAACAGGGTTTCGGCAAAGGGTTACCGTTTGACGAACTCGATGACAAACAGCGCATCCAGGCCCGGATAGATTTCCTTGATCACCTGCTTCAGTTCGCCGAGCGACATGTTCTCCTGCTGTGCATGGCGTTCGGTCAGCGCATCCAGGCGCACCGGCGTTACCGACAGCACTTCGATAAAGCAGAAAAATACGCCGTCTTCATTGCGGCTTACGCGCAATACCTCGCCCGGTTCGAAGTGCGACTCACTGGCATCCCGAATGGTGATGGTTTTGCGCCCCGCCAGAATGTCTTGCTCAAAGCGGCTGAAGAAAGTTATTTCACGGCTCATTTTAGATCCTTTTTCATCACAACACCGCAACATAAGCCATTATGCCGCTTGCTTTTCTGACGCAGATCCCTCTTTTGAGTTAGAGACCGTTTTTTTCGCTTTGTTTTCCGCCGGTTTCCGCCGGTGATGCGCCGCGCAGAATCAGACCCAGCGCATCCTTATTCTCCGCCAGGAAGAAGCTCAGCCCTTCGCGCTGTTCGTCATCCAGGTTCAGCGGCGCCTGTTGCAACCACTCTCCGAGGTTATCCGCCAAATCCAGCATTTTGTCGTAGGCGTCGGCTTCTTTCTTGCTCGCGAAAGTCATTTTTTCCTCACCGTTTCTCACCACCACATATTTAACTTCAACCGCCATGCGTGCGTCCTCAAATGCCCAAACACCTGTAGTTATATACAGTATAAATAGATAACGGCGGGAAGGCAAACCGCCGCCCGCCTTCGGCTTATTTCAGCAGCCGCACCTTGCAGCTCTTGCCTTTGATTTTGCCCTGTTGCAGTTGCTGCAGCGCCTTGCGTGCGCTGGCTTTACGGATCGCGACGTAGGCATGCACCGGGAACATGTCGATCTTGCCCACTTCCGCCGCCGTCAGCCCGGCATCGCCGGTCAGCGCGCCGAGGATATCGCCGGGGCGGATCTTCGCCTTACGGCCGCCGTCGATGCACAGCGTCACCATCTCTGCCTCCAGCGAACCGTTGGCCGCCCCGCTCAGCTCGGACACCGGCGCCCAATCGACGGTCATCTGCAGGTAGTCTTCAATCGCATGCGCCCGCGCCATTTCCTGCGGCGTGCACAGGCTGATCGCCAGCCCGCTCATGCCGGCACGGCCGGTACGGCCAATACGGTGCACGTGCACTTCGGGATCGAACGCCAGTTCGTAGTTAACCACCAGCTCCAGCTCTTTGATGTCCAGCCCGCGAGCGGCGACGTCGGTCGCCACCAGCACCCGGCAACTGCGGTTGGCGAAGCGCACCAACACCTGGTCGCGATCGCGCTGCTCCAGATCGCCATGCAGCGCCAATGCGCTGATGCCGCGGGCCTCCAGGGCCTCAAGCACCGTCTGACAATCGCGTTTGGTATTGCAGAACACCACGCAGGACGCGGGTTGATGATAACGAATGGCCGACACCAGCAGCGCCGGGCGCTGATCGCGCGTGGTCTCATAGAAGCGTTGTTCGATGGCGGTCTGCGCTTCGTCATCGCCCACTTCGACGCTCAGCGGCTGGCGCTGAACGCGTTCGCTGATGCGTTCGATACCCGCCGGATAGGTGGCGGAAAACAGCAGCGTCTGACGCTGCGGCGGCGTGTAGCTGATCACATCGTCGATATCGTCGGCGAAGCCCATGTCCAGCATGCGGTCGGCCTCATCCAGCACCAGCACCTTCAGTTCGTCCAGCAGCAGCGTTTTCTTGCGCAGATGCTCCTGAATGCGCCCCGGCGTCCCCACCACGATGTGCGGCGCGTGCACCAGCGAATCGAGCTGCGGCCCCATCGGTTGGCCGCCGCACAGCGTCAGGATTTTGATGTTTTGCGTGAAACGCGCCAGGCGACGCAGCTCTTTGCTCACCTGATCGGCCAATTCACGGGTGGGACAGAGCACCAGCGCCTGCGTGGCGACCTGAGCGACGACGATATTATTCAGCAGACCAATGCCGAACGCCGCCGTTTTACCGCTGCCGGTTTTCGCCTTGGCGCGCACGTCCCGCCCTTGCAGAATGGCGGGCAACGCGGCGGCCTGCACCGGCGTCATTTTGGCGTACCCCAGTTCGTTGAGGTTGGCCAACTGTTCGGCTGGCAGCGGCAGGGAAGAAAAAGAAACTGTGCTCACGGCGATAACTCTTATATGACGAATGGAATGGCGGCGCGCCCGCAGGTTGGCGCCGAATCAGCGGCAAATGATAACAGAGATGGGCGGCGTTACGGGCAGCGGGCATAAAAAAACCCGCCGGCGGCGGGTTTCTTGGCGGCTCAGTCGTTAAATGGCGACGACGTTGGCTGCGGCTGGGCCACGTTGGCTGTCCTGGATGGAGAACTCAACCTGCTGGCCTTCAGCCAGGGTCTTGAAACCATCGCTAACGATAGCGGAAAAATGAACGAAAACGTCTTTAGAACCGTCGGCAGGCGTGATGAAGCCGAAACCTTTGCTTTCGTTGAACCATTTAACGTGACCAGTGATCTTGCTCATTTGTGTTTCCTTTACTTGATAAACCTGCCTTGATGGCACGAGACGCGAAAACCATGCGATATGTGGGTCTTCTTTCGTCGTCGGTTATTAACGCATAATCGCACATGCAGGGCAAATATTTCTGCTTGTTATAAAAACAGTAAGTTAGCAACAAACTTGGCGCAGCGGCTGCGCACGCAATCGTTTTCGTATATACTGCCCGCCGATCATCAATCCGCTTACTTTCACCGATCCAGGTACGAAACTATGTTAACGATTGGAACCGCCCTGCGCCCTTCCGCCACCCGCGTTATGTTGCTCGGCTCCGGGGAGCTGGGTAAAGAAGTCGCCATTGAATGCCAGCGCCTCGGCCTGGAAGTGATCGCCGTCGATCGCTATCCCGACGCCCCCGCCATGCACGTGGCGCACCGCAGCCACGTCATTAATATGCTGGACGGTGACGCGCTGAAAGCCGTTATCGAACAGGAGCGGCCGGACTATATCGTTCCCGAAATCGAAGCGATCGCCACCGCCATGCTGGTCGAGCTTGAACGCCAGGGCCACCGCGTGGTGCCCTGCGCCGAAGCCACGCGCCTGACCATGAACCGTGAAGGCATCCGCCGTCTGGCGGCGGAAGAGCTTGGCCTGCCCACCTCCAGCTACCGCTTTGCCGACAGCGAGGCGACTTTCCGGCAGGCGGTCGAGCACATCGGCTACCCGTGCATCGTCAAACCGGTGATGAGTTCTTCCGGCAAAGGACAAAGCCTGATCCGCACGCCTGAGCAGCTGCAAAGCGCCTGGGATTACGCCCAACAGGGCGGCCGCGCCGGCGGCGGCCGGGTGATCGTCGAAGGGCTGGTAAGATTTGATTTTGAAATTACGTTGTTGACCATCAGCGCCGTGGACGGCGTACATTTCTGCGCGCCGATCGGCCATCGTCAGGAGGATGGGGACTATCGCGAATCCTGGCAGCCGCAGCGCATGTCAGCTGCGGCGTTGAGCCGCGCTCAGGCTATCGCGGAGAAGGTGGTGAAGGCCCTGGGCGGTTTCGGCCTGTTCGGCGTGGAGCTGTTCGTCTGTGGTGACGACGTGATCTTCAGCGAGGTGTCTCCGCGGCCGCACGATACCGGCATGGTCACGTTGATCTCACAGGATCTGTCCGAGTTCGCCCTGCACGTTCGCGCATTTCTCGGGTTGCCGATTGGCGCCATCCGCCAGTTCGGCCCTTCCGCTTCGGCGGTGATCCTGCCACAGCTGACCAGCAGCGATGTGCGCTTCGGCGGCCTGGAACACGCGCTGCGCGGGCACAGCCAGCTGCGCCTGTTCGGCAAACCGGAGATCGCCGGGCAGCGTCGCCTGGGCGTAGCGCTGGCGACAGCGGAAACGACGGAACAGGCGGTGGAGCAAGCGAAACAAGCCGCCGCCGCCGTGGCGGTCAACGGCTGATACTCACGGGGCCGCTTACGCGGCCCCGATAACGTCAATAGTCTTCGTCTTCTTCAGCATCGTCATTCCGCGACGCCTCCGGGGCGGCCTCATGCTGCTCGTCTTCATCATCGTCATCGAACAGTACCGCAACCTGAGCGCCCTGATGCTTCTCGCGAATTTCCTGCGCAACGCGAGCAATGGCTTCACCGCTGCTCATGCCCTGCTCCATCAGTTGATGGATGCGATCCGCCGCTTCCTGCTGCTCCGCGTGACTCAGTAATGGCATACCTGCATGCATGTGTCGTTTTCTCCGGCAAAAGGGAGAAGGAGTATACGCGCTAACGCGGCGGATCCCAACGTCTTGTGGCTCAGGCCGGTTGCGAGCAGCCGTTATCGCTGCGCCACTGCTTCAGCCGATGCCGCCACAGCATGACATGCCACCCCTGTTTCAGACCGCGCGCATTGGCGAACATCGCTCTGTCGATGCCGCGCTGATAGAACTCTTCGGTGATCTGACTCTGGGCAGCCGGATCCGGCTCACGACGAATGCTGTGGCAAATGCCCAGCGCTTCGCGGGTGATTTGCCAATGGAAAGCCGGACGAATGGCGACAGTGCCGGCATAGCGCCGGTTGAGCCGCTCCAGCATCTCGACGATTTTCATATAGTGGCGTTGATAATCCACGTTCGCCTGACCGGTGCGACGGCGGTTGCTGATCGATTTGTCGTGCACCCGTTGACGGTACAGCGGCGTGCTTAAATATTTGACCCGTTTGGCATTAAACATGACTTCCGTTGTCCAGGGAATATCCTGGTGATGCAATCCCGGCTCGAAATAAAGCCGATGCTGGCGAATAAAGTCGAGGCGATATATTGCCAGCCATACAACGTGAATAAACTTTCGCGATTTCAGCGCACGTTCAAACCACTGTACGCCGGTGATAACGTCGGTGGTGCGCAAACGCGCCTCGGGAAAAATCGGCTGCAATTCATCCTGGCTGGTGAAATAGCGTTCGCCATTGCATTGCATCACGTCTAATTGGTGTTGTTCCGCCTGTTCCAGCAGCGTGGAATACATGTCCGGCGCCAGCACATCGTCGGCATCGGGAAACGCCACATATTTGCCTCGGGCAACGGCGAGCCCGGCATTGCGCGCGTTAGAAACACCGGCATTGGCTTGATCGATCACACGAATATGCGGATGCGCCGCCGCGTAACGGTGTGCGATCTCCCCCGAACCGTCGGTGGAACCATCGTTGACGATGATCACCTCCAACCGCTGCTCACGCTGGGCCAGCAGCGAGGCCAGGAAAGGCTCCAATAATTCCCCCGCATTGTGCATCGGGACGATCACGCTCAGCATTAACGACATAGGCAGCTCTTTAATGATAATGTAACAAAATAATAATTTTACTTTTCTAAAAGACGCATAGGGTTCAGCGCACGCTGAAATAGCGTGACGCCTGCAAATTCCCGCAGCGGCTAATGGAACCGAACCTGCTTTTCTTTATTCAAACCAGCGCCAGAAAGCGCTGAGTAATTAACCCATTAATTCCAAAGGGCGGCGACGCTGGCTAAAATCAGGCAAAACCACGCCGCTCCGCATCTAATAACAAGCAGAAATAATAAATTTATGAAATTAACGAATCTTTTTTTATATTTTTCGAGCCTTGCGCCCGCGATAAATAGGCTTCCAGTGCATTTGACGTTAAATTTTTAACATATCGAAGTATAATCAATGGCGCAAAAAATGCCTTATTTCAGGTTTATTGAACTGCCGTTTATGTGAACTGTGCTGCATGCCGCGCATGGCAAAACATGCATGACGTGACCGTCTATGGCACACTAGCCGCCAGATATCGCCGCCCTCACAGCCAGGTTTATTGACGTTCATGAGCGTAACCGCCCCAAACATAAAATCGTTGCCCTACAGCCGCAGTGCCCTGATGACGCTTTTCGCCCCGCTTTCAGCACAGCCCTGGGCGATGCTGCTGCATTCTGGCTTCGCCGACCATTCGCATAACCGCTTCGATATCCTGGTCGCACAGCCGCGCGTTACGCTCACCACCCAGGGCGCCGGCACGACAATCGAAAGTGACGGCGTCACCATTGAGTCTCAGGAGGATCCGTTCTCCCTGCTTCAACAGCAGCTGGCGGCGCAAGGCTGGCAGCCGGCGTTTAACCCGGATCTGCCGTTTCAGGGCGGCGCCCTGGGGCTGTTCGGCTACGATCTCGGGCGCCGGGTGGAAACCTTGCCGCAGTTGGCTGAAGCCGACCTCGCTCTGCCGGACATGGCGGTGGGCATTTATGACTGGGCATTGATCGCCGACCACCAATTGCAAACCCTGACGCTGCTCAGCTATGGCGATGTGGAGCAGCGCTGGCGCTGGCTTACTAGCCAAACCGCGCCGACGGAGCGCCCCTTCACGCTGCTGAGCGGCTGGCGTGCCAATATGAGCCGCCGGCAATACGGCGAGAAGTTCCAACGTATTCAACACTACCTGCGCAGCGGCGACTGTTACCAGATTAATCTGGCGCAGCGGTTCTCCGCCGACTATCAGGGGGATGAATGGCAGGCGTTTTGCCGACTGAGCGCCTGCAACCGCGCGCCGTTTTCCGCTTTCCTGCGGCTGCCGCACAACAGCGTGCTGAGCGTCTCTCCCGAGCGCTTCCTGTGGCTGGCGCAGCAGCGCATCCAAACCCGCCCGATCAAGGGTACGCTGCCGCGGCTGGCGGACGCGGAACAGGACGCCGCACAGGCGCGCCGCTTGGCCGATTCGCCCAAGGATCGCGCTGAAAATCTAATGATCGTCGATCTGCTGCGCAACGATATCGGCCGCGTCGCCCAGCCCGGCAGCGTACGGGTGCCGGAACTGTTCGTCGTGGAACCGTTCCCCGCCGTGCACCACCTGGTGAGCACCATTACCGCCACCCTGCCGGAGCAGGCCTCGGCCACCGAGCTGCTGCGCGCCTGCTTCCCCGGCGGTTCGATCACCGGCGCGCCCAAGGTGCGCGCGATGGAAATCATCGAAGAGCTGGAGCCGCAGCGGCGCAACGCCTATTGCGGCAGCATCGGTTACCTGAGCGCCTGCGGCGCCATGGACACCAACATCACCATCCGCACGCTCGTCACCGAAAACGGCCGCATCCACTGCTCCGCCGGCGGCGGCATCGTGGCGGACAGCCAGGAGCAGGCGGAATACCAGGAGACCTTCGACAAGGTTGGCCGTATTCTGCCGCAGCTTGGGGAGTATGCCTCGTCGTGATCCCATCGAACTCACCGGCCTCGCTGCACGCCTTTATCAGCCGTTTTCAACTGCAGCTGCCGCAGGCGGCGCAGATCTCGCACAATGTGCGCCCGGCGGCGGTGCTTATCCCGATCGTCTGCCGCGCCGAGCCGACGCTGCTGTTGACCCGCCGCGCCGACTCGCTGCGCAAACATGCCGGCCAGGTGGCCTTCCCCGGCGGCAAGACCGACGCCGAAGACGGATCGGCGATCGTCACGGCGCTGCGGGAAGCGCAGGAAGAAGTGGCGATACCGCCGCACGCGGTGACCGTCCTCGGCCAAATGGCGCCGCTCGACAGCAGCACCGGATTTCAGGTCACGCCTATCGTCGGCCTGATCCCGCCGGACGTGCAGTTCCGCGCCAACGAGGGCGAAGTGGCGGACGTGTTCGAGATGCCCCTGCGGGAAGCGCTGACCCTGTCGCGTTACTACCCGCTGGATATTCACCGCGCCGGCCGCACGCACCGCATTTATCTCTCCTGGTATCACAGCCAGTTTATCTGGGGGCTGACCGCCGCCATCATTCGCCGCCTGGCGCAACAGGTCAGTATTTAGCCCGCATTGCGTGATCTGACTCGCAATCTGGCATGGCCGTCGGCGTCAGCTGCAGGTAAAGCGATCGAAATCACTTCATTTGATCGCTTTTTCAACTACCGTTCCGGTTGAATGGTTTTAAAAAAACTGTAAACCCTCTCTTAAACCTTACGAAATACCTGTAAAATACCACCGTCCGAGATAAACCACTGTAGAAACAGGGATTAAGCCGGCGGCGTTCAGCACGGAAGGCTGGCGCGATTACCGCTAATGGAGCTTGGGCGAAAGCGGATACCCCGCTTAAGGGTTCGCCCCGGGTAATCAGGAAAAAAAGCGACACCACGGATTATTTAATTTCATGCGAAAAAGGCAGCCGAACCCGCACGGCCCTTTTACAATATCGCTGTTCCCTGCGCGGTTTTTAACCGCCGCAGCCATAACAATACGTCTCTTTAAGGAGTTTTAGCGTGATTAGCGTTTTCGACATGTTTAAGATCGGCATCGGCCCGTCCAGCTCTCATACGGTTGGACCGATGAAAGCCGGCAAACAGTTTGTCGACGATCTGGTAAATAAAGGCCTGATGCCTTCTATCACGCGTGTTGCCGTAGACGTTTACGGCTCACTCTCATTGACCGGCAAAGGTCACCATACCGATATCGCCATCATTCTCGGCCTGGCCGGCAACATGCCGGACACCGTCGATATCGATAGCATTCCGGGTTTTATTCGCGATGTAGAACAACGTCAACGCCTGATGCTGGCCAACGGCCTGCATGAAGTCGATTTCCCGCGCGACGGCGGCATGGTCTTCCGCAGCGACAACCTGCCGCTGCATGAAAACGGCATGCAGATCCACGCCTTCGCCGGCGATAAAGAAGTGTACAGCAAGACCTATTACTCTATCGGCGGCGGTTTCATCGTCGACGAGGAGAACTTCGGTAAGGACGCCGAGCAAGAGCTGCAAATGCCCTATCCGTTCAACTCCGCGCGCGAAATGCTCGATCACTGCCGCGAGACCGGGCTGTCGCTGTCCGGCATGGTGATGCAGAACGAACTGGCGCTGCACAGCAAGCAAGAGATCGAGACCTACTTCGGCAACGTCTGGCAAACCATGCGTGCCTGTATCGATCGCGGCCTGAACACCGAAGGCGTGCTGCCGGGGCCGCTGCGCGTGCCGCGCCGTGCCTCCGCGCTGCGCCGCATGCTGGTGGCGTCGGACAAACTGTCCAGCGATCCGATGAACGTGATCGACTGGGTCAACATGTTCGCGCTGGCGGTTAACGAAGAAAACGCCGCCGGCGGCCGCGTGGTTACCGCGCCGACCAACGGCGCCTGCGGCATCGTGCCTGCGGTACTGGCTTACTACGATCACTTCATCGAGTCCGTCAGCCCGGACATCTACATCCGCTACTTTATGGCGGCGGGCGCCATCGGCGCGTTGTACAAGATGAACGCCTCCATTTCCGGCGCCGAAGTCGGCTGCCAGGGTGAAGTCGGCGTAGCCTGCTCCATGGCGGCGGCCGGCCTGGCCGAACTGCTGGGCGGCAGCCCTGAGCAGGTGTGCGTGGCGGCGGAGATCGGCATGGAACACAACCTGGGTCTGACCTGTGACCCGGTCGCCGGCCAGGTGCAGGTGCCGTGCATCGAGCGCAACGCCATCGCCTCGGTCAAGGCGATCAATGCCGCCCGCATGGCCCTGCGCCGCACCAGCGAGCCGCGCGTTTCGCTGGATAAGGTGATCGAGACCATGTACGAAACCGGCAAAGACATGAACGCCAAGTACCGCGAAACGTCACGCGGCGGCCTGGCAATCAAGGTGCAATGCGACTGACAGATAACCCCGCCGCCCGGCGGGGTTTTTTATGGGTAATCAATTCATTGAACGTTTTAGTGACAATGTCACCAGAAAAAATCCTGCATTTTTCTCATCGATCCGGCGGTTAGCCTGCAAATTGGCCTTCTGTTTTACCAAACTGAAATAATTTACTGAGTTACCATCAATCTTGTATAACCTCAGGCTAGAATTAGCCGAGCGCAACTTAAGGATCAATCGCCTGACTGTGACTCGGAGCTGGATTACCGAACAAGGATTTACCGGATGTTGATGACCCACCTCGCCGCGTCCCGATATCGTTACTACCGTTGGCTGCTGGCCGGAGCGGTGGGCGCGGCTATTCTGTTGGTATCGCTGTATACCCGTTACTATCAAGAGGTCAAAAGCATCGAGTTGAGCCAACACACGTTGGCCACCCGCACCGTCGGCAAGCTCAACCAGTTGCTGACGCCGGCGCAGCTGCAGGCGGAACGCAGCATGGACATGCTGAACCAGTCCTGCGAGAACGTGTCATCTACCCTGCGCTTTCGCGCCGCGCAAAATCAGGCGCTGCGCGCCATGTTGCTGGTGAAGAACGGCATTATTTATTGCTCCAGCCTGTTTGGCGCCCGTCATTATCAGCTGGCCGCGGTGATGCCCTCCTTCGTCAACAGCGACGCCAGGCTGGCGCTGCGCCCCTCGCTGGCGGTGAGCAAAGGTCTGCCCACGCTGGTGCTGTGGACGCCATCGCCCCGCGATAAAACCAGCGGCGTGCTGCACGTATTCAATATCGAGCTGCTGTCCAACTTTTTACTCGAGCCGCAGGAGCCTTACGTTCAGCGCGTGGTGCTGAACGTGGCCGACAGCAGCCTGGAATACGGCCGCCGCGAAATCCTGAGCCGCGATACCCTGACCAACGATCTGCGCTACACCGCCGGTTCCGCGCTGTATCCGTTCTCGATTTCGCTGTTCGGCCCGCAGATCGGCATGCTGGCGCTTTCCGCCCTGCCGCGCCATATTCCGCTGGCGCTGCTGATCAGCCTGTTGGCCGCCTATGTGGTCTATCTGCTCACCGCCAACCGCATGAGCCTGTCTTATCACATCGGCCATGCCATCACCCATCGCGAGTTCCGCGTCTACTGCCAGCCGATCATCCACAGCGATACCGGGCGCTGCGCCGGCGTTGAGATGCTGCTGCGTTGGAAAAAGAAACGGCAAGGGTGGATCTCGCCCGACGTGTTTATTCCGCTGGCCGAGCAGCATGAGCTGATCATTCCGCTCACCCGCTACCTGATGAGCACCGTGACGGAAAATCTGCAGCTGTTCCCGCCCCGGCCGTCGTTCTACATCAGCATCAACGTCGCCGCCGAGCATTTTAAAACGCTCAATATCATCGACGATATTCGCCAGATTTGGCTGCCGGCGCACCCGATGCCCTCGCTGATGCTGGAGCTGACCGAACGCACCGCGCTGTCGGCAATTCAGCATGACCAGATCCGCACGCTGAAAGACATGGGGATCATGCTGGCCATCGACGATTTCGGCACCGGCCACAGCTCGCTGAGCTACCTGAAGAACCTCAGCCCGGACGTCTTGAAGATCGATCGCGGGTTTACCGCCGCCATCGGCACCGACGCGGTCAACGCCACGGTGACCGACACCATCATTACGCTGGCGCAGCGCCTGAAGCTGAAACTGGTGGCAGAGGGGGTGGAAACGGAGGAACAGGCCGACTATCTGCGCTCACGCGAGGTCAATGCCCTACAGGGATATTATTTCGCCAAGCCGATGCCGATCCACGTTTTCCCGCTGTGGTTGCAACAGTACGAATCGCGCGTCAGGAAAGCGGAAGAGGATCCGCCGGAGGCCTGAGCCCCCGGCGGGAGGGTTACGCGTGCGCCGTCTCGTCCAGGACGACGCGGGTAACGCGCACCAGTTCGATACGGTATTCGGACACCTCAACGATATCGAACCGCAGGTGGTTCAGCTCAATGCTATCTCCCGCCACCGGCATCTGCCCGTAGTGAGCCAACAGCAGCCCCGCCAAGGTGGCGTAGTCGGCGGTGGGGCTGACCAGGTCATCGCAGGCCAGCGCCTGTTCCAGCGAGTGCAGATCGGTTCCGCCCTTCACCAGCCAGCCGTCGCCTTCCGCCACGATGTCCGGCGTTTCGTCCTCGTCCGGGAATTCACCGGCAATCGCTTCCAGCACGTCCAGCGGCGTTACCAGCCCCTGCACCACGCCGAACTCGTTGGTGACCACCACCAGACGCCCTTTGGCGCGGCGCAGCACCGCCAGCAGCTTGATGACGTCCATGGTTTCCGGCACCACGATCGGCGGCGTGCGGGCGGCGAACTCGGCGATATCTTCCCCTTGCTCCAGCGCCACCAGCAGATCCTTGGCGCGTACCACGCCCACGATCTCATCCACCGAATCGCGGCACACCGGGAACAGGCTGTGCGGCGTATCCAGCAGCTGTGCGCGCACCTCCTCGCGGGAGCGCTCGCAGTCGACCCAGGAAATGTCGGTGCGCGGCGTCATCACGCTGCGCAATGAACGCGAGGCCAGCGTCAACACGCCGCTGATCATATAGCGCTCTTCCGCCGCAAAGGTTTCATCCCGCGGCAAGGCGACCGCATCGTCCGTCTGCTGCGCACGCTGCTGCCCCATCAGGCGCATGATCGCTTCCGCGGTGCGCTCGCGCATCGGACGACGCGCTTGATGCTTGATAAAGTTGCGACGCGCGATCTGGTTGAACAATTCAATCAGAATCGAGAAGCCGATAGCGGCATACAGGTAGCCTTTAGGAATGTGCAAACCGAAGCCTTCGGCGATCAGGCTCAGGCCGATCATCAACAGGAAGCTCAGGCACAGCACCACGATGGTCGGGTGCGCGTTGACGAAGTTGGTCAACGGCTTCGACGCCAACAGCATCACCGCCATCGCGATCACCACCGCCGCCATCATCACCGGCAGATCGTTCACCATGCCCACGGCGGTAATCACCGCGTCGAGCGAAAATACCGCGTCGAGGATCACGATTTGCACCACCACCGCCCAGAACTTGGCGTAACCGCGGTTAGCGCCGTCTTGATGCGTCTGCCCTTCCAGCCGTTCATGCAGCTCCATGGTGGCCTTGAACAGCAGGAATACCCCGCCGAACAGCAGGATCAAATCGCGGCCGGAGAAGCTGAAATCGCCGACGCTGAACAGCGGCGTGGTCAGGGTTACCATCCAGGAGATCACCGACAGCAGGCCCAAACGCATCAGCAATGCCAGCGACAGGCCGATAATGCGCGCCTTGTCGCGCTGCTTCGGCGGCAGCTTGTCGGCCAAAATGGCGATGAACACCAGGTTGTCGATGCCCAGCACGATTTCCAGCACCACCAGCGTCAGCAACCCCGCCCAAATAGAGGGGTCCATTAAAAATTCCATATCAGACTCCAGAGAAAAGTGGGAATGAGCGCACGCCGCTCAGACGTGACGATGCCGCCGCTGCATGGGTGCAGTCGACAATAGCAAGGTGACGGGATGGGATTGCCGGGAGATGGCCGAAGGGCCGAACAGCATATGCAACGCCAGCGGGTGGCGGGTGAAACCTGGGAAAACAGTAACTTCGGTGACAGTCCATAGGGAGGGCTGAGGCCCTTCACTCCTTAGTGATGAAAGAAGGAATTACTGTATCAGGATTTTTCTGGGGGACAAAGCGGCTTTTTCAACGGCGGTTTAGGGTGACGCCCCCGTCATGTCATCTGCGACAGCTAAGATTTCTCCGAGCATTCAATAGCGGAGCAGCGTCACAAAAAATATTTTTTCACTCACTAAAATAAATGTCGCGTTCGTGAAGTATTGCGCACAGGCATTTGAAACTGCGTGAGAAATGTTAGGCGTGCGTTTCTTTTTTTCTACCATAATGTATCTGAACCGCGGAAGTGACTGCCAAGACGGCGCGGAGAAACGACACAAACCGCGCCTGGAGTTCAACGAGGAGGTAGCGAGTGGCAATAGCTATTATCATCGGCACACACGGGGCTGCAGCGGAACAACTGCTGAAAACGGCGGAGATGCTATTGGGCGAGCAGGACAACGTCGCCTTTATAGACTTCGTTCCCGGTGAGAATGCCGAGACGTTAATCGTCAAGTACAACGAGAAAATCAGTGGGTTGGATACCAGCGGCGGCGTGCTGTTCCTGGTGGATACCTGGGGCGGCAGCCCGTTCAACGCCGCCAGCCGCATTGCGGTCGACAAGGAAAACTATGAGGTCGTCACCGGGGTCAACATTCCGATGCTGGTGGAAACCTTCATGGCGCGGGACGACAACCCCGCCTTCGATGAACTGGTGGCGCTGGCGTTGGAAACCGGCCGCGAAGGCGTGAAAGCGCTGAAAAAACCGCAGGAAGAACCCGCAAAACCCGCAGCACCCGTCGCCAAAGCCGCTGCCCCTCAGGCGCCGCTGGGGCCGAATGACCACATGAAAATCGGCCTGGCGCGCATCGATGACCGCTTGATTCACGGCCAGGTCGCTACCCGCTGGACCAAAGAGACCAACGTCAGCCGCATTATCGTCGTCAGCGATGAAGTCGCCGCCGACCATGTGCGCAAAACCCTGCTGACCCAGGTTGCCCCGCCGGGCGTCACCGCCCACGTGGTGGACGTGGCGAAGGCCATCCGCGTCTGGAACAACCCGAAATACGCCAACGACCGCGTGATGCTGTTGTTTACCAACCCGACCGACGTCTTGCGTCTGGTGGAGGGCGGCGTGGATATTCAATCTGTCAATATCGGCGGCATGGCGTTCCGTCAGGGGAAAACCCAGGTGAACAACGCCGTTTCCGTCGATGAAAAAGATATCGAAGCGTTTAAGAAACTGAACGATCGCGGTATCGAGCTGGAGGTGCGCAAGGTCTCGTCCGACAGCCGGCTAAAAATGATGGACCTGATTAACAAACTCAATTAGTGGCGCCAGCCGCTGATTATTTTACTCAGAGCTTTTTTGGTCATAGGAGAAGTGCAATGGAGATCACCACTCTTCAGATTGTGCTGATATTTATCGTTGCCTGTATCGCCGGGATGGGTTCCGTCCTCGACGAGTTTCAGTTCCACCGTCCGCTGGTCGCCTGTACTCTGATCGGCTTCATTCTCGGCGATATGAAAACCGGCATCATTATCGGCGGTACGCTGGAAATGATCGCCCTGGGCTGGATGAACATCGGCGCGGCGGTCGCGCCGGATGCCGCCCTGGCGTCCATCATCTCGACCATTCTGGTCATCGCCGGCGGGCAAAGCGTCGGCGCCGGTATCGCCCTGGCCATTCCGCTGGCGGCGGCCGGCCAGGTGTTGACCATCATCGTGCGCACCCTCACCGTGGCCTTCCAGCACGCGGCGGACAGCGCGGCGGAGCGCGGCAGCCTGCGGGCCATCACCTGGATCCACATCGGCGCCCTGCTGCTGCAGGCGATGCGTATCGCCATCCCGGCGGTCATCGTCGCCATCTCGGTTGGCACCGCCGGGGTACACGCCCTGCTCAACTCGATCCCGGAAGTGGTCACCAGCGGCCTGAACATCGCCGGCGGCATGATCGTGGTGGTCGGTTACGCGATGGTGATTAACATGATGCGCGCCGGCTACCTGATGCCGTTCTTCTACCTGGGTTTCGTGACCGCCGCCTTCACCAACTTCAACCTGGTGGCGCTCGGCGTCATCGGCGTGGTGATGGCCGTGCTGTACATCCAGCTCAGCCCGAAATACAACAAGTCTCAGGTTGTCCAGGCCGGCCCGGCTAACGCGAACGATCTCGATAACGAACTCGACTAGGAATAGGTGAGAGAAATGGTTGATACAACTGCTCAAAAGAAACTCACGCCGGCCGATATTCGCGGCGTATTCCTGCGCTCGAACCTGTTCCAGGGTTCGTGGAACTTCGAACGCATGCAGGCGCTGGGTTTTTGCTTCTCGATGGTACCGGTGATCCGTCGCCTGTATCCGGAAAACAATGACGATCGCAAACAGGCGATCAAGCGCCACCTCGAGTTCTTCAACACCCACCCTTACGTGGCGGCCCCGGTGCTCGGCGTAACCATGGCGATGGAAGAGCAACGCGCGAACGGCGCGCCGATCGACGACGGCGCGATCAACGGCATCAAGGTCGGTCTGATGGGGCCATTGGCGGGCGTCGGTGACCCGATCTTCTGGGGCACCGTGCGGCCGGTGTTCGCCGCGCTCGGCGCGGGCATCGCTATGAGCGGCAGCCTGCTCGGGCCAATCCTGTTCTTCGTGCTGTTCAACCTGGTGCGCCTGCTGACCCGCTACTACGGCGTGGCCTACGGTTACCGTAAAGGGGTGGATATCGTCAACGACATGGGCGGCGGCTTCCTGCAGAAACTGACGGAAGGGGCGTCCATTCTCGGCCTGTTTGTCATGGGGGCGCTGGTCAACAAGTGGACGCACGTGAATATCCCGCTGGTGGTGTCCAAGATCACCGACCAGACCGGGCATACCAACGTGACCACGGTGCAGACCATCCTCGACCAATTGATGCCGGGCCTGGTGCCGTTGCTGCTGACCTTCGCCTGTATGTGGCTGCTGCGCAAGAAAGTCAACGCGCTGTGGATCATCATCGGCTTCTTCGTCATCGGTATCTTTGGCTATTGGATTGGCCTGCTGGGCCTGTAATCGTTCGAAACGGCCGGGGGGCAACCCCCGGCTTTTTTATGTGTGGAGCAAGAGATGTCACTGACCGACGCCGTACTGATGCTGTTTATTACCCTGCTGTTGCTGTACTCGCTGTATGACGAATTCGGCATGGATCTGCTGAAAGGCAAAACGCGCCTCAAGGTGCTGCTCAAACGCCGCCACCGCCTCGACAGCCTGATTTTCGTCGGCCTGATCGCCATTCTGATTTACCGCAATGTCACCGACAATGGTGCGGTATTAACCACCTACCTGCTTATTTCCTTGGCGCTGCTCGCTATCTATGTTTCTTATATTCGCGCTCCCAAGATGGTGTTTAAAGCGCAGGGTTTTTTCTTCGCCAATGTGTTTGTTGAATATAACCGCATTAAAGCCATGAATTTATCGGAGGACGGTATTCTGGCCATCGACCTGGAACAGCGCCGGCTGTTGGTTCAGGTGACACACCTGGACGACCTGGAGAAGATTTATCAATTTTTCGTTGATAATCAATAGATAAATAAATAACCGCTTTGTTACCACTCAAACCTTGCGCGGCCTGTGGGTAATTAATGGGCTGCGTCACTTTCACTCTGACTATTATTTCCGCAACATTGTTACCCACGTCTACATTATATTCCCATATGAAATTAGATTAATGAAAACGAGTCTCAATTAAGCGCGAACATCACGCCAGAATAAAGTTGTCGGTGGCGGAAATAATATGGTATGGTTGCGCCGTCATTGGGGAGTAGCCGGTTTCTGGAGAATAAAACGCCAGAAACGCCCGTATCAACATACTCGTTTCGCCGTATGAAACGTGGTGCGGGCAGCCAGGTAAGGTTGGCGAGACCATAGACACGTAACTCCGTCGTTTGGTTGGGGGTGGGTTACGTGTATATGGAGCCACCCGGCCGAGGCTATTTCACATGAACCTTTCAGCAACACTCATTCTCGCTTTCGGCATGTCCATGGATGCTTTCGCCGCTTCGATCGGCAAAGGCGCCAGCCTGCATCAACCCCGTTTCCGCGAAGCGATCCGCACCGGCCTGATCTTCGGCGTGGTCGAAGCGATCACCCCGCTCATCGGTTGGGCCATCGGCCTGTTCGCCAGCCAATACATCATGGAATGGGATCACTGGGTCGCCTTCTCGCTGCTGTTCATTCTCGGCATGCGCATGATTGTCGAAGGGGTGCGCAACAAGCCCGATGAAGAAGAGAAGGTCAAACGCCACGGTTTCTGGATCTTGGTGGCTACCGCTATCGCCACCAGCCTCGACGCCATGGCTATCGGCGTCGGCCTGGCCTTCCTGCAGGTCAATATCGTGCACACCGCCATGGCCATCGGTTGCGCCACCATGATCATGGCGACGCTGGGCATGATGATCGGCCGCTTTATCGGCCCGCTGCTGGGCAAACGCGCCGAGATCCTCGGCGGCGTGGTGCTGATCGGTATCGGCGTCAACATTCTGCTGGAGCATCTTGGCTACCTGGCCTGAGGCGCTCGCGCTACAAAAAAACCTGCCGCGGCAGGTTTTTTTGTTTCTGGGCTCACTGCGCCTGTTAAGCACGGCGCCGGTACAACGCTAGCACGAAATCCGTTTCGCACTCAAACTCGCCGCCGTGCGCCAGCCGCTGCTGCACCTCCGGCGTAGCACGCCAGGCGAACGGCGTCATCTGCAGCAGGTTAGCAGCCTGTGCGCCCGGCAGGGCCATCGTATAGGCCAATGCCTCTTTACGCTCACACTCGAATCCATCGAACTGTTCGTCCTGTTCGGCATGCAGCTGCGCCTGCTGGTACACCTGCTCTTTCAGCTGGTACAGATGACGCGGGCCCGGCGAAACCGTCACCACCACGCCGCCCGGCTTCACCACTCGCGCCAGCTCCGCCGCCTTGCAGGGCGCATAGATGCGCAACACCGCATCCAGCGCCCCGTCGGCGAACGGCAGACGGTGGCTGGAGGCGACGCAGAACGAGACCGCAGGATAACGTTTGGCGGCGTAGCGGATCGCTACCTTGGCGACGTCCAGCCCATAGACCGCCATATTGCGCGCCTGCGCCAGCCGTGCGGCCACGGCGGCGGTGTAATACCCTTCCCCACAGCCTATATCCAATAACGCGCCTGCATCGGCCGCCAGCGCCAAATCCAGCCACTCTGCCACCTGCTGTTGCAGCGGCTGATAAAAACCGCCGTCGAGAAACGCGCGCCGCGCCTGCATCATTTCCGCGCTGTCTCCCGGCTGCTTCGATCGCTTGTGCTGTACCGGCAGCAGATTGACGTAGCCTTCTTTGGCTTGATCGAACTGATGATTGCCGTCGCAACGCCAGCGTTGCGATGAGAAATGCAGCGGTTGATGACACAGAGGGCATTGATAGGACATGAATGGGCTTCCAGAAAGACAGGGCGCGGCTAGTCTAAAGAAGGCGTCGGCTCGATGCAAGGCGCATCCCTGCTCGCTGCGGCCGCCAACAACACCTGGTCAAGCGGGGAAAAAGCTGGCTACACTGTGAGTCTGTTTTCTCACGCAGGTGAAAATAACTTATGAGCGATCGTTCCGCGCTGCTCGATGCGGTGCCCCACATTCAGCACGGCTTCGGCAGCAAACTCGCGCTGCTGCCGGGGCATCTGCTGCCCTACAGCGCCACGCTGCCGGAAAAGAAGCAGGTGCACGGCACCCGTATCGTCGAGGTGCTGCAACCGGCGCAGGCGTGCGGTGAAGCCGACGGCTTCTACACCCGCCAGCCCGGCATTCTGCTCGGCGTGCTGACGGCGGACTGTCTGCCGGTGCTGTTCAGCCGCCGCGACGGCGGCGCCATCGCCGCGGTTCATGCCGGCTGGCGCGGGTTGCTGGACGGCATTCTGGAACAGATGGCAGCGCGCATTCGCCAGGACGGCGACACCGCCGACTGGGTGGTATCTATCGGCCCAGCCGCCGGCGCGTGCTGCTACGAAGTCGACGAAGCGCTGGTGGAGAATTTTAAACAGCGCCTGCCGCTGCCCGCCACGCTGATCAGCCCGCATTACCGGCATCTGGATTTGGCCGCGATTGCCGAACACAAGCTGGCGGCGCTGGGCTTCGCCGCCGTTGACCGCGCCGGCAGTTGCACCATCTGCACGCCCGACGTCGACCCGCAGCGGCCGCAGCGCTTCAAGTACACCAGCTATCGCCGCAACAGCCACCGGCGCGCGCAGGATCCGACGCATCCGGGGATCAAAGGCCGCAACCAGTATGCCGGCATCATCATCGCCGCCGGATGACGGAAACGAAAAAGCCCGCGCGGAGGCGGGCTTTTTGTACAGCTGACGCTGATTAGATAGCAGTAACGTTTACTGCAGATGGGCCTTTCTGGCCATCTTGGATTTCGAACTCAACGTTCTGGCCTTCAGCCAGGGTTTTGAAGCCGTTACCCTGGATTGCAGAGAAGTGTACGAACACGTCTTTGCTGCCGTCAGCCGGGGTGATGAAACCGAAACCTTTAGACTCGTTGAACCACTTAACTTGACCTTTGATCTTTGCCATCTTGAGTATTTCCTTTGGATTGTTTAAACCGCCCGTGGGCGTTACATAGACAAACTAGAGTCGTTACTGCTTGAGGCACTAAGATAAGGATCGGCAGAGAAGCGGTATTCAACGCTAACGTCTTTACTCAGAACTTCTTTACTGAAAATGCCACACATATACAGAACTGTACCTCGTTTTACCCAGATGCGTTATCACATACTCTGTATGCGATGGCAAGCCATTTTTAATCACTGAACGACATGTCGCACATATTTGAAACGGTCGAGCGCCGCATTTGCTTAAATAGCCCAAAAGATGTTGAAGCATCGGCTATTTTCTGCTTGCCAAAATCACTGCGCCAGACCCCGCATTCTGATAGCGTTTTAACAAAACTTTCATCGTTTTGACGCCTCTCCTTCTCGGCACTTTCGCTTTTTTGCCGCTTATAGCGTTAAAAAATTTGAATCTTTATGGAATGTCATATGCAACATTTGAATATCGATGAACGGGGGCCAATTTATTCAATGCTCCTCCGACCCTTTAGCGCCCGAAAGCGCATTCATCGTCGGTCTTTAACCCTGCCGCCACAGGGTGAGAATCCCATCGCGTCGGAAGGCGCAAGTGAAGCGGGTACCGCGGGCAACGGTTGCATAAGCATGCAACCTCCAGACGCCTCTCCCGCTGGCCGGTTGTTTCATCCTAAATAATCCGAAAGCCACGAATCTGAATAACCGGAATAATCTTATGAATAGCGAAAGTGTGGCATGGAATTAAATCTTGAAGATCGGGTGGTTATTTGAATCACCACCCGTGCTTATCGATTCTGCTAATTACCGCCACGCTTTCAAACCCTTGATCTTATTCTTTCCCCGGTACCGCAGGGCGAAGAGAGAACGCTTGCTGCGAGTCCTGCACCGCGATGCGCTCGCCAATCTTCAGCGGGTGGAATTGATGCTGATCCAGCCCCGCCTCGCTCAGCGCCAGGTTCAACTGCTGCGGCGGCTCGTCCAGCGATTCATCCGCCAATTCGAATACCCCCCAATGGATGGGAATGGCGCGCGGCTGATTCAGCTCGCGATACAACGTCACCGACTGCTGCGGATCCATATGCTGCTCCTGCATGAACCAGCGCGGCGCATAGGCGCCAATCGGCAGCGCCGCCACGTCGAACGGCCCCAGCCGTTGACCGATCTCCGCCAGCCGTTCCGAATAGCCGCTGTCGCCGGAAAAATAAAACCGCAGCGCCGGATGGTGGATCACCCAGCCGCACCACAACGAGCGATTGCGATCCCACAGCGTGCGCATGCTCCAATGCCGCGCCGGCGTGGCGTAGACCGTCAGTTCGCCCAGCGACAGGCTCTGCCACCAGTCCAGTTCATGCACCTTCAGCCGATAGCGGCGAAACCAGCGCTTCAATCCGAGCGGCACGATAAACTCGGCCTGTGGAAAGCGCCGCGCCAGCTGCCGCACCGTGCGCCTGTCGAGATGATCATAATGATTATGGGAGATCAGCACCGCATCCACCGCCGGCAGTTGCCCCACCGTCAGCGGCGTCGGCGTTCTGCGCTTCGGGCCGTAGAAGCTCAGCGGCGATGCGCGTTCAGACAACACCGGGTCGATCAGGATATAGCGCCCGCCCAGCCGCAGCAGCATTGACGCATGCCCAAGCCACCAAATGCTGTCATCGCCACCGCTGAGATCGGCGGGTTGCCACCAACGCTCGGTAAATTGCGCGTAGCCCTGCTGCGGCGGCCTGGGCAGCCCCTGCCGCTTGCGTTCATCCTGCCAACGCTGCAGGTCGCCCTCCTGGCGCTGCGAGGGTTCCGGGTTGCGAAATCCCTCCGGCGTGTGATGCGCCTTGGCCGCGTCGTAATAACGGTTGATTCTCTTCATCCTGCCTTTTCTCCCGACCACTGCGCCCTGCACGGGCATGACTTTCAGTGTAACAAACCCGATGAAGCTCGCACTTTGTCAGCCGTGCGCTGCATCTCGGGACCTTTTGCCGTATGCTGTTGTCTCACTCCGGTGAGACAGCCAGGGCCGCCAAGAGCCCGTTAAGACTCTCTTAAGATCTTTGTGATTGACTTGTAGGGCATACAGAAAAGGAGAAGTTATGAGTCGTTCTACATCCCGCAAATCAGGCATCGGCCTGGGGCGCCGTATTCGCAGCGCGCTGCTGGCGCAGAAGCAATACTGGAAAATGTATTTCGCCATGAAGCTGCGCCGTCTGCGCGTACCTGCCCCGCTGGTGGTGCTGGGCGGTTCGCTGCTCGGATTCTTCATGCTGACCCTGCTGATGCTCAGCGTGGTCGCCATCGACGTGATCAGCACCCTGCTGCTGCTGTGTCGGAAACTGCTGGGGCGGGGGCATAGTGAGGGGCGCGCCTTTATGCCGCGCGGCTAACGAGAAAAGAAGCGGAGGCGCGCAATACGCCTCCGCAGCATACCGATTAACGCTTGGCGCCTTTACGGCGCGTCAGCATAAACCCGCACCACAGCACCGCAATCCACACCGGCATCAGCAACACCGAAATGCGGATCCCTTCGCTGAAATACATAATCACCAGAATCAGGCTGAGGAACGCCAGGCACAGGTAGTTGCCGAACGGGTACCACAGCGCCTTAAAGCTGGGAATGACGCCCTGGCGGTTCTTGGCGGCGCGGAATTTCAGGTGCGCCAGGCAGATCATCACCCAGTTGATCACCAACGTTGAAACCACCAGCGCCATCAGCAGCTCAAACGCCTTGCCGGGCATCAGGTAGTTAATCAGCACGCCGATCGAGGTAATCAACGCCGATAGCGCAATGGACAGCACCGGCACGCCGCGCTTGTTAACCCGCGTCAGCGCCTGCGGCGCATTGCCCTGGCTGGCCAGCCCGAACAACATGCGGCTGTTGGCATAAACGCCGCTGTTGTAGACCGACAGCGCGGCGGTCAGCACCACCACGTTGAGCACGGTCGCCACCAGATTGCTGTTCAGCGCATGGAAAATCAGCACGAACGGGCTGCCCCCCTCCACCACTTGCCCCCACGGATAGAGCGACAGCAGCACGGTCAGCGAGCCGATATAGAAGATCAGAATGCGGTACACCACCTGATTGGTGGCTTTGGGAATGCTGCGGCGCGGATCGGCGGCTTCCGCCGCGGTGATGCCGACCATTTCCAGGCCGCCGAACGAGAACATGATCACCGCCATCGCCATCACCAGCCCAGAGAAGCCGTGCGGCATAAAGCCGCCCTGCTGCCACAGGTTGGTGATGCTGGCCTGCGGGCCGCCGTTGCCGCTGACCAACAGCCAGGCGCCGAACACGATCATGCCGACAATCGCCACCACTTTGATGATGGCGAACCAAAACTCGGTTTCGCCGTACAGGCGCACGTTCACCAGGTTAATCAGGTTGATCAGCACGAAAAACAGCGCGGCGGAGGCCCAGGTGGGGATCTCCGGCCACCAGTACTGAATGTAGATGCCGACAGCGGTCAGTTCCGCCATGCCGACCAGAATGAACATCGCCCAATAGTTCCAGCCGGAAAGAAAGCCGGCGAAGTCGCCCCAATATTTATAGGCAAAGTGGCTGAACGATCCGGCGACCGGCTCCTCCACCACCATTTCGCCCAGCTGGCGCATGATTAAAAACGCGATAAAACCACCGATGGCGTAACCCAACAGCACGGCGGGGCCGGCCATTTTAATGGTTTGCGCAATGCCGAGAAATAAACCGGTACCGATGGCGCCCCCGAGGGCAATAAGCTGTATATGTCTGTTTTTTAAGCCGCGTTTTAGCGGAGTATCCTGATGCTGACCGCCCATCTTATCCTCATATGGCGTACACCCTTGCCGCTATCGGCCAAGATTTCACCAATCAATAAATGTATCTGCGGGCGGCTTTTTAACACTTAACCCCGTGAGCATCAAGGAGAAGCGCCCCGAGACGGCAGGCCGGAGCGCGATTTTTTAACCGTGAGAAAGCATGCAACGGTGGCGTTCAGCCAGGCATACCGCACAGTTTGGTCAGGTTGCGCGCGCCGATCATCAGCGTGGCGACATAGGATTGGCGACGCGTGACCACTTCCACCGCCACGCGATCGTTTTGATATTTTATCAGGTAGGTCGAGGGCCAGCCCTGACGGCGCTGGCCGAAGCTTTCGGCATGACGATCGATCGCCGCATGGGCAATCACCAGATGAGACAAGTTTTTATCACCTTTGATAATGCGCTTCATAAACAGCCTCCGCCAACGACAGCTCTGTTATTAGAAAAAGGAGAAACTCTTACCAATCACCGGTATTGTTCGACTCAGTTAGCCTGTCGGCTCATCAGGAAGCAGATCATCGCCGCGCGCAGCGGGCTGGCGCTGTCCGCCTGCCATTCACCGCCCTGGGTGCTCATGCGCGCCTGCCATTGCGGGCTGTCGCTTTGGTTATCGGGGTTCAGACTGATTTTGTTGGCGCAAATGATCGGCCAGGCATCGGAGGGATTCTTGCAGTAATCTTTACCTTTCACACCACCGTAGGGATACCACTTGTCCGGGTTCTCTCCGGTCAGCAGCGCGATGCTGCGGTTCACTTCGGCATCGCTTTCTTCGTACCATTTAATCATCGGCTTCATCCATCTTTCGTAAGGTTCGCGCTACATTACGATGTCTGTACGACAGTTTTATGACAGCGCCGCCGGTTTTCACATTATCTCTACTAATGCTTTGCCCCCTTTATCTTTCCTGAGCGCCTGCGTACACTTTTCTCTCTGTTCTGCGCCCAGGAAACGCATGCATGTTGACCGGCCTCAACCATCTGACGCTTGCCGTCAGCGATCTCGATCGCAGCTTCGATTTTTATCGTCATCTGTTGGGGTTTACCCCGCACGCCCGCTGGCAAGGCGGCGCCTATCTTTCGTTGGGGCCGTTGTGGCTATGCCTGTCGCTGGATGAAAAGCGCACGCAACAACACGAGCGCGATTACACCCATTACGCCTTCAGCGTAGCGCCGGAACACATTGAACAGGCCAGCCAGCGGTTGCGCCAGGCCGGCGTCAAAGAGTGGAAAAGCAATCGCAGCGAAGGCGAATCGCTTTATTTTCTCGATCCTGATGGGCATCAATTGGAGATCCATGCCGGCGATTTGGCCAGCCGCCTGGCGGCATGCCGGGAAAAACCTTATCAGGGCATGGTGTTTTACTGAGGCGCCCCGGCGGCAGCGCCAGCCGGAGCATCATGCTCAACGTTCGGGGATAAAACCTTTGAAATCCAGCGCGGGGCTGAGATCGTCGTCGTCAGCAGCAGCGCCGTCAGTGCCAGCGCGGTGCGCCATACGCTTCAACAGCGCCGTTTGCTGACGCTGTTGCTCGGCAATCTCTTGCAGCAGGCGAATCTGCTCGTTGGCGCGCACGCTGGCGCGGTTCACCAGGAACCAAACCCACAGCCCGGCCAGCAACGCCACGGCGGCGAGGGCCAGCGACAACAGGCCGTTCTGGCCAAAACCTAAATCGTACATGAAAAAACCTATCTACTGCGACATTCAGGCCGCCATCTTAACACTCGCGGCGGCCGTGCGAACATCCCTGCCGAAAATTGCTTACCAGGGCACGAAGCGGGTCACCGAACAGATGCCCAACGCAAAATTTCCACCATCGTCGCAATAGCTGTCCAGCGCCAGCAGGTAGAAAAACAGGCAGGCAGCGACGGCCGTCATTATCACGAGGATTTTTTTTCGCAACAAATTTAGCAGCCTCATTGTTATCTGGGTAATCTATCGCGCATGTTATCACAGCGAAGTTAAACGAAGTTTAACTTTTCGTTTAGATTTCTGGCTATCGCCCGGTTTTCAGACTGTTACCCTTGCCCTCGCATGCGCGCCGTGGCTAGATGCTCCCTCAGGGACAACGAGGAAATGCGATGAGTAAATTGATTAAGTGGGTACTGGTGTTGGCGGTCATTTACGGCGGCTTTTTGATCTCGGGCTACGGCGTGCTGATCGGCAGCAACAAAAACGTTGGCGGGTTGGGATTGCAGTGCAAATACCTGACGGCGCGTAACGTGGCGATAGCCCAGTACGTGAATGGCGACAACGGTTTCATCGGCGTAGCCGACTGCCCGCTGTTCAAGAAAATCGAAACGGTGGTGGATTAACCGCCACCGCCCGACGCCGCCGCTCTGCGGCGGCCCCGCCTCAGTTGCGGGTAAACTTCATCTCGATCAGCGCAATCGCCTTGTCAATCGCTCGGCGGGTCACCGGATCGGCGCCAGCAGGGTGCGTGGAGAAATCGATGCTTTTGAGCTGATCCGCCATCTTGTCGCGCACTTCGGTCGGCGCAATCACGTCGATAACGTCCAGAATCTGTTTGATGACCAGTTGGCAAGCGACCAGATCGGAAGCCAATTCCTGCTCGTTGCTCAGCATGTCAGACATAATAACTTTCCTTCTTGATTCAAACGCCGCACAGAATAGCATGGCGTCCGCGCCATTGCCCGCTCTCCCCGTCTTTTTCCCCCTTCTGCGCACCGCCGGGCAAAAGCCCGCGGCGGATTAGCCTATACTTGCAGCATGACGGTGGCAAAAACCACCCCCAAGCCACAACCAACAGGAGAAAGTTATGGCGAATCACAATGTGAAATCCTGGGCGACAGTGCGTGAAACTTCGGTGGAGATCGCCGAAGCCATTTTTGAACTGGCAGGGAACGACGAAGTGTTGGCGCAGAAAATCTGGGAAGAAGGCAGCGACGAAGCGCTGGAGAAAGCCTTTGCCAAAACCACCGCCGACCAGCTTTATTGGGGAGAGGAAACCGTCGAGCGGAAAAACGTTTGAGCGCCTGCGCAACAAAAAGCCCGGGTTTCTGACCCAGGCTTTCCCGATTGGCGTTCGCCCCGCTCAGCGGCGTGCAATATCTCTTGCTCTCACGGTTCTTCACCTCCCACACCTTCCGCGTTTTTCATGCTCATCACCGGCATCGCCATAAAAGCGCCGACGCCCACGATTACAACCAGAGTAATAATCACTGTCATTAACATGCGATCACCCCATCAACGTTGAGTTGTTACGGCTGACTCTGTTTTGGCGGTTACTTGCTGCGGCCTTCTTTGCGTCCCCCACCGAGGCGGTGACCGTCTCAGATTAGCCGTTTTTCCTTTCGGCTGACAAGCGGCGGTTACGCGGTTTTTCCGAATAATTGCCGCCAGACACCGGCGGCGTTTTTGTCCACGGCGGCAAGTTGTGTATACTTCACCGCTATGTAGGTCTCACACTGACGCACTGATGATACAAGAACACCACCTCTCATTGGTCTGCGCCCTCAGCAAATGGGTCGAAACTCACCTCGGACGAGTGATCCATCTCGAAGAGCTGGCCGAGTACTCCGGCTACTCGCTGTGGCACATGCAGAAGCTGTTCAAAGAAGCGACGGGAATTTCGCTCGGCAAATACATTCGCGAACGCCGTCTGGCCGGCGCGGTCTACCAACTGCGCAGCAGTGAAGCGTCGATCTTCGATATTGCCCTGGACTTTGGCTTCGGTTCACAGTCTCACTTCACGTACATGTTCAGAAAGCGTTTTAATATCACGCCCTATGATTTCCGCCAGGATTTGAGCGTCGATCTGCATATCGATCCGCCGCTGCACGTCATTCACCAAAAATCCGCCTGAAGCCCGCCGCAAACCGGCGGGTTAACGCGCCGCCCATGCAGCCAGTATCGCGATCGCGGCCGGCAGCGCCTGCACCCACAGAATTTTGCGGCTGGCGGTCAGCCCGCCGAACACGCCGGCCGCCAACACGCACCCGAGAAAGAACAGCTGCAGCGCCATATCCCCACGCCAGTAGCTCCATGCCAACCCCACCGCCAGAAAGCCGTTGTACAACCCCTGATTGGCGGCCAGCACCCGGGTGGCGGCGGCGAACTCCGCCGTCGTGCCGAATGCGCGCCTGCCGAGTGGCGTACGCCACAGGAACATTTCCAGCACCAGGATATAAAGATGGAGCGCTGCGATGAGCAGCAGCAAAATATCGGCAAAGAGCTTCATGAGGATCCCGGTCGTTTATTGAAGATGTCATCAATTATAAACTCCGCCTCTCATCTTCCCATCGGCGGAGATAAAAAAACCCGCCGAGGCGGGTTTATGCAGGAGTCATTTTTTGAGGTTAGTTTAATACGGCGACCAACAATGCCGCGACAGAGGCCCAAAACAGCGCCGTGGCAACCACGACATGGGACAGTCTTGCACGATAGAGTACCTGGCTCATAATGACCTCACTGACATCTGACTAACGGGAGACAACCTTACTTCCTGAGGATTATCCTAAACTTCTTCTCGCTGTCATTATATGCGCCAGATCACTTTTCCGCCGATAAACCTTATATTGTCGTAAAGCTGGAGCCGCGATCACATTAATTGCGCCTTATTAGAGCGAAATAAGCCGAATAATCGCGGCGATTATATCCTAATGCTATCAAACATCGCTCCAGGGCAGGCGTGGCGCGGTCATGCGCTCACCAGAATAACCGCTAACCGCCGGGAAGCGCGGCGCCCCTTGTTCCCAATCATGCTGAGCCCGAGTAATTTCAGCCTTGCTATGGCCAACGAAATTCCACCAGATAAGGATCTCTTCGTTTAATGGCGCCCCACCGATTAATAATCCCCGGCTCCCCTTTTGCGCATTTAACCCAATAGAGTTATTCTTCATGCCCAAATAGGCGAACTCATCAGGTGAAAAAGTTTCACCATTAAGTTCAAATGCACCAATAAGGGGCAAAAAGCCGATTTCATAATCATCGCGCAGCGGCAATTCGATCCTCGCCGCTTCCTGCCATTCCAGGTCAATGGCGATTAATGGCGAAAGCGTAAACACCGGTGAACGGTAAGCGCCAAATTCCCCAACCAGCAAACGGTGATTCACGCCGTTATTCTGCCATTGCGGCAAGTCAGGATAATGATCGAAGCGTGGCGCCATGTCGGCATGTTCGGCCGGCAGCGCGATCCATAATTGTGCGGCATGCAATCGCCGTTGCTCACCCACCGACTGTTCGGTATGCGCAATGCCGCGCCCTGCGGTCATCAGATTAACCTGGCCCGGGCGAATCACCTGCTCACTGCCGAGGCTGTCTCGGTGCAGCACCTCCCCCTCTATCATCCAGGTGAACGTTTGCAGCCCGATGTGCGGATGCGGCCCCACATCCATGCCGGGCGAAGTGCCGTTGAATACCGTCGGCCCGGCGTGATCGAGAAAACACCAGGCGCCGACGGTGCGCCGCTCCCGGGTTGGTAACGCACGGTTGATCGGGATGCCCCCCACTTCTGCGTTACGCACGGCAATACGTTGTATCTGGCGCACGCCGTCAACGACAGGGCATTCGCGTGCAGGTGAAGAGAGCGTAGGACGTGACTGACTCATCGCAAAGACCTCCTGAATGGCGCCGATTCGCCAAGGGTAACCGACCAAGTTTAACACAGGACAGCTTCCCCACAGAGCGGCGACGCTCAGGCGCAGTTGCGCGGTCAGGACGCTTTGATATAGCAGCTCATGATGTCTATATCGTCCTGCGCGTGCCTGAGATCGGAAAAATAGGTCACGCCAAAGAGAATTGATACCACCAGCAGCACGGACACCAACAGGCCGATAATCGCCAGCAGTTTGGTCTCATCATGGAGATTAGGCTCCATTTTATCTCCCCTAGTTAATCGCGTCAGGTCACCCACAGCGTGACCGCCAGCGTAAAGATAATCAGTGAGCAGGACGCCACCGCCAACACGACGATCGCAAATTGCGCATCACCCAAGGTTTCTCGATAGTTTTTATCCGTTGAGGCGTTACGCTGTTGTTTCACTAAATCGGTTTCACTCGTTCAACTGCTGCATTGCTGTTTGACGGGGCAAAACATCCCCTCAGAATAAGGCGCCAACGTTGCCGCCTTGGTCGTTCCGGCTCAACCGGGGGATGACGCTATCAATTTTCCCCATCAGGGTCAACACCGCGCCTGCCGGCAAGCGAGCGGGTACACAGGGGAAATGTAACCGGCATCAAGATCGCAGGGAAATAAGAGACGCCTATTGCAGAGGACAAAAAAAAGCCCGGTACGCAACCGGGCTATGGCAGACCGACGCGTTATTGCGGGATACGCAACACCTGCCCAGGATAAATCTTGTCCGGGCTCGACAGCATCGGCTTGTTGGCTTCGAAAATCTTGTTGTACTGATTGGCGTTGCCGTACATCTCTTTAGAGATGGCGCTCAGCGTATCGCCCTTCTTCACGGTATAGAAGCGGCTCTCGGCGTCGGGTTGCGTCACCGCCACCTTATCCTCCACGCCGCTGATGCCCGCCACGTTGCCGACAGCCACCAGGATCTTCTCTTTTAACTCCTGGCTGACGGCGTCGCCGGTCACTACGGCTTTACCATCGATCACTTGCACATTGACTTTGTCGGTGCCCGGCAAGCCGCTCTTATCGAGATGCTCCTTGAGTTTGGCGCCTTGATCTTCGGCGGAGGCATTGCCGGTGACTGTGTCCCACAGTTTTTCGCCCGCTTCTTTGACGAAGTTAAACAAGCCCATATTCACTCCTTTTGATGGTTTCACTAATGCGTTTAAGTAAGGCTAGTTAAGCTTAGCATCGACAAAAGGATATGCCATCCGCTCACGGCGTCAGAAACGGTTAGAGTATTCCGAAAGTGCAGTCAACGGCGTTTCGATGGCGATTAATCGCGCAATGATGCTGAAAAATCGCGCTTTTTTACCTACACTGTTGCAGACAGAGCAACTCGACGAAGGAGGCGTGCAACGATGTACGCATTGGTGATGTTTGTCTGTTATCTGGATGGTGGCTGCAGTGAAATGGTGGTCGATATATTGCGCGACGAGCCGCAATGCCTGGTCGCGATGAAGGAACAGAACTTGCGACACGCCGGCTGTTATCCCATGGAAGAGTTTATCGACGGCTTCTGGTTGCCAGCCAGCGAATATTCGGATTTTTAACGCCCTCCCCGCGCGACGCTGAGGAATTTCTGATTTCATCGGAAACTGCATCTTCCTCCGAGGCATAAGGCCGCTGTTTTGCTAAATTGCGGCTCCCGAAGAAGAAAGAGACAGAGAAAGGTCATGCCAGCATCGGCTCACTCCAACGAGCAATATGAAACTCTGCTGCACGACGTCAGCCTGGCGTTAGGCGACGCAGTGTTGCAGTTAATCCAAAACCATAAAAAGGTCTCCGGCGGCAATATTCTTTCACAGCTGGTGAACGAAATAGAGCGTGAGCAGGATCAGCAACGTTTCACCGCGCTGCGTTCCGCCATTGAGCTGGTCGGGCTGGCGCCCAAAGGCTGAGATCCCGATAAAACGAAGGCCGGGCTTGCGCCCCGCCTGAGGTGAATGACAAGCCTGATGACATTGCCAGGTTTACCGAAAACAGCATTTAAAATAAGGGAAATCAATTCATTGATTTTCGGTTGCTCACCACAAAGAAGGAAAAACCACGCTTTTTCCGCCTTTGTCAACGAGCTAAGGCGGGGCTTGCGCCCCGCCTGATTACCAATCCCGACACAGGATGAAGGTAAGGGAATTGCAGATTAGAAGCGATACGTCAGGCTGACGGCAACGATATCATCGTTGGCCAGTTTCAGTTTGTTATCGTCGCTCAGCTGGTTGATTTGGTAATCAACGTAGGTGTACATATTTTTGTTGAAGTAGTAAGTCGCCCCCACTTCCACGTACTTCACCAGGTCGGCATCACCGATCCCTTCGATATCCTTGCCTTTGGATTGCACGTAAGCCACGGAAGGACGCAAACCGTTCTCGAATTGATACTGGGCCACAACTTCGAAGTTTTGCGTTTTATTGGCGAAGCCGGAAGTGCCGTTGACACTGATCGGCGTCATGTTGCGGGTTTCGGCATACATCGCAGCCAGGTAAACCTGGTTGGCATCGTATTTCACCGCAGTGGTCCATGCGGTGGCGCTGTCGCCTTTACCGTACTGCAGCGCTTTTTGAGCGCTGGTGCGGTTGGAGTCGGAGAACGCCGCCGCTACGCCGATGCCGGAACCGCCGATGTCCTGATAGTCCAGAGACAGGCCGTAACCGTCGCCGTTTTGCTTGGTCACGCTGCGTCCGTCGCCATCGTTTTTACCCTGGTACTGCACCGCCAGATTCAGGCCGTCCACCAAACCGAAGAAATCACGGTTGCGGTAGGTGGCCAAACCGTTGGAACGGGCGGTCATAAAGTTATCGGTATAGCTGTAGGAGTCGCCGCCGAACTCCGGCAGCATGTCGGTGTAAGCCTCGGCGTCATAGACCACACCATAGTTACGGCCGTAGTCGAAAGAACCGTAGTTGCCGAATTTCAGCCCCGCGAAGCCCAGACGCGTTTTGGTGCCGGTAGTGCCCTGCGCTTCGTCGTGATTGGCCTGGACGTTGTATTCCCACTGGCCGTACCCGGTCAACTGATCATTGATTTGCGTTTCGCCTTTGAAGCCCAGGCGAACATAGGTCATATCACCGTCGTTGGATTTACTGTCGCTGAAATAATGCTTGGCGTTAACACGGCCGTACAGGTCGAGTTTATTGCCATCCTTATTGTAGATTTCAGCCGCGTTGGCGAAGGAGGTGATCGCCCCGAGGGCGACAGCTAAGGCTAATACACTGCGTTTCATCATTTATTTTCCTAGATATTATAATTAGAACCCTGCCCGTCACGCCCATTTATAATTTGGGCTGTGATTTTATCTTTTGGTATTTTATGAGCACCCCTAATACGGGGGTGATGTGACATTAGCATCATGAATCAAAACTTAAAATCAAAAAGTTCATGAAACAACGAGGAGAAAGCATGTTTATTTGTAACTAAACATTACAAAGAAAGCCTCACACAACCCATTGAATATATGAATATTTTGCCACATAAGTTATAACCAAAATGGTGCAACGCACCAATATGGTGCATTTAGGTTTCGTTTTGCGTGCTTTCTGCGCGATTCAAAGGTAACAACAAAATTAGCATGGTTATTAAAAACGTTACTTATTTCACATTTTTGTCTTAACATATTCACCAGGCAATTAAGACTTTCAGCTAATCATCTGACACCGCCTTTTATTCATTCACATAAGGGAATCTCTTCGGAACGAATAAAATTCGCCTTACGGCAATTAAAATAGCGGGAAATAGCAGACTAAAATAATGAAGGGAATAACGGCGGCGCGCTGAGGGCGCCGCCGTGGATAAATCAATACAGCGTAGAACGGGAAACTTCGCTCAACAACATACCGGCACGCAGGCCCAACGCCACTCCGGGGTTAGGGAACAGTATCCACGCCCCCTCCTGGCCCACGCGATACTCCTCCTGCGGCTGCTCGCACAGCAACATCCCCGGTTTCAGCTCGGTGAAGTTGGCCGTGTCATCGTCCAGGTGCAGCTTGAAATCTTCGCTGTGCTTGATCAACGAGTGCATCACACGGAAAACCCGAATCTCGGCGCCCGCACGCACCGGCGGCGGCCCTTCGCTGACCGCCGCCCGCAGCGCGCGATCGATGGCGGCGAATTGCTGCAGATCGTTACTGCCGAACGGCCGCGCCTTGCCCAACTCGAGCGTACAGCTCGCCGCATTGAGATGTTCGCTGGAGTAGTGGCTAAAGGTACCGCCCGGCGCGCTGTGCACCACCAGCGCATCCAGATCGGCGGCATCCAGCAGCTGCAACATCGGCTCGCTGTACGGGCGTTTCTGGAAGGGCAGAATGCCGAAGCGCGGCAAACGCGATTCACGGATGGCGGTGTGCAAATCGTAGTGGAAACGCGCCGCCTGCTCGCCATCGAAAAAGGCGGCGAGCGCACGCTCCAACTGCTGCGCGCGCACGGTTTCGCCGCTGGCGGCGAAGTTGCGGTAGCGGCCGCCGAACATGCGGTTCATATCGCTGTGCAGATAACGCTTGCCGGCCCGCATCGCCGCCGGGTTACCCAGCACCACCAACAGCCGCACCTTCAGCGGCAACCGGCCGGCCAGCAGATCGCCGACCAGCTGATTGAGCAGTTCAATCGGCGCGGTTTCGTTGCCGTGCACGCCCGCCGACATCACCATCGCTTGGCGGTAAGGCTGCCGCGGCGTGAGCTCCAGCACCCCTTCCCCCTGCCAGCGCCAGCGCAGCTGTGGTGTTTCACCCTGCCATTCGACGGGTTCGTTCCCTTCCAGCGTCAGGGGCAGTAGATCGATCATGCCGCCTCCCTTAGCGTTGGAATGGATAGATGGAACCGAGGCCGAGGATCGACGTCAGCGCATCCAGCGCCTCGCGCCCTTCGCGCAGCAGCAGCGGATCGGCCAGGTCATCCTGCGTCAGGCGATCGCGGTAATGACGATCCACCCATTCGTTCAGCGTCGCAAACAGCCGCTCGTTCATCATCACGCGCGGATTGACCGCTCTCAACTCTTGTTCGTTGAGCGCCACCCGCAGCCGCAGGCAGGCCGGGCCGCCGCCGTTGCGCATGCTTTCGCGCAGGTCGAACACGCGGATTTCATCGATCGGGCCGCCGCTGCCGACCATGTCGTTCAGATAACGCCACACGCCGGCGTGCTGACGCGACTCTTCCGGCACCACGATCATCATCCTGCCGTTCGGTTTGGTAAGAATTTGGCTATTGAACAGGTAGGTCGCCACCGCGTCCGCCACCGAAACGCGCTCGGTCGGCACCTCGATCGCCACCAGCTCGCTGTCCAGCGTCGCCATCTTGCGGCGCACTTCATCCAGCGCCTGCTGCTGGCGGTGAAACGCCTGCTGGTGGTGGAACAGCACGTTCTGGTTGCTGACCGCAATCACGTCGTTATGGAACACGCCCTGATCGATCACCGCCGGGTTTTGCTGCACGAAGACCGTATGCTGCTCGTCCAGCTGGTGCAGGCGAGCGATCGCCTCACCGGCTTCGCGCGTCTGGCGCGCCGGATAACGCGCCGGCGCCGTGTCGCCGCCGAACTCCTGCCGACCGTAGACGAACACCTGCACGCTGCGCCTGGCGTAGTCGCCGCCCAAACGGTTGTGGTTGGCGGCCCCTTCGTCGCCGAACAACGCCACCTGCGGCAACGCCTCGTGGTGGGCGAAATGCCGATCGTCGCTGAACATCGCCCGCAATACGGCGGTGGTGGTTTCCGCTTCGATGGCGCGGTGGAATTTGTTGTTCAGGTTGGCGGCGGTGAAATGCACCTTGCCGTCGGCGCTGTCCGCCGAAGGCGACACGGTGGCCGCATTGGCGGTCCACATGCAAGATGCCGAGCTGAGCGCCGACAGCAGGCGCGGCGACTGGCGCATCGCCTGCGCCAGCACCGCCTCATCGCTGCCGCTGAAACCCAGGCGCCGCAGCATCGGCAAGTGCGGCCGCTCCTGCGGCGGCAATACCCCTTGCTGGAAACCGAGATCGGCCAGCGCCTTCATTTTCAGCAAACCTTGTTTCGCCGCCAGCTTCGGGTTAGATACGCTGTTTTGGTGCTGCGTCGAGGCCTCATTGCCGAACGACAGCCCGGCATAGTGGTGCGTCGGCCCCACCAAACCGTCGAAATTGACTTCATATCCTGACATGGCTATCCCCAGGGGATGGCCTGCGGCGGCGCCATCGCGCCGCCGCAGACGATTAACGGAACGACAAGCCCGGCGAGAGCGTCGCCGGCAGCGACAGGCTTTCGCTTTCCAGCGAAGCCATCGGCCAGGCGCAATAGTCCGCCGCATAGAAGGCGCTTGGGCGATGGTTGCCGGAGGCCCCCACGCCACCGAACGGCGCCGCGCTGGACGCCCCGGTCAGCGGCTTGTTCCAGTTGACGATGCCGGCACGCGCTTCCAGCAGCAAGCGCTCGAACAACTCGCGCTGCGGCGATACCAGCCCCACCGACAGGCCGTAGCGCGTCCGGTTGGCGAGCTGTAGCGCTTCGTCGAAATCGCGGTAACGCACGATGGTGGTCAAGGGGCCGAAATACTCTTCGTCCGGTACGCCGGCCACGCCGGTCAGATCGACGATGCCCGGGCTGAGCAGCGAACTGCCCGGTTCCAGCAGGCGCATGCTCAGCAGCGATTTGCCGCCCAGCGCCAGCAAGCGCTGCTGCGCGTTCAGCATGTTTTCCGCCGCGGCTGCCGACACCACCCCGCCCATGAACGGCTGCGGTTCGGCATCCCAGCGGCCGACGCGCAGTTCGCCCGCCACCTGGACCAAACGTTCGATAAAGGCGTCGCCTTCCGCCCCCTGCTTCACCAGAATACGGCGTGAACAGGTGCAGCGTTGGCCGGCGGAGATAAACGCCGATTGGATAGCCAGGTTGACCGCCGCATCGCGATCGTCAAAACCGTCGACGATCAGCGCGTTGTTGCCGCCCATCTCCAGCGCCAGGATCTTCTCCGGCTGCCCCGCCAATTGGCGATGCAGGTGATAGCCGGTGCCGGCGCTGCCGGTGAACAGCAGGCCGTCGATATCCGCACTGGCCGCCAGCGCTTCGCCGGTCTCGCGGCCGCCTTGCACCAGATTGATCACCCCGTCCGGCAGGCCGGCCTGCAGCCACAGCTTCAGGGTCTCCTCGGCGGTCAGCGGCGTCAGCTCGCTCGGTTTGAATACCACGCAGTTGCCGGCCAACAGCGCCGGCACGATATGGCCGTTCGGCAGATGGCCGGGGAAGTTGTAAGGCCCGAACACCGCCAGCACGCCGTGCGGACGATGGCGCAACACCGAAGCGCCGTCGGCCATCGCCGTCTGGCTAAAGCCGGTACGCGTCTGATAGGCCTGCAGCGAAATGCCCACCTTGCCGATCATCGCCTGAATTTCGGTCAGCGTTTCCCAGCGCGGTTTGCCGGTCTCGCGGCTGATGGTTTCCGCCAGCGACTGCTTGTGTTCTTCCAGCAAGGCGGCGAAGCGTTTTACCAGCTGTTCGCGCTGCTCGAACGGCGTACGCGCCCAAGCCGGGAACGCGGCGCGCGCGGCTTCGCAGGCGGCGGCGACGTCGTCGGTATCGGCGGCGTTGGCGCGCCACAGCGGCTGGTTGCCGACCGGATCGGCCTTGCCGAACTCGGCACCGCGGCCCTGCCGCCAGACGCCGTTAATCAACAGTGCAGGATGAGACATCATGCTTTCTCCTGTGCAATAAGGGGGAGCACCCGCACCGGGCTGCCCTGTTCGACGCCCAGCGCCGCGGCGGTGGCGGCGTTGATATGCAGGCGGTCGTCATACAGATCGGCATTGACCAACAGTGCGCGGTAGTGCTGATAGTTGTCGTTGGCCACCAGATGCACCGGCGCATCGGCGCGCATCGGCGTGTCATCCAGCACCACTTTCACCAGGCGGCTCTGCTTCACCGCGCGGATGTGGTCGATCTCGGCTTCCAGCGTCGGGCCGCCGTCGAAGATATCGACGTAGCCCTGATAGCTCAGGCCTTCCGCCTCCAGCAACCGGCGCGCCGGCAGGGTTTGCGGATGCACCTCGCCGATCACTTTCTGCGCGTCTTCGGCCAGGAAATCGACATACAACGGGTGTTTCGGCATCAGTTCGGCGATAAACGCCTTTTGCCCGGTGCCGCTCAGGTAGTCCGCCTTGGCGAACTCGATGGAGAAGAAATGGCGCCCGACGCTCTCCCAGAACGGCGATCGGCCGTTTTCATCGGAGAAACCGCGCATCTCGGCGATCAGGCGCCGGGAGAAACGTTCGCGGAACGCGGCAATAAACAGGAAACGCACCTTCGACAGCAGCTTGCCGTTCTCACCGTGACGATAATCCGGATCGAGGAACAGCGTGCACAGCTCCGAATGGCCGGTATGATCGTTGCTGAGGAACAGCGTCGGCACCGATTTATAGACGTTCAGCTGTTTGGAAGCGTGCACCTGCGTGCCTACGCGGAAGCTGTACCAGGGTTCCGCCAGGCCGACGGCCACTTCGATCGCGCAGACCCCGACCACCTGACGGCGCTCGCTGTCTTCCAACACGAACAAATAACACTGGTCACTTTGCGGAAGTTCGCCTTGCCAGGTTTTTAACGCCCGCTCAATGCGTGCCGACAGGGTATCTTCATTTTGCGGCAGTGAAGTGAGACCGATGCCGGATTTACCGGCCAGCGTCAATAAATCCGCCAGATCGCGACGCTCTATAGGGCGAATAATCATCATAATGCGAACCTCTTCTGAATCAGGCTGCGCCGGTGAAGGCGCAGCCCGCTGATTAGCTGCAAATGCGCGCCACGGCGCGCGCGAATCGCGCCAGCCCCTCTTTCACATCCTGCTCAGGGATGATCAGCGACGGCGTGAAACGCACCACGTCCGGGCCGGCGATCAGCGCGATAACGCCTTCTTCGTTGGCCAGTTGGGTGATCTGCTTCGCTTTGCCGGCATAGTCTTTCGTCAATTGGCAGCCGATCAGCAAACCGCCGCCGCGAATGTCGGCGAAGATCGGGTACTGACGGTTGATGTCGTTCAACCCGTCGATAAACCACTGGTGACGCTGTTTGACGCCCTCCAGCACTTCCGAGGTGTTGATGATGGAGAACACCGTCCCCGCCACCGCCGTCGCCAGCGGGTTGCCGCCGTAGGTGGTGCCGTGGGTGCCGACGCCCAGCGTTTTCGCCAGCGCATCGGTGGTCAGCATGGCGCCGATAGGGAAGCCGCCGCCCAGCGCTTTGGCGGTGGTCAGCACGTCCGGCACCACGCCGTACTGCATGTAGGCATACAGGTGGCCGGTGCGGCCGACGCCGGTCTGCACTTCGTCGAAGATCAGCAGCGCATTATGGCGATCGCACAGCTCACGCAGCCCCTGCAGGAAACTGGCTTCCGCCGGCAGCACGCCGCCCTCGCCCTGGATCGGCTCGACGATCACCGCGCAGGTGCGATCGTTGATAAGCTCGGCCGCCGCGGCCAGATCGTTGTACGGCGTATGGGTGATGCCGCCCGGCAGCGGCGCAAAGTCCTGCGAGTATTTTGGCTGGCCGCCGGCGGACACGGTAAACAGCGTGCGGCCGTGGAACGCGTTGTTGAACGCCACAATCTGATCCTTACCGGCGCCGTGCTGGTCGTGCGCATGCTTGCGCGCCAGTTTCAGCGCCGCTTCGTTGGCTTCGGCGCCCGAGTTGCAGAAGAACACCTTGTCGGCGAAGGTGGCGTCGATCAATTTTTTGGCCAGGCGCAGCACCGGTTCGTTGGTATAGCCATTGCCCAGATGCCACAGTTTGCCCGCCTGCTCCACCAGCGCCGCCTTGACCGCCGGGTGCGCATGCCCCAACGCGTTAACCGCGATGCCGCCGGCGAAGTCGATGTAAGACTTACCCTGCTGATCCCACACCTGCGAGCCTTCTCCCCGCACCAGAATAAAATCGGCAGGGGCATAAACCGGGACCATCCAGTCATCGAAAGACTGGCGGGTAACTGCGATTGGCTGTTCCATAGTGACCTCATAATCTCAGCAAAGGCTGAATTTTGACTGTAAGGGCCGCTCAGGCCCGGCTAGGCCGCCACATTGCAAAAAAACCGTTGTTCAAAACCGACTTTCACGGCGGAGAAAATGCTGCCCCTTACCGCTGATTTAGAAACAAATCTGTTACATAAAATCGGTTTTTCACTATTTATGGCGTATATCCGGTCCCTGAGCGGGGAGTAAATGTTAACGAGCAGTTAAAATACATGTCGTTTGATAAAGAGTGTAGAGCAGCTATCGTGCCAAAACGGGATTTTTACCGGATTTTGCTATTTCTGGCGTTAAAACAACGGCTTATATTGCATAGTTATTCATTTTCTATGCATTGGTAATGCATAAATTAAAAAATAAGGCCTAAAATCATCATTGCGCGCGAAATCCTATTCAATTGCGAAAAACTTCAGGATTTCTGATCGGGCTCGCAAAAATAATTTCGCCGGATTTGCTCGCTATCACACTTTTTGCCCCCAGTGGGTGCAGCAGTGCGCCAGAATGGTGCATCGCGGCAGCGACGCGAGACCCCACCGGCCAAAAGGGGCCACGCTGGCCGCGGCTCCTGCTTTGTGCGCCAGCGACTACACTGTGATCCTGACCGCCCCTTCTCTTTTGCGCACAAGGAGTCCCCATGCCCAAGAAAACCGTCGATCTCAGCCAGCCGCACGCCCAACACGACATCCGCGCGTTTCTCGACGCGCTGAATGCCGGCGGCGGTAAACCTATGGAACAGATGAAGCCCAAAGAGGCGCGCAGGATGTTGGAGGACGCGCAACGCAGCGTCGAGGTGCCGCTGCGCGAGGTCGAGATCAGCGAGAAAACCATTCACGTAGAAGGTCAGGATATTCTGCTGCAGCTGGTGCGGCCGGCCAGGGTCAAAGAGGCGCTGCCGGTATTCATGTTCTTCCACGGCGGTGGCTGGGTGCTGGGCGATTTTCCCACCCATGAACGGCTGGTGCGCGATCTGGTGCACAGCTCAGGTGCGGCGGCGGTGTTCGTCAATTATCCCCGCTCACCGGAGGTGCGCTACCCTGAGGCGATCAACCTGGCTTACGCCGCCACCGAATGGGTGGCCGAGTACGGCGAGAAGATCAACGTCGACGGCTCGCGGCTGGCGGTGGTCGGCAACAGCGCCGGCGGCAATATGGCGGCGGTGGTCAGCCTGATGGCCAAACAGAAAGGCATACCGGCGCTGCGCTGCCAGATCCTGCTGTGGCCCGTCACCCGCGCCCAGTTTGATACCGATTCCTATCATCAGTTTGCCGAAGGCCATTTCCTGACCCGCAACATGATGAAGTGGTTTTGGGACAGCTACGCGCCCGATAAGGCGCAGCGCAAAGACATCTACGCCTCGCCGCTCAACGCCACGCCGGACCAGCTGCGGGGGTTGCCGCCGGCGCTGGTGCAAACCGCCGAGCTGGACGTGCTGCGCGATGAGGGCGAAGCCTACGCGCGTCTGCTCGATGCCGCCGGCGTCGAGGTCACCTCCACCCGCTATAACGGGCTGATCCACGACTACGGCCTGTTGAATCCGCTCGCCCACGTCCCGGCGGTGCATTCGGCGATCCACCAGGCCGGGCGCGCGTTGAAGCACTATCTGTCCTGACGCCAGGTGTGCCGTTCAGCCTGCCGCCGCCAGCCCCCGGATAAGTTTGGCTAAGGTTTTGATCGCCTCTTCAAAGCGGTCGTTCCATTCAAAAGAGGCGTTGAGACGGAAGCAGTGGTTGAAATGGTCGCCGGTGGTAAACATGCGCCCCGGCGCGATGCTAATGCCCCGGGAAAGGGCCCGCCGGTACAGTTCCATCGACGACAGCGCCGGATCCAGCTCCAGCCACAGGAAGTAGCCGCCGTCGGGCTGGCTGACCTTCACCGTCGGCGGGAAATGGTGGGCGATCGCCTGACGCATCGCGCTTTGCCGCTGAGCCAGCAGGCGCCGCAGCCGCCGCAGATGGGTATCGTAGCCGCCGTGCAGCAGATAATCCGCCAGCGCCATCTGGGTCGGCACGCTGGTGGAAACGGTGCTCATCAGCTGCAAACGCTGGATCTGCTGCGCATAACGCCCTGCCGCCACCCAGCCGACGCGAAAGCCCGGCGCCAGGCATTTGGAAAACGACGAGCAGTGCAGGATCTGGCCGCCGCTGTCGAGCGCCTTGGCTGGCAGCGGCCGTTCCGCGCTGAAGTACAGTTCGCCGTAGACGTCGTCTTCAATCAGCGAGATCTGCCGTTCGCGCAGCAGCGTCACCAGCCGTTGCTTGTTGGCCTCCGGCAGGGTGGCGCCCTGCGGGTTCTGGAAATGGGTCATCAACCAGCAGGCTTTGATCGGATACTGGTCCACCGCCTGCTGCAGCGCGTCCAGATCGATGCCGTCCTGCGGATGCGTAGCGATCGCCACCGCCTTTAACCGCAGCCGTTCCAGCGCCTGCAGCGCGCCGTAAAACGCCGGCGATTCGATCGCCACATAGTCGCCCGGCTGGGTCACCGCCTGCAGGCTGAGGCTGAGCGACTCCATCGCCCCGGCGGTGATGACGATTTCGTCCGGCGCGACCTGCATGCCGCTCAGCGCATAGCGTTGGGCGATGTGCCGCCGCAGCGCGTCGTTGCCCGGCGGCAGGTTGGCCAGCGAACTGTGCGGCGTGAACTTGCGCGCCACGCTGCTCAGCGCGCGCGCCAGCTTCGGCTGGGCGAACAGCGTGGCGTCGGGAAAGGCCGAACCGAAAGGCACGATATCCGGATCCTTGCAGGCCTGCAGCACGTCGAAAATAAAGGCGTTGATGTCCACCTGCTCGCTCAGCAACAGCTTCTCGCCGCGCGAAGGCTGGGGCAGCGGCTGCGGGCGCGCCGCCACGTAGTAGCCCGACTGCGGCCGGGCGACGATCCACCCCTGGCTCTCCAGCAGTTGGTAAGACTGCACCACCGTCATCAGGCTCAGTCCGGCGCGTTTGCCGCTCTCGCGCAGCGAAGGCAGCTTGTCGCCCGCCCGCCACACCCGGTTCTGGATCTGTTCTCTAATCTGCTGCGCAAGCTGCTCGTATCGGGTCATAACCATTAACTGTTATATGAAAAAGTAAAATAACTGTCACTATTATAGTCACTGTACTCCGTGCTTAACTTAACGCCAAGTATTTCACATAAAAATGACAGCTATACTCAAGAGGTTAATTTATGTTCAACCCTAGGAGGCGCCATGCTGGGTCTTGATGCACTGGAACTCGCCAGAATACAGTTCGCCTTCACCGTGTCTTTCCATATCATCTTCCCCGCCATCACCATCGGTTTAGCCAGCTATCTGGCGGTGCTGGAAGGATTATGGTTGAAAACGCACAATGAAGCCTACCGTGAGCTTTACCACTTCTGGTCAAAGATTTTCGCCGTCAACTTCGGCATGGGCGTGGTGTCCGGGCTGGTGATGGCCTATCAGTTCGGCACCAACTGGAGCTTCTTCTCCGAGTTCGCCGGCAGCATTACCGGGCCGCTGCTGACCTATGAAGTGCTGACCGCCTTCTTCCTCGAAGCCGGTTTCCTCGGCGTAATGCTGTTCGGCTGGAACCGCGTCGGCCCCGGCCTGCACTTCTTCGCCACCTGCATGGTGGCGCTCGGCACGCTGATCTCCACCTTCTGGATCCTGGCTTCCAACAGCTGGATGCAGACGCCACAGGGGCATGAAATCATCAACGGCCAGGTGGTACCGGTCGACTGGCTGAAGGTGATCTTCAACCCGTCCTTCCCGTACCGCCTGCTGCACATGTCCACCGCCGCCTTCCTCTCCTCGGCGTTCTTCGTCGGCGCCTCCGCCGCCTGGCACCTGCTGCGCGGCCGCGATACCCCGGCGATGCGCAAAATGCTGTCGATGGCGATGTGGATGGCGCTGATCGTCGCGCCGGTGCAGGCGCTGATCGGCGATGCGCATGGCCTGAATACGCTGAAACACCAGCCGGCGAAGATCGCCGCCATCGAAGGCCACTGGGAAAACCCGCCGGGCGAAGCCACGCCGCTTATCCTGGTCGGTTGGCCGGACATGGAGCGCGAAGAGACCCGCTTCAAGCTGGAAGTACCGTACCTCGGCAGCCTGATCCTGACCCACAGCCTGACCGAACAGGTACCGGCGCTCAAATCCTTCCCGCCGGAAGATCGCCCCAACTCCACCGTGGTGTTCTGGTCGTTCCGCATCATGGTCGGGCTGGGCATGCTGATGATCCTGGCCGGGGTGTGGAGCCTGTGGCTGCGCTGGCGCGGCGGGCTGTATCAGTCGCGTCCGTTCCTGTACTTCATCCTGTGGATGGGCCCTTCCGGGCTGCTGGCGCTGCTGGCGGGCTGGTTCACCACCGAGATCGGCCGCCAGCCGTGGGTGGTGTACGGCCTGCTGCGCACCAAGGACGCGGTCTCCGCGCACGGCGATCTGCACATGAGCATCAGCCTGCTGGCGTTCATCATCGTCTACTGCTCGGTGTTCGGCGTGGGCTATTCCTACATGATGCGCCTGATCCGCAAAGGGCCGCAGCCGCATGAACACCAAGAAGACAATACCGAGGGCCGGCCGGCGCGTCCGCTGTCCGCGGTCAACGACACTCTGGACGACAGGAGCTGAACATGGGCATCGATCTTCCGCTGATTTGGTTTGTGATCATCGTGTTCAGCACCATGATGTACGTGGTGATGGACGGTTTCGACCTGGGCATCGGCATCCTGTTTCCGTGGGTGAAAGAGAGCGGCGACCGCGATCTGATGATGAACACCGTCGCCCCAGTGTGGGACGGCAATGAGACCTGGCTGGTGCTGGGCGGCGCCGCGCTGTTCGGCGCCTTCCCGCTGGCCTACTCGGTGATCCTCGACGCGCTGGCGATCCCGCTGACGCTGATGCTGATCGGGCTGATTTTCCGCGGCGTGGCCTTCGAGTTTCGCTTCAAGGCGACGCCGGAGAAACGCCATATCTGGGACAAGGCGTTCATCTGGGGCTCAATCTTCGCCACCTTCAGCCAGGGTGTGGTGGTGGGCGCCGTGATCAACGGCTTCCCGGTCGAAGGCCGCACCTACGCCGGCGGCGCACTGGACTGGCTGACGCCGTTCGCGTTGTTCTGCGGGCTGGGGCTGGTGGTGACCTACGCCCTGCTAGGCTGCACCTGGCTGGTGATGAAAACCGCCGGTGATCTGCAGGCGCGCATGTATCATCTGGCGACGCCGCTGCTGGCGATCCTGTTGCTGGTGCTGGCCGCGGTCAGTATCTGGACGCCGATCGCGCATCCGGAAATCGCCGCCCGCTGGTTTACGCTGCCGAATTTGTTCTGGCTGCTGCCGGTGCCGGTGCTGGTGCTGCTCAGCGCCTGGGGAATTCAGCGCGGGGTGAAACGCGGCGCGCACTACTCGCCGTTCATACTGACGCTGCTGCTGGTGTTCCTCGGCCTGAGCGGGCTTGGCATCAGCATCTGGCCGCACCTGATCCCGCCGGCCATCAGCCTTTGGGACGCCGCCGCCCCGCCGCAGAGCCTCGGCTTTATGCTGGTGGGCGCGCTGTTCATCATCCCGATCATTCTGGTCTACACCTTCTGGAGCTACTACGTGTTCCGCGGCAAGATCAGCCATGAACACGGCTATCACTGAGAAGGGAGGACGCTATGCAAGATAAAACGGCAACCGCCGCGCCGGCGCCCTGGTGGAAACGCATCGGCTGGCTGGTGATCATCTGGAGCGCCAGCGTGCTGGGGCTGTTCGTGGTCGCCTCGCTGTTCCGCCTGCTGATGACCGCGGCGGGCATGAAGTCGCATTGACGCGGCGCCTTATCTGGCCGCGCTGGTGGGAAAGTAGAAGGAAACCACCAGCGTGACCAGCGGCAAGGCGCCGATCTTCACCAGTTCGAACGCTTGCCTCAGCGCTTCATTTTTGTCCCAATACGCGTGGGCGGCGAATACGCCCACGCTGACCGCGAATATCCCGCACAATACCTGGCGCGCCAGGCGCAGACGCTCCATTTCGTCGAAGACCAACACCTGCTCCAGATAAACCTGGCTGGCCTCATCGCGCAGATTACGGCTTTCGATGTTCATGGGAAGATCTCCACGACCCGCCCCACCGCTTCAAGCTGTTCACCCTTCTCCCGTACAATGCCAAGAGAAGTACCATCCTGTTTCATCCAGTACTTATCGGCAAGGGTAATCAGTGCAAACGCCATTTTGATTACCTCGGTTTTTTCCATCCCATGACGCCGGGCAATATCGTTCAGATCATCATCAATTTTATTCGATAACCGAATCGGCAAGCTGCGCATAGTCCACCTCCTGTGGCCGTTGATTCACAGGGGGAAAGTCTACTGGAAGGGCAACTATCGTTCAATTAGTGAACTGCGTAACGCCTCGCACAATCCGCATGCAACGCTAATGTGGTTTGCGCCCCATCGCGCTGAGGAAGCGCTGCTGCAGGCGCAACAGCTCCCCCAGCTCCAGCAGGCGGTAGTCGATGCCGAAACGCGGCGCTACCTCGCCGATGATGCGGCTCAGCGCCGGGTAATGACGGTGGCTCCAGTGCGGGAACAGATGATGCGTCAAATGCAGGTTCGCCCCGCCGAGCCAGTATCCCAGCCAACGCGGCCGGGTCAGCCAGTCGAAGGTGGTGGCGAACACATGGTGATACCAGCCGTGCGGCATCGCGCCCTGCGCTGGCGCCTGGTAAAAATTGGCCTTGGCCCAGTGGGTGCCGATGATCAACATCACGAACAGCAATGAAGAAAGCATCTGGCTCAGCAAATAGACCAGCAGAATTTGCCCGATGCCGATGGCCGGCGGCAGCAGCCAGCACGGGATCGCCAGCGCCAGCAGCAGGTGCGCCGCCTTGCCCGCCAGAAATCCGCACCAGCCGCGCACACCCTGCTGCGCCATGCGTGCCGCCACGCGGGTGCGGCCCGCCCGATCCAGCCAGTCGAACAGCCAGATGTAGTACGGGAACGTCAGCGCCGCCACCAGCGGCCAATAGTAGCGCTGGGCGCGCATAAAGGGCCGCCAGCGCTGGAACGGCGTTTGCCGCAGCACGCCGTTGGCGTCGATGTCGGGGTCGTAATGTTCGATATTGTTATGGGCATGGTGGAACAGCACGTGCCGCACACGCCAGCAGTCGGGATCCAGCCCCAGCGGCACGCTCACCAGGGCGTTCAGCCAGCGGTTGGCCCAGGGCCGACGGAAAAACGCGTTATGTGAGGCATCGTGCACCACGTTCACCGTCAGGAACATGCCGATAAAGATAAAACCGAAGTAGCAAGCGAAAAACGCCCAGCCGTTTTGCTGCTGCAGGCTCAACCCGTAACACAGGCCGCACAGCGCCAGCAGCAGCGCCACCTTCGCCAGCATGCCGCCGTCGGCGAAGCGGTGATCGCCGTTGGCCGCCAGATAATGCTGGGCGGCCTGCATCAGCGCACGATGTAGCCCACTGTCGTCACGCCGGTAGGCTAACGGACGCAGCGGCTTCATGGCTGCCCCATCCGGCGTAAGAAGCGCTGTTGCTGCGCCAGCAGTTCGCGATAGCCGATGCAGCGGTACGCCATGCCGTGCCGATGCGCCACTTCCGCCACTGCGGCGGCCAGCGCCGGGTAGTGGCGGTGATTCCAGCCGGGAAACAGGTGATGGGTCAGGTGATAGTTCAGCCCGCCGGTCAGGTGCTCCAGCCAGCGCGGCTCGGGCTGCCAGTCGCAGGCGGTGGCGAAATTGTGCCGGTACCAACCGTGCGGCATGCTGTCACCCGCCGGCGCCGGGTAAAACTCGGCCTGCGCCCAGTGGGTGCCCAGCAGCAGGAACACCACCAGCAGCGAGGCAAACATCTGGCTGAGCACGTAAGCCAACAGCACCCAGCCCCAACCGATGCCGTGCAGGTGGCACAGGATCAGCGGCACCACCAGCACCAGCGCCACATGAAGCAATTTGCACAGCACGAACAGCCTCCAACCGCCGCGCCCCGCCAGCACGCGTTTTTCCCGCAGCGGCGTTTTATCGAGCCGATCGGACCAATCGAAAATCCACGCGATGTAGGGCAGCGAGAGCGCGGCGATCAGCGGCCAGTACAGATGCTGATAGCGCATATGCGGCCGCCAGCGCTGGAACGGCGTCTGGCGGAAAAAGCCGTTCTCTTCGGTGTCCAGATCGTAGTGTTCGACGTTGGCGTAAACGTGGTGGTAATCCACGTGGCGCGTGCGCCAGTAGTCCGGATCGACGCCCAGCGGCAGCGTCACCAGCCGCCCCACCAGGCGATTGGCCCAGGGCGCGCGCAAGAAGGCGTTATGCGAAGCATCGTGGTTGACGTTGACGTTGAGCAGCATGCCCATGGCCACGAACAGGAAATAGCAGAGGAAAAACGCCCAGGGCTGATGCTGCATCAGGCTCAGGGCGTAAAACCCGACGCACAGCGCCAGCAACAGCGCGGCCTTGGCCAATCGCGCGGCATCGGCATAGCGATGATCGCCCGCCAGGCAGGCGTGCGCCGCGCGCTTGAGATCGCGGTGAAACGCCTGCTCGCCATCGGCGGGGAAACGCAGCGGCGGCAATAAGTCAGCCATGCGGTTCCTCCACGGCGGCCGGCGCGGCCACTCGCCCCCAGCCCAGCGCCACGCACAGGGCATGCAGCGCGACGGCGGCCATGGCGATATGCCAATAGCGCTGCGGCCAGCCAAGATAGCCGATAAACAGCAGCGGCATGCCCAGCGCGATCAGCAGCCAGACGGCGCTCGCCCACGGCCGCCCTTCCGTCATGCCGCCCAGCGCCACCGAGCCCAACGCCAGCAGCACCAGCAGCGCCATTTGCGGCCAGCTGATGTCGCCGTAGCCGTAACCGTATTGGTAGACGTAACCGACCACCAACGAGAACAGCAGCATGGCGCCGCTGAAGACGCTGAGCGCCGAACGGCGGTCGCGCGGCCGGCCCGGCGCCGGGCGCCATGCCAGACGGAAATAGCGCAGAAACGGCAGATTGCTCGCCCAGAACGGGTTGGCGGACGGCCGGTCGCCGCCGACGCCGTAGCTGAACGGCGTGGTCGGCAACGCCGGGCAGAACGTGCCGAACAGCTTGTCCCAGAAGATAAAGCTGCCGCCGAAGTTCTTATTGGAATACGCCATGTCCTTGACGTGGTGCACCCGGTGGTGCGCCGGCGTGACCAGGATTTTTTCCAGCACGCCCAGCTTCGGCGTCAGCGCATTGTGGTTAAACAGCTGAATGCTGTAGTGAAAAATCGAAACCGTGACGAACACCGACAGCGGCACGCCCGCCAGCGCCAGCAGCAAAAAGAACGGGATCGACGTCAACGACGAATACCAGGAGTTGCGCACCCCCAGCGACAGGTTGAAGTGCTCCCCCTGGTGGTGCACCACGTGTACCGCCCACAGCACGCGGAAGCGGTGGTGCAGACGGTGCAGCCAGTAGAAACCGAAGTCCCACGCCAGCAGGGCGAACAGCCACATCAGCAGCGGCGGCCAGGCGTCCAGCAGCCCCAGGCTGAAATGCGCGGCCACGTAGCCGTAGCAGGTGATCTCCAGCCCGCGGAACAGCCACAGCATGATATGGCCGGAGTTCAGGTTGAACACCAGATCGTGCCAGTTGACCGGCTCACGGCGCCCCCACTGCAGCGCCACCGCCTCGGCCACCACGATGAACAGCATGAACACTATCGGCAACGCCAGATCGCTCATCCCATTTCTCCTTTAACCACCCGCCGGCGCAGGGTCTTGATGCGCAGGGCCAACCACCCGGCGCACAGCGCCAGCAGCGCGCCGCCGGCCAGATCGACAAACAAATGGCGGCGCAGTTGCAGAATGGAGAACGCGATCGCCACGCCCCACAGCATCCACAGCGCCGTCCGCACTTTGCGCTCGCCGTCGCTCAACGCCCACACCGCCAGCACCGTCAGCGCCATATGCAACGAAGGCAGGCAGTTCTGCGGCGAATCCACCTGGGTTAACGCCGCCAGCAGCTGCACGCTGATCCCAACGCCATCGTTCCGCGGATAGGCCATGGTGGTCGGCCACAGCAGGTAAACTGCCCCGGCGCCCAGCGCCGTCAGCTGCATCGCCAACGTCAGCCATTTGATTCGCTGCAGCGGCGCCAGCAAATAGCCCGCCGGGACGATGAGGAAGAACGACAGGTAAAGCCAAATGGCCGCCGGGCTGAACGGGATCGCCCGATCAAGCGCCGACGGCGGCAACAAAGTTCCCGTCCCCTGCAGGCGATCGGTCAGGCTATACACCACCCCGACCGTCCCCCAGCCGAGCAACATGTGCCCTAGCCTGAACAGCGTATTTTTCATGCTTCCTCCGCCTGGCGCACGATGCGCCGCCGCTTGCGATCGAACTGCGGCAGCACCGCCTGCGCCGTCAACCGCCATTCGAGCCGATCGGTGGCGATGCCCTGGCGAGCGAACAGCGCGATCAGCTGCGCCTGGCAGTGCGCCAACGCCGCCGGGCTGCAATCGGCGATCAACTCCAGCCGGTGCTCGCCGCGCTGGATCAGGCGGTAATCGCTGGTCAGCGGCAGCGCATTGGCAATCGTCCGGCTGCAGGCATCGGCGAACACCGCCTGCGGTTGCCGCTGCGCATCGGGCAGCATCAGCTGATCGTCGCGCCGCCCTTCGATACGCGCGATCGCGCGCGTCGGCTGCCCGCACGGGCAGGGTTCCTTGCGCAGTACCAGCACATCGTCCAGCCGATAACGCACGATCGGCTGCGTGCCGCGGGTGAAATCAGTGATCAGCGGCGTGAAACGCAGTTCGTCGATCCACTGCGGTTCGATATGCAAAAACTCTTCGTTCAGATGCAGGGTGCCGTGCGCGCAGGTCGCGGCCAGGAACCCCTCGGTAGCCTGATACACTTCGCCAACCGCCGGAAACACCTGCATCAGCAGGCGGCGATCCTGTTCTTCCAATACCTCGGCGACCGAAATCACTTTTTTGACCGGCAGCTTCACCTGCCCGGCCAGCACCGCCAGCGCCAGGGCGCGCAGCACCTGCGCCGGCGCCACGATGATGCTGGGCACCTGCCGTTCCAGCGCGGGCAGATGCTCGCTGAACGGCGCCAGCAAATCGTAAAACGCCAGGCTCAGCCAACGGTTGTTTACGCTGTGATAGAGATTATTGTCCGCCCGCAGAAACAGCGCGACGCGCTCGCCGGCCAGCAGCCCGTCCGGCAGCATCTTCGCCAGCATGCCGCCGGCCCACACCTGCTGTTCGCGCGGGCTGACGACAAACACGCCGCGCTGCCCGGAGGTGCCGGACGACAATCCGACGCTGTAGCGGCCGATCTTTGGCGTGAAATCGCGATCCGCCTCGCTGCGCTGCGCGCAGGCCAGCACCGCCTCCCGGCTCAGCCCGGCGGTATTCATCCGGTCGAACTGCGCCATCATCAGCGCCTTGTCCATCTGCGGCCATTCGGCGAACGGCCGGCGGCTGAAGCGCTGAAAATAGGGGCTCTTGCTCAGCACCCGGCGGGCAAAGCCCGCGAGCTGCCGAGCCTGATGCGCCTCCAGCGCCGCACGATCGCCAAAGCGCAGGCGCCGGGCGCGGAAGTAGTGCCACAGGGTCATGAAAGGGATCACAGGTCCCCCTCGTGGCACAGCAAAATGTTGACCTGGCCGCCCGCCCACAGTTGGTTAAGCCGTTCCAGCGTGCGGGTGTACGCCACCGCGTCGTCCATCACCAGATTGGCCAGGCGCGAAGGCCCGCGCAGCGTCTGGTAGCTCTGCGGCGACCAGGCGGCGTCGCTGGCCAACAGCGTCCAGCCGGCGTCGGTGAGAATAAAGGCGCCGATATGGCCGGCCGCATGCCCCGGCAGCGGCACCAGCACGATCTGCCCTTCGCTGCCCGGCAGCGCGTAACCGCGATCGAACGGCGCCAGCAGCGCGGGCAACGCCACCGAGGGAAAAGCTTCCATAAACTGCAGGCGGCTCTCGAAATCCGCCGGGATCAGGCCGGGAATAAAGGCGCGTTTCAGCGCCGCGAAACCGCGCAGCCCACGGGTTTGCTGCCAGCCTTCGCCGCAGCAAATAAAATCGAGGCGGCTGAAATCCTGCAGCCCGGCGATGTGATCCGCGTGAAAGTGCGAGACGATCAGCGCCTGGATGTCGCCTTCGGCGTAACCGGCTTCGCGCAGCTGATGCGCCAACGACTCGGCGGGGTCGAAGTAGACCGGCGTCATGCGGCGGTAAAGGCTGAACACCCCCGACTGCGTGTGCTGCTGAAAATAATGCGCATAGCCGGTATCCCACAGCCAGCGGCGCTCTCCCACCTCCAGCAGATAGGCGCGTGCCGGAAATTTACATACCCGGAACCCGGCGCCGCGCAGCGCCATACAGCCGATATGCGTGCAATAGCCCACTTCAAAAACGGTGACCTTACCCATGCTGTATGCCTCCTTGCTGCCGCAGCCACTCGCCGGTCAGGCGGATCCCCTCTTCCATCGAGTAACGCGGCCGATAGCCCAGCTCTTCGATCGCGCGGGTCTGGCTCAGGGTCATGTCAAAATGCACCGCCGCCACGCTGTAGCGCGTCAGCAGCGGTTCCTTGCCGCTCAGGCTTGCCCACAGCTCCATGCCGCCGGCCAGCGCCTGCAGCAGCGGATACGGCACGGCTTGCAGCTGGTAACGCAGCCCCAGCTCCTGGCGCAGCAGTGCATCCAGCATCTCCGCCAGCCGCTGTGGTTGATGGTTGGTGATGTTATACACGGCGCCGGACGGCAATCCGCGCTGCCGGCTGGCCAGCTCCATGGCGTGCACCACGTTGGGAGCAAAGGTCAGATCCAGCAGCGCTTGCCCGCCGCCGGGCAGCCGCAGCACGCCGCGATCGCGTTCGAGCTGCTGCAACAGCCGCGGCACGATCACCCGATCGTGCGGGCCAAACAGGCCGCGCGGCCGCAGCATAATATAGGTGGTTTGCGGGTAGATCTTCGCCTGCGCCAACAGCCGCTGCTCGGCGGCGTGCTTGCTGGCGGCATAGTGATTGGCGAAGCGCCGGGCGCGATAACCCTCATCAAGATCGTAATGCGGCTGAAAATCGAAGTAGATTGCCGGCGTGGAGATATGCACGAAGCGCCGCACGCCGCAGCGCCCGGCCGCCTCCGCCAGTTTCTCCGTCGCCGCGACGTTGATGCGGTGAAATTCCGCTTTGCCGCCCCAGGGGGAAGACTTGGCCGCACAGTGCCACACCCACTCGCAGTCGGTCACCAGCTCCCGGCACTGCTGCGGCGTGGCCTGCGCCAGATCGCGCGAGTAAAATTCAGCGCCCATCTGCCGCAACGCTTCGCCGGCCCGCTCATCGCGGCCGGTGGCGCGCACCTGATGCCCGGCCTCCAGCAACCACTGCGCCGCGTTGCGCCCCAGCCCGCTGGTCGCCCCGGTCACCAGCACCCTCATGGCAGCAACACCATGCCGGCCAGCGCCAGCCCGGCGGCGGTGCCGATCAGCATCACCGGCTGGCCGGGGTTGAAGCGCCCGGTGGTCACGGCGGCATGCAGCGCGGTCGGGATAGAGGCCGCCACCTGGTTGCCGTGATGGCGGTAGATGTCCACCAGCGCCTCGCTGGAAACGTGCAGCCGTTTACGCATATGTTCGAGCGACAAATGGCTGGCCTGGTGCGGCACCACGGTGGCGATCTGCGCCAGGGTCAAGCCGCTGGCGCTCAGCAGCCGGTCGAGGTAGTCCTCAATCAGCGCCGACGCCTGACGGAACAGCGGTTTGCCCTGCATATGAAACAGGAAGTCTTGCTCGCACATGCCGGCGCGCGGGTTGCGGCGCGTGCCGCCGGCGCGGATCTCGCACAGTTCGCTGCCGGCGGGATAGGTTTCCACCAGGCTGGCGAGGATGCCGCCGGTGCCGTCACCGCGCTCCACGATGGCGCAGGCGGCGCCGTCGCCGAAAATCAGCGACGACTCTTCGTGCTGCCAGTCGATGCCGCGCGAAGCGAGATCCGCCGAGACGATGGCGATACGCCGATACGTCCCGGCGTTCAACAGCCCCGCCGCCACCTGCAGTGCAGAGATAAAGCTGACGCAGCTGCTGTTGATGTCGAAGCCCGGCGTACCCGGCGCCAATCCGGCGATCTTGAGAATATGCGCGGCAGAGCACGGCAGCGCCTGTACCGCTATCGCCGAGGCGGAGATCAGCAGGTCAATCGAAGCGGCCGGAATAGTGCTGCGGGCCAGCGCGTCTTGCAGTGCGGCGGCGGCGAGCTCGGCCTGGCTGGCATCGTCGGCGGCGTGATAGCGGTAAACGATGCCCGAGCGCTTTTCAACGTAGCCGGCCGGTTTCCCCAGGCGGGCATCGAGCGTAGAGGAGGCCACGCGGTTGGGCGGCAACGCGGCCCCGGTGGCGATGATTTTCAGAGGCAACAGCTCGGGTGAGCGACATTGTGTGGTCATTATTGTTATTGATTAACCTGACTATCCATAAAGCGATTCTCCCGCGCGGCGCGAAGGCCATGCGGATCATCCCCGGTTTTTATGTCCCAAAAGGCCTTTCATCAAGGCGCTATCTCTTGTTATCGGCTACCACGGGCCGACGTCCGTCGGCGCAAGCATAAGCGTAACATGACTGAGATAGTTAGTTTACGACAAGGCGGCGAGAATGGGCAGACGGCGGGGGAATTATCGGAATAGCGCCGCCGCTGGCGATCGGCGGCGGCTGCGGGGTCAGGCTCAGCGGCGGTTGCGCACCAGCTGGTAACGGCGGGTCAGATACTCTACCGGCGCACTCCAGATATGCACCAGGCGGCAGAACGGGAACAGCACGAACAGCGTCATGCCCAGCACCATGTGCAGTTTGAAGATAATCGCCACGCCTTCCAGGTGCGCAGAGGCGCCGGCGTGGAACGTCACCACCGCCTGTGCCCAGGCCACCAGCTTCATCATTTCGCTGCCGTCCATATGCTGGGCGGAGAACGGAATGGTCAGCAGGCCGAGGCACACCTGCACCACCAGCAACGTCAGGATCATGATGTCGGCGAAGCTGCTGGTGGCGCGCACCCGCGGATTGGTCAACCGGCGCTTCAGCAACAGCGCACCGCCGATTAGCGTCATCAGGCCGCAGGCGCCGCCGGCGATCATCGCCAGCTTCTGCTTCACGTCGATCGGCAGGAAAGCCTCATACATCCAGTGTGGCGTCAGCATGCCGAGGAAATGGCCCGCGAAGATGCCGATAATGCCGATGTGAAACAGGTTGGACGCCAGCCGCATGCCCTTTTTATCCAGCATCTGGCTGGAGCCGGCGCGCCAGCTGTACTGCCCGTAGTCGTAACGCAACCAGCTGCCGATCAGGAATACCGCGCCGGCCAGATAAGGGTAAATATCGAAGAAGAACTGATTCAAAAATTGCATGATTAGCGTCCTTTGGTTCCGGTTAACGCATCCGTCAGGTCCAGATACTGTGGCGCCACCGCGCCGGCGAAGCGCCGCTGGTGCGCCGTCTGCTGGGCGGAGGCGCAGCCCTGTTCGCCGAGAAACTTGACCTGCTCCTCTTCCCACACCGCATCCAGCGCCTGCGGCGTATCGTCGCGCGCCTCTTGCGCCACCTGGGTTTCCAGCGCCTGAGCCTGCACCTCGCTGCCGGACAGCAATAGCAGCAGATCGAACAGCACCGCGTACGGGCTTTCTCGCTGTTGCAGGCGCGCGCCCAGCAGCGCCAGGATCGGCGCGATGTCCTGCAGCCCTTCCCGCGCCTGCGCCGCGCTGCGGCTGGCCAGATACTCCAGGTACAGCGGCAGGAAATCCGGTAGCTCGCGGCTGTCGATCTCCAGCCCGGCGGCGCGGTACTGCGCCATCAGATCGACCATCGCCTGGCCGCGATCGCGCGACTCGCCGTGCACGTGCTCAAACAGCAGCAGCGAGGTGGCGCGGCCGCGATCGAACAGCTCGCAATAGTCGGCCTGCGCGTCCAGCAGCGGGCGGGCGCACAGGCGGCGGATAAACAGAATCAGCTGCGCGCTGTGGTGCAGATCCAGCTCGCTGGCCGGCTCCAGCGCCTCAATCAGCGCCTGCTGATGGTCAAACAGGACCTGCTCCGGGTAATCCAGCAGGCGGGCGATCACTTTCAGGCTGATCATGAGGCATCCTCCGGCCGCGCGGTTTTCGCGGTCACGTCGATGGCGTCGATGCGGCGGCTGTTGAACAGGTTGAACTTGCCGTCGCTGCCGTGGCAGCCGTCGCCGAAGCTGAAACCGCAGCCTTTGCTTTCCGGGAAGGCTTCGCGCGCCAGCTCGCGGTGGCTCGACGGCACCACGAAGCGATCTTCATAGTTGGCGATCGCCAGGTAGCGATACATCTCCTGCGCCTGCGCTTCGCTCAACCCGACCTGCTCCAGCGCGCTGGTGTCCACCACGCCGTCGACGGTTTCCGCCCGCTTGTAGTGGCGCATCGCCAGCATGCGCTTCAGCGCCAGCAGCACCGGTTCGGTATCGCCGGCGGTCAGCAGGTTCGCCAGATACTGCACCGGAATGCGCAGGCTCTCGACGTCCGGCAGCACGCCGCTGTGCGCCAGCTCGCCGGCGTCGGCGGCGGACTGAATCGGCGACAACGGCGGCACGTACCAGACCATCGGCAGCGTGCGGTATTCCGGGTGCAGCGGCAGCGCCAGCTTCCAGTCCATCGCCATTTTGTACACCGGCGACTGCTGGGCAGCTTCAATGACCCCCTGCGGCACGCCGTCCGCCAGCGCCTGAGCAATCACCTTCGGGTCATGCGGATCGAGGAAGATGTCGAGCTGGCTCTGATACAGATCCTTGTCGTTCTCCACCGCCGCCGCCTGCTCGATGCGGTCGGCGTCGTACAGCAGCACGCCGAGGTAGCGAATGCGGCCCACGCAGGTCTCCGAACACACCGTCGGCTGCCCAGCTTCGATGCGCGGGTAGCAGAAGATGCACTTCTCGGACTTGCCGCTCTTCCAGTTGAAGTAGATTTTCTTGTACGGACAGCCGGTCAGGCACATGCGCCAGCCGCGGCACTTGTCCTGGTCGATCAGCACAATACCGTCTTCGCCGCGCTTGTAGATCGCCCCGCTCGGGCAGGTGGCGACGCAGGCCGGGTTGAGGCAGTGCTCGCACAGGCGCGGCAGGTACATCATGAAGGTGTTTTCGAACTGGCCGTACATCGCCTTCTGCAGGTTGTCGAAATTCTTGTCCTGCGAGCGTTTTTCGAACTCCCCGCCGAGGATCTCCTCCCAGTTCGGGCCGCTTTCGATCTTGTTCATGCGCTGGCCGGTGATCAGCGAGCGCGGGCGGGCCACCGGCTGGTGCTTGCCCTGTTTGGCGGTGTGCAGATGCTGGTAGTCGTAATCGAACGGCTCGTAGTAGTCGTCCAGCGCCGGCACGTCCGGGTTGGCGAAGATTTTCGCCAGCACGCCGACACGGTTGCCCATACGCGGCTCCAGCTTGCCGTTGATTTTACGTATCCAGCCGCCCTTCCATTTTTCCTGATCTTCCCAGGCGTGCGGATACCCGACGCCGGGCTTGCTTTCCACGTTATTGAACCAGGCGTATTCCATACCTTCACGGCTGGTCCAGACGTTTTTGCAGGTGACCGAACAGGTGTGGCAACCGATGCACTTGTCCAGATTCAGCACCATGCCGACTTGCGAACGAATTTTCATTTGCTGTTCTCCTGCTGACTGCCCTGCGCGTAGTCGTTGCCTTCGTCGTCCAACCAATCAATGCGGTTCATCTTGCGCACCACCACGAACTCGTCGCGGTTGGAGCCGACGGTGCCGTAGTAGTTGAAGCCGTAGGCCAGCTGCGCATAGCCGCCGATCATGTGGGTCGGCTTCGGACAGGCGCGGGTCACCGAGTTGTGGATGCCGCCACGCTGGCTGGTGATCTCCGAGCCCGGCAGGTTCACGATGCGCTCCTGCGCGTGGTACATCATGGTCATGCCGGCCGGGATACGCTGGCTGACCACCGCGCGCGCCGTCAGCGCGCCGTTGGCGTTGAAGGCCTCGATCCAGTCGTTGTCCGCGATGCCCAGATCTTTGGCGTCGTCTTCGCTCAGCCAGACGATCGGGCCGCCGCGCGACAGCGTCAGCATCAACAGGTTGTCGCTGTAGGTGGAGTGAATGCCCCACTTCTGGTGCGGCGTCAGGAAGTTCAGCGCCTTCTCCTTGTTGCCGTTCGGTTTGCTGTTGAGCAACGGCTGCGCGGCGCGGGTGTCGATCGGCGGCCGATATACCAGCAGGCTTTCACCAAAGGCGCGCATCCACTCGTGATCCTGATACAGCTGTTGACGGCCGCTGAGGGTGCGCCACGGGATCAGCTCGTGCACGTTGGTGTAGCAGGCGTTGTAGGATACGTGTTCGTCCTCCAGACCGGACCAGGTCGGGCTGGAGATGATTTTGCGCGGCTGCGCCTGAATGTCGCGGAAGCGAATTTTCTCGTCTTCCTTGTTCAGCGCCAGATGGCGGTGATCGCGGCCGGTGACGTTGCTCAGGGCCTCCCAGGCTTTTACCGCCACCTGGCCGTTGGTTTCCGGCGCCAGCGACAGGATCACTTCCGCCGCGTCTATCGCGCTCTCGATCTTCGGCCGCCCCGCCGCCGGGCCGTCGGCCTTGACGTAGTTAAGCTGCTTGAGGAAGTCGACCTCGGTTTGGGTGTTCCAGCTGATGCCCTTGCCGCCGTTGCCCAATTTGTCCAGCAGCGGCCCCAGCGAGGTGAAGCGCTCGTAGGTGGCCGGGTAATCGCGCTCCACCGCGATGATGTGCGGCGCGGTTTTGCCCGGGATCAGATCGCATTCGCCTTTCTTCCAGTCCTGCACGCCGTAAGGTTGCGCCAGCTCGGCGGCGGAATCGTGCTGGATAGGCAGGGTCACCACGTCGGTTTCCTGGCCCAGATGGCCAACGCACACCTCGGAGAAGGCCTTGGCGATGCCCTTGTAGATCTCCCAGTCGCTCTTCGAATCCCAGGCCGGATCGACCGCCGCCGACAGCGGATGGATGAACGGGTGCATGTCGGAGGTGTTCATGTCGTCTTTTTCATACCAGGTGGCGGTCGGCAACACCACGTCGGAGTACAGGCAGGTGCTCGACATGCGGAAATCGAGCGTCACCACCAAATCCAGCTTGCCTTCGCCGCCCTGCTCGCGCCATTCCACTTCCTGCGGCATCACGCCGCCCTGCTGGCCGAGATCTTTCCCCTGAATGCCGTTTTCGGTGCCCAATAGGTATTTGAGCATGTACTCATGGCCCTTGCCGGAGGAGCCCAACAGGTTGGAGCGCCAGACGAACAGGTTGCGCGGGAAGTTCTGCGGATTGTCCGGCTGCTCGGCGGCGAAGCCCAGCGAGCCATTTTTCAGGCTGTCGACGGTGAACTCGACCGGCGACTGACCGGCCGCGCGGGCCTGCTCCGCCAGGCGCAGCGGGTTAGTGCCCAGCTGCGGCGCCGACGGCAGCCAGCCCATGCGCTCAGCGCGCACGTTGAAGTCGATCAGGCTGCCGCCGAAGCGCGATTTGTCCGCCAGCGGCGACAGCAGCTCGTCGGTGCCAACGGTTTCATAGCGCCATTGGCTGGAATGGTTGTAGAAGAACGAGGTGCTGTTCATGTGGCGCGGCGGGCGCTGCCAGTCGAGGCCGAACGCCAGCGGCAGCCAGCCGGTTTGCGGCCGCAGTTTTTCCTGGCCGACGTAGTGCGCCCAGCCGCCGCCGCTCTGGCCGACGCAACCGCAGAAGATCAGCATATTGATCAGGCCACGGTAGGTCATGTCCATGTGATACCAGTGGTTGACGCCGGCGCCGACGATGATCATCGAACGGCCGTGGGTCTTCTCGGCGTTTTCCGCGAACTCGCGGGCAATGCGGATGATGTTGTGGCGCGACACGCCGGTGATCTGTTCGGCCCAGGCCGGGCTGTAGGCCTTGACCTCGTCATAATCGGCGGCGCAGTTGGCGTCGCCCAACCCACGCTCGAGGCCGTAGTTGGCAAGCGTCAGGTCGTACACGCTGGTCACCAGCGCTTCGCTGCCGTCCGCCAGCTGCAGGCGTTTCACCGGCAGTTTGTGCAGCAGGATCTCGTCCAGCGCCACGCTGTTGAAATGCTCGCTGTCGGCGCCGCCGAAGTACGGGAAGCCCACCTCGGCAACATCGTCATGCATGCCCAACAGGCTGAGCTGCAGCTCGACTTCCTGTTGCGACTTGCCCTCGCGCTGTTCCAGGTTCCACTTGCCCTTCTCGCCCCAACGGAAGCCGATGGAGCCCTGCGGCGCCACCAGATCGCCGCTGCGGCTGTCGATAGCGACGGTTTTCCACTCGGGGTTGTTTTCCTGGCCCAGCCCGTCCACCAGATCGGCGGCGCGCAGCAGGCGGCCGGCGGCGTAATGGCCGCCTTCACGCGCTTCCAGCAGCACCAGCATCGGCATGTCGGTATAGCGGCGCACGTAGTCGCGGAAGTAGCCGACTTCGCGATCGAGATGGAACTCTTTCAGCATTACGTGGCCCATCGCCAGCGCCATCGCGCTGTCGGTGCCCTGCTTCGGATTCAGCCAGTGGTCGCACAGCTTGGCGACTTCGGCATAGTCCGGCGTCACCGCCACGGTTTTGGTGCCCTTGTAACGTACTTCGGTAAAGAAGTGGGCGTCCGGGGTGCGCGTCTGCGGCACGTTGGAGCCCCAGGCGATAATGTAAGAGGAGTTGTACCAATCGGCGGATTCCGGCACGTCGGTCTGCTCGCCCCAGGTCATCGGCGAGGCCGGCGGCAGATCGCAATACCAGTCGTAGAAGCTCAGGCAGGCGCCGCCGATCAGCGACAGGTAGCGGGCGCCGGCGGCGTAGGACACCATCGACATCGCCGGGATCGGCGAGAAGCCGATGATACGGTCCGGGCCGAAGGTTTTGGCGGTATAGACGTTGGCGGCGGCGATCAGTTCATTGACCTCCTGCCAGCTGGAGCGGACGAAACCGCCGCGGCCGCGCGCCACCTTGTAGCTTTTGGCTTTTTCCGCATCGCCGACGATAGAGCCCCAGGCCGCGACCGGATCGCTGTGCTGCGCTTTCGCCTCGCGCCACAGCTTGAGCAGACGCTTGCGCATCAGCGGGTATTTCAGCCGGTTGGCGCTGTACAGGTACCAGGAGTAGCTGGCGCCGCGCGGGCAGCCGCGCGGTTCATGGTTGGGCAGATCGGGGCGGGTGCGCGGGTAGTCGGTTTGCTGGGTTTCCCAGGTCACCAGGCCATTCTTCACGTAGATCTTCCAACTGCAGGAACCGGTGCAGTTCACGCCGTGGGTGGAACGCACCACTTTGTCGTGCTGCCAACGGCTGCGGTAGCCGTCTTCCCAGTCGCGGTTGGTGTTCAAGGTCTGGCCGTGATCGCCAGAAAAAGGCTCCGCCAACTGCTTGAAATAGCGGAAACGGTCTAAAAATTTGCTCATCCGGAATGCTCCTGAAGGCTCTTGTCGTTATAAGAAGACATGCTCAATCTGCCGCCAGCCTACTGACGGCCAACCGGCGGCAAATTGATTGCGATCAAGAGAAAGCGGGAGGCGATACACGCGCCGGGTGAGAAATACCACCAAAGTATAGGTGCGATAAACGAGATTAATATGTTGAATTTAAATGAATAAATCAGGAGTGGAAGACAGAGGCTGACGGGCGGGAGGCAAGATGGGGTATTTGGGGGTAGGACGCGGGAGAAACCTCCCGCGTAACGCTAACTCGACGCTTTCAGCGTTGGAGCCACAGCGTCGCGGTGCCCACGGCGGGCAACGCCAGCTGGATCTCCGCCCCCCCTTCCTGCTGCCGCCAGCCCGCCGGAAGGCGCAATCGGGTGCTTCCCTCTCGATAGTAAGGGTTGGCTACCAGCAGCAAGGCGCGATCGCCCAGAACAAACATCCGCGCCGGCATTTGAGGGTTGCTTCCCGCCAGCGGCGTCGATTTTCCCGTCAGCAGATAAGGGGTGAAGGCGGCGATTTGCTGCGACACGGCGGCCACACCGCGCCAGGTGGCGTCAAACTCCCGTTGGTCGAAGCGGCCGGTTTTGCGCTTGTAAAACAGATCGGTATAAGAATAAAACAACAGCCCCTTGGCGCCGCCGATCAGCGCCTGCCAGGCCTGATTGCGGATTTCCGCCTCTGACGGCGGATGTGGCTTGCGGCGGGCGTCATAAGCGGCATGATCCATGATTTGCATCACCACCCAGGCTCCGCGCGCCTGGCGGGCGGCCTGCACCGTCAGTTCGGTATAACGCGTGGTGCGCGTCAGATCGCGATCGTTCCCCACCGGGTAAGGGTCGGTCGCCAAAATGTCGCTGCTGTTGAAGTGAGCGTCCAACTCCCCGGTTTTGTTCAACACCTGGAAGGTAGGATGATCGCCGTCAAGCCGCTTTATTTGCAGGTTTTTTTCCTCGATCTTATCGAGATATTCCGGCCCCAGCTCATCGTTGATGTACCAGGCGAGCAGGTTGGGCTGAGAGCGCAAGCGCTGCACGTACCAGGCCGTCATCGCCGCATAATCGCCGCCGCGCACGGCCGGAGCGAAACGGCTGCCGCGGTACTGATCTTTGACGGAGTAAATGACCAGCAGCCCGCGCTGGCGTGCGTTGCGGAAAAAGGCATAAGGGTCTTTCTTCTCCCCATAATCATAATTCAGCACCGTGTTGAATCCCGCCGATGCGATGCGCGCCAAATGCTCATCGGTAGCCACGTTGGCGTAAATGCCCAACGGGAAAAGCCGTTGACCGTCGCGCAGGGTAAAGCCTTCGCTGTCGATCGCCACTTTGGCCGCAGGCTGCCCGACGCGAAAAGACAGCTCGCTGTCCGGTGCCGGCCGGGATTGCTGCCCGGTGACCTGCTGACGCAGGCGGTATTCGCCCTGGGCCAGGCCGGTCGGCGGTTGGTATTCGATACGGCGCTGCCCTTCAACCTGATAACGGTCGCGGCTACGGTGAACAACCTGCCCCTCGGCATTGAGCAATTCGCTGTCGACTTGCAAACGCTGCGGCTGCGAAGTGACGACCAGCGTGTCGACCTTCCCCTGTGCCGACGCGCCGAGCTGATACAACGCGGGCGTAGGCGCTCGAGCACACGCATAGGCGTCGTCAAACCAGGCGGTACCGGTGCTCCCCTTGCGCAGATAAACGCCAAACGTGATTCGCGCCGCCTGCGGCGGCACGGTATAGCTGGCGTTCACCTGCCGCCAGCCGCTGTCGCCGGTCACCCCAGCCGGATAGCTGCCCTCCAGAAAGCGCCCCTGCGCATCAAAGCTCTGCAGATAAACCCCGGCGCCGCCGTCGCGGCTTTGCCCGCGTACGCCGCGGGTCTTGAGCCAGACGCCAAAATCGATCGTCTGTCCGGGCGCAACCTGCAGCGCCTGGTTGAAGGTGCGGTACTGCGCGGCATCTGCATTGTCATAGCGCAAACTGCCATTGCCGCTGTGCGTATCGCCGTCGGCCTGCGCGCCCTGCGCTCGCCAGCCGCCGAGACCCTGCTCAAAGCCGGGGTTGGCCAACAGATTGGGTTGGCAGCTCTGCGCCAGAGCCGAAGCGCCCCACAAGGCGCAACAGCCCAGAACCACCCTCTGATACATCCCCCTCATGGTCATTTCCTTTTCACCACGGCATTGAACAGATAGGTGGCGAACAGATAACAGGATTTCTGATAAGACAGCCCCAAATGCTGACGGTAAATCCGCCATTGCCAGTCAGCGGCGCGGATTTTGTTGCCCGACAGCGAATGGGTAGACAATCGGTAACAGGCCAGCGGTTCAGGAATGCAGTAGGCCAGGCCGTTACGCGCCTTCTGCAGCACCGCCAGCCACATCAAATAGTCCTCATGACCCACTTTTTGCTGATACACCTTGCCGATGCGCTTTTGGTTGTAGATGCCGGTGAGATTGCCGATCCAGTTGCTTTTCAACATGTCCTGATAGCCGATAAGCTCTTCCGCGCCACGGGTGTTTTTGATCAATTTCAGGTCGTCTTCGAAGGTGTAGTAATGGGAACACACCACGTCGTAGCGGCGGGTTTGCAAAATGCTCGCCTGGCGCGACAGCTTGTTGGGGAGCCATACGTCATCGCTGTCGCAGAAGGCGATATAGTCGCCGTTCGCCGCCTCAATGCCGATGTTGCGCGTTTCCGCCACGCCCTGATTATGCTCATTGCGTATATAGGTGAGGCGATCGTGGATAAACGGCCGCACCACCTCGGCAGTATCGTCGGTGGACGCATCATCGATCACATACAGGTGATAATCGGTAAATCGCTGGTTCAGCACGCCTAGAATCGACTCTTTGATAGAGTTCGCGGCATTGTAGGCCGGCATGATTACGGATATCTTTTCCATTTTGTCCTCACTCGGTGAGCTGTTGCCACTGGGGATAAATACGTTCGGGAGAAAAACGGCGAGACTTCTCTAACGCGGCGACAGAAAAGTGCTCGCGCAAACCCGGATCGAGCATCAGTTTGATCACCCCTTCGCTGAAGGCGGCGGCGTCGTCATCGGGCACCAGATAGCCGTTGACGCCGTCGTCTATCAACTCGGCCGGGCCGGTCTTGCAGTCGTAGGCCACCAGCGGCAGGCCGAAACTCATGGCTTCGATCAGCACCATCGGCAATCCCTCATAGCGAGAGGTCATCAAATACAGGCTGGCCTGGCGATAATAGTCCGCCACGTCGGCGGTGGCCGGCAGCAGACTCACCTGCCGCGCCAGCCCGGCGTCTTCAATCTGCCGCCGCAGCGCATCGCGCTCCGGGCCGTCGCCAATAATCAGCAGCCGCCAATCCGGCACCTGCGCCGCCACCCCTCGCCACAGCGCGATCAGACGATCGAAGCCCTTCTGATTGCTCAAGCGCCCCACCGCCAGCGCCACCTTTTGCTGCAGCGCCGGCGCCGGCGCCTGTGCGCGGAACGGCGAAACGTTCTCGATCACCCGACATTTCCCGGCCCCCACCCAGCGAGCGATGGCGTCGCTATCTTGCCGCGTCAGGAAAATCACGCGATCGCTCAGCCGGTAAACCAGCAACTTCAGCCACTTAAATACGCGCGGATACTGGTGAAAGCTGACGTGCTCACTCAACAGCAGCCGGCTGCGGGCACAGAACAAACGCAGGAAAGGCGTCATCACCACCGACAGTTTCCCCATGGAAACGGTAATGATCACGTCCGCGCGTTCACGCCGCAGCGCGAACGCCAGCCGCCACGGCCAGAACAGCGAATCGCCACCGCCGCAGCGCAACCGGACGTCGCTCGCCAGCGGAAAGAAGCTCCGCTCGCCAAACAGCGAAAACACCGCGACCTCGTAACCCGGCAAACGTGCCAGCGCATTGGCCAAACCGCTGGCGACCCGTTCAGTACCGCCCTTGCCCGCCATATTTTCGATAACGATGATTATCTTGCGTGGTTGCATGTCATCTCCTGAATCCCTGGCGCACGTTGCGCAGCAGCCGGCCGCCAACCGAGAACAACCCCAACCGCGCCAGACAATCGCCATACCATTTGATCATCTTGAACTTGCCGCTCAGGCTGTGCCGCACGATGCGCGACGAGTAATAATTGAACGCCTGGGCGTTTTCCGAATACAGCGAGGCCAGCAGATGCTTACAGGCGAATCCGCTGATATGGCGATCGCTGGGGCTGAGGAAGGTATTGATAAAGCGGTCGCTGGCCTCCAGATTAAGCTTCGCCGTCATGCGCCCATAGCGCCCCACGTCGAGAAACACCCCGCCGCCGGCGTCATGCGCCACTTGCGCGCCCAAATTGGTGGCGTTGACCAGAAAACCCCAATCCTGATGCTTGTTGAGAAACTCGGGAAATAAAAAGCGGCGATCGCTTTTTTTACGCATGCTGATGGTGGATGACCGAATATCGCCCATTTCCAGAAAAAGAAAATCTTCGCCGGAAGAACCGGATTTGTAGTGGAAGTTGAAGTCGCGTACCGAATCGCCGCTCACCTCCGCATAGTTGCCGAAGATAATGTCAATCTGGCGATCTTCATGCTTCTTCATACGGCGAATAATATAGTTGGTCGTGAAGTAATCATCGGAGTCGAGGAAAAACACGATCTCCGATTGCGCTAACTTGGTGCCTAAGTTGCGCGATACCGCCGCATTGCTCTTCTGTTTTTTCTCATGCAGCATCACATTGCTATTGGTCGCCGCTATCTGGCGGATAGATTTGATATCATCCTCGTCAGAGCAATCATCAACCAAAATCACCTGATAGTCGAACCCTTGGCAAGCGTTGAAAATTCGCTTCAGCGTTTTAGGCAGGTAGCGCGAACTATTATAAATAGGGATCACGATAGAGAAATCCATTTCTTAACCCTCCAGCTTAGAATTTATTATTTCTTTTCCACGGCAAAGCAACAATAACGACACGTTAAATACCGGGACCAAAAAATAGGTTTCCGTCAAGGTTGTTAACAGGAAAACCACCACCACCCAGCGCATGAATCGACTCAGCCTGCGCATATTGCCCAACAAGTGAAAATAACAAAAAAGCATGACGACAGAGGCGATGCCACCGGCCGAATAAAACATGGCGATGAAGAAGAAATCGACTGGCTTATACGGCTCTATATTCATGCCGAACAGCGGATTGGGTAGCCCCACCGCCTGAAACATCTGCCAGGAGAACCAGATCCGGCCGGTCAGCGCCTGGTTCAAGAGCACGTCCAATGCCGGATTGTTCCCCCAGCGTATAACGCTGGCGAATTGAAAGCCTACAATGACCAACGTCAGCGCGATGCAGACTTTTCTGTTGGGGGCGACACGCAGCAGCGGCGCCAGCCAAAACAGCAGCAGCATCAACAACGCCAGCATAAAACAGGTGCGAGAATAGGAATACATCAGCACCGGGAGAATTAACGCCGATACCGCCAACGAAGCGATATTTTTCATTCCACGCGTTAATTTCGCATGGTCGATCAGGCACAGCAGTGTGGCGAACAAGGCAAAAGAATAATACGCCAGGGTATTCGGGTTATCGAACCCCAGCGTTAATCTGTTGCCATAACGTTCATCAAGGTAAACAAACCCATCAGTGTAAAAGGTATAGGGAATAACCACCAGCAACCCTGCCACCACAAAGGTGATGGCAAACATTTCAGCGCCACGCCCCATTTCGATACGACGAAATAAAATTATCACCGCCGTGCTGAATACCGCACCAAACAGATAATCACCATGCCCGGTGGCAATATTCATAAGAAACAGCAGAACCAAAAAACCCGCAACCGCCTTTTCCGCCAGCGTAGCGATAAAAAATGCATAACCGACATAGAGCAACATCAGGCCATTCAGCCCCAGCACGGCTTTATTAATCAGCTCGCTGTTGAACGATCCCGAGGTCAGGAAGGTTTTCACGAAAAACATCAGCAGGAAGGTCAATACGATGGATTGATTGATCAAATCCCGCGACTGATTATAACCGGCATTGGCATGCATTTGAAAATTGGAGGCGACTCTTTGCATAAGCGTTTACTCAGTAAAATAACTGCCCCATTCCTGCTCAATGTTTTTCGGCATCAGCTTGCTTAGCCCCGCGCCAGGCGTAAACGTCAACTCACCGAAATACACCTTCTCGCCGACCTGGTAGAAATCCACGCGCACATAAGAGAACTGCTGCGCCGTCTGGCGAGCCAAACGTATCATTTCATCCAGCCGCGTAGGGCGCGGCATCGGTTCGTCGGCATTGGGCAAGCTGATGCGGATTTCGGTGCGGTTCCAGTCGACATCAAAAATATCGCGCCGATGGGTGCCGAAGCGCTGATAATCCACCTGGATGAACATGCGAATTTCATGATTGTCGTTGAAACAATGAAACTTGATATCGTTCGGCACCTGTTCGCCATCCAGCAACATGCGCTCCACCATGATGCAGGGTTCGATATCCAGATAATGCTTTTCGCGACTCTGCTCATAAAAGTTGCTGCGCATCCACGCGTTGCTGAGATCGTACAACTCCGCGTAGCTAACCTGCCGCTTGTCGAACACCAACCGGTTATAACCGCTGCCGTGGTTGGCCTTCAGCACAAAGGCGTTGGGCAATTGCCTGAACATGTCGTAGCTGAGTTCAGTGCCATGCGCATACAGCTCCACCAGGTACTCCTCGCCCCACAGACCGGCGATAAATTCACGTACCTTGAACTTGTCCGACAAGGTGGTGTAGATGCTGCGCGGGTAAATTTTGCGGCGCATGATCTTTTCGCTGAAGCCGGTCGGTTTTGACAGGTGCGGCAGCTTCTTGAAATAGAGCGCGTATTTAACCTGATGGTGCCAGGCATCGGGCAGGCGCTTGGAAATGTTTTTAACCAGGATGTTTAACATGCTCTCTCCTTAATTTGCTGACAAGACGCGGCAGGCAGTAAAAACAGGTCAGCTGCAGTCGGGTAATTTTTCCGCCACGGAATAAACTGTTCAGCACGAAGAACGAAATGAATTCCGCCAGCAGCGTAGACACCGCCGCGCCGATCAGGCCATAGCGCGGGATCAGCAGCAGATTCATCACCACGTTCGCCATAGCCACCAACGGCATCTTGATGGCGATAAAGCGATAGCCGGCGAACAGCACGATGCTGCGGTACGAAACCGTCCCCATGACCGAAAACAGCGAGGTCAGCGTACAAATAGCCAGGATGCTGGCGGCCGGTTGGAAAGCGGCGCCGTACAGCAGCGCAATGGCCGGGTGGGCGAACCACCACAGGCCCAGCAACACCGGCAACGACAGGCCCAGGACCACCAGATAAAGCACCCGGATACGGTACTCCTGCTCCAACGGATCGCGGCAGCTGGCAATGCCCGGCATCAACGAGGTGATCAGCGCCATCGGCACGAAAACCCAGCCTTGGCTAAGGGTGGTGGCGGCGCTGAACCAGCCTACCGCCTGCTCGCCGACCAGATTGCCCAGCATGATTTGATCGATGCGGGTATAGATCACTATCGACAGGCTGGAGATGGCCAACGGCAGCCCCACCTTTAGCAAGTAACGGCCGTAGCGCCTGGCCTGGCGCGGCGTAACCCGCGGCGAGGCCGCAGCTTCCCCACGGAATAACCAGAGGCGCACCAGGTAAGGCACGGCGCTGCTGAGGATGTAGGGTACCGCGAACCACACCAGCGGCAGCGCGGCGCTCACCAGCGCCAGCCGCAGCCCGATAGACAGCAGCAGCGCCAGGTTGTTGATCAGCGTATTGCGTTTCGACTGCAGGCGGGCATCGTAATAAATCTTGTACACGTCCTGAATCGAGAAATAGGCGCTGACAAGCAGCAACAGCGTCATCAGTTGGCTGGCGGGCGTTTGGCTGAAATAGCTCCATATCAGTATCGGCAGCGCCACCACCAGGAACAGCCGGCGGCGCAGGCGTATTGACGCCAGCATCAGGCGAATGCCGCTCGGCTGTCGGCGGGCGACGCGGTTGAAAATGATGCTGTCGGCGCCCAACTGCACCAGTGGCACCACGATGGCGATCGTCGCCAACAGATAGTTGAGCGCGCCAAACTGCGCGGGCCCCAGATAGCGCGCAACGTAAATGGAGACGAAGATGCCGGACAGGCTGAGCGAAACGCGTTCGAGCATCAGCCACAGGGCATTGGTGATAATGGCCTTCACCCGCTTACTCCCCTGCCTGCGGGCGTTCTTCCCGATGGCTTGGGTAGGCGAAGTTGTAATAGCTCATGTCGGTTGCCGCCTTCTTCACCATGCCGTTGAGGATCACGCCCTTGATCGTCACCCCATTCTGTTCGAAGCGGCGCATGCTGGTTTCGATCTGCTTGACGGTATTCACCTCAAAGCGCACCACCAGCAGCGAGGTGCCCGCGTGATTGCCGACGATCGCCGCGTCCGTCACCGCCAGAATCGGCGGCGTGTCGATCAGCACCAGATCGTAGTTTTGCCCGGCCCAGCGCAGAAAATCGGCGAAACGACGGTGCATCAGCAGTTCGGACGGGTTCGGCGGCACCTGGCCGCGCGGCACGAAGTCCAGGTTGGCGATGGCGGTTTTCCGCACCGCCTGTTCCGCCGTCACGTTGCCCACCAGCATGTCGGACAGGCCCTGATGCCCATCATCCGCCAACCAGCGGTGCAGGAAGCCTTTGCGCATATCGGCGTCGATCAACAGCACCCGCTGCCCGGCCTGCGCCACCACCACCGCCAGGTTGGTGCTGGTAAAGCTCTTGCCGCTTTCCGGGCTGGCGCCGGAGACCATCAGAATGTTGTTTTTGGCCTCCATCATGGCGAAATGCAGGCTGGTGCGCAGGCTGCGGATCGCTTCCACCGACAGATCCGTCGGTTCGGCCACCGCCAGGATCGGCAAGCGCCGGCCGCCGGATTTGGGCAGCAAATGACGCTGCTCGCGGTTGCGCTTGACCTGCCACGGCGACAGCGGCACCGTGGCGTAGACGTTGATGCCCCGCTTCTCCAGGGTATCGATATCATTGATGCCGCGATGGAAAGCCGCGCGCAGCAGCACCACCGAGGCGGCGCCTCCCGCCCCCAGCAGCAGCGCCAACAAGACGATCAGCATCTTCTGCGGCTTAATCGGCCGGATAGCGGTTTCCGCTTCGTCGATGATGCGAACGTTGCCCACCGTGCCGGCCTTGCTGATGCTCAGCTCCTGCTGCTTGTTCATCAGCTGCATGTAAACCTGCTGATCCACCTGCACGTCTCGGGTGAGGCGCAGGATCTCCTGCTGCATTTTCGGCAGCGTCTGCACCTGTTTACCCAGCCGCGCCTTTTCCGCCTCCAGCGTGGCGCGCTTTTCCAGCAGCGCCCGGTAAGCCGGGTGCGCGCGGGTATAGAGTTTGGAGATCTCCGCTTCCTTGAAGGTCAGCTCATTGAGCTGGGCTTCGAGCTGCACCTGAGTATCCAGCACCGATTTGGCTTCCAGCGACAGATCCACCGAGTCGTTTTGCTGGCGGAACTGATTGAGCTGGGTTTCGGCATTGTTCAACGAGGTTTGCGTTTGCGGCAATTGCTCTTGCAGGAACGCCAGCATGCGCTGCGCCTCTTCCGTTTTGCGGTCCACGTTCTGTTGCAGGTAGTTGTCGGTGATGTTCTTCAGCATCGCCTCGGCGCTCTGCGGATCTTCGCTCGGCAGCGTAAAGGCCATGATGCCGCTGTCCTTGCCGCCCGGTACCACGTCCAGGTATTTGCGCAGATCGTCCACCGCTTCTTGACGCGCGACTTTGACCACGGTAAAGCTGGTGCCCGGCGCCGCGTCCAGCGCCGAGACGGTCATGTTCCAACCGCCCTGCGCCACCGGCTGCCCGACCACGCCGCTGAACAGTTTGTCGCCGTCATGGCTCAATTCGTAATGCTGCCCGTCGCGCACCGTCAGCGTCAGCGCTTCGCCCTGCATGTCCGCCGGCGTCGTCAGCGTGGTGATGTTCAGCACCGGCGGCTTTTCACCGCTCAACCGGGCAAGGCCTTTGCCGAACACCGGGAAATAGTCCGGGCTGACGCGCACCGTCAGGCCGAGGGCGTCCACCGTTTTGCCGAGCACGTAGCGTGACTTGGCCAGCGTCACCTCATCCTGCGTCGCCGAGCTTTGCCCCATCGTGCTGTCCAGCGTTTCACGCAGCAGCGAATCGCCGGACAGCTGCTTCTCCACCTGCACCACCGCCGTGGCCTGATACACCGGGGTGGCCAACAGGGCGTAGGCGACGCCCAGCACGCCGGCCAAACCGGTCACGACGGCGATCCGCCAACGGTTATCCCACAGCGGCCCGATCAGTCGCTCCCACTCCAGCTTTTCATCTTGTTCGGCCACCATCACGGACAGCGCATTGTTTTTCATCTTCTGTTCCTTATTCACCCTGCGGAGTTACCAGTTGCGCACGCGCAAGGTAGCCTCGCTGAGATCGTTAAAGCTGCTGATGGTCGGCACCAGCTGGCTGATCAAACGGTTCCAGCGCGCGATCGGCGCCGCAGTGACGTACACGACGTCGTAAGGTTGCAGCTGAAATTCAGCGCCCATCGCCAGCGCGCTGGCGTCGGAGAGATCGAACTGATACAGCGTCGCCAGCCGCTGCGGCGTTTTACCGCCGTTCGGCCGGATCACGAACACCCCGGTCGCATCCGCCACCGTCTGGCTGATCCCTTCGGAAGATCCGAGGGCTTCGGTCAGGGTCATGCCGCTGCGATCCATCTTCAGCGTCGCTTGCTTGCCCACCTCGCCCATCACGAACACTTTCAATTCGTCATTGCGCGGGATGTAGAGGATGTCGCCCGGCTGCAGCAGCGCGTTCTGGCTGATGTCGCCACGCTGCATCAGCGCCTGCAGCGAAATAGCCCGCTCTTTGCCCTGATGGGTCAGCACCACGTTGCGCCAGTCGGCGTTGTCCGTCAGGCCGCCGGCGGCGTTGATCGCGTCCAGAATGGTCAACGGCACGTTGGTGATCGCCTGTTGGCCGGAGGTTTTCACTTCGCCGGTCACGTAGGCCTTCTGCGAACGAAAAGCGGCGATGCTGACGTCCACCTGCGGGCTTTCCACGTACTGCGCCAGACGGCCGGCGATCAGGCTGCGCACTTCGGTGACGGTCTTGCCCACCACCGCCACTCGCCCGATATAGGGATAAAAGATCGTGCCATCTGCATGCACCCAGTTGCCGGTATCGCTGGCGCTGCGGTACTGCCCGGCCGGCGTGGTCAACTCGGGGTGATCCCAGACGGTGACGTTCAACACGTCGCCGACGCCGATGCGGTATTGATAGTTCTGCAACCGCTGATCCAGCGCCGGATTCGGCCGGGCGACCGGTTCTACGCGCCGCATTTTCTGCAGCAGCATCGGCGACATGCGGTAAACCTGCACCTGGTCATTCAAATCGAAATCGTCATCCTGCTGCACGACGATGGCTTTTCCGCTGGTCGGTAAATGTGAGCCGGGGACCACCGTACACCCGCTCAACAACGCGGAGGTGAAGGCCAACGGCATCAAAAGAGGCAAATGAAAATTCATGGAAGTACCGTGATAAGCGGGCTGCTGCCGCAGCCCGTGAGGGGATTAACGGCCGACGGTCGGATTATCGCTGAACACCGTCGCCTGACGCGGTTCGCGCAACATGGCGAAATAACCGCAGAAACAAAACAGAAACGCCACCAGCATCAGGCTTTCCTGCAGCTGCAGCACTTCGCTGCAAATGCCGACGCAGGCCAGCGTCACCGCCAGCATGGTGCTCATCGCCAGCGCCTGGCGCGCATTGAGCCCGCGACGCATCAGAATGTGGTGCAAATGATCGCGGCCCGCTTTGAAGGGGCTTTGGCGGCGCAACAGGCGGCGCACCATCACGGTCACCATGTCCATCAGCGGAATGGCGATCAGCCACAGCGCGGTGACCGGGCGCATTACCGCCTGCGGCCCCTGAGTCGCCAGCAACACCAGCCACAGCACGCTGAAGCCGATCACCATGCTGCCGGCGTCCCCCATAAAGATCTTGTTGCGCGCGCCGAACAGGCTCAGGTTGAACAGCAGATAAGCCGCCAGCGCGGCGATCAGGCCCAGGCACCACAGCGCCAGATCTTCCCGGCCGCCCAATCCGAACACGATGGCCAATGCAACGAAGGTAACGCAGGACAAGGCGCCCAGTTGCCCGTCGATGCCATCCACCATGTTGTAGGCGTTGATCGCTCCCCATACCGCCAGCGGCGTGAGCAGCAACGCGCCATAGCCGAGCATCACTTCCTGATGCCCCCAGACATAGCCCAATGAGGAAAGCTGCATCCCTGCCGCCAGCATCATCGCCAGCGCGATCCCTCCCTGCACCATGACGCGCGGCGCCACGGGCAGATCAAAGCGGTCATCCAGCACGCCCAATACCACCAGCGCCGTAATGCACAGCAGATAGACGGTGCTGTCGGGCAGCCAGGCGGGTTGCCACAGCGTCATCAGCATCAGCGTCAGGTATACGGCGATGCCGCCGACCAGCGGAATATGTCCCAGATGTTGCTTGCGCGCATTGGGCTTATCCACCAATCCCACCGTCAAGGCGGCCCGGCGGGCAATAAGCACCCAGGCGACCGCCAGCACAAATATCACGCTCAGTTGATATAACATCGTTCCTCCAGCGAATAAGCACGCTACCGCCCTTGAGTTACAGCTCCCAATGCGCTATTAACAAAAACAAAATTGATCCGGCCAGGATATAAGTCAGCATGAGTTAATCCTGAAAAATACAGATTTATCCGCTTGTCGGCGGAAATACGTAAATAACGTCAGCGTGCGGTTAAGTTATCTATCAGAAAACTCATGTTTAATGGTTCTTTCGATTGCCGAATCAAGTTCAACCGGCGCCACGAAATTATTTTGCACATTACTTTTAAATTGCGTTCTGGCGCAGAATTTCTGCACTCTGACGCGGCTGATTGGGAATTTTTTACGACTTATTTTACTCACGACATCCAATGCGGTCGCCCCGCATATGCCCACCACATAAGGAATGCGAATCGTCTTATTTTCTCTGCCCAGCGAGGAGGAAATAACGTCGACCAATTGATTCATCGTAAAGTCCGGTTTATCGACGTAGTTGCTGACCTGATAACTTGATTGCTGGTCCAACGCATGTTCCAGCCGCGCGGCAATATTCTCAACGTAAGCCATCGACTTCATATTATTGCCGCTGCCAATCATCACGAATCGGCCGCTGGCGATCTGGCGGAACAGGTTATACACATTGCCGCGATTGCCTTCACCGAATACCACCGTCGGGCGGATGATGGTCAATTTGTTTGCGCTATCCGCCTTGCGCCACGCTTCATAAACGTATTCCGCTTCGAGCTTGGACTTGCCGTAATGGTTGAAGGGATCGAAACGTCCCCCTTCATCGGTTTCCTGCTCGACGAACCCGTAAACGGCCACCGAGGAAGTGAAAATGATTTGGCGGATATTCAAGGCGGAGGCGGTCATGCAGACATGGCGTGCGCCTTCGACATTGACCTGATAATAGAGCGAAATAGGATCGACGTTGTCCTGATGCTCCGCCGCCAGATTAATGATGGCGTCACAGCCCGCCAGCGGTTCTTGCAGGGTCTGGGGCTGTGTCACGTCGCCATATTGATAGAGCGCCGGAAAATGCGCGCTGGGTTGCTTGTCAACGATGACCAACGTCAGATCATCGCGCGCACTGAGACGTTTTGCCAGGCGTGTTCCGATAAAACCGGAACCCCCGATAATAGCTACTTTACGCTTATCCATAATTTGTCACTCAGCAGGTTCTCATTATTCCTGTCACCTCGATGGAAACAGGACGCTAATATGCGTTAGGTAATGAGTTCCAGACTGGACAAATCGAACCTGGCTTTCAAATAACAAATAATGAAATAAAAGATTTCATCAAATGTAAAATTATCGCTAAAGATAAAACCTCATTCAGCGCTAATTTTTAACATCGTAAGCAACTTGATATTGCAAGGTTTTGTTCGGCAATATGAGATTAATCCGACCTTTACCCGGCGTAGAAGAAGTCTCATATTTTACCGGCAACTTAAGCTGCCCTTGCTTGGGGTCGACACATTCGATGGTCGCCTGCTCCATGCTCTCGCCCTGGTACAGGCAGAGCAGGGTTTGCGGGCTGTTGGTATGGGGATTATTCAGCGTCAGCGTCAACACCACGCGCGTGTTGTTCTGAATATCATTGATCACCGGTGGACGAGTTTGGTTGCCGAGCACATATGAAAAATGTGAAATAACCAGCAACGAAGCGAATACCGTCAGGTATTTCACTACGCGGCTGGCGGGCATGCTGAAAAAGCGCCGCACCGTCGTCGACTTTTTTTCACGCGTGGGTTCGTGGGCTGACTCTACCGTTGCAACAGGCGCAGCAACCAGCGTCGATTTACGCGGCTTATCTATTTTTTCATCGTTTATTTCAGACGACTCACTTTCATTTTCAGAAAGTTCCGCTTGAATATCAACGCCAATATTTTCATCGCCATTTAATATATCATCATCAGCGTAGCCCTCATCCTCGGATATAAAGTGAAAAGCCGCTTGATTTTCCACCTTGTAACCCAAACGGGGAATGGTTCTGATAAGCGTATGTTCCGTGTCGCTAATTTTTTGGCGAATAGATTTAATTGTTTGATTTATCGTTGAATCTGAGCAGTAAGTTCCTTTCCAGATATTTTCTATAATTTCCGTTCGGGTAACCAGCTCTGGCGATCTGGCGACAAGCAGCGAAAGAATTTGATACTCCTTCCAACGCAGACGAAATTTCTCCCCGGCAGGAGTCAGAACATCGAGATTCCTAATCTTTATTCTTTTATCAAGATTCACTTTTAGTTTCCTTAGCGTGCCTGTCCTGCACACTTTGTATAGAAATATCAAAAAATGTTCAAGAAATTAAATGTAAACTCAACAGGTTGCATTCATCGGATATTGGCCTTTATAAAAATTTTCTGATTTCATTTTTTACATTAGGCCTTATTAAGGATGTTCCGTTTACCCAAATGACTCTTTTTCCCTGCTGGCAACATGGATTTCTTTCATGGCTACCGTAAAATTCAAATGGTCACCTCATTGATTTAAAAAGGAAAAACTAGCGGTGTTGTTAGATTGTTAATCGAATAAAATTGTGAAATTTCATTCTTATCCGTGAATTCATTGTGTTTTTCCACCTAATCTGATTGTCAGATAGACTACAAAAAGCCGGAAAAAACAGAATGAGAGTTATCTGATTTAACCCCGTTACACATTCCACTCAGTGCGTGCAGCATCTATGACAAAACCCTATTACTGATTTTATAACAATCGCACTAATTATGCCTTACCGTCCCGAAAATTTCATTTAATCTGCGGAAAGATATTAACGCCTTAATGTAAGAATACTCTCAATAAAACGGAAAAAACGTACAAATAATATAATCCGTTTTGGCGAAAATATTCCCACATTGAGAGATAGTGCTATAAAAAAAGAAAAAAACGGCAAGCGGAGATGAGAATTTTACCTAAAGACAGAAAATTTCACTGAGGAGGTGAGGAGAGATGACTCGGAATGAGCGAAATATCCCTCCCCTGCCGGGAGGGATTGAGAAAGACGTTTGATACTCAGGCTTTTTTCTTGCGGCCATACACCGCCCAGGTGATCACCACGCACAAGATATAGAACACCAGGAATACTTTCATAGCCCCCGCCGGCGAACCGGTCAACGCCAGCGAGGTGCCGAATGCCTGGGGAATGAAGAAGCCGCCGGCGGCCCCGATCGCCGAGATAAAGCCCAATGCGGCGGCGGAGTCAGTCACCGCTTCACGCTGCGCGCTCTCGTCGCTGCCGCCGGCCGCTTTCACGCGATCGACAGTGATTTTACGGAAAATGACGGCGATCATTTGGAAAGTCGACCCGCTGCCCAGCCCCGCAGTGAGGAACAGCACCATAAAGATGCCGTAGAAGGCGATGAACGAACCGCCCTCACCCGCCGTCGGCAAGGTCAGGAACAGCAGCGCGGCGAATACGGCCATCACCACAAAGTTGATCAGCGTCACCCGCACGCCGCCGAAACGGTCAGACAGCGCGCCGCCGACCGGCCGCGCCAGCGCACCGAGGAACGGCCCGAAGAATGCGTAATGCAGGATCACGATGTCCGGGAATTGCGTCTTCGACAGCATGGCAAAACCGGCGGAGAAACCGATGAAAGAACCGAAGGTCGCGAGATACAGCAAACTCAGCATCCACAAATGCCCACGCTTGAGCACCGGCAGTTGCTGGCGCAGCGAGGCCTTGGCCGCCGCCAGATCGTTCATGCCGAACCAAGCCGCCAGGGTGGCAATCAGCAGGAAAGGCACCCAGACCCAGGCGGCGTTTTCCAGCCACAGCTGCCCCCCCTCCGCCTGATTTTGCGCCGTGCCGCCAAACAGGCCGAACAGGCTGAAAGAAATCGCCAGCGGCGCGACCAGCTGCATGACGCTGACGCCCAGATTTCCCAACCCGCCGTTGAGCCCTAACGCGCCGCCCTGGCGCGCTTTCGGGAAGAAGAAGCTGATGTTGGCCATGCTGGAGGCAAAGTTGGCGCCGGCGAAGCCGCACAGCAGGGAAATGATGACGAACACGCTGTACGGCGTGCTGCTGTCTTGCACCGCGAACCCCAGCCACAAGCACGGCACCAGCAGGAAGCAGGTGCTGATGGCGGTCCAGCGACGGCCGCCAAACAGCGGGATCACGAATGAATACGGCACGCGTAAAATAGCGCCCGACACCGACGGCAGCGCCGTCAGGAGGAACAGCTGGTCGGTGGTGAAGTTGAAGCCCACCTTGTTCAGGTTGACCGCGACGGCGCTGAACAGCATCCAGACGCAGAAGGCCAGCAGCAGGCAGGGAATGGAAATCCACAGGTTGCGGGTGGCGATGCGATGGCCACGCTGCTGCCAAAAGGCGCTGTCTTCAGGACGCCAGTCCTGAATCAGCGCACCGGTTTTCTTTGATGAAGGCGTTGCAAGTTGCGACATAAAAACCTCAGACACGGGGGATCATTCTGCACACCCTAGGGGGCGGCCCCGGCGGCAAAGTTGATGTATATCAACCCGAATGCAAGTAGTTGGCGGCGCAAATAGCGCCTTCATCCCCTTAGGGGTACGCCCCGAATAAAAATTAAATCACTTTAAATCAACGCATTATAAAACATCACGCCGCTACGCTCACCGCTGCGCCGTCCCGCCGGAAACTAATGGGTACTTCATTCGAGGTATGGGGTTATGCTCAGGGATAATCAAAAATACGGCTGAATCGTTACTTGTTTACCCCGTCGCCGCCTTCTCCCCCTGAGTTTCAGCGGCGCCAAATGCCAGGAACCCGCGCTTATGAAACGCCTGTTGGCCCCGCTTTCGATCGTGAATCAGGTCGCCCTGCTGATGTTGCTGTCGGGCATTCTGGGCGTGGCCGGCATGGGGATTTCCGCCTGGATGTCGCAAAGCATTCAGGGCAATGCGCACGCCATCAACAAGGCCGGCTCACTGCGTATGCAAAGCTACCGTCTGCTGGCGCAGGTGCCGCTGGATGAACGGCATGAAGCGTTGATTCGCGAACTGGAGCGCGACGAAAACAGCCCCGACCTGCAGCGCTCGGTGGAGCAGGAAGGGTTGACGCAACCTTTCGACGCCTTGCGCGACTACTGGCAACAGACCCTGCAACCACGCCTGCGCAGCGCGCAGCGGCCAGCCGACGCCGCGCCGCAGGTGGCGCACTTCGTGCAGCTGCTGGATAAGCTGGTGTCGGATATCGACAGGCAAACCGAGCGCCGCCTGCTGATGGTGACGCTGGTGCAGGCCGGCTTCATCGCGCTGACCCTGCTGCTGCTGATCGGCACCACCTGCTACCTGCGCCGCCGGTTGCTGCATCCGTGGCGACAGCTGGTGGAAATGGCGTTGGCGGTGGGCCGCGGCGATTTTAGCCGCCGCTTCGCGCAGCGCGGCCACCAGGATGAAATGGCGTCGCTCGGCGGCGCGTTGAACACCATGTCCGACGAACTGTCGGCCACCTACAGCGGGCTGGAGCAGCGCGTGGCCGAGAAGACCGCGGACCTGCAGCAAAAGAATCAGGTGCTGAGCTTCCTTTATCGCGCCAGCCGCCTGCTGCACGCCAGCGAGCCGCTGTGCAGCCGCCTGACGCCGCTGCTCAACCAGCTGCAAACCCTGACGCCGCTGCGCGCCATTCAGGTGCGACTGTATGAAAACGACAGCCGGGAACCGCTGCTGCAGCTGAGCGGCAACCAGCCGCTGCGGCCGGAGCATTGCCATAACCCGGTGTGCAGCGCCTGCCTGAACGACAGCGACCGCCAGCATCCCGACAATCCGTCGCTGAGCTGGAGCCTGAGCGACAAGCTCGGCGACTACGGCGTGATCGTGGCGCAGCATGCGCCGCAACAGCCGCTGAACGATGAGCACCGCCAGCTGATCAACACCCTGGTGGAGCAGCTGACCAGCGTGCTGGCCATCGAGCGTCAGGTCGACCATCAGCAGCAGCTGATGCTGATGGAAGAACGGGCAGCGATCGCCCGCGAGCTGCACGACTCCATCGCCCAATCGCTTTCTTGTCTGAAAATGCAAATCGCCTGCCTGCAGATGCAGGGCGAAACGCTCTCTTCCGCCAGCCAGGCGCTGGTGCAGCAGATGCGCGAAGAGCTGAACGGCGCTTATCGCCAGCTGCGCGAGCTGCTGACCACCTTCCGCCTGCAATTGACCGAACCGGGCCTGCTGGCGGCGCTGCAATCGACGGTGGCGGAGTTCAATCCCAAACTGGGCCTGACCATCAGCCTCGATTACCAACTGGGGCCACGCACGGTGCCGGCTTACCAGGCCATTCACCTGCTGCAGATCGCCCGCGAGGCGCTCAGCAACATCCTTAAGCATGCCGCCGCCAGCGAGGTGAGCATTCAGGTCATCAACAAGCGGGGCGAAGTGACCCTGAGCGTATGCGACAACGGACGCGGCCTGCCGGCCGAGACGTCTCGCCCCGACCATTACGGCTTGATCATCATGCGAGATCGCGCCAAGAGCCTGCATGGCCGCTGCGATATTTTACCGCGCAGCGGCGGCGGCACCGAGGTGCGGGTCAGCTTCACGCCGGATAACCACGCCATCGACTAACGGAGACACCATGACGACAGAAACCGCCGCCACAATCTTACTGATAGACGACCACCCGATGCTGCGCAACGGCGTAAAACAGCTGATTGGCATGGACGCCCGCCTGCAGGTCATCGCCGAAGCCAGCAACGGTGAACAAGGGGTCACGCTGGCGGAGCAGCACGATCCGGATCTGATCCTGCTCGACCTGAACATGCCCGGCATCAACGGGCTGGAAACGCTGGATCGCCTGCGCCAGACCGACCTGTCGGGGCGCGTCGTGGTGTTCAGCGTGTCCAACCATGAAGACGACGTCGTCAGCGCGCTCAAACGCGGCGCCGACGGCTATCTGTTGAAAGACATGGAGCCGGAGGATCTGCTGAAGGCGCTGCATCAGGCGGCGGCCGGGCAGATGGTGCTGAGCGAAACGCTGACGCCGATCCTCGCCGCCAGCCTGCGGGAAAACCGCCCCAGCGCCGATCGCGATATTCAGCAATTGACGCCGCGCGAGCGGGATATCCTGAAGCTGATCGCCCAGGGGCTGCCGAACAAGCTGATCGCCCGCCGCCTGACCATCACCGAGAGCACCGTCAAGGTGCACGTCAAACACCTGCTGAAAAAGATGAAGCTAAAATCCCGCGTCGAGGCCGCGGTGTGGGTGCTGCAGGGTAAAAACGGTTAATCGCCGCCGTACAGCGGCCCGGTTTGCGCCGGGATCGGCGGCGGCGTCAGGGTTTTGATCGGCAGCAGGCCCGCGTCATCGCCGGCGGTCGCCGTCAGCGGCGGCGCCACTTTCAGCTCTATCCAGTTGGAGGTCACGCGCTGCTGCTTTTCGTCCTCCAGCGTGACCGACAGCCGGTAGCTGTTGGCGGCGCCCGGCGCGTCGTCCCACGGCGGCACGATCGCCGTCCAGCCCTGCGGATCGTTGGCGTTGTGCGGCGGCGTCAGGCTCAGCGCCTGCGTATCCCCCTGCCAACTGACGTGAGCGATGCCGTTCAACGCCTTGATTTCCAGCACCAGCGGCACGGTTTCCCCTGCCTGCAGGCTCCACGGCGGCGTGGCCAGGAACACCTGCAGCGTTTTGCGCTGGCGGAATTCCAGCACCGGCACGTTCTTGCGTTCGATGGGATCGTAGCGGCTGCCGCGCAGCGACTTGGCCTGCGCCACATACTCCGGCGAAATCTGCTTCGCCAGCGGTACCCCGAGCCGATAGCTCAGCGCCAGTTCGACCTGATCCTGGCTCTGCCCGCCCGCGCCAATCTTATGCAGCGCCTTCATCGTCACCAGCGGCACCGGCGTGTAATTGAGCCCCAGCTGCATCGCGCGCGGATCGTTTTGTTTTTTGCCGCTGCCAAACAGATCGACATTATCGCCCAGATACTGCTCATAGCTGAGCGAACCGCCGATCTGGCGATAAAACGGCAGATAGCCTTGCGTCGTGATGTCGTAACCGCGCGCCGGACGGCTGAAAAACACGCCATCGCCGGGCTGTTGCGCCAGCGCCGACAGCGGGTAGTAATAGTTGGTGGAGAAACGCAGGTAGTCTCCCCAGGCTTCCGCGCCGACGCTGCCGCGATTGCGCTGCCGGGCGAAATCGCTGTCGAGCGCCGTGTTGTAACCCAGCAGCCAGTCGCCGACGATCCAGCGCTGCCCCAGCGCAAAATTGCCGAGCGCCCCGGCGCTTTGCTGCAGCCAGCCGATCTGGCTGTAGGTCAGCAATCCGTCGACGTCGTACAGCGGGCTGAATAACTGCCCGTTGCTGCCGGTAAAGTCCCCCTCACCGGTCATCTTCAGCGATAGCCGGGCGGTGCCCAGCGGCGACAACAGCTCCTGCGCCTGTTGCTGCAGCGTGTCGGCCGCCTGGCCGAGCAGGTAATCCTCGGCGCGGCTGCGCATCTGCTGACGGGAAACGTTATTCAGATCTTTTTCGCCAAACTGCTTGGCCATCTCGGCCCACTGCTTCTCGCGCGCGGCATCGTCGGGCGCACCGCCCAGCTCCGGCAAACTCTCGGCCGGATCCGCGGCTTGCCGTTCGGAAGAAATAACGGCGTCCGGCGCCGGCGGGGATTCAGCGCACACGGGCGCCGCGCCGGCCAGCCACACCAGCGGCCCGGCCAGCCAGGCCGCCCGGCGGCGGCGCCAGAGTCGTTTTTTGATTTTGATGAGTCCTGCCTGAATTTCGTCTTTCATGACACCGTTGGCCTCCCTCCCTCCTGGAGCATGCCAACCCACTGCTTTGCTGCCGCCTTTCCCGCGGCAGATCTGAAAAACCTTACGTCCCGGCCTGTCGGGGCGCCTCTCCCTTAAAGCCTAACGGCTTGACGAGCAGAAACAATAGGATAAACCCCAATCACCTCTCAGTGACGCCGTCACTTACGCCATTGGCCGCTCCATTCCGGCCGCCAGGTGAATTCACACCCTTTTAGCGCCGATTTTGCCGATAAAAAGCGCAGCAACCCACTGCTGCGCGCCACCGCGCATGGCATTGTATCACTCTGCAATACCTAAAGTGGCGATGCGCACGACTGCGCATTTCTCACAATCCACCGCATTTCACTCCGATGAAATACGCATTTTGCCGTTATTTTAAACATCTGTTTCACGACTGACGGAGCCTTGATGTTTCTTTTCTCACTGTGGCACGCGCTGTTTTTTACCGCGCTGCTGTCGGCAGGAATGGTCGCCTTCGGGCTCATCACCCTGCTGGAGCGAACGGCGGCCGTGCGCGCCAGCCCGCCGAGATTGCGCCGCCGCAGCCTGCTGCTGACGGCCTTGGGTGTGGCGTTGGCGACGCTGCCTTTCGACCCGCCGGCAGCACACCGGTTGTGGTTACCGCCGGCCGCGGCGCTGCTGATCGCCCTGGCCTGGCTGGACTGGCGCCACCGCTGGCTGCCGGACCGGCTGACCCAGCCGCTGCTGTGGGGCGGGCTGCTGTGCAATCTCGACGCTCGGTGGGCGCCGCTGGACGATGCGGTTATCGGCGCCGCCGCCGGCTACGGGGCGTTGTGGCTGCTCAACGCGCTTTATCGACAGCTGCGGCGGCGTAACGGTATCGGCCAGGGCGACTTCAAACTGCTGGCGGCGCTGGGCGCCTGGCTCGGTTGGACGATGCTGCCGCTGCTGGTCTGCCTGGCGGCAATGTTCGGATTAGGCATGGCCTTGGCGCGCGGCCTGCGCAACCGTCGCGCCTGGCGAACGCCGCAACCTTTCGGCATCGCCTTGGCGGCCGCCGGCTGGCTGTTGCTCTTGCTGGACACAGGCCAGAACGCGCCGGCGTTGTTCGGTGAGTTCTTCAGCGTCTCGATCAGCCGATTGAGCAATCCGGCCACTTCTGCCGTGCTGGCCGTTGCCGGATTGGCCAGTGGCTGGAGACCGTAAAAACTGTTCCGGCGTCACAACCCCACCGACGGCGAGCCAGGTTGCCGCGCGCTCCACTGACGTGTTTCCGTTTTGTCCATAATATCTCCTGAGGTGATGTGTCCGCCTCATTGCGGACGACCGAGGTGAAAGACGTAAACAACGCCGCCTTGCAGCGCCAATTTATCAGCGCCATGTGAGCACGTTATGAAATTTCATTTTATTTCACCCTGACAAAACCTCTCACGATTCCAGGTTGCAGCAACAAGCGATTTCACGCACGGGCGGCCTTTGGTGCGATAGAAAGCTCGGCCAGGCGCGCGGCGTTGGCGCTACTTGCTGACCCGATCCAGATACAGCATGCTGTTGGCGATATCCAACCGGGCACCTTTGACGTTGTCGCGCAATGCCACCAGCGTTTGCCCCTGCAGCGCCACTACATAGGGCGAGCTGGCCTGCAGTTCCCGTTGCAGCGCGGCATAACGTGCGCGGCGCGCGGCGCTGTTGCCCTCTGCGGCCGCGGCGCGCGTTTCCGCGCTAATGGCGGGAATGCCCCACTGGGTGCGCCAGGCCAGGGTTTTCGGCCCACCGGGCACGTTGTAGGCAAAGGCGCTGGCGTTGGTGTTCGGATCCAGGTAGTCGGCGCCCCAGTAGGTGAAGATCGCCTGAAAATCGCGGCCGCGCATTTTGCCCCACAGGTCGCTCTCCACCACCGGATGGATATCCAGCCGCAGCCCGGCCTGCGCAAAGCTGGCCTGCAGCGCCTGCGCGATGTCAGTGTACGGCGGCTGATTGATGACGATAAGATCGAGGCGCGTACCTTCGGCAATACCGGCATCGCGCAGGATCTGTTTGGCTTTGCCCACGTCGAGCGTAAACGGCCGATCGTCGAGCGCCCCGTCCAATCCCTGCGGCAAGAAGGCCTGATGCACGCGATATTGCCCTTTCAGCAGCTGCTCGGCGATGCTTTGATAATCCACCAGCCAGCGCGCCGCCCGCCACAGCGCCGGATTGCCCAGCGCCGGGTTGTCTTTGCTTCCGGTGTTGAAACCGAGGTAATAGACCCGGGGCGCATCGGCCTGCTCGATGCGCACGCCAGACGCGTTGCGCAGCGAGTCGAACTGGTCGGCGCCCAGATCGTAGGCCACGTCGGCATCTCCTTTCAGCAACAGCAAACGGCGGGTGCCGGCGTCGCTGACGTTCTTGAACAACACCGTTTTCAGCCGGGCCGGCGACGGCGCATAGTCGTTGCGGCCAAACAGCAGCGCTTCGTGCGGCACATAGTTGTTCACCCGATACGGGCCGCCGCCGGCGGAATGGCCGCGCAGCCAGGCATTGCCGTAATCCCCCTGCTGCGCGTGCTCGTTCAGCAGCTTTTCATCCACGATCGAGGCCACATTCGCCGTCAGCAGCCGCAACGCCAGCTCGCTGCCGATGTTGGCAGGCCAACTGAGTTGCACCTGGTTATCCCCCACCTTCTTCAAATGCTGCTCAACGTTATCCGGCGTCCAGCCAAACTCACCGAGAATAAACGACGGCGCCTTGTTCAGCTTCACCGCGCGAACCAGCGAGAAAATCACGTCTTCGGGCCGCAGGGGATTGCCGGAAGCGAAGCGCTGCTGCGTTTTCAGGGTAAAGATCAGGCTGTGGCCATCGGCGCCCGCTTGCCAACTGGCGGCGGCGTCCGGCGCCAGCGTTTGCGGCGCACCGCGATCCGGCGCCACCAGGCGCTGATAGAGATTGACCAGATTGGCCGAGCTGACGGTTTCAAAACTCTCAGCCGGATCGAGGCTGATAATGCCCTCCAGCGAACTGACCACCACCAAGGTGTCCTGCGGGGTGGCGGCCTGTACACCGAACGCGGTCGCCAGCGCGCCATACAATAAGGTTGGGATTAACCGTTTCATCGATACACTCTCCACTATCACGCAATTGCGCTGTTTTTCGAGTGTAGGGGGTAAGAATTAACGGAAGAACGACGATAAATTGCTTTATTTATTACCAGGATGGATATGCCCGCCGCGTTGGCGGGCATAGGGTCAAACGATGATGCGGCCGTGCGCCATCGCCACCGAACGATCGCACATGTGGTCAATCACGTCCGCATCGTGGCTGACCAGCACCATCGTCAGATCGCTCGCCTGTTTCAGCTCGTTGAGCAGGTTGAGGATCTCCGCCTGCACCGACATGTCCAACGCCGAGGTCGGTTCATCCAGCAACAGCAGCTTCGGCCGCAGCAACAATGCGCGCACGATCGCCACACGCTGACGCTGGCCGCCCGACAGCTGATGCGGGTAGCGCTCCAGCAGGCGCGGATCCAACCCCACCTGGCGAAAGCCCGCGCTGATTTTACGTTCGATGTCGCTTTCCTGCAGCAGTTTGAGCGGCTCCGACAGCGTACGCAAAAGCCGGTGCTTGGGGTGTAGCGAAGCATAGGGATCCTGAAACACCATCTGCACCTCGCGCCGCAGTTCGCCGGTAAACGCCTGGCCCGGCTGCAGGTGCCGCCCCAGCAACTCAAAGCCGCCCTGCCAGCTGCCATTCAGCCCGGCCAGCACCCACAGCAACGAGGACTTGCCGCAGCCGGAAGGCCCCACCAGCCCGAAACACTCGCCCGGCTCGATGCGCAGGTTAACCTCATGCACCACGGTGCGCAGTTCGTAGCCCTGGCGGTGACTGACGCTCAGGTTCTCCAGTGCGATCACGCTCATTTCAACGTCTCCAACAGCGCGCGATCCAGCACCGGCAGCGGTTTGCCGCGCGTCTCGCGGCTCGGCCGGCACGCCCACAGCGTGCGGGTATAAGGATGCGTGGCCTGCGCCAGCTCTGCTGCCGGCAGCTGATCCAACAGCTCGCCTTTGTACATCACCAGCACCCGCTCGCAGTGGTGCGCCACCTGCTGCAAATCGTGGCTGATCAGGATCAGCCCCATATTGCGTTGCGCCACCAGGTTTTCTATCAGCTGCAGCACCTGATCGCGCATCTGGTGATCCAGCGCCGAAGTCGGTTCGTCGGCAATCAACAGCTGCGGATCGTTGATCAACGCAATGGCCAGCATCACCCGCTGCCCCATGCCGCCGGAGAGCTGATGCGGATAGCGGCGGCACAGCGCAGCCGGATCGGGCAAGCCCACCGCCGCCAGCATTTCCAGCACTTTTTCACGCCGCTCGGCGCGGCTCAGCTTCGCATGCAGCATCAGCGGCTCCTCCACCTGACGGCCGATCGGCTGATTGGGATTCAGCGCATGCTTGGGATCTTGCATCACCATCGCCACCCGGTCGCCGCGCAGCCGGCTCCACTGGCGCTCGCTCAGGCGCGTCAAGTCTTCATCGCCCAGCGTCAGGCGCTGCGCCTGCAGCTGCAACGGCGGCGGCAATAGCCCCATCAGCGCACGCGCGGTCAACGATTTGCCGGAGCCGGACTCACCGACCAGCGCCAGCCGCTCCCGCCCCATGCTGAACGAAATATGCTTCACCAGCGCCACCGGCTGTGGCCCCGGCACGCCGATCGCCAACCGTTCGACGGTCAATAAGGTGTTATCAGTGCCCATGACGAGGATCCATTTTGTCGCGCAGGCCATCGCCCAGCAGGTTAAACGCCAGGCTGGCGAACAGGATCGCCCCGCCCGGCGCGGCGGCGACCCACCATTGGTCGAAAATCACTTTACTGCCTTCGGCCACCATCGAGCCCCATTCGGCGGTCGGCGGCGCGACGCCCATGCCGAGGAACCCCAGACCGGCGGCGGACAGGATGATGCCGCCCAGGCTGAGCGCCGCGCGCACCACCGCGCTCGGCAGGCATAAAGGCAAAATATGGCCGACCATCAGCCGCAGCCCGTTGATGCCCTGCATGCGCGCCGCCGCCAGGTAATCGCTGCGGCGCAGCGCCAGGGTTTCGGCCCGCGCCTGGCGGGCAAAGGCCGGCCAGCTGGTCAATGCCAGCGCCAGCGCGCCGTTCATCAGCCCCGGCCCCATGACCGCCACAAACGCCAGCGCGATCACCAGGCTCGGCAGCGACAGAAAAATGTCGGTCAGGCGCATCAAAATGCGCTCTACCCAGCCGCCGAGGTAACCGGCGCCAATGCCGACCAGCAGGCCGATGGGAATGGTCAACACCAGAATCAGCGACACCAGAATCAGCGTCGGCCGCGCGCCGTAAATCACGCGGGAGAGCAAGTCGCGGCCAAAACCGTCGGTGCCCAGCCAATGTGCGGCGGAAGGCGGCAGTAACCGCAGCTCGATATGCTGCAGATTGGGATCGAAAGGCGCCAGCCACGGGGCCAACAGCGCGGTGACGATCAGAATCGCCACCAGCGCCGCGCCCAGCGTCAGCGTGGTCAGGCGCCGGCCACGGCGGTAACCGACGGCCGGCTCGCTTTGCGGTTCGTGTTCAGAGAGATATTGGCTCATCGGGTTCGCGGATCCACTAAATAGGTCAAGGCGTCGGCCAGCGCATTCAACAGCACGAAACAGGTGCCGATCAGCAGCGTGGCACCGAGGATCGCCGGCGTATCGGCGGCAAACAGCGCCGAGGTCAGGTAACGCCCGACGCCGGGCCAGGCGAACACCGTTTCGGTCAATACCGCCCCCTCCAGCAGGCTGGCGTAAGAGAGAGACAGTACGGTGATCAGCGTGCCCAGCACGTTGGGAAACACATGGCGCAGCAGAATGCGCAGGCGGCCGGCCCCCTTGGAACGCGCCAGCGTCACGTATTCCTTGTTGCACTCTTCCAACATCGCCGCCCGCAGCAACCGAGTAATGCCCGCCATCGACAACAGCGCCAACGCCACTACCGGCAACCACAGGTGGCCGATGGCGTTGTAGAACATGTCGCGATCGCCGGACAGCCAGCTGTCGATCAACACGAAACCGCTGCGCGGCTCCATGCTGTACAGGTAGATGTCGTCCAGTCGCCCCGGCCCCGCCGACCAGTGCAGCGTGGCGTAGAACAGCAGCAGTCCGAGCAGGCTCAGCCAGAAAATCGGCACCGAATAACCGATCAGCGACAGCAAACGCGCCGCGTTATCCAGCCAACTGCCCGGTTTGAGCACCGCCAGAAACGCCAGCGTAATGCCGCCGAGGGCGCCGAGGATAATGGCGCAGGTGGCCAGCTCCACCGTCGCCGGGAAGGTACGCAGCAAATCGCTCAACACCGGCTGGGCGGTGATGCGCGAAATACCCAAATCGCCGTGCGCCAGGTGCACCAGATAACGCCAAAACTGCACCGGCAACGGCTGATCCAACCCCAACTCATGCCGCACCTGTGCGTAGGTGGCTTCGCTGGCATGATCGCCCGCCACCTGCAGCGCCGGATCGATCGGCGCCAGATGCGACAGCATGAAGGTGAACAGCAGCAGGCCAAGCAACGTCAACGCCAGCGACAGCGCGCCGCCGAGCAGCCGCCCGCCCCAGCGCCAATACCGCCGGGCCGCCCCGGCGGAGGCGGACAGTTCAGCGGCCATTACTTGCTGACCTTGCTGTAGAACACCATGTCAGGGTTGATGCCCTGCACATAGCCCTTGAGGTTGTCACGCACCGCAATCAGGCTGCGCGCCTGCAGGCCGATGACGAACGGCGAGCTTTGCTGCACCTGTTTTTGCAGTTGCTGGTAGTCGGCCACCCGTTTGGCGGTGTCGTTTTCCGCGGTGGCGGCCAGCGTCAGCTTGCTCAGCGCCGGGATCTGCCAGTTGGCGCGCCAGGCCAGCGTCTTGCTGCCGTCTTCCGGGTTGTAGGCGAAGGCTGCGGCGTTGGTGTTAGGGTCGAAATAATCCGGCCCCCAGGAAGTCAGCGTCGCATCGTAGTTAAGCGTTTTCACCTTGGTGGAGACCTGCGAGCTGATGCCCGGCACCAGTTCCACCTTCACGCCGCCCTGGGCAAAACTGGCCTGCAACGCCTGGGCGATATCCAGGTACGGCGGCTGGTTGTTGACGTCCAGACGGAAACTGACGTTGCTGAGCCCCGCTTTGGCCAGTATTTCTTTGGCTTTTTGCGGATTGAAGCTGTACGGCTGATCCTTGAGCGCACCCAGATAACCGTCCGGCAGGAATGCCTGATGGCTCTGGAACTGCCCTTTCAGCAGATCGTCGGCGATGCCTTGGTAATCGAACAGCCAGCGCGCCGCCTCCCAGAACGCCGGATTGCCGAGCGCCGACGACGCCTTGGCGTTGAACTGCAGGAAATAAAGCGAGGCGTAAGGAATGGCCAAGGGTTTGACGCCCGGCTTGCCCTTCAGGGCCGCCATCTGGTCTGCCCCCAGGTTGCGCGCGATATCGGCATCGCCCTGCTCGATCAGCAAACGGCGCGCGGCCGGATCGGGCACGTTTTTGATCAGGATGGTTTTCAGCGTCGGCGCCCCTTCCGGCGAGCCTGGGTTGGCGTCCAGCACCACCACCTCGTGTGGCACATAGGTGCGGATTTTGTAAGGGCCGCTGCCGGCGGAGTGGCTGTTCAACCATTGGTGCCCCAGATCGTCGCCCTGCTGGTGCGCCAGCGCCTCTTTGGCGTCGACGATCGACGATACCGGCGCCGACAGCAGGCTGAGCACGAAGGCCGGGCTGACGTTTTCACTCCAGCTGATTTTTACCTGGTGGTCATCCACCTTGCTCAGGTGTTGCTCCACGTTCTTCGCGTTCCAACCCAGCTGCGTCAGGATAAACGACGGCTCCAGATTGAGTTTTACCACCCGTGAAAGCGAGAAGATCACGTCTTCCGGCCGCAGCGGATTGCCGCTGGCGAACCTGGCGTCCGGGCGCAGGCTGAAAGTCAGGCTGCGATTGTCGGCGCCGGCCTGCCAGCTGCTGGCCAGGGTTGGCTTGAGATCGATAGGGTTGTGCGGATCGGACTGGATCAGACGCTGATACAGGCTGTTGAACGACTGCACCGTGGTTAACTCAAATCCCTGGGCCGGGTCAAAGCTGACCACGTCATCGATAGACTGCGCGATCACCAGCGTGTTGGCCGGCGTCGCCGCCTGCGCGTTAACGCTGGCCGCCACGGCTAAAAACAGCAAAGAAGGAACGAGCGCTTTCATCTGAAACTCTCCAAGCGGATGGAATTTATAATAATTTCGCGAGTGTATGCGAGCACGATCGGCAGCTGAAGGTACTTAAATCACTATAGATATTCTTTTTATGTATATAGATGGGATTTTGATTATTAGGGGAGCGATGCGGAATGCGCGGCAGGGGTTGCCTGCCGCTTATCGATTAAATCTGGTAGTCAATCACCGCATCCAGCTGCGACGAGAAGACCTTGTCCTTGATTTCGGTCAGCGACAGCGTCGGGTTGCACAGTTGGATAAAGCGCCAGGCATAGTTGCGCTGCAGCTGGCTGCGCTTGAGGCCCAGCCATACCGTATTGGGTTCAAACAGGTGCTCGGCGTTGAGGCTCACCAACCCGCGATCACGCTCTTTTTCATACGACATGTCCGCCAGCACGCCCACGCCCAATCCCAATTCGACGTAGGTTTTAATTACGTCGGAATCCTGCGCGCTGAGCGCGATGTCCGGCGTCAGGCCCGCCGCTTTGAACGCCGCATCCAGCTTCGCACGCCCGGTAATGCCCTGGCGGTAAGTGATCAGCGGCAAGGTGCTGAGCATCTCCAGCGTCACCTGCGGCTGGCGCGTCAACTCGTGCCCTTCCGGCACCAAAATGGTGTGATGCCAGCGGTAGTACGGGAATGCCGCCAGCGACTCGTCGCTCATCAGCCGCTCGCTGGCGATGCCGATATCGGCTTCGCCGGCGGCCAGCATCGAGACGATCTCTTCGGGGCTGCCCTGATTGAGCACCACCCGCACCCGTGGATAAAGCGCGCGAAACTCTTTGATCACTCCCGGCAGGCTGTAGCGCGCCTGGGTGTGCGTCGTCGCGATATGCAGCTGCCCCGAATCGTTGCTGCTGAAGACGTCCGCCAGGCGACGGATGTTGTTGGCGTCGTTGAGAATGCGTTCCGCCACCACCAGCAGCTCTTTGCCGGGCTCGGTCATGCCCAGCAGCCGTTTGCCGCGGCGAATGAATATTTCAATGCCCAGCTCTTCTTCCAGCTCGCGAATATGCCGGCTGACGCCGGACTGCGAAGTAAATAAGGTATTGGCGACCTCGGTCAGGTTGTAGTTGCAGCGCGCCGATTCGCGAATAATTTTTAATTGTTGAAAGTTCATCCCCGTCTCCCTGTTTCTTGCGGTAGCGTCTGCCATATTGATACGGAGTCCTGCGGGGCTGAACAAATAAGAAATAGCCTTTAGTTATGCAATTTAATACTAAGTGAATTATTTATCGTGACTCTCGGGGTGTGAAGACGGAGGAAAATGATGAATGGCTTTAAAAATAACGAGATAAATAACCATACAAAGAGACAGGCTTAAATAATCATGCAGAATAAAGTTATTAAATAGAGGTATTAGATATATGAAAAAGGGCTCCGCACGCTGAGCCCTTTACTGTCTGCCGCCCCGCCAACGCCTCAGGCCGTGGCCTCGGCCCCGAAAGCGCCGGGGCGGTTCTGCTGCAACCATTGCTGCACGTAACGCACCAGATCGCCGATGCAATCATCCTGCATGCCGTGGTGCTTCAGCTCGTTATCCAGCGCAAACAGGTATTGCGCGTTGGTGCCCAGCGGGCCGCTGGCGCTGGCGATCAATGGCGCGATCACCTGGTGGCTGGTGTCTGCTTCAAACAACGGATGCTGCGGGTTCATCACGAACACCAGCGCCGTGACGGCCTCACCGCCCTCCAGCTGCAGCTCACACCAGGTCGGCACGTAGCAATCGGTGATCATCTCGCGCTTCCACAGCAACTCCAGCTCTTCGCGCAGCGTGCTTTCCGGCAGACGGAAGGCCAATCCGGTGGTCTGGCCGCCCTCTTTCAGCGCCAGCATGCGCCCCGGCTGATGCAGCGTGCCGCGCCCGGCGGTCAAACGCATGCAGAACGCCCGATGCCAGCCCTGCAGTATGGCTGGCCGCACTTCTTCCGATTCGAAAACCGGATTCCACATCAGCGAACCGTAACCGAATACCCATACCGGGCTGTGATCCGGCCGGCGCGATAATGTGCACGCCAACGAGGCTGCGCGCTGTTCAGGCGTCAGCAACAGCGACTCCTCAATAGCGCCAAAGGCGGTTTTGCAATCCGCTTTTTGCAGAAAATCTCGCGTTAACACTGTTACAACCTCCCGGGAATACGATTTCTCGTCCTCCCTCGCCACTACTGAACCTTTGCAATTTTATTTTTTGGTGCGGAATTTTATTAATTCAATAACCGCTCCGATTAATAATGACCATATTCTTTTCCCGCCGCGCAATCAAGTTGCAAAGCGGCGTTAACGTGGAAAAGTATTTGTACTGAGCAGCAATAATATTAATTGCCGAGGTCAGCATAACGTCTGCGCGATTTTTACCGGGCATGAAAGGCGTTACTTTTTGTGCCAGCGCTCATCGTCGCCCTTGCGATAGCTTTGTTTGACCGCTGCCCAGGCCACCTTGTGCGCCGTCTCTTCCCGGCCGGCGTCACCGCGTCGATCTTCAGGATCCCGATATTGTTGCCAGGCGCTGTTGAACGCTTCTTTATAGATCGCCTGCGCATGGGCCGGCAGCACATGCTTCACATTGTCCGGCAAGTCGTTCGTGTCTTGGTATGGCATCACGTCCTCCCGTGCGTATTGCGTGAGCCTTAAGCCTAGCTCACACGCAGTTGCGCCTCAATGAGCAAACAATTCTCATTATCAAACGGCATGGTATACTCACCGCCAAACGAACTATAAGGAGATCCCCGTGACTACCGAAGCCCCTCGCTCACGCGCCCCCTACCTGATCGCCGTCAGCGCCGTACAGGACATTACGCCGCACCTGCGCCGCATCACCTTTACCGCGCCCGATCTGCGCTACTACCCGGCCAACGCCGCCGCTGCGCACATCAAAGTCTTTTTGCCGCTCGCCGACCAAACTCAGCCGGATCTGCCGACGCTGACCGAAAACGGCCCGCGCTGGGCCGCGGACGCCGTGCGCCCGATCGTGCGCACCTATTCCATTCGCGCCGTGCGCCCGGAACAGGCGGAAGTGGACATCGAATTTGCGATTCACGATCACCGAGGCCCAGCGGTCGACTTTGCGCGCCAGGCGAAAATCGGCGATAAAATCGGTATCAGCAACCCGGGCGGCCCCAAACCGATGCTGCCGGCGGCCGATTTCTACTGCCTGGCGGGCGATCCTTCCTCGCTGCCTGCGCTGGCCGCGCTGCTGGAAAACCTGCCGCCGCACAGCGCCGGGCGCGCTTTCGTCCGCGTCGACAGCACCGCTGACATGATTGACCTGAAAAAACCCGCTGATGTTGAAGTCAATTGGATCGTCGGCGGCACGGAGAAAACCGACGAACTGATCGCTCAGTTCCGCGCACAGTCCCTGCCGCAGGGCGAAGCGCACTTCTGGCTCGCCGGTGAAGATCGCCTGGTGGTGGGGTTGCGCCGCTACCTGCGCCGTGAACGCCAATGCGATCGCAATCGTCTTTATGCCGTACCTTACTGGCGTGAGGGGCTAAATGAAGAGGGTTACCACAATAAACGGCATGAAATCATGGATAATATTGATGACTGACGGTCTCATTTTCCTTGATTAACCAAGCGGTAAATGAGTAAACACGACTTTTCTCAAATCTAACGTTAAAAATTGGCGTTACTGCGTAAAAGTAAGTAAATAAAACCGCACCCCGTGCGGTTTTTTTGCTACCCTGATCACATAAAGCAAGCAATTGCTTTCTCAGATAAAAACAACATCACACCGGCGCCGCGGGTGTATCCTAATATAAAATACCTACTGGAAACGCAGAGTTGCCGTGCCACGGCGACCGGCGCCGACGGGCTACGCTGTTTGAGAAGGAGTGCCACCCTCATGAAGTCGCAACACGATCCTGGCCGATCCACCAAATCTCGCCACACCGAATACTCGCTGATCTTTCCCATCGCCGCGCTGGTGGTGTTGAACCTGTGGAGCAGCACCGCTAACTTTCCGCTGATCGTCGGCATCAATATTCTCGCGCTGGTGGGGATCCTCAGCAGCGCCTTCAGCGTGGTGCGCCACGCCGACGTGCTGGCTCACCGGTTGGGCGAACCCTACGGCTCGCTGATCCTCAGCCTGTCGGTGGTGATCCTCGAGGTCAGCCTGATCTCGGCGCTGATGGCCACCGGCGACGCCGCGCCGGCGCTGATGCGCGACACGCTGTACTCCATCATCATGATCGTTTCCGCCGGCCTGGTCGGCTTCGCGCTGCTGCTCGGCGGGCGCAAATTCGCCACCCAGTACGTCAATCTGGGCGGCATCAAACAGTACCTGATGGCGATTTTCCCGCTGGCGGTGATTGTGCTGGTATTCCCGAGCGCGCTGCCGGGCGGCAACTTCAGCACCGGGCAAGCGCTGTTGGTAGCGCTGATCTCCGCCGCCATGTATGGCGTGTTCCTGGTGATCCAGACCAAAACCCACCAGAGCCTGTTCGTGTACGAGCATGAAGACGACGACGGCGACCCGCATCACGGCAAGCCTTCTTCCCACAGCAGCGCCTGGCATGCCGCCTGGCTCATCGTGCACCTGATCGCGGTTATCGCCGTCACCAAGTTCAACGCCAATCCGCTGGAAGGTCTGTTGACCAAAATGAACGCGCCGGCGCAGTTCACCGGTTTCCTGGTGGCGCTGCTGATCCTGTCGCCTGAAGGGCTGGGCGCGCTGCGCGCCGTGTTGAACAATCAGGTGCAACGCGCCATGAACCTGTTCTTCGGCTCGGTGCTGGCGACCATCTCCCTGACCGTGCCGGCGGTCACCATCATCGCCACCCTGACCGGGCAGACGCTGATCTTCGGCCTGCAAACGCCGCATATCGTGGTGATGCTGACGGTGTTGCTGCTGTGCCAGCTGTCGTTCTCGACCGGCCGCACCAACGTGCTGAACGGCACCGCCCACCTGGCGCTGTTCGCCGCCTACATGATGACTATCTTCGCCTGATCAAAAAGGGGCGCACACCGTGCGCCCCCGCCTTCGTTTATACCGAGAAGAATATCGCCGCGGCGATCCCCCCGAACAAAATCCACTTGATGATGTAGTAACCGGTGCGATTCCAGGCCTTCAGGCGTTTCCCCACCCGGCGTATCGCATAGATGTATTTGAACATCTTGTTGACGCCGCCGGTGCGATCGCCCTCTTCATTCGGCGCGGTGGCGGCGCTCATCAGATTGCGCCCCAGCCAGTGGTTCACCGCCTGCGCCCAGCGGTAGCGCATCGGCCGTTCGATGTCGCAGAACAGGATCAGACGGTTCTGCCCGCTCTGGTTTTCCGCGTAGTGCAGATAGGTTTCATCGAACATCACGCCTTCCCCGTCGCGCCAGCTGTAGCGCTCGCCGTCCACCTCAATGAAGCAGCGGTCATCGTTGGGGGTAATCAGCCCCAGGTGATAACGCAGCGAACCGGCGTAAGGGTCGCGGTGGCGCGGCAAACGGCTGCCGTCCGGCAGTTCGGCGAACATCGCCGCCTTGACCGAAGGCAGGCTGCGCAGCAGTTCCGTGGTCTGCGGGCACAGGGTCATGGCCGAAGGATGGCTGTCTTCATACCATTTCAGATAAAAGCGCTTCCAACCGGTCTTGAAAAACGAGTTGAAACCGGCGTCGTTGAATTGATCGGACGCCTTGATCTGCTGGATCTCCATCAGCTTCTGTCCTTCGTCGCGGATGGTTTCCCAGTTATCTCTCAACACCGCCAGCTCAGGAAACTGCTCCGGCTTCAGGTACGGCGTGGTCGGCACGCGGGAAAACAGATACATGAAGACGTTCAATGGTGCGGTAAAGGTGGAATGGTCAGACAGCTGCCGCCACACGTTGTAGCGCACCCGTCCGCGGTAATGCACATAGACGACGCATAAAATAAGCAAAATCAGAACGATGTATTTCATGTTTGAATCGCATCAAGGAACCTACACGCTATGCGCCGCGCGGCGCACACCCCAGATAATGTCCTTTTGGCAGCACAGGCAAATTGCGCGCCAATCTGGCACTCACTAATCATTGACGCTAACTCAACGAAAATCTATACAAAAAACCACAATAATTTACACAAAGGTTAAACGAAATGATAAATGAGGGGCGATAAAAAAGGCCGCCGAAGCGGCCTTTCCATTAGCGGATAGGTTAACTGTAAGCGTTGAGCGTGCGCTGGCACAAAGCGGAACGCACGCAGTCCTGTTTTTCAAAGCGGATAACGCCGATCATCTCGTCCTCTTCAAAGCGCTCCAGAGCATCGCTGAGGCCGGATTTCACGCCGCGCGGCAAGTCGCACTGGGTCACGTCGCCGTTAACGATAACCGTCACGTTTTCTCCCAGGCGGGTCAGGAACATTTTCATTTGGCTGGCGGTCACGTTCTGGGCTTCATCCAGGATAACGACCGCATTTTCGAAGGTGCGCCCGCGCATATAAGCGAACGGCGCAATCTCTACCTTGCCGATTTCCGGGCGCAGGCAGTACTGCATAAAGGAAGATCCTAAACGACGTACCAGAATGTCATACACCGGGCGGAAATAAGGGGCGAACTTCTCGGAGATATCCCCCGGCAAGAAACCGAGGTCTTCATCCGCCTGCAAAACAGGACGGGTAACGATAATCCGATCCACCTCTTTATGAATCAGCGCCTCCGCCGCCTTGGCGGCGCTGATGAATGTTTTGCCACAGCCGGCTTCGCCGGTGGCGAAGATCAGCTGCTTATTCTCTATGGCTGATAAGTAATGACCCTGAGCTTCGGTTCTAGCCTCGATGGGTGAGCTATCGCGCTTGTCTCGCGCCATGCCGATAGACTCGACTCCCCCCATTTGCACCAGCGAGGTCACAGACTCTTCTTCCAGCTGGCGATGACTACGAGCGTCACGACGAATAACGCGTTTCGCTTCACGACGTGCTTTGATCACTGCTTTCTGTCTACCCATAGTGGCACCTTACAGTTTGTTTCACCTACCGCAACGGCCTGGCCGCGCGATTATGTTTCACACACGTATTAGGTTTTGGCCTCCTCCGAGCCAATAAGAGCCAAGGGACAAGGTGAATTGACGGCAACGCTTAAGCGCCGTGTCTTCACGGGACAACGCGGACTGCATCAATAAACGTGGAGTAAAAAGTGATGAAATTCGGTAGCGATAAGAGTGCGGAGTTGCCGGTAAAAGAGAGTCGGAGAGATAACCCTCGTTACAACGAGAAATCAGGTGAGATGTGTTATTTTTTCTTTCCAGCCCAACCAAGGACTTTACCATTAGCGATCCCCGCAGTGATATTTACAGCTTCAAGCTGTGCACCGTGTGAAAACTACCGCCAGATGATTACAGTATAATGACATTCAATCTCGTCGCGTTACTAAAATGTAAAAAAATTTAATATCTTTTGTTTTCAGTCAGCGCTAAAACACTATATCACGCTCTACACGTCATTCCAGAAAAATTTTTACATCAACAATATCAATGAATTGCAATTAAAAACCACAAATGACACTTTGGTTTCTCGATTAAATTTTGCGCAATCCAAAGCCAGTGAGCCGTGCAGATTTTTTTAATCCGCAGGCAAAGCATCGAATTGAACTTCGTCGCGCAATGTCCCGCGCAATAGGCAATACAAAGTAAAACGAGGCGGAAGTTCGCGCCTCGTCATTGCGCCCTCAGGCCTTGAGCAAGCCGCTGGCCAGATAGTCGCCGCCCTCTTTAACGCCCGGCAATACGAAGAAATACCCGCCGCCGATCGGCTTGATGTATTCCTCCAGCGCTTCGCCGTTGAGCCTTTTTTGCACCGTCAGGAATCCTTTTTCCAGATCGGCCTGATAGCAGACGAACAGCAGCCCCATTTCCAGCTGCCCGGCATTGGAAACGCCAAGGGAATAGCTGTAGCCGCGCCGCAGCATCAGGTTGCTTTGGCTTTCCGGCGTGCGGGGGTTCGCCAACCGAATGTGCGCGTCCATCGGTATCACCTTGCCGTCGGGATCGTTCGCGTAGTTCGGCTCGTCATGTTCATGCTTCATACCGAGCGGCGCGCCGCTGTGCTTTTCGCGGCCAAAGATGGTTTCCTGCTCCTGCAGCGGCGTGCGATCCCAAAACTCGACGCGGAAGCGAATAATGCGCGCCGCCTGGTAGCTGCCGCCCGCCGTCCACGCCGGCTCGCCGGCGCCGTCGCCAACCCACACCACCTTATCCATCAGCGGTTTGTCGTCGGTTTTCGGGTTGGCGGTGCCGTCTTTGAAGCCCAGCAGGTTAATCGGCGTTTCTTTGCCTTTGCTGCGCGCCGCATGCGCCGAGATGAACCCTTCCCGCTTCCAGCGCACGCTGAGCAGATCCGGCGAATGCTTGATGATATCGCGCAGCGCGTGGAGAGCGGTTTCATTGGTGTTGGCGCAGATCTGCAGCAGCAGGTCGCCGTGGCACAGCGCGGCGTCCAGCGCATCGTTGGGGAAGCGCGTCATCTTCTGCAACCGCAGCGGTTTTTGCGCCTGCAGGCCAAAGCGTTCGTCGAACAGCGATGCGCCGACCGAAACGGTGATGGTCAGGTTGTCCGGGTAAATCTCCGGCCCCATGATGCCCGAATCGAGCGGCGGCAGCTTGGCATCCACTTCCGGCGCCTTGCCGCCGTGGGTCAGGAACGCGATGCGATCGGTCAGCAGCCGGAACAGACGCTCCAGATCCGCTTTGCTGGTCGCCAGCACGTCGAACGCTACCAGCATCATCGCCGCCTGTTGCGGCGTCAGCACCCCAGCCTGATGGCAACCATAAAACGGCTGTTTCTGCCAACGCTCATCCTGCGGCGTCGCCAACGGCTCCGCCGCGTTGCCCGCCGCCTGCGCCAGGCGGCTGCCGCCCAGCGCCAGTGCGCCCAGCCCCAGCCCTTGCAGCAAACGGCGCCGCGAAGGCGAGGCCGCCCCCTGCGATTGCGGATGCGGCCCGTTGTTCAGGCCTGCCTTGTTGCTCATAATCCTATGCCTCAGTCCAGGCCCAACACGCCGCGCAGTTGAGAAAGGTCTTCCGCCAGCGTGGTGATCGGCCCTTTCAACGCGTTGCGATCGGCTTCGCTCAGCTTCTCGTAGGACTCATAGCCCTCTTTGGTTTTGTACTTCGCCAAAATGGTGTCCACGGTTTTGAAGTTGGCGTCAATCTTGTCCAGCAGCGGCTTGTTGGCCTTGACCAGCAGCGGACGCAGCAGGTTGACGATCTTCTGCGCGCCGTCGACGTTGGCCTGGAAATCCCACAGGTCGGTGCGGCTATAGCGGTCTTCTTCACCGCTGATCTTGCTGGCCGCCACTTCTTCGATCAGCCCGGCTGCGCCGCCCACCACCTTGCTCGGCGGGAAGGTCAGTTCACCCACGCGTTTTTGCAGCTCAACGGTGTCCTGATACAGCCGATCGGCGTATTTATCCATGTCTTTGGTCGAGTTGTCGGCAAACAGCGCCTTCTCCAGACGGTGGAAACCGGTGAAGTTAGGGTCCGCCGATTTCTTCTCGTAGTCGTCTTCACGGGCGTCGATGCTGCCGTCCAGATCGGAGAACAGCTCGGCGATCGGCTCGATGCGCTCATAGTGCTGACGGGTCGGCGCATACAGCTTGCGCGCTTGCTCCACGTTGCCGGCCTTCACCGCGTCGGTGAACAGCTTGGTCTGTTTCACCAGCCCATCGACTTCTTTGGTGACGTAGACTTTGTATTCGGCGATCGGGCCAACCAGATCCAGCGCGCTCGGCTTGCCGTCGGTGGCGCCGTTGGCCGCCGCAGTGACGGTCAGTTTGCCTTTTGGATTGCTCAGCAGCCCGCAGGTCATATCATATTCGCCCGCTTCCAGCGTGGCGGTCATTTTCTGGGTGAAGCCCGGCGCGATGTTCTCGCGCTCTTCTACCACCATCACCCCTTTCAGGATTTCCCATTCGACGTTTTTCTGGCTGGTGTTATGCACCACAAACTGCGTCTTGCCGGCCGACACGGTCAGTTGCATCGGTTCGCACTGCTTGTCGTTGACCGTGACCTTGACCTGCGGCACGTCCGCCGCCAGCGCATCGATGCTCAGCGCAAACGCCGGGATAGCCAGTAATGCTGCGTGCAACGCCTTGCGGCGAAATAACGGAGTAGACATACGAGATTCCCTATTAAACATTAATGATTGATTTTACGTTGCGCCGGGGCCGCTGCCGGCTCCGCGCGCTGCGGCAGGAAAAAGAAAATCAGCGCCGGGATCAGATACAGGAAGTAGACCGCCACTTCGCTGACCGTCGGCGCTTCCTGATAACCGAGAATGCCTTCCAGCAGGGTGCCGAACAGCGAATGGGTCGACAGGGTGCTGCTGAAATCGAAGGCGATGTCCTGGAAGTGGTTCCACAGACCGGCCTCATGGAAGGCGCGGATCGCCCCCGCGGCCAGCCCGGCGGCGACGAACAAAATGAACAGGCTGGTCCATTTGAAGAATTTGGCCAGGTGCAGCTTCACCCCGCCCCAGTAAATCATCATGCCCAGCACGATGGCGGCCGCCAGGCCGAGCACCGCGCCGATCGGCGCCGCGGCGCCCACGTCTTGCTGGAACGCCGCCAGCAGGAAGAACACCGACTCCAGCCCTTCGCGCGCCACGGCGAAGAACACCATCGCCACCAGCGCCCAACCCTGCCCTTTACCGGCGCTGAGCGCCTGATCGATCGCCCCTTCCAGATGCACCTTGACCGACTTGGACACTTTGCGCATCCAGAACACCATATAGGTGAGGATCACCACCGCCACCACCGCGACGATGCCTTCGAACAGCTCCTGCTGCTTCTGCGGGAACTCGCCGGTGGTTTCATTGATGAAGATGCCGAGCGCCAGACACAGCGCCGCGGCGACAATCACGCCGACCCACACCGCGCCCAGCCATTGGCTGCGCTGCGTGCGTTTCAGGTAGCTGGCGATCAGGCTGACGATCAGCGCGGCCTCCAGCCCTTCACGGAACATGATAAGAAAGGGAACGAACATAAATAATCACCCCTGAAAAGACCGCGGCGGCAGAGAAAGCTGGCTCGACATGCGCTGCGCAACTCTGTAAAGAAACGTAAAATGCAACGAGAGTGATTATCATTCTGCCAAGAAGAAATACAAGAGGCGCCAGCGTGATTTTTTCTAATCAAATGTCACCAGGTGTTGGATGACGGCGATCGGCAGGCGAAAAAAAGGGCGCGTTACGCGCCCCTTGCTGACTGACATCGAACGGCGTTACACCGTTTTATACTCGGCTTCCGCCTGATCGAAACGCTCGGTCATGGTGGCGGATGGCCGGCGGCCCATCAGGCTCACTACCACGATAGCGAGGCAGCCCAGAATAAAGCCCGGGATGATTTCATACAGGCCCAGCCATTCGTACTGTTTCCAGACGATAACCGTCACCGCGCCGACCAGCATGCCGGCCAGCGCGCCGTTGCGGGTCATGCGCGACCACAGCACCGAGATCAGCACGACCGGGCCGAAGGCGGCGCCGAAACCTGCCCAGGCGTAGCTCACCAGGCCCAGCACGCGGTTCTCCGGGTTGGCCGCCAGCGCGATGGCGATCAACGCCACCACCAGCACCATCACGCGGCCGACCCACACCAGCTCACGCTGGCTGGCGCCTTTGCGCAGGAACGCCTTATACAGGTCTTCGGTGATCGCGCTGGAGCACACCAGCAGCTGGCAGCTCAGCGTACTCATGACCGCAGCCAGGATCGCCGACAGCAGCACGCCCGCCACCCATGGGTTGAACAGCAGCATCGCCAGCTCGATGAACACGCGTTCGCCGTTCTGCGACACGTTGCCGGCTTGATCCGGGTTATTGGCGAAGTAAGCGATGCCGAAGAAACCGACGGCGATGGTGCCGGCGAGGCACAGGATCATCCAGGTCATGCTGATGCGGCGCGCGCTGCGGATGGTGCGGTGAGAATCCGCCGCCATGAAACGCGCCAGGATGTGCGGCTGGCCGAAGTAGCCCAGGCCCCAACCCAGCAGCGACAGGATGGCGACGAAGTTCAGCCCCTTCAGCATGTCGAGGTTGGCCGGGTTCTGCGCCTGGATCACCAGCATCGAGGTATCGATGCCGCCGACGGCGAAGATCACGATCACCGGCGTCAGGATCAGCGCGAAAATCATCAGGCTGGCCTGCACGGTGTCAGTCCAGCTCACCGCCAGGAAACCGCCGATAAAGGTATACAGGATGGTCGCCGCGGCGCCGGCCCACAGGGCGGTTTCGTAGCTCATGCCGAAGGTGCTTTCGAACAGGCGCGCGCCGGCCACGATGCCGGAGGCGCAGTAAATGGTGAAGAACACCAGGATGACGATGGCCGAGATCACCCGCAGCAGCTTGCTGTTGTCTTCAAAGCGGCTGGTGAAATAGTCCGGCAGCGTCAGGGCGTTGTTGTTGGCTTCGGTATGCACGCGCAGCCTTCCTGCCACCAGCTTCCAGTTCAGGTAAGCGCCGATGGTCAGGCCGATGGCGATCCAGCTTTCGGAGATGCCGGAGAGGAAGATGGCGCCCGGCAGGCCCATCAGCAGCCAGCCGCTCATGTCGGAAGCGCCGGCGGACAGCGCGGTCACCACGCTGCCCAAACTGCGGCCGCCGAGAATATAGTCATCAAAGTTGTTGGTTGCCCGGTAGGCAAGCAGGCCGATCAGCACCATCCCGAAAATGTACACCAGGAAGGTCACCAGCATAGGTGTGCTCATTGTCATTTAATTCTCCACTTTCATTATTATTCGCGTTTCGCTCCGGCCACGCCGGCGCCGGTAAACCCACGCGCAATGCATTTCACTGGCCGCCGCGCCGGAACGTGGCGCAGCCTGCGAGCGAGTGCAGGTAAAATAGTTTCTGCCCGTAATTGTTGACCGTCGGCTATCCTAGATGAGCCTTTCATCAACCAACAAGATATTTAACAACAAAGTTACACAAAGTTTACCCTGCGTCACATTTACCGGGCTCAAAGGTTGCACTCACGACAAGTAAAATGAGTTGCACCCGGTCATTACCCTTATATACCGCAAGGTAAAACGCCTGCGGCCGCATAAACCCCGCCGCGTTCGCTCAATAACGCAACATTCATGCCAACTGCCGATGTTAAAAAATCGATGAAACTCACACTTCGCTCATCAGCCTGATTTAACAAGGTTGCACAAAGTTGCAACATGCAGGATATTGTCTGCATTCTTAACCCCACACATCTCACGAACCTATCCCAACAGGCTTTCCGGCCTGCTGTTTGTCTAGCCTGATGGGATAGGTTCTAAACACAGGAGTTGGATTGGCATGGGCACTACCACAATGGGCGTGAAACTCGACGAGGCAACACGCGACCGGATCAAGAGCGCCGCGCAGCGCATCGATCGCACGCCGCACTGGCTCATCAAGCAGGCCATCTTTAATTACCTCGAGCGTCTCGAGAGCGGTACCGATATTCCTGAAATTCCAGCGCTGGCCGCTGCGGGCCAGCCTGAAGCGGACGACATTATGCCGCAAGCGCAGGAAGAGTCACACCAGCCATTCCTCGATTTCGCCGAACAAATTCTGCCGCAGTCGGTCACCCGCGCCGCCATCACCGCCGCCTATCGTCGCCCGGAGACCGAAGCGGTGCCGATGTTGCTCGAACAGGCGCGATTACCCGCCGATCTTGCACAGGCCACTCACAAAATGGCCTATGGCATCGCCGAGAAGTTGCGTAACCAAAAAAGTGCAAACGGCCGCGCCGGCATGGTGCAAGGCCTGCTGCAAGAGTTCTCCCTCTCCTCGCAGGAAGGCGTGGCGCTGATGTGCCTGGCGGAAGCGCTGCTGCGCATTCCGGACAAACCGACCCGCGATGCCCTGATCCGCGACAAGATCAGCAACGGCAACTGGCACTCGCACCTCGGGCGCAGCCCGTCGCTGTTCGTCAACGCCGCTACCTGGGGCCTGCTGTTCACCGGCAAACTGGTGTCCACGCATAACGAAGCCAATCTGTCCCGTTCGCTGAACCGCATTATCGGCAAGAGCGGCGAACCGCTGATCCGCAAAGGCGTGGACATGGCGATGCGCCTGATGGGCGAACAGTTCGTGACCGGCGAAACCATCGCCGAAGCGCTGGCCAACGCGCGCAAGCTCGAAGATAAAGGCTTCCGCTACTCCTACGACATGCTGGGCGAAGCCGCCCTGACCGAGGCCGACGCCCAGGCCTACCTGGTTTCCTACCAGCAGGCGATCCACGCCATCGGCAAAGCCTCCAACGGCCGCGGCATCTATGAAGGCCCCGGCATCTCCATCAAGCTGTCCGCCCTGCACCCGCGCTACAGCCGCGCGCAGTACGAACGCGTCATGGAAGAGCTCTACCCGCGCCTGCTGTCGCTGACCCTGCAGGCACGCCAGTACGATATCGGCATCAACATCGACGCCGAAGAGGCCGACCGCCTGGAGATCTCGCTCGATCTGCTGGAGAAGCTGTGCTTCGAACCGCAACTGGCCGGCTGGAACGGCATCGGCTTCGTGATTCAGGCCTACCAAAAACGTTGTCCGTTCGCCATCGACGCGGTGATCGACATGGCGCAACGCAGCCGCCGTCGCCTGATGATCCGTCTGGTGAAGGGCGCCTACTGGGACAGCGAAATCAAACGCGCCCAAATGGACGGCCTGGAAGGCTACCCGGTCTACACCCGCAAGGTCTATACCGACGTTTCCTACCTGGCCTGCGCCCGCAAGCTGCTGTCGGTGCCGAACCTGATTTATCCGCAGTTCGCCACCCACAACGCCCATACCCTGAGCGCCATCTATCACCTGGCCGGCAACAACTACTACCCTGGCCAGTATGAGTTCCAGTGCCTGCACGGCATGGGTGAACCGCTGTACGAACAGGTGGTGGGTAAAGTGGCCGACGGCAAACTGAACCGCCCTTGCCGCATCTATGCGCCGGTCGGCACCCATGAAACGCTGCTGGCTTACCTGGTGCGCCGCCTGCTGGAAAACGGCGCCAACACCTCGTTCGTCAACCGCATCGCCGACGCCACCCTGCCGCTCGACGAGCTGGTGGCCGATCCGGTCAGCGCCGTGGAAGCGCTGGCGGCCAGCGAAGGCCAGATTGGCCTGCCGCACCCGCGCATTCCGCTGCCGCGCGAGCTGTACGGCGAGAAGCGCACCAACTCCAGCGGCCTGGATCTGTCCAACGAACAGCGTCTGGCTTCGCTCTCCAGCGCCCTGCTCACCAGCGCCAGCCATCCGTGGCGCGCGGAGCCTATCATCGACGCCGAATTGGATCAGGGCGTCGAGCAGCCGGTGATCAACCCGGCCGAACCGGGCGATGTGGTCGGCTACGTGCGTGAAGCCACCGAAGGCGAAGTCAGCCGCGCGCTCGACGCCGCCGCGGCCGCCGGCCCAATCTGGTTCGCTACGCCGCCGACGGAGCGCGCCGCGATCCTCGAACGCGCCGCCGAGCTGATGGAAAGCCAGCTGCAAAGCCTGCTGGGCATTCTGGTGCGCGAAGCGGGTAAAACCTTCAACAACGCCATCGCCGAAGTGCGCGAAGCGGTCGACTTCCTGCACTACTACGCCGGCCAGGTGCGCGACGATTTCGCCAACGACAGCCACCGCCCGCTGGGCCCGGTGGTCTGCATCAGCCCGTGGAACTTCCCGCTGGCGATCTTCACCGGCCAAATCGCCGCCGCGCTGGCGGCCGGCAACAGCGTGCTGGCCAAACCGGCCGAGCAAACGCCGCTGGTGGCCGCGCAGGCGGTGCGTATTCTGCTGGAAGCCGGCATTCCGCAAGGCGTGCTGCAGCTGCTGCCAGGCCAGGGTGAAACCGTCGGCTCAACGCTGGTCAACGACGCCCGCGTACGCGGCGTGATGTTTACCGGCTCCACCGACGTCGCCGGTATTCTGCAGCGCAGCATCGCCGGTCGTCTGGATCCGCAGGGCCGCCCGACGCCGCTGATCGCCGAAACCGGTGGCCTGAACGCCATGATCGTCGACTCTTCCGCCCTGACCGAACAGGTGGTGACCGACGTGGTGGCCTCCGCCTTCGACAGCGCCGGCCAGCGCTGCTCCGCGCTGCGTATCCTGTGCATTCAGGAAGACGTGGCCGAGCACACGCTGCAAATGCTGCGCGGCGCGATGGCCGAATGCCGCATGGGCAATCCGGAGCGCCTGTCCACCGACGTGGGCCCAGTGATCGACGCCGACGCCAAAACCGGCATCGAACGCCACATCCAGGCGATGCGCGCCAAAGGCCGCAAGGTGTACCAGGCCGCCAAAGGCAGCGCGCAGGATGAGAAAGAGTGGGCGCGCGGCACCTTCATCAAGCCGACGCTGATCGAACTCGACAGCTTCGACGAGCTGCAAAAAGAGATCTTCGGCCCGGTGCTGCACGTGGTGCGCTTCCAGCGCAACAATCTGGACGCGCTGGTCGATCAGATCAACGCCGCCGGTTATGGCCTGACGCTGGGCATTCACACCCGTATCGATGAAACCATCGCCCGGGTGACCGAACGCGCCAAGGTCGGCAACCTGTACGTCAACCGTAACATGGTTGGCGCGGTGGTCGGGGTGCAGCCGTTCGGCGGCGAAGGTCTGTCGGGCACCGGCCCGAAAGCCGGCGGCCCGCTGTACCTGTACCGTCTGCTGGCCAACCGCCCGGACGACGCGCTGCAACGTACGCTGCACCGTCAGGACGAAGAGCGCCCGATGGAAGCCACCGCGCGGCCGCAGCTGCTGGGCGCGCTGCAATCGCTGGAGAAATGGGCGGTCACCAGCCAACAAGGCGAACTGGCGGCACTGGCGCAGCGCTATGCGGAACTGGGCCAGGGCGGCACCGTACGCCCGCTGCCGGGCCCGACCGGCGAGCGCAATACCTATGCCCTGCTGCCGCGTGAACGCGTGCTGTGCCTGGCGGATAACGAAGCCGACGCACTGATCCAGTTGGCCGCCGTGCTGGCGGTCGGCAGCAGCGCGCTGTGGCCGGAAGCGGAACTGCAGCGCAATCTGTTCCGCCGCCTGCCGAACGATGTGCAGGCACGCATCGCCTTCAGCAAAGACTGGCAGCAGGACAAGGTCGAGTTCGACGCCGCCATCTACCACGGCGATGCCGACCAGCTGCGCACCCTGTGCGAGCAGATCGCGCAGCGCGGCGGCGCCATCGTCTCGGTGCAAGGCTTCGCCCACGGTGAAACCAACATCCTGTTGGAGCGCCTGCTGATCGAACGTTCGCTGAGCGTCAACACCGCCGCCGCCGGCGGTAACGCCAGCCTGATGACCATCGGTTAACGCATCGTCAAGGCGGCCATACATTGCCGCCTGATTGGCTCACCGCTACGCAAACCCTGCACTCGTGCAGGGTTTTTTATTACCCGCAGCCCGGCCAGACGTTAGCGTCTTGTTATCCTTGCATGAGGATGTGTCGCCTCATGGGCGATAACAATAGGGGGAGCTTAGAACGGATTAGTTTGCTTGAAAGCCACAGCAGACCGCTACGATTCGCATTGACTCTCGGGTTCGGCAACATCCGGGATACGGCAGACGCAGCGCGAAACGAATTGTTGAAAGCGGAGTAAATGCGGGCGGGGGAAGCTCCCCCGCCGCCTTATTGATTCCGGAACTTGTCGAGGAATTGCTGAGTGCGCTGGTGCTGCGGGTTGGCGAACAGCGCTTTGGCCGGGCCTTGTTCGACGATGCGGCCGTGATCCATAAAGATAACCCGGTCGGCCACGTCGCGGGCGAAACTCATCTCATGGGTAACGATCACCATGGTGCGTTTCTCTTCCGCCAGTGAGCGCATGGTATTGAGCACTTCCCCTACCAGCTCGGGATCGAGCGCCGACGTCGGCTCATCGAACAAAATCACCTCCGGCTGCATCGCCAGCGCGCGCGCAATAGCCACTCGCTGCTGTTGGCCGCCGGACAGCCGCCGCGGATAAGCCTGCTCCTTGCCGCTCAGCCCCACCTTGGCCAGCAACGCGCGGGCGCGCTGTTCCGCGCTGGCTTTCGCCTCGCCCTTGACGACCACCGGCCCTTCGATGATGTTTTCCAGCACCGAACGATGCGGGAACAGGTTGAAGCTCTGGAACACGAAACCGACCTGCTGACGCAGCGCGCGCACCTGATTTTTCTGTTTGCTCAACGGCTTGCTGCCGTCGATCAGGATGTCGCCGACGCGAATGGTGCCGGAATCCGGCTCCTCCAGCAGGTTGATGCAGCGCAACAAGGTGGTTTTCCCCGAACCGCTCGGGCCGATGATCGCCACCACTTCGCCGGCGTCCACCGCCAGATCGATCCCATGCAGCACCGTCTGACCCTTGAACTGCTTGGTCAATTGCTTAACTTCAATGGCACTCATGCGCTACTCCTGATCCTGGCGATTAACGTGGGCTTCCAGGCGGTTTTGCAGTGCGGAAAGCAGGGTCGCCATCACCCAGTAAATCAGCGATGCCGCCAGGTACATGGTGAACACTTCCAGCGTGCGCGAGGTGATCAGCTGCGCCTGGCGGAACAGCTCCGGCACCTGAATGGTGGCGGCCAGCGAGGTGTCTTTCACCAGGCCGATGAAGCTGTTGCCCAGCGGCGGCAAGGCGGTGCGCGCCGCCTGCGGCAGGATCACCCGGCGCAGGGTTTGCCAACGGGTCATGCCGATGCTGGCGGCGGCTTCCCACTGCCCTTTGTCGATCGACGAAATCGCCGCGCGCAGCGTTTCCGAGGTGTAGGCGGCGGTATTGAGCGACAGGCCAATCAGCGCCGCCGGGAAAGGATCGAACTCGATGCCGAACTGCGGCAGACCGTAATAGATCATAAACAGCTGGGCGATCAACGGCGTGCCGCGGAACAGCGATACGTAAATGCGCGACAGCCACGCCAGCGGCCAAAGCGGCGAAAGGCGCATCAGCGCCAGCAGAAAACCAAGCAACAGGCCGAACGCCATACCGCCCAGACTCAGCTGCAGCGTCAGTATTGCGCCCTTCAATAAAAATGGCGCTGAATCCAGCGCCAGTTGAATACTTTCGTGCATTATTTAGTTACGTCCGCGCCAAACCATTTCTCGGAGATCTTCGCCAGCGTGCCATCTTTTTGCATCTCGGCGATCGCCTGGTCAATCGCGGCCAACAGCTCCGGGTTATTCTTGCGCAGCGCCACGCCGGACTCCTGGCGGGAGAACGCCGGGCCGGCTACCGCCAGCGTATCGCCGGTTTTCTTCACCAGATCCAGCGCCGCCAGGCGATCCACCAGAATGGCGTTGATGCGGCCGACGCGCAAATCCTGATACTTGGTCGGGTCGTCGTCGTAGGTACGCACGTCCACACCCTGCACGTTCGCGCGCAGCCATTGCTCATAGTTGGTGCCCAGGCCAACGCCGACCTTCTTGCCTTTCAGGTCTTCCGGCTTGGTGACGGTGCCTTCGTTGCCTTTTTTCACCAGCGCCTGAATACCGGAAACGGTGTAAGGGGTGGAGAAATCATATTTCTTCTTGCGCTCATCAGAGATGGTCACCTGGTTGATCACCACATCGATGCGTTTTGATTCCAGCGAAGCCAGCATGCCGTCCCACTTGGTCGGGTTCAGCTTGGCCTTCACGCCCAAATGTTCCGCCAGCGCGTTGGCGAAATCCACTTCGAAACCGGTCAATTTGCCGTCTTCACCCTGGAAGCTGAACGGCGGATAGGTGCCTTCCAGACCGACGATCAGCGTGCCGCGCTGTTTCACCTGCTGCAGCAGATTGTCGGCGGCGTAGGCTTGAGTTGCCAAACCGGCGGCCAACGCGACGCCCACCACGCCCAACAGCCATTGACGACGAACTTTCGCAAACATCATAAACACCCCTGTGTGTTATTTATCTTTTTTGATATCAGCACTTTAACAGTGCGACCGCCCGCATAAAGGAATATAACCTTATAAATATAGTTCAAAATGGAATAACAAGCGGTATTTACACCTGCGGATGGTAGGCGAACAGCGCCGGCGCACCGCCGGTGTGAACGAACAGGATAGGCCCTTCGTCGCGGAAACGCCGCTGGGCGATGCCGTCGATCAAACCGGCCATCGCTTTGCCGGTGTATACCGGATCCAGCAACACGCCTTCTTGCTGCGCCAGCAGCTGCACCGCCGCCATGCCCTCTTCATTCGGCATGCCGTACTGCGGCGCGAAGTAATCGTCCCACAGCGCGATCGGCGCCAGTTCGTCGATATTTAGCGAACAGGCCAAGGCTTTCTGGATCTGCTCCACCTTCGGCAGCTGATCGATCACGGTGCGCGAGACCGTCACGCCGATCAACTCGGTTTCGGGCAGCAGCTGTTGCAGCCCCACCGCCAGCCCGGCATGGGTGCCGGCGCTGCCGGACGCCACCACCACCGAACTGAACGCCACGTTGCTGCGTTGGCTCTGTTCGGCGATTTCCAATGCGCACTGCACGTATCCCAACGCGCCCAGGGCATTGGAGCCGCCCACCGGCACCACGTAAGGCCTGAAGCCCTGCGCCTCGAGGCGCGTCGCCAGTTCCGCCAACTGCTGCTGCGGATCGTGCAGCGCTTCGCACATCACCACCTCGGCGTTGAACAGGCCGAGCAACAGGCGGTTGCCGTTGGTCAGGTAGTTTTCCGCACGGGTATCGATGGGATTTTCCAGCAGCGCGACGCAGTGCAGGCCCAGTTTCGCCGCCACCGCCGCCGTCTGGCGCACGTGGTTGGATTGAATGGCGCCGGCGGTGACCAGCGTATCAGCGCCTTGACGCAGCGCATCTGCGGCCAAAAACTCCAGCTTTCTCAGCTTGTTGCCGCCCATCGCCATAGGGGTGACATCGTCACGTTTGAGGTAAATTTCACGGCCGAGGTAATCGGAGAGACGGGACAGTTTTTCCAGCGGTGTGGCGGTGCCAACCAGATCCAGACGCGGAAATTGCGCCAGTTGTTGTTGCAGGTTCACTACTTCCCCCCAGGGAATCGAATATCGACATCTGATAACCGATAGATTTAGCAGATGTGAACTGAATAATCATCCTTTATCACGGGGGGAGCCGCAGATCCCGGCCAGCGGCCGGGGAAAGTCTCAGTAGCTGCGCTGCCAGGCGAGATACTGATCGTATTTGCGCAGCGCAATGCGGTAGTTGTTGTGCGCCGCGCTAGGCAGATCGTCAATGATGCGCTGATGGCTGGCGCAGTTGGCGAATTTGTCCGCCGGGTAATTGCGCGCCACCAGCATTTCATCCAGCCGGCGCAGCCGCACCACGTACTCGCGAATGGTGCTGTGGCTCATCTCGGTCTGTTCGAACAGATATTGCTTGAACGCCATGATGTCGAAATAGCTCGGGTGGCTGTTGCAGGAAATCTCGCTGCAAAAACGGCACAGTGCGGTCAGCTCATGCTGCACGTTTTGCCAGACCGCATCGTCGATCGGCTGATCCATGCGCGCGATGGCTTCTTTATTGATGATTTTGCCGCGAAACACCAGCGCCATGCGGTCCAACAGCTTACCGCACTGGGAGCAATGCGTCTGGCTGTGCTTGTAATCTTTCAGGTAACGGCTAAGCGGCCGTTTCTTCAACAGTATTCCTGGCATAAGGGGCAGTCCGATTGTCGCATGAGTCATCGAGTTGAGGGGCGGCGGGCCGCCGTCAGGTATCGTTCGCCAGCCGCGCGCGCAGGCGCTTGATCGCCTGACTGTGCAGTTGGCTGACGCGGGATTCCCCGACGTCCAGCACGGCGCCGATCTCCTTGAGATTCAACTCTTCCTGGTAATACAGCGTCAGCACCATTTTTTCGCGCTCCGGCAACGCCTCGATGGCGTCGATCACTCGCTGGCGCAGGCTGCCTTCCAACAGGTGATGCAGCGGGTTGGCCTCTTCATGCCCTTCCAGCATCGGTTCCGCGTTCTCGCCATGCTCCTCGCGCCATTCGTCGTAGGAGAAAAGCTGGCTGTTATTGGTGTCCAACAGAATTTGACGGTACTCATCCAGCGAGATATTCAGCGTCTGCGCCACTTCCGTCTCGCTCGCCGGGCGGCCGTAACGCTGTTCCAGCTGCCGCATCACCTGCGCGACCTCGCGCGCATGGCGCCGCACGCTGCGCGGCACCCAGTCGCGGCTGCGCAGCTCGTCGAGCATCGCGCCGCGAATGCGCTGCACCGCATAGGTGGTAAAGGCGGTTCCCTGTAGGGCGTCATAACGCTCAACGGCGTTCAGTAGCCCGATTCCCCCGGCCTGCAGCAGGTCGTCAAGCTCCACGCTGGCGGGCAACCTGACCTGCAGGCGCAACGCCTCGTGGCGCACTAACGGCACGTAGCGCAGCCAGAGAGAATTTTTGTCCATCACGCCTTCGGCGGTATACAGATCGCTCACTATGTCTTAAACCTGCGGATAAGAGAGTCAGCGCTATTATGCGTAGGGGGCGGAATGCCAATCGGCTGAACAGTCGCACAAAACGGGCTTTATTTGCGCCATGTAATAACCGTGCGGTGCGCGAGCATAAAAAAACCCCGCCGAGGCGGGGTTTCTTTGCGACAGTTAATCGGGAGAGACGATTAACGCAGCAGGGACAGAACGTTCTGAGTAGACTGGTTAGCCTGTGCCAGAACAGAGGTGCCAGCCTGTTGCAGGATGTTGGCGCGGCTCATGTTGGACACTTCGGTCGCGTAGTCGGCATCCTGAATACGGGACTGAGAAGCGGACAGGTTGTTAACGGTGCTGTTCAGGTTGTTGATAACAGAATCGAAACGGTTCTGTACCGCACCCAGGGAAGAACGCAGGGAGTCAACCTGAGACAGCGCTTTGTCCAGGGTCGCCAGCGGGTCGGCAGTTTTTGGCTCGGTGGACTGCTCAGCGCCCTTGGTCACTTTACCGGTAGCGTCTACGGTCGCCTTGAAATATTTGGCATCGGCACCGGTACCTTCCTGGATCACGTAAGATTTACCGTTGTCGTAAGAGTGCAGGTTAGCCGCATCTGGGCCGCTTGCAGCAACTTCTTCCTTCACAGTTGTTGTCGCGCTGGTATCGGTCAGACCAGTGGTTTCAGCAGCAGCAATTGCAGTGATGTCACCAGAGGTTTTGTCGATGGTTGCTTTATAGTTCTTACCATCGGTACCAACAGCATAGATATCACCGGTAGCATTGTCCTTCAGGAAGCTGGCTGGCGCAGCACCATTTGCTTGTTTGTTCGTGGTGTTGGTGATGGTGAGATCTTTGCCTGTTTGTACGTTAGTCGCTTTTGCACCAACTTTAGTCGTATCAATGCCATCAGCCACGCTGAACTTTTCCAGACCCAGCGTTTTAGCGTTGATGTCTTTCAGTTCGATATCGATGGTTTCGCCGTCGTTCGCGCCAACCTGGATGGTCAGTTTCTGATCTGAGCTCAGCACTTTCACGCCGTTGAAATCGGTCTGCTCGGAGATGCGGTTGATTTCAGACAGACGCTGAGAGATCTCGTCCTGAATGGACTGCAGGTCGCTGGCAGAGTTGGAACCGTTCTGAGACTGTACGGTCAGACGACGGATGTTCTGCAAGTTGTCGTTAACTTCGTTCAGTGCGCCTTCAGTGGTCTGCGCCAGGGAGATACCGTCGTTGGCGTTGCGAGAAGCCTGAGTCAGGCCTTTGATGTTTGCAGTGAAACGGTTGGAGATAGCCTGACCCGCAGCATCGTCTTTCGCGCTGTTGATACGCAGACCGGAAGACAGACGCTCAATCGCAGTGCCCAGAGAAGACTGAGATTTGTTCAGGTTGTTCTGCGCCATCAGCGACAGGCTGTTAGTGTTGATTACTTGTGCCATTGTTTGCTTTCCTTACGAGTCAGTTGCGTTCTTCGCAACACAGTTAAAAGGTTCGGGCTTGTTTGCCCACGGCGTCAACCACCGTCCCCTCAGGTATCGGCCCTCCCCTAACAACCTTTAGCAATTTTTTAAAATTTTTTGCGCCGCCGGCAATGGCAGAAATAACGCGGTTTTTCCCTCTTCTATTGCGCCATCGTTTTTTTGTTTTTTTCAGTAAACTTTTTCACCGCTGGGCCGATAACGCGTAAAGCGAATAAAGTCATTATCAAGGAGAAGCACGAATGGCATCGATCAGTTCATTAGGCATCGGCTCAGGACTCGACCTTAACGGTTTGCTGGACAAGCTGACCAAAGCGGAACAACAGCGTCTGACGCCGTACACCACCCAGCAGACCAGCTATAACGCCCAGTTGACCGCTTACGGTACGCTGAAAAGCTCGCTGGAGAAGTTTGACAATCTGAGCAAAGACCTGGCCAAGCCAGAGTTCTTCAACAACACTACCGCCACCAAGCACGATCAGTTTACCGTGACCACCACCGACAAATCGGTGCCGGGCAACTACTCGATCGAGGTGTTGAAGCTCGCGCAGCCGCAAACGCTGACCACTCAGACGCCGATTGCCGACCAGCAGGCCAAACTGGGCACGCCGGGCAGCAGCGATCGTTCCATCTCTATTACGGCAGGCAACCCGCCGAAAGAGACCAAGATCCCGCTCGGCGACGATCAGACCTCACTGGTCGAGATGCGCGACGCCATCAATAAATCGAAATCCGGCGTCACCGCCAGCATCATGCGCGTCGGCGACAATGACTATCAACTGGCATTAAGCTCCACCACGCCAGGCGAAAAAAACACCATTTCGGTGCAGGTCAATAACGACGACAAGCTCGGCGCCATCCTCAACTACGATCCTAAAAATCCGCCTAAAGATGGCAGCACCGCGATGAAGCAAACCGTGCCCGGCCAGGATGCGGAAATCGTCGTCAACGGCACGAAAATCAAGCGCAGCACCAACTCGATCGCCGATGCTCTGCAGGGCGTAACGCTCGATCTGAAAACCACCACCAAGCCCGGCGAACCGCAAAACCTGGTGATCGGCATCGACAAGAGCGGCAGCGCCGACAAGATTAAAGAGTGGGTAGATAACTACAACTCGCTGCTGGACACCTTCAATTCGCTGACCAAATACACGCCGGTCAAAAGCGGTGAAGCGCAGAATGCCAAAAACGGCGCGCTGCTGGGCGACAACACCCTGCGCGGCATCCAGTCTTCGATCAAGAGCGCCCTCAGTTCAGCACAGGACAACCCGGAGTTGAAAGGCCTGGGCAACCTCGGCATCACCACCAACGTCAAAACCGGTAAGCTGGAAATCGACAGCACCAAGCTGAACAAAGCCATCGACGAAAAACCGGATCAGGTTGCCAACTTCTTCGCCGGCAACGGTAAAGACACCGGCATGGCCACCGAAATCCACAACGAGATCCAGAACTACGTCAAATCCGGCGGCATCATCGAGAACTCGACCAAGAGCATCAACACCAACCTCGATCGCCTGAACATTCAGATCACCACGGTCACGGCCAGCATTCAGAACACCATCGACCGCTATAAGCAGCAGTTCGTTCAGTTGGATACCATGATGTCCAAATTGAGCAGCACGGGTAACTATTTACAACAGCAATTCTCGACAAAGTGATCCCTTAACCAGGTAACAGGTAAAAGAAACAACATGTATAACAGAAGCGGCACTCAGGCCTATGCACAGGTCAGTCTGGAAAGCGGCGCCATGAGCGCCAGCCCGCACCAGTTAATCGTGATGTTGTTCGACGGGGCGCTCAGCGCCCTGCTTCGCGCACGCATCCTGATGAACCAGGGCGATATCGCCGGCAAAGGTATGGCGCTGTCCAAAGCCATCAACATCATCGACAACGGCCTGAAAGGCGGCCTGGATCCGCAACAGGGCGGCGAAATCGCCGAAAACCTGGCGGCGTTGTACGACTATATGAAGCGGCGCCTGATGCAGGCCAACCTGAACAACGACGAAGCGGCGATCGCCGAAGTGGTCAAACTGCTGGAAAACATCGCCGATGCCTGGCGCCAGATCGGCCCCAACTACCAACCTTCGCAGGACGCCGTGTAATGGAACGTCAACAGCAGCTGTTAGCCGCTTATCAACAAATTTACAGCCTGAGCAGCCAGATGATCGCGCTGGCGCAAACCGGGCGCTGGGAGGAGCTCGTCGAGCTCGAATTCGCTTACGTGACGGCGGTGGAAAAAACCGCCGCCTTTACCGGGCAAGCCGGCCCTTCCATGGCGTTGCAGGAGATGCTGCGCAATAAGCTGCAACAGATCCTCGACAACGAAACCGAGCTCAAACGTCTGTTACAGCAGCGCATGGATGAGCTGAAAATGCTGATCGAACAGTCCACGCGCCAGAACGTGGTCAACAATACCTACGGCCAGTTTCATGACCGTGCGCTGTTGCTGGGGGAGCCACAGGTCCGATAAGATCGACAATACTGACGAAAATGGATTAAATAGCACTATGCGCTATTACTCTCGGGTTACGTTAGGATATTAATCTATGGCATTTGAATTATTCAGTTTATGGGTAATTGGTAAAATGCGCGCTTCGAGCCTGGCTCTCACTTTAATGGATAAACATTATCCCGACACGGACGTTTTCTGTTCAGCAGGAAATTGATTTTTGATAGATAAAACACGCCGCTGTGTTTCACGGCCTATGGAAAAATGTTGCTCCAACGCGGATCAAAGCGTAAAGATATTCTCAGATAATGGCTGCGAAATGAATATCGATGGAACGTACAATTAATCTCTGTCCAGGAATTGGCGCCTCAGCGCACATCATTCAGCATACTGAATTACTATTCCCTTCAGTCTATTTTGAGCAACCACATCTGTATCTGATACAACAGGGCCATAAGCGCGTACGCTGGCAACAACGCGAGGTGGTGGCTCATGCCGGCGAGCTGTTGATAATCGACGGGGGGCAAACGGTGGATATTATTAACGGCCCATCCGAAGAAGGCGTTTTCAGTTGCCAGTTGCTGACCTGCGACCCACTGCTGCTCACCGTTCAGCCTCCGGCCGAGGACGCGCCGGCGCCGATGCCGTTTGATGCCGTCCTGGCGCTGCGCAGCCTGCCCTGCGCCCTGAAGCACAGTTTCGAGACCACCAGCCTGGCGCTGGCGCTCCGGCAGCGCTTTCCCACCATCATCGTGCGGCACAAGATGCTGGAAATTCTGCTGTGGCTGGCCCAATTTGGCATTCGCTTCATCCACAACGAAGCCAAAGACCTGACGCAGCGCGTGCGCCGCTGCCTGGCGACCGACCCGCACAGCATTTGGACGGCGGCGAAAGTGGCGGAAAGCCTGTCGATGAGCGAAGTGATGTTGCGCCGCAAACTGTCGATGGAAAATACCGCGTTGCGCAACCTGATGATCGACGTGCGCATGAGTAGCGCACTGGCCCTGCTGCAGTCGACCGACTGGCCGATTTCCGCCATCGCGCAACATGTCGGCTATGAAAGCGCATCACGTTTCGCCGAACGTTTTCGCAAACGCTTCGGTTTCGCCCCGACCGCCATTCGCGGTCACCAAAGGATTATGGAGCCAACCTCCCAGGGAGTCGAAACGATGGCCACCGGAGAAACCTAAATAGACGCGTAACAAAATGGTTTTATTTGGCACAGGTCCCTAACGATTGTCACAATGCTGCGACATGCAACGCAACGTCGATCCGCCGAAGAGCGAATTAAATGATGCGTAATGAAAAGCGATTATTTTTTCTCTGCCAATCACATTAGTTGGTGCTGTGGCTGTTGGTATTGCCGTATGAAGAAGAGAGGGTGCGTTTGCTTACCGCACAATAAAACGGCCAGGCTTTTTATCGCCTGGCCAGACTTCAGTCCAGTTTAACCAGAACGCCAATTAACACGACGAGTACCGTCAGCAATAAAATACTGATCAGACGCCATCTGGATTCGCTTTTAGTGCTCATTGACCTGCCTCGAATAATAACCCTACTAATCAGGCCATAATAAACGGCTGCCTGCGCACCCAATAAGCCTGACAGCGCCGTTTTCGTCCCTCTATTCGGTACATTAACGCCCATTTCCTGTCGGCTGTCGCGCCGGCCATTACCGGAGCGGCGCAGCAAGCGCCAATTTTCCCGGCAGCTCCGCCACCAGTTTGTCCACCGCCAGCCGCACTTTGAGCGGTTGGTAAGGCATATAGGGCCACACTGCATTCACCGGAAAACTGAGGCTGGACTCACCGCGCATGATCTCCACCAGCGTCCCGGCCATCAGCCGATCGCGTACCAGCCACTCCGGCAGCCAGGCAATACCGGCGCCGGCGGAAACGGCATCGACGATCCCCTGCATGTCATCCATCATCATCTTGGCCGGTGGCCTGAACGGCCGCAGCTCGCCGTTTTCACCGCGAAGTTGCCAGGGCAACACGGCGCCGGCGTGCAGATACCCCACCGCCTGATGCCGGCTTAATGCCTCCACCGAAGTCGGTGCGCCGCAGCGCTGCACGTAGTCGGGCGAAGCGCACAGCAGCATGCCGTGTTCACCCAGGCGTCGGGCAACCAGACTGCCGCTGTCCGCCAGTTCGCCGATGCGAACCGCCAGATCGAACCCCTCGTCGATCAGATCGATCCTGCGGTCGCTGAACGAAATTTCCAATGACAGTAACGGATGCTCATTCGCCAGCGCCGTCATCAAGGGCGCAATACACAGATGGCCGAACAACACCGGCATCGAGATCCTGAGCCGGCCGCTGACCTGCATCTTGCCGCTGTCCAGCTGGTTTTCCGCCGCCTGAACGTTCGCCAACGCCTGCCGACTGTGCTCATAGTACAGCGCCCCTTCATCCGTCAGGCTCAGGCTGCGGGTGGTGCGCATAAACAACATCACGCCAAGCCGCGCCTCGAGCCGCGACACGATTTTGCTGACCGCGGAGCGCGTCAGATGCAGTTTTTCTGCGGCGGCGGCAAAGCTGCCGCCTTCCGCCACGGCGACAAAGGCCGGCAGCGCGCTGAGATCGCTTTTCATCTTAATGCTTCCAAATTGGAATCAATGAAGTGAAAACCTATCACCACTGGTGAATATCGAGCAATGATAACCTGCAGTCATTCCGGAATGCCCGGTGAAACCGCCAATTACCGTCTGAGGACAACAGCATGAAAAAAATACTGGTGCTCAAATCCAGCATTATGGGAAACGACTCGCAGACCAACAACCTGATTGACCGCTATCTGGCGGAACGTCGGGCCAAAGGATATGAAGATCAGATCGTCGAACACGATCTGACGGCGTTGGATCTGCCGGTATTGGACGGCGAGCTGTTCAGTGCGCTGCGCGGCGCAGATGACATCAGCCCACGCGCCAAAGCGGCGGTGGCGCTTTCCGATCGGTTGATCGCCGAACTGAAAGGGAGCGATCAGCTGCTGATCGGCGCGCCGATGTACAACCTCAACGTCTCGACCCAGCTGAAAAACTGGTTCGATCTGGTGGCCCGCGCCCGGCTGACGTTCAACTATACCGCCACCTACCCGGTCGGGCTGGTGGAAGGCGTCAATGCAGTGGTGTTCAGTTCACGCGGCGGCGTACACGCCGGCCAGCCGACCGACGCCGTGACGCCCTACCTGCGCTCGGTACTGGGGCTGATGGGGATCGGCGAGGTGCAGTTTATCTATGCCGAAGGGCTGGATATGAAACCGCACGGCCTCACTCAGGGGCTGGCGAATGCCCACCAGCGGATCGTGGCCTTGGTGGGCTGAAGCAAACGCACGGTAGCATTGATTTGTTATAACATAACAAATATGATGACCACGTCGACGCCACCTCGATGAGGTGTCGACGCTCCTACATCACATAAAGTTTTATCGCACTTTGAGCCAGCTATTCCGATAGCTGGTTTTTTTTGCCTGCGATAATGAAATGCTACCGGAGCCGCGGGTTCAATCGTGGCGGGCAGCGCGTTTCATTTCTCGCTCGCCGGGCGACTGCGTTTTGACGGACAGCGGCGCAACAAACGCTTTCCATTCCTTGCCTGCTTCCTGATGAGCCGCGTTTTTATGGGCCGATGAATAGTCATCGTTTTGCCCGGCGCATCCGGACAGCGCCATAATGCCCACAGCAAGATACAGCGATTTGCACATCATCCTATCCTGATAATTAACCGTCGCTATAGGGTAACAGCGCCGACCCCAATGTCACTGCAAAATGACCGGCACGTTCATCACACCGGCATATTCATGATGTCCTGGTAGGCCGCGACCAGCTTGTTGCGCACCTGCACGCCCATCTGCAGCGAGACCGATGATTTCTGCAGATCGACCATCACATCGTTCAGGCTGATGCCCGGCACGCCCAGTTCGAAATCCTGCGCCTGCTTGCGCGCCGTTTGCTGGGTCTCGCTGATCTTGCCGAGCGCCGCAGTCAGTTCGCTGGCGAAGCTGACGCCCTGCGGCGCCGTATTCTGCCCCATCTTGCCGGCCTGAACCGCCATGGTCTGCATCTGCTGCAGCACCCCTTCAATGCCCTGAATCGCCATCTGGTCCTCAATCATCTCGTCTCGCCGGGTGACGTTTCACCCTGCACTTCTCCAATGATGCACACCCTAGCACAGCGTTTTCAGACCTAAAGCGGCTAATTAACTGCAAAAAACCCGGCTTATCGGGCAATCGGAATCGTCTGATAAGGCGAATAATGGCCTGCCCAGAAATGGGAGCGCCGCTATTTAGAAGATATGTGTATCAGGGAGTCTGTTTTGTCACACAACGCTAACCATACCGTTCATCAGCCTGGCAGGGAGCTGCTCAGCGGCCCATACGGGATCGTGAGCGCCATTGAAGGACGAGACCTAAAATGAGTGCTTCGATAACCGCCGGCGAAAGCCGCGACAACGGCCTGCAGGCCATCTGGAATCGTCTGCGCGCCAACCCGAAAATTCCGTTGCTGGTCGCCGCCTCCGCCGCGATCGCCATCGTTGTCGCGCTGCTGTTGTGGGTGAAAAGCCCTGACTATCGCGTGCTGTACAGCAATCTGAACGACCGCGACGGTGGCGCCATCGTCACCCAGCTGACGCAGATGAATATCCCTTACCGCTTCGCCGAGAATGGCGCGGCGCTGCTGATCCCGGCGGAAAAGGTGCATGAAACCCGCCTGCGCCTCGCGCAGCAAGGGCTGCCGAAGGGCGGCGCTGTCGGCTTCGAACTGCTGGATCAGGAAAAATTCGGTATCAGCCAATTCAGCGAACAGATCAACTATCAGCGCGCCCTTGAGGGCGAGCTGTCGCGCACTATCGAATCGCTGGGGCCGGTGCAAAACGCCCGCGTTCACCTGGCGCTGCCTAAACCTTCGCTGTTCGTGCGCGAACAGAAATCCCCTTCCGCGTCGGTGACGCTGACCCTGCAACCCGGCCGTGCGCTGGACGACGGCCAGATCAACGCCATCGTTTATATGGTGTCGAGCAGCGTCGCCGGCCTGCCGCCGGGCAACGTGACCGTGGTCGATCAGGCCGGGCGCCTGCTGACGCAGTCCGACGGCACCGGGCGCGATCTCAACGCCTCGCAGCTGAAATACGCCAACGAAGTCGAAAACGGCTTCCAGCGCCGCATCGAAGCGATCCTCGCCCCGGTGGTCGGCAGCGCCAACGTGCGTGCGCAGGTCACGGCACAGATCGACTTCGCCACTCGCGAACAAACCGATGAGCAGTACCAGCCGAACCAGCAGCCGGACAAAGCCGCTATCCGCTCGCAGCAAACCAGCCTGAGCGAGCAGATCGGCGGGCCACAGGTGGGCGGCGTGCCGGGCGCGCTGTCCAATCAGCCGAGCGTGCCGGCCACCGCGCCGATTGAGACCGCCAAGCCGGCCACCGCAGCAGGCAACAATGCCAATGCCAATGCCAACGCGACCGCGCAAAACGCCGCGACCACCCGCAGCGCGGCGGCCAACGGCGTGCCGCAAAATACCCGTCGCGACGCGACCACCAACTACGAGCTCGACCGCACCATTCGTCACACCCAGCAAAAAGCCGGCACCGTGCAGCGTCTGTCGGTCGCCGTGGTGGTCAACTATCTGGGCACCGATAAAGACGGCAAACCGCAGCCGATGAGCAAAGAGCAGCTGGCGCAGATCGAAGCGCTGGTGCGTGAAGCGATGGGCTACTCCAGCAGCCGTGGCGACACCCTGAACGTGGTCAACACGCCGTTTACCGACACTCAGGTGACCGGTGGCGAACTGCCGTTCTGGCAAAGCCAGTCGTTTATCGATCGCCTGATCGACGCGGGCCGCTATCTGCTGGTGCTGCTGGTGGCCTGGCTGCTGTGGCGCAAACTGGTGCGGCCGCAGCTGCAACAGCGCCAGGCGGCGCAACAGGCCGCCGTCGCCGCCGCCAACGCCCCTGCCGCCAAAGCGGTCGACAGCAGCAAACCGAGCAACGAGGAGCTGGCGCAGCGTCGTAAATCGCAGCAGCGCGTCAGCGCAGAAGTCCAGAGCCAGCGGATCCGCGATCTGGCTGACAAAGACCCACGCGTGGTCGCTCTGGTAATCCGCCAATGGATGAGTAACGAGATATGAGCCTGACCGGAACCGACAAAAGCGCCATCCTGCTGATGACGCTGGGTGAAGATCGCGCGGCGGAGGTGTTCAAACACCTCTCCTCGCGCGAAGTACAGCTGCTGAGCGGCACCATGGCCGGCATGAGCCAGGTTTCACACAAACAGCTCGGCGAAATACTGACCGAGTTCGAAGACGACGCCGAGCAATACGCGGCGCTGAGCGTCAACGCCAGCGACTACCTGCGTTCGGTGCTGGTCAAGGCGCTGGGCGAAGAGCGTGCCGCCAGCCTGCTGGAAGACATTCTCGAATCGCGCGAGACCACCACCGGCATGGAAACGCTCAACTTTATGGAGCCGCAGAGCGCCGCCGATCTGATCCGCGACGAACACCCGCAGATCATCGCCACTATCTTGGTGCACCTCAAACGCGGCCAGGCGGCGGATATCCTGGCCCTGTTCGACGAACGCCTGCGCAACGACGTGATGCTGCGTATCGCCACCTTCGGCGGCGTGCAGCCGGCGGCGCTGGCGGAGCTGACCGAAGTGCTGAACAACCTGCTCGACGGCCAGAACCTCAAACGCAGCAAAATGGGCGGGGTGCGCACCGCCGCCGAGATCATCAACCTGATGAAAACCCAGCAGGAAGAAGCGGTCATCGACGCGATGCGCGAATACGACGGCGAGCTGGCGCAGAAGATCATCGACGAGATGTTCCTGTTCGAAAACCTGGTGGAAGTCGACGATCGCAGTATCCAACGCCTGCTGCAGGAAGTGGAAGGCGAGTCGCTGCTGATCGCCTTGAAAGGCGCCGAGCAGCCGCTGCGCGAGAAGTTCCTCAAGAACATGTCGCAACGCGCCGCCGACATCCTGCGCGACGATCTGGCCAACCGTGGGCCGGTGCGCATGTCGCAGGTGGAGAACGAGCAGAAAGCCATCCTGCTGGTGGTGAGACGCCTGGCGGAAAGCGGCGAAATGATCATCGGCGGCGGCGAGGACACCTATGTCTGATCGCATTAACACCCTACCCTGGCAGCCCTGGTCGCTCAACGATCTGGGCGAACAGAAACCGGCGATCGAACTGCCACAGTTGCCGGATCTCGAACTTGACGATCCGTCGCCGGACGCACAGGCCGAATTGCAACAGCAGTTGGCGACGCTGCGCCTGCAGGCGGAGCAACAGGGCCAGCAGGTGGGCTATGCCGACGGCCAGCAAAAAGGCTATGAGGCCGGTTTTCAGTCCGGACTGGAGGAAGGCCGCCAGCAAGGGCTGCTGGAAGCGCAACAGCAGCAACAGCCGCTGACCGCCCACTGGCAGCAGCTGGTCACCGAATTCCAGCACACGCTGGACGCGCTCGACAGCGTGATCGCTTCGCGGCTGATGCAGCTGGCGCTGACCGCCGCCAAGCAGGTGCTGGGCCAGCCGCCGGTGTGCGACGGCACCGCCCTGCTGGCGCAGATCCAACAGCTGATCCAGCAGGAACCGATGTTCAACGGCAAGCCGCAGCTGCGGGTACACCCGGACGACTACTCGCGTGTCGAGCAGCAGCTGGGGGTCACCCTCAGCCTGCACGGCTGGCGCCTGCTGGCGGACGGCGAGCTGCACCCGGGCGGCTGCAAGGTCAGCGCCGAGGAAGGCGATCTCGACGCCAGCCTGGCGACGCGCTGGCATGAATTGTGCCGCCTGGCGGCACCGGGAGAAGTCTGATGACCGCGCGTCTCGGCCGCTGGCTGAGCTCTCTGGATACGCTGGAAAAACGCATCGCGCGCGCGCCGATGGTGCGCCGCTACGGTCGCCTGACCCGCGCCACCGGATTGGTGTTGGAAGCCACCGGCCTGCAGCTGCCGCTCGGCGCGACCTGCCTCATCGAACGGCACGACGCCGGTGAGGTGCAGGAAGTGGAAAGCGAAGTGGTCGGCTTCAACGGCCAGCGGCTGTTCCTGATGCCGCTGGAAGAGGTGGAAGGCATCGTGCCGGGCGCGCGGGTTTACGCCCGCATCGCGCCGGAAGGCCAAAGCGCCGGCAAACAGCTGCCGCTCGGCCCGGCCCTGTTGGGGCGGGTGCTGGACGGCAGCGCCAAACCGCTCGACGGCCTGCCTTCACCGGAAACCGGTTACCGCGCGCCGCTGATCACCGCACCGTTCAACCCCTTGCAGCGCACGCCGATCGAGCAGGTGCTGGACGTGGGGGTGCGCACCATCAACGGCCTGCTGACCGTCGGCCGCGGCCAGCGCATGGGCCTGTTCGCCGGCTCCGGCGTCGGCAAGAGCGTGCTGCTCGGCATGATGGCCCGTTATACCCAGGCGGATGTGATCGTCGTTGGCCTGATCGGCGAACGTGGCCGCGAGGTCAAAGACTTTATCGAGAACATTCTCGGCGCCGAAGGCCGGGCGCGATCGGTGGTGATCGCCGCGCCGGCGGACGTCTCGCCGCTGCTGCGCATGCAGGGGGCGGCCTACGCCACCCGCATCGCCGAGGATTTCCGCGATCGCGGGCAGCATGTGTTGCTGATCATGGACTCCCTTACCCGCTACGCCATGGCGCAGCGTGAGATCGCCCTGGCCATCGGCGAGCCGCCGGCGACCAAAGGCTACCCGCCGTCGGTCTTCGCCAAGCTGCCTGCGCTGGTGGAACGCGCGGGCAACGGCATCAGCGGCGGCGGTTCCATCACCGCCTTCTACACCGTGTTGACCGAAGGGGACGATCAGCAAGACCCGATCGCCGACTCGGCGCGCGCCATCCTCGATGGCCACGTGGTGCTGTCCCGGCGCCTGGCGGAAGCCGGCCACTACCCGGCGATCGACATCGAAGCGTCAATCAGCCGCGCCATGACGTCGCTGATCGACGAAGAGCATTACCGCCGGGTGCGCACCTTCAAACAGATGCTGGCCAGCTATCAGCGCAACCGCGATCTGATCAGCGTCGGCGCCTACGCGGCGGGCAGCGATCCGTTGCTGGACAAAGCGATGACGCTGTATCCGCAGATGGAAGCCTACCTGCAACAGGGCATCTTTGAACGCAGCGGCTACGATGAAGCCTGTCAACAGCTGCAGCAGTTGATTGTTTAACGTCACCAGAGGCGCACAGCGATGAAATCACAGTCACCCCTGATTACCCTGCGCGATCTGGCGCAGGATGCGGTGGAACAGGCCGCGCAACAGCTGGGCCAGGTACGGCAGGCGCAGCAGGCGGCGGAGCAACAGCTGTCGATGCTGCTCAACTATCAGGACGAATACCGCCAGAAGCTGAATCATACGCTCTGCGACGGCATGGACAGCTCACGCTGGCAAAACTACCAGCAGTTTATCGGCACGCTGGAACAGGCCATCGACCAGCACCGCCAACAGCTGCTGCAGTGGGGGCAGAAAGTGGATCATGCGGTGAAGCAATGGCAAGACAAACAACAGCGGCTGAACGCTTTCGAGACCCTGCATACCCGCGCTCTGACGGCGGAGCAGCAGCAGGAGAACAAACGGGATCAAAAACTGATGGATGAGTTCGCTCAACGCAGTGCACAAAGGAATATCAACCCATGAATCTGAACGCCCTGCCCGGCCTGGCCTTACCCGGCGACGCCGGCGGCCTGGCCGAACTGACCTCGGCGCTGGATGAAAGCCAGCTGTCGTCCGCTTTCGCCCAACTGCTCGGCGCCCGTTTCGCGCCCGCCGCCGACGGAAAACAGCCGCCGGTCGCGCTGAGCGCGGACGAAGAACGCGCCCCGGCCCTGAGCCGCAACCAGCTCAATCAACTGCTGGCCACCTTCGGCGAGCGCGGCGGCCTGCTGCAGAACCCGACAACCGTAGCCAACGCGCTTTCGCCTGAGGGCGCCGAGGGCGAAGCGCCCGCCGCCGGCGACAAACCGGCGCAGCCGCCGATCGCCGCCGCCAAAGAGCTGGATGCCGCAACGCTGCAGGCGCTGTACGCCATGCTGCCGGCCGCGATCGTCGCCCAGACTCAGCCAGCCGAAGGCCAACGCTCGCTGCCGGTGGAAAGCGCTGACGAGGCGACTGCGCTGCAGCCCGGCAACGGCCTGCTGAACATCGCGGCGGCCGGTGATAAAACCGCCACACATTCATCGGCATCCCCTGCTCCGTCGCCGACGGGCGCGAAAACGCCTGCCGCCGACGGCGATAACGCCACGGCGGTGCTCCCGCAACCGACCAACGGCGAACGCGCAAGCACCGCACAACCGCTACAGGCGGGCGATACGCCACAGCCGCCGCCGCTCAATCACGCCGTCGCCCTGACCGCCGCCAGCCCGACGCAAACCGCCGCCCCGGCCAGCGCACTGGTGACCGCGCCGCCTGCGCCGCAGCTCAACGCGCAGCTGGGCAGCCCGGAGTGGCAGCAGGCGTTGAGCCAACAGGTGCTGATGTTCCACCGCAACGGCCAGCAGAGCGCCGAGCTGCGCCTGCACCCGCAGGAACTGGGCGCCCTGCAGATCACGCTGAAGCTGGACGATCAGCAGGCGCAGCTGCACATCGCCTCCGCTCACGGCCAGGTGCGTGCGGCGGTGGAAGCGGCGATGCCGCAGCTGCGTCACGCGCTGGCGGAGAGCGGCATCAACCTGGGGCAAAGCAGCGTGGGCGGCGAGTCCACGCCGCAATGGCAGCAACAGGCGCAGCAGCAGGCTTCCAACGGCCAGGGGCGTGCCAGCTATGCGGAACATCATGGCGGTGACACTGCGGCCGCCGAGGGCGTCAGCGCACCGGTGGCGCTGCAGCGCATGGCCAGTGCGGTCAACGGCGTCGATATTTTCGCCTGAGCCGCCGCAAACGCCCAAGCTGGCACCCATTTGCGCGTCTATTCAAGCTATTGCACGCCGCAATAGACGCGATAATACCTTTACATGTCATGCGTGCGGCTTTGCCGCGCGCTATGCCCGCCGCCTCGCCGGCCGCGGGTGGAACAACAGGAATTAGATTTGGCTATGTCTCAGAACACCCTTCCCGCAGCACCGAAACGCTCCCTTCTAGTCATCCTGCTGGTGTTGATCAGCGTCGTCGCCTGTGGCGCCGCGGGCTACAGCTGGTGGCTGCTGCAACAGCATAAAAACGGCGCCGAACCGGCCGCCGCCAAACAGCAACCGCCGGCCGCGCCGGTGTTCATGCCGCTCGACACCTTTACCGTCAACCTGGTGACGCCGGACAACAACCCGGATCGCGTGCTGTACATCGGCCTCACGCTGCGTCTGCCGGACGAAAGTACCCGCCGTCAGCTGAACGATTTTCTGCCGGAAGTGCGCAGCCGTCTGCTGATGCTGCTCTCCCGTCAGGAAGCGAGCCAGCTGGCCAATGAACAAGGGAAGCAACGGTTGGTGGCGCAGATTAAGGACGTGCTCAGCCCGCCGCTGGTTAAGGGACAACCGAAGCAGGTGGTCAGCGATGTGCTGTTCACCGCCTTCATACTGCGGTAATCACTATGGGCGACAGCATTCTTTCACAGGCAGAGATCGACGCCTTGCTCAACGGCGACAGCGCGGGTGATGAACCCGAAGCGATAGTCGGCAAAGAGAGCGAGGTCAAGCCTTACGATCCGACCACCCAGCGCCGCGTGGTGCGCGAGCGTCTGCACGCGCTGGAAATCATCAACGAACGTTTTGCCCGGCAGTTCCGCATGGGGTTGTTCAACCTGCTGCGCCGCAGCCCGGACATTACCGTCGGCCCGATCAAAATCCAGCCGTATCACGAGTTCGCCCGCAACCTGCCGGTGCCGACCAACCTGAACCTGGTGCATCTGAACCCGCTGCGCGGCACCGCCCTGTTCGTGTTCGCGCCGAGCCTGGTGTTCATCGCCGTCGATAACCTGTTCGGCGGCGACGGCCGCTTCCCGACCAAGGTCGAAGGCCGCGAGTTCACCCCGACCGAACAGCGGGTGATCAAGCGCATGCTGCGCCTGGCGCTGGACGCCTACGGCGACGCCTGGAGCGCCATCTACAAGATCGACGTGGAGTACGTACGCGCCGAAATGCAGGTGAAGTTCACCAACATCACCACTTCGCCGAACGATATCGTGGTCACCACGCCGTTCCAGGTGGAGATCGGCGCGCTGACCGGCGAGTTCAACATCTGCATTCCGTTCGCCATGATTGAGCCGCTGCGCGAGCTGTTGACCAACCCGCCGTTGGAAAACTCGCGGCAGGAAGACAGCCATTGGCGCGAAACGCTGGTGAAGCAGGTGCAGCACTCCGAACTGGAACTGATCGCCAACTTCGTCGATATCCCGATGCGGCTGTCGAAAGTCCTGAAGCTGCAGCCGGGCGATGTATTACCGATAGACAAGCCGGAACGCCTGATTGCCCATGTGGACGGCGTACCGGTTCTGACCAGCCAATACGGCACGTTGAACGGGCAATATGCCCTGCGTGTTGAACATTTGATTAACCCTATTTTGAATGCTCTGAGTGAGGAACAGCCCAATGAGTGATCCTAAGCAACCGTCTGGCGAAGGAAAGGAATCCGTAGACGATCTGTGGGCTGATGCGTTTAACGAGCAGCAGTCCTCAGAGAAATCCGGCGCGAGCACCGAAGGGGTGTTCAAGTCGCTGGAAGCTCAGGATGCGCTCGGCAGCCTGCAGGATATCGACCTGATCCTGGATATTCCGGTCAAGCTGACCGTGGAACTGGGGCGCACCAAGATGACCATCAAAGAGCTGCTGCGCCTGTCGCAAGGCTCGGTGGTAGCGCTGGACGGCCTGGCCGGCGAGCCGCTGGACATCCTCATCAACGGTTACCTGATCGCACAAGGTGAAGTGGTGGTGGTGGCCGACAAGTTCGGCGTGCGCATCACCGACATCATCACCCCGTCCGAACGCATGCGCCGACTGAGCCGCTGATGACCGTCGCGGCGCCCGTTACCGTCCAAAGCAGCCAACCACCCGCCGCGCCGGCCTTGCCGGCCGGTTCGGTGTTGATGCAGGTCAGCAGCGCGCTCGGCGGCATTCTGCTGCTGATCCTATTGGCCGGTTGGCTGTTCCGTCGGCTGGGCTTCGCCCCGCAGGCGCGCAACAACAAGCTGCTCAACCTGCGCGCCAGTTGCCAGGTCGGGCAGCGCGAGCGCGTGGTGGTGGTGGAAGTCGACGACACCTTGCTGGTATTGGGCGTCACCGCCCAGCAGATCACCCCGCTGCACACCCTGCCTGCCCCGCCGAAAGACGAGGGCGCGGCCGACGCGGCGACGCCGGCGGACTTCCGCCAACTGATGCAAAAAGTTCTGAAACGCCCGGAAAAATCGGCATGACCTCAACTCTTCATACCCTCGTCCGCCGTCCGGCGGTTTGGCTCCCTGCCGCCCTGCTGTTCATCAGCCCGGCGGCTTTGGCGCAACTGCCGGGGCTGATCAGCCAGCCGCTGGCCAACGGCGGCCAAAGCTGGTCGCTGCCGGTGCAGACGCTGGTGCTGTTGACCTCGTTGACCTTCCTGCCCGCCATGCTGCTGATGATGACCAGCTTTACCCGCATCATCATCGTGCTCGGGCTGCTGCGCAACGCGCTGGGCACCCCGTCGGCGCCGCCGAACCAGGTGATGCTGGGGCTGGCGCTGTTCCTGACCTTCTTCATCATGTCGCCGGTGTTCGACAAAGTTTATCAGGACGCCTACCTGCCGTTCAGCCAGGACAAGATCGGGTTGGAGGTCGCGCTGGATAAAGGCGCGCAGCCGCTGCGCGAATTCATGCTGCGCCAAACGCGCGAAACCGATCTGGCGCTGTACGCCAGGCTGGCCAATCAGCCACCGCTGGCCGGCCCGGAGGCGGTGCCGATGCGCATCCTGCTGCCCGCCTACGTCACCAGCGAACTGAAAACCGCCTTCCAGATCGGCTTTACGGTGTTCATTCCGTTCCTGATTATCGACCTGGTGGTCGCCAGCGTGCTGATGGCGCTGGGGATGATGATGGTGCCGCCGGCCACCATCTCGCTGCCGTTCAAGCTGATGCTGTTCGTGCTGGTCGATGGCTGGCAGCTGCTGCTCGGCTCGCTGGCGCAGAGTTTCTATTCGTAACCCCCGACCGGAGAACGCGAGATGACACCTGAATCGGTTATGGCGCTCGGCACCGAAGCGATGAAAGTGGCGCTGGCGCTGGCCGCCCCGCTGCTGCTGGCGGCACTGATCAGCGGCCTGGTGGTCAGCCTGCTGCAGGCCGCCACCCAGATCAACGAAATGACGCTGTCGTTCATCCCCAAAATTCTGGCGGTGGTGGCCACCATCATCATCGCCGGCCCCTGGATGTTGAACCTGCTGCTGGACTACATGCGCACCCTGTTCAGCAACCTGCCCACCCTGATCGGCTAACCGTGCTCACCTTCGACAGCGCCCAGCTCACCGTCTGGCTCAGCCACTATTTTTGGCCGCTGCTGCGCATTCTGGCGCTGATAAGCACCGCGCCGGTATTCAGCGAAAAGCAAATCAGCAAAAAGGTCAAAATCGGCCTTGGCGGGCTGATCGTCATCCTGATCGCGCCGACGCTGCCCGCCAGCAATATCCCGATCTTCTCCGCCGCCGGCCTGTGGCTGGCGATTCAACAGATTCTGATCGGCGTGGCGCTGGGATTGACCATGCAGTTCGCCTTCGCGGCGGTGCGCCTGGCGGGCGAAGTGATCGGCATGCAGATGGGCCTGTCGTTCGCCACCTTCTTCGATCCCAGCGGTGGCCCGAACATGCCGGTGCTGGCGCGCCTGCTCAACCTGCTGGCGATGCTGCTGTTCCTCAGCTTCGACGGCCATCTGTGGCTGATTTCGCTGCTGGCGGACAGCTTCCACACCCTGCCTGTCCAAACGCAGCCGCTGAACGGCAACGGCTTCCTGGTGCTGACCCAGGTCGGCTCGCTGATCTTCATCAACGGCATGATGCTGGCGCTGCCGCTGATCTGCCTGCTGTTGACGCTCAACATGGCGCTCGGCTTGCTCAACCGCATGACGCCGCAGCTGTCGGTCTTCGTGATCGGTTTCCCGGTCACCATGACCTTCGGCATCATGACGCTGGGCATGATGATGCCGATGCTGGCGCCGTTCTGCGAGCATCTGTTCGGTGAAATCTTCGATCGGCTGGCGGCGGTGATCGGCGGCATGACTTTCTGAGCCCCTAAGCCGCCCCTTCTTTCCCTCCCGCTTCCCTCTGAGACAAAATGGCAATAAAAACGCTTTCCTGGAACAAAAGCCTGAGAAACGTCTTTTATCCGGATTAAGGTTCAAATGTCTCCGGCGGCTTGAATAAATAAAACCCCGACCTAGAATAGACCCGGTAACAAAAAAATATCGCCTTGCACCTCCTTAATTTTCCGCGGCGATAAAATACGTTTATCTCGAGTGAAAAAAAATAAAAACAACCCCGTCACGCATTGTTAAATGCGCGGCAAATAACTGACACCCTGAATAAATGCGTCCGGCGCCTGCCGGCTGCAGGGCGCAGTATCGACCTTTGCTAACCACAGGAGCGAGATCATGATTAAAGCGAAAAGCAACCGCAAGGCACGCCGGTTATTCGGTTTGACCCACTGGAAAAGCAACAAGTTTAGAGTTTCTTTTACCGAGACGGCCGACGGCGGGAAATGGAAAGTGGTGAAGAAAAAGAAATAATACCGTACGGTTTTTAGCAAAACACTCCGGGTTGCGCCCGTATCCGGCCTCTGCTGCGCCATTCGACGCTGCACCGGGACGGCAACCCGGCTCCTGCCGTAACCGGCATTGATCACCCGTCGGCAAGCCATGTCGACATCCTGTGCATTTCATTGTCAGGAATGAAATAATGCAGCACGTCGCCCTCGCTGCCACGCTAAATTTAGAGATAATGCATTAATAATTTGATTTACTCACACCTCTTATTTATCCGCTGACAAGAAAAATCGATTTTGCCCCTTATTCCCCCAGCGTTATATTGAGAACGACCTTGCAGACAGCACGCTGCAAATCTCACCAAAATATAATCGGTGTAAATATGAAGATAAAATTTCAGCTGAGTGATTTATTTATCTCCGGCATTTCCCTCTTGATCATGAGCACCATTTTAAACACGTTGGGCTTTTCATGGGGTTTGTTTGTTCTGCCGCCTGGCGTCGATAGGTTTGTCATCATCCTGTTTACTTTGTTCGGGTCATTAAAACTGGCCGAGTATATCTGCAACCCCATACGGTGGCTGCTCAATGCAAGCCCCAAGCCTCAAATCAAAAACAACACCCCTAAAAATAACGCGAAGTCGCGTTAACAGGAGATCGACCTATGTTGAGAGAACTGACCAGCCGTAACGGCAGTGCGATTGGCACGGCGGCGGCCTCAGCCTTTGTCAACATAGGCAGTCAATGCACTAAAGGGTCCGGCAACGATCGCGGCGTGCCTTTCCGCTGACGCTTAAGGTGAATGGGAACACGCAGACAAAAAAAGGCGCGTCGCTCAGTCAGTAGTGGGAGAACAAGCGACGCGCCAAACGAGTGCGCCCGGTTTCAAGAAGCCTCCCTCCCCGCGGGGCGGAGAGGGTATTTTCTAAGCGCACTAAAGGGAAACCCGTCGCGGTCAGGCAACGGGGTATTGCTCTTAACGATTCATCTGGAACAGCGACATGCCCTGCATATCGCTGAAGGTTTTATACGACGCCTGCAGCGCCGCCTGCTGCATAAAGTAAGACGAAATAGACTCGGCCAGATCGGCATCCGTCAACGCGCTCATCTGGACCTGGTTGGTCATATCGCGCTCTTTGCCGATGCTGTCCAGCTGATCCATTTCCTGCAGCTGGCTGCCCAGCTCGGCGCGCACGCTCAGCACGTTGTTGTAAGAGTTGTCCAGGCCGCGGTTGGCTTTCGCCAGCGCATCGTTCACCTGCTGCCTGGTGGCCTCATCGGCGCCCTGCAGCGGGGTTTTCAGCGCGTTCAGCGCGATATCGATACTCTCGAACACGTTGCTGACCGGCGCACTGCCGTCCGGCTCAGGCTTCGGGTTGCTGGTCAATGACATGAACACCGCGTTGCCGGTATGGCCGATGGTCATGGTGCGGTTGGCGTCCACTTTCTGCTGAACCGTCTTGTCGCCGCCCTGATAGCTGACGGTGCCGCCGTTATCGACGAACGGCGCCTTGTCGTTCACGTATCCGCCGAACATATAGCGGCCGTTGCCGTCGGTGCTGTTGGCCTGGTTCAGCAGCTGATCTTTCAGCCCCTGCAGCTGGGTGGCCAGCGACTGACGGTCGTTATCGCTTTCGGTGCCGCCGGCGCTGACGATCAGCGCCTTCATGTCCGCGATGGTGGACGTTGCGCCGGCCAAGACCGTTTCTTCCATCGACACGCTTTGGCGAGCGAAAGTGCGCGCCAGCGTGTATTGGCTGTTTTCCGCCTGCGACTGCGACAACATCACCGCGCGCGACGCCGCCAGCGGATCGTCGGACGGGTTGATCACCCGCTTGCCCGAGGAAAGCTGCTCGGCGGCCTTCATGAACAGCGACTGGTTGCCCGTGATGCCGTTCATGTTCTGTTGGTACATCATGCTGGTGCTCATGCGCATGCTGTGGGTTCCTTACTCTGAGCGGCCGGCGCCGTTATCGGCGCCGGTTAACAATAAAATCAACGAATATTCAGCAGCGCATCGAACAGCGAGCTGGCGGTCTGGATCACCTGCGCGTTGGCCATGTAGTACTGCTGGAAACGCAGCAGCTCACCGTACTCTTCGTCGAGGTTGACGCCGGACATCGACTGCTGTTGCGCGCCCAGCTGCGTCACGATCTTGGCCTGCGACGTGGTGATGGCCTTGGCGGCAGCGGTCTGGTTGCCGACGCCGCTGACGATGCCGGCGTAAGCGCCGCTCAGGGTCGCCTTACCGTCCACCAGGTTTTTGGTTTGCAGATCCAGCAGCTTCTTGGCGTTTTCGTTATCGCCGCGGCCGCTGTCGTCTTTACCGGCGGCGGCAATCTTGGATGAATCGGTGATGGCCACTTTCAGATTGCCCGCCACGTCGCTGACCGGCTTCACGGTGAAGCTGTCTTTGGCCTGCGCATTGCCGTCGATGCTCACTTCCAGCCCGTCGAAGTTCAGCGTCGGTTTGCCGTCGGCGCTGGTGCCCGGCGTGGCGTTGACTTTCACGTTGTCGGGCAGGCGGCTGACCTGCCAGTTGCTGCCGTCGAACTCGACGCGATAATCGTTGGCCTTCACCTTGCCGGTGTCGGTGTAAGCGACCGACAGCGACGCATCGCCGGTGTTGCGGGTGTTATCCACCACCCGGCCGCCGCTGAAGCTGAAGAAGTCGCCGCCCGCGTCGCCGTTCAGGTCGAAACCGGCGCGATGCTGCTGGTTGAAGCTATCCGCCATCGCCAGCGCCAACTGGCCCAGCTGATTGCGCACGCCGTCCAGCGTCTCGCTGCGGAATTTCAGCACGCCGCTCAGCGTGCCGCTGGTGATCTGGCCTTCCGGCACTTCGCTGGCGCCATTGCCGCGGTTATAGCCGATGGTCAGACGAGAAGGATCGCTGCTGGAAGGCACGGCTTCCACCTGATAGGTGTTGCTGCCCTGCACCAGGGTCAAACCGTTGGCGAAGGAGACGGTATAGGCGTCGCCGTCCTGCTGCGTGACCTGTACGCCCACCAGCTGATTCAGCTCGGTAACCAGCTGATCGCGCTGATCCAGCAACGCATTCGGCTCGCCGCCGGCGCTGCCGCGCAAACGGGTGATCTCGTCGTTCAGCTTGGCGATCTGTTGGCCGTAGCTGTTGATCTGCTGCGCCGTATCGCTGATCTGCTGATTGACGCCGCTGTCCATGTCGCGCAGGAATTTGTCGGTGTTGTTGAACTGGTTCACCAGGCCGTTGGCCTTGCCCAGCACCGTCTGGCGCGCGGCGTCGTCACCGGCGTTGCTCACCAGGTTCTGCAGGTTGGTGAAGAAATCCTGCATGTTGGTCGACAGCGGGTTGGTTTTGCTCGCCAACAGGTTGTCGATCTGCGAAATCTTCTCGTAATAGGCGTTTTGCGCCCCGAACGAACTCTGTGCGCCGCGCAGCTGGTTGGTGATGAACTGGTTGTACTCGCGGTTGACGCTGGTGACGGTGACGCCGTTGCCGATAAAGCCGCTCATGGTGGCCATGCCGCCGTTCTGCGCCAGGATCGCGGTCTGGCGGTTGTACCCCGCCACGTTGTAGTTGGAGATGTTGTTGCTGACGGTACTGAGCGCCACCTGAGCCGCATTCAGCCCGCTCATCGCGGTATTGATTAAGCTATTGGACATCGGAATTCCTTATGCTGCGGCGCCGGTGGCCCACAGGGTTCAAATTGAGCTGCTGAGCCTGTTCGCTCAGCCTGTCTCGGTTATCGGCAAAAATGAGAAGAACTTGAGGAAAAAAAGCGGCAATGCGGTCAGCCTCCAGCCAGCCTTCATTACCGCCTATCCCCTCAATAATTGGCGCCGCAGCAAGGCGACAAGCATGACGGGGATTTAGAACAACTCTTTCAAATCGTGGGTATAGGCTTTGACCGCCTGTTCCCCCGCGCTCTTCATCTGCTGGATCACGCTGACCAGTTTGCTGGCGTACTGCGGGTCGGTGGCGTATCCGGCGCGCTGCAACGCATGCGCCGCCTGCTCCGGGCTGCGCGCGGCGGCCACGTCGGCGTAGCGCGGGTTGTTGGTCAGCAGTTTGACGTAATCGGCGATCGCTTCGACATACGAACCGTAAACGCGGAACTTCGCCTTCACCTTCTTCGCCGCGCCCTGTTCGAACTCGGTGGTGGTGATCTCCGTCACCGGCCCGTTCCAGCTGCCGCCGGCCTTGATGCCGAACAGGTTGTAGCTCGGCGTGCCGTCTGAGGTCGGGATCTCGCGCTGCCCCCAGCCGGACTCCAGCGCCGCCTGCGCGACGATCAGCTGATGCGGAATGCCGCTCTGCTGGCTGGCCACCTTCGCTGGTATCGACAGACGAGCGACGAAGTTGCCGTTGTTGAGCGACAGCGGCGCGGCGGCCGGCGGAGCTTTCGGCATCGCGCGGCGCACCATCTGCTCCAGCGCCTGGTTCGGCAGCGTTTGCAGCACCTCGTTATCCAGCGCCATCGGCGACAGGCCCGCCGTTTCACTCGGCACCGTGTTGGCATTGCTCATCTGCTTGACCATCATGTCCGCCAGCCCCAGCCCTTTTTGCGACATCTGCTGGGCGATTTGCTGGTCGTACATCGAGGTATAGAGCCGCGTTTGATCGCTGCTCAATACCCCGTCCTGCGGCAAGGCGGAACGCATGCTTTTCAGCATCATCTGCACGAACATGCCTTCCACCTGCTGGGCCACCTGCTTGAGGTTGCCCTGCGGGTCAGCCGCCGCATCGCGCTTGAGGCCATTCAGCGCCTGGGCGTCATAGGCCGCGCCCGACATCGCCATCAGATCGCCAGCCATCAGATGATTTCCAGCTTGGCGCGCAGGCAGCCGGCGCTCTGCATCGCCTGCAGGATCGACATCAGGTCGATCGGCGTGGCGCCCAGCGCGTTCAGCGCGCGGATCACGTTGTTCAGGTTGGCGCTGGCGTTCACTTTCTGCAGCGATCCGCCCTGCTGTTGCACCGAGATCTGGGTGTTTGGCGTCACCACCGTCTGGCCGCCGCCGAACGGCGTCGTCGGCTGGCTGACGGTGTTCTGCCGATCGACCACCACCGACAGATTACCCTGAGCGACGGCGCAAGAGTCGAGGATCACATCGCGGTTCATCACCACCGAACCGGTGCGCGAGTTGATGATCACTTTGGCGTCCATCGCGCCGACGTTGACGGTAATGTTTTGAATCTCCGCCAGGAAGCGCACCTGAGAGCTGTTGCCCTGCGGCACCAGCACCTGGATCGTGCGGGCGTCGAGCGGCGTCGCGGTGCCGCCGCCGCGTTGGCGGTTGATGGCGTCGCTGATCTGCTGCGCCAGCGTGAAATCTTCGTCGTTCAGCTGCAGGTTGAGAACGCCGCCGCTGCCGAAGGTGGTCGGCAGCTCACGCTCGATGGTGGCGCCGTTGCTGATGCGCCCGCCCGCCAGCTGGTTGACCTGCACGCTGCTGCCGCCGGCCGCCGCGCCCGCGCCACCGACCAGCACGTTGCCCTGCGCCAGCGCATAAACCTGGTTATCCACGCCTTTGAGCGGCGTCATCAGCAGGGTGCCGCCACGCAGGCTCTTGGCGTTGCCCATCGAAGAAACCACCACGTCGATGTTCTGCCCGGCGCGCGAGAACGGCGGCAGTTTGGCGGTCACCATCACCGCCGCCACGTTTTTCAGCTGCATGTTGGTGCCCGGCGGCACGGTGATGCCCAGCTGCGACAGCATGTTGCTCAGGCTTTGGGTGGTGAACGGCGTCTGCATGGTCTGGTCGCCGGAGCCGTCCAGCCCCACCACCAGGCCGTAGCCGATCAGGGCGTTGTCTCGCACGCCCTGCACCGTCACCAGATCGCGGATGCGCTCCGCCGCCGCCGGCAAGCACACCAGCCCGACGCACAGCGCGATAAACCATTTTTTCAGCATCAGTCAATCCTTAGAACGGTGAAACATTTAAGAAGAAGCGCTGCAGCCAGCCCATGGTCTGCGCTTCGTTGATATAGCCATTGCCGACGTATTCGATACGCGCGTCCGCCACCTGCGTCGAGGTCACCGAGTTATTGCCGCTGATGGTGCGCGGATTGACGACGCCGGAGAAGCGGATGAATTCGGTGCCCTGGTTGATGGCGATCTGCTTTTCCCCCACCACGTGCAGGTTGCCGTTGGCCAGCACCTGGTTGACCGTCACCGTAATGGTGCCGTTGAAGGTGTTGTTGGCGTTGGCGCCGCCCTTGCCGCCGAAGGTGCTGTCGCCGGAAATGTCCATATCGGCGCGCGCATTGCCCAACAGGCCGTCGAGGTAACGCGGCGAGGTGGCGACGCCGAACTTGCTGGCGCCGTTGCGGCTGGCGTTGGCGGAGGAGCTTTTGCTGGCGCTGACGTTTTCCTGCAGCACGATGGTCAGGGTGTCGCCGACGTTGCGCGGACGGCGGTCTTCGAACAGCGGCTGGTAGCCGTAGTTCATCGGCTGCACCGTCTGGAAGATCGAGCCGTTCGGCATCGGCGCGCTGGCCGGCGCCGGTTGCGCCGTGGTCGCGCCGTCCACCAGCGGTTTGTGCGGGATATAGGCGCAGCCGCTCAGCGTCAGCATCACCATGCCCGCCAGCCAGCGTTGTCCCTGCCGCGGCAGGATTGCCATCGAATATGTGGTTACCACGGGTATCGCCTTTGTTTCACGAAAGAGAATGACGGGCGCGGCAAGCCGGGCCCGTCAATGACAGATTACAGTTGCGTCAGCTTTTGCAGCATCTGATCGGAGGTCGATACCGCTTTGCTGTTGATCTCGTACGCGCGCTGAGTCTGAATCATGTTGACCAGCTCTTCCGCCACGTTGACGTTGGAGGTTTCCACGTAACCCTGATACAGCAAACCGGCGCCGTTCAGCCCCGGGGTGCTCTCGTTCGGCGCACCCGAGCTTTCGGTTTCCTGGTACAGGTTCTCGCCCACGCTCTCCAGACCGCTGTCGTTGACGAACGTGGTCAGCGTCAGTTGGCCGACCTGCTGGGCGGCGGTTTGCCCCTGCTGGGTGACGCTGACGATGCCGTCGCGGCCGACGGTGATGGACAGCGCGTTAGCCGGAATGGTGATCGCCGGCTGCACCTGGAAACCGCTGGAGGTCACCAGTTGGCCGTTCTGATCGATCTGGAACGACCCGTCGCGGGTATAGGCCTGGGTGCCGTCCGGCAGCATCACCTGGAAGAAACCCTGCCCCTTGATGGCGACGTCTTTACTGTTGTTGGTCTGCGACAGGTTGCCCTGGCTGTGCAGACGCTCGGTCGCCACCGGACGCACGCCGGTGCCGATCTGCAGGCCGGAAGGCAGCGTGGTCTGCTCGGAGGACTGCGCCCCCGGCTGACGCATGGTCTGGTACAGCAGATCTTCAAATACCGCACGCTGGCGTTTGAAGCCGTTGGTGCTGACGTTCGCCAGGTTGTTGGCGATCACGTCCATGTTGGTCTGCTGCGCGTCCAGACCGGTTTTGGCAATCCATAAGGATGGAATCATCGGTTATTTCCTTGCTGCTTAACTCAATGAGAGCAGTGAGTTGGCACGCTGTTCGTTTTCATCCACGCTGTGGATGACCTTCATTTGCATTTCAAAACGGCGGGCGTTGGCGATCATGTCGACCATGGTCTCCATCGGCTTGACGTTGCTGCCCTCCAGCACGCCCGGCATCACCCGCACCTGCGGATCGTTTTGCAACTGATTGCCGCGCTGCTGTTGGGTTTCCGGCGTCAGGCGGAACAGCCCGTCGTCACCGCGCATCACTTCGCGCGCATCAGCCTTCACCAGCTTCAGGCGGCCGATCTGCGCGATGGTGTTCGGCGGATCGCCGGCGTTCAGCGCCGAAATGGTGCCGTCGGCCGCAATGGTGATCTCCGCCGACGGCGGCACCTCGATCGGGCCGCCGTCGCCCATCACCGGCAGCCCCTGCACCGTCAACTGCCCGGTGGAGGAGATCTGAATGTTGCCGTTGCGGGTATAGGCCTCACCGCCGCCCGGCAGGCTCACCGCCAGGAAACCGTCCTGCTGCAGCGCCACGTCCAGCGGACGCGCGGTGTAGTTCAGCGCCCCCTGGCTCATGTCGGCGCCCGGCGTCGACGCGGTCACCAAGGTGCGCGTCGCCAGGCTCGGCCCGTCGACCGGCACCGCGCGCAATGCGGCGAGCTGGGCGCGAAAGCCCGGCGTCGACGCGTTGGCCAGGTTGTTGGCGGTGATGGACTGCTGCTCCAGCGTTTGGCGCGCCGCGCCCATCGCGGTATAAATCGCGTGATCCATAACTCGGCCCTATTAGCGCAGGCTAACCAGCGTCTGCAGGATGGAGTCCTGCGTCTTGATGGTCTGGGCGTTGGACTGGTAGTTACGCTGCGCGACGATCATGTTCACCAGTTCCTGGCTCAGATCGACGTTGGAAGATTCCAGCGCGCCGCTGGTCAGCTTACCGAAGCCGCCACCGCCCGACAGACCGACGCGCGGCTGGCCGGACGCGCCGGTTTCCTGCCAAACGTTATCGCCCTGCGACGCCAGCCCTTCCGGGTTGGAGAAGTTGGCCATGACGATCTGGCCCAGCACCTGGGTCTGCTGGTTGGAGTAGATGCCCACGACGGTGCCGTCGTTGTTGATTTGGAAGTTGGTGTATTCACCGGCGGCATAGCCGTCCTGCGCCACTTTGCTCACCGAGTCGCTGCCCACGTTCTGCTGCATGCTGCCGGCGAAGCTCAGGGTGAAGTTTTGCGCCGGTGCGCCGTCTTTGGCAGTCATCGGGATCACCATGCTGAACTCGCCCGGCGCGCCGTTGGTGCTGGTGGTTTTCACCAGGTTGCCGCTGGTGCTGAACTCCATGGTGCCGGCGTTCACTGGCGCGGCGCTGCCATCCTGGGTATAGACCTGCCACTTGTTGTCGTCGGTCTTGACGAAGTAGGCGTTGATGTTGTGCGCGTTGCCCAGCGAGTCGTAAGCGGTGATGGTGTTGACGTAGTTGTAGCTGTCCTGTTTGGTCGGATCGAAGGTCTTGTTCTCCGGCACCTTATGGGTGGACTTCAGGTTGGTCACCATCTCGCCGGAAGTGGACGCCTTGGCATTCATCATGCCTTCAGGAATGCTCAGCGGCACCGGGTTGGCACCCTGCTGGATGGTCGGCGGGGAACCGGCCGCCGGATAACCGGTCAGCTGCAGGCCCTGCATGTTGGTCAGGTTACGGTTCTCGTCCAGCTTGAACTGGCCGTTGCGGGTATAGAAGATACCGCCGTCTTTATCCTGCATGCGGAAGAAGCCGTTGCCGTTGATGGCGATATCCAGCGCACGGCTGGTGCCGGTGGTGGTGCCGCCCTTGAAGTTCTGGGTGATGCCGGACACCTTGACGCCCAGCCCAACCTGCGAACCGGCGAACATGTCGGCGAAGGAGACGCTGCCGGATTTGAAGCCCGCGGTCGCGGAGTTGGCGATGTTGTTACCGATCACGTCCAGATTGGTTGCTGCCGCGTTCAAGCCGCTGACTGCCTGAGAAAAGGCCATGTTACTCTCCGAATAGTGGTCAGGCTATCGTCCGATTGAGCCTGATGCTTAGGGTTATAAGATCTGTCGCACGTCTTCCAGGGTGGCGTTGCCCGCCAGGCCGAGATCCAATTTGGCGCCGTTGCCGTCGCGGATCACGCCGTTGACCAGCCCGAAGTGCAGGCTGCGCGCCACCAGCTGCTCGCCGTTGCCTTTGGCGTTAACCGCCACTTTGTAGGCGCCGTCAGGCGCGGTGGTGCCGTCATCCAGCGAACCGTCCCAGGTGAAGGCGTGTACGCCGGCGGTCAGGCCGCCGATTTCGATGGTGCGCACCACCTGCCCGCTGGCGTTGGTGATGGTGGCGGTCACCTGATCGGCGGCGCGCTCCAGTTCCACGCCGAACGGCGTGGTGCTGACCTTGCCGTCCTTGCTGCCGACCAGAATGTTGTTGCCCGGCACCATTACGCCGTGACCGATCAGCGCAGTCGCCTGCAGCGACTGATTGCTGTTGATCTGGCCGGAGATCGACCCCAGCGTGGTGTTGAGCTTTTCGATGCCCTGAACGGTGTTGATCTGCGCCAGCTGCGAAGTCAGTTCGTTGTTCTGCATCGGATTGGTCGGATCCTGGTTTTTCAACTGCGCCACCAGCAGCGTCAGGAAGCTGTTGTGCAGATCCTGGCTGTTGGTATTTTTGCTGTTGTTACCGATGACGGTGTTGTCCAACGACTCGTTGGTGGTTGCGGCGATAGCCATGGGAACCTCCGGTTACTGACCCAGCGTCAGGGTTTTCATCATCATCGACTTGGTGGTGTTGAGCACCTCGACGTTGGCCTGGTAGCTGCGGGAAGCGGAGATGGTGTTGACCATTTCCCCCACCACGTCGACGTTCGGCATGCGCACGTAGCCTTTGGCGTCCGCCAGCGGGTTGCCCGGCTGATACACCAGACGTTCGGGCGCCGGATCGTCCACCACCTGGGCGACGCGCACGCCGCCGGTCGGCTGCCCGGGCGCCGCCGCGACCTGGAACACCACCTGCTTGGCGCGGTAAGGCTCGCCGTCCGGGCCGGTCACGCTGTCGGCGTTGGCCATGTTGCTGGCGCTGACGTTCATGCGCTGGGATTGCGCCGATAGCGCCGAGCCGGAGATATCAAAAATGTTCAGTAAAGACATGCGCCTTATCCTTGTTGCAGCACGGACATCATCCCTTTGATCTGCCCGTTGAGCAGCGTCAGGTCGGTCTGATATTTCAGGCTGTTATCGGCAAAGTTGGTGCGTTCGCGATCCATGTCCACCGTGTTGCCGTCCATCGATGGCTGGTCCGGCACCCGGTACAACAGATCGAGCTGCGGCGGCTGCAGTGTCTGCGCCGGGATGTGGCGCGCCGCCGTCAGGTTCAGCGACATGCCGTTGCCGTTGACGCGCCCTTGTTCCAGCACTTTGTTCAATTGGCTGGCGAAATCGATATCCCGCGCCTGATAACCCGGTGTGTCTGCGTTGGCGATATTGGCGGCCAGAATTTCCTGCCGCTGGGCGCGCAAGTTCAGCGCCTCTTGGCCAAAGCGCAGAGCCGCGTCCAGTTTGTCGAGCATGCTCCCTCCGCGAGGTTAGAATTTGGAGTCGACAGCATAAACGCCCGCTGCGCCACCCTATCGCGGGAATAAACGCAAAATGGGGCGCTATTTATCTGCTTAGCCTGCGCGCGCTGCGGGTACACTTACGCGTATCCCGATGAGGCTTGAGAAGATGACGATGAAAGGTAAAATGCTGCTGCTTATCGGCCTGCTGTGCAGTCTGAACGCGCGCGCCGACGATCTGGCGACGCAAATCGAAAGCTTCATCCAAGGCAAGTTCAGCGGCGAACCGGTGCAGGTGAAAGTGCGGGTGCGCACGCCGCCGGCCCAATGGCCCGCCTGCGAACTGCCGCAGCTGTCGCTGCCGCCCAACGCGCGGATCGGCGGCAACGTCAGCATTTCGGCGCGCTGTGGCCAGGAGCGGCGTTTTATCCAGACGCAGGTGCAGGTGTTCGGCCGCTATCTGGTTTCAGCGCGCGGCATCAGCGCCGGCAGCCGGTTGACCGCGGCGGATCTGACGTTGAAAGAAGGCCGGCTCGATACCCTGCCGCCGCGCGCGCTGACCGAAGCGGGCAAAGCGTTGGGCGCCGTCAGCCTGCGCAATATCAGCCCCGGCCAACCGCTGACCCTCGCCATGCTGCGCCGCGCCTGGATTATCAAGGCGGGGCAATCGGTACAGGTCAACGCGCAGGGCGAAGGATTCAACATCAGCGGTGCGGGCAAGGCGATGAACAACGCCGCCGCCGAAGACAGCGTGCGGGTGCGCATGGCGTCCGGGCAGATCGTCAGCGGCGTGGTCGGAGACGACGGCGCTATCCGCATTACGTTATAAAAAAGTAAAGGTTCCGCAAACCTTGCCGATAAGACAAATCAAGCAGCATTTTATTGGCCAGCAGGGCCGCAACACTTTCATTGCAGCGTCGTCGCCCCCGAGCGGTCACGGCGTAAACGGAGATGGACCATGAGTATCGATCGCACCCAGCGGTTACAGCCGGTTTCCACTGTGCAACCGCGTGAAACCCCGGCCGACAACCCGCTCCAACCGCGTAAGGCCGCCGTGGCCGAAACGGCCGTCAGCGGCACGCAGGTCAAGCTGAGCGAGGCGCAGGCGCGCCTGATGCAGCCGGGCACCCAGGATATCGATATGGGCCGGGTCGAGGCCATCAAGCAGGCGATCCGCAGCGGCGAACTGAAGATGGACGCCGGCAAAATCGCCGACGCGCTGCTGCAAGACGCGCAGAGCGACATTCAATGGATCGCCGGGCGCGACTGACGGCGCGGCGGCGAGTAGCGGTAAAGGATAAGTCATCACTATGGAAAAACTGGCACAACTGCTGGATAAACTGTTGGAAACGCTGCAGGCGCTCAATGGCGTGCTGGAGGAAGAGCACGACTTGCTGTGTTCCGGCCAGTTGCCCGGCGTGGCGCTGCAGCGCGTAACCGATGCCAAAAGCCAGCTGCTGGCGACGGTCGCCTACCTCGAGCAACAGCGCCTGGGGCAGGAAAAAGCCTGCGGGCAACGCGCGCCCTACGCCAGCCATGCGCCCCTGGCCGATCGCTGGCAACGCGTTCAACTGCTGAGCCAAACGCTGCGCGAAAAGAATCAGCACAATGGCCTGCTGCTCAATCAGCAGATCGACCATAACGCTCAGGCGCTGGCGATCCTGAGCAAGAACAATAAATCGCTGTATGGCCCGGACGGCCAGTCGCACGCCGGCAGCCTGCTCGGCAGAAAAATCGGCGTCTGACCTGTCTCATTTCGCCCGGTGAACGCACCGCCGGGCGCGGGTTTCCCCGGTTATGCGCAACCTCTCGCAATTTCTTCTTACCGCTTTCTGAATTCCCTTAACGCTATGCGCCAGGCTGCGCAGAACGGATATTTTCCTGTTCCCCATCACTCCCTATTTCGTCATCTTAGCTCGGTCGTTAAACATCTTGATCTGTACCCATCAAGGGTATATTTTCACACGGAGAGTGAATGACCGACATTTATCTCACAAAAGCCTTCCAGACATTTGCCGGCGACGAACGCATCAGTGACGCCACGATAGTGAAAGCGGCGCGAGAGATGCAAAATCAGTTGTACGACGCCAATCTCGGTGGTTGCGTTTACAAAAAACGCATCGCCCGGATGGGGAGTGGAAAACGGCGCGGGTATCGGGTCTTAATCGCAACGGCAGATGAAGGCAGGATCTTTTTCATGTATGGCTTTGCCAAAAACGAAAGAGACAACATCAATCAGGATGAGTTAATTTCCTGGCGGCATTTGGCGGCGCTGTATCTGGATTATTCACCATTCAGACTGTATCAGCTGGTCAACTGCGGGGAATTAATAAGGTTACAACTATGAGCAAGATGCTGAAATCGATCCACCAGGAAGTTCAGGGCCTGCACCGCGCCGGTTTCGTCGACGACGTGACCATGCGCACCTTCGACATGCTGTGCCTGCGGCCGGTGAAACAGTTCGGGCCGGCCGAGATCCGCGCATTGCGCGAACGCGAAAACGTCAGTCAACCGGTGTTTGCGCTGTATCTCAACGTCAGCAAAAAGGCGGTGCAGAAATGGGAGCGCGGCGAAGCGCAACCGAACTCCGCCGCGATGAAGTTGTTGACGCTGGTGGAACGCAACGGCCTGCAAATTCTGGCCTGAGGCGCCCCTCCCGCCACTTCGCTCACCGGATGAGGTCGACAGCCGTCGGCCAGACAATCGAAGTTGAAATCAGAACACATTAAACAGCCCTCGATACAACAAGGAACTATCCGATGTATATTATCGATTCTATTAATTGCTTCATATCGAGAGCCAGCGAATCGGCCTATTGAATAAAACGCTTCAGGGTATTTATATTCATGCCATAAATGCCCGTAGCTTACATTTACCTTACCTGTTTTTGTTACTTAAACGGCGTCAGTTTAGACGCTCGCAGCTTATAAAGCTCATTATTTTTCGCTTTAAACTGCCCATCGATAATACCGCCATACCAATCGCCATACATCGGATTCGGGAAGATAATAAAACGCTTGCCAAATTCTTGCTGCACATCCTCCATCATTTTATTCCTTTCAGCCTGGCTTTTACCTTTTGAATCAATAAAGTCAGCCAGATTGTCGCCAAAATACAGCACGACGTCATACTGGCTTTCCAACGCGTCGCGACGACTCTGTTTACCCTGCATCTCCGGTGTTTTTAACAACAGATTTTCTTTTTTCGCCTGAGGCAAATTAATACGGCGTAAATTTTTTAGCGTCACGTTAATCTGCGACTGCTTTCTGTCACTCAGGTAGAAAATGGTAACACCGTTTTCATCGGCAAACCTCAGGAAATCGATAGCGCCGGGCACGGCTTCCGCCGCTGCCATGTCGACCCATTCATCCCAACCGTCAAGCAAAAACGACTGGTTCTTTATCAACCAGGCCTGGTGCGGGCTGTCATCCAGCACGGTCTCATCAAGATCCAGCACGACGGCACGCGGCTTCTCCGATTTATTCTTTAATTCCTGCTCAAGTCGGAGCTTGCCCAACTGATACCCTTGATAAAAAGCCGCCCGTGCCTCTGCCGCATTCTGATACCACAATACCGACATGGCGAATTGTTCCGTGAGGCAACTGGCGGGCAGTTCAGTCCGGGAAGGATCGCAGTGATTATTTGACGAAGCGGTGAAAGCCACGCATAAAAGTAATAATGGCATGTATGATTTTAAAATTTTCATAGATACTCCATATAAGTTTAATTTTATGAGAGTACGGCGAGGATCATTTATATAGTTAATACATTGCGCATAATTTACTGAGGGATGGGTAAATTAACGCCCTTCACGCACGTTTAATCTTCATAAATTTGAAGATTAAGCGGAAATTACAATAAAACAAAGAGAGAAACAACGTATAAAAATAGGATTATGACTGTTGTCACACAAACAGGCTCCAGATTGTGCCGCGCGACAAAGGCGGCCGTGAGTCTTGAATTTCCAGGCTCATTTTATCGCTTAAGCATAACGCCGGCCGGCGCCAAACCACCCCACCGAACCGGGCGGCGATCTATTCGTAATTGACGATCACCTGATTGCCAATCACCCGCAGCGGCGGATTCAACCCGCCTTGCGACTGCACGTAATAGACAAAGCGCAATTCCGCATTGGCCGGTTCGCCCTGCAGACCGTTGCTGCTGCCGCTGCCGCCGCCGAGCGGAATGCAGCGGTTTACCGTGCAGAGCTGGGCCTGCAGCCCGGCCGGCTCCGGCCCCAGCAAACGGTAGCGCCAGCTGACGCGGGTGATGCGCGCATTGGCGTCCGGCAGCGCGTTCGGCGGCCGCAAACCGGCGGACTCATCGCGCATGCCGCCCTGTTCCAACGTCACGCCCGCCCCTTCGGCCACCCAAGAGCCGGAGACCGCGCCGGCAGTCAACGGGGCCAGCAAACACAGCACGAACAGACAGCGTTTCATCAGGCGGCTCCGATGGTCGAGGTCATGCGAATCTGGCGATCGTCGTTGATCTCGAGGTTGGACAGTACCACGAGCTGCGGCAGGCTGCGACGCAGGAAGCGCGCCAGTAAAGGCCGCAGCGCATGGTTAACCAACAGCACCGGCGGCGCGCTGAGCATCTCTTGCCGCTGCAGCGCCTGGCGCGCCTGTTCCAGCAGGCGATCGGCCAGCCCCGGCTCCAGACCACCGCCGCCCTGCAACGCCTGCAGCAACAGACGCTCCAGTTGGGTATCCAGACCGATGACCTGAATCTCGCCGTTGCCCGGGAACCACTGCTGCGTGATCGCCCGGCCCAGCGCCACCCGCACCACGGTGGTCAGTTCATAAGGATCGCTCTGCGCCGGAGCGTGCTCCGCCAACGTTTCGACGATGGTGCGCATATCGCGGATGGAGACGCGCTCGGCCAGCAGGTTTTGCAGCACCTTGTGCAGCGTGGTCAATGATACCACGCCCGGCACGAAGTCTTCGGTCAGCTTCGGCATCTCCTGCGACACGCGATCCAGTAACTGTTGGGTTTCCTGGCGGCCAAACAGCTCGCTGGCGAACTGGCCGATCAGGTGATTAAGGTGTGTCGCCACCACGGTGCTGGCTTCCACCACGGTAAAGCCCTGGATCTGCGCCTGCTCGCGCAAGGCACTGTCGATCCACACCGCCTCGAGCCCAAAGGCCGGATCGACGGTTTTGTCTCCCGCCAGCTCGCCCACGGCATTGCCGGGGTTGATCGCCAGCCAGCGACCCGGCTGCGCTTCACCGCTGCCGATTTCGACGCCTTTCATCAGGATGCGGTAGCTGGCAGGCGGCAGTTCCAGGTTGTCGCGAATGTGTACCACCGGCGGCAGATACCCCATGTCCTGCGCGAATTTCTTGCGGATCCCGCGGATACGCCCCAGCAACTCGCCGTTTTGTTGAAAATCGACCATCGGAATCAACCGGTAGCCCACCTCCATCCCCAGCGGATCTTCCAACTGCACGTCGGCCCAGCTGGCCTCGGCGGCCTGCGGGTTGTCCGGCATCACTGGCTCTTCAACCGCTCTCGGCGCCTGTTGTTCACGGCCGCGCAGCCACCAGGCCAAGCCCAGCAAAGCGGCGGTAAACAGCAGGAACACCAGGTTCGGCATGCCCGGCACCAGGCCCAACAGCCCGAGCACCCCGGCGCTCAACAGCATCACGCGCGGATTGTTGAACAGCTGGCCCACCATCTGCTCGCCGACGTCCTGATCGGTCGCGACGCGGGTGACGATAACGCCGGCGGCGGTGGAGATCACCAGCGCCGGGATCTGCGCCACCAGGCCGTCGCCGATGGTCAGCAGCGTATAGCTTTCCGCCGCCGCCCCCAGCTCCATACCGTGTTGCACCACGCCGACCAACAGGCCGCCGACCACGTTCAGCACCATGATCATCAGGCCGGCGATGGCGTCGCCGCGCACGAATTTACTGGCGCCGTCCATCGAGCCGTAGAAATCGGCCTCCTGGGTGACTTCGGCGCGGCGTTTCTTCGCTTCGTCCTCGCCGATCAACCCGGCGTTCAGGTCTGCGTCGATCGCCATCTGCTTACCCGGCATGCCGTCCAGCACGAAGCGCGCGCCCACTTCGGCGATACGCCCCGCCCCCTTGGTGATCACCATGAAGTTGATCAACACCAGGATGATGAACACCACGATACCGATGGCGAAGTTGCCGCCCACCAGGAAGTGGCCGAAGGCCTCCACCACGCGGCCGGCGGCGGCGGAACCGGTGTGCCCTTCCAGCAGGATGATGCGCGTCGACGCGACGTTGAGCGACAAACGCAGCAGCGTGGAGAACAGCAGAATGGTCGGGAAGGCGGCGAATTCGAGCGTGCGCTGGGTGAACATCGCCACCAGCAGCACCATGATCGACAGCGAGATGTTGAAGGTAAACAGCAGGTCGAGGATAAACGCCGGCAACGGCAGCACCATCATCGACAGGATCAGCAGGATCAACACCGGGCCGGCCAACACCTGCCACTGCGTATCTTTAAAATTGCCCGGCAAACGAAGCAGGGAGGCCAAATTAGCCATCAGAGTCACTCTCTTTTGCAAAATCCAGTGCTTCCGGCACCGGTAAACGTTCAGGTTTTTTCGGGATCAGGCCGCCCTCGCGCCGCCAGCGGCGCAGCTGGTACACCCAGGCCAGCACTTCGGCGACCGCGGCATACAGGGTGGCCGGAATATGTTGCCCAATCTCGCTGTGTCGATACAGCGCACGCGCCAGCGGCGGCGCCTCCAGCATCGGGATGCGGTGTTCCGCGCCGAGCTCGCGGATGCGCAAGGCGATTTCACCGGCCCCCTTGGCCAGCACTTTCGGCGCACTCATTTTTTTATCGTTGTACTGCAACGCGACGGCGTAGTGCGTCGGGTTGGTGACGATCACGTCCGCCTTGGGCACATCGGCCATCATGCGGCGCCGGGCGATCGCCCGCTGCTGCTGACGAATGCGCCCCTTGACGTGTGGGTCCCCCTCCTGATCCTTGAATTCGTCGCGAATATCCTGCTTGGTCATCTTCAGCTTTTTGAAGTGGCTCCACATCTGATAGAACACGTCGAACGCCACCATCGGCGTCAGCCCCAGCACCACCAGAAAACCGCAGAACAGAATCATCTGCAGCGCATTGCCCAGCGCATCGAGCGGCTGCTGGGTCATCAGATGCAGCATCGCCGCCCAGTTGTGCCACAGATAAAGACCGGTGGCCCAGCCGACCAACGTCGCTTTCAGGATCCCTTTCAGCAGCTCGGCCAACACCTGGCTGGAAAAGATGCGTTTCAACCCGGACAACGGGTTCAGCCGTTTCAAGTCGAACTTGATCGACTTGCCGCTGAACAGGATGCCCCCCAACAGCATCGGCGCGGCGAGCGCCACCAGCACCAGCCCCGCCATGATCGGCAACAGCGCCAGCACCGCCTGGCGCAGCAACATGCCCAGCTGGCGCAGCATCTGTTTATCGTTGCTGACCATGCCGTGGTCGAAGTTCAAGCCCTGCGTGAGCATCGCCGCCAACTGTTGTGCCATGTTGCTGCCGGACATCAGGATGATCGCCAGGCCCGAGAGCAGCATCAGTACCGAGGTCAGTTCGCGGGAACGCGGGATCTGGCCGTCTTCACGCGCCTTCTCCAGCCTGTGGGGCGTGGGGGCCTCGCTTTTTTCCAGATCGCTGTCTTCAGCCACGAAACGCCGTTCCTGTGTCGGGAGGGTAAAGAATGGCGGTCAGCATGCCAAAAAATTGGCGATGTCATTGACGGAACAACGGGGGAAAAGGCGGGTTATTTAGGGGATGAGACCATCAGGGAGAGGTTACAACCAATTTTCCAGCCGCAAACCCTCAACGCGCTCAAATTCGCGTCGATTATTGGTCACCAGGATCAATCCTTCGCTGCGCGCATGCCCGGCGATATGTAGATCGTTTACGCCAATAGGCGTTCCCTGGCGTTCCAGCGCAGCCCGGATGTTGCCGTAGTGCGATGCCGCTTTGGCGCTGTAATCGAGAATGTCCAATCGGGAGACAAAATCCTCAACGACTCTGGCGTTCACCGCTGGGCGAGCGCTTTTCTCCACCCCGTGAACCAATTCGCCATAGGTGATCGACGAAATGACCATTTTACCTGCATAGCGATTGAATGCCTCCAGCACTTCCAGCGGGCGGCGCTTAATGACATAGATAACAATGTTGGTGTCCAGCATATGACTGAACATCAAAAATCTTCCCGCTCGCGCTGGTGCTGCCCGGCACGTTCATTGAGGAAATCATCGCTCACCTCATTTTCCGCACAGAAGAAGCTATCCCAGGTATTCTCCAGGGGGGCAAGAATGCGCTCTTTGCCCACTACGCGGACGGTCACTTTAGAAACGGTATCAGGGAAACGCACCTCTGCAGGCAAGCGTACAGCCTGTGTCCGATTATTGGTAAAGACAGAACCTAACGTCATGGCGACCTCCTTTAACTGGAGTACAAATTATAACCGCCATGATGTATATAGCAATGCTATATACATTAATCTTTGCGGGACACCGCGCAACTTTCGGGGCGCGCCGTCGCGCGCCCCGAAAAGCCTCAGAAACCGAGGCTGTCGAGCAGATCGTCGACCTGCGCCTGGTTGGCGATCACGCCGACGCCGTTCTGGTCGAGCTGCGGGCCGTTCAGCAGGCTGTCGTTCGGCCGTTTTTCCTTCACCGGCTGCTCCGGCATGTTTTCCATCAGCACCATCAGCAGCTGCTTTTCGATCTCCTGCACCACGTCCATCATGCGCTTGATCACCTGACCGGTCAGATCCTGGAAGTCCTGCGCCATCATGATCTCCAGCAGCTGGGCGTTGGTGAAGGCCGTATGGCCCGGCACCTGATCCAGATACTGGCGCGTGTCGTTGACCAGAGAACGTGCGTCGTCCAGTTCGATAGGATTGGCGAACCACTCGTCCCAGCGCCCCTTCAACGCGTTCGCGCCGGATTCCAGCTCCGCCTGGCGCGGTTGCGCCGCCTCCACGCAGTTCAACGCCCGTTCCGCCGCCTGCGCCGTCATGGTTACGACATAGTCAAGACGGTCGCGCGCATCCGGGATCGCCTCTGCCGCCTGGGCGATCGCCTGATCGAGCCCCAGTTCGCGCATGCTGTCGCGCAGCATTCGGGTCAGTTGGCCGATGCGGGAAATGATCTCTCCCGCGGTCGCTGCATCGCTGGCAGGCATTGGAATGTCTCTCATCGCCCTCTCCTTACATGCCCAATTTTTCAAAAATCTTGTTGAGCTTTTCTTCCAGCGTCGCCGCCGTAAATGGTTTCACTACATAACCGCTGGCGCCGGCCTGCGCCGCCGCGATGATATTTTCTTTCTTGGCTTCCGCCGTCACCATCAGTACCGGCATCGCGGCCAGCGCGCTATCGGCGCGGATGGTTTGCAGCAGCTCCAGCCCGTCCATGTTCGGCATGTTCCAGTCGGACACCACAAAGTCGAAACCGCCGGCGCGCAGCTTGTTCAGCGCATCCGCGCCGTCTTCAGCTTCTTCGACGTTGTTGAAGCCCAGCTCTTTGAGCAGATTTCTGACGATGCGACGCATGGTGGAAAAGTCGTCCACAACCAGAAATCTGAGGTTCTTGTCTGCCATTGTTACTCCTGAAATAGTTAACCGTTTAATGATGCAAAACCGCAGGCCGCCGCGCGGCGAACCTGGGTCATATCGCCGCCGAGTAGACCCCGCGGACTAAAATCAAATGCGCAATGCCTGGCCGCCGGCGATCTGCGCCAACATGCGCTGGCTCATCCTGTCCAGCTCGACCACTTCGCTGACGCCGCCGCCGGCGATCGCCTCGCGCGGCATGCCGAACACCACACAGCTCGCCTCGTTTTGCGCCAGGGTATAGGCCCCGGCGCGGTGCATCTCCAGCATCCCCGCCGCCCCGTCGTTGCCCATGCCGGTGAGGATCACGCCCACCGCATTGCGGCCGGCATATTGCGCCACCGAGCGGAACAGCACGTCGACCGACGGACGATGGCGGTTAACCGCCGGGCCGTCATGCAGCTTCACCTGATAGTTGGCGCCGCTGCGCGCCAGCTCCAGGTGGCGATCCCCCGGCGCGATGTAGGCATGGCCCGGCAGCACGCGCTCGCCGTCCTCCGCTTCTTTCACCGTGATCTGGCACAGCTTGTTCAGCCGCTCGGCGAACGAACGGGTGAAACCGGGCGGCATGTGCTGGGTGATCAGCAGCGCCGGACTGGTGGCAGGCAGCGGCTGCAGCACCTGGCGGATCGCTTCGGTGCCGCCGGTGGAAGCGCCGATAGCGATCAGTTTTTCACTGCTCAGCAGCGGCGCGTGGCTGAGGATCGCCGGCGCCGGGCTGTTGGAACGCTGCGGCAGGCGCGCCCTGGCGGCGGTGCGGATCTTCTCGGCAATCAGCTCGCTGTAAGCCAACATGCCTTCGCGAATGCCGAGCTGCGGTTTGGTCACGAAGTCCACCGCGCCCAGCTCCAGCGCGCGCAGCGTGATTTCCGAGCCTTTGCCGGTCAGCGAAGAGACCATCACCACCGGCATCGGCCGCAGGCGCATCAGCTTCTCAAGGAAATCCAGCCCGTCCATGCGCGGCATCTCGACGTCCAGCGTCAGCACCTGGGGATTAAATTTTTTGATCAGATCGCGCGCCACCAGCGGATCCGGCGCGGTCGCCACCATCTCCATGTCGGCGTGGCCGTTCACGATTTCCGTCATCAGCTGGCGCATCAGTGCCGAATCGTCTACGCATAACACTCTGATTTTACTCATTACCTCTCCTTGGTCAGCCCATACACGGTCTGCCCACGCAAGTAGAAATCCCGGCTGATCTGGCTGAAATTCTCGGAGTGGCCGGCAAACATCAGCCCCCCCGGCTTAAGCAAGGGAACGAAGCGGCGCAGGATGCGCTCCTGCGTCGCCTTATCGAAATAGATCATGACGTTGCGGCAAAAAATGGCGTCGAACTGCCCCGGCAGCGCCCACTCCGGCGCCAGCAGGTTCAGCGACTGAAAGTTCACCCGCGCCGCCAGCTCCGGCCGCACGCGCACCAGCCCCTGATGCGGCCCGGTGCCGCGCAGGAAATAGCGCTGCATTTGGGTCGGCGTCAGGGTGCGCAGATCTTCCTGGCGGTAAACGCCCGCTTCCGCTTTTTCCAGCACCTGCGTATCGATGTCGCTGGCCCAGACCTGGCAACTGCCGGCCCGCTGGCCCAATGCATCGCTCAGCGTGATGGCGATCGAATACGGCTCTTCGCCGGTCGAGGCTGCGGTGCTCCACACGCTGTAGCCGTTCGGCCGCGAGCGCGCGTGTTCCGCCAGGATCGGGAAGTGATGCGCCTCGCGGAAAAAGGCCGTCAGGTTGGTGGTCAGCGCGTTGATAAACGCCTGCCACTCCGCGCTGTTCGGATCGCTTTCCAGCAGCGCCAGGTAGTCGCCGAAATCGTGCAATCCCAACAGCCGCAGCCGGCGCACCAGACGGTTGTAAACCATCTCGCGCTTATGCTCCGCCAGCACGATGCCGGCGCGTTGATAAATCAACTGGCTGATACGGCGAAAATGCACGTCCGACAGCGGCAGGCGCTGCACCATTTGCGTCAACATCGACGCAGTATCCCGGTTAGAAGTTGACGGCACCTGTTTCATGCCACCTCACCGGGGAAACACGTGCTGCTTATGCGGTTTAACAATCTTGGGCTTCCTTTACCACGGGTGAAACTGCGTTGTTGCTGTTACCTGGCGCGACGAAGTTATCGTCCGCCAGACGGAATACCGCGACCGCGTCAGCCAGGGTAATGGCCTGCTCTTCCAGCGCGGTGGCGGCAGAAGCGGACTCTTCCACCAGCGCGGCGTTCTGCTGGGTGACCTGATCCATCTGGGTCACCGCCTGCGTCACCTGCTCGATGCCGCGGCTCTGTTCATCCGAAGCCGACGCGATCTCGCCCATGATGTCGGTCACGCGGGTCACCGAACGCACGATGTCCTGCATGGTGGCGCCGGAGTTTTCCACCAGCACCGAGCCGTGTTTGACGCGGCTGACCGATTCATCGATCAGCACCTTGATCTCTTTCGCCGCCTGCGCGCTGCGGCTCGCCAGGTTGCGCACTTCGCCGGCGACCACGGCGAAACCGCGCCCCTGTTCACCGGCGCGCGCCGCTTCCACCGCCGCATTGAGCGCCAGAATGTTGGTCTGGAAGGCGATGCCGTCAATCACGCTGGTGATGGCGCCGATTTTCTGCGAACTGTTGGCGATATCGTGCATGGTGGTCACCACGTCGCCGGCCAGTTCGCCGCCCTTGGCCGCGGTGGCCGAGGCATCGCGCGCCAGTTGAGAAGCCTGCCGCGCATTATCGGCGTTCTGTTTCACCGTGGCGGTCAGCTGTTCCATGCTGGCGGCGGTTTCTTCCAGCGACGCGGCCTGCTGCTCGGTGCGGGAAGAGAGATCGTTGTTGCCTTCGGCGATCTCCTGCAGGCCGATCAGAATCGACTCCGCCCCGTCGCGCACCGCGCCGACGGTGCCGATCAGCGACTGCTGCGTGCGTTGCAGGCTGGCGAACAGCATGCTGATTTCATTGCGGCCATACACCTGAATCGGCGTCGCCAAATCGCCGGCGGCGATGCGTTCAAAGTGGCTGCGGATCTGGTTCAGCGGCTGTACCAGCATGGTGCGTAACCACCACATGGCGCTGCCGGTCACCACGATCAGCATCAAGACCGCCCCCGCCAGCATCAGGCCCGCCAGCGTGAAGGAGAACTGGTTGGCGTCTCTGGCTTCGCTGATGTCGCCGTTGACCAACTGCAGGTACTGCACGAAGTCGGCTTCGAACAGGTCCTGGGTTTTCTGCGTCGGCTGATCCATAAACGCCTGCAGCTCCCCTTTCTCCAGGAAGCCGATCAGCTCGCGCAGCGCGCCGCGCAGCCGCTCGTAGCTGGCCTTGGTGGTTGCCGTCTGCTGACTCTGTTGCTCACTGCTGCGCTCAACCGCCATGAACTGATTGAAATAGAGATCGGCCTTCTGCAGCGAACTGCGAGCGCTGCTCATCAATTCGTTCACCTGCTCCTGCGGCAGTTTCAACGCCGCACGGGTGCCGGCGCGGTTAAGCGTATTGCGCGCCTGCAACAGCGACACCCAGCTCAGGCTGAGCGAATCGCGCTGCTGGCTGCCGAGGGTGATGATGTCGAGGTTGTGGTTATCGGAACGAAACGCGGAATACGACAGGCCGCTGCTGGCCAACTGCAGAACGCAGAAGGTCATCAACAACAGGAACAAGCTGGTAGAGATACGGATTCGGTTAAACACTGTGAACCTCCTTGCAGCCGGCCGGCGACCGGCCTACGTAGGGGAAAGGGCCGCTGCGAGAGAGGCCCGATACCGGTCAGAACGTTTCCCAGTTATCCTGCAGATCGCTGGCGTTCATTTTCTTATGATTGATTACCGGTGTTACCGTCGCCTTGCTGGTGACAGGCGCTTTAAACTCTTCCTGGCCCTCCGCCCTCAGGCGGAATACCGCCACCGACTGGGTCAGCATGCTGGCCTGTTCTTCCAGCGCCGCCGCCGCCGAGGCGGACTCTTCCACCAACGAGGCGTTCTGCTGGGTCACGCGGTCCATTTCCGCTACCGCCTGGCCAACCTGATCGATCCCGCGGCTCTGTTCGTCCGACGCCGAGGCGATTTCGCCCATGATGTCGGTCACGCGGGTGACGGCGTTGACGATGTCGCCCATGGTTTCACCGGCGCTTTCCACCAGCACGGAACCCATATCGACGCGGCTGACCGAGTCTTCGATCAGGCCTTTGATCTCTTTGGCCGCCTGCGCGCTGCGCTGCGCCAGGTTGCGCACTTCACCGGCCACCACCGCGAAGCCGCGGCCCTGCTCGCCGGCGCGCGCCGCTTCCACCGCGGCGTTCAACGCCAGGATGTTGGTCTGGAAGGCGATGCCGTCGATCACGCCGGTGATATCGGCGATTTTCTGCGAGCTGCCGGCGATGTCGTGCATGGTCTGCACCACGTTGGCCACCACCTTGCCGCCCTTCTGCGCGGTTTCGGAGGCGCTCAGCGCCAGCTGTGAAGCCTGACGGGCGTTTTCGGCGTTCTGTTTCACCGTCGCGGTCAGCTGTTCCATGCTGGCGGCGGTCTCTTCCAGCGAAGCGGCCTGCTGCTCGGTGCGGGAGGAGAGATCGTTGTTGCCCGCGGCGATTTCAGACGCGCCGCTGTAGATGGCGTCCGCGCCCTGACGCACGCCGCTGACGGTTTCGATCAGTTCGCTTTGCATGTGTTTCAGGCTGGCCGCCAGCACGCCCATTTCGTTGCGGCTGGTGACGACGATCTGCTGAGTCAGGTCGCCGGCGGCGATCTGTTTGATGTGGTCAATCATGCGGTTCAGCGGGCGCACCAGGATATGATGGATGCCGGTCCAGGCGAGTACGATCACCGCCAGCACTACCACCAGCACCACGATCAGCGTCCAAATGGCCGAGTTGTACGAGCTGTTGCTGCCGTCGACCGCGATTTGGTACAGCTTGCCGTTTTGCTCCAGATACAGGTTGTAGCTCTGCTCAAAGTTGTCCTGGTAGCTCTGCGTAGGCTGATCGAAGAAGGCGTTGATCTTGCCTTCGCCCAGCAGCTGAATCAGTTCGGAGAGCGCGCCGTACAGAATGTCGTACTGTTGCTTAACGCGTTCTGCCGACTGGGGATCCTGACGCGGATCCTGAGGGATCTTTTCGTAAGCGGCATAGTGTCTTTCCGCCCTGGCCAGCTCTTCTTTCGCCTTGGCCAGCAGTTCATCAATGGTGGCGCCGCTGCCGATCTTATTGGTATCCATCATGTAGCGAATACCGGCACGGTTCAGGGAGTTGCGCGCCTGCAGCAGGTCAACGCGGCTTTCACTCAGCTGCAGCTGCTGCTGGCGGATCGTTTGCAGGACGGTAAAGTTTTCCTTATCGCTTTTCAGCGAGGAGAAAAAGAGTCCGCCCGAAATCAACTGCAAGGCGCCAAACAGCACCAACACCAGCAACAGGCTGGTGACCACCTTCATACGATTTAACATGATTTCCCTTGTTGAAGCCCGCGCAGACAGGCTCTGATGACGTTGAATGTGAGAGTTATCGGCGCCGTGCGGCAAAACTTTATGCGGGAAAGTAACTATTTTTAGTGGGGGTTCCGGGCGCGGTCTGCGGCGCCGCGACAGGTCAGGAAGAGTGATGGATGAAGGGGGCAGCGCCCTGCCCCCTGGCGTCATGAATCAGACGCTTTTCGCCACGCTGTCGACCAGCGACATCTCTTCGCTGCTCAGCAGCTTTTCGATATCCACCAGGATCAGCATGCGCTCGCCCAGCGAACCGAGACCGGTGAGGTATTCGGTCGCCAGCGTCACCGCGAACTCCGGCGCCGGGCGGATCTGCTCGGCGGTCAGCGACAGCACGTCGGAAACGCCGTCGACCACGATGCCCACCACGCGCTGACCAAAGTTCAGCACGATCACCACGGTGTTTTCATCGTAAGACACGCTTTGCTGCGAGAATTTCACCCGCAGATCGATGATCGGGACAATCACGCCGCGCAGGTTGGTGACGCCCTTGATGAACGCCGGCGTGTTGGCGATGCGGGTCACCTGATCGTAGCCGCGAATTTCCTGTACCTTGAGGATATCGATGCCGTACTCCTCATTGCCCAGGGTGAAAATCAGAAACTCTTGCCCTACCGTTTCGCCAGCCAATTTGCTGACGGCTGCCAATCCTGCCATATCATTCACCTTTTAAATCAATAAACTCATTATTATGCGGCGGCGTCCGTCAGACGCTTTTCACGGTTCAAGGTTTGCAACGCCGAGACATCGACGATCAAGGCCACGCTGCCGTCGCCCAAAATGGTCGCGGCGGAGATGCCCGGCACTTTGCGGTAGTTGCTTTCCAGATTCTTCACCACCACCTGATGCTGGCCGATCAGTTGATCCACCAGCAACGCATAGCGGCGGCCGGCGCTCTGCAGGATAACGACGATGCCCTGCGTGGCGTCGGTTTTGGCGCCGTCCACTTCGAATACCCGATACAGCTCCACCAGCGGCAGGTATTCGCCGCGCACCTGCAGCACGCGTTCGCCCCCGGCCAGCGGATGCAGATCTTCCGCCTGCGGCTGCAGCGACTCCATCACCGCGTTCAGCGGCAGGATAAAGACTTCGTCGTTCACCTTGACCGACATGCCGTCGAGGATCGCCAGCGTCAGCGGCAGCAGGATGCGGATGGTGGTGCCTTTGCCGGCCTGCGAACGGATCTCGACGTGGCCGCCCATCTCCTGAATATTCCGTTTCACCACGTCCATGCCGACGCCGCGGCCGGAAACGTCGGTCACCTGCTCGGCGGTGGAGAAGCCCGGCGCGAAGATCAGCATGCCGACTTCTTCGTCGCTCATGCTGTCGCTCACCGCCAGCCCTTGCGACGCGGCCTTGGCGAGAATTTTTTCGCGGTTCAGGCCGGCGCCGTCGTCGATAACCTCAATACAGATGTTGCCGCCCTGATGTTCGGCCGACAGCACCAGATTGCCCACCGCCGATTTGCCGGCGGCGATGCGGGTGGCCGGCTCTTCGATACCGTGATCGAGGCTGTTGCGCACCAGGTGCGTCAACGGATCGATGATGCGTTCGATCAGGCTCTTGTCCAGTTCGGTCGAGCTGCCCTGCAGCGTCAGCTCCACCTGCTTGTTCAGCTTGCCGGCCAGATCGCGCACCAGGCGCGGGTAGCGGCTGAAGACGTATTCCATCGGCATCATGCGGATCGACATCACCGACTCCTGCAGATCGCGCGCGTTACGCTCCAGCTGGCTCATGCTGTTCAGCAGATCGCCGTGGTTGACCGGATCGAGCGTGCCGGAGCGCTGCGCCAGCATCGACTGGGTGATCACCAGCTCGCCGACCAGGTTGATCAGCTGATCCACCTTTTCCACCGCCACGCGAATGCTGGTGGACTCGCTCGCCTTGGCACGCGCTTTCGGCGCTTCCGCCGTTGCGGCGGCCGGTTTGGCGGCAGGCGGCGCGGCGCTGGCGACCGGCGCCGGCGCAGGTTCCGGCACGGCGACCGCTGCCGGTAAGCTAGCTTCTGCGACGGCCGGTTCGCTCGGCGTCGGCGTCGAGAAGCTGATTTGTTCCGGTTCCAGCACGAAGCACAGCACGGCGCTGATGTCGTCTTCGCTGGCGGAGGTGAGCAACGTCACGTCCAGACTGTGTTCCGTCTGATGAGGGTCTTTAACCTCGCCGAGGTTGCCCAGCTCTTCCAACATCAAGGGGATTTCACTGGCTTTCAGCCCGTTCAGGCTGATGCGCATGCCGCCTTCGATCGCCGCCGGCGCGGCCGTCGGCTTAATGACAGGCTGCTGAACGGCCGGTTGAGCCGCGGGCGCCGCCTGCTGCTGTTGCGCTTCCAACGCCAGCTGGCGCAGCGCCTGGCAAATGTATTCAAAGCTTTCGGCGTCAGGCTGTTGCGAGGTTTTATAGGCGTCCAGTTGCTCCTGCATAATGTCTTTGGTTTCCAGAAACAGGTTGATAATCTCGGTGCTCAGGCTCATTTCCTGGCGTCTTGCACCGTCCAGCAGGTTCTCCAGCAGGTGGGTGGTTTCCTGCAGCACCGAAAAGCCAAAGGTCGCCGCGCCGCCCTTGATCGAGTGCGCCGCGCGGAAGATGGCGTTCAACGGCTCGATATCGGGGGCCAGCGGATCCAGCTCCAGCAGATGTTGCTCCATGTCGGCCAGCAACTCGTCCGCCTCATCAAAGAAGGTCTGATAAAAATCGCTAATGTCCATGCTCACGGGGTCACCTCTGGCTGTGAGTCGCGGTTAGTCGGTGCGGGTGCGGCCGCCGGTTGTTCCGGCGCCTGATCGGCCGGGGCTATCGCCGGGGATGCCTGCGCTGGGACGCTCGGCGCTGGCGTTGACGCCGCCGGCTCCGGGGCTGCCGCCGAGGGCTCCGGCGTTTGGCTGGCCGGCGCAGTCGCCGACGGCGCCAGCTGTTTCAGGCTGTCCGGCTGGGCGATATCCACCGCGTTGCTTTCGGCATTTTCATGTTCGATGCCTTCTTGCGTTTGCTTATTCAGCACCAGCACGGTGATGCGACGGTTAATCGCGTCATCGGCGCCGTGCTGTTTCAGGCTCATGGTGGCCGCCATGCCCACCACCCGCAGCACCTTGCCTTCCGCCAGGCCGCCGGCGATCAGCTCGCGCCGGGAGGCGTTGGCGCGATCGGCCGACAGTTCCCAGTTGCTGTAGCCGCGCTCGCCGCTGGCGTAAGGGATATCATCGGTGTGGCCGGACAGGCTGATCTTGTTGGGCAAATCGTTGAGGATCGGCGCTATCGCCCGCAGAATATCGCGCATATAGCTCTCGACCTGCGCGCTGCCGGTTTTGAACATCGGCCGGTTTTGGCTATCGATAATCTGGATGCGCAGCCCCTCGTCCATCATGTTGATCAGCAGATGCGGGCGCAGCGCCTTCAGGCGCGGATCGGACTCAATCAACTCATCCAGCTTTTCGCGCAGCTTGTTCAGGCGCAGCTCTTCGGCGCGCTTGTCCGGCGAGTCGACCTGCTTTCTCACCAGGCCGTGCTGCTGCGTAGGATCATCGCCGCCGCCCGGGATCGGGCTGCTTTCGGAGCTGCTCTTGTCGCCGCTGGTCAGGGCGACCTTGAGCGGCGTGCGGAAATATTCGGCGATTTGCGTCAGCTCCTGCGGGCTGGCGATCGCCAGCAGCCACATCACCAGGAAGAACGCCATCATCGCCGTCATAAAGTCGGCATAAGCGATCTTCCAGGAGCCGCCGTGATGGGCGGCATGATGCGACTTGCGCTTTCTGACCAGAACGACCGGATGATTCTGTTTCATGCTTCTTCTTCTTCCGTCGCCTGCTGCGCCGGCGCTTTCACGCGGCGCACGTGTTCTTCCAGCTCAACGAAAGAAGGACGTTCGGTGGTATACAGCGTTTTGCGGCCAAACTCGACGGCGATCTGCGGCGCGTAGCCGTTCAGGCTCGACAGCAGCGTGACCTTGATGCACTGCATCATCTTGACGTTTTCGGCGCTCTTCTGGCGCAGCAACGTGGCCAGCGGCGAGATGAAGCCGTAGGCCAGCAGAATGCCGAGGAAAGTACCGACCATGGCGTTGGCGATCAGCGCGCCCAGTTCCGCGGCCGGCCGATCGGCCGAAGCCAGGGCGTGCACCACCCCCATCACCGCCGCGACGATACCGAACGCCGGCAAGGAGTCGCCCACCATCGCCAGGCTGCCGGCGGGCACTTCGCTTTCCTGCTCGTAGGTTTCGATCTCTTCGTCCATCAGCGCTTCGATCTCGAACGCATTCATATTGCCGCTCACCATCAGCCGTAAATAGTCGGTAATGAACTCCACCAGGGTGTTATCGGCAAGGATGCGCGGATAATTAGAAAAAATTTCACTTTCTTGCGGATTATCGATATCGAACTCGAGCGACAGCATGCCCTGCTGGCGCGATTTGGCCAGCAGGCGGAACAGCAGCGCCATCAGATCCATGTACAGATCTTTGTTGTATTTGGAACGGCGCATCAGCCGCGGCAGCGCGCGCAGCGTGGCTTTGATTGCCTTGCCGTTGTTGCCGACTATGAAAGCGCCGACCCCCGCCCCGCCGATAATCAGAAACTCCGCCGGCTGATACAACGCACCGAGATGGCCGCCCACGATCAGGTAGCCGCCAAACACCGCACCCAATACCACCAGATAACCCAAAATAACTAGCACACGCATTCCTTAAATTAACAATGTGGATGGAAGGTGGGGCAAACGCGCCCTGGCGCACAGACCAGGCTGCGTGTCTGGGGGCGGCATGCCGCCCCTGCGTATCACACGTCGGTATTCATTGCCGAGAGCCGGCAATGTGGCGGCTCAAATGGCGCGTTTGACCTGCTCGTCCAGCAGTTGAGGAATAATATCGGCCAGTTGCGGCGAAAGTTTACGTCTTTTTACGGCGCGGGATGGGGGTTGGCATAAACTGCAGATGAAACCGTTCAACGGCTGGTGCGCGTGGGTGATAAATGCGCCGCCGCAGCAGCTGCAGGCAGAGAGCTGCAGCATGCCGCTGTCGACGAAACGCACCAGCGTCCAGGCACGGGTCAGCGCCAGCAACGGCGCCTCACCAGCCTGCTGAGGACACTGCTCCAGGTAGAGGCGATAGGCTTTGATCACCGCCTCCACTCCGCTGCACTGCCCGCTTTTCATCAGAAACAGGTAGGCGTTGTAAAACATCGACGAGTGAATATTTTGTTCCCAGGTCATAAACCAGTCGGTTGAGAACGGTAACATTCCTTTTGGCGGCGGGCTGCCGCGTAACTCCTTGTAAAGTTTAATCAAGCGCCCGCGGCTGAGCTGGGTTTCGCTCTCCAGCATCTGCAATCGGGCTCCCAGCGAAATCAGCTCCATGGCGAGCTGAATGTCCTTGGCTTCTTGAACGATACTTTTCTCAACCATCATCAGGCTCTTTTCTTCGTCGGGCTAGCGTCTTTACTCGATAGCTCTTGCAGTAAATGGCTTGATAGCAAAATGCCGGTATGGATTTGTTGCAGATCGTCGACGCGCGACTCTTTGGTCAGGCGTTCGATGGTCTGGCTTTCGTTAAAGCGGAAGTGGCAAACCAGCTGGTTGGTCTCGGCCAGTTTAACCATTTGCGGCAAAGTCAGCTGCGCCAGCGCATCGGCCATGGCTTCATCAATACCAAGACGGAACATCGCGGAGGCTTTTTCATCGTTGATCAAACGCTGTGCTAAAAGTAAATATGACAGATTGATGTCATAAATATGCTTAAGTAATTCAGACGTACCCATATTCCCCATCCCGACAGACTATGTTTAAAAACATACGCTGGGTGATAAATTTTATCGCCCGTGACCTGGGTTGTTTCCCAAAGCTGGCAAATTAATCTCTCAAAAACGACTGCTATAATTTTCAACAATCGCTAAATTTGACCACTGTTCAGTATTTGCTACGAGCGTAAACCAACGTGTATGGATGTACAGCATTCTGCTTCGATAGTGTTTAGTCACCATGAAACTATTTTTACAAATTTAATAAGATTATTCCTAAAGCAGCGCAACTCTACCCCCGAACCATTAGCACACACAATGTAAGTGAGAGGCAATTTTAAATACAATGTGACATAGATCACAAAAATAAAAAATAATTAAGCCAAATACACCCAAATACGCTCACTTATTGACCGCCATTTTGTTCACAAAACAGCCATAGGTAAAAAAACGTCTTAAAAACAATGTTTATCCGCCAAAAAATTATCTTTTTTAGATCAATTCGAACAAAAGCATCACCAAACCAAAATAACAGAACAAAAATCTGTGTATAGGCAACAAACTCAGTATAAATAACCATTTGAGTTACTAAAAAATATCCAAGCTGAAAAATAACCTGTGTAAACTATAAGGTTATTAGCTATCGGATTTGACTTAAGCCCTCAGCCTGAGGCTGTTCTAATTTTCCGCATCAGGTGATTATGGCTTATCAATGATTCGCAGGCGTAGTGAACAAGCTAACAGACGTAACGATATGTTTCCGTATTAGCGCGATGCAAGAATGCTTTTTCTACATTAGAGTTCCCCAAAACGACATATCGGCAGCAATCCATAAAACTTTAATGCCTTTTATTTCTTTTTCTTTCGCCGTGATAATTCCCTCTCCCCCAGGGATTATTTACATGGCTTACGTTTTCATCACTTCATTGTCATAAAATAAAACGCAGTTTTGTTTTACTCTTCATATTTCCCCTTCGAGAAAAACGGCTTTTCAGCGCAAGCGACGACGACAAACACCGCCCAATGCCGCAGCGGCACCACGGACGGTGAAAAAATCACCGCAAAAGATGGCCTGGCGCGGTGCCGCGAGCTTGTGCACGGCAAGAACGACGACGCGTCGGCCGTCAGCGGCCCTGAGACTTTCCCTATTTATCCGTTTATCAGCAGGATGAGATTGCTGACGGCGCACTGGCATATTATGATTTATCAAAGCGCCGCTACGTGTGGCGTGACATCATTACCCGGTGCAATTTATCTACTTGAAATGATTTTTGTCAGGTCGTACATCGCTGCCTCGACGGCGTCGCCGTGAGCCGCCGATGTGTTATTCACCCGGCTTTAACTATTAACAGGCTATATTTTAATCATGACCGATACGCTCGAATATCTGCTGACATTCCGTAAATGCTCCTCTTTGGACAGCCTGGAGAAGGTGTACGACAAACTGAACTACTCCATTGAAAATGATAAAGAAATTAGCAACATGTACCGCGCCGCCGACCACCGTCGCGCCGAGCTGGTTGCCGGTAAATTGTTCGATCTGGGCAAGGTGCCGAAAACGCTGTGGGCGCAGGTGCTTTAATTCAGTGAAATTACGTGCGGCAACGGTTTTATCTTTTATTGCTATATAACCGGGGTAAATTCGGCTTTTATTGCCGCGCGTGATGCGAAACACATTTATTCCCCCCGCCAGGCTCTACCCTTTATCCGACGCAGTACCTCCGCCCAGGCCGCCGATGCGGCAGCCTGGAATGCGATGGATACAACAAGGAGTGGGATATGGGGTATCAAAACGTTCTGGTCACCGTCGCCGTTGCCCCTGACAGCCACCGCCTGGTGGAAAAAGCCGTCTCCATCGTCCGCCCTTACGGCGGCAGCATCACCTTGTTAAGCACCCTCGCCAACCCGGAAATGTACAATAATTTCGCCGGGCCGATGCTGGGGGATTTGCGCTCGTTGATGGAGGAGGAAACCCGGCTGTTTATGGAGGAACTGCGTCAACGCGCCGGTTACCCGATCGCCGATGCGCTGATCGTGCACGGCGAGCTGGGTGACAGCCTGGAATACGCCAGCCGCCGTCAGCCGTTCGACCTGCTGATCTGCGGCAATCATCGCGACGGCATGATGAATAAGGTCTCCTGTTCCGCCGCTCGCTTTATCAATATCAGCCACATCGACGTGCTGATCGTTCCGCTCTAAGGCTAAGCACATTCGGTAACGTTGCCTTGCCGCCCCTGGACTAGGCTTAACGCATCTTGTTTGTCGCAACGCAAAGGAGCTTTCGATGTCCCCTTCTTCTCAACAGAACCGCCGCTTCCTGCTGGCCTCGCGTCCGCACGGTGAACCGACGGCGGCCAACTTCCGTCTCGATACCGTCCCCGCACCGCAGCCCGGCGCCGGACAGCTGGTGCTGCGCACCGTTTATCTGTCGCTGGATCCTTATATGCGCGGGCGCATGAGCGATGCCCCCTCCTACGCGCCGCCGGTGGAGATCGGTCAGGTGATGGTGGGCGGCACGGTATCGCGCGTAGCGGCTTCACAGCATCCCGATTTCAACGTCGGCGATTGGGTGTTGGGTTATGACGGCTGGCAGGATTACGCCCTGTCTGACGGCAGCGGCCTGCGCAACCTCGGCCCGCACCTGCCGCATCCTTCCCGCCTGCTGGGCGTGCTGGGCATGCCGGGATTTACCGCTTACATGGGGCTGCTCGACATCGGCCAACCGCAGGCGGGAGAAACGCTGGTGGTGGCCGCCGCCAGCGGGGCGGTCGGTTCGGTGGTCGGCCAAATCGGTAAGCTGAAAGGCTGCCGCGTCGTCGGCGTCGCCGGCGGGGCGGAAAAATGCCGCTATGTGGTGGAAGAGTTGGGTTTCGACGCCTGCATCGATCACCGCGCCCCTGACTTTGCCGAACAGCTGGCGGCCGCCTGCCCTAAAGGCATCGACATCTATTACGAAAACGTCGGCGGGGCGGTGTTCGACGCCGTACTGCCGCTGTTGAACACCAAAGCGCGCATTCCGGTGTGCGGCATCATCGCCCATTACAATGCCACCGGGTTGCCTGCGGGGCCGGACCGCTTGCCGCTGCTGGAGGGGCTGATCCTGCGCAAACGCATCCGTATGCAGGGCTTTATCATCTTCGACGACTACGGCTCACGCTTTGACGAGTTCTTGCAACAAATGAGCAGTTGGGTCGAGGAGGGGAAAATCAAGTTCCGCGAGGACATCGTCGACGGGCTGGAGCAGGCGCCGCAGGCGTTTATCGGCCTGCTGCAGGGCAAGAACTTCGGCAAGCTGGTGATCCGCGTCGCCGACGAGTAACCTCTAGCAGGGCGTGGTACACCACGCCCTGCTTTTAGTCGCCGAATCGCACATCCTCCTCTACCGTCCTCGGCCGTCAGCGTCACCTGCACGATAGTGCGCACCGCTTCCACCCTCGTCGCCAGCGCCCTGCTCAGCTTGCCCGGATGCGCCGCCACCGGCAAACGCGCAACGCGTACGCATTCTCCCGCTGCCTGACGAATTGGCCATCACGTCTTTCCCCATTGAGCCGATCGCCGGCCGGCAGGCAAAGCGCGACCCGGCCTTAATCTGGCTCTGCGGCCTGATAAGCCAAATCGCCTTCGCTCCCTGTCCACATTAATAATTGCTGCATTATCAACCGTTCAACCCCTCGACCAACGGCCTGCAGAGGGGGCTTTCCACGCCTACCAAATAGGAATCATCCGAATTAACATTCGGAAAATTTATATATTTGATCATCTTTAAGTGGCAAATGGTAAGGATAAAAAACAGTCAGTGACTTTTTTTACGTAAAAAAAGAGTTGTTTTATAAGCACGTTGACTTAAGTGTTACAGATTTATTTTTTGGTATTACCAATTATCCAATAATTTGAGATAAAAAATGATCTGCTCGCATGTATATGTTTTAGATGATTAAAACCAAGATCGTGAGCAAGTTAACGAATTGAGCATTGATCCACAAGGCTATTTTGCAAATGCAGAGCTCTATTGTAGACTGCACAAATCGTGCCTTTGTGTAAACTTTGTTAAATCTTTCGTCAGTTCCTGTCTCCATTCGTGACAGATACGCCATCGGGATCGCGCGTCAATTCTCGTGCGGTAGCTATGCCTAAAGCGGGGAATAGTATGGATCGCCTTATCATTGCGCACACGCCTTTGCCCTCCCATCAGCTGTTGTTCAGAAGCCTTTCCGGTGAGGAAAAACTGGCCGGATTGTTCGAGTTCGACGTCGAGCTGCTCAGCCCCGACAATCGGCTCGATCTGAAAGCGCTGCTGGGACAAAAAATCACGTTGGAGCTGCGGGGCAATCCGCTGGCGCCGCGCTATCTCAACGGCAATATCACGCGCATGACCCTCTCCGGACGGGAAGCCGGCGGCAACCGTTACTATATCTACCGCGCCGTGCTGCGCCCCACGCTGTGGTATCTGACGCAAAACCGCGATTTTCGCATCTACCAGGAAAAGACCGTTCCCGACATCCTGACCCAGGTGCTGGGGCAGTATCAGGTGAAAATCGATAATCGCCTGAGTTACGACTACCGCATCTGGGGGTACTGCGTGCAGTACCAGGAGAGCGATTTCGATTTCATCAGTCGCCTGATGGAGCACGAAGGCATCTATTACTATTTCACGCACCAGCAAGACGGCCATACGCTGGTGCTGGCTGACGCGCCGTCGGCGCATCAGGAACTCGCCGGCTACGCCAGCATTCCCTATCAGCTCGCGGAAGGCGGCCTGGTGGAAAACAAAGACAGCATCAACAGCTGGAGCGTTTCGGACGCCATCACGCCCAGCCTGTATAGCCTGGATGACTACGATTTTCGCAAGCCGCGTGCGCGGTTGCTGGAGGCGCGGCAGAATCCCGCCTCGTTCGCACAGGACAAAGCCGAGGTGTTCGACTGGCCCGGGCGTTATACCGATCACGCCCACGGCCAGTTTTACGTCAAGGTTCGCCAGCAGGAGTTCGAAGCGCAGCACGAGCAGATGAGCGGCGAAGGCAGTTCGCAGGGCATTGCGCCCGGCTACCGTTTTCAACTGATCCAGGCGCCGCGTATGGAGGACAACCGCGCCTACCTGGTGGTCAGCGCGCATTACTTCATGCAGGAAAACAGCTACGCCAGCAATGATAACGACGTCGGCGAGCAGCGTACCGAATTTCAGGTCGTTCCGGCGGACATCAATTGGCGCCCGGCGCGCATCACGCCCTGGCCGAAAACCCACGGCCCGCAAACTGCCGAAGTGGTGGGGCCGGAAGGCGAAAGCATCTGGACCGATAAGTATGGCCGGGTGAAACTCAAATTCCGTTGGGATCGCCACGGCAGCGGCAATGAAACCAGTTCCTGCTGGGTGCGCGTCTCCAGCGCCTGGGCCGGCTGGAAATACGGCGGGATCCAGATCCCGCGCGTGGGCGAAGAAGTGGTGGTCGACTTTATCAACGGCGATCCGGATCGCCCTATCATCACCGGCCGCGTTTACAACGAAGACAGCATGCCGCCGTGGGATCTGCCCGGCGACGCCACCAAAATGGGCTTTATGAGCCGCAGCAAAGGCGGCGGCGCCGACAACGCCAGCTTCCTGTTCCTGGAAGACTCGCCCGGCAACGAATCTTTCGACATGCACGCCGAACGCAACATGAACATGACGGTGGAAAACGACAAGAACGTCAATATTGACGGCAGCCGCACCACCACCATCGGCCGCAAGCAGGACGACACCGTCACCGGCGACGCCACGTTCCTGTACAAAGCGAAACGCACCACCACCGTCGATGGGCTGGAAACCGCCAACCTGAACGCCCACCAGACGGTGAACATCAAAGGCGGCCGCGACCTGACGATTATCGACGGCGGCGATAAAATCGACATCACCGGCAATCAGTCCTTCAAGCTTGACGGCGCGCAGACGCAAAACATTACGCAAACCCAACACGTCACGGTGAAGGGCAATCAGACCCTCGACATTACCGAAGGGCAACAAACCAGCACCATCAAGCAAGGACAAACGGTCAACATCACCTCCGGCGGGCAGCACACCACCATCACCGCCGGCGGGCAGGAATTGACGGTTAAAGGCGGCGGCCAAACCGCTACCGTCACCGGGAATGTCACCGAGACCTACAAAAACGATCAGAGCACGACGATCACCGGTACGCTGACCATCAAAGCGAAAACGATCAACATCACCAGCGCGGACGGCGTATCGGTGCAGACACCGAGCTGGAAAGATAACTGCCACGGTTGGAAATGGGTGGCGACCGGGGCCAACTTCGCCTTCTACGGCTCCAATCTTGCGTTGACAGGAGCCAGCCTGAAACACACGATGCTGGATATCTCGCACAATCCGCTGGCGATCAGCAAAACCAATTTCAAGCTCAGTAACGATCCCATGACGTTCACTCAGCTTGGCGCGCTGGTGACCAACGGCGCCTTACGGTTGAGCACCAAGGCGCTGGCGATCTTTTTATAAAGGGACTCCCATGTCGAAGGCCAAAAATGTTCTCACCGTTATCGGGTTGATTTTATTGGCTCCTATCCTCAGCCTGGTGGGTTTTTTCAAATTCATCACGGTCGATATCTGGGGTTATTTCAAACATATCGGTTCTTCCCTCAGCGTGATGGAGAACGGTATTTCCGCCTCCGGGCAAATCGTCAGCATTCGCCAGACCAACCTGTGGGACGGGAATCGGCCGGTCTGCGAAGTCGAAGTCAAATACATCGCCCAAGACGGAAAAAACCATACGGCCGTGGCGAAAGGCCCAATTAGCGTCGTGGATCTGCCGCGTTATCAGCCGGGCCATTTCACCGCGATCAAGTACGATCCGAAGAACCCCAAAAAAGCGGTGATCGAAGAGCTTTCCCGGCTTTGAGCGAAAAGGCTTCTTTCAATCACGCGATCCGATTGCAACACTCTGCCAACGGCTTATCGTTCATCGGTTCGCTAACTCACCTTGCATAAGGAAGTGTCACGATGGGCGCGTTCATTGCCTTTTCGACGCAGGACAGCCTCTGGGGACAAATCCTGTTTACCTTCTTTGGCATCCTGGTTGGCTGCGTCTTGCTCGCCGCGATCGGCAAAACCTTTTTGTCGGCCAGCCGAGCGGCCGCGTTGCCTGCGCGGTTGCTGATCTTTGTCGCGCTGATGCTGGCGCTGCTGAAATACAACCAGCAGGTGATGTCTGCGGTGAATGCCCCCGCAGAATTGATCGGGTTCCTGATTTTGCCCGGCTTTTTGATGGGTTACCTGGGTGCGGCGCCCACCGGCAGACTGGCGCTGGCGATAGAGCTGCCCTGTTTTGCGGCGCTCGCCGCGCTGCTGATTCTGGGCACCGCCGACGTCGAATTTTTTGCCCCCTTTCACCTGGAGAGCGCCGGCCAATTTATCGCCAAGGCGATCGCCGCGGCATTGTCCGTCGCCGCCGTGCTGTTGGCTCGCGGAATAAACGGGAAGGACGGCGCACTGTCCTCTTGATCATCCCTTTCGAAGCGGGGCCCTCCCCGCATTAACGATCGGCGCTGAACGCCGCATCGTTTTCTTCATCTGTTGTGACATAGCCTGATATCTATTAAACCGAAAAACGGATTGTTTTTGAGCAGCAGCCTGGCTGCCAGCTGATATCCACAGGAAGCTTTACACACACAATGAAAGTCGTAAAATCTCTGCGCCTCAGCGCGCTTCATCGCCCCTTCTCTTGGCAAGGGCAAAACCATCTGGGCGTTTCCGTTTTGGCCTTGGCCGATATGGGGGCTTCCCCGCGCCTGCGCCCCGAACCGGAGCTGTGGCAGTTGGCCGCCGAAGAACTTACGCTGAGCGGCGGCGTGCTCGATTTGGCTATCCCCAAAGCCTGCGCGGAGTTTCTCGCCACCGGTAACGCCTACACCCACCATCAACAAGACAAAACCGCTTGCGCCGTAAAGATCCAGCTGGATTCGCTGGAAAAAACGCTGGTGGTTTTCGGCGATCGACATTGGATCAACGATCGTCCCTCCACTCCCCTCCCTTTTGCAGAAATGCGTCTGGACTGGCGCCGGGCTTACGGCGGCACCCAGTTCGCCGATAATCCGCACGGCATCGGCGCCACTCCAGAAACATTTCCGCAGGGCCGCATCCATCGCCTACCCAATATTGAACCGCTGCAGGGGCGCCTCGCGTCTCCTCGGCAAAGCGCGCAACCGGCAAGCTTTGACGCGTTGGATATCACCTGGCCGCGCCGCTTCTCCCGCATCGGTAAAAACTACGACGCCGACTGGTTGAAAAACGGCTTTCCCGGCTTCGCCAACGATATCGACTGGCGCCTGTTCAACATGGCGGAAGGCGATCAGCAGTTTCCTCAACGCGACAGCTTGCCGCCCCGCGCCGCCTATCGAATTTGGAACATGCACCCTTCAGAACCGGTGCAGCAAGGTCATTTGCCGCCGTGGCGCACACGCTGTTTCATCAACCGGCTGCGCGGCGACGAAACGCATTTCGAAGAAATCGCGATGCGCCACACCACCGTCTGGTTCTTCCCCCATCGGGAACAGATGCTGCTGATTTATCAGGGCAGCACACGCATCAATGAAGACGATGCCGCCGACGTAATGCAGCTGATGCCGGCTTTGGAAATCGAAGGCAAGCCCCGCTCCACCGCGCATTATCGGCAGGTGTTGACCCAGCGGCTGGATAAGGAACGGGGGGCTCTGCACGCGTTTCGTGAGCAAGAGTTGTTGCCGGAAGCGTGCATCGGCGCCTGGCTGGATACGGAAACGCCGACGCAGCAAAGCCCGATGGCGGAAAATATCGCCGCCTACGAGCACCGGCAGCGCGAAGAGCACCGCCAGCGCCTGCTGCGTGAAGGCCAGGACATCGATGAACTGTTCCCGCTGCCGTCGCAAGACGCGCCGCCGAAGTTGGACGAGCTTGCCGAATTCGTCGAGCGTCTGGAAAGCCAGGCCGAGGCGCAGTATCAGGACATGCTCAAACTGGCGCAAGCCGAGGGTATCGATCCGCGCAATCCCGGTGGGGATCACGTGCCGCCATCCGGTGCGGAAAGCTACCAGCAGCAGCGCGATCTGCTGTTCCAGGAGGCGCGCCGGCATCCCGACGCGTTCAGCGAAAAACAGCTGGGGGAAAGCGAGCGCGCGCTGCACCAAATGTATTTAATGTCGGCACAGGCGCAAAGCCCTGCGCTGCGTTTAAGCGGCGATCTGGCGCAAATCATTCGCCAACGCGTCACCGCCGCCATGCTGCGCGATAAGGATCTCAGCGGTCTTGATCTCACCGGCGCCGATCTGTCCGGCATGGATCTCTGCCAGGCTAACTTGCGCGGCGCTTTGCTGGAAAACGCCAACCTGCGCCAAACCCAACTGGTGGGTTGCGACCTTCGCGAGGCGATGCTGGCGCGCGCCGATCTCAGCGGTGCCGTCTTGCAGCAGGCCGATCTGAGCCACGCCTCTTTGGCCCTGGCGAAATGCGAAGCGACGGATTTCGGCGGCGCGCAGCTGCACGAAACCAACATTCAGCAAACGTTGTTTCAACGCTGCGATTTCACGATGGCCTCATTACGCGATTTGCTGGGATACGAAACCTTGCTCGGGCAGTGTGATTTCAGCCGCGCCACGCTGGCCAACATTACGCTGATGGAGCTGCAACTGGAGCAGCTGACATTCAGCCACGCCCGGCTCGACAAAGTCAGCTTCGTCAAATGCCGCTTGCAGGCGGTGAACTTCGATCGGGCGCGGCTGGAAAGCTGCGCCTGGGTTGATACCGAGACGCAAAGCCTCAGTTTCCGCGCCGCACGCCTCACGGCCTGCGCCTTCGCGGCAAAGACGCTGCTGCCGCAGGCGGATTTCAGCGACGCGACGCTAAACCAGTGCAATTTACGCCAGATGCCGTTGCAGCGGGCCAATTTCAGCCGTGCGCGTCTCAATAATTGCGACCTGTCGGAAACCCGGTTGAACGACGCCGATTTCCGTCAGGCCAACGGCAGCGGCAGCCTGTTCATTCGCAGCGATCTGTCTCGCGCCAACCTGCGCGACGCCAATTTCATTGCGGCAATCCTGCAAAAATGCGTGCTGTCAGGCGCCGACCTGCAGGGCGCCAATCTGTTCCGGGCCGACCTGTCGCAGTCGCAAGTGGATCAGGCGACCCGGCTCGAGGGCGCCTATACCGCCAGGGTGAAAACATTGCCTCGCCACAACGGGAAGGAAGTATGACCTCAAAGCCAGAGCAAATACGCCAGCGCGTGAAACGCGGCGAGCTGATTGCCGGTGAGGATTTGCACGGCCTGTCATTCGCCGGTATGGATTTGGCCGGCGGCATGTTCAACGAACTGAACCTGAACGGCGTGAACTTCTCCGATTGCGATCTGCGCGACAGCGTCTTCAGCAATTGCCGGCTCGAACAGGCGCAATTTGCACGGGCGAACCTGAAGCAAACGGCCTTCAACCAGTGCGCCATGTCGGGCGGCCGCTTCAGCGAGAGCCATATCGAACTGACGATGTTCAACGACTGCCGGCTTGAACAGGGCGACTTCAGCCGGCTGGCGCTCAACCAAAGCCACTGGATGTCATGCCAATTGGCCGGCGCGAATTTTTCCGCCACTCAGCACGATCGCACCACCTTTTACGAAAGCCCGCTCGACGGCGCTGCGTTGAATCAGGCGCGGTTATCTCTTGTCACGTTCTTCCGATTAAATCTCCGTGACACAAGGTTTGAAGGGGCAGATTTCGACCGCGTCACGTTTTTCGAATGTGACCACCGCGGCAAAAGTTACGCCGGGCAGCGCCTGATCGCCTGCCAGTTTACCGATAACCAACTGGACGACGTCGATTTCAGCCAGGCGACGCTGCGTCAAAGCAACTTCAAGGGCGCTTCGCTGCGGCGCGCCAACCTGGCGGGCGTGCAGGCGCAGCAGTCGCTGTGGCTGGAGGCCAATCTGACCCATGCGCAGTGCCGCGGCGGGCAGTTCGATCAGGCGATCTTCAGCGAAGCGACGTTGGACGCCGCCAACTTCAGCCAGGCGCGCCTGTATCAATGCGTATTCCAGCACAGCCGCGCGGCGCGCTGTGATTTCAGCGACAGCGACCTGACCTACGCCGACTTCTGTTATGCCGACATCGGCGCCGCCGATTTCCGCCGCGCGCGCTTTATGCGCACCCGCATGCACCGCGCCCATCAGCAGCAAACGCGCTGGGGCGATCGCAGCGGGATCCTCGAGCGCGACGAAGAGCTGTACGCCGCCGAAACCTGGAGCGCACAGCGCCAGAGCCGAATCTGAATGCATTGACCACTTCACGAGGGGATCACCATGAGCGTTGCCAACACAACCCGCGCCGTCAACATCGCACCGCCCCAGCAGGCCGCCGGCCAGGTCGTCAACCTGTTGCCGGACGGCAGTCTGGTGGTGGAGTGCGAAGGCCGCGGCTGGCATTGCCGCCGGGCGGCGAGCTGCCTGCTGACGCCGGCACTCGGCGATAACGTGCTGGTCGCCGGCTGCGGCCACCAGCTGTGGGCGATCGCCGTCCTTGAGCGCGCGGAACCGCAAAGCGCGGCGCGGCTGAGCGTTGCAGGCGATCTGCACATTGAAACGCCGAGCGGCTCGCTGTCGCTGCACGGTGCGCAGGCGCTGAAACTGAGCGGCGACGCCATGACGCTGCAGGCCAACAGCGGCGACTGCCAGGTCGACAAGATGAAATACAGCGGCGAAGAGCTGTCGGCCTTCGTCAGCATCAGCCGCCTGGTCGGCAAACGCTGCGAGTCGCTGTGGCATTCGGTCAGCCAGATCAGCCATTCGCTGTTCCGCAAAGTGCGCCAGACCGAGCACGTGCGCGCCGGGCAGCTGGATTACCAGGCGGAAGATTACGCCCGCATTCATGCCCGCAACACGCTCATTACTTCAAAAGACATCACCAAGCTGGATTCGGAACAAATCCACGTCGGATAACCTGCGGAGGCCTTTTATGTTTGCCAACAGCCAAATGATCGGCGTGGACCTGGCGTTTCCCGACGTCTGTCTGACGCCAAGCCCGGCGCCGGTGCCGGTGCCCTACCCGGATATCGCCCTGGCGCCGACCGCCATTCCGAACGCGTTCAACATTCTGTTCGTCGGCACCCCGGCGCACAACATGGCGACGGTGACGCCGCTGACCAACGGCGACAACCCCGGCGTGGCCACCGGCGTCGCCTCCGGGACGGTGATGGGGCCGTCCCGCCACCTGACCGGCGCCTTTACCGTGCTGCTCAAAGGCACCCCGGCCACCCGGCTGACCAGCCTCAGCCTGCAAAATTCCACCAACGCGCTCGGCATGCGCATCGTGCCGAGCCAATTAAAAGTGTTGCTGCTTGCGCCCTGATGACGGCGCCCTATTACACAGCCATTAAACAAGAAGAGGACATTGTGAAAACACGGATTACCCTGACGCTGCTGACCGCCCTGACGCTTGCCGGTTGTTCCACGCCGCCGCCGCCGCCGCCGGCGCTCAATAACGACGCCATCGTCAGCAGTGAGGTCAACGGCGTCACGCTAAAGCACCGCGCCGCGGTGAGCGCGCCGAAACAGTTCAAGCCGATCGGTGAGGAGTACCGCAGCCTGTACGCCGCCAGCATCATGAGCAGCCCGAATTATACCGGCACCGCCGTCGGCAGCCTGGACAACGCCGCCGCGTTCTACGCGCTGGGCGAAGTGGAAAACAACTGGCTGGCGATCTCCGCCATCCGGGGCGGCGACCTGGTGGGTTACATCCAGGCCAACGCCGGCGTACCGGAAGCGCGCTACAAATCGACGCTGCGCAAAGATCTGCCGCGCCGCGCGCGCGCCGCCAAACAGGACTGCGTCAAAGTCGGCGGCGACAGCAAGGCGTGTAAAAACGCCGGCTCAGCCACCTGGATCCTCCAGTAGTCAGCACGCCTGCGGGCGACGAGATTCCCATGATGACGACCCCTATCGCTTCCCGCTGGTGCGGGATGCTGTTTTTGCTGCTGGGCGCGTTGGCGCTCGGCGGCTGCATGTCTTCCGCCAAAAGCGTGCCGTCGCGTTACAGCCTGGTGTTCGATGCCGATCGCCAGGTCAACGCCGCCGCCGGCGCGCAACCGGCGCCGATAAAAATTCGCGTGCTGCTGCTGCGTTCGGATGCGGAATTCATGGATGCCGACTTCTTCAGTCTGCAAAACGACGCCAAAAGCGTGCTCGGCAACAGCCTGCTGGACAGCGATCAGTTCTTCCTGACGCCGGGCCAAAGCGGCAAAAAACTCGGTGGGCAAAGCGCGTTGGATGCGCGCTACATCGGCGTGATCGCCGAATATCAAAATCTGGACGGCAAAACCTGGCGCCTTTCACTGCCGCTGCCGGAACCCACCGAAACCAATTTCTATAAGGTATGGCAATTCTCGCCGGATGAGCTGGAAGCGCATATCGTCGCGGGCGTGAGTGGCCTGCGCCCCGTAAAAAAGGTCGACTGACCTACCGCTGCGCTGAAGCGAAGTAACTATAGGTGTGATGATGAAAGATGCTCATAAGGTTGTCTGGACGGAGGGGATGTTTTTGCGCCCCCACCATTTCCAGCAGGCGGAAAACTATCTCGAAGGCTACATGCGCAACTGGGGCCAGGCCCACAGCGGCTGTTTCTGGGGTTTCCTCACCCTGGATCTGGACCAAACGCTGCTGCGCCAGGGCAAGATTGCCCTCAACGCCGCCAGCGGCATCATGCCGGACGGCACGCCGTTTCGCTTCGCCGGCGCCCAGCAGGCGCCCGCGCCGCTGACCATCGCCGAAAACAAGACCGGTGAAAACGTGGTGCTGGCCCTGCCGACCTACCGCGCGGGGCGTGAAGACGTGATCTTTCAGGAAAGCCCGGAGGCGCTGGCGCGCTATCTGGCTTACGAGAATGAAGTCGACGATCTCAACGCCGTCTCGGTGGGCAGCGCGGCGCTGCAGTTTGGCCGCCTGCGCCTGCGGCTGATGCTGGAGAGCGAGCTCAACGCCGAATGGACGGCACTCGGCGTGACCCGCGTGCTGGAAAAACGCGGCGACAACAGCCTGCGCCTCGATACCGCGCAGATCCCACCGATGCTGAACTGCCAGGGCAACCCGGTACTGAAAACCTTCATCAACGATCTGCAGGGCCTGCTGCAACAGCGCAGCCAGCAGATGAGCCAGCGCCTGCTGCAGCCGGGCCGCGGCGGCAGTTCCGAAATGGTCGATTTCATGCTGCTGCAGCTGATCAACCGCCACCTCGGCCAGGTGAGCCACGCCTACCACCTTGACCATCTGCACCCGGAGCGCCTGTTCGCCGATTGGCTGCAGTTCGCCACCGAGCTCGCCAGCTTCTCGGCGCAGCGTACCCCGGAAGGCCGTCTGCCGGTGTATGACCACGACAACCTGGCGCTGTGCTTCGGCAAGCTGATGCTGTTGCTGCGCCAGGGGCTGTCGGTGGTGCTGGAAGACAACGCCATTCAGCTGACGCTGGTCGAACGCTCCCACGGGCTGAACGTCGCCACCGTGCAGGACGCCAAAATGATGCGCGACTTCGGCTTCGTGCTGGCGGTGCGCGCCGACGTGGCCGCCGAGGTGTTGCTGACCCATTTCCCGGCGCAGATGAAGATCGCCCCGGTCACGCGCATTCGCGATTTGGTGCAGCTGCAGCTGCCAGGCATCGGTTTGCGCACCATGCCCGCCGCGCCGCGCCAGATCCCCTATCACGCCGGCTACACCTACTTCGAGCTGGAAAAAGGCGGCGACCTGTGGAAACAGATGGAAAAATCCAGCGCCTTCGCTCTGCACCTGGCGGGCGAATTCCCGGGGCTGGACATGGAATTTTGGGCGATTCGCAGCCATACGGACCGGTAACCTATGACTCAGGAAAATAGCATGGCGCCGGCGGCCAACCCGCTGGTGGACGCCGCCAACCCGCTGCTGAACGCCATTTCGCAGATCCGCCAGTCGGCCACGCACGCCAACCCGGCGCAGCTGCGCCAACAGCTGATCGACGAAATGCGCCGCTTCGAGATCCGCGGCCAACGCGCCAACCTGCCGTACGAGGTGATCATCGGCGCGCGTTATTGCCTGTGCACCGCGCTGGATGAAGCGGCGGCGCTGACCCCGTGGGGCAGCAACAGCGTGTGGTCCGGCAGCGGGCTGCTGGTGACCTTCCATAACGAAACCTGGGGCGGCGAGAAATTCTTCCAGCTGCTGGCCAAGCTGTCGCAAAGCCCGCGCGAGCACATCAACCTGCTGGAGCTGATCAATTATTGCCTGCTGCTGGGCTTTGAAGGCCGCTACCGGGTGATGGAAAACGGCCGCTCGCAGCTGGAAACCATGAAACAGCGCCTGCTGCAGCTGATCCGGTCGGTGCGCGGCGGCTATGCCCCGCCGCTGTCGCCCCATGCGCTGGATCTGCCGGTACAGCAGAAACTGTGGCGCCCGCTGGTGCCGCTGTGGGCCTGCGTGGCGCTGACCGGCTTCCTGGCTTCGCTGCTGTTCATCGCCCTCAACTGGCGGCTGGGCGACAACACCAGCCCGGTGCTGGCGGCGATTTACCAAACCAATCTGCCGCAGGTGGCGATCGGTAACCCGGCGCCGGCCGCACCGCCGACGCTGAGCCTGAAAAGCTTCCTGCGCAAAGAGATCGCCGAAGGGCTGGTGGTGGTGCGCGACGAAGCGCAGCAAAGCGTGGTGATCCTCAAAGGCGACGGGCTGTTCGACTCCGCCGCCACCACGGTGCGCGCCAACTATATTCCGGTTATCGACCGCATCGCCGCCGCCATGAACGGCGTCAGCGGCAAAATCCTGGTCACCGGCTACAGCGACAACGTGCCGATCCGCAGCGCCCGTTTCGCCTCCAACTGGGAGCTGTCGCTGGCGCGCGCCGAAGCGGTCAGCGCCCGGTTGCAAAAGCACCTCGCCAACCCGCAGCGGGTCAAGGCCGAGGGCCGCGGCGAAAGCAATCCCGTCGCGCCGAACGATAACAAAGTGAACCGCGCGTTGAACCGCCGGGTAGAAATTACGCTGTTGGTCGCCCCGGAAAATACCCAGGCGGAAATCAACGGCTTGCCGCAAGGAACCGGAAAGTAATGCTCAGTACGTTATTCTCCATCATCACCAGCCGCCTGCTGTGGGGCTTTGTCGGCATCACCGCGCTGGCGTTCATCATCTGGATGATCGGCCCGCTGGTGGCCATCGGCGACTATCGCCCGCTGGAGCCGGAACTCAACCGCCAGATCGCCATCGGCGTTATCTACCTGATCTGGTTCCTGTGCCGCCTGATCCCGCGCCTCTACAGCGCCTGGTTCAACAGCCGCCTGCTGAGCAACCTGCGCGCCGCCGAAGCGGTGCCGGCGGAAGACGGCAAGCCCGAGGTCAAACAAGACGATCAGTTGGCGCAGCGCTTCGACGAAGCGGCGCAGCTGCTGAAAAAGGCGCGCTTCACACCGGGCCAGGGCGACGGCAAACACCGCTGGATGACCCGTTTCAGCCGCCAATACCTGTACCAGTTGCCGTGGTATGTGATCATCGGCGCGCCCGGCGCCGGCAAGACCACCGCGCTGGTCAACTCCGGCCTGCACTTCCCGCTGGCGGATCGCTTCGGCAAATCCGCGCTGCGCGGCGTGGGCGGCACCCGCAACTGCGACTGGTGGTTTACCAACGACGCCGTGCTGCTCGACACCGCCGGCCGCTACACCACGCAGGAAAGCCAGCGCGAAGAAGACGCCGGCGAGTGGCAAAGCTTCGTCGCGCTGCTGAAAAAATACCGCACCCGCCAGCCGATCAACGGCGTGATGGTGACCATCAGCGTCGCCGATCTGCTGAGCGACAGCGCCGAAGCGCGCGCCGCCCAGGCCAGCGCGCTGCGCAAACGCCTGATCGAACTGCACGAACAGCTGGGCATTCACTTCCCGGTCTATGTGCTGGTCACCAAAACCGACCTGCTCAACGGCTTTATGGCCTACTTCGGCAGCTTCGACAAAGCACAGCGCGACCAGATCTGGGGGTTCACCTTCCCTTACGAGCGCTCGCGGCAGCCGGACTTCAACCTGAACGCCGCTTTCGAACAGCAATACGCCCTGCTGCAACAGCGGCTGGACGCGGCGCTGCCTGATACGCTGCTGATGGAGCACGACGCGCGCCAGCGCGCCGAAAGCTACCTGTTCCCGCAGGAGTTCGCCGCGCTGCGCCCGCTGCTCGGCCAATACCTGGAGCAGGTGTTCGCCACCTCCAGTTTTGAAACCCGCTTTACCCCGCGCGGTATCTATTTCACCAGCGGCACCCAGGAAGGCCTGCCGTTCGACCGGGTGATGGGCGAGCTGAACCGCTATCTGCAGCTGCCGACGGCAAACTCAGGGGCGCAGGCCAACGCGGCCTGGGACAGCGTGGGCCAGGAAGCGCCAATCCCGGCGGCCAAGGGCCAAAGCTTCTTCCTGAAAGAGACGCTGGAATCGGTGGTCTTCCAGGAATCCGGGCTGGCGGGCAGCAACCGCTGGTGGGAATACCGCAACCGCGCCCTGCACTGGGCGGGTTACATCGCGCTGGCGGTGATCCTGGCGGTGCTGGCGATGCTCTGGTTCACCAGCTACGGCAACAACAAGGCCTATCTGGCGGAAGTGGCCGCCAAGGTGCCCGGCGTCGAGCGCCAGGGGCAAAACCTGACGCAGTTGGGCAACGGCGACATGTTCTCGCTGCTGCCGTTCCTCAACAGCCTGCTGCACCTGCCGGACAGCCAAAACTTTTCGCTGGACGATCCGCCGTTCACCTACCGCATGGGGCTGTTCCGCGGCGATCAGGTGAGCGACGCCGGCAATGCGCTGTACCAAAAAGCGCTGAAAGAGCTGCTGCTGCCGCAGGTGGCGCAACAGATCGCCACCACGCTGCGCAACGACAACCACGGCGATGCGGACTTCAGCTACGAAGCGCTGAAGGCCTACCAGATGCTGTATCTGCCGAAGCAGTACGACGGCAAATTCCTGCGCGCCTGGGTGATGCTCAACCTGCAGCGCAACCTGCCGCAGGGCAGCACCCAGAAACAGCTGCAGCAGATCGAATGGCATCTGGGCCAGCTGCTGGATGCGCAGATCCAGGCCTCGCCTTACGCCAAAGACGACCCGCTGGTGGCGCAGGCGCAGGCCGCCATCAACCGGGCGCCGCTGTCGCAGCGCGTCTACGGCCGCCTCAAGCGCCTGCTGCTGAAGCAGACCGACATCAAGCCGGTCAGCCTGGTCGATTTGGCCGGCCCGCAGACCGAGCTGGCGTTCAGCCGCAAAAGCGGCAAACCGGTGACCGACGGCGTGCCGGGCCTGTTTACCTCGCAGGGGTATTGGAAAGCGTTCAACGACAACATCGATCCGGTGACCGACACCCTGCGCAAGGAAGACGTCTGGGTGTTGAACAGCCAGACGCCGGAGCAGAAGAGCGCTGATTTGACCAAAACCATTCGCCAGCTGTACATGCAGGACTTCATCAGCGCCTGGGATGAGCTGCTGGGGGATATCCAGCTGGCCAACATCGGCAACCTGACCCAGCGCATCAGCAGCGCACGCCTGCTGTCCGGCAACCCGTCGCCGATGCGTAACCTGCTGGTCAACGTCAGCAAAAACGTCACCCTGCGCGACGAGAAAAGCGACGCCGACTCCCGCTCGCTGCTGGCCAAAACCGAAGACAGACTGAATCAAAACGCCAACCGCACGCTGGAAGCGCTGTTCACCAACCGGCCGGCCAACGCCGACGGCGACGTATCCGCCCAGCCGGAACAGCTGGTGATGGCGCACTTCGCGCCGCTGCTGGAGCTGGCGCAAAGCCAGGGCGAAGGCAATAAGGCGATCCCTTTCGACAGCGTGCTCAAGCAGGTCGATGAGCTGTACAGCTATCTGACGGCGGTTCAGGGCGCGGCCAACAGCGGCATGTCGGCGCCACCGAGCGACATCATCCCGCGTCTGCAGGCCGAATCCGGCCGCTTGCCGGTGCCGTTCAAACAGATGCTGCTGTCGCTGGCGATCGGCGCCAGCAGCGACACCCAGCGCAAAGAGATGGAGAACGTGAAAAAGCGCATCAGCTTCGAGGTCGGCAGTTTCTGCCGCCAGGCGATCGCCGGCCGTTATCCGCTGGTGGCCCGGGCGCGCCAGGAAGTGACGCCGGACGATCTGGCGCGCATGTTCGCGCCGAACAGCGGGCTGATGGACAGCTTCTTCCGCGACAACCTGCAGGGCAAGGTCGACACCACCCGCGCCAACTGGCGCTTTACCCCCGGCGTGGACGGCAAGACGCTGCCCGGCGGCGAAGGCATCCTGCGTTCGTTCCAACAGGCGCAGCGCATCCGCGACGCCTTTTTCGCCAACGGCACCGCGACGCCCTCTTACCGCGTGACCGTGCGGCCGGTGCGGATGGATAACGACATTCTCAACCTGACGCTGGATATCGACGGGCAGCTGTTCAAATACAGCCACGGCCCGCAGGTGCCGCTGGTGGTCAGCTGGCCGGGCACCCGCAATACCAACCAGGTGCATCTGCAGCTGGCGCTGGCCAACGGCACCACCGCCAGCCTGGTGACCAGCGGGCCGTGGGCGCTGAACCGCCTGGTGGATATGGCGCAGTCTTCGGGCACCGGCGGCCTCGGCCGTCAGGCGACCTTCAATCTTGACGGCCACCGCGTCACGCTGGAGTTCACGCCCAACAGCATTCGCAATCCGTTCCAACTGCCGGCCTTCTCGTGCCCGTAGCCCCGAAAGGACATGACCATGAGCACTGATTCAAGCGCCCCGACGAGCATCGGCTGGTACGGCAAACTCCCTTCCGCCGGCGACTTCCTGCAACGCCGCCTGCCCGATCCGGTGGTCAACAACTGGGCCCACTGGTTCCATAACGGGCTGGTGAATTTGCAGCGCGATGCGCAGGGGCCGAACGGCCACCCGTTCAGCAACGCACCGGTGTGGAACTTCGTGATCCCCGCCACGCTCGGCAGCCCGTACGTGCAGATGGGTTGCCTGTTGCCGGCGCGCGATCGCGTCGGGCGACGCTACCCGATCTGCGCGCTGCGCCTGTTCAGCCAACAGGATTGGCGGCCGCAACAGCTGAACATGGCGGCGAGCTGGTACCAACAGCTCGGTTATACCCTGCTGAACGGCGTGCGCAACGGTTTCTCCGCCGAGCAGATCGACCGCACGTTGCAGGCGATCCCGGCGCTGCCCAGCCCGCCGGCGGAAGCGGATTCCGAGATATTGTCGATTATCGGTTTCCAGCATCCGGACGTGCCGGGCCTCGGCTGGCAACAGGCCGCCGACTGTTTCGACCCGGCGCAGTACACCAGTTTCTGGTGGACCAATCAGGCCGACGGACACCCGCTCTACACCCACGTGCACAGCGGCAACCTCACCGTGCAGCTGTTTTCACTGCTGTTCGAGCCCAACGGCTGGGCGCGCCCCGGCCGCGGCGGCCAGTACCCGCAAATGTTTGATTAACATCGCTCGTTGAAGGAAATTTTATGGCTATCGACACCGATACCCTGCTGACCCCGGTCGACGCGGACAATCCCTGCGGCGACAACCTGGAATACGACGCCGACTTTCTGGCGATGGAACAAGCCGCCACCGGCAAGGCCGAACAACAGTTCGGCAGCACCATCATCCCGGAAGAAGCGCCGGATTGGGTGCAGGTCGAACGCCTCGCGACCTCGCTGCTGACGCGCACCAAAGACCTGCGCGTCATGCTGTATCTCACCCGCGCCTGGACCCAGCTGCGCGGGTTGCCGGGCTACGCCGACGGGCTGACGCTGATCCACCAGTCGATGGCCCGTTACTGGGACGCCCTGCAGCCGCCGCTGGAGTTCGACGGCGAGGCCGACCCACTGTTTCGCATCAACGCGCTGGCCGACCTTGGCGACAAAGCCGCGCTGGCCGCCAGCGTGCGCGCCGCGCCGCTGCTGAAAAGCGCCGCCGGTGAAATCTCGCTGCGCGATGCCGGCGCCCTGCTCGACGGCAGCAAGCAGGAGTGCCCCAACTTTCCCGGCGGCCGCGCACGGCTGCAGGATGAGCTGGCGCAGCAGGATCGCCCCGAAGGCGCCCTGGTGGCGCGCATCGCCAACACCCTGTCCGCCATACGCAGCGAAGTCACCCGTCATCTGGGGGAAAGCGCGCTGCCGGAAATGAGCGCGCTCACCAAGGTCTTTTCGCTGGTGGCGCTCGCCGGCCAGAGCGAGGCCCCGGCCGCCGCCGAACCCGACGCCCCGCCGGAAGACGCCGCCGTGCAGCCACCCGCCGCCGTGCAGAGCGCCACCGCCCCGCTCAACTGGCGCAGCGCGCAGATCCAGTCGCGCGACGACGCCCAGCTGATGCTGGACAAGGTGAAAAACTATTTTCGTCTTCATGAGCCGAGCCACCCGGCGCCGCTGATGATCGATCGGGTCCAGCGGTTGATTACGCTGGACTTTATGCAAATCGTCCGCGATTTGGCGCCCGATGGGCTTAACCAACTGGAGACCATTCTCGGTCGCCCCGACAACGAGGAGAACAGCTAGCCGCCGACCTTTGTTCTCTTGACGCATCCGATACCGTCTGCCCCTGCGCAGACCCGAATCAGAACCTGACTCTCCCAGCCGGACGAGGCGCGTTCCCAATCGCCATTAGATGGAGTAAATCATGTCAAACTCGAAATCCCGCAGCGGGCAGAAATTCATCGCCCGCAACCGCGCGCCGCGCGTACAGATTGAATACGATGTCGAAATTTATGGCGCAGAGCGCAAAATCCAGCTGCCGTTCGTGATGGGCGTGATGGCGGATCTGGTGGGGAAAGCGGTCGATCCGCAAGCCAGCGTGGAAGAGCGCAAGTTCATGGAGATCGACGTCGACAACTTCGACGAGCGCATGAAATCGCTGAAGCCGCGCGTCGCTTATCAGGTCGACAACACCCTGACCGGCGAAGGCAAGCTGAACATCGATCTGACCTTCGAAAGCATGGAAGACTTCTCCCCCGCCGCCATCGCCCGCAAGGTCGACGCGCTGGACAATCTGCTGGACGCCCGCACCCAGCTTTCCAACCTGCTGTCCTACATGGACGGCAAGAACGGTGCCGAAGAGCTGATCTCCAAGATCCTGCAAAACCCGGCGCTGCTGCAATCCCTGACCGACGCGCCGAAGCCGGCGGTTAACGACGAAAACAACGAGCGTGAGGATTAATCGATGAGCAACTCGCCTCAGCAACAAAATGCGTTGCAGACCACCGAGACTTTTTCCAGCGATGAATTCAGCGCGCTGCTGAACAAAGAGTTCCGGCCGAAGACCGATCAGGCCAAAGAAGCGGTCGAGAACGCGGTGAAAACCCTGGCGCAGCAGGCGCTGGAAAACACCGTCACCGTTTCTTCCGACGCCTACCGCACCATCCAGGCGCTGATCGCGGAAATCGACGAAAAGCTGTCGCAGCAGATCAACCAGATCATTCACCACGACGACTTCCAGAAGCTGGAAGGCGCCTGGCACGGCCTGCATTATCTGGTCAACAACTCCGAAACCGACGAGATGCTGAAGATCCGCTTCATGAGCATTTCCAAACAGGAGCTAGGCCGCACGCTGAAGCGTTATAAAGGCGTGGGTTGGGACCAGAGCCCGATCTTCAAGAAAGTCTACGAAGAAGAGTATGGCCAGTTCGGCGGCGAACCGTTCGGCTGCCTGGTGGGCGACTACTACTTCGATCACAGCCCGCAGGACGTGGAGCTGCTGGGCGAAATGGCCAAGATCGGCGCCGCCTCGCACTGCCCGTTCATCGCCGGCACCGCGCCAAGCGTAATGCAGATGGAGTCCTGGCAGGAGCTCTCCAACCCGCGCGATCTGACCAAAATTTTCCAGAACACCGAGTACGCTGCCTGGCGCAGCCTGCGCGAGTCGGAAGACGCACGCTACCTGGGCCTGGTGATGCCGCGCTTCCTGGCGCGCCTGCCGTACGGCATCCGCACCAACCCGGTGGACGAGTTTGACTTCGAAGAAGACACCGACGGCGCGACCCACGGCAACTACACCTGGACCAACGCCGCCTACGCCATGGCCGCCAACATCAACCGTTCGTTCAAAGAGTTCGGCTGGTGCACCGCCATTCGCGGGGTGGAATCCGGCGGCGCGGTGGAAAACCTGCCGTGCCACACCTTCCCGAGCGACGACGGCGGCGTGGACATGAAGTGCCCGACCGAGATCGCCATCAGCGATCGCCGCGAAGCCGAGCTGGCCAAAAACGGCTTTATGCCGCTGGTGCACCGCAAAAACTCCGACTTCGCCGCCTTTATCGGCGCGCAGTCGCTGCAGAAGCCGGCGGAATACTACGATGCCGACGCCTCCGCCAACGCCCAGCTTTCCGCGCGCCTGCCGTACCTGTTCGCCTGCTGCCGCTTCGCGCATTACCTGAAGTGCATCGTGCGCGACAAAATTGGCTCCTTCCGCGAGCGCGACGACATGGAACGCTGGCTGAACGACTGGATCATGAACTACGTGGACGGCGATCCGGCCAACTCCTCGCAGGAAACCAAGTCGCGCAAACCGCTGGCCGCGGCGGAAGTGCAGGTGGAAGAGATCGAAGACAACCCGGGCTATTACAGCGCCAAGTTCTTCCTGCGCCCGCACTACCAGCTGGAAGGCCTGACCGTCTCCCTGCGCCTGGTGTCGAAGCTGCCTTCGCTGAAGCAAAACGACGCGTCCTGATGGGCTGAAGTCAGGCCGCGATAGTGCGGCCTGATAAATAAAACATGGAGGTAAATCATGGGAACAAGACCCCGTTTTCTGGCTGCCTGGACTGCGGCTAAAAATATTTACGACCCAAACGATCCTCTGGGAAAAGTTAAAAATACGATTGGCGGTGCCGTAAAACGAAATTTTGAGATACCCGCCGAATCAGGTGGCTGGGAAAACAGCTGTGCCGTAAGAATGAGTTACGTGCTCAATTACACAGGCCATCCGGTTCCCAGAATAGGTCAGTTCACCGTCTCAGGCGCAGATAAAAAATGGTACTTTTTCCGCGTGCGGGATTTGATTCCCTACCTGACTAAAACGTGGGGAAAACCTGACATGATTGTTAATTACCCTCAATTACCGGTCACGCAACTGGCCAACAAAAAAGGATTAATACTTTTTGAAGTATCAGGTTGGGGAAATGCGGGCGGGCACGCCACTTTCTGGAACGGAACCAGTTGTTCAGATCATTGCTATTTCAATGAACCCGGAACCAATTACTCTATTCCGCGAGCCAATTTTTGGGAGTTGCCATGAACAAGTTAATCACAATCGGATTGGCAACTACCTTGTTGGGACTCTCGCAGTCATCGCTCGCCAAGGACATTCAAGATCCGGTGGCATTTATCAAACAGATGCCTTATCACCAGGTCGTAAAAGAACTGGCATTGTCACGCTGCCTGGCACAGGTCTCCGATTCGGATAAAGCATTCTCTCTTGATGCAGCCAGAACAGCGAATGCGATGAGAGAATGGATGCCATTCGATATCGAATCAGGTGATGAGAAAATCAATGTTCTCATCGACAAATATAAATCCAGAATCAATGAGTTTCACAGTGAAACTAAAGACAAGAGTCAAGGCGTCACCTTGAACTGTCTGCGGTTGTACCATAGCCCTGAATTGGACAAGCTTTCCCGACAGCTCATAGCAGGCAATCCAGATCGCACGTGGAATCAAGATAACGCGAAATAATTAAGCATTGAGCCATTAGCACTTAATAGTGGCTCGGTAACCCGTACCGATAGTTTTCGGTATTTAATAAGGTGCATGGCACAAGGATATAAATTGGTAATGCATTACCACACTTGCAATTCCTGCTGCTATTACCTGAGTTTTTCAACGTAACGTTAATACTACTGTTAACCCTTAATAAAGAGTGAAGAAACTATGGCTATTGATATGTTCCTGAAAGTTGAAGGTGCCAGCGGCGAATCTAAAGATTCGAATCACAAAGGCTGGACCGACATTACTTCTTTCTCCTGGGGCGCTTCTCAACCGGGCAATATGGGCGTTGGCGGCGGCGGTGGCGCCGGTAAAGTGTGCTTCAACGATCTGCACGTTAACGCGCTGGTCGACAAGTCAACCCCGGCGCTGCTGAAGCACTGCTCCAGCGGTAAGCACCTGACCAAGGTTGAGTTGTCTGTCTGCAAGGCGGGCGGTACTCAGGTTGAGTACGTTAAAATCACCCTGGACGACGTGCTGGTCACCGCCGTGCAGTACACCGGCGCAGGCGGCGAAGACACCGTGGGCGTCACCTACTCCTTCCAGGCGGCGAAAGTGAAACAGCAATACTGGGAGCAGAGCGACAAAGGCGGCAAAGGCGCCGAAAGCAGCGCAGGTTGGAACATCAAGGAAAACCGCGAAGCTTAATTGTTATACAACCTCCCCGTTATGGGGAGGTTGGTTTGGCAAGCGATGTTTTTTAGATAAGGAAATCATGATGAAAGCGATTAGAAAAGGTGACAGAGGAAATCACGTAAAATCATTGCAAGAATTGCTTAATAAACAGGAGGCTATTCTTAACCCTGATGGCATATTCGGTCTAAAGACTGAATTAGCAGTAAAAAAAGTGCAACGTAAAAAAGGTCTGCATGTTGACGGCATCGCTGGTAGAAAAACATTCTTAGCCTTGGGTTCACACGTCGAAACCCGAGCACCACAACCTCCTATCGGTGGTAGTGCAGGTCGTCAAGGCCCCGGAGCTATGGGCATTTCACAAAGCGGTTTAAGGTTTATCTTTAATATTGAAGCATGGCGCGGAGTAAGTAACCACCTACATTGGCCTGGCGGTGCAAGCGGGGTCACTCTGGGGCCGGGTTATGATATGAAAGCTCGCTCTATAGAATCAATAAAAAATACCATGATCGCGATTGGATTAGACAGCGCAACTGCAGATAAAATCAGTGCAGCCGCCGGGTTACATCATCAGCAAGCTAAAGACTTCGCGAAAGAAAATCACAATTTAGTGGTTTTAACCGACACACAGGAAACGGAACTACTTAAATTTATAGTACCTGCCTATGAAAAAGCTGTTAGGAATAAAATTCTTGTTCCACTCACACAACAAGAGTTTGATGCGTTAGTCTCCTTTGCTTATAATCCAGGTGGTCGACTCAACAACGTCGCAGCATTCATTAATCAGAGCAAAATATCTGATGCAATGACAGAAATAAAACGTGCCATTACCTCAGGTGGAAAAGTGATGAAAGGGCTGATAAACAGAAGAAATTATGAAGTCGAGCTCTATTTAAATGGAAACTATCGCTAAGGAATTCGCCACAATGAAATTATCTGCATTTTTAATTAGCAGCGTATTTTTCTCACTTACTGCATGTGCAGCAGAAAAAAACGTTAATGCCCCGACATCATCAACTATTGATGGCTTATGGCAAGTGACTCAGGTCAACATAGACAATGAGACTACCCGCACACTTAACTATCAACTTAACGACCCTCGATTACTAGGAAGGGTAATCAATATTTCCACTAAATCAATAGAAAACAATCTGCCGGAAAAAGACGTCTGCATAGCGCCAACCTTAAGTATTGAGAGAAGCACGCTAAATCAATTCATCGGCAAGTCGATGGGCGGAGATAAAAGCATCACGGCTAAAAACTATGCATTGAAAGAAAACGGCCAAGCAGAAGTCTCTCTTTTCAAGATCGCTTGTCACTCCGGATCATTCGGCCCATCCGATAATGGTGCAAGCTCCAGCTTTGCCGCTCTCAATCCACAAAAAATGCTGATTAATTGGTACGATGGTTCGCTACTGCAATTAGAACGGTTACCGAAAGATCCTAAACCTGCAGCGTCTTTCGACTGTGCTAAATCTAAAAGCGTTGTTGAAAAAACTATCTGCTCAGACTTCAATTTATCCGCCTATGATAAAAGCGTTTCCCAAGCTTGGCTGTTGGCAAAAAAGCAGGCGACCGATGTAGGGGATAAAAAACTGGCGGCTTCTTTAAACAGCACGCAAAAATCTTGGTTACTGCAAAGGGATAAATGCCGAGATGACAAAGACTGCTTGGCCGATACGATGCAAAAACGAATCGATGAACTCACGTCATACGATTAAAACTGTATTCCTACTCATGTTGGCGGTATTGAATGCTGAAGCTTACGCCAACGGAAAGTATTCCCCTGCCGAGTACCTCAAAAACTACGCGCTTAGCGTTTGTATCGCCGAGGGGTACTCAGCAAAAGAAGTCAAAAACGATGCCGCCGCCGCTGCTCGGGGTTACACGGAATTCGGCGATTATTCTCTGGAAGCGCATACCGCTGTCAGGGCGCTGGCAAAAGAATTTCTGGCAAAGCACTATGACAGCATGTCTGGGGAGCCGATGACGATGGCAAAGTGCATCGATCTTGTACATAGCCAAGCGTTGCAAGCCATCATCAAGAAGTACCAAGGGAAAGACGACAACTGATATCAGAGTTGCTCAAACGACGGCTCATATCAAAGGTTATCTCGGATGAGAAGATACACGTACTTTTTAATGCCTCTGCTGCTCGGAAGCCATGTAGCCCTTGCTGAAAACTCGCTCAATGCTTTATAGCAAGAGGCACTATATAAAAATTGGTTAACCAGCCGCTGCATTGGGAAGTCCACTGACTCAGAAAGAACCAAGCAAGACGCCTTCCGCTCCGCTTCCGCCTATTTAGAATTGAGTAAACTGCCGATGGATGCATTTGAACAAGGTGAAAAACTGGCTGAACAGTACGCAAACAAAAATAGCCAAGGCTCAGTTCAAGGGACTTACCATACTTTAGATTGTCTTTCACTGCAGAACGCCAGTGAAGGGGAAGCCTTTTTTAAACGTTACTCTAAGTAATAGTCAAGATTGTTGAATCCAATTTCATAAAGTTATCAACTCAAGAAAATTAAAATTTATTGATTATTAACATGACTCCAGACGTCACGCTATCAACTTACTCATATGGATTCTTATTTTCCTATTTCTCATTGTCACTCATCACTTTAGTGACATTATATTACTTAAAAAAATTATCGGCTCGCAAACACAATTATCTATTTTTTGTTTTCAACTGTCTCATTGTAGTTGCCATGGGCGTTATACAGCTCTCAATCTTTGCATACGGGAATGACTTTCTTAATCTCTTCTACCCACTAGGCAACGATAACTATGTCTCTATTCGCTACGGCAGTTTGATATTCACCTTTATCTACTTAACTCAACTACCAAAAAACACCTATTACAAAAAAGAAAAGAATAGAAGTTAGCCATCAGATTAGATGACTAAATCAACATACGCCCAAAGCAGTCTACAATCCCTATCAGCAGGAATGCCTTATGCGATTTTCCATTGTAAAAAATAAAAGCGGCCAGGTTCCGCCGCAGAGCAGTTGCGATTTTCTGCCGCCGGGCGGCACCATCGGCCGCAGCGTGGACAACAACCTGGTGCTGCCGGACGAAGAGCGCGCCATTTCCCGTCTGCAGGCGATCGTGCATATTTCCGCTGACGGCGAATGCCGCATCACCAACCGCGGCAACGTTACCCGCGTGCTGCTGAACGACATTCCGCTGGAACGTGGCCGCCAGGTTGAACTGCAGGACGGCGACGTGCTCGGCATCGACGATTACCAGATTGAAGTCAGCGCGCTGCAACAGCACGCCGCGCCACAGGCTCAACCGGTGGCCAAGGCCGCCGCCACTGCCGCTGCTGCGGCCCCTGCAGCCGCCGCCAAAGAAAAATCCGCCGCGCCAATCCCCAACGAAATCTGGGACAGCCTGGTGGAAGAATTCACGCCGAATGCGCCGGCCGCCGCCACAGTCACACCGCCGCCGGTCGCCAATCCAGGCAACCACCCGCTGCTGGACACTCCCGCTCGCGAGCTGAACCCGGCCGATCCGCTGGCGCAGCTGGCGGGCGATGTCGATCTGCGCCAGCTGCAGCAGCAGCAAACCGATCCGGCAGCGCTGTTCAACACCGACACCACCTTTGAGCGCGAACACATCCTGGCCGATACCACTCCCAGCGCGCTGCTGGCGGAGCAGGCTGCGCCGCCGCGCCCGGTGGCTCCCACCCAAAAAACGCAGCAACCGGAGCAAGAGCTGGATCCGCTGGCGCTGTTCGGCGGTTCATCCGCGCCCGCTTCGCCAGAAGCGTTGAATAGCAACGATCCGCTGGGGCTGCTGATGGGCGGCGCCGTGCCGCTGGCCCAGCCGGAGGAGCCGGTACAGCCGCCCGCGCCGCCGTCTCCGCCGCCGATCGCCGCACAACCGCAAGCGCCGCGCCCACAGCCGACGCCACCGCCCGTGCAAATCCCCGAGCCGCAGCCCCAACCCGCGCCGCAGTTCAGCCAGCAGGAACAACCCGTGCAGCCGCCGCGCCCGCGCCAGGGCAACCGCCTGGGCATCGATCCGGTCGCCTACCAGTCCGCCCAGCGGCAACATGCCGCCGCGCCGAATGGCGACACATTGGAAGGGCCGTTGCTGGCGGCGCTGTTGCAAGGCATCGGTCTCGACGATCTGCAGCCGCAGCCGCACTTCGATGAACAACAGATCCGCCAGGCCGGTCGCCTGCTGAGCCTGTTCTCGCAGGGCACCGTCGCCCTGCTCTCATCCCGCTCGATCCTCAAGCGCGGCGTAAAGGCCGAAATGACCATGATCCTCGACGAAGCCAACAACCCGTTCAAGCTGCTGCCTTCGGGCAAAACGGTGCTGATGCAGATGTTCGGCAGCCAGATGCCGGGCTTTATGCCGCCGGAACAGGCGGTGCGCGACGCGCTGATCGACCTGCAGGCGCACCAGCTGGGGATGATCGCCGGTATTCGCGCCATCATCGCCGCCATGCTGCAGTCGTTCAACCCGGAGCGTCTCGAAGAGGAAGCGCGCAAGGAAGGCGTGGCGCCGCGTCTGTCGCTGCCCGCCAACCGCAAGGCTGCGCTGTGGGACTACTTCGTGAAGAACTATCAGCAAACCTCCGGCGAGATCGAGGACGATTTCCACACCCTGTTCGGCGAAGCCTTCCTGCACGCCTATGACGTTGAAGTGAATCAATACAAAGACTCACAGACCAAACCGGACGCGTAATGAATATCACCATAGCCTCTACCTCCAACCAGGGCGGCCGCGCCTCCAACCAGGATCAGACCGGCGAGGTGCTCGGCAACCGCGCCGCCTGCTTCGTGGTGTGCGACGGCATCGCCGGCTTTCCGGGCGGCGATATCGCCGCCAAACTGGCGCGCGACACCATTTTGCAAAACTTCGACGGCGAAAAGCACCTGAACGCCCAGAGCATTCGCCAGCACATTACGCGCGCCAACGCCGCCATCCACCAGCAGCAGCGGCAGTCGGACGAATACAGCAAGATGGGCACCACGCTGGTCAGCCTGTTTATCGATCGCGATTATCAGCTGGCCTACTGGGCGCACGCCGGCGACAGCCGCCTGTACCTATTCCGCCGCGGCTACCTGCATGCCGTCACCACCGACCACAGCCTGATCCAACAGATGCAGGACGCCGGTTATCAGACCAACGGCATCAACAGCAACCTGCTGTATTTCGCGCTGGGGCTCAATGAAGAGCGCGACGCCACCTACAGCGACGTGCTGCAGCTGGAAGACGGCGACGTTTTCCTGCTGTGCACCGACGGCTTCTGGCACAGCTTCAGCCAGGCCGAACTGGAACAGTCGCTGCACATGGTCAACTCCCCCAGCGAGTGGATCGCCCTGATGCAGCAGGCATGGAAGAAAAACAATAACAGCGATAACTACAGCGCTATCGCCGTCTGGATTGGCTCACCGCAGGAAACCACCCTGCTGCATTCGCTGGCGGATGCGGAACGGTTTCTGAGCCGCGACTGAGCAGCGCACATTCACAGCAAGGTTCACTATGAAATATTGGATGCCGGGGCTCGTCGCCCTGATGGCGGTGCCGACCGCGCAGGCGATGAACTATCGCCTGGTTTACTCCCCCAGCCAGAAGCTGGAAGTGTTTATCGATGACGTCAAAAACAGCAATCCGGCAAGCTGGTGCGGCAAAAGCATCCCGCTGCGCATCGTCTCGGCGCAAAGCCAGGATCCGGCGGTGCTGAACGACTTCCTGCCGCGCGTCGGCAATCTGCTGGAAAAGCAGTGCCCGAAAACCGGCCACCTGCCCTGGACGCTGACCGACAAGCGCGGTGAGAAGCTGGCCAGCGGCGAGGCCGCCAAAGCGCGCGGCTGGAAACCGGTGGTCAAACAGGAGGCCGTCGAGCAGCCGCAGACCCCGCCGCAGCCGGCGATCCCTGCGGCAGTAGCCGTGACCTCTCCGCAAGCGGACACCGCGCCGGCTCAGCGTTTCAGCCTGCCGCAGGGCTGCCACTTCCGCACCTTCTGGCGTGACGAAGCCAACGGCGGCGCGCTGTTCATTCCCGCCGGCGACGCGCTGCGCTGCGGCGAGGACGGCTGGCTGCAGGGCAGCGGCGCGGTCACGCTGCAACAGGGCGGCCAAACCCTCTCGCCGACGCTGTGGTTCCTGCAAGGCTATCCGCTGGCGCAGATCAACGGCGGCGATCGCGCGCTGACCGTCGTCAGCGCCAACGCCCAGCGGCTGGTTCTGGGCGGCAACCCGCAGGCGCCGGGCAGCTTCCTGCTACTGAGCTTCGAACCGAAGCTGCACGCGTGGGCGTTCAACGGCGAAGCGATCGTTGAAATGCCGCGCGTCGACGCCGCAGACGAGAACAAGATCAAACAGCGCCTGCAGCAGGCGCAAACCGCCTGGCAACCGCTGCTGAGCGCCCCCGCTCCGCTGACCTTCAAGCTGGTGGAAAAGCTGGCCGCAGACCGGGTCGATCCCGCCAGCGGCAGCTACCTGTCGGTTAACGGCGCCACTCACTGATTATAAGGAAAGCCTGTGAAATCATTAGCAAGCATGCTGCAAGGCCAGTCGATCGGCGCGGCCATCACCGCCGTCGAAAACGATATCAAGGCGAAACCGGCGGATGCCGACCTGCGCGCCGCGCTGGTGCAACTGCTGTGCCTGAGCGGCAACTGGACGCGCGCCAACGCGCAGCTGAAATCCTGGCAGGCGCTGAAACCGATAGCTCAACCGACCACGCTGCTGCTGATGCAGTCGGTCAACGCCGAGCTGCAACGCCAGGCGGTGTTTGCCGGCACGGCCGCGCCGGCGCTGCTGCGGCAGGAGCAGCCCTGGCTGAAACTGATGGTGCAGGCGCTGCATCAGGATGCGCAAGGGGCGGCCGAACAGGCCCAGGCGCTGCGCGATGAAGCGCTGGAGGCCGCCCCGGCCGGCGCCGGGCGGTTAACGCTGGCCGAAGGCGACCAAGAACGGCAGCTGCGTTTCGACTGGCTGACCGACGGTGACGGCCGCCTCGGCCCGGTGTGCGAGCTGGCGCTGAACGGCGTTTACTACTGGCTGCCGTTCGCCGACATCGCCGCGATCCAGTTCCAGGCGCCGCAGAGCGCCATCGATCTGGTGTGGAGCCATGCGCTGGTGCGCCTGACCGACGGCCGCGAACAGGTGTGCCAACTGCCCGCCCGCTACCCGCTGGCCGAAGACAGCGACGACGCGCTGCTGCTGGGCAAACGCACCGAATGGCAACCGCTGGGCGACGGCACCCACTATGCGGGGCTGGGCCTGAAGACCTGGCTCAGCGAAAGCGACGAATTCCCGCTGCACAGCCTGCGGCAGCTGAGCTTCGACGCGAGCGCCTGACCATGAACGACAAGCGCCCACCCCACTACGACGGCGGCGATCTGCACCGCCAGGGCTATCGCTATCGTCAGGACAGCGAGCGCCTGACGTCGCGCGACAAAATGCAGCCGGTGCTGCTCGATATGTTGACCGACGACGAGCCGCAGAAAAAACAGGAGACGCAGGTGCGCAACCTGGTGTCGCACAGCGAACTGCGCCGCCGGGTGCTGCGCGATCTGCAGTGGCTGTTCAACTGCGTCAACAGCGAATCCAATCTGGATCTCGGCGATTTTCCGCAGGTGCGGCGCTCCACCCTGAATTACGGCATCGCCTCACTGGCGGGCAAGCGCATGTCAGACATCGAATGGCTCGACATTCAGCGCGCGCTGACCGAGTCCATTCTCCATTTCGAGCCGCGCATTTTGCCCGAAGGGTTGCAGGTGCGCTGCATCTCGGACACCGGCTCGCTGGAGCTGCACAACGTGTTGTCGATCGAAATCAAGGGCCGCCTGTGGTGCGTGCCCTATCCGCTGGAGTTTCTGTTCCGTACCGATGTGGATCTGGAAAACGGCCACTTCGATCTGAAAGACATAGGGTAAGGCGATGGACAGTAAACTTTTAGACTATTACAACCGCGAGCTGGCCTATCTGCGCGAGATGGGCGCCGAGTTCGCCGAACAGTACCCGAAGGTCGCGGGCCGTCTTGGCATGCGCGGCATCGACGTGGCGGATCCTTATATCGAGCGCCTGATGGAGGGCTTTGCCTTCCTCACCTCGCGCGTGCAGCTGAAAATGGACGCCGAGTTCCCGCGCTTTTCTCAGCGCTTGCTGGAGATCATCTACCCCAACTACCTGTCGCCGACGCCGTCGATGGCGATCGCCGAGCTGCAGCCGGACAGCAGCAAAGGTGACATCAGCAACGGCTTCGTGGTGCCGCGCGGCACCATGATGGACAGTCAGACGCTGAAGAAAAGCGGCATCACCTGCAGCTACGCCACCGCCCATGACGTCACGCTGCAGCCGGTGCGCATCGCCGCCGTCGAGCTGGGCGGCATTCCGGCCGATATCCCGTTGGCCTCGCTGGGGCTGCAGCACAGCGGCTGCGTCAGCGCGCTGCGCATTCGTCTCGAGTGCTACGAAAGCGTGACGCTCAACAACCTGCAACTGGATCAGCTGATGTTTTACCTGGCCGGGCCGGACATGCAGGCGCAGCAGCTGCTGGAACTGCTGATGCAACACAGCGTCGGGCTTGTCTGCCAAACGGTGGAGGCGCAGCCGCAGCGGCGGGCGCTGGCGCTGGACGGGCTGCGGCAGGAGGGCTTCGCCGCCGAACAGGCGCTGCTGCCCAACGACCTGCGCAACTTCGAAGGCTACCGGCTGCTGCAGGAGTACTTCGCCTTCCCGGCGCGCTTCCAGTTCTTCAGCGTCAACGGCCTGCGTCCGCTGCTGCAGAGCGTGCGCGAAGGGAAAAAGGCGCTGCGCCAGTTCGAAATCGTGGTGCTGCTGGATCGGCACGACGCCGCGCTGGAACGGGTGGTCGACGCCGCCCATTTGGCGCTGCACTGCACGCCGGTGATCAACCTGTTTCCGAAGGTCGCCGAACGCATCGCGATCAACGAAAAAAACCACGAATACCATCTGGTGGTCGACAATATCCGGCCGCTGGATTACGAAGTGTTCTCGGTGCAGCGGCTCGGCGGCAGCGCCAGCGAAAAACGCTACGAGCAAGAGTTTCGGCCGTTTTACAGCACCCTGAGCGCGGACGACGGCAACTATGGCGCCTACTTCTCGCTGCGGCGCGAACAGCGCACGCTGTCGGAGCACGCCCGCCGCTACGGCACCCGCACCGGCTATGCCGGTTCGGAAGTGTTCGTGTCACTGGTGGACGAGCGGCAATCGCCGTGGCACAGCGATCTGAAATACCTCACCGCCGACGTGCTGTGCACCAGCCGCGACCTGCCGTTGATGTTGCTGCAACAGGATCAGGGCAACTTCGTGATGCCCGATTCGATCCCGATCAAGCAGGTCTCGCTGCGCAAAGGCCCCACCCCGCCGCGCCCGGCGCTGGCCGAAGGCATGATCACCTGGCGGCTGATCAGCCAGCTGCAGCTGAACTACCTCAGCATGATGGACGGCGATCCGGAACAGGGCGCCGCCAGCCTGCGCCAGCTGCTGGGGCTGTACGGCAACCTGAGCGAGCCGGCGATCGCCAAACAGATCCAGGGCGTGCGCCACTGCAACCTGCGGCCGGTCTATCGGCGAGTGCCGGAGCCGGGCCCCATCGTGTTCGCGCGCGGCATCGCCATCGATCTGACGGTCGATGAGCAGGCGTTCTCCGGCAACAGCCCTTATCTGCTCGGCAGCGTGCTGGAGCGCCTGTTCTCGCGCCTGGTGGCGATGAACACCTTCACCGAGATGACGCTCTCCAGCCAGCAGCGCGGCGAAATCGCCCACTGGCAGGCGCGCATGGGCAAAAGGACGCTGATATGAGTGCGGAGATGATTGCCACCGAACTGGCGCCGCCGCAGATCAACGCGCTGTATCGCCTGCCGGACGACTTCTGGCCGCGGCTGCGCAGCGCGCCTTACAAGCACGATCTGTTTCAGCTGCTGCGCCGCATCGACGCCCAGGGCGGCCAGCCTTACCTGCTGGGGCGCGCGCCGCTGCCGCGCCACGAGATGCTGCGCCTGGGCCAGGAGCCGTCGCTGTCGTTCGCGCCCTCCACGCTGGCGCAGGTGGCGCCGCGCGCCAACAGCCCGCTGCACGACGTCTCGATCTTCAGCTTCGGCCTGTTCGGCCCCAACGGGCCGCTGCCGCTGCACCTGACCGAATACGTGCGCGAACGGGTGTACCACCACCAGGACACCAGCCTGCTGGCGTTCACCAACCTGTTTCATCACCGGCTGACGCTGCTGTTTTACCGCGCCTGGGCCGACGCGCAGCCGACGGTGTCGCTGGATCGTCCGGACAACCGGCGCTTCGACGAGTACCTGTCGAGCCTGATCGGCATCGGCCAGCCGGCGCAGCAGGAACGCGACAGCATCAACGCCCACGCCAAACATTTTATGGCCGGTCATCTGATTCGCCACAGCCGCGATCCGGAAGGCCTGAGCAAGATTTTGCAGCAGTATTTCAAGGTGCCGGTGCGCATCGTCGAAAACGTGCCGCACTGGCTGCGGGTGGAACCGCGCGAGCAAGCTCGGCTCAAGGCTGGGCGCGGCGCGCCGCGGCTCGGCGAATCGGCCTTTCTCGGCATCGCGGTGCGCGATATTCAGCACAAATTCCGCATCGAGCTGGGGCCGATGCCGCAGCAAGACTATGACCGCTTCCTGCCCGGCGCCGACCTGTGCCGGCAGCTGCGCGACTGGGTGCGCCAATATCTGGGCATCGAGTTCGTCTGGGAAGTGCGCCTGATCCTGGCGAAGGAACAGGCGCACGGCATCCAGCTCGGCGGCGCGCAGCGGCTGGGCCTGAGCAGCTGGCTGGCCGACGATCGGCGGCAACGCGATCTCGACGATCTGATCTTCAGCCCTGAACCGCTGGAAAATCCGTTCTGACCCTATTTCGGCCGGCGCCCTACGGCACCAGGCCACTCTGAGACCTGAGGAAAACCATGTCTGAAATCAGCCGCTCGGTATTATTTGGCAAACTGGATAGCCTGTTATTCACCTCTCTGGAAAGTGCGACGGCGTTTTGCAAGCTGCGCGGTAACCCCTACGTCGAACTGGCGCACTGGCTGCATCAGCTGATGCAATCGCCGGACGGCGATCTGCAGCAGATCGTCCGCCACTTCGCGCTGGACGAGGCGCAGCTGGCGCGCGATATCGTCGAGGCGCTCGATCGCCTGCCCCGCGGCGCCAGCGCCATCTCCGATCTGTCCGAGCACATCGACAGCGCGGTAGAACGCGCCTGGGTCTATGGCTCATTGAAATTCGGCGCGGCGCGCATCCGCGGCGGCCACCTGCTGCTCGGCATCCTGAAAACCTACAGCCTGCGCCATCTGCTGAAGGCCATTTCCCCGCAGTTCGAGCGCATCAACGCCGATCTGTTGATGGAGCAGTTCGCCGCCATCACCGCTCACTCGGCGGAAAACGCCCAGGATGCGCCGGCGGAAAGCAGCGCCGAGAACGTATCCGGCGCGGCGCGCAGCGGTGAAAGCGTGCTGGCGCAGTATGCCCAGGATCTGACCGCCAGAGCGCGCAACGGCGAGATCGATCCGGTGGCCGGGCGCGATGAGGAGATCCGGCAAATCATCGATATCCTGATGCGCCGCCGCCAGAACAACCCGCTGCTCACCGGCGAGGCCGGCGTCGGGAAAACCGCGGTGGTGGAAGGCCTGGCGCTGCGCATCGTGGCCGGCGACGTGCCGCCGCAGCTGCGCGACGTGAAACTGTGCCTGCTGGACATCGGCATGCTGCAGGCCGGCGCCGGTGTCAAAGGCGAGTTTGAAAAACGGCTGCAGGCGGTGATCGACGAAGTGCAGTCCAGCCCGACGCCGATCATCCTGTTTATCGACGAAATTCACACCCTGATCGGCGCCGGCGGCGCCCAGGGTACCGGCGACGCCGCCAACCTGCTGAAACCGGCGCTGGCGCGCGGCCAGCTGCGCACCCTCGGCGCCACCACCTGGTCGGAATACAAGAAATACATCGAGAAGGATCCGGCGCTCACCCGCCGTTTCCAGGTGGTCCAGGTACACGAGCCGAGCGAAGACAAAGCGCTGCTGATGCTGCGCAGCACCGTCAGCCCGCTGGAGCAACACCACCGCGTGCTGCTGCTGGATGAAGCGGTGGACGCCGCGGTGCGGCTTTCGCATCGCTATATTCCTGCCCGCCAGTTGCCGGACAAGGCGGTGGCGCTGCTGGATACCGCCTGCGCGCGCGTGGCGGTCAGCCAGCACGCCGAGCCTGCTCAGGTCGAAGACTGCCGCCACCGCATCGATGCGCTGCAGATAGAGTTGGATATTGCCCGCCGCGAGGCCAAGGTCGGCATCGGCGATCCCCTGCGCCCGCAGGAGATTGAAGCCCAGCTGACCGCGCTGCGCCAGGAATTGGAACAGCTGACCGACCGCTGGCAGCAGGAGCTGGCGCTGATCCAAGAGGTCATCACACTGCGCGCACAGCTGCACCAACAGGAAGCGGAGCCTGCCGACGAAGAGACGCAGGCTGGCCCTGACGCCGACGCGCTGCGTGCCCAGTTGGGCGAACTGCAGCAGCAGTTGAGCGCGCTGCAGGGCGAAGCGCCGCTGATCTTCGCCGCCGTCGACGCCAACATCGTGGCGGCGGTAGTGGCCGACTGGACCGGCATCCCGCTGGGCCGCATGGTGAAAAACGAGATTGAGGCGGTGCTGCAACTCTCCGACACCCTGAACCAGCGCGTGATCGGCCAACGCCATGCGCTGGATCTGATCGCCCGCCGGGTGCGCACTTCGCGGGCGCGGCTGGACGATCCTAACAAGCCGGTCGGGGTGTTTCTGCTGGCCGGGCCGTCCGGCGTCGGCAAGACCGAAACCGCACTAGCGCTGGCGGAAACCCTGTACGGCGGCGAGCAGAACGTCATCACCATCAACATGAGCGAATTCCAGGAGTCGCACACCGTTTCGACGCTGAAAGGCGCGCCCCCGGGCTATGTCGGCTACGGCGAAGGCGGCGTGCTGACCGAGGCGGTGCGCCGCCGCCCTTACAGCGTGGTGCTGCTGGACGAAATCGAAAAGGCGCACCCGGACGTGCATGAAATCTTCTTCCAGGTGTTCGACAAGGGCTGGATGGAGGACGGCGAAGGCCGCCATATCGATTTCCGCAACACCATCATCATCCTGACCTCCAACGTCGGCACCGATCTGATCGCCGGACTGTGCAGCGATCCGGAGCTGCTGCCGGAGCCGGATGCGCTGAGCGGCGCGCTGCGCCAGCCGCTGCTGTCGGTGTTCCCGGCCGCCTTGCTCGGCCGCCTGCTGGTGGTGCCGTATTACCCGCTGACCGACGCCACGCTGGGCAACATCGTGCGCCTGCAGCTGGGCCGCATCCAGCGTCGCCTGGCGGAGAATCACGACATCGTCTGTACCTTCGACGACGCGGTCATCGAGCAGATCGTCAGCCGCTGCACCGAGGTGGAGTCCGGCGGCCGCATGGTCGACGCCATCCTGACCAACACCCTGTTGCCGCAGATCAGCCACACCCTGCTGACCGGCAGCGCCAACGACCAGCGCTATCGCCAGCTGCATATCGCGCTGCAGAACAACGAATTCATTTGTCAATTTCAGGCATAACGCCGCGGCCGCCGAGACGGCGGCCCTTTGAACACAGAGAGTCATCACTATGTCGGGAACCGGGATAACCAAACCGAATTCGAACAGCCTGCCGAGCGGCTATCGATTCAACGAATTCGAGATCCAGGAAGCGATCGGCGAAGGCGGCTTCGGCATCGTCTACCGCGCCTACGATCACCAACTGGAACGCACCATCGCCATCAAAGAATACATGCCGACCTCGCTGGCGAAACGCAACGACGATCTCAGCATCGGGCTGCGCGGCGAGCGCTTCGGCAAAACCTTCCAGGCCGGGCTGAACAGCTTTATTCAGGAGGCGCGCCTGCTGGCGCGCTTCTCGCACCCCGGCCTGCTGCACGTGCTGCGCTTCTGGGAAGAGAACGGCACCGCCTACATGGGCACCCAGTTTTACAGCGGTACCACGCTGAAGAACCTGCAGGCGCAGCAGCCGGAGAAAATCGACGAGGCGTGGATCCGGCGGCTGCTGCCGCCGCTATTCAGCGCCATCAACACCATCCATCAGGAAGGCTACCTGCACCGCGACATCTCACTGGATAACATCCAAATCCAGGAGAGCCAGCTGCCGGTACTGCTGGACTTCGGGTCGGCGCGCAAAGAGATCGGCAACCTGTCGGACGAAACGGAAATCATGCTGAAACCGGGTTTCGCGCCGATCGAGCAGTACACCGAGAACAGCGACGGCGAACAGGGGCCCTGGACCGATATTTATGCACTGGGCGCCGTGCTGCACACGCTGATCGTCGGTTCGCCGCCGCCGGTCAGCGTGGTGCGCAGCATCGAAGACAGCTATCAGCCACTGGCCGAGCGCCGTCCCGCCGGCTACTCGCCGGAGCTGCTGCGCACCGTCGACCGCGCGCTGGCGCTGAAACCGGAAGACCGCCCGCAGACCATCGATGAAATGGCCGAGCTGTTGCATCTGCCGATCGCCGATGAAAATGAAATCATCAGCACCCCGGCCGCCGCGCCGGAGAACCTGCTGGTGGCCGCCAACCCGGCTGCGGCCGCCGCGGCCGCCGGCACCGTTACCGCGCGCAGCACCCAATTCTCGCGGCCGATGATGGCCGGCGCCGGCGTCGCGGCGCTGCTGGCGATCGGCGCCGTCGCCTGGCTGAGCGGCGGCGAGGATGATACCCCGGCCGTAGCGCAAAACACCGAGACGTCACCGGCGCAGAAAACCCTGACGGAGCAGCCGAGCGCGCCGCAAATCGCGCCATCTGCGCCGGTGGAACCGCAAAAGGCGGCGCCGCCACCGCAGCCGGTGGCACTGGTGTACTTCAAACTGCAGCCGGGCGAACAGGTCAGCCTCGACGGCAAGCCGCAGCAGGTGACGCCGGGCGAAAACGGCTTCGCCAGTCTGAATCTGGCGCCGGGTCGTTATCAGCTGGAGATCCGCCACAACGATCGGCTCCGCCAGCAGCAACTCAGCATCGACAACGCCGGCACCTGGCTGGTCAATCCGGCCACCGCCGGTTAATCCCGTTCTGCCCCCCGCCGCGGCGGGGGTTCCCCTTTTTCATGAGACTGACGCACCACTGCCCACCATCATTGGCCGCGCGGCAAGGCCGCTGCAACGTCGGGGTATGCAGGGCACGACGTCAATCACAGAGGATGTTCTCATGTTGGATCGCATTATTGCGCACACGCCGCTGAGCCAGGAGCAGCTGCTGTTCCGCTCGCTGGACGGTATCGAGGCGCTTTCCACCCCTTTCGACTTCTCTATTGAATTGCTGAGCACCGACGCGCGGCTCGATCGCAAAGCGCTGCTCGGCCAACCGCTGACGCTGGAGATCCCGACTCAGGGCTTTCTCAGCGCCCCGCGCTACCTGAATGGCAAGATCACCGCCATCGCCGTCAGCAGCGAAGAGATCGGCGGCACGCGCTACGCGGTGTATAACCTGCACGTACAGCCGGATCTGTGGCCGATGACCAAGGATCGCAACTTCCGCATCTTCCAGGAACAAACGGTGCCACAGATCGTCAAGACTCTGCTGGCGGAGCACAACGTGCAGTTGGAAGATCAGCTGACCGGCGACTATCGCCTGTGGGGCTACTGCGTGCAGTACAACGAAAGCAGCTTCAACTTCATCAGCCGCCTGATGGAGTTGGAGGGCATCTATTACTATTTCAAACACGAGATGGGCAAACACACGCTGGTGCTCGGGGATGCGCCCCACCACCACCAGCCCTATCCCGGCTACGAGATGATCCCCTACCACCTGACGCCGTCCGGCGGCAGCACCAGCGAGGAAGGCATCAGCCAGTGGACGTTGTCCGATCGCGTCACGCCGGGCATCTACAGCCTGGACGACTACGATTTCCGCAAGCCGAACGCCTGGCTGTTCCAGGCGCGGCAAAACCCGGTCTCGCCGACGCCGGGGCAGATCGACGTCTACGACTGGCCGGGCCGCTACACCGAGCATCAGCAGGGGGAGTTCTACGCCCGCGTGCGCCAGGAAGCCTGGCAGGCCGAGCATCAGCAGATCCGGGGCACCGCCACCGCGATGGGCATCGCTCCCGGCAGCACCTTTACGCTGTATAACGCCCCGCACGCCGACGACAACCGCGAGTACCTGACGCTGCAGGCCAACTACCATCTGAAAGAGAACCGCTACGCCAGCGGCGACGATCAGAGCAGCGAACACCGTATCGACTTCACCGTGCTGCCGGCGGACGTGCCCTGGCACCCGCCGCAGCAGGCCACCTGGCCGAAAACCCACGGGCCGCAGACCGCCCGGGTGGTCGGCCCGGCCGGCGAATCAATCTGGACCGACAAATACGGCCGCATCAAGGTGAAATTCCACTGGGACCGCTTCGGGCCGAAGGACGACGGCAGCTCCTGCTGGGTGCGCGTCTCCAGCGCCTGGGCCGGCCAGGGCTACGGCGGCGTGCAGATCCCGCGCGTCAACGACGAAGTGGTGGTGGACTTTATCAACGGCGATCCGGATCGGCCGATCGTCACCGGACGCGTTTATAACGAAGCCAGCATGCCGCCGTGGGCGCTGCCGGCCGCCGCCACCCAAATGGGCTTTATGAGCCGTTCCAAGGACGGCACCGCCGACAACGCCAACGCCCTGCGTTTCGAAGACAAGGCCGGCGCCGAACAGGTGTGGATCCAGGCGGAACGCAACATGGACACCCAGGTCAAAAACGATGAGAGCCACAGCATCGCTAACGACCACACCCACCTGGTGGGCGGCAACCAGATCAAACGGGTGGTGCTCAATCAGGCCAGCGGCGTCAAAGGCGAGGCCTCGGCGCTGACCGGCAAAACGCGCAGCGACGCCGTGGTCAACGCCTTTACCCTCGGCTCCGGCGAATCGCTGCGGCTGGAGTGCGGCGAAAGCGTGATCGAGCTGCTGGCGAACGGCCAAATCAACATCACCGGCACCAGCTTCAATATCACGGTGAAAGAGGACGGGGAGATCAATACCGGCGGCCAGCTGGATCTCAACCAGCCCGGCGGCGCCGCACGCACCGCCGCGCCGGGCGGCGGCCATCAGGCGGCGATCCAGAGCGCCGTCGATCAGCTGTTCCCTAAAGAGTAGCCAAGTGGCACGCAGGGAAAGCCGGTTAACGCCGGCTTTCGGGCGGCGGCGCCGGCAAAACCGGCTGCCGCTGTAACCCCTTTTGGCAAGGAGGTGAATGCGCTGGCGGCAAGGTCACCGACGTTTAGCCAAAACAACGGGCTGAAGCTGTCCCGTTCATCGCTTCAGCCTTCCTTATCATCAACGCCCCCTCACCACTTCTTCACCGTCTGGTAAATATCGAGGTCGAAATAGCCGTCGGCTTCGCAGTCGTTGAGATAGTGCTCATAGCTTACCCCCTCAACCGGCTGATAGCCGCTGGCCGGCAACAGCTTCTGGTAGAACTCGCCCCACACCCGCTCGAAGTCGCCATCGCTGATGCGCACGTGGTAGACCGCGTACTGCCCGGCGGGCAGCGTCTGCACGGTAACGCCCTCGCTCTCCGCCGGCAGCGCGAAATCGTCCGCCACGCTCATCACCACGTCGGCGCGCAGCTTTTCCGGCGCCACTTCCGCCGGATCGTCCCAATACAGCACCAGCCATTTGCCGAACGGCACGCCGTGGCGCTGCCGCCATGCCAGCAGTTGCTGCGAGCCCTGTGGGATCGTCTGCGGATACGGCCCCACGACTCTCACCCCCACCACCTTCTCCGCCGCCTTATCGATAATCCTCACGCTCATCGCCCTTCCCCCCCACATTGTCTCAGGCGCCGATTTCGGTACGTACGTCCAGCAGCTCGGGGAAAAAGGTCAGATCCAACGCCTTTTTCAGGAAGCTGACGCCGCTGGAACCGCCGGTGCCCGACTTAAAGCCAATGATCCGCTCCACCGTTTTCATATGGCGGAAGCGCCACAGATGGAAGCTCTCTTCGATATCCACCAGCTTCTCCGCCATTTCATAAGCTTCCCAGTAGGTTTGCGGGTTGTCGTAGATCACTTTGAACGCCGGCAGCAGATCCGGGTTGCGCTGGTAGGGCTGCGTCCAGTCGCGCTCGAGGCACTCCTGCGGGATCGGCAGGCCGTGGCGCGCCAGGTACAGCAAGTATTCGTCGTACAGGCTTGGCGCTTCGAGGATCGCCTTCAACGCGGCGTGTTTTTCCGCGTCGCTGCTGAACACCGCCAGCATCGCCGCATTCTTGTTGCCGAGCAGGAACTCGATCGAGCGATATTGGTGCGACTGGAAGCCCGACGAGCTGCCCAGCACGTCGCGAAACTCGACGTACTCCGACGGCGTCAGCGTTTCCAGCACCGCCCACTGTTCGAACAACAGCCGCTGGATCTGTTTGACGCGCGCGAGGATTTTGAAGCAGTGGCTGAGTTTGTCCTGCTGCACCAGCCGCAGCGCCGCCTGCAGCTCATGCAGCATCAACTTCATCCACAGCTCGGAGGTTTGGTGCTGTATCACGAACAGCATTTCATCATGATGCGGCGGGTTGGAGAGCGGGTGCTGGCAGTCCAGCAGTTGGTCCAGGCACAGGTAGTCGCCGTAGCTCATGCGTTTGGAAAAATCGGTGACAATCGCGCTTTCTAATTCCCGTTTGTTCATCTGTGATCTCCGTTGCGCCCAGCGCCCCATCGGCCTGGAACGTGCCGCAAAGAGAAAACAATAGTACAGAACCCGCCGCCCCGAAGGGCGATAAACGAGAGGTGCTTCGCAGATCTCACTCATCTGCGCCGCCCCTCTCGCCCCGCTTTACCCTATCAGCCCAAACAGGTCGTTGAGCGACTCGCTCATGGTCGGATGGGTGAACAGCTGATCGCGCAGCCGGGTATAGGGCAGCCCGGCGTCCATCGCCGTTTTGACGATGTTGATCATCTCGTGGGCATCGCGGCACAGCAGCGCCACGCCGAGGATCTGGCCGGTCTGCGCATCGACCACCGCCTTCAGCAGGCCGCGCGTGTCGCCCAGCACGCGGGCGCGCGGGATAGCCGCCGCCGGCAGCGTGGCGACCTTAATGTCGCGCCCCTGCTGCCGGGCCTGATCTTCGCTGAGGCCGATGCGCGAGAAGCTGGGGGTGATGAACACCGAGTAAGGCACTGCGCCGCGATCGGCCGTGCTGCGTTTACCCGCGCCGAACAGGCTGTCGCGCACAATGCGGAAATCGTCCAGCGAGATATAGGTAAACTGCGGCCCGCCGTTGACGTCCCCCAGCGCCCAAATATGCGGCACGCTACTGCGCAGCTGCGTGTCCACCCGCACGGCGCCGCGCTCATCCGTCTCAACGCCGGCGCGCGCCAGCTGCAAACCTGCGGTGTTCGGCGCGCGCCCGGCCGCCACCAGCAGCGCATCGAACGACTGCACGCCGCCCTGATGCACTACCTCAACGCCCCCTTCCACATCGCGCACCTGCTTCACGCCGGCGTTAAACGTGAAGCTGACCCCGGCGTCGCTCAGGATTTGCTGTATCGCCTGCGCCATATCGCGGTCTTCCCGGCCGAGCAACGCATCAGCCTCTTCGAATACCGTCACGGCGCAGCCGAACTGCGCGAACATCGAAGCGAACTCCAGCCCGATATAACCGCCGCCAATAATGCCCAACCGCGCGGGCCGCTGCGTCAACTGCAGCAGGCCGGTGCTGTCGTAACTCCGCTGCGAGCGATCCAACCCGTCGATCGCCGGCCAGCGGCTGACGGCCCCGGTGTTGATGAAGATGCGCTCGCCGCTCAGCACCTGCGTTCCCGCCGCGCCCTGCACGCTGATGCGATGCGGATCGATAAACTCCGCCCGTCCGTCGATCACCGTGACCTGTTCAAGCCCCGCCAGGTTTTGATAATTTTTCTCCCGCAGCAGGCCGGTCACCTGCCGCTTGCGCGCCATCGCCTGGCTGAACGCCTGTTCGCCCGGCCCGTGAAGCTCGGCATCGTGCACCAGCGTTTTGGTCGGGATGCAGCCGATGTTGATGCAGGTGCCGCCATACATCTGCGCCGACGCCTCCACCATCGCCACGCGCCATCCCTGCCCGGCCAGACAGGCCGCCAGCGTTTTGCCGGCCTTGCCAAAACCGATGATAATCGCCTGATAATCGTACATTGTGTCGCCTCGTCTCATGATGTTCATCACCGGTCAATCAGCGTATTGCGGCCTCAACTAACCGCTCCAGCGGCCTCAGCGCCGCGATCTGTCGTTCGTCGGCCCCAGCGCTCCGCTTCAGACTTTCCGCCGGGTGGTAGCTGACCTGCGTTTTGCCCCGTTCGTCTTGCGCAATCAGCACCCTGAACGGCAGATCCAGCGCCAACGCCGGCCGCGCCAGCATCAGCGGCGTGCCCGCCAGCGGGTTGCCCAGCACCAGCACCGTGGTGGGCGGCATCGTCAGATGATGCTCACGCGCCGCTTTCGCGTGATCGAACTCGGCGAACAGCGTCACGCCCTTCTGCTCGGCCGTGCTGATAATGCGCTGACGCGTTTGCTGATAAGCGTAGGCGCTCTCTACCGTTCGGGTTTCTTGCCCCATCGTCCCCTCCGCCACGGCAGAACAGGCCAGCATCATCAGGCTGCCGGCCACGGCCCGGTTCATGACGCTCATGCGACCTTCCCCCGCCACTGTTTCTCGAGCAAACTGCGCGCCGAATCCGCCATGATCATCACCGCGCCCGCCAACATCAGGGTGTCCTTCAGCACCAGGCGCCCGGCGCCGGAGAGATAAGGGAAACCGTGATGCGCATCGCCCAGCGCGGGCACCCAGGCCTCCGGGGTGGTGATCAAAAAGGTCAGCGTCACCAGCGGCGTGCAAAAGGAGAGTATGCCGCCCAATAGCCCCAGCCATTTGGAGAACGGGTTGGCCAGCACCAGCAGCGCGATCGCCACCTCCACCACGCCCAGGCCGTTGGAGAAGCCATAGGTATTGTTGGCCTGCTGCCAGGCGCGGGCGGCGAGGTTCAGTTCGCCTTCGTGCGTCAGGTGAGCCTGATAGTCCTGCGGCATGTCATAGAAAAACGACATCAGCGGGCTGTTGGCGACGAACGGCGTGATGCTGTCCGCTTCGTAAGGGATGAATTTGAGCAGGCCAATCCATAAGAAAACGATGGCGATACTGAGGCGAATCAGCGTTAATCCCAGCTTGTCGCCCTTGCTCAGAAAGAATAGTATTTTCATTACCGGCTCCATGTCATTGATAACTCATGCATCGCAGCGGCGCCCTCCGCATCGCTGCACTATCGAACCGATCTTAGTGCTTCGCATTACGCCGGCCCATTGCCGAAACAATCAGCTTCTTAGCCAGGAGTCTCAAAATGGATCCGCTCAGCCAACTGTTGATGCTTAACGACATGCGCGGTTATGTGGCGCGCGATTGCCATTTCAGCGGCGAGTGGCGCTCGCCGCATGCCGCCGGGGAGTGGAGTCAGATCCGCTGGCACATGGTGCTGGCGGGCAGCTGTCGGCTGGAGATCCCCGGCGGCCGGCCGGTACCGCTGGAGCAAGGCAGCCTGCTGTTCTTGCCGCACAACTCCGCCCACCGCCTGCTGCCGGAGAGGGCCGACAGCGCCACGCACCTGCTGTGCGGCGTGCAAATCTTGCCGCACAGCGCGTCGCCGCTGCTGGCGAGCCTGCCGGAATGTTTGTTGTTCAACAGCCGCCAACAGGGGCGGCTGGCGCTGCTGCAGGCGACCGGCCAGCTGCTGAGCGATGAGTTCAGCCAACAGGGCCAGGGGCACAACGCCATTGTCAGCCAGACCATGGCGCTGCTGTTCGCGCTGGCGATCCGCGCCTGGCTGGCCCAGCCAAATCAGAGCGGCAATCTGGTCGCCGCGTTGCTGCATCCGCAGTTGGGCAACGTGGTTGAACAGATGCTGCGCCGCCCGCAACGTCCCTGGACGCTGGTTGAACTGAGCAAACAGGCCCATATGTCGCGCGCCAACTTCGCCCGCGTCTTTCGTCAGGTCACGCAGCAAACGCCGCTGCAGGCCCTTACCGCCATCCGCATGCAGCTGGCGGCCCGGCTGCTGGCGCGCCAGGCGTTGCCGCTGAGCCGTATCGCCGAACAAACCGGCTATTCGTCGGAGGTGGCGCTGCACAAAGCCTTCACCCGCCACTTCGGCCTGACGCCGGGAAAATTCCGCCAGCAGGCCGCCGATGCGCCGCCGGACGCTTGCCCGATCCCGGCGTAACCTCCCACCCCGCCTTACTGTTTAGTAAACAACTCGGCCGCCGCCTGACAACTCTCACAAATGCGCGATCCCATGCGGGTTTCGCCCCGGTTGCGGCTTGCCTGCGCCTGTCTTCCCTTATAGATTGCAGGCTAACGGCAGGCAGCAAGGTATCGGCAAATGGCAAATATTCGAGATGTCGCGCGGTTGGCCGGCGTGTCCATCAGCAGCGTGTCGAACCTGCTGAATAACCGCAGCCACCAGATGAGCGCGCAGACCCGTGAGCGCATCGAACAAGCGATGGCGACCCTGGGGTATCGGCCGGCCCGAACGGCGGCGGCACCCGCGCCGCAGGCCAAGATCATCGGCCTGCTGCTGCCGTCGATCGTCAACCCGAGCTTTTCGGCGCTGGCGCATGCGGTCGACGGCGCGGCGCGGGCTTATCGCTACCGCGTCCTGCTCGGCAACGCCTACCGCCAAGAACAGGAAGAGGCCGCGTTTATCGACGATATGTTCCTGCATGGTGTGCGCGGCATCATCGTGGCGGCGAGCGACATTCGCCAGACCCATTTTGTTCGGGCGGCCGAGAGAGGCATGAAGATTGTCAGCTACGACAGCCCGTTCGCCGAGCCGATGGCCACCGATACCCGGCTGTTCGACAGCGTGTCGATGGACAATATCGCCGCCGGGCGCCTGGCCGCGCAGCACCTGCTCGAACGCGGCTGCCGACACATTGTGTTCGCCACCGAAGCGACGCTGACCGTCGGGCGCAGCCACAAGATCGACGGTTTTCTAAGTGCGCTGGGGCACAGCCTGAGCGAACGCCAACGGGTGATCGAAGGCAAAGCCAACAGCGCCTACGGCGACACGGAAATGTTCGAATTAGGGCTGACGCTGGCGCCGCGCGTGCTCGCGCTGACGCCGCGCCCGGACGGTATCGTGGCGATTAACGATGCGCTGGGCATCGGGCTGATGGTGGGGCTGCGCGCCGCCGGCGTCCAGGTGCCCGCAGACATCTCGGTGATCGGCATCGACAATATCGCGCTGGCTGGCCTGGCCGAACCGGGGCTGACGTCCGTCAGGCCGCCGCTGGCGGAGATGGCGCAGCTGATGGTCGAGCGCCTGATCGGCCGCATCAACGATGATGCGCAACCGCCCGGCGAGTTTCTCTTCCCGCCGACGGTCATCAGCCGGCGCTCGGTCAAAGCCGCCGGCTAACTGAAATAACAGCGTCTTCCCCAGGCGATGCGCCGCGGCATCGTCCGGATCGGTGTCAGCCAAAAACAAAGGAAAAGGCCGTCGGGCTTAAGGGATGCCCGCGTCTCAATGAATCAGCGTCGTGCCGTTATTTAACGTTCAGCTCAGGGTAATGAGCCGGGCCTCTATTATTCCGATTAACCACATTGGAAATATCAAAATGAAAATAAGCAAGCCGCAGGATATTGAACGCAGCGCTATCAGGAAATTGACGCTGCATATTGTCCCCCTCATGATTTTATTGTATTTCCTGGCGTTTCTCGATCGCAATAACATGGCCTACGCCGCCAAAGCGCTGGAAGATAACCTGGGCCTGACCGCCTCGGCCTTCGGCTTCGCCTCCGGGATTTTCTTTATCGGCTATTTCCTGTTTGAAATACCCAGCAACGCCGGCACCATTAAATTCGGCCCGCGCATCTGGTTCGCCAGAATATTAATTTCCTGGGGCATCTTCGCGACCCTGCTCGGCTTTGTGCGCACGCCGCTGGAGCTGTATATCTGCCGTTTTATGCTGGGCGTATGCGAAGCCGGATTCTTTCCCTCGGTGGTGTATTACTTTACGGTGTTCTTCCCGGAAAAATACCGCACCAAAATCCTCGGCATGTTCATCATCGTCCAGCCGCTGTCCAACGCCGTCGGCTCGCCGATTTCCGGCTTTATTCTCAATATTCAGCATGACTGGTTCGGGTTCGCTCCCTGGCAGCTGCTGTTTATCCTCGAAGGGCTGCCGCCGATCGTCATCGGCCTGCTGATCCCGTTCCTGATCAAGAACTCGCCCAAGGACGTCGGCTATCTGAACGTGGAGGAAAAGGCCTGGCTGATGAGCAACGCCGGCCGCTCTAAATCCGGCTCTAAAATCACGCTGGGCGACTTCCTGAAAGGGATGAAAAACAAGAAATACCTGCTCTACGCATTGCTCAACTTCGGCATGGTGTGCGGCATTTACGGCTTCGGCACCTGGCTGCCGTCGATCATTACCGCCCTCTCCGGCGGCGATATCTTCCGCGTCAGCCTGCTGGCGCTCATTCCCTACGGCCTGGCCGCGCTGCTGGTGTACCCGTGGAGCCTGTGGGCCAGCAAAACCAAAAAGCTCGGCGTGTTCGCCGGCCTTAGCATGGTGGTCGCCGCTATCGGCCTGATGGGGGCGGTGACATTTTTTAAATACGATCCGCTCGTCGCGCTGTCGTTCCTGTGCATCGCCGCCATCGGCATCTACACCGCCGTGCCGCCGTTTTTATCTATGCCCGCCAATATTTCCACCGGCGCGGCCGCGGCCGCCGGGCTGGCGGTGGTCAGCTGCATCGGCAATATCGGCGGCTTCGTCGCGCCTTATGCGGTGGGCGTACTGAACGATCTGACCGGCAGCAGCGCGCCGGGGCTGTTTTTCCTGGCCTCGTGCCTGTTGGCCACCGGGTTGATCTGCATTTTCTACTGCGCGAAACAGCGTGAAGGCGTCATCAATACTTAACGAACCAATAAGGAGTCAATCATGGGCGATCTTGCGGGCAAAAAGGTGTTTATCACCGGGGCGGAACAGGGCATCGGCCGCGCCACCGCAGAGCGGCTGATCAAGGCCGGTTGCGACATCTATTTTCACTATCACAGCGACGAAAGCGGCCCCAAAGCGCTGGTGGCGCTGGCCCATTCATTGGGGCAAAAGGCCGCTTACGGCTACGCCGATCTCATCGATAGCGACGAAACGCTGCGCTGCGTTTCGGCCGGCGCCGAGTTTCTCGGCGGCATCGACATTCTGGTCAATAACGTCGGCGGCATCGTCGGGCGCAAATGGCTGGGCGAGATCGACCGCGCCTTCTGGCAAACCGTGATCGACGTGAACATGACCACCATGCTGAACGTGACCCAGAGCGCACTGCCGTTCCTGAAGGCGGCAAACGGCGCCAGCATCGTCAACCTGGCCTCGCAGGCCGGCCGCGCCGGCGGGCACTCCGGCTCGCTGGTCTATTCCGCCACCAAGGGTGCGGTGCTCACCTGGACGCGCTCGCTGGCGGCAGAGCTGGGTGAATACGGCATCCGGGTGAACGCGGTGGCGCCCGGCCTGATCCTCGGCACCCGCTTCCATAATCGCCACACCACCCAAGAATCGGCGGAGGAAACCGTTCGCGCCATTCCGCTGGGCCGTGCAGGCACGCCGGACGACGTAGCGCGCGCCATCGCCTTCCTGGCGGCGGAATACGACGGCTTCATCTCCGGCGCCACCCTCGACATCAACGGCGGCATCTACCGCATGTAGTTCAACCGCGGGCGGCACGGCTGCCGCCCCCTCATTCAGGAATCGCTTTATGATCAAATCCGCCATCACCCACCCGCCGCTGCTCGCCGCGCTGGCGCAATGCGGGCATAAGACCCAGGTGCTGATCGCCGACGGCAACTACGCCTGCGTGACCCACGCGCCGAAAGACGCCACCGTGGTCTATCTGAACCTGGCGCCCGGCACACTCGCCGCCCCGCCAATCCTGGAAAAGCTGCTGACCTGCATCAACGTGGAAAGCGCGGCGCTGATGGCCTGCCCGCCGGACTTCACCAACACCATCGAAGCCGAATACCGGCAGCTGCTGCCGGCGCAGTGCCCGGTAGAGCACCTGCCGCGCGAGGCGTTCTACGCCGCAGTCAAATCGGATCGGACACTGCTGGTGATCGCCTCCGGCGAACAGCGCCGCTTCGCCAACCTGCTGCTAACGGTGGCGCCGGGGGGGTGAGAAAGGGACATGTCGATAGGATAAAAAGAGGGGGCTCCCCCCCTCTTGCGGTTACAGATCCACAATCAGTTTTTCCAGTTCTCCTGCAAGAGCCGCATCGATATAGCTGGTAGCCCAGCCAAACAGATAAGCGAATGCAAAAATGCCCACCGTCGACGACACCAGCGTCGGCGCGAAAAACGCGGCGATAGCGGAGAGCGTGTAGCCTGCCCCGATGGACAACCCGAGCGCCTCAAGCTGATTACGGAACGCTTTCCAGCTGCCGGTAGAGAAACCCTCGATCGCGGCGTTTGTCAGGTCCGCCCCTTTAATCGCCCAATCCACGCCGGTAAACGCCTTGCCCAATACCCGCGCATTGCGGGCATACTGTTCCGCATCGATCTTTTTCAACCAGGCGACAATCGCCGCTTTATCCTGCGCCTTGAGCTTTTTGTTCAAGCCCTTCGTTAATTGCTCGTAGGTTTTTTCCGCATCCTGCACATTGCGGATATATCTGCCTTGAATTCCTGCCTCCAAATCCTTGGCGAGCTTGGCGTATTTCGCGCCGAGCTTTTCCGCGATATCTTTATTGATGCCGGCGGCCAGGCTGACGCCATCCTTGATCGCTTTTAATTCCGCATTTTGATATTCGACGAACTCCTTAACGATATTTTTTACCGAGCCTGGAGATTTCACCGGCTTACCGTTGGCATATTTCACCTCCATGCCATTCAGATTATCCCCTCTCACCACGGCGATAAACGCGGGCCGGTTCTTATTGGCCTTATAGTAGAGACTGTAGGTCGCCATTCCGGCTTGCTTTTCCACCTTCAAATGATGAAAGCCGAAATAACTCCCGGTCGTGCGGGTCGTCGAGAACTCACCGCTTTTGCCGTTACCATGCCAGCCGTTGACGGGCCGATCGCGGTGTGAGTCTGTCACGAAACTGCCTAACGAGGAGGCGCCGATCTGCCCGGCGTTCAGGCCATTATTACCACCTTTACCGGGGGTTGAGGTCTTGCGCGCATGGCCGGTTTCGATATCCCCGATCGCCACCATTCCTCCCTTGGCGTTGACTCCCATCACCAGTCCACCCAGGCCAATGTGCTTAGCCTGATCGGCCGTCAGACCGGTGGCAGAAAGGCTCAGCGTGCCAGACGGGCTGACGCTTTCAATACGCAATTGTGCATCCGGGTTGATTCTGCGCGCCGCCTTGATCACCGCCGCCAGCTTCATGCGCAACGCCGGATCGTTTTGGATCGCCGCTATCTGTTGCTGTTCCGGGCTGTTGCCAACACTGGCGCCGCCGCGATCGCCGGAATGGCCCTTATCACCGCCCCCAGGTTCTGGGCCCGTACCACGTTCAGAACTCCAGTTAGTTCCATCCCCTTTACCGCCATAATTAAATCCAGGCATATGCTTAATCCTTATTTCTTTATTATCAACATGCCGAGAAATACGCACGACGTAATTCTCGGCAAACCAATTTTTAACTGCCCGTCCGTTATAGAAATTCACAGCAACAAGAACAATGCATGGTGGCTGTGTGGCAGATTAAACAAAGAGAAACGGCGTTAACGGCAGAAATATGACGACCGAAAAACTTGATAGTCATAAATAGAAGGCGCTTACAGGAGGGGGGGATATGCTGCGGCTTCCGATCCCGATTCAGATAACAGCCGCACACGAAGTTGGCCCAAAAGTACCGAATGTGGTCACCTGCCCTACTCTTGCACGATGAGCAGATGGCAAATAATGGCTCCCGAACTTATCGTTAACAGGAGAATACAAATGAAAGCTTTGGTTCATGCCACCTTGCTGGCCGCCATGATGGGCGCCGCTTCCTTCAATGCATTGGCTCAGGAGACCGTAAACGTGAATAGTAAAACCATCAGGGCCATGTCTGGCGCCCCCGCCACCACTGCCCTGGCCGCCGCTAAAACGGCGCTGATCGTGGTGGATATCCAGAATGAATATTACGCAGGCAGCGGCTTTCGCGGCAAAATGGTGATCCCGGATGGCCAGAAGGTGTTGGATAACAGTAACAAGCTGGTTGAGTTCGCCCGCAAAAACGGCATGCCGGTCTATTTCGTGCGGCATCTGGGGCCGGCCAACGGCCCGCTGTTTGCCGAAGGCTCGGTCTACGCCGAATTCCATCAGGCGCTGCAACCCGCTAAAGGGGATGCGGTGATCACCAAAGCAACGCCGAGCGCGTTCGTCGGCACCGATCTGGATGCGCAGCTGAAGAAGCAGGGCATCAAAACGCTGATTGTGGCCGGTTTGATGACGCACATGTGCATCTCTTCTACCGCACGCGACGCGGTGCCGCTCGGCTATGATGTGTTGATCCCGCAAGACGCGACGGCGACGCGCGATCTGGACGACGGCGCGGGTGGCGTGGTCGATCACCGCGTGTTGCAGCGGGCGGCGCTGGCCGCGGTGGCGGACGTGTTCGCGGAAATCAAAACTACCGGGAGCATCCTGGCGCTGCCGGTGACCAAATAAGGTTCAGCGCGCCGCTCCCCGGCGGCGCGCACTGCAAGAGGCGTTATCGCGGATGAAAATAGGCATTGTGGTTTTCGACGGCATCATTCCCTTTCACCTTTCGGTGCCTTTTGCGGTGTTTGAAAAAGTGCTGGCGCCTTCAGGCGCACCACTGTGCGAACTGACCCTGTGCGCCGCCGAGCCTGGCGAGCTGAAAACCAATGCCGGTTTTTCCATTGTGGTCAACCTTGGGCTCGGCGCGCTGAGCGGCATGAACATGGTGATCGTGCCCAGTTGGGACGATCCGGCCCGCCAGCCGGAACCCGCACTGCTGGATGCGCTGTGCCATGCCCATGCTGCCGGCGCCACCGTCGTCGGCCTTTGCATGGGCGCATTCGTGCTGGCGGCGGCGGGCCTGCTGAATCATCGCCGGGCCACTACCCACTGGCGCTGGCTGCCGGACTTTCAGCAACGTTATCCGGCGGTGCTCGTCGAAAATGACGTGCTGTATCTCGATGAAGGGGATGTCGTGACGTCGGCCGGCACCGCCGCCGGCATCGATTGCTGCCTGCACCTGGTGAGAAAACGCTGGGGGGCTGACATGGCGGCGCAGGCGGCGCGCCACCTGGTGGTGCCCCCTCACCGGCAAGGCGGACAATCGCAGTATGTCGCGCTGCCGGTGCAAAATACCCGCCAGGGGGATAACTTTTCCTTGGCGCTGGCCTGGGCGATGGAAAACCTGCATCAGACGCTGTCGTTGGATAGTCTCGCGCAGAAAGCCTGCATGAGCCGCCGCAGCTTTACCCGCCGGTTTCAGCAAACCACCGGCACCCGCTTTTCGCTTTGGCTGCTGAATCAGCGCCTCATCGCCGCACAGCGTTTGCTGGAAAAGAGCGACTGCTCGGTGGAAACCATCGCGGAAAAGGTCGGCTTTCCCTCTACCACCTCATTGCGGCGCCACTTTCTTAAGCAACTGAACACCTCGCCCTCGCGCTACCGGCGCGAGTTTCGCGGCGACAGCCGCACCACCGGAATATCCGTCAGCCGGGTGGTGTAGGCCGGCGACAGCATTTCGCGCTTCATTTGCCACGGCTTGACGATCCCCTGCCCGGCGAACCACACGCGCCCGCGCCCTTCCTGATTCAGGCGATCGAGGGTCGCCATCAACCGCTCGCTGTTGCGGCGCGGCGGGCAGTCGTCGAACAGATCGATTTGCGCCATGGCGGCGGCGCTGAAATCGCCCAGCACCACGCCGCCCTTCAGGTAACGTCGCCCTTCCTGCCAGATGCTTTCCAGCGCGCGCACCGCCATGGCGATGATGTCGCGGCTGTCGTTGCTCGGGGTTTGCAGCCGGGCGGTGCCCATATTGCTGTAATACCCTTCGCCCGCCGAATGCGGGCTGGTTTTGATAAACACCGACACGTTACGGCAGTAGCGCTTTTCCTGCCGCAGCTTTTCGGCGGCGCGTTCGGCGTAGCTGCAGATCGCCTCGCGCATGTGCGGGTAGTGCGTCAACCGCTGGCCGAACGAGCGGGAACAGATGATCTGTTCTTTCGCCGCCGCCTCATCTTCCCATTGCAGGCACGACTCGCCGCGCAGCTCGCGTATCGTGCGCTCCAGCACCACGCTGAAGGTTTTACGCGCCAGCCGGGTATCGCAGTCCGCCAGCTGCAGCGCGGTGTGAATGCCCATCGCCTGCAGCTGGCGAGTCAGGCGGCGCCCCACGCCCCATACCTCTTCCACCGGGATCAGCGCCAGCAGCTTGCGCTGGCGCGCCGGATCGGATAAATCCACCACGCCGCCGGTACCGCGCCATTTCTTGGCGGCGAAGTTGGCCAGTTTGGCCAGCGTTTTGCTCGGCGCAATGCCGACCCCGACCGTTAAATGCAGCTCGCGCCGGATGCGATCGCGCACCCGCTGGCCGAACGGCTCCAGCGCTTCGCAGTGCGCCACGCCGTCCAGCCGCAGAAAGGCTTCATCCAGCGAGTAGATCTCCACCGCCGGCGCCATCTCTTCCAGCGTGTCCATCACCCGGCGGGACATATCGGCGTACAGCGCGTAGTTAGAGGAGAACACCGCGACGTTGCGGCGGCGCATCTCCTCTTTGATCTTGAAATAAGGCGCGCCCATCGGCACGCCCAGCGCCTTCGCCTCGGCGCTGCGGGCGATCACGCAGCCGTCGTTGTTGGACAGCACGATCACCGGCCGCCCCCGCAGATCGGGCCGAAAGATGGTCTCGCAGGAAGCGTAGAAGCTGTTGACGTCTACCAGGGCGAACATGGTTACCGACCTTTCATCGTCAGTGGGTTGTTATTCATAACGGCACCAGATTACTGTTCATGCATACAGTATTTGTATTTTTCTGGCGACGATCAAGTAGAAACCACCCCATCGCTGCTATCCGTTTGATGCGCATTGGCTTTTAACTCAGCCTCCGTTTACCTGGAGCCAAGTTTTTCATTAACGGCGAACTTCACGCAGATCGAAACGAATCGGAATGTTCACGCTGAATTCCGCCTGCCCCGCTGCGATCTCGTTGCCGGGCGCGGGCAGTGGAGAAGCGCGCTGCGGTAACTGAAGCGCCTCCCGGTCGAGCGAAGCAACCCCACTCGATCGCAATAGCTTCACACCCAGCACGTTCCCCTGCCGATCCAACGTCACGGCAACCTGAACAATGCCCTGGCGCTGCTGGCGTACCGCCAGGGCCGGGTAGCGTTTGAAACGGCTCAAATGCGCCAACAGCAGGCCGCTCCAGACCGAGGCATCCTGGCTCGGCTGCGACGCCACGCTGGTTTGCGGCGCGGCAACACGCTTTCCATCCAGAGACGGCGGCGCGCTGGTGCTTGATGCTATTGAGCTTGCAGACGCTATTTTTTCCTGTTCCTTTTGCCTTGGACGCGGCGGTTCCGTCTTCGGTCTGATGGGGTCGTTCCGTTGCCCTTTGGCCTTGCTCTGCTGCTCCGTCGCACGCGGCGCATGAATCAGCGGAGGCATCGCCGCCTCCGGTTCCCGGTTGGCCTGCCGTTGCGCCACCGCCTGCACCTGGCGCACGCCGGTTGGCATTGGCTCTGCGTTGGGGATCGATTCCGCCTGCTCAGCAACCATCATCAACACCATCGGTTGCGCCGCGGGCAGCAACGGTGGCACCAGGTGATAACCAAGGCCAAACAACAACGCACCATGCAGACCCAACGCCAACACATTGGCGGTAGCCCAGCGCAATCGCCCGCCTGTAGGCGGTAAAGATAAATCGGCAGGTAATACGTTGTGATTCAACATGGAAAACGATACTCAGGTTAAGCGTGAAACAGACCAACGTACGCAGCGGTCAACGGCGGTCGGGGTATGTCAGAAAGGTCGTTTAGGCACGCGGCACCGGGCAGGGAACGAGAAAGAACAGGCCAAACGAAAAGGAAATACCCTAATGGCAGAGTAAAAAACTTTAGGACACGGTAATGAAGTATTTTGACAGCATATTTACCCTAACCGGCAGCGCACCGGGCAGAGCCGCAATGACGCGCTCGGGGTCAGCCAGCGGGAACGCACCGGAGAGCCGCAGGCCGGCGACCTCCGGCCGGCAGCGAATAACGCCCTGACGATAACGCCCCAGCTCCATCAGGAAGTCGTCCAGCCGCATGTTGTCGGCCAACAGCATGCCTTGCCGCCAACCGGGCTCTTGCGTCACGCGGTACGGATCGCCAATGCCTTGCCGGCTTAATCTGCCGCCCTGACCGGCGTTGAGCACCGCGTTCCGATGCGCCGGCGAAAGGATCGTGACTCGGCCAAGATAAACGGCGATATCACTGTAGGTTTCCCACAGGCGAACGCTGAAGCGAGCAGCCTGCGCCACGATCTCGCCCTGCGGCAGCCTCACCGTCAACGCGCCGCTTTCCGGCGGCAGATTCACCATCATTTCACCTTCCAGCAATGCGGCCTGCTGAAGGCTGACGTTGACCGCCGTTTGCGTGTTCAGCATCAACTGCGCGCCATCCGCCAACGCGACGGTTTGCTGCTCCCCCACCGCCGTGCGGTAATCCGCCAGCCAGGGGCGCCATGGCAGCGCGCCAGAACCGATGCCAACCGACCCTACCACGCCGATGGCCGCCAGGCTTCTCAGCAACCGGCGGCGTTGCGGGTTTGGCAACTGCGACAGACTACGCTGCGCCGCCGCCCCGTTAAGCAGAGAAAAACGGGATGAAAACGCGGCGATATGCCGCCAGGCGCGTTCATTTTCCGGTTTCGCCTGATACCAACGCCGCCAGTTTTCCCTATCCGCGTCGCTTGCCTCTTCCGACATCAGCTGGGTTAACCAGGCGGCGGCCTCACGCGCGCTCTGCCGATCGATATCCGATTCCATCATGGGTTCCGCACCTGCCGTTACGCCGCCAATGCAAAGAAACAGTGCAAATTGGCGCGCTGCAGATATTGTTTTACCGAACTGGTCGACACCCGCAAACGTTCAGCGATGTCGCAATAACGCATGCCCTGCAGGTGCGCCAACAGGAAAGCCTCGCGAACGTGCGCCGGCAATCCGTCCAACGCCTGATCCAACTGTTCGAGCATTTCGAGGGTTTGTTGACGGACCTCCGGCGAGGGCGCCTCGATCGCAGGCAGCTCGCTCAAGGCCTGCAGATAGCTCTCTTCGATTGTTTTACGTCGGTAATAATTCGCCACCAGCCGGCGCGCCACGGTCGCCAGGAAGGGGCGTGGTTGCCGAATGGCAAGCAACTGCGGACTCAGTAAAATACTGATGAACGTATCCTGCGCCAGGTCTTCGGCGTGATGCGCGCACCCGACCTTCTGTCTCAGCCAATGGCATAACCAACTGTGGTGCTCAAGGTAAAGCTGTTGAGCAAACCCGTTGGCTGCCGCGGCCTCTTTCCTTGCCATTCGGTGACACCAATTGATAATGAGATTGAAAATGATAATTATTATTATTTTAAAATTGTAACTTCTGTGTCAAGCGATTGCTGATGATTTATAAACGGCGAAAAAGTAGGGAAATACGGGAGAGAAAACGTGAAAAGGGGCCAAAATGGCCCCTGTTAGCAGGATATTCAGAAACGTTGGCTAACGCTAAACTTGATGTTGCGCCCTACGCCGGACACCGATTCGCCCAGGTAAGGGTAATAATCGCGGTTGAACAGGTTGTCCACCGCGACGCGAGCTTCGAAGCCCTGCAAACCGCTGGGCTGCCACGAGGCGAACAGGCCGTGCAATGCATAACCCGACGTTTTCGGCAGCGCCCAGACAACGGCCATCGGATCGCCGTCGGCCGGTGAACGATCCTGTTTACGCACAAAATCGCCGGTCCAGCCGAAGGCCATGTCCCACTGCGGTACTTTCATACCCAGCATCGCGTGTGCCGTAACGGGTGGAATTTCGGCAATCCAGGTTTCGTTGCCCCACGGATCGCGCGGTGAAGCGTCGCGTTTGCCGCGAATCGAGGAGAACGACAGGCTGCCGAACAGGCTTTCGCTGTCATAAAACGATTCGAGCTCCACGCCCTCAATGGTATAGCCCGGCAAGTTGCGATAGTTCGACAACGGTTGCCCACATTGGCCCCCATGCCGTGCGGCGTCGCACACTACGCCGCGACGATAGAAAATCTCGTCCTTGCCGCGATTGCGGAACAGCGTAGTGCGGATCTGCAGGCTGTCTCGCGCCATCAACACATCGTTGAAGTCCAGCACCGCGCCAAGGCGCACGCCCGTCATGCGTTCCACCTGCAGGCCGCGGCTGGTGCCGGGCACGCTGGAAGCGGCGTATTGCACTTCGTACTGTTCGTCGATCACCGGGGCGCGCCAGGTGCGGCTAACGTCGGCAAACAGGGACAGATTCGACGTCGCTTTCCACATCACGCCCAAATGCGGCGACCAGCCGGTATAGGTCACGCTGCTGTAATCATGGCCCACGAGCGGATCGCTGTCGTTATAGCGCGGCGCCCGGTTCGGTTGCCCGGTATTGGTCACATGATCGTAACGCACGCCCGGCGTCACGGTCAGGCTGCCGAAGCTGACCGCATCCTGTAGATAAACGCTGCGGGTTTCCTGTTCGCCCGCCGGCATGTAATACGGCTGGAAATAGCCGTAGTTGTAACTGGCGTTTTTCACCTGCGAGGGGTAATACATCAGGGTATCGCGCTGGTGTTTATGCCAACGCGCGCCGAGCAACAGCTTGTGTTCCAGCGGCCCGCTGGCGAAACGGCTTTCATTGCTGACGTCAAACTGCCGATCGGTATAGTTCACCCAGCTTTCATTGCCCAACGTACCGAGATAGCTGAACTTTGAAGCGGAATCCGGCCGCTTGTCATGCTGTTCTGTCTTCGAATAGGCATAAGACAGCGTCAGATTCAGCAACGGCTGCGCTTCCGGCGCCAGATTCCATTTCACCGAGTAATTGGTGTCCGTCTGGTCGCGATACACCAGAATGCGGCGCCACGCTTCTTCCCGGCCATATTTATCGATATCCGCCTGGCTGGGCGCGGCGATATCGTCCCGCTTGGCGGCAAAAGGCTGCCAGCCATCGGAATCGGAGCGCATCGCCGATAGCGTCAGCGTTTGCGCCTCGCTCAGATAAATATTGGTTTTTAACAGGTAGGAAGCCTGATCGTTGGCGGAATAGGCAAAGCGCGTGCCGTCCGGCCGCTTCAGGTTGCCGCCGTCACGCTTGCTCATGTAGATCAAACCGTCGGCAAATCCTTCCGGCGTACGGCCGTACAACGCACCGCTGTAAATGCCCTGGCGATCGTTGGTGTGGTAGCTGTATTTCAGCAAGCCGCCAAAATCTTCGCCCGGCAGCAGCATATCCCCGGCATCTTTGGTCTCCAGCGTAATGGTTCCGCCAAAGCCGCCATTGCCGTTCAACAGATTGTGCGGCCCCTTATCGACCTCAACCTTTTTCAGCAATTCGGGTTCAATGAATACCGAACCCTGCCGATATTTCTCAAATCCCTTCGGCGCCCCGTCCAGCACCACCTTCACATCTTCCATGTCGCCCATGCCCCAGATATTCAGGCTTTGGCCGCCCGGGCGCGGCGATCCCGCCATCCCTACGCCGGGCAAGCGATCAAGCAAACTGGCGATATTGTCTGCCTGCACGCGTTCGATGTCTTCTTTATCCAGCACCGAACGGCCGGCGGCGACGCTGTCGGACAAACCGCCGACCACCGACAGCTCCGGTATCGTCAACGGCTGAACCGGCCCGGCGTCGACCAACCGATATCCCTGTGCGGTTTGCTGAGCGCGCAATCCGCTGCCCGCCAACAGCGTATTGAACGCGTCGGTGAGGCGATAATGTCCCTGCAGGCCCGCGGTGCTTTTTCCACGCGTCTGTTCGGGCGTGAAAATCACTATCACGCCGGCCTTAGCGGCCGCCGTCTGCAAGGCGGGCGCCAGATCACCGGCGGGAATGGCGAAAGAAAGGATAGCGGGCTGTTCGACCGCCGAGGGTGATGCCGACGCACCGGGTGCCGCCATCGCGGAGGTAAGCATGCCCGATAGTGCGCATCCTATCCCGATAGCGACGCGCTTCCCGGTAATGCGTTTGGCTGATGTGAACGTACGCCCTGCGCCGTTCTTGTTTTTTATGGCCATGAAGGATTCCCCTGAGTGTATTGAACTGGAAACTCAGTAGAGAGGTCACGCCAACGAAAAGATCGGGCAGAAAAAAATGAAAAAAAGGGCCGAAGTTACCGCGCCGCGTAGACGATAAAGGTCACCACGCCGAAGATCTCCAGCTGCGCCTCGTCGTCGAACACGATCGGCGCATAGGCGGGATTCATCGGCAACAGCCGCACGTCGGGGTGGCGCTGCAGCTTTTTGACGGTGAATTCGCCGTCCACCGCGGCGATCACGATATTGCCGTGCTCCGGCGTCAGGGCGCTGTCGACGATCAGCAGATCGCCATCCTGGATATTGCCGTCGATCATCGACTCGCCGCTGGCGCGCACGAAGTAAGTGGCGTTGGGGTGCCGCACCAGCAGCTTGCCGATGTCCAGCCTGCTCTCGACATAGTCCTGCGCCGGGGAAGGAAAGCCGCAGGCCACGCGATCGGCAAACAGCGGTAACGTCAGGGGGTCACCTGGTAAAAAAGCATACAACCTTGAATTGCTCAGCATAATCATAACCAAACTGTATATTTATACAGTTAAGCATAAACAAAACGCGAACGCGTGCAACCCCCTATCCCCCTGCGGATCGCGCTTTCCCGCGTAATATAATAATTTTCTGAGTGATTTTTCCTGCAGCTTTTGGCGTTCTTCGCGTGTGTTTACACACATGATACCCACCAAAACTGTGGATAATGCGGCACTCAGACCGTTGGCGTATCGATGGGCAGGATGAATGAGGGATTGTCATTGCGAACGGCGCCGACGGCGGGCGATACCGGTTGCCAGACGAAATCCTCTGCCTGCAGGCTGTACACGTCAGCCTGCATTTGACCAGAGGGCGGGACTAAGCGGGTGTCGAGCCAGTCGCGCGCGGCCGTCGGTCTCTGCTGCGTACAGCGCCGCAAAGAACAGCGGCAGGCCTTGCCTCACGGGAGGAACGGCGGACGGCCTTACAAAATGACGCCAATAAAATTGCGACTGGCAATGGCATCAATGGGACGGCCAGAGACGAAAGTCAGTACGTTATGCCAGGAGCTTGGGATAACCCGACAAACGCTGTACCGCCACATTTTCCCTGATGGTCCACTGCGAGCTGACGGTATAAAGCTGCTCAACCGGGGATAATTTTAGCGGACGGAAAAATCTGGGGTTCCGGCGTAGAACCCCGAATAAGGAATAATCCTTAATTCATTTCAGGATTATTAATTCCATCTAAAACCTCTCGGCAATATTCTTTTTTATAGGCTTCATCATTACTTAATGACTTAACCAAAAAATCAGCATTTTTCCAACCATTATCCCAATGCGTATCGAATCCTGACTGTTCAAACTTTAATGTTCTAGTTAATGAGTCTTTTATTTGTTTTTTATATTTATCAATTTTCTCATTGGTTGCCCCACAAACATCATGTGCAACACGAGCATTTGAGCCAGAAAAACCTATTGCTGAAATTGCCATCGCTTCATTTGATTTGTCGAAATCATTCGCATATGCCACAGCATTAGATAAAGCGAATATGACAAGAGCAGGTATGGTTTTTTTGTATGAAATCATCTTTCACCTCTACTCATTGATTGTTCATGGGGTCAGTTTGGATATCGAAAATTATTGTACATTAAGGCTGCTTTTTAATCAGTCTCAACTTCTTTATAGAAGGCCTGAATGCGACAAACTTGGGAAGTACTGTAGCCTGTCGCGTCTGCTGTTTCTCGGATGCTCAGTTTCTTAATCTGTCGGTAGTGCCTGATCCATCCTGCACGCTCCATCTCGCCGCTGGCGCGCACGAAGTAGGTGGCGTTGGGGTGCCGCACCAGCAGCTTGCCGATATCCAGCCTGCTCTCGACATAGTCCTGCGCCGGGGAAGGAAAGCCGCAGGCCACGCGATCGGCAAACAGCGGTAACGTCAGGGGTTCATCTGGTGAAAAAGCATACAACCTTGAATTGCTCAGCATAATCACAACCAATCTGTATATTTATACAGTATAACATAAATAAAACGCGAACGCGTGCAACCCCCAATCCCCCTGCAGATCGCGCTTTGCCGCGTAATATAATAATTTTCTGAGCGATTTTTTTTTACGCCTGCTAAGGGTTTCACCGCCCCTTGCACACACGTTATCCACCAAAACTGTGGATAACCTGGTGGGGTCGCCGGCAGACGTCATTCCCTGCGCGAGCGGGATCAGAATCCTGTATAATCCCCACACCTGCTAATAAGAATTCATCCCCGTCGGCGCCTCGTCACCGACGGTCACGAGAACGTTATGAACAAGCACCTACTCCTCGCAGAAACCGACGATATCGAACAGGAATGCCTGTCGCGCCACGCGGTCTGGCAGCGCAACGGTCTGGCCCAGGCGCAACAGGATTGGCTGGCGGAAGAAGTGCCGGTCGCCCTGGTGTACAACGGCATTTCCCACGTGGTGATGATGGCGACGCCGAAAGATCTGGCGGCCTTCGCCATCGGTTTTTCGCTGTCCGAAGGCATCATCGCCTCCCCCGACGATATCTACGACATCCGCCAGCAACCGGCCTGCAACGGCATTGAAGTGCATGTGGAACTCTCGAGCCGCCGTTTTATGCAGCTGAAAGAGAAGCGCCGCAGCCTGGCCGGCCGCACCGGCTGCGGTGTCTGCGGGGTGGAACAACTGCAGGAGGTCGCCCAGCCCATCGCGCCGCTGCCCTTCACGCAACGCTTCGATTTGGCCCTGCTCGACCGGGCGTTGGCGCAGCTGCAGGAGGTGCAAACGGTGGGGAAACTGACCGGCTGCACCCACGCGGCGGCCTGGATCCAGCCAGATGGCGCGCTCAGCGGCGGGTGTGAAGACGTCGGCCGCCACGTGGCGCTCGACAAGCTGCTGGGCTACCGCAGCCAACAGGCGTGGCTGCAAGGGGCGGCGCTGGTGTCGAGCCGCGCCAGCTATGAAATGGTGCAAAAATCCGCCATGTGCGGCGTCGAGATCCTGTTCGCCGTTTCCGCCGCCACCCGCCTGGCGGTCAAGGTGGCCGAGCGCAGCAACCTGACGCTAGTGGGCTTCAGCAAGCCAGGGCGCGCCACCGTCTATACGCACCCGCAGCGGCTCTGGCAATCGACGACGGCGGCATAGCGCCGCCGGATAAGAATCGACTATTCTCAATAGCAGGACACCAGGAAGCACCCACGTCATGATAATTCGCCCGAACCAGAACTGGTTTTTTCGCCTGTTCGCCTGGCACGGTTCCGTGCTGTCAAAGATCACCTTTCGCCTGTCGCTGAACGTGCTGATGTCGATAGTGGCGGTGATCAGCTATCAATGGTACGAACAGCTCGGCGTGCATTTGACCATCGCGCCGTTCAGCCTGCTGGGTATCGCCATCGCGATTTTTCTCGGCTTTCGCAATAACGCCGGCTACAGCCGTTTTGTCGAAGCGCGCAACCTGTGGGGCTCGCTGCTGATTACCGAGCGATCCCTGCTGCGCCAGATAAAAAGCCTGCTGCCGGACGAACCGGCGGTGCACCAGAAGGTCGCCAAGCTGCTGATCGCCTTCAGCTGGAGCCTGAAGCATCAGCTGCGCGCCACCGATCCGACCGCCGATCTGTACCACAACCTCAGCAGCAAAGAGCTGGCGGAGGTGATCGCCAGCCCGATGCCGACCAACCGCATCCTGCTGATGCTGGGCCAGGAGATCGGCAAGCTGCGCCGACGGGGGCTGCTGAGCGACATCACCTTCGAGCTGCTCGACAACAAGCTGAGCGAGCTGTCCCACGCCCTCGGCGGCTGTGAACGGCTCGCCAGCACGCCGGTGCCGTTCGCCTATACCCTGATCCTGCAGCGCACCGTTTACCTGTTCTGCAGCCTGTTGCCTTTTGCCCTGGTGACCGATCTGCATTACATGACACCGTTTGTTTCGGTGTTCATTTCCTATACCTTCTTATCCTGGGACTCACTGGCCGAAGAGCTGGAAGATCCGTTCGGCGTGTCGGCCAACCATCTGCCGTTAAACGCCATCTGCAACACCATCGAGCGCAACCTGCTGGAAATGAACGACCAAAGCCCGCTGCCGCCGCCGATGAAACCCGACGAGCACTTTAATTTGATCTGATCGATTTCACCCGAACACACTGGAGCCGAATGCAATGAATGCAAACAACAACCCGCCGCAAGCCGTATTCACGCCGGTAACGCGCCATGCCATCTTCATCGTCGCCACCCTGTCGCCCGTTCCCGCCCATCTGGCGGCGGTGCGCGCCTGGTGCGGCGACATCGCCGCCGTGGTGCGTTCGGTCGGCAAACGCGCGCCGGCGGGCAACCTCACCTGCGTTTGCGGCTTCGGCTCCGAAGCCTGGGATACGCTGTTTGGCGCCCCGCGCCCTCGCCAGCTGCATCCGTTCAGCCCGATCGGCAGCGGGGAACGCGTCGCCGTCGCCACGCCCGGCGATATCCTGCTGCATATCCGCGCCGATGAAATGGATCTGTGTTTCGAACTGGCCTCGCAGCTGGTCGGCAAGCTCGGCGACGCCGTGACGGTGGTCGAAGAGGTGCACGGCTTCCGTTACTTCGATCAGCGCGCCATGATCGGCTTCGTCGACGGCACGGAGAACCCGGAGGGGCACGAAGCCTTCGACTACACGGTGATCGGCGACGAAGACGCGGCGTTCAGCGGCGGCAGCTATGTGCTGGTGCAAAAATACCTGCACGATATGCAGGGCTGGAACTCGCTCAGCGTGGAAACGCAGGAGAAGATCATCGGCCGCCATAAGCAGTCCAACATCGAACTGGATGAAGCGGTCAAACCGTCGTCATCGCACAGTTCGCTGACCACCATCACCGACGAGCAAGGCAACGAGGTGAAAATTCTGCGCGACAACATGCCGTTCGGCCGCCCCGGCCTGCGCGAATTCGGCACCTACTTTATCGGCTATGCGCGCTCTCCGCAGCCAATCGAGCAGATGCTGGAAAACATGTTTATCGGCCGCCCGGCCGGCAACTACGATCGGCTGCTCGATTTTAGCCACGCGGTGACCGGCACCCTGTTCTTCGTGCCGTCCGCCCCGCTGCTGGAAGCACTGGCCGATCGCAGCGGCGCCGAACTGCACTGATTTTGCCTGGGCGCAGGGCCGCAGCGATCAACCTTTGGTTATCCTGCAGCCCTGCGCATCGATCACCGGCTCCCCATCCTCTTTGCTGAAAGCCCCGCGCTGCGGATCCGGCAGAATATCCAACACCGCCTCCGACGGCCGGCACAAGCGCGTGCCGAGCGGTGTCACCACAATGGGCCGATTGATCAAAATCGGCTGTTGCAGCATGAAGTCAATCAGTTGCTCATCGTTCCAGCCGGTCTCATCCAGTTTCAGCTCGGCGTAAGGCTCGACGTTTTTACGCAGCAGCGCGCGTGGCGTCATCCCCATTTCGGCCAGCAGCGCAATCAACCGTTCACGGCTGGGCGGTGTTTCCAGATACAAAATCACCTCCGGCTCACCGCCGCTGTTGCGGATCAGCGCCAACGTATTGCGCGACGTGCCGCAAGCCGGGTTGTGATAAATCTTGATACTGCTCATGACGGTTTCTCCTATCAGGATCAAACGGACAGCCGCAGCGCCAGCGCGGCCAGGGTGACGAACAGGATCGGCAGCGTCATCACCAGCCCCACGCGAAAATAATAGCCCCAGGTAATGACGATGTTCTTCCTTGCCAACACATGCAGCCACAGCAACGTGGCCAGGCTGCCGATCGGGGTGATTTTGGGGCCGAGATCGCTGCCGATGACGTTGGCGTAAATCATCGCCTGCTTGATGACGCCTTCCGCGCCGCTTCCGTCGATTGACAACGCCCCCACCAGTACCGTCGGCATATTATTCATGACGGAAGAGAGAAACGCGCTCAGGAAGCCGGTGCCGAGCGTCGCCGCCCACAGCCCCTGCCGCGCCAGCGCGTCCAACACGCCGGAAAGCAGCTCGGTCAAGCCGGCATTGCGCAGCCCGTAGACCACCAGATACATGCCCAGCGAGAAAATCACGATCTGCCAGGGCGCACCGCGCAGCACTTTGCCGGTGTCGATCGCGCGCCCACGTTTCGCCACCGCCAGCAGAACCAGCGCGCCGCAGGCAGCGACCAAACTCACCGGCACGCCGAGCGGCTCCAGAGCGAAGAAGCCAATCAGCAACAGCGCCAATACCGCCCAGCCGGCTCGGAAAGTCGCACGATCGCGAATCGCTTCTTGGGGTATCGGTAAACGCGTCAACGCGTAGCGCCGCGGAATATCCTTGCGAAAGAACAGATGCAACATCACCAGTGCCGCCGCCACTGCGGCAAGGTTGACCGGCACCATCACCGCCGCATACTCCGTAAAGCCCAGCCGGAAGAAATCCGCCGAAACGATATTCACCAGATTGGACACCACCAGCGGCAGGCTGGCGGCATCGGCGATAAAGCCCGCCGCCATCACGAAAGCCAGTACCGCCGCAGGGCGAAAGCCGAGCGCCGACAGCATGGCGATCACGATTGGCGTAAGGATTAACGCAGCGCCGTCGTTCGCAAACAGCGCCGCCACCACGGCCCCCAGCAGCAGCATGTAGGTAAACAGCCATCGGCCTTTGCCGTTGCCCCAGCGCGCGACGTGCAGAGCAGTCCAGGCAAAGAAGCCGCTCTCATCCAGCAGCAGGCTGATGATGATGACGGCGATAAAGGTCGCGGTCGCATTCCAGACTATCTGCCACACCACGGGAATATCGCCGACGTGCACCACGCCGCTCAGTAATGCCAATCCCGCGCCGAACGCCGCGCTCCAGCCAATGCCCAGCCCTCTCGGTTGCCAGATAACCAAGGCCAACGTCAGAATAAAGATCGCTCCTGCCACTATCATCGCCGTCTCACCGCCTCTTCACATCTACATATTCGATTTTTCGTATGTGTTTGCGCAAATTTTTTACCGTTACGGGCAGCCTTTCGCTACACGTTGCCCCAACTCCATCATCTGTTCTGCCCGACACTGATAAGCTTGCTCAATAATCCCCGCCGCCCAAGCCGGCATATGCGGCGACAGGCGATAATATATCCACTTGCCATCGCGCCGATCGAGCAACAGCCCGCTTTCACGCAGCATCGCCAAATGCCTTGAGATTTTGGGTTGCGGCAGTACCAATGCGCCCGACAACTCGCACACGCACAGCTCGCCGGCGTGGCGCAGCAACAGCACCAGCGTCAGACGCGTCTCGTCCGACAGGTTTTTAAACAGCTTCAGCGGCGTCAATGACGTCATGTCGCACTCCCGTTAACCTTATCGTCTCCACAAATCGCTCATGAAGATACCATTTTCATATTCGGAAAAACAAATATAAAACACAAAACGTTGCCCCCCTCGCCGAGGCATATACTTATCTTTATGCTGTTCTTGCAGGAAGGAGGCACCATGCCGCTCACATTCAAACGTTCGGAAAGGCTCTCCATCGGCACCGAAATAGAGCTGCAGCTGGTCGATGACAAGCACTACGATCTTACGGATCGGGCCGACCGGGTGGTCAGCGCGGTCGGCGACCGCCGGCGCGTCAAACATGAGCTCACCAAATCGATGGTGGAGCTGAACAGCTCGGTGCACCGCGATCTCGATGAGCTGCACGCCGAGCTGCGCGCCCTGACCCATACCGTCCGGCGCAGCGCGCAGCGCCTGGGCTGTGACGTCTGCGGCGGCGGCCGCCATCTGAGCAACGACTGGCGCAAGCAGGTCATCAGCGACAACGCGCGCTACAGGCAGCTGGCCAGCCGCTTTGGCTATCTTTCCAAGCTGGCCTGCGTGTTCGGCCAACACATCCACCTCGGCGTCAACGACGGGGACGAAGCGATGTACCTGTGCCATGCGCTGACGCCCTACTTTCCGCAGCTGATCGCGCTCAGCGCATCGTCACCGCTGTACCAGGGCGTCGATACGCGCTTTGCCAGCTCCCGTTTCAGCGCGCAGAATTCCTTCCCCAACTACGGATGCCTGGAACACATCTACAGCTGGCGCGAATTCAACGCCTACTACGAACGGCTGAACGCCGCCGGCGTGATTGAAAGCATCAAGGATATTTACTGGGATGCGCGGCCCAAACCGGAGCTGGGCACGGTGGAGATCCGCATCTGCGATACGCCGCTGCGCCTCACGCATGCCGTGCTGCTGGTCGGTTACTGCCGTCTGCTGGCTGATTTTCTGTTGCAACACCGCACGCCGATCGCGCCGGAATACGATGCCTTCACCAATTACAACAAGATCAACGCCTATCGCAGCGGTTTCGCCGCCGAATACGTCGATCCCGCGACGCTGCGCCGCAGCAGCCTGACCGCCCATATCCTGCACACTCTCGACGCGCTGAGCGGTTTCGCCGAGCGACGGGAGGATCGGGCCGTGCTACAGGCGATCGAGCGCCATGTCCGCCAGGGCATCAGCGATTCGGAGCATATCCGCCAGATGTTGCACAACGGCCTGCCGCAGGCTCAGGTGATCAAGCGCCTGTGCGATGAGCTGTTGCAACCGGCAAGTTAAGTTTCGGCTATCGATTCCATACGCCAAAGCCGCTGTTCATTATGTGCTCTTTCGCTACAATCGTGAGCACTGACATTCACCGTATCGAGGACACCATGTACAACTTCTCCCGCTATCAGGCAAAAGAACTGGCGCTGGCTTACATGAGCGGCAAAAAACACGATCTGTCGCCGCAGGAATTTTTGCAGCAGCTGAAAAGCAGCGAGCGATCGTTTGAGCACCTGCTGAAACACGGCAGCGAAATGCCGCGTGACGTGCTGGTTAAAAGCTTCTGAACGGCCGGTTGCCGGCCACTTTCCGTTTACGCCGCCGGTGGCGAGCCTGCAGGCCCGCGCATTCCCGGCCATTCATTCCCCTCCTCACCCTGCATCAATTCGTCCTCACAGGCGAAAAGCCGATAAATTCGTATTCACAGGCGAATTATTGACATATTCGTATCTAGGTGCGAATTTATAGTCATCCTTCTATAAACATCGGAACATGTCATGCCGACGCCAATCAGCGTAATCAGCGGCGATCTGGTCGATTCCCGCCGATCAGACACCGTCAACTACCTCGATGAGCTGCACAGCCTGCTCGATCGGCTGCGGCGCGACGGGCGGCTGCATCAGGTGGAAATCTTTCGCGGCGACGCCTTCCAGGCGCAGGCCGCCCCGGAGGACGGGCTGCTGCTAGCGGTGTATATTCGCCTCGCGCTGCGGGCAACGGGCGCCGCGCACTGGGATGCGCGCGTCGCCGTCGGGCTGGGCAGCCAACGGCCCGACGCCGCCGGCTATGGCAGCGCCTTTATCAACTCCGGCAGCGCGTTGGACGCCATGGCGAAAAATTGCCGGCTGGCTCTGAAAACCGACAACGATCGGACAAACGCCATTGTCAGCGATCTGCTGCCGATGTTAGATCATGTGATTGGCCGCCTGTCGCAGACCGAAGCGCGCATCGTCCAGGCGAGAATGTTCGCCGACAGCGGCGCTGCCGTGGCGGATCAGCTGCAAAAAGCCGCCTCCACGGTCTCCGCCGCGCTGAAACGCGCGGCCTACGAGGAAATCATGCGGTTTATTCACGCCATTAACAGGATCGTCTGACTATGGATCTGACCTATGCGCCTTTGCTGGCCTGGCTGTTGCTCGTCCATCTGCTGGCGGATTTTCCACTGCAGCCGCTGAGTTGGGTGGAAGATAAAATCCAGCATCGCGCGCGTTCACGTTTTCTGGTGTTGCACGCGTTGCTGCACGGGGTGCTGGCCGCCTGGGTGGTGGCCGGTTTCGGCCTGCTGCACGGCGGGCTTTCTTCACTTCAGGTGCTGGCCAGCCTGCTGATCATCGCCGTCAGCCACTACCTGATCGATTTACTGAAGGTCACCGCGATGAACCGCCTGAGCCCGGCCCGCAGTTTCCTGCTAGATCAGGGATTGCATCTGGCGGTAATCGCTTTGCTGTGGCTGGGGCTGACGCCGAATGCCGGTGAACTGCTCGCCGCGCTGGGGCGGCAACTGGGGCGTTGGCAAACCGGCCTGGTGCTGGTGGCCTACAGCCTGATTTATCTGCCGATGAGCCTGCTGATCGGGCAACTGCTGGCGCACTGGACGCCGCAAATGCCGCCTTCGGCCAAGGCCGACAACGACTCGCTGCTGCGCGCGGGCAAACAGATTGGCTATCTGGAGAGAACGCTGATCCTGACCTTTGTGCTGCTGGGGCAAATCCCGGCGATCGGCTTTTTGCTGGCGGCCAAATCTATCTTCCGTTTCGGCGATCTGCGCCAGAGCGACGATAAGATGCGCACCGAGTATGTGCTGCTCGGCACGCTGTTTTCCTTCACGCTGACCATCATGCTCGGCCTGCTGGTCAACAAACTGCTGTAGCGGAGCGGGGGCGAAGAATTTCGCCCCCGAAGTGAGTGCCGAAGCGGCTTACAGCCACTCGCCGAAGCGGCGGATGTAGAAACGCTTCATCAACTGCGCGACCACGCAGTAGCTGACCAACGTAGCGGCCAACCACGGGAAGTATTCCCACGGCAGCGGCTGCAGGCCAACCAGGGCGCCGAGCGGCGAGAACGGAATGTAGATGCCGAGCGCCATCACCAACCCGGTGGTCAGCAACACCGGCAGCGCCGCGGTGCTCTGAATGAACGGGATCTTCTGGGTGCGCAGCATATGCACCACCAGCGTTTGCGACAGCAGCCCCTCAATGAACCAGCCGGACTGGAACAGCGCCTGGTGTTCCACGCTGTTGGCGGCGAACACGTACCACATCAGCGCATACGTCGTGATATCGAAGATTGACGAGGTCGGCCCAATCCACAGCATAAAGCGCCCGATGTTTTTGGAGTCCCACTTGCGCGGCTTGCGCAGGAACTCTTTGTCCATCTTGTCCCACGGCAGCGACAGCTGGGAAATATCGTACATCAGGTTTTGAATCAACAGGTGGATCGCCAGCATCGGCAGGAACGGAATGAAGGCGCTGGCCACCAGTACCGAGAACACGTTGCCGAAGTTGGAGCTGGCGGTCATGTTCAGGTACTTGATGATATTGCCGAAGGTCTCGCGCCCTTTGATCACCCCCTCTTCCAGCACCATCAGGTTCTTTTCCAACAGGATGATGTCCGCCGACTCCTTGGCGATGTCGGTGCCGGTGTCGACCGAAATGCCGACGTCGGCATCGCGCAGCGCCGGCGCATCGTTGATGCCGTCGCCGAGGAAGCCGACGGTATGGCCGTTGGCCTGCAGCATTTTCAGCACCCGCGATTTTTGCAGCGGCGTCAGTTTGGTGAAGACCGTGCGCTGCTCCACTTCGCGCGCCAGCGTTTCGTCATCCATCTGTTCAATCTGCAGCCCGGAGAGCGGTTCACCCGGCTCCAGCCCGACGTCGCGGCAAATCTTGCAGGTGATCACCGGGTTGTCGCCGGTCAGCACCTTCACCGTCACGCCGTTTTCCTGCAGTGCGGCGATCGCCTGCTGCGCGCTCTCCTTCGGCGGATCGAGGAAGGTCAGCAACCCTTGCACCACCATGTCGCGCTCGTCGGCCACGCTCAGCGGGTCGGCCGGGCGTTGCGCATCCAGCTCGCGCGTCGCCAGCACCAGCACGCGGAAACCGTCTTCGTTATACTCGCGGGCCAGCGCCTGCAGCGCCGCACGGCGCGCGTCATCCAGTTCCAGCGTCTTGTCGCCTTCACGCACGTGAGTGGCGATCTCCAGCATCTCCTCTACCGCGCCCTTACAGATCAGCTGCTGCTTGCCATTTTCGTCCGCCACCACGATCGACAAGCGGCGGCGCACGAAATCGAACGGCAGCTCATCCACCTTGCTGAAACGCCCCAGGGCTTCGATCCCCGGTTTGCCGCGGCCAAAGCGGATCACCGCCTGATCCATCAGGTTCTTCATGCCGCTCTGATGGAAGCTGTTCAGCCAGGCCAGGTGCAGCACCTCGTTATCCCTGGCGCCGTTGACGTCGATATGGTGCTCGAGAATGATGCGGTCCTGGGTCAGCGTGCCGGTCTTGTCGGTGCAGAGCACGTCCATGGCGCCGAAGTTCTGAATGGCGTTCAGGCGCTTCACCACCACCTTGCGGCGCGACATGGCGATCGCCCCTTTCGCCAGGTTGGAGCTGACGATCATCGGCAGCATTTCCGGCGTCAGGCCGACCGCCACCGCCAGTGCGAACAGCGCCGCCTCGCTCCAGTCGCCTTTGGTGAAACCGTTGATCAGCAACACCACCGGCACCATCACCAGCATGAAGCGAATCAGCAGCCAGCTGACGCTGTTCACCCCGCGATCGAACGCGGTTTGCGCCCGCGAACCGACGATCGACTTGGCCAACGAGCCGAAGTAGGTGCGCCCGCCGGTCGCCACCACCACCGCCGTGGCGGTGCCGCTGGCGACGTTGGTGCCCATCAGGCAGACGTTGGAGAGCTCAAGCAGCGCGTTCTCGCTGGACACTTCCCCTTCGCTCGACTTCTGCGCCACGCTGCCCATGGCATCGTATTTTTCGATAGGGATCGCTTCGCCGGTCAAAATCGCCTGGCTGATGAACAGATCGCGCGAGGCGATAAGGCGCACGTCGGCCGGCACCATGTCGCCGGCGGAGAGCTGAATGATATCCCCCGGCACCAGTTCGCGGATCGGCACTTCCAGCGTCAGCGGATGCGCGCTGTAGCTGCTGCGGCGCAGCACCGTGGCGGTGGTGCGCACCATCGACTTCAGCGCTTCCGCCGCTTTGTTGGTGCGGTATTCCTGCCAGAAACGCAGCAGCCCGCTCAGCGTGACCATGATGAGAATGATAATGACGCCGGTGAGTTCAGTTTCTTCACCGCTCTGGCGCGGCAGCCAATAATCGGTAAAGAAACTGATCGCAGCCAGCACCATCAGCACGAAGATAAACGGGTTGTTGAAAGCCTTGATCAGCTGGATCAAGGCATGCGGCGCCTTGTCGTGGGCGACCTGATTGGCGCCGAACTGCTCCAGCCGCTCATCGGCGTCGTCCTGAGTCAAACCGTTGCGGTTGCACTTCAGGTTCGCCAGCGTTTGGGCGATGCTGTTGGTCGCTTCTTCCGCAATGGCGTAGGTCACCGCGTCTTTATCACGGCGACGCGTTCTTTCATTAATCTGAGTCATAACGCTATTCTCTTATTTTCGTTCTGCGCACAGGGATATCCCGCCCGATAAACAGGTGACTCTGCGCAGAGTGGAATTTTTAATTAGCGTGACTGAATAGCGTGATTACCCTGTCAGCCACGCAAGAATCATTTCCCTTCCGGGGTCATCGTCCATAACGCCTCCTTAATGCCCGCGTTATTCAGGCCTACCTGAATAAACACGAACATATAATCAAGTTAATAAATATTTATATCATTACTCAGACCGGTAATTCGGACGCAACGCGCCAGCGAACGGCGCTCACGCTTTTTTCCAGGCTGACGCGGCAGACAATACCCTCAATTTCTTTTTGTGCGGCCGGCGTGGCGGTAATTTCCGCGCACACTTCCAATTGCCCCGGGCTGGAAATATCGGCGCTGCGCAAAGATTGCAGCCGCAAGGCGACGCCGTTCAGCGCCTGCAGAATCAGGGTGCGCACCAGAATTTCATCCTGCTCGCCACAGGTCACCTGAATGCGATAGCACAGTTCCAGATCGGTCGCCTGCTGGTGCGGCTGCAGATTGATGCGCTGGGCGGCCTCGCGCAGCAGGATATTGGCGCACAGGATCACCAACGTGGCGACCACCGCATCCCAATGCTGGCCCAGGCCGCACAGTACGCCGATCCCCGCCGAACACCACAGCGTGGCGGCGGTGTTGAGGCCGCGAATGTTCAGCCCTTCACGCATGATAACGCCGGCGCCGAGGAAGCCGATACCGGATACGATCTGCGCAGCCACGCGGCCGGCGCTGGCCGGATCGGTGGACATGGAGCTGAGAATAAAGACCGCCGCGCCGGTCGCCACCAGCGCATTGGTGCGCAGGCCGGCCATGCGTTGGCGCCACTGGCGCTCGGCGCCAATTACCGCGCCCAGGCACATCGCCAGCAATAAATTTAAAACGAAAGGAGTCATAGCCATGACTGTCCCCTTAATTAACCTCAGGAGATAAAATCATGTGCTGTTTAGCACACGCAAAATCGCGCCGAAAATAAATCAGCGAATCAGCGTACTGTGCCTGGAGGGAAAAGGCTGTGGCTGCAGAATACCATAATAACGTCCAACTCAATTCACCTGAAACCATCAGGCCTCAGGAAACGTTTTTTATTCGGGTATGCACAGCTCAGGAATAACTGGAGAGGGGTGCTGCCCGCCGATAACGGCAAGCAACAAATCAGAAGAGAATTGGTCAGCTTGCCTTATTTGTTTTATTACAACTACAACTGTCCAATTGGGTTTCTCCACTGAAATTTTGGCTGAGTATAGTGACGTCGGGTAATGAAGTAAAGGCTAATTTATTAAACGAAAAATAAACTGAAATACCGCGATGATATTTCGATGTCACAAATCGGCAGCGACAGCGTTGGGCGCCAGTGCGCTTATCGGTAAACTGCTCCCCTTCATCTTTCAAGGACGCTCCCGATGAAACACCGGCTTTCCCCGCTCGCGCTCGCGCTGCTCGTCAGCTTTCCCGCCGATGCCCTGCTGCTGCTGCAAGGCGACGCGCAGTTTGAACTCGATCCCGCCACGCTGCGCATTGCCGCCGGCGCTGTGCCGGTCAATCTGGCGCAGCCCGCGCAACAGGTGGAAGATCTCACCGCGTCGCCACAACGCGCCAGCTGGCGCTGGCCGCAGAGCGCGGTCAAGGTTAGCGCCCGTCTGGAAGGCGGCGATCTGCGCCTGAGCTTCAGCAGCGACCGGCCACAGCTTCTGAACTGGTATCGCCTGCCGCCACAAACAGAAACGCTGCTGTTGCCGATCGGCGAAGGCAGCCGCATTCCGCTCGACAACGCCGTCTGGCGCCATTACCTGACGGCGGAAATGACGCCGCTGGATACCAACTGGGATCTGAAGCTGCCGCTGTGGAGCCAGCAATACCAGGGCAAGGTCTACAGCTGGCTGATGTTGACGCCGTTCAGCAACCGGGTCACCTTCGCCTCGGCGCAGGAAAAGCTGGAGATGCGCGCCGGGCATCAGTTCAACCGCTTCAATCAACAGCAGGCATTCGAGGTGCTGCTGCACGTCGGTGACACGCCGCTGTCCGGCGCCCGCCGCTATCGCGACTATTTGCAACAGAACGGCCAGTTCAGCAGCCTGCACGAGAAGATAAAGCAGGCGCCCGAAGGCGAAAAGCTGATCGGCGCCACCCATGTCTACCTGTGGGGGGACAAACTGCTGGCGGCGGAAGATGTCAAAGATTGGCCGGGGTTGCTGCACTACCTCGCCTCTCCCGCCGCCGAAGCGCTGCGGCAGCGGATGGATGCCGAGAGCAGAAGGCTCCTGCTGCAGCTGGCGGGCAAAACGCCGGAGGGCTGGCAGCAACAGCCCCTGATCGACGGCATCAACCAGGCGTTGACGGCGCAAATTCCGCTGGGCGCCACGCCGGATGACGCCGACTTTCTGCAGGCGCAGCAGCGCCAGGCCGCTGCGGTGCGAGAGCGGGCGCAGCGAGAGCTGGGGCGCTGGCTAACCCCGGCGGACCGTTGGGGGCAAGGGCTGGCCGAACCGGTGATCGACGCGCTGCGCCAGGCCGGCTTGCCGCGCCTGTGGTTAGGCACCGATAACTGGACCGCCGCCTTCCTGCACCCGCAGGCGGTGGGCGCAGCCAAAGCGGCCGGCTATCTGATCGCCAGCTACGACTCCTACGATACCGCCATTGCGCGCGGCGTGAACGACAGCTGGCTCACCGCGCAACTGCCGACGGCGCTGCGGGAAAGTTGCGCCATCGTGCGCGCCGACGGCAGCAAGAAACCCGGCTTCGGCAAACAGGGTTACTACCTCAACCCGGGCTGCGTCCTGCCCTATTCTCAACGGCGCATGCGCGAGCTGGTGCAACTGGCCGGGTTGAACAGCCTGTTCCTCGACGTGGACGGCACCGGCATGGTCTCCGACGACTATCAGCCCGGCCACCCGACCGGCGCGGCGCAGATGGCCGAGGCGCGCAACGCTCGGCTGGCCTGGTTCAGCGCCACCCTTAAGCTGCCGCTCGGCTCGGAGGACGGCAATGCGGTGACCGCCCGCAGCCTGATGTTCGCCCACGGCATGGAAACCTGGGGATTCGGCTGGGGCGACAAGCAGATGAATCAGGATAAATCCTCGCCCTATTATCTCGGCGCCTGGTGGCCCAACGCCCAACCGGCGTTTTTCTTCCGCCCCGCCAAGGTGAAGCAGCCCTACCGCACCGTCGAATTCGATCCGCGTTATCGCCTGCCGCTGTACCAGGCCGTTTTCCACGATGCGATCGTCAGCAGCCACCACTGGAATTACGACAATCTGAAGTTCAGCGACGTTCAGACCACCCGCAGTCTGCTCAGCCAGCTGTACAACACCGCGCCGATGTTCCATCTGAGCCGCGTCACCCTGGCGGCCCGCCTGCCGGCGATCAAACGCGCCGACGCCGCCTTCCGGCCGTTGCATCAGGCCCTCTGGGACAAAGCGCTGACCGACTTCCGCTGGCTCGATCGGGACGGCTGGGTGCAGCAGACGACCTTCAGCGACGGTTCGACGCTGACCGCCAACTTCAGCGCGCAGCCGTTCGCCGGCGTAGCGGCCCACAGCCTGCGCGCCAAACTGGCCGACGGCCGCACGTTCGACGTTGCGCCTTAGCAAGGTCGCCGGCGATGGGCTACGCTAGGCTATATTTCCGACGACCCGCAAGGAGTGGCTGATGACGCCTCTGATCCACACTCTGCTCGACGAGATTTGGCAAAGCCTGGGGCAACGCCCCGCGCCCTGCGACCGTTTAACCATAAGCGGTACCGGCGCATTGCCTTCGGCTTTTCCCGTGACCGAATTGGCTACCGCCGCCTGGAGCGCCGCCGGTTTGGCCTGCGCCGAGTTGCTTCGCCGCGAGGCTGCCGATGCGCCGCAGGTCTGGATCGATCAACGCCTGGCCTCGCTCTGGTTCGGCTGGACGCTGCGCCCGCTGGGTTGGACGCTGCCTGCGGCCTGGGACGCCCTGGCCGGCGACTACGCGACGGCGGACGGCTGGATACGCCTGCACACCAATGCACCGCACCATCGGCGGGCGGTGGAACAGGTGCTGGGCCCGGCATCGGACAAAGGCGCGCTGGCGGAACGCGTGCTGGGCTGGAAAAAAAACGAGCTGGAGGAAGCGGTGCTCGAGGCCGGCGGCTGCGCGGCCCAAATGCGCTCGGCGGCCGCGTGGCGACAACATATTCAGGGCAAGAGCGTGGCGCTCGAACCGCTGATCCACGCCTCGCTGCAGCCGGAAGCATCGCCGCCGGGCTGGACGTTGCCCGTCGCCCGGCCGCTGCACGGCGTGCGGGTGCTAGATCTGACGCGCATTCTCGCCGGGCCGATCGCCACCCGTTTTCTCGCCGGTTTGGGCGCCGACGTGCTGCGCATCGATCCCTACGGTTGGGATGAGCCCGGCGTCGAGCACGAGGTAATGCTGGGCAAACGCAGCGCGCGCCTCAACCTGACCAATGCGCACGATCGCCACACGTTTGAACATCTGCTGAGGAACGCCGACGTGATCGTGCACGGCTACCGTGCCGGTGCGCTGGAGAAGTTGGGCTATGGCGCGGAGGAAAGGCGCGCGCTGGCGCCGGGCCTGATAGACGTCTGCCTGAATGCCTACGGCTGGAGCGGGCCGTGGCGCACCCGGCGCGGTTTCGACAGCCTGGTGCAGATGAGCTGCGGGCTGGCGGAGGCGGGCATGGTTTGGCGCAGCGCCAGTTTGCCGGTACCGCTGCCGGTACAGGCGCTGGATCACGCCACCGGCTATTTGATGGCGGCGGCGGTGCTGACCGGAATGGCGCAGCGCCTAAGCCGCGGCACCGGCTACCACGCGCGGCTGTCGCTGGCGCGCACGGCGCAACTGCTGCTGGCGCATCCCTGTTCGGCAGATTATCGGCCGGAGCCGCTGGCGCCGGCCGGAACCGCCGACGAGAACCCGGAAACGGAACTGACTTACTGGGGCGCCGCGCAACGCCTGCGCGCCCCGTTAAGCCTGCAGGGTACGGCGCTGCAATGGGCGTTGCCGGCGACCACGCTCGGCACCTCACAGCCGGAGTGGCTGCGCCGTTAAACCGCCGCCAACTGTTGCTGCAGCCATTGCAGCAAGCGTGTGACCGCCGGCGTCAGCCCGGCGGTCTGCGGCCACACCAGATAAACGTCGTCCTCGCTCAGGCGACAGGGCGCAGCCAGCGCCACCAGTCGCCCCGCGTCGATCGCATCCTGCACCAGCAGCTTTTTCGCCAGCGCGATGCCGAACCCCTGCTCCGCGGCGCGAATCAACAACCCGGCATCGTTGAACACCGCCTGTTGCCGCCCGCACAGCGAGCGCCCTTGCGCATTGAACCAGTCGCGCCACGGGCTGACGTCGTGCTCCAGCAAGGGAACGTCGCCGCCGTTCTCGAATGCCGTTCCCCACTGACGCGCCATATCCGGCGAGGCGACCGGCAGCACGTCGCCCGACGCGATGCGCTGCGCCTGCAGCCCCGCCCACTGGCCGCTGCCGATGCGGATCGCCGCATCGAACCCGCGCTGCGACAGATCCTGCAACGCCAGCGAGGCATCGATATCCAGCGCAATATCGGCGCAGGCTGCATGAAATGCCGGCAACCGCGGCAACAGCCAGTAATGGGCAAAAGACGGCAGCACGCTGATGCGCAGCGTCTGGCTCGCCGCCAAGCGCCGGGCGCGGGCGACGCCCTGCTGCAGCGCCTGCAGCGCCGGCTCTACCGCCGCCAGCAACTCTTTCCCGGCGGCATTCAGGCGCACACCGCGCCCGCGCCGTTCAAACAGCGGGTAGCCCACCGCCTGCTCCAGCAGCTGAATTTGCTGACTGACCGCGCCATGCGTCAAATGCACCTGCTGCGCCGTGGCGCGCAAATTCTCCAACCTGGCGGCGATAGCAAAGGTCGGCAAGACATGCAGCGGGAGACGTTCATTCATCATTGGTTAACCAGGCTAGCCAAAAAGGCTATTTTTCATCGATTTTGGCCCGCAGGCAAATGTTCTATGTTTACCCCATCATCCCTGACGCTTTCGGAGCCGCCATGCACCCACGTTTACAACAGGATCTTGCACAGTTTCCGCAGATCCTCGATCACACCCGCCAGTTGGCGGAAGATTTTCTGGCCGGGCTGCAGCAACGCCCGGTCTGCCCACCGCTCGCGCAACAGCAACTGCAACCCGGTGACGATCGGCTGGCGGAAAACGGCGAAGGCGCCCTGGCGGCGCTGGATGACTTTTGGCAACGTTATCAGGCGGGCATTTCCGCCAGCGCCGGCCCGCGTTATTTTGGCTTCGTCACCGGCGGGGGCACGCCGGCGGCGGTCGCGGCAGACTGGCTGGTTAGCGTGACAGACCAAAATAGCCAGCTCAGCCATGATACGATCGCTGCGGCGATCGAGCTGGCCGCGGTGACGCAGTTGAAATCCCTGCTGGGCCTGCCGGAAGCGTTCAGCGGCAGCCTGGTCAGCGGCGCCACCATGGCCAATTTCGCCGGGCTGGCCATTGGCCGGCAGTGGCTGGGGCAACAGCACGGCGTGGATATCGCCCAACAGGGCCTGGCGGCGCTCGGCCCCATCCGGGTGCTGGCGGCCAACCCGCATTCCAGCAGCGTGAAGGCGCTCAGCATGCTCGGCATCGGCCGCGACGCGCTGACGACCGTCGCCAGCCTGCCGGACTCAGAAGCCATGGATATGGCGGCGCTGGAGCGACAGCTCGCCGCCGGCGCAGGCCGTCCCACGCTGGTGCTGGCCAGCGCCGGCACGGTCAACACCGTCGCTTTCGACGATCTGCCGCGTCTGCTGGCGCTGCGGGAGCGCTACCCGTTCTGGCTGCATGTCGATGCGGCATTCGGCGGCGTGGCGGCCTGCTCGCCGCTATACGCCCCAAGGCTCGAGGGCTGGCAGCATGCCGATTCTATCACCGTCGATGCGCACAAATGGCTGAACGTGCCTTATGACAGCGCGATCCAATTTACCCGCCACCTGGATCTGCAGATGCAGGTATTTCAGAACCATTCGGCTTACCTGGAAGCGCCGACGCCGCGGCCGGACAACTATCTGCACCTGACGCCGGAAAATTCGCGCCGCTTTCGCGCCCTGCCGCTTTGGCTGACGCTGAAAGCCTATGGCCGCAGCGGCATACGGGATATCGTCGAGCGCAACGTCCGATTGGCGCAGGCGCTGGGCGCGGCGTTAGCGGCCGACGACGGCTTCCATCTGCTGGCGCCGGTGAATTTGAACGTGGTGTGCTTCGCGCTCAGTCACCCGCAGGGCGACAGCGAAGCGGCGCGCGATCGCTTTCTCGATCGCCTTAACCGGCACGGCGTGGTGCGTTGCACCCCGACGAGCTATCACCATCAGCCGGGGATCCGCGCCGCGCTGGTCAACTGGATGACGGAGGAACAGGACATCAGGCTGGCGCTGGACTCGCTGCGCCATTGCCTGGCGGAAGCGGCCTAATGCACGCGGCGCATTACTCGCGTCGGAAGGCCTGCAATTGCCGTGCTTGCCGCCCGTCATCGCCGATGTTATCCGGCGATAGCCAGGCGGCAAACGCCGCGCGCCGCGCCGGCCATTCTCCGTCGACGATCGACAGCCAGTCGGTGTCGCGTGTGCGTCCTTTGACGACGACGGCCTGGCGGAACGTGCCTTCATAGCGGAACCCCAGGCGCTCGGCGGCCTGACGTGAAGGCAGATTGAGGCTATCGCATTTCCATTCGCAACGCCGGTAACCAAGATCGTCGAACAGGTGCCGCAGCATCAGGAAGATCGCCTCGCTGCCCAGCACACTGCGCTTCATCAGCGGCGACCAGTTGATGGTGCCCAGTTCGGCCACGCCGTTGGCGGGATCGATGCGCAAAAAAGCGCAGGTTCCTACCGCGCGCCCGTTCGCCCGATCGATCACCACCATCGTGTTTCTGTCTGCGCTGGACGCCTGCGCCTGGAGATAACGTTGGAAATCTGCGCGCGACTGCGGGCGTTCCCAAAACAGATAGGTCCAGTCGCGATCGTCCTCGGCGGTTTGATAAGCCTGATAAAGCGCATCCCCCCAGCGCTCGAGGTTAAGCGGTTCCAGGCGGCAAAACCGCCCTTGCAGTGGCGTGTGGCCGGGCATGCCTGCCGGCTGCCAATGAGGGAGGGCTTCACCTATCGGCTGCCCATACTGATTCCGTCTCACCGCGGCATCCTGTTTTTTGAAAGGTGGAGAGGCAAGTTAAAACCAACGCGGGCCAGAGACAACTCCGACCTGCCATTCCTCCCCGGGGATCGGGCAGCAGGATGATAGTTTAGAAAAATCACTCAATCACCGTTAAACATTCACGAAAACTATTTCATGTGAAATAAATATCCAGATAACTCATTGTAAAACGGTGATTTATAGCAACAATTAAGCTACACATTCCAGCCAGAATGTTAACTTCTGTTTGTTGTTATGATAAAAAAAGGCGTGCTTATCATTTGCGCGAAAAGCAAAAAACACCGCAATGTAATGATTTTTATATGTAAAAAGCCAAATCACTCAGTGCGAGTGTTTTTTCACCGCTCAAGAAACACGCTAAAAGACCTCAAAAAAACGACACATGAATTTTTTTTAAGACTTTTCCTAGCAAACTAAAATTTTGTTTCGTGACATGATGAACAGATTCACGGCAAGCAATGCAGACAGGCTCGGGCGCCAAGCGCAAATCAGGCTCAACATGCCGAAGCTGGACGAACAGCAGATCGCCCTGACTTAAGCCAAACTTATAGATTCATGCAATTAATAAGTTTAGTATGAAAATATCATTGAGTGACGTCGTGTTTATTGATAGAACACTCGCTACACTGAATTATTGCTCCATTTTGCCTTTCGGCTTTTTAGGCTTTTTCTCATATTACCGCAGTAAAACGGATTTAAGTGGGGGTGCGATATGCCAACGATCATCATGGATTCATGTAGCTATACCAGATTGGGATTAACCGACTATCTGACTTCGCATGGCGTGAAGAAACGCCATATTAATGCCATCGAGGACATTGACAGCTTGCACGAAAAATGCAGCAAGTTGAATCCCAGCCTGGTGTTTATTAACGAGGACTGCTTCATCCACGAAGCGAACGCCACCGAGCGAATAAAACGGGTGATTTCACTGCACCCGGATACGTTATTCTTCATCTTCATGGCCATTACCAACGTACATTTCGACGATTATTTATATGTTCGCAAGAACGTCATCATATCGTCAAAATCCATCAAACCAGAGACTATGAATCAGCTACTTAGTCACTATCTCGAGAGAACGTCCCTACGGGCGGAGAAATCCTCTCTGGATCAAACGCCGGTAACGCTGAGCCAGACCGAATCGAACATGTTACGCATGTGGATGTCCGGTCAAGGCACCATCCAGATATCAGACCAGATGCAAATAAAGGCCAAAACGGTCTCTTCCCACAAAGGAAACATCAAGCGGAAAATAAAGACGCACAACAAGCAGATCATTTACCACGTTGTTCGTCTGACCGATACCTTGACCAGTGGAATATTTGTCAATAGCCGTTAAACCACAGAGAAGGCCCCCACTCTGTTTTGCCAGCCGTTAAATACCCGGTGATAATGTCATCTGGATATCAGATGCTGGCGCCCTTAAAAGAATACCTGCTGCGTTATCCCCCGCTAGCGCAACGGGTATTTTTTTGTCATCGATAAAAAGAATCTTACCGCTATGAAATAATCTCAAAACGGACAATCTCATTAGCAAATTAATGAGATTAGCCGAAGTTACTGCCCATGCTCGCGACAGGGCTCCACAAACGTGCCGTCACGGCTGTCGATTTCATTAAAAAACCATACGCCCGCCGGGTAGTCGTCAAGAGAAACCAGATACATGGTGCCTTCGTTGAACACCTCTACGGCCAAAATGATGCCTTCACGCCGCGGGCCGCCGTCTGTTTTTACCGTCACTCGATCGTTAACCTGCATACCATTCCCCATTATTTGCGATTGCCGTCAGTGTATTACAAAACCGAGGGCGATGGACACCGCCCTAACCCTGCCGGCCTCTGCTATCAGCGTAGCAGCCGCCTGGATTTTCACTTTCTTAACGGTTTGGCCGCAGAATCTTAAGCCGGTCTCGCGTAGCCTGTCTTCAGGCGTTTCCCCCCCAGAGAAGCGCTCGCAAATGAAGAAGTAACAAGGAACTTTTGCCCGCAGACTTGCGGGCTTTTTTTCGCACCGCCGAATTTCAGACACAAAAAAACCCGCCGCAGCGGGTTTTTTTCAATCAGCGCCAGGCGCCAATTAGATAGCGGTAACGTTAGCCGCAGATGGACCTTTCGCACCGTTCTCGATAGAGAACTGTACGTTCTGGCCTTCAGCCAGGGTCTTGAAGCCTTGATCCTGGATAGCAGAGAAGTGTACGAATACGTCTTTGCTGCCGTCTGCTGGGGTGATGAAACCAAAACCTTTAGCTTCGTTGAACCACTTCACTTGACCTTTGATCATGTTAGACATGTCTAATTCCTTCAATAATAAATGTAAGCCGCCATGGGCGAGGTAGCCGGTCATCAGTTACTTATGGAGGCACTGGAAAGGAAATTCGTCAGAGAAGGGCTATCCGGGATAACGCTTTAAATTTGAACTACTTTACTCAAAATGTCGTGCATAAATAGGTCTGTACCACAGGCCGACATCATTAACTCATGAGCGAGCGGCAATAGCAACCTTTTTCGCCGCGATGGGGCGCTAATCTCGGCTAAACGCACAGGATTTGACCCCGTCTGCCGATGGAATCGCCGCCTGGCTCGCCCGTAACGCCCAAGGCAAATGATAGTAATTCTCGTTCTGCTGTTTTATAGTTGCCTGACGAAATCATTCAGGGAGAGTCACCATGCCGAGATGGCTTACATTGCCGGCCGCCAGTGCCATTCTGCTGGCCTTTGCCGCTTGCAGCGCCCCGTTGGGCGCGCTGGAGCTGAATTATCATCCGCCTGAACCCAGCATCACCCCCGCCCCCAAAACTGCGCCGGAGCCGGGGCCGGCCCCCAAAGCGGAAAAACCGCCGATTGCCTGGGCAGAGGCGAGAGATAAAAGCGGTTTTCGCGTCGATATCGAGTGCGATCATCCAGGCTGCAGCAAACCACGCGCCAAACCTTATCCCGCGTATGAAGGCCCGGTGAAGAAAACCGATCGCCGCCGCCAGTCCGATCCTTATTCCACCAATCAGGATCCCGATTACAACATTCAGTTGGGCTATGAGTGGTAGCGGCGCTTTCGGAGTAATACCTATATCAGCCGCCTTTGCCGCTGCATAGAATAGCGTCAGTTCACCACTCCTCCTGGTGTTGAACACAACAAGCTGTGTTGCAAATCTTTATGCGCCTCCCTATAGGCGCTTTTTTTTTTGCCTCGCCCTCACAGCGTCTTCCCGATTACAGATTGCTCTCATTGCCCCGCAGAGTGATCAATGTCACAAATACGCCTCCTTGCCATTCTTATTCGGAGGTAACGTTCATGGCCACAGGATCCCTTGCCCTCCTGGCCGTCTTGGCCGGCATTGCGGGCTTCGCCCTCTATAAACATTTAAAATCTCAGAAAAAAAGCACACTCATCCGCCCGTACGATCGGTAACCGACAACGCGCTTTCACCGCGAAGGCCCGGCACAACGCACGCCGCGCCTTCGCGGGCTGTCATGCTTTCATCACAAAATTGTCACACTATGGCCATATGATTATTCGCGTTTATCCGCTCTGGCTTAACACCAAGGATTTCGCCCATGACCATAATTAAAGCTGCAAACCATCAGGAAGCAGAAAAACTCATCCGCGCCGGCACCGCCAAGAAAATCGAACTGGCCTACGATATCGGCAGCGACGACTTCTTCCAGCTTGCCAGCCTGTGGTGCGATAAAGGCGCCAAGATCTCCAAAGGAAAAGACCACTTCATCGTCTCTTTGAAAGGGTTCCGCATCCCCCCTAACGATTGATGCCCTGCCGCCCATCGCGGCGGCTTCGCCCCTTCCTCGCAAAACCGCTCTATTCGACCACGCGCGCCTCATTCGATTTCGCTAAGCTAACAGCAGACTTTATTGCGGACGTTTCGCCCGATAGCCACGTCCGCCACGATGAGGAGAGTGACCATGTCAACAAATGCAGCGCTGCCCGGCACGATGAAAGCGATTGAAATCAGCCAGCCGGGCGCCCCCGAGGTTCTGGTCGTCGCTGAACGCCCGGTGCCGGTTCCGCAAGCGGGCCAACTTCTGGTGAAAATCGCCGCCGCCGGCGTTAACCGCCCCGACGTGCTGCAGCGCCAGGGGAACTATGCGCCGCCGCCCGGCGCCTCGGATATCCCCGGCCTGGAAATTGCTGGCGAAGTGGTGGCCACCGGGGAAGGCGTGACCCGCTTCGCGCCCGGCGATCGGGTTTGCGCCCTCATCGCCGGCGGCGGCTATGCCGAATACTGCACCGTGCATGAAAGCAATGCGCTGCCCGTTCCGGCGGGCCTGAGCCTGACCGAGGCCGCCGCGCTGCCGGAAACCTTCTTTACCGTCTGGGTCAACGTGTTCCAGCGCGGCCACCTCAAGGCCGGCGAGACCGTGTTGATCCATGGCGGCACCTCCGGCATCGGCACGGTCGCCACCATGCTGGCGAAGGCCTTCTGCGCTCAGGTGATCACCACCGTCGGCTCCGAAGAGAAACGACAGGCCAGCCTGGCGCTGGGCGCCGACGTGGCGATTAATTACCGCAGCGAAGACTTTGTCGCACGCACCAAAGACGCCACCAACGGTAAAGGCGCCGACGTGATCGTCGACCTGATCGCCGGCGATTATGTAGCCAAAAACTATCAGGCCGCGGCGATGGAAGGCCGCATCGTGCAAATCGGCACGCAAAACGGCGTGGTGAAAGAGCTCAATCTGATGCCGCTGCTGTTGAAACGCCTGACCCATACCGGTTCGACGCTGCGTTCGCGCAGCGTGGCGGACAAAGCGCAGATCGCCGCCGAGCTGCGCGAGAAGGTTTGGCCGCTGCTGGAGCGCGGCGTGCTGAAGCCGCAAATTTTTAAAACCTTCCCGCTTGAGCAGGCCGCCGCCGCGCATGCGCTGATGGAGTCCAGCGAGCACATCGGCAAGATCATGTTGACGTTCTGACCTCATTCCCCGCGGCCGGTGCTGCGGGGAAACCGATGCCACGCTCAGGGGATGATGCCGCGACGGCGGAACTCATCGAACAGCGAGAAAAACATGGCTTCGGTTTCGACGAACTGATGGAAACCGAAGCGCCGCGCCTTGCTGCCGTCCGCGAACATGTCATAGTCCCAGGAAAAGACGAAATCGGCGAAGCGCCAGCCGGCCACCGCGCGATAGTCCGGTTCGGCCAATTGGTGCCGCTGCACCAGCTCGCGCCACAGCGGCGCTTTGTCCGCCATCATGCTCTCCAGCGGCATCGGCAGCGGCGGCGCACATTCCAGCCCAAAGTAAGCGGCGATTTTCGGCCACATCTCGCTCCAGCGAAACAGATCGCCGTTGTTGATATTAAACGCCTGATTGGCCGCCGCCGGCTCGGTCGCCGCCCACAGCGTGGCGCGCGCCAACAGCCCGGCATCGGTCATTTCCAGCAGGCTGTGGTAAGCGCCCGGTTTACCGGGGAAGCGCAGCGGCAACCCGAGCGCTTTGCTGATCGACGCGTAAACCGCGATGCTTAACGCCAGATTCATCGGATTGCCGAGGGAGAAGCCCCCCACCACGCTCGGGCGAATGGCGCTCCAGCGCCAGCGCTTGCCGACCTGCCGCTGCGCCAGATACTGTTGCTGCGCCACGTTAAACTCCGGCGGCATATGCCCGGCGTCGCTTTCGCGCGCCGGCGTTTTAAACGGCCCCAAATGCGCGCCATACACCTTATAGCCCTGCATCAGACTGATGTGCTCCAACGCCGGTGCGGCCGGCTCCAGCCCCTCGACAACGTGTTGCAACATCTGCAGGTTCGGCGCCACCAACCCCGCCCAGTCCGGCGCATCCTGATAGGCGGCATAGAAAACGTGGCTAATCGCGCTCAGCGGCCGCAGCGCGTCGCGCGTCGCCGCCGCATCCAGCAGATCAACCTGCAGGTGGCGCACCCCCGGCGCCGGTTGCCCCCCCCTGCGCGAGACGCCCACCACTTGCCAGCCCTGGCCGGTCAGCTCCTCAATCAATCGGCGCCCAATCACGCCATTGGCGCCGATCACCAATGCCTGTCGCTTTGCATTCATCTTGCCACTCCTCAGGTTGTCGATGCCCTGAGTGTTATTGATTAGCGATGCTTGCGGTAGAGCAGTATTAGCACTAACACTTATAAGAAAAATCTATAGGCAAGATCGACATGGATAAACTGAGCGCAATGAAAACCTTTATGCGGGTGGCGGAACTGGGCAGCCTGTCGGCCGCCGCTCGCGATCTGCGTTTGACGCAGCCGGCGGTCAGTCAGCAAATCGCTGCCCTGGAGCAGCGACTGGGAGCCCAGCTGCTGTTTCGCAGCACCCGGGCGGTCACCCTGACCGATGCCGGCAGCGGTTATTATCAGCGCCTCAAAGCGATTCTGGCGGCGGTCGACGAAGCGGAAGAGGCGTTGCACGGCCAGCGCCACCAGTTGCAGGGCAATCTGCGCATTCACGCCCCGACCGGGTTCGGGCAGTTGCACGTCACACCGCTGGCCATCGCTTTCCAGCAGCGCCATCCGAACCTCGCCATCGAGCTGCTGCTGGACGATCGCCTCGCCGACGTGATCGGCGAAGGCATCGACGTGGCGCTGCGTTTCGGTGAACTGCATGCGCCCGGCATGGTGGCGAAACGTTTGGGCGAGCTGCAACGCCTGCTGGTGGCGTCACCGGCCTATCTGGCCAGGCATGGCACGCCGCGTTCCCCGGCGGAGTTGGCGAAACATACGCACATTCGTTACAGCGGCCTGAACGACGGCGATACGCTCACCCTGTTCGGCCCGCACGGCCCCGAGACGGTTGCTCTGCGGCCCACGTTCCGCGCCAACAATACGCTATCCCTGCTGGCCGCCATTGAGGCTGGGGCCGGCATCGGCGGCGCTCAACGGCCTTTAATCGCCGAACAGCTGGCGACAGGGGCGCTGGTGCCCGTTTTGCCGGAATACCGCTATCCGCCCATGGCGCTGCACGCGGTCTATCCCGCCTTGCGTTTTATTCCGGAGAAAGTGCGCGCCTGGGTGGCGCATCTGCAGCAGGCGTTGACGAAGATCGAGGGGATCAGCGGAGTGAATGCCCCCGGCCAGACGCCGGGAGCCTAATCATTATTTGAACAGTTTACCGACCATGTCGCCCAGCTCGTTGCTGTCTTGCTGCACTTCACCGTTTGGCGAGGCGGCATCGGTGACCGTTGGCAAGAACTGTGCAATGGTGCTGGACGCCTGAGCCGGATCGATACCCAGCTTTTCAGCCAGTTGGTTGATGGCGTCGCTACCCAACGCCTGCTGTACGTGTTCGCCGGTAATCGGCTGATTTTCGCCATTGCCGAGCCAGGAACCGACGATATCGCCAAACTGCCCCTGACGGAATTTGTCCAAAATGGCCTGCAGGCCGCCTTGTTGCTCGACCCACTGCATAATGGCGATGTAGTCGATGCCTTTGCCGTTGGCGCCGCCGCCCAGAATGTTACCCAATACGCTATCGAACAGACCCATGATATTCCCCTTTCAGCGAGTGCGGACTGCGCCGCGCCGCCGGATTGATTTCACGAAAAAGGGCCGCCGCGGCGACCCTGTTGAGCAATGGCTGCTTAGCCTTTGATCTTCCTGTAGACAAAAAGCACCACCAGGGCGCCGATTACTGCCACCACAAAGCTGCCCAGGTTAAAACCGTCAACGCGGCCCATACCGAAGAAGGTGCTGATATAGCCGCCGACTACGGCGCCCACGACCCCCAATATAACGGTCACAATAAAGCCGCCGCCGTCTTTGCCCGGCATAATCCACTTGGCCAGGATACCGGCGATTAAACCAAAAATGATCCAGGAAATGATGCCCATCTTTACTCTCCCTATTACCTTTTGCCTAACAGAAATCCTATTACCAGGCCCACGACGGCGCCGGCGCCTATCCCCGCCCAAGGGTTATCCTTGATGCAGGCACATGATTGCTCGAGCGCTGCCTTTACGCCGCTGCGCACTTCGCAGGCGGTGGTTTTCACGTAGTCGCTCGGTTGCTCAACACCGTTTAGATCGTCATTTTCATATGACATGTCAAATCCTTACAGACCAACCCTCTGAGAATCTCGTCACATGTTTCGCGCCAGGCGCCGTCCGCTCCGCGATCTTGCTCTGGGCAACCTGCCCGCTGCCGCTCAATGCAGAGGCGTACGGCGACAAACGCATAACTTCACACTATGACTATAGTAAAAAATCAGCGGTTTACCCATTTCCGTCCGTCTGAATTTCACCGTACAAAAAACGATCTAATTTCATCCTGCTGTCATCTCGCGAGGCTAAACTTTAAACAAATCCTCCTGGAGGAAACGCCGATGTTCAATGCCCCTTTTGTCCTGATTCTCGCGCTACTGTACGCACTGGCCGCCGTTTGGGACGGTTCCGCTGCGTTATTGTTTCATTAAGGTTACATAGCAGTTGTCACTTTTGCGATGCGCTTAATTGTGTCTTTATTTTTCAATTTCGCCAGTCGTTTGAAATAGCTTAAAATATCTGCCATTCCCTCGGTAAAAATCCTATCTCCCCCCGTTTTTCGCCTGCGCTTAACTAAAGCGTAAAAAAAGCATTAATGGAAAATCCTATTTAGCTCAGAATGTTCTACCATTCGCTCTATGAAAATTTGGGTTAAGGTCCCATTGGAAAAACAAGGAATCACAGGAAAAATGCTTTCTAACCAACGCTTTGAGCGCGAATTCTTGCGCCCTCGTTATTGGTTGCTGTGGATAGGGCTGGGAATACTCTATCTCTTGGTATTACTGCCCTACCCGCTGATTTATCGACTCGGACACGGCCTTGGCAGAATAGCCATGCGCCTGATGAAACGCCGGGTAAAAATAGCGCGCCGCAATTTAGAGCTCTGCTTCCCCGCAATGCCCACCGCCGAGCGCGAGGCGCTGATCGTCAAAAATTTTGAGTCCGTCGGTATGGGCCTGTTCGAAGTCGGCATGGCCTGGTTCTGGCCCGACTGGCGCATCGCCCGCTGGTTCAAGGTGAGCGGCATGGAAAACATGCGGCTGGCGCGTCAGGGCGGCAAAGGCGTTCTGCTGATCGGTCTGCATTTTCTGACACTGGAACTGGGCGCGCGCATTTTCGGCATGCAAAACCCCGGCATCGGCGTGCATCGCCCGCACAACAACAGGCTGATGGAGTGGGTACAAACCCGCGGCCGGCTGCGCTCGAATAAATTCATGCTCGATCGTAAAGATATCAAAGGCATGATCCGCAACCTGAAACAGGGCGAAATCCTGTGGTACGCGCCGGATCACGATTATGGGCCGCAAAGCAGCGTGTTCGCGCCGCTCTTCGCCGTGGAAAATGCCGCCACGACCACCGGAACCTTTATCCTGGCGCGCATGGGACGGCCGTCGATCGTGCCTTTCGTGCCGCGCCGCCTGCCAGATGCTCAGGGCTATGAGTTGATCGTGCAGCCGCCGTTGACGGACTTCCCGCTGGATGATGAAACGCGCGCGGCGGCCAAGATGAACCGCGTGGTGGAAGAACAGGTGCTGCTGGCTCCCGATCAGTACATGTGGCTGCACCGCCGCTTTAAAACCCGCCCAGCCGGCGAGCCGTCGCTGTATTGACCGCCCTTGCGCCTTCGCCCGTCATGCCGGCGGCGAAGGCGCACTCACCTCGCACAAGCATTCTGCGCCAGGGGAACTACACTAATAAGTCACCGACGGCAATTATTGCCGCCAGCAACCATTTCTTCCTGCCCGAGGGCCGGTCGTTGCCTGTCGAGCCACAACCGAGGTCAATGTCATGCTGGTACAACCCTATCTGTTTTTCAGCGGTAACTGTGAGCAAGCGATTAACTTCTACGAACAGCAGTTGAATGCCAAAATTGAAATGGTCATGCGCTATAAAGATATGCCCGAAGAAGCCCGGCAAGACGGGCCGCAGGACGTCAATCCGGAGGCGATCATGCATGCGCGCCTGCTGATCGGCGACGGCGTACTGATGGCCTCCGACGGCTGCCCGCAAGATGACGGCGGCGGCGCTTCTCATAAAGGCTTCTCGCTGTCGCTGAACCCCAGCCATGCGGAGCAAGGACGCAAACTGTTCGACAATCTGGCGCAGGGCGGCCAGGTGACGATGCCTTACCAAGCCACCTTCTGGGCCAAAGGCTTTGGCATGCTGACCGACAAATTCGGCGTCAACTGGATGATCAACGTCGAATAACCCGTCATGGCGCCGCTAGCCATAGCGGTGCCAGTCATACGCCGCCTTGGCGAACAGCACGAACAGCAGCGCCAACAGCGCCAATCCCAACCGCCAATAGGGCGACCGGCGCCGCCGCCAGGCGAAGTACATCATCACCGCCAGCGTCCCCAGCGTAAGGGGGTAATACACCGCCAGCGTCAGTAAAGTGATTATGATGTAATCCGACATGGCTCTTTCACTCCGCAGTGTCCACCCCGCCGCTGATACGGGGTGCAAACGCCCTTTCTCGCTATCGCCACGTTAGGGGCTAGAGGTCTGGCGCATTTATGCATAAAATATAAGATTGCTCTTAACTCAAATTGAATAGTAATCAAACAACAAGGGTGACATGACTCAGCAGCAACCCATACAGGATGCCGTGCCGGCGCGCAGCGCTAAAAGCTCCCCATTATTATTTCAGGCCGGCGTGTTTGTCATCATCGTTGCCGCCACGCTGATCCTCTTTAACAGCTGGCAAATCTGGAACGCGCATCAGCGCGATCTGCGCAGCGCCGAGCATGAGTCCGCCAACCTCGCCCGCTCGCTGGCGCAGCATGCCGACGATACTTTCATGCAGGTGGACGGCAACCTGCTCGATCTGACCGAACGTCTCCAGACCGACGGGTTGGGCCCATCGCAGCTGACGCGGCTGCAGCGCGTCATGCAGACGCAGGTCGGCAACCTGCCGCAGCTGCACGGGCTGTTTCTCTACGATGCGCGCGGCCGCTGGCTGGCGACCTCCTCGGGCAAATTCATCAAGAACGCCAACAACGCCGATCGCGATTACTTCAAATACCATCAAAACCGCGACGGCGGCGGCCTGTACATCGGCAAGGTGATCCGCAGCCGCACCACCGGCGATCTGATCATTCCCGTTTCGCGGCGTTTCAACAACCCGGACGGCAGCTTTGGCGGCGTGGTGCTGGCGACGCTGTACGTCGATTATTTCCGCCAGTTTTACGACAGCTTCGCCCTCAACACCGACGCCTCACTGAACCTGCTACTGGCGGACGGCACCATCCTTTACCGCCGCCCTTACTCGGCGGCGTCGATCGGTAAAAGCATCGCCAAGGGCGTGTTGTTCAGCGAAATTTTACCGCATTCGGAGTTCGGCAACGCCACCATCACCTCGCTGTACGACAAAGTGGAGCGCATCTACGGCTATTCGCGGGTCAACCGCTTTCCGCTGGTGATCGCCGCCGGGTTGTCGAAACGCGACGCGCTGGCGGACTGGCGCACCGACGCCGGTCTGTTCGCCGCGGGCGGCCTCTCGCTGCTGATGATCCTGTTGGCGATGGGCATGGTGCTACTGCGGCAAATCAAGCACAGCATGCAAACCGAAGCCGAGCTGATGCGCACCCGCGATCAGTTGACCAGCATCAACCAGATGCTCGAAGAGCTGGCGCTGCTGGACGGCCTGACCGGGCTGGCCAACCGCCGCCAGTTTGATATCGCGCTGAAGAACGAGCTGGCGCGGGCTTCGCGCAACTACCGCAGCGTGGCGCTGCTGATGCTGGATATCGACTATTTCAAACAGTACAACGACAGCTACGGCCACGTCGCCGGTGACCAGTGCCTGCAGCAGATCGGCCAAACGCTCAAAGGGTTGGCCTGCCGCAGCAACGACGTCCTGGCGCGCTACGGCGGCGAAGAGATGGGGATTATCCTGCCGGATACCGACGTGCAAGGCGCACTGATTTTCGCCGAGCGCGTTATCAACGCGGTGCGCGATCTGAAAATTCCGCATCAGGGCAACCCGCACGGCATCGTTACCATCAGTATCGGCATCTGCGCCAAAGTGCCGCATATGTATAACGATACGCCGATCAGCTTTATCAATGAGGCGGACAGTGCGTTGTATCAGGCCAAGAAAAAAGGCAAAAACTGCATTTACGGCGCTTAACCAATAATCGGGTCACCAAGATTTGGCGGCCCGATTTATTCGCCAGAAAAATGAAGTAGTTCCCTCACGAAACATTATTTCACTGGTTTACCCTGCACTCTGAATAAAATAACGAAAATAATAAGCAGTATATTTATTTTCATTGTAATTCAACAAGATAAAACACGCCATTCAGCAGGCAATTTGTGCCTTTTTTGATTATTCGTGCCTATGCATCGCCTCGTTTATACCCCGTTTACTTTTCATTGGCATTGCCGGTGATACCCTTATCAGGATTATTCTATCTATCAGGAAGCCATCGCACGCTTCGGCGCATTGCGCCCTGCTGATACAGCCATAATAGAACCCACAAATTTCACGTTGCCATTGGGCGGCCTGCTGACGCCGCTCCAGCCAGCCACTGCGCAAGCCAGTGCAGCCAATCACGCGGCAACCTGAGAGGCAGGAATAAAGCGATATAGATTTGCAAGGAGATCTCATGCCTACTGGCGATATTATGCACGAACAGGCCGTCCTGACGCTGCCGTTACGACAATGGGCGGCAGCGGAAGCATCCAGCGCGGTCAGCGAACTGGAACAGGGCAAGGTGCTGTTTCTGCCCGAACTGGCCTTCACCCTGTCTGAACAGGAAATGCCGCTGCTGGATCCGACATTGGTCGACCCGAAGCGCAAAAACATCAGCTACCAACCGCTGTCCGGCAAGCTGAGCGGCGTCGCCGTCGCGGAACGCCGGCAGCAGGTTCAGCAATTGCTGGAACGCTATTACCAATCCTGCCGCCAGCTGATCGCCGGGCTGTTGCCCGAATATCAGGAGGCGCTGCACCACCCGACCGGCAGCCTGCGTTTACATCCGGTTTCCGCCTGGCGGGCGGCCAGTTCCTGGCGCAAAGACGACAGCCGGCTGCACGTTGACGCCTTCCCGTCGCGCCCGAACTACGGCGAACGCATTCTGCGCATTTTCACCAACATCAACCCGCACGGTGAGCATCGCCAATGGCGGGTCGGCGAGCCGTTCCCTGAGCTGGCGGCACGCTTTATGCCACGTCTCGCTCGCTACTCCGCTTTCGGCAGTTGGCTGCAGCACCAAGTGCGCATCACCAAAACCCGCCGCAGCCATTATGACCACCTGATGCTGCAGTTGCATGACGCCATGAAGGCCGACGGCGATTATCAGCAACGGGGGCCGCAGCTGGCGCTGACGTTCCCGCCGGGCAGCAGCTGGATTTGCTTCTCTGATCAAACGCCGCATGCCGCGATGGGCGGCCAGTTTATGCTGGAACAGACCTTCCTGCTGCCGGTGAATAAGATGCAGGATCCGCAGCGTTCACCGCTGAAAGTGCTTGAACAGCTGCGCGGTCAGCCGCTGATCTGAATGATTTGCCGCCGCCGGGGGCCGGCGGCGGCAAACGCGCATCACGCTTCGAAGTCCCCCTGTTGGCGCGCCACCAGCGTCAGAATGCTGTACAGCGCCACCGGCTGCTGTTGCTGATTCAACACCTGCACATCCCACACCACCACGCCGTGCGGGCGATCTTCGGCGGTTTTCTGCGGCTTGCGGATTTTCTTTTTGCAGGTCAACCGCACCTGAATGGTATCGCCGATCTTCACCGGCTCGATAAAGCGCAAATTTTCCATGCCGTAGTTGGCGATCACCGGCCCGACGGCGGCGTCGACAAACAGCCCGGCCGCGGCGGACACCACAAAGTAACCGTGCGCCACCCGCTCGCCGAACAGCGAGTCGGCGGCGCCGATCTTGTCCATGTGCGCGTAGAAATGGTCGCCGCTCAGGCAGGCGAAGTTGACGATATCCGCTTCGGTCACGGTGCGGCGCGCGGTCAACAGGCTGTCGCCCAGCTGCAACTGCTCGAAGTATTTCCGGAACGGATGCACCGGATGCTCGGCGACCGGCGCGCCGCGCACCCATTCGCCGCCGATGGCCGCCAGCATCGCCGGGCTGCCCTGGATCGCCGTGCGCTGCATATAGTGTTTCACCGCGCGCAGCCCGCCCAGCTCTTCCCCGCCGCCGGCGCGCCCCGGGCCGCCGTGCACCAGCATCGGCAGCGGCGAACCGTGGCCGGTGGACTCCGCCGCCGCCTGCTCATCCAAAATCAACATGCGGCCGTGGGCGCAGGCCGCCGCGCGAATGAAGCGCGTGGCCAATGCCGGATCGGCGGTCACCAGCGAGCCCGCCAGGCTGCCCTGCCCCAGCAACGCCAACGCGATCGCCTGTTCGGTATCCGCATACGGCATCAGCGTCGCCACCGGGCCGAAGGCCTCGGTGCCGTGCACCGCCTGATGGGTGAACGGATCGGCGCAATACAGCAGGGTCGGCGGATAAAACGCCCCGCCGCGCGCGCCGTCGCCCAGCACCTCCAGCTTATCCAGCGCCGCGCCACAGAGCGGTTCGCAGCCGTTGCGCAGCAGGAACTCCACCTTGCTTTGCACATCATCACGCTGCTCGTGGCTGACCAACGCCCCCATGCGCACCTGCTCCAGCTGCGGGTCGCCCACCGTCACCCCCGCCAGGCGCTGCAGCAAGGCCTGACGCACCGCCGCCACCTGCGCCGCCGGCACGATGATGCGGCGGATCGCGGTGCATTTCTGCCCCGCCTTGGCGGTCATTTCACGGCACACTTCTTTGATGAACAGCGCAAACTCGGGCATTTCCGGCGTCACGTCTTCCGCCAGCACGCAGCAGTTGAGCGAATCCGCCTCCATGGTGAACGCGATCGATTTCTCCAGCAGGCGCGGGTGTGCCCGCAGCCGCTGCCCGGTCTGCGCCGAACCGGTGAAAGTCACCGCATCCTGGTAATCCAGGTGCGAGAACATGTCGCCGACGCCGCCGCAAACCAGCTGCAGCGCCCCTTCCGGCACCAGGCCGCTATCGACGATCAGCCTGACCATCGCCTGCGTCAGCTGCGCGGTGGCGGTGGCCGGCTTGATGATGGCCGGCATGCCCGCCAGCCAGGTCGGCGCCAGTTTCTCCAGCATGCCCCAGCACGGGAAGTTGAAGGCGTTGATGTGCAGCGCCACGCCGGGGCGTGAAGTGAGCACGTGGCGGGCGGCGAACTGCGCCTGTTTCGACAATGGGATCAGCTCGTCTTCCGGCCACAGGGTATCGTCCGGCAGATCGCGGCCGGCCATGCCGGCATAGGCGAACAGCGTGGCGATGCCGCCCTCGATATCGACCCAGCCGTCGCTGCGCGTCGCCCCGGTTTGATAGGAAATCTGATACAGCGCCTCTTTATGCGCCAGCAGGTGTTTGGCTACCGCTTTCAGCATCTGGGCGCGCTGCTGGAACGTCATGTGCGCCAGCGCCGGGCCGCCGCGGCTGCGGGCATAGTCCAGGCTCGCCGCCAACGGCAGACCGTCGGTGCAGACCTGGTACAGCGCTTCGCCGGTCACCGCGTGGCGGATTTCGCGCGCCTCTCCCTGCCCGTACACCCAGGCGCCAGAAAGATAACTGTGTAACTGCTGCATGTGCCCTCCGAAATTCATAAATTTTCACCATACAGCTTAATTACGTATCATATAAATGCCAGTCGAGGCCAAATCAAATTTTAACAAAAAGAGAACAAAAGGCGTTTTCAGACCGCTTAACCTGCCATAAACAAGGAATTAATCACTTTATTTATCAAATAAAATCAAATAAATAACAAAACCAATTGTGAGTGGCCTCGCAAAACCACATTAATTACGTTTGATCTTTTTGTTATCAGTTTGTAGCCTTATGGTTAGTTAAAGTGATTCACATTTTTATGTTTAATGTGAAAAATACGAATCACCAAGAGGCAAGCATGACAACTGACGCACAGTATCAGCAGCATTTCGACGACAAGATCGCGGCGGATATCGCCATTGAGGCCAAAGACTGGATGCCGGACGCCTACCGTCAGAACCTGATTCGGCAGATTGGCCAACACGCCCACTCGGAAGTCATCGGCATGCTGCCGGAAGCCAACTGGCTGACGCGCGCCCCCACGCTGCGCCGCAAAGCGGTGCTGCTGGCCAAAGTGCAAGATGAGGCCGGCCACGGTCTGTACCTCTACAGCGCCGCCGAAACCCTCGGCTGTTCGCGCCAGGACATCTACCAAAAGATGCTCGACGGCAAGATGAAGTACTCCTCTATCTTCAACTACCCCACGCTCAACTGGGCGGATATCGGCGTGATCGGCTGGCTGGTCGACGGCGCCGCCATCGTCAACCAGGTGGCGCTGTGCCGCGCGTCCTACGGCCCCTATGCGCGGGCGATGGTGAAGATCTGCAAAGAGGAAAGCTTCCATCAGCGCCAGGGCTACGAGGCGGTAATGGCGATGGCCAACGGCAGCGACACGCAGCGCGCCATGCTGCAGGACGCCATCGATCGCTTCTGGTGGCCGGTGCTGATGATGTTTGGCCCGAGCGACGCCGACTCCCCCCACAGCGCCCAGAGCATGGCGTGGAAGATCAAACGCCACAGCAACGATGAGCTGCGGCAGAAGTTCGTCGACAACACCGTGCCGCAACTTGAAGCGCTCGGCATGACGGCGCCGGATCCGGAGCTGCGCTGGGACGCCGCCGCCGGCCACTATCGCTTCGGCGAAATCGACTGGAGCGAGCTGCATGAGGTGATCAAAGGGCGCGGCCAATGCAACCACGAACGCCTGCAGGCCAAACGCCGCGCCTGGGAAGACGGCGCCTGGGTGCGCGACGGCGCCATGGCCCACGCCGCGAAAAACGCCGCCTCCGCCGCATAGCCAACATAAGGAACCGAGATCATGAGCCACGTTGAATGGCCGCTGTATGAAGTGTTTATCCGCAGCAAACAAGGGCTGGCGCATCGCCACGTCGGCAGCCTGCACGCCGCCGACGACCAAATGGCGCTGGAAAACGCCCGCGACGCCTACACGCGCCGCAACGAAGGCTGCTCGATCTGGGTGGTGCAATCGCGCCATCTGATCGCCTCGCAGCCGGAAGATCGCGGCGCGTTCTTCGATCCGTCCGAAGACAAGATCTACCGTCATCCGACGTTTTACACCATTCCCGACGGCATCAAGAACATGTAGAGGCGACCATGACGGTTAACGATCCGCGCATCAGCTATTTACTCCGCCAGGGCGACACGCCACTGATCCTCGCCCAGCGCCTGTGCGCCTGGTGCGGCCACGCGCCCGAGTTGGAAATCGATCTGGCGCTGGCCAACATCGGGCTCGATCTGCTCGGCCAGGCGCGCAACTTCCTGGGCTACGCCGCCGAACTGGCCGGCCCGCCCTGCAGCGAAGACAGCCTGGCCTTCGGGCGCGACGAGCGCCAGTTTCATAACCTGCTGTTGGCGGAGCAGCCGAACGGCGGTTTCAACGACACGCTGGTGCGTCAGTTCCTGCTCGATGCCTACCACGTACAGCTGCACCAGGCGCTGAGCCGCAGCCGCGACGCGCAGATCGCCGCCATCGCCGCCAAGTCGCTGAAGGAGGCCGATTACCACCTGCGCTTCAGCCACGGCTGGATGATCCGCCTTGGCGACGGCAACGACGTCAGCCACCGCAAGATCCAGCAATCACTGGATAACCTGTGGCGCTTCACCGCCGAGCTGTTCCACGCCGACGCGCTGGAGCTGGAACTGGCGGAACAAGGCATCGCCGTCGATCCCCGCGAACTGCAGGCCCCCTGGCAAGCGCAGGTGGAAGAGACGCTGCGCCAGGCGACGCTGGCGCTGCCTGCCGAGCAGGCGTTCCGGCACGGCGGCAAGCAAGGCCGGCACAGCGAACACCTCGGCCCGCTGCTGGCGGAAATGCAGTTCCTGCAGCGCGCTTATCCAAACGGGCAATGGTAGGAGGCCGCGATGAACGTCACCCGTTTGCAACCCGCCGAAATTCCGCAGATTTGGCACTGCCTGCAGCAGATCAGCGATCCCGAACTGCCGGTGCTGTCGATCACCGATTTGGGCATGGTGCGCGACGTGGCGCGCGACGGCGCGGGCTGGCGCGTGACCTTCACTCCAACCTATTCCGGCTGCCCGGCCACCGAATTTCTGCTCAACGCCATCGAGCAGCGGCTGGCGGCCGCCGGCTTCAGCCCGGTGCAGGTGGACATTCGCCTCAGCCCGGCCTGGACCACCGACTGGATGAACGCCGACGCCCGCGAACGGCTGCGGCAATACGGCGTAGCGCCCCCGCAGGGCCACACCTGCGATCGGCCACACGCCCACGGCCCGGTAGCCTGCCCGCGCTGCGGCAGCACCCACAGCGAGAAGATCAGCGAGTTCGGCTCCACCGCCTGTAAAGCGCTGTACCGCTGCTGCGACTGCCGGGAACCGTTCGATTATTTCAAATGCATATAGGAGCGCTGACACCATGACGGTCTTTCATCGCCTGAACGTCGCCGCCATCGAGCGCGAAACGCCGGACGCCGTAGCCATCACCCTGCGGGTGCCCGAAGAGCTGCAAAACCAATACCGCTATACCCCCGGCCAGCACCTGACGCTCAAGGCGTTGGTCAACGGCGAAGAGCTGCGGCGTTGCTACTCCATCTGCAGTTCGCCGCAGGAAGGCCTGCTGCAGATCGGCGTGAAGGCGATTGACCAGGGGCGCTTTTCCGGCTTCGTCAACCGCATGCTGAAGGTCGGCGACGCGCTGGAGGTGATGGTGCCGCAGGGGCGCTTCGGCTACCAGCCGCAGGCAGAGCGCCACGGCAACTACCTGGCGATCGCCGCCGGCTCCGGCATCACGCCGATGCTGTCGATCATCAAGGCGACGCTGCAGCTCGAACCGGGCAGCAGCTTCACCCTGATCTACGGCAACCGCAACAGCCGTTCGATGATGTTCAAAGAGGCACTGTCGGATCTGAAAAACCGCTACCCGCAGCGTTTTCAGCCGCTGTACCTGTTCAGCCAAGAAAGTCTCGACAGCCCGCTGCTCAGCGGCCGTATCGACCGCGAACGCCTCGCGGCGATCGGCGGCGCGCTGCTGGATTTCCGCGACTATGACCACGCCTTTATCTGCGGGCCGGAATCGATGATGGACGACGCGCAAACCGTGCTGGAACAGGCCGGCGTACCGGCCAATCACATCCACAGCGAGCGCTTCAACACCAGCGGCTTGGCCGCCCGCCCGCGCCACAGCGGCGATCGCAACGCCACCCGGGTGGCGATCCTGCTCGACGGCCGCCGGTTGGATATCGAGATCGGCGAACAGGACGACAGCATTCTCGACGCCGCGCTGCGCCAGGGCGCCGACCTGCCCTACGCCTGCAAAGGCGGCGTCTGCGCCACCTGCAAATGCCGTCTGAAAGCCGGCCAGGTGGAGATGGGCGTCAACTATAGCCTGGAGCCGGATCAGCTGGCGGCAGGCTACGTATTGAGCTGCCAGTCGTGGCCGAAAGGCGACGGCGTGGTATTGGACTTCGACGTCTAGGAGCCGCGATGGACACCCCCTTTATTTTACATCAGCAGCAGCACCGCGTGGTCACGCTGACGCTGCATCGCCCGGAGGCGCGCAACGCCCTGAGCACGCCGTGCCTGGAACAGCTGGTTGCCCGCCTGGAGCAGGCCGACGCCGACAGCGGCGTGGGCGCCGTGGTGATCGCCGGTGCGGCGCGCTTCTTCGCCGCCGGCGCCGATCTGCGCGAACTGCAACAGCAGGATCTGCCGGCCGCGCTGGCGGATCGCCGTCCGCAGCTGTGGCAGCGTCTGGCGCAGTTCAGCAAGCCGCTGCTGGCGGCGGTGAACGGTTATGCCCTGGGCGCCGGCTGTGAGCTGGCGCTGGCCTGCGACATCGTCATCGGCGGCGAAAGCGCCCGCTTCGGCCTGCCGGAGATCACCCTCGGCCTGATACCGGGCGCCGGGGGCACCCAGCGCCTGATCCGCTGCGTCGGCAAGTCGCGCGCCAGCCAGATGGTGCTGGCCGGCGAGCCTATCGACGCCCGCACCGCGCTGCAGGCCGGCCTGATCGGCGAAGTGTGCGTCGATGCCCTGACGCTGGAACGCACGCAGCAGATTGCCGAACGCATCAGCCGTCAGGCGCCGCTGGCGCTGCGCGCCGCCAAACAGGCGCTGAAACAGGCCGAGGAAACCGGCCTCAGCCAGGGGCTGGCGATGGAGCGTCAGCAGTTCGTCACCCTGGCCGCCACCGACGATCGCCGCGAAGGCATCGCCGCCTTTTTCGAAAAACGTACGCCAAACTATCAGGGGCGCTGATTTATGGATAACGCATTGATTCTCAGCCATCTCGACGCCGGCGTGTTGACGCTGACCCTCAACCGGCCGGATCGGCTCAACAGCTTTAACGACGAGATGCATCGCCAGCTGAGCGAAGCGCTGACGCAAGCCGAGCGCGACGACAGCGTGCGCTGCCTGCTGATCGCCGGCGCCGGGCGCGGTTTCTGCGCCGGGCAGGATCTCAACGATCGCAACGTCAGCGCCGATCAACAGGCGCCGGATCTCGGCCTGTCGGTCGAACGTTTCTACAACCCCCTGATCCGTCGCCTGACCGCCCTGCCGAAGCCGGTGGTGTGCGCGGTCAACGGCGTGGCGGCCGGCGCCGGCGCCGCGCTGGCCCTGGCGTGCGATATCGTCATCGCCGCCGACAATGCCAGCTTCATTCAGTCGTTCTGCCGTCTGGGGCTGGTGCCTGACTCCGGCGGCAGCTGGTTCCTGCCGCGGCTGGCCGGCCACGCCCGCGCGATGGGCATGGCCATGCTGGGTGACAAAATCAGCGCCCAACAGGCGCTGGCGTGGGGCATGATCTGGCAGGTAGTGCCGGCGGATGAATTGACTGACCGCACGCAAACGCTGGCGCGCCATCTGGCTACCCAGCCGACCTACGGCCTGGGGCTGATCAAGAAAGCCCTCTACAGCTCGGCCACCAACAGCCTCGATCAGCAGCTCGATCTGGAGCGCGATCTGCAACGCCTGGGCGGCCGCAGCGACGACTATCGCGAAGGCGTCAGCGCGTTCTTTGCCAAACGCACGCCCAACTTCAGCGGGAAATAGCCATGAACGCGCCCCTTATTAACGGCCAGGTGGCGGTGATCGGCGCCGGCACCATGGGCATCGGCATCGCCCAGGTGGCCGCCGCCGCCGGCCACCCGGTGCGGCTGTTCGATATCGCGCCCGCCGCCGCCCAGCGCGCGATCGACGATCTCGCTCGCCGCCTGCGCCAGCGGGTAGACGGCGGCAAGGCCGACGCCGCGCCCACCGAAGCGCTGCTGGCGCGCCTCGAACGCGCCGACTCGCTCGAGCAGCTGGCCGACTGCACGCTGGTGATTGAAGCGGTGGCGGAAAATTTGGCGATTAAGCAGAGCCTGTTTCGCGATCTGGAGGCGATCTGCTCGCCCACGACGCTGTTCGTAAGCAATACCTCTTCGCTGTCGATCACCGCCATCGCCGGCGCACTGCAATACCCGCAGCGCATGGCCGGGCTGCACTTCTTCAACCCGGCGCCGCTGATGAAACTGGTGGAGATCGTCAGCGGTCTGGAGACCGGTACCGATACCCTCGCCGCGCTGCAGGCTCTGGCGCAGCGCTGGGGTAAGCAAAGCGTCGTGTGCCGCTCGACGCCCGGATTTATCGTCAACCGCGTGGCGCGGCCGTTCTATGCCGAAACCCTGCGCGCGCTGGAAGAACGGGTGGCCGACGCCGCCACGCTGGACGCGGTATTGCGCGACGCCGGCGGTTTCGCCATGGGCCCGCTGCAGTTGACCGATCTGATCGGCCAGGACGTCAATTACGCCGTGACCGAATCGGTGTATCAGGCCTTCTATCAGGATCCGCGCTTCACGCCCTCACTGGTGCAGCAGGAACTGGTGGCGGCCGGGCGCCTCGGCCGCAAGTCCGGCCGCGGTTTCTACCGCTACGACGCACCGCGATCCGCCGCCCCGATCGCCTTTGCGCCTCCGGCGCAGGCCGCATTGCCGCAACGCGTTACGCTGCACGGCGACTGGTCTTCGCTGGCCGATTTGGCGGAACTGTTAAGCGAAAATGCGGGGGCGATCAAACAACCCGGCCAGACCAGCCCGCACGTCACGATCGACGACGTTACACTGATGTTAACCAATGGTAAAACCGCCGGCCAACTGGCCGACGAACGTGGAACGCCCGTGGTGCTGTTCGATCTCTGTGCCGACTATGCGCACGCTTCCGCCATCGCCATCAGCTGCGCGGCGCAAAACGATGCGCAACACAATGCCAAAGCGATTCGCCTGTTGCAGTCCCTTGGCAAGCAGGTCATTCAACTGCCGGATTACCCCGGCCTGCTGACGATGCGCACCCTGGCCATGCTGGCCAACGAAGCGCTCGACGTGGTGAACAAAGGCGTCGCCAGCGACGAAGATACCGATCTGGCGATGCTGCGCGGCGTCAACTATCCGCGCGGCCCGCTGGCCTGGGGCGCCGCGCTCGGCTGGTGCCACATTCTGGCGACGCTGGAAAACCTGCAACGCTATTACGGCGAAGCGCGCTATCGCCCAATGCCGCTGCTGCGCCGCTACGCTTCCCCCGCCTCTTTCCCAGGAGCCGAACGATGAACGCCAATACGCCGCGCGCGCTGGCTCAGCGCTGCGCCGAACAGATGTTCCAGCAAGATACCTGCGCTCAGGCGATGGGAATGCACATCGACGCCGTCGACGCCGGATACGCTCAGGTCAGCATGACCGTCGGCCCGCAGATGCTCAACGGCCACCAGACCTGCCACGGCGGCCAGCTGTTCAGCCTGGCGGACACCGCCTTCGCCTACGCCTGCAACAGCCAGGGGTTGGCGGCGGTGGCCTCCGGCTGCAGCATCGACTTCGTCCGCCCGGCGCTGGCCGGCGACCGCCTCACCGCCAGCGCGGAGATGCGCCATCAGGGCAAAGCCACCGGGCTGTATGACGTCGAGATCGTTAACCAACGGGGCAAAACCGTCGCCTGGTTCCGCGGCCGCGCGCACCGCCTCGGCCACAGCATTTTAGGAGATCAGGCATGAATCAGGCATTTATCTGCGACGGCGTGCGCACCCCGATCGGCCGCTATGGCGGCGCGCTGGCCCAGGTGCGCGCCGACGACCTCGCCGCCCTGCCGCTGCGCGTGCTGTTGGAACGCCATCCGCAGGTGGATTGGGCGCAGCTGGACGACGTGATCCTCGGCTGCGCCAACCAGGCCGGGGAAGACAACCGCAACCTGGCGCGCATGGCGCTGCTGCTGGCCGGATTGCCGGTCGGCGTTTCCGGCACCACGGTAAACCGCCTGTGCGGATCGGGCCTGGATGCGCTGGCGATGGCGGCGCGCAGCATCAAGGCCGGCGACGCCGGGCTGCTGCTGGCGGGCGGCGCGGAATCGATGACCCGTGCGCCGCTGGTGATGGGCAAGGCCGACAGCGCCTTCAGCCGCCAGGCGCAGCTGTACGACACCACCCTCGGCTGGCGCTTCGTCAATCCGCGGATGCAGGCCGAGTTCGGCACCGATTCGATGCCGGAGACCGCCGAAAACGTCGCGGCGCAGTTCAACATCAGCCGTGCCGATCAGGACGCCTTTGCGCTGCGCAGCCAGCAGCGCGCCGCCCGGGCGCAGGCGCTGGGCCACCTGGCGCAGGAAATAGCCCCCGTCAGCCTCAGCGGCAAAAAAGGTGCGGTGACGCTGTTTAGCCAGGATGAACACCCGCGCCCCGACACCACCTTCGAGCAGCTGCAGGCGCTGAAAACCCCGTTCCGTCAGCCCGGCAGCGTCACCGCCGGCAACGCCTCGGGCCTGAACGACGGTGCGGCGGCGCTGATCGTCGCCTCCGAAGCGATGGCGGCGCGCCAGGGGCTGACGCCGCGCGCGCGCATCGTTGCCACCGCCACCTGCGGCGTGGAGCCGCGGCTGATGGGCATCGGCCCGCTGCCCGCCACCCGCAAGGTGCTGGAAATCGCCGGGCTGAGCCTGGCGCAGATGGACGTTATCGAACTGAACGAAGCGTTCGCCGCCCAGGCGCTGGCGGTGATGCGCCAGCTTGGCCTGCCGGACGATGCCCCGCAGGTCAACCCCAACGGCGGCGCGATCGCTCTGGGACATCCGCTGGGCATGAGCGGCGCGCGCCTGGCGCTGTCCGCCCTGTTTGAACTGGAACGGCGAGCCGGCCGCTACGCGCTTTGCACCATGTGCATCGGCGTCGGCCAGGGCATCGCCATGATCATTGAGCGTGTCTGACCCCTGAGGCTAACCATGACAATAAATCCACAGCCCCTCGAAACGATCGAATTCGCCTCGCGCGATGAGATTGAAGCGTTGCAGTTGGCGCGTCTGAAGTGGACGCTGCACCACGCCTACGACAATGTGCCGATGTACAAACGCAAATTCGACCAGGCCGGCGTGCACCCCGACGATCTCAAACAGCTGAGCGATCTGGCGCGCTTCCCCTACACCACCAAGCAGGATCTGCGCGACAACTACCCGTTCGACACCTTCGCGGTGCCGATGGAACAGGTGGTGCGCATCCACGCCTCCTCGGGCACCACCGGCCGGCCGACGGTGGTGGGTTACACCCAGCGCGACATCGATAACTGGGCCGATATCGTCGCCCGCTGCCTGCGCGCCGGCGGCGCCACCGCCAAAGACAAGGTGCACGTCGCCTACGGTTACGGCCTGTTCACCGGCGGCCTTGGCGCGCACTACGGCGCGGAGCGGCTCGGCGCGACGGTGATCCCGATGTCCGGCGGCCAGACGGAACGCCAGGCGCAGCTGATCCTCGATTTCAAACCCGACATCATCATGGTGACGCCGTCCTATTGCCTGACGCTGATCGACGAGCTGGAACGCAAGATGGGCGGCGACGCGCGCGGCTGCTCGCTGCGGCTCGGCGTGTTCGGCGCCGAACCCTGGACCGAAGCCCTGCGCCACGAAATCGAAACCCGCATGGGCATCAAGGCTCTGGACATTTACGGCCTGTCGGAAGTGATGGGGCCGGGCGTGGCGATGGAGTGCCTGGAAAGCGGCGGCGGCCCCACCATTTGGGAAGACCACTTCCTGCCGGAGATCATCTGCCCGGAAACCGGCGTCGCCCTGCCGGACGGCGAACACGGCGAACTGGTGTTCACCACCCTGACCAAAGAGGCGCTGCCGGTGATCCGCTACCGCACCCGCGATCTCACCCGGCTGCTGCCGGGCGACGCACGCCAGATGCGCCGCATGGGCAAGATCACCGGCCGCTCCGACGACATGCTGATCATCCGCGGCGTCAACGTCTTCCCGTCGCAGGTAGAAGAGCAGATCATGCAGTTCGAGCAGCTGTCGCCGCACTACCAGCTGCAGGTCAGCCGCAGCGGGCACCTGGACACGCTGGCGGTGCGCGTCGAGCTGAAAGAATCGGCGCTCAGCCTCAGCCACCAGCAGCGTTGCGACATCTGCCACCAGCTGCGCCACCACATCAAATCGATCGTGGGCGTCAGCACCGACGTCAGCATCGCCAACTGCGGCGATATTCCGCGCTCGGAAGGCAAAGCGCAGCGCGTGGTCGATTTGCGGCCGCGCTGAGGCGCACGGCGTCACGGATGACGCCGCCTTAAATTATGGTAATGTTATGGCTCATCGAATGCTAACCCATGGAAAAATATGGAACATAAACTGGATGAGTTCATTCGCCATGCCGTCGACGCGCAGCCGATCAGCGGCACCTCGCTGATCATTTCGCTGTACGGCGACGCGCTCAGCCACCGCGGCGGCGAAGTGTGGCTCGGCAGCCTGAGCGCGCTGCTGGAGGCCTTCGGCTTCGGCGATCGCTTCGTGCGCACCTCGGTGTTCCGCCTGCAAAAAGAAGGGTGGCTGGCGGTGGAGAAAATAGGCCGCCGCAGCTTCTACCGCGTGACCGAGCAGGGAATGCGCCAGTTCCGCCACGCCGAATCGAAAATCTATTTGCGCGAGCAGCCCGCCTGGGACGGCAAGTGGGAGCTGTTGCTGCTGGAAAGCGCCGAAAAAAACGCGCGTGCGCGGCTGAAAAAAGAGCTGGGCTGGCTCGGGTTCGGGCAAATCGCCAGCAACCTGATGGCCGCTCCCACCCATGCGCAAACCGACGTGACGGCGCTGCTCGGCGAGCTGAACGCCAGCGAGCAGGTGATTTATTTCCGCGCCGATTATCCCTACAACCGCTCCGAGCAAACCCTGCAGAAATTGGTGGCCGACTGCTGGTCGCTGAGCGAGGTGGCGGCCGGCTATCACGAGTTTATCGTCTCCTTCCGGCCGCTGATGGCGCTGCTGCGCGAAGTCGATCCGGCGGCGCTGACGCCGCTGCGCTGTTTCCAGATTAAGCTATTATTGATTCACTTCTTCCGTCGCGTGGTGTTGAAAGATCCGCTGCTGCCGGACGCGCTGCTGCCCGCGCAGTGGGAGGGCCAGATCGCCCGCAACCTGTGCATCAATCTTTATCAGCAGGTCGATCGCGCCGCAACGGAGTACGTCAGCGCGCTGGCGGAAACCACCATCGGCGCCCTGCCCGCGCCGGCCGCCGGCTACTATCGGCGCTTCGGCGGCCTGCCGCGCGACCCTACATATTAAGGAACTCACGCTATGCCTGTGTATCAGATTGACGGCCTGACGCCGGTCGTTGACCCCAGCAGTTACGTGCACCCGACGGCGGTGCTGATCGGCGACGTGATCGTCGGCAAACACGTGTACATCGGCCCGAACGCCAGCCTGCGCGGCGATTTTGGCCGCCTGGTGATCTGCGACGGCGCCAACATTCAGGACAACTGCGTGATGCACGGCTTCCCGCAGCAGGACACGGTGGTGGAAGAAGACGGCCATATCGGCCACGGCGCCATCCTGCACGGCTGTCGCATTCGCCGCAATGCGATGGTGGGCATGAATGCGGTGGTGATGGACGGCGCGGAGATCGGCGAGAACACCATCGTCGGCGCGATGGCGTTCGTCAAAGCCGCGGCGACTCTCGAAGCCAACAAGCTGGTGGTCGGCAGCCCGGCGCGCGTGTTGCGCGATCTGACCGAGCAAGAACTGGCCTGGAAGATCGCCGGCACCCGCGAATATCAGGATCTGGTTCAGCGCTGCAAATCCTCGCTGCGCGAAGTGGCGCCGCTGACCGAAATCGAACCGGGCCGCCAGCGCCTGAGCTTCGGCGACCACCTGATCCCGAAAAGCCAGCTGTAATCCCCGGGGCTGAGGCGCGCCTCAGCCCCTCTCCCGCATTACTCCACCTCCGGCGCCTTGAACGGCGACGGCGCCGCCGCGCGGCGGCTTTGGAAGCGGTAGGCCGCCACCAGCAGCAAGGTGAACGGAATACCGAACCACAGTGTCATGCGGAAGAATTCGGTAAACGCGGTCGAGATCATCAGCGCCGCCATCAGCCCGGCGCCCAGCAAGGTGGTATAGGGGAACCCCCACATGCGGAATTTCAGGTGGGTCTGCCGGTGCCGGCGGCGGAAGAACAGATGGGTGACGAAAATCATCAGCCAGGTAAAGCAGGCGCCATACACCGAAATGGACATCATGGCGGCGAACGAGGTTTCCGGCGCCACCAGGCTCAGCACGATAGACACCACGATGCCGATGCACGACATCGCCAACGCATTGACCGGAATGCCGCGCCGGCTGACGCGCCCCAATGCCGCCGGCGCCTGCCCGGCGCGCGACAGCGAGAACATCATGCGGGTGGTGATATACAGCTGGCTGTTCATCGCCGACAGCGCCGCCACCAGCACGATAAAGTTGAAAATACCGGCGGCGGCGGGCAGATGGATGACGTTCATCGCCATCAGGAACGGGCTTTCGCCGGTGCCGGACTGGCGCCAGGGCACGATGGCCAGCATCAGGGCGATCGACAGCATGTAGAAGATGAACAGCCGCACGAGTGTGCCCTTGAACGCCGCCTTCACCGCAATCACCGGATTTTTCGCCTCGCCGGCGGCCACCGCGATCATTTCAATGCTCAGGTAGCTGAAGATAGACACGATCGTTGCGAACCACATGCCCTTGACGCCAAACGGCATGAAGCCGCCGGCGGTCAGGTTGCGCAGGCCGTAGGCCGGGTTGCCCGAGAACGCCAGCATGCCGAGACCGATCAGAATGAACGCCACGATCGCCGTCACTTTGACGGTGGACAGCGCGTATTCCACCTGGCCGAACGACTTCACGCCGATCACATTGACGACGATCACCGCCGCCGAGAACAGCAGCACCCACGGCCAGGTCGGCGTCGCCGGGAACCAGAACTGCATGTACATGCCGATGGCGGTAACTTCGGTGCCCACCGCCAGCACCACGCAAGACCAGTAGGAATAACGCACCAGAAAACCGAACAGCGGGCCGAGGTAGAATTCGGCATAGTCGCCGAACGAGCCGGGCGTCGGGTGTTCGGAGGTCATTTCCGCCAGGCACCCCATCAACAGCAGCGCAATAACGCCGCCGATCAGGTAGCTCAGCAATACCGCCGGCCCCGCCATCTGAATGGCGTAGGCGCTGCCGAGAAACAGCCCGGTGCCGATGGCGCCGCCGATCGCCAGCATCGACATCTGCCCGGCGGTAAGATGCTTGTTCAACCCGCCCTGACGGCGGGCGATATGCTCAAAATCATTCATCTGTGGCATGGCTGGGTTCCCGGGCGAAGTTAGACGGTACGGGTGACGTCGAGAATGGCGGCGGTCACGTAGTCGATATTGCCGGGGTTGAGCCCCGGCAAGCACATGCGGCCGGGCGAAAATCATGCTGCCGGTCGTAATAGAGGCCAATGCCTAAATTCACTTTTTGCGGATTGGGATCCTGCAAATAGACACCCATCAGCGATGGAACAGAATCGGCCGCGGAAGGTGCAATCTGTTTAAACATGACGCATCCTTAACTCGTTATTGAATTAATATGAATACGGACTTAATGAGAAATTAAATCAGGCGATGGCGCTGACGGTAATTTCTATTTTCATTCCCGGCACCACCAATTTTTCGACAATAACCGTGGAGCGATTGGGATAAGGATAATTAAAGTATTTCCGGTAAATATCATCGAGCAATTTAACGTCGTTAACGTCGGTGAGATAAACTATTACCTGCAGCACCTTATCGCTGTGGCTGCCCGCCGCCTTCAGCGTCTGGGCCAGGTTGTCGAAGGTTAACGCAATCTGTTGCTCAGGCGCGCCGGTTTCGATGCTGCCGTCCGCCCGCACCGGGCCGTGGGCGGTAAACAGCATGCCGCCGCCCCGGGTGGCCCAGGAAAAAGGCTGGCCGATCTCCGGCAGCCCGGTCGCTACGATTTCGCGCATGTCAGTGGTTCCCGTGGTGGTGAAGTTGGCGAAGCAGCGCGCCGTCGGCGGCGAACAACGCATCCAGAATGGTGAAATGATTGGCGCCGGGCACCGCGACCAGATCGGCCGGCAGCCCGCCTTGGCGCAGCGCCGCATGATAGTGCTGCGACTGGCCGATCAGTTCCGGCAGCTCATCAGCGCCGTAATACAACGTGAGCGGCTTACTGCGCGCCGGCGGGTGACGCGCCGGGCTGAGCGTTTCAATCTGCCGCGCGGTCAGCTGCAGCGCCCGGTTGACATAGCTCTCTTGCAGCGGCGCCAGTTCGAACAGGCCGCTGACGGGAAAGACCGCATCCACCAACGCATGCCGCTGCCAAAACGCCGCCAGATGCCCGCCGGCGGAATGGCCGCACAGATGCACCGGATGGGCATAGTGCGGCGGCAGACGGCGCTGAATAGCATCAAGCGCCGCCCCCACCTGGCGACAAATAGCGTCAAGATTAACCGCCGGCGCCAGCGCATATTCCACCAGCACCACGTCAAAACCCAACGCCAACGGCCCGGCGGCGATAAAGGCGAAATCTGCCTTATCGCAGCATTGCCAATAGCCGCCGTGAATAAAAATTAACGTGCCCTGGTGCTGCTTTGCAGAATAAAGCCAATCAAACGTCTCGCGTTCGCTTTCGCCATACGCAATATTCTTTTCATGCTTAGCCTGATGATAAATAGCCGCGCTGCGAGTTTGAAATGAAGTCAAAATAGCGTCTTCATTATCCACCGTGGCGCCGTTGTCATAGCTCCCCGCAAGTTGTTTCATATATTAAACTTCGTTTATTATTTAAGATATGAATTAACTATTAGCACCGGCAACATTATTGTCAAGATGGGCGCATCAGCAATGCGCGCCCGGTAAAATAAAATGAGACAGGCGGCGAAAAAGTTTAACCCATGAAACTTTTCGCGCTTATTTTCCCCGCCCGTCCGGCTGAATTTGCGGCAATGCGCTGAGCCGTTCAAACGCATAATCCCAAAAGGCGCGCACCTTCAGCGGCATGCGCTGCGCCTGCTGCGCCACCAGCTGTACCGGCATCGGCAACGGTTCATGGTCCGCCAGCAGCCGTACCAGCGTGCCGGCGGCCAGATCGTCCGCTACCTGATACGAGAGCAGCCGGGCGATGCCCTTGCCGGCGCGCACCGCCAGCAGCTGCGCCTCCACGTCGTTGAGCAACAGCCGGGGAGCCAAGCGCACGCGCTCGCCGTTTTCCTGCGGGCCGAAGCGCCATTCGCGCAGCGACGGCCGCTGGGTGCCAACGATGGTGGCGTGCTCCGCCAGCTGCGCCGGCGAGCGCGGCTCGCCGCAGCGCGCCAGGTAAGCCGGGCTGGCGACCGTCACCCGGCTGACCTGCCCCAGCCGCCGCGCCACGCGGGAAGAGTCCTGCAGATGACCGATGCGCACCGCGATATCCAATCCTTCGTCGATCAGATCGAGATTGCGATCGTTCAACACCATTTCGATCTGCATCTGCGGATAGTCATCGAGAAACGCCATCACCACTGGCGCCACGTAGCGGCGGCCGAACTGCACCGGCGAGGTGACGCGCAGCAAGCCGCTCAGCTGCGCTTCGGCGGTATCCTGCACCACCGCCTGATAATCCTGCAGCAGCTGTTGCGCGCGCTCCAGCAACCGCACGCCCGCTTCGGTAGGCGCCAGCCGCCGGGTGGTGCGTTCCACCAGTCGGGTGCCGAAACGCTGTTCCAGCGCGGCGATCGCCCGGGTGATCGCCGGCGCCGAGCGCCGCAGTTTGCGCCCGGCCGCCGCCAGGCTACCCTGCTGCACCACCGCCACGAAGATGGCCAACTCGTCTAACCGATCCATAGACTCTTCCGAAAAATGAAATTATCAATTTCCACATTGCCGGATTCCGCTCATTCGCCGCAAGAGTATGCTGAAAAAAAACAGTGAGGAGAAACGCCATGTCCACCATCACCCTCTACGGCACCCCGCTTTCCGGCCACGTTCACCGCGTGGCGTTGCTGCTGCGCATGCTGGCGCTGCCCTATGAATGGGTAGAAGCCTCGGCGGAGGTACGCCAGAGCGCGGCCTTTCGCCGGCTCAACCCGTTCGGCCAGATCCCGGTCTTGCAGGACGGCGATCTGACGCTGGCCGACAGCAACGCCATTCTGGTCTATCTGGTGAAGCGCTATGCGCCGAACAGCCACTGGCTGCCGGAACAGCCGGCGGCGGCGGCGCGAGTGCAGGCCTGGCTTTCCAAAGCCGCCGGTGAAGTGCGCTACGGCCCGGCCTCCTGCCGGCTGATCGCCCAGTTCGCCGTGCCGGAGGATTATCAGGCGGCGCGGGCAATCAGCGATCGTTTTCTGCCGCAGATGGAGCAGCACCTGAGCGAGCGCGGCTATCTGGCCGGCGAACAGGCGACCATCGCCGATCTGGCCTGCTACAGCTATGTGGCGGTCGCGGCCGAAGGCGGCATTTCGCTGGCGCCTTACCCCGCCATACGCCGCTGGGTGGCGAGCATCGCGGCGCTTCCCGGCTTCTTCGCCATGCCGGCCCTGCCGGAACCGGCGGCGAGCTGACGCCATGATCTCGCAGCGGTTCCACCCCGATGAGCTGCGCGCGCAAACGCTGGCCGGTTTCGATCGCGTGGGCGGCGGCATCTACCCCGCGATGCCGGATCAGCACCGCGCGTTTTTCGCCGCGTTGCCCTACCTGTTCGTCGCCACGGAGGACGAACAGGGCTGGCCCATCGCCACCCTGTTCAGCGGCCCGCCCGGGTTTTTACGCACGCCGGACGACACGCACCTGCGCATCAGCGCGCCGCGCCGCAGCGACGATCCCGCCCAGGCGCTGTTGCTGCCCGGTAAACCGGTCGGCGCGCTCGGGCTCGACTTCAGCAACCGGCGGCGCAACCGCGCCAACGGCACCGTCGGCCGCACCGACAAAAACCGGGTGGAGATCGTCGTTCACCAAAGCTTCGGCAACTGCCCGCAGTACATTCAGCGCCGCGAACTCTACCCGGTGGAGAGCCGGCCACAGCCGGTTGAGCATTTAGCTTCGCTCGATGCGGCGGCGCAGGCGCTGGTCCGCACCGCGGACACCAGCTTCGTCGCCAGCGGCGCGCACCTGGAACTGGCGCAGGGCGGCGTCGATATTTCCCATCGCGGCGGCCGCCCCGGCTTTATCCATCTGGCAGGCGACACGCTGTGGATGCCGGACTTTCGCGGCAACCGCTATATGAATACGTTGGGCAACCTGCTGGCCGAACCGCGGGCGGCGCTGCTGTTCATCGATTTTGAGCGCGGCGACGTGCTGCATCTGCAGGGAAAAACGCAGATCCTCTGGCAGGCGGAAGGACATCCCGGCGTTGAAGGGGCGGAACGCTATTGGCGGTTTGACGTTCACCGCGCCTGGCGTTTTGCGGCGGCGCTGCCGTGGCGGGGACGCGATCTGGAGTATTCGCCGGCAACGCTGGCGACCGGGGTGTGGCGCCGCTGAAATGAAAAGCCCCGCTGCGGCGGGGCTGAATCGGAAGATTACAGGCTGTGTTCGGCCGCCGATGCGGCCTGATAAAGCTGACGAAAATAACGCAACCGCACAAAGAACAGGCGGCTTTGCTGTTCCGACATATTGCCGGCCACCTGCCCGGCGTCAATCTGCCGCCCTTGCCATTCCATCAGGGCGATGCTCGACGCCAAAAAATCCATTTCGCTGCCGTAGGCCGCGAGATGTCTGTCCACTGATTTCATCATTCGCACACTCCTTTTAATCACATCGAAAAGGGTCATATGCCTGCTCTTTCAGTATCGGCCCGGCGGCGGATATTTTTTATACAGAAGGTGCGCATAAAGAAAACGCTCATCTTGTCGCCACGCTGGCAAACGGCGGCGGCAAAGTTTGCTAGGGTAAAGGGTAGCCGTATGGGATAGACCATTCTGTTGAACTCAGCAAAGGAAGAGAACAATGAGCACCAGCATTAGCGCTACCCTCAAGGATCCCACGCTGTTCCGCGAGGCCAATTACATCGACGGGCAATGGTTGCCGGCCCAAGCAGGCCGTTCGATCGCCATTCATAATCCCGCCAACGGCGAGCTGGTCGGCCACGTGCCGGCCTTCGGCGCCGAAGAAACCGCGCGCGCCATCGCCGCCGCCAAGAAGGCGCAGCCCGCCTGGCGTGCGCTGACCGCCAAAGAACGCGCCGGCAAACTGCGGCGGCTGTTTGAACTGATGATGGAAAATCAGGACGATCTGGCACGCATCATGACGGCGGAACAGGGTAAACCGCTGGCTGAAAGCCGCGGTGAGATCGCCTATGCCGCCTCCTTTATCGAATGGTTCGCCGAGGAAGGCAAGCGGGTCTATGGCGACACCATTCCGCAGCCGCAGGCCGGTCGCCGCATTATCGTGCAGAAAGAGCCGATCGGCGTGTTCGCCGCCATCACCCCGTGGAACTTCCCGGCGGCGATGATCACCCGCAAAGCCGGCCCCGGCTGGGCCGCCGGCTGTACCGGGGTGATCCGCCCCGCCAGCCAGACGCCGTTCTCGGCGCTGGCGATCGCCGTGCTGGCGGAGCGCGCCGGGCTGCCCGCCGGGGTGTGCAACATGATCACCGGCCCCAGCAAGGGCATCGGCGGCGAACTCACCGCCAACCCGGATGTGCGTAAACTCTCCTTCACCGGCAGCACCGAAGTCGGCGCGCAGCTGCTGGCCCAGTGCGCGCCCACCATCAAGAAAACCAGCATGGAGCTGGGCGGCAACGCGCCGTTTATCGTGTTCGACGACGCCGATCTGGACGCCGCCGTGGCCGGCGCGGTCGCCTCGAAATACCGCAACGCCGGCCAGACCTGCGTCTGCACCAACCGTTTTCTGGTGCAGGACGGCGTATACGACGCCTTCGCCGCCAAACTGAAAGCCGCCGTCGCCAAGCTGAAAGTCGGCAACGGGCTGGATGAGGGCGTCACCATCGGCCCGCTGATTAACCCGGACGCAGTGGAGAAAGTGCGCGAGCATATCGCCGACGCCGTCGAACACGGCGCATCGGTGCTGCTGGGCGGCAAGCCTGACGCGCTGGGCGGCAATTTCTTCACCCCGACCATCCTGACCGATGTGCCGCGCACGGCGAAAATCTTCCGCGAGGAGACGTTCGGCCCGGTGGCGCCCCTGATCCGCTTCAGCCACGAGGCCGACGCCGTCGAACTGGCCAACGACACGCCGTTCGGCCTGGCCGCTTACTTCTACAGCCGCGACATCGGCCGGGTGATGCGCGTGGCCGAAGCGCTGGAGTACGGCATCGTCGGCATCAACGAAGGGCTGATCTCCACCGAGGTGGCGCCGTTCGGCGGCATGAAGCACTCAGGTTTGGGGCGCGAAGGCTCAAAATACGGCATCGAAGACTATCTTGAAATCAAATATCTGTGCCTTGGCGGTTTGGGCGCCTGATGCGATGGGCTCCCGCGCCTGCGGGGGCCCTGCCTGGCGGTTTTGGAGAGTCTTTGCTACCTTTAGGCCTCTCGTTCGAACGGTTAAAAGGAATTTCCAGTATGCAACCTCTCGTGGTACAGCTGCCCGGCTTTTACGTCGCCGGCCAAACGGTCAGAACCACCAATCAGGACGAAACCCGGCCCGAGACGGCAAAAATCCCGGCGCTGTGGTCAGACTTTTTCGCCACCTCACCCACCACGCCGGTCTATGGGGTCTACTCCAACTACGCCTCCGACGCCGGCGGGCCGTTTGACGTCACCGCCGGCAGCGCGGCAGAGAGCGGTTTGCACATCCAACCCGGCCGCTATCTGGTGTTCCAGGCCCGTGGCGCCATGCCGGCGGCGGTTATCGCAGGCTGGCAAGCCATCTGGGCCTACTTCGAGCAACACCCGGAAATCGAACGCCGCTTCCTGACCGACTTCGAAGCCTATACCGGCCCCGAGGCGGTCGATATCCATATCGGCTGCCGCTAACGTAACAGTGAGATCGACGATGATCACCTTCTCCCCCGCCATTCCGATCCTGCGCATTTTTGCGGTCGATAAGGCCAAAGAGTTTTATTTGGACTTTCTCTGCTTCACGCTGGAGTGGGAGCACCGTTTCAGCGAAGATCTGCCGCTGTACATGCAGGTGACCCGCGCCGGATTGACGCTGCACCTGAGCGAACACTATGGCGACAGCACGCCCGGCGCCGCTATTTTCATCCCGGTACACGATATCGACGCGCTGCACCGGGAGCTCACGGCCAAAAACTACCGCTATGCCCGGCCGGGGTTGGAGGTTGTCGACTGGGGCAAAGAGCTGAACCTGACCGATCCGTTCGGCAACCGCCTGCGGTTTTGCGAGCAGAGTGGATCGGAATGAATGTGATAACGTTCATGAGTCCATTTTACCGTTCCACCGGATGAAAATACTATTTTCAATCTCGTAAAATTGAAAAACGCTCATTACATTCATTTAGTCAAAAATATTCACCGCTGTGCTTAAAAAAAGTTACTTTCGGCAGAAAATGGGCTTTGCTATAAATTCCCCATCCGATGTAAGCACCTCGTTATAACAACATCGTGATCTCCCTTAAACATTGCCGGAGTGCACTTATGAAAAGTCACATTTTAATATCCACAATAGTCCTTCTGACGTCCGTTTCCGCATTTTCCAAAGATCAAAATACGGCTTCTGCTAAAGTAGAGCAGCTGGTGGAAAGTACGTCAGCCTGGGATGGCACACCCTACAAAAGTTATCCATCCGGCCAACCTGATCTAAGAGTCATCAGAATGACGATTCCTGCCAACACGGCACTTCCCTGGCATACACACCCCTATCCAAACGCAGGTTATGTTTTAAAAGGCCAGCTTACTATCGAAGACAGAGACTCTGGTAAAAAACAAACGTTTAAAACTGGTGAGGCCTTTCCTGAAACGGTCGGAGGCGTACATCGTGGTATCAGTGGGAATACCGAGACAGTGCTGATATTGACTTATTCTGCAGTCAAGGGTGTTCCGACATTTACATCAGAGCCAGGCGAAGTGGATGAGTATTGATAACTGAAACTGAGCCGCATGCTTTTTCAATTTAGATATCCAATGCCACTTTGCATTAAATACCCTGTTAGTTAAAATCCCTTGCATGGACAGCCCAGCTTTAGAAGGGCTGTCCCGCCAAACGCCCTCCTAATTCACCGATATAATGGCATTAAGAATAAGGTCTAGCAGAACACACCTGATACAAAGTCAGAGACCAGCATTGATGCGTCATCACTCTTTCTCCATACAAAAAATAAATCATTCCTTTCAAGCTCAGGAATCTCCATGGCCTGTATTTTACTCTGAGTTGGAAAGCACTTTTCTAAAATACTTTCCGGTACCAAGGAAAACCCCAAACCGGCACTTACGCAGGCGGTGATAACATCATACGACTCCATCTCCAATATCATATTAGGTCTGATTTTTTTACTCGAAAGTAGGTATTCAATCAGGTGTCGATAGCTACAGCTTTTTCTAAATGTATAAAGATCCAGTGTTTCCAAAAAGCCAAGATCGATGGTTGCCGGCAAGGACGGGGGCACAATCAACATTAATCGCTCTCTAAACGCCAACGTGCTGGAAAGCAACGGATGCTCTATGGGACCATCGGTAATGATGAGATCGAGTGCCCCTTCGAGTAACTCTCGCTCCAGATTGAGAGAGTTATCAGACCTGATATGCAATTCTATATTGGGGTATTTCATTCGATGATTGACGATGTATGAAGGCATGTGAGAGGACAGCACCCCCTCCAGAGCACCGACAAGAAAAACACCGTTTGCTGCAGTATTTCTATTGAATAAATGTTCAATATTGACAGCACGCAACAATAAGTCTTTAGCACTGCGGTAAAGTATGCGCCCCTGTGGCGTTATCAATAAGCGGTTCTTTTCTCGATTAAATAGCTTCGCCCCCAACTGCTCTTCAAGCTGTTTCAACCGAATAGTGATATTGGATGGAACACAATTCAGCTTCTTGGCCGCAGCGGCAATGGTTCCATTTTCGACAATTGCACAGAATAAGCTTAACTGATGTAGCTTCATTTTATCACTTGATTCCTTTCTTCTTACTATAAAACAGACTAATAATCTGCAGTTAAAATAAAACTCTCAGAAAACCTGCCGCCTCTAATCGATAAAAACCCCAGACAACGCTATTGTTGCAAGGCAGCAAGGCGTTCGCGAGTCGCCATATCATTAGGAAAATAGACGACCAGGCGCAATAAAGGATTTTGGTTAAGCGTAAAGGTCTCGTAAGAAGTTTCAAGCCGTGTGCCATCCGGATAAAACAACGGCCGATACCCGTTGGTTTTTTCCAGGACGCGATGCTGATTCCAGAGCAGGCGAAACAGATCGCTTCGTTCATAAAGCTCCGCATGCAGTTCAAAAAGATACGTGTCCTGTGGGAAAAGAGCTATCGCAAAACGCAACATAGCCGCCGTATCTTCAGCCTTCTCACGCCAGGTGGCGTAGCGGTTCTTTGCCTCATCATCCAGAAAAACCACTCGCGCCAGATTCAATTCATGTACACTTTCATCTGTGCCGGTAATCAGCTTTCTGGCTAAAAAATTCGGACTTATGATGTCAAGCCGTACATCCAGAAAATAGGCAGGCGTCAACACAAAGGACTCAATATAAAACTGCAGCGTTGCTGCGTCAGAATATATTTCCGTAGAGGAAAGAGGCCGCTCTCGGTTAAACAACAAGTACAAATATTGCCGTTCCGACGCGTCTAACCTGAGTACATCCGCCAGAACGGACAGCGTCTGCAACGAAGGGTTGCTCACTCGCCCCTGCTCCAACTTGGTATAATATTCTACGCTCAACCCCGCCTGCTCGGCCAACTCCTCTCTACGTAATCCTTTGACTCGTCTATTCTTTCCATCATCCAAAATGCCAAAATCAGTGGGTTTCAAGCGACATCTTCGGCTGTAAAAAAAACTGCGAATCTGCTCGATCAACATATTCATACAACATCCTGTTTCGTTGGGTCCGACGTTATCACGGGGCGTGAAATAACGTTATTCATTATTAATTAATAACACCTCATGACCTCTCCCGCCATTTTTATTTTCTGTCATATCGCCGAAGCAGAACGCCCGCCCTCGCTTGGAAACAATTATAACAAACTGGTACTGTCAGAGACTGTTTGGACAACGAGTAAAACGGTAAAGTTATGTCACCCACTGTTTTAACAAGAACACATTTATACACCTGCGGAGATGATCATGTATCAATTTAATCATTACACGGCCAAAGAGTTGGCGCTAGCCTATTTAGCGGGAATTAATCATAAACTGACTCCGGATGAGTTTATATTGGAAGTGAAACGGCAAGAGCAATGCTTCAGCAAAATATTAAACAAACAATATCAATCAGATGTTGTTATAACCAGCTGATAAACATAGCCATACCATTCATCTCTTCATACTTGTAACAAGGTGGCTCTGCCAGAGACTGGTTGGGCGCAATTTTGCGTTGCTATTATCCCTATGGCCCTCATGTTTGAAGGAAATCTGTATGTCTACGTTAAATAAACGAATCCTTTTCATTACCTATAACATCGGTGTGGAAAAAGATGAACTGCTTATCCCATTACGTCGCCTTGCCGCTAAAGGTGCAGAGGTTGTGCACGCGTCGGCGGAAAGCTTACGCGTGCAGACTTTTGTCAACGATACCGATAAAGACGAAATTGTTAATGCCGATCGACTGCTCAGCGATGAAATTAAAACCGCTGATTTCGATGCATTAGTCATCCCGGGCGGGACGGTCAACGCCGATAATATTCGTATCGACACGCACGCCATCAGGTTGGTCAACGAATTCATCACCGCCGGCAAACCCGTAGCGGCGGTTTGCCATGCCCCCTGGCTGCTGGTCGAAGCCGACCGCCTGGCGGGCAAAAAACTGACGTCCTACCATACGATGAAGAAAGACCTGACCAATGCCGGCGCCCGCTGGAGCGACGCCCCCGTGGTCCGTTCGGACGAAAATGGCTGGGTATTGATCACCTCAAGAAACCCAGGGGACCTGGAACCTTTCTCCCTGGCAATCGCAAAAGAATTAGGCTTATAAGGAACACAATGATGAATGAAGCATTCAAAGCGCAACATGCCGGTTCCGAACCCGGTTTTCTTACCAGAAACAACGTGGGTGAATTTAAAACCCAGGACTGGGATGAGAATGCTCGTCTGCAGGTCACTGATTATGTTGTTGAACGCATCACCTTTGATAGCCAAGGGGTGGAAATTGTCGGCAATCTCTTTTCACCGGCAAAATCAGCTTACCGCACCCCCGCAATCGCCGTGATGGGGCCGATCAGTTACGTGAAGGAACAGGCACCGTTGCAATACGCCAGCCGCTTGGTCAAACACGGTTTTACCGTACTGACCTTTGACCCTCGCGGTTTTGGCGAATCGTCAGGTGAACCGCGCGGCTATGACTGGGGCGCCAATAAAACCGAAGATTTGAACGCAGCGGTCGCTTATCTTTCGCAGTTGGACAGTGTGGATGAAGAAAGCATTTACGCGCTTGGGCTGTGCCAAGGCGTCAACTGGACCATTGATGCGGTCAATTCCAATCCGTTAATCCGCGCCACTGCCCTGATCGCAGGGCAGTATTTAGTGCCGGCAACCTGGATGCTCTACCTTCAGTCGCAAGAGGCGATCGACAATCGCGTTGGCATGGCGCTTAAGGCCCGTGAACGCTTTGAGCAAGCCGGTGAAGTAGAATACATCCCGGTGGTCAGCACAGAAGATAAATCGGCTTATCTGACCGCGGAAGCCATATACAATTTCTACGCTCCCTGGGCGCAGCATGACGTTCTGGCCAACCACCGTGGCCGCTGGGAGAATAAAATGACTCGCATGAGCGAAGCGGGGATCTGGGCACGAGACAGCAGTAAAGCGATCGCCGATCTGCAAAAACCCGTGCTAATGATCCACAGTGAACGCGCCGCGAGCGGAGAACAAATCCCGCGACAGCTGTTTGACAGCATTGGCAGCAGCAATAAACAGCTAGTCTGGTTTGGCGGCAGAAACCAACTCCAGTTCTATCAGGATCCGCTCACCGTTGATGCAGCAGTACCGCACGTCGCCAATTTCTTTAACAAGTTTTAATTCCACATCAGGCGTTCGCCGTTATCGAGCGGACGCCCTCACGAGCAGGATTTCACCATGTCCCACCCACGCAAAACAAACCAGGAAACGCTGGCGCCGCTGGCCACCCTTTATCAGGAAACCAAAAGATTACAGCGTAAACGCGGCAACTGGTCATACGTATTCGAAGACGCTGTCGGGCTCTACGACACCGTTAGCAATCTGTGTCCCACCAAGATACTGGAGTTAGGCACGGCCATCGGCTTTACCTCATGCGTTATGGCGCTCGCAGCTCCTCAGGCAGCGATCGACACTATAGATAAAGATGACGTGAACGTTGAACTTGCCCGACACAATACCGCCTGGCTTAGCCTTTCATCGCGGATAACTGTGCACCACGGCGATTTCAACACCGTCATCGATACGTTAGACACAGAATACGATTTTGCCTTCTTCGACGGTTTTGCACCGGAAATCACACTGCTCAAGAAGATACATCATCGTCTCGCATCACAGGGCGTTCTGGCCTGTTCCAATTTATCTCTCTGCAACGATGCCAGAGTCATGGCGTTTTTGACTTCTGCCGAAATCTGGCGCGAACTGCCGCCTATCGAGCAAGCCAACACGCGCATCTTCAGAAAACGCTCCGGATGAAGATCACACGCGGAAATTGCCTGTAGCAGAATTCGCCCGGACAAAATCATCCGCCTTGTCTAGCTAAACGCCGCGGCTTTCTATTCGCATCATTCCCTATTTCCCCCACTGACACTCTTGCCAGAGCGGCATCGTTGAATTCACTGACAAGGATAATTTCATGCAAAAAGTTATTATTCATAAAATGCTGGAGTGGCTCGAAGCCAGCCTGCAGAGTGACCTGACGCTGAATGCTGTTTCTCAGCGCAGTGGTTATTCCAAATGGCACCTGCAGCGAGAGTTCAAGAAAGTCACCGGCAAAGATTTAGGGCATTACATTCGCGTTCGCCGACTGTCAAAAGCCGCACTGGCGCTGCGCTTAACCCGTAACTCTATCTATAATATCGCCAAGCGATACGGATTCGACAGTCAGCAAGCTTTCACTCGTGCTTTCACGCGGCAGTTCGGCCTCTCCCCCAGCCGTTACCGCCAGCACGAAAAATGGGACATGAGCACGCTGCATCCCCCATTGCAAATCGACAGCGGCATAGTGCCGCAAACTGAATTTATGTACCTTACCCACCGGCGTCTAAGCGACCTGGCCAGGCGTTATTCCTCGATTTCATGGCGCGTTCATCCTCCGGCACTCGACGCACCTCATATACGGATGATGTTGTCATGCTTCTGCAGCGAAAAATCCGCTGTAACACCGGGAAGATATGCCGTGTTCCGTTACGCCGGGCCCCACAATAAGCTACTCGATTTCGTCCTCTCGCTGTATGACTCAATTCTGCCCCTCAACAGGTTAAGTCGCAGGGAAGGTTCAGATCTCAAACTGGTTTATGCTGAACAGGCGACAACGAGCGATCCCGGCACTTTTCGCTGCGATTATCTGATCCCGATCATCAGGCTGGGGTAAATCATCGCCGCAACATCGATTGAGTCTCGCCATCGGGCTATTGCCGGTACTCCACCTCGCTGACCGGCTCCAGCCAGGTCACCGGGCTGCCGTCCACCGCTTCGGCGATGGCGATATGGGTCATGGCGGTGTCCGGCGTCGCGCCGTGCCAGTGTTTGACGCCTGCCGGGATCCAGACGATATCGCCGGGGTGCATTTCCTGCGTGGCCTCGCCCCACATCTGGATCCAACCGCGCCCCTGAGTGACAATCAGCGTCTGGCCGAGCGGATGCGTATGCCAGGCCGTGCGGGCGCCGGGTTCGAAGGTGACGGTCGCGCCGCCCACCCTGGCCGGCGCGTCACCGGCGAACGGCGCGTCGATGCGTACCTGCCCGGTAAAATAATCCGCTGAACCGCGCTGTGATGGGATCGAACCGCTGCGTTGTATTTTCATCTGTCGTGTCCTCCGTGCCGGCTCTCACCGCCGGCGCTGATCGTCATGAGTGAGTGATGCCAAGATAGCGCCATGCTTTTCCGGCGACTAGCGGGTAAAATGCGCAAGGAGCTATGAGCTAAATTCATAAATCTGCGCGACAGTGCGCTCACCTTCCTCTTCGGTGCCGATATGTTGAAAGAAAACTTTAACGATCTGATCGCTTTCCTGATGGTGGCCAGGGAGCGCAGCTTCACCAAAGCGGCGGCGCAGCTTGGGGTTTCCCAATCGGCGCTCAGCCACGCTATTCGCGGGCTGGAAGAACGCCTGGCGCTGCGCTTGCTCACCCGCACCACCCGCAGCGTCGCCCCCACCGAGGCCGGTGAACGGCTGCTCAACAGCATCGGCCCGCGCTTTGCGGAGATTGAAAGCGAGCTGAACGCGCTGGGTGAAATGCGCGATCGGCCCGCCGGCAACATCCGCATCACCGCCGGCGAACACGCGGTGGATGCGGTGCTGTGGCCGGTGCTGCGCACTTTTCTCGTCGATTACCCGGATATCAACGTGGAAATCACCGTCGACAACAGCCTGACCGACATCGTCGCCGGGCGATTCGACGCCGGCATCCGGCTGGGGGAACAGGTGGCGAAGGACATGGTGGCGGTGCGCGTCGGGCCGGACATGCGCATGGTGCCCGTTGCCTCCCCCGCCTATTTCGCCCGTTACGGCCGCCCCGCCACGCCGCAAGCGCTGCAAAACCATCGCTGCATCAACATGCGCCTGCCCACCCTCGGCGGGCTGTACGCCTGGGAATTTGCCCGCGATGGCCGGGAGATCAAAGTGCGGGTGGAGGGGCAACTGACCTTCAACAGCCTGCGCCAGCGGATCGACGCCGCGCAGCTCGGCCTGGGCATCGCCTTTGTGCCGGAAGACACCGTCGCCGAGCCGCTGGCCGACGGCCGGCTGCAGATGGCGCTGGACGACTGGTGCCCGCCGTTTCCCGGCTATTACCTCTATTATCCGAGCCGCAGGCAGCACACCACCGCCTTTGCGCTGCTGATTGAGGCGCTGCGGCGCGGGGCTTAACGCCCGACGTTTTTCTGCAGATGCGCCGGGTAGCGATCGCCGATCACGTCGATAGCGGAAAGCGCGCGCTCAATCTCGCCCAGCTCGTCCGCCGCCAACGCGACCGCCGCCGCCGCGAGGTTTTCTTGCAGACGATGGCGCTTGGTGGTTCCCGGGATCGGCACGATCCACGGCTGCTGCGCCAGCAGCCAGGCCAGAGCGATCTGCGCCGGCGTCGCGCCCTTGCGCTGCGCTATCTGCCCCAGCACATCCACCAGCGCCTGGTTGGCTCGGCGCGCCTCGGCGCTGAAGCGTGGCACCTGGTTGCGAAAATCGCCGCTGTCGAAGGTGGTGTCCTCGGTGATGGCGCCGGTGAGAAAGCCCTTGCCGAGCGGGCTGAACGGCACCAGACCGATGCCCAGTTCCGCCAGCGTCGGCAAGATTTCACGCTCCGGCTCGCGCCACCACAGCGAATATTCGCTTTGCAGCGCCGTGACCGGCTGCACTGCGTGGGCACGCCGAATGGTCTGCGCTCCGGCTTCCGACAGGCCAAAGTACTTCACTTTCCCTTCGCGAATCAGTTGCTGCACCGTCCCGGCCACCTCTTCGATAGGCACCTCGGGATCGACGCGATGTTGATACAGCAGATCGATGGCCTCTACCCGCAGGCGCTTCAGCGAACCGTCCACCGCCCGGCGAATATGCTCCGGACGGCTGTTCAACACCTGTTGCCCCGCCGGCTGCGACAGATCGAAACCAAACTTGGTGGCGATAACGACCCGATCGCGCACCGGCGCCAGCGCTTCGCCCAACAATTCCTCGTTCGTGAACGGACCATAAATCTCGGCGGTATCGAAGAACGTCACGCCTTCGTCGACCGCGGCACGGATCAGCTCGATCGCCTGTCGTTTGTCGGTGGCCGGGCCATAGCCAAAACTCAGCCCCATGCAGCCCAACCCCAACGCCGAGACTTCCAGCCCTTCGCGCCCCAATTTGCGTGTTTGCATCTTCACTCTCCCGCTGATTGATACCGGCGCCGCCTGACGCGGCGCCGCTCCGGTGTGATGACTGTAAAACACGGTTGGCACCATGACTATGGGGCGAAATACGCTTAGGCTTATGAGCCAGGCTCATGAATCAAACGTCATCGTTGAGCGCTTGGCCGATCGCCTCCTCACACAGCAGGATGTTATGGTGATGACAAGCCAGCGGGATGACCCTCAGCCGCTCACAGACCGCGCCTAGCCCATTATCCGCCACCGCCAGCAGCGGCGCCGTGACCGCCTCCGGCAACTGCGGGTTCCTCTCCGTCGCCTTAAACAGCGTCACCTTGGTGGTCTGCAGCCTGCGGCTCAGACTCCCCTCAGACAGCCGTCGCTCCGCCTGCCCTGCGGCCATGGCGCGTGTAGCCGCCTCGCCTTCGATGCCCAGCACCGGCAGCAGCTGATCCAAGGGCAACTCCGCCGTAGCCTGCCGGTAGAAGCTGTCCAGCAGATACAGTTGCACGTTACGGCAGCCACGCGCCTCCAGGCGGGCGGCAATCTCCAACGCGATAATGCCCCCCAGCGACCAACCGAGAATGCGCACCGGCCCGGCGCCTTGCAGCAGACCGGAGGCGATCATCTCGTTCAGATACCGTTCGGCCAGATCGCCGAGCGAGTCGATAGCGGGTTGATGGTAAAGGTTATGGTTATCGACGCCATAGCAGTTGAATCGCCCCTGCAGCGGCTGGGCGAAAGCGTGGAATGCCTCCGCCCCTACCAGCGCCGGATGGATCATCCATACGACGGGCGCGCCCTCTGCCCAGCGGTTAAGCGGCAAGACCAGGCGGCGTTCGTTGGCGGCCAACAGGTTTTTCAGCGTGCGACTTTGCAACAGCTGCACCACCGGCACCGGCGCGGCCATCAATTCGCCCATGCCGACACACAGGGAAATGGCCTTGATCGAGGTGCCGCCCAGCAGGAAGAAATCGTCCGTCATGCCGACCTGCCCGCACTGCAGCGCCGCCTGCCACAGCGCACACAGCTGCTGTTCCAGCTCGTTCGCGGGAGCGACATAAACCTGCGGTTCGCTCGCCGCAGGCGTAGGCAACGCCTTGCGATCCAGCTTGCCGCTGGAGTTGTGCGGCAACGCTTCCAGCCGCATCAGCGCCGCAGGCAGCATGTACAACGGCAATTGCCCGCTCATAAAGGCCAACAGCGCCGATTCATCCAGCGGCGCCTCGCTGACGTAATACAGCGCCAGGCGCTGCCGATGCGCCTCCGACAGCACGACGGCGCAACAGGATTTTATCGCGCCGAACGCCAGCGCACATTGCTCGACCTCGCCCAGTTCAACGCGGTAGCCGTTGATTTTCACCTGAAAATCCATACGGCCGAGGAACTCCAGGTTGCCGTCCGGCAAATAGCGGCCGGCATCGCCGGTGCGATAAAGCCGCTCCCCCAGCTCCGGATGGTAGATGAATTTCTCTTCGGTCAGCGACGGATTGCGGTAATAACCGCGCGCCACGCCGATCCCACCGATGTATTGCTCCCCCGGCAAGCAGGGCGGCAGCACGCGCAGATGACGATCCAGCACGTAAAAACGCTGATGGGCCATCGCCTGACCGTAAGGCACGCTGGGCGCCAGGATCGGCGTCTCCGGGATGTCGTACAGGATCGACCAAATGGAGCTCTCGGTCGCGCCCCCGGCGCTGACGACTCGGCACCCCGGCCGCCATTGACGAATGCGCGCCGGCAGTTGGCGGGAGATCACCTCGCCCACCAGCACCACGTTGCGCAGTTGCGGCCACTGCGCCTGCGACGCGGCGGATTCCAACTGCTCTACCAACAGCGTCATCACCGAAGGCGCAGAGTTCCAGAAGGTCACGCCCTGAGTCATCAACAGCCGATGCCAGGCCTCAGGCTGATAGCGTTCGGTTTCGGACGGCATCACGATAGCGCCGCCCACCGACAGCAGGCCGAAAATATCGAACACCGAAATGTCGAAACTCAGCGCGCTGAGCGCCAACCCGCGATCGTCCGCGCCGAGTTCCAGCTGGCGCAAGGTATCGATGATGCTGTTCACCGCGCCGCGATGTTCTATCGCCACCCCTTTCGGCGCGCCGGTAGAGCCGGAGGTGAAAATGACATAGGCCAGCGCGGAAGGCGCCGGCAAGACAGGCTCTCCCGGCGCCGCCGGCGGTAACGCCGTGACGGCCCCCTGCGGATCGATGGTCAACAGCCTGGCCTCGCCGCTGGTCGCCCACTCCCGGCTGCTGAGGATAATTCGGGTCTGCGACTGCGCGACGATATCCAGGCGGCGGCGTTCCGGCCAGGCGCCGTCCAGCGGCAAATAAGCCTTGCCGGCCATCAGAATCGCCAGCACCGCAATGATTTGCGCCCGCCCTTTGTCCACCATCACCGCGATGGTATCGGCGCGCATGTCCGCGTGCTGACGCAGCTGCAGCGACAGCGTTAGCGCGCGCCGATACAGCTCACCGTAGCTCAGTTCGCCCCATTCATCGACGATCGCCAGCCGTTGCGGATGGCGATCGGCCTGACGGATGAAATCATGATGGATGGCGCGCTCAAAATCGTAGGCCGGCGGGCAGGATTGATGGAAGGCGCGTTGCCGCGCCATTTCACTCTCCGAGACCAGCGCCAACTGGCTGACGCGCTGCTCCCCGTGATTGACGATCTGCGTGAGGATGGTCAGATAATACTCGCCCAACAGCGCCAGCGTGGCCGGTGAGAACAATGCGGTGGCATAGTTGAAGATCGCCCTGCCGCCCTGCGGCGCCGGCTGTATGCTCAGCGTCAAATCGAATTTGGCCGCCTGGTAGTGCGCCAGCAGATCCTGCGGCGCCAGCCAGGCCGGCGCATCCCCCACTTCCTCCAGCGCGAACAGCGCCTGGAACAGCGGATGGCGCGACAGATCGCGCGGCACCTGCAGCAGCTCGATCAGCTGATCCAACGGCAAATTCTGATGCCGTTGCGCCTGCAGCACGCCGTCAAAGACCCGGTTTACATAGTCGTTCAGCGACGCCGCATCGTCGATCTGCGAACGCAGCGGCAGCGTGTTGACGAAGAACCCGATCGCCGAGCGGGTCTCCGCCACTGGCCGGTTGGCGACCGGCGTGCCGACCAGAATATCTTGCTGGCCGCTGAAGTAACCGAGCAGCAGGTTAAAGGCCGCGAGATACAGCGCAAACGGCGTGACGCCCTGGCGCCGGGCGAACTGCGTCGCCTGCATCGTCAGGGCCTCCGGCAGCGCGATGACGTGGTTGGCGCCGCGATGATCGAAGCGGGCCGGCCGCAAGAAATCGAGCGGCATTTCCAGCGCCTGCCACCCATCCAGCGCTTGTCGCCAATACGCCTTCGCCTCATCCGCCTGAGCGGATTCCAGCCAGCGCCGCTGCCAGACGGCATAGTCGCCATAGTGCAACGGCAACGCCGCCAGCCCGGCCTCTTGCCCTTGCCGCTGCGCCTGATACAGCACGTCCAGCTCCTGCAACAGCACCGGCTGCGACCAGCCGTCAAACGCCAGGTGATGCACCAGAATCAGGCTGTAAGTCACCCACCCGCCATCCGGCTGCGCCACCCGGTAAACGGCTGCCCTGATCGGCAATTCCGCCCCCAGCGCGAACGGCCGGTCGATATCCTGCCGCAGCCTGTCCGGCCAGTGCGCCGCCGCCAGCGTCACGCGCTCCAGCGAAAGCGTCAGTTCACAGGCACGGGCGACGGCGCTTTGGGATGGCATCTGGACAATCAGGCTGTGCAAGACCTGATGCCGGGCGACCACCGCCTGCAAACTGCGCTCGTAAGCCGCCAGGCACACCCCGTCGCCGAGACGGAACAGCATTGGCACGTGGTAGAGATTGCCGCCGCCGTTCAAATTCTCGATAAACCACAGCTGCAGCTGTGAAGAAGAGAGCGGATACTCGCGCTGCCGCAGCGGTGGGATCGACACCGGCGCGGCGCCCTGCTCCTGTTGCGGCAACGCGCGACACAGCGAGCGGATCGTCGGGAAGCGCCCCAGCTCGCTCAGTGTGACCTCGCGCGCCAGCCGCCGGCCGATCTGATAGCAGGCCTGGATAGCCAGAAGAGAGTTGCCCCCCAGCGAGAAGAAATTGTCCTCCACGCCGATATCCTGCCGCTGCAGCAGATCGCGCCACACCGCCAGACAAGCGTTCTCCCATTCGCTCTGCGCCGCGACGAACTCACGCGCCGCCCTTTCCGGCTGCGGCAACGCCTGTCGCGCTATCTTGCCGTTTTCGGTCAGCGGCAGCTGCGCCAGCTGCATCAGCGCCTGCGGCACCATGTAAGGAGGCAGTTGGCGGCTCAAATGCTGAGCCAGCGCCTGAGGGGCGATCGCCTCATCGGCAACGTAATACGCGGCCAGGCAGGGCTGCGGTTGCGTGACGAGCACGCAGCAACAGGCGGTCACGCCCGGATAGGCGAGCGCGGCATGTTCTATCTCCCCCAGTTCGATGCGATAGCCGTTCAGTTTGATCTGCTGATCGAGGCGCCCCATAAACTCCACGTTGCCATCCTCCAGCCATCGGCCCGCATCGCCGGTGCGATACACCCGCTCCTGCAGCTCGTCATGCCAGAAGAAACTCTCGGCGGTGCGTTGCGGATCGCCGTAATACCCGCGCGCCAGGCCTTCCCCCGCCAGATAGATTTCGCCTCGGACACCCGGCGCGGCGGGCCGCCGCCCGGCATCCAGGATATAGCAACGCTGGTGCGGCAACGGTTTGCCGTAAGGAATGCTGACCGACCGAATTTTCTGACCGCGCGGCACCTCGTACAGCATGGTGAAGATCGCCGCCTCCGTAGCGCCGCCGGCGCTGCAAAAACGGCCGTGCGGCGCCCAGGCCAGGCAGCGTTCCGGCAGCGAGGTGGCGATCCAGTCGCCCCCCACCATCACCGCCCGCAGCGCCGGTGCCGGCCCGGCCGTCAACCCCGCCCCGTTCACATAATCCAGCAACAGCTCCATCAGCGCCGGTGCGCTCAGCCATTGCGTCACCCGATGGGTCATCATCAGCTGATACCAGGCCTGCGGATTGGTCCGATCCCGCTCAGCCGGCATTACGACCGCGCCGCCGGCGCTCAACGGGCTGAAAATGTCGAAGATCGCCAGATCGAAGCTCAACGCGCTGAGGGCCAGGCTGCGATCCCGCTCGTTGAGGCCGAAATACCGCCGCACGCCCTCCAGCATATTCACCGCGCTGCGATGTTCGATCGCCACGCCTTTCGGTGTACCGGTCGATCCCGAGGTGAAAATGATATAGGCCAGGCTGTCGGGCCCGGCATCCAGCGCCGGCAGGCGCTGTTCCGGCAGCGGCAGCTGCGCCGCCAGCCCTGCGGCATTCAGTTCGATCAGATTGATCTCGTCGCAGGCCCAGGGCGCATCGCTGAGCAGCGTATTGATGCCGGCCTGCGCCATCACGTTCAGCCGCCGCTGCGGCGGCCATGCTGCCTCCATCGGCAAAAACGCCTTGCCGCACATCAGCGCCGCCAGCAGGGCTACCGGTTGCCGGCGCCCCTTGTCGGCGATGACGGCAATGGCGTCACCGGTCATCCGCCCTTGCACGCGCAGCTGAGTGGCAAGCGTCAGCGCCGCCGCGTGCAGCTCGCCGTAAGTCATCTCGCCCTGCTCGTCGACAACCGCCACGGCCTGCGGATTGCGCCGCGCATGCTGCACGAAGTCCTGTTGCAGGCTGCGTTCAAACGCATAGCCGAAGGCGGGCGACGCCGGCAGCGCCTGACTCTGCGGTTGCAGACGGATATTTTCCAGCGGCCAGTCGTCGTGGTGCGCCATCTGCTGCAACACGGCGAGATAGTAGCCGGCCAACCGATCCATCGACGCTTTGCTGAACAGCGCCGAAGCGAAGTTGAAGCGCGCGCGCATCTGCTCCCCCTGCGGCGTCAGCGTGAGCGTAAGATCAAACTTGGCGGTGCGTTCATAAGCGCTCAGATCGACCACCGACAGCCAGTCCGGGCGCGCCAGTGCGCCGCCTTCGCTCTCCAGCGCGAACATGACCTGGAACAGCGGATGGCGCGAAAAATCGCGCGGCAGCGCCAGGTCGTCCACCAGCGCTTCCAGCGACAGCGTCTGATGCTGCTGCGCCTGCAGCGTCGTGGCCGCGACCTGCCGCACAAACTCCACGACGCGATGACGCGGGTCGATCTGCCGGCGCAAAGGCAGCGTATTGACGAAGAACCCGATCAGATTCTCCAGTTCAGGGCGGCTGCGGTTGGCCAACGGCGTGCCGACCATGACATCGTTCTGGCCGCTGTAGCGGGACAGCAGCAACATGAACCCCGCCAGCATCACCGCATGCAGCGTCACCCCCTCTCTGCGCGCCAGCGCATCCAGCGCCTTCACCAGCGCCGCCGGCAACGGCACTTCGCTGTTGTCGCCGCGCTCGTCGAAGACCGCCGGCCGCAAAAAGTCCAACGGCAGCGAGAGTTGCTGGCAACCTGCCAGCGCTTGCCGCCAAAAGGCCAATTCTTCCGCCCGGCGCTGCACATTTTCCGGCGCTTGTTGCCAGCGCGCATAGTCGAGGTATTGCAACGCCGGCTCTGTCGCCTCACGCCACGTGCCGCGATAGCGCGCGTCCAGCTCCTGCAGCAGCACCTCAAGCGACCAGCCGTCAAAGACGATGTGATGGAACACCAACAGGCAAACGGTCGTTTCCCGCTCCGCCGCATCGCGGTAACGGTAGCGCGTGGCGCGCAGCGGCAGCTCGCGCGTCAAATCCATCGGCTGGCTGCAGGCTTGCGTCAGCGCGGCGTCAAATTCATCGGCGCTCAGCGTTAGCACAGGCACCGGCAACGCGGTGTCGCTGACCCACTGGCTGGCTTCGCCCCGATCATTCTGGCGAATCAGGCTGCGCAAGATCTGGTGGCGCTCGACGATCGCCTGCAGGCACTCCGCAAAACGTTCGTCATCGATATCCGGCGACAGCCGCAGCAGCACCGGCGACAGATAATGCGTGGCGTTCACCGACAGTTGCTGAACAAACCACAGCCGCGACTGCTGAAGCGACAGCGGCGCCTCCCGCAGCCCGCCGGGGAGGATCGGCAGCTCGTCCGGCGGCGCCTGACGCTGGGCAGCGATGTGCTCGCTCAGCGCGGCCACCGTCGGGTGCTGATTCAACGTTAGCACCGAGATCTTCGCCCCCGGCAGTTTATTCACTTCGTGGCACAGCCTGATCGCCATCATGGAGTTGCCGCCGAGGCGGAAGAAGTTGTCATCCACGCCGACATCGCCCCCCAGCAGCCGATTGAACAGTGCCGACAGGCGAATCTCCAGCGGCGAACACGGCCGGCGAAACGCCGTTTGCGGCTCGATCGGCAACGGTTCCGGCAATGCCCGGTAATCGACCTTGCGGCTCACCGTCAGCGGCAGCGCCGCCAGCGCCCGCATCGCCGAGGGCAACATGTAGTGCGGCAGCTGCGCCGCCAGCCGTTGCAAGATGTCGCCGGCCTCCGGCTCCGCGCCAGGTTGCGGCACATACCAGGCCGCCAGCTGGTCCGTAGTGCCGGGACGCAGACTCACCACCGCCTCGGCCACCCCAGGCAGCGCGCGCAGCTGCATTTCTATCTCGCCCAATTCGATGCGATAGCCGTTGATCTTGATTTGCTGATCGTGCCGTCCGAGGTACTCCAGACTGCCGTCGGCCAAGCGCCGCACTCTGTCGCCGGTGCGGTACAGGCGCCGGTACGGTTCACGCAGTTCAAAAGGATTGGCGGTGAACGCGGCCTCCGTCAACGTCGGCAGGTTCAGGTATCCGCGCGCCAGGCCGACACCGGCCAGGCACAGCTCGCCTTCCGCCCCCAGCGGCAGCAAGTTATCGTGCTCGTCAACCACATAGCAACGCATGTTGGCGATGGCGTGGCCGATATTGCGCGCGCCGTTGCGGCGATAAATATTCAGGCTGGCGCTGACCGAAGCTTCGGTCGGGCCATACATGTTGGCGACCTGCATGCCGCGGGCCAGGTAATGGTCGAGCGCTTCCTGCGCGCTCGCCTCGCCGCCGGTCGCGAGATAGCGCACCGAAGCCGGCAATTCAGGGAAGGTGCCAAGCAGCGCCGGCGGCAGGAAGCAGGCCTCGATGCACCAGGCCGTCATCTGTTCGCACAACAACGCCGGATCTCGTCGCTGCGCTTCGCTCGCGATGAACAGCCGGTGGCCGTTGCCCAGGGCCATGAACACCTCAAAGACGTGCGCGTCAAAGGCCAGCGAGGCGAACTGCAGGCAGTTGAGCGCATCCGGCTCATTGCGCAACAAACGCTGCGTATGGCCAAGCACCATGTTGGCTGCACCCCGGTGTTCGCACAGCGTGCCCTTCGGCCGCCCGCTGGTGCCGGAGGTGTAAATCACGTAGGCCAACTGCCGGGCGTCCACACGCGGCAAGCTCGCGGCATCCGCATCGGCGAGCGGTTCATCCGCCGACAGGCAAAGATCGCCCGGCGCCAATCGCTGCGCCGCGGCCTGCAACGCGCTTTCGGTCAGGACGATCGGGCTGTTTACCTCTTGCAGGATATAATCCAGCCGCTGCGCCGGCGCGGCGGGATCCAGCGGCACATAGGCACCGCCCGCCTTCATGATGGCCAGCATCGCCACCACCGCCTCCACGCTGCGCTGCAGATACAGCGGGATCAGCGTCTCCGGCGGCATGGCCACGCCGCGCAGCCGTTGATACTCCGCCTGCAGCCGCAGCGCCAAACGATCGCTGCGCTGCGCCAACTGGCGGTAGCTGAGCGATCCTTTGGCGTCGGTCACGGCGATGCGTTCCGGGTGACGGCGCGCCTGGCGGGCCAAGCCGTCGAGCAGCGTCGCTTCCGCATCGGCCGTTGCAGGCCCGCTCTCCCAGGCGTCGCGGCAGCGCAAAACCTGTTGCGCCGTCAGCTGCGGCCAAGCGGCAATCGGCGCATCCGGTTCGGTTAACGCGCGCTGCAATAGCCAAAGATACTGCTCCGCCATCTCCGCCATCTGGGTCGCGTCGAACAGATCGGGGCGGTAGCGCAGGCGAAACTCAAAGGCCTGCTCGGTGGGCTGATACTCCAGCAGCAGTTCCGAACCGGCCAGATCGACATTGAACCGGTGATTGACGCCAATGCGACACCCCTCGAGCGCCAGCGGCGCATCTTTCAGGTAAGCCTGGGTAAAGTTGACGTTCAGCTGACGCACCGGACTGAGGCTCAGCATGTCATAAACCGGTAATTGGCTGTGCCGCAGCTTGCCAGCCACCTTGAGCGCTTTGCTGTAGGCCAGCGTCGCGCGGTACAGCTGATTGAACGTGGCTCCCGGGGCGAGGGTCAAGGGAAACACCGCAGTGTTGACCTGTGCGCCGAAGAACAGCGCCTCGCCACCCTCCGGCGCGATGGGATAACCGATATGCACCGTTTCCTGCGCAGATTGTCGGGCGATCAGCAGCGCCCACAGCGTTTTGAAGATCAGGAAAGGATTGGCATACCTGACGCCGGATTTCAGCGCTTGCCACTCAGCGAACGGCAACGCAAAGCGCACTTCGCCGGCGCCGGGCGCTTCGGCCGCTGCGCCGGGGAGATAAGGCAACGCCACGCGCGGGGCGCATTCGGCCAGCATGTCGCCCCAGAATGACGCGGAACCGAACTCGTGTTTCAACGCCGCGATATCCGCCTCATAGCGCCGGTACAATGTGCTGATGTCCGTTTCATCCGCCTGCGGCGGCGTCACCGCCGTGCCGCGATTGTAATAGGCGGAAACGGCGCTGTAGAACTCCTGTCCGGACAGGCCGTCGATCAGGATGTGATGAACGACAATGATCAGGTTATAGCGCTGCGGAGCCAGCTCAATCAGATAGAAGCGGCACAGCGGCCCTTCCCGGAGATCGAACGGCGCATTGATTAACTTACCGACATCGCAATCGGCATCGAGCGTTTCCAGCGCAATTTTTTTCGCCGACCTTACCCAGCGTAATTGCGAGGCGCTGTCATCCAGAACGTGGTGAAACAGAATATAGTCACGGCAAACCCCGTCGATCGCCGCGCGCAGTCGGCCGACGTCCAATTCTCCCTCAATCGTCTGATCCAGCACCAGGTTGTACTCGCAGGAGTGTGGATTGAGCATGTACTCATTCCAAAATGTGTGGGTATAGGGTGAAGCGATGAGCGCGTCCATAAATCAATTCCCTTTTAATATATTCCGTAAATATATAAATAGATACTTATGCATGACATAAATACCGTAAGCGTTATACGATTGAGCTGTTAACTGAAAACCTAAAAAACATAAGAGGGAATATTATTTTATTTTTATAAAAAATAAAGCCACAAAAATACAAATAAATAAATATGATAAAAATCAATCATATATAATATGTTTTTATTTTCCACTAATGAATTAACCACATTGCATTCATTAATAAAATAAATGAGATAAACAAATTAAAAAAACGAATAGGATTATGTTTAATATAAGCCTGGGTAATTTAAAAACGCCCGGCACATCGCTATTGAATAGAGAATTTTCTTAATTGAAAACACGCCTCTTTCGGCTGCGCTATTCCAAAGCATACGATATCGGAATATCCTATACTCTTTGCAGGATGCAGTTTCCTTCCCCTTGAATGCCGGTACAGGGAGTCAAAAATGGCTATTTTCGCCCCCTTGCGGGCAACTCTTTCAGCATTATTGGCAGAATTATCTGATGAATAAAAAACGTCCCGCCTTGACCCCGGCAACCCTGTTATTGCTGCAGCCGATCTGTATCGGCTCGGCCCTGGCGGCGGAGCAAAAAGACAGCGACACCCTGGTGGTGATGGCGCAACCCACCGGATTGACGGAGCTGGGGTCGCCGGTCTCCGTCAGCGTGATCGACGGCGAAGACCTGCGCAACGCCGCGCCGCAGATTAACCTGTCGGAAAACCTCGGCAGCGTGCCGGGCCTGCAGATCCAAAACCGGCAAAACTATGCGCAGGATCTGCAGCTGTCGATACGCGGGTTCGGTAGCCGCTCGATGTTCGGCGTGCGCGGGGTGCGCATGTACGTCGACGGCATTCCCGCCACCATGCCCGACGGCCAGGGGCAAACCTCCAATATCGACATCAATTCCGTCGAACGTATCGAGGTGCTGCGCGGCCCCTATTCCGCGCTGTACGGCAACGCCTCGGGCGGGGTCATCAATGTTGACACCATTACCGGCACCCAGCCGCCGACGCTGGAAGCCGGCGGCTATTTCGGCAGCGACAACACCTGGCGCTACGGGGTGAAAGCGACCGGCGCCACCGGCGACGGCACCCAGGCCGGCGACGTCAACTACGCCATCTCCGGCACCCGCTTTACCACCCAGGGCTACCGCGATCACAGCGCCGCGCGGAAAAACCTCGGCAACGGCAAGCTCGGCGTGCGGCTGGACGACGTCAGCACCCTGACGCTGATGTTCAACAGCGTCTCGATTGACGCCAGCGATCCGGGCGGCCTGACCGAGGCGGAATGGAAGGAAAACCCGCGCCAGGCGCCGCGCGCGGATCAATACAACACCCGCAAATCGCTCGACCAGACCCAGGCCGGCCTGCGCTATCAGCGCCAGATGAGCGAGCGCGACGAACTGACCCTGACCGCCTACCACGGCGAGCGCCACACCACGCAGTACCAATCGATCCCGATGGGGCCGCAGCTCAACCCCACCCACGCCGGCGGGGTGATCGTGCTGGAAAGAAAATATCAGGGCATTGACACTCGCTGGAAGCATGAGGATACTCTCGCATCGTTACCGGTAACACTGATCGGCGGTCTGGATTATGAAACCATGACCGAACGCCGGCAGGGGTTCGAAAACTTTATTCTGCGAGACGGCACAGTGGACTACGGCGAGAAAGGCGACCAGCGGCGCAACGAGAAGAACCGCATCTGGAACCTGGATCCTTACCTGCAAACCTCCTGGCAACTGACGCCGCACTGGACGCTGGATGCCGGCCTGCGCTACAGCACGGTCAGCTTCGACTCGACCGACTATTACATCACGCCGCGCAACGGCGACGACAGCGGCAGCAAGCGTTACCACCAGTGGCTGCCGATGGGCTCGCTCAACTACAAGATCAATCCGGCGTGGAACCTTTATCTCTCCGCCGGCCGCGGCTTTGAAACCCCCACCATCAACGAGCTCTCATACCGCCCCGACGGCCAGGCGGGCCTCAACATCGGCCTGCAGCCGTCTACCAGCGACACCGTCGAGCTGGGCAGCAAGCTGCGCCTCGGCAACGGCCTGGTGAGCGCCGCCCTGTTCCAGACCGAGACCGACAACGAACTGGTGGTGGCGGAAAGCAGCGGCGGGCGCACCAGCTATGCCAACGCCGGCAAAACCCGGCGGCGTGGCCTCGAACTGGCGCTGAATCAGGAGTTTGCGCTGGACTGGCGCCTGAATATGGCCTGGACGCTGCTGGACGCCACCTACCGCAGCGATATGTGCGGTAAATCCGGCTGTACTCCCGCCGGCAATCGCCTGCCGGGCATCGCACGCAATATGGGCTACGCCTCGCTGGCCTGGGCGCCGCCGGAAGGCTGGCACGCCGGCGCGGAGCTGCGCTACATGAGCGACATTCAGGCTAACGACGCCAACAGCGCGCAGGCGCCCTCTTACACCGTGGCCGGCGTAAACGCCGGTTATCGCTTTACCTGGAACCGCTGGGCGCTGGACGTGTTCAGCCGGGTAGACAATGTGTTCGATCGCCGTTACGTCGGTTCGGTGATCGTCAACGAAGGCAACGGCCGCTATTTCGAGCCGGCGCCGGGTCGCAACTGGGGTGGCGGCGCCACCTTGTCTTACCGCTTTGAATAAGGCAAAGCACCTTAAGGTTAAAAAACGGGATGGGTTTTACGTCACCCTAGCGGCTTCCCGCTGAAATATTAGGGATAAACCGCGTGTTTTTTCCGATTTGGCTTAATCTCTAAATCGGGGACTTTCATTTTTGGTAAGGGTATTGCTATGCAAAATAAAGCGTCACTATCGCCGCTTATCGTCATAACGGCGCTATTTGCCGCGCTGAGCGGGCTTTATCTGCTCGGCGGCGGCATTTGGCTGGCCAAGTTGGGCGGTTCGCTGTATTACATCATCGCCGGGCTGGTGCTGCTGGCGACCTCCTGGCTGCTGTTCCGCCGCCGCGCCACCGCGCTGCTGCTGTACGCGGTATTCCTGCTGGGCACCACTATTTGGGCCCTGTGGGAAGTCGGCCCGGACTTCTGGGCGCTGACGCCGCGCCTGGACGTCACCTTCTTCTTCGGCCTGTGGCTGGTGCTGCCGTTTATCTACCGTAAGCTGGTCGCCAACGGCAAGTTCGCCTATGGTGCGCTGAGCGCGGCGCTGGCAATCACCGTCATCGCACTGGCCTATGCCGTATTCAACGATCCGCAAGAGATCAACGGCACTCTCGACGCCGCGCAGGTGCAGCCGAAAGACGCCAACGGCGCCGACTGGCCGGCCTATGGCCGCACCCAGGAAGGCACCCGTTACTCGCCGCTGAGCCAGATCAACGACAAAAACGTTGGCCAGCTGCAAGAGATTTGGCGTTTCCAGACCGGCGATCTGAAGACCGCCAACGATCCGGGTGAGATCACCAACGAAGTCACGCCGATCAAGATCCGCGATACCCTTTACATGTGTACGCCGCACCAGAAGCTGTTCGCGCTGGATGCCGCCACCGGTAAAGAAAAGTGGAAATTTGATCCGCAGCTGAAGTACAACCCGACCTTCCAGCACATCACCTGCCGCGGCGTGTCTTACCACGAAACCGCTGCAGCCGCGGGCGCCGCCGGCGATGCTGCACCGGCGATGTGCGCACGCCGCATCATTCTGCCGGTCAACGACGGCCGCCTGTTCGCGCTGGACGCCGACACCGGCAAACCGTGCCCGGACTTCGCCAACAACGGCGAGTTGAACCTGCAGAGCAACATGCCGTATGCGACGCCGGGCCACTACGAGCCGACTTCGCCGCCGGTGATCACCGATAAAGTGATCGTCATCGCCGGCGCCGTGACCGACAACTACTCCAACCGCGAGCCTTCCGGCGTCATTCGCGGCTTCGACGTCAACAGCGGCAAGCTGCTGTGGGCCTTCGATCCGGGCGCGAAAGATCCGAACGCCATCCCGGCGGACGAGCATCACTTCGTGCCGAACTCGCCGAACTCCTGGGCGCCGGCCGCCTATGACGCCAAGCTGGATATCGTCTATCTGCCGATGGGCGTTTCCACGCCGGACATCTGGGGCGGCGATCGCACCCCGGAAATGGAGCGCTACGCCAGCGGCCTGTTGGCGCTGAACGCCTCCACCGGCAAGCTGGCCTGGTTCTATCAGACGGTACACCACGACCTGTGGGATATGGACGTGCCGGCGCAGCCGACCCTGGCGGACATTACCGACAAGAGCGGTAAAAAAGTGCCGGTCATCTACGTGCCGACCAAAACCGGCAACATCTTCGTGCTGAACCGCACCAACGGCGAGTTGGTGGTGCCGGCGCCGGAGAAACCGGTACCGCAGGGCCCGGCCAAAGGCGACCGCCTGTCGCCGACCCAGCCGTTCTCCGAGCTGACCTTCCGTCCTGAGAAGAAACTGACCGGTGCGGACATGTGGGGCGCGACCATCTATGACCAGCTGGTCTGCCGCGTGATGTTCCACAGCCTGCGTTACGAAGGCACCTTCACCCCGCCGTCCGAGCAGGGCACGCTGGTGTTCCCGGGTAACCTCGGCATGTTCGAGTGGGGCGGCCTGGCCGTCGATACCGATCGCGAAATCGCCATCGCCAACCCGATCGCGCTGCCGTTCGTGTCCAAGCTGATCCCACGCGGCCCAGGCAACCCGATTGAGCCGCCGGAAGGCGACAAGGGCGGCAGCGGCACCGAGTCCGGCGTGCAGCCGCAGTATGGCGTACCGTTCGGCGTGACCCTGAACCCGTTCCTGTCACCGTTCGGTCTGCCGTGCAAACAGCCGGCCTGGGGTTACATTTCCGCCGTGGATCTGAAAACCAACGACATCGTGTGGAAAAAACGCATCGGCACCGTGCGCGACAGCTCCCCGCTACCGCTGCCGTTCAAAATGGGCATGCCGATGCTGGGCGGCCCGGTGACCACCGCCGGTAACGTGTTCTTCATCGGCGCCACCGCAGACAACTACCTGCGCGCCTTTAGCGTGACCAACGGTGAAAAACTGTGGGAAGCGCGCTTGCCGGCCGGCGGCCAGGCGACGCCGATGACCTATGAGGTCAACGGCAAGCAGTACGTGCTGATCTTCGCCGGCGGCCACGGTTCCTTCGGCACCAAGCTGGGTGACTATCTGGTCGCTTACGCCCTGCCCGACCAGAAGTAACCGCTGCAGTTAATACCACGCAAAGCACGCCGCAAGGCGTGCTTTTTCTTTTCCCGCCCCGCCGACTGCCCCTCGTAATACCCTTAATTTTTTCACTCTCATTATTGATAATGGTTATCATTCGCAATATTATGGGTGCGTGGCCCCGGCAGCGGCCCGAAATCCTTCTCCAGCTTAATGGGCAATACAACGATCGGCCGCCTGCGGGCGGCTTTATTCGGAGGCGCATGGTCGACCATACTCGGAAGCATCGAAAGAAAATTCTGCAAGCGGCGGTGAAGACGCGGCGCGCCGCTCTGCCGCTCGCGGCGAACTCCCCCGCCACTGCGCATTTTATTGGTTTGCCCCATCAGACGGAGGCCGTGCTGGTGCACTTGGTCGGCCATGATGACGCACAAGAGGAGCATGAATGAACCTGCAGCCCTTTACCGCCATGCTGATGTTCGCCTACGTGCTGTTTATGGTGCCGCTGCTCTACATCATCGACAGCCGGCTGAGCGCCAGCAAACTGGTGCGCAAAGCCACACAAAACGTCATCATCATCGTGTTGACGCTACTGTTCTTCAGCGCGATGACGCTGCTGTATTGACGCCGCAGCGGTTCCGGCGCCAAGCCGCGCACCTGAACCGCACCCCTCTCCTCGCGACCGCTCTACGGTTTTCAGGCCCCCTTGCCGCAGCCAGTGGTATAAATCGACGTTGCGTTTGAACCCCAGTTTTCTCATCGCTGCCTGTTTGTGGTTACTGACGGTCTTCACGCTCAACGCCAAATAACGCGCTATCGCCGTCGGCGGCATTTCCCAGGCCAGATAGCGCATCACATCCTGTTCGCGGCGGGTAATGCGCTGCCGCTCGCACCAATAACAGCGGCGCGCTTCGCTATCAGACGTCTGCAACGCCAGCGCCTGTTCCACCCGGCTCAGCACGAGGCCGATCGTATCGTTGCGAAAGATCACACCCGATTCGCTGATGCAGCGCGGCTTGTCGCGCCAACGGGTGTCATCCGGCGCACGCAGAGAAAAATTAATCTGTTTACCGCCCTCCGCGGCACGCAGGCAGAATCGCGCCTGCCAATCCCTTTCCACGGACTGGAACACCATATCCGCCTGCGCCGCCGCGGCGGGATCCAGCAATCGAACCGGAATCGCCCTGCGGGCAAAATAAGGCAGCAGCACCCGCTGCAGCCCTTCAATAAAAAAGCGGTCGTTATCGATGAACGCCAGGGACAGACTATTCCCCATCGGTACCTTCTCCATGAAATCTCCCTTTTCGCACCCAGATGCACGTCATCCTTTCCGCTTATCAGCGATAAAAAGACCGATGACGGCCTTGCGGTGATACGCGGCCTTAAACGCGACCAAGCGGCTACGGCAGCGCCAGAATGGCGACCGACTGCCCAGAGTAATCACCGGCTTTGACCGTTCCGGTCACGCCGAGCGTTGAAGTGACCGGCAACGTGATGCCGCTCGTGTCGGCAGTGAACGGATACCCCTGATTGCCCAACACGCCATTGATGCGCAGCGTGCTGTAGACGCCCGAGTTGTTGCCCAGATCCAAACGGCCGCTGCTGCCGGTGCGGATATACATGACAATATTCATCTTCTGCGAACACACCACCCGCAGACTGCCGCGCGCGGTATTACCCGCCAGTTCAGTGTCCTGCAGCACGCCATGGTTCAAATCGAGCTGCTGCTCATCAATGCCGCACACCCCGACCGGCGGCGGCGCGATGCCGCAGACGCTGCTGGGCATCAGGCGCGCATTGCTCCCCGTTACCGCGGAACCGGAGCGCGTGTTGTAAAACAACCCGACGCACTCCTGAGTGATCGACTCCCCTACGTGCGAAGTGCTCCCCTGTATCGGCAACGGATAGATGCTTTGATAAAAACGGCTGAGCTCGCCCATCGTCGCCAACTGAGTAATTTGCGGATAACGCGTCGAGCCAACAACGTAGGCAGACGGTGACACCGAAGATGTGCCCCCGGTGTTGGTGCTGGTATGCCGGTGGTTAATGCCGATGGCGCAATTTGCCTGCTGATAGCAGGGATTGGGCGACAGGTCGTCCATATCCCAGCTTTCAAGCACGAACTTATAGCTAGCGTTGGAGGGAGAGCCGGTGCTTTGGGTGACGTACGAATAGATTTGTGCCGAGCACAGCCCCGGCGCCAGGCCAAGCAGTAGAGACATCCATCTGAAGTGAGCACGCTGCATCGCGTCAGGTCCTTATTCTGTTTTACCGAATACCGGGCCGGCCCGGCGTTTATTGATAGTCCAGGTTGAAAGTCGCAATGGCGTTGAACGCGCCGCGACCGATGGTCTTCTTCGCCAGCGCCTCCGGTTCGCCCCGCACATAAGCCTGCACGGCGATCACCGTACTGCCGTTCTGCAACGGGTATTTGCCGCCGGCGCTGTTGAGCGGCAATGGCCGCCCTTGCGCGGTTTCCATGCCGATGGCGATCCCGCTGGCCTCGCTGCTCGCCGCCAGCGCCAACAACCCCGGCAACTGCGGGTTTTCCTCGCCCTTGAAGGTGATCGACACCGTTTTTCCCAGACTCAGATCGCATTCGGACAGCCGCAGCTCGAACGGTTGGCTCAACGTGCGCTGATTCAGGTACAGGTATTTGTCGACCACAGTGCCGAAATCCAGTTGGATATCTTCGTCGCCCGGCTGAATGACACAGGGCTCCGCCACCAGCGCGCCGTGCATATACAGATTGTCCGCCGCTCGCACCATGCCGCTCGCGCCCAGTGAAAACAGCAACAGCCCCGCCGTCGCCCAGCGGCGTCTTGGCGTCATTTTCATACGTGTTCCCTCCTTCACTGGTAGTCAGCCTGCAGGGTCGCCGTGGCGTCGAACGCCCCTTCCGTCAAGGTTTCCCCCGCCTTGCCGACCGGCACCGCTTCCAGCACCGGCGGCTTGAGCGGATCGATGGGCAGCGAACTGCCCACTTTGAATGGCGCGGCATTTTGGTAAATGCGAATGCCCAGATAACGGTGGTTGGTTTGCACCGCCGCCTCATCGAAAGAGGTCGCCGTGCCGTTCAGGCGCAACATCATGTCCCACTTGCCGATCCCCGGCTCGCAGGTAATGCGATAGCCGATGGTTTGCCGGTAATTCACGCCGTCGACCTTATTGATACCGACGCGATCGCCGAAATCCACATCGATCACGCCATCATCGTTGATGGTGCAGGGCGGCGGCTCGATCAGCGTGCCGCGGAACTGCATATCGACCGTTTTTTCCGCCCAGGCGAAGTGGCACACCACGCCGGCGCACAGCAGCACGCTCGCCGTTAAACGCTGTTTCATGCTCTAGCTCCTGCGTTACTGATAGTCCACTTTCATCGTCGCGCCGGCGGTGAATTCGCCCGCCGTCAGTTTGGCAGTGGCCGATTTCACCGGCACCGCCTCAAGCGTCGGCGTGACGGGATAGGTAAAACTCAACCACTGATTGATCGGCCAGCGGCCGCCCCCGTGAAGCAGCGCGATGCCCAGTCCGTCCTGGCTGGTGCGCAACAATTGACCGTCGAAACCGGCCGCCGCCCCCTGAACCTGCAGTTTGAGAGCGTTGCTGCTCTGCCCGTTGCACGTCAGCGTATAGTTCACCGGCCGCCGATAGTTGTTGCCGTCGATCCGGGTGGTCATCACTTCATCGCCGAAATTCACCTCGATAGGCTGCCCACCGTTGATAACGCAGGGAGGGGAAAGCACGGTGACCCGCACGTTCACCAGGGTGTTCGCCTCAGCCGACAGTTGAACCAGCGCCAACAGCCCCGCCAGCCAGAGCGCCGTTCGGCTTCGTTTCATCATCTGCGCCATCTCGCCGCCTCAGTCATAACTCAGCCTAAAATCCACCGCCGCCCGATAAGCGCCGGCCATCAACGGCGCCGCGGTTCGCTCCGGCGCGACGGTGTAGCTCAAGGTATTCTGCCCCGGCGTCAGCATCAGCGGCTCACCGCGGCTGCCCAGGCGAACGTCGCGGCCGCGGCCGTCCAGCAGGCGCAGCCCCAGACCAGACACGCCCTGCGCTTTCACCAACTGTGGGTTGTCCATATCCGCCGGCGCGCCGAAGCTGACGGTCACCGCCGGTTGGTTCGGCGCCCAGGTCAGTGCGCCGGTGCGCGCATCGCGCTGGCTGGTCGAGGCGCGCAGACAATCTTGCAGACGCAGCTCGAACGCCACCGGCAGCCCGCGATCGCCGGCCTGCCGCAAGCGTGCGGTGCCGGTTTCCCCCAGCCAAATATCCTGCCGCGCGCTGGTCATCTCCAACCGACAGGCACTCTCCGTCAGCGCGCCGCGTACCTGCAACACGCCGTTGGCGCCTTCCACCTGCCAGTTGTCGGCCGCGACGGCTTTCGGCAATAGCAGCGGCAACATCAGCGCCAGGCCGCCCATCGCGGCGTAATAGCGCCATTCGCAGCGCTGCGGCAGGCTGTCCTTTTTCAGTTTTCGTTTCATCCTTTGCACCTGAGTCACTCTCCCGTCGATAACGGCCTGAACAGAGGGTTATGAAGCCGGTTTCTTTTCCGGCACCACTTTGCAACTGCCGCCGCTGCAGCTGAAACTGAGCTGCGGCCGGCCGCCATAGTCGTTGATATAGGTCAGCACCGGGCTGCCGCCCAGGGCCGCCGCGCTCACGGTCAGCCGCGCATTGCTCTTGGGCGCGATCATGAAGGGCTCGAAACCCTGCGCGCCTTCGCCGTGCTTTTTGCTCCCGGCATCGACAATGGTGATGTAATAAGGGGTCGGGTTATTGACCTGATAGCCGTCTCCCTGCCGCGTCAGTGTCAGTTGCTCTTGCCACGGCGTCGCCATGTCGGCGCGGCTCGGCACGATCGCCGTCGGCCGGTAAAACAGCTTGATGCGCGTTTGCAGCGCGATCTGCAGCGTGTTCGGTTTGTCGCTCTTCGGCGGGATCTCGCGCAAATTGAAGTAGTACAGGCTCTCGCGATCCTGCGGCAGCTGTTTGGCCGCCGGCAGCGCCTGAATCTTTATCTGGCTCGGTTTGCCCGGCTCGATGCGCTGCACCGGCGGCAGCACCACCAGCGGGCTCTGAATCTTGTTGCCCTGCTCGTCCTCCAGCCAACCCTGCGCCAGATACGGCAGCTGTTTGTTCTGGTTGCTGAGGTTCAGGCTGACCGAGCTCTGGCCGCCGTCAAAGATCACCCGGGTACGATCGAGCGCGATCGCCGCCGATGCCTGCTGCGACATCGCTGTGCTCAACAGGGCGATCGCCGCCGCGGTCTTCAGGGAAATGTTCTGCATGTTGTCGATTACTCCAGATTCAGAATGATGAATTTATTCAGCCGGGGCGAGCGGCCGGCAAGGCAGCAACAATGTGCGCATCAGCATGTCGGCCGGCAGCGAAGACGGCAGCTGTATTTGGCACTGTGCGGCGCCATTCCAGTGGACCGTCATGGTTTCACCGGCGTTGATGCCGCTCAGGTAGACGCTGCCGCCGTCGTTGACGATGCCGGTTTCCTGTTTGCGGGCGTTCAACACCGTAGCGCCGAACGGCGGCGTACTGCCGTCCGCCAGTTTGACGATCGCCATTGCCTTCTCACCGGCGATCACATCGAACTTGCGGTAGCCAATCGCCCCTTCCGTCAGGGTGGCCTGCACCACCGATCGGGTGGCCTCGGCGTTGTCTCCCAGCTTGTTCAGATCGATGCTGGCCTTGTTGCGGTAATAGCTGTTGACGTCCGCCACCACCGCCTTGCCGAAGCGGTTGGTGCTCACGGTGCTGCCGTAGCCGCGCACCGGTACCCCGGCTACGCCGTTGGTGTCCAGCAACAGGCGCGTACCGCCCATAACGGTAGAGCGATGCAGCGCGCCGCCTTCCTGCGTGACGGTCATCCCTCCCTGCGCGGACAGGCCAACGGCGCTGTAGCGCCCGGCCTGATAGCTGGCGTTGGCGCTCAGACGCGCCACGTCGCCCTCGTGGTTGTAGTAGCCGTTCAAATTGGCGCCGCTACGCGCGCTGCCGGCGCTCACCTGATAGTTGTTGTGTTCGTCGACGCGGTTGTAGTACCCCACGCGATGAGTGTTGTCGTTGCGATTCACCGTGGTGTTGTAGCTGAGAGTGGCACCATTGCCCCACGGCATTGACAGCGACAGATACATGCCGTCGTCGTTGGTCTCGTTGTAACGGTTGCGATAAGCCGACAACGACAGGCTCAGGTTTTTGAAGTCGGCGATGTCGAAATAGCGCGACGCCGTCAGGCTGTAACGGTCATTGGCCGGGCGATCCCAATAAGTCTGATGGTTGTAGTTGAGGTAGGTGCTCAACCCCCAGTCGCGGAACTGCTTGTTAAAGGTGATGGTGTACATCTCCTTGTTGTTGCCGACCCGATTACCGTAATAACGCGCGTCGAGGTATTCGCTCATGCTCATGTAGTCTTCTTGCGAGAAACGGTAGCCGGCGAAGGTGACCTGGCTGTCCAACTCATCGAAGGTTTTCGAATAGCTCACCCGGTAAGAACCGCCGCTCAGCGTTTTTTCCTGCTGCGGCAGGCGCGCCCGCGATTGGGTGGCGTCGAACGACAGCGCGCCGAACATCATCAGATCGCGCCCCACGCCCAGCGAAAGGGCGTTATAATCGCCGCCCGCCAACGCGCCGCCATACAACGACCAGCCGTTGCTGATGCCCCATGAGAATTCGCCGGTGCCAAACAGCGGCCCACGAGCGTGGTGTTGCCAGTCGGACGGCTTGCCCGCCGCCAGTTTGAAACGCCACGAGCCCGGGCGGGTCAGATACGGAATGCTGGCGGTGTTCATCTTGAACGCCTGTACGCTGCCGTCCTGTTCTTCCACCCGCACATCCAACTCGCCGGAGATGGCGTCATTGATGTCCTGAATACGGAACGGCCCCGCCGCCACCTGGGTTTCATAAATGACCCGCCCCTGCTGACTGATGGTCACCTTGGCGTTGGTTTTGGCCACGCCGACCACCTCTGGCGCATAGCCGCGCAGGTTGGGCGGCAGCATATTGTCGTCGGAGACCAGACTCGCGCCTGAAAAACGGAAGCTCTCGAAAATGCCCGAATCCAAATAGTCTTCACCCAGCGTCAGGCGCGAACGCAGCGCGGGGATGGCGCGGTAGGCGTAATAGCGGCTCCACTCCAACTTCTTATCGGTAGGCTGCCCGACACCGGTTTGATGGTTAAGCTGCCCCTGCCAGTCGGCGCGAAGACGCCAGGCGCCGAGATTGGCGCCGGCGGTACCGTTGCCGCTGACGCTATACTCGCGAGTGCCCTCCTTTTGCTGATGCCGGCTTTGAGCATTGAGGTTATAGTCGAACAACAACCCCGGAATGCCCTCATCCCAGCGCGACGGCGGATCCCAGTCTTCCGAGCTGTACTCCATATAAGCCTGCGGCACGCTCAGATAGAGCGCAGCCGTCGCAAGATCGCCGCGCGACGCCATGCCTTTCAGGCTGGATTCGTCCAGACACTCACCCTGATGCCACCAGCTGAGCGATCGCATCATCTCTTGCTTCAGCCCCAATTGTTCGACCAACGCTTTGGTGATGCAGGCCCGGCTGCCGTCCGGATCGCTGTCCGGCGGATAAAACGATATTTTTTGCTCCGGCAGTTCGTTTTTATTGATATGAACCACCATGCTGTAACTCCCCGGCATAATGTAGCCGCTGCGGGAAAATTGGCTTAGGTCGATATTTTTCCGATCGTTAACATCCAGAATGTCGGTATTAAATTGAATACCGTCTTCAGCGTAAACACGCGTTGATGAACTTCCCAGTGCCAGCGTGATACATAACCCCAAAACCTGAAATCGAAATAGCTTCCCAGCAGGTGATAACATCATATCCCTAACCTTTATCGTATATTTCCGTCGTTGCGGCCCACCGTAAGCCGTAATAAAAACTTCAGTAATAATCCAGCTTGAAGCGCACCGCAGAAAAATAGCTTCCGGCATGCAGCGGTTGCTTATTGGCAACCAGCTTGATGGAATAGTTGAGCGACATGCTTCCTGGTGAAATATCGCCACGCGGCAAAGGCACACCGGGCGCCGCGATATTCCCTTGGCCATCGGATATTTGCAGCGCCACACCCTTCGCGTCTCCGCGCACGCCGAATAACTCGCCATCGGCATCGCCGTCAAAAACAACCTGGAATTGCTTCCAGTTCGGCAAATTGGGCTTTGGCCGTTCAAACGTGCAGTTGATTAATTCGATGGTGAATGGGCGCGTATTGCCCTGTCCATCGCGCGCAATATTTCCCAGCGGCAACACATCCATATCGATAGTCTGATCGCGACTGCCGGCGGCAATGGCGCAAGCGGTATCGATAATGGCTCCTTGCATATTCACTCGCCCCCATCCCTGAACCTTGGGAGCAGCCTGAGTGGCCGGAATAACTAGCATGGTCATCAATATGCAAGGAGACACTAAATGGTAAATAAACCGGTTCATTGAATACCCCTGACAAATACCCTTCATCCTGGGAAAATGCATGCGGGATATCCCGCATGCATAAAAGACGTCACGCCAATGGCGATGAGACTTATTGGTAAGCCAGTTTGAAATCGGCTACGGCGGTGAAATCACCTGGAACCACGGTGGCGGAAGCGCCGTCACCCTGCAGGTAAGCGGCGAAGCGCAGCGTATTGTTGCCGTCGTTCAACGTCTGAGGAGCCGTTGCGGTGCCCAGTTTGATCGGATTGCTCGCCATGTCGGTAATGGCGATGCTGGCGCCGCTGGCGGTACCGATGATGCCCAGCAGATCAGGGTTCGCGGCGGAAGCCTTGCCGTCAAAAGTGGTGGTGACGGTTTTCAGCGTGGAGGTGTCGCACTGTTCCAGTTTAATATCGAACTGACGCGGCGCTGATTTGCCGCCATTTTTCAGCGCGACATTGGAAATCTGCCCCATTTCCACAGTTTGATCGACCGATTCAGGCGCAATGGAGCAAGGAGCATCAATAATAGAACCGGTAAAAGTCACTTTGCCATGACCCTGATCGGCGGCATTCGCCAGAGAAGACACGCCAAACGCCAGAACAGTTGCCAGCATGATTTTGTTCAGTTTCATAATTCACTTATTCCTTTAATATTGTGTAAAAAGCGCAGGATTGCTCCCGTTCCTTTAACAGCCATTTATACATTCCAGAATGAATAACGGTATTACTCTTCGCCAAAAAGAAAGACGTCGCAATTGTGAAATCGCGACTGTCAATTTATTACCACCCAATTAGGGTTATAAACGAATAGCTAAACAGGCAAAAGAAAAACACGCTTAAATAAAGATCGTCTAAAGACTTACCCTTCAGAGATATTTAAAATAAGTTCCGTCTTACCCGCTCATTTTGGCCTGGTTATTCTTACAAAAACACTCACACCTTGGAAAGCCATTTTAATCAAAACCAATAAATACAAAATATAAGCCCAAAAACCACGAGACGAATATATTTTTGCGAGACAACAGATCGTAAAAGCAATAACACCAGTCAATTGTATCGAAAAACATATTTTCCACGACATTAACGATCGCCATTTTGCTATTTGCGTTATAATGCGCCGACAAAGAGAAGGAATACTTAACGATCCGAACAGGTGAAAACCAGGCTCGGAAGTACACCATGGAGCAAAACAATGAAATACAGCCAATACACACAGCCGGCCGGGCCCCCGGCAACGGCATTCTCCATCCTGCCCCTTGCACGCCGCCGGGTTATAGCGGCGAAAATATCAGGTTCAGACGGCCGTCCGGGAATAGCTCAGGAGCGTCTTGTCGGCAACCGGCACTATTCTCTGACCCATCTTTTACCGCTATATCAAAACTCACCTGAAGTTTAAGGGAGGCTTACATGGCAAAACGCATCTCAAAACAACAAGAATTGCAGAACCTGCAGCAACATTTACTCACGACGCTACACAACCTGTGCCCTTCAGCCAGGGAAACGCCGCCGCCCGGCGAATGGCCCACCACGCGCCAATTGGCCGAGTCCAACGACTTGACGATTTATCAGGCGCGCAATTTGCTGCTGAGCCTGGCGGGCAAGGGAAAAGTGCTGGTCACCCAAGGCCCTGTCAATAACTCACTGCGCTGGTATCCTTCGACTCACCACTCCTGACGACGCCATTTTCTTGCCGGCGGCCGTTCAATCGGCGCCGGCAGTTCCCCGATAATACACGGTTAACCTTTCCTCTCTCGCCTCATCCGCGGATATTTCCACAGCCAGCGCCCGCTGACCATGCGCCAATAGAACAAGGCGCCGCGCACCGCCCAATCGAGGAACATCCCCAACCAGACGCCCACCACGCCCATGCCCAGTTCAATGCCCAGCGCGTAGCCCGCCACCACGCGGCAACCCCACATGCCCAGCATCGTCACCCACATGGCAAAGCGGGCATCGCGCGCGCCTTTCAGCCCGGCAGGCAACACCCAGGAAGCGGCCCAGATCGGCATAAAGGCGGCGTTGAGCCAAATCAGGGTTTTCACCACCGATTTCACGTCATCCTGCGAGGTATAAAACGCGGCGAATACCCCGGCCAGCGGCGCCGTGCCCCAGGCGATGGCGGTTAGCCCAAGGGTAGACAGCCAGAAAATATGGCGCAGCTGCCGCTCCGCCTGGCCGATCTCGCCTTTGCCGAGCCGCCGGCCGACGATGATGGTCGAGGCCGATCCCAACGCGTTGCCCGGCAAGTTGATCAACGAAGCGATGGAGAAGGCGATGAAGTTACCGGCGATCACGTTGGTGCCCATGCCGGCGACGAACATCTGCGTCAACAGCTTGCCGCCGTTGAACAATACCGATTCAACGCTGGCGGGAATGCCGATCCCCAGCACTTCCCACAGGATGCTCATCTTCAGCGGCGTGAAATAGCTTTTCAGCGTGATGTGCAGCGCCGGGTTAAAACCGATCGCCAGCACATAGAGAATGGCGATGGCGCCGATATAGCGGGAAATCGTCAGCCCCAGCCCCGCGCCGACGAAGCCCAGCCCGTGCCAACCCAGCATGCCGTAAATCAGGATGCTGCTGATGATGATATTGAGGATATTCATGCCGCCATTGATCAGCAGCGGGATCTTGGTGTTGCCCGCGCCGCGCAGGGCGCCGCTGCCGATCAGCGCAATCGCCGCCGCCGGGTAGCTCCACACCGTGGTCTGCAGGTAAGAGAGCGCCAGCGCTTTCACTTCCGGCGAGGCCGCGCCGGCGATCACATCGATGATCGGTTCGCCCGCCAGATGAATGCCCGCCGCCAACAGCAGCGCCACGCCGGTCATCAAGACCAGCGACTGACGCGCCGCCGCCCGCGCGCGCCTGCGATCCCGCTTGCCGAGGCTGAAGGCCACCACCACGGTGGTGCCGAGATCCACCGCGGCAAAAAAGGCGATGATCACCATGTTGAAGCTGTCCGCCAGCCCCACCCCGGCCATCGCCTCTTTGCCGAGCCAGCTCACCAGAAAAGTGCTCAGCACCCCCATCAGCAGCACGCAGGCGTTCTCCAGGAAGATCGGCACCGCCAGCGGCGTGATCTCGCGCCAGAACAGCACGCGGTAGCTTTTCCGTTTGGCGTACCAGGGCGTATTTTCCACGCGCTGACGCAGGGCGGCATACAGGTTCAAGGTGGGCTCGGTGGATAAAAGTGAAACATCATTTCAAATGATGATCGATAAATCGTTATCCTGCAAAGAATTTTTGGGCGCCCGTGACGAGCACCCGACAGGCTTGCCGCAACGCTACTCCATGTAGTCTTCCTGATCGGCCTGCGCCGCCGCGATAAAGCGCGCGGTGCTGCGGCTGAGCGTGGCGCATTTATCCGTCAGCAGCTGATTATCCTGTTGCAGAGCCAGATAGCGCGCCTGGGTGAGCGCCGGCAACTGCCGATACCCTGCCGCATGCGTGTCCCAGCCGCGGTGCTGCGCCGTACGCATCGCGGTGCGCTGCAATTTCACATCGTCCGGCACTTCGCTGCGCCCGCACGCCACGCGCAGGAAATGCCCGCCGGCCAGCATCAGAGCGATGTGATCCAACTGCGCCTGCAGCGGCGGCGCCGGTTTATGCGCCGTCTGCTGACAACCCGCAAGCAGCAACGCCACCGCGCCGCAAAGAGAAGTGCGAAACAGAGTAGACATGGGCGCTCCCGGAAACCTGTGGGTGATGCAATGATCTTAGGTGAGCGAATGCCGGGCGGCAAGGCGGGCTACACGCTTAGCGCCGGCCGCTGCTGACCTTGGTGGCGCGGGCGGGGTTGCCGGCGACGAACTCCAGCGTGGGGGAATAGTAAAACGGCAGCCAGGCGTTATAGCCGCTCTCCCACTCCCATTTGACCGGGCAGGGCCACAGCATGTCTTCATGCAGGATGTAATAGATCCACCGCCCGGGCGGACGGCGCGGTTTGCGCGTTTTCATAGCGGGTTCGACGGCCTGATGGAATGCGATAGGGTGAACTGCTGCATTTTACCGCGATTTGGGTCGCGGGGACAGCCTGCGTTGCCGTGCGCAATGCCCGCCGAACCTCGCCCGCTGATTCGGCGTAAAGCCCGCCGTTTTACTGATCCAGAACATCTTTCGCATTCACCTTGCTGATATATTGATTGAAAATCATTCCTATTCAGGAGGAAGGGTCATGGTTAAGTCACTGAATGCGGCATTCACGCGCCTTTTTGATCGCCCGGACGCCGGTAAGTTGGCGCTCAGACTGACCTTCGGCGGGCTGATGCTGTTTCACGGCGTGGCGAAAATTCAGCATGGCGTCGGCTGGATCGCCGATGCGTTACAACAACAGGGGCTGCCCGCCTTCATCGCCTATGGCGTGTATGTAGGGGAGATCCTGGCGCCGATACTGATCGTTTTGGGGCTGTTCACCCGCCCCGCCGCGCTGGTTTACGCCCTCACGCTGGTGGTGGCGTTTCTGATGGTGGGCACCGGCAAGGTGTTTACCGTCACCGACGTCGGCGCCTGGGGCATTGAAAACGAACTGGTGTTCTTTATGGGTGGGGTCGTCATCCTGCTGCTGGGCAGCGGGAAATACGCGATCGCGCGCAATGAAGCCTATCGGTAAGCGGCACTGTAAAGGAGGTTCCTGATTCGAACCTCCTTTTTGCATGCCTAAGGTTTGGCAAGCAGCGTGTTCGCCATGAAAGACAGTAAGGCGGTCGATTGAGGGTAGGCTGCACGGTTCTCGGTAACCTCGCGATCAAACCGCCAGTTCATGATGTAAACCACAGGCGCATTGGGATATTGGTTAATAAAATCCCAATACAGTTGAATTTGCGCGTGCAGTTGCTGGTCGTTCATTCCTAACGATGCCGTGGAAGGCGGTACCAACACCCACTTTTGTCCGGCTGCGCTTATCGGCGCCAGGCGGTTGTAGGTACTCCACATATCCGCCACCGACCAGTTGTAGTTATCCACCCCAACCCAATCGGGCGTGCTTTTTACGTTGGCCGGACACGCGGTCGCAGGCGCGCCCTGCTGTATTTCACGGATCCATTCGGCGTTGTTGGCATGCCGGTAGGACAAGATGGTGTAGATGGGGATCGCGACGCCATACTGCTGCATGGCCTGCCGCAGGGTGCAAACATAGCTTGAATATTGGTAAGCGTCGTATTTCCCCGCGGTCTGTAACGCGGGAACGTCGAACGGCTCATCGATAAAATAAATGGCACCGGGCTTATGTTTGGCTTCGGCGATCTTTTTCACCGCCGTCCAAATGGCGTTCCAGGAACCCGCGGCCTGACAACTGCCGTTCGAGTCTGCGCCAGGGCAGATATCGATAAACGGCGATCCCGAGACCGCACCCGAACCAGCCTGAATGTTCACGGCGCAGGTGCCACCGGCGCAAACGGGCAGATTGAGGCTTGCCAACGTGTGCACCACGTTCAGATTGGTCATACTGAAGCCGGTGCCGGTAATCGCCTTAAGCGCCTCTGTGGCGCTGAAAGACGGCGTGGCAGTTTCATAAAAGTCCAGCCAGTCATAGCCGTAATACTTGATATTGGCGTTGGGGCCCGCCGCCAGAGCGTTGGCGCCGATCAGGCGCCAGCACAGCAGTGCAAAACGTTTCAGCATACTCTTCTCCTTCAAACCCTCGTCGATGTTAGCCAAAGGTGGGCGGCAAACGGCGCCGACCACCGGAAACACCATCGTGACACCGGCTATCGACGATGGCCCGCCGTCTGTGTTGTGCCGCTGCAGAACGAACGCTGAGTCAGGTTTGAGGAATACGTCGCGTCGGTTTTCTTGCCGAACGGCGAGGAGATGCGGGTAAAAAAAGGATCGTAGAAGAGCCAGGCGGAGACCGGCGGGAATCAAGCCTCATAATATAAACCGCCGGCTATCGGCCATTAACTTTCGGCCAGGCGGTACACCGGGACCTTGCGCGTCGTGCCGGTCAGGGTGTCGAAGATCTCGGTTTCCGCCGTCACGATCGCCATGCCGGTTTTTCTTAGCCTGCGCACCTCGGCGGCAATGCGCTGGATGCCGAACCAGAACAATCCATCCAGCGCCGTTACCGGCAGCCCCTGCTCCAGCGCCAGCTTGAGCCGCTCACGCGGCGCTTTGAGCGCCTTGGCGATTTCCCGGTAAGGCAGCGCGTCCACGCCCGACGCCGAGGTTCGATGAATACGGGTCGACAGGCCGTACTGAAAGGCCTCCGGCACGCCGCTCAAATCGCTTTTCAGGCTGTAGACACAGCCGAAACGCTTGCCGTTGAACACCACATTTTTTTGACTTATCGACAGCTCATCGCGCAGGCCGGCGATCAGCTGCGGCGCCCGCACCAGCAATAAGCGAAACGGCAATTCGAAACTGGTCACATAGTCCACGTTGAGCAGCGCAATGCGCAGACGCTCTTCCGCCCCGGCCTGCGTCTCGCGGCACTCGTTCAGCACCTCACGCCACTGGTGCGCAAGCCGCGGGGCCTCATCCAGCGGCGCGAAATGGTATTTCTCGATGTGATAGTCGATTTTCTCGTTCATGTCCGTTGGCCCCCGCGTCAGTCATCTTTGCCAACAGCAAATTACCTTACCCGCAGGCAACAGTACAACACCGCATGACTCACCTGGCGCGGTAAAAAACCGGCGTTAACTCCGGCAGGGGCCCAAAGTTCAAGATTAGTCGTGCAACAGCAGCGATATCTCTTCGGCGGCCGAGCGCAATAAAGGCAAGTGGTGCTGATACAAACGCTCTGCGGAAACCTGGCTGGCATGCACACCGACGTTCAACGCCGCGGCGATACGGCCGTCCGGCGTGGTGAGCGGCACCGCCAGTGAACGCAGGCCAATCTCCAGTTCCTGATCGTTGATGGCATATCCCTGCTGACGCACGCGCGCCAGCTCTTCCCGCAATGCGCTAACGCTCACCAGGGTATGGCTGGTGTAACGCAGTTGCGTCAGCCGCGCCAAATAGTCATTCAACGGCTCATTGGCAAGCCCGCTCAGCAGAACCCGCCCCATCGACGTCGTGCTGGCAGGTAAGCGACTGCCGACGTGCAAATCGATGGTCATGATCCGCGAAGTCGATGCGCGGGCGATATAAAGAATGTCATCACCGTCCAATATGGCCATGGAACAGGACTCATTGAGCGTCTGGCTGAGTTGCCTCAACACCGGCTGCGCGGCGTTGGCCAACGGCGAAGCCGCCAGCCAGTTATGGCCCAGCGACAAGACGCGCGGGCGCAGCTCAAAATTCTTGCCGTCTTCCGCGTACACAAAGCCCAGCTTACTCAGGGTGTAAAGGCAGCGGCGCACCGCCGCGCGCGGAATGCCGGTACGCTGGCTAATCTGCGATACCGACATCAGCCGCCGCTGCGGCGTAAAAGCCTGCAGAACTTCCAATCCTCGCGCCAAAGAGGCCATAAAGTCGGGATCCCCCTTCCAGGGATCGGTGCTGCTGCGCGTAATTTCCTGTCCTTTTTCCATTCTCGTTACCCCGCTGTCTGCCTGAAATTTCGGTGTGCCGACGATCACAGCCTGCGAACCTTTGTTAAACAATAGCCGATAATCGCACACTTTTTCGATAATCGGTATTGTTTGCCTGAAAGGGACGATCTACTTTTCCCATTGACGATAGACACTCCCCCGGCGGGCATCGAACAAAAGGAACAACAGATGATCGATAAAAGTGTGGCCACCCTGGAAGATGCCGTGTCCATCATTCCGGACGGCGCGAGCATCATGATTGGCGGCTTTGGCCCCGCGGGACAGCCGCTGGAACTGATCGATGCGCTGATTGAACGCGGTGCCCGCGAGCTGACGGTAATCAGCAATAACGCCGGCAACGGCGACAGCGGCCTCGCGGCGCTGCTCAAGACCGGCTGTGTGCGAAAGATGATTTGCTCCTTCCCGCGCCAGGCCGATTCGTGGGTCTTCGACGATCTTTATCGCCGCGGCGCGATCGAACTGGAACTGGTGCCTCAGGGCAACCTGGCGGCCCGCATGCAGGCCGCCGGCAGCGGGTTGGGCGGCATTTTCACCCCAACCGCCTTTGGCACGCCGCTGGCGCAAGGCAAAGAAACGCGTGAAATCGACGGGCGTCATTACGTGTTTGAAACGCCCTTGAAGGCGGATTTCGCCTTGATAAAGGCCCATCGGGGTGACCGCTGGGGCAATCTGGTTTACCGCAAAGCGGCGCGTAATTTTGGCCCGGTGATGGCGATGGCCGCCGCCACGACGATAGCGCAGGTCGCTGAATTGGTGCCGTTGGGCGCACTGGATCCGGAAAACGTGATAACGCCGGGCATCTTCGTCCAGCGCCTGGTGGCGGTGGCGCGCCCCGCGACCTTTTCCCTCTCTGCCTGAGGAGTAGAACATGCAAAAATTAACCCGCGACCAATTAGCCCAACGGGTGGCGCGCGATATTCCGGAAGGCGCCTACGTCAACCTCGGAATAGGGCTGCCGACCCGCATCGCTAACTACCTGCCCGCCGACAAAGAAGTGATTCTGCACAGCGAAAACGGCCTGCTCGGCATGGGGCCATCACCCGCGCCGGGCGAAGAAGATCCGGAACTCATCAACGCCGGCAAAGAGCTGGTGACCTTGCTGCCCGGCGGCAGTTATTTCCATCACGCCGACTCTTTTACCATGATGCGCGGCGGCCATCTCGATATCTGCGTGATGGGGGCGTATCAGGTCTCGGCTGCCGGCGATCTGGCCAACTGGAGCACCGGCGCCGAAGACGCGATCCCGGCGGTGGGCGGCGCCATGGATCTGGCCATCGGCGCGCGCAAAGTCTATGTGATGATGGACTACCTGACCAAGACCGGCGAATGCAAGCTGGTGGAACAGTGCAGCTACCCGTTGACCGGGTTGGCCTGCGTCAGCCGCATCTATTCGGATATGGCAATCATTGATATCACCCCGGACGGCCCGCAGGTGCTGGAGCTGTGTCCGGGGCTCACCTTTGACGCGCTGCAAGCGTTAACCCCGATACGTTTACTGCAATCTGACCTGATCCCCGCTTGAGGAAATCGCCATGCAACAGGCTTTAATCTGCGATGCCGTTCGTACGCCCTTTGGCCGTTACGGCGGCGCATTATCCGCGCTGCGCGCCGACGATTTGGCCGCTCTGCCCCTGAAGGCGCTGCTTGCCAGGCTGCCGCAGCTGGATCCCCAGGCCATTGATGACGTTATTCTGGGGTGCGCCAACCAGGCCGGTGAAGACAACCGCAACGTGGCGCGAATGGCGCTGCTGCTGGCCGGATTGCCGCACTCCGTGCCGGGCACCACCCACAATCGCCTGTGCGGTTCGGGATTGGACGCGGTAGGGATGGCGGCGCGCGCCATTAAATGCGGCGAAGCGGAGGTCATCATCGCGGGCGGCGTGGAAAGCATGTCGCGCGCACCCTTTGTCACCGGCAAAGCGGACAGCGCCTTCAGCCGATCGCTGAAAATGGAAGATACGACGATGGGATGGCGCTTTATCAACCCGCAAATGCGCGCTCAGTTCGGTGTCGAAACCATGCCTGAAACCGCCGAAAATGTGGCTCGCGAATTCGCCGTCAGCCGCGCCGATCAAGACGCCTTTGCATTGCGCAGCCAACAACGCACCGCCCGCGCTCAGGAGCTGGGCCTGTTTGATGAGGAACTGATCGCCGTCAACATTCCGCAACGCAAAGGCGAACCGCTCAACTTGGTTCGCGACGAACATCCCCGCAGCACCTCTTTGGCCGCGCTGTCCGCACTGAAGGGCGTCGTACACGCCGAGGGGAGCGTCACCGCCGGCAACGCCTCGGGCATCAACGACGGGGCCAGCGCCCTGCTCATTGCCAGCGAACGCGCGGCGGTGCAGTATGGACTCGCCCCGCTGGCGCGGGTGGTCGCCATGTCCGCCTGCGGCGTAGAGCCGCGCATCATGGGTTACGGGCCGGTTCCCGCGGTCCGCAAGGTACTGGCGCAAACCGGTTTGAGCCTGGCGCAAATGGACGTCATCGAGTTGAATGAGGCCTTTGCCGCCCAGGCGCTGGCCGTGATGCGCGCCCTGGGGTTACCGGATGATGCGGCACAGGTCAACCCTAACGGCGGCGCCATCGCGCTGGGCCATCCTCTGGGCGCATCCGGCGGCAGGCTGGCTATGACCGCCGCTTATCAGCTGCGTCGCACCGGCGGGCGCTTTGCCCTGTGCACCATGTGCGTAGGTGTTGGGCAGGGCGTCGCCTTGATTCTGGAACGGATATAACCAATGTCACTCTATAGCGCAATGTTTATGACGTCGCCATTAACGCCCTGCTTCAGCGATACGGCCCTGCTACAGGGCATGCTCGATTTCGAAGCCGGCCTGGCGCAAGCCCTGGCATCTGCAGGGATTATCGATGACGAGTCTGCTCGAATCATACGCAGCCACTGCCGGGCGGAAAAACTCGACGCCGCCGCGCTGGCGCAGTCCGCCGGATTGGCGGGCAACTTAGCGATTCCGCTCGTCAAACAGTTGACGGCGCTGGTGGCTCAACGCTCGCCGGACGCGGCGCGCTTCGTTCACTGGGGGGCAACCAGTCAGGATGCGATTGACAGCGGGCTGGTGCTGCAACTGCGCAGCGCGCTCAGCCAAACCGACACGCTGCTCAATCATCTGATTGCGGCGCTGACGGCGCAATGTCGGCGCCATAGCGCAACGTTAATGGTCGGCCGCACCTGGCTGCAACACGCGTTACCCACGACGCTGGGGCTGAAGCTGGCCGGCACGCTGGACGCCTTGCTGCGCTTTCGGGTTCGTCTGGCTGAGATGCGGCCACGCGTGCTGGCGCTGCAATTCGGCGGTGCCGCCGGCACGCTCGCCTCATTCGGCGAGCAGGGAGAACGCGTCGAGCAGGCGCTGGCGGAAGCGCTGGCGCTGCCGCGCAGCGCCACGCCGTGGCATACCCAACGCGACCGGTTGCTGGAACTGGCCGGCTGGTATGCCGGACTCACGGGCACGCTCGGCAAGCTGGCGCGTGACATGTCGCTGTTGATGCAAACCGAGGTCGCTGAAATCAGCGAACCTTCGGCTCCGGGTCGCGGCGGCTCCTCCACCATGCCGCATAAGCGTAATCCGGTACTCTGCGCCGCCATCCTCAGCGCGGCTAACCGCTTGCCTGCGCTGATGGCGGGATTGTATGCCGGCCAGGTGCAGGAGCACGAACGCGCGCTGGGAGGCTGGCAGGCCGAGTGGCAAAGCCTGCCGCAGCTCCTGGTGCTGAGCGGAGCGGCAATGGCGCAAAGCCTTGACCTCGTTAACGGCCTGGAGGTGCATGAAGCGGCGATGCGGCGCAATCTGGCGCTGACGCAGGGGCAGATCATGGCTGAATCGGTTTCCCTGGCCTTAGCCCCTCTTCTCGGCCGCCAGCAGGCGCACCAGCATATCGCGCAATGTTGCCGCCAGGCTCAGGCAACGCAGCAATCCCTGTTAACCCTGCTGTGCGCCGATGCGGAAGTCTCTTCCCGACTCAGCCGGGAAGCTCTGGAGACGTTGCTCGATCCGGCCAATGCCACAGGCAGCGCACAGCGTTTCATTCAACAAGTTCTGGCATCGGCCGAAAAGGAGCAATGATGTTGAATTATGTCCTGGAAGGGCCCGAAAACGCCCCGGTCATTCTGTTCAGCAACTCGCTGGGGACGTCATTGGCAATGTGGCAACCGCAGCGCGACGCGCTCATCTCCCACTATCGCATTCTGCGCTACGACGTTGCCGGCCACGGCGCATCGCCGCCCGGTGAACAACCCGGATCGCTGGCGCTGCTGGGCAGACAGGTGCTGTCATTGCTGGACGCTCTGGCGATTGAGCGCGTCCATTTTTGCGGTATCTCCATGGGGGGGTTAACGGGATTATGGCTGGCGCGTTTTCATCCCGAGCGCTTGCTGACGTTGACCATCGCCAATAGCGCAGCAAAAATTGGAACGGCGGCGAATTGGCGACAACGCGCCGCGCAAGTGCGTCAGTCGGGGATGTCCGCCGTCAGCGATGGCGCAGCATCACGCTGGTTCACGCCGGCATTTTGCCAATCCGCCCCCGCCAGGGTGCAAGCATTATTGAATCAGCTGACGGCCTGCGATCCCAACAGCTATGCCGCTTGCTGCGAAGCATTGGCAAACGCCGATTTACGCGCCGAGCTGGAAGGGATCCTCGTGCCGACGCTGATTATCGCCGGACATGACGACGCGGTAACCACCGTCGATGATGCCAAAGCGTTAGTGGCGGGCATTCCCGGCGCTCAATGCGTCATCTTGCCCGCCTCTCACCTTTCCAGCGTCGAGGCCTGGCGGGCATTCAATCGCACTTTCCGGGCCTTTTTGGATGAACAGCTCACGCAGCGGCAACGCTATCAGCAAGGCATGACGGTGCGCAGAGCCGTATTGGGCGATGAACATGTCGATAATACCCTCGCGGCGCTGTCGCCGTTCAACGAGGAATTTCAACATTTCATCACTCGCTACGCCTGGGGGGAAATGTGGACGCGTCCGGGTCTGTCGCGCCATACCCGCAGCCTGATCACCATCGCGATGTTGATCGCCTTGAATCGCGAAGCTGAACTGAAAATGCATATACGAGCCGCCTTCAACAACGGCGTCACGCGCGAAGAGCTCAAAGAAGTCCTGATGCATGCGGCGCTTTACTGCGGCCTGCCCGCCTCGAACGCCGCCTTTCATTTGGCGCAATCCGTCTTTGCCGAACACGATGCCGGGCAGCCACCGGTCGAATAGAACAGCCGTTTATACCGGCACATCCAGTACTCTCTGACGCAGCGCTGCGACCAGGCGCTGCTGCTCAGGGGGCGTGAACGCCTCTTGCCGGGTAATGATGCCCAACGGTTCTGCCATTCCCTGAGTAGGCAACGGCAGCGCACGCAGGTGATTGCCGAACAGATCGTCGCGCACCGCGCCGTAAGGCACCAGCCAAACATAGCCATACTGCAACGTCAGGCAGCGCGCCAGCGTGACCGACAAGGTCTCGACGCAGCCTTCCGGCACGGCCAGCCCGTGGCTGACAATGAGCGCCTCCGCATTCTGGCGCGGTACGGTCCCACGCGGTGAGAGCACCAATGGCCAACTCAGGGCCTCCGCCAGCGTGACATCCGCATGCAGCAGCGGATGATGGGGGGAAACCACCAGCCGCAGCGTTTCATGATACAGCAGCTCGAAATTGAGCCCCTCCATGCGAGAGGGGTCTGACATACGCCCTATCCCTAAGGTTAATTGCCCGGATCTCACCGCCATCATCAGCGCATCGTTGGCCAGCGTCGAAACCTGCACGCGCCAACCTGGCGATTGCTGCTGCAACCCCACCACGACCGGCGCGACCAAACTCACCAGCGTGGTGGGCAGCGCCCCGATATGCAGCGGCGCCGGCAGCGCCTCGCTGTCCGATGCGACCGTACGCCCCAACACATTCAGCGCATCCAAAACGCGCCCCGCATCCTGCAGGAAACGCGCCCCGGCGGCGGTCAGCTCTGCCCCCTGCCGGCTGCGCGAAAACAGGCGCTCGCCGGCCAGGCTTTCCAGTTCATTGAGCGTTTTGGAGAGGGCGGGCTGCGTGATGCCCAATTGCTGTGCGGCGCGCACCAGCGTCCCCTGCTGCGCGGTAGCGACAAAGGCGTGCAGATGACGCAGGCGGATGCGTTGGCTAAAGCGAGAAGTCATGTTCATGATTTATAGTATTAACTTGCCGCCGACGCGGCAAGCTCATTCACAGGGCAAACGGAGGTCAAATATCAAAAAAAACGGTCTCGTTCTCGCCCTGTAGCCAGATATCGAAATGGTATACCGTCTGATCACCGCGCTGCCGCCTTTGCGCCAATAACGTGCCGCGCCGTTTCTCCCATTCAATGAGGTTCAACACCGGATCTTCAGCGTTCGCCGCCTGCTCGTCGGCGAAGTAAAGACGCGTGTTCAACCCGATGTTGATGCCGCGGGCCACGATCCATAAATTGAGATGAGGCGCCATCAGCCGGCCGTCGCGCCCCATCACTCTGCCCGGTTTGATCGTCTCAAATTGCCACAGGCCGCTGGTGAAATCCGAACAGGTTCGCCCCCAGCCGCGAAAAGCGGGGTCGTCGGGTTTATCTCGTTGGCCGTCGGCGGGATGCTGATATCGCCCGGCGGCGTTGGCCTGCCAGACTTCAACCAGCGCGTCTCGCACCGGCGTGCCGGTACCGTCATAAACATGCCCTTCCACCACGATGCGTTCCCCGCGCGTTTCCGGTTGCGTCAACACATGGGTGAAATTACGCTCAAAAATGTCAAAACCGGCGGCATGCGGCGCCAAACCGATGTGCACATAAGGGCCGGCGGTTTGCGAGGCCGTTTCAGACAAATACTTTTTCATCACGCGGCTCCCTGTGTACGGTTCTCAAACCACGTGGCCCGATGGCCGCGCAGCACCAGATCGAAGCGGTAGGCCAGGCTGTCCAGCGGCACGGCGGCGTGCATATCCAGCTCGGCAATCAGCGTGCGCATCGCATCGTCGCTGCCTACCGACTGCAAGATGGGGCAACGAACGAGCAACGGATCGCCTTCGAAATACATCTGCGTGATCAACCGCTGCGCGAACGCCTCGCCGGAGAGCGAGAAGTGAATATGCGCCGGACGCCAGTCGCTGACCTGATTGCGCCAGGGGTACGGGCCCGGCTTGATGGTGCGAAAACAGTAATACCCGTTGTCGTCGGTCAGCATCCTGCCGCAGCCGCCAAAATTGGGATCGATAGGCGCCAGATACTGATCCTTCTTGTGACGATAGCGCCCTCCCGCATTGGCCTGCCATACCTCGACCAGGGCGTTGCGCACCGGCGCACCGAAGGCATCGCGCACATATCCATGCACGATGATCCGCTCGCCGATCGGTAAGCCGTCTTTGGCGTAGTTCAGAATCAGATCGTGATCAATCGGGCCGATATCCGTTGGCGTGAACACGGGTGCGGTCAGTTCAGACAGCGAGTTTTGCAATGAAATTAATGCATTGCGCGGCGATCGCAGCACGCTGGTTTTATACAGCGGCGCCAGCGCAGGCGGGTGATGGCTGTAATCGCGATGCACCAGTTCTCGCGCCATCCAATCACTTTTCATCCCGGTATCCTTATTATTTGAGGGTACATGTCGACAGAGTGTAGGAAGCGCAATATGTAAAAGTAAAGTGAGAAAACCGATCGATTTATATAACTAAAATTCATGGAATGTTCTGAATTGACGAAACATTTCATTTGGTCCATAACAGGTTTCAATTCCCGTCGGTGGTCCGCCTCGCTACTGAATGGTCGCTTTCAGGTCATCCATGACCGCTTAACTGGAGGCAATGATGAAACGTTCTATCGCGACGGTCTCGGTATCGGGCTCGCTGCCGGAAAAACTGCGGGCTATCGCCGCCGCAGGCTTTGATGGCGTCGAAATTTTCGATAACGATCTGGTCTATTACCCCGGTTCACCGGCGCAAATCCGTGATCTGTGCGCCGAACTGGGCCTGGAAATTTTACTGTTCCAGCCGTTTCGGGACTTCGAAGGCGGCTCGCGCGAAAGCCTGGCGCAGAACCTTTCACGCGCAGCGCGCAAGTTCGACGTCATGCAGCAATTGGGCTGCTCGCGCATGCTGCTCTGCAGTAATGTCTCGCCCGACAGCAGCGAAGACATGGCCACGCAAGTGAGCGATTTGCGCGCGTTGGCGGAGTTGGCCGCCGAGTATGATATTACTGTCGGTTATGAAGCGCTGGCATGGGGACGTCACGTGAACCTGTGGCGCGACGCCTGGGCGCGGGTTAAGGCCGTAGACCATCCGGCGCTGGGGATCATTCTCGATAGTTTTCATATCCTGTCGCGCGGCGATAATCTTGACGGCCTTGATGAAGTCCCGCCCGAAAAAATTGTGTTTGTACAACTGGCGGACGCCCCGCTGCTGAAGATGGACGTGCTCGCCTGGAGCCGCCATTTCCGCTGTTTCCCCGGCCAAGGGGAGCTGAACCTGGCTCAGTTCATGACTCAACTTTCCGCGCATGGCTATCGCGGCGCCTGGTCGCTGGAGATATTTAACGATGGTTTCCGCGCCTCGCCGGTGCTTCCCACGGCTCAGGACGGTTTCCGATCGTTGTTGTGGCTGGAGGAACAAACCTATGACTGGTTGGCCAAACAGCCTCTGCTGCCCAACGCCATGGCCTCGCTCATAGAACACTCATTATTTCATTCAGAAGCGCATCCCCCCTTGCTGGCGCTGGAGTTTATCGAATTTGCCGTCTCGCACAGCGATGGGCTGGCGATGGGCCAATGGCTGACGCAGTTGGGATTGGTTCACGCCGGCGAACACCGCTCCAAAAGCGTCGCCCTCTATCGCAACGGCAAAGTGAATGTCATTCTGAATGCCCAGCCGGAAAGTCAGGCCAGCGGCTATTATCACTTGCACGGCATTTCTCTTTGCGCCGTGGCGTGGCGGGTTCGCGGCGTAGCGCGTTTACTGCAACGGGCGCAAGACTACGGTTACGCCCTCTGGCAAGGAGAAACCGGCCCCAACGAGCGGCAAATTCCCGCCCTGTGCGCACCGGACGGCAGCCTGATTTATCTGGTCGAGGCGGACGAAGATCCCAAGAACGATATTTATCACACCGATTTTCATCTGACTCATCGCAGCGCGCCGCCGCCTGCACTGCAGAGCATCGATCACCTCGCGATAGCGCTGACGGACGAATCTTGCGGCAACTGGATCATGTTCCTGCGCAGCGTGCCGGGTTTTGTGCAGGACAACGAGTGGGAACTGCCCGATCCGTTGGGTTTGGTGCGCAGCCGCGTGTTGCGCAGCCCCAACGACGCCATCCGGCTGCCGCTGAATATGTCGGTGAGCCGGGAAACCCAAATCGCCCAGGCATTAACCACCTATCAGGGCGCGGGATTACAGCATGTCGCCTTTGGCTGTAATGATTTGTTCAGCGTCGTGAAAGCGGCTCAGCAGCGTGGATTAAAAACGCTGCGCATCCCCGATAACTACTATCAAGACCTCAGAGCGCGTTTCGATCTTGATCCCGTTTTCCTTTCGCAGCTGCAAGCGTTCAATGTGCTCTACGATCGAGACGAGCAAGGTGGAGAATTACTGCACGTCTATACCGTCGCCTACGAGAAAGGGCGCTTCTTCTTCGAGTTATTGGAACGTCGGGGCGGCTACCGCGGCTTCGGGGCCGCCAACGCCCCGGTTCGGCTCACCGCCATGCGTTAACCGTGCGGGCCATCAAGGCCCGCTCATTCTTTCATCTTACTGAAAAGGTTAATGATCGCGCTCACACTCTCAACCGCTTCCGGCTCAGCCATTCCCACGGCAATCCCTTTTCATAACATAAGGTTAACATTCCACCCTCACTTCCCTCTCACCTCATCGTCCGATAAACGCACATTATTTCGATAATCGACATTTATTGCCCCACCAACGGCTGCTTATAGTGATGACACTCAACTACTGCACCGGGAGCCCCCCATGTCGGGAAACAACGCAATCAATGTTCGGGCGCTGATCGACAGCCGCCCCTTAGGGAAATGGCAAAAGATAGTCGTGCTGCTCGGCTTTTGCATCATTGCTCTGGATGGATTCGATATCGTTATCATGGGATTTATTGCGCCAGAGCTTAAGGCCGATTGGCAAATCACTAATCGCGAGCTGGGGCTGGTGATCAGCGCGGCGCTGATTGGCCTGTCGCTGGGCGCGATGCTTTCCGGGCCATTGTCAGACAGGTTCGGCCGCAAAGTGGTCATCATCAACAGCGTATTCTTTTTTGGCGTTTGGACGCTGGTGACGGCGTTTTCTCAAAATATGGAGCAGATGATGTTATTTCGCCTGCTCACCGGCTTGGGGCTGGGCGCCGCCATGCCGAATGTCGGCACCCTGGTGGCGGAATTCGCGCCTGCCCGGCGCCGCGCTTTCTTGATTACCGTGGTCTTCTGCGGCTTCACCTTTGGCGCCGCCTTGGGCGGATTCGCCGCCTCCTGGCTGATGCCACGCTTCGGCTGGCATTCCGTGCTGCTGCTCGGCGGGATCTTGCCCCTGCTGTTCGCGCCCGTGCTGATGGCGGCGTTACCCGAATCGGTGTGTTTCCTAGTGGAGAAACGGGCGAAAAACGACGGAATTCAGCGGATTTTGGCGAAACTGGCGCCCGACCTCGATCTTCGGCACAGCACCATCATATTGCCCCCGCCAAACCAGGCCTGCGCGCACCCCATCAAATTAGTGGTGAGCTCGCAGTATCGCTTCGGCAGTTTAATGCTGTGGGGATCGTATTTTTCCGCGCTGTTTCTGTTCTATACGTTGGGCAGCTGGCTGCCGTTGCTGATTAAAGACGGCGGCTTCAACGTCACGCAAGCGGCGATCATCACCGCCCTGTTTCAGGCGGGCGGCACGCTGGGCTCACTGTTTTCCGGCTGGCTGATGGACAGGTCCGAACCGCATCGCGCTTTGGCGTCCATTTATGGGATGGGGGCGCTGTTCACCCTGCTTATGGGGCCGGCGATGGGCTACCCCGTCCTGATGGGAGGCTGCGCGATGGCGATCGGATTCTGCATCGGAGGAGCCAACACCGGCATGAACGCCCTGTCGGCCAGTTTTTATCCCACCGAAGCCCGGGCTACCGGCTCCAGCTGGATGCACGGCATCGGTCGTTTGGGCGCCATATTGAGCGCGCTGGCCGGCGCTGAAATGCTGGCGCTCGGTTGGAGCTTAAGCACCATTTTCACCGTGCTGGCGCTGCCGGCGCTATTGACGGTGGCGATGATCGTCGCCAAAGGGCGCCATCAAGTTCGCCAAGCGGCAGGGCATGGGTATAAGGCTTACCTTGACGCACGTTCAAATGACATGCGCTGAACGCGCGGAGTAGCCCCCGTTTGAACAGCGCGACAGGATAGCGGGAATGACATTCCCTCCCTTCCTTTCTTCGGTACAGACGCCTTCCGGCTGCAAACACGCGGCGCCCCAGCCGGAAGGCGCAACGCCACCTCATTCCCCTTTTTAACCGCCTCAGAGAAAAATCACTAAGGAGCTCATATGCAAAAAGCACACAGGACGCGGGACGGGAAGAAGTACCTCCTGTGGTTTCTTGCCGGATTGATGTTCATTATCGGCCTGGCAATCTGCCTTCTCGGCGCCAGATTGGCCTTCGTCGGCGGAACGTTTTATTTCGTGGCGATGGGTCTGGCGATGATTATCGCCGCCGTACTGATTGCCCGGCGCCGTCGCAGCGGCATTATCCTGTACGCGATCGCCTTCGTCGCCTCCCTGTTTTGGGCCGTCGCCGATGCCGGCTGGCATTACTGGCCGCTGTTCTCGCGCCTTTTCACCCTCGGCGTTTTAGCGTTTCTTTGCGCTATCGCCTGGCCATTGATGCCCGGCCATTCGGCCAAAAAAGGCCCGGCTTTCGGCTTAGCGGCGATCCTGGCCATCGGGCTGGGGGTCAGCTTCGGGTGGATGTTCAGATCCCAACCGCTGGTCAGCGCGACGAAAACCATCCCCGTATTTCCAGTAGCCGCCGGCGAGCAACAAAAGAATTGGGAGCACTGGGGAAATACCCCGCACGGCGATCGCTTCGCCGCACTTGATCAAATAAACAAGCAGAACGTTTCCCGCTTGCAGGTGGCCTGGACTGCCCATACCGGCGATCTTCCCGTGAGCAAAGGTTCGGGCGCGGAAGATCAGAATACGCCTTTGCAGGTCGGCGACACGCTTTATGTCTGCACCCCGTACAGTAAAGTACTGGCTTTAGATGTGGATAGCGGGAAAGAAAAATGGCGTTTCGATCCGCAGGCCGCCTCGCCGAACTGGCAGCGCTGCCGGGGCCTGGGTTACTACGAGGATCACGCCGCTCCTGCAGCAACAGGCTCGAGTCGCCCACCCGCGATCTGTTCGCGTCGTTTGTTCCTGCCCACTATTGACGCCAGACTCATCGCCCTTGATGCCGACACGGGGAAATTGTGCGACGCCTTTGGCGATCGCGGTACCGTCGATCTCGGCAGCGGCATGGGCGAAATCAAACCGGGCTATTATCAACAAACCTCCACGCCGCTGGTGGCCGGAGAAATCGTCGTCGTGGGGGGACGCGTAGCGGACAACTTTTCCACCGATGAGCCTCCCGGCGTTGTTCGAGCTTATGATGTTCACTCCGGCAACCTCGTGTGGGCCTGGGATCCGGGCAACCCTGAACTGAGCGGCCTGCCGCCGGAGGGGCAAACCTATACTCGCGGCACGCCGAATGTCTGGTCAGCCATGTCCTATGACAAGCGGTTGAACCTCATCTATTTACCCACAGGCAACGCGACGCCAGACTTTTTTGGCGGCACTCGCAGCGCGCTGGACGACAAATACAGCTCCGCCGTCGTCGCCGTAGACGCCGCTACCGGCAAAGTTCGCTGGCACTATCAGACGACCCACCACGATTTGTGGGACTTCGATCTGCCCTCACAGCCACTGTTGTTCGATTTGCCCGACGGCAAAGGCGGCATTACGCCGGTTCTGGTGCAAACCAGCAAGCAAGGCATGATTTTCATGCTCAACCGCGTGACCGGCGAGCCCGTCGCGCAAGTTGAAGAACGCCCGGTGCCAACGGGAGCTATCAAGGGTGAACGCTATTCCCCCACCCAGCCGTACTCAGTGGGGATGCCGATGATTGGCAATGAACAACTGAAAGAGTCGGATATGTGGGGCGCAACACCGATTGACCTGCTGTTATGCCGCATTCAGTTTAAAGAAATGCGCTATCAAGGCATTTTCACCCCGCCGGGTGAAGACCGCGCCCTGCAATACCCAGGCTCCCTGGGAGGAATGAACTGGGGCAGCGTCGCCGTGGATCCCCACAATAACCTGATGTTCGTTAACGACATGCGTCTGGGATTGGCGCATTATCTGGTGCCGCGGGATAAGGTGCCAACCAACGCCAGCGGTATTGAAATGGGGATAGTCCCGATGGAGGGCACCCCGTTCGGGGCCCTGCGAGAACGGTTCCTCTCCCCGCTGGGGATCCCCTGCCAGAAACCGCCGTTCGGCACGATGTCCGCCGTGGACCTGACTACCGGCAAATTGGTGTGGCAGGTCCCTGTCGGGACAGTCGAGGATACCGGGCCGCTCGGCATCAGCATGCATATGCCGATCCCTATCGGCATGCCAACGCTGGGCGCGCCGCTGTCGACGCAGTCGGGTCTTCTGTTTTTCGCCGGCACGCAAGACTTCTATTTACGCGCCTTTGACACCGCCAACGGTAAAGAGATTTGGAAATCGCGCTTGCCGGTCGGGAGCCAATCCGGCCCGATGACTTACCTTTCGCCGAAAACCGGCAAACAGTACATTGTCATCAATGCGGGGGGCGCACGCCAATCACCGATGCGCGGCGACTACATTATCGCCTATGCGCTGCCGGACAAGTAATCTCGCACGAGAAATATCAAGGCGCATCGGGTTTACAGAGTGAGTCAATCCCATCGGCAACGGGCGGCGTCAAACCCGCCCTATCGTTCACAACATGACAAACGGTAAGACGAAAAGACGGTTTGATAACGTCGGCAAAGGGTCGGGACAGGAAAATAAGAACGACAGCCGATAAGAACGGTGGTTTTACTGTGATGGGGATCGTTGAAAGATTTATTCGTAAGTGATTGAATAGTGGCGGAGAGAGGGGGATTTGAACCCCCGGTAGAGTTGCCCCTACTCCAGTTTTCGAGACTGGTCCGTTCAGCCGCTCCGGCATCTCTCCTGACAACGCTTGCTATCATGCCCGCTTTTGCGGCATTTTTACAGCATTAGCATACCGCTGAACGTTCAAGTGATGAGTTTACGAGCAACCTGATGATTAAATGGCCGTGGAAAGCGACTCAACCCTCTCAATCCCAGGCAGACATCGAGGCCCAGTGGCAGGACGCGCTGGCGATCCCGCTGCTCTCGCCGCTGAATGAGCAGGAGCGGCAGCGGCTGGTGGCCGTCGCCGGGCAAATCTTGCAGCAAAAGCGCATCGTGCCGCTGCAGGGGCTGCAGCTCACCTCACAAATGCAGGCGCGCATCGCCCTGCTGTTCGCCCTGCCGGTGCTGGAGCTCGGCGCGGAGTGCCTCGACGGCTTCAACGAAATCCTGCTCTACCCCACCCCGTTCGTGGTGGAAGACGAATGGCAGGACGAAATCGGCCTGGTGCACTCGGGGCCGGTGGTGCAGTCCGGCCAGAGCTGGGAACAGGGGCCGATCGTGCTCAATTGGCAAGACGTGCAGGACTCTTTCGATCTCTCCGGTTTCAATCTGGTGATCCACGAAGCGGTGCACAAGCTGGATATGCGCAACGGCGGCGTCGCCACCGGCGTGCCGCCGATCCCGCTGCGCGAAGTGGCCGCCTGGGAGCACGATCTGCACGCCGCAATGGAAAGCCTGCAGGACGAGATCGACATGGTCGGCGAAGAGGCCGCCAGCATGGACGCCTACGCCGCCACCGATGCAGCCGAGTGCTTCGCCGTGCTGTCGGAGTATTTTTTCAGCGCCCCCGAGCTGCTGGCAGAACGCTTTCCGGCGCTGTATCAGCACTTTTGCCGCTTCTACCGCCAGGATCCGCTGGCGCGCCTGCTGCGCGGCCAGGCGGAAAACGACGCGCAATGGGCTGATTGACGGGCATATTGCTCAGATACCGAGCAGTCGCACCGCCTGGGGCAATTTAGCGTTGACACACTCGGGGCCGCTGGATATGATGCGCCCCGTTCACACGATTCCTCTGTAGTTCAGTCGGTAGAACGGCGGACTGTTAATCCGTATGTCACTGGTTCGAGTCCAGTCAGAGGAGCCATATTTAGAGAAGCCCGCTTAAGGAAACTTAAGCGGGCTTTTTGCTATGGGGCATTTACAGCCCGCGCTTTTCCATCAGCAGCGCCAGATCGACCAACCGATTGGAGAACCCCCACTCGTTGTCATACCAGGCGAGCACTTTCACCAGGTTGCCGCCGATAACCAGCGTAGACAAACCATCGATAATCGATGAGCGCGCGTCGCCCCGATAGTCGCTCGACACCAGCGGTTCATCGCTGTAGCCCAGGATCCCCTTCAGCGGGCCGGACGCCGCCGCCGCGCGGAAAGTGGCGTTGATTTCCTCCACCGTCGCCGGGCGTTTCAGCGTCACCGTCAGATCGACGATCGAGACGACCGGCACCGGCACCCGCAGCGAGTAACCGGTCAGGCGGCCGTCGAGATCCGGGATCACCTTGCCGAGCGCCTTGGCCGCGCCGCTGGAGTAAGGCACGATCGACTCTGCCGCCGCCCGCGCGCCGCGCAGATCTTTTTCCGGCTGATCGTGCAGCGCCTGGCTGTTGGTATAGGCGTGGGTGGTGTTCATCAGCCCGTATTCGATGCCGAACGCCTGATGCAGCACCTGCGCGGCGGGTGCCAGCCCGTTGGTGGTGCAGCTGCCGTTGCTGACCACTTTATGCAGCGCCGGATCGTAGAGCTGGTCGTTAACCCCCATGACGATGGTGATGTCGTCGTTCTTGGCCGGCGCCGAGATAATCACCCGCTTGGCGCCGCCGTGCGTGATGTGCACTTCCGCCTTGGCTTTCTCGGTAAAGAAGCCCGTCGCTTCGATCACCACGTCCACGCCCACGCTGCGCCAGGGGATCTCGGCGGGATCGCGCTGCGAAAACACCTGAATCGGCCGGCCGTCCAGCAGCAGCTGGTTGTCGCCGGCTTCCACCCTGGCCGCCAGCGTGCCGGAAAGCGTGTCGTATTTCAGCAGATGCGCCAGCGTCTTGCTGTCCGTCAGATCGTTGATCGCCACCACTTCAAAATCGCTGCGCCCCAGCGCCGCGCGCAGCACGTTGCGCCCGATCCTGCCGAAGCCGTTAATGCCTACTTTCACCATGATGCTCTCCTCGTTTTGGGCTTTGCCTCAAATCTAGCCCTGCCACGAGGCGGCGTAAATGACGTTTACCGATCAATTTACGCCAAATTGCGCGCGTGGAAGCGTTCGCGGTATTCGCTCGGGGTCAGCTGCAGTTTGCGCTCAAACACCCGCCGCAGGTTAAGGCCGTTGCCGAAACCGGTGGCCAGCGCGATCTGTTCGATGCCCTCCGCACTCTGCTCGAGGCGCTGCCTGGCGGTATGCAACCGCCCTTCTTCGACGAATTTGGCGGGAGAAATGCCCGTCTCGCGGGTGAACACCCGGGTAAAGTTGCGCGGGCTCATCGCCACGCGTTCGGCCAACCGATCGACGCTGAGATCGTCGGCGAGGTTTTCCAGGATCCAGGACTGCAGGTCGCGGATCGGGCCCGGCGATTTGGCCTGGTTGAGCGGGTAGCGGCTGAACTGCGCCTGCCCGCCGGGGCGGCGCAGAAACATCACCAGATCCTGCGCCACTTCGCGCGCCTGCACGAAGCCGTAATCGTCCTCCACCAGCGCCAGCGTCAGATCGAAGCCGGAACTGACGCCGCCGGAGGTCCAGATCGGCCCGTCCTGCACGTAGATCGGGCCGTTCTCGACCTGCACCCGCGGGAAGCGCGCCTGCAGCGTTTCCGCCAGCCGCCAGTGGGTAGTCGCCCGCCGCCCGTCCAGCAACCGGCTTCGGCCAGCAGCAGAGCCCCGCCGCAAACGGAAGCGATACGGCGCGCCTGCGGCGCCGCGCGGCGCAGCCAATCCGCCACCAGGGCGCCCTCTTCTTCGGTCGCCCCCTTGCCGGCAACAATGACGGTATCGCGCGGCAGGGCCGGATCGAGATCCGCCAGGCGGTGGTCGGCCAACAGGCTCAGCCCGGACAGGCCGTGTACCACCCGATGGGATTGCGTAGTGGCGACCGCGATATGATACAGCGGCGCCTCGGCAGGGCTCAGACGGTTAGCCTGCATCAGGATATCGGCGATGCCCGCCGCTTCGAACAGCATGCCCCCTTCAGGGACGATAATCAGGAATGTATGCATGGCGATAATAGGAAGAACAAGCAAAACAGGTCAGACAGCCACTGTATAAGAAAAGCCTCGCCGGTTCACCCTGCGGGCATAAAAAAGCCCGCCGGCAAGCGCCGACGGGCCAACAAAGCACTGTCCTCAAGCCTGCGGCAGGCTCACCCCGCCGGCGCGCGCCAATTGCGCCAGCAGCGCCGTTTGAAACGCCTCGTCGTATACCGCCGCGTGAGGTTCGAAGCGCTGTTGATGGTGCCAATAGCCGCCGGACGCCAGAGCCTGCGGCTCATCGCTGCTCACCAGCCACGCCTGCGTCACATGCCCCAGCGCCAGATCGTCTGGCGCATCCGCGCCGCCCATTTTGGTCGGCACCCAGCCGGGATCGACCGCGCTGCTGATCACGTCAGGCCACAGGCGCGCCACGGCGGCGGCCAGCGCGGTGACGAACAGTTTGCTGTCCGAATAGGAGCCGGCTGCGCCGCCGAGCCAGTCCACGCCGCTCAGTTCCGCCACGCCGTCAAAGTGCATGCTGCTGCTCAGATAGACGATACGCTTGGGGCGTTCGATCAGGGCCGTCAGCAGGTAGGGCGCAACGACGTTCACCGGCATCACCTGCGGCCCGGTAAACATACCGGCGTTGTGGATCACCGCGTCCGGGCGGCCGAGGCGGTTGACCTGCTCGGCAAGCTGCCGGATCTGCTGCACATCGGACAGATCGCCGATCGCCGCCTGCGCCCCTCGATCCAGCAGATCGCGCACCGCGTCCAAACGGCCGGGCTCACGCGCATGCAGAATTACCTGATGCCCTTCGTCCAACAGCGTTTGCGCGGCGGCGCGGCCCAGCCCGTCTACCGAACCGGTAATGAAAATGCGTGACATGCCACTCCTCCGTTTAGCGCCAGCCGAGCGCCGGCGCGACATGGGTTAAAATCGATTCGATGACGTGGGCGTTGTAATCCACGCCCAGCTGGTTAGGCACGGTCAGCAGCAGCGTATCCGCTTCGGCGATGGCCTCGTCCTGCGCCAGCTGCTTGATCAGCTCGTCCGGCTCGGCGGCATAGCTGCGGCCGAAGATCGCCCGGGTCTGCGCGTCGATATACCCCAGTTGATCGCCCTCCTTGCCGCCGCCGCCGAAGTAGTTGCGATCCCGCTGATCCACCAGCGCGAAGATGCTGCGGCTGACGGAAACCCGCGGCTCGCGCGCATGGCCCGCCTCTTGCCAGGCGGCGCGGTAGGCGCGGATCTGCTTGGCCTGCTGGATATGGAAGGGTTCGCCGGTTTCGTCGTTCTTGAGCGTCGAGCTTTGCAGGTTCATGCCCAGCTTCGCCGCCCAGACGGCGGTGGCGTTCGAACCGGCGCCCCACCAGATGCGGTCGCGCAGCCCGGCGGAAAACGGCTCCGGCCGCAGCAGCCCGGGCGGATTCGGGAACATCGGCTGTGGATTGGGCTCGGCGAACCCTTCACCGCGCAGCGCTTCCAGGAACACTTCGGTGTGGCGGCGAGCCATGTCCGCGTCGCTCTCGCCGTCGGCCGGGGCATAGCCGAAATAGCGCCAGCCGTCGATCACCTGCTCCGGCGAGCCGCGGCTGATGCCGAGCTGCAGCCGCCCGCCGGCGATCAGATCCGCCGCGCCGGCGTCTTCCACCATGTACAGCGGATTTTCATAACGCATGTCGATCACGCCGGTGCCGATCTCGATGCGTTGGGTTTTGGCGCCGATGGCGGCCAGCAGCGGGAACGGCGACCCCAGCTGGCGTGCGAAGTGGTGTACGCGAAAATAGGCGCCGTCCGCCCCCAGATCTTCGGCGGCGACCGCCAGATCGATGGACTGCAGCAGCGCATCCGCCGCGGAACGGGTGCCGGACTGGGCGGAAGGCGACCAGTGGCCAAACGAGAGAAAACCAATCTTTTTCATCGGGAATCGTCCTCAAAGGCAAATCATCGGCCTACAGTGACAAAAACCGCGCGCCCTGCGCCAGCAAAATCGCCCCCGATCGCACTAAACGAACCGATTGCCGCCGCGCCGCCCGGCGATTGTAATCAAAAAACAAATGTCGTATAACAAGCAGCTCCGAGGGGTGTCCTGTTACGGGCTGAGATGGCGCAAGCCGAACCCTTTGAACCTGATCTGGGTCATGCCAGCGAAGGGACGGTTAGGCAACAACGCTCTCACCCGTTGCCTGTTCATACCCCAGCGTGCCCGGATCTCCACTGACTCAAGGAGGTCCCATGTCCATCACCACCCTGTTCGAAAGCGGTCTTTACGGCCGGTTGCGCCAACAAGCCGGCAGCCACTGGCAAGATTACGTTGATCACCCGTTTCTGCAGCAGCTGGCCGCCGGCACCTTGCCCGAACGCGCGTTTCGCCGCTACCTGACCCAGGACTATCTGTTCCTGCTGCACTTCGCCCGCGCCTACGCGCTGCTGGTCAGCAAGCTGCGCACCCTGCCGGAGATGCGCGCCGCCACCGCGTCGCTCAACGGCATCGTCGCCGAACTGCCGCTGCACGTGGCCTACTGCGCCGAATGGGGGCTGAGCGAAGCGCAGATCGCCGCCCAGCCGGAAGCGGCGGAAACCATGAACTATACCCGCTACGTGCTGGATATCGGCCATGCCGGCGACGCCCTCGACCTGCTGGCCGGCCTGCTGCCCTGCGTGGCCGGCTATGCCGAAATCGGCCTGCGGCTGCTGCACGATCCCGCCACCCAAATGGAGGGCAATCCTTACGCCTCCTGGATCCGCAACTACGGCGACGAGGGCTATCTGGCCGGCGTGCGCGCCGCCATCGAGCTGCTGGAAACCGTCGGCCACCAGCGCGGCGCACCAGGCCGCTTCACCGAGCTGGCGCAGATTTTCACCACCGCCACCCAGCTGGAATCGGCATTTTGGCAAATGGGGCTGAACGCCTCATGACCTCCCCGCTTCTCCCGCCCGGCATCCAGGTGCGGGATCTCACTCTGCGCTTCGGTCAACAGACGATCTTTGAGCGGCTGAGTTTCGACATCGCCGGCGGCAGCTTCGTTGCCCTGCTCGGCGCCAGCGGCGCCGGCAAAACCAGCCTGCTGAAGATCATCGCCGGCCTGGCGCAGGCCACCTCGGGCACGGTGACCGGCAGCGACGGCCTGCCGATCGCCGGGCGCATCGCCTACATGGGGCAAAAAGACCTGCTCTACCCGTGGCTGACCGTCGAAGAGAACGTCGCCCTCGGCGCGCGGCTGCGCGGCGAAACGCCGGATCGGGCGTGGGCGGCGCACCTGCTGGAGCGCGTGGGCCTGGCCGCTCATGGCCGCAGCCTGCCCGCCGCGCTGTCCGGCGGCATGCGCCAGCGCGCCGCCATCGCCCGCACGCTCTATGAACGCCAGCCGATCGTGCTGATGGATGAACCCTTTTCGGCGCTGGACGCCATCACCCGCGCCGAGATCCAGAGCCTGGCCGCCGAACTGCTGGCGCAAAACACCGTGCTGCTGATCACCCACGATCCGATGGAGGCCTGCCGCCTGAGCCACCGGCTGCTGGTGCTGTCGCCCTGGCCGCTGGGCCTCGACGATAGCCACCGCATCAGCGGGCAACCGCCGCGCGCGCCGGATGACGCCGACCTGCTGAAAAGCCAGGCCGAACTGCTGCAGCAGATGGTGAGGGCCGCGCAATGAATATTGCCAAAGAGCGTGGCCTCACCCGCCTGCGGCGTGGGCTGACGGTGTTCGTCGGCCTGCTGCTGCTGTGGTGGCTGGCGGCGCAAAGCGGCATTCCGGCCTTTCTGCTGCCCACGCCGGGCGCGGTGGCGCAGGCGCTGTGGGACGGGCGCGGCTATCTCGCCTGGCACACGCTGATCACCGCTTCGGAGATCGTCAGCGGGCTGGCGCTGGGCGTGCTGCTCGGCGCGGCGCTGGCGCTGTGCATGATCTTCTCGCCGCGCCTGCAGCGCTGGCTGATGCCGCTGGTGCTCACCAGCCAGGCGATACCGGTGTTCGCCCTGGCGCCGCTGCTGGTGCTGTGGTTCGGCTTCGGCATGAGCGCCAAGGTGGCGATGGCGGTGCTGGTGATTTTCTTCCCGGTGGTGTCGGCCTTTTTCGACGGGCTGCGCCGGGTCAACAACGACTATCTCGATCTGGCGCGCACGATGCGCGCTTCGCGCTGGGCGCAGCTGCGGCACGTGCGGCTGATGGCGGCGCTACCGGCCTTCGGCTCCGGCCTGCGCATGGCCGCCGCCGTCGCGCCGATCGGCGCCATCATCGGCGAATGGGTCGGCTCGGCCGAAGGGCTGGGCTACGTGATGCTGAACGCCAACGCGCGCATGCAGACCGACGTCTGCTTCGCCGCGCTGTTTATTTTGGTGCTGATGACCGTGCTGCTGTGGGCCGCGGTGGATGCGCTGCTGCGGCGCCTGATCGCCTGGGCGCCGGAAAACGACTGATGATTGCAACCATAACCAGGGATAAAGGAACGACCATGATCAAACAAACCCTCTGCGGGCTGCTGCTCGGCGCCGCCATCACCGGCCAGGCCGGCGCGGCCGAAAAGCTGACGCTGGTGCTCGACTGGTACATCAACCCCGATCACGCGCCGATTATGGTGGCCGAGCAGATCGGCGCCTTCAAGGCCGAAGGGCTGGACGTCAAGATCGTGCCGCCGTCCGATCCGGCGCTGCCGCCGCGGCTGGTGGCCGCCAAACAGGCCGACCTCGCCATCACCTACCAACCTCAGTTGCATTTCTTCGCCGATCAGGGCCTGCCGCTGATGCGCGTCGGCACGCTGATCAACACGCCGTTGAATACGGTGATCGCGCTGGATAAAAACATCACGTCGCCGGCGGATCTCAAGGGCAAGACGGTGGGTTACTCGGTCAGCGGCATCGAACAGGCGACGCTGGCCACCATGGTCGAACACGAACACCTCAAGCCGCAGGACATCAAGCTCATCAACGTCAACTTCCAGCTGACCAGCGCCCTGCTGGCGGGCCAGGTCGATGCGGTGATCGGCGGCTACCGCAACATCGAAGCGCTGGAGCTGAAGCTGCAGGGCAAGACGCCGGTGGTGTTCAACGTCGAAGATTACGGCGTGCCGGCCTACGACGAGCTGATCATCGTCGCCCACCGCGATGCGGTGAACGAGCCGAAAATCCGCAAGTTCCTCGCCGCGCTGAAGAAAGGCAGCGACTACCTGCACGCGCACCCGCAGGACACCTGGCTGGCGTTCGCCAAGGCGCACCCGGAGCTGAATACCGAGCTGAACAAACAGGCATGGCAAGCCAGCCTGCCGCTGTTCGCGCGCGATCCGGCCAAGCTGGATCGCGCCCGCTACCAGGCTTACGAACAGTTCCTGTTCGACAACAAGCTGATCAAGAAAATCACTCCGGTGGAACAGTACGCGGTGGAGCTGGATTAACGAGGCGGAACAGCGGCTGCAGGCGTGCAGCGGCTGTTCGCTTTGGTTGCGATACCTTATGCGTCGGGCTTATCATCGCGCTCTGTCGAAAGAAACAGTGGGACGAAAATGGCCACGCTCAGCCGCACAGAACTCGCCGAACTTAATGTGTTCTCCATCATTTGCCGCAAGAAAAGTTTCCGGTTGGCGGCCGTGGAGCTCGGCGTCAGCACATCGGCTCTCAGCCACGCCATGCGTTCGCTTGAAGAGCGCCTCGGCGTAAAGCTGTTGAACAGAACCAACCGCTCGGTCGTTCCCACACCGGCAGGCGTGGCCCTGGTAACCGAACTCGATCGCGGATTCGACTACATCAAATCCGCCCTCTCGACATTGGAACCGTATCGCGATGAACCCATCGGCCACCTTCGCCTGAACATTCCGCATGATGCGCTCGATTTGCTCATCGCCCCCGTCATGGAAAGCTACGCCCAAACACATCCCAAAATAGCGCTGGAAGTGGCCGTCAATAACCATCAGGTAGACATCATCAAAGAAGGCTTCGACGCCGGCATCCGGTATGGCGAGATCATCCCCAAAGACATGATTGCCGTTCCTCTGACCGGCAGTCTGAAATGGGTCGTCGTCGCCGCTCCGGCCTATCTGGCAAAATATGGCGCGCCAGGCTTACCGTCGGAGTTGAAAGATCACAGTTGCATCAACATGCGATTGGGAGATGGCGCGGTATATCAATGGGAATTGGGCAACGATGAGGCGTTTTGCCGGTTGCCGGTGAATGGGCAATATATTTTCAGTGAAACCTCAATGATTATCAAAGCGGCGCTCGCCGGGCTGGGGTTGGCCTACTGTCTGGAAATGCAAATCGATGAACACTTGCGCACTGGCGAATTGCAATGCGTCATGCCCCATTGGTCGCATCTCAGCGCCCCCTTTATGATGTACTACCCCAGCCGCCGCCAGCTGCAACCAGGATTGCGGCCTTTGATTGAGCTGATAAAAGCGCGGCATCGCTCCCCTGGTTGATATCGGCTCAACGCTTCGTCAAAAAACATTCAACGCATTGTATTGTATTCTGTCAGTGATGTGCGGGAACGTTGAAATAAGGGTATTCGTCCGCACGCAATATTATCCAGCCTGAGATAAAACATAGCGACACCGTCGCTTGAGCCATGAATGTTTTATTTCAGTGACCGGTTAATCACGCCCATCATTTACAGTGAGCGCAGTATGAACGCATTATATTTTGATCTGGAAGAAAGGAAAAAACACTTTCCTGACACCACCGACTCTCTGATCGTCGATATGTACCTTGATGATACGCCGCAGGGCAGCGTCCGCCTGTTTCGCGTTTATGCCGAGGTTCCCGCACACTACCACCAACAATGTGATGAAATCTTGATCGTCGTGGAAGGCGCGCTGGAGTTTCAGGCCGGCAACGATGTCAAAAGAGTTTTAGCCGAAAACCAAATGGTGATATTTAAACGAAACACCATTCACAGCATCAATCCTTTTAACGGCAAGCCCGTATATTTTTTATCTATCGATACACCTCGTCGGGAAGCCTCTGACGTGCACTTTATTAATCCTGCTCACGAACATTTAAAATTCATCAGCCATATTGGGTAAAGAATATGCGTAATTCACAACACCGGTTCACCAATGACGGCAACGCGATGCCTGCCATCGGATTCGGCGTCTGGCAGTCGCGAGGAGATGAATTGATCGGCGCCGTTCAATGCGCGCTTGATGCGGGCTATCGCCTCGTCGATACGGCCGCAATCTATGGCAACGAATCTGAAGTGGGCAGCGCAATAAAAACTGCGGGCGTGTGCCGGGAAGATATATTCATCACCACCAAGCTATGGAACGACCGGCATGACGACGTTGAGAACGCCTTCAACGAAAGCCTGACCAAGCTCAGTTGCGACTATGTCGATCTGTATTTGATTCACTGGCCGGTATCCGGGCAAAACCTGTTCGTTTCCGCCTGGGATGCCATGATAAAACTCCGCGACAGCGGGCGAGTCAAAAATATCGGGGTAAGCAACTTTTCCATCGAGCAAATACGCCGCCTGGAGGCTGAAACCGGCGTCCTGCCCGCAGTCAATCAACTGCAAATCCACCCTTTTAATCAGCAACGAGAGTTGGTTGATTGGCTGCGCACTCAGGGGATCATCACGCAGGCCTGGAGCCCGCTTGGCCACGGCAACCAAAACATATTAACCCACCCCGTCATCTTGAAAATTGCCGAACAGCAGCATAAAACCCCTGCCCAGATCGTATTACGCTGGCTGTATGAAAACCAAATCATTGCGCTGCCGAAATCCAGTACGCCGCAAAGAATACGGGAAAATATTGATATCTTTGACTTTAACCTGTCCACATCCGAACTGTCGGCGATAAACGCACTGGATCGCGGCCTCAACGTCGGCAACGATCCCGACGCCTTCAGGTAGCCGAGGCGGCCGGCGGCGCCACCGTCACCTCACCCTGGCCGCTGCGCTGCAAGGCCGCCTTCACCAGCCCGTTGGCCTTGCAGCGCTCGATAAAATCGTTCACGTAGGCGGCGCCCTGCGTTTTTTGCCGCGGCACCGCCATTGCCTGGCGGATAGCGGTGAAATGCCCGTCCAGCACCCGGTAGCCGGGATGGACGGCCGCAGCGGCCAGCAGCGGTTGGCGCACGCCGGCCGCCGCCTCCAGCCCCCGGTCGAAAAACAGCGCGATCGCCTCGGCAGAGGTTGCCGCCCGCACCAGTTGCGCCTGCTGCAGCGTGCGCGATAAAAACAGATCGTACGCCGCCCCCTGGCCGACCGCGATGCGCACCTCCGGCCTGTCGAGCTGCGCCACCTCAAAGTAAGGCGCGTCGTTCGCCACCAGGTAAGTCCCCTCGATGATCACGTACGGCTCGCTGAAGGCGATCTGCGCCGCGCGCACCGGCTCGATGGCCATAAACGCCAGGTTCCAGGCGCCGCTGTCCAGATCGGCGAACACCTTGCCCGCCGCATCATAGGTCACCAGCTCGAGCGCCACGCCCAGCTCCTGGGCCAGCGCGGCGGCCAGCTCCACCGAAGCGCCCTGCGGTTTGCCGCCGGCCCCGGCCTGCGCCAGCACCGGATTACCGTAGTTGATCGCCGCGCGCAACACGCCTTGCGGGGCCAGATCGTCGAGTACCGCGGCGGGAATCGTCTGCATACTTCCTCCTGAATGGCTGATGGGCGCGCCGTCGTGGCGCTCATTAAGCGTAGAGCGAAACCTCCGACCAGCAAGCTTTCGCCGCCGAAGCCACCGCCGGCGTGATTAACGTCACACTATTGTCATAAAAATGTACAATAGCCGCCGTTCGTCGGCCGTAGCGGGAGATCGCGCGTTGTTCCGCCGCCGGCAATAGGCTATACCCTTCACTTTTCGCGCCGCGGCACGCTCGGCGGCGCAGACCAGGGCAGCAACGGTTTTATTTCAATCAGACAGGGTTTGGCGGATGGTTTTAGCAGTCGTTTCGTTTGTTCTCTTTTTGGCGTCGATTTTAATTTATCGCACCCGGGCCGCCGCCAACCGCTGGTGGTTCGCCATTCTGCTGACGCTGCTCGGCAGCTATCTGGTGCTGAACGTCATCCTGATCGCCAGCAACTACTTCACCGGCGACGGCATCACCGACGCGGTGATCTACACCGTCACCAGCAGCCTCAAAGGCGCGGGCATCAGCAAATACGTGCTGCCGTTTATCGGCCTGCTGGCGGCGCTGGGGATTATCTTCGCGGTGCTGGCTCGCAGCCTGCTGCGCCGCAAGGCCAAAGGCAGCAGCGTAGCCTACAGCATCGTCGCCGTGCTGCTGGCGCTGTTTTCGGTCGGCACCACCCCGGCGTTTCAGGACATCTCGCTGCTGGTCAAGAGCCAGATCGTCGGCGATACCGCCGATTTCAGCACCTACTACAAGGCGCCGAAAAAGACCGTGCAGGGCAAGCGGCCGAACCTGGTGTACATCTATGCCGAGAGCCTGGAGCGCACCTACTTCGACGCCGAGCTGTTTCCCGGCCTGGCCGACGAGCTGAACGCCCTGCGCACGGACAGCATCGATTTCAGCAACACCCAGCAGCTGCCGGGCACCGGCTATACCATCGCCGGCATGGTCGCCTCGCAGTGCGGCATTCCGCTGTTCGCGCCCTTCGACGGCAACGCCTCCAGCGCGGTCTCCACCTTCTACCCGGAGAATGTCTGCCTGGGTGACGTGCTGAAGGCCGCCGGCTACAGCAACTATTTCTATCAGGGCGCCGAGCTGGCGTTCGCCGGTAAAGACACCTTCCTGAAATCCCACGGCTTCGACCACGTTTACGGCTTCAAAGAGCTGCGCGAACAGGTCGCCGATCCGAGCTACAAAAACGACTGGGGCTGGTACGACGACAGCGTGCTGGACGTGGTGTACGGCAAGTTCGTCGAGCTGTCCAAACAGCGCCAACCCTTCTCGCTGTTCACCCTGACCGTCGACACCCATCACCCGGACGGCTTTATCTCCGCCGGCTGCAGCAAGAAAAGTTACGCCTGGCAGAACAAGGAAAACCGCTCGCTGAGCGCGGTGGCCTGCAGCCAGCAACACATCGCCGCGCTGATCGACAAGATCAAACGCTCGCCCTATTTCAGCAACACCGTGATCGTGGTGTCCTCCGATCATCTGGCGATGAACAACACCGCCTACGATATCCTGACCAAACAGAAGCGCCGCAACCTGTTCTTCATCATCGACGGCACCCGGCCGCTGGCGGAACAGCGCAACGAGAAGCGCAGCACGCTGGACAACGGCGCCACGGTGCTGGACGTGATGGGCGGCGACAACTACATCGGCCTCGGCCGCAGCAGCCTGTCGGCGCCGTCGCTGTCTACGGTGTTCCTGAACATCGAAGAGAAAATCAACGGCTGGAAACCGGCGGTGATCAACCAGTGGGGCCTGCCGAACCGCATCAGCGACTACAGCGTGGACACGCGCCAGCGCAGCTTCAGCTTTTCCGGCGTCACCTACAAGGTGCCGTTCATCCTGCGGGTGGGCGACAACCGCATCGAACCGATGTTCAACGTCTACCTCTCCACCCCGCTGCGCAAGCAGCTGGCCGGGTTGGGCGCGGGGGAGAAATTCGTCTGGGTCGATAAATGCTACGAGATCGGCCGGGTCTGGGCGCCGCAGCTGGCGCTGAGCACCGACATCTGCGTAGCCTCCGGCACCCTGGCCTCGCCGCCGCAGATCGTGCAGGCCAGCGGCGAACGCTTCCGCGGCAAGGTGAGCTTTACCGCCCCGCCGGCGGACAGCGTCGCCGATTATCAAAACGCCGTCGCCCGCCTGCAGGTGGACGACGCCGCGATGAAGTACCGGGCGGACAGCATCGAGTTCATGCTGCCCGGCCTGCCGGAGCAGGTGAAGGCCATCACCGGCGTTTCCGGCGTCGAGGAGTGGGGCCGCTGGTCCGACGCCAACCTGGCGCCGGCGGTCGACATCGATTACGTCGATCCGCTGCCGAAGCGCTTCGATCTGGTGCTGCGCGCCCGCGCCTACGGCAATAACGTCGGCGAACCGATTTCGGTGCGCGTCGGCGACGAAGAGCGTTTCGTGTCGCTCGGCGAACAGGACAGCACCGTCACCCTGCGCTTCGACAACCCGCGCGGCGCGCAGAAGATCAGCATTACCCCGCCGGCGCCGACCGAGCCGAAAGAGAGCGCCAGCGGCGGCTTCACGCCGAAGAAGCTGGGCATCGGCCTGGTGTCGCTGAAGGTCGAGGCGGCCTCCCCCTCCTCCTGATCCCCACGCCTTCACGGGCGCGGTATTTTCTTTGCCGCGCCCGTCATTTCGACCAAGCTTTTACGCCTTTCTTCGGCTAACCTGTGACGGTAAAACGCCGCAACCCCGCCACAGAGCCGGGACATCCAAGGAGAAAGTATGAGCTATGCCCCACCTCGCAGCGGCCTCAGCGCCGATCAGGCACTCGATCAACTGGAAGCCCTGTATGACGCCGCGGTAGACGCGCTGCGTCAGGCGGTCAGCGACTTTATCAGCCACGGCACGCTGCCGGATGCGCAGGCGCGCGCCGCCGGGCTGTTCGTGTATCCCGAGCTGCGCGTCAGCTGGGACGGGCAGCAATCCGGCCCGAACAAAACCCGCGCCTTCGGCCGCTTTACCCATCCCGGCAGCTACAGCACCACCGTGACCCGGCCGCAGCTGTTCCGCCACTATCTGGCCGAGCAGCTGGCGATGCTGGAGCACGATTATGCCGCCCATATCGAAGTGGCGCCGTCGCAGCAGGAGATCCCGTTCCCTTACGTGATCGACGGCTCCAGCCTGGCGCTCGATCGCTCGATGAGCGCCGGCATCGCGCAGCATTTCCCCACCACCGAGCTGGCGCAGATCGGTGACGAGACCGCCGACGGCCTGTACCACGCCACCGACAGCCATTTCCCGCTGTCGCATTTCGATGCGCTGCGCGCGGATTTCTCGCTGGCGCGGCTGCGGCACTACACCGGCACGCCGGTGGAACACTTCCAGCCGTTCGTGCTGTTCACCAACTACACCCGCTATGTGGATGAGTTCGTGCGCTGGGCCTGCGCCCAGATCGCCGATCCGGCCAGCCCCTACATCGCCCTCTCCAGCGCCGGCGGCACCTACATCACGCCGGAAACCCGCGCCCCGGAGCAGGCGGTGTCCGATCTGGCGTGGAAAAACCACCAGATGCCGGCCTATCACCTGATTTCGCGCACCGGCCAGGGCATTACGCTGATCAACATCGGCGTCGGCCCGTCCAACGCCAAGACCATCTGCGATCACCTGGCGGTGTTGCGCCCGAGCGCCTGGCTGATGATCGGCCACTGCGGCGGCCTGCGCGAAAGCCAAAAGATCGGCGATTACGTGCTGGCCCACGCCTATCTGCGCGACGATCACGTGCTGGATGCGGTGCTGCCGCCGGATATTCCGATCCCGAGCATCGCCGAGGTGCAGCGCGCCCTGTACGACGCCACCAAGATGGTCAGCGGCATGCCCGGCGAAGAGGTCAAACAGCGTTTGCGCACCGGCACCGTGGTCACCACCGACGATCGCAACTGGGAGCTGCGCTATTCCGCTTCGGCGCGGCGCTTCAACCTCAGCCGCGCGGTGGCGGTCGACATGGAGAGCGCCACCATCGCCGCCCAGGGTTACCGCTTCCGGGTGCCGTACGGCACGCTGTTGTGCGTCTCCGACAAACCGTTGCACGGCGAAATAAAACTGCCGGGCCAGGCCAACCGCTTCTACGAAGGAGCGATCTCCGAGCACCTGCAGATCGGCATCTGCGCCATCGATCTGCTGCGCGCCGAGGGCGATCGCCTGCACTCGCGCAAGCTGCGCACCTTCAACGAACCGCCGTTCCGGTAACGGTTCTCAGGCCCGCTGCGGCGGGCCATTTTTTCCTTAACGCACCAACGCCAGCGCGCGCTTCTCCTGGCTGCTGCCGCCGGCGATCGACAGCAGCAGGTCTTTGACCAGCAGCGCCGGGGCGGACAGCGCCTGTTGGCCCGACATGCACAGCGACAGCGGCACCGACATCGTCGGCGCATTGATACGCGCCATCCAGGCTTTGGCCGGGCCGATCATCGCGCGCGCCACCGATTCCGGCAGCACGGTCGCCCCCAGCCCGCTGGCGATCGCGGCGCTCAACGCGCCCGAGGATTCGATCTCCCCCACCACGTTGACAGCCAGCTTGCGCAGCGCCATCGCCTCCTCCAGCTGATTGCGCACCGCATCGCCCTCGCGCGGCAGGAACAGGTTTAGCCGCGCCACGTCCAGCAGCTCGACGCTGTTGCCGGGATGCGGCACCGCGCGCGTAGCCACCAGATAAAGATCTTCTCGCATCAGTGCGATGGCGTGCAGCCCGGCGGGCATTTTGGCGCCGTAGACCATCGCCATGTCCAACGTCTGGTTGGCCACCTGCCCGGCCAGCGCCGCGCCGCCGTTTTCATGCAGGCTGAGCAGGATACCCGGCTGCTGATCGCGCAGGCTCTGCAGCAGCGGCAACGCCAGCTGCGCCGCGGTGCTGCCCGACGCCAGCCCGAGAGACACCTGGCCGCTCATCGCCTGCCCGGCGCTGTTGACCGCACTCTGCGCCTGCTCGCACTGGCGCAGAATGGTCTGCGCGTGGGCATACAGAATGTTGCCGGCCTCGGTCGGCTGCACGCCGCGCTTGGTGCGGATCAGCAGCTGTTGCTTCAGCTCCCCCTCCAGCGTCGCCAGCTGCTGGCTGAGCGCCGGCTGGGCGATGTGCAACACCTCCGCCGCCTGGGTCAGGCTGCCGATATCGACGATTTTCACGAAGTACTTCAGACGTCTGAAATTCATAGTGCCTCCAGCGAGCCGCTAAATTGAGAATGCCGAAATCCGGTCAGGCAACCACAGCAAGATCCAGGCCAGAGTCGGTAAACGGCCACGGAAGCGGGATATACGGCGGTCAACGGCCGTTCGCCGGGCGGCACGCGCCACCGCGCAGGGCAGCCGTTGCACCATCGGCAGGCAAATGCGCCAAACAGCGGGCAATCCGGCGGCGCTGCGCGCGGGATAAGCGATAAAAGCGAGAAAAAGCAGCAGGTTGGGCAATCTTGCAGCAAACGAACGCGTCGGGCGTTTTCACGCTTTACAAGCCGCAACCGCCCCGCTATTATTCGCCCCGTTCACACGATTCCTCTGTAGTTCAGTCGGTAGAACGGCGGACTGTTAATCCGTATGTCACTGGTTCGAGTCCAGTCAGAGGAGCCATATTTAGAGAAGCCCGCTCAGGGAAACCCGAGCGGGCTTTTTGCATTTCAGCCGCCGTCAAAAACTGCGTTTCGCCACCAGATAGGCGCCCGCCACCAGCAGCAGCGCGCCGAACAGCGCCGCATGTACGTCTAAGTGCGCCACAATTGGCCCGGTGACCACAAAGGTCAACATGGTACCGACTGTTCCATAGGTCAGAATGAAATTCACCAGCTTGGGTGAGGAAATCCTCGTTTGCTGTGAGCCGAGCATAATCACCGTGGTATGAATCGCGCTGGAAACAAAACCAGGCCCGAAGATGAAATACTTTAAGATGTGAATTTCATCGCCGCTGACAAACAGGAACATGGCCAACGAGGCCAAGGCTGCGAGCACCGGTGGCTATAACAGCATGGCCGTGCAGGACGTGATGCTGGGAGCCGTGGAGAAGCGCTTCGGAGTGACACTCCCGGACAAACCGGTGCAGTGGCTGACGACCAATGGTTCGGCGTATACGGCGCATGGCACGCACAAGTTCGCCACAGAACTGAATCTGGAAGCCTACACAACGACAGCGAGCAGCCCACAGAGTAACGGCATGGCCGAGCGGTTCGTGAAGGCGATGAAGGAAGACTACATCGCCTTCATGCCAAAACCGAATGTGCGAACGGCGCTGCAGAACCTTGCTGAGGCGTTCAATCATTACAATGAAAACCATCCGCACAGCGCACTGGGATATCACTCCCCGGGAGAATACCGACGCCTGCGGGCATTGTTAACTCAAGATACAAAAGCTGTCTGGAGATAGCGGGTCAAGATCACCTTCTGTATTAATGCCCAGAGCGAGGAATACGGCTTTGTTAATCACGCTGCCAGCCTGACGAACCCTCGCCACGATACAGTCAAGATAAACAATGGGATACAGTACATCAAGAGGCCTACTTTACCACTTTGTCACCTGTTCTTTAACTGCATCGGTGACTTTAGATATCAGCGTGGGAGACACGTCCGTATCGTACATTTCCTTGAACGTGGCGACGATTTCGCGGGAGGTCGTGCCTTTGGCGTAGAGGGACCAAATCTGGATGTCCATCTGCGTAATACGCGTCTGGTAACTGAAGTTCAAAGGTATTTTCACGGTCACGCGGGGTGCTCAGCTCGCTCTCGCCATCATCACTCAGCAGCGTTTTAACGAGTAGCCATTGCGGGTCTTTGAGCTTTTTGGGCGCGTTTTTCTCGTGTCCGAGGTGCTCGCTCACTTCTGCATTGAGCGCCGTTTCGACGGTAAGCTTCGTCAGCATCCGGAAAAACTGGTTTAGGTCGGCTTCGGTTTTAAGGCCTTTGGTCAGTTCAGCAGCCAGCACTTTGAGTTTATTTTCATCCATAATTTGCCTGTCTCCGTTGTGGGAATGAACATATCAAAAACAGGCAGATACACAATTTAAATTACAGTCTCTATTCGCACGGCTTTGGCCGAGAAATTCTACGGCGACTGAGTGGTATTATATTTCATCTTCTTGCTCCACGCCTATACCCTTAGGTTTTACAGAGTAAATTTATCGCATAGCACATATCCCCCCCTTTAATACTATATCCTTTGAGCATTCAAATATAGCCAATAAATGGATGAACTCGCTTTTGTCTGACGGGGTGAAAATAGCTTAAATATGAATTACCCGGTGTAGCCTCCACCGTTAAAGATGTACATAACCCTTTAACTGTCTCAAGCGTAATTTGCCATAGAAATATTGATCTCGCATTAGATATCCGAGTAATTTCCATTGATGCAACGACAAAGGGATCTTTCGATTTTTTTTGGTATGTAGACACCCAGCGATTAAGCCTTGTGTTTTTCAACTCGTCACTCAAAAGATCGTAGTCGAACGTAACATAGTATTCAGTTGGATAAGCATCCGAAAGCCCATCATACATAAACATCTGAACAATATTATATGCATAGCCATTGATCCGACTCGTTGCGTGTTTTCTCCATATTGGCATTTGCCTGCTAAGACCCCAGTCTTTTTCAATAAAACCAGCCAAATAAATAATCTTATTAGCAGACTGGAAATCAAGAATACCTTTATTGTTGGTCGTGATCCACGACTCAAGGCCATAAGGTCGTGGATAGGGGCAGCCGTTTTCCTGTAAAAATTCGTGACCTGATTCAGGGTGTAAAAGAGGTGGAATTGGTGATTGCCACATTGAGCGCCAGAGCAGCGTAGAAAAATTCAGAGGTGTCAGCTCAGCACGAGCAATGACTCTGCCAGCAACAGCACGGAGATGTTGTGCACTATATACTGCTAGAAGTTGATAACGTGGGTCAGATGTTAGCATAGCATAAATATCCATCACTACAGTCGTATAGTTACGATAATAGTACATGCTCTAAAATTACAATACCATAGTATATATTGTGTAACGTAACGACAGGTACCGATTCATGAACGCTCTGGCCTGTTTTCCGTTATCTTTGCAAAAACGGATGGCCTATTGCCCAGGCTGGAAAAAGTTGCGATATATGGCAATACGTAGATATAATCATACAACATCAATGTGCTATGACATGGAGTGTTCACTTTGAAAAAATCAATGTTGTTCTGTTTGCCGATTATTTATTCATGCAATGTATATGCAAATGAAAACCTCTGCTCTGAAAAAACATCAGCCAACAACGCCTTTAACAATGCCATCTTGGCTCAAGAGTGGTCAGCTAAGAAAACGCCTAAAAAAATCAGCATGCGTATAACCAGCAAGGATGACTATATCTCGGCTGATTCCCAGGTAGAATTTGATGACTGTGGTACCCTGCTGCATTCACGCGCTAAAAAAACCGTCAGGTCACAAATTAACAAGAGTATTTTAGTGATCCAGTTCAGCAGCATGCTTGATAAAAACCATAACAACTGGGATTACAGCTCAACATTTAACATGTCTATGATTGAGAATGGCAATGCCCGCCATGAGCTGATGGCGCAAGAAATCAGCGGCACCGTGCTCACCGGTGACGGTGGCCGAATCGTCCGATCGGAAGAGGCATCCGACCTGCTCATCAAGCAAAAGCACCAGTCAAGCAAGGCGGTAACAACATTTTTAGCCGATGACGCCGGGAGGCTGTCCGAGGCAAAACGCGTTAGTACGCTGGGCAATGACAGTGGCAACACCGCCTATAGTTATGACGCTAAAAACCGTTTAACAAGAACACTATCAGGTACAACCACCGGAGATTTTACTTATGATAACGACGATAGAGAGTTAACCAGCAAAGAAGTGATGAAGTCCTTCACCACAGAAACGACCACGACCACCTGTAAAAGCTGGGATAAGTTTGGAAGATGCATTAATGCTCAGCAAAACATTTCAATTTTAATTAAAGACGTGAAGAAAAACCGGGATAACGTCTACAACCACGTTGCAGAAATAAAATATGACTATGTTTACTAGATTGTTATCGGGGGAATAATTTCCCCCGATAACATGCGGCATAGTTCAAGACGCAGAAACTATCCCGGCGGCGGCAAACCGTTCCCTCAAAAGCTGCGTTTCGCCACCAGATAGGCGCCCGCCACCAGCAGCAGGGCACCGAACAGCGCCGGCAGATTGTCGCGCAGCGCCGCCGGGCCGGCGCGGTAGACGTCCACCAGCAGCCCCATGCACAGCTGGCTGGCGACCAGGATCGAGATGGTGGCCGCCGCGCCCAGTTTTTGGTAGCCCAGGATGCCGGCGAACACGAACAGCGATCCCAGCAGCCCCGGCAGCAGCATCCACCACCTGGCGGCGCCGGTCACTTCCACCACCGCGCCGAGGCCGTTTTTGGCCAGTAGCAACCCCACCAGCAGCAGCAAACCGACGCTGGAGTTGATCACCAGCGTGATAAGGATGGTCGAGACGCTTTCGGTAATGCGCACCATCAGCAGATTCTGCACCACCAGCCCCATTCCCGCCGCGATCAGCAGCAATAGCATATTCATCGCCCTGTCTCCAGGATCAGCGCGCCGGCGGCGCCGTTCGCTCGTCGAGCGTCAGCTGCAGGAAAGTCAGATCCAGCCATTGGCCAAATTTGGCGCCCACCTGCTCCATGCGCCCCACCTCGCGGAACCCGAGCGCCAGATGCAGCTTAATCGAGGCCTGATTGCCGGATTCGATACCGGCCACCATCACGTGCTTGCCGATCTCCCGCGCCCGTGCGATCAGGGCGATCAACAGCGCTTTGCCAATCCCTTCACCGCGATGCGCCTGATGGACATACACCGAGTGTTCTACGGTATGGCGATAGCCGTCCCAGGCGCGCCAGTCGCCGAACGACGCGTAGCCGATCGCCTCGTCCGCGCCGTTCACCGCCACCAGCACCGGGTAGCCCGCCGCCTGCCGTTCGCCGATCCACGCCGCGCGGTTGGCCGCATCCACGGTTTGTTCATTCCAGATGGCGGTGCTGTTCAACACCGCGTCGTTATAGATGGCGGCAATCGCCGCGCTATCGTTGAGCGTCGCATTTCGTATAATCATGGTTTACCCCGGCCAATTGTCCACTATAATACTACGATATGAATATTAAATTAGACAATCTAAATCAGCTGATCGGCGCACGCATTCGCCTTGAACGCGAGGCGCGCCACTGGTCGCTGTCCGATCTGGCCGAGCAGGCAGGCGTCTCACGGGCGATGGTTCATAAGATCGAGCGCGGCGAGAGCAGCCCGACGGCGATGCTGCTGGCCAGGCTGGCGGGGGCGTTCGGCCTCAGCATGTCCAAGCTGATCGCCCGGGCGGAAACGCAGGAAGGCCGGCTGCTGCGCCGGGAAGATCAACCGGTCTGGGTCGATCCGGAGAGCGGCTACGTGCGGCGCCACGTGTCGCCGCGCACCGATCTGCCGCTCGATCTGGTGCGTATCGAACTGCCGGCCGGCGCGACGATCCCGATGCCGGCTTCGGTGTATGCCTTCAAGCGTCAGCTGATCTGGGTTTTATCCGGCGAGTTGGTCTTTGTGGAAGGTGACGCGCACCATGACATGGCCGAGGGAGACTGCCTGGAGCTCGGCCCACCGGCGGACTGCCGCTTTGAAAACCAGAGCGATCAACCGTGCGTGTATATGGTGGCGGTGCTGAGCGCCGCCTGATGCCCCGCCCGCGCTAACCCTGCGTCGGCCGGTTATAGCCGGCGCGGAAAAACTTCTCCGCCAGCCGGCTGTCGCCGCCGGAAAAAAACTCGCTCATCGGCTCGCTGCCGAGGCCATAGGCGCGGCTCAGCTGCCCGGCTTCGAACGCCGCCCGATTCTCGTCGCCGCAGCACTGCGCCAAATGGTGCGCATAGCCGAGCACAAAGCCGCGCTTGTAGTCGGAGCAAAAGCGCGACAGCTCCGTCTCCGGCTTCAGACTCTCCGCCTTTAACCCCGCCAACAGCCCTTTGCCAAAATGGTCACCCACGGTTTCCTCCTCATTACGCCATCGCTATATAACAAAATATACAGCGAATGAGCGAACGAGAACATACTCCCTAAGTTTTACTCGCCGCATAAAAAAGGCCCGCCAAGCGGGCCTGAGGGTAAGCGGGCAATCACAGCGTGAAATTCAGCCCTTCGCTGACGGTCTTGCCCAGCGGCAGGCGGCCCGACGGCGCCTCTTTTTCCTGCAGGAAATCTGGCAGGCGGGCTTTGTCGCCCGGTTTGCCGATCGCCACCATGGCGTGCACCGCATAGTCGTCCGGCAGCTGCAGCGCCGCCTTAATCTTGTCGTGGTGAATGCCGCTCATGCAGTGGGTCAGCCAGCCTTTCAGGTGCGCCTGATGCGCCAGGCTGGCCCAGGCGGCGCCGGTATCGAACGCGTGGGTCGGGTTGTCCACCAGCCGTTCGCCGTTCAGGCTGGTGGTTTTGGAGACGATCACCACCAGCGCCGAGGCGTGCTGCGCCCAGCCGCGGTTGAAGTCGATCAGGAATTCTAAGTAGTTCTCCCAGCTGTCGGAACCGTGCTTGCTATAGGCAAAGCGCCACGGCTGAATGTTGTAGGCCGAAGGCGACCAGCGCGCCGCTTCAAAAAAGCTCAGCAGCGTTTGATCGTCGATGGCGTCGTTGGCCATCGCGCGCGGCGACCAGCGTTCGATAAATTGCGCATCAATCGGATAATCGGAAGTTCTTGGCTGGTTCATAGTCGGTTCTCGCAGTGAAATAAAACAAAAGTTCGCTGATATTCCCACAGCTTAGGACGATAAAACTTTTATTTCGTGCCATTGCCCTGCGGCAGTTCCTGCTGCAGCCAGGCGAGAAACGCCCTGACCGGCGGATGCCGCTCGCGCCCCGGCGCGCACAGCACGCTGTACGCGGCGCCCGGTACGCGCACCTCCGGCCGGTACGCCACCAGCAGACCGTTGTCCACCATATCGGACACCATCACCGAGCTGGCGAGCACCATCCCCTGCCCGGCCACCGCCGCCTGCAGGGCGTAATGCTCCTCGTGATAGCTGCGCATCGCCGCATGGCGCTGCCACCAGTCCACGCCGGCGGCCCGGCACCAGTCGCGCCAGCCGCTGTCGTACAGCGCCGAATCCCCCCATTTGACGGTGATCAGCACCGGGTTTTCCGGTTCGGCGGCGGCCAGCCCCGGCGCCGCGTAGACGCCAAAGCTTTCCTCCAGCCGCGCCGTCTGATGCAGCGCAGGATAGTGCGCGCGGCTGTAGCGCACCGCCACGTCCACGCTGGCGTCCTGCTGCAGATCGATCACCTCGGCGCAGGCCTCCAGGCGCACCAGATAGTGCGGGTAGGCCTGGTAGAAACGCCCCAGGCGCGGCACCAGCCACAGCGCCGCGAAAGAGTGCGTGACCGAGACGCACAGCGATCCGGTGCTGGGCTGCGGCCGCAGGCCTTCGAGCGTGGCGGCGACGTCCAGCAGCGCGCCGTGCACCCCGGCAAACAGCGTTTCGCCTTTCGGCGTCAGCCGCACGCCGCGCGGCACCCGCTCGAACAGCGCAAACCCCAACTGCTGTTCCAGCGCTTTGATCTGGTGCGAAATCGCCGTCGGCGTCACCGCCAGCTCGGCCGCCGCCAGCTTGAAGCTGCGCAGGCGAGCGGCAGATTCAAAGGTGCGTAATGCGTTGACGGGCAGCGTGGCGAACATGGCGAAACCTCTAGAGATGAGTTGAGCTCATCCTGGCAGAAAAGCCGTCATTTGTCGCCTGCCACTATTTGTTTCTAGAGTAGGGCTGAATTCACTTCATACCGAGGAACATGACATGAATACAACTCATCAATCCAAACGTCTGGTGGTGCTGGTCGGCAGCCCCCGCCGCGACGGCAACAGCGCCACGCTGGCGCAGGCGATCATGGCGGGCGCCGCCGAAGCCGGCACGTCCGCTAGCCTGCATTTTCTCGATGATTACCTGAGCGGTTTTCTGAGCGATGAGCGCCATACGCCGCCGCCGGCCGATCGCTACGCCGAGCTGTTTCTGGAGCACTTCCTGCCGGCCGACGGCGCAGTATTCTGCACGCCGATTTACTGGTACGGCATGTCGGCGCAAACCAAGGCCTTTTTCGATCGCTCGTTCAGCTTCTATTCCAACGCCTACCCTCAGGCGGGACAGGTGCACCAGCGCATGAGCGGCAAACGCATCGGGCTGGCGGTAGCGTCGGAAGAGACCTACCCCGGCGCGGCGTTGGGCATCGTACATCAGATCCAGGAGTTCAGCCGCTACACCCATTCCGCCTTCGTTGGGCTGGTGCACGGCGCCGGCAATCAGCGCGGCGAGATCGCCCGCGATCCGCGTAACCCGCTGCAGGCCGCCCGCGAGTTGGGGCGCGAGTTTTTCACTCGCCCCTATTCGGATTATCAGATGGACAGCCCGCGTAGCACGCAGGTGTGGGCGGGCTGACGGTTGAGTCTCCCGGCAACCGTTCCGATCGCCGTACGCGAGGCGGTTTGGCCGCTGGGATCTTAGCCTGGCTTCCAGGGGCGCAGCGTCGACCGCCTTTTTCCCCCGCAAACGCATACCGCCGCCGGAACCGGGCGATAAACGCCAATGTCGCAAACACATTTTTAGGTAAAATATAACGCCGCAGTCGGTGCTAGGATTAATTCGCTATCATTTTATGTGCACTTTCAATTAACGTTACCCTGTTATTTTCGCATTCGCCGGTCGTCACGACCGGCTTTTTTATTCCCCCGTTTAACCTGCCAAAATATCGTTTTTGGCAAAATGCAGCCGATAGGGTTACATGGCAACGGCATAGCCTTATTTATTTTCGCGTATGGGTCATGCATCCCAGAGAGATTGTCGATGTTTCATTGGTCGACGCTAATCGCCGTTTTTATCCTCATTTCATGCATGGCTTCTGCACGTCGCATGTACCCCGTCTTATTGCAAGAGAAGATACGCGTCTATCAGACCTATTGCCCATGAGATAACACTTTTCGGTAAAGAAAAAACCAAAACAGGCGCTATTATTTATTTGTAGTGTTGTCACACCTATTGAATACCCCCATGCTTACCGACCCTCGCGGTCGGTTTTTTTCTTCCTCGCCAACCTCCCCGCTGGCTGAAACAGGCTTATGGGGCGTTGCAGGAGGACACAAAAAAAATATCAATGCCATAACCAAAGCGCTCAGTTGCAATCAGTCAATCCTCTACCGCGAGTGATAAAAGCTTATTTTATCGGAACGAAATACCACATGCTGACGTTTTCCTTTTCACCTGGGCAATGATCGTAGATTTTAAAAATTACGCTTTGCGTGATGAAGATGTCCAAAGAAGCCAACACCCCTTCATATAGCGATAGAATGAACTCGTTTTCACTCATCTTTTTTTCATTTCGTCTGATCGCAATGTACTTTGCCGATGAGTTGTAAAGGCTACAGGTTATTGGATTCTTTACGTTTATCTTCATCTGCCCTCTGCATATTGCCGGAGAAAGCAGTTGCACAATCCTTTTTTTCTCGTAATACTCATGCAAATTCAAGTGCAGGATGCTGCAGGGAAAAGGCTCTTTATCGAAGCCAATAATCGGTTGATAATTCAGAAAAGGCCAATAGCGCATAGTTCTGAATGTTCTCGGCGGGCAGCCAAATTGATTTGAAAACGCACGACTAAATGATTGCTGAGAACTAAATCCAGAGAGCAAAGCGATTTCATAGATCTTCATATCGGTACATTTCAGCAATAACGTCGAGCGGCTTAATCTGCGCTTTCTGATATAAGTCCCTATTTTCATCCCTTCATACAAATAGAACACCCGTTGTAAATGCCCGATGGAATACCCTGATTTGATGGATAATGCTCTTATTGATACATGGCTTTGGGTATCAATAGATTCTTCAATGATAGCGATTACCTCATCTAAAATATTGCGTCTGAATTCGTTAGAATAATCCATAGTAAAGCCTGTCATCTTGCTATTTTTATTATTGAATGCATCTCTCTTCTTGCAGAGTCAAAAGCTTTTCGACTTGCTTTCTTTCGAAGAGTGGCATTCCCATATCCGTTCAAACATATCCACGCATCACGTTGCACAAAAAGCATTTTCAGGGTAAAAGATACTGATTCACCTCTCGCACAAGATGAGATTTGCTAAGAAGTCGTGTGGAAAACGCCGATAAACCACGGATGCCAAGACAGAAAAACGCTCAGCGGTTATTCTGCCTCAAAAAACAAAGGCCACAGCAAGAAGATAAACAGCAGACGCTATTTTTCGTGAAAATAAAGTATCCATACCCCTCCTGAATGTCATTATCCTTGATACCTCCTTAGATTAACCACTATTTTATTGTGCAATCACCTGCCTGGCTTATTTTCACCTTATCCCCACTCTCAAACATAGAATAGTTAATTATTTCGATTCGAAAAGATGTTACTGCCAATAAATTGACAGCCGTATAGAGTTTTTATCTATCAATGAGCAAAAATTGTGCTCACACTATCTTTGCTTACCCACAAATCACAATAAAAATCAACAAATTAGCACGCTAAAAATGTATCTATTCACTTTCTACTTACTCGCCATATCCTGTTATTTGGCAAATGGCACTTTTAAGTACATTTTTTTAATTTACCGCGTTAATATTGCGGGCGTTCTATACTCAGGATATTGCCTAAAAGATCGGATGAATTGGGGCCTTATCGCTGAATACCGATAAGGCGTTATTTTACCCGACGCAACCATTAGGCAGATAACTAAAAGGAAGCTCCTGCATGTTTATAACCAAAGTCATTGAGGAGCTGCTCGCCTGGGTCGAAGAAAGTGGGTTCAATGAGAAACTCACTGTTGAGATGCTGTCAGAAAAAAGCGGATATTCACGCGGGCATATCCAAAAAGCGTTTAAAGATGAAACAGGGATGACTTTCGGGAGCTATGTGAGGGGCAGAAAACTCATTCGCGCCGCATTTATGTTGAAAGCGACGAACCTCTCGATTTCCGACATCGTTAAAGAGCTTAATTTTCAATCATATCAATCATTTGAACGAGCATTTCGCAAGCAATTCAGAACCTCGCCGATGCAGTATCGCAAAAGTAAATCGTGGGACGTGTCCTCCGCCATCCCATTGTTGTTTCTCGAAGGCATTCCAGAGCATCGCTATGTACACCTGCCAAAATTTTTCGACGATTCAGGTGATGGCGTTGATGCAGAGATATATCACTTCCATCCTGCCGTTTCCGCGCTGCGACTGGCGGCAATTGATAACATGAAAAAAACGGATAGCGGCATGATTAACTTTTTCAATTTTGGCGCGAGCACCAAAAAAGAGAATTACGTCAGCATCTATTTGAAGACAATCTATATTGCGGAAGAAGACAGTCTTGGCAACGTGCTTGCCTCTCTGGCCGACGCCCAGGAAAAAAAAGATATGCAACTTTTTGCAGAATTCAGTTTTGACGGCGCAAGCGATGAGGCGCAAAAATTCACGCAAAGCATTTACACCAAATCATTCCCGATAAATAAAGTTGGCATGGTCGATCGCTTTCTCATCGAAATTATTACCCCCAGAGGCGGTGATAACATAGAGATGAAGACCTATATCCCTATTGTTTTCCCTATCAAGCATAGAGAGAAAGATGAAGCGCCAAGGACAGAACGCTAACCCTATCGCTATCGGCGTTACTGTTTATTAAAAAGGGTAATAATTTATATTAATCAATAAGGAGTCATGATGCCTTTGCGATCAAAACCACTCATTATCCATTCGCCGGCAAAGCGTAAACTTTAGGACTTATCCAATTGGAAAGCGCGTCAATACATTCCTGAAGATCGCGCCAAGGTACGTTCTTCTAGCCCCTACAAGGAATAGCCGCTTAGCCGTTGAGTATTCCCCTCGATATGACTAACGTACCAATATGTTATATATCAATTAGTTACGAACATTTGCTTTTCGTGCGGATGATTGCATAACTTATTGTTTTTATTGTATTTGTGCCAAACCCCCGGCCTGAGCGCAGCCGGCATTTTTTGCCTTATGCCGCCCGCACGCTTGTAGACATCCCCAGATACTGACGATATTTTATTTCCACGAGACTTATTTTACGGGTGCTATCAATATGCCTTAAACAAGAATAAAGCGCGTCAGGAAAATAGAATTATGAGTATTCAAGCATGGTCTAAAAACCTAAAAAAACACTATCCTAATGTTAATATTGAAAAAGTCACCGTCGGCGATCGCGGGAAAGGTTATATTGTCTATGTCGATGGGGAAAGAATGGCATTGAATCATTTTTTTCGCCGCTTCTATCGACATCGACTTGATAAAGAATGACGTTTCATCCTGAAGTCAACGCAGGGTAAACTTCTATACAACCCCGTGATTAAAAGCAATGCCGCATCCATCATCACTCTAAATAATTAGTCCAGAGAGGCTCTTTCATTCAATGCGCGTATCACTGAAATAGAATATCGGACTACTCAGCGCACCAAAAACCACGTATTCACGAGACTGTTACAACCCGGTATTAAATAAAAATGATGATGGTTATTAGCAGTACATCGTTATTGTGGTCGGCGGTGCCGCGCATTCATCAGAAACCGGCGATTACGTAATGGCGTTTGCGCTGCCTTAACCCTTCGCGCAAGTGCGCTTTCTTCAGCGGCAGCGGCCGCCATGGCAGCTGTTCAGCCTTGGCCGGCCTGCCCGCCTGAGGGCCGGCACGCAGAAAAACCGCTTGATAGCGGCGAGAAAAATTAAATCCCGAAAAGGTTCACGATGGAAACATTCTTCACCATATTGATCTTATTGCTCACCGTCTCATTGTCCGGCGTCGTGACGCGAATATTCCCCTTCCAGATCCCGCTTCCGCTGATGCAAATCATCGTCGGCGCAGTCTTGGCCTGGCCCCAGTTTGGGTTGCATATCGACTTCAACCCCGAGCTTTTCTTGATGCTGTTTATTCCCCCGCTGCTGTTCGCCGACGGTTGGAAAACGCCGACGCAAGAGTTCCTCCATTACGGCAGAGAAATCCTTTGCCTGGCCCTGGTGCTGGTGATCATCACGGTCGTCGGCGTGGGTTATCTGATTCACTTTCTGCTCCCGTCAATCCCTCTCGCCGCCGCGTTTGCCCTGGCCGCCGTCCTGTCGCCAACGGACGCCGTGGCGCTGTCCGGCATCGTGGGTAAAGGACGCATGCCCAAACCCGTGATGAGAGTGATAGAAGGGGAAGCGCTGATGAACGACGCCTCCGGTTTGGTTTCCCTCAACTTCTCCATCGCTGTCGCGCTCGGCGCGATGACGTTTACTCTGGAGAGCGCCTTTCTGACCTTTCTTCAGGTATCGATTGGCGGAGTGCTGTGCGGCATCATTATCGTTTTTCTCTATAATCAAATGGTTAAGTTCATACATAAATGGATGTATAACGATTCCGCCACCCAGATTATTTTCTCGCTGTTACTGCCCTTTTCCTGTTATCTGATTGCGGAAAGATTTGGCGTATCCGGCATCCTCGCCGCCGTCAGCGCCGGCATGATGATAGGCCAATCCAAAGTGAATCGCAGCATGCCGCTGGTGCGTTTACGCACCAATAATATTTGGGAAATGCTCGAGTTCGTCTTTAACGGCATGGTGTTTATTCTGCTTGGGCTGCAGCTGCCGGGCATCTTGAACTTCACCGTGGCGCAAACCGATATCGATCATTCCATCAGCCTGGAGACGCTGCTGGCTTACGTGGTGATCATCTATTTTAGTTTGATCGCCGTGCGTTTGATTTGGCTGTGGCTGATGAAGGTCGGCAGCGCCACCTTGATGCGCAAAGATCCGCTGTTATTTTCGAAATTCAGCACGCGCGATCTGTTCGTCGCCGCCTTTGCCGGGGTACGAGGGGCGGTGACCCTGGCGGGCGTGCTGTCAATTCCGCTGTTTTTATTGGATGGCTCGCCATTCCCGGGGCGGTATCAGCTGGTGTTTATCGCCTCGGGGGTCATCTTGCTGTCGATCGTCGTCGGCATTGTCACGCTGCCCTTCCTGTTGCGCGGCAACCTGCCGCCGGAAGAAGATCAGGAAGAGGCTTTCTCCGTTTCAGAAGCCTTGGCGAGCGCAGCGACCAAGGCCGTCAACGACACCAAGGAAAAACTGCTCGGCGCCCCGCCGGAAGACGCTACGCCGGAGCTGATTGAAGAAACGACGCGACGAATGCTGGATGTGCTGCAACGTAAAATCCTGACCAAAGAAGACGTGAAGAATATCGTGGCGCTGAAGCGGCTGGAAAGGCAGCTGTACTTAGCCTCGTTGCACGCGGAAAGAGAAGAGTTGTACCGGCTGCGCCGCATGAAGAAAATCAGCCATGAGAAACAGAGAAAGCTGCTGCATCGCATTGATATCACTGAGGTGCTGCTCTCTGAAGACAGCGTTTAAACGATGAGATAAAGGCGGTTTCGCTCCCCTTCTTCGACGCGCGGTTGCCGCCCCAAAGCCGCGATCGCGCGCCGCAATAGAACGGGAGCTCACGCCACGCCCGCCGTTTGCCTATCTGTGGTACCACGCCTTGAAATACTTCAAAAAGCTGTAGGACACCGCGTAAACGCCGGTCACAGCGCCAACCCGGCCCGTTTTCCAGGCGCCGCTAAAAACGTACCACTTGAAAAAGGCGCCGATGGCGCTAATCACCCCTCGGAGAAGCGATGGCCTTATCGCCTTGTATTTCACCACGCGCGCCGTATAGCTGTTCAGCTTTGCAAACACTTCCTCGATTGAGAAAAAAGTATCGTGTTTAACGTGCCCGGCCAGTATCAAGGTTGATGCCCCCCCTTCCGCCGCATCATCTACCGGCGCGTCATTGAACTTCACCACCTGGCGGTGAAAAAAGCGAATGGGGAAATCCGGCGACGAGACGGGATAAAGCGTTCTGACCGCCTGTCCCAACACAAACCAATCACGACGAATGCGATAGGCATTATTTTTGTCAGGGCCTGGGGTGCGTTTGAAAAGCCCTATCGCGTCGACCACTTCATCATCCATAATCTCATCGCTGTCCAGGCACAAAACCCAGTCATGCTGCGCGCGGGATATGGCGTAATTCATTTGCCGGCCATGGGTTTCAAACGGGTGATAGATAGGCTTGATATTGAAGTCTTCGCAAATGGCCAACGTGCCGTCAGTACTGCCCGAATCCACCACGATGATTTCATCGGCAAACGCCGCCACAGGTTGCAGCACGTCACGCAGCAGGCGCGATGAATTAAACGTCAATAAACACACGGAAATCCGGTTACAAAAATCCATTTTTTACAATCCACGACACTGAAAAAATGCAGTCCATGCCAAAAACGGCGAGCGGCGCCTTGCAAAAGCGCTGTCCCAAAGCGCTTCTCATGCAGCGAGCGCCTCTTCGCTTAAGTATTTAGAATAATGACTGCCGTGTCATGCCCTGGATGATGGCATCTGACTATTTCATCAATTTAAACTAAATCAAAGAGAAAGCCAGACTCAGCATAAGCGTTCACCGCACCGGCTCACGCGCTGGCGGGCGCCGAACGCGAGAGCGGTGCTTGGCGGCGCCTTGGTTTTGTTATAACGTATCATAACTTTAGCCAAAGGAAGACGACGATGAAAATCCAGCTGTCGCTGCTGTTTCTCTGCCTGCTGGCCGGCAAGGCCGCGGCGTTTCAGTCGAAAGTGCCCGAACCGCGCCCGGAACAGGCGCGCGCGGCGGAACAAAACATCGAAAATCTGTTTTACGGCTTTCACGCCATGGACGCCCAGCCGGTGAACATCGGCAGCTGCGCGGCGGTGCCGGTGGCGGGATGCCAATGCGCGTTCTGCACCCAGCTGCGGCAGGCCGGGCGCTGAAGCCCCTTATTCAACCCAGCTCATACTGCACGATCAGCTGCCCCTTCTTCATCTTTACGCCGGTGATAGCGATCGCGCCCACCTCGCCCAGCGCGGCGACATGGGTGCCGCCGCAGCCGTAGGCGGGCAGTTCGCCGAAACCGACATGGCGCATCCCATCCACCGCCTGTTGCCGGCGTGGCAGATCGGCGGCTATCAAGCGCGCCAGCTCCGCCTGCAAAAAGTCCGCTTCTATCGTCTGCGCATCCGGCCCTGGCGCGAACGTGATGCGCCCCTCTCCCGGCCAATGATGCGCCTTGACCGGCCGCCACCCCCGGCTTTCGCCCAGCCAGCCGATCAGATGCCCGCCGGAGTGCCAGCGGGCGTGCAGGCGGCGCTGCGCCTCATCGACTTGCAGCGTGACCGGCCCGAGCGGCAGCGGCGCGGCGGTAAAGTGCAGCACGGTATCCCCCTGCTGCTGCACCCGCAGCACGGCGACGCCGCCTAACGTCCCCACGTCGGACGGCTGGCCGCCGCCCTGTGGGTGGAACAGCGTGGCGTCCAGCTCTACGGCGTAGGCGCCCGCCTCGGCCGGCGTACAGCTCAACACCTGCGCCTGGCCCTGTACATCGTCGCTGTAGTAATAACGTCGTTCGGTCATCATTTTTCTCCTCGGTTCGAAGAGCCATTATATTCATGTCATAATCGATGGATAATCCGCCGTCATCACAATGGACCTTTGCGTCATGAGCACAAATTTTTCTTACGCGCTGTTGCCCGAAATGGCCGTTTTCGTTCAGGTGGTAGAGAGCGGCAGCTTTTCCGCCGCCGCCCGCAAGCTGGATACTTCGCCTTCCGCCGTCAGCCGCAGCGTGGCAAGGCTCGAACAGGCGCTGGCGCTGCAGCTGTTGCACCGCACCACCCGCAAACTTCGGCTGAGCGAAAGCGGCGAAGAGGCGTATGCGCACTGCCGCACCCTGCTGGCGGCGGCCGACGCGGTTATGGCGATCGGCGGGCGCGGCGCCGCGGAGCCCGAAGGATTGGTCAGCGTCAGCGTGCCCAAGGCGGTAGGCCGCTTCGTGCTGCATCCGCACATGCCGGAGTTCCTGCGCCGCTACCCGAAGGTGGACGTGCGGCTGCGGCTGGAAGATCGCTACATGGATCTGATCGACGATCGGGTCGATCTGGCGCTGCGCATTACCGATCGCCCATCGCCCGGGTTGATCGGCCGCCAGTTGATGAGAATAGACCATCTGCTGTGCGCCACGCCGCACTACCTGGCGCAGCGCGGCACCCCGCAGCACCCGCACGATCTGGCGGCGCACAGCTGCATCTATCTGGGTGAAACGCCGAGCGACGCGCAATGGAAGTTCCGCCGCAGCGGCAAAACGGTGGCGGTCAACGTGCGCGGTCGCTACGCCGCCAACCATACCGGCGTGCGGCTGGACGCGGTGAAACAGCATATCGGCATCGGCAGCCTGCCGTATTTTACCGCCCGCCAGGCGCTCGATGACGGCGAGATCGTGCAGATATTGCCGGCGTGGGATTTCCTCAGCAGCTATCACGGCGGCCTGTGGTTGCTTTACGCGCCCAACCAGTATCTGCCGCCCAAACTGCGGGTGTTTATCGACTATCTCGTCGCCTGCCTGGCGCAGGAGCCGCAGCTAAAGCGCCTTGCGTAGCGTGATGTTGATGCGGTGCGGCCCCACCAACGAGTGATAGCCTTCCTTGACCGGCAGGATGCCGTGAAAACAGAGCCGCGATGGGCCGCCCCACACCACCACGTCGCCGTGCGCCAGCGGGATGCGCCGCGCCCGGTCGCTGCGTTGCAGGCCGCCGAACTGAAATACCGCCGGCAGCCCGAGCGACACCGAAACGATGGGTGCGCCGAAGTCGTGCTCGTCTTTATCCTGATGCAGCGACAGCTTGCTGCCCGGATCGTAGCGGTTCATCAGGCAGGAATCCGGCACGAAGCGGCCGAATCCCGCCTGCTGCGCGGCTTCGTCCGCCAGCGCCATCAGGATCGGCGGAATGGCCGGCCAGCGTTTGCCGCTGCGCGCGTCGCGTTCCGAATAGCGGTAACCGCGGCTGTCGCTGGTCCAGCCGTTGCCGCACCAGCTCATCGCCACCGACATCACGTGCCCGCCGGGCGTGGTCAAATGCCGCCACGGCACCTGGGCGACGACGCCCTGCACCGCCGCCAGCAGTTCCGGCCCGTGATCGCGCACGAAGCCGTGCATCACCACCGCGCCGGGGGCGATTTCTTCGCGCCACGGCGGCGGCAGCGCGTCTTCAAAAAGATCGATTGTCATCGCTAAAGCCTGTATGAATACACAGTATTCATTGTAACCCGCCGCCGCCGATTGTCCAGCGCCCGGCAACGCCATTGTCGTTGGCGGCAAATTTCTCTACAGTAGCCGCCATAAAATCAATCACTCACCAGGAATGCGTGTGATTAAGGGCATCACTCTCTCGGTCGTCGCCTCCATCTTGTTCGGCGCGATGTATTACTTCACCTCTACCCTCACCCCGCTGAACGGCGAGCAGGTCTACGGCTGGCGCACGCTGCTGACGCTGCCGTTCCTGACGCTGTTCATGGCGCTGTCCGGCGATTGGCGCAAAGTGGGCGACACGCTGGGCTGGATCGGCCAACGGCCGCAGCGTCTGCTGGGCCTGCTGCTCACCTCGGCGCTGCTGGGGGTGCAGCTGTGGTTATTCCTGTGGGCGCCGCTGCACGGCAAGGCGCTCGACGTGTCGCTCGGCTATTTTCTGCTGCCGCTGACCATGGTGCTGGCGGGCCGTTTGATCTACCGCGATCGGCTGTCGCTGCTGCAAAAGCTGGCGGTGGCGTGCGCCATGGTGGGGGTGGGCAATGAGCTGTATCAGGCGGGCGGCGTCTCGTGGCCGACGCTGGTGGTGGCGCTGGGCTATCCGCTCTACTTTATTTTGCGGCGGCGTTTCGGCACCGACAATCTCGGCGGGCTGTGGTGCGAGCTGGCGCTGATGCTGCCGGCGGCGGCCTGGTTCGCCTTCGGCGACGGCGGCGCAGCGGCGTTGCCGATCAATACCGAGCTGTATTGGCGCATTCCGCTGCTCGGCGTCATCAGCGCCGTGGCGCTGGTGTGTTACATCCTCGCCAGCCGCCTGCTGCCGTTCAGCCTGTTCGGCCTGCTGAGCTATGTGGAACCGGTGCTGCTGGTGATCGTCGCGCTGCTGCTCGGCGAGAGCATCGGCCAAAGCGAATGGCCAACCTATCTGGCGATCTGGCTGGCGGTGCTGCTGCTGGCGGCGGAAGGTGCGCAGCACCTGCTGCGCCGCCAGCGGGTCTGACTCAGGCGGCCAGCGTGGCGCCGCCGTCGATCACGATATCCTGCATAGTGATGTGGCTGGCCAAATCGGAGGCCAGGAACAACACCGCATTGGCGATTTCGTCCGGGCGGGCGATTTTGCCGAGCGGGATCCCCAGCTTGAACATCTCGGGGAAACCGGCAATGGTGCGTTGCTGCGCATCGTCGGTCTGCCACATGCCGCGCTGCATCGGCGTGTCGGTCGAGCCCGGCGACACCAGATTGCAGCGCACGCCGAACGGCGCCATCTCCAGCCCCACGCAGTGGTTCAGGCTGGTCAGCGCCGCCTTGGAGGCGCAGTAGGCCGCCATCTGCGTGCGCGGCACGTGCGCGGCGTTGGAGCCGATGCTGACGATCGCCCCGCTGCGCTGCGCCTTGAAGTGCGGCAGCACGGCGCGGAACAGGTAAAACGCCCCCGAGGCGTTGACGTTGATGCACTGATGCCAGTCATCCACGCTCAAATCTTCGGTATTGCCCATGCGCAGAATGCCGGCGGCGTTGACCAACACGTCCAGTTTTGGGTTCTCCGCCAGCTGTTGGCGGCACACCGCCTCCACCTGCTCCGGCCGGCTGATGTCCAGCGTCACGCAAGGGTAAGGCAGATCCGGGTTGGCGAACTCGCGGTCAAATCCCACCACCTCGGCGCCCTGCGTCAAAAAATGCCGGGCGATCTGCTCGCCGATGCCGCGCGCCGCGCCGGTCACCCACACGCGTTTGCCGGTGAAATCCATCTGAATGCTCATGCGCGCACCGCCATCCGGGCGCACAGCCGGGTCATGTTGTTGTTCATCGTTGTCTCCTGCGAAAGCGTATGACGCGGCGCGCACTGCGCCGCAAAGAGGCCTACAGCGCGCCGCTGTTCAGGCCGAAAGCGTTGAGCATGGTGCCCAGTTTGGCGGCGGTTTCCATCCACTCGGCCTGCGGCGTCGAGGCGGCGACGATGCCCGCGCCGGCGAACAGCCGCACCCGGTTGCCGCGCAGCAGGCCGCTGCGGATGACGATCGCCCACTCGCCGTCGCCGTTGGCGTCGCACCAGCCGACAATGCCGCTGAACAGGCCGCGATCGTGCGGTTCCAGATCGGCGATCAGTTGGCGGGCGCTCTCGGTCGGGAAGCCGCACAGCGCCGGCGTCGGATGCAGCAGGCAGGCCAGCTGCATCACATTGAGATTCGGGTTCAGCAGCTCGCCGCGAATGCGGGTGGACAGGTGCCACATGGTGCCGGTGCTGAGCAGCGACGGGCCGCTGGGCACGCTCAGGCTGGCGCACAGCGGCGCCAGGTGGCGGCGAATGTCGTCGATCACCAGCTTGTGTTCGTATTTGTCTTTGGTCGAGCGCATCAGGCGCTCGCTGCCGAGGCGATCCTGCTGCGGATCGTCCTGACGGCGCGCCGAGCCCGCCAGCGGATTGGTGTGGATCTCGCCGCCCTGCTTGCGGATCAGCAGCTCCGGGCTGGCGCCGATCAGCACGCCGCCATCGGCCAGCGGCAGGGAAAAGTGGTAACCGGTCGGGTTCTGCACCATCAAGTTATTGAGGATCTGGTGGCCCACCACCGGCTGCTCCAACTCGATGTCGAGGATGCGCGACAGCACCGCCTTGTCCAGCTTGCCTTGTTTAAAGCGGCTGACCGCTTCCGCCACCGCGTGCTTGAAGCGCGGCTCGTCCGGAATACTGGTGCAGGCGGCCAGGCGATGCGGCTGTTGCAGCATCGGGCGCGCGGCGCGGGTAAAGCTGTCGTTGGCGACAAACTGTAAACTTTCAGGCACATACAGGCTGGAAGGCCGGCGCGTATCGAACGGAATGGCGCCCACCACCACCGGCGTCTCCTGGCCGGCGGCTTTGGCGCGCGCCAACGCCTGGCGGATATGCTGCGCCAGCGCGCTGCCTTCCCGCTCGCCGCCGAACGCCGGCGTCTCGATACGCTCGAACACGCCGCTGGCGGAGAGGGAACGGAATTCGGACCGGTACAAAAAGGTCGATTGTTCGGCGTACACAAACCCGGGGAAGGTTTGGTTTTCTGTCGTCAGTGTCGCCACAAGACCACTCCTTTGTTGCGCCTTACCAATGATAATGTTTATGCGAATAATTATCATTAGCTGTAAAAGGAGGATAAATTACACCGGATCCCCAGCGTGGGTCAATCTCCGATGAATGAATCTTTCCGCCCGCCGCGGCAAACCTGCGTTACGGCAAATAAAGAAATAACACACTGTTATTATTGGATTTTAGCAAAAGATAAAAGTCGTGACATCGTCACCTTTACGCCAAAAACGCCCGCTAAACCGGCGACCGGCGGGGCAATTTGGCGTCAGCGTCTTAAGCAACGTTAATACAAACGTCTGCCGCTGCGCATCCACGGCGACCATGCGCGCATCGAGAAAATCGAAGTAACAGCGCACCTGCGGATACAGCGCCTTGAACAGGCTCTCTTTGGCGGAAAACGTCAGCGTCAGCAGTTCATTGAACGGCAGCGCCTCGCGCAGCAACGCCTCGCGCTCCGCCGGGGAAACGATCGCGCCCCACAACTCCTCCGCCCGCACGTCGGAGAGCAGCGTCTCCACATCCAACCCAACGCCGCCCAGCCCGCGCTCGCGGTGCACGGCGCACAGCGCGGTATCCGAATTATGGCTCAGCGCCCCGGCGATGCCCGGCGGCCACTGCGGCGCGCGATCTTCGCCGCGCGCCAGGGTGAAGTCGGCAAAACCGAGCGGCGCCAACAGTTGCCGCGCCAGAACACGCCCGGCCAGATACTCCGCGCGGCGCTTCGGCACCGCGCGCGCCAGATGATCCGGCAGTGCAAAACCCGCCTCGGGAAAACTGTCGTCGCGATACTCCGCCAGCGCAAAATGGCAGCGCGCCACCTGGCCCGGATAGCCGGCCGGCGTGAAAAATTCGATATTGCGGATAAAAGTGGGCAACCGGCAGGAACCAGAGTCACTGTCCAAAGAGAGTTTAATCACCGTCGTTTAACTTCTCGGCATCCTGGCGTACCGCCACCAGCTGTGTCAGCAGTTCCGGCAACGCCGTTTGCACCGTCGCCCAGACCACTTCAAGGTTGATATCAAAATAACCGTGCGCAATGCGATTACGCATGCCGCGCATGTTGCGCCAGGGGATTTCAGGATGACGTTGCGTAAACGCGGGGCTGCCATCCATGATTTTCGTCACGGCTTCACCGATGATAATCAGGCTCATAATGACGGCCTGCTGAGTGCGTTTATCTTCGATAAAATCTGCCGGCGCCAGGCCATCAACGAAATCGCAGGCATCCTGCGCCGCCTGTTGCATGTGGCTCAGATAATCGACCAACCGCGCATCTTTCATACCGGCTGGGCCTCCGCCAAAACCTGCTGGCGAAAGGCCGGCGGCAAATCGAGCGGCGTCAGCAGATCCACCTGAATGCCCAGCAGCGCTTCCAGCTCCAACTGCAGCCCTCCCAGATCAAACAACGTGGCGCCCGGCAACGCATCGACCAACAGATCCAAATCACTGCCCTCCCGATCGGTGCCATGCAGCACCGAGCCGAAAATACGCGGATTAGCCGCAGGGAACAGCCCAACCGTTTCTCGGATCGCCTGGCGATGCTCTGCAAGAACAATGGATGGTCGCATGGTTTTCTCTCCCCGTTACATCTAACGAAATGCTAGGTGATCGGTTGAGGGGATTCAAGCACAATCCCCCCGGCAGCCGCGCCTTCGCCTCTCCCCCGCGCGCGGGAGAGAGGCTGGGCATTACAAGATGCCTTTCATGGTCTTTTCGAAATCGCTCCAGGCGCAGAAGCCGTCCTTGTCGATCGGGCAGCCTTTCAGCGCCAGCGTCACGCGCTGCGGCGGGGTTTGCAGCGTCAACGGCGTCGCCTTGCGAAGCTGTTCGGTGGACTGATAGACGTACTCGATCTTCAGCAATTCACGGTCGTTCTGCGCGTCGCGCCAGCGCTGGAACACCAGTTTGCCGCCGATCGGCGTTTTTTCGTATTGCTGCGGCAGCTGATACGGCTGGAACTGCATGGCCGACAGCAGTGAGGCAATATTGGAATCGTGGCCGACCAGCACCGTCAGCTTCGGCGCGTCCGGTTTGCGCTCGCCCAGCAGCGCGTTGTTGATGTAGGTCAGCAGCGGCTTGGCGACGTTCTGCGCCACCACCGGCGAGGTGAACAGCGAATCCTGATAGCCGTCTTTCAGCTGCGCCAGCTGCTGCCACTGGTGCGGGGTGGCGATTTTGCCCCAGGCCACCTCTTTCATCGGAAAACCTTCGTAATACTGCAGCATAAAGGCGTCCACCAGCGAGTTGCCCACCCGCAGCGGGCCGGAGACGCCCGGCTCTTTGCCCGGCACCGCGCTCATCACGCTGGCTTCTTTGCTCAGGTCGCAGTGTTTGTCGGTCTTGCAGGCGGCGGAATCCTTGTAGTCGATGATCTTCGCCAGCTGTTGGTAAGAGGCGTCCAGCTTCAGCGATCCCAGCGCGGCGTTCATCGCCGCCAGCGCCTGCTGGTTGAAGGCCTCGCTGGTGTCGGTGATGATCGGGTTGAAGGTCGGATCCATCTCGCCCATCTTGTCCTGATGATGCACGCCGACGTCGCAGCCGGGGAACGCGCCGTTACTGAAGAACTGCGCGGTGGCCACCGTGCGCTGCAGGCTGTTGGCGTAGACGTACACGCTGCCGGCGGTCGGGCAGCCCTCTTGCGGCAACAGGCCGGTCTGCTTCAGCCAGGCGTTGAAGTAGTGCCCCATATACACTTCCAGCACCCCGCCCTTGGTGGTCAGCTGGCCGCCCGGCGTTTCCCAGGCCGGCCAGGCCTTCGGCGTGGACTGCGCCAGCACGCTGCCGTTGTTGGCCAGCGGCGCGCGCAGGTTATGGCGGCTCATCACCAGCACCTGTTCCAGCTGATAACCGCCGGCTTCCGCCAGCGCGTTCCCGGTGAATAACAAGGGCAGGCACAGCAATAGCGTTTTTTTTCTCATCCGCAGAGGCTCCCGGAAAATGATTATTTTTAAGGTGTTAGCGTTTGCCCGAGTATGATGGCGGGGTTAGTGTGACAAGTGTGTGACAGGGTTCACGGGAAAGGATCGTAACCGCGGCCACCGGGCGGTGGCCGCGTGGCTTCAACTCAGTACCACAGGCTCATGATCGGCCAGCCGATCAGCAGCAGCGCGGCGATGTAAACCACGCCGAGAATGCCGCCCAGGCGCCAGTAGTCTTTCGATTTCACATAGCCGCAGCCGTAGATGATCACCCCCGGCCCGGTGGCGTACGGCGTCAGCACGCCCATGATGCCGATCGACAGCACCAGCAGCATCGACAGCTGCTCCATCGGCACGCCCGGCAGCCCTTTGCCGACCGCCAGGATCACCGGCAGCATGGTGGCGGTGTGCGCCGACAGGCTGGCGAACAGGTAGTGGGCGAAGTAGAACACCAGCACCAGCGCCACCACCGTCATGTTCGGCGAGAAGCCGTCCAGATGGGTGCTCATGGTCTGGGCGAACCAGTCGATAAAGCCGGAGCGCGTCAGGCCGTTGGCCATCACCACCAGCGTCGCCAGGTTAACCAGCGTGTTCCAGGCGCTGGAGTATTTGGTGATCTCTTTCCACGACACCACGTGCAGCGCCAGCATCAGCGACACCGCCAGCAGACACACCGCGGTGGCGTCCAGCATTTTGCCGCCGAACACCCACAGGCACAGGCTGAGCAGCACCAGGCCGATCAAGGTGTATTCCTTGCGCGTCAGCTTGCCCATTTCCCCCAGCGCGGTATCCGCCCAGGCGGCCACTTCGCTGCTGTGGGTCACGCCCGGTTTGTACAGGTAGTAGGAGATCAGCGGCGCAACGATTAGCAGCAGCAGGCCGACCGGCAGGAACGCCAGGAACCACTGCATCCAGCTGATGTGCACCCCGGCGATCTTGCCGACGAACTCGATGCCCAGCACGTTCGGCGCGGCGCCGGTGACGAACATCGAGGAGCTGATGCTGGTGCCGACCACCATCATCCACATCAGGTAACCGCCGATGCGGCGCGAGGAGGGATCGTTGGGGAAAGAATCGAACAGCGGCGGCAGGTTTTTCACCACCGGGAACACCGTGCCGCCGGTGCGCGCGGTGTTGGACGGCGTGAACGGCGCCAGCAGGATATCGATGATCACCACCGCATAGCCCAGCGTCAGCGTGCGCTTGCCCATGAACTTCACCAGGAACAGCGCGATGCGCCGCCCCAGCCCGGTGGCCTCGTAGCCCAGTGCGAAGATAAAGGCGCCGAACACCAGCCAGACGGTGGTGCTGGAGAAGCCCGCCAGCCCCCATTTCAGCGCCTCTTTACCGGCCTTGAAGCCCGGCTCCGCCAGCTCCTGCGCGCCGAACAGCACCCAGTTGGCGCTGAGCACGCTGACGGTCACCGCGATAAAGCTGATGGCGGTGGCCGGGATCGGCTCCAGAATCATGCCGACGATCATCGCCACGAAGATGGCGAAGTAGTGCCACGCCTGTGGCGGCATGCCGTCGGGCACCGGTATCAATAACAGGATCGCGAGCACCGCCAGCGGCGCTATCGCTTTCCAGATCTTTTCCTGGGTTTGGGACATAGGGACTCTCCTGAAGGCTTGGTTATTATTCTTGGGCACCCAGCTGCGCCAGCAGCCAGGTCACTATCAACAGGTCGGCGCTGCCGCCGGGGCTGAGGTTGCGGGCGATACAGTCGGCATCGAAGCGCCGCAGGCGCGCCAGGCCCGCTTCCCCCGCCGAGCCGCCCTGCGCCAGCAGCAATGCCGCCCGGCGCCGCAGCCAGCGCAGCCCGTGCAGGCCGCCGCGCGAGGCGACGTTGGTGTCGTCGTTGTGGGCCATCAGCCACAGCAGGCTGTCCAGCAGCGCCCGCTGTTCGTCGCCGCCGGCGGCCAGCCGTTGCCGATACAGCGGCAGCGCGCCGTCAAGCACCAGCCGGAAACCGGCCTCCGCCTCGCCGCGCGCGCCGCTCAGCCCGTGCGCGGCGAACAGCCGCTGGCCGGCGGTCTGCCCGGCGTTGTTGCGCCGCAGCTCGCGATCCACCAGCCCCCGGCACATCGCCGCCACCTCGGCGCACAGCGCTTCGGCGACGATGGCGCGGCCCTGCTGCTGCAGGCGGCCGAAGGCGGTGCACAGCAACCCGAGCGAGAACACGCTGCCCTTGTGGGTGTTAATGCCGCCGGTGGCGCGAAACATCTGGTTTTCGCAGGCCAGGCCGAGCGGCCGCAGCCGCGCCAGCTGCTGCTCTGCCGGCAAAGCGGCGTCTTCGCGCCCGCGTTGGATAAAGCGCGGCAGCCACACGCCGATGGCGCGGGCGCTGCGGTAGAAGTGCCCGAGATCCATGTCGCGGTGGGCGCCGGTGTTATGGCGATCCACCAGCCCCGGCTTGGGCGTGAGGTTGACCTCCACCAGCAGCGCGCGGAAAGCGGCGCGGGCAAAGTCGCAGGCCGGTTCGACACGGTGGGCGGGCAGGTTAATCGGCAGAGATCGCATCGTTGAACATCCTTTCCATTTCATGCAGCAGCTGCTCGCTGCTATGCCGCCGCTGGCGGGCGCAGATCTTGGCCGGTTGGCCGCACAGCAGGCAGCGCCGTTCCGGCAGGCCGATGTCGCGGCGCGACAAAATGCGCCCCTGCGTATCCAGCACGTCGATATCCCACAGCCGGCCGATCGGGCGGCTCACCTCCAGCTGCATGGCGCAGTCCTTCACCCGCTGGGCGTCGGCGCGCAGCGCCACAAACCCTTCGCAGCCGGTGGAGAGCGCCAGCGCCTCGGCCTGCGGGCTGGGCCAGCCCTGTTCGGCGCACAGCCGCAGCAGCGCCGCCCACCCCAGGTTGAATATGCCGCGCGTCAGCGCGCTGTCCTTCACCGGGCCGGGCACCACCAGCGTCAGCACCAGCAGCGTGCACTCGTGCTGCGCCAGCCACGCCTGCTGGCGCGCCTGGCGGCATTCGCGGCTGGTGAGCAACTCCGGCAGGCTGACCGCGCGTTCAGCGGCCAGTTGGGGATCGACGGCGGCCATCGGCTACTCCACCACCTGATGCACCACGTCGATCACCGAGCCGTCGCGGTAGCGCACCACCGCCACCACCTTGTCGGTAAAGGCGATCGGCTGCGGTTCGCCGGTCAGCTGCAGCGCGCGGGCGCGCAGCCAATCGATGCTCACCACCTCCAGCCCGGCTTCCCGCAGGCGCTGCGCCAGCTCCGGCCGCGCCGGGTTGACGGCGATGCCGTGGTCGGTCACCAGAATGTCGATGCTGGAGCCTGGCGTGACGCAGGTGGTCACCTGCTCCACCAGCGTCGGGATGCGCCCGCGCACCAACGGCGCAACGATGATCGCCAGCCGCGCGGCGGCGGCGGTGTCGCAATGGCCGCCGGACGCGCCGCGCAGCACGCCGTCGGAGCCGGTCAGCACGTTGACGTTGAAGCCGGTGTCGATTTCCAGCGCGCTCAGCACCACCACGTCGAGCCGATCGACCGACGCGCCCTTGGAGCTGAAGTTGGCATATTGGTTGGCGCTGATTTCGATATGGCGCGGGTTGCGCGCCAGCGAGGTCGCCGCCGCCCGATCGAAGCTCTGCACGTCCAGCAGTTTGCCGATCAGCCCTTTCTCGTGCAGATCCACCATGGTCGAGGTGATGCCGCCGAGGGCGAACGCGGCACGAATGCCGCGGGCGCGCATCTTGTCCTCCAGGAACCGGGTCACCGCCAGCGAGGCACCGCCGGTGCCGGTTTGCAGCGAGAAGCCTTCGGTGAAATAGCCGGAACCGACGATCACCTCGGCGGCGCGGCGGGCGATCAGCAGCTCGCGCGGGTTCGAGGTCATGCGCGTGGCGTCGGCGCCGATCTTGTCGGCGTCGCCCACCCGCTCCAGCTGCACGATCAGATCCACCCGATCCTGCGCCAGGCTGGCGGGATGATGCGGATACGGCACCAGCTGCTCGGTCAACAGCACCACGGTGCCCGCCGCCTCGGCGTCCACCCGCGCATAGCCGAGCGAGCCGCAGCAGGCTTCACCGCTGTAACCGTTGGCGTTGCCGAACTCATCGCAGGCCGGCACGCCGAGGAAGGCCACGTCTATCTTCAGTTCGCCGGATTCGATCAGGTTGACACGGCCGCCGTGCGAGTGAATTTGCACCGGCTCCGCCAGCAGGCCGCGCGAAACGGCGTCCGCCAGCGGGCCGCGCAGCCCGGAGGTGTAAATGCGGCTCACCACGCCGTGGCGGATATGCTCAACCAGCGGCGCATGGCAGTCGGTCAGCGAGCTGGACGCCAGCGTCAGGTTGCGGAACCCCATCGCCGCCAGCGTCTCCATCACCTGATTGAGCGTCAAATCACCGCCGCGAAACGCATGGTGGAAGGAAATGGTCATGCCGTCCTGCAGTCCGCTGCGGCGCACCGCTTCCTGCAAGGAGTCGCACAGCTTGAGATCGCGCGGTTTGCGCGCCTGCAGATTGGCTTTGGAGACGTCCTGATAGCCCGGCAGATCCGCCGGGTTGGCGAAGGTCATCAATCGTTGTTGGCGGTTCATCATGCTTCCTCCCCGTGCTGCGCCGGTTCTTCCCGTAAGCCGGACAGCGCGGCGCGCTCCAGCACCAGCCGGGCGCGCTCAATCACCGGGCTGTCGACCATTTTTCCGTTGAGCGACACCACGCCGCGCCCTTCTCGCTCCGCCGCTTCGGCGGCGTCCACCACCCGCTGCGCGTGCGCCACCTCTTTGGCGGTCGGCGCGTACAGGTTGTGCAACAGCTCAATCTGGCGCGGGTTAATCAGCGATTTGCCGTCGAAGCCGAGCTGTTTGATCAGCGCCGCTTCCTGCAGGAAACCGGCTTCGTTGTTGGCGTCGGAATAGACGGTGTCGAACGCCTGAATGCCGGCGGCGCGCGCCGCCTGCAGCAGCGAACAGCGGGCAAACAGCAGCTCGATGCCCTCCGGCGAGCGCTCGGTGCGCAGGTTGCGCACATAGTCTTCCGCCCCCAGCGCGATGCCGATCAGGCGCGGCGAGGCGTGCGCGATCGCCACCGCGTTGGTGATGCCCTGCGCCGATTCGATCGCCGCCAGCAGCCCGGTGCTGCCGACCGGCCGCCCGCAGGCCGCTTCGATGGCGGCAATCTCGCGCTCCATGTCGACAACATCCTGCGCGCTGTCGGTCTTCGGCAGGCGCACAATGTCCGCGCCGCCGCGCACCACCGCCTGCAAGTCCGCCAGGCCGTAGGCGGAGTCGAGCGCATTGACGCGCACGATGGTTTCCACCTCCTGGTACAGCGGGTGCTGCAGCGCGTGGTACACCAGCCGGCGCGCCGCGTCTTTTTCACGCAGAATCACCGAGTCTTCCAGATCGAACATCAGCGCATCGGCCTGGTAGATAAAGGCGTTGCTGACCATCGCCGCGTTGGCGCCGGGAACGAACAGCATGCTGCGGCGCAGCCGGGTTTTATTCAGCGTTTTCATCTTTCGCCTCCCACGGCAGTTGGCCGCCCTCGCAGGCGCGCATCAGCGCCGTTTCCAGCCGGGCGCGCAGCACGCAGTCCAGCGCCCCCTTGTCGTCGACGATCACCTGCACCGGCTCCACCTCATAACGCTGCAGCACCTCCAGCAGGGTGTGGCGGATCGCCGCGCCGAACTGTTTTTCCACGCTGCTGGCGATCAACAGATCGTGCTGCGGCCCCTCTGCGGGCGCGATGCGCACCATGACATCGCTGGATTCCAGCGTGCCGGCCATTGCTTCTCGGATAATTTTCATCATTCACCTGATTGTGCGGACTCAAAAGGATGCGGGGCCGCCTTGGCCCGGCGCTGCGTTTGCAGATCCTGCAGGTAGTACAGGGTGTCCGGCGGCACCAGCGGCGCGGCGGCGTGGAAGTCCCCCGCCGCCAGCAGCTTGCGCACCCAGGAGGCGGAGATCGCCGTGCCCTGATATTGCAAACGCTCGATTTCCACCAGCGCGATCGGCGGGCTGGGCAGCGCCGGCGTTTCCAGCCAGTAACGCATGTCGCGGTTGTATTTCGCGGTCACCGCGCAGAACGGCTCGTTGCCGACGAAGCGGTGGGTAATGCCCAGCGCGGGCGCCAGATACTGGCGGAAGATCTTCAGATCGATTTCGGTGTAACAGTCGTCGGCCACGCCCTGATCCTTGATGAAGTAACAGGGGAAGGTGGCGCGCGAGATCACGTACTGCGAGCCTTCGTGTACCGTAAGGTTGGGGATATCGGCGGTGCCGGCCAGCACCAGCCGGCGGCGGTCTTCATAGCTGAAGCGCGAGGTGTTTTCCTTCACTAAAAACAGGTGCAGCCAGTCGCAGCGTTTGGCCGCCTGACGCACCAGATACTGATGCCCGCGGGTGAAGGGGTTGGCGTTCATCACAATGCTGCCGATGGTGTCGCCCGGCCGGCGCTGGCTCGCCAGCTGGGCGGCGTAGCGCTTCAGGCGGCACGGGCTGTTTTCCATCAGCACCACGATGCCCGGCACGGTGGCGATCGGGTAGAAACCGCACTGGCGGAACAGCGGCTCGTTCTGCACCTTGGTGTAGATAAACAGCTGGGTGTGGTGGCGCTCGTAGGCCAGGTTCACCAGCTCGGTCGCCAGCGCCAGCGCCAACCCTTCGCCGCGCATCAGCGGGCTGATGGCGACGCATTTGATAATATTGTCGGCGATGCCGCCGCAGGCGACCAATTTGTCGTGCTGGGTAACGGTAATAAATATTTCAACCGTGGTGTCGATATTCAGATCGTTACTGCGCAAGAAGGCGCTTATTTCCGAAATCGCTTTATGATCCGATCGCTTTACCCGATTAAATACGGCATCGCCTAACATAACACGCTCTCTGGGTTAACTGGCAAACAACAAATTAAATACAAAAAGGCATTTTAATTAACATCAGCAATGGTAATTAAAACCTTAAAAACCATGCAGATAAACGCGACTTTGCGTTCGACAAATTAATGGTAAACAGAAAAAAAACGCCGATTATTGACCTATTTCACAAACCGATTCCGGTTAATAAGTTATTTAATGTTCTTTATTTACTTAATTAATCTTATGGTGTTTATTATTGAGATAATCTTTATTTGGCGCCGCAATTTACTTACATTCATTTAGCATCTTGATTGCAATAGTAGGTTTCATTATGGAATGGCTGAACATCCTGATCGTTGAAGACGAAACGCCGCTGGCGGAGATGCACGCGGAGTTTATCCGCCAGAACGGCGGCTGCCGCCAGATTTGGCTGGCCGGCACGCTGGCGCAGGCGCGCGCCATGACCGAGCGCTTCAAGCCGGACCTGATCCTGCTGGACAACTTTCTGCCCGACGGCCAGGGCATCACCCTGCTGCGCGAACTGACGCTGAGCGGGTATCGCGGTGGCATCGTGTTCATCACCGCCGCCAGCGACATGGCCACCGTGGCCGAGGCGTTGCGTTACGGCGTATTCGACTACCTGATCAAACCGCTGGCCTATGACCGGCTGAGCCAGACCCTGCAGCGCTTCAGCCAGCGCCGCGAAGCGCTGAAAGACAAAGCGCGCCTCAACCAGCGCCGCATCGACGAGATGTTCAACACCTACGCCCGCGGCGAACAGCAGGCGGCGCTGCCCGCCGGCATCGACGAGCTGACGCTGGGCAAGGTCCGCGCGCTGTTTGCCGAACCCGCCGCGCGCCACACCGCTGAAAGCGTTGCGCAAAAAATGGGGCTCAGCCGCACCACCGCGCGCCGTTATCTGGAGTTTTGCACCGCCGCGCAGCAGCTGCGCGCCGAGATCATTTACGGCAAGGTCGGCCGCCCGCAGCGGATCTACCGCGCCGGCGAACCGCATTAGCGGTTATTTGATCGCCCTTGCAAGGTTGCGTGTAACCGCTTTACTTTTTATGCGCCAGTCAGCATCTTGGTGAGCATCACCTAGCCGACTGGACGATCGCCGATGCCCGCTGCGCCCCTTGCTTCCCTGACCGAGATCCTCGCCCGCCGTGACTGGCAAAACCCGGCCTGCACCCACTACCGCCGGCTGGACGCCCACCCGCCGTTCGCCAGCTGGCGCACGGTGGAAGACGCGCGCGACGATGCCCCCAGCGTCAGCCGCCGCTCGCTGAACGGCGAGTGGCGCTTCAGCTATTTCCCGCGTCCAGAGGCGGCGCCGGAAGGCTGGCTGCAGCAGGATCTGCCGGACGCCGCCCCGCTGGCAGTGCCGAGCAACTGGCAGCTCGCCGGCTACGATGCGCCGATCTATACCAACGTGCGCTACCCGTTCCCGGTCGATCCGCCGCGCGTGCCGGAAGACAACCCGACCGGCTGCTACTCGCGCACCTTCAGCGTCGATCCGGCCTGGCTGGCCGCCGGCCAGACGCGCATCATCTTCGACGGCGTCAACTCGGCGTTCTATTTGTGGTGCAACGGCCACTGGGTCGGCTATTCGCAGGACAGCCGCCTGCCGGCGGAGTTCGATCTCAGCCCGTGGCTGCAGCCGGGTGAAAACCGGCTGGCGGTGATGGTGCTGCGCTGGTGCGACGGCAGCTATCTGGAAGATCAGGACATGTGGCGCATGAGCGGCATCTTCCGCGACGTCAGCCTGCTGCACAAACCCGCCGCGCACCTGAGCGATGTGCGCATCACCACGCCGCTGCATGACAGCTTTACCCGCGGCGAACTGGTGGTGACGGCGCGCGCCAGCCGGCCCGGCCCGCTGCAGGTGCAGGTTCAGCTGTGGCGCGATGGCGCGCGGGTGGCCGAACGCACCCAGCCGCTCGGCAGCGAGATCGTGGACGAGCGCGGCGCCTATGACGATCGCGTCACGCTGCGCCTGCCGGTAGAACGCCCGGCGCTGTGGAGCGCCGAAACGCCCGCGCTGTATCGCGCCACCGTCGCCCTGCTCTCGCCCGAGGGGGAGATTTTCGAGGTGGAGGCCTATGATGTCGGCTTCCGCCAGGTGGACATCAGCGGCGGGTTGCTGAAGCTCAACGGGCTGCCGCTGCTGATCCGCGGCGTTAACCGCCACGAGCATCATCCGCGCCACGGCCAGGTGATGGACGAGGCGACGATGCGCCACGACATCCTGCTGATGAAACAGCACAACTTCAACGCGGTGCGTTGCTCGCATTACCCAAACCACCCGCTGTGGTATCGGCTGTGCGATCGCTACGGGCTGTACGTGGTGGACGAAGCCAATATCGAGACCCACGGCATGCAGCCGATGAACCGCCTGGCTGACGATCCGCTGTGGCTGCCGGCGATGAGCGAGCGCGTCACCCGCATGGTGCAGCGCGATCGCAACCACCCCTGCATCATTATCTGGTCGCTGGGCAACGAGTCCGGCCACGGCGTGAACCACGACGCGCTGTACCGCTGGGTGAACAGCCAGGATCCGACCCGCCCGGTGCAATATGAAGGCGGCGGCGCCGACACCGCCGCCACCGACATCATCTGCCCGATGTATGCGCGGGTGGATCAGGATCAGCCGTTCCCGGCGGTGCCCAAATGGGCGATCGGCAAGTGGATCGGCCTGCCGGAGGAACAGCGGCCGCTGATCCTGTGCGAATACGCCCATGCGATGGGCAACAGCTTCGGCGGCTTTGAGCGTTACTGGCGCGCGTTCCACGAACATCCGCGCCTGCAGGGCGGCTTTGTCTGGGACTGGGTCGATCAGGCGCTGATCAAGCGCGACGCACAGGGCGAAGAGTTCTGGGCCTACGGCGGCGACTTCGGCGATACCCCCAACGATCGCCAGTTCTGCCTGAACGGGCTGGTGTTCGCGGATCGCACCCCACACCCGGCGCTGTTCGAAGCGCAGCGGGCGCAGCAGCTGTTCCGCTTCGCCTTCGACGCCGCCTCGCTGACGCTGACCGTCACCAGCGATTACCTGTTCCGCCAGACCGACAACGAGCAGCTCAACTGGCGGCTGGAGCTGGACGGCGTGGAGCGCGCCAGCGGCAGCTTCAATCTGGCGCTGCCGCCGCAGGGCAGCCATAGCTTCACCCTGCTCGACCGCCTGCCGATGCTGCATCAGCCCGGCGAGCTGTGGCTGAACGTGGAGGTGGTGCAGCCGCAGGCCACCGACTGGTCCGAAGCGCATCACCGCTGCGCCTGGGATCAATGGCGGGTGCCGCGCGCGCTGCATCCCGCGCCGCCGCCGGCGCAGGGCGTGCCGCCCACGCTGACTGAAGACGATCAGGGGCTGACCCTCACCCACGGCGACCAGCGCTGGCGCTTCGAGCGCAGCAGCGGCCATCTGACGCAGTGGTGGCAGAATGAGCAGCCGCAGCTGCTGACGCCGCTGCGCGACGGCTTTGCGCGCGCGCCGATCGATAACGACATCGGCGTCAGCGAGGCGGACCGTATCGATCCCAACGCCTGGATCGAACGCTGGAAGCTGGCGGGCCTGTACCGGCTGGAGGAACGCTGCACGCGGCTGCAGGCCGATGCGCTGCAAAACGGCGTGCAGGTGGTGAGCGAACACCAGTTCGGCGTGGACGGGCAGATTTTGCTGATCGGCCGCAAACAGTGGCTATTCGATGCGCTGGGCGCGGTGAACGTGAGCGTGGAGGTCGAGGTGGCCGACGCCCTGCCGCCGCCGGCGCGCATCGGCCTGCACTGCCAACTGGCGACGGTGCAGCCACAGGCGGAATGGCTGGGCCTGGGCCCGCACGAGAATTACCCGGATCGCCGCCTGGCCGCGCAGCACGGGCGCTGGCGCCTGCCGCTGGCAGATTTGCACACGCCGTATATTTTCCCCGGCGAGAACGGCCTGCGCTGCGACACCCGCAGCCTGCGCTACGGCGGCTGGCGCATCGACGGCCGCTTCCACTTCTCGCTCAGCCGCTACGGCCTGCAACAGCTGATGGCCTGCAGCCACCAGCATCTGCTGCAGCCGGAAGCCGGCACCTGGCTGCATCTGGACGGCTTCCATATGGGGGTGGGCGGCGACGACTCCTGGAGCCCGAGCGTGCACCGGGATTACCTGCTCACCGCCGGCGTTTACCGCTATCAGCTGCGCCTGCAGCGGGCGCCCGAGGGCTAAATCTGCCAAAAAACTCAACGGGTTGCGCATTCTGTAAGCAAACAGTCACAGAATGTGTAATCCGCCTTTGACATGCCGACGGCGCCTCGCTATTATTCGCCCCGTTCAAACGATTCCTCTGTAGTTCAGTCGGTAGAACGGCGGACTGTTAATCCGTATGTCACTGGTTCGAGTCCAGTCAGAGGAGCCATATTTAGAGAAGCCCGCTCAGGGAAACCCGAGCGGGCTTTTTGCTGTTGGGCGGATCATAATCGATGATCCCCTACACACTCTCTATCCGAAACCGGTCAGCCATCCGTTGAACGGGTAAGTTGCTCCCATTGTTCAATTTCCTTACCTAACGCCTCGAGCTTTTGCCGCACCAAACTTAATGCGTCACTGCCTAACAACAGATGCGTGGGTGGGGTCTGGCTCTCGATCAATGCCAGCATGGCGTGAGCCGCCTTCACGGGATCGCCGAGTTGCTTGCCGCTTTTTTCCTGACGCGCCTGACGAACAGGTTCAAATAACGCGTCATAGTCCGGGAGACGGCGAGGGCTACGTACCATTGAGCGCCCGGCCCAGTCCGTCCGAAACGAGCCGGGCGCTACTGCGGTCACGTGTATGTTGAACGGGACAAGCTCTTTGCTTAACGTTTCTGATATCCCTTCCAGTGCAAATTTGCTGCCGCAGTAATAGCTGATACCAGGTAAGGTAATGAAGCTGCCCATTGAGGTGATATTAATAATGTGGCCGCGACGGCGCTGGCGCATGCCCGGCAGCACGGCTTTGATCATCGCCACCGCGCCAAACACATTGACGTCAAACTGGCGGCGCAGCTCTGCAAGCGGGGATTCTTCCAGTATGCCTTCATGGCCGTAACCGGCATTGTTCACCAGCACATCTATCGGGCCGACGGCGGACTCTATCTCTCCAACCACCTCATCAATACGTTCAACGTCCGTGACATCAAGCAGATAGCCAAAAGCCCGCTGCGTATCGAGCGCGCCGAATGCCTGCAGTGCTTCGCTGTTGCGCACCGTCCCTACAACCCGATGCCCTACGGCGAGGGCTTCCCGCGCCAGCGCCTGGCCAAAGCCACTGCTGACGCCGGTGATTAAAATCGTTTTTGCAGATGCCATACAAAGAACTCCCATGAACCATGAAGGTTGCATGGTATTCTCTGTACTGCCGCATTTTTAGGCCGTATCTTCTCTTTTTCTTGCCTGATTTTATGAGGTGGTGGGATGTCCGACATGATTGCCCTGATGAATAGACTTGCGGTGCAAGAGGGATACAACCTCACTGCCCTACCTGATGTGCGAATTTTGCGATCCGATCGCCCGCTTGCCAGAACGCCGGTGCTTTACGATCCGGGGATCGTGATTGTCTGTCAGGGCAGCAAACGCGGCTATTTCGGCCAGCAGACCTATTTATATGATGAGCAGCACTACCTGGCGGTTTCGGTGCCGGTGCCGTTTGTGATGGAAACCGATGCGTCGGCAGCACATCCGCTGCTGGCGATTTATATGCATCTGGATTTTCAGCTTGCCGCTGAACTGATGTTGCAGATTGAACAGCATGGCGCCCCGCACCCTCCCGTCGCGCCGCAAAGCATGATGTCGAGCCCCATGGACGACAGGGTAAAAATGGCCGTACTTCGCTTACTTGAAGTCCTGGCTGACCCGCTAGAGGCGGCGATCCTCGGCCCGACGCGGCTGCGTGAGCTTTATTTCCGCGTGCTGACAGGCGCACAGGGCAACGCCATGCGTGCCGCGCTGGCCTTGCAGGGCCAGTTTGGCAAAATCGGTAAAGCGCTGCAGCACATCCATGCCGCTTACGCGGAGCCGCTAACGCTGACGCAGCTGGCGATGAAGGCCGGCATGAGCGTGCCGACCTTTCATAGCCATTTCAAAGCGATAACGAAGATGCCGCCGATGCAGTATGTGAAATCGGTACGCCTGCACCAGGCACGGATGCTGATGGTGCGCCAACAAATCACCGCCGCCGCCGCGAGTTACGCCGTTGGCTATGAAAGCCCATCGCAATTTAATCGCGAATTCAAACGTCTGTTTGGCCTGCCACCGGCAGAGGAGATAAAACGCATGCAGCGTAACTTCGCCATTCCGCCCGCGCAGCCTGCCTCGGTATTTGTTTCGTCGCACTGAGGCTTGTTCGGTATGGCAAACGCTACCTTGAGGTAGGTAGCGTCCGTTTATGCCACAAAACCAACCGTCGGATCACCTACTCAACAATCTCCGCAAACACCAAAAAGCCCGCCCCGTCCCCAAGCAGGCCTTTAACCCTCTGCAATGTTTCAACCTCTATCCCGCTCCGCTACCCGAGCCATCAACGCCCCCAGCAACGCCAGATCGACCAGCAACGCCAGCGCGAAACAGCTTCCTCTCACGCCCGGCGCGGCGTAGGTTTGAATCAGCAACGCGGCAACCCCCACGGCCACGATGGTCACCACCGTCGTCAGCCTGCACGCCACGGCGAACGCCGTTTTCTCCCCCACCGCCGTGCGGTAAGCCACGCCCTGCCCCAGGCCGCCGAGGGCGATGCCCGCCAGCAGGGCCGGCCAATCATGGCCGCCGAACAGCATCAGCAGCGTCAATAGCCACCCCGCCGCCGCCAGCAAAAACCCGTAGCGGAGCATAGCCAGCGCAGGCCGCTTCCGCAGCGGCTGCCAGCGGGCCAGCGCGGCGCCGCCGAGAAACGCCAGCGCCAATGCCGTTAGCAGCATCAGCGCTGCGCCGATGCCCAGCAGGCTTTCGGTCTTCAGCAGCAAAGCGCCTGCCGCGACCGGCACGCTGAGCGCCAGACCGCTCGCCGCCGTTCCCGTGTGTTCCATGGCGCCCAGGGCGCCGTTGTTGACATATATGCTCATCGTTAACTCCCGACATGGTGGAAATGATGAAATAAATTCATTTCCCTGTTCACATGTCAGTAGCCTATCTCTTGTATAATCGGTCAGACAAACTCATAGTTTTCAGCCTTAGATGAGAATAACTCAGTCATGAGAAAACCCCGTTTGCCGCCGCTGGGCGCGCTGCGCGCCTTCCACGCCGTGGCCGGCTGCCGCAGCTTCAAACTGGCCGCCGAGGAGCTGGGCGTCAGCGCGACGGCGGTCAGCCATCAGATCAAGCTGCTGGAGTCGGTGCTGGCATGCCGGGTGTGCGAGCGCAGCGCGCAGGGCGTCAGCCTGACCGAGACCGGCGAGATCCTGTATGCCGGCACCCAGCGCGCCTTCGCCGCACTGGAGCAGTCCGTCGCCCAAATCACCCGCGCCCAACAGCCGCCGGCGCTGACCGTCACCACCACCTCCAATTTTCTCACCCACTGGCTGGTGCCGCGCCTGGCGGATTTCAAGGCGGAGTTTCCCGCCATCGATCTGCGCCTGCACACCAGCGTCGAGCGCGTCGATCTCAACCAGCGCACCGTGGACGTCGCCATCCGCTACCGCGAAACGCCGGAAACCGATCTGCACTGCACCCTGCTGCATGAGGATCGCTTTATCGTGGTGGCCAGCCCGGCGCTGGCGCTGGAGCGCAGCGAGGATTTGCAGCGGGTAACGCTGTTTCACGTGGAACATCGGCAGGTGCCCGCCGACGCGCCGACCTGGGAAAACTGGCGGCGGCGCTACGGGCCGGAAGGGTTGAACGTGGAAGCCGGGCTGACCTTCAGCGACGAGACGCATGCGCTGCAGGCGGCGGTGGCGGGCCAGGGGGTGGTGATCGCCAGCCGGCTGCTGGCGCGCGATTTGTTGCAGCGCGGCGTGCTGGCCGCGCCGTTCGAGATGTCGTTACCCGGCGCCAACTATTACCTGGTGACCACCGAAGAAACCGCGCAGCGCCCCGATATCATTGCGCTGCGCGAGTGGCTGCTGCGGCAAATGGCGGCGGGCTAACGGCGCTCGGGGGCGATTTCCCCCAGGCGGATCGCCACGCTGATGGCCTGCGCGGTGGTGGCGGCACCAAGGCGTTGGCGAATGCGCCGCAGGTGGTTTTCCACCGTGCGTTCAGACAGGCCGAGCATCGCGGCGATATCCGCCTGCCGCCGGCCGATGGCGGTCCAGCTCAGCACCTCGCGCTCACGCGCCGACAGACGCGCCTCCCCCTCGCCGGCCGCCGGTGCGAACAGCCGCCGCGCCGCCTGAAAGGCCGCCGTGCCTACGAGCGACAACGCCAGCCGCGCCGGCGGCGAAGCGTCGATGCGCTCGCCCCCCAGGCTGACGGCGCCCTCCAAACCGGCCGGGCCGAACACCGGGATCTGCACGCCGTGCAGGCCGGCGCCACGCGGCACGGGCACAATCCGGTAGCGCTCGCCCTGCTGCGCCCGAGTCTTGGTCCAGAAAAACGGCTCGGTGGCCCGCAGCATATGCCGGGTCACCGGGCAGTGCCGCACGTAGGTCAGCGCATCGACGGCCTCGCCGTCGCCGAACCAGTCGCCCTCGACCCAATAGATATGCTCGATCCCCGCCTCCGCCGCGGCGGAGGCGGAAAACAGCACAAAGCGATCGAAGCCGAACGGCGCGGCGAAGGCGCGAACCCGCCCCTGAATGGCGGACAGGGTTCGCTCGTGGTCCATCGCCAGCGCCGTCTGGAAAGCGCGCTGCGCGATCTCGTCGCTCATCGCGCGGCGACGTCGGCCAGCAGCGTCTCTGCCGCCAGCTGGCCGAGGTTGTTGGAAGCCAGCGGGCTGTCGCCGGTCAGCAGGCGCCGATCTTTATGCACCTTGCCGGTAATGTCGGCGTTAACGATCTTCACGCCCCGCTCGCGCAAGCGCTCGCCCACCAGCCAGGGCATCGGGCCGGGGATGTAGCCGATGTCGATGTTGGCGCCGGTATCGAGCGAGTCCGGGAACACGCACATCTCATAGCCGCGATAGAGGAAATCCTCTTTGCTCTCGCCGATGCCCGCCGCCAGCAAACCGGCCGGCCCGTGGCACAGCGAAATCACGTAGCGATCGTTGTCGTGCGCCCAGTGCAGGGTCTTTTTCACCTCTTCGCTGAACGGGATATCATTCAGCACGCCGTGGCCGCCGGGGATGAAAACGCCGAGGTAGTTGCCGCCATCCAGATCCTTCACCACCTCCGTCAGCTTTTTCGGCTGCTTGAGCTGGCTGCGGTACTTCTCGTAGGTGGCCTTGACCGCGTCGTCTTCCTGCGGGAACGCCCACATCTCCAGCTTCACCGGATCGCCGGACGGCGTGGCGATGTCGATCTTGAAACCGGCCAGATCCAGGTGATGCATCGGCAACAGCATCTCGACCGGGTGATTGCCGGTGGAGAAGAACTTGCCGTTTTGCATCAGCAGGTAACGCTCCTGCGAGGCGATCATCAGCACCTTCCACTTGCCGCCGCGATAGGCGTTCGGGTAGCTGGCGCCCGCGAAGTCGGTTTTGGACGAGGTGTACTGGCTGAGGGAGTAAGGTGATGGGAAGAACGCGTTGTCTTCCGCCACATCCGGGGTGGGATTACGATCGTTGGACACTGAATCAGTCATGATTATCTCCATATTCACCGTTACGTTGCCCTTTCAGCTTAAATAACCGCCGGCGGGGCCGCAATGAGGGATATCCCTCAAGCAATCCTTGCAGCCGAAACTCAGGCGAGATTGCGTAGAGCGATAATAAAGGTTTCTTCGCTGGCGCCCTGGTGTTCATAGCGGCATTTTCTGACCGGCACCCGGAAATAGCGCTCCAGGATATCTTCCTGCAGCACTGCGCTTTTAACGCCAAACAGCGACTGCCGTTTTGCCATCAGTAAACACTTGTCGGAGATGCGTTCGGCGTAATTGAGGAAATGCGTATTCAGCACGATCGTCATCTGCCGCTCTTTGGCGAGGCGCCACAGCATTTCGATCATTTTGGCCTGATTGTAAAAATCCAGATTCGATTCCGGTTCGTCGAGGATCATGACGTCGGGATCTGCCACCAGCGCCTTGGCGAAATAACACATCTGCAGTTCACCGCCGCTGATCTGGTTGATATTTTTCTGCGCCAGCGGCGCGATCTCCAGCGCGTGCAACACCGCCTGCGCCCTGGTGAAATCTTGCCGCCGCGGCCCGGCGAACCATCCCGTCTGGCGGGCGCAGCCGAAAGTGACAAAATCGAGTACGCCATAGGAAAAATGTGGCGCCTTCGCCTGCGGCACGTAGGCCAGGCGCGCCTCTCGATTATCGACGCGGCCGATCTCGCACCTGCCGGCGCTGGGCCGACACAGGCCCGCAATATTTCTCAGCAGCGTCGTTTTGCCGGCGCCGTTCGGGCCCAGCACGCTGAGGATCTCGCCGCGCTTAAGCTCGAAGCTGACGTTGTCGAAAATGGGCTCCCGCCCCTTGAAACCAAAGGCTAGCCGGCTAGCGGTGATCATATCGATTCCCCAGAATAAAAAGCACCGCGAAAAGCGGCGCGCCGATCAGCGCGGTCAGGATGCCGATTGGAATTTCCGTATAGGTGGCGCCTCTCGCAATATTGTCGATAACCAGCAAAAACAACGCGCCGCAGAGCGCCGATGCTGGGATCAGACGGCCGTGGTTATATCCCAGCACGCTTCGCACCAAATGGGGGATCACCAAGCCAACCCACCCCACCACGCCGGCCAAACTCACCGAGGCGGAAACCAGCAGAGAGGCGGCGATCAGCAGCAGGATCTTCAGCCGCGACGGGTTCAGGCCGGCAATGCGCGCCTCGTCGTCCCCCAGCGAGAGAATGTTCATGTTCCACCTGAGCCGGTAGATAGTCAGGTAACACGCCGCAAACAGCGGGATCAGCCAATAGACCTGCGCTTTCGCCACCGAAGCGAAGCTGCCCATCAGCCAGAAGACGATGGCAGGCAAGGTATCCTGCGGATCGGCGACATATTTGATGGCCGAGACAAACGCGATAAACACCGACGCGATAATCATGCCGGACAGGATCGTCGTCAGCGCATCCTGCCGGCGTTTCAGGCGGCAAATGCCAAGCACCAGCAACAAACTCACCACGCCGAAAAGAAACGACAGCAGGGAACTCAGGGCAAAAGGCAAACTCAATAAAATGCCCAGCGCGGCGCCAAAGGCGGAGGCGGAAGACGTGCCCAGCACGTCCGGGCTGGCTAACGCGTTTTTCAGCACCGCCTGAAAGGTCGCGCCGGCGACCGCCAACCCGCCGCCCACCAGCATCACCGCCACCACCCGCGGCGCACGCAGGTTAAAAATCACCGAATAGTGGGCCTGGTTTTCCCCCGGCATGTTCCCCTGCCATAAAATCTGCAGCACGTCATGGGCCGACAAGGCGTAACGGCCGGCAAACAGTGATGCGACGGCAACCACACACAAGGCTAAAAACAGCCCTACCATGATCGCCATATATTTTCCTCTGCCCGGCATCCCCAAGCTCCTCCAACCCACTAACGCAATTCAACCGTGGTGCTAGCGCTGTGCCAGCACCTCATCCAACAAACGGTCCGGGATCGCATAGGAGAACATCGTCTGATAATAGCGGCGCGTCTCCTCCCGCAGCGTCTTGTCGCTAATGTCTTCAGGGGCATAGCGGTTGATCATAAACAGCGGCAGCAGTGACGTTTCCGCCGACAGGCCCCCCCAGTTATGAATGCCCACCGGCGTCGAGAAAACCTTGCCGTTTTTTACCGCCCTGAGCGTCTCCCAGGCCTGGCCGGGGATCCCCCCGTGCAGCAGCGCTTTGGCGCTGCCGAAAACCACGAAAATCACATCCGGATCCCAGGCCATGATCTGCTCCATCGAAACGTTGATGTACCTGCCGGCATCCCCTTTCACCGGCAAATCCCCGGCGACGTTGTCCATGCCGGCCATTTTCAGGTAGGTGTCGCCGTAGGTATGCGGGCCGCTCACCTTCAGCTGCCTGCCGTCGCTTTCTTCGAGATACAACGCCCTGACGTGCTGCGCGCGGATGGCTGCGGCATAGGGGCGGATCTGCTTCAGGGTCTTTTCCCAGGCGTCTTTGAATTTGTGCGTGCGCGGCAGGCCGAGCGTGTCGGCGAAGGTATTTTCCCAATACATCTGGGTGACCATCGGTTGGTACTTTGTCTTCCCGCCGGCATCCAGATCGACGGTCATCACGCCCGCCCTTTCCAGCCGATCGTCCTGGCTTTTGCCGTAGTAATAAATAATGTCGGGCCGTAGATTCATTAACGACTCCATGTTGACCCGGTAGTCCTTATTGATGAAGGCGGAGGTGATCCTGCCGATGTCAGGCTTCATGTCCTTCAACACATGCATATCGGCATGCATGAACGCCCAGGGGCCCACGCCGACGACGTGCCGGTAGGCCGCCTCGTTCGCCAGGATCACGCCGAAGGGGCAGTTGCCGGTGATGACGATCCGCTGATAGTGGCCAGGCAACTTTTGCACCGCTGCGCTCTGCGGACGTTCGGCCGCCGCCGGCTGACTACCGCTGGCGCAAGGCGCCGTCGGCAAGGCGAATATTGCCAGCAGCGCGGTGGCGATAAATTTCACTGTGACGCACATGGTGCCTCCTGTGCGCACGCTCGGCGGCGTGCGGCGATGGGCTGCGTTAGGCCGACGCGGCGATGCCGGCGGCCATGATGGTTATCCCGGCCACAAAGACGATTGCCGTGGTGGCGACCGCGCCGCCGCCAACCAACGCGGCGGTTTTTCCTGTGGAAAGGTCTTTTCGTTGCAGGAAAGAGAGCTGCGACAGGGGAATGATTTTTCCGCTGTCGGCGACCAGGTCTTTCGGTTCAACCTTCGCCACCGTCAACTCGCCGCCGCTGCCGTCCTTCAGACCATATTTCAGCTGGTCGCCGACATAGACCGGCGGCTGCAGCAGGTAATATTGGCTATTGAGCCCCGTCTCTTTTTGTTGCAACGCCACGTCGTGGTAGGTCGTGCAGCCGGCAAGGGAAAACGCCGCCATGCCGATAACCTACGGCACTAATGGGATAAATCGCATGGGAAACCTCGTGCTTCTATTTGCTGGTTTTTAACGTAACGGCGGACTTGAAGCGCATATAGCTCACGACCAGAGAAAGGAACGAGAATGCCGCCCCCGCCATTAAACTGATGTTCGTCGCTTGCGCGCCCCGCATGTTGAAGAAAATCGCCACCAACGCCGAACCGACGATTTGCCCAATCAGCCGGGAACTGCCCAACAGGCCGCTGGCGATGCTGCTGTTTTCATGGGAGACCGAGGTCATGATCAACAGGTTGTTCGGTGATTGAAACAGGCCGAAACCGATGCCGCACAGCGCCACGCGCCATACGATCGCCCCATTCGACGGATCGCTCGGCAGATTGGCCATCAGCAGCATGCCTGCCAGCAGACAGGCAAGGCCCGAGAGGGCAACAAGATTGGGATCGTACTTCTTGGCCAAATCGCCGGAAATCAGCGAAGACGCCATGGTGGCCAGCGGCCAGGCGGTCAGCAACAGACCGATTTCCACCACGTTTCTTTGCAGAACGTTGTGAAAATAAAAAGGCAGCGAAACATAGGCCAAAAGCTGGGTGCTGTAGGACAGCATCGACATCAGCAAAGACAATGACAGCGTCGGGTTATGCAGCATCGCGATCGGGATCAGCGCGGCGTCAGCCTTTCTTTTTTGATTGATGTACAGCAACCCGGCCAGCCCGGCGAATACCGCAAAGCTCAGCGCCGCCGCCGGCAGATGGTGAGTGGTCATGCTCATGGTGCTGAGCGAGAAAGCGATAAACAGCACAAACACCAACAGGGCGCCCCCGCTGTCGAACCCAACGCTGCGCCGCTCGCGGGAACCCAGGAATATCACGCTCAGCAGCAGCGACAGGCAGGCGATGGGAACATTAATGGTAAACAGCCAGTTCCAGCTCGTTTGAGAAAGTATCGCCGAGGCGATGGATGGCCCGGCGGCGGCGGAAACCGACACCACCATCACGTTTATGCCCAGGCCGCGCCCAAGCAGCCTTTCCGGGTATATCTCCTTGATCAGCGCCGCATTGACGCTGAGCACCGCCGCCGCGCCGAAGCCCTGTATCACCCTGAATGCCGTCAGCATCTCCAGCGTCGTGGACAGCGCGCAGCCCAAGGATGAAAAAGCGAACAGCACCACCCCGGCCATAAAGATTTTTTTATTGCCCACCGCGCGGCCCAGCGCCGCGAAGGGCATCAAAGAGGCGACGACGGCAAACTGGTAGGCATTAATAATCATGATGGAGGCCGATTCGGAAACGCCGAAATCTTTGGCGATCACCGGCAGCGCCACGTTGGCGATGGTACTGTCGAGCATGGCGATAACCGTGCTTAACGAGACGGCGAGAACGGCGAATATATTTAATGTCTCTTTTTCCTGGTGTTTAAAAGTCATGTTAACGCTCCAAAAACGTGAGTGACTTCATGCCGGCGGCAAAGACCCCGTTTTTTATCCGTTTTAGTAATTACGTTATAACATATCAATTAAAGAGGAGAATAAATCTCATTTGAAATATTAGATTAAATAGTATGTCAAAATAAGAATTAACAAATACAAAACAAATTAATAGCAATACGAATATTCAATAAACAAAATAAATGCAGTATAAAAAACCAGTGAATTTAAGGAATGACATTAAAAGTAACAGCCGCTAACAGACAACCCCGCTGGTGCGTGAAATTGTTATGTTATAACAAAAACACCCTTTCCTTTTATGCTGGTTAACCTTATGGCTAAGACGGACCTTTTGAACACCCGGTTATCTCGCCGCAGAATGATGTTGGCAGGGCTGGCGGCCCTGACGCTGAACGGCGCCGTTTCCCCGCTGGCTCACGCCCACGGCCTGCCGCGCCCCAAACCTCAGGGGGCGCGAAAAAGATTCCTGGTCATGTTGGATCCCGGTCATGGCGGCATCGACTCCGGTGCCATTGGCCACACCGGTTCGCTGGAAAAACATGTCGTTCTGGCGATCGCCAAAAATGTGCGTGCACAGCTCGATCGACACGGCATCGATGCCCGCCTGACGCGCGACAGCGACGTTTTTATTCCGCTTTACGATCGGGTGGAGATCGCGCACCGGCACGGTGCGGATCTTTTCATGTCCATCCACGCCGACGGTTTTACCTGCCCCAGCGCCTGCGGCGCTTCGGTCTTTGCGCTTTCCAATAAAGGCGCCAGCAGCGCGATGGCGAAATACTTATCGAACAGTGAAAACGCGGCGGACGATCTCGCCGGCCCTAACGTCATCAAGAAAGACCGCTATTTGCAGAAGATACTGTTTGATTTGGAGCAGACGGAAACGATCAAAGAAAGCCTGACGCTGGGCTCGCACCTGATTCAACATATTGCGCCCATTCATCACCTGCATGCCAAAAATACCGAACAGGCGGCCTTCGTGGTCTTAAAATCCCCGTATATTCCTTCCGTGTTGGTGGAAACCTCTTTCATCACCAACCCTGAGGAAGAAAGGCTGCTCGGCACCCCCGCATTCCGCAATAAAATTGCCACGGCGATCGCTCAGGGGATCGTCAGCTACTTTAAACGCGAAACGCACGCTTAAGCTTCGCCGAGGCGGCAAGCTCACGGGCTTGCCGCGCACAGGGACGGTGTCATCATGATAAAATGCAATCCGCGTTATTTTTCGGCGGGCATGCTTTTCCCCCTGCTGGCCCTATTACCACGCGGCGCCTTCGCCGTGTCGTTGACGGGGTCGCAGCAAAACAGCCTGAATTTCTACGGCACGATTATCGCCAGACGCTACAGCGGCCAAAACGCGCGCGACGACGGCGACCGCAGCTACCTCTATTTCGGCCTGATAGGCAAAAAAAAGATCGCGCCGCGCTGGCGGGCCTACGCCCACTGGGAATATACCGTCAGCTTCGCCGACGCGACTCGCAACAGCACCCGACTCGCCTATATTGGGGTGCAAAACGCAACCTTCGGCAGCCTCGATATCGGCCGCAATTGGGGCGTGCTCTATGATGTGACCGCCCTGACCGATCGCTCTCCGCTGTTTAGAGAGATGGCCTACAACTACATCGACAATTTTATGCGCGGCCGGGCGCGTAACCTGCTCACTTACCGCCGCCCCTTCAGCCTGTTTCAGCGGCGCGCCGCACTCGCGTTGCAATATCAGTTCAAAGACGGCGACGACCGGCAAACGCCGGGCAAACAAAACGGCAACGGATTCGGCCTCTCCTTCCGTTATGCGCTGACGCCGACGCTCAGCCTCATCGCCGCCGCCTCGGCGTCTCAAACCACGCAGCGGCAACAACGCGCCGCCGGCTATCGCCGGCGCATCGATACGCTGGCTGAAGGAGCTCTCTATGCGTCGAAAAAAATCTATCTTGCGGCCGTGTTCACCCAAAGCGACAACGCCATCAGCCCGCAACAAACCGCTAACCGCGGTTCGGCGTCAAGTTATGAAGCGCTCGCCAAATATCGGCTGACGGACCATATTCAACCCAACATCGGCTATACCCGTTTGATACAGACCCGGGCAGGCCGGAACATGGACTTATTGAACTATGAGGAGCTGGGGGTCACCTGGTTGCTCAACAGCAATATGCAGGTGTTTATTAACTATGAATTCAATAACCTTTCGCAGCACACGCCCGGCGTCGATGCGTCGGACAAGCTCGATATGGGCATCAGCTATCATTGGTGATCCGCTCTCCCGCAGCCAATAAAAAGCCCCGCCCGGTGAAGGGCGAGGCTCGCGACGCGTTGAGTCTTTAGCTGTTCACGAACGCCAGCAGATCGGCGTTGACCTGATCGGCATGGGTGGTCGGGATGCCGTGCGGCGCGCCCTTATAGGTATTGAGCGTGCCGTTTTGCACCAGCTTGGCCGACAGCACGCCGGAATCCTGATAAGGCACCACCTGATCGTCGTCGCCGTGGATCACCAGCACCGGAATGGCGATCTTCTTGAGATCTTCGGTGAAATCGGTCTGCGAGAAGGCGACGATGCCGTCGTAGTGCGCCTTGGCGCCGCCCATCATGCCCTGGCGCCACCAGTTCCAGATAATCGCCTCCGACGGTTTGGCGCCCGGGCGGTTATAGCCGTAGAACGGGCCGGCGGGCACGTCGTAATAGAACTGCGCCCGGTTGGCGGCCAGCTGCGCCTGGAAATCATCGAACACCGATTTTGGGGTGCCCTGCGGATTGGCGTCGGTTTTTACCATCAGCGGCGGCACCGCGCTGATCAGCACCGCTTTGGATACCTTGTCCTCGCCGTGGCGCACGATATAGCGCACCACCTCGCCGCCGCCCGTCGAGTGGCCCACGTGCATCGCGCCCTGCACGCCCAGGTGTTTTACCACCGCGGCGACGTCATCGGCGTAGTGGTCCATGTCGTGCCCTTCCGACACCTGGCTGGAGCGGCCGTGGCCGCGGCGATCGTGCGCAACCACGCGGAACCCTTTGTTCACGAAGAACAGCATCTGGGCATCCCAGTCATCGCTGGACAGCGGCCAGCCGTGGTGAAAATAGATAACCTTGCCGTTTTTGGGGCCCCAATCCTTGTAGAAAATCTCGACGCCATCGCTGGTCGTTACGTAACCCATGTCGTTTCTCCCATTTACACTTTGGTTAAAAAAGAAGGTTTATACTGCGCGCGGCGCCGGGATCTCTGGCTCCCTCATCCCGGTTGGCCGACGATCTTGCGTTGATCGTTTAACGAGTATAGGTTTAAAGTTCACTTTAAGGTCAAACACGATTCGGCAAACCGCATTCCCGCTTTCACTCGGCATCAGGAGAATTCAAGTGCAGGGAGATGACATCCTCATGACGATGGAGCAACGGCTTGCCGCCCAACGTCATGCCTTCCTGCGCGACGGCGCACCGACGATCGCTCAGCGCAAGGCCGCCCTGCGCCGCCTGCGGAGCGCCATTTTGGCCCAGCGCGGCGCGTTGACGGCGGCCGTCAGCGCAGACTTCGGCCACCGTTCGCCTTACGAAACCGACATCCTGGAGATTCTGGTCACCGTTCAGGCGATCGATTACCTGCTGCGCAATCTGAAACGCTTTATGCAGCCGGAACGCCGCCACGTCGCCCTGCCGTACCAGGCCGGGCGCGCCTACGTGCAGTATCAACCCAAGGGCGTGATTGGCGTCATGGCGCCGTGGAACTATCCCTTCTCGTTGACCTTCATCCCGCTGGCCACCGCCCTGGCCGCCGGCAACCGCGTGATGTTGAAACCTTCGGAGCTCACGCCGCACACCAGCCAGCTTATCGAAACGATGCTGGCGGCGCTGTTTCCCGCCGATGAGGTCGCCGTGGTGACCGGCGGGCCGGACGTCGGGGCCGGGTTCAGTGAGCTGGCGTTCGATCACCTGGTGTTCACCGGCAGCACGGCGATCGGCCGTAAGGTCATGCAGGCGGCCGGTAAAAATCTGGTGCCCTTGACGCTCGAGCTGGGCGGCAAAAGCCCCGCCGTCGTGGCGCCCGGCGCGCTCACAGCCAGAACCGTTAACAGCCTGGCGTTCGGCAAGCTGTCGAACGCGGGCCAAACCTGCATCGCACCCGATTACCTGTTGATCCATCAGGACGATGTGGAAAACTTCATCGCGCTCTACGACGCGGCGGTCAAAGCGTTTTACCCCGACGGGCCGACGAGCCATGACTACGGCGCCATCATCAACGACAGGCACTACCACCGTTTGCAGGATCTGCTCACCGACGCCCAGGCGCGGGGCGCACGGATCGTTCCGGTGGGCCACCGCCCGGACTCGGCGGTGGAACGGCCGAAAACCCTCGCCCCCACGCTGATCATCGGCGCCCCCGACGACAGCCGGATCATGCAAGAGGAAATCTTCGGGCCGCTGCTGCCGATACGCACCTACGCCGCCTTTGATGAAGCGATCGACGTTATCAACGCCGGGCCGCGCCCGCTGGCGCTGTACTACTTTGGCCCAGGCGGCGCGCTGCAGGACAGGCTGCTGGCGCGCACCACCTCCGGCAACGTCAGCGTCAACGCCACCCTGCTGCACTTTGCCCAGGACGATCTGCCGTTCGGCGGCATCGGCCCCAGCGGCATGGGGGCCTGTCACGGCGTCGAAGGATTCCGGGCGCTGAGCCACGCCAAAGGCGTCTTTATTCAAAGCCGCTGGCGCTTCACCGATCTGCTGCGCGCGCCGTTCGGCAGGCTGGCAGACGCGGTGCTCAAGGTGATGCTGCGGCGCCGATAGAGCGCCGCGCTGACTATCAATAACACAGCCATGAATCGCCGCAAGCTATCACAGTATTCAATCATTCCTATTTTATCTCTCCGCCGCCGCTGACTAAGCTTAGCCATGAGTCGCCCTTTGCCCGTTAGCGGCCGGGGCGATGTGATTCCATTGAGTTCAGTTATTTAGCGCAACACCCGACGCAGGCCTTACCCGCATGCCTTGTTAACCGCTCCACGCCCGGCGGCTGGAGCACCCTTACGGAAGCAGAGAGCGCATTATGACAACTGAAAGCAAATGCCCGTTTTCGGGCGGCAAGCAGCCCGCACCGCAGAACGGCCCCACCAATCAGGATTGGTGGCCCAATCAGCTCAGCCTGAAACCGCTGCATCAGCACTCCCCCCTGTCCGATCCGATGGATAAAGACTTCAACTACGCCGATGCCTTCAACAGTCTCGATCTGGCGGCGGTCAAACAGGATCTGCACGCCCTGATGACCGACTCGCAGGAATGGTGGCCGGCGGACTTCGGCCACTACGGCGGCCTGTTCATCCGCATGGCCTGGCACAGCGCCGGCACCTACCGCATCGGCGACGGCCGCGGCGGCGCGGGCGAAGGCCAGCAGCGCTTCGCCCCGCTCAACAGCTGGCCGGACAACGTCAGCCTCGACAAAGCGCGCCGCCTGCTGTGGCCAATCAAACAGAAATACGGCCGCAACATCTCCTGGGCCGACCTGATTATCCTGACCGGCAACGTGGCGCTGGAATCGATGGGCTTCAAAACCTTCGGCTACGCCGGCGGCCGTGCCGACACCTGGGAGCCGGACGACGTCTACTGGGGCTCGGAGAAGATCTGGCTGGAGCTGAGCGGCGGGCCAAACAGCCGCTACTCGGGCGACCGCGACCTGGAGAACCCGCTGGCGGCGGTGCAGATGGGCCTGATCTACGTCAACCCGGAAGGCCCGGACGGCAACCCCGATCCGGTGGCCGCCGCGCGCGACATCCGTGAAACCTTCGCCCGCATGGCGATGAACGACGAAGAAACCGTGGCGCTGATCGCCGGCGGCCACACCTTCGGCAAGACCCACGGCGCCGGTCCGGCGTCTAACGTCGGCGCCGATCCGGAAGCGGCCGGGCTGGAGTCGCAGGGCCTCGGCTGGCACAGCACCTTCGGCACCGGCGTCGGCAAAGACGCCATCACCAGCGGCCTGGAAGTCACCTGGACCACCACCCCAACCCAGTGGAACCACGATTTCTTCCGCCACCTGTTCGAATACGAATGGGAACTGAGCCAAAGCCCGGCCGGCGCGCACCAGTGGGTGGCGAAAGACATCGGTGAAACCATTCCCGACGCCTTCGATCCGAACAAGAAACGCCGCCCGACCATGCTGACCACCGACCTTTCGCTGCGCTTCGATCCGGCCTACGAGAAGATTTCGCGCCGCTTCTATGAGCATCCGGAAGAGTTGGCCGACGCCTTCGCCCGCGCCTGGTTCAAGCTGACCCACCGCGATATGGGGCCGCGCCCTCGCTACCTCGGCCCGGAAGTGCCGCAGGAAGAGCTGATTTGGCAGGATCCGATCCCGGCGGTCGATCATCCGCTGATCGACGAGCAGGACATCGCCGCGCTGAAAAATGCCGTGCTGGCTTCCGGTCTGCCGGTATCGGCACTGGTCTCCACCGCCTGGGCTTCCGCTTCGAGCTTCCGCGGTTCCGACAAACGCGGCGGCGCCAACGGTGCGCGCATTCGCCTGGCGCCGCAAAAAGACTGGGCGGTCAACCAACCTGCGCAGCTCGCCGCGACGCTGGCCAAGCTGGAGAGTATCCAACGCGCCTTCAATGATGCGCAGGCCGGCGGCAAGCGCGTCTCGCTGGCGGATCTGATCGTACTGGCCGGCGCCGCAGGCGTGGAACAGGCGGCGAAGAACGCCGGTTTGGCCCTGACGGTGCCGTTCGCGCCGGGCCGCATGGACGCTTCGCAGGAGCAGACCGACGTGGACTCCTTCGAGGCGATGGAGCCGCTCGCCGACGGATTCCGCAACTTCCTGAAGGGCAAATACCGCGTGCCGGCCGAGACGCTGCTGGTCGACAAGGCGCAGCTGCTGACCCTGACCGCGCCGGAAATGACGGTGCTGGTCGGCGGGCTGCGGGTACTCGGCGCCAACGTCGACGGCACGCCGCACGGCGTATTCACCCAGCGGCCGCAGGCGCTGACCAACGACTTCTTCGTCAACCTGCTCGACATGGGCACCACCTGGCACCCGGTGAGTGAGGACGGCCTGTTCGAAGGGCGCGATCGCCGCAGCGGCGCGGTCAAATGGACCGGCACCCGCGTCGATCTGGTGTTCGGTTCACACGCGCAGCTGCGCGCGCTGGCCGAAGTCTACGGCAGTGCCGACGCGCAGGAGAAGTTCGCCCACGACTTCGTCGCCGCCTGGAACAAAGTGATGAACCTCGATCGTTTCGATCTGGCGTAAACTCCCCGCAACGGCCTGCTTCGGCAGGCCGTTTTTCCTCCCGAGATCAACACCGCCTCCGCTCAACGCCGGCCACAGTGCCCGTCGTTATATTTTATTTTCCGCTTATTCGTATTTACTCAACAAGTCATATAAAAATTTGATGGGCGGCAATTCTTTTAATGCTGTATTTATATTTAGACGGCAATGAAGACCGTAAACTCAGCTGGCTAATGCGATATATCCCATCCAGGAGAACACCGTTATGGATTATCCTCGATTCGCCTCAGCGCGCGGCGAGGCGGGCCTTATGCCCCTCGCCGTTCCTTAGCAACAGCGGGCTTAGCCGGCAAAGGCACCCCACCGTTTTTATGCCAATAAAAAGAGAGGTTCTGCACCTGCGCGATATTCGCTTAGGCGCCAGAATTTCGCCCTTATTTAATGTTTCACGACGCGCATTGCGTTTTTAGTTTTTATTTTTCAGCCGACGGGAAAGCTCACAGGAAATCACGCTTCACTCAGGAAAATAACCGCTACCTGGAGGTCATCATGCAACATATTATCGGTATTTCTTCTCGTCGGCTGAGGATATCAGCCCTTGCGCTGCTGCTCCCTGCCGTATCATGGGCAGCCGATACGGCGTCTCTCGCCGTGGGGCCGCAATATGACACCACCCATGTCTACGTCGAACGCGGCAAAATGGATGCCTTTGTCGATAGCATCCTGAAAACCTTCGGCGGTACCAGCACCGAACGCGTGCTGGTCAACGTCACGCCCACGCCGAGCGAAACCTACTCCCAGCTGATACTGACGCCGGCCGGCAGCTTCTCGGTGTTCGATTTCAAAACGCCGATCCCACACCCGTTCGGCACCGAGCGCAACGGTTTTCTGGTCAGGGATATGGACGCCGCCATCCGCCAGGCCAGAGCCGCCGGCGCCGATGTGCAGGTTGCGCCTTTCGACGATCCGATTGGCCGCGACGCGGTGATCCAGTGGCCCGGCGGCGTCAACATGCAGCTCTATTGGCACACCAAGGCGCCCAACTACAAGCCGCTGCTGAGCGTGCCGGAAAACCGCCTGTATCTCTCCGCCTACCGCGTCGACGATTTCCTGAAAAGCTACCAGGCGTTCTCGCACGCCACGGTGGTGAGCGACGAACAGGTCAGCGATACGGCGATCGGCCGCAGCAACAACGGCAAGATCCGCCAGATCGAACTGGACTCGCGCTTCGGCAAAACGCGCATTTTCGTCACCGACGGGCATCTGCCTTATCCGTTCGGCCATGAGCGCACCGGCTATGGCGTCGACGATCTGCCGGCCACGCTGGCCAAAGCGACGGCCAGCGGCGCGCAGGTGCTGTGGCGTTCGACGGCGGCGGAGCGCCGCGCCTCGGCGCTGGTGCGTTTCCCCGGCGGCTACATCGCCGAAATTCACCAGACGGCTAAATAAACCCAAGGCGCGCTGCGGCGCGCTTTTTTCTTCGGATATCCATAATGAAACGCACGCTTCCCGCACTGTTGCTGTTCTCCACGCTCCCCGCCCTGGCGGCGGAACCCGCCGCTTCCCCCTGGAAAAACATCCCGTTGGGCGATGCGGCCACCCTGTCTTTCGACGGTTCACTGCGCGAGCGCTATGAATGGACGGATCAACGCGATCTGAGCGGCGGACGCGACGACACCTTCATGCAGCGCCTGCTGCTTGGCGCGCGCCTCGACTATGGCGACGACTTTGGCGCCTATCTCCAGTTGGGATCGTCACTGGCCACGCCGCGCGATCGCGGGCGCAAACCGACCGACGAAGATCATGCCTATCTCGGCCAGGGCTATGTGGACTTAAAACTGCCCACCGCCTATGGCCTCGGCACCCTGCGGGCCGGCCGCCAGGAGATTGCGCTGGGTTCGCTGCACCTGATGGGCACCCGCGACGGCCCCAACGTGCGTCGTTCTTTCGACGCCATCCGCGCCAGCTGGGCCAAGGATAAGAACCGCCTCGACGCCTTTATCGGCCACCCCGTCACCCTCAAAGCCGGCAGTTTCGACGACGATACCGACAACAGCCAAAAGGTGTGGGGGCTGTACGGCACCACGCCGCTGGCAGCGCTGGCGTCCTCGCTCGATCTCTACACCTTTGGCTTTGAGGATAACGACGCCCACTACGCGCAGCTCAGCGGGCAAGAACGGCGCTATACCGTCGGCGCGCGCATTTTCGGCGCGGCGCAGGGGTTCGACTGGGATAATGAAGCCGCCTGGCAGTTCGGCAGCGCAGAACAGCGCGACATCCGCGCCTGGTCGGCGTCGGCGCACGCCGGGTATAGGATGAGCGACTGGCGCTGGCAGCCGCGCTTTGGCGGCAAGATTGGCATCGCCAGCGGCGATAAAAACGGTCACGATGGGCAGCTCAATACCTTTAACGCCATGTACCCCAAGCTGCCCTACCTGACCGAAAACGGGCTGGTGGCGCCGGCTAACCTGATCGCAATTCATCCTTCGGTCACGATTACGCCGTGGCAAACCCTGGCCATCGACTTCAGTTGGGACGCGTTGTGGCGGCAACGCCGCGAGGATGCCTTCTACCTCGGGCCGATGCGCCCGGTAAAGGGCAGCGCGCAGGGCTCGCGCTTTATCGGCAATCAGTATCAGGTCGAAACCATCTGGACGCCGCGCAGCGATCTCCAGTTCAAGGTGGCCTATGTCTACTTCGACGTCGGCCACAGCCTGCAGCAGCATGCCGGGCTGAAAAACATGAACTTCATCCTGGCGCAGGGCACCTACAGTTTTTAATTATCAGGCAAGTTAATCGGTGTACGCGAGCGCCCTTAATAATCCCTTACTCAATTAATGACGTTCGCCGGCGTGTAGCCGCCTATATGCATTGCGGCAATGGTGGCTACTCGCCGCTATTCACAGATGAAAATTAATGAAAAGCAAAAAGATAAATCAGTTACGTAAACTCCACGAGCCAATTACAGAGTAATATTAAATAAAGATTTAATTCCACCTGGTTATTTAAGTGCGCCTTTTACACATATCTTATGTAAAAGATTCATATAAGAATAACTCATTAATAAAATAATTATGCCTATACTGTTTTCAGCCAACCATTGCGCGCCATTAATTCCTCACCGTGATTAATGATAAGGACATATTCCGCTTGAGTGCGATATTCAAGCCAGACAAGGAGGCAAGCCAATGATAACCCAATAACCCCCCCCTATTTTCAAACCTGTGTACGAGCATATAGAGCGTTAGGTGCAATATTGTCAACGTCCAAAGGAGTTTGATATGTCATTAGCTACCGATAAAATCTCAGATTATTTAACCGATTATGAAAGAGGCGATCGCGAGGGAAGCAGCAAGCCTTCATACGCCACGGAAGACGTTTCAGATCTGTTGCTGAGGAGCCATTATTCCGCCAATGGCAAAGGCGTGACTGACCATGCGGCAACAATAACCTACTCTTTCCCCGTGTATACCGACAGCGATAAGCCAGGATCCGCACAGCTTACCGCCGCCCAACAGGCCCAAACCAAGCTTTCATTGCAGTCCTGGTCAGACGTGGCCAATATCACCTTCACCGAAGTCAAAGGCACCGATGCCAAAAGTGCTGATATAAAGTTTGGTTTTTATAAGGCGGCCAGCGGAGGCAATTACACCTCCTATGAAAGTACGCAAAACAACCTGAAAAGCACCATCTGGATCAGCGGCAACAAAGGCTACGACGCTTCGAATCCGCAGACCAATAACTATGCCAGGGATACGCTGACCCATGAAATAGGGCATGCGCTCGGGCTCTCCCACCCCGGAAACTATGATGCCTCCAACGCGACCTACCCCACCTACACCAACTCGGCGAAATATTATGAGGACGACCATCAATACTCTTTGATGAGCTATTTTAGTGAACAAAACACCGGCGCCGACTATAAAGGCGTATGGCCCTCGGGGCCGCAGCTGGATGATATTACCGCCATTCAGAAGCTGTACGGCGCGAACACCACCACGCGCACCGGTGATACCACTTATGGTTTCAACTCGAATACGGATCGAGACTTTTTGAGCGTTAAGGCGTCCACGGACAAAATCGTGGCGGCTATCTGGGATGCCGGCGGCAACGACACGCTGGATTTTTCGGGCTACAGCCAAGATCAGCGCATCAACATTAACGAAGGCTCATTCTCAGATGTGGGCGGATTGAAGGCGAATATCGCCATCGCCTATGGCGCGCAGATTGAAAATATCATCGGCGGCAGCGGCGCCGATATCTTAGTGGGCAACGCACTGAACAATACGCTCAAAGGCGGCGCAGGCAACGATATCATTTACGGTGCCGACGGCGCCGATCAGCTCTGGGGCAATGCAGGTGCCGACACCTTCGTCTTCAGCACAGCCGACGACAGCCAGGCCGCCGCGCCGGACTGGATCCGTGATTTCCAAACGGCGGTGGATAAAATCGATCTGTCGTGGCTCAACCAGACGGTTAAGGCCGAGGGGGGCGAGTTGCACTTCGTCGATAATTTAAGCGGCTCGCTGTATGAAGCGGCGCTGAATTATGACTCGCAGCAGAATGTCACCGATCTGGCGATCAATCTCTCCGGCCATAACCAGCCTGATTTCCTGGTTAAAATCGTGGGGCAGGTCGACGCTTCCGCCGATATTCTCGTCTAACCAAGAAACCCGCAGTCCGGCGCGAACGCCGGACTGTTTACCTCTTCTCAGGCATCACCCTGGCGATTTTTTGCGCTACCCCCACACTGTCAGAGCAATAAATCGCGCAGACGAGCTCACACCGCCTCCAGCTCCGCCGCCAGGGTGGCGACCAGCTCCGCCGCCGGCATCGGCCGCGCCAGGCCCACGCCCTGCCCGGCCCACAGCGACATAAACTCTCCGCGCCCGGCCTTGGCCGCCGCCTGGCGGATATCGCCGGTGAGCGCGTTCTGCACCGGATAAGGCAGGATTTGCGCCTCTTCCGCGCGCATCTGGCGCATGAAATCATTGACGATGCCGCGCGCCGGGCGGCCGCTGAAGGCGCGCGTCAGGCGCGTGCTGTCATCGCCGGCGTTGCGCAGCGCCGCCCGCCAGGCTTCGGCGATGCCCGACTCCGGGCTGCACAGAAACGCGGTGCCCAGCTGCGCCGCCTGCGCGCCCAGCAAGCGCGCAGCCGCGATGCCGCGCCCGTTCATGATACCGCCCGCGGCGATCACCGGGATCTTCACCGCCGCCACCACCTGCGGCAGCAGGGCCATCAGGCCGACGCAGGATTGCTCGATATCGCCAAGGAAAGTCGGGCGGTGGCCGCCCGCCTCCGAGCCAGAGACGCAAACGAAGTCGGCGCCCGCTTCTTCCCAGGCGCGGGCTTCCGCCACCGTGGTGGCGGTGCCGATCACCCGCGAGCCGGCCTTCTTGAACTGCGTGACCGTGGCGCGCGGCAGCACGCCGAAGGTGAAGCTGGCCACCGGCGGCGCCGCCTCCAGCAAGGCCGCAATCTGGTCACGGTTGTTTTCGGCAAATTGGGTGGGGATCGGCGGCTCGCTCAGCCCCAGCGCTTCGCGGAACGGCCGCAGCAGGTGCTGGGCGCGCTTAAGCTCGGCGAGATCCGGGTGCTGCTCATCGAGCAGAAACAGATTGATGTTGAACGGCGCGGCGGTCTGCGCGCGGATCTGCTGCACGCGTTCGAGGATCACCGCCGGTGAAAACAGCGCCGCCGCGCACGAGCCCAGCGCCCCGGCGTTGCTCACCGCCACCGCCAACGCCGGCGGCGACGCGCCGTTCATCGGCCCCTGAACGATCGGATAGCGCAGCCCAAGCTCGCGGGCAAAAGCAGAAGGTGCCGTCATCAATGTGTCTCCCTGTGCTGACTACATTCGTCTTACGGCGGCCGCGCCGCCGAACCGACCAAAAGCATAGCACCTTCTCACCGCCTGGCCGTGCAGTTAATGCTTCACCTGCCGCCTGTCCAGCGACAGGAAGTGATGCACCACCGGTTTCTCGGGCCCGATATGGAAGCGCAGCGCCGCCTGCTGCAGATCGGCGTCGGCGTGCGACACCCGCTGGTGCTGGCGCAGGTGCTCTGCCCAGGACTCCACCAGGAACCACTCCATGATGCATTCCGGATCGCCGGTGTGCTCAGTAATGCCCCAGGCGTAAGCGCCGTCGCGGCGGCGTGCCCGCTCCAGCATCAGCAGCGTGCGCAAGAACTGCGGCCGATCCTGTTCGCGGATGCGGTACTCCACCTGAATCATCACCGGGCCGCGATCGTTCTCAACCGGCGTGTTGACCAACGGCTCCGGCCAATGGTTCGACGGCTGCAGATCGGCTTCGCCGGTCGGCAGCCGCAGGCGGTGGAACAGCAGCCCCGCCGCCAACAGGCCGACGCCGCCGACCAGCAGCGTGGCGGCCACGCCCAGCTCCTGCGCCACCAGCCCCCACAGCAGGCTGCCTGCCGCCATCGCGCCGTTGAACACCATCAGGTAGATGGCCAGGCCGCGGCCGCGCACCCAGTTGGGCAGCACGCCCTGCGCCGCGCCGTTGAGCGTGGTCAGCGCGATAATCCAGCCTGCGCCCAGCACCAACAGCAGCACCACCGCCAGCCACTGCGGCGGCGCCAGCGACAGGGCCGCCATCACCACGGCGGTGAGCACCGCCGCCAGCAGCACCAGCCCGTCGGCATTCAGCCGCTGGCGCAGGCGCGGCAGCGCGATCGCCCCGAGGATCGCCCCGGCGCCTACCGCCCCCAGCAGAACGCCGTAAAAGCCGGCGCTACCGCCCAGCATGCGGCGCGCCACCAGCGGCAGCAGCGCCCAAACCGAGCTGGAGAAAGCGAAGAACACCGCCGCCCGCAGTAGCACCACGTGCAGTTCGCGGCTGGAACGGGCATAGCGCAGCCCGGCGCGGAAAGCGCCGAAGAAATGTTCCGACAGGCCGCTGTCCTCGGCCTTCGGCCGCTTCCACCACAGCAGCGCCGCGATCACCAGCACATAGCTCATCACGTCCGCGCCGTAGGCCGCGCCAGCGCCGAAGCTGGCCAGCAGCAGGCCGCCGGCCGCCGGGCCGATGGAGCGGGCGATGTTGATGCCCAGCGAATTCAGCGCCACGGCGTTTTTCAGCTCGGTGCGCGGCACCAGCTCCGGCACGATCGCCTGCCAGGTCGGCCCCATCAGCGCCGCGCCGATGCCGCCGACGAAGGTCAGCGCCAGCAGGTATTCCACCGTCAACGCACCGGTCTGCGACAGCACCAGCAGGCTGCCGCTGACGCAGGCCAGCAAAATTTGCACGAAGATCAGAAAGCGCCGCCGATCGAGGATGTCCGACAGTACCCCGGCCGGGATCGCCAGCAGGAACACCGGCAGCGTGGCGGCGGTCTGCATCAGCGCCACCGCCGAAGGGTTACTCGACAGATCGGTAATCAGCCACGAGCTGGCGACGTCGCGCATAAAGCTGCCGACGTTGCCGAGCACCGTGGCGCCCCACAGCACCGCAAATAAGGGGATTTTCAGCGGCGCGAAGCCGCCCGCCGCCGCCTTGTTGTCCGTCTGTTCAGCCATCCGTTCGCTCCTTCAAATCGTTAAATGCCACCAGCAACAGCGCGCCGGCCAGCCCAAGGTGTTCAAAAAATCCGTTCATCATCTGGCCGCGTTCCGCCCCGTCGAACTGCCAGAACGGATTGGCCATCAGCGTCGCCATCAGGGTGAAACCGGCCAGCGCCAACGCGCCGAGCCAGCGGTAAAAGCCGCTCAGGATCAGCACCGACGCCGCCAGTTCCAGCAGCGTAACCAGCACGGCGAACAGCGCCGCCGGCTGCAGGCCGAAGTGGGTCATCTCGGCGATGGCGCCTTCGACGTTCAGCGCCTTGACCAATCCGCCCTGAATGTAGGCGGCGCAAATGGCGAGCAGCAGCAGCCAGCGCACCGCGGGCGCATGCAGCCGCTGCGCGCAGCGGGCGGCGATAGCAGTCAGGTTCATCGCGCCCCCTTAGAACGGCGAATTCTGGATAAAGGCCAGCAGATCGGCGTTGAAGCGATCGGGATCGACCTGCGCCAAGCCGTGAGCGCCGTCGGCGTATACGTTCAGCTCCGCCTGTTGCATAAGCTTAGCGGCTTTCAGCGCCGAGGCGCCGATCGGCACGATCCGATCGGCGTCGCCATGCACCAGCAGCGTCGGCCTGTCGATCGCCAGCAGATCGGCGGTGAAGTCCACTTCGGAGAACGCGCTCACGCCGTCGTACTGCCCTTTCATGCCGCCCTGCATGCCCATCAGCCAGAAGTGGTCGATCAGCCCCGCATTGCTCTCCACCTCGTCGCAGTGGAGACCGTAGAACGGCACCGCCAGATCTTTGAAGAACTGCGAGCGGTTGCCCGCCACGCCGCTGCGAATGCCGTCGAAGGCCGCCATCGGTGTGCCTTCCGGGTTGACCGGCGTTTGCAGCATCAGCGGCGGCACGGCGCCCACCAGCACCACCTTCGCCACCCGATCGCTGCCGTGGCGGCCGATGTAGCGCGCCACTTCGCCGCCGCCGATGGCGTGGCCGACCAGGATCAGATCGCGCAGATCCAGCGTTTCGATCAGCAGGGCCAGATCGTCGGCGTATTGGTTGATGTCGTTGCCGTGCCAGGTCTGATCCGAACGGCCGTGGCCGCGGCGATCGTGGGCGATCACGCGGAATCCGCTCTGGCCGAAAAACAGCAGCTGGTTGTCCCAGGCATCGGCGGACAGCGGCCAACCGTGGGAGAACAGGATCGGCTGGCCGCGGCCCCAATCCTTATAGAAAATGCGCGCGCCATCGGGCGCGGTGAGGATGCTCATGACGTGTTCCCCGCTCGGTATTGAATTGGATTTTGTACCGGGTAACAGTACGGCAGGCGCAAAGGCAGTGATAACGGAATAATTTTCGCATGATCGCGAGTTTTTTTGCTGAAGAGGCCGGCGTCACCGCCGGCGCAAAACGTCAGATGTTTTCCAGATCGATACCGCGCGTTTTCGGGCCGAACAGCCCGATCACCAGCATCACGATCAGCATGCTGGCAACGATAAACGCGATCACCCCCAGCGAGCCGCCGTACTGCAGGATAATGCCGATGATAATGCTGCTGAACACCGTCGACAGGCGGCTGAAGGAGTAGCAGAAACCGACGGCGCGGGCGCGGATATGGGTCGGGAAGATCTCGGATTGATAGGAGTGGTAGCTGTAGGTCAGCCAGGCGTTGGACCAGGTGATGAAGAAGCCGCACAGGATCAGCCACAGCGGGTTGTTCTGCAGCGCGAACAGCGAGCCGAAGACCACCGTCACCAGGCAAGACAACACGATCTGCCACTTATTCTCCATCTTGTCGGCGTAGAAGCTGCACAGCAGCGAGCCCAGCGGGTAGGCCAGCGTAATGAAGAAAGCGTACAGCAGGCTGTGGGTGACCGATGCGCCCTTGCCCGACAGCAGCGCCGGCAGCCAGTTGCCGAAGCCGAAGAAGCCGATGGCCTGAAAGAAATTCATCACCACCAGCATCAGCGTGCGATCGCGATACTGCGGAGCCCAGATGTCGCGAAAGCGGCCGCGCAGCGGTGCCCCCTCGGCATCGTCCACCGGGCGCGACGGAAAGTCCACGGCTGTCACGCCGCAGCGCCGTTCCATATCCCGCATCACCTGCCGGGCCTGCGCATAGCGCCGCTGCTGCACCAGCCAGCGCGGCGACTCCGGCAGCCCTTTGCGCACCAGCCAGATCACCAGCGAGGCCAGCGCGCCGGCGATCACCACGTAGCGCCAGCCGCTCAGGCCCCAAATCGTCTGCGGCACCAGCCACCAGGACATCAACGCCACCGCCGGCACCGACAGGAACTGCACGAAGAACGCGAAGGCGAAAGCCCGGGTGCGCAGATGCGCGGGCACCCACTCCGTCAGATAGGTGTCGATGGTCACCAGCTCGATGCCGAGCCCGACGCCCACCAGAAAGCGCAGAAAGATCACCCACTCCGCCTGCTGTTGAAACGCCAGCAGCAGCGAGAAGGCGCCATACCAGATCAGGGCGAACATAAATGTGGCGCGGCGGCCGAAGCGATCGGCGTACGGGCTCAGCAGGCTGGCGCCGACGAACAGGCCAAGAAAGGTGGCGGAGGCGAAGGCCGCCTGGTCCGATACGCCGAAGACGCCCTGCGCGCCGGTGTGGAAAATGCCGTCGGCGATAAGGCCGGTGCTGATATAACCGGTCTGGAACAGATCGTAGAGTTCGAAAAAGCCGCCCAGCGACAGCAGAATGATAAAGCGCCACAGGCCGGCCGACGCGGGCAAGGCGTCGATTCTGGCCGCCAAATCCCGCGCATGGATCGGCGACGCCGCTACAGAGTCACTCACCATTAACCTCGCATTAACATTTTTGATGACTTTCTATGCTAGCGAAGCGGCGTCGGAGTTAAATTTTTAATTAGCAGACTATGAAAAAAAGTTAAGCATAAAACGCTGCAGCAGCCTGTTTTATAGCAGGAAAATGCAACGCGGGATGCCGTAGCGGCATCCCGAATCGGTGGCTTAACGGCTGGGGTGCTGCTGCAGCCGTTCGCTGCGGTAGAAGCTCAGCAGGCACCAGCCGAGGGCGATCAGCGCCAGCGGCGCGGCGACGAAACCGATGTTGCCCATGCCCAGATGCAGGCTCACCTGGTTGCCCAGCAGCGCACCGCTGCCGATGCCGAAGTTGTACAGGCCGGAGAAGATCGCCATCGCCACGTCGGTGGCGTCCGGCGCCAGGCTCAGCACTTTGGCCTGCATAGACAGGCCGATGGCCATGATCGCCATGCCCCAGAAGATGCACAGCACCGTCAGGTGGCTTTCGCTGCCGGCGGCCGGCAACAACAGCAGCAGGCTCAAGGCCAGCAGCGCGATGGCGCCGATAAAGAAGCCGGAAGGAAAACGCTCGCTGTAGCGGCTGAACAGCAGGCTGCCGACGATGCCGGCGGCGCCGAACAGCAGCAGCATCAGCGTGGTGAAGTTCTCCGACAGCCCGGCCACGGTCTGGATAAACGGCTCGATGTAGCTGTAGGCGGTGAAGTGCGCCGTCACCACGATGACGGTCAGCATGTACAGCGCCAGCAGCGCCGGGCGTTTGAACAGCAGCGGCACGCTGGCCAGCGAACCGGAGTGCTCGCTTTTCAGCACCGGCAGCAGGCGCCACAGCAGCACCAGCGCCAGGGTGGCGCACACCGCGATGCCGATAAAGGTCATGCGCCAGCCGAGCAGCTGCCCCACCACCCGCCCGAGCGGCAGCCCGAGCACCATCGCCAGCGCGGTGCCGCCCGCCAGCAGGCTCAACGCCTGGGCTTTCTTGCCCGGCGGCGCCACGCGGATCGCCAGCGAAGCGGTGATCGACCAGAACACCGAGTGCGCCAGCGCCACGCCGGCACGCGAGATGACCAGCGTGGTGAAGTTCCAGGCCACGGCGGTCAGCACGTGGCTGGCGATAAACAGCATGAACACGCCGATCAGCAGCTTGCGGCGCTCGATTTTGCTGGTCAGCAGCATGCACGCCAATGAGGCGGCGGCGACGATCCAGGCGTAGATGGTGATGATCAGGCCGACCTGTTCGGTTTGCATCGAGAAGCTGGCGGCGATGTCGCTCAGCAGACCGACCGGAATAAATTCGGTGGTGTTGAAGATAAAGGCCGAGACGGCGAGGATAACCACGCGCAACCAGGCGGTTGAGCGCGAAACGGCAGCGTGTTCCATGGTAAACAAAATCCGGACAGGTGCGGGCAAGTAGCGATATTTTAACCAACCGGCCCGCTAAATGCGATACGCGTCACACTTTAATTGTGTGGTTTTTTTCGCCGCATTTCGACACATTCGCAGACACACGGTTGCACAAATGCTGTGCTAATCTATTGAAGCGTACCAATTTTTCCTGCCGCTCTTCCCCTCCGGCCGCCGCAGACGACGCGCCGCGCCGAAGAACCGCGCGCAGTGTCCATTTGGCGTTTTCTGAGGCGAGGTCATTATGTCCGTGATTTATGATTGGTCCGTGCTCGCATTGCGCAATGTTTACGATCGCCGCATTCAGGGCAAGCCGGTGCTCGACAGCGCCGCGCTGTTCCCCGACGCCGAACGTTTCACCGCCCAGTGGCGGCAGATCCGCGAAGAGGCGCTGACCGTCGCCCACGATCTGCACAATATTCCCCGCTTTCACGAGATCATGATCCAGCAGGCGTCGATTTCCGCCAACGACGCGCGCGACTGGCGCATGTTCATCATGAAGGCCTACGGCCAGCCGATCGCCCGCAACCTGGCGCGCTGCCCGACGCTGGCGGCGTTGATCGCTTCGTCCCCGGACGTGCTGTCCGCCTCGCTCTCTTTCCTGGCGCCCGGCAAGCAGGTGCCCCCCCACCGCGGGCCGTTTCGCGGCATTCTGCGCGGCTATCTGGTGCTGGACATGCCCAAACGCGCCGACGGAGTGCCGGCGGCGGTGCTGAAAGTGGACGGCCGCGAATACCGGCTGCACGAGGGGGAGTTCATGCTGTGGGACGACACCTTCGAACACGAAGTGTGGAACGACAGCCCGCAGGTGCGCACCGTGCTGCTGCTGGACATCCGCCGCCGCGACATGCCCGGCGGGCTGCGGCTGCTCTCCAGCGCCATCATCGCCCTGGTGCGGCTGAACGTGCGCTGGATGCAGAAACAGTTCTGACTGCGGCGCTCAGGCGCTTAACCGTCCTGAGAGGTCGGGCATTGCTGCGCTAGCCACTGCTCGGTGGTGGTGGTGGCTATGCCCTGGCGCGCATTGAAGGTTTTCGCCTTATCCCAGGCCACGCCGTCGGGCCGGGCGAAAGCCAGCCGGTATTTGGCGCCGACGTCACGCGGATGGTTACGCACCTCCTCCTGCAGCCGCTCTTTGTCCAACAGGACTCTGTTGACCTCTACGCCCCAGTGCGCCTGCATGACATCGGCAAGCTCGCGGTAGGTCAGCGTGTCCCCGGCGATATAGACCACCTGGTTGCGAAACGCGGGCCGATGGAAAAAAATCGCGGCCGTCAGCCGGCCAATGTCCTCGGGGGTGGTCAGCGTCACCGCGTAGCCCCAGTCGCCCAGCGCGCGCACCGTTTTGGTTGCCGCATCCACCACGCCAAAACCCGAGTCAAACAGGTAGCTGGTGAAAATACCCGTGGAAACAATCACCCACTCCGTCGCCTTCTGCGCACGCAGCAGATGGCGCACTTCGAGCTGTTCATCCCACACCTGTTGCCCGCTGCCTGTGCCGACAACATCGTAGTCCACGCCGAACTGCCACGGGAAGTAACGCGCCACGCCCGCCTGCAAAACGGCCCAGGTGATCTTTATCTGCGTGCCCGCCCCGCCGACAAAGCCGCTGCAGTTGATCACCGCGTCAAAGCAACGCAGCAGCGCGCTCAGCTCATCCACGCTGTTTTGCTGCAGATCGCCTTCCACTACAGCGATACCGAGCCGCGCCAGCGCATCCCGCCGCGCCCGATGCGGGCCGGTGACGGCGCGAGCGGCCTCCGGCCGGAGGAGCACGCTGATTTTTAAAGCGTGGTGTAACCGGGCCTGCCGGCTCATCGCGCGCAATACCGGCAGCCCCAGTTCACCGGCGCCGAGTATGAGCACGGTATTGATGGATGGATTTGTGGATTTCATTCTTGCCTCCTGTCTTGACACTGCGTCATCCTGACAGCTGACAAAAACGGGTTCAATTAGGTACACGCGTGATACTGGAGATGAATATGACGAGCGATCGGGAAGCGCTGTTGCAATTTTCGCAGGCGTTCTGTGAAGAATTGAGCGACGACGATGAAGGGTTGAAGCGTGAGGTCCTCGCGCATGCAGGCAACCGTTGGTCGCTGGGGGTATTGCATATCCTGGGCACCCACGGGCCGCTGCGCCACGGCGAAATAGGCCGCCAATTAGCGGGCGTGACGCAGAGAATGCTGACGCGGACGCTGCGCCATCTCGAGCGGGACGGGTTGATATCGCGCTGCGATTATCAGGAAAAGCTGCCCCGCGTGGTTTACACCATCACCGACGCGGGGGAAGAGATGCTGCTCAACATGCTGCCGCTCTGGTCGTGGATTATCGCCTCCGCCGATGCCTTCAGGGCGGCCCGCTCGCACTACGATGATCAAGAACGTCACGCCACCGAGAGATGATTGCGGGCCTCCCTGCCCAAAGGGCGGCGTTCAGCCGCCACCCAGATAGGCCTTTCTCACCTCCGGATCGTTCAACAGCTCCTGGCCGCTGCCGGTGAGGCGGATCTGGCCGTTGACCATCACATAGCCGCGATCGGACAGCTTCAGCGCGTGGTTGGCGTTCTGCTCCACCAGAAACAGCGTCATGCCGCTGCGGGTCAGCTCGCGCAGCACGCCGAAGATCTGCCGCACCACGATCGGCGCCAGCCCCAGGCTCGGCTCGTCCAACAGCAGCAGCTTCGGCCGGCTCATCAGCGCGCGGGCGATCGCCAGCATCTGCTGCTCGCCGCCGGACAGGGTCATCGCCCGCTGGTTGCGCCGTTCCTTGAGGCGCGGAAACAGCTCGAACATGCGCTGCAGATCCTCCGCCAGATAGCGGTTGCCGACGGTGATGGTGCCCATCAGCAGGTTCTCCTCCACGCTCATGTCCGGAAAGATGCGCCGCCCTTCCGGCGCTTGCGCGATGCCGCCGGCCGCCACGTAGTGCGTGGAGCGGCGGCTGATGTCCTCGCCGCCAAACAGGATCTGCCCGCCGGCGATGCGCGGCTGGCCGAAGATCGACATCAACAGCGTGGATTTTCCCGCGCCGTTGGCGCCGATCAGCGCCACCGTCTCCCCGGCGTTGACCTGCAGCGACACCTTGCGCAGCGCCTGGATCGGCCCGTAAAACACGTCCACTTCGCGAAATTCCAGCATCGCTTCGCTCATCCCGCCAGCTCCTCTTCGTCCGCGCCCAGGTAGGCGGCGATCACCGCCTCATTGTGCTGGATCTCCTGCGGCGTGCCGCGGGCGATCACGTCGCCGTGATCGAGCACGATCACCCGATCGGAGATCTCCATCACCATGCCCATGTCATGCTCGATCAGCAGCACCGTGATGCCGTGATGCTGGCGCAGGAAACGGATGATGCGGCTCAGCGTGGCCGTTTCCACCGGGTTCAGCCCGGCGGCCGGCTCGTCGAGGCAGATCATCTCCGGCGCGGTGCACATGGCGCGCGCGATCTCCAGCCGCCGCTGCTGACCGTAGGACATCTCCCCCGCCAGCCGGTTGGCGCAGTCCACCAGATCCACCACCTCCAGCCAGTAGAAGGCGTGATCCAGCGCGGCGCTCTCCGCCCGGCGGTAGCCCGGCGTATTCAGCACCCCGGCGATCAGGTTGCGGTTGCTCTGCATGTGCTGCGCCACCAGCAGGTTCTCGACTACCGACATTTCGCGGAACAGGCGGATATTCTGGAAGGTGCGCGCCAGCCCGGCGCGGTTGACCAAATGAGTGCCGCCGAACATCTTGTAATAGAGGCGCGAGCCGAGCCGCTTCGGGCGTATCCAGTCGCCAGCGCGGAACTTCTGCCCCAGCACCTGGATCACGTCGGTCGGCCGCTTGTGGGTATTGAGCAGGATCGCGCCGCCGCTGGCGCGGTAAAAGCCGGTCAGGCAGTTGAACACCGTGGTCTTGCCGGCGCCGTTGGGGCCGATCAGGGCGGTGATGGAGCCGCGCTCTACCTCCAGATTGACGTCGTTCAGCGCCTTGATGCCGCCAAAGCGCATCATCAGGTGCTCCACCCGCAAAATGGCGTCGCTCATGGCGCCACCCCCTTGCGCTCGGCGAAGCTGGCGCGGCTGATGCGCACCAGCCCGCGCGGCCGCCAGATCATCATCGCCACCATCAGCACGCCGAACAGCAGCACCCGGTATTCGGCGAAGCTGCGCAGCAGCTCCGGCGCCACCGTCAGCACGAAGGCCGCCAGCACCACGCCGAGGGTGGAGCCCATGCCGCCCAGCACCACGATCGCCAGGATCAGCGCCGACTCGAAGAAGGTGAACGAGGTCGGGTTGACGAAACCCTGATAGGTGGCGAAAAACACCCCCGCCAGCCCGGCGGTGGAGGCGCCCAGCATAAAGGCCGACAGCTTCACCAGCACGTGGTTCAGCCCGAGAGAGCGGCAGGCGATCTCATCCTCGCGCAGCGCCTCCCAGGCGCGCCCGATCGGCATGCGCGTCAGCCGGTGCTTGATGTACAGCACCAGCAGCACCACCAAAAACAGCACCGCGTAGATGAAAATGAACTTGAGGTTGGGGTTGTAATCGATGCCGAGAAACTCGTGGATCGGCACCCCGCCGTCTTTGGCGCGCCGGCCGAACTCCAGGCCGAACACCGTCGGCGCCGGCACCGAGACGCCGTTCGGCCCGCCGGTGAGCGACATCCAGTTGTTCAGTACCAGCCGGATGATCTCACCGAACCCCAGCGTGACGATCGCCAGGTAGTCGCCGTGCATGCGCAGCACCGGAAAGCCCAGCAGCGCGCCGGCCAGCGCCGCCATCAGCGCCCCCAGCGGCAGCATCGCCCAGAAGCCCAGCCCGAGGTACTGATAGCCCAGCGCCAGCCCGTAGGCGCCGATGGCGTAAAACGCCACGTACCCCAGATCGAGCAGCCCCGCCAGCCCGACCACGATGTTCAGCCCCAGGCCGAGCAGCACGTAGATCAGGCCGAGGATCGCCACCGTCAGCAGGTATTTGGTGGCGACGAACGGGAACAGCAGCGCGATCGCCGCCATCAGCGGCAGGAGCCAGCGCAGGTTGGATTTATAGCCCAGCGGCCGCACGTAAACACCGTCGTTGCCACCGTCGAAGCGCGCCAGCACCCTGCGCCCCGGCGCGGTTTGCAGGAACAGGCTCAGCAGCAGCCGCCCGGCCATCACCGCGACGATAATCCACACCAGCCGGTGCGGTTCGAAGTTAAAGCTGTAGCCGTTCAGCACGATGCCGACGATCGGCCCGAACACGATCAGGGCGATCAGCCCGGCCAAGACGGCGTCCAGCAGGCTGCGTTTAACGTCCAGCCCGCCGTGGATCACGGATTGCGACATGGCGTTCTCCTTAAACCTTGGCGATCAGCGGCCGGCCAAGCAGGCCCTGCGGACGGAAGATCAGGATCGCCACCAGCAACCCGAAGGAGAACACGTCCTTGTAATCCGAGTTCACCATGCCGGCGAACTGCGCCTCCGCCACCCCGAGCAGCAATCCGCCCAGCATGGCACCCGGCAGCGAGCCGATGCCGCCCAGCACCGCGGCGGTGAAGGCCTTGATGCCGATGATAAAGCCGACGTAAAAATCGAAGGTGCCGTAGTTCATGGTGATCAGCACCCCGGCCAGCCCGGCCATGGCGGCGCCGATCACGAACACCAGCGAGATCACCCGATCGGTATTGATGCCGAGAATCGAGGCCATTTTGCGATCCTGCTGGGTGGCGCGGCAGATGCGCCCCAGACGGGTGCGCTGAATGATGTAAGTGAGGATCGCCATGCCGAGCAGCGACGCCACCAGAATAAACACTTTGGTGTAGGTGATTTGCACCACGCCGCCGTCGAACTCCAGGCGGAACACGCCGCTCAGCAGCGTTGGGATGCCCTGCTGGCGCGGCCCTTGGCTTATCTGCGCGTAGTTTTGCAGGATTAACGACATGCCGATGGCGGAGATCAGCGGCGCCAGGCGGGTGGAGTTGCGCAGCGGCTTGTAGGCGATGCGCTCGATCACCCAGCCGTACACCCCGGTGATGACGATGGTGAACACCAGCGTGCCGAGGATCAGCAGCGGGAACGAGTGCAGCCCGAAGAACGACAGCAACGCCAAACCGATGGCGCACAGGTAGGCGGAGATCATGTACACCTCGCCGTGGGCGAAGTTGATCATGCCGATGATGCCGTAAACCATGGTGTAGCCGATGGCGATCAGGCCATACACCGCACCGAGGGTCAGGCCGTTGATCAGCTGTTGCAGAAAGAATACATCCATAATGAGCAGTCTCGCCTGGTAAGGCCGCCAACGCAGTCCGACGCGGCCCAAAGGTCATCGCGGAACGGGCTCGCCAGAGCGGCGAGCCCGTCGGTCATAGGGTTACAACTTCAAGGTTCGGCCGTTTACAGCTGGTGATATTTGCCCTTGTCATCCCATTGGTAGACCACGTAGTCCGAGACCTTCAGGTCGCCCTTCTGGTCCCAGGCTTTTTTGCCCATCACGGTATCCACATCGTGCGACTTCAGCCATTCGGCGGCCTTGGCGCTGTCTTTGCCGCCGGTGGCGTTGAAGGCGGCGGCGATCGCCTGGATCGAGGCGTAGGAGTAGAGGGTGTACCCTTCCGGCTCAAAGCCGCTGGCGCGGAACTTGGCGATCACCGCTTTGCCTTCCGGGATCTGACGCGGATCGTTGCCGAAGGTCATCAGCACGCCGTTGGTGTACTGCGGCCCGCCGGCGGCGGTCACCAGTTCTTCGGTCACCACGCAGTCGCCGGAGAAGAACTTGGCGGTCACGCCCTGCTCGCGCATCTGGCGCACCAGCGGCCCGGCTTCCGGATGGCAGCCGCCGAAGTAGACCACGTCCGGCTTGACCGAGGCGATCTTGGTCACCAGCGCGTTGAAGTCTTTCTCGCCGCGCGACAGCCCCTCATACAGCACTTCCTTAACCCCGCGCTTGTTCATCGCCGCCTTCGCCGCGTCCGCCAGCCCCTGGCCATAGGTGTCTTTATCGTGGATCACCGCGATGCGCTTGGCCTTCAGGGTGTCCAGCATGTAGTTGGTGGCGATCACGCCCTGCTGATCGTCGCGCCCGCACATGCGGAACATGGTCTTCATGCCGCGCTCGGTGATCTGCGGGTTGGTGGAGCCGGGGGTGATGGCGATGATGCCGGCCTCGTCATACACCTCGGAGGCGGGCATGGTGGAAGAGGAGCAGAAGTGGCCGACCACCGCCGAGACCTTTTCCTGATCCACCAGCCGGTTGGCGACCGCGACCGCCTGTTTCGGTTCGCAGGCGTCATCCCCCTGCACCAGCTTGATTTTTTCCCCTTTGATGCCGCCGGCGGCGTTGATGTCCGCCGCCGCCTGCGAAGCCCCGCGCCAGTACTGATCGCCATAGGTGGCGTTCGGCCCGGAGAACGGCCCGGCGACGCCGATGACGATATCGGCCTGCGCGGAAAACGCCGTACCTAAACAACCGATGAGCAAAGCAGCGAGCGGACTTTTTATCAATTTCGATGACATTGTTATCTTCCTCAGCACTGGTGTAGCGGAACGCCCTGGGGCGCGGAACTTTCACTTTATGTGTAGACGGGGAAAATAATTTTCTTGAGAGCGCAGTCGCATTCCCCAAAAATGGGTAAGCAAAAATCCAGCCATTGTGACGACGAATACATATTATTTGCTTATTCATCCTACATATCAGTTGCGGCGCGGCGTTTGACGGGATTAGCGGGGGGATAAGCCGTACGGCTAAGAGGGAAGGTGCAGGATAGCGAGAGTGACCCTGCACCATCGCCGTGCAACGGCTTGTGCAAGCGACGTCAAAACGATTTGGGATGCAAAAATCAGCGCATAGCGATGGAAAATGCCGAAAAACAGCGCAAGGTGCTCATTCCCTCAGCAAACGCGCTTTTTTTGCAGTTTAGCGCTTTGACAAACCCCAGGCGCCCCGCTATTATTCGCCCCGTTCCAACGATTCCTCTGTAGTTCAGTCGGTAGAACGGCGGACTGTTAATCCGTATGTCACTGGTTCGAGTCCAGTCAGAGGAGCCATATTTAGAAAAGCCCGCTCAGGGAAACCCGAGCGGGCTTTTTGCTTTAACGCTAAATGCGTCGACAGGAAACGTTACTCTTTGGCTATCGGCGCGGCATTTTCATCAATTTTTACCTTACCCTGAATATCAGCAATCTTCCTCTCCAGATCCGCCACCTGCGCTTTGCTGTGCAGCAAGGTATAGGTCAGATCAAACTGCGCACTGGCGCCAGGCTGCAATTGCTTAACGCGTTTTTGTTCGCGCTCGATGGTGACCGGGTAGGCATAGCTGGTGCCCGGCTCAATCCCCGTCACATATCCCTGTTTTAACGTATCGGTATTCTTCCACAGCGTCAGGACGGGCAATTGGCGGGTATCGAACTGAATCGCCACCCCTTTGTCGCCCGCGTGATTGACCAGCGCCGCCAGTGTCTGATGATTCGGATCCGATAATGGCTTAATGTTAAAGACCATTTCATCGAACCCTTTGGTGGGGCCGGCATAGGTTCCCCAGGTCTTCAACCCGGCTTTGGCATAGTCGTTAAACGGGCTGATGCTGGCCATCGGCGCCAGGAAGCGGGCGCCATTTTCCAGAATCGGCGCGCCGAAATTGCTGTGGTAGATAATCTGGTAGTCGTGGGGATAATCCGCCCGGTTGGTTAACACATCATGCAGGCTGAAACTGTTGCTGCCAGGTACGTAGCGCAGTTCGGTCAGGGTTTGCAGATCGGCTTTTTTGAATGTGCTCTCTTTGATCAGGCCGCGAATACGAATTTCATACGGCGCCGTATCCGCTACCTCGACCTCAACCAGTGAGGCCGGCGTATTGCCCGCTTTACCGTGCAAGGTGTAAATCTGCCCTCCTTCGGTCACCGGATGACCGGTCCACTCATAGCCGCAGCGCACCATCATCTCATTGAAACCTTCCAGCCAGCCGAGCCCATTGCGGCTTTCCAGGTTGATAAAGGCGGGGTTGACCACCTCTTTGACCGGAGAATCCCACCCCATTTTCGCGCCAAATCCTTCCGCCCGCAGGAGGTTCATGCCGCGCGTGGGACTCAGCGTGATGGTCAGGCCATCCTCGCTGCGGATAATCACGACTTTGCTGCCTTCTTGCTTGCCGCCGTGCAACACTTTCTGCTCAATGCTGAACGTTTTATCCTTAACCTTCAGCGCCTCACTCGAAATCTTCCAGTTTCCTTTCTCCACGCCATCTTCAGCGCTGGTCAGCACCCAACTCTGCGCCGCCACCTGCCCTGAAATCAGGGCCGAAAACACCGCCATAACCCACGTTTTCTTCATTTCCCTTCCCCTTTAGCTGAATCGATTTTTTTACTCACGAGAGAAATCTACTGTTAAGCAGGTTAAAGAAATGTGATGAACTTCACCGGGAGAATATTTGAATAAATAGTGCGATAAAAATACGAATTTGTTCGCAGTTTTAATGAAACACGTTGAGTTATTGCACGTTAAATGAGCGATTAATCAACATAAGTCGTATCGTTTCAGCTTTGAGCAGGGGATGGTTTATCGCGAAGATACGGCGGGTGGCTTGTTAACGCTATCTGGCTCAAACGGCAGCGCCCATACAGCCAGCACGCCTTGAGCCTCTTTGCTTTCACGGCTGCCTCCTGATATCGGGGGCGCCATATTGCGAACAGCCCGCTCAGGGAAACCCGAGCGGGATTTTTGCTTTTTTGCCGTTAGCGCTTACAGCACAAATTCGTAGTGAGAGCCGTCTGGCAGTTCAACATCCAGGCGCAGCTTGCCGCCGGCCGCCTCAACATAGCGTTTGAGCGAAGACAGTTTCAGATCGCGGCCCGGTTTTTCCATCACGGCAACGGTCGGTTGCCGGATACCCAGCGCCTGCGCCATTTCAACCTGCGTTTTCTGCACCTTCTCGCGCAGCTCGGCAAGGTGGATGTTCAGCATGATGTCCGCCGCCAGCGCTTGCGCTTTGGCCACGACCTCGGGCTTTTCATCCGCAATAAGCTGTTCCAGCGTTCTGCCCATCGCGTCACTCCTTCTCGTTTAATGTGTTCAGCCAGTTCGTGAATTCCCGATCGGCAGCCTGGATCATCCGATCGTAAAAACGTTTTTCATTACCGGCTTTATTGCCCGCGCAAAGTACAATGCCGATACGGTACGGATCGAAGGCGAAGAATGCCCGCAACGGTTCGCCACGGCTCTGAATGCGCAGCTCTTTCATATTGCTGTAACGCGAACCTTTAACCGTATCGGCATAGGGTCTGGGCAGCCCCGGCCCCTTTTCCCGCAGGACCATCAATGCGGCAAGCACGCCAGCCCGATCGGCATCGTGGAGTGAGCTAAACCAGTTATCAAACGCATCCGTTGTTTTAATTTCCCACACGGGACCTCCCTGCAAATATAGATCAACAACTATATAGATGTAAAGCTATAGCAGAGAGGCATCAGAATGGCATGCAAAAGCATTCGTGGTTACTGCAAGGCTGAACGTACATCCGGACATTTTGCAAACGCAGTGCGAGACATTCACCTTTTTACGAGCGGTAACGGACAATCGGTCAGAGGCACGGGGCGTTTCCCCGCCGCCCCTTTATGAACCCTGTCACAAAATGCGCATAACGTTTTCGGCGCTCTCCGCCGCGGGCGGTGAGCGATAAGTTTGTTAACGCCACGTTACATCAGGTTAGGCAACATTGTTAACGGCGATTGATGCGCCAAACGCATCGCGCCATGCGTTTATTGCGCTTATTTAGTTTATTTTCCTGAGCGAGTCTTCAGCAACAGGCGCGGCGTCAGGCGCCAATAGCAAACTGGAGATAAAGATGCATTCCTCTACCTCACCCATGACCACCCGGGCCAAAGCCGGCGCGATCCTGCGCGTCACCTCCGGCAACTTTCTGGAACAGTTCGACTTCTTTCTGTTCGGCTTTTACGCCACCTACATCGCACACACCTTTTTCCCGGCCAGCAGCGAGTTCGCCTCGCTGATGATGACCTTCGCGGTATTCGGCGCCGGTTTTCTGATGCGCCCCATTGGCGCTATCGTGCTGGGCGCCTACATCGATAAAGTCGGCCGCCGCAAAGGGCTGATCGTCACCCTGTCGATCATGGCCGCTGGCACCTTCCTGATCGTGCTGATCCCCTCTTACCAGAGCATCGGGCTTTGGGCGCCGCTGCTGGTGCTGTGCGGGCGCCTGTTGCAAGGCTTCTCGGCGGGCGCGGAGCTGGGCGGCGTGTCCGTCTATCTGGCCGAAATCGCCACGCCGGGCCGTAAGGGCTTCTACACCAGCTGGCAGTCCGGCAGCCAGCAGGTGGCGATCATGGTGGCGGCAGCGATGGGCTTCGCGCTCAATGCGGCGCTGGAAGAAAGCGCCATTCGCGAATGGGGCTGGCGCCTGCCTTTCCTGTTCGGCTGCCTGATTGTTCCCTTCATCTTCTTGCTGCGCCGCAAGCTGGAAGAGACGCAGGAATTTACCGCCCGCCGCCACCACCTGGCGATGCACGACGTGTTTAAAACCCTGCTGAAAAACTGGCCGGTGGTGATGGCCGGCATGCTGATGGTCGCCATGACCACCACCGCGTTTTACCTGATCACCGTGTATGCGCCAACCTTCGGCAAAAAGGTGCTGTTGCTCAGCGCCTCCGACAGCTTGCTGGTCACTTTACTGGTCGCGATTTCCAACTTCATCTGGCTGCCCATCGGCGGCGCGCTGTCGGATCGCTTCGGCCGCAAGCCGGTGCTGGTCGCCATGACGCTGCTGACGCTGGCCACCGCCTACCCGGCACTGAGCCTGCTCGCCGCCGCCCCCAGCTTCAGCATGATGCTGGCCGTGCTGCTGTGGCTGTCCTTCATTTACGGCCTCTACAACGGCGCCATGATCCCGGCCTTAACCGAGATCATGCCAACGGAAGTGCGGGTGGCCGGGTTCTCGCTGGCCTACAGCCTGGCAACGGCGGTGTTCGGCGGCTTTACGCCGGTGATCTCCACCGCGTTGATCGAATACACCGGCGATAAGGCTTCACCGGGCTACTGGATGAGCTTCGCCGCGCTGTGCGCCTTGCTGGCGACGCTGTATCTGTATCGCCGCATCGCCATGCCGCTGCAAACCGCACGCTAACGCGCCATCGCCATAAGGAATCATGCCATGCAAAAACTCACTCGTTCGATCCTCGCCGCGCTGGTGTGCGCCTCCTTCAGCACCGCGGCGCTGGCCAAAGACGTGACCGTGATGATCTCCGGCGGCTTCAAAGCCGCGCTGGAGAAACTGGCCCCGGAATATGAAGCCCAAAGCGGCGACAAAATCATTCTGGTGTCCGGCCCTTCCATGGGGAAAACGCCGCAGGCGATCCCCGCGCGGCTGGCGCGCGGAGAGCAAGCCGATGTGGTGATCATGGTGGGCGACGCGCTGACCCGACTGGACAAAGGCGGCTGGATCCAGCGGGGTTCGCGCGTGGAGCTGGCCGATTCGCCGATCGGCATGGTGGTGAAACAGGGCGCGCCCAAGCCGGCGATAAAAACGGATGCCGAGCTGCGTAATGCCTTGCTGCAAGCCGACTCTTTCGCCTATTCCGACAGCGCCAGCGGCCGCTACGTCAGCGGCCAACTGTTCAAAAAGCTGGGCATCGAGGAACAGGTGAAAGGAAAAGCGCACATGATTGAGCGCATTCCGGTGGCCTCTGAAGTGGCGCAGGGGAAATACGCGTTGGGCTTCCAGCAGGTCAGCGAATTGCTGCCCGTGGCGGGCGTCACCTTTATCGGCGAACTGCCGGAAAACGTGCAGTACATCACCCGCTTCGCCGGCGCGGTAACGGCCAAGGCGGAACATCGCCGCGAAGGCAAAGCGCTGCTGGAGTTCCTCGCCTCCTCTCAGGCACAGCCGACCATTCGCGCGACCGGCATGCGAAGCGTGCCGGCGCAGCAGCCGGTCAGGCAGAGTGATACCGTTCAGTAATCAGCTTTTCCAGCTCGGCGGCGACGAAAGACTGCATGCGGCCGCCGCGCCGGATCAGGCCCACGGTGCGTTTCACCACCGGATCGACCAGCGGCACCGACGTCAACACTGAATGCTCTGAAGCGGGCATCGACATGGCGGGCACGGCGGCGATGCCGATGCCCGCCTCAACCATGCCCAGCATGGTCGTCACATGGCGAGTTTCGCACACGCTGGGGCACTCCGGCACGAGGTGTTCCAGGCGCTGATCGAGCAGATTGCGATTGCCGGAGGTTTTATCCAGCGACACGTAATCCTGCTGATAAAATTCCCGCCAGGGGAGGCTCTTTTTAGCGGCGAGCGGATGGTCGCGCCGGCAGGCGGCCACGTAAACGTCCCCCACCAACGGCACAAATTCAAGGTTAGGCTGCAGCCGCCCGGCAAAGCAGATGCCGAAGTCAGCCTGGCCGCCGGTGACCGCCTCAATCACATTGCCCGCGCTGCCGTCGATCAGCTTGACGCGCACGCGCGGATAGCGAAGCCGGAAACGGCGTATCACGTCGGGCATGAAATAGTAGGCCGCCGACGGCACCGTGGCGACGGTGACCAGCCCGGTACGCTCCTGGCTGACCTTATCGATATCGGCCAACACCGCTTCGACATTCATCAGCAGCTGATCCGAACGCTCGGCAAACGCCTGCCCGTACAGCGTCAGCGTCACGCGCCGGGTGGTGCGATCGAACAGTTTGCTGCCCAGCGCGTTTTCCAGCTTCTCAATCCTGCGGCTCAGGGCCGACTGCGACAGGCAGATGGACTCCGCGGCCAGCCGAAAATTGCCGTACTCCACCAGCGCGCGGAAGGCATAAAGATCATTGAGATCAAAATTCACGGGCATAGCGGCCGACTCTCCTTGCTGAACGCAAAACATCGATGATAACCGCTTATAGCGCCACGGCAACCGGCCTGGCAATTGAGCCACCCAAGCCCTTATCGCCCCAGCAGCACCATTCCCCAAATAATGATAGTCATCACCACCGCCACCAGCTGCGCAGCGCCGCCCAGATCTTTAGCGCGTTTGGATAACGGATGTAATTCCAGCGAAATGCGATCGACCACGGTTTCAATCGCCGTATTAAGCAGCTCAACCACCAATAGCAGAAAACTGCAGGCGATTAATAACAGCCGTTCTATATTTGTAATATCTAAACCAAATGTAACAACCAGTAAAATGGCGTTAATAACCAATAATTGGCGAAACGCATCTTCGGTAAGCACGGCGTCAATAAATCCGGCCCAGGAATTCCTTATGCTGTAGGTTAATCGGCTTATTCCTTTTTTCTTTTCCACAGGCATGCAATCAGCTCTCGTCAATACTGCCACAATCACTCGCGAATAAATCACGCGGCGTGAATTTATCTCGAGTTTATTAATTAAAGGCCTTAACCGTTCTCTTCCCGGAGGCGATGCATTCACTCACGCGCCGTCACCCTGCCCCTGAAACGGCACCGCCCGAAAATGCCCCGGCGCGGTTATTATTCTGAGAACGTGAAAAGACAATGCGTTATCAGCCGGTTAAAGCGTTTTCTCGTATAAGCGGTAGCGCTTGTAGGGAACCGCGCCGATGCGTTCTAAAATCGTCCGCATGCCGGTATTGGTTTCCAGGATCCACGACATTTCCAGCGCGTCGATATTGCGCTTGGCGAAAGGCTCGCGCAGCGCCTCAATCAGCAGCAGCGCAATAATCGGCCCGATGCGGCTGAATTGATATTCCTGGCGCACGCCCATCAACGGCACGCGCGCGGTGCGCACGCCGCTGACTTTCAGCCGCCACAAGAGCTTCGCCCAGCCGAACGGCAATAACCGCCCCTGCAGATCGGCAATCGCTTCGTTGATGTTCGGCAGACCGACGATAAAGGCGCAGGGGGCGCCATCCACCTCGGCGATATGGATCATATCGTCGGGCACCAGAAACTTCAGCTGATCCCCCATGGTGGCGAACTCGTGCTCGGTGAACGGGACAAACCCCCAGTTATGCTGCCATCCGGAGTTGAACACCTCGCGCAGCACCTGCATCTCCTCGCGAAAGCGCTTGCGGTTGAGGCGGCGAACGGTCACCTTTTTGCGCACCTGATCCATCATCCGGGTTAACGACGGCGAAAAATGCAGGTCGGTTCTTTTCATCCAATAGGCAAGCAAATCAATCCCTTCGCTGTAGCCCTGCTGCGCTATTTGCGCCGCATAGTAGGGCTTCGCGTGCGTCATCAGGGCGGAAGGCGGCGTATCGAACCCTTCGACCAACAGGCCGCTTTCCTGATTGATATTGAGGCTGAACGGCCCGGTGATTTTGCGCGCGCCTTTCGACCTCAGCCACTCCTCCGCCACCGTGAATAAGGTGCTGAAAACGGCGGGATCGTCAACGGCGTCAATCATGCCGAAGTGGCCAGTATCCTCGCCATGCAGCTCCCGGTGCAGAGCATCGATTTGCGCCGTGATGCGCCCAACGACTTTGCCCTGTTTTTTGGCCACCCATGCCTGCCATTCAATATGGTCGGTGCCGGGATTCTTCTTTGACAGGTGCTCTTCGCGCTCTACATGCAGCGGCTCAATCCAGTTCGGATCATCGCGAAACAGTTGCGAGGGGAAAGCAATAAATTCTTTAAGTTCGCGTTTACTCAGAACTTTCTCAACACGGATCATAAATAGCCTTACGTTTTAATAAAATAATTAAATAAGCGCGCGACAACGCCTTTAGCATTTTTTATGCTGTTCTCATTTATTGGATTGTGTATTGCCTCCGGTTCAATGATAAGAAAAACCGAATATTACCCCCTGTGAATCAGCGCATTATTGCACCCGACATTCACCCTGTGATGTCCGTAATTGATAAAAAAGGAAACAGAAAGCGGCGCAGCCAGGCTACGCTAATGGTGCTCTTTTATTATTTCGTGCTGTTACGGCAAAAGAAACTCGCCGCTTTTAGTGTACCGACTTTAATCAGGAGGTGTGCCGCCATCTTTACCACTTAATGCTCTTTTTAAGATTAGCCTTAAATGAATCGTTCACTTTTGGATTTCTTGCGGCATACTGTTTAGGAAGTGTTTAAGTTCCAAGATAGCCATGCATGAGGTCATAACCTATGAGCCGACAGTTATTTCCTGCCCGAAAGAGACAGGCTAAAGAACGGCGCTGCCCGGATATTACAATAGCCTTTCGTATATCGCCAGGGTGCCGCTCAAGGCTGATAACACGGGCTACTCACGCTCTGCCCGGTTAATAACCGGCGTGCCCTCAAGCACGGCAATATACGCTGTTCGCGGAATGAAGATGGTTGAATAACAAACTTATTCAAAACCTATTCATAGTAAAACATCAATTACCTCGCCAAGAGTGATTTTCTCTTTTGGTGATTTTTAATCTATGGCTAAGTTTGTCTATGTCTGAAACAAGTTCCGTTCATTCTCTTCCCATGCGCTATGCGGACTTCCCCACCTTAGTGGACGCGTTGGATTACGCGGCGCTGGGCAATACGGGAATGAATTTTTACGACCGTCGCAATCAACTCGTGACCGTTCTCGAATATCGCACGCTACAGCAAAAAGCGATCTCGGGCGCGCGGCGTTTATTGTCCCTGAAACTCAAGAAAGGCGATCGCGTGGCGCTGATCGCCGAAACCAGCGCGGGATTCGTCGAAGCCTTTTTCGCTTGCCAATACGCCGGCCTGGTGGCGGTGCCGTTGGCGATCCCGATGGGCGTGGGCCAACGCGACTCCTACACCGCCAAACTGAAAGGGCTGATCGCCAGCTGCAATCCCGCGGCGATCGTCAGCAGTGAAGAGTGGACGCCGCTGATCGCCTCAGCCACGGAAAACACCTCGGCGCTGCACATCCTCAGCGATGCGGATTTTAACGCCTTGCCGGAGCCGGAAATCGCGTTGCCCGCACCTTCGCCCGACGACATCGCCTATCTCCAATACACCTCGGGCAGCACCCGCTTTCCGCGCGGCGTGATCATTACCCAGCGGGCGGCGATGGCGAACCTGAACGCGATCAGTCGCGACGGGATCAAGCTGCGCGCGGGCGACCGCTGCGTTTCGTGGCTGCCCTTCTATCACGATATGGGCCTGGTCGGTTTCCTGCTAACGCCGGTGGCGACCCAGCTGTCCGTCGATTACCTGCGCACGCAAGATTTCGCCATGCGCCCGATGCAATGGCTGAAACTGATCGCCAAAAATCGCGGCACGGTGTCCGTCGCCCCGCCGTTCGGCTACGATCTGTGCCTGCGCCGCAGCAACGCCAAAGAGCTGGCCGATCTGGATCTTTCCAGCTGGCGGGTCGCGGGCGTGGGCGCCGAGCCGATCCCGGCCGAGCTGCTCGGCCAGTTCGGCGAACACTTCAGCAGCATCAACTTCGACAGCAAAGCCTTCATGCCGTGCTACGGCCTGGCCGAGAACACCCTGGCGGTGAGTTTTTCCGATCCCTGCTCCGGCCCGCAAACCAACGCGGTCGACCGCGATATTTTGGAGTACGAGGGTAAAGCGGTCGCGCCCGGCAAGAAAACCCGCGCCGTCTCGACCTTCGTCAACTGCGGCCGAGCGCTGCCCGGCCACCGCATCGAGATCCGCAGCGAAACCGGGCAACCGCTGCCGGAACGCCAGGTCGGCCATATCACGATCTCCGGCCCCAGCCTGATGAACGGCTATTTCTGCGACGACGAGTCCCAGCAGCAAATTCAGGTGACCGGCTGGATGGATACCGGCGATCTGGGCTACCTGCTGGACGGCTATCTGTACGTCACCGGCCGCAAGAAGGATTTGATCATCATTCGCGGCCGCAATATCTGGCCGCAGGATATCGAGTACGTCGCGGAATCCGAACCGGAAATCCGTTCCGGCGATGCGATCGCCTTCGTAACCGAAGAGCACGACGAAGCGGCCAGGATCATTTTGCAAATCCAGTGCCGAGTCAGCTCGGAAGAACGCCGGGAACAAATCGTGCGTTCGCTGAGCGCGCGCATTCAAAGCGAGTTCGGCATCGCGGTGGACATCGAGCTGCTGCCGCCGCACAGCATTCCCCGCACGTCGTCGGGCAAACCCGCGCGTGCGGAGGCCAAAAAACGCTGGCTGAGCGCCTCGCTCTACCCGCACATGCCGCAGCTGGCCGGTTTCGCGCAATGAGCGGCACGGTGGCAGTGACGGGCGCGACCGGTTTTATCGGCCGGCACATCGTCCAGGAACTGCTGGCGCAAGGGTTTAACGTGCGCGCCCTGACGCGGCGCGCGGGAAAAGCCGCCGCCGACAACCTGCAGTGGATCCCCGGCGCGCTGGAGGATCGGCCCTCGCTCACCGAGCTGGTGCGCGGCGCGGAGTGCGTCGTGCACTGTGCGGGCCAGGTGCGCGGGCATGCGGAAGCGGTGTTCACCCGCTGCAACGTCACCGGCAGCCTGAACCTGATGCAGGCGGCCAAACAGAACGGCCGCTGCCGTCGCTTCCTGTTCATGTCGTCGCTGGCGGCCCGCCATCCGGCGCTGTCCTGGTACGCCCATTCAAAACAGGCCGCCGAGCAGCAACTCATCGCCGCCACCGGCGAGATCGCGCTGGGGATTTTCCGCCCGACGGCGGTTTACGGGCCCGGCGATAAAGAGCTGAAACCGCTGTTCAACGGCCTGCTGCGCGGCGTGCTACCCCGGCTGGGCGCGCCTGACGCCAGGCTCTCTTTTCTGCACGTGAGCGATTTGGCCAAGGCGGTCAGCCAATGGGTGCAGGCCGAACCCGCGCAGCCGAATATTTACGAACTGTGCGACGGCGTGGCCGAAGGCTATAACTGGCTGCGCCTGCGGGACATCGGCGCCGCCGTGCGGCACGGGCCGGTGCGCCTGGTGGGCATTCCGCTACCGCTGCTGAAAGCCCTGGCGGATATCAGCGTGGTGTGGAACCGCCTGGCAAAACAGGAGCCGATGCTGACGCGCAGCAAAATACGCGAATTAACCCATCACGACTGGTCCGCCAGTAATCACGCGCTGTCGCAACAGATTAATTGGTTTCCACAGGTAAGTTTGGAGCGCGCGCTGCGCGAAGGGCTGTTTTAATTATTCCAAATAGAGGTGTGTCAACGTTCTTATGCTAAATCGCGATGCTGTAATGGATTATATCCTGACGTGTTTGCAAGGTATCGTCGAAGGCGGAGTGGAAATAAAACCTGATAGCGATCTCGTCAATGATCTTGGCCTGGAATCCATCAGAGTCCTGGATCTGCTGATGATGCTGGAAGATGAATTAGATATCTCCATTCCTATCAATATATTGCTTGATGTCAGAACGCCTGAGCAACTGCTTGACGCGCTGCGCCCTTATCTGGAGAAAAACCATGGGACTGTATGATAAGTTTGCGCGCCTCGCCAATGACCGCGAACAATTTCAAACGTCCGGTCTGAATCCGTTCGGCACCTGCATAGACGAAGTCTATTCCGCCACCCAGGGCCGCATCGGCGATCAAAAGATTGTCCTCGCCGGCACCAATAATTACCTTGGCCTGACGTTCGATGCGCAGGCGATCGCCGCCGGCCAGGCGGCCCTGGCCGCGCTCGGCACCGGCACCACCGGCTCGCGCATGGCGAACGGCAGCTACGGATCGCACCTGACGCTGGAGCGGGAGCTGGCGGAATTCTTCGATCGCCCCAGCGCCATCGTATTCTCCACCGGCTATACCGCCAACCTGGGCGTCATCAGCACGCTGGCAGGGCCGGGCGCCGTGGTATTGATCGACGCGGACAGCCACGCAAGCATTTACGACGCCTGCGCCCTCGGCGGCGCGGAGATTATTCGCTTCCGCCACAACGACGCCGCCGATCTGGAGCGCCGCATGGTGCGCCTGGGCGAGCGTGCGCGCGAGGCGATCATTATCGTGGAAGGCATCTACAGCATGCTGGGCGACGTCGCCCCGCTGGTGGAAATCGTCGACATCAAGCGGCGGCTCGGCGGGTATCTGCTGGTCGACGAAGCGCACTCCTTCGGCGTGATGGGCGAGCACGGCCGCGGCCTGGCCGAAGCGCTGGGCGTCGAGCAAGACGTGGATATCATCCTGGGCACCTTCAGCAAAAGCCTGGCTTCGATCGGCGGTTTCGCCGTCGGCGGCAAGGGAATGGACGTGCTGCGCTACAGCAGCCGGCCGTATATCTTTACCGCGTCGCCGTCGCCGTCGAGCATCGCGTCGGTGCGCACGGCGCTGCAAAAAATCGCGCGCCATCCCGAACTGCGGGAAAAGCTGTGGAGCAACGCGCACCGCCTGTACCACGGCCTCGCCGAGCTGGGGTATACCCTGGGGCCGCGTATCAGCCCGGTGGTGCCGGTGATGATTGGTTCGAAGGAAGAAGGGCTGCGTTTCTGGCGCGAGCTGATCGCCCACGGCGTATATGTAAACCTGGTGCTGCCACCGGCCGCGCCGGCGGGCGTCACCCTGCTGCGCTGCAGCGTCAATGCCGCGCACAGCGATGAAGAGATCGACACCATCGTGCGCGCCTTTGCGGCGCTGAAAAAATAAGGCCTTTCCCTCTCGGCCGCGGCGGCGGTGCCGAAAATGGCATCGCCGCCCTGCCGAACCGATGCGCGCCTCAGTGCGCAGCCGTTGATACTTCATCAGCGGAATAGCGATAACCCTGCGCCGCCATAAATTCCGCGATGGCTTTTTCCGCCGCCGAAAGCACCTCCTCGATCGGCCGATCGGCATCGAGATCCACGATGTCGGCGCCTTCGAACGTCAATAACGGCGTGACGGCGATCTTCTTCTCCAGCGCCGCTTTACGGTGATCGGGTTTGCGCGCGCAGGCCACCGCCAGACTGACATTCAGCTTGAGCACCAGATCCGGTTTTTGCCCCGCCATCCATTGGAACGCCGCCCGCTCGCGCGCCGCCAGCCAACGGACGAAACGGCTCCCTTCAACGTCAACGGGAAAAACCGTGCCGTCGTAAGCGCCGGGGATCTGCGCCTGCGGAAAACGGTCGGTCAACACGATGAACCCTTGCCGCCGATACGCCAGCATGCGGCGAAACCGCAGCAACCGCCGCCCCACGAAAGCGATGATCACCGCCGACGGCAGCAGGCCAATGCGGGATTTTTTCGTTTTGACTTTTTTGGTATTGCTCTCGATAGCCTTACCCACCGAGCGCCCGAGCAGCGGCAACTTCGCCGCCGCGCGGCCGACGTTGCCCGCCTGTTTGCCCAGATGCACCTGCACCGCCGGGCCATAATGTTTCATATACGCGATCAGATGTTCACAAACGGTGGACTTACCCGATCCGTCGCTGCCGATAACCGCAATCAGCGGCGGAAATTTTGCACTCATAATAAGACTCTCTTTCAATACACCAGAAACGGCGTGCCATATTTGAAGCGAACTACCGCTTATCATTGCCGTGGCGGCCGCGTGGAAAAAATTTTCCGTAACGCGACGCCAAAAAAGCACAAAACATTAAGCGAAAATTGAAAATCCTGCTCTTTTTTCGCCGTTAGCCCGGCCGGAAATTAACATAAAAAGCGAAACCGGCCCACGCACCAACAATTAGCACAAAATAACAAGAACGAACGCTATAAATATCAATTCAAATAACGAACAGGAATACCCATCTCATTATTTTATCGCGGCAAAGCACAATAAATATCTTGAACCCAAGGCGTATTGGAATACAATAGTTTTTTTCGCATTGGATCAATTATTGTGAGTCAGCAGATAAGACCTTCATCTGATCGCTCGCCCGTGCGCGTAATAGCGATAACCGGCTGTGACGGCTCGGGAAAATCCACGTTAGCCGCCCGCCTGGTCAACGCCTTATCGGCACAAGAACCTGCCGAACTGCTTTATCTCGGCCAGTCCTCCGGGCGTATCGGCGAATGGATCAGTTCGCTGCCGATTATTGGCGCCACCTTCGGGCGTTATTTATTGAAGAAGTCGCAGCGCGTGCATGAGCGCCCTTCCACGCCGCCGGATAATGCCACGGCGCTGGTGATTTTTTTACTCTCCTATTGGCGCGTTTATAAATTCCGTCGCATGCTGAAGAAAAGCCGCAGCGGCGCATTGCTGATCACCGATCGTTATCCGCAGGCCGAAGTGGCGGGGTTTCGTTTCGATGGCCCGCAGCTGGCGAAAACCACCGGCGGCAATCGCTGGATCCGCTGGCTGAGAAAGCGCGAACAAAACCTGTACCAATGGATGGCGTCTTATCAGCCCTTATTATTAATTCGGCTGGATATTGACGAACAAACGGCCTATTCACGCAAACCCGATCACTCGCTGGCGGCGTTGCGCGAAAAGATCGCCGTCATCCCGCACCTGACGTTTAACGGCGCTAACATATTGGATTTAGACGGCCGCGAGCCGGCCAATCGTATTTTCGACGAGTCTCTGCGCGCCGTTAAAATATCGCTGAGGGCCGCCAATGCCTAGCCGCCAAATAACCTTTTCGTACCGAAACAGATGAAAAAAAATAAACTCACCGCCGAACAGAATACCTCTTCCGCCTGCATCACCGGGCTGATTGCCGTGGTGGGCAGCGACGGCACCGGCAAGTCCACGCTGACCGCCGATCTGGTCAAGAACCTGCAGCAGCATCGCCCCACGGAGCGGCGCTATTTGGGGCTGATCTCCGGCGAAGACGGCGACAAAATCAAGAAATTGCCGTTCATCGGCGTGTGGCTGGAACGGCGCCTGGCGGCCAAATCCGATAAAACCCAGCGCATGAGCAACAGGCCGCCGGCGCTGTGGGCGGCGCTGATCATGTACGGCTTTTCGCTGTGGCGCGCATCCAACCTGCGCAAGGTGCGGCGGCTGGCGCAGAGCGGCGTGCTGGTGATCAGCGATCGCTACCCGCAGGCGGAAATTTCAGGTTTTTACTACGACGGGCCAGGCATCGGCGTGGAACGCGCAAAAGGCTGGCTATTGAGCCGCCTGGCGGCGCGCGAACGCCGTTTATATCAACGCATGGCCGTCTATCGGCCGGCGCTGATCATTCGCCTCGATATCGACGTCGATACGGCGTTTTCCCGCAAGCCCGATCACAGCTATGAAGAGCTGAAAGACAAGATTTCCGCCATGGTGCGCCTGCAGTACAACGGCGCGCGCATCATCGAGCTGGACGCCAGAGCCCCTTACGACGAGGTGCTGAGCAACGCGCTCAACGCCATTTCCGCCGTGGTGAACCCCGCGAAGCGCCCACAGAGCGACATCGGGCAACCCGGCGAAAACGCCGGCGAAGAAACTCAGGTTTATTAAACGCATACAGGGCAAGCGCATGACAGCGGAACACAAGATGCAGAATAACAACGATAACGGCTGGTTTGGGTTATGAAACGGTGGTTTTCCGATGGCGCGTTTCGCTCCATTTTACGTAATGCCGCCTACTTAGGCTCCGGCAGCGTGGCCAGCGCGCTGCTCGGCCTGCTGGCGCTCTCCTGCGCCGGTAAAGGCATGTCGCCTGAAATGTTCGGCGTGCTGGTGGTGATCCAGGCCTATACCAAAGCGGTCAGCGATTTCATCAAATTCCAGACCTGGCAGTTTGTGGTGCAATTCGGCACCCCGGCACTGGAGCATCAAAACACCGGGCGCTTCCGCGACGTCGTCGCCTTCTCCTTCGGGCTGGATATCGCCAGCGGCGTCATCGCCGTGCTGGGCGGCATGATCATGCTGCCGTTCTTGTCCCATGCCCTGGGACTGGACAGCGAAAGCTTCTGGCTCGCCATGCTGTACTGCACCCTGATCCCATCGATGACCTCGTCCACGCCGACCGGCGTGCTGCGCGCCTTCAACCGCTTCGATCTCATCGCCATCCAGCAGGCGATCAAGCCGTTCCTGCAGGCGGTGGGCAGCGTCATCTCCTATTATTTCGATCTGGGATTCCCCGGCTTTATCGTCACCTGGTACGCCTCTAACCTGATCGGCGGCACGCTGTTCTGGTGGTTCACCGCGCGCGAGCTGCGCCGCCGCGATATCCACGGCGCGCTGAGGCCGCGCCTGTTCAACGTCGCGCGCCGCATCGAGGGCGCCTGGAACTTCGTCTGGACCACCAACATCGCCCACACCATCTGGGCCGCGCGCAACTCCTGCACCACCGTGCTGGTGGGCGTGGTGCTCGGGCCGGCCGCCGCCGGGCTGTTCAAGATCGCCATGACCTTCTTCGATGCGACGGGCACCCCGGCCAAGCTGCTGGAGAAAAGCTTCTATCCGGAGATCATGCGCCTGGATCCGCGCACCAAGACCCCGTGGCTGCTGGGCCTGCGCTCCTCGCTGCTGGCCGGCGGCATCGGCCTGGCCGTCGCGGTGTTGATGCTGCTGGTGGGTAAACCGCTCATTTCCGTGGTGTTCGGGCAGCAATACCTGGAAGCCTATGACCTGATTCAAATCATGCTGGGCGCGATCATCGTTTCCATGATGGGCTTCCCGCAGGAGTCCTTACTGTTTATGGCAGGCAAGCAGCGCGCCTTCCTGATCGCGCAGGCGACGGCCTCGGCGGCCTACATTGCGCTGCTGGTGTCGATGGCGTATGCCTTCGGCGTGCAGGGCGCCGCCTTCGCTTATTTACTGGGGCAATGTTTAGACGTTCTGTTATCCCTGATACCGACGATCGGCGCCTACCGCAATCGCTTTATGTTGGGGCTGAATGCGCCCAAAGAGAGTAATCAATGACCGCTCACGATAATTGGAAGAAGTTCTCCGCCGAAACCACCCAGGCGCTGTTTGTCGCGGTGGAAGAAGACGACCTGGTTGAGGCGAATATCAGCCTGCCGCAGCAGATTGATTTGCAGTGTTCCCCCGAGAGCATCCGGGACAACTACGCGCTGTGCCTGCAGTTTTGGGAAGACGGTTTTTCCCGCCGCGAGCTGCTGCAACTGGTGAACGGTTTCCTGCAAGATCCGCAGTTGGCGGCGGCTACCCGCATGCGCTACAAATATATCCGCGCCCGCTACAAGCATCTGCGCTTCGCCCAGCAGCTGTACGGCGCGCCCCACCGCGCCAACCGCCTGTTCCACACCACCACTGTGGTGCTCGGCCATTTTCAGGATGCGTTTCGCAACGGCAACCAGAAAAACCTGACGCTGTACGGCAACCTGCTGCGGCTGCTGCTCAGCAAGCCGGTGTGGTCATATGTGCGCTATGCGCTGCGCCACACCCGGCTGGAAAGCGCACAGGGCTTTATCGCCTACCGCCAGGAGCAAATGCGCCAGCTGCAGACGCTGATCGCCAGCCCGGCGCTGACCGGGCACCAGTTCCACAACGTGCGCAAAATCGTCAGCCGCCAGGTGTCGTTTTACGACACGCTGAGATCGATCGACCCCGACAACCGCGAGGCCCGGCAGATCTCGCGCTTCCTGGCGGCGATTAACGGCCTGATGGGCGACCGGCACGACGTGATGGTGGCGGACAAACTGGCCGGCGGCGATATCTACGATCGGCCGGCGATCCTGGATATCGACATTCGCCAGCGCCTGGAGCTGCTGTTGGCGCGCTTTCCGCTGTCGTTTTCCCCGCCGGCCGTCGCGGCGGGCAGATAAGCGCGTTGCAAGGAGCCATGATGACGTTGCGTCGCTTGCTGATCTTCACGCTGCTGCTGTCGCCGCTGGCGGCATCCGCGCATAACTTCGTGCTGGGCCGGCCAGTGGCGCCAATCGCCATCGCCGATCGCGGCGAACTGCTGCTGCGCAACGGCGATTTCAGCTACCGGCCGTGGAACAGCGCAAAACTGGCGGGCAAAGTGCGGGTGATCCAATACATCGCCGGGCGCACCTCCGCCAAGAAGAAGAACTCGCTGCTGATCAACGCCGTCAAGGACGCGAACCTGCCGGGCGATCGCTTCCAGCCCACCACCATCGTCAACACCGACGATGCGATACCAGGCTCCGGCTTTTTCGTGCGCGGCAAAATTGAGAAAAACAAGCGGAATTACCCCTGGGCGCAGTTCATCGTCGACAGCGACGGGCTGGGGCGCATGGCCTGGCGGCTGCCGGAGGAGAGCTCCACCATCGTGGTGCTGGACCAGGCCGGGCGCGTGCAGTGGGCGAAGGACGGCGCACTCACCCCGCAGGAAGTTGATCAGGTGATCGCCCTGCTGCGCACCCTGATCGACCGGGAGACGCCATGAAGCGCACACCGCCGGGAGCCGATGACGCATGTCTTTAATTGAACGCTATATCACGGTTGAGATCCGCCGCCTGGTGATGATGATCGCCGGGTTTCTGATCTTCATGTTCGCCAGCTACTCGGCCCAGCGCTACCTGACCGACGCCGCCAACGGCACGCTGGCGCTGCGGGTGGTGGCCGACGTGGTGTTCTATAAGTCGCTGATCGCGCTGGAGATGATATTGCCCGTCGCGCTTTATGTCTCGGTGGCGGTGGCGCTGAGCCAGCTGTACAGCGATGCGGAGATCACCGCCATGCTGGCCGCCGGCGCCAGCCCGCTGCGGCTGTACAAGGCGGTGCTGATACTGGCCGTGCCGCTGGCGATAGCGGTCACGCTGCTGTCGCTGTATGGCAGGCCCTGGGCGTACGCCAATATTTATCAGCTGCAGCAAGAGTCGCAGTCGTTGCTGGACGTGAGCCACCTGCAGGCCGACAAATTCAACGTTAGCGGCAACGGCCGCATGATCCTCGCCAACCACGTCGACAAAACGGCCAACCACCTGACGGACGCCCTGATTTATGTGCGCGGCGGCCATCATACCAACCTGTACCGCGCGCAGTCGGTGGAGGTGCTCGACGCCTCCCCCGCCAGCCCCGCCGTGCGGCTGAAAACCGGCACCGCCTATGTGCTGGATCGCCAGGGCACCGACGACAACGGACAGAACTACGACAACTTTGATATCGCGCTCAAGCCGTTCGTGCCCAGCGCCGAGAGCCGACACAAATCGGCCTCGCCGGCGGAGCTGGCGCGCTCCGCCGATCCGGGCGACGCCGCCGAACTGCAATGGCGCGAAAGCCGCGGGCTGACCACCGTGCTGATGGTGCTGCTGGCGATCCCCTTTAGCCGTATCAAGCCGCGACAAGGGCGCTACGCCGCGCTGCTGCCCCTGACGGTGCTGTTTACCGTGATTTTCTATGGCGGCAACATTTGCCGCACGCTGGTCGCCAACGGCTCTGTGCCGACGATCCCCGGCGTTTGGCTGGTGCCACTGGCGATGGCTGCCGGCATAGCCCTGTTGCTGGCGCGCGACTTATCCCTGCTGCGGAAACCCTCCCGATGACTATTTTTAGCCGTTACCTGATCCGCAACGTGTTCATCGGCTTCGCCGCCGCGGCCGGGCTGCTCATTCCGCTGTTCACCACCTTTACGCTGATCAACGAGCTGGAGGACGTGACCCCGGGCGGCTACCGCTGGCAGCAGGCGCTGCTGGTGACCGTGCTGACCCTGCCGCGCAGCCTGGTCGATCTGGGGCCGTTTATCGCGCTGCTCGGCGGCATCGTCGGGCTGGGGCAGCTATCTAAAACCCTGGAACTGACCGCGATCCGCTCCGCCGGGATGTCGATATTCCGCATCGCGCTGGTGATGCTCGCCGCCGGGCTGCTGATGAACCTCTCGCTCGGCGCCCTCGATGAATGGGCGGCCTCGCCACTGCAGCAACGCGCGCTGCAGATGAAGAACAACGCCCTGGCGCAGTCGAACGCTAACGACGTGACCGTGAACCCGCTGTGGGCGCGGCGCGGCAATGAGTTTGTGACGGTCAAAACCGTCGATGAGAACGACCAGCCCCACGGCATTGAGATATTCCGTTATCAGGCCAACCGCGCGCTGGAATCTTACATTTACGCCGACAGCGCCAGCACCGCCGCCGACGGCAGCTGGCTGCTGCACAACGTGATGCAGAAAAGCTGGCAAGGCAGAAAAGAGACGATTGCGCGGCAAAGCAGCCTGCCGTGGCGCTCGCTGTTCGCCGTGCCGAGCCTGAAAGAGCTGACTCTGCCGGCCGGCAGCTTCTCGCTGCAACAGCTGGAGCGCTATATCGATTACCTGCAGGGCTCGGGGCAGCCCAGCACCGAATACCGCCTGGCGCTGTGGAAAAAACTCGGCCAGCCCCTGCTGGTGCTGGCGATGATTTTGCTGGCCATCCCGTTTACCTTTACCGCCCCGCGCGCCCCCGGCATGGGCAGCCGGTTAGCGCTTGGCGTGATCGTCGGGCTGCTGACCTACATCGCTTATCAGATCGTTCTCAATCTGGGGTTGCTGTTCGCCCTCAACGCGCCCTTCACCGCCCTCGCCCCGCCGCTGCTGATCCTGGCGCTGGCGTTAGTGCTGGTTTATCGGTTTGATCGGCGGGGTTAAAAGCCCGCAGCAGCCTTTGGAAAACAAGAACTTTCCGGTTAACCTTTGGCCGGCTTTACAAATTGGCCTGAGCCGTTATCATCCCTTATCTGGTGTCCTATGCGCCGTTAGCTATCGCTGACTGCCGTTCGATAACATGCCCCTCAGGGGGCCATCGAGTGCAAGGAGTGCGAGCGCCCGCCTGAACAGGCCAAGACGCAGCAAGCAAAGGAAGAGACACACTATGTTTTCCCGTTTGAAACTGCTGTATATCGCCGATGATATTATTTCACCTGATGAATTCCCCCGTATAGTCAGCCCTTCCAGCGCCTGTCACGGCCTTTCATACATGCCGGACAATGACATTCTGTCGCTTTTTTCTGGTTTTCGCGGTGGCGAACGGATCCGCCGTGAAGTCGGCGTTACGCAAAACGGAATAAGCTCTAACCTGCGCGCAAGAGTGCAGAGCGACCTAATGAGAGGCGTTGTCGTAGCGGTCGAAACCCGGCCCGGCGTGTTGGCGACGATGGGGCCATTTTACGCCGACATCGACGGCTACCTGATACCGCAGGGGAGACAAGAGCCCAACTACCCGGTGGACAAGATAGTGAAGCGGTACGAAGAGGCCGTGAAGTCTTACGGTGGCCGCCGGGCGCGCCCGTCCGTCTTCCCCGCACAAGTCACGCGGGCCAAACCGGCCCTTGGCCCGGATATCCCGGCGCAAGGTGCAAGAGCCTCACAGTCGGTCGTGTCTGGCTCCTTGACCAAAGCGCAACGCTGGCAGGAGCGAAAATACCTCATTGGCCGCGGGCAACGGAGTATCTACCCAGACGCCCGAATCGCCTCGGAACGCCTGGCGGCAAACAATGTCGCCGTCGAGAAGGCAAAGCTGGCGGAGAATATCTACAAGACTACGAATCCGCTAAAGGAGACTCCCGGCGTTCCCGAGGGTTGGAAAGATATCAGTAACGATAATGCTGCCCTGAGTAAAATTGGGCTAAACAGAAATATGCTCTTCGACAGAGATGAATCTCCGGATTTTTTGGTAAGGGTATATCAACCTGATAGCCGTGTTTTTGGTAAAGAGATGAACCCAACGGTCGTGTTCAGAGGATCAAGAGCGCCAGAGTTCCCGGAGGGAATCGGCAGCGCCGCCAAAAAGGCCCTTAGGGGCGATTTGTCAGGAATTAAAAATGTGAATGACTGGATAAATAATGGTGCTCAGGGGATGGGGGCGAACTCAGATTATTATAAGCAGGCGGTTAAAATAGGATTACAAGTAAAGAACTCCTCCGGTGTCGATATTTCTGGTCATTCATTGGGCGGGGGAATGGCCTCCGCCGCATCAATGACCAGTGGAAAACCCGCCTGGACGTTTAATGCAGCCGGACTCCATCATGGAACTGTAGGGAAATACGGAGCTGAAATGATTGGTTCAACCAAGAACATACAGGCCTATCGAGTTGAGGGAGAGCTGTTAACCACGTTACAGGAGGTTAATAACGAAAGTGACTATGAGCTTATAAGAAATGCCCTGCCCGATGCTTTACAAAAACCCTGGGGCGTAGCATTGCCTTTCACCTTGAAAGAGTGGTCATCACTGGCGGTGCCTGATGCCGCTGGCATACCGCACACGCTTGCCGGAGGGACAGGAACCCTGCTCGATAAACACGGTATAGACCAGACAATAAAGTTGATTGAAGATCAGAAAGACGAGGATGTCGCCACTATCAGGGGGAGAATATGAGCAAGTGGATAATGGCAATGGCGTTACTGTTTACTGTTCTCATGATGCAAGGATGCAAAAAAAACATGGAATATGAACCACAGGATTTTTTTGAAGGCCGTCAATTGGAAGTCGCACAGCTGATTTATGATGGCGACGAAGTGAAACTGAATGAGAAGCTTCCTTCAATAAGCAAGGAAGAACTGAATCGACCAGTGAAAGCAGACATGACCCTGCTGTTTTGGTCGGTGTTGAACTCAATCTATGATAAAAACACGCCGGAAAGGCTGAAAATAATAACCGACCTGGTAAAAGCTGGCGCAGACCCGTTGCAGCCCAGACCAGAGGGAGGAAGCAGCCCGGCGGAATTCGTCATGAAAGCCGACAAGGGGATTTGGGTCAAAGCCATGCTCGACGGCGGTTTACCGCCAAACGCAAAAGATAAGGTATTCAATGAGCCCATTGTATTCCAAACAATCAAAGCCAAAAACCCTGAAACATTAAAGGTGATGCTGGATTATGGCGCGGATATAAACATCAGAGACTCCTTGCAACAAACCTTATTAATGGATGCTTTTTTTAGCTCAGCCTTTGAGCATATGACCTTACTGCTCAATCGGGGTGCGAATCCTAACCCGGTAAATATAAACAATCTTTCGCTGTTAACAGCAGTGAATCGGCAAATAAAAGACAGCCAAGATGGCTCAGAATACAATGTACAGTGTAAGAAAATACTCGAGCTCATGCTTTTGAAAGGAGCAAAGGAAACACAGTAATTTCATCAACGCAGATCTGACAGCTGCCGATTTTTTATACCTGGGCTGTCAGATTGCATCTGGTTTTCGATAAACGCGCTATAGACCACACAATAAAACTGATTGAAGAGACGAGGATGTCACCATTCTCAGGGGAAAACATGAGCAAATCGATAATGACAATAGCGCTGCTGTTTACCGTTCTCATGATGCAAGGATGCAACAAAAGCATGGAATATGAGCCACAGGATTTTTTTGAAGGCCTGCAGCTGGACATCGCACAGCTGATTTATGATGGCGATGAAGTGAAACTGAAAGAGAAGCTTCCCTCTATAAGCAAGGAAGAACTGAATCGACCGGTGAAAGCAGACATGACCCTGCTGTTTTGGTCGGTGCTAAACGCAATCTATGATAAAAATACGCCGGAAAGGCTGAAAATAATAACCGACCTGGTTAAAGCTGGCGCAGACCCGTTGCAGCCCAGACCGGAAGGGGGAAGCAGCCCGGCGGAATTTGTCATGAAAGCCGACAAGGGAATTTGGATCAAGGCCATGCTCGACGGAGGTTTACCGCCAAATGCAAAAGATAAGGTATTCAATCAACCCATTATATTCGAAGCTTTAGAAGCGAAAAACCCTGAAACGTTAAAGATGATGCTGAATTATGGCGCGGATATAAATACAATGGATTCATTGGGGAATACCATATTAATAAGCTCTCTTGATTCTCGTTCGTTTGATCATACTATACTTCTGTTGGAGAGAGGTGCAGATAATAAAATCAAGGGTAAGTTTGGTTGGACTATGGGCAATCAGCTCCAACGCTTTATAGATAGAGGGGTAGGCGATGCCGAGGATAAAGAGAAAATTAACAAGATAAAAGAGTTATTAATTAAAAACGGTGGAGACTGGCCTCCTCTACCTATAAAGAATTGAGACTCCCTTAAGGTCAGCGTCGAAAACATGGAATATGCCGCTCAGAGGCAGAATGGTAACCGCCATCCGCCCCTGCTCGCTACCAAGGGTTAACGCAATTCCTTCGCTATCGCACTAAACATCAGCGATGCCTCCAGCGGTTGCGCGCTGAAAGAAGGCTCCGCCTGCGGCCAGGTAGACCACTGGACGATCACCAGACTCTCCGCCTGATTGACCATAATCATCTGGCCGAAGATCCCCAGCGCCCACAGAGAATGCTTGAGGGAGGCCTGCGGAGTAGGCTCAACGTTGGCCGCATTCACCGGCACTTCGTTGTTCCACCACTGGTAGCCGTAAATACCGTCAGGATGCGCCGCCGATACCGAGCCCGCCGCCCGCGTCCAGTTGGAGGACTGGGCTACCCAATCTTCCGGCAAGATCTGTTTGCCGTTCGGCAACGTCCCGTTATGCAGAATAAATTCGCCGAAGCGCCCCCAGTCTTCCAGCGTGGCATTGAACCCATGCGCGCCCACGTCGTGCTGGCCTTTGGCGTAGGCATGCCACACGCCGTCGCTCGCCATGCCGTAGGGCTGCCAGATGCTTTGCTGCAGATAGGCCGCCAGCGGCATGCCGGTGGCGCGCTCCAGCACGTCGCCCAGCAGCCACGCGCCACCGGAGGAGTAAGACCAGTTCTGCCCGGCCGGATGTGCACGGTGCAAACCGGCCACCAGCTTGCGCACGCAGGCGTAGGTTCCGGGCCTGGCTTCACACTCGGTCAGCTGCGCGAAGTCCGATTTCGGGTTGGTGTAATCCTCATTCCACGCCACGCCGGAGGTGTGAGTGATCAGCTGCCTGAGGGTCACGCCGTCCCACGCGGTGCCTTTCAGATCGGGTTCGTATTGCGTGATGAGATCGTCGAGCGAGCGGATCTTGCCCTGTTTAATCGCCACGCCCACCAGCGTGGCGACCACGGATTTGCCCACGGAGCGCGACGTCCACAGGGTAGCGTCGGTATTACCCTCCCCCAGATATTTCCAGGCGATTTTGCCGTCTTTCAATACCAGCATGCCGCTGACGTTCTGGCGCTGCAGGTAATCCTGCAGGCTGTAGGTTTTGCCATTCACCCGATAACTGGCGTCCGTTAGCGGTTTAGCGGCAGCCAGCAGCGGCGTGGCATTGCCGTGATGAAACACATCCCCCGCATAGTTGCGGTAGTCGTTACGAAAACCGATCACCCGGTCGCTCTGGCTCCAGGTGAGCATCTTGTGCGTGTCCGGCAATTGCGCATCGAAAGGCGCGGGACAGGCGCTGAGCTCGGTGCCCGCACAGGCGGCCAGCGCGGCGGGCGCCAACAGGCCGCTGCAGAGACTGATGACAACGCCCGCCAGCAGGCTGCGGTTAAACACTTTGCTTTTCATATTTTTTCTCGCTTAGCTCAGGAAGGCGTTCAGCTTAAAAAAACGCGGCCTATAATAAAAAACGCCTGATGGGGGAAAATCCCCCGAAAAATCGACGGGAGAACCGCGTGCCGAGCCTGATTTATTCCTTTGCCCAACTGGAAGCCTTCACAGCCGTGGCCGAGCACGGCAGCCTGGCGAAAGCCGCGCTCAAGCTGGGCAAAGACCGCACGACGCTGCGCGATTTGATTGATTTTCTCGAGGATGGCTTGGGCTATGCGCTGTTCCTGCGCGAGGGGCGCAGCCTGCACCTGACGCCGGAGGGCGAACAGCTGCAACGCCAGGCGCACCTGCTGATGCGCCAGGTGAAAGCGTTTGAGGCGTTTGCCAAAGACGTGCCGAAGAGCGCGGCGCAGGAAATCTCGCTGGTCTACGATCCCTTCACGCCCCGGGCGCTGCTGCAGGCACTGATTGCCGCCATGGCCCAACGCAACACGCGCCTGAGCCTGATTAACGCCTCGCGCGACGAAGCGGAAAGCCTGCTGGCAAGCGGCCAGGCCGATCTGGGCATCTGCCAGGCGCGCCATCGCAGCGTGGGCGACGCCATGGAGTGGCGCGCCCTAGGGGCGATAGAGATGGATTTTTACGCCGCCAAAACGCTTTTCCCTGGCGCGGAACAGCCGCTCTCGCTGCTGGAACTCTCGCTCACGCCGCAGGTGATCATGCACCCGGATTCTGACGAACCGGTGGCGCGCCGCCTGCAAATTTCCGGGCATACAATATTTACCAACGAGCTGGAAATGCTACGCGCCCTGCTCGAACAGGGCTGCGGTTGGGGATTCTTGCCGACGCACATGCATGCCGAACAGTGGAAAAACGTCAACACGCTGCGCACCGAAGTGGGCAGCCAGGGGATCAGCCAAACCATGGTGACCATCTGGAAACCAGGCAATGACCGACGCGCGCTGATTGATGAGACGTTGGGGTTGTTGCCGGGATTGTGGCGGGGAGCTGAGGGGTGAAAAGTCGCTGTTAGATTAGCGGTGTTGTTACCGGTAGTCGAGCGTAGGGTTCATCATCTGCGTTGTCGATCTGATCGCTCTTAAGCGGGGATTTCTGTTTTCCTCAATGAGCCCCACAACGCTTCCGTTCCACAGCTACTGGTACTGGTTTATTGCTTTGAACGGTGGCATTAAGGGGCAGCTTTGAGCGAGGAGAAGACATTCGCAGTATGATGATGTTATTACTTAAAACATGCCGTGTTAAACAACAGGAAGCAGTTCAGCACCGCTAGCTTTATTTTATAGCTTTGATGATAGCTATCAGTCTGAATTTCCTACTCATGCATTAGTCGATTAATGCCATTTTATGGCTGAACATTGGGTTACCGACAAAAAACTTGACAAAATTTAACATGCTTGTAATCATGCCTATGCCCATATAGCTCAAATTTGGTAGAGCGCCTTTAAATCTGCATCTATTGAGGTTTGATGGAGGTTCCTGGTTCAATTCCAGGTATGGAAAAAATATTTTCTAAGTATTTTTTCCATACTTGTGAGTCGTAAATTTCATCCTAAGGCGCGTTATGGATAGAGCCCAACAACTTATCGTGTTCCAATCCCAAACAAAAAACGTTAAAGAATTGGATCGCGCTTGGCGTATTGCTAAGATTAGTTTGAATCTTGCTTTAAAAAATGATCGAGATACTGAGGCAAGAATCCATACGAAAACTCTTTCGCTAATTTATTCCGCCTGGACTGAAGCATTATTCTCAAAATTAATTCACACACCTTATGGTTTTGAATTAAGCGAAATAGAGAATATAAAAAACATAAAAGGAATGGAAGCTAAATGGCGTAGATGCTTAAAACTAGCTAAGGCTAAAGTTTTATTAGCACCAACATTCAATTCTGTTCAATTATCTTCTGCTGAGATTTATATTAAACAATTAATCATTGACTATGTGAAAACGCCAAGCACACTCAGGAATAGGATTGCTCATGGGCAATGGGTTGTCGCTTTTCAGGGTGATAGTGTGACAGATATAAGTTCTGACTTGACGCTAGCCATTGAAGAGTTAAATGTCGTCGATCTAGATAATTTAAAAATGGGTTTTAAAGGGTTAGCTGATATTATAGAAGCTATGATTGAGTCACCAAACAATGCTTTTGTGAAAGACTATACTAAAGTTGAATCCGATTTGAAAAGTAACTTATCAAGACGTAGTGGATACACATTGGCAGGGCATATTCAGAGTTTAAAAAAGAAATATACTTATCGACTTTTAAAACCGACACGGCTAGCAAATTGTATTTGTGCTATTCAAGATGATGGCTAATTTTATTTTTTTAATGTAGCGCGCTTTGTATTGTGATGGCTCTTAACATTTAGAACCATTCTATTTAATTCCTTATATTGGTGTCAGCAACGTCCGGTTTTGGCACACAGCAGACCGTTTGATTTGCATCGAAATCTTAATCTTTTTTTCAACAAATGGCCCTTCACTTCACCTTTAACGCCAGCACATCAGGTTGAACGGTTCCCGTGATCACGGCTCCGCAATTACGTTTTTTTATTTTTTAAAATTTTTTCAGCCAATTCTGCACCAATTTTACCTTTCATTGCTTTTAATATTTTAAAAAGAGTAAGCTCATTCTTGTAACGCGACTTCCTTTTAACGTAAAACTCTTGATATTCTTCAGGTGATATTTCTGATAGTAGATATCTTTTCATTAATTCAGTTGGTTCAATTAATAAACCTTTGGCTTGTTCTTCATTCAAAGCAGGAAGCATTAAGAAGAATAAAGGTTTTAACCGCTCTGTTATTGCTATCAACCGTTTCAAATAATGTTGTGGAACACCTCTTATTGCAAAATGCAGTGACTGCTCAGATTCATTTAGAAAGTCAATTGCTTCACGCTTTGAAAAGAATAAGGGTATTACATCTCTTCCGTTATGTTTTTGTGCAAACTTGTAGTATGAACCTGAAACATTATCTTCCTCTCTTTCCATCAAAATCCAAAAAGGCTCGCCGATCCAGTCTTTTGTAGGTAAAGTTGAATTTATCAAGTAATCGGCAACCAATATGTTAAATTTTGGTAAATCATCAGTTGTCAGTAAAGTAATGCCATGTTTTTCTGCGTATTCTTGTGCGCCACTTTGGTAACCAGACTTACTGACTATTACCCCGATAATATTCCCAATATCTGTGATTTTGTTGCAAAATGGCATAATAGTATCGCGATCAAGCGGGCGATTGTGATATTTACACTCTATCGCTACACGATGTATAAAACCTGCATTTTCAAATTGGTAATATACATCAATTTGATATTCACCTTTTAATCCCTTAAGGATAACGTTACGACTAACTTCCACTCCATTATCTCGTGGGTTAAGCAAGGTCGAGTAGACATATTGGGTATAACTTTCTAAATCATTCCAGGTTTTAAGCATTGTCATTTTTCCCTTATAAATCATTTGAATAGAGTGCCTGATGTACTCGCTGTTCTAATTATCAAAACCATACTACCATTCTTGCATCTGGGGATTTTAAGCTATTTGGAGATATATCCTACATAGACGAAAATAGCTTTTGTTTCCCATTGGTTCAACCCTCATTTACCACATTTGTTGCACCTATACTGACTTCAGCCACCTCAAGCTCTTTTCTTTAACATAGTCCGCTTCTGGCACGCAGCGGACGTTGCTGACTGAGCTGAAGGTCCGCTGTGAGCGAGGAGCGGAACCGAAAATAAATTATTAATATTGCCAAGCATTAATCAACCTCGCCAAATGGTGTTGATTAAAAATGGTCAGACGATCGCCTGACCTATTGAATGTATGTGCGGGTTATTTTGTTTTGCTGAATTCTTTAATTAAATCTTGATAATAATCAATTGCATCAAGATTCAACTGACGCCCCTCAATGGAAGTATACCAGAGACGATTTAATTTATAAATATCAGAAATATAATTTGATTGATTATGCCACTCCTGAATTCTTTCAGGGGAACAAATTGGTATTAAATAAGAAAACAATTTTAGCGGCATAATGTTTGGCATTACACGATATGCCATTCTTCCCAGCTTATAAGCTTTGGCAATATCAGTAATTGTGAGTAGATCTGTTTTTTCAAAACACACTGAAACCAAATCTTCATGTACCTTGAATGGGGCGTCCTCCTTAATTTCCGGGAAAATATGATTTATAGGATGAATATTGTTTTCATGCATGATAAAAAGAGTGCTTATTGCAGACCTGACTTCTAACTTTTCTAAACTTCTAAATTCCGGGCAATGGGCAACAAATTGGTTCCAGCACATGGATACATTTTCTGAAATCTCGAGTGTATTCTGTACTATACGCTCCCCATTTTTAACTGAAGCAAAAGCAGACAGAATGAGATGACGACTTTTTTGCAAGGATGTTAATTTGTTGAAATCTGAGCCCGCGAGTTTTTCTGACCAATTACTTTCATTTTGGCTAATCCCTTGTTCTATGCTTGTGTTTAATGACTCAGAGATGCGTTCAAGATTCGACCAGTAGAGTCTGGGCCAGTCTGACCAGTTGATGATACCACTGGTATCTGGCAACGGCTTGATATCAATACCTACTGTACCCGCATGATGAGCAGGTGGAGCTTTTGCCAATCCTGAAAGTGCAATGTAGAGCATCATGTTTTCATTAACCCATTCAAATCGCTGCCAGTGCGTTGAATTGAGTTTGCGGGTATCAGTGGGGAATCCACGACTATGAATCCAGTCTATTTCATCTTGTTTCAGACCACCGGATTGTTTCTCCCAGCTGGCATGTACTATCGCATTACGTATGTATTTTATCGCCAAATAATCATCAAATATGTCTTTATTAACATTGATGCCTTTCGAGGTAAAAGACGAACATAATCCGTTAATGCGAACGGCATTGGTTACTTTCGGCTTAAAATAAACGCTTAGTATTTCAAGGTTATCACGGTCAAGCCATCTTTCCAGCATTGACTCAATGCTGCCAATCATTACAATTGCATATATCCTACTCAGGGACGCATTGCAATAATTAGGCATTTCTGAACGAAGAGGGTGTGTCAGAAGTGCCTCTCTTGCTTCTCTTAAATAAATAATGTCGTCTGAATATGTGTCAGTAAATTCTTCGATTTCCATAAAGCCCGCTTTTTTCTTTAAAAAATGTAAATTAGTATTATCAACTTTTGAATTGATTGTCCATCGATAAAATATGTGATAAGCAATATTGGCTCATGATCCTGAATCCGAATATATACTAGTCATAATCAGGAACAACCGGCCATATGTTGGCTGCATATCCTGCGGCAGGCTTTTCAGCAAATTCGGATGAGGTCATCCAGTCCTGCTCAGGATGAGGGCGTCTCTGGGTATAGAGTATGCGCCAGGCCTCGATTTTGCACCGTGCATACTTTAGGGACTTAAACCAGTTAATTTCCAACCCAATTATATATAATTGCGTTTTTCCGCTGCGCAACATTATTTCTAGCAATGTCCGCTTTTGGCACAAAGCAGCCATTAACACCTAACCTCGACCATGCGATACACCTTACCAAACTCTCCGCCAACAAAATACAACCACATAAAATGATTAAACCCACAATTAATAAGCCAGATACATTATTATTCTTGCTTTCATTCTATTATTTTCCTCCCCCACTCCAGCCCATCCCCCAACTCCCCCCTAGCACCGCCCCCGCCCTTTCCCTACAATAAGGGATCTGTTGAGGCATAACGCAAGGAAAGACGGTGTCGAAAGCCAATCCCAATGCCACTATCGTGGATATCGCCCGCCGCGCCAGGGTGACCAATATCACCGTTTCCCGCGCCTTCAATAAGCCCGAGCTGGTCAAGCCGGAAACCCGCGAGCGCATTCACGCCATCGCCAAAGAGCTGAACTATGTGCCCAATGCGTTCGCGCAGGGGCTGAAAAGCAGCAGCAGCCAGATTATCGGCATCGTCACCAGCAGCATGTACAACCCGTTCTATTCCGGCCTGATCAAGACCGTGTCGCGCATTGCGCGCCAGCAGGGCTACCAGATCATGCTGTTCGATACCGACGGCAGCGAAGAGGCGGAAATGCGCGCCATTCAGGCGCTGTTCGGCTACAAGGCGCGCGGCATTCTGCTGTCGGCGGTGCGTGACGACAAGCGCTACCGCCCCGCCTATCTCGAGCTGGCCGAGGTGTACGGCGTGCCGCTGATCCTTATCGACCGCGATCTCTACGATCAGCAGCTGAGCGGCGTGTTCCTCGATAACCGCGAGATTGGCGTGCTGGCCGGGCGTTATCTGGCGGAGCAGCCGGAGCAGAAGCTGCTGATTATCGGCGGCCCGGCGGATTCGGAAATTACCTTAACGCGCACCGCCGGCATCGTCGCGGCCTTGCAGGGCAGCGGCCGTGAGATTCATATCATCAACGGCGACTATGATTTCACCTCGCAAGAGAGCGAGGTGCGCGCTTATCTGGCACAGCCGGAGAACCGCCCGGATTACATCATCGGTCTGAATGGCATCATCACGCTGGGCGCCATCGCCATCTGCCACGAGATGGGGCTTTATGAGCAGGTGAAGTTCTTCTCGATAGACGAACCGCCGCGCGCCGGCGCTTACGGCCTGCACATTCCGGGGGTGTATCACGATACGCAGAAACTGGGGGAGATCGCCGCGGAGCTGCTGTTCAGCGCCATTCACAGCCCGCGCGGCGAGTTGCCGGTGCGCAGAGAGTTCTTCACCGGCTCGCTGTTAAATCGCTGACGGGCGCTATTGCCCGTAGTAGGCGTGTTTGCCGTGCTTGCGCAGGAAATGTTTGTCCAGCAGCTCCGGCTGCATCGGGGCGATGGCCGGCGCAAGCTGGCGCGTCGCCATCGCCATGATCGCCACCTCTTCCAGCACCACCGCGTTGTGCACCGCATCCGCCGCGTCCTTGCCCCAGGCAAACGGGCCGTGGGAATAGACCAGCACTCCCGGCACCTGCTGCGGATCGCGCCCCGCCTGATTGAAGGTCTCGATGATCACCTTGCCGGTTTCCCCCTCGTAGTCACCGGCGATCTCCGCCTCGCTCATCGGCCGGGTGCAGGGAATGTCGCCGTAAAAGTAGTCGGCGTGGGTGGTGCCCAGCGCCGGGATCGGCTGCCCGGCCTGCGCCCAGATGGTGGCGTTGCGGCTGTGGGTGTGCACCACGCCGCCGATATCGGCGAAGGCGCAGTACAGCGCCAGGTGAGTGGCGGTGTCGGATGAGGGTTTGCGGTGCCCTTCGCGCACCTTGCCCTCCAGATCCACCACCACCAAATCCTCCAGCGTCATCGCCTCGTAGGCGATGCCCGAAGGCTTGATCACCACCAGCCCGCTCTGGCGGTCGATCGCCGAGACGTTGCCCCAGGTAAAGGTCACCAGCCCGTATGCCGGCAGGCTGAGGTTGGCGGCCAGCACCTGCCGCTTGAGTTCGTTCAGCATGCGATGCCTCCCTCGATCATCTGTTGTTCGATCCAGGCCTTGGCCTGGGCAATGCGTTGCTTGTCCTGCCCGTCTTCGCGCGCCCACATCTCCAGCAGGTAGGGGCCGCGATAGCCGAGCGCGTTGAGCACGGCAAAGGCGTGGGCGAAATCCACGCAGCCCTCGCCGAACGGCACGTCGCGAAACTGCCCGGCGCTGCTCGGCCCCACCGCGACGGTGTCTTTGAGGTGCACGGCGGTGATGCTGCCGATGCCCAGCGCCAGCTCGGCGGCGACGTCGTTGCCCCAGGCGCTGAGGTTGCCGAGATCGGGATACACCGTGAACCACGGGCTGTTGACGTGGCGGGCGATGTCGCGCCATTTGCTGATGCTGTTGATGAACGGCGTGTCCATCACCTCCACCGACAGCATCACCTGCGCCCTGGCGGCCTGCGCCGCCGCCCACTGCATGCCCTCGATAAAGCGCTCGCGACTGTGGCGATCGGCCGGTTCGTAATAGACGTCGTAGCCCGCCAGCTGGATGTTGCGGATGCCGAGATCCGTCGCCAGTTCCAGCGCCTTGCTCATCAGCACCTGCGCCCTTTCGCGGGTGGCGGCGTCGGCGCTGCCGAACGGATCGCGCCGGTGCGCCGACAGGCACAGGCTCGGCACCGTCACCCCGCTGTCGAGCCGCGCCTGGATAAACGCCAGCCGCTGGCGGCGATCCCAATCCAGCCGCTGCTGGCGCGCCGGCTGTTCGTCGATCGACATCTCCACAAATTCAAAGCCCAGCTCGGCGGCGGTGGCCAGCCGCTGCGGCCAGCTCAGATCGGCGGGCAGCGCCTTTTCATACAGCCCCAGACAGGCGGCGTTAGTCGTTTGCATCAGTCACCTCACTCAAAGCCTGGGCGACCGCCAGATAGCGCGCCTGCTGGGCGCGCAGGCGCCGGTGGGCGGCGGTCGCGGGATAATAACAGCGCAGCTTGGGCGGCGCGGCGGCGATCGCTTCGGCGAACCCGGCGTACTCCCCGGCGCCGACGGCGGCGCACAGGGCGGCGGCGCGGCAGCCGCTCTGGCGCGTTTCCACCACCTCGAGCGGCAGGTTGCCGGCGTCGGCGTACATCTGCATCCACACCTCGGACTGCGTCGGCCCGCCGGTCATGCGCACCCGCTCGATGCGCGGGTTCAGCTGCACCATGCGCTCCTGATGGATCAGGTGCGAGAACACGATGCCCTGGTAGATCGCCTGCACCACGTCCGCCATCTCGTGGTGGGCGCTCAGGCCGATCAGCCCGCCCGGCGTGTTGCCGCCGAGGTTGGAGCCGTACAGATAAGGCAGGAACAGCAGCCCACTGGGCTGCTCGCGGCGCTCGGCCACCCAGGCGTTGAACTGGGCGTAGCGCTGCCGGTCGTCGGCGCAAAACTGGCGCAGGAACCAGGCCAAATTGCCGGCCGAGGTCGGGCTGCCTTCGTGCACGAAATAGCGGCCGTCGATGCAGTAGCGCCCCCAGGCGTAGGGGTAATCGGCGGGAATGATGCGCTCGGTCACGCAGGTGGCGATCGACCAGGTGCCCGCCACCGCGCTGAGCGTGCGATCGTCGGCCACGCCGGAGCTGAGCGCCGCGCCCACCACGTCGAACAGGCCGCCGTACACCGCGGTGCCCGCGCGCAGGCCGCATTGCGCCGCCGCCGCGGCCGTCACCCGCCCGGCCAGCTGCGCCGAGCCGATCACCGGCGCGGTTTTCTCCTGCGCCTCTTCGATGCCGAAGGCCGCCATCAGCGCAGGATCGTAAGCGCCGCTGTGCTGGTTAAACAGGTTGCTGCCGGAGATGTTGGTCACCTCGGCCGCCGCCTCGCCGGTGAGGCGAAAGCGCAGGTAGTCGTGCGCCATCAGGATGCGATCGACGGCGGCGTACTGCGCCGGTTGCTCATGCTTCAGCCAGCGCAGCAGCAGCGCCGGGTGGCTGGGCCACAGCGGCTGCAGGCTGCGCGGGTAGGTCTGCGCGCCCACGCCGGTGCGGCGCAGCTCAGCCGCCGTGGCCGCCGCGCGGTTGTCCGAAGAGAGGATGCCGTTGCCGACCGGCTTGCCGTGGCGGTCGATGGCGTACAGCCCTTTGCCGTGCGCCGAGAAGCTGACGCCGCGCACCTGCCCGGCATCCAGCCCCGCCGCGTGCAGCGTCTGGCGGATCGCTGCGCAAACGTCATCCCACAGCGCGTCCATATTGCGTTCGCTGAAGCCCGGCTGGGCGGCAATCGCCGCGCCGTCGCGCTCGGCGACTGCCAGCTCTTCGCCGCTTGCCCGGTACAGCCCGGCCTTGATCACCGTGCCGCCGACGTCTATCCCAAGAAAGACTGCCATCGCGCCCCCTATTTGCGCCGCACGGAGCTGAGGTAGATGGCGGCCAGAATGATGCCGCCCTTCACCACGTTCTGGATATACGGCGACACGTTCATCAGATTGAGGCCGTTGTTGAGCACCCCGAGCATCATCGCCCCCACCAGCGTGCCGACGATGGCGCCGCGCCCGCCGGAGATCGCCGCCCCGCCCAGCACCACCGCGGCGATGGCGTCCAGCTCGAAGCCTTCGCCGGCGTTGGGCTGCCCGCTCATCAGACGCGAGGTCAGCACCAGCCCGGCCAGCGCGGCGGTCAGGCCGCTGATCACGTACACCAGCATCTTGTAGCGCGGCACGCGGATGCCGCTCAGCCGCGCCGCCTCTTCGTTGCCGCCCATCGCGTAGACGTAGCGGCCGAACGGCAGCTGGTTGAGCATCAGCCAGGCCAGCACGTACACGCCGAGCATGATCAGGATCGGCACCTGGATGCCCAGCACCGTGCCGCGGCCGAAGAAGGAGAAGACGTCGGGCAGGCCGGAGATCGGGTAGCCGCCGGTATAGAGCAGCGCCAGGCCGCGGGCGATGCCCATCGACGCCAGGGTGACGATGATCGGCGGCATGCGCAGGTAGGCGATGCAGGCGCCGTTGGCCAGGCCGAACAGCGCGCCGACCGCCAGCGCCGCCACCATCGCCAGCGGGATCGGCACCGCCGCCAGCATCAGCCCGGCGGCGACCGAGCCGGCCAGCGCCATCACCGGCCCCACCGAGAGATCGATGCCGCCGGTCAGGATGGCGCAGGTCATGCCCACCGCGATGATGGCATTGATAGACACCTGGCGCGCCACGTTGGTCAGGTTGTTGACGCTGAGGAAGCTGTCGTTCAGCAGGCTCATCAATACGAACAGGACAGCGAAGCCGATAAACGGCAAGACCGCCGGGTGATGCAGCAGTTTTTCCCAGCGCTTGCCGAGGCTGGGGCCGGCGGCGCGGCGCGCCACGGCGGGTTGTTCAATTCCGATCATAAGGCACTCCCGGTCGCGTGAAGCATGATGTGGTTGGATTCGATGTCGTCGCCGGTCAGCTCGGCGACGATGTGGCCGCCGCGAAACACCAGTACGCGGTCACACACGCCGATGATCTCCGGCAGTTCGGAGGAAATCATGATGATGGAGATGCCCTGCTGGGTCAGTTGCTGCATCAGTTGGTAGATCTCGGCCTTGGCGCCCACGTCGATGCCGCGCGTCGGCTCGTCGAAGATCAGGATGTTGCAGTCGTTGTTGAGCCAGCGGGCGATCACCACCTTCTGCTGGTTGCCGCCGCTCAGGGTGCTGACGGCGGTCTCGGCGTCCGGGGTTTTCACCCCCACGGCGCGGATCAGCCGCTGCACCACGTCGCGATCCTTGCGGGCGCTGACGAAGATCTTGCCGCGCCGGTGGTGCCGGTTGAGAGTGATGTTCTGCGCCACCGAGAACGGCAGCACCAGGCCCTCGGTTTTGCGGCTCTCCGGCAGCAGGCCGATGCCCTGCGCCAGCGCCTGCGCCGGGGAGCGCAGCGCCGCCGGTTGGCCGCCGAGGCTGACGCGTTTGCGGTGGCAGCGGCTGGCGCCGATCAGCGCCGAGACGGTCTCGGTGCGCCCGGATCCCACCAGCCCGGCGAAGCCGAGGATCTCGCCCTTGTGCAGGTGGAAGCGGTCGGTCGCGCCGTGCTTCTCGCGCTGGATCTCCGCCTCCAACAGTACCGTCGCGGTATCGACCGGGTGCTGTTTCACCGGGAAGGCGTTCTCGATTTTGCGCCCGACCATCAGCCGCACCAGCTCTTCCACGTTGGTGTCGCCGGTGGCCAGCGTTTCGATGTAGGCACCGTCGCGCAGCACGGTGATGCGATCGCAGATGGTGAAGATCTCGTCCAGGTGGTGCGAGATAAACACCATGCCGACGCCCAGCAGCCGCAGATCGTTCATCACGCTGAACAGGTGCTCGGCCTCGCCCGGCGTCAGCGTGGCGGTCGGCTCATCCAGCACCAGCACCCGCGCCTCCAGCGACAGCGCCTTGGCGATCTCAACGAACTGCTGCTGCGCCACGCTCAGCTGCTCCACCGGGCAATCGAGATCGATAGCCACCGTCAGCCGCTTGAAGATCGCCTCGGCCTTGCGCCGCATCGCCCGCCGATCCAGCAGGCCCCAGCGGTTCCTGATCTCCCGGTTGAGGAAGATGTTGTCGATGGCGCTCATGTAGGGAATCAACGAAAATTCCTGAAAAATAATGCCGACGCCGGCCTCGATCGCCTGGCGATAGTTGTTAAAGCGGCGCTGCTCGCCGTCGATAAAAATATCGCCCTCGTCCGGCTGATAGATGCCGCACATGATTTTCACCAGCGTCGATTTGCCGGCGCCGTTTTCGCCCAGCAGGGCGTGCACTTCGCCGCGTTGAATGGCCAGATCGATGCCGTCCAGCGCCTTCACGCCGGGAAAGCTCTTCTTTATTCGCTTCAGTTCCAGTAAAGGTGTCACCGCATTGCCCTCCGCGCCGAACACCCCGCCGCAGCGGGGCGAACCTGGCCGCTGTTACCAGCTAAAGCCGGCCGCATTGCTGCGGTCGATCAGCTTCACTTTCACCGGCACGGTTTTCGGCACCGTGGCGCCCCAGTAGCGGGCCAGCGCAATGCCGAGCGCGATGCGCAGCTGGTCGCGCGGGAACTGCGCCGAGGTGGCGATAAACGGCGAGTTCGGCTTGAGGATCTCTTTGATGGCTTCCGGCTGGCCGTCTACACTCACCAGCTTGACCTTGGCGCCGTTGCTTTCGATCGCCGCCAGGGCGCCGAGCGCACCGACGTCGTTGACGCTGAAGATGCCCGCCAGATCCGGCGCCGACTGCAGCATGTTTTCGGTCACGGTCAGCGCGGTGTCACGCTCCTGCTTGCCGTTTTGCTTGGTGACGATCTTGATGTCGGGGTATTTCTTCATCGCCGCTTCAAAGCCGCGCACGCGCTCCAGGATCGGCACCACCGGGATGCCGTCGAGGATCGCCACCTTGCCTTTGCCGCCCAGCGCTTTCGCCAGGTACTCGCCCGCCTGGAAGCCGGCGTCGTAGTTTTCCGAGCCGACGAACGAATCCAGCGGCCCTTCCGCCTGGGCGTCGATCGCCACCACCACCGCGCCGGCCTTATGAGCGGAGATCACCGCCGACTGCACCCCCACCGAATCGGTCGGGTTGATCAGCAGGATGTCCACCTTCTTCTGCAGCATGTCTTCCACGTCGCCGATCTGTTTGGCGACGTCATGGCGCGCATCGGCCACGTACACCTTGGCGCCGATATCCGCCGCCGCCTGATCCAGCGCCTGCTTCATGGTGACGAAGTAGTCGTTGTTCATTTCCTGGAACGACATACCGATAGTGATTTGCTTGGCCAGCGCCCCATGGCTGGCCGCCAACATTCCACCGGCGACGATAAAAGGCAGGGTCTTTTTGAATAATGAAAACATAGCCAATTCTCCTGTAGGGAAGCTTCTTGTTGTGGTTATCAGAGCAACAGCATGTCTTTACGTTTGGCCGACCGGCCGGCCCCCCATTGCGAGCGGGCCGGCGATCGTGACTGCAACAACGGTACAGCGGGAGGGTCAGGGAACCAGGATCACCTTGATGGAGTCGGTCGAGTCCGCCAGGGCGAAGGCTTCGTCCCAGTCGTTCAATGAATAGCTGTGGGTAACCACGCCATTGGAGGTCACCAGCCCGCGCTCGAACAGATCGATGGCGATTTCGTAGCTGTAGGGCGCCAGGTGCGCGCCGCGAATGTCCAGCTCTTTGCGATCGCCGATGATCGACCAATCGACGGTGGTTTCCTTGCCGAACACGCTGAACTCCACGAAGCGGCCCAGCTTGCGGATCATCTGCAGCCCCTGGGTGACGCCGATCGGCGCGCCGGTGGCCTCGATATACACGTCGCAGCCGTAACCGCCGGTCAGCGATTTGACGATCTGGTCGGCGTCTTCCTTCAGCGGGTTGATCACCACGTCGGCGCCGAACTCCTTCGCCAGCGCCAGCCGCTCGTCGATGGCGTCGATCACGATCAGTTTCTTCGGCGTCTTCAGGCGCGCCACCTGCACCATGCACAGCCCGAGCGGCCCGGCGCCGGCCAGCACCACCACATCGTCCAGCTGGATGTCGCCGCGCGCCACGGTGTGAATGGCGCAGGCCATCGGCTCAATCAATACCGCGTCTTCATGGTTCAGGCTTTCCGGGATCTTGTGCACGATGGCGTTCTCGGAAAAGCGCATGTACTCCGCCATGCCGCCCTCCGCCACGTCTTTTTGGAAACCGTAAATGTTATGCGTCTCACACATCCAGTAACTGCCGGATTTGCAGTAGCGGCACTCCCAGCACGGCACGATCTGCTCGGCGATCACCCGCTCGCCGAGCTGGTATTTGCCTTCCGCGCCCTCGCCCAGCGCGGCGATGCGGCCGTAGAACTCGTGGCCCGGCACCACCGGCGGTTTGACCCACGGGTTCTCCCCCCAAAACATCTGCGCGCCGTTCTTGCACTTGCAGTCGCCGGCGCAGATGCCGCAGCCTTCCACCTTGATCACCAGCTCGCGCGCCTTCGGCAACGGCGTGGGCACCTGTTCGAAACGATAGTCCTGCGGGCCGTGGCAAACGACCGCGCGCATTTTTTCCGGCAACTGGCTCATATCTTCCTCCAATACACTTGTTAAACGCTTGAATTTTCTTAATGTTGACGTTGTCATTTTTATCCAACAAAAAACAACAAACGTTATAAAGTGATAAATTTCAATAGATTAATCATCAAACACCCAGAAAACCAAAAATGACAACGTGAACATAGAGCAACATATAACCAAAGCTGCAAAAATAATTATTTGAGCGAAATCACATATCGTTAACATTGCGGCTAAAAATGCTACAAATGCGGATCGCGATCCCATTTACGGGATCGTCGATCCGGGGGGATCCGCTAAATCAGCAGGCGCACGCGATCGTAGATCTGGCGATCTTCCGGCCGCGACGATCGCGCCTGCTGGCGCAGGGTGCGCACCAGCGTGTCGATAAACGCATGGGCAGCGGCGCTCAGAATGCTGTTGCGCCGAGTGACGATATTCAGCTGCACCGGCCGGCAGCTCTCCCGCAGCGCCAGCGGCTGCAGGCGAGAGGCGAACTGCGGCAGCGCGGCAATCGGCTGCGGACAGCAGGTACACATTTCGGCGAACTCCACCAGCGCCTGCAGCATGCCGAACGAATGCGCCTGGATAATGCGCTGGCGCGGCAGGCGCACGCCGTGGCGGAGAAACACCTCGTCGAACAGCGCATCGAAACTTTCCGGGGTATAGCTCATCACCCAATCCTGTTCCAGCAGCTGATGCAGCGAGGTACTGTGCGCCAGCGGGTGGCCGCGCCGCACCATGTACGCCGTTTCATACTCCAGCAGCGGCTCGCAGTGGAACTCCTGCGGCGCCGACGACGCCGGCAGCGGCGTGATGGCAAAATCCATCGTGCCCTCGCGCAGCTGCGACTGGGCGTTGGCCATCAGGCTTTCCGACAGCTCCAGCCGCACCGCCGGCATCTTGCTGCGAAACGCCATCACCGCCGACGGCAGCACCGTCAGCATCAGCCAGGGGGTGAACGCCGCCTTGACCAGATCCGCCGTGCGCCCGCGCAGCGCCGCCATTTCGCCCTGCGCCTGCTCCAGCTGGTTCAGCACCAGCCGGGCGTGCGCCAGCAAGGTTTTGCCGTAGGGAGTAAAGCCCAGCCCGGTCGGCGTGCGGATCAGCAGCGGCAGCGCCTGTTCCTGCTCCAGTTCGCGCAGCGCGCGGGTCACCGCCGCCTGCGACAGCCCCAGATGCCGCGCCGCCGCGCGAATGCTGCCGCTGTCGGCGCTGGCCACCAGCGCCTGCAGTTGGTGCAGTTTCATGTTCACCTCCTGACAATCATAGGTTGTCAGCATAACTGAACGGCGGCTACCCGGCAAAAACGGAGTTTGCTAGTCTCGATGCCTACCCCTCTGCCCCATTCCCCGCCCGTTGGCCGGGACCCTTTGCCGGAGACCGTGATGAGCCCTTCACTCGTACTGCCTGAGATCGCCGCCGTTCATGATGAGATGGTCGCGCTTCGCCGCCACATTCACGCCCACCCGGAGCTGGGATTTAAGGAGTTCGCGACGTCAGATCTGGTGGCGCAGCGTCTGGAGGAGTGGGGTTACCGCGTCACGCGCGGCGTAGGACAAACCGGCGTTGTCGCCACATTGCAGCGCGGGCCGGGAAAATCGCTCGGCATCCGCGCCGACATGGACGCCCTGCCGATCGCCGAAACCACCGGCTTGCCGCACGCCAGCACCCATGCTGGGGTGATGCACGCCTGCGGCCACGACGGGCACACCGCCATGCTGCTGGCGGCGGCGCGCTGTCTGGCGCGGCAGCCCAACTTCAGCGGCACGCTGCACCTGATCTTTCAGCCGGCGGAAGAAGGCGGCGGCGGCGCCAGAGTGATGATTGAAGACGGCCTGTTTGAGCGCTTCCCCTGCGACGCGGTGTTCGCCATGCACAACGTGCCCGGCTTCCCCACCGGCCACCTGGGCTTCGCCAGCGGCCCCTTGATGTGCTCGGCCGATACGGTGCACATCACCCTGCACGGCCACGGCGGCCACGGCGCAGTGCCGCAGAGCACCGTCGATCCGGTGGTGGCCTGCGCGGCCATCGTCATGAGCCTGCAAACCATCGTGGCGCGCAATATCGATCCGCAGGAAACGGCGATCGTCACCGTGGGAGCGATGCAGGCCGGCCAGGCCGCCAACGTAATCCCGGCGACCGCCACCCTGACGCTCAGCGTGCGCGCGCTGACGGCGGTGGTGCGCGCGCGGCTGGAACAGCGCATCACCGAGCTGGTCACGGCGCAGGCCGCCAGCTTCGGCGCCCGCGCGGAGATCGACTACCGGCACGGCTACCCGGTGCTGGTGAACCACCCGGCAGAAACCGAACTGGCGCGCGCGGTGGCGCTGGACTGGGCCGGAGAGAGCCAGGTTATCCCCACGCTGCGGCCGTTCACCGCCAGCGAAGATTTCGCCTTTATGCTGGAGAAGTGCCCAGGCAGCTACATCTCGATCGGCAACGGCCCCGCCACGCCGGGCAATTCCCTGCACAACCCCGGCTATGACTTCAATGACGACAACCTGTCGGTAGGCGCCACCTACTGGGTCAAATTGGTCGAGCGCTTTTTGGCTTGCCCCACTGTTTAATCGCCAACGCTGAGGAAATGACATGAAAACCATCAAAGGGCTGTTGTTGCTGCTGCCGCTGGCCGCGAGCTTTCCCGCGCTGAGCGGCGAATTCAGCGGCAAGGTGATCAAGCTGGGCATCGATCCCACCTTTCCGCCGCTGGAATATAAAAACCCGCAGGGCAAGCTGACCGGCTTCGGCGTCGATATCGCCCAGGCGCTGTGCGACCAGATGCAGGCCAAATGCGTGTGGGTGGAAAGCAGCTGGGACGGCATGATCCCCGGCCTGCAGGCGAAGAAATTCGACGCCATCGCCTCGTCGATGACCATCACGCCGCAGCGCCAGCAGCAGATCGCCTTCTCCAGCAAAGTCTCCAACGCCCCGGCGCGGCTGGTGGCGCATAAGGGCAGCAACCTGCAGCCTACCGCCGCCTCGCTGAAGGGCAAATCGGTCGGCGTGCAGCAAGGCTCCAGCCAGGAGGCCTATGCCAACGCGCTGTGGCGCCCGGCCGGCGTTAACGTGGTCGCCTACCAAAGCCAGCAGGAGGTGAACGAAGATCTGGCCAACGGCCGTCTGGATGCGTCGCTGCTGGCCAGCGTCAGCGCCAGCGAGTTCTTCAAAACGCCCGGCGGCAAAGATTTCGCCTTTATCGGCGCCGAACTGAACGACAGCAAATACTTCGGCGTCGGCGACGGCATCGGAGTGCGCAAAGAGGATACCGCGCTGCTGAACGCCTTCAACACCGCGCTGCAGGCGATCCGCGCCAACGGCACTTACAAGAAAATCAACGACAGGTATTTCGACTTCGACATGTACGGTGCGGAGCAGTAACCAGCGTTCCCCGGCGGTCACCTGCAGAACCTGCAGGATGGGGAGGCGCCTTCGGCCGCCGGGGAACGCCCCAACGGAAACGGCAGTGTCGGCAAGAACGGAAAATCAGGCGGGATAAGGATGCGGGCCAGGCAGGACGCCCGGCCCGCTAAAGCGGGTTACTTCACTTCGCCCATCGCTTTCAGCTTTTTGGACAGCTCGCGGCGTTCTTTGGACAGATCGGCATTTTTGATGATGTAGTCATCAACGCGATCTTCGTAGTCGCTGCGCATGTTGGCGATGATGCCCTGAATGTCTTCAATGCTCATGCCGGGCTTGATGTACTCACTCAGGTTGTCGAGCAGCAGCACGCGCTTCTGGTTATCACGAATTTTCTTTTCGTTGTCGACGATCTCGCGTTGCAGTTTGTTTTTGCGGCGGAACATACGCACAAACTCCAGCACGTCCTGGAAACTCGGCTTATTTGCATTATCCATCTTTATACCCTTGCTTTAGTAATACACAGATTCATTTGCTTACGGCCACATGGCACCAAGATACAGGTTTGTGGCGGTCCGGCACAACAGTGATTGCCTTATCTTACCCACTTTGCCCCGGCGGCCAAAACCCAAAGCGCCGCCTTCATGATCTGACCCCTTATTCGCGCCCGGCGGCGGTGCAGACCAGGAGCAGATCCCCCAGCTCTTCCAACTGCTGCGCCAGCTCCATGCTGAGCCAGACATAGCCGTAAATCGGCGCTTCGCCGTGCTGGCCGAGGCTCACCTCCTGCATCAACGTTTTCAGCTCGCCGGCGATCTCCGCCAGCTGCCCCGCCGCCGCCTGCCGCTGTTCCTGCGGCCCTTCGCGCATCAGCACCGCCAGCGATTCCAGCGAGCTCAGCGTCAGCAGTTGGGTGCTGCGCAGCGTGCGGGCGTTCAACATGATGAAGTGCGTTTCACGCGAGGCCCAGTAGGCGTCGGCCATCAGCTCCAGCGTGCATACCAGATTGCGGCTGAGGGTTTGCACCGCCTCGAACACCGCTTTGGGGATGCGGGTTTCCTTACTGGCGGGCACGATCAGGCTGCGCAGCTTCACCACCTGATTCAACAGATCCTTGAGCTGCGGCTCCAGCCGCGGCCGCTCAATGACGTTCGGCGAAAAATACGCGCCGTAGAGGCGGGCGGCGGTTTGCAGGCAGTCCGCCATCTGCATGCGCCACAGAATATAGGCGCGCTGTGGGTAGATGCTGGTGAACAGCAGCGCCAGCAGCGAGCCGAAGATCACGTCGCCGCTGCGCCACAGCGCGGTATGCATGTCGCCGGCGCCCGCGCCACACACCACCGCCAGCGTGATCCCCACCAGCAGCGCCATATACGGCCGTTTGCCCAGCGTCAGGTAGCCGCAGACGAACATCACCACGCCGCACCAAGCCAGCATCAGCGGCAGCGAATAAAGTTCCAGATACAGGGCGATCAAACCGGAAGCGGCGCCGAACACCGTGCCGGCAATGCGTTGCAGCGCCCGCTGCAGCACGTTACCCCAAAACGAGATCGGCCCCATCACCACCACCAGGGTGATCAGCGGCCAGGTGCCTTCGGGCACCGCCAGCAAGCGGATCAGCAGAAAGGTCAGGATAAACGCCAACCCAATGCGCACGCCGTGAACGATGCGATAGTGCCGATAGGTCAGCAATTCAAGGGAAGAGATTTTTCGATCGAGGCGCACGATGCCTCCGATAAAGGCCAGCCAGGCCGCTATTTTAGCGGAGGAAACCCGGCAAGGAAAAGGCGAATGAGGCGTCCCCCATTCGCGGTCAGGCTCAGGCGGCGTACTTGTCGACCAACGCGCGCAGAGCGGCGGCGGTTTCGACATCCATCACGCCGTCATACTTCTGCTGGCGGAAGTGCAGCTGGAACGCGCGCACCAGCTGGCGATAGCCTTCTGCGGTATTGGCCGCCGAGGTATCGTAGCCGTATTGGGCGAACAGTTTCAGCAGCTCGGCCTGCGCCGGCAGGCCCTGGCGGCAGTATTCCTGCTGGCGCTGCTGCTTGGTCGCTTCGTCATACCAGGCGCCGACGCCGGCCTGATACAGCTGCTGCCACGGGAACTGCGGGCCCGGATCGCTCTTGCGGCCCGGCGCGATGTCGGAGTGCGCCACCACGTTCACCGGCGAGATGTCCGGATAACGCTGCAGGATGTTCTGCGCCAGCTGGGTGACCGCCTCGATCTGCTGCGGGTTGAACGGCGGGAAGGTGATGTTTCCACCGTCGCCGCTCGCCAGGTTGACGATCTCGATGCCGATCGAGGTGTCGTTGATATTGCTGCGGGTGCCCCACTGGCTGGCGCCGGCATGCCAGGCGCGCTCGTTCTCATCCACCAGGTTGAAAATGCGCACGCCGCTGAAGCCGGCGGCCTGATAGGTGGCTTCGGTCGGATCCGGCACCAGATAGTGTGCGCTGACCGATTTTCCGGTCAACGACTTCACCGAGTCGGCGAAGTTTTGCGCCGTGTAGTGCAGCACCAGAAAACGCACGCGGTGGCCGAAGCTGGCGACCGATCGGTAGCTATTGTAATCAATCTTGTACATCGTAAAGTCCCTCTCTCGCTTGATTTCACTGAGCGGCCCCTCATCATGACAGGCCGCCCCGCACAGGTGAACCTTTGGCTCACCCTTTTTGTTTTAGCTAATTGCTAAATTATGCGCAAGCGTTTTTTAGCAAAACCGTTATTTACCTTTTTGCTAAAGAGTGCGATCATGGCACGATGGAAACTAAAGAAATCAGGCGCAACAATCTGCGCGAATTGATGGCCCGCTACGCCCGGCAAGGCGTCAACCAGAATGAATTCGCCACGCTGGTTGAGTCTTCCGCGCCGACGCTGAGCCAAATCATCGGGGAAAAATCCTCCCGCAATCTTGGCGACAATCTGGCCAGGCGGATCGAGGCCCGGCTGAATTTGCCCAAGGGCTGGTTCGACGTGTTTCACGAAAAGCAGCTGGTACGCCCGTTTGACAACGTGGCAGCGGAGTCGGACTTCCAGCCCGCCCGTTTGAAACCGGTGGTATGGGAAGATACCGAACAAGACAAGGAAGAGTTTGTGGAGATCCCGCTGCTGGATATCGATTTTTCCGCCGGCGACGGCTGCTACGAAATCGTCGATCGCGAGGAGTTTTCGCTGATCTTCCGCCGTTACTACCTGCACAAGATGGGGGTGGCGGTCAACGCCGCGCGCATTATCCGCATCTCCGGCTCCAGCATGGAACCGCGTCTGCAGGACGGCGACGTGGTCGGCATCAACACCGACGATACGCGCATCCGCGAAGGCAAGACCTACGCCATCCGCCACGGCAATTTGCTGCGGGTGAAGGTGCTGATCGAGCAGCCGGACGGCGGCGTCGTCATCCGCTCCCTCAACCGGGAAGAGTACCAGGACGAGCATCTCAGCTACCAGCAGCGCAAGGAGCAACTGGTGGTGCTCGGCCGCGTCTTCTGGTCCTCTTCGTCCTGGTAGCGGAGCAACCTCGGGCGCCCGTTGCGCCCGGCGGTTATTTGAAGTCCACCACCATCTGCTGCTGGATAGACAGCCCGCGGGTCGACTGCACGCAGCCGGCGATGTAGTCGGTGAAGCGCGGCGGTTTCGGCATGCCCAGCTTGAGGATCTTCTCGTTGCTGAAACGCACATTGAGCATGGCGAACGATCCATACAGGCGCATCGCTTTCAGCATCAGCCGTTCGTTGCACGGGCCGAAAATGTCTTTCAGCTGGCGGCGCATTTTCACCAGCGCGTCATACGTCACCTGCGCATACTCATCGCCCACCGGCGCCTTTTCCAGCGCCGCCGCCATGGCGCGGTCGATTTCGGCAAAGCTGACGCTGCTCTCCTCACCGGCGGAGATGTGATAAACGTCGTTCTCCAACGTTTCGCTGTTCATCAGCATCACCAGCGCATCCGCGCAGTAGTCCGCCGGGATCACATCGATATTGTCCTGCAGCGAGCACATGAATTTGCGCAGCATCAGCGCCATGCCGAACACCCAGAAAATGCTGCTGGAAGGCTGGCAGCCCAGGCGGGTGTGCCCCACCACGATCGACGGACGAGCGATGGTCAGGGGCAGTTGCGGGCAGCGCTGGCGCATCAGCTGTTCGATGGTGGATTTGGAACGGGTGTATTCCACCAGATGCTCGGCGTCTTCCTCAAACTCGCCGCTCTCCGCCACCAGCGAACCCGGCTCCGGCGAACAGGACATGGCGGTACCAACGTGCAGGAAACGTTTTAATCCCGGCACCTGCGCCATTCTTTCGGCAAAGGCCAGAGTGCCTTCTACGTTTACCTTCCAAATGAGCGGGTTATTACCAAATGAAGCAACGGCCGCGCAGTTAATAACGTGCGTGACTTTGTTAATACGTGCGTCAGTTAAAAAGTTGGCCGGCTCGGAAAGGTCGCCCAACAATATATTTTCTATCGTAATTTTAGACAGCAGGCTCGCGTCGATATTAAATTTTTCCATATTCGCGCGAATACGGGCCAGCCCTTGTTGCGCATCGTCGGCGCGCACCAACAAAAGATAATTAACAGACTGATTTTCAATCAATAATTTCTCGAGAACTGCACCACCCAAAAAGCCGGTAGCGCCGGTCAACAGTAGCGTTTTCATAATTGTCATCCACATTGGCATTGAATGTGGGAGATTGTATCTGCGGGTATTTAAACAAATATTAAATAGAATTACGGCGCCAGAAATCACTTCTCTTAATATTATCTTAAGGAATCTTTTGATACATCCAGCGTGGATTTAGTAACAAAAGAATCTCATCTATTTTATGATTAATCTCTGCCGTTTAAATACCATTGATGTAGCGCCTGATTTAATTTAGCGGTCAATGTTATTTCTCTTATCGTCCGTGGAGGACTTATGACCTATAACCAAAAAATCTGGTTGGGGGTTTTGCTGCTGTGCGCCCTGTTTTGGGGGGCGGTGATAAACGGCGCCTGTTCGCTGTATAACCGGGCGGATCGCTTCCAGGCTCACCACCCGGAGAGCGAGCTCGCCGCTCGCCACAGCCAGCCCCCTTGCACGCAACCCAGCTCACAGGCATCAAGCGCCCCCCGGAATGGGTAGGGACAAGACCCGCTAACGATCCTATTATGCCCTAAGGTTAACAGGGAGATAACGATGGCTCGAAAGCTGGATAGCTTACCGCAGGCACAACGCGAAAAAATAGAAACCGATTTGCTGGCCATCAGCGTGATCTACAATGAGCGCTACGGCATCGCCTCGACCCAGGCGGAAACGGAACGACAGATCCCCGACCACCTGCTCCCCTACTTTCATCAACGGCTGGATTACTATCGCCGTGCGTAATTGCGCGCATTTCGCTAACCGTCGCTTGGCATCGCTCCCTACGCCGTTACAATAGGAACATATTGTATCCGCCACTGAAGAGACGCGATTTTGAGCAGCAAGGCAACGGCCACATTTTATATTCACGATTACGAAACCTTCGGCAAAAGCCCGTCGCTGGACCGCCCGGCGCAGTTTGCCGGCGTGCGCACCGATATGGATTTCAACATTATCGAAGAGCCGCTGGTCATCTACTGCGCCCCGGCCGACGACTACCTGCCGGAACCCGAGGCGGTGATGATCACCGGCATCACGCCGCAGGTGGCGCGCGCCAAAGGCGTTAACGAAGCCGAATTCACCCGCCAAATCCACCAGGCCTTCAGCGTGGCCGGCACCTGCATTCTCGGTTACAACAACATCCGTTTCGATGACGAAGTGAGCCGCAATATCTTCTATCGCAACTTCTACGATCCCTATGCCTACAGCTGGCAAAACGGCAACTCGCGCTGGGATCTGCTGGATGTGATGCGCGCCTGCTACGCCCTGCGCCCGGACGGCATCGTCTGGCCGGAAAACGAAGACGGCTTCCCCAGCTTCCGCCTGGAGCATCTCACGCGCGCCAACGGCGTCGAACACACGCAGGCTCACGACGCAATGTCGGACGTTTACGCCACCATCGCCATGGCCAAGCTGGTCAAGCAGGCGCAGCCGCGGCTGTTCGATTTCCTGTTGCAGCACCGCAACAAGCACAAGCTGAACGCCCTGATCGACGTCGCCGAAATGACGCCGCTGGTGCACGTCTCCGGCATGTTTGGCGCGGCGCGCGGCAACACCAGCTGGGTGTCGCCGTTGGCCTGGCACCCGGACAACAAAAACGCGGTGATCATGTGCGATCTCGCCGGCGACATGACGCCGTTGCTGACGCTGAGCGCCGAGCAGCTGCGTGAACGGCTGTACACCCGCCGCGACGACCTGGCGCCGGATCAGGCGCCGGTGCCGATCAAGCTGGTGCACATCAACAAATGCCCGGTGCTGGCGCCGGCCAAAACCCTGCTGCCGGAGAACGCCGAGCGGCTGGGCATCGATCGCCAGGCCTGCCTGCAAAACCTGCAGCTGCTGAAACAGCACCCGGAAGTGCGCGAGAAAGTGGTGGCGCTGTTCGCCGAAGCCGAGCCGTTCAAAGGCTCCGACGACGTCGACGCCCGGCTGTATGACGGCTTCTTCAGCGACGCCGACAAGGCGGCGATGAGGATTATCCAGCAGACCAAGCCGCAGAACCTGCCGGCGCTGGATCTGGCCTTCAGCGACGGCCGCATGAAAGAGCTGCTGTTCCGCTTCCGCGCGCGCAACTACCCGAATACGCTGGACGATGCCGAACAGCGCCGCTGGCTGCAGCACCGCCAGGAAGCGCTGAGCGCGGAGCGCGTGCAGAGTTACCTGCTGCAGCTCGAATCGCTGTATAACCTGCACGAAGGCGACAAAGAGAAAACCGCCCTGCTGAAAGCGCTGTTCGATTACGGCAAAGAGTTGGTGGGGTAAACCCGCAGCAAGCAGAAAAGGAAAAGGCCGCAAATGCGGCCTTTTTTGTGGCTGAGGAGACGGCTCGCGCTTAGGCGGCGTCTTCGCTCGCTTGCGGCACCGGCAGACGGAAGCTGCGGGTGACGAAGGCCAGGTAGATCAGACCGATGGCCGCCCAGACCAGGCCCAGCGTCATCGAGCTGGCTTCCAGGTTGATCCACAGCGCGCCGACGGTCAATGCGCCCAGCACCGGCAGGATCAGGTAGTTGAACGTGTCTTTCACGGTGCGGTTCATCTTATCGCGAATATAGAACTGCGAGATCACCGACAGGTTGACGAAGGTGAAGGCCACCAGCGCACCGAAGTTGATCAGCGCGGTCGCGGTCACCAGGTCAAACGACACGGCGGACAGCGCGATGGCGCCAACCAGCAGCACGTTCAGCGCCGGGGTACGCCACTTCGGATGTACATAGCCGAAGAAACGAGTCGGGAACACGCCGTCGCGGCCCATCACGTACATCAGACGCGAAACGCCCGCGTGCGCCGCCATGCCTGACGCCAATACCGTCACGCAGGAGAACACCAGGATCACCGACTGGAAGAATTTGCCCGCCACGTACAGCATGATTTCAGGCTGCGACGCGTCAGGATCCTTGAAGCGCGAGATGTCCGGGAAGTACAGCTGCACGAAGTAAGACACCACGATAAAGATGATGCCGCCGATCAGCGCCGTCAGGAAGATGGCTTTCGGGATCACTTTTTCCGCGTCTTTGGTCTCTTCAGACAGCGAGCTGATGCCGTCGAAGCCCAGGAACGAGAAGCACAGGATGGTCGCGCCGGTAATCATCGGCACCACGTGCGCGTTATCGGACCAGAATGGGCGGCTGCTGACCAGCGTACCGGCGCCTTCGCCGTGGTAAACGCCGTTGATCACCAGGCCGAGGAACACGATCATGATCGCCACCTGCACCACCACGATGATGGAGTTCAGGTTAGCCACCAGCTTGATGCCGCGCAGGTTGAAAATCGTCATCAAGCCGACCAGCACCGCCACGAAAATCCAGGACGGAACGCCCGGGAAGATCGCTTCCAGGTAAATCTTGGCCAGCAAAATGTTGATCATCGGCATGAACAGGTAGTCCAGCAGCGATGACCAGCCCACCATAAAGCCGACGTGCGGGCTGATGGCTTTCTGGGCGTAAGTGTAGGCGGAACCGGCGGAAGGAAACTTCTTCACCAGTTTGCCGTAGCTCAGGGCGGTAAACAGGATCGCCAGCAGAGCGAAGGCGTACGCGGTCGCGACGTGACCATCGGTCAGGCCGGATACGATGCCGAAGGTATCGAAGATGGTCATTGGCTGCAGATAAGCCAGGCCCATCATCACTACCGGAACCAAAGTCAGGGTTTTACGCAGCTGAGTGCGCTGAGCCGGAGCGGCGTTGAGGGTGTTATCGGACATTGTTCAGCCCCCCCTTACCTTGAGCCTTGCGGATGGCGGACACGCCAAGACTTAAGGTTGCGGGGAAACTTCGCAACGAGCGACTTAATTCTAAAAGAAGGGGATTGTAAGCTGGATAACGGGTCGAGGTAACCTCGGCTGCTCCATAGTCGCTGCGGCCACAGCGGAAACCGGCGGGCACCGGTGCTAAAGTGAAAAATTGCCCCATCTTTCTAATCCTCATGAGTCACGACCATAAAGTTTTGTTTGATCGTGCACGAAACTATTTATCTATCCGGATCGGTGTCCGGCCTCGCTTGGTGTATGAAACGCTACGTTGGTAAAACTTAATGCAAAAAAAAATAACCGACGCGTTAAAACGTCGGCTATCTGCATTTGAGATATTTTGCACCAGAATGCCTCCGGATGACAAGATCCGGAAGCCCTCAAATACAAATTCTTTTTGTCGATCGAGCGGAAAACCGGCCCGGCAGGCGAATTAATCCACTACCGGCAGGCCGGTCGGCCGCACATACCTCTTACTTTATACGCCCATTCAGGCATTTTTCAACATCCAGTCAATCTCGGTTTCCGTCACCCGCCGCTCGAACTGCAGCAGTTCGTCGGTCTTGCAGGCGTGATAAACCTGGGTGAAACGCTCGCCCAGATAGTGGGTCAGCGCGTGCTGATGCTCAAACTCGTACAGCGCGTCGCTCTGGCGGATCGGCAGCGGCAGCCCCTCCTGCTCCAGCCCGTTGCCGGTCACCGGCTCAGGCAGCGGCAGCGCGTTGTCCAGCCCGTACAGCATGCCGGCCAGGATCGCCGCCATCACCAGATATGGATTGGCGTCGGCGCCGGCCACGCGATACTCCACCCGATGGTTCTCCGCTTCGCCGCAGGGAATGCGCAGCGCCACGGTGCGGTTGTTGTGGCCCCAGGCGGCCTGGATCGGCACATACATCCCAGGCTGGAAACGCCGGTAGGCGTTGACGTTCGGCGCCAGCAGCGCCATTGACGCCGGCATCAGGGTGATCATCCCGGCCAGCGCCTGTTTCAGCAGTGGCGAATCCTCGCCTTCGTCGTCGGCGAACAGGTTGTTGCCCGCGCCGTCCTGCATGCTGACATGCACGTGCATGCCGCTGCCGGCATGATCCTCGTAGGGCTTGGCCATAAAGGTGGCGTGCATGTCGTGGTTCTCGGCCACCAGCCGCACCAGCCGCTTCAGCGCCAGCGCGTGGTCGCAGGCCAGCAAGATATCGTCGGTATGACGCAGGTTGACCTCGAACTGCCCCGGCGACGCCTCCGCCACCGCGCCGTCCGCCGGCAGCCCCTGCAGCTTCGCCAGCGCGTCGATGTCGTTCAGCACCTCGGCGAAATGGTTCAGGTTATCGACGGAGTACACCTGGCTTTGGGTGTTGCGCTCCTGGGTGCCGGGCGCGCACGGCGGCTGCAAATCGCCCTCCGCATCGCGCTGCCGATCGATGAGATAAAACTCCAGCTCTACCGCTGCCACCGGGAACAAGCCGCGCTGTCGCAGCGCCTGCCACACGCGGTTCAACACATTGCGGGGTTCAACGTCAAAGGGAGTGCCATCTTCATCCAGCATGGTCAGCAGCACCTGGCCGATATGCTGCGGATCGGCGGCCGACGGCGTCAGCGAGCCGGGTACCGGCAGGCAAATGCGGTCCGGCTCGCCGAGCTCTTGCCCAAGGCCGGTCTCCTCCACCACGTTGCCGAGGATGTCCATGGCGAACACCGACGCGGGGAAGTAGCTGCCTTTTTCCAGTTTTTTCAACCCTGAGACGGGTATGCGTTTGCCGCGGAAGGAACCATTGAGATCGGTGAGAAGGATATCGACATACTGCGTGGCGGGATGGCGTTCCAAATAATGAGCAACCTCATTTTGGAACGCGCTACTTCGCCTCTCTTCATGATGCTGTGCAAAATGTTCAACTGCTGCGCTATTGGTTTGCATACGTCACCCGCCATTATGCTCTTAAGGCGCGTTGGCGCCCGTCCGCCGTTCGATTCAAAACATGATTGGATTTCTCGCCAGGCTGCGCCGCTGCCGGGCGCTCAAAATAACATCCACACCATGAAACATAGTCTTAACAGAATAGGTTTGCAAATGTTACAATCCTGTTTGATTATTCGCCGCCGGCTGCTAAATTGATAAAATATTGACCGAAAAGGCCTTGCCGCCATTTTTACGTCAACTATTTCGTCCAACGCACCGAGAGTGAACATGGGCAATATATTTTCCAAACCTGCCCTAACTACCGATATCATGCAACATCGTTATCGCCCAGACAGGCGCCCGATAGCGATATTCATGTCTGCCTGTCGCCCCTACCAGAAGGAAGTACCGCTATGAGCGAAGCCAGCTTGGCACCGGGCAAACGCCTGTCGCAGATCCGTCAGCAATTGGGTTTGTCGCAGCGCCGGGTCGCCGAACTGTCCGGGTTAACCCACAGTGCGATCAGCACCATCGAACAGGACAAGGTCAGCCCGGCCATCAGCACGCTGCAAAAGCTGCTGAAGGTGTATGGCCTGTCGCTGTCTGAATTCTTTGCCGAACCGGAAGCCGTCGACGAGCCGCGCGTGGTGATCGACGCCGAGGATCTAATTGAGATCGGCAGCCAGGGGGTGTCGATGAAGCTGGTGCACAACGGCAGCCCGACGCGTAACCTGGCGATGATGCTGGAAACCTACCAGCCCGGCACCACCACCGGTGAAAAGATCAAGCACCAGGGCGAAGAGATCGGCACCCTGCTGGAGGGCGAGATCGTGCTGACCATCAACGGCCAGAGCTACTGCCTGACCGCCGGCCAGAGTTACGCCATCAACACCGGCATTCCGCACAGCTTCAGCAATACCGCGGCGCGCATCTGCCGCATCGTCAGCGCACACACCCCCACCACCTTCTGAGCGCTTCTCGCACCGGCGCAGCCTGACGCGGGTTGCGCCCCTACCCGCCAACGCGTTTTCCACCGCCGTTATGCCATTTTGTTGGTTGCCAACGGCGTAATCTGTGTTACAACAGAGCATAACAGCCATCTAAACATCTAAACGGCCTTAATACCCTATGTCAACCGCAACGCCTTCACGCCTCGAGATGCGCAATATCTCGATCGCCTTCGCCGGCTTCAATGCGCTGCAGGACGTGGACTTCACGCTGCAGGGCGGCTCAATCCACGCGCTGGTCGGCGCCAACGGCGCGGGCAAGTCGACGCTGATGGCGATCCTCTCCGGCGCCCACGATCATTATCGCGGCGAGATCCTGATCGACGGCCAGGCGGTGGCGATCCACTCCCCGCTGCAGGCGCGCCGCCACGGCATTCACGTGGTGCAGCAAGAGGTCGACGTCGCGCTGATCCCCACGCTGTCGGTGGCGGAAAACATCATGCTGGACTGGCTGAACGAACCGGGCCACTGGCTGAACTGGGCGGAACTGCACCGCCGCGCCGCGCAGCTGCTGCAGCAATGGGCGCTGCCGCTCAACCCGCGCAGGCGGCTGGCGGACTGCACGCTGGCGGAAAAACAGCAGGTGCTGCTGGCGCGCGCGCTGTCGCACCGCTGCCGTTTTCTGGTGCTCGACGAACCGACCGCCCCGCTCGACCGCGCCGAGAGCGAGCGCCTGTTTAACGTGGTGCGCCGCCTGCAATCCGAAGGCATCGGCATCGTATTTATTTCCCACCGCATCCACGAACTGAGCGACATTTGCGATCGGCTGACGGTGCTGCGCGACGGCCGTCGCGTCAGCGAAGACGCCATGCGCGGGCTGAGCGGCGAACAGATCGTCGAGAAGATGCTCGGCCATCGGCTGGACGATATTTTCCCGCCGCCGCGCCCGCCGCACGCCGAGCGAACGCTGCTGCAGGTGCAAGGCTTGCGCGATCGCCACAAGCTGCGCGACGTTTCGCTGCGGCTGCATGAAGGCGAAATTCTGGGCATCGCCGGGCTGGCGGGAGCCGGCAAAACCGAGCTGTGCAAAGCGCTGTTCGGCGCCAGCGCCGTGCAGCTTGAGCGCGGCGAACTGCGCGGGCAGCCCTGGGCGCCGCGCGCGCCGCACCTCTCGGTCGAACAAGGATTGGCGCTGGTGCCGGAGGAACGCCGCAAAGAAGGCATTTTCATCGATGAGGCGATCCCGATGAACCTGAGCGTCAGCGCCGACGACAGCTTCTCGCGCTGGAGCCTGTTCAGCCGGCGACAAGAGCTGCGCTGGGCGCGCGAGATCATGCAACGCCTGAACATTCGCGCCTCCGGCCCGCAACAGCGGCTGGCGCGCCTGTCCGGCGGCAATCAACAAAAAGTGGCGATCGGCAAATGGCTGCGCGGCGACGCCGAGGTGCTGATCTTCGATGAACCGACCAAGGGCGTGGACATCAAGGCCAAGCAGGAGCTGTTCAGCCTGATCGACGGCCTGGCGCGCGCCGGCAAGGGCGTGGTTTACGCCTCCGGCGAGTTCGCCGAACTGGTTGGCCTGTGCGATCGCATCTGCGTGCTGTGGGACGGCCGCATCGTGGCGGAGTTGAACGCCGCCGACATCGACGAAGAAACCTTATTGCTCTATTCCACCGGAGGAACCCCTGCGTGAGTAAAGAATTAGCCCTGCGGCCTGCGCTGCCCTGGCGCCAACAGCTGTTCGATTTCCTCTACAAATGGGGCATGCTGCTGACCGTGGCGGCGCTGATCGCCCTGTTCGGCCTGGCGTCGGACAACTTCCTCGATGCCAACAACATCATCAATATCCTGCGTTCGATCGCCATCGTGACGGTGATCGCCATCGGCGTCTCTATCTCGCTGTCGGTCGGCGGTTTCGATCTGTCGGTCGGCTCGACCGCCTCGCTGGCCAACGCGCTGGTAATTTCGCTGTTCGTCTGGCACGGGTTCGGCACCACCGGCGCCATCGTGGTGACGCTGCTGCTGTGCACGCTGGTCGGCCTGTTCAACGCCCTGCTGATCGTGGTGTTCAGAATTCCCGATATGCTGGCGACGCTGGCCAGCCTGTTCGTGATCCAGGGCGTGGCGATGACCTACAGCTACGGCGGATCCATCACCCAAAACATGGTGCTGCCGAATGGCGACATGGCGGAAGGCCTGATTCCGGAGGTGTTTTCCGCCCTCGGCCAGGTGCCGGTGATCGTGCTGATCATGCTGGCGGTCACCGTGGCGGTGCAGCTGTTCCTGTCGTTGACCAAGCATGGCCGCCGCATGTATGCCATCGGCGGCAACCCCGAGGCGGCGCGCCTTTCGGGCATCCGCACCGTGCGTTACAGGGTTGCCGCTTATGTCATTTCCTCTTGGCTGGCGGCGCTTGGCGGCATCTTGCTGGCGTCACGTATCGGCTCTTCGCAGGTCAACGCCGGCGGCGGCTATCTGATGGACGCGGTGGCGGCGGCCTATATCGGCTTCTCGCTGGCCGGGGCCGGCAAACCTAATGCGCTCGGCACTCTGATCGGCGCGGTGATCCTCGGCGTGCTGCAAAACGGGCTGGTGATGCTGTCGGTGCCCTACTACGCCATGGACATTATCAAAGGCCTGGTGCTGGCGCTGGCGCTGGCCATCACCTACATCCAAAAACGCTGATCCTCCCCGGCGCACGCCCGCTGCGCCGCTTTTCCCTTTAATTCATCCGGTTAACCTTTCCCGCCAGCAAAACCAGCATACAAATGATATGGATTATCATTAGCGTTTACATTCAGAAAAAAATCCTTACAATAGCCTCACGCAACGTTGACGAAGCTAAGCATTTCTCAGCGAAAGACGAACAATTTCATTAGAAATTCAATTGGTTAATTACTTTCACTTCAATCCAGGAAAGGTTTACCTCATGGAAACGCCACGTTACAGCAAGCTCGCCGCTCTGGTGATCGCCTCACTCAGCGCCACCGCCGCGCTGGCCGCGCCGCAGGACGACACTCAGGACACCATGGTCGTCACCGCCTCCGGCTTCCAGCAAAAAATTCAGGACTCCGCCGCTTCCATCTCGGTGATCCCGCGCCAGCAGATCGAAGACAAGGCCTATCGCGACGTGACCGACGCGCTGAAAGACGTGCCGGGCGTGGTGATCACCGGCGGCGCCAGCAGCAGTGACATCAGCATCCGCGGCATGTCCTCCAAGTACACCCTGATCCTGGTGGACGGCAAGCGCGTCGACACCCGCGGCACCCGTCCGAACAGCGACAACGCCGGCATCGAACAGGGCTGGCTGCCGCCGATGGAAGCCATCGAGCGCATCGAAGTGGTGCGCGGGCCGATGTCTTCGCTGTACGGCTCCGACGCCATGGGCGGCGTGATCAACGTCATCACTCGCAAGACCTCCCGCACCGAGTGGAAAGGCTCGCTGCACGGCGACGCCACCATTCAGGAAAACCGCGATTCCGGCGATCTGTTCCAGACCAACGCCTACGCCTCCGGCCCGCTGGTTGAAGGGCTGCTCGGCCTGCGGGTCAACGGCCTGCTGTCGCGCCGCGCGGAAGATAAAATCGTCAACGGTTACAACGAACAGCGCATGCGCAGCGGCACCGCGGTGTTCACCCTGACGCCGGACGAGAAAAACGAATTCGACTTCGAAATCGGCCGTTCGCTGCAAGATCGCAACAGCACGCCGGGCAAATCGGTGGTGGCGGAGCGCTGCAGCAAAGGCAAATGCTCGCCGACGTCCCGCAGCGAAAGCCTGTATACGCGCACCAACTACGCGCTGACCCACAATGGCTATTATGACTTCGGCAACTCCACCAGCTACGTGCAGCGGGAAGAGACCAATAACCCAGGCCGTAACATGAAGATGTACAACACCATCTTCAACACCCAGAACCAGTTCGAACTGGGTTCCCACATGCTGAACCTCGGCGGCCAATACCGCTATGAAAAACTGGGCGACGGCGGTAACCAGCTTGAATCGGCTCAAGGTCTCAGCAAGCTGACGCGCTGGAGCTGGGCATTGTTCGCTGAAGACGAATGGGCGCTGACCAACGACTTCAGTCTGACAACCGGCATCCGCATGGATCAGGACGAAAACTTCGGCAGCCACTGGACGCCGCGCATGTACGGCGTCTGGCACCTGACCGAACAGTGGACGCTGAAAGGCGGCGTCTCCGCCGGTTACAAATCGCCGGACCTGCGCCAATCCTCTCCTAACTGGGGCCAGGTCACCGGCGGCGGCGTGCGTAAAGGCATCATCGTCGGCAACCCGGATCTGCAGCCGGAGAAGAGCCTGAGCGAAGAGATCGGCCTGATGTGGGATAGCCTGAAAGGCATCAACGCCGGCGTGACCGTCTTCAACACCGACTTCAAGAACAAGATCACCGAAGTACGCCGCTGCGAAGACACGCCGGATTGCACCATCGGCGGCACGTCCTACGACTTTATCAGCGATCGCGTCAACGTCGACAAAGCCAACATGCGCGGCGTGGAAGCCACCTTCGGCTGGCAGATCAACAAAGACTGGAAGTGGAACACCAACTACACCTACACCGCTTCCGAGCAGAAGAGCGGCGAGTTCCAGGGCAAGGCGCTCAACCAGATGCCGAAGCACATGGTTAACACCGTGCTGGATTGGCGCGCCACGCAGGACCTCAGCCTATGGTCGCGCGTCAATTTCCGCAGCAAAACGTCTGAGTATCTGAGCCGTACCTCAATGGCCAAGAGCACGCCGTCCTACACCTTCGTCGATGCGGGCCTGAGCTACCAGGCGGCGAAAAACCTGCAGCTGACCGGCGGGGTCTACAACATCCTCGACAAGACCGTGGATTACGACCACTACAACACCACGCTGGACGGCCGCCGTTACACCGTCGGCATGACCTATAACTTCTGATGCCCCCGGGCGCGCGCTGCGCGCCCTTTTCATTCCATCACCGTGAGGAAGCCCCATGAGATTACGCCGCTCCCCCCTGATGATCGCCCTGCTGGCCGCGATGGCGCTGGCGGGTTGCCACAGCAAAACCGCTACGCCGGTAGCCGCAACCCCGGCCACCGTCAACGTCCAGCACCTGAACGGCAGCACCGAGGTGAACAAGCACCCGCAGCGCATCGTGGTGCTGGATTACGCCTCGCTGGAAACGCTGCAGCTGCTGGGCGTCGAGCCGCTGGCGCTGCCCGGCAACCGCAAGAACTTGCCGGATAGCCTGAAGCGCTATCAGGACGACAAATACCTCAATGCCGGCACCCTGTTCGAGCCGGATATGGCCGTGCTGCGCGCCGCCAAGCCGGATCTGATCCTGATCGCCGGCCGGGCGTCCAAAGCCTATGACGAGCTGAACGCGCTGGCGCCGACGCTGAACATGTCCGTCGATCCGCAGGATCAGCTGGGCAGCCTGAAACAGCGCACGCTGCAGCTGGGCGAGCTGTTCGATAAGCAGCAACAGGCGCAGGCGGCGGTCGATAAGCTGGATGCGCAGATCGCGGCGGTCAAACCGCAGGCCGCTCAGGCCGGGCGCGGGCTGGTGGTGCTGTTCTCCGGCGGCAAGATCAGCGCCTACGCCCCCAAGAGCCGTTTCAGCTTCGTCTATGACGCCCTCGGCTTCGCGTCTGCGCTGCAGTCCGACGAAAAAGACGTGCGCGGCAACAAGCTGACGCCTGAGCAGGTGGCCAAACTGAATCCTGACTGGCTGTTCGTCATCGACAGAGACGCCGCGACCGGGCGGCCGAACGCGGTGGCGCCGCAGAAGATCCTCACCGGCACCGCGCTGAAGAAAACCACGGCGGTGAAAAAAGGCCAGGTGGTTTACCTGCCGGCGGCCGAGGTGTATCTGTCCGGCGGCATTGTCACCGCCCAGCACGTCGTCGAACGCGTGAGCGAGGCGCTGAACCACGCAGCACGATAAAGAAAGCCCGGCGATGCCGGGCTTTTTCTTGGATTAAATCGTCGGCTGGTTCACCAGACCGTCTATCAGCACCTGCGGCGTGCCCTGCGAACAGCGCTCGATACGCCCGCGCACGCCGTAGACCCGCGCCAGGCTCTGCGGCGTAATCACCTGATCCGGCGCGCCGTCGGCGATCAGATCGCCATCCTGCAGCATCAGCACGTGGTCGCCGTGGCGCAGCGCGATGTTGATGTCGTGCACCACCACCACCGTCACGATGTTGCGCTTGCGGGTTTCGCGGCGCACCAAATCCATCACGTGGAATTGATAGTTGAGATCGAGCGCGCTCAGCGGCTCATCCAGCAACAGCAGCGAGGGCTGACGGATCAGCGACTGCGCCAACCCCACCAGCTGTTTCTGGCCGCCGGACAGCTGATCGAGATAGCTCAGCGCCAGGTGGGCGATACCCAATTGCTCCAGCAAAGCCATCACTTCCGCTTCGCTGCCGGCGTTGCTGCGGCCGCCCGAGGCGCGCTGCGCCACGATGATCGACTCCAGCACGTGCAGATGCACCCCGGCGGGCAGCGACTGCGGCAAATACACCACTTTCTCCGCCCGACGGGCGAACGGCATCTGCATCAGATCGCCGTCGTCCAGCCACAGCTTGCCCTGCGCCGGGTTCAGCCCGGCCAGCGAGCGCAGCAGCGTCGATTTGCCGCTGCCGTTCGGCCCCAGCAGCACGGTGATTTGCCCGCGCGGCAGCATCGGCACCGAGAGATCGTCGATCACCTGGCGCTTCGGGTAGCCCGCCGAGAAGTGTTCTATTCGCAGGCCCTGGCTCATACGTTCCCCCGGTGGCGCAGAATAATGCTCAGGAAGAACGGCACCCCGACCAGCGACGTGACGATGCCCACCGGAATGATCACCCCGGGCACCAAATTTTTCGACGCCACCGAGGCCATCGACAGCACCAGCGCGCCAATCAGCGCGCTGGCCGGCAGATAGAAACGGTGATCTTCGCCGAAGATCATGCGGGCGATGTGCGGCGCCACCAGGCCGATAAAGCCGATCGGCCCGACGAACGCCACCGCCAGCGCCGAAAGGATGCTGATGCGCAGCAGCGTGGTCAGCCGCAGACGGCGCACGTCGATGCCGAAGCTCACCGCCCGGTCTTCACCCAGGCGCAGCGCGGTCAGTTTCCACGAGCTCATCATCGACAGCGGCAGCAGCACGGCGAACACGCCGAACAGAATGCCCAGCTTGTCCCACGAGGCGCGCGCCAGGCTGCCCATGGTCCAGAACACCAACCCCTGCAGCGTGTCCTCACTGGCGATGAACTGCATCATCGACACCAGCGCGTTGAAGGTAAACACCAGCGCGATGCCGAACAGCACCACGCCGGAGGTGGCGACCCGCGTCCAGCGCGTGATGCCGTCGAGCATCAGCGCGGCGAACAGCGCGAAGATAAAGGCGTTGGCGGAGATGAACCACTGATCGGGAATGCCCGGAATGCCGATGCCGAGCACGATCGCCAGCGCGGCGCCAAAGGCCGCGGCGGAAGACACGCCGAGGGTAAAGGGGCTGGCCAGCGGGTTATTCAGGATGGTCTGCATTTCCGCCCCGGCCAGGCCGAGCGCAAACCCCACCACCACCGCCATCAGCGCGTAAGGCAAGCGGATGTCCCAGACGATCACCCGCGTGCCGGCATCGGCCGCCGCGGGGTCAAGCAGCGTTTGCCATAAAGACGACAGCGACAGCCCGGACGGCCCCATGGTGAAATCCAGCAGCAGCGACCCCAGGATCGCCAGTGCCAACACGCCCATCATCAACAGGCGATGGCGAAGAATATGCTGATAACGCCCCATCACGCCGGCGTTGGGTTGCCCCTTGGCGTCAGTCATGGGATCGGTGGATACGCTCATTCGTTAAGATACCTGTTACAACCATCATGACAGCGGCGCGAAAGCGTCCGCCGTAAACCGGAAAGCGCGCGGCGACAGCCTGCGCGCAGCCGTCAACAATAAAGCAAACGATAATACTTATCAATCATATCAATAGGTGAAAACGGCGTTATCGAAATGTAATAAATTGTTTTTCCACGCCATTCTTCAATCCATCGCGTTTACCCCCGCTGCGGCCAGCAGGTTCATTATTCTGAAAGTTATTCCTGATCCGACCAGACTCTGACAAATAACGAAAAAACCACATAGAATCCAAAATCACAGCACCGAGCGTGCAAAAAACTTCAGGCCGCCGTAAGAGCGGCCTTATTGACGAGGCTGTAATGAGAAGTCCATCTCCGGCGGTAACGCCCAAACGCCCGGCGCTGCTGAACTGGCTGTTGCACAGCCCGCTGCACGCCGATGACGAGCCGTTTAAACGCCAGCTGCGGCTCACGCTGACGCCCTCTCCTCTCACTCCCTGGCTGAATGCCGTGGGGCCGGCGGCGCTGTTGGTGGGGTACGCTTGGCTGAACCAGCGGCTGGTCGGTATCGTTCTGCTGCTGCTGTTGCTGCTGCTGACCGCCGGGCGCGCCTGGCTGGCGCAGAGGCGCCAACCCGCCTGGCCGGACGCCATGCTGGTGACGGTGTTGCTGTGGATGCTGCTGGTCGGCGCCAGCGCCGCGCTGGCGATGCTGTCGGGCCGCTTTGTGCTGATCCTGTTCGCCGGTCTGACGATCACCGCTCTGGCCTGCTGGCTGATGCAGCGCCATGCCGCCGCGCCGCGTTTCGCGCTGCTTGAGGTGATCGCGCTGACGCTGCCCTACCTGCTGGCGGCGCCGCTGTCGCGCGTGCAAAACCTGTTCGTCCTGGCGGATCTCACGCCGCTGTGGCTGGTGCTGGCCCATGGCATGATCGCGCGCTACCACCGCCAGCGGGTACAGCACGTCACGCTGGCGTGGGAGAAGCAGCAGGCGTCCCACCGCGATCGCCTGACCGGCTTCCTCAACCGCGCGGGCGGCGAGGCAGTGATGCGCAACATCTGCCGCCCTGGTACGACACAGCCAATCTCTCACCTGTTCATTCTTGAATTCGGCCCGCTGGCGGCGCTTTACCAAAGCCACGGCGTGCAGATCGGCGACGACGTGCTGCGCACCGTCGGCGAGCGCCTCAAGACGCTGATCCGCCCCAGCGACTACGTCTGCCGCTACACCGGCGGCCTGTTTTTGATACTGGTGCACGATCTGCCCTACGGCGCGGAAAGCGAGTTCCTGGCGCGCATTGTGCCGCCGCTGGAAGCGCCCTACGATTTTGGCGCGTTCGGCGAGGTGAACATGCAACTCAACGCCGGCATTTTGGCGCTGACGCAGGATTATGCGACGGTGGAAGATTTGATGAGTTCGGCGCAGCAGGCACTGGCGGAAGCCAAAGGCGGGAAAAAGTAAAACCACACGCGGCGGGAGCTCCCGCCGCGTGTCACTCACCGAAGATTACTTCACGTCCATCTTCGGGAATTCCATTTCGCTGTACTTCACGACGCGGGTGCCGCGCGACAGCTTGTAACCGAACCAAATCAGCAGGAACAGCGGAATGCCGATGTAGGTGGCGGTCACGCCGTACCAGTCAATCTTGTCTTGCAGGAAGGCCTGGTAGTTCTGGCCCAGGGTAATGATCAGGCACAGCACGAAGGCGAAGATCGGCCCCAGCGGGAAGAACCCGGAACGGTATGGCAAGTCGTTCAGATCGCGCCCCTGCAGCATGTAACCGCGACGGAAACGGTAGTGGCTGATGGCGATGCCCAACCAGGCGATGAAACCGGTCATGCCCGAGGTATTCAGCAGCCACAGGTAAACCGACTGGTTGCCGAACATCGAGGTCAGGAAGCACAGCCCGGCCACCACGCAGGTCGCATACAGCGCGTTGCGCGGCACGCCGCCTTTCGACAGCTTGGCGAAGATGCGCGGCGCCTTGCCTTCCGACGCCAGGGTGTACAGCATGCGGGTAGAGGCGTACATGCCCGAGTTACCGGCGGACAGCACCGCCGTCAGGATCACCGCGTTCATCACCGCCGCCGCCGACAGCAGGCCGGCATGCTGGAACACCAGGGTGAACGGGCTGACGCTGATGTCTTTCACGTCATTGCGCAGCAGGCTCGGATCGGTGTATGGAATGATCAGGCTGATGATCAGAATGGCGAAGATATAGAACAGCAGAATACGCCAGAACACCTGACGCACCGCGCGCGGGATGTTTTTACCCGGGTTCTCCGATTCGCCGGCCGCGATGCCGATGAGCTCGGTGCCCTGGAACGAGAAGCCGACGATCATCGCCACGCCAATCATCGCCGAGAAGCCGCCGGCGAACGGCGCGTCCCCTATCGTCCAGTTCTGCCAGCCGGCGTGCTCGCCGCCTTTCAGAATGCCGACGATCATCAGCACGCCGACGGCGATGAAGATAATCACGGTGCTGACCTTGATCAGCGCGAACCAGTATTCCGCCTCGCCGAACCCTTTCACCGAAATGTAGTTCAGCAGGAACATCAGGCCGAGGAACAGCGCGCTCCAGATCCAGCCGGGGGTGTCCGGGAACCAGTAGCTCATCACCAATTGCGAAGCCACCAGGTCAACGGCGATGGTCACCGCCCAGTTGTACCAGTAGTTCCAGCCCAGCGCGAAGCCGAAGCCTTCTTCCACGTATTTGGCGCCGTAGGTGGAGAATGAACCGGAAACCGGCATAAAGGCCGCCAGTTCGCCCAGGCTGGTCATCAGGAAGTACACCATCAAACCGATCAGAGCGTAAGACAACAGCGCCCCGCCGGGGCCTGCCTGAGAAACCGTGGCGCCCGAGGCGACAAACAGGCCGGTGCCGATGGAGCCGCCAATGGCGATCATGGTCAAATGCCGGGCTTTCAGCTCGCGGCGCAATCCGGGTGCTTGCTGCCCCGATGTTTTTATATCCTGCTGAGCCATTCGTACCCTATCTGCTCTTTGAAAAAATGAGGGCGGATTGTAACAAATACCCGCCGGTGAACTAGCAACATTGCACTGATATAAGATAGCTTCATAATTCAGAGGCAATTATTAGCCGCGCCCCTTATGGCCTTACTTACTCTCATTAATGTGAGCGCGCGCAGGTTTTTATGCTTTCTTCGGCCTGCGCGGCAGCAGAGGGCGTGACGCGCTGTCGATTACAGCGCGCAATAGCTGAGAAAACGCTGCAAGGCGTTGGAAATGTGCTTTTGCCGATGGCGGATTAGGTACAGGGTGCGCCGCAGCGGCGGCAGCGGCACCGGCAGTTCCACCAGCGCGCCGCTGGCCAGCTGTTCCGCCACCACCCGCCGCGACAGGCAACTGATGCCGATGCCGTGCCGCACCGCGTGCTTGATCGCCTCCGAGTTGCCGAGCTCCATCACCAGCTGGAAATGCGGCAGGTGCGCCAACAGCAGATGATCCAGCACCTCACGGGTGCCCGAACCGCGCTCGCGCAGGATCCAAGGGGCATTGGCCAGCGCCTCCAGCGTTGGCGGCTGACGGGTCAGCGGGTTGTCCGGCGCGGCGAACACCACCAGCTCGTCCTCCAGCCACGGCTGCGTCACCAGCTCCGGCATATGGCAAGGCCCTTCGATCAACCCCAGATCGACGCGGAAATCCGCCACCGCCACGATCACGTCCTGGCTATTGCCGACGTTCAGCTCCAGCGGCGTGGCCGGAAAATCCCGGCGGTAACGGGCGATCATCTCCGGCAGCATGTAGTTGCCGATGGTGCTGCTGGCGGCGATGCGCAACGCCCCGCCGTCATGGCGAAACAGCTGCTCGATCTCCCCCGCCTGCTCCAGCAGCGCCAGCGCCTTGGGATACAGCAACCGGCCGTGCTCGTTGATCACCAGCCGTTTGCCGACGCGATCGAACAGCTGCACGCCCAGCTGCCCCTCCAGATCCGCCAGCGCCGCGCTGACCGCCGACTGCGACAGCGCCAGCACCACCGAGGCCTGAGTGGTCGAACCGCTTTTCAGCACTTCGGTGAAGACTTCCAGTTGACGCAACGTGATATGCATAGCCGTCCCGGTAATGAAAAAGGGTTCTGCCAGAGAACCGCAAAATGATGTCAACATGCTGTGGAGAGCCCAGCGAGGCCACCCCGTTTACGGCCAATTCGGCGCGCTACTTACCCAAGGCGACCAGCTGCGCCGCCGCAGCCAGCGCCGCCTCGCGCGGCGTGCCGGCTTCGTCCCGCTGTATCAATTGCAGCATCGCCACGAGATGGTCGCGGTCGATCGCCTTGTTTTCTTCAATCAACCGCCGCACCGCGCGGCCCACTTCCCGGTCTATCTGCTCTCTGCGTTGATCGTCGGTATCCATCGCCTGCTCCTGTTCAGTTGGAAAGTTGACGGCGGTTCGCCGCTCCTCCTCACCCTAGCCGCAATGCGGCTGTATGCCAATGCCTGACGCCATACCACTTATTCAGATAGGTTATAAATATATAATCAATTTCTCTTTTATTCAGCCCAAACGTACTCTTGGCAGCAAGAAACAGACTGAAGGACTGACTTTTATGGCGACTGATACCACTCATACTTACCCCGAGCGACGCTTTCCGCTGTTCGGCCTGCCGCGGCTGGTGCCGGGGCTGGCGCTGACCGGCGCGCTCACCGCGCTGGCCGTCTGGGCCGGCGACATTCCCTGGGTGGCGGAGCTGGGCCTGGGGGCGCTGACGCTGGCGATCCTGTTCGGCATTCTGGTGGGCAACACGCTGTATCCCCGCTGGCAAACCGTTTGTCACGGCGGCGTACAGCTGGCTAAACAACGCCTGCTGCGTCTGGGCATTATCCTGTACGGCTTCCGCCTGACCTTTCAGCAGATCGCCGACGTGGGCGCCAGCGGCATCATCATCGATGCGCTGACCCTGACCACCACCTTCCTGCTGGCCTGCTGGCTCGGCAAGAAAGTGTTCGGCATCGACAGCCAGACCGCGATGCTGATCGGCGCCGGCAGCAGCATTTGCGGCGCGGCGGCGGTGATGGCCACCGAGCCGGTGCTGAAGGCCGACTCCAGTAAAGTAGCGGTGGCGGTCTCGACCGTGGTGGTGTTCGGCACCCTGGCGATCTTCGCCTACCCGTGGCTGTATCAGCTGAACGAACACTTCCAGTGGCTGCCGTTCAGCCAGGAAACCTTCGGCATCTATGCCGGCTCCACCATCCACGAAGTGGCTCAGGTGGTTGCGGCCGGGCACGCCATCGGGCCTGACGCCGAAAATGCGGCGGTGATCGCCAAGATGATCCGCGTGATGATGCTGGCGCTGTTCCTGCTGCTGCTGTCGGGCTACATCAGCCGCGGCGGCGCAGGCAAGGCGGAAAAATCCGCGATTACCATTCCGTGGTTCGCCGTGCTGTTTATCGCCGTCGCCGGGCTGAACTCCTTCAACCTGCTGCCGGCCATGCTGGTGCAGCACCTGATCACCGCCGACACCTGGATGCTGGCGATGGCGATGGCGGCGCTGGGATTGACCACCCACATCAGCGCCGTGCGCCAGGCCGGGATGAAACCGATTCTGTTGGCCACGCTGCTGTTCGTCTGGCTGCTGGTCGGCGGCGGCGCGATAAACCAACTGGTGCAACACTGGCTCTAATCACTCCCTTCTGCCCCTTCTGCGGCTCGCTTCGGCGGGCCGCATTTATTCCGCCCGCCATCAATGCCATAATGTCACCGATAACACAGGAGAATGAAGATGAAGTTTGTCGGTGCACATGTCAGCGCGTCAGGCGGCGTGGATCAGGCGGTTATCCGCGCGCACGAATTGGAGGCGACCGCGTTCGCCCTGTTCACCAAAAATCAGCGTCAATGGAAGGCCGCGCCGCTGGCCGCCGACGTGATCGATAAGTTCAAGAGCGCCTGCGCCCAGTACGGCTTCGGGCCGGGGCAGATCCTGCCGCACGACAGCTACCTGATCAACCTGGGCCACCCGGTGGCCGACGCGTTGGAAAAATCGCGCGAGGCGTTCATCGACGAGCTGCAGCGCTGCGAACAGCTGGGGCTGACGCTGCTGAACTTCCACCCCGGCAGCCACCTGCTGCAAATCGATGAAGACAAGTGCCTGGCGCGCATCGCCGAATCGATCAACATCGCGCTGGATAAAACCGCCGGCGTGACGGCCGTGATCGAAAACACCGCCGGCCAGGGCAGCAACCTGGGCTTCAAATTCGAGCACCTGGCGGCGATCATCGACGGCGTGGAAGACAAAAGCCGCGTCGGCGTTTGCATCGACACCTGTCACGCCTTCGCCGCCGGGTACGATCTGCGCACCGAAGAAGACTGCGAACACACCTTCAAACAGCTCGGCGACATCGTCGGCTTCAACTATCTGCGCGGCATGCACCTGAACGACGCCAAGAGCGAGTTCAACAGCCGCGTCGACCGCCACCATAGCCTGGGGGAAGGCAACATCGGCAAAACGGTGTTCAGCTACATCATGCGCGATCCGCGCTTCGACAATATCCCGCTGATTCTGGAAACGGTAAACCCGGATATCTGGGCGGAAGAGATCGCCTGGCTGAAAGCGCAGCAGTAACGCGGCGCCAAAACGACAAAACCGGAGCCTGGGCTCCGGTTTTTTTATGGCTGGACGCCGTTACGCCACGCTGGCCGCCGGCACTTCAGCACGTTTCAGCAGGGCGTAAGCCACGCCCGCCAGCAGCGTACCGGCGGCGATCGCCACCAGGTACAGCAACACCGGCGAAATCGCGCCCGGGATCAGCAGCACGAACAGCCCGCCGTGCGGTGCCATCAGCTTGGCGCCGAACGCCATCGACAGCGCGCCGGTCAGCGCCCCGCCGGCAATGCAGCACGGCAGCACGCGCATCGGGTCGCGGGCGGCGAACGGAATCGCCCCTTCGGTGATGAAGCACAGCCCCAGCACCAGCGCTGCCTTGCCGCCTTCCTGTTCGGATTTCGGGAACTTGCGGCGCGCCAGCAGCGTCGCCAGCCCCATCGCCAGCGGCGGCACCATGCCCGCCGCCATGATCGCCGCCATCGGCGCATACACCGAGGAGCTGAGCAGCGCCACGCCGAAGGCGTAGGCCGCTTTGTTCACCGGGCCGCCCATGTCGGTACACATCATGCCGCCGAGGATCGCCCCCAGCAGCACGGCGTTGGCGGTGCCCAACGATTGCAGCCAATGAGTCAGGCCTTCCATGATTTTCGCCACCGGCGTGCCGACCACGTAAATCATGATAAGACCGGTGATCAGACTGGCCACCAGCGGAATGATCAAGATGGGCTTCAGCGCTTCCATACTCTGCGGCAGGCGCAGCTTGCTGCTGATCGCCTTGGCGACGTAACCCGCCAGGAAACCGGCGATGATGCCGCCGAGGAACCCGGCGCCGGTGCTCACCGCCAGCATGCCGCCGATCAGGCCCGGCGTCAGGCCAGGGCGATCCGCGATGGAGAAGGCGATGAAACCGGCCAATACCGGCACCATCAGCGCAAAGGCGGAGCCGCCGCCGATCTGCATCAGCGCCGCCGCCAACGTGTCTTTGACTTCAAACGCCTTAATGCCGAACACGAACGACAGCGCGATGCACAGGCCACCGGCCACCACCATCGGCAGCATGTAGGACACGCCGGTCAGCAGGTGACGATACGGGCCGTTGCCCTCTTTCTTTTTACCCGCCGGCGCCGCGCTACCGCGCTGCTGCGGCTGGAACACCTCAGCCTCGGCCAGCGCCTTGTCCAGTTCCTGGGCAGTTTTCTTCAGCGCCAGGCCGGTGGAAGTGCGGTACATCGGCTTACCGGCGAATTTATCCAGGTCCACCTCAATATCCGCCGCGACGATCACCAGATCCGCCGCCGCCACCTCTTCCGGGGTGATGGCGTTGCCGGCGCCGACGGAGCCGCGCGTTTCCACCTTCACCCACCAGCCGCGTTTATTCGCTTCGCTTTCAATGGCTTCGGCCGCCATAAAGGTATGCGCTACGCCGGTTGGGCAGGCGGTAATCGCCACGATGCGTTTTTGCCCGGCGGCTTTCACCGGCGCCGCCTGCGGCGCCTGATAGGTTTCAGCTTCGGCCTTGGCGCGCGCCAGAAAAGCGTCCGGTTCACGCACCGCCTGTTCTACATCGCCCACATACACCAATTTGCCGTTCAGCCCGGCGTCAGCCGGGGCCGACTGCCCCGCCACCGCCACCAGTTCGGCGTCCTGCAGCGACTCGACCAGCGTCAGGCCGGTTTTGGCCGCGGCGGCCTCCAGCATGCGTTTCGCCAGGTGGCCACGGGCCTGCCCCAGCGAACTGTCTACCATCAGCAGCGTTTTCATTCTGCCTCCTGCTATTGATTGAAAGGTTTCAGATCGACGCGCGCCATCATCGCGGCCAACTGGGGACGATCGGTCACGCCGACGTTGCTCTGGCTGACCGCCAGCGCCGCTACCGCCGTGGCCAGACGCAAGGTGTGTTCGCTGGATTCGCGCATCAGCAGGCCGTAAATCAGGCCGCCGACCATCGAATCACCGGCGCCCACGGTGCTGACCACCTCACAGGACGGCGGTTTGGCGATCCAGGCACCGGAGGCGTTAACCCACAGCGCGCCTTCCGCGCCGAGGGAGATCACCACGTGGGCGATGCCCTGCTCGCGCAGCGCATGCGCGGCCTCGACCACGTCCGCCAGCGCCGGCAGCGGGCGGCCGGCCCAGATCTCCAGCTCGCGGCGGTTCGGCTTCACCAGCCACGGCGAGGCCTTCAACCCGGCGACCAGCGCTTCTCGGCTGCTGTCGAAAATGATGCACGGACACTTGGCGCGCAGCTGGGTCATCCAGTCGGTAAAGGCATCGGGATCGACGCCGGCCGGCAGGCTGCCGCTCACCGCCACCATGTCGAACTGGCCCAGCCAGCTCAGCGAGTCGCTGACGAAGCGATCCCAGTCCTGCGGCGTCACTTCAAAACCGGAGAAATTGAAATCGGTGACTTCGCCGTCTTTTTCCGTCAGCTTGACGTTGATGCGGGTGCGGCCCGGCACCACCTGGAAGCGGTTGGCGATCCCCAGATCGCTGAACAGCAGCTGGAAACCGTCCTGATTGTCTTTGCCCAGGAAGCCGCCGACGGTGACGTCGATGCCCAAATCCTTCAACACCTTGGCGACGTTGATGCCCTTACCGGCGGCGTGCAGGCCGGCGGTTTTTACCCGGTTGACTTCCCCGCGTTCGATCTGCGGGCAAAACCCCACCAGATCGTACGCCGGGTTCAGGGTGATCGTTGCTACTCTTCTGCTCATGCTGCGCCCTCGCCCAGTCCTTCATTAATCGCTTCGCCGATCGCCTTCAGCGCGGCTTCAGCATCTTCTCCATTGGCGGTAAAGCGCAGGTGATGCCCTTTTTTCACGCCCAGCGCCACCACCTTCATCAGGCTGCGCCCGTTGGCCGGCTTGCCGCTGCCGTCCAGGTTGGTAACGGTGATGTCACTGTTGAAACTTTTGATCACGTTGACCAGCGCCGTGCCCGGCCGTGCGTGCAGGCCGTGCTCGTTGCGGATCACGAACTCGGCGCTCAGTACGCTGCTCTCCTCGGCCACTTCGCTGGTCAGCAGCGCCAGCACCCCGGCGGCATCCGCCTTCAGCAGGCGTTCAGCTTTGTTGGCCAGCAGCAGGTCGCTGAGGTAGTTGAGCACCGCCAGCGGCTGCGCGTCGGCGACCGACACCGTCAGCAGCAGCGCCACCGGCTCGCCGTCTTCCACGAAAGCCTGCGCCGGGCGGCTGACGGTGGCCGCGCTGGCCAGGTTGCCTTCAACGCTGTCGCTCAGCCAGATGCCCTGCCCCAGGTTCAGCGGCTTGCGGGTAATGGCATCGCTGACGAACTGCGCGTTGACCGCGCCGGCCTTTTGCAGCCGGCCGGCGTTCAGCGCCTGCAGCGTCATCAGGCTGTCGGCCGCGACGTCTAGCGCAATCAGCGAAACGTCGAACTGGAATTCGGCGCTCTGCTGCTCGCCCATCAGCAGGCCGCGCAGCTCTTCCGCGGAGGTGGTTTTCGCCAGCCGCTCCGCCACGCCGTCATCGCTCAGCACGTGAGTAAGCTGGCGCAGCAGCGCCAAATGCTCGTCGGAACGGGCGGCGATGCCGATCGCCACATAGGCGGTCTGGCCTTCGCCCCAGGCGATGCCCTGCGGGAACTGGAACACCTGCACGCCGGTTTTCAGCACCAGATCGCGGGTATCGGTGGTGCCGTGCGGAATGGCGATGCCGTTGCCCAGATAGGTGGACGTCTGCAGTTCGCGCTGCAGCATGCCGTCCACGTAACCGGCGCTGACGCAGCCGGCTTCGGTCAGGGCGGCGGCCACCTGGCGGATGGCCTCCTGCTTATCGGCGGCAGCGGCGCCCAGATGAATGTCTTGCGGTGACAACTGGAACATGATTCTCCTCCCCTGCTGAATTGAATCGTTTCAGCTTCATTGAGAAAAAGGAGCGTTACCCGCTCGCCACAAGCGGCCGGATAACGCTGAAACGTTTCAAGGAGTGTGTGAGCAGCGCAAGGCGAAAGCAAGCTTTCTCCCTTTTGCCATTGCAGATTTTTGAGCTTACGCACACTTTCGCCGACGCATTGGTCAGCGCCGGGGCAAAATGACATACTGTGCTGAAACTTTGCTGACGGAGAAAAGCATGAACGTAGTGACCGGCGTCGGGGTGATCATCGTCAACCCGCAGGGCGAGATTTTGTTGGGCAAGCGCTGCGGTTCCCACGCGCCCTTTTGGTCGATCCCCGGCGGGCATCTGGAGGCCGGTGAAACCTTCGAGCAGTGCGCCCGGCGCGAAATCGCCGAAGAGACCGGGCTGCTCATCGATCCGCCGCGCTTCGTGGGCGTCAGCAACAATCTGCAAACCTGGCGCGCCGAAGGCAAACACACGGTGTCTGTCTGCCTGCAGGTAGATCACCCCGGCGGCAGCGCCGAGTTGAAAGAACCCGAAAAGTGCGCCGAGTGGCGCTGGTGCGCGCCCGACGCCCTGCCGGAACCGCATTTCGAAGCCAGCCGCACCGCCATCCGGCTATGGCTGAGCGGCCAGCCCTATTTGCCCACGGCCTGAGCCATCGCGAACGCGTCCTGCGTTCGCTTCCCCTGCCGCTCGATCCCATCGCTATATACACCAGAATATAACGCTATTTTTTGCGATATATGCCCTTTTTTTGACTACGGATAACCCTATGGGGTTAACCCTCTTCTATATTACCCCTGCAATCGACGTGGCATTCTGACCTCCGGTCGGCGGCCTTTTGGCAAGATTTTATTTTAAATTCATAATTATAAGCGGGTTTACCATGAGCAAAAAACTGACTGGCTTTGAAAAAAAGCGCCGGTGGGGATGGCTATGGCTTTTGCTGCTGGGGATTATCCTCGGCGCGGCGCTGTTGGCCGGGACCGCCACCGTATTCCATAAAACCAGCGATACCGCCTTCTGCGTTTCCTGCCACACCATGCAACAGCCGCTGGCCGAATATCAGGGCAGCGTTCACTTCCAGAACACCAAGGGCATCCGCGCCGAGTGCGCCGACTGCCACGTGCCGCACCAGCCGATCGATTACCTGTGGACCAAAATCCGCGCGGTGAAAGATATTTACGGCGAAATGGTCGGCACCATCGATACGCCGGAAAAATACGAAGCGCACAAGCTGGCGATGGCGCAGTCGGTCTGGAAAACGCTGAAAGAGAACGACTCGGCCACCTGCCGCTCCTGCCACAGCTACGACGCCATGGACATCACCGCCCAGCGCCCTGAGGCGCGCCTGCAGCACCCGGTGGCGATCAAACAGGGCGAGACCTGCATCGATTGCCATAAGGGCGTAGCCCACATCCTGCCGGATATGAGCGGCGAAACCCAGGCCGGCGCCGCCGAGCTGGCGAAGGCCGCGGCGCTGACCGCACCGGACGCCACCACCCTCTACACCATCGCCACAGAACCGTTCTTCCTCAGCGCAGACGACAGCCATAACGCCGGCAACCTGATGCCTTCCACCGAAGTGCAGGTGGTGAAACAGGATGGCGACAAGGTGCTGGCCACCGTCAGCGGCTGGCAGCAGGACGGGGTCAGCGAAGTGTTCTACGCCGCGCAGGGCAAACGCATCCTCAGCGTGCTGCTGGGTGAAGACGCGCGCCAACAGCTGAAGACCGCCTCCACCCAGACCGATGCGGAAACCGGCCTGGTCTGGCATCAGGTCTCTTTGCAGGTGTGGCTGCCGCGTAAACAGTTGATTGACGATCAGCAAAAAATCTGGCGCTACGCCGCGGACATGATGTCGGCCAACTGCACCGGCTGCCACGGGCTGACCGCGCTCGATCGCTTCAACGCCAACCAATGGATTGGCGTCATCAAAGGCATGGCGCCGCGCACCTCGCTGACGCAGGAACAGCTGCGCGTGCTGACGCAATACGTACAAAAACACGCCAGCGACATGCCACCTGCCGCACCGGCCAAGCTTTAAGGGAGAAGCGCAATGAGCAACCAACAACCGTTAACCATGAGCCGCCGCCGCTTCCTGACCGGAGCCGCCGCTCTGGCCGCCGCCCCTCTGCTGGCGGGCTTATGGCCCAAAGCGGCGCTGGCGCAGGCCATCAGCGAAGCGCTGCCGCAGTTCATCGCCTTGCGTCAGGCGCAAAAAGGCATTCTGACCGGCGCCCACTGGGGCGCGTTCGAGGCCATCGTGCAGGACGGCAAGATGGTCGGCGTGCAGCCGGTGCAGGACGATCCGTATCCGAATGAGCTGATCGCCATGGCGCCTTATCAGGTGCACGCCGAGAACCGCATCAAATACCCGATGGTGCGTAAAAGCTGGCTGGAGGGCGGCCCAGGCAGCCGCACCGAGCTGCGCGGCCGCGACGAGTGGGTGCGCGTCAGCTGGGACAAAGCGACCGAGCTGGTGTGCAATGAAATCACTCGCCTGCAAAAAGATCACGGGCCGCAGTCGATCTACGCCGGTTCCTACGGCTGGAAAAGCGTCGGCATGCTGCACAACAGCCGCACGCTGCTGCAACGCTTGATGAACCTGACCGGCGGTTTCCTCGGCTACGCCGGCGACTACTCCACCGGCGCGGCGCAGGTGATCATGTCGCACGTGGTCGGTTCGATGGAGGTCTACGAACAGCAGACCGCCTGGCCAAACGTAATTGAGAACAGCGAGCTGGTGATCCTGTGGGGCTGCAACCCGATGGTCACGCTGAAAAACAGCTGGAACGTGCCGGATCACGTCGGCCAGACCGGCTTCGAGGCGCTGAAGAAGAAAGGCACCCGGGTGATCAGCATCGATCCGGTGCACAGCGACAGCGCCAAGTTCGTCAATGCGCAGTGGATCGCCCCGCGCCCTTATACCGACGGCGCCATGCTGATCGGCATCGCCCACACGCTGCTGACCGAGAAGCTGCATAACCCGGACTTCCTGAAAACCTACACCGTCGGCTTCGACAAGTTCCAGGCCTACCTGCTGGGCGAGAGCGACGGCGTAGCGAAAACCGCCGAATGGGCGGCCGACATCAGCGGCGTCGATGCCGACACGCTGCGCCAACTGGCGCGCGAGATGGCGAAACACCGCACCATGATCATGGGCGGCTGGGGCATTCAGCGCCAGCACCACGGCGAACAGCAGCACTGGCTGCTGGTGACGGTGGCGGCGATGCTCGGCCAGATCGGCCTGCCGGGCGGCGGCTTCGGCTTCAGCTACCACTATTCCTCCGGCGGCAGCCCGACCGCCAAAGGCGGCATCATCGCCGGCATCTCCGCCGGCAACGCGCCGAAGAACTCGCCGGCGCCGATCCCGGTGGCACGCATCGCCGAATGCCTGAGCAACCCGGGCAAAACCATCGACTTCAACGGCGCCAAGGTCACCTACCCCGAGGTGAAAATGGTATATGTGGCGGGCGGCAACACCTTCCACCAGCATCAGGACACCAATAACCTGGTCAAAGCCTGGCAGCGGCCGGACACCATCGTGGTCAACGAGCCTTACTGGACCGCCACCGCCAAGCATGCCGACATCGTGCTGCCGGCCACCACCAGCTACGAGCGCAACGATCTGGAAATGGGCGGCGACTATTCGCAGCTCTACGTGTTCCCGATGCATCAATGCGTGCCGCCGCAGCACGAGTCGCGCAGCGACTTCGACATCTTCTCGGCGATGGCGGCCAGGCTGGGCGTGCAGGAGGCCTTTACCGAGGGCAAGGATGAAACCCAGTGGCTGAAAGGCATGTACGACGACATGAAAAACCAGGCGCGCGCCGCCCGGGTGGCGCTGCCGCCGTTCGACATGTTCTGGCAATCCAACAACTACGTGCGCTTCCCGGTGCCGGAGGCCAACAAGCAGTGGGTGCGCTTTGCCGATTATCGCGACAACCCGCTGCTGAACCCGCTGGGCACGCCGTCGGGCAAGATCGAGATCTACTCCGACGCCATCGCCAAAATGCATTACGAGGATTGCCCCGGCATCCCGACCTGGATGCCGCCGCACGAGTGGTATCGCGGGCCGGAAGCGGCCAAGTATCCGCTGTCGCTCAATACCGCGCACCCGACCAACCGGCTGCACTCTCAGCTCGACAACACGCCGCTGCGCGAGAAATACGCGGTAGCGGATCGTGAAGCGATCCTGATCCACCCGCAGGACGCGCAGCCGCGCAGCATCAGCGGCGGCGATCTGGTGCGGGCGTTCAACGATCGCGGCCAGATCCTGGTGGGGGCGGTGGTCAGCGAAGACGTGCGACCGGGCGTGGTGCGCATCAGCGAAGGCGCCTGGTTCGATCCGGCCGATCCGGCGCAGCCCGGCTCGCTGTGCAAGAACGGCAACGTCAACTGCCTGACCTTCGACATCGGCTCTTCCAGCCTGGCGCAGGGCAACTGCGGGCAGATGGCGCAGCTGCAGATCGAGAAGTATCGGGGGCCGGTATTGAAAAATACCGCGCACGCGGTGCCGCAAGGCGCCTGATCCCGCGATAACCCGCGATAAACTGGGGCGCGCAACGCGCCCCTTTTTTCTCGTCGCCGCGCGACATATCCGCTTACCCTTCGCCGCAAGGGAGCGGTTTGCGTTTCATTTCAACGGGCGTATGATGCGCGCGACCTCCCTTTTTCGACGAATTATCAACCGCCATGCCGACTTCATCCGCAGTAACGCGACGCGCGCCCGATCTCACTTCGCTGGCCTTTTTGGCGGTGGCGTTTCTGACCGGCATCGCCGGCGCGTTGCAAACCCCGACGCTGAGCCTGTTTCTGGAAACCGAGGTCAAGGTACGGCCGGCGCTGGTCGGGCTGTTCTTTACCGGCAGCGCGGTGATCGGCATTCTGGTCAGCCAGTTTCTCGCCGGCCGTTCGGATAAACAAGGCGACCGCAAATCACTGATCTTCCTCTGCTGCATGCTGGGTGCGCTGGGGTTCACGCTGTTCGCCTGGAGCCGCAACTATTACCTGCTGCTGCTCGTCGGCGTGCTGCTCACCAGCTTCGGCTCCACCGCCAATCCGCAGATGTTTGCGCTGGCGCGCGAGCATGCCGATCGCACCGGACGCGAGGCGGTGATGTTCACCTCCATCATGCGCGCCCAGGTTTCCCTTGCCTGGGTCATTGGCCCGCCGATCGCCTTCGCGCTGGCGCTGGGCTTCGGCTTTAAGGTCATGTATCTGGCGGGCGCGGCGGCCTTTGTGCTGTGCGGCCTGCTGGTGTGGAAGCGGCTGCCTTCGATGCCGAAAACCGCGGCGACGAACGCGCCCCTGGCCGCACCGCGGCAGCATCGCCGCGATTCGCTGCTGCTGTTCGTCGCCTGCACCCTGATGTGGACCGCCAACAGCATGTACCTGATCAACATGCCGCTGTATGTGGTGCACGAGCTGCGGCTGCCGGAGCGGCTGGCCGGGATATTGATGGGCGCCGCCGCCGGGCTGGAGATCCCAATCATGCTGATCGCCGGCATGGTGGCGAAACGCTGCGGCAAGCGTTGTTTGATGCGCGGGGCGGTGGTCGCCGGCATGCTGTTCTATTGCGGCCTGCTGTTTATCACCGGCAGTTGGCCGCTGATTGCCCTGCAGCTGCTGAATGCGGCGTTTATCGGCGTGCTGGCTGGCATCGGCATGCTCTACTTTCAGGATTTGATGCCCGGTCAGGCCGGCACGGCCACCACGCTGTTCACCAACACCATTCGGGTAGGCTGGGTCATCGCCGGCGCCATCGCCGGTGCGGTGGCGGAAATCTGGAATTACCATGCGGTGTTTTACGCCGCGCTGGCGATGGCGGCAGGCGCGACGCTGTGTCTGTGGCGGTTGAGGGAAGCTTAAGGCGCGGTGTCCGCTTCCAGCCTGGCGAGATAAATCAGCGCCTGATCGCGGTGATCGTGGCACATGTCGCGGCTCGGCTGCAGGCTGCCGCACACCTTCGGCCGCAGCGGCGAATGAAACAGGCCACAGCGCAGCCGTTCATCCAGATGAATGCAGCGGGTATTGGCGGGCTTGCCGTTCGGCATGCCGGGGATCGGGCTGGATATTGACGGCGCGATACAGCAGGCGCCGCAGTCGCTGCGACAGTCCATCAGCGCTACTCCTGGTGGGCTGGGGAAAAGAAGCGCGACAATAGCAGCCGCGCGCGGCGGCCGCCAGCAGAATCCCTGCGCCCCGGCGATCTTTACACTCATCGCCCTGCGCCGGCCGGCTGCATCCTTTGGCGAAAAAACGCCCAACAAACCTTGATTTAAAGACAAAAACGCGTGAAACGTGCAATTACCACGCTTTACATGCGCCATGCGCCCATGTACCATTGAGCTAGTACAAAAGAATCCATCCCCCAGGAGCACGCATGTCTACGGACACCATCCAGAAGCTGGCCCGCCCTTCCGTCCTCGGCGGCGCGATGATCATTGCCGGAACCGCCGTTGGCGCCGGCATGTTTTCCATTCCGATCGTCACTTCCGGTGTCTGGTTCAGCGGCTCCGTCGCGCTGCTGGTGTATACCTGGGCCTGCATGTTACTTTCCGGCCTGATGATCCTCGAAGCCACGCTGCACTACCCGAGCGGCGCCAGCTTCAATACCATGGTCAAGGATCTGCTGGGCAAAGGCTGGAACGCCGTGAACGGCCTGTCGGTGGCGTTCGTGCTGTACATCCTGACCTACGCCTATATCTCCGCCGGCGGCTCGATCATCGCCCACACGCTGGAGGGCATCGTCGGCGTCGGCCAGACCACCGCCGGCCTGGTGTTCGCGCTGGTCGTGGCGTTTATCGTATGGCTCTCCACCCGCGCGGTCGACCGCCTGAGCACCATTTTAATCGGCGGTATGGTGATCACCTTCGTGATGTCGGTGGGCGACATGTTCACCCACGTGCAGCCCGCGGTGCTGTTCAACACCGGCGATGACCAGGCCAGCTATCTGCCTTACGCCCTGGCGGCGCTGCCTTACCTGCTGACCTCGTTCGGCTACCACGGCAACATTCCCGGGCTGGTGAAGTATTACCACAAGGACAGCGGCTCCGTGGTGCGCAGCCTGGTGTACGGCACCCTGCTGGCATTGGCTATCTACATCCTGTGGCAGTACGTGATCCAGGGCAATATCGCGCGCGACGCCTTTAAGCAAGTGATCGCCGAGGGCGGCAACATCGGCAGCCTGCTCAAGCAAATGGGCAACGTCTCCAGCAGCCAGACCGTCAGCCAACTGCTGAACGCCTTCTCCTATATGGCGCTGGCCAGCTCGTTCCTCGGCGTGTCGCTGGGCCTGTTCGACTACCTGGCAGACTTCTGCAAGTTCAAGGACGACGCCGTCGGACGCAGCAAGACCGCGCTGGTGACCTTTGTGCCGCCGACCCTGGCCGCGCTGCTGTTCCCGAACGGTTTCCTGTACGCCATCGGTTTCGCCGGGCTGGCGGCCACCGTCTGGGCGGTGATCGTGCCGGCGCTGATGGCACGCGCCAGCCGCCGCCGCCACCCGCAGGCCGGTTACCGTGCACCGGGCGGCAACGGCGTGATCCTGTTCGTTATCCTGTTCGGCCTGATCAACGCCGCCGCGCATATTCTTTCGCTGTTCGGCCTGCTGCCGGTCTTCCGCTAATCCCCGACGGGAGGGCGATCGCCCTCCCTTTCCCGCACTGTTTTTACGCCGGGCTATTGCCTGAAATCGGCGGCGCGAGTACCTTGTCGCAACTTCACTAATACTCTTCATTGCGGATGAATTGAAATGGCAAGAGCTAACGAAATTAAGCGCGGCATGGCGATCAGCTACAACGGCAAGCTGCTGCTGGTAAAAGATATCGACGTGCAGAGCCCGAGCGCCCGCGGCGCCAGCACCCTGTACAAAATGCGCTTCTCCGACGTGCGCACCGGCCTGAAAGTGGAAGAACGCTTCAAGGGCGACGATATCCTGGACACCATTTCCCTGTCGCGCCGCAAGGTGAACTTCTCCTATATCGACGGCGAAGAATACGTGTTCATGGATGACGAAGACTACACCCCGTACATCTTCAAGAAAGACCAGATCGAAGACGAGCTGCTGTTCATTCCGGAAGGCGGCCTGCCGGGTATGCAGGTGCTGACGCTGGACGGCCAGGTGCTGGCGCTGGAGCTGCCGCAGACCGTGGATATGGAAATCGTCGAGACCGCGCCGGGCATCAAAGGCGCTTCCGCCAGCGCCCGCAACAAACCGGCCACCATGGCGACCGGCCTGGTGATCCACGTGCCGGAATACCTCAGCGCCGGCGACAAGATTCGCATTCATATCGCCGAACGCCGCTACATGAGCCGCGCCGACTAGTCGACGCCAGCGGGGCCGGAACGCGGCCCCGTTTCATTTTCCGCTAAGGCAACCCCGGGAAAAAACGCCGCTTGAGCGCCAGCTCGACGCCGCGCAGCTCCGCCAGCCCTTTCAACCGCCCGATGGCCGAATAGCCCGGATTGGTTTTCTTTTTCAAGTCGTCCAGCATCTGATGCCCATGATCGGGGCGCATCGGGATCGGCCGCAGATCGCCCGCCCGCTGCCGACGCAGCTCTTCGGTCAGGATCGCTTCAATCACCGCCACCATGTCCACATCGCCCTGCAGGTGCGCCCCTTCGTGGAAGCTTTTCGGGTTCTCCTCGCGGCAGGTGGCGCGCAGGTGGGTAAAGTGAATGCGATCGCCAAAGGTTTCAATCATCCGCACCAGATCGTTGTCGGCGCGCACGCCGTAGGAACCGGTGCATAGGGTGAAGCCGTTATAGATGCTGTCGACGGTCTGCTTCAGCCATTGCATGTCTTCAATCGTGGAGACGATGCGCGGCAGGCCGAGGATCGGCCGCGGCGGATCGTCGGGGTGCACCGCCAGCCGGATGCCGACCTCTTCCGCCACCGGCACGATGGCGCGCAGAAAGACCGCCATGTTCTCGCGCAGCCGCGCCTTGTCGATGCCGTCGTACTCCGCCAACCGGCGGCGGAACTGTTCCAGCGTGTAGCCCTCTTCCGCCCCCGGCAGCCCGGCGATGATGTTGCCGGTCAGCCGGTTTTTTTCCTCCTCGCTCATGGCGGCGAAATAGGCCGCCGCCTGACTGCGCTCTTGCGGCGTATAATCGGCCTCGGCGCCGGCGCGCTGCAGGATATGCAGCTCGAACGCGGCGAAGGCGATCTGATCGAAGCGCAGCGCTTTGGAACCGTCCGGCAGCGGATAGGCCAGATCGGTGCGCGTCCAGTCGAGGATCGGCATGAAGTTGTAGCAGACGGTGTCGATGCCGCAGGCCGCCAGGTTGCGCAGCGACTGTTGATAATTGGCGATGTACCGCCGCCAGTCGCCGCTGTGGGTTTTGATCTCCTCATGCACCGGCACGCTCTCCACCACCGACCACACCAGCCCCTTTTCCGCCAACAGCGCCTGTCGCGCGCGGATCTCATCGATCGGCCAGACGTCGCCGTTCGCGATATGATGCAGCGCCGTCACCACCCCGGTCGCCCCGGCCTGACGCACGTCGTCCAAAGAGACCGGATCGTTCGGGCCATACCAACGCCATGTTTGTTCCATGTTTTGTCCTTATGCCTGTCTCGCACCGCGATGCTGTTATACCAGTTTAATTTAGATGTCAGCTACCTTTAACTTACTCTTTCGCCCTGCGCTGTCAAAACCGAACCCCTCATTGGTTGATCCACTTCACGATCCTGGCTTATTTTGGACTGACCAATTCCTTTAGCTGGCCGACATCCTTACACTGGTCGCAGTTTTTTATCGCCGGCGCCACCCTGCCGATGTGGCAGAAAACTGGTCTGCTAACTTGGCGCAACTGGCCCGCCAGCTGTCTTACATGCTTTGGAGATGAGATGAAAACGATCGCCAACACCCCATTGCCGGGCGCCGTCCGGCAGCCGGGCTATGACCGCCGGGCTCTGCGCAGCCGCATCGCGCACCTTGGCTTCGGCGCGTTCCACCGCGCGCATCAGGCGCTGCTGACCGATCGGGTGCTGAACGCCCACGGCGGCGACTGGGGCATCTGCGAGATCAGCCTGTCCGGCGGCGTGCCGCTGTTTGAGGCGCTGCGGCAACAGGATCATCTGTACAGCGTGCTGGAGAAAGGCGCAGACGGCAATCAGGCCATCGTGGTCGGCGCGGTGCATGAGAGCCTGCACCGCAAGCTGGAGGGCATCGCCGCGGTGCTGGAGAAACTGGCCGAGCCGCAGGTGGCGATCGTCTCGATGACCATCACCGAAAAAGGCTACTGCATCGAGCCCGGCAGCGGGCGATTGGATCGGCAGCATCCGGGGATCGTCGCCGATCTGGCGTGGCCGCATCAGCCGCAGACCGTGCCCGGCATTTTGGTGGAGGCGCTGCGGCTGCGGCGCGAACGCGGCCTGCCCGCCTTCTCCCTGCTCTCCTGCGACAATATTCCGGAGAACGGCCACGTGCTGCGCCGGGCGGTGCTCGATCTGGCGCAGGCGCGGGATCCGTCGCTCGCCGATTGGATCGCCACTGCCGCCACCTTCCCCTGCACCATGGTGGATCGCATCGTGCCGGCCGCCACGCCGGCCACGCTGGATGAGATTGCCGCCGCGCTGGGCGGCGTGCGCGACGAATGCGCCATCGCCTGCGAGCCCTTTATTCAATGGGTGGTGGAAGACAACTTCGCCGCCGGACGCCCGGCGTGGGAGCTGGCCGGCGCCCAGCTGGTCAGCGATGTGCTGCCGTTTGAGCACATGAAACTGCGCATGCTGAACGGCAGCCACTCGTTCCTGGCTTACCTCGGCTACCTGGGTGGCTACCGCTATATCAACGAGTGCATGGCGGATGAACACTACCGTCGCGCCGCCCTGCGGTTGATGCTGGACGAACAGGCGCCCACCCTGAGCGTTACCGGCATCAGTCTGACCGACTACGCCGCACAGCTTATCGCGCGCTTCAGCAACCCGGCGCTGCAACACCTCACCTGGCAGATCGCCATGGACGGTTCGCAGAAGCTGCCGCAGCGCCTGCTGGACGCGGTGCGCTGGCATCTGCGGCACGGCGGCGACTATAGCGGGCTGGCGCTGGGCGTGGCGGGCTGGATGCGTTACGTCGGCGGCGTCGATGACGCCGGTCAGCCGATCGACATTCGCGATCCGCTGGCAGACGCGCTGCACCAGACTATTGCCGCTACGCCGGACGATCGGCGGCGCGTAACGGCGCTGCTGGCGCTGAAATCGGTGTTCGGCGAATCGCTGGCAACGCATGCGGCGTTTGCCGACGCGGTGACGCAAGCCTATTTGTCGCTGCGCGATCGCGGTGCGCGTGAAACGGTGAAGGAGTGGGTGCTGCGGTGAGAAGCCTGCAGGGCCGAGAATAACCATGCCGGCGTAACGTTACGCCGGCATGGCGGAACGACTTAACGATAAACGACCGTCATAACAGCGAGTTTCTTCTGTTGGTCTACCCACTTCATTTCGGTTGTGCCTAGATTTAGCGGAAGTTCTTTGCGTGTAGTATCAAAACCTGACAACGCTTGCTGGGCCTGATAACGCTGGCCGTTGCGGTAACATTGCGTATTCGCCTTAGAATCTGCAATATTGACCGTGCAAGGACTTTCAACGATAGAACCGACGAAGCGAATTACCCCGCCGGCCACTCCTGCATGACTCACTGCCGTCCATGAAAACAACATTCCTACGATCAAAAATAACCGAAAGGTATTCATGGCAACCTCATTTTTAGTTAAGCCAATTTAACCATAGAGGATCTTGTTAGGAATAATCGCAAGGAAAGGGACGAGATTTGATCGTTAATCGCGTCATTAACAATGTAAAAACAAGCTACTAACAAAAGTTAACCGCATCTAATACAGGGTTTTATCTAAGAACTTTCTTGTTATGAACGGTGGATTTTGTCGGTTGAAAAGCGCATGGTGACGTGCAAAATTTGCGAGATAGAGCACAAATTAAATCGCGGCGGTTTCACCGATAAGGCTGCGTAACTCATTTATTAAGCAGGTTAATTTTTGCTCCAGGAATTATTAATGACCAAAACCAATTTGATTACCGGTTTCCTCGGCAGCGGTAAAACCACCACTATCCGCCATTTGCTGGCTCATAAGCCCGAACATGAGCGCTGGGCGGTATTGGTCAATGAATTCGGCGAGATCGGCATCGACGGCGCGCTGCTGGCAGACAGCGGCGCGGTGCTCAAAGAGATCCCCGGTGGCTGCATGTGCTGCGTCAACGGCCTGCCGATGCAGGTGGGCTTGAATATGCTGTTACAGCAGGCCAAACCGGATCGGCTGCTGATCGAGCCGACCGGGCTCGGGCATCCGAAACAAATTCTGTCGCTGCTGACCCAGGAGAGCTATGCCGGCTGGATCGATCTGCAGGCCACCCTGTGCCTGCTGGATGCCCGCCAGCTCAGCCAGCCCCGCTACCGCGACAACGAAAACTTCCGCGATCAGCTGGCCGCGGCCGACGTTATTTTGGCCAGCAAAAGCGATACCTATCAGCCGGAAGACAGGCGGGCGCTGGAGGCCTGGAGGGCGCAAGATCCGCTGCGGCGGCCCTGTTATGCCATCGCGCAAGGCGAAGCGGATGTCGCGCTGTTGTCACTTCCGCGCACGAATCGTACAGAATTGCCGGACGCGCAGCATCATCATGGTCAGGCGAAAACGCAGGGGCTGGCGGCGCTGCGGCTGCCGGAGCACGCCCGCTGGCGGCGAGCGTTGAACGAGGGGCAAGGCTTCACCAGCTGCGGCTGGATTTTTGACGGCGACACCCAATTCGACACCGTCGGCTTTATGGAATGGGTGCGACTCGCGCCGGTAGAACGCGCCAAAGGCGCGGTGCGCATCCCCGAAGGCACATTGCTGATCAATCGTCAGGGACAGGATCTCAACATCGAAACCCGCCCAGTCGCGCCGCTCGACAGCCGAATTGAGCTTATCCACAGCGAAAATGCCGATTGGAACGCCCTGCAATCCGCCTTGTTTAAGATTCGTTTAAGTTAGACCCCGTACCGTTGCCCCCCGGTTGCCGCAGGGCGGCCGGGTTTTATTTCGTTTTCATTTTGCCAACAGGTTATGTCATGACACGCCGCAATTTACCCCTCATTATCCTCTTCAACTTACTGGGCGTTGCGCTGTTCCTGTCCTGGTTCCTGCCGGCCAATCACGGCGGCTGGTTTACCCTGGACTCGGCGATCTTTTTCTTCTTTAACCGCCATCTGGCCACCGACCCGGCGTTTTTGCACCTGGTCGCCATCACCAACAACCGCGCGTTTGACGTGATTTCGCTGCTCGCCATGGGCCTGCTGTATTTGTACTTCTACCTGAAGCAGGACGCCGCCGGCCGCCGCCGCCTGGTGATCACCGGCGTGGTGATGCTGCTGACCGCCGTGGTGCTGAACCAGCTTGGCCACCTGCTGCCGGTGAAGCATCCGAGCCCCACCCTGACCTTCGACAATATCTATCGCGTCAGCGAGCTGACCGGCATCCCCACCAAGGACGCTTCCAGCGACAGCTTCCCCGGCGACCACGGCATGATGCTGATTATTTTTTCCTGCTTTATGCTGCGCTATTTCGGCCGCCGCGCCTTCGCCGTCGCCCTGCTGATTACGCTGCTCTTCTCATTGCCACGCGTGATGATTGGCGCCCACTGGTTTACCGATATCGCCGTCGGCTCGCTTTCAGTGGTGCTGGTTGGCGCCAGCTGGGTGCTGATGACGCCTTGCAGCGACTGGATCGTCGATCGGTTGAATCGCCTGTTGCCCGGCAAGCATCGCCCCGGCCAACCATAACTTGCGTCTATGACTCATGCCGGGAGGCGCCCGCCTCCCGGCCTTAATCCCTTCGCTGAGCGCAAAATATCGTCACCGCCCGTTAACGCTTTTGCAACCTGATTTCACGCCAGATTCATACATCGGACAATTGGCGTTTTTTATATGAAGATTTACATTATGTTACATCACAAATTCATATAAAAAAGACGGGAAAAAGGCTCGCAATCCCCTATTTGTTCCGGTAATCTCAGATGCGTTTGTGCCTGGTTTAAGTCGAATCAGTATGGAATCCGATAAAAATGTGCGTTCTCGCACGTTTTCAACGGTAACTGGTTGTCGATGCAACAGGTGCGGACTAGGCTCGTTTCGTTTGGCATTTTTCAGGTAGCGACTTTCGTCGTTAAGGACTTCAAGGGAAAACAACAACAATGGTCAAATCTCAACCGTTTCTGAGATATTTTTTGCGGGTAGTCCCTGCAATTGCCGCTGCGGTTATGCTCTCCGCATGCAGCTCGACTCACACTTCGAACTTGAATAACGCACAAACTGAGATGCGTGCAGTTAATGACAAAGACGGTCTTTTACTGCAAGCCTCTCAGGATGAATTCGAAGCGATGGTCCGCAACGTTGACGTCAAGTCAAAGATTATGGATCAGTACGCGGACTGGAAAGGCGTTCGCTACCGTTTAGGCGGTGACAGCAAGCGCGGCATCGATTGCTCGGCGTTTGTTCAACGCACCTTCCGCGAACAGTTCGGCATGGATTTACCGCGTTCTACCTATGAACAGGAAGATCTCGGCAAGAAAATCCAGCGCACCAAGCTGCGCGTCGGCGATTTGGTGCTGTTCCGCGCAGGTTCCACCGGGCGCCATGTCGGCATCTATTTAGGCAACGATCAGTTCGTTCACGCCTCCACCAGCAGTGGGGTCATGATTTCCAAGCTGACCGATAACTATTGGAATAAACGTTATCGAGAAGCGCGCCGGGTGTTGACCAACGGTTAACGGCGCAATGCCTTGAAGATCCTGAATACCAAACGAGCGATAAGCGCCGCCTACGGGCGGCGTTTTTTTTGGTTGTCTAACAGATATCATCAAGATTGCTCCCTGCCTTATCGCCATCTTTCTCCGCTTAACGCTGCCGCACGCCATTATTTTGATAAACTGTTGGCAGGAAATCGCGCCATCGAGGAAAAACTCGCCTATTATCGTCAGATGACGGCAACGGCGCCCCGGCGTTATTTAAAACGTTTCCGCTTAAAATAGGCGCATTATATTTCTGTCGGCGACGCCGCATATTTAAACAACGCCGCCGGTTGGTACGGGATAAAAAGGCAAAAATGAAAAAAAAGCCGTTGGCACAATCCATTAAATGGCTGCGCGACACCCCTGACGCCCTGTTGCAGAGGACTCGGTTATGGGCTTGAAAAGAGCTTTTGCCCGCAGCGTGTCTCACCGACAGCGCAGCCTGGCTAAAAGCGGCGTCGCCGCCCTGGTATTTTTTACGCTCTTCACCGCGGTCACGCTTTCTTTGATTAACCACCAGCGCACGCAATATCAACATAAGGTCGAAGCGCGCACGCAAAAGTTCACGCTGGGTTATATCTCGCACCTGAAGACGGTGATGCAGCAAATGATGCCGCTGCTGGCCAAGCCTTGCCTCTCAAGCCAGTCGGACATTACCTACCAGGCGGCCTTTACCAGCGGCGTGCGCACCTTCCTGTTGGTGAAAGACGGCTACGCCTATTGCTCTTCCGCCACCGGCGACATGATGTTGCCGATGAAAAATCTCTACCAGGATATCGACTGGAATCTGCCCCTGGATCTCAAGCTGCAGCAGGGCACGCCGATCGTGCCGAACAAACCGGCGGTTGCAGTTTGGCTGCGGCATCCCGACGAAAAGGCCACCGGCATCCTCGCTACGCTGGACATCGATCTGATGCCCTATCTGCTGTTCACCTCGCACGACGAACAGGCGCCGGGCATCGCCATCGTGATGGGCAACCGCGCGCTGACCACCTTCAGCCCGAACCTGATGCCGGTCGATCAGTTGCCGAAGGGCAAGGCGGATAAACTGACGCTGCCCAATCTGCCGCTGACCATCCTGTTCTACAACGAGAAACTGACCCCCAACGACATTCGCCTGACGCTGCTGGGCAGCCTGGTGCTGTCATTGATGATCGGCGTACTCTGCTATTACATGCTGCTGCTGCGGCAAAGCCCGGAACGCGCACTGCTGCGCGGCATCAAGCGCAACGAGTTCTTTATCGAATACCAGCCGGTGTTCCATACCGACAGCAACAGCATCGGCGGGCTGGAAGCGCTGATCCGCTGGCAGCATCCGATCGAAGGCCGCATCCCGCCCGACGTCTTTATCCCCTACGCCGAAAGCAACGGGCTGATCGTGCCGCTCACCCGCCACCTGTTCAGGCTGATCGCCGAAGATGCGCCGCAGCTCGCCAAAGCGCTGCCGCGGGGAGGCAAGGTCGGGCTCAACATCTCCCCCGCCCACCTGAGCGCGCCGTCGTTCCACCAGGACGTGTATGAACTGTTGACGCAGCTGCCGGGCGATTACTTTACGCTGGTGTTTGAAATCACCGAGCGTGGCATGGTGGAAGAAGAGAGTGCGCTGGCGGAGTTTGACTGGCTGCACAAACAGGGCATCGAGATCGCGGTGGACGATTTTGGCACCGGGCACAGCGCGTTGATCTATCTTGAGCGCTTCACCATGGATTACCTGAAGATCGATCGTGGCTTCGTCAACACCATCGGCCAGGACACGGTCACCGCGCCGGTGCTGGATGCGGTGATCTCGTTGGCGAAAAAGCTGAAAATGCTGACGGTGGCCGAGGGCGTGGAAACCGCCGAGCAGATGCAGTTCCTGCAAGAACACGGCGTTAACTTCATGCAGGGCTACTACTTCAGCAAGCCGCTGAGCATCGACAATTTCGTCGCTTACTGCAATGCTCATCAGGTCTTTGATTATCAGGCAAAAAAATAGTTAATCTTTAAGCATCTTTACCCTGCGCTCACCCGAAGAATGTTATGCTGGGCGCAGGTTGTACTTTATTCCACAGCAGGAGCTTACCGTCCGATGTCCGTGCGCATTTTCGCTGCTCTGGTGCTCTCGGCACTGAGCTTCGGTCTGCAGGCCGAAGCCCTCAACGAAAGCTACGCTTTCGCCCTTCTCGGTGAACCGAAATACGCCACCGACTTCAGCCATTTCGACTACGTCAACCCGGCGGCGCCCAAGGGCGGCGACGTGCGGCTGGCGGCCATCGGTACCTACGACAACTTCAACCGCTTCGCCACCCGCGGCGTGCCCGGTGCCCGTACCGAACAACTGTACGATACCCTGTTCGCGACGTCCGACGACGAACCCGGCAGCTTTTATCCGCTGATTGCCGAATCGGCTCGTTATCCCAGCGATCTGCGGTGGGTCGAAGTGGATATCAACGCGCGCGCCCGCTTTCAGGACGGCAGCCCGATCACCGCCGCCGACGTGGCCTTCACCTTCAATAAATTCATGACCGAAGGCGTGCCGCAGTTTCGCTCTTATTACAAAGGCGTCACGGTCAAGGCTATCTCGCGTTTGACGGTGCGTATAGAGTTTCCGCAGCCGAACAAAGAGGCGATGCTGTCGCTATTCGGCAGTCTGCCGATCCTCCCGGCTGCTTTTTGGCAAGGGTATAAGCTCAATGAGCCGCTCAACATCCCGCCGCTCGCCAGCGGCCCGTATAAAATCGGCGATTACCGCCTCGGCCAGTACATCACCTACCAGCGAGTACGCGACTACTGGGCCGCCAACCTGCCGGTGAACCGCGGCCGCTATAACTTCGACAGCATTCGCTACGATTATTACCTGGACGACAAAGTGGCGCTGGAAGCCTTCAAGGCCGGCGCTTACGATTTCCGCATCGAGCCGTCGCCCAAAAGCTGGGCCACCCAGTATCAGGGCGGCAACTTCGCGCGCAACTACATCATCAAGCAGGACGAGACCAACCAGGCGGCACAGAATACCCGCTGGCTGGCATTCAACATCCAAAAACCGCTGTTCGCCGATCGTCGGGTACGGGAAGCGATTGGCCTGGCTTTCGACTTTAACTGGATGAACAAGGCGCTGTATTACAACGCCTATCAGCGCGCCGACAGCTATTTCCAAAACACCGCCTACGCCGCCCGTAGCTACCCGGACGCCGCCGAACTGGCCTTGCTGGCACCGCTCAAAGGCCAGGTGCCGCCGGAGGTGTTCACCAGCATCTACCAGCCGCCCTCCTCCGACGGCAGCGGCAACGATCGGCAAAACCTGCTGAAAGCGACCCAACTGCTGAAAGAAGCCGGTTGGGTGGTCAAAAATCAAAAGTTGGTCAACGCCAAAACCGGCCAGCCGTTCACTTTCGAGCTGATGCTGCTGAGCGGCAGCAACTTCCAATATGTGCTGCCATTCCGCCACAACCTGCAGCGATTGGGCATCGAGATGCAAATTCGCGAAGTTGACGCCTCACAGTACACCCGCCGCCTGCGCGAACGCGATTTCGACATGATGTCGACCGTATATATGGCGATGCCGTTCCCCAGCGCCGATCTGCAAATCCTGTGGGATTCGCAGTACATCGATTCCAGCTACAACACGGCCGGCGTCAAAGATCCGGCGGTCGACAGCCTGGTGAGGCAAATCGCCGCCCATCAGGGCGACGAAAAGGCCCTGTTGCCGCTCGGCCGCGCGCTGGATCGGGTGCTGACCTGGAACAACTACATGCTGCCGATGTGGTACTCCAACCACGATCGTTACGCCTATTGGGACAAGTTCTCCACGCCGTCGATCCGCCCGGCCTATGCGATCGGCTTCGATAACTGGTGGTACGACGTCAACAAGGCGGCGCGTTTACCGGCTCAACGGCAATAAGGAGTCGGAATGGCGGCCTATCTGATACGCAGACTGTTACTGGTGATCCCCACGCTGTGGGCGATCATCACCATCAACTTTTTTATCGTGCAAATTGCCCCCGGCGGCCCGGTCGATCAGGCCATCGCCGCCATTGAGCTGGGGCATGGCAGCGGTTTTGGCAGCGGCGGCGTCAGCGAAGGCCTGGGCCATGCCCGAGCGGGCATCGCGGCAGGCGACAGCCAATACCGCGGTTCGCGCGGTCTGGATCCGGAGGTGATCGCCGAGATCACCCAACGTTACGGCTTCGATAAACCGCTGCACGAGCGCTACTTCACCATGCTGTGGAACTATATGCGCTTCGACTTCGGCGACAGCCTGTTTCGCGGCGCCTCGGTGATGCAGCTGATCGGCCAGAGCCTGCCGGTCTCCATCACGCTGGGCCTTTGGAGCACGCTGATCATCTACCTGGTGTCGATCCCGCTCGGCATCCGCAAGGCCGTCCACAACGGCAGCGCGTTCGATACCTGGAGCAGCACGCTGATCATCATCGGCTACGCCATTCCGGCTTTCCTGTTCGCCATCCTGATGATTGTGCTGTTCGCCGGCGGCAGCTACCTCGACTGGTTCCCGCTGCGCGGCCTGGTCTCCAGCAACTTCGACGCCCTCTCGTGGCCGGCGAAGATCGCCGACTACCTGTGGCACATCACGTTGCCGGTGCTGGCGACGGTGATCGGCGGCTTCGCCACCCTGACCATGCTGACCAAAAACTCGTTCCTCGACGAGATCCGCAAGCAGTACGTCACCACCGCCCGCGCCAAGGGGCTGGATGAGAAAAAAATCCTCTACCGCCACGTGTTCCGCAACGCCATGCTGCTGGTGATCGCCGGTTTTCCGGCCACCTTTATCAGCATGTTCTTCACCGGCTCGCTGCTGATAGAAGTCATGTTCTCGCTCAACGGCCTGGGGCTGCTGGGCTACGACGCCACGCTGCAGCGCGACTACCCGGTGATGTTCGGCACGCTGTATATCTTCACCCTGATCGGCCTGCTGTTGAATATCCTCAGCGATATCACCTACACCCTGGTCGATCCGCGCATTGACTTCGAGGCCCGCCAATGAGCCGCCTTAGCCCGATCAACCAGGCGCGCTGGGCGCGTTTTCGCCGCAACCGCCGCGGCTACTGGTCGCTGTGGATCTTCTTGGTGCTGTTCACCCTGAGCCTGGCCGCCGATCTGATCGCCAATAACAAACCGCTGTTGGTGCGTTATGAAGGCCGGTTGTACCTGCCGTTTATGATTAGCTACAGCGAAACCGCCTTCGGCGGCGAGCTGAACACCGAAGCCGACTATCAGGATCCGTTCGTACAGCGGCAGATCGAACGGCACGGCTGGGCGGTTTGGGCGCCGATCCGCTTCAGCTACGACACCATCAACTTCGCCACCGAGGTGCCCTTCCCCTCGCCGCCTTCGCGCCACAACCTGCTCGGCACCGACAGCAACGGCGGCGACGTGCTCGCTCGTGTGCTGTACGGTTTTCGCATCTCGATGCTGTTCGGCCTGGCATTGACGCTGTTTTCCAGCCTGATCGGCGTGTGCGTCGGCGCGACGCAAGGGTATTATGGCGGGCGCTTCGATCTGTGGGGGCAGCGCTTTATCGAAGTGTGGTCGGGCATGCCGACGCTGTTTCTGATCATTCTGCTGTCGAGCATCGTCCAGCCCAATTTCTGGTGGCTGCTCGGCATCACCATCCTGTTCGGCTGGATGAGCCTGGTGGGGGTGGTGCGCGCCGAATTCCTGCGCACCCGCAATTTTGACTACATCCGCGCCGCGCGCGCCATGGGCGTGCCGGATCGCGTTATCATGTCCCGCCATATGCTGCCCAACGCCATGGTGGCGACGCTGACCTTCCTGCCGTTTATCCTGTGCGGCTCGATCACCACCCTGACGTCGCTCGATTTCCTCGGTTTCGGTCTGCCGATCGGTTCGCCGTCGCTCGGTGAGTTGCTGCTGCAAGGCAAAAACAATCTGCAGGCGCCGTGGCTCGGCATCACCGCCTTCCTGGTCTTGGCGGTGCTGCTGTCGTTATTAATCTTTATCGGCGAAGCGGTGCGCGACGCCTTTGACCCCAGCAAGGCGCATTGATATGGCCACTCCTTTGCTCGCTATTCAGGATCTCAGCATCGCCTTCCGCCAGGGCGACACCGTCACGCCGGTGGTCAACGAACTCTCGCTGCAAATCGCGCCGGCGGAAACGCTGGCGCTGGTAGGGGAATCCGGCTCCGGCAAAAGCGTCACCGCCCTGTCGATACTGCGCCTGCTGCCCGCGCCGCCGGTGGTTTACCCTGCCGGCGACATTCTGTTCAACGGCGATTCGTTGCTGCATGCGCCGGAAGCGGCGCTGCGCAAGGTGCGCGGCAATCAGATCGCGATGATCTTTCAGGAACCGATGGTGTCGCTTAACCCGCTGCACACCATCGAGAAACAGCTGGCGGAAGTGCTGATGCTGCACCGCGGCCTGCGGCGCGATGCCGCGCGCGCGGAGATCGTCGAGTGCCTGGAGCGCGTCGGCATCCGCCAGGCCAAAAGCCGGCTGCAGGACTATCCGCATCAGCTGTCCGGCGGCGAACGCCAGCGGGTGATGATCGCCATGGCGGTGTTGACCCGACCGAAACTGCTGATCGCCGACGAACCCACCACCGCGCTCGACGTCACTATCCAGGCGCAGATCCTGACGCTGCTGCAAGAATTGAAACGAGAGATGGACATGGGGCTGCTGTTCATCACCCATAACCTGAATATCGTGCGCCGCCTGGCGGACAACGTGGCGGTGATGCGCCAGGGGCGCTGCGTGGAGCAAAACGCCCGCGCGCGGCTGTTCAGCCGGCCGCAGCATCCTTACACGCAGCAGCTGCTGGCCGCCGAAGACGTCGGTGAACCGCTGCCGTTGCCTGCCGCGGCCAACGGGCGCCCCGGCGACGAGCGGCCGCTGCTCAAGGTGGAGAACCTGCAGGTGCGCTTCCCCATTCGCCGCGGCCTGCTGCGCCGCACGGTGGATTATCACTATGCATTGAAATCATTGAGTTTCGAGCTGCGGGCCGGGGAAAGCGTGGGGCTGGTGGGGGAATCCGGCTCGGGCAAAAGCACCACCGGGCTGGCGCTGCTGCGCCTGTTGGCCTCACAAGGCGCCATCTGGTTCGACGGCGAACCGCTGCATCCGCTCACGATGAAGCAGATGCTGCCCTACCGCAGCCGGATGCAAATCGTCTTCCAGGATCCCTATTCCGCCCTGAACCCGCGCCTTAACGTGCAGCAAATCATCGCCGAGGGGCTGGAAGTGCACCAGCAGCTTAGCGCCGAGCAGCGGGAACAGCGCGTGATCGAGGTGTTGCAGGAGGTCGGCCTGGATCCGCAGCTGCGCCACCGCTATCCCACCGAGTTTTCCGGCGGGCAGCGCCAGCGTATCGCCATCGCGCGCGCGCTGATCCTGCAGCCGCAGCTGCTGATCCTCGACGAGCCGACCTCTTCGCTGGATAAATCGGTGCAGGCGCAGATCCTGGCGCTGCTGAAATCGCTGCAGCAACGTCACCGGCTGGCTTATCTGTTCATCAGCCATGACCTGCAGGTGGTGCGTTCGCTATGCCACCAGGTCATCGTGCTGCGACAGGGAGAAGTGGTTGAACAGGGAGACTGCCGGGCGATTTTCGCGGCGCCCGCCGCCGACTATACCCGTCAACTGCTGCAGTTGGCGGATTAGCGGCGAATTCAGAAGGGGTACTGCGCGCTGAGCGGTTCGGCGATCGCGGCGCCGACGTTTTTGAGGCGGCACATGGTGGCGCTCTCGTCGCTGCGCTGCACGAACAGGCAAGGCTCTCCTTCCCATTCGACAATCGCGCAGTCGACCTGAATCTCCTGCAGCGACAGATTGAGCTGTTGCATTACCTGCCAGGCCTCGGCCCCTTCATGGCTGAGCAACTTCAGCCCAATCAGGTTGTTATCTTCGTCTATTCCGTTAAACGGAATCGGTTCGACCTTCACGCCGGTGAAACCGGATAGCCAACGATAACTTTGCGGCAAGCGATGCACTACCGAAAGTTGGATACTCTCCACATGAAATCCCTAGTTTGAAAAGGTGAAACACTTTTACCTGACAGGGTTACTAAGTTATAGCCGTTGACTCCCGACTCTGCCGCGCACAAATGTTATTTAAATGTAAATTTTGCCGCAAACCATTAACCTGACCCCGTGCTTGCCGATGCCGCGCCATTTTTTGGCGCGCCGTGCGGTGTTATTTCACGGCATTTTGCGACTCAGCTCGCATTTTTGCGTTATATGTAACCCTTTCCCGCAGCGATCTCAACTCTTTTTTCTTGCAATGCGACTACTTTTCCGTCGCCATATTTTTACATTGAAGAAACATTTCACCCGCCACGTTAGCGCAGCCTCTCCTGCTAATGCCTTGATTTACATCAATCCTAATACAAACCACTCGCGCGGCGCAGCCGACAGAACGCCGCGCCTCCCGGGGAATATCGGGCGGCACGATGGCGGAGTTTTTTAACAAAAAGCACACAGATGGGAAAATGACCGATTAATCAGCAGGCATATATTTAGCAACAAATTATTCATTGCCGGTTGCACCCTGAAATGGCAGGGCGCAACCCCATGACGCTGCGGGGCGAAACGCCCCGAGTCGGGAGAACGTCAGGCTGCGCGATCGCGCGGCCGGCTGGCGTAAACGTAGAACAGCACCGCCACGATGCTGCACAGCGCCATCGAGGTGACCATTGGCCAGGCGCTTTTGCCCGGCGCCATCGACAGCACCGCCCCCACCAGCGCGCCGATGCTGAAGCGCAACGTGCCGGCCAGGGAAGACGCGGTGCCCGCCATATGCGGAAAATCATCCAGGATCACCGCCATGGCGTTGGAGGAAATCATCGCGATGCACCCCAGGTAGACCGCTACGCCGATCACCAGCGCCCAGAAGCCCAGGCCGACGGCGCTTACCGCCAGCAGCCACAGCCCCATCGCCAGCTGCACCAGCAGCCCCAGCTTGAACATCTTGACCGCGCCGAACCGCCGCACGTTGCGGCTGTTGATCAGCGTCGTCAGGAACAGGAAGACGATGTTCAGCGCAAAATAGTAGCCGAAGTGCTGCGGCGAAACGTGGTTCAGTTCGATGTAGACGAACGGCCCGGCGCTGAGGAACGAGAACATGCCCGCAAACGAGAAGGCGCTGGCCAACATGTAGCTCAGCACCCGCTTGTGGCGGAACAGCGAACCGAAGTTGCCCAGCGTGGTGCGCAGGTGGAACCGCTGACGCCGCTCTTTCGGCAGCGTCTCCTTGATGAACAAGGCCACCAGCAGTGAACCGATCAGCGCCGCGGCACCCATGGTCCAGAAGATGGCGTGCCAGCTGAACCACAACAGCAGCGCACCGCCGATCATCGGCGCCAGCAGCGGCGCGATGGTCATCACCAGAATGACGAACGACATCATGCGCGAGAACTCATCCTTGGTGAACATGTCGCGCATCAGGGCGTTAATCACCACGCTGGCGGCGGCGGCGGCCAGACCGTGCAGGAAACGCAGCCCGATCAGCTGATCGATAGACTGCGCCATGGCGCAGGCGCAGCCGGCGATGGCGAAGATCAGCGTTCCCCACAGGATCACCGGCTTGCGGCCGATGCTGTCCGACATGGGCCCATAGAACAGCTGCCCGAAGGCAAAGCCGAGCATATAGGCGCTGAGCGTCATCTGCACGCTGCCGGACTCGACGCCAAACTGGGCGGCGATCACCGGCATACTGGGCAGGTACATGTCGATCGCCAACGGCATCAACATGGACAACAGCCCCAGAATGAAAATCAAACCGAGATGAGAGGTTCGGTTCTGTTGCACGTTCCACGACTCCTTAATCGGCCGCAATCAATGATCGGTTATCAGTCCTGCAGGTGCGGCGCGCCCACGCTGGCGATCTCTTCTTCGGTCAGTGGGCGGTATTCACCCGGCGCCAGATCGTCATCCAGCACGATGGCGCCGATGCGCTCACGGTGCAACTCGATCACCCGGTTGCCGACGGCGGCGAACATCCGCTTCACCTGGTGGTAGCGCCCTTCGCTGATGGTCAGGCGCACCACGCGCTCGTCGACCTGCTCCAACGTCGCCGGCCGCGTCAGATCTTTCTCGTTGTGCAGTTGCACCCCTTCGGCGAAACGCTGCGCGGTGTCTTCCGCCAACGGGTGCTCCAGCGTGACCAAATAGGTTTTCTCGCAGTGGTGGCGCGGCGACGTGACGCGGTGCGACCACTGGCCGTCGTCGGTCATCAGCACCAGCCCGGTGGTGTCGATATCCAACCGCCCGGCGGCGTGCAGCTTGTACGCGACCGGCTCATCGAGGAAATACAGCACCGTCGGATGATCGGGATCGTCGGTGGAGCAGACGTAGCCCTGCGGTTTGTTGAGCATGAAATAGCGCGGGCCGTTCTGCTGCTGCAGCGGATTGCCGTCGAACGCCACTTCTTGCTCCGGGGTCAGTTTGATCGCCCCGCTCTTCACCACCTCACCGTCAACGGTGACGCGTTTAGCCCGAAGTTCGCGCGCGACCAGCGCACGGCTGATGCCTAACTGCTGAGATAAAAACTTGTCCAATCGCATGGGATCTGCTTTGCCTGTCGTTGTTATGATCGCATTGATCGTATTGCCAAAATATGACGCCCGCCGTTGCACCGGGTGCAAATGGCAGGTTCAGGGGGGAAATCGCGTGGGGGAACAGCGATTGCTGTCACACGAGTATAGCGGCACAACGCGTTGCCCGACAGGGGTAATTTTCACGCTTCTCGCACCGCGCGCGCGCAGAAGGCATAATAATGGAAATTTTTCGGCCGCCCGGGCGTAAAATGTCACGCTTTCTGTGGGAACAGAGGTGACAAAACCGCTTCCCGGCGGCCCATTCCAACCTACGGCGTTCATTTATGGCCTTTACCCTACGCCCCTACCAACTGGAAGCGGTCGAAGCCACCATCAATCATTTCCGGCGGCACCCCGAACCGGCGCTGATTGTGCTGCCGACCGGCGCCGGCAAAAGCCTGGTGATCGCCGAACTGGCGAAGCGCGCCCGCGGGCGGGTGCTGGTGCTGGCGCACGTCAAGGAACTGGTGGCGCAAAACCACGCCAAATACTGCGCCTACGGCCTGGAAGCGGACATCTTCGCCGCCGGCCTGCAACAAAAAGAGAGCGCCGGCAAGGTGGTGTTCGGCAGCGTGCAGTCGGTGGCGCGCAACCTGCCGCTGTTCGACGGTGCCTTCTCGCTGCTGATCGTCGATGAATGCCACCGCATCAGCGACGACGACGACAGCCAGTACCAGCAAATCATCCAGCATTTGCAGAAAACCAACCCGCAGCTGCGGCTGCTGGGGCTGACCGCCACGCCCTATCGCCTGGGCAAGGGCTGGATTTACCAGTATCACTACCACGGCTTCACCCGCGGCGACGGCGCCAGCCTGTTTCGCGACTGCATCTACGAGCTGCCGCTGCGCTACATGATTAAGAACGGCTTCCTGGTGCCGCCTGAGCGGCTGGACATGCCGATCGTGCAGTACGATTTCAGCCGGCTGGAGGCCAGAAGCAACGGCCTGTTCAGCGAAGCGGATCTGAACCGTGAGCTGAAGCGGCAAAACCGCGTCACGCCGCATATCATCAGCCAGATTGTAGAGTACGCCCAAGATCGTAAAGGGGTGATGATCTTCGCCGCCACCGTCGAGCACGCCCGCGAGATCCACGGCCTGCTGCCGAACGGCGAGGCCGCGCTGGTCAGCGCCGAAACGCCGCCCGCCGAGCGCGATGCGCTGATCGAGGCGTTCAAACAGCAGCAGCTGCGCTATCTGGTCAACGTAGCGGTATTGACCACCGGCTTCGACGCGCCGCACGTCGATCTGATCGCTATTCTGCGCCCGACCGAGTCCGTCAGCCTGTATCAGCAGATCGTCGGCCGCGGTCTGCGGCTGGCGCCCGGCAAGGAGGATTGCCTGATCCTCGACTACGCCGGCAACCCGCACGATCTGTTCACGCCGGAGGTCGGCGTCAGCAAGCCGCACGGCGACAGCCAGCCGGTGCAGGTGTTCTGCCCGGCCTGCGGCTTCGCCAACCTGTTCTGGGGCAAGTGCACCGAGAATGGCGACATCATCGAGCACTACGGCCGCCGCTGTCAGGGCTGGCTGGAAGACGACGACGGCCACCGCGAACAGTGCGATTACCGCTTCCGGTTCAAGAGCTGCCCGCACTGCGGCGCGGAGAACGACATCGCCGCGCGCCGCTGCCATCAGTGCCAGGAGGTGCTGGTCGATCCCGATGACATGCTGAAGGCGGCGCTGAAGCTGAAAGACGCGCTGGTGCTGCGCTGCGGCGGCATGGAATTGCAAAGCGGCCGCGACGACAAGGGCGAATGGCTGAAGGCCACCTATTACGACGAGGACGGCACCAGCACCAGCGAGCGCTTCCGCCTGCAGACGCCGGCGCAGCGCAAAGCGTTCGAAATGCTGTTCCTGCGCCCGCACCAGCGCGCGCCGGGCGTGCCGTTCGCCTGGCACACCGCCGCCGACGTGCTGGCGCAACAGCAGGCGCTGCGCCATCCGGATTTCGTGGTGGCGCGCAAACGCGGGCAGTTTTGGCAGGTGCGCGAGAAAGTGTTCGATTATCAAGGCCGTTTCCGCCGCGCCAATCAGTTGGCCTGAGCGAACGGCCCTCAATCTGGGCAGGTTTTCGTTGCCCTGCAGGCGGCTTTCCGTTAAAATGCCGCGCGCTTTACCTGGGCCTGCCCAGCGTTAAAGCGGAATTCCGAACTTGCTACTTGGGTCGCCTGTAGCAGGGTAAATTTTCTTTTAAGAGAAAAAACAATGTTCACTATCAATGCAGAAGTACGTAAAGACCAGGGTAAAGGTGCGAGCCGCCGCCTGCGTGCAGCAAACAAATTCCCAGCTATCGTTTACGGTGGCAAAGAAGCTGCAGTTTCCATCGAATTGGACCATGATTCTGTCAAGAACATGGAAGCTAAACCAGAATTCTACAGCGAAGCAGTAACTCTGGTTATCGACGGTAAAGAAACCAAAGTTAAGGTTCAGGCTGTACAGCGTCACCCGTTCAAGCCAAAACTGGCTCACATCGACTTCGTTCGCGTTTAATCGCTACGTTTTCGAACCTTTCGGGACGCCGAAATAAAGAACGCCGCAATTGCGGCGTTTTTTATTGTCTGCGATTCGGCGCGCTTACTTGCCGCTGCCGGTCCGGCGCTGCAGCTGATCGCGCAGATTCGGCGGCGTGCCTCTGATGGTCAGGGTGTCGGTGGCCGCATCCCAGAAAATGCGCTCGCCCAGCAGCATGGCGTCGAAGTTCAGGCTGATGCCGCCGCCGCTGCCGGCGAATTTGGTTAGTTGGCGCAGCGTGCCGCGATCCGCCGGGAAGCTTTCTTCCAGCTCATACCCTTGCTCGCTGGAGAACTGCATGAAGTCTTTCTCGCCGACCGGCGACAGCTCCTGCGACAGCGCCTGCAGCTCAATCTCTTCGCCCGCCTGCAGCTGTTCGTTGCAGTAGCTGTACACCTGCTGGCGCACCGACTGGCGCTCGTTCTTGTCCAGCTGCGCATCGGCGCAGTAGTCGTCCACCGCCTGCAGCAGCCCACGGTTTTGCGCCTTGGTGTCCAACCCTTCGGACGCCGCCAGGAAATCCATGAAGAAGTCGGCGACCTTGCGGCCCACGCGCCCGCGCAGGAAGGTCAGGTAGCGGGTCGATTCCGGGTTGGTTTCCCATTCGGTCAGATCGATGCGCGCGACGATATCAGCGTTGTTGATGTCCAGATAGTGGGTGGTGTTGATATCCAGCTCTTCGTTGACGCGCATGCTGTTACGGCTGTTCAGCACCGCGATCAGCAGATACTCCACCGCCAGATAACGGTATTGGCCAAACAGCACCACGCCGCCTTCGGCGAACGGATACTTCGCCAGTTCGTCGCGCAGGCGGCCGGTCGCCGCGCGGCTGAAGGCCAGAAAGTCCTTATCGTCCTTGCGGCAGGTGCGCAGCGCTTCCGCCAGCTCGCTGCCTTCGTTGAACAGGCCCAAGGCCTTGCTCTTGGCGCTATAGACGCGATGCAGTTCCGTCATCATTTCTTCCACCGCCGCGTTGGTGGGAAGCAAGGAATCGCGCAGCACCACGTCCAGCGTTTGCTCGTCGCGTTTCACCAACTGGTGCAGAGCGATCTGGTCGATATCCAGACTCATGGTAAATCCTCCTGTTCTTTAGGCGCGTATTCAAACACTGAAGGCCCCGCCCTGCAATACTAAAAACCGCGGCAAACCGGAAAGGCGCTGCGAGGGGCAGCCCCGGCGCGGGCGAACAATTTCCCGAATGACAGGAAGTGATAAAAGAGCGGAAAATCACTGCCCTATACGGTAAGATAGGGCACTTTGCAGATTACTAAGCGCAATTTTATGCCACAATCATCCCGTTACAGTGACGAACACGTTGAACAACTGCTCTCAGAGCTGGTCAATGTTCTGGAAAAACACCATACCCCCACCGATCTTTCCCTGATGGTGCTGGGCAATATGGTCACTAATTTGATCAACACCAGCGTTGCCCCCGCGCAGCGGAAAACCCTGGCGAGATCGTTCGCGGAAGCCCTGCAGGCTTCTGTCCGTGAAGATAAAGCACATTAATATTGACTTATGGTGACAAACCGTCAGCGTTATCGTGAAAAAGTCTCCCAGATGATCAGCTGGGGGCACTGGTTCGCCTTATTCAACATTTTGCTCGCCCTTGGGCTGGGCAGCCGTTACCTGTTTGTCACCGACTGGCCCGCATCCCTGCTGGGCCGGGTTTATGCCTTTGTCAGCCTGCTGGGGCATTTCAGCTTTATCGTGTTCGCCGGCTATTTGCTGGTGATCTTCCCGCTCACCTTCGTGGTGATGTCGCAGCGGCTGCTGCGATTTATTTCCGCCGCGCTGGCCACCATCGGGCTCACGCTGTTGCTGGTCGACAGCGAAGTGTTCTCCCATTTCCACCTGCACCTCAATCCGGTGGTGTGGGATCTGGTGGTCAACCCGGACCAAAGCGAGCTTTCGCGCGACTGGCAGCTGATGTTCATCTGCGTGCCGGCGATCTTCCTGGTGGAGATGCTGTTCGCCACCTGGAGCTGGCAGAAGCTGCGCAGCCTGAACCGCCGCCGCTTCGGCAAACCGCTGGCGGCGCTGTTTATCAGCGCCTTTTTCGCGTCGCACCTGATTTACATCTGGGCCGACGCCAACTTCTATCGCCCGATCACCATGCAGCGAGCCAACCTGCCGCTCTCGTACCCGATGACCGCGCGCAAGTTCCTCGAAAAACACGGCCTGCTCGACCAGCAAGAGTATGAGCGCCGCCTGATGCAACAGGGCAATCCGGAAGCGGTGGCGGTAGAGTATCCGCTCAGCGATCTCAGCTACGGCGATAAAGGCAGCGGCTATAACCTGCTGATGATCGTGGTGGACGGCATTCGCGCTAAAGACGTGGCGCAGGACATGCCGGCGCTGACGCGCTTCGCCCAGGAAAACGTGCGTTTCAGCGATCATTACAGTTCGGGCAACCATGCCGATACCGGGCTGTTCGGCCTGTTCTACGGCATTTCCCCGACCTATCTGGACAGCGTGCTCGCCGGCCGCAAGCCGTCGGCGCTGATCGCTGCGCTCGGCGATCGGGGCTACCAGCTGGGGCTGTTCTCCTCCGATGGCTTCAACGCCAGCCTGTACCGTCAGGCGCTGTTGACCGACTTCTCGCTGCCGACGCCGGCGCCGCAAAGCGACGCGCAAACCACGCAGCAATGGCAGCGTTGGCTGGCGGATCAGGGTAGCAAAGAGCCGTGGTTCTCCTATATCAGCTTCAGCGGCGCCGAGGCTGTCGAAGGCGACAAAACCCCGGCTCCGGCCGACTTTATTCGGCGCTATCGCACCGGCGCGCAAGACGTGGACGCCCAGATAGCCCAGGTGCTGGACACCCTGAAACAGCGCGGCCTGCTGGATAAAACCGTGGTGGTGATCACCGCCGAGCACGGCGTCGAGTTCAACGACAGCGGCAAAGGCCAATGGGGCGCCGGCACCGGTTTCAACCAGGCGCAGCTGCAGGTGCCGTTGGTGATCCACTGGCCGGGCACCCCGGCGCAGACCATCAGCAAACTGACCGGCCATAACGACGTGATGCGCACCCTGATGCAACGATTGCTGCACGTGAAGACCGCGCCGAAAGACTATTCGCAGGGCGAAGATCTGTTCACCGCCCAGCGCCGCAACGACTGGATCGCCACCGGCGATGGCAATCAGCTGGTGATCATCACGCCGACGCAGACGCTGATGCTGGACAACAGCGGCAACTATCGCGTCTACGATCAGAACGGCGATGAAATAAAAGACGAGAAACCGCAGCTTGCTCTGCTGTTGCAGGTGCTGACCGATGTAAAACGCTTTATCGCCAACTAACTGCTTAAAACTAAAGCAATCAAGAGGCGAGGCGCTTGCATTAACATCGGGAATCGGTAGTATGATTTTTCATAGCGTCGGCATGTAGCGCAGCCTGGTAGCGCACCGTCATGGGGTGTCGGGGGTCGGAGGTTCGAATCCTCTCATGCCGACCAAATTTAATAAAACCTGCTGTTACAGCAGGTTTTTTTTCGTCTGCCGTTTACGCGGAAAGTTTGACGATCGCCGCTGGAATCCCCTGGCGCACCGCCGCACCGGTCACCCAGTCCAGCCAGGTGTTCGGCACTTCGCGCGTCGGATCGGCAAACCCCAGATCGTTGAGGTTGATGCCGGCGGCAATGCGCTTATCCATCGCCAGCGGCTCGCCGTCCAGGTAGTGCTGGCTGGCGCCCATCTCCCGGTGGCCGTAGCCGTGTTCCACCGCGATCACGCCGGGCATCACCCCCGCCAGCAGACTGATCTGCGCCTCACGGCTGCCGCCCGGGGTGCTGATGCTCACCCAATCACCGTGTTGAATGCCGAAACGCGCCCCGTCCGCCGGGTTCAGCGCCACCAGGTTCACCGGCTTCACGTCGTGCAGGCGCCGGATCACCGCGGTGGAGCTGCTCATCACATTGGATTTGAAGGACATCAGCCGCAGCGGCCACTGCCGCTCAGGGTAGAGTTCTTCCACCGCGCGGCCGTCCGACAAACGCGCCGGGTAGCAGGTTGGGCAGCCGCTGAAACGCTCGCCGGTAATCGCATGCCGGTGCTTCGCCACTTCCGCATTCCAGATCTGCAGCGGCTTCTCCCAGCGGTTGCCCACGCTGCCGTCGCGGCGGCCGCTGTCATGACCGGCGAAGCGGCCGCCGCGGCTGTAGATAAACGCCACGCGGCCGATCTCATCGGCGCGCAGCGTCTGCGCAAGCTGCGGCAACAAGCGATCGACGCCGCTCAACGCCAGCTCTTCCTCCCTCACGGCCGGCACCGGCGCCTTGCCGGCAAACGCCACGTTGGCGGCGGCGCGCAGATAATAATCCTCGGCGCGGTTGAGCGGCAGCAGCCCGCCCCGGCCGTCGCCGATAGCGCGATCGCCGAACCCCGGCAGCGCCAGGCGTTTGGCGACGGCGATGCAAAACGCCTCCATGGAGATCGGCTGCCCTTGCGCCGTTTTCGCGGTCGCCGGCGTCACTATCGGCCAGCGCGCAGTGGTGGCCTTGCTGGCGACGCCGCCCCAGGGGGCGCTGAATCCCCAGCTCTCAAAGTTATGGGTGTCCGGGACGATATAGTCGGCCAATGCCGTCGTTTCGTTGATAAACGCATCGATGGCGATAAACAGCGGCAAACGCGCCGGATCTTTCAGCCGCTCTTCCGCCACGCCGCGCAACCCGGCGATACCTTCAGCGAGTAAAATTCATGATGCCCTTTCAACCCGACGTGCTGTGGCGGCGGCTGCAAAGTTCCCCCTTCCGCGCTCGCTTCCGTTTAAATGCCAAAGACCAGGCTTATCTCGAGGGCAAGGGATTACCCCTTATCCTCAGCCATGCCCGCGATTTTATCGATCGCCGCCTGGCCGCCGCCCACCCTAAAAACGACGGCAAGCAAACGCCGATGCGTGGCCACCCGGTGTTCGTCGCCCAGCACGCCACCGCCACCTGCTGCCGCGGCTGCCTGGAAAAGTGGCACGGCATACCGCAGGGCGTCGCACTGGACGAGCGGCAAAAGGACTATATTGTCCAGGCTATCGCGCTGTGGCTGGTGCGCAGAGGCGGCGCCAGGGATGTGTCAGGCACGAATATTTTCGACCCGGATCGCGGATTGTGATAAAAACTGTCAGTAACTTTCACCATTCTTTTGACCCAAGATCCTGACGCTTACATGACAGCCACCTTGTGTAATGAACAGCAAACGCCCGGCGTTCCTCAACAGATCGCCACCCGTCTGGCCTTTTTCGTCGCCGGTCTCGGCATGGCCGCCTGGGCGCCGCTGGTCCCCTTCGCCAAAGCGCGCATCGGCATCGACGACGGCTCGCTCGGCCTGTTGCTGCTCTGTATCGGCGCCGGCTCCATGCTGGCGATGCCGCTGACCGGTTTCCTGACCGGCAAATTGGGCTGCCGCTCGGTGATTTTGATGGCGGGGCTGGGATTGTGCATCGATCTGCCGCTGCTGGCGCTGATGGACTCTCTCGGCGGCATGGCCGTGGCGCTGCTGCTGTTCGGTGCGGCGATCGGCATGATCGACGTAGCGATGAACGTTCAGGCGGTGATCGTCGAACGCGCCAGCGGCAAGGCGATGATGTCCGGCTTTCACGGTTTCTTCAGCATCGGCGGCATTGCCGGTGCCGGCGGCGTCAGCGCGCTGTTGTGGCTGGGGCTGACGCCGCTGCAATCCACCCTGCTTACCGTACTGGCGGTGATAGTGCTGCTGGCGCTCGCCAGCCGCCATCTGCTGCGTGAGAGCGGCGCCGACGACGGCGGGCCGATGTTCGTCTTGCCGCGCGGCTGGGTGATGTTCATCGGCATTCTTTGCTTCATCATGTTCCTGGCGGAAGGATCGATGCTCGACTGGAGCGCGCTGTTCCTCACCACATTGCGCGGCGTCGAACACAGCCAGGCCGGTCTGGGTTATGCGCTGTTTTCCATCACCATGACGCTCGGCCGGCTCAATGGCGATCGGGTGGTGAACTCGCTGGGCCGCTACCGGGTGTTGCTGCTGGGCAGCCTGTGCGCCGCTCTCGGCCTGAGTCTGGCCATCGCCTTCAATCACGCCACCGTGTCGCTGGTCGGTTTCATGCTGGTCGGCCTGGGCGCCTCGAACGTGGTGCCGATCCTGTTCAGCGCTGCAGGCAACCAGCGCGACATGCCGGCCAATTTGGCGATCGCCTCCGTCACCACCGTCGGCTATGCCGGTATTCTGGCCGGCCCGGCTCTGATCGGCTTCATCGCTCAGTTTTCCAGCCTGACGGTGGCCTTCGCCTGCGTAGCCGCTCTGCTGTTGGCGGTGACCGCCAGCGCCAGGGCCGTCACTCGCTGATTCAGGAATGCGCAGCCACTATGCAAAATAAACAATTGACCATCAGCTCCAGCAACATTACCCGCTGCTTCCTGCTGTTTATCGTGCTGCTGACGATCGGCATCGGCCTGTATGGCTACAACTACACCAACGCCTGGCTGGCGGAAAAAAAGTACGCGCTGAACAGCATTGCCGGTTCGCTGCAAAAGCGCATCGATACCTACCGCTATATGACCTATCAGGTCTATGACAAATTCGGCAATGCGCCGGCGCAGAATGTCGATCCCGGTTTGCAGGAAACCCGCCTGCGGCCCGACGTCTATTATATCGAGAAACCGCACAAGAAAACCGACGCGGTGATCTTCGGCAGCCATGACGAGAGCACGCTGGCGATGATCGCCAACATCTCGGATTACCTGGACACCCGCTGGGGCGCCAAGACCGAAAACTACGCCATGTATTACCTCAATGGTCAGGACAACAGCCTCAGCCTGATCACCACTCAGCCGCTCAAAGAGCTGGCTTCGCGCTTTCGGGAAAGCTACCTGACCACCTCGGCGGACGAACGCCGCGCCGAGATGCTGCAGCAGGCCAATATGCTCGACGAGCGCGAGAGCTTTTCCGATCTGCGCAAGCAGCGCTTCCAGAACGCCTATTCGTTCTCGATTCGCACCACTTTCAATCAGCCAGGGCATCTGGCGACGGTGATCGCCTTCGACTTGCCGATCAACGACATCATTCCGGCCAATCTGGCCCGCGCCAATTTCCTGCTGCAGCCGGACGATGTTGATCTCGACGACAGCACCATCCCGGCGGAAACCGTCCTCGGCACCCATGCGACGATGAGCGGCGGCTGGGTGGAGTTCAGCGCCGCCCTGCCCAATGCGCCGCTGAAGGTGGTGTATCGCGTTTCGGCCATCAATCTGGCCATCGACCTGCTGCGCAACAACATCTGGCTGATCGCGGTCAACTTGCTGCTGCTGGCGCTGTCGATGCTGAGCATCTACTTTATCCGCCGCCAGTACATTCGCCCGAGCGAAAACATGGCGGTGGAACTGGAGGCCGAGCGCGCGCTGAATCAGGAAATCGTCTCCAGCCTGCCTTCCGGCCTGCTGGTCTACAGCTTCGCCAACAATGCGGTGATCGCCAGCAATAAAATCGCCGAGCACCTGTTGCCGCACCTCAGTCTGCAAAAGATCGCCCATATGGCCGAACAGCATCACGGGGTGATCCAGGCGACGGTCAACAACGAGGTGTATGAAATCCGCATCTTCCGCAGCCAGCTGTCGCCGGACACCTACCTGTTCCTGATGCACGATCAGGATAAAGAGGTGATGGTGAACAAGCGGCTGCAGCAGGCACGGCGCGAATACGACAAAAACGTTCAGGCGCGCAAGCTGATGCTGCACAACCTGGGCATTGAGCTGAATCAGCCGGTACGCCAGATGCACGATCTGGTCGATCGTCTGCACGGCCGGCCGGATGAGGAACAGCAGCAGGCGCTGCTGGGCCAGCTGACGGCGGCGTCGGCTTCGGTGCTGGAATTGATCGATAACATCACCCTGCTGACCCGGCTGGAAACCCAGGACTGGCAACCCTCGCGCGAGCCGTTTAGCCCGACGGCGATGATCGACGAGTTGCTGTTGGAGGCCCTGCCCGCCCTTAATCAGAAGGGGCTGGCGCTGTTCAAGCATTTCCAGCTGGACGTCGAGCAGAACTATATCGGCGACGCCAACGCGCTGCGCAAGGTGATCTCGCTGCTGGTGCATTACGCCATTATCACCACCGCCTGCGGCAAGATTTCCCTGGTTGTCGACCATGAGCCCGAGCACCCGGATCGCCTGATTTTCCAAATCAACGACACCGGCTCCGGCATCTCCAACGAAGAGATCAGCAACCTCAACTATCCGTTCCTCAGCCAGACGCTGGTGGACCGCTTCAACCACGGTTCCGGCCTCACCTTCTTCCTGTGCAATCAGCTGTGCAAGAAGCTTAACGGCCAGTTGGACATTCGCAGCAAGGTGGATATCGGCACTCGCTACACCATTCGCGTCGCCATGGAGATGGAGAAAAAAGAGCCGCAGGAGCAGGAAAAACTGCTCGACGGCGTCACCGCCCTGCTGGACGTCACGTCGGATGAAGTGCGCGGCATCGTGACCCGTCTGCTGCAGGCCTACGGCGCCGACTGCCTCGTCGCCGACGATCGCGCGGTCAATCGCGATTATGACGTGCTGCTGACCGATAACCCGCAGCGAGCCGATGATTACACCCTGCTGCTGGCGACCGATGAGCCGGGTTGGCAAGCGCTGGATAAACGCTACATTCGGGTGAACTACAACCTGAACGGCGCATTAATCGACGCCGTGCTGATACTGATCGAACAGCAAATGGCCGCGCTGGAACAGGAAGAAAGCCCGCTTTCATTGAGTTCAGAAGATATCCAACTCTATGAAAAACAATTGAAATCAAGTGATTACTATGGGCTGTTTGTCGATACAGTACCCGACGATGTCAAAAAACTGTATACTGAGGCGGGCAGCAGTGATTTCAATGCGCTGTCACAAACCGCACATCGCCTGAAAGGCGTGTTTGCCATGTTAAATCTGCTTCCCGGCAAGCAGCTGTGCGAATCGTTAGAACAGCGCATCGCAGAAGGTGATGCGCCCGAGATCGAGAATAACATCAGTCAGATTGATTTTTTCGTCAGCAGACTGCTGAAGCAAGGTAGCCAACAACATGAATAACCTGAACGTAATTATTGCTGATGACCATCCTATCGTACTGTTTGGCATCCGGAAGTCACTTGAGCAAATTGAATGGGTGAATGTCGTTGGGGAGTTCGAAGACTCAACCGCACTGATCAACAATCTGTCCAAGCTGGACGCCAACGTGCTGATCACCGATCTGTCGATGCCGGGTGACAAGTATGGCGACGGCATCACGCTGATTAAGTACATCAAGCGTCACTATCCGCAGTTGTCGATCATCGTGCTGACCATGAACAACAACCCGGCGATCCTGAGCGCGGTATTGGATCTGGATATCGAAGGCATCGTGCTGAAACAAGGCGCGCCGACCGATCTGCCGAAGGCGCTGGCCGCCCTGCAGAAAGGCAAGAAGTTCACGCCGGAAAGCGTCTCTAAACTGCTGGAGAAGATCAGCGCCAGCGGCTATGGCGACAAACGCCTGTCGCCGAAAGAGAGCGAAGTGCTGCGCCTTTTCGCCGAAGGTTTCCTGGTGACCGAGATCGCCAAGAAGCTCAACCGCAGCATCAAAACCATCAGCAGCCAGAAGAAATCGGCGATGATGAAGCTGGGCGTCGAGAACGACATCGCCCTGCTCAACTACCTCTCCTCCGTCAGCATGACGCCGTTGGACAAAGACTAAAGCCTGACTCACGGCAGGTTAACACCAAACAGGCACGGCATTCGCCGTGCCTGTTTGCTTTTCAAGCCTCGCTGCGGCTGTAGCGCACCTGCTGGCTGTAGTAAGCCAACGTCTGTTCCAGCGTCTCCAGCGTGACCGGTTTCGACAGGCAATTATCCATACCCGCCTCGAGGCAACGCTGCCTCTCTTCCGCCAGCGCGTTCGCCGTCACGCCGATCACCGGCGCGCTGAACTGCATCTGCCGCAGCGCCTGCGTCAGACGATAACCGTCCATATTCGGCATATTGACGTCGGTCAGCACAATATCGACGCGATGCTGTTTCAGCACGCCGAGCGCGTCGACGCCGTCGTTGGCGGTCACCACCTGATATCCCAGCGATCCCAGCTGATCGGACAACAGGCGACGGTTGATCGGATGATCGTCGACCACCAGCAGATGAATATCGCCGTTGTCCGCCGCGCTGGCCTTGGCGGGCACCGGCAGCTGCACCAGCGCTTCTGCCGCACCACTGCCGACGCCGAACAACCGGTTGAGCAAGGTCAGCGTTTCACGCGGCGTGGAGGTACTGTGCATCCAATAGCCCGGCCGGGTTTCCTGTGATGGGCCAATATGCTCGGTGGAGAATTGGATCTGAGCCAGCAGCGGCGCATCCAGCATCAGCGGATGATCGCTGAGCAGCACCTCTCCCGCGGCGGTCTCCTGCCCGTCATAGCGCTGGATATCGGCGCCGTAGCCGCCCAGGATCGCCATCAGGTAGCTTTCCAGCCGCTGATTGCGGATATCCAGCCACAGCCGACGCCCCTGCCAGGTATCGCTGGCCTGCGGGATCGGAAACTGGGCGTTAAACAATGGAATGCGAATGCTGAACAAGCTGCCCAGGCCCGGCTCGGACTCGACGGAGACGTCGCCGTCCATCAGGTTGACCAATTTCTCGCAGATCGCCAATCCCAGGCCGGTGCCCTGGAAATGACGCTGCACGCCGGTCCCCACCTGGAAGAACGGATCGAACAGGCGCGAAATCTCCTTCTCCGGGATGCCGACGCCGGTATCGCGCACGCTGAACTCCAGGTAGCTGCCGCGGGTGCAGACCTGCAGCACGATACAACCGGTATCGGTGAACTTGATGGCGTTGTTCACCAGGTTGGAGAGCACCTGCTGCAGCCGCACCGGATCGCCGAAGATACGCTCCGGCACGTTCTGTTCGATAAAGCAGTACAGCCCCAGACGTTTCTTGACCACCAGCGGCAAATAGTTGCCGGCGATATGGGTGATCACCTCCAGACAGGAGAACTCGCGCGGTTCAATCTTCAACTGCTCGGACTCGATTTTGGAGAAATCGAGGATATCGCTGATGATTTTCAGCAGCAGGCCGGAAGAGTTGTTCATCGCATTGACCAGCCGATCGACCCCTTGCGGCAACGCCTTGGTTTGCAGCAGATCAAGGTTGCCGATGATGCCGTACAGCGGCGTGCGCAGCTCATGGCTGACGGTGGCCAGGAACATCGATTTCGACTGGCTGGCCTGCTCCGCCGCCGCCGCCATCTCCTGCAGCGACTCTTCCATCTTCACGCGCGCGCTGACGTCCACCAACACGCAAATCGCCACCTCTTCGTTACGGTAGCGCGAATGGACAAAGCTGATCTGCAAGTTGTTGTTGTTGCTGGTCATCACATCGACGAAATTCGCCTGCTGTTCGCAAATGATGCGCGTTATGCGATCGCGATCTTCGTGGGTCAACAGGTTGATGTAGTTGTGCGCCAGTTCGTTACTCAGGATATTGGTGCCGTCGCTGATGCGCAGGATACAGATGCCCACCGGCGCCGAAGCGACGATCTTGCGGTTGAACTGCTCGTGCTCTTCCAGGCGAAACGCGTTGTCCTCCGCCGGCAGGAACATCTTGCGCTCAAACAGCCACGCCAGCGTGAACAGCACGATGGCCGACAACAGGTTCAGCAACAGCGCGTTGAGGATCAGCATTTTGAAGCGTTCCACCACGCTTTTCACCGGCAGCGCATAGACGATGCTCAGCGAAGAAGGCGGCAGCGCTTTCTTCAGGATCAGGTCGCGGTAATTGTCGACATAACCGAAGTAGGCATGCTCTTCGGGGTAGCTGTTGAGCGCAGCGGCATAGCGTTCGCCATCCGCCAGGCGCAGCACCGGCTCGTTGTTCTCATCCAGCAGCGTGACGCCGATCGGCAGGTTGCCGGCGGTAACGAAATCTTCCAGCCGAACGGTTTGCTCGATGCCCAGCAACGCCTCCAGCTTGTTGCCGATATAGAGAGGCGTCAGCACGTACAGATAACCGACGTCCGGCCGCTGCGCGCTGGGGCTGATCCAATACAGGTTGTTGTCTTTGTCGAGATTCTTGGCGTTGCGGTATTTCAGAATCCGCTCGTGCAGCAACTTCAGCATGTTTTCCCGATTGGCGCTCGCGTTGCCGCCGCCGAATTCCGCCATACACAGGCTGTCGCCGCCGATGAAGAACACCCGGTTGAGATCGTAGGCCGCCACGAAGTTCTCTTTCCAATACTGGATCAGGCCGCTCAGCGAATCGAGCGAACTGCGATAGGTGGTGCTCAGCGCGCAGTTGGACTCCGGGTACAGCGGAAAGAATTGCGGCGGGCTGCCCTTGCCGGGGATCACGCCGCTGAACATGTCCAGGCCGCTGACCGAACCGTTGAGGCGGTTTTCCGCCATATACTTGATGTCGCGAATGATGTCAGCGGAGTGACGGATGTAGCCCTGCGCCTGGTCGAAGTTGAGGTTGTACTCCTGCCGGATGTCCGATTCTTTCTGATGCAGGATATTCAGAATATAAAAGGTGGTGAGCAGCGCACCCAACGACCACAGCAAAATCGCCAGTACCCGGAACAGATAGCGGGATATCTTCAGCGTAGTTCGAAAAGAGGCTAAGTATTTCAATCGGATACCATACGAAAGTCAGTGGCGGCGCACGCTGTCGCCGGCGCGGCGGCCGGCGGCTCGGTGCGCCAATTAAACCATATAACTGAAAAAGGGCCTAGCATCGCTGCCAGACCCTTTTGTCTCAGTACATCATGGTGCCGGCATGCCGACGCCCTTTGCTTTAAACGTTGTCGTCGTCCATCGGCTCAGCCGCGTCGTCGCCATCGTCCAGCGGCGTGGTGTCTTCTTCCACCGCTTCCGCGCCCGGCTCCAGGCTGTCCAGCTCTTCGTCTTCCACCGGCTCGGCCACGCGCTGCAGACCGACGACGTTTTCGTCTTCCGCCGTGCGGATCAGCGTCACGCCCTGGGTGTTACGGCCCACCACGCTGACTTCCGAAACGCGAGTACGCACCAGCGTGCCAGCATCGGTGATCATCATGATCTGGTCGCTGGTTTCCACCTGCACGGCGCCGACCACCTGGCCATTACGCTCGCTCACCTTGATGGAGATAACCCCCTGGGTGGCGCGCGACTTGGTCGGATACTCGGTCACCGCGGTACGTTTACCGAAACCGTTTTGCGTGACGGTCAGGATGTCGCCTTCGCCGCGCGGCACAATCAGCGAGATCACGCTGTCGCCTTCGCCGAGGTTGATGCCGCGCACGCCGGTCGCGGTACGGCCCATCGAACGCACCTGCGTTTCCGGGAAGCGCACCACTTTACCGTTGGCGGAGAACAACATCACTTCGTTGCTGCCGTCGGTCAGATCGACACCGATCAGCTCGTCGCCCTCGTTGAGGTTGACGGCGATGATGCCGGCGCTGCGTGGGCGGCTGAACTCGGTCAGCGCGGTTTTCTTCACGGTACCGCTGGCGGTGGCCATGAACACGTGGCGCCCTTCTTCATACTCGCGCACCGGCAGAATGGCGGTGATACGCTCATCGGCTTCCAGCGGCAGCAGGTTGACGATTGGGCGACCGCGCGCGCCGCGGCTGGCTTCAGGCAGTTGGTACACCTTCATCCAGTACAGGCGGCCACGGCTGGAGAAGCACAGGATCGTATCGTGGGTGTTGGCCACCAGCAGACGATCGATAAAGTCTTCTTCTTTGATACGCGCTGCAGACTTGCCTTTGCCGCCGCGGCGCTGCGCTTCATAGTCGGACAGCGGCTGATACTTCACGTAGCCCTGGTGAGACAGGGTCACCACCACGTCTTCCTGATTGATCAGGTCTTCGATGTTGATGTCGGAAGTATTGGCGGTGATCTCGGTGCGGCGGCCGTCGTTGTACAGCTCTTTGACTGCCACCAGCTCTTCGCGGATCACTTCCATCAGGCGCTCTGGGCTTTCCAGGATAAAGATCAGCTCGGCGATAAAGTTGAGCAGCTCTTTATATTCGTCCAGCAGCTTCTCGTGCTCCAGGCCGGTCAGTTTCTGCAGGCGCAGATCCAGAATCGCCTGAGCCTGCTGCTCGGTCAGGTAGTATTTGCCGTCGCGGATGCCGAACTCCGGCTCCAGCCACTCAGGGCGGGCGGCGTCGTCACCGGCGCGCTCCAGCATGGCGCTGACGTTGCCCAGATCCCACGGCTGCGCCACCAGCGCGACTTTCGCTTCGGCCGGGGTCGGCGCACGGCGAATCAGCTCGATGATCGGATCGATGTTGGCCAGCGCGATAGCCAGCGCTTCCAGGATATGGGCGCGGTCGCGGGCCTTGCGCAGTTCGAAGATGGTGCGACGCGTAACCACTTCGCGGCGGTGACGCACGAAGGCTTCGAGGATGTCTTTCAGGTTCAGCAGCTTAGGCTGGCCCTGATGCAGCGCGACCATGTTGATGCCGAAAGTGACCTGCAGTTGCGTCAGCGCATACAGGTTGTTCAGCACCACTTCGCCGACCGCGTCGCGTTTGACTTCGATCACGATGCGCATGCCGTCTTTATCGGACTCGTCGCGCAGCGCGCTGATGCCTTCCACACGCTTTTCTTTCACCAGCTCGGCGATCTTCTCGATCAGACGCGCCTTGTTCACCTGATACGGGATCTCGTGAACGATGATGGTTTCGCGCCCGGTCTTGGCGTCGGCTTCCACTTCCGCGCGCGCGCGCAGGTAGACTTTGCCGCGCCCGGTGCGGTAGGCCTCTTCAATGCCGCGACGGCCGTTGATGATCGCCGCCGTCGGGAAGTCCGGCCCCGGGATGTGTTCCATCAGCCCTTCGATGCTGATGTTTTCATCGTCGATATAGGCCAGGCAGCCGTTGACGACTTCCGCCAGGTTGTGCGGCGGGATATTGGTGGCCATGCCCACGGCGATGCCCGACGAGCCGTTGACCAGCAGGTTCGGGATCTTGGTCGGCATGACGGCCGGGATCTGCTCGGTGCCATCATAGTTAGGCACGAAGTCGACGGTTTCTTTTTCCAGATCCGCCAACAGTTCGTGAGCAATCTTGGACATGCGCACTTCGGTATAACGCATCGCCGCGGCGGAGTCGCCGTCGACGGAGCCGAAGTTACCCTGACCGTCCACCAGCATGTAGCGCAGTGAAAACGGCTGAGCCATACGCACGATAGTGTCGTAAACCGCGCTGTCACCGTGCGGGTGATATTTACCGATCACGTCCCCGACGACACGGGCCGATTTCTTGTATGGTTTATTCCAGTCGTTACCCAATACGCTCATCGCGTACAGAACGCGGCGGTGAACCGGCTTCAGTCCATCACGAACATCTGGCAGCGCACGTCCGACAATAACGGACATCGCATAGTCCAGATACGAGTTTTTCAACTCGTCTTCGATGTTTACCGGTGTGATTTCTCTGGCAAGGTCGCTCATGGAGCTGCTATCCCTCTACTAATGATTCATCTGCCCGCTGCCATAGTGGCAAAGGTGTAAAACTATATCACAAAGCACGCTTTACGGGAAAATAACCGCCGCTGTTTCACGGAAATTGTGCAGATAAGTGCGCTAAAAACGCATCGGCGCAGACGATGCCGCGCCGGAACATGTATAATCCGCGCAACGAGAACAAGGAGCCAGACAAGCCCATGAACGCAGAATCATCCAGCCGAGTGCAAAACGTTGACCACCAGGAAATCGCCAAGTTCGAGGCCGTCGCCTCCCGCTGGTGGGATCTGGAAGGCGAGTTCAAACCGCTGCACCGCATCAACCCGCTGCGCCTGAACTACATCATGCAGCGTGCCGGCGGCATTTTTGACAAGCAGGTGCTCGACGTGGGCTGCGGCGGCGGCATTCTGGCGGAAAGCATGGCGCGCGAAGGCGCCAAGGTCACCGGCTTGGACATGGGCGCGGAGCCGCTGCAGGTCGCGCGGCTGCACGCGCTGGAAAGCGGCATGAACGTCACCTATGTGCAGGAGACGGTGGAAAGCCACGCTCAGGCCAACCCGCAACGCTACGACGTGGTCACCTGCATGGAGATGCTGGAGCACGTGCCGGATCCGGCCTCGGTGGTGCGCGCCTGCGCCCAGCTGGTGAAACCGGGCGGCCACGTGTTCTTCTCCACCATCAACCGCAACACCAAAGCCTGGCTGATGGCGGTGATCGGCGCGGAGTACGTGCTGAAGATGGTGCCGCAGGGCACCCACGATCATAAGAAGTTCATTCGCCCTTCCGAACTGATCGGCTGGGTCGACGGCACGCCACTGCGCGAAAAGCACATGATCGGCCTGCATTACAACCCGATCACCGATCATTTCAAGCTTGGGCGCAACGTTGACGTAAACTACATGGTGCACACCCAGCACGAAGGTTAAGCGCTGTAAACCGCGCCGGCCCTGCATTACCGGGGGGCGGCGCCGTTGGCGTATTCGGAAAAATACCTAATTTCCGCGATTTCGCTCAAAATACCCGTTGTAAACAGTTTTTTAGAATATTAAAACAGATCAATATGCCGTTTTTTTCTAACGTTTAATAAAGCGCCCGTTTAATAAAGCGCCAAACGATCGATTTTTTCAGTTTTTCAGTAAAATCTGATCGCGCTTATTGACAAGCTTGTCGCGCCAGTCACGGCGCGCACTGCGAACGGCAAGTTACATTTCACCCCCAAGTTATCCACAAATTAGGCCGGTTTTGTTCACTTGCAAACGCCGTTTTTTCTCACTATCTTGTTACCTCACCGACATACAACCCCTATATATAGTGTTTACATACTGAGCAGAGCGACTACACTTCTGCTTAGGGGCACCATACGGACAGGTAAAACACCACATGAACCAAAGTCTGCTTGTAACTAAACGCGATGGCCGTAAAGAGCGCATCAATCTCGACAAAATCCACCGGGTCATCGATTGGGCCGCAGAGGGATTACACAACGTCTCGGTTTCTCAAGTAGAGTTGCGTTCACACATTCAGTTTTATGACGGCATCAAAACCGCCGACATTCACGAAACCATCATCAAAGCCGCAGCCGATCTGATATCCCGCGATGCGCCGGACTATCAGTACCTGGCCGCTCGCCTGGCGATCTTCCACCTGCGTAAAAAGGCTTATGGCCAGTTCGAGCCGCCGAAGCTGCACGCTCACGTGACGCGCATGGTCGAGATGGGCAAATACGATAAGCATCTGCTGGAAGACTACAGCGCTGAAGAGTTCGAGCAGATGGATTCCTTTATCGATCACTGGCGCGACATGAACTTCTCTTATGCCGCCGTCAAGCAGCTGGAAGGCAAGTATCTGGTGCAGAACCGCGTCAGCGGCGAGATCTACGAAAGCGCCCAGTTCCTGTACATGCTGGTGTCCGCCTGCCTGTTCTCCAACTACCCGCGTGAAACTCGTCTGGACTACGTCAAACGTTTCTACGACGCGATTTCCACCTTCAAGATTTCGCTGCCTACGCCGATCATGTCCGGCGTGCGCACCCCAACCCGCCAGTTCAGCTCCTGCGTGCTGATCGAGTGCGGCGACAGCCTGGATTCCATCAACGCCACCTCCAGCGCCATTGTGAAATACGTTTCGCAGCGCGCCGGCATCGGCATCAACGCCGGCCGCATCCGCGCGCTGGGCAGCCCGATCCGCGGCGGTGAAGCCTTCCATACCGGCTGTATTCCGTTCTACAAACACTTCCAGACCGCCGTCAAATCCTGCTCGCAGGGCGGCGTGCGCGGTGGCGCAGCAACGCTGTTCTACCCGATGTGGCACCTGGAAGTGGAAAGCCTGCTGGTGTTGAAAAACAACCGCGGCGTTGAAGGCAACCGCGTGCGTCACATGGACTACGGCGTGCAGCTGAACCGCCTGATGTACCAGCGTCTGATCAAGGGCGAAGACATCACCCTGTTCAGCCCGTCCGACGTGCCGGGGCTGTATGACGCGTTCTTCGCCGATCAGGACGAATTCGAACGCCTGTATACCCAGTACGAGAAAGACGACAGCATTCGCCAGAAGCGCGTGAAAGCGGTTGAGCTGTTCTCGCTGATGATGCAAGAGCGCGCCTCTACCGGCCGCATCTACATCCAGAACGTCGACCACTGCAACACCCACAGCCCGTTCGATCCGCAGATCGCGCCGGTGCGTCAGTCCAACCTGTGCCTGGAAATCGCCCTGCCGACCAAGCCGCTGGAAGACGTCAACGACGAAAACGGCGAGATCGCGCTGTGCACCCTGTCGGCCTTCAACTTGGGCGCGATCGACAGCCTGGACGATCTGGAAGAGCTGGCGACCCTGGCGGTGCGCTCACTCGACGCCCTGCTGGATTACCAGGATTATCCGATCAAGGCCGCGCACCGTGGCGCGATGGGCCGCCGCACCCTGGGCATCGGTGTCATCAACTTCGCCTATTACCTGGCGAAGAACGGCGTGCGCTACTCCGACGGCAGCGCCAACAACCTGACGCACAAAACGTTCGAAGCCATTCAGTACTACCTGCTGAAAGCCTCCAACCGCCTGGCTCAGGAACAAGGCGCTTGCCCGTGGTTCAAAGAGACCACTTATTCGCAGGGCATCCTGCCTATCGACACTTACAAGAAAGACCTGGATGCGGTCTGCAGCGAGCCGCTGCACTACGACTGGGAAACCCTGCGTAAAGAGATCCAGGAAACCGGCCTGCGCAACTCGACCCTGTCTGCGCTGATGCCATCGGAAACCTCTTCGCAGATTTCCAACGCCACCAACGGCATCGAGCCGCCGCGCGGCCACATCAGCATCAAGGCGTCGAAAGACGGCATCCTGCGCCAGGTGGTGCCGGAGTATGAGCGTCTGAAAGACAACTACGAGCTGCTGTGGGAAATGCCGAGCAACGACGGCTATCTGCAGCTGGTGGGGCTGATGCAGAAATTCATCGACCAGTCGATTTCGGCCAACACCAACTACGATCCGACCCGCTTCCCGGGCGGCAAGGTGCCGATGAAGCAGCTGTTGAAAGACCTGCTCACCACCTACAAGTTCGGCGTGAAAACGCTGTACTACCAAAACACCCGCGACGGTGCGGAAGACGCCCAGGAAGATTTGCAGCCTGCCAAGGCCGGCGATGACGACTGCGAAAGCGGCGCCTGCAAGATCTAAAGTTTGACCTAGCGGGCCGGAATTTTCCGGCCCCTTCATTTAGCCACGTTACGATGGATTCAGGCTTATGGCTTACACCACTTTTTCTCAGACCAAAAACGACCAGCTGCAAGAGCCGATGTTCTTCGGCCAGTCGGTAAACGTTGCGCGTTTCGACCAGCAAAAGCATGAAATCTTCGAAAAGCTGATCGAAAAGCAGCTCTCCTTCTTCTGGCGCCCGGAAGAAGTTGACGTCTCCCGCGATCGCATCGATTACCAGGCGCTGCCGGAGCACGAGAAGCATATCTTCATCAGCAACCTGAAGTATCAGACGCTGCTGGATTCCATCCAGGGCCGCAGCCCGAACGTCGCTCTGCTGCCGCTGATCTCGATCCCTGAGCTGGAAACCTGGGTGGAAACCTGGTCATTCTCCGAGACCATCCACTCCCGTTCTTACACCCACATCATCCGCAATATCGTCAACGATCCGGCGCTGGTGTTCGACGACATCGTCACCAACGAAGAGATCAAAAAGCGCGCGAAAGACATCTCCGGCTACTACGACGATCTGATCGAGATGACCAGCTACTATCACCTGCTGGGTGAAGGCACCCACCAGGTGAACGGTAAAACCGTCACCGTCAATCTGCGCGCGCTGAAGAAACAGCTGTACCTGTGCCTGATGAGCGTGAACGCACTGGAAGCGATCCGCTTCTACGTCAGCTTCGCCTGCTCCTTCGCGTTCGCCGAGCGCGAACTGATGGAAGGCAACGCCAAAATCATCAAGCTGATCGCCCGCGACGAAGCGCTGCACCTGACCGGCACCCAGCACATGCTGAACCTGATGCGTTCCGGCGCCGACGATCCGGAAATGGCGGAGATCGCCGAGGAATGCCAACAGCAGTGCTACGATCTGTTCGTGCTGGCTGCCCAGCAGGAAAAAGAGTGGGCGGAATACCTGTTCCGCGACGGCTCGATGATCGGCCTGAACAAAGACATCCTGTGCCAGTATGTGGAGTACATCACCAATATCCGCATGCAGGCGGTCGGCCTCGGTCTGCCGTTCGAAACCCGCTCCAACCCGATCCCGTGGATCAACGCCTGGTTGGTGTCCGACAACGTGCAGGTGGCGCCGCAGGAAGTGGAAGTGAGCTCCTACCTGGTTGGCCAGATCGACTCGGAGATCAACGCCGACGACCTGAGCGACTTCGAACTGTAAGCGATGGCGACGCCAATCGTAACGCTGCGCGCCGCCGGCACGCAGCTCTCCTGCCCCAACAGTGAAAGCTGCCTGCTCGACGTGCTGGAGTTGCACGACGTGCAGGTGGAGTACCAATGCCGCTCCGGCTATTGCGGCGCCTGCCGCCTGAAGCTGGTGAAAGGCGAAGTGGCCTACCGCCAACAGCCGCTGGCGTTTATCAACGCCGGCGAAATCCTGCCCTGCTGCTGTATGCCGCTGACGGATATCGAGCTGGAAATGTAAAGTCGGGTGCCGGAAACCGCGCCTGGAGACCAGAAGGCGGGGTTGCCCCCGCCCTATGATTACCGCTTCACCTCACACGCCAACCTGATCAGGATAGTGATATTTTCCTGGTAGATTTTCAGCTCGCACAGCGAGTCTCTTATCATCCAGATAAATAACAAAACCGTAATACATACAACGGTTAGCGAGTGAAACACATGCCTTAAGCGCATGCTTGCCTCCTTGCTGTGAAGGGGCTACCATACCGGTGTCTAGGCGGTATGTGCAGCCCCATTCTGATTGAGAGTCAGTCTGGGGCTTTCATCTATCCGCCTTGTCACACAATGCCCAAGACGAACAGTCTCAAGCACCCGCCAAAAGAGTAACAGCATTCCCTCGCCGCGAATATCCCCTATAACATTATGATTAATCAGGGATATATAACTATCCTCAAAGTATTCCGCTTAGCGCCCCTTTCCTGCCGATGCGGAAAAATAACGCGCCGGGGGATCGCCAAAGGCTTTGCGAAACATGGCGATAAAATTACTCGGCGAGGCATATCCCAGCGTTTCCGCGATCTGCAGCACGGTTTCGCCGCGCAGGCACTCAGGAACTACGGTACAGAACTGCAAACGCGGGGCGCGGCGGCGATACGCCTTTCACGCCTGGCGTCCGAACGGCTGCAGCAAAACCGTGACGCCGGCAACTCGGCGCCATGACCGTCACTCGATAATTTCCACCACCTCCAGCCAGGCGTTTTTACCGCACGCCTGGCCCCCATTCAGCCAGCGGCGCAGCATATCCAGCGCCAGCATCGCCACCGACTCCTGACGCAGCCGCAGGCCGTGGCGCGACGCGCGATAGCGCACGGTCTGGCCAATGCCGCCGCGCGGCGTATGCAGCGCAATGCTCACCTGATCGTCGCACATGGCGCTGACCGCCAACGCCAACGGCGCGCCGGTCAATTCCGCCAGCGAGCGGGCGCGCGCCAGCGTCGTTTCCAGCGTTTCGATACAGTGCGCCGGCAGCAGCTCTCCCCCTGCCAACGGCGCCCCTTCGCTCTGCAGCTGCAGATTGATCAACCCGCCGCTGAACTGTTCGCTCAACGCCAGCTTCAGCCCTTGCTGATTCAGGCGCTGCGTCAGCGTCGCCGGCAACCCGATAGTGCCTTCAAAAATGCAGTTGTCCCCCGCCACCTCGCGCACACGCCGCCAGGCCTGATCCATTTCCACACGCCGGCTTTCCGGCCCGGTCAGCTTCAGCTCGATGATCGGGCTGGAGGAACGGTAACCCAGCACCACATCCGGCGGCAGCGGCATACCGTCCAGCTCGGCGGCCAGATCGCTCTCGGAGGTGCCGAAGGTGGTCAGGCGCAGGCAGAGCGGCGGCGTCGGCAAGGTGAAGCGCTGGCGCAGACGCGGCACGATCTGCTGTTCGACCATCACTTTGAATTCCGACGGCACGCCGGGGGTGAAGAACATCTGACATCGGTTCAGCTGCAGCGCGAACCCGCAGGCGGTGCCCACCGGGTTATCCAGCATTTCCGCGTTGGCCGGGATCTGCGCCTGCTTGCGGTTGGAAGGTGCCATCGGCCGCCCGCGCTCAGCGAAATAGGCTTCCATGCGCGCCAGCCAGTCGGCCCGTTCGACCAGCTCTACGCCACAGGCTTTGGCGGCGGCCAGCGCGCTGAGATCGTCGCTGGTCGGCCCCAGGCCGCCGTTGACGATCAGCACATCGGCGATATGGCTTCGTTCCTGCAGGATCTCGATCAACGCAGAGAGGCTGTCCCCGACCGTTTCCCGCCCGCTCATCGGCACTCCCTGCTGGAACAGGTAGTCCGCCAGCCAGGCGGCGTTGGTATCAATAATTTGCCCGTGCAGCACCTCATCGCCGGTGCTGAGCATCTCCACCCTTAACATTGATCTCTCCCACATTTTTTGGTCATTCCACTATAGAAGCCCGTAAATAACTTTTCACTAGCCGCCTGCGGATAATTTCAGCCATGGGTCCGTTCCTCATGTGCCATGTAGCTCGCCGCAATGTAAACATTACTGTACACCATGCGTAACGTCGATTTGACACAAATTAGGGCTTCCACTATCCTGCCATCCTCATAAATCGTTACCTATAATTTTCAAAATCTTTCGGCTGGTAGAGAAAAAACGTGAAGAATCGCACTCTTGGCAGTGTTTTTATCGTGGCGGGCACCACCATTGGCGCCGGGATGCTGGCGATGCCGCTGGCGGCGGCCGGCGTCGGCTTCGGCGTCACGCTGGCCTTACTGGTCGGGCTGTGGCTGTTGATGTGTTACACCGCGCTGCTGCTGGTAGAGGTTTACCAGCATGAGCAGGCGGATACCGGTCTGGGCACCCTCGCCAAACGTTATCTCGGCGGCGGCGGCCAGTGGCTGACCAGCTTTAGCATGATGTTCCTGATGTACGCCCTCACCGCCGCCTACATCAGCGGCGCCGGCGAACTGCTCGCCACCAGCATCAGCCAGTGGACGTCGCAGGACTTCCCGGTGTCGCTCGGCGTTCTGCTGTTCACCCTGGTGGCCGGCGGCGTGGTGTGCATCGGCACCCACTCGGTCGATTTGTTCAACCGCATCCTGTTCAGCGCCAAAGTGGTATTTCTGGTGGTGATGCTAGGCCTGATGTTGCCGAATATCCACCAAACCAACCTGATGACGCTGCCGCTGGAGCAAGGCCTGGCGCTGTCGGCTATTCCGGTGATCTTCACCTCTTTCGGCTTCCACGGCAGCGTGCCGAGCATCGTCAACTATATGGGCGGCAACATTCGCAAACTGCGCTGGGTGTTTATCATCGGCAGCGCTATCCCGCTGATGGCCTACATCTTCTGGCAGCTGGCAACGCTGGGCAGCATCAGCTCCGACACCTTCGTCGGCATTCTGGCGCAGCAGGCCGGGCTGAACGGTCTGTTGCAGGCGGTGCGCGACGCGGTGGCTTCGCCGCACGTTGAACTGGCGGTGCACCTGTTCGCCGATCTGGCGCTGGCGACCTCGTTCCTCGGCGTCGCGCTCGGGCTGTTCGATTTCCTGGCCGATCTGTTCAAGCGGCAAGACAACGTGCGTGGCCGCCTGCAAACCGGTGCCATCACCTTCCTGCCGCCGCTTGCCTTTGCACTGTTTTATCCTCGCGGCTTCGTGCTGGCGTTGGGATTCGCCGCCATCGCTCTGTCGGTGCTGGCCCTGCTGTTGCCTTCACTGCTGGTATGGAAAACGCGCCAAAAACATCAGGCACAGTATCGCGTCTGGGGCGGTACGCCGGCGCTGGCGTTGGTGTTTGTCTGCGGGGTGACGGTGATCGCCATTCAACTGGGCATCGCCAGCGGCATGCTGCCGGCGGTAGGGTAAGCGGAACAGAAAGAACAAAGGGGCCTGAAGGCCCCTTTTTCACAGCGTCAGAAGCTCAGACCCACGCCGACGTAAGGGCCATCGGCCAGCGTGTTGTCGCGACGCCCGTCTTTGCCTTCCATTTGCATGTAACGGTAGCCCACGTCCACGCTCAGCGGACGGAACTTCCAGCGCAGGCCGCCGCTGGCTTCGTTATAGGCTTTCACGCCGCTGGTGAAGGATTCAGGGGCAAAGTACCCTTCGCCGTGCAGGCTGAAGTAACGGTTGATCTCCCACTCCAGGCCGCCGCCCAGCGCCACCGCCCCGCCGCTCTTCCCGTCTTTCGGGCTGAGGTACAGCGCTTTGGCACCCACGGTCGCCGTCAACGGCCCCAGCGGCACGCCGAAGTTCAGCCCCACGCTGCCGACGTTACCGTCGTGGTCGCTGCGCGCCCAGTTGCCGGTCAGGCCCAGACCAGAAGAGCCGGTGCTCATGCCAACGCCCAGGTTGGTGTAGTGCTGCCCGGCTTCGCCCGACACGCTGATGGCGTTCGCCGCGCCGGTCACCAACAGCAATCCTGCCGCGCACGCGACCCAAGTCTTTTTCATCATCTTTCCCTCTGGTTTGTCATCCGTACCGAATGATCGAATCAACGCATAATAATAACGTCACGAGTCTATACCAAAGCGCAATGAGTATTTAAGGGATAAAAGCGAAAAAATTCTTCAATAATCAAATAAATGTAAATATTTGCAAACAAGATTCTATATTCGTCAAGGCAATGCCAACGATAACCGAGACCTATTTGCCGTCGCTCGGCAATAGGGCTACAACTAGTAGTGGCTTTGACCAAGGTCAGGGGAAGAAGCCCCGCCAAAGGACTATGCTGATGAACGCTTAAACCGCCCGAGTCTTTACTTAACTGCACTACGATAAGGAGCAAGTGATGAGCAAGAAAGGACTGACCACCGCAGCCGGCGCCCCGGTTGTCGATAACAATAACGTGATCACCGCAGGCAAACGCGGCCCGATGCTGTTGCAGGACGTGTGGTTCCTGGAAAAATTGGCCCACTTCGACCGTGAAGTCATTCCCGAGCGCCGCATGCACGCCAAGGGATCCGGCGCTTACGGCACCTTTACCGTCACCCACGACATCACCCGCTACACCCGCGCCAAGATCTTCTCCGAGGTCGGCAAACAGACCGACATGTTCATCCGCTTCTCCACCGTCGCCGGTGAACGCGGCGCCGCCGACGCCGAACGCGACATTCGCGGCTTCGCCATGAAGTTCTATACCGAAGAAGGCAACTGGGATTTGGTGGGTAACGATACGCCGGTGTTCTACCTGCGCGATCCGCTGAAATTCCCCGATCTCAACCACGTGGTGAAACGCGATCCGCATACCAACCTGCGCAACCCCGTCTACAAGTGGGACTTCTTCTCCCACCTGCCGGAGTCGCTGCACCAGCTGACCATTGACTTCAGCGATCGCGGCATTCCGAAATCCTATCGCCACATGCACGGCTTCGGCAGCCACACCTTCAGCTTTATCAATGCCGCCAACGAACGTTTCTGGGTGAAATTCCACTTCCGCTGCCAGCAAGGCATTGAAAACCTGATGGATGAAGAAGCGGAAGCGATCATCGCCAAGGATCGCGAAAGCTCACAGCGCGATCTGTTCGACGCGATCAAACGCGGCGACTTCCCGCGCTGGAAGCTGCAAATTCAGATCATGCCAGAACACGAAGCCTCGCAGACGCCATACAACCCGTTCGATCTGACCAAGGTGTGGCCGCACGGCGACTATCCGCTGATCGACGTCGGCTATTTCGAGCTGAACCGCAACCCCGACAACTACTTCTCCGAGGTTGAGCAGGTGGCGATGAACCCCGCCAACGTGGTGCCGGGCATCAGTTTCTCGCCGGATAAAATGCTGCAGGGCCGTCTGTTCTCCTATGGCGATGCGCACCGCTATCGCCTGGGCGTCAACCACCACCAGATCCCGGTGAACGGCGCCAAATGCCCGTTCCACAACTACCATCGCGACGGCGCGATGCGCGTGGACGGCAACAGCGGCAACGGCGCCACCTACGAACCAAACAGCTTCGGCCTGTTCCAGGAGCAGCCGGACTTCAGCGAGCCGCCGCTGAGCATTGAGGGCGCGGCCGACCACTGGAATCATCGTGAAGACGACGATTACTACAGCCAGCCGCGCGCGCTGTTCAACCTGCTGAGCGCCGAAGAGCACCAGCGCATGTTCACCCGCATCGCCGGCGAACTGTCGCAGGTGCCGGAGCAAATCCAGCGCCGTCAGGTCGAGCTGTTCACCAAGGTGCACCCGGACTACGGCGCCGGCGTCGCCAAGGCGCTGGGGCTGCAATAACCCCCTGCCGTCATCCACTCAGCCGCCCTTTCGGGCGGCTTTTTTATGCCTGAGAGAGGCGCTGCGCCACCCATTGCTGCAACTGGCGGCGCGAAATCTTGATGCCGCCGTTTTTCAGCTCGTCAGGCAGCGGGAGCAGCGCCGCCGGGCGTTGGAAATTGGCCAGCTTGTCCTGCGACCAGGCGAGCAACGCCGCCAGCGACAGCGACGGATCGCCGTCGATTACCGCCACCGGCCGCTGGCCGAACTCGGCGTCCGCCGCCGGCACCACAAACGCCTGCGAAATCTGCGGGTGCGCCGCCAACACGCGTTCGATATCCTCCGGCTGCACCCCTTCGCCGCCGCTGAAAAACAGGTTGTCCAGCCGGCCGAGAATACGCAGTTCCCCCTCGGCCATCGCGCCGCGATCGCGGGTCGCGAACCAGCCCTGAGCATCCGCCAGCGGCTGCAGCTGGCCATGACGCCAGTAGCCGAGCGCCAGGCTGTCGGCGCGGATCCAGACCTCTTCGTCCACCAGTTTTACCTCGCGGCCGCTGAGCGGCAGGCCGACGCCCGGCCGCGCATCGGCGCGCTTGGCGCACACCGTGGAGGCCAGTTCGGTCAGCCCGTAGCCGCACCAGCAACGGATCCCCGCCGCCTCCGCCCGTTCGGTCAGTTCCACCGGGATCATCGCGCCGCCGAGCAGCACCGCCTTCAGCGTCATGCCCGCCAGCGGTTGCGCCAACAGCCGCCACAGCTGGGTCGGCACCAACGAGGCATGCGTGCATCCCGCCAACGCCTCGTTCAGCGGGTGCATCTCGCGCACCGCCAACCGGGCGCCCGCCGCCAGCCAGCGCCAGACAATGCCCTGTCCGGAGACGTGAAACAGCGGCAATGACAGCAGCCAGCAATCCTCGCGCTGAAACGCCATCAGCCCCAACACCCCGGCGGCGCTGGCCAGATGGTTGGCATAGCTGTGCGCCGCCGCTTTCGGCATGCCGCTGGAACCGGAAGTCAACGTCAGCGTCGCCAGACGCTGCGCATCCCACATCGGCAGGTCTGGCCAACGCGGCTCGGTCGACGGCGGGGTCAATCGAATCACGTCTTCCGGCAGCGCCGGCAACGAGTCTGGGCCGAAGACAAAGGTCATATCCAATTCCGGCAACAGCTGCGCCAGCAGCGGCGTCGGCAAGGCGGGATTGAGCGGCAACAGGCGTGCGCCGCACTGCAACAGCGCCAGATAGGCCAGCAGCAGTGGATAGCTGTTTTTACCGCACAGCGCCACGCCGCAGCCCGGCTCCACGCCCTGGTGCTGGAAATCCGCCGCCAGCTCATCCACCTGGCCTTGCAACGCCAGCCAACTCAGCGGCCGCTCGCCAAGCAGCAGCGCCGTCGCCTGCGGTTGAAGGCTCGCCCAGTGCCGCCATGGCCAATCGCTTAACGGCGCCATAGGCACTCCAGCGCCGAGGCATCCAGCAGCGGCAATGCGCTACCCGGCCAAGGCCGCAGCACCTGCGCCTGCATCAACCCCAGCGTGTCCAGCCCCGGCACGGTGTCCGGCGTCAGCCAGCGGGCGATGCGCGCCAGCTGGGTCAATCCCAGGCTGGACTCGATGCTGGAGCTGATCACCGCCGTCAGCCCCGCCGCGTGCGCCTGCGCCACCAACGCCTGGCAGCGCGCCAGGCTGCCGACCAGCGTCGGCTTGATCACGATAGCCGCCACGCCCGGCTCGGCCTGCACCACAAAGTCCGCCTCGCGCACGCTCTCATCCCAGGCGATGGCGATGCCGGTCGCCCGGGCGAAATCGCGCGATTCATCACGGGTCTTGCAGGGCTCTTCCAAAAAGGCAATGCGATCGCGCCACGCCGGGTTGACGTATTTGGCGAAGCCGTCGGCTTTGGCGCGGGTCCAGCTGCGGTTGGCGTCCAGCCGCAGCCGCAGATCCGGCAGCGCCTCCAGCAGCACGTTGACGATCATGCCGTCGCGCACCGCCTCATACAGCCCCACCTTCACCTTGGCGACTTTCTCGCCCGGCAAGGCGTTCAATGTCTCGAACAGCTCATCCGGATCGCCGGTACACAGCGGCGCCTTGCGGAAATCCGCCTGCGTCGGCAAGCGCTGCTCCAGCTCGGCCTGCGCGCAGCTGAGCCCAAAGGCCACCGAAGGCAGCGCGCTGTCATCCGGTTCGTTGCCCGCCAACCAGGCCTGCAGCCAGTCCAACGCGGCCTGTTCGGCCTGCGCCAGCGTTTCCCGGCTGAATTCCGGCAGCGGCGCGATCTCGCCCCAGCCTTCACGCTCGCCCTGACGCAGCTGCACCACCCATCCGTCACGCGTTTTCAACCGCTGATTGCGCAGCACCACGCCCGCCTCCATCGGCAGGCTGTAACGGTAAAGCGCCGCGCTGCGGTTTACCCCGTTCATTACGGGTTACGCTTGAATTTGCTGAAGTCCGGCTGACGCTTCTCGTTGAACGCGTTGCGCCCTTCCTGCCCTTCGTCGGTCATGTAGAACAGCATGGTGGCGTTGCCCGCCAGCTCCTGCAAACCGGCCTGGCCGTCGCAGTCGGCGTTCAGCGCCGCCTTCAGGCAGCGCAGCGCCATCGGGCTGTTCTGCAGCATTTCGCGGCACCAGCGCACCGTCTCTTTTTCCAGATCGGCCAGCGGCACCACGGTATTGACCAGCCCCATGTCCAGCGCGGCGGCGGCATCGTACTGGCGGCACAGGAACCAGATTTCACGCGCCTTCTTCTGGCCGACGATGCGCGCCATGTAAGACGCGCCCCAACCGCCGTCGAACGAGCCCACTTTCGGGCCGGTCTGGCCGAAGATGGCGTTATCCGCCGCGATGGTCAGATCGCACATCATGTGCAGCACGTGGCCGCCGCCGATCGAATAGCCGGCCACCATCGCCACCACCGGTTTCGGGCAGGTGCGGATCTGGCGCTGGAAGTCCAGCACGTTGAGGTGATGCACGCCGCTGTCGTCGCGATAGCCGCCGTAATCGCCGCGCACTTTCTGATCGCCGCCGGAGCAGAAGGCCTTATCGCCGGCGCCGGTCAGAATAATGACGCCAATGCCGTCGTCGTAACGGGCGTTGGCCAGCGCGTCGATCATCTCTTTAACCGTTTGCGGGCGAAACGCGTTGCGCACCTGCGGCCGGTTAATGGTGATTTTGGCGATGCCGTCGGCGGACTTGTGATACAGAATGTCTTCGAAATCGCCGGTGCAATCCTGCCAGGCGATAGCGGCATACAGCTGTTCTTCATTCGGATAAAGCATGTTCGGTTCCTTTAACCAGGGTTAACGAGAAAGGTCTGCAGCTCGGCGACGAAATCCTGCGGATTGGCCAGGTGCGCGTTGTGCCCGGCCTGCGGCACGATGCGCAACGGCAACCCGGCGTCGCGCGCCAGCCGTTGAAATTTGGGGTCGTTCTCACCGCACAGCACCCGCAGCGGCACGGTCAGTTGGCGTAGCTGCGGCGCCAGATAGGGCTGCCGCCCGAGCGACGTGGCTTCGAGCATGTCGGCGATCGCCGGGCCGCTGTTGACCGAGCGCGCGGCGATCAGCGCCTGGCGGTGCACGTGGCTGAGCTCTTTGAACACCGGCTGCTGATACCAGTCCGCCAGGACCTCGGCGATCGGCTCACTGCGAAAACGCGCCGCCCACAGCGCATCCTGTTCGCAGCGCCGGCGGCGCTGTTCTTCGTCCTCCAGCCCCGGATTACCGCCCTCGACGATCACCCCCTGCAGGCCGGCATGGTGGCCGTGGCAGGCGTGATACATGGCGATGCGCCCGCCGAGCGAGTAGCCCACCAGCCAATAGCGTTCGATATTGCGCAGCTGCAGCGCGGCGGCGATCTGCGCGCTGATGTCGTCGAAGCCGCGGCAGCTCACCGCCACGGAATCGCCGTGGCCGGGCAGATCGATGGCCAGCGACGGCCATTCCGGGCTGCGCGCGGCGATCACCCGCCATTCATTGTTGTTGCCAAGCAGGCCATGCAGCCACACCAGCCACGGGCGGCCCGCCTCGCCCTGTTGCAAAATTCGCGTCGCCAGCATCATTGCACCGCCATCTGTTGCACCAGGTATTGCAGGCTTTCGGCCCCCGCGCTCGGCGGCACCTGCAGTTCGACAAGCGTGGCGCCGCCGCGCCGCCAGCCTTGTTCAACCGCTTGTTGCAGCTGGCTCCAGTTCTCCGGCCGCGCGTAACCCAGCTGGAACATCGCCGCCGCGTGGCTGAACTCGACGTTCTGCGGCATGCAGTAAAAGCGTTGGCGCTCCTCGTCCGGCGTCGGCAACAGCGAGAAAATTTGGCCGCCGTTGTTATTGACGACGATCAGCACCGTCGGCGCCGAACAGTGGCGTAAAAGCGCCAGCGCATTGAGGTCATACAACGCGGAAAGGTCGCCCACCACCGCCAACGTCGGCCGGGCGGTGGCGCGCTGTACGCCGGCGGCGGTGGAGATCAGGCCGTCGATGCCGCTGGCGCCGCGGTTACTGAATACCGGGTAAGCGACAGGCAGCGTGGTTAACGCGTCGATCAGTCGCACCACCAGGCTGTTGCCGAGAAACAGCTGGCCGTTCTCCGGCAGCAGCTCCGGCAGGCGGTGCGCCAGCTGCGCTTCGCCAAAGTTATCGTGCAGATGCGTGGATGCCGCCGTCAGCGCTTTATCCGCCAGCACGGCCAGCCCGGCGGCCCAAGGCTGGCGCGGCTGCGCCGGGTGCTGCGCCAACCACTGCGCCACGCCGGCGCGCAGGCGCCGCCCCCGGTGCTGGGCCGGATCGAGCCGCCCCGGCAGCTCGTCGATGACCCAATACTCTTCCGGCCGGCACTGCGCCTGCCACTGCAGCAGGCGTTTGCCGGTCAGGCTGCCGCCGAACTGCACCACCAGCTGCGCATCTTGCAGTACGCGCTGCGCCTTCGGGTGAGCGAGCCACAAATCGGCGCAGGGCAGCGGTTGCCCGGTCTGCGACAGCACGTCGCCGATCAGCGGCCAGCCCAGCGTTGCGGCCCATTCGGCCACCTGCGCGCCCTCTTGCGCGCTCATGCGCCCGGCCAACACCACGCCGCGCTTTTGCCGCCAGAAGAACCAGTCCGGCTGCGGCAATGGCGCCGCATGCGTCTCGCTTTCCTGCAGCCATGGGCGATCGCTCTGCCACCAGTCGCCCAGCGCGGCGGACCAGTCGGCATAGTGACGTTCGTCGCCGCCGTACAGCGGCTCGGCGAACGGGCAGTTGATGTGCAAAGCGCCGTGCTGCAGGCGCGCCATCGCGCTGTCGACGCTGGAGGCCAGCCACGCGGCCGGAATATCCGGCGTAGGACGCGGCAGATCGATCGCCAGCGTCGGGTGGCTGCTGTAGAGGCCGTTTTGACGGATCGCCTGATTGGCGCCGCAGTCGATCAACTCCGGCGGCCGATCGGCGGTGAGAAACACCAGCCGCTCACCGGTCAGGCCGGCTTCGATCAACGCGGGATAAAGGTTGGCCGCCGCGGTGCCGGACGTGACGATCACCGCCACCGGCTCACGCGCCGCCTTCGCCAGCCCAAGCGCCAGATGGCCGAGCCCGCGCTCGTCAAAATGGGTATGACAGATAAACGATCGGTTAGCCGCGGCGGCCAGCGTCAGCGGCGTGGAGCGCGATCCCGGAGCGATACAAACATGCCGCACCCCATGGCGGGCCAGCGCCTCGAGCAGCACAGCCGCCCACCGGCGATTAAAAACACTTGTCGACATAGTTCGCTCACAAGTCAGTTAGCAGAGATCGTCTCCGGCGCAGCCGACGGACGCCGCGCCTGTAGTTACGCTCTGTATTATATGAGGTGTTATTTTCACGGCTTTTGCGCCAGCGCAAGAACGCCGTATATCCCTGGGCGTTTACACCAGATAATTATTTGATTTAGAACAAAAAATAAACAATAAAAACACAAATACTTTACACTTGCGGCGGCGCCGGCTCAATCCGTCCATACAAAAATCAGGGAAATACCCAGTGAGTTTATCCTGACGTATCTTCCCGCCACAGCAAGTCAACCTCCATGACATACCGTTGCTGATCGGGCATAGGTCAGAACGCCCCGCCTCGACAAATGTTTATTAAAATTAAACAATACGATTAAAAAACAGACGCATCTCATTCTGAACAGCTATACTGGAAAGGTCTGTTCCTTCCTGCAACAAATCCACGCCATATGTTCCCGGCGCCAGATACAGGATGTTCACGCACTCCCAGCGGGTTTACCGGCTGCCCTTTTGGTCAGAAGTGAGGAGCTTTTGTGTGAAAGAAAAACTTATCAATTGGTTAAGAAGTCAACGCAAAAACAGCAAAATAAAGCCGCTCGCCGCCAGAAGCGCTAAAGGCGAACCGGAACCGCTCGGCGGCACCATCAAGGCCGAGCTGTTTTCCGTCGATCAGATGGAACGCTACGGCCAGCGTCTGGCACGCTCTCACAAACTGGCGACGCGTAAGACCCCCTACTATTTGCTGAAGCGGCTGGATCACAACGAACGGGTGCTGGCTGAGAGCTGCCGCCAGCTCAGCAACGGCAAAAAAAGCAGCATGACGCCCGCCGGGGAGTGGTTGCTCGATAATTACTATTTGATCGAAGAGCAAATCCGCGTGGTGCGACATCACTTGCCTAAGACCTTTGGCCGCGGCTTGCCGCAGCTGACTGCACCGCACAACTGCCCGCGCATTTACGACATCGCCGCCGAAGCCATCACCCACGGCGACGGGCGCTGGGACGCAGAGAGCCTGACGCGCTATATCGCCGCCTATCAAAAGGAAACCAATCTGACGCTGGGTGAACTGTGGGCGCTGCCGGGCATGCTGCGTCTGGCGCTGATAGACAACCTGCGCCGCGTCAGCGTCGAGGTAGCGCAGGCTCAGCGTGAACGCAACCTGGCCGATGACTGGGTCAATAAAATGCTCGAATCGGCGGAAAACGATCCGGCCAATTTGATCATCGTTATCGCCGACATGGCGCGATCCAATCCGCCGCGCACCAGCGCCTTCGTCGCCGAGCTGGTGCGCCGTCTGCAGGGCCACGGCACCATGCTGGCGCTGCCGCTCACCTGGGTGGAACAGCGTCTGGCGGAGGTCAGCATGACCTCCGATGAACTGATCCACCGCTTCAACCAACAGTTGGCGGTCAGCCAACTGTCGGTCAGCAACAGCATCGCCGGCCTGCGCCAGCTGAGCGAAATGGATTGGGCGGAATTTGTGGAAACCATGAGCCTGGTAGATCAAACGCTGCGTCAGGATCCGGCTGGGGTGTATCCGATGATGCACTTCGACACCCGCGATCACTATCGCCACGTGATCGAAATGCTGGCCCGCCACAGCCCGCACGACGAGGTACAGGTTGCGCGACACGTGCTCAACATGGCGCGAGTGGCGGCGGAAGATCCCGTCGGCGATGCGCGCAACCATCACATCGGCTACTACCTGATCGACGACGGCAGACCGGCGCTGGAACAGCAGTTGGCGGTACGCCTCAGCCGCATTACCCGGGTGCGCCACGCGCTGAACCAGGCGCCGCTGCTGTCCTGGCTCGGCAGCCTCAGCCTGCTCACCACCGCCAGCTGTGCGGAACTGTTGCGCCACGCGGCGGGCAGCGGCATCAGCTGGTGGGGATTGGCGCTGCTGTTTTTCCCGTTGGCGATCGTCGTCAGCCAATTCGTGCTTAACCTGCTCAGCGAGGTTACGACCCGCAGCCGGGAACCCCGACCTTTGCCGAGGCTCGATTTCTCCTGCGGCATTCCGGCCGAGTTCCGCACATTGGTGGTGATCCCCACCCTGCTCGACGAGAAAACCGGCATCGACCGGCTGCTCAACGCGCTGGAGGTCTGTTATCTGGGTAATGCGATGAAACACCTGCATTTCGCGCTGCTCACCGACTTTAACGACGCCCCGCATCAGCGGCAGGCTGACGACGCCGCGTTGCTGGCTTACGTCAGTGAAAAAATCGGCGCGCTGAATGCACGCTATCCCTGTGAAGGGCCGGGCCACTTTTTCCTGTTCCACCGCGATCGGCAGTGGAATGACAAACAGGGCGTGTGGATGGGGCTGGAGCGCAAACGCGGCAAGCTGAATGCGCTTAACGACTGGCTACGCAACCGCGACAACGCCTTCTCCAGCCTGGTTGGCACCGGCCTTGAGGCTCTGAAAAACGTCAAATACGTCATCACCCTCGACAGCGATACCGTATTGCCGCGCGACACCGCTCACCAGCTGATCGCCGCCATGGCGCATCCGCTCAACCAGCCGCAGTATGACGAAAACAGACAGCGCGTGGTGGAAGGCTACGCCATTTTGCAGCCGCGCATGGCCGAAGAGATCCCGCGTTTTGGTCAGGGACGTTACGCCGCCTTATGCAGCAGCACGCCGGGCAACGATCCCTATACGCGCATGGCGTCGGACATTTATCAGGATCTGTTTGGCGAAGGCTCATTCATCGGCAAAGGCATTTACGACGTGGACGTGTTTGCGCGCAGCCTGCAAGGCACCTGCCCGGAGAATTTAGTGCTGAGCCACGATCTGCTGGAAGGTTGCTATGCCCGCTCGGGGCTGTTGAGCGATGTGCTGTTGTATGAGCAATATCCCAGCAACTATCTGGTCGACGTGGCGCGCCGTTCGCGCTGGATCCGCGGCGACTGGCAGTTGCTTAACTGGCTGCTGCCGCGGGTGAAAAAAGCGGACGGCTCACGCTGCGCCAACCCGCTGAGCGCGCTGTCGCAGTGGAAGCTGTTCGACAACCTGCGCCGCAGCCTGGTGGCCCCCAGCCTGTTGCTGCTTTTATTCTGCTGCCTGACAGGGTTGCCCAACACCGGTTACTGGCTGGCGGTGGTCTTTATCCTTCTGCTGCTGCCTTCCGCGCTGGCGCTGCTGCAGGACATCGCGCGCAAACCGCCACGCCGCCCGTTTCTCCAGCATGTGCGGCTGGCGCTGAAGGGCACGCTGCACCGGTTGGCACAAATCGGCCTGCGCCTCGCGGCACTCCCGCACGAAGCGCTGTACAGCCTGAAAGCGATCGCCGTTACCCTATGGCGCCTGCTGTTCAGCCAACGCAATCTGCAAGAGTGGACCAGCTACGCCCAGAGCAAAACGCGCCTGCGGGTGACGCCGACCAATTTCTATCGCGCCATGTGGGTCAATCCGCTGGCCGGGGCGGGGTTGCTTCTGCTCACCGCGTGGCATAACCCGATGGCGCTCGTCGTCGCCTTGCCGCTTTCCGCGCTGTGGGTATTCGCGCCGTTCTTGCTCTACTACCTGAGCCGCGAGCCGCAGCGCAGCAAAACGGCGATCGATGAGGAGCAACGGCGCTTCCTGCGCCATACCAGCCGCCAGACCTGGGACTTTTTCAACACCTTCGTCAATGCTCAGGAGAACTGGCTGCCGCCGGACAACTATCAGGAAATACCGGAACCGGTGATAGCGCACCGCACCTCGCCGACCAATATCGGTTTGTCGCTATTGGCCAACCTCACCGCCTGCGATTTCGGCTACCTGACGCTGTGCGAGGCGCTGCGCCGCATTGAACTGACGCTCGATACGCTGGATCGCATGGAGCACTATCGCGGCCATCTGTACAACTGGTACGACACGCGCACCTTAGAGCCGTTAAACCCGCGCTATATTTCCAGCGTCGACAGCGGCAACCTGGCCGGGCATCTGCTGACGCTCTGCGCCGGGCTGCCGGCGCTGGCCCAACAGCCGGTCATCGATCCGCAGCGGATAGTGGCCGGTCTGGGAGACAGCCTGGAACTGCTGGAACAGCAGTGGGGAAACGCAGCGCCGAAAAACCTGGCCAAACTGCGCCAACATTGGCAACAGGCGCAAAACAGCCCGTACGCCGCGCTGCTGCTTGAATTGGACGCCATGCGCAACTACAGCAACGGGTTGCAGGAGCCGGCGTTAAACCACGACGAAGAAACTAAACGCTGGGCCGGCGCGCTCCATCAGCAGCTTAATGAACTCTGTGCGGAATGGGCGCAATGGTATGGCTGGCTGAGCGATGCGCCGCCGGATCTGGCGCAGCCGCCCAGCCTGCGCTGGTTGGCCGACGCCCCGGCGAACCTGGGGCTTTCGGCCGAGCAACAAAGCCGGCTCGATGCCGCCGCCGCGCTGGCGCAACAGCGCCTGGCGCAACTCGGCAGCCTGCGGCAGCGGCTGGAAAAAATGGCGCAGATGGACTTCCACTTCCTGTATGACGAATCGACCCACCTGCTGAGCGTCGGCTTCAACTGCGACCATAACCGCATGGACAGCAGCAAATACGATCTGCTGGCGTCGGAAATCCGTCTGACCAACTACGTGGCCATCGCGACCAATCAGGTGCCGCAGCGCAGCTGGTTCGCCCTTGGCCGGCTGTTCACCGTCATCGACAAGGAGCCTGCGCTGATGTCGTGGAGCGGGTCGATGTTCGAATACCTGATGCCGCAGTTGGTCATGCCCGCCTATCCCGATTCGCTGCTGGTGCAGATGTGCCGCGCGGCGGTGGCGCGCCAAATCGCCTGGGGTAAGGAGCGCGGCGTCCCCTGGGGCGTTTCCGAATCCGGCTATTTCGGCTTCGACGCGCAGCAAAATTATCAATATCACGCCTTTGGGGTGCCCGGTTTGGGGCTGCGGCGCGGCCTGGCCGACGATATGGTGATCGCCCCTTACGCGACGCTGATGGCACTGATCGTTGAGCCCGTCGCCGCTTGCAATAACCTGCTGACGCTGGAACACAACGGCGCCAAAGGGCGATACGGTTTTTACGAAGCGCTCGATTACACCACCGCACGCCTGAGCCGCGGGCAACTGTACACGATCGTCCGCTCCTACATGGCACACCACCAGGGCATGGGGTTCCTGGCGCTGTCGCACCTGCTGCTGGATGCGCCGATGGTGGCGCGTTTCGCCCGCTATCCCGCCTTCCAGTCAGCGCGCCTGCTGCTGCAGGAACGCGTGCCGGACGCAGTCGAGCTCTATAGCCCGCGTCGTCATTTCGAAACCCACGAAGGCACCATCCAGCCGGCCAGCTTCAGCGCGCGTGAATTCACCCGCGTCGATACGCCGATACCCGAAGTGCAACTGTTGTCCAACGCCAACTATCATCTGATGCTGTCGCAGGCCGGCGGCAGTTACAGCCGGTGGCAAAACCTGGCGCTGACCCGTTGGCGCGAGGACGCCACCCGTGATAACTGGGGCGCTTTCTGCTACCTGCGCGATCCGCAAACCGGCGAAGTGTGGAGCAATACCTGGCAACCGATCGGCGGCGGCGGCGCCAAAGACTATCGCGCGGTGTTCAACGACGCCGGCGCCGAATTCCAGCGCCATCTGGGCACGCTTTCGGTCAAAACGCAGGTGGTGGTTTCGCCGGAAGATGATATCGAACTGCGCCGCCTGACGCTCATCAACCGCGGTAAACAGCCGCGCATCCTTGAGATCACCAGCTATGCCGAAGTGGTGCTGGCACCGGCCGGGAACGATCTGGCGCACCCGGCCTTTAGCAATCTGTTCGTGCAAACCGAGCTACTGCCAGACCAGGAAGCGATCCTGTGTCATCGCAGACCGCGCGAGCCAAAAGAGACGTGCCCGTGGCTGCTGCACATGATGACGGTACAGGGAAACAGCGCGCAAACCTCGTTCGAAACCGATCGCGGCATATTTATCGGCCGCGGCCGCACGCCGGCCAATCCGCAGGCGTTGTACCACAATGCGCCGCTGACCAACAGCGCCGGGCCGGTTATCGATCCGATCATCGCCATCCGCCAGCGCGTGGTGCTGGAACCCAACGTTCCGCTGACGCTGGATGTGTTTTACGGCGTTTGCGAGGATCGCGCCTCCTGTCTGGCGATGCTGGAAAAGTATCGCGATCGCCACTTGGCGGATCGCGTCTTCGAACTGGCCTGGTCACACAGCCAGGTGGTGTTGCGCCAACTGAACGCCAATGAGGAAGACGCCAATCTGTTCAACCGTCTGGCCGGCGCCGTGGTGTTCCCGGCGCAGGAAATGCGCGCCGGCGGCGGTGAAATCATCAGCAACCGCCGCGGCCAGTCCGGGTTATGGGGGCATTCGATCTCAGGCGATCTGCCGATCGTGCTGCTGACGGTCAGCGACGCGGAGAATATCGCGTTGGTGCAGCAGCTGATCCAGGCACACAACTATTGGCGCCTTAAGGGGCTGCAGGTGGATCTGGTGATCCTCAACGAAGACGTCGGCGGCTACCGCCAGGATCTGCAAAATCAGATCATGGGCTTGATCGCCGCCGGCATGGAATCCACCCTGACCGACAAGCCGGGGGGCATTTTCGTGCGGACCAGCGAACATATGTCGCCGGAAGACCATCGTCTGCTGCTCAGCGTGGCGCGCATCTATCTCGACGACCGACGCGGCGGTTTGGCGGAGCAGCTCAACCAACGCCTGCAGCTGCCGCAAACCCTGCAACAGCCGCTGTCTCCGGTCACCGCGTCGTCGAAGCTGGCGACGGTAGACAACCTGCCGCGCAACCTGCATTCGCCGCAGTTGCCCGCCATCGAAGACCTGCAATTCTTTAACGGGCTGGGCGGATTCTCCAGCGACGGACGCGAATATGTCATTGCGATGAACGAGAACAAGATCACTCCGGCACCCTGGTCAAACGTTATCGCCAACCCGCTGTTTGGCACGGTTATCTCAGAAAGCGGTCAGGCCTATAGCTGGTACGAAAACGCTCACGAGTACCGGCTGACGCCGTGGGATAACGATCCCATCAGCGATCGCGGTGGCGAAGCGTTTTATCTGCGCGACGAGGAAAGCGGCCACGTCTGGTCCCCCACGCCGCTGCCGGCCCGCGGTCGCGGCCACTATTTGACGCGCCACGGCTTTGGCTACAGCGTGTTCGAGCACCGCGAAGGCGGCATCGACAGCCAACTGACGATGCTGGTGGCGCAGGACGCGCCGGTGAAGCTGTTTTTGCTGACGCTGACCAACGGTTCAGGCCGCACGCGCAAACTCTCCGCCACCGGCTACATGGAATTCATCCTCGGCGATTTGCGCAGTAAAACCGCCATGCACGTCGTGACACAGGCCGCGACGACGACGGGCGGCTGCGGCATTCTGGCCACCAACCATTACGGCGGCAACGGTTCCGAGCGCACCGCCTTTTTCGGCGTTACCGGCGCCCACTGTTCCATCAGCGGCGATCGGCGTGAATTCCTCGGCCGCAACGGCACGCTGGCCAATCCGGCGGTGCTGAAACTGCGCCGGCTTTCCGGCAGGGTCGGCGCCGGGCTGGATCCGTGCGGCGCGGTACAGTCGGCGCTCAGCCTGATCGACGGCGATCAGCGCAGCCTGGTGTTCGTCCTGGGACTGGGACAAAACGCCGACGAGGCCGACATGCTGCTGCAGCGCTACCTGGATGAAGATCGCCTGCAAGACGAACGGCAACAGGTCGCCGCCTATTGGGACGGCATCCTGAATAAGGTGCAGATCGGCACGCCGCATCCGGCGGTCGATCTGCTGGCTAACGGCTGGCTGCTGTACCAAACTCTCTCCTGCCGCATTCAGGCACGCAGCGGCTACTACCAATCCGGCGGCGCCTTTGGCTTCCGCGATCAGCTGCAGGACACGCTGGCACTGACCCACGCCGCGCCGCAACGGCTGCGCGAACAGATCCTGCTGTGCGCCTCACGCCAGTTTATCGAGGGCGATGTGCAGCACTGGTGGCATCCGCCGCAGGGCAACGGCGTGCGCACCCGCTGTTCCGACGACTATCTGTGGCTGCCGCTGGCGATGTGTCATTATTTGGACGCCACCGGCGACGAGAGCATTTTGACCGAACAGGTGGGCTATCTGGAGGCGCGCCAGCTGGCGCCCGGCGAAGAGTCCGCCTATGAACAGCCGGCGCAGAGCGCAGTGCGGGAAAGCCTGTACCTGCACGGCGCGCGCGCGCTGAAACACGGCCTGACCTTCGGCGAGCACGGGTTGCCGCTGATGGGGGCCGGCGACTGGAACGACGGCATGAACAGGGTCGGGCTGGAAGGCCGCGGCGAAAGCGTCTGGCTCGGCTTCTTCCTGTTTTCCATCCTGCAGCGCTACGGCGATCTGGCGGAACGCCACCACGATGACGACCTGGCCGCACAGTGCCGCCGCCAGGCCGCCGCCCTGAAGGACAACCTGCACAACCATGCCTGGGATGGCGAATGGTACCGCCGCGGCTATTTCGACAACGGCGAACCGCTCGGCTCACACCTGGCCGCGGAGTGCCGCATCGACGCCATTGCGCAAAGCTGGTCGGTGCTGTCCGGCGCCGGCGATCCGCAGCGCAGTCGGCAGGCGATGCAGTCATTGGATACACATCTGGTCGACCCGCAGGCCAGGCTGATCAGACTGTTGACGCCGCCGTTCGACGGCAACGGCCCCGATCCCGGCTATATCCGCGGCTATCTGCCCGGCGTGCGGGAAAACGGCGGCCAATACACCCATGGCGCGGTATGGGCGGTGATGGCCTTCGCCGAAATGGGTGACATCGAACGCGCCTGGCAGCTGATGGCGCTGATCAACCCCATCAACCACAGCCTGGACAGCGCCGCCGCCGAACGTTACAAAGTCGAACCTTACGTGGCGACCGCTGATGTCTACGCAGTTGAGCCGCATATCGGCCGGGGTGGCTGGAGTTGGTATACCGGCTCGGCAGGCTGGATGTATCGCTTGATTCTCGAGTCGTTGCTGGGCCTGAAACGCCGCGGCGATCGGCTGACGATCGATACGCGTCTGCCGGCCGACTGGCCGCAATTCACGATCAACTACCGCGAAGGCGCCAGCGAATATCAGCTGGTCGTGCGCCAGGGAGAAGGCGAAACGCAGATCATCGTTGACGGCATCCCTCAGTCGGAGCCGACGATCGCGCTGCGGGACGACGGCAGGATCCATCAGGTGGAAGTGATTTTGGGGAAAGAAGATACGTAGCTGTCGGGCGGCGGCGCAGGCCGCCGCCCGACGTCGTTATTTTCTGGCCAGCAGCAGCCCCAGCACCAGCCCTACGGTGGCGCCGATGCCTACGCTGTGCCAGGGTTTATCCCGCACGTAGTCGTCGGTGCGGTGTACCGCTTCTTTGGCGCGCGCATAGTAGGATTCGCCGGTGTTCGCCCAGCGCGCCTTAACCTCACTCAGCGCCTGCTCGGCGTGCGACTTGATGTCGATGTAGGCCTGATCCGCGCGATCGCCGGTATATTGCAGCACTTCTTCCAGCGTCTCGGTCAGCATTCTCAGATCGTCATCCAGCGTAGTTTGCTCAGCATCCGTATGTCTTGCCATAGTGAGATCTCCGTGGTTGAAAAAATTAAGCGTTCCTACACTATAGACAAGGATCGCCGCCTGCGGCCATCGGACTTTTACCCTAAAACACCAATTGCACCTTGGCGGCCTGGCGCTTATCGCCGGCAAACTCCAGCGCCTGCGCCAGTTGCCCGCTGGCGAACTCCGCCGACAGCAACGGCAGCGGATCGACCACGTCGTCGGCCAGCCACGCCACCGCCAGCGCAAACTCCGCCACGAAGCGGAAGGATCCGAGCAGGTTCAACTCCTTGGCGATCAACAACATCAGCGGAAAATCGGGGAAGCTGGCGCCCATGCCCACCTGCACCACGGTGCCTTTGGCGCGGGTGATCTCCAGGCAGCGCTGCAGCGACTGCGGATGCCCCGCCACTTCGAAGGCGACATCGAAATACCCCTTGTCCTGCTGATAACCGCTAACATCGTCGTCCGCGGCATGCAGGCACCGATCGGCTCCCATTTGCCTGGCGATCGCCAGGCAGCGCGGGCTGAGATCGGCACAGACAATTTCGGCGGCGCCCAGCGCTTTCAGCGCCGCCACCAGCAGGCAGCCGATCGGGCCGACGCCGGACACGAAGATCTTTTTCCCCGTCACGTCGCCGGGCTGCTTCGCCGCGTGGATCGCCACCGCCAGCGGTTCAGCGAACACCATCACCCTGTCGTCGCGATCGGCGCCGTAAGGAATGCACTGCGCGCTGTCCACCACTTTGTATTGGGTAAAGGCCCCGTCGACGTGCGGAAAATACATCGCGCTACCGAAAAAGCGCATCTCGACGCATTGATTGCTTTGCTGCGCCAGACAGTATTTGCACTGCCCGCAGGGTTTGCTGGGATTGAGCGCCACCTTCTGTCCGACCGGCAGCTGCGGCGAATCGCTGGCGACCACCTCGCCGATCACCTCATGGCCCAGCACCATCGGTTGGCGCACCTGAAAATTGCCGACCCTGCCTTCCTGAAAGTAATGCAGATCCGAGCCGCAGATGCCGCCGCGGCTGATTTTCACCAGCGTTCCCTGCCCACGGTAATCCACTTCTTGCGCAATCACCGCCACGTCGCGTTTGCCATTGACCACGCAGGACTGGGTTTGAATTTTCATCTCAACACTCCACGAAAAAAGGTTACACCGCCGCCGACATGCCGCCATCGACAAACAGCAGTTGCCCGTTGACGAAGGCGGAGGCGTCGGCGGCCAGGAACACCGCCGCGCCGATCAACTCCTGCGGATCGCCCCAGCGTGCGGCGGGCGTGCGTTGGGTCAGCCAGGCGGTGAAGGCCGGATCGTCGGCCAGCGCCTGTGTCATCTCGGTTTTGAAGTAGCCGGGGGCGATGCCGTTGACCTGAATGTTGTAGCGCGCCAGCTCCACGCACATGCCGCGCGTCAGCATTTTCACCGCGCCCTTGGAGGCCGCATAAGGGGTGATGGTGTCCCGCCCCAGCTCGCTTTGCATCGAGCCGATGTTGACTATCTTGCCGCGCCGGCGCGGCACCATATAACGCGCCACGGTTTGCGACACGATGAAAACCGCCTTCTGGTTGACGGCGATGATATCGTCCCAGTCTTGCTCCGGAAACTCGGTGAACGGGTGACGGCGCTGGATGCCGGCGTTGTTGATCAAGACGTCTATCGCGCCGATATCCGCTTCGATACGATCGATGGCGGCATGCACCGCCTGGGAATCGGTGACGTCGAACGCCGCCGCATCGGCGCGCAAGCCCTCTTCGCGCAGGCGATCGGCGGCGTGTCGGGCATGTTCGTCGGTGGTGGCGTTGACCAGAATATGCGCGCCTTGCTGCGCCAGGCCGCGCGCCAGCAGAAAACCGATGCCGCGCGAGGCGCCGGTGATCAAGACAATTTTGTTATCCAGTGAAAACAGGTTGTTCATGGTGATTCCCGGCCATCAGGCCTCCAATCAGACAGGCCTCTATCTCAGCCGATTGTTACCGGTAAAAACGTGATGGAAATCACTGAACATCATGTTACGAAACCCTGTTACCCTTAACGTGATCTCACGCAGGCAGCAAGCGGGCAACACGCAGTTATCCAATTGAAAAATAGCTATTTTCAATAGAAGCGCATTCATTGTTATCGCCAAATCGATTTGTTAACATACCGCTATCCGCCCTTGCCGCGCCGCCCGTGAAGGCCACCGAATGAAACACCCTCGCGTTACGCTACAGGACATTGCGCAATTGGCCGGCGTGACCAAAATGACCGTCAGCCGCTTCCTGCGCACGCCGGAAAAAGTGGCGGCCAACACCGCCGAACGCATTGCGCAGGTCATGCGGGAGCTGAACGTCACAGATGCCGATACCGCACAGGCCGGCAGAAGACCGCGCATCGGCGTACTGATCCCCTCCTTCAACAACCAGATCTTCGCCGACCTGCTGGCCGGCATCGAATCCGTTACCCAAGCGCGGGGTTACCAAACGCTGGTGGTGAACTACGATTACAGCCCGCAGCGGGAAGAAGAGCAGATCGCACAGCTGTTGAGCTACCCGATCGCCGGGCTGATCCTCACCGACTCTGCGCATACCTTGCGCGCAGAGACCTACCTCGGCGCCGCCAAAATCCCCCTCGCGCAGGTGATGGATCTCGACGCGCCGCCGGGGCGGATTGCGGTGGGGTTTGATAATGAACAGGCGGGGTATGACATGACCGAAGCGCTGCTCGCCAGCGGCAAACGGCATATCGTTTACTTTGGCGCCATGTCGGACGCCCGCGACAATAAACGCTATCGGGGGTACTGCCGCGCCATGGCGGCTCAGGGGCAAACACCGCGCCAGATCACGCCGCATCGGGTCTCTTCGGTTTCGATCGGCGCCGACATGCTGGCGATGGCGCGCGAACGCTACCCGCAGTTGGACGGTATCCTGTGCACCAACGACGATCTGGCGGTGGGCGTGTTGCAGGCCTGCCTGCGTCTCGGCGTGCGCGTGCCGCAGGAGATTGCGCTATCGGGTTTTCACGGCCTGGATATTGGCCAGGCGACCACGCCGGGCATCGCCAGCGTGATCACGCCGCGCTTTGACATGGGGAAAACCGCCGCTGAAATGCTGCTGCTGCGGATCGCGGGCGAACCCTGCGCCGAGCGCCACGATCTGCACTACCGCCTCTCACTCGGCGGCACCGTTTGAGCCGGCATTCGGGCTGACCGGCTGTGCGGCACGGGCTTTTTCGCTGCGCGCCGCCCACCACAGACCGCTGTTTTTCATCGCATAGCCAAACAGCAAGCCCACCAACAGAGAAAGCGTCACCAGCGGCCAATCTCCGCCGCCGGCGAAGGTCGCACAGGCGCCGATAAAGGTGCCGGGCACAAACCCCAGCCACTGCTGCTTGGCCTGAATGCACATCAGGAACGCAACGACGCCGGTCAGCAGATACCCCAGCAGCTCCCACTGCGGCGCCAGTTCGCTGCCGTGGATGATCGCCATTGCCCAGAAGACGCCGCTGCAGCAGGTTAACGCGCCGATCAACAGCCCTTTCAGCCCGCCCTGCGGGCAGGCGAAATACGCCGTGCAGCCGAGAAAACCGGCCCAACCGATCAGCCCCAGGCTGACGGCAACCCAGCCCCACACGCCGGAGAGGATCCCGGTAGTAACGGCAATGGCGAAAAGAACGTTCATAAAGTGACCCGCGGCAAAAAGAAAGCGCGCAGTTTACCCGAAAGCTGGTCATTTCATGTGATTAAAATCACAATATAAATGCAATTAAAGAATGATTAATTAAATAAAAGAGACTTAAATCACAAAATTATTAACGTGGGAACCCTACACGTACCGTCATCCATGCCAACAACAGGCATACCGTGGTGCTGCTCAGGAACAGCAGATGGGTTGCCTGCTGCAGATCGACACGGTCGACCACGATCCCCAGCAAGATCGGCACCCAGTTGGCGATATAAGCGATAACGTAAAACAGTGAAAGCAAACGCGCATGGCTGGCCGGCGGCGAAATCAGGTTTACCAGGGTCGCGCTGCCGACGAAAATGGCGCCGTAAGCATAGCCGGCCACCACCAGGCCCGCAGCCGCCAGCCACAGTGAATGCCATTGGATCGCCGCAGCGAATACCACCGCCGCCAGCACCTGCGCCAGGCAACCGAACAATAGCGAATAACGGGCGTTAAGGCGGCGGCTCAGGATCTGGCTAATACCGGCGATCAACAGATACACCGCAATCGCATAGCCAAAGACGCCCCGCTGGTGCATGCCTAACAGCGTTTCCGCCACGCTGGGGCCAATAGCCAAAATGCTGGCGGCCAGGGCCCAACAGACAAACAGCGCCCCGGCACAGACAAAGAATTTACCGCCGGTGATACGCAGGCCATCGAGCAGCGTGCTTTTTTCTGTCGCCGTCGGCGCAGCGCGGGTCGGCGCCGCGACCACGCCACGCGGCCACGAGAACATCACGCCCAACGCCGCCACGGCGGCAATGATCATGATGAAAATGAACGGCAGCGTCGTGGGATGAAAACCGGTCTGCAAAGCGATGCCGCTGAAGATCGGGCCCAGCGCCAACCCTGTGGTAAAGGACAACGTGGCGATCAGCGCGGCGTTTTTACCGCCGTCCTGTGGCCCAAAACGCACCAGGGCGATGTTTGCCGCCCCGGTCAATGCCCCGGTGCCCACCCCGGCCAGCAGTCGCGCCATGAGCATCATGACAAAGGTATCCGCCAGCGCAAACAGCAGCGCACCGCTCAACACCACCAGCAATGCCGGCACGATCATGCTGCGCAAATCCTTCACTTTGCCGGCCAGATTGCCGACGCCGAACAAAGAGATCAGTACGCCGGCAGCGTAGGCACCGTAAACGACGGTCAGGCTGACGGAACTCAGCGCAAACTGCTGCTGATACAGCGGATAAAGCGGCGTCGGCGCACTGCTGTTCAGCAATGCCGACATCAAAGCCAGCGCCAGGAACAATAAAATGGTCCTGCGCGACGCCTGAGCATTTTGCGGCGCCGCGATCTGGCTGGCGGTATTTTCTGACATGTTTCAACTCCCAAAGTCGGCAGACGGTGGCCTGCCATCGACATCTTTCTCACCCGGCGGGCCGGGAACGGGGCTTATCATAGCGTTACGGCGGCGGGCGAAGTATCGTCAAGAATGAATCACCCTGATGCATTCTTGCATCACCGGAGAAATAACCGCCGATGTGCAGGCCGCTAGCCGTCTTTCTCTCCCCCAGGGCAGAGCAACGCTTTATGATATAACCCGTTATCATTCGTCCGGCCCGGCCTGTTTCCTACGGCGCCGACAAATCTGCAGAGAGGAAATGGCATGATAAATTGGGACGACGCGCGCTTCTTTTTGGCCGTCGCGCGCTGCGGCACGCTACGCAAAGCCGCCAGCCAGCTGCATGTCGATCAGGCGACCGTCGGTCGACGGCTGTCCGCTTTCGAGGACGCGCTCGGTTCCAAGCTGTTTATCCGCACGCCGAAATCCTTCGCCCTCAGCCCGTTGGGGGAAGAAATGCTGGCGGACGTGATGAAGATGGAAAATGCGGTGCAGGCGATCAACCGCAAAGCCGCCAGCGGTGACGAAAGCCTGAGCGGCAACGTGCGCATCGCCACCACCGATACCCTGGCCGAAGCCTTCGTGATGCCGGCGCTGCAAGATCTGCGGGAACGCTACCCCGCCATCACCGTCACGCTGTTAACGGCGCTGAACATCGCCGATATCTCTTACCACAGCGCAGATCTGGCGATCCGTGGCGCCCGCCCCGATGACGATGAGCTGATCATCAAACGCTTAGCCACCATCGAAATGGGTCTGTACGCCAGCCCACACTACCTGGCGCGGCGCGGCATGCCGCTCAGGGGCGAGCAGCTGCGCGGCCACGATCTGCTGATGTTCCCGCGCGAGCTGGTGCCGCGCCACTGGAACAATTTCTGCGGCGAGGCCCTGCACGAGCCCAACGTGGTGCTGCAATGCAATTCGCAGCTGCTGCTGCGTTCCGCTACCCGCAGCGGGCTGGGCATCGGCCTGCTCTCCGCGTTTTTGGCGGACAAAGACCCGGAGCTGGTGCGCCTGTTGCCGGAGAACAAAGACTGGGTGGATATCTGGCTGGTGTTGCATCCCGATTTGCAACGCGCCGCCCGCGTGCGCGCGGTAGTGCAGGCGCTGGAAACCTCGTTTAGCGCCCATTACGGCTGAGTGCCGTTTCCCCATAAAAAAAGGCCGCCGAAGCGACCTTTTTATCGTTTCAAGCGTTATCAGAACGTCGGCTGCGCCATCTGCACCAGCGAAATCAGCGGCTGCGGATAGACGCCCAGCAGCAGCACCAGCGCGGCGGAGATCAGCACCACGACGCCACCGGCGGTCAACGCCCAGTTGTTCGGGGTATCGCGCTGCAGCGATTCCGGCGCGCTGAGGAACAGGCTGACGGTCACGCGCAGGTAGTAGTACAGGCCGATGGCGCTGCCTACCACAACCGCGCCGGTCAACCACCACAGATGCGCGCTGACGCCCATCGCGATCACGAAGAACTTGCCGATAAAGCCCAGCGTCATCGGGATACCGGCCAGCGACAGCATCATCACCGTCATCACCGCGGACAAGATTGGCTTATGCCAGAACAGACCGCGATAAGAGAACAGTGAATCCGCATCCGGGCCGCGGTACGGGCTGGACATCAGGCTGACCACGCCGAAGGCGCCCAGGCTGCTGAACAGGTAACCGGCCAGGTAAACGCCGGCGGTTTCCAGCGACAGCTGATGGGTTTGCACCGCAATCAGCGCCACCAGCAGGTAGCCCAGGTGAGCGATCGAAGAGTAACCCAGCAGACGCTTGATGTTGGTCTGGCTGATGGCCATCAGGTTACCGAACAAGATAGAGCAGAACGCGATGATCGACAGCACCATGCGCAGCGCTTCGTTGTCGGCGGCCGGGGCATACAGGAACAGACGCATCACAACCGCGAAGATCGCGATCTTGCTGGCGGTCGCCAGGAAGGTCGAGACCGGCGCAGGCGCGCCCTGATACACGTCCGGCGTCCACAGTTGGAACGGCACCAGCGACAGCTTGAAGCCCAGACCGACGATCATCATGCCCATACCGGCCAGGATCAGCGGCTGGTGCATCATGTTTTCCTGCAGGCTCTTGCCGAGGCCGGCCAGCGACAGATCGCCGGATTCGGCATACAGCAGCGCCATGCCGAACAGCAGGAACGACGACGCGGCGGCGGACAGCAGCATGTACTTGATGGCGGCTTCCAGCGGGCGCTTCTGGCGGTAGGCGTAGCCCACCAGGCCGAACAGCGGCAGCGAGATCAGCTCGATACCGATGAACAGCGAAGCCAGATGGTTGGCGCTCGCCAGCAGGATGCCGCCCATGGCGGCGATCAGCACCAGCAGGTAGAACTCTTCGCGGTTATCCGGATAGCCGACCAGCCACGGATAGGCGAAGGTGCAGGTCGCCAGACTCGCCAGCAGCACCAGCCCGGTGTAGAACATCGAGTAACCGTCAACCCGCAGCAGCGGGGTGACGTCCATTGGGCCTGCCTGGCCGACAAAGTACAGCGAAAGCAGCGCCAGGTTGAGACCGATCACGGTCAGGGTGGCGTTGATAAAGTGGTCGCGTCGCCACGCAATGCCTAGCATCACAACCACCACCGTCAATCCGACGATCAACAGCGGCAGCAGTGCGATCAGTTGTTGAGGAGTTATTGTCATGGCGAATTACGGCCTTGTTGTTGAAATTGCTGAAACTGACGAACCAAACCAGTGTTGCACGTTGCTCATCGCCGCGTTGGAAGTATCCAGAATCGGCTGCGGGTAAACCCCCAGCAGAACCAGCAACACCACCAGCAGCAGAATGATGAACAGTTCGCGCGCGGTCATGCCCTGCAGCGGCTGGTCGGATTTAGGCGCACCGTAGTAAGCGCGCTGCATCATGATCAGCGAGTAAACCGAAGCGAACACCAGACCGAAGGTGGAGATCACGGTGATCACCGGCACCACCTGGTAGCTGCCGAACAGAATCATGAATTCGCCGACGAAGTTACCGGTACCCGGCATCCCCAACGTAGCCACGGCGAAGAACAGCGACAGCGCAGGGATGAACTTGATACGCCCCCACAGGCCGCCCATCTGACGCATGTCGCGGGTATGCAGGCGCTCATACAGCTGGCCGCAGATGATAAACATACCGGCGGCGGACAGGCCGTGCGCGATCATCTGGATCACCGCGCCCTGATAAGCCAACTGGCTGCCGGTGTAGATGGCGATCAGCACGAAGCCCATGTGCGAAACCGAGGTGTAGGCGATCAGACGCTTGATGTCGGTCTGCGCGAACGCCATCCAGGCGCCGTAGAAGATGCCGATCACGCCCAGCCACATGGCGATTGGCGCAAACTCGTGCGAAGCCTCAGGGAACAGCGGCAGGCTGAAACGCAGCAGGCCGTAGGCCGCGGTTTTCAGCAAGATGCCCGCCAGATCGACGGAACCTGCGGTCGGCGCCTGGCTGTGCGCGTCCGGCAACCAGCCGTGCAGCGGCACTACCGGCATTTTCACCGCGAAGGCGATGAAGAAGCCCAGCATCAACAGATATTGCACGTTGTGGGACATCGGCGTTTGCAGCAGGTCTTCGTAATCGAAGGTCCACACGCCGGTGGCGTTGTAGTGCACGAACACCAGGCCCAGGATCGCAATCAGCATCACCAGACCGCTGGCCTGGGTGTAGATGAAGAACTTGGTCGCCGCGGTGATGCGGGTTTTACCGTCCGACGCCTTGTGGCCCCACAGCGCGATCAGGAAGTACATCGGCACCAACATCATTTCCCAGAAGAAGAAGAACAGGAACATGTCGATGGCGAGGAACACGCCGATAACGCCGCCCAGGATCCACAGCAGGTTGAGGTGGAAGAAGCCCTGATACTTCTGGATTTCACGCCAGGAACAGAGGATCGCCAGCACGCCCAGCAGACCGGTCAACACCACCATCAGCAGCGACAGGCCGTCCAGCGCCAGGTGGATGGAGATGCCGAAGCGCGGGATCCACGGCAGCAGGAATTCGCTCTGCCACTGCGGAATGCCTTTCGGCGTGGTCAAGGTATAGCCGCCCTGCAGCCACAGCTGCAGAGAGAGCGCCAACGTCAGCCCCATTGCGATCAGCGCTATCCAGCGCGGCACCTTAGTACCGAAGCGCTCAAGCTGCCAGCACAGCAGACCGCCGATAAAGGGGATAAGAATTAGCCAAGGTAATAGCATGGCGTTTTGTGTCCCTTATACGAATAATTTCAAACTTTGTACGTAGCGCCTGCCCGGCGCTACGCCCGAAAAATGCGTCTGTTTAAATTATTCAATTAAACCAAAATCAACAGAGCCAATACGACCACTGCACCCACACCCATAGACGCTATATACCAACGCACCTGACCGTTCTCGCTCACCGTCAGACCGCGGTTCCCCCAGCGGGAGAAGACGGCCGGCAGATTCATCAGCGAGTTCAGCGGATCGCGCTGCAGCAGCTTCGCAATGCCCAGGTACGGCTTGACGAACACTTTGTCATACAGCCAGTCGAAGCCCCAGGCATGGAACCACCAGGTCGAGAAGAAACGCCCCGGCGCGCTGTTGGCGATGCTGTTGACCAGGCTGCGTTTGCCCAGCCACAGCGCGGCCGCCAGCAGAATGCCGACGATAGCCACCACGCCGGAGGTGATTTCCAGCGTCAGCACGCTGCCGTGCGCCAGCTCGGTCGTCTCCGGCAGCACGCCCTGCAACGGCGGCACGATCATCGCGCCGACGAAGGTGGACAGCACCAGCAGAACCAGCAGCGGCAGGTGGTGAGTGATGCCTTTACCGGCATGCGCTTTGATTTTCTCTTCGCCGTGGAACACGATGAAAATCATACGGAAGGTGTACAGCGAGGTCATGAACGCGCCGACCAGGCCGGCCACCATCAGGTTGATGTGGCCATTGGCCATCGCGCCCGCCAGGATCTCGTCCTTACTGAAGAAGCCGGCCGTGACCAGCGGCAACGCAGACAGCGCCGCGCCACCCACCAGGAAGCAGACGTACACCAGCGGGATGCTCTTGCGCAGGCCGCCCATCTTGAAGATGTTTTGCTCGTGGTGGCAAGCCAGGATCACCGAACCGGACGACAGGAACAGCAGCGCCTTGAAGAACGCGTGGGTCATCAGGTGGAAGATCGCCGCGTCCCATGCCTGCACGCCCAGCGCCAGGAACATGTAACCGATCTGGCTCATGGTGGAGTAAGCGAGCACGCGCTTGATGTCGGTCTGCACCAGCGCGGCGAAGCCGGCCAGCAGCAGGGTGACCGCACCGACGATGCCCACCAGGTGCAGCACTTCCGGCGCCATCAGGAACAGGCCGTGCGTACGGGCGATCAGATAGACGCCCGCGGTCACCATGGTCGCCGCGTGGATCAGTGCGGAAACCGGGGTTGGGCCCGCCATCGCGTCCGCCAACCAGGTTTGCAACGGCAGCTGCGCCGATTTACCGACCGCGCCGCCCAGCAGCATCAGGGTTGCCCAGGTGATGGCCGTATCGCCCACCGCCAGTTTCTGCGGTGCCAGGATCATCAGCTCGCGGATGTTCAGCGTGCCCAGCTCGTTGTAGAGGATGAACAGCGCGAACGCCAGGAACACGTCGCCCACGCGGGTCACGATGAAGGCTTTCATCGCCGCCGCGCCGTTGGCCGGATCTTTGTAGTAGAAGCCGATCAACAGGTAGCTGCACAGGCCCACGCCTTCCCAACCCAGATACATCAGCAGCAGGTTGTCCGCCAGCACCAAGACCACCATGCTGGCGATAAACAGGTTGGTGTAAGCGAAGAAGCGCGAGTAGCCCTCTTCACCGCGCATGTACCAGGAGGCGAACATGTGGATGAAGAAGCCGACGCCGGTGACCACCGACAGCATGGTCAGCGACAGGCCGTCCAGCACCAGGGTCACGCCGATATTGAAGTTGCCGACGGCCATCCAGGTCCAGAGGCTTTGCTCAAACAGCTGCACGCCGGCGGCTTTCTGGGCGAAGAAATCCATCGCCACATACACCGTGACCAGCGCAGCCAGGCCGATAGAGCCCACGCCGACGGTAGCCGCCGTGTTCTCAGACCAACGACCGCGGGAAAATGCCAACAGCAGGAACCCGATCAGCGGTAGCAGAATTGTTAAATATAATAGGTTCATCCGCGCATCTCACTGACAGTATCAATATTCAGGGTATGACGACGACGGTAGAGCTGCAGCAGCAGCGCCAGGCCGATACTGGCCTCGGCTGCCGCCAGGCTGATCGCCAGGATGTACATCACCTGCCCGTCCGCCTGGCCCCAGTAGCTTCCCGCCACGATAAACGCCAACGCCGCAGCGTTGATCATCACTTCCAGGCTGATCAGCATAAACAGCAGGTTGCGGCGCACCAGCAGCCCGGTCAGCCCGAGCACAAACAGGATAGCCGCCAGGATCAGGCCGTGTTGAAGAGGGATCATGCTTGCTCCTCCGATTTTCTTCTCGCCATTTCGCCACTCGCCGGCGCGTTGCTCAGCACCTCGCCAGGCTTGTGCTCGCGGCCGATATGGAAGGCGACAACCAGACCCGCCAACAGCAGCATTGAAGCCAGCTCAACCGCCAATACGTAAGGCCCGAACAGGCTGATGCCCACCGCCTTCGCGTCGACCATCTCGCCGCTGATACCCTGGTCGGATACGCTGCGGATCGCGACGATCAATACCACCAGCAGCGCCAGCGACAACAGGCCAGGCCCGATCCACACCGTCGGCTTCATCCAGTCGCGCTCTTGCTGCTGCACGTTGCCGAGGTTCAGCATCATCACCACGAACACGAACAGCACCATGATGGCGCCCGCATAGACGATGATTTCCAACGCGGCGGCAAAGTAGGCGCCGAGCGAGAAGAAGACTGCCGAGATCGCCAATAACGAGACGATCAGATACAGCAGCGCATGCACAGGGTTGGTATGGGTGATCACGCGAATCGTCGCGGCCACCGCAATCAAACCTGCCAGGTAAAATGCAATTTCCATGCTTGCTGGCTCCTTAGGGCAACAGACCTTTGACGTCGATCGGTTTGGCTTCGTTTTCGGCTTCGCCTTTGGCTTTGCCGTCAATCGCCATACCGGCCATCCGGTAGAAGTTATATTCCGGATATTTACCCGGCCCCGAGATCAACAGATCTTCTTTTTCGTACACCAGATCCTGACGCTTGTACTCACCCAGTTCGAAATCCGGCGTCAGCTGGATAGCGGTAGTCGGGCAAGCCTCTTCGCACAGGCCACAGAAAATGCAGCGCGAGAAGTTGATGCGGAAGAACTCCGGATACCAACGGCCGTCTTTCTGCTCCGCTTTTTGCAGCGAGATACAGCCGACCGGGCAGGCCACCGCACACAGGTTACAGGCGACGCAGCGCTCTTCGCCGTCCGGATCGCGCGTCAGCACGATGCGGCCGCGGTAGCGCGGCGGCAGGTAAACCGGTTCTTCCGGATACATCTGGGTTTCGCGCTTGGCGAAGGCATGCATGCCAATCATCCAAATGCTGCGCACCTGGGTGCCGAAACCAACCACTAACTCTTTCAATGTCATGGTTTATTCACCCCTTATTGAGCGTTGTACAAAATGACCGCGGCGGTTGCCAGCAGGTTCAGCAGCGTCAGCGGCAGGCACACTTTCCAGCCGAAGGACATCACCTGGTCATAACGCGGACGCGGCAGCGCGGCACGGATCAGGATGAACATCATCATGAAGAAGGCCGTTTTCAACGCGAACCAGATGAATGGCGGCAGGAACGGACCCTGCCAGCCGCCGAAGAACAACGTCACAATCAGGGCGGACACGGTGACGATACCGATGTATTCCCCCACGAAGAACAGACCGAACTTCATGCCGGAATATTCGATGTGGTAACCGTCGGCCAGTTCCTGCTCGGCTTCCGGCTGGTCAAACGGGTGACGGTGACACACCGCCACGCCGGCGATCGCGAAGGTCACGAAGCCGAAGAACTGCGGAATGACGTTCCAGACGTGCGCCTGGGATTCAACGATGGCCTGCATGTTGAACGAATCCGCCTGCATCACCACGCCCATCAGCGACAGGCCGATGAACACTTCGTAGCTCAGGGTTTGCGCGGAGGCGCGCATCGCGCCCAACAGCGAGTATTTGTTGTTGCTCGACCATCCGGCGAACAGCACGGCGTACACCGCCAGGCCGGCCATCATCAGGAAGAACAGAATACCGATGTTGAGATCGGACACCGCCCAGGTCGGGCTGACCGGCACGATGGCAAATGCCAGCAACAGGGAAGTAAAGGCGATCATCGGCGCCAGGGTGAAGATCACCCGGTCGGAGAATCTCGGCACCCAGTCTTCCTTGAAGAACATTTTGATCATGTCGGCGACCAGCTGCAGCGAGCCGCCCCAGCCTACGCGGTTCGGTCCGTAGCGGTTCTGGAACAGGCCGAGCAGGCGGCGTTCGCCGAAGCTCATGAATGCCCCGCACGCTACGACCACCAACAGGATCACGACCGCTTTAAGAATGGCGATCAGAATGTCGATCACCTCAGGGGTAAACCAGCTCATCGTGCCGCCTCCCGCAGATTGTCTACCTTAGCACCCACCAAGATCGGCGGGATCCCTGGCAAGCCGAGCGGCAAACCAACCTGGCCCTGGGTCAGGGTTTCACTCAGACGCACCGGCAGACGCAGGGTCTGGCCCGCACAGCTGAACTCCACCAGGCTGCCCGCGTTGACGCCAAGCGTCGCCGCGTCGGCCGGGTTGACCATCACGTAGGCTTCCGGCATGCGCTGCTGGATCACGTGAGAGCGCTGCGACATTTCGTCGCTGCCGAACAGGTGGTAGTACGGCGCGACACGCCAGCCGTCGTTCGGATTGAACGCGGCAGGCACGCGGTCGAAGTAACCGAGGCTGCCCTCCCCCGCTTCGATCAGGCGCACGCCCGGATCGCCGTGGCGCAGTTTGCCGCCCACTTCGGCCTGGAACTTGTTCCATGCCTGCGGTGAGTTCCAGCCTGGCGCCCAGGCGAACGGGATCTGCTGACGATCGGCCAGCGGACTGTTGTTCCCTTCCATCGAGAAGGCGAACATGGTGTCTTTATCCTGCGGCTGACGCGGCTCGTGCACGCTGATGTTGGCGCGCATGGCGGTACGGCCGCTGGAGCGGTGCGGCGAACGCGCCAGCTTCTGACCGCGAATGCGGAAAGTCGCGTCCGGCGCAGCGTCGACGATGCCCTGCAGCTGCGGCAACGCGGCGACGCAAGCGTCGATCACGTCATCGAGCTGGGTCCAGTCCACGTGGCGGCTGGTGTAGGTGGAGTGCAGCGAGTGCATCCAGCGCCAGCTTTCCAGCATCACGGTGAACTGATTCTTCTTGGCGTCGTCGTAGTAGGCCGGATCGTATACCTGGAAGAAGCGCTGCGCGCGGCCTTCCTGGTTGATCAGCGTACCGTCGCTCTCGGCGAAGCTGGCCGAGGAGAGGATCAGGTTGGCTTTGTCCATGATCGCGGTGCGCTGGTGGTCGGCGACGATCAGGTTGTTGACCTTGGCCAGCGCCGCGTCCACCTGCGCCGCCGGCGCATGACGATAGAGATCGTTTTCCATCACGATGGCGGTATCGGCTGCGCCGCTCGCCAGCTGTTCTAGCGCCTGATCGAGCGAACCGCCGCCGATCATCGCCAGGCCCATGCTGTTGGCTGCGCCCGCCACGAAGGTGATGCCGACATCGGAACCGCGGCCCTTCAACGCTTTGGCAATGTTGGCCGCCGCTTCGATGATGGCTTCGCTGCCGGCGTTGCTGCCGGTAATAATCAGCGGTTTGCGTGCGCCGGTCAGCGCCTGCACGATGATATCGACTTTCTTGTTCAGGCCTTCAGCCAGATCGTTCACCGCCGGCGCCGCGCTGTCCAGCGCGTGAGCGATGGCGAAGCCGAAGCGCGCCTGCTCGTCCACCGGCGCGCGGTAGTTCCAGGCGGCGATGTCGTCCAGGCGGGTGTTGTCGACGTTGGTGGTGAACAGCGGGTACTTGGCGTGCTGGCCGATGTTCTGCACCGCCGCGATCTGCCAGTCGGCCACGCGTTGCGCCGCCGCCATCGCGCGGGCTTTGCCCTTGACGGCCTGGCGCACGGACAGCGCGATGCGCGCGCCGGTTTGCGTCAGGTCTTCGCCCAGCACCAGCACCGCGTCGTAATCTTCGATCTCACGCAGCGCCGGCGTATGGACGCCGCCGTTCTTCAGCACGTTCAGCATCAGCGCCAGGCGTGATTGCTCCGCCTGAGCGATACCGGTGTAGTAGTTCTCGGCGCCGACCAGCTCGCGCAGTGCGAAGTTGCTTTCCAGGCTGGCGCGCGGGGAGCCGATGCCGATGGTTTTCTTCGCCTGACGCAGGATGTCCGCCGCGCCCTGCATCGCCTGCTCGGCGTTCAGGGTGATCCAGTCATCGCCGCGCAGCTGCTGCGGTTGACGCGGACGATCTTTCTGGTTGACGTAGCCGTAACCGAAGCGGCCGCGGTCGCACAGGAAGTAGTGGTTCACGCTGCCGTTGTAACGGTTTTCGATACGGCGCAGCTCGCCATAGCGCTCGCCCGGGCTGGTGTTACAGCCGATGCTGCACTGCTGGCAAATGCTCGGCGCGAACTGCATGTCCCATTTACGGTTGTAGCGCTCGGAGTGCGTTTTGTCGGTGAATACGCCGGTCGGGCACACTTCCACCAGGTTGCCGGAGAACTCGCTTTCCAGCGTGCCGCTTTCCGGGCGACCGAAGTAGACGTTGTCGTGCGCGCCATACACGCCGAAGTCGGTGCCGTCCGCATAGTCTTTGTAGTAACGCACGCAGCGGTAGCAGGCGATGCAGCGGTTCATCTCATGCGAGATAAACGGCCCCAGCTCCTGGTTGTTGTGGGTGCGCTTGGTGAAGCGGTAGCGGCGGAAGCTGTGGCCGGTCATTACCGTCATATCCTGCAGGTGACAGTTACCGCCTTCTTCACAGACCGGGCAATCGTGCGGGTGGTTGGTCATCAACCACTCGACCACGCTTTCACGGAACTGCTTCGCTTCGCCGTCATCGATGGAGATGAAGGTGCCATCGGATGCCGGGGTCATACAGGACATCACCAAACGGCCGCGCGTATCTTCCGCGTTTTGGTATTGCTTTACCGCACATTGGCGGCAAGCGCCGACGCTTCCCAGCGCCGGATGCCAGCAAAAGTAAGGAATATCAAGGCCGAGGGAAAGACAAGCCTGCAGCAGGTTGTCCGCTCCGTCTACCTCATACTCTTTGCCGTCTACATGAATCGTAGCCATAGTCAGCATGCTTCCAAGTGGCCTGCCTTGCGGCAGGCGTTAATCAAAAATTCTGGCCGTGTTCGGGCGAGTCGGCTTACCAGCGCTGCTTCAGCAGATTGTTCGGCTGAATGCCGCCAATCGCATGGGCGTTGCTGAAGTGCTGCACGGCGATGCCCGCCTCGAACTCTTCACGGAAATATTTAATCGCGCTTTGCAGTGGCTCTACGGCACCTGGCGCGTGGGCGCAGAAGGTTTTGCCCGGGCCGAGGGAACGGCACAGCTGTTCGAGGGTTTCGATATCCCCCGGCTGCCCTTCGCCGTTTTCCAACGCACGCAGGATCTTCACGCTCCACGGCAGGCCGTCGCGGCATGGCGTACACCAGCCGCAGGACTCGCGGGCGAAGAACTCTTCCAGGTTACGCACCAGCGGCACCATGCCAATCTCGTGGTCTACCGCCATCGCCAGCGCGGTGCCGAGACGGCTGCCGGCTTTGCCGATCGCACCGTATTCCATCGGCAGATCGAGGTGATCGGCGGTCAGGAAGTCAGTCCCCGCGCCGCCTGGCTGCCAGGCTTTGAAGCGCAGACCGTCGCGCATGCCGCCGGCGTAGTCTTCCAGGATCTCGCGCGCGGTGGTGCCGAACGGCAGCTCCCAGACGCCCGGATTTTTCACCCGGCCGGAGAAGCCCATCAGCTTGGTGCCTTTGTCCTCACTGCCGGAGATGCCGGTGTACCACTCCACGCCGTTCGCCAAAATGGCCGGTACGTTGCACAGCGTTTCGACGTTGTTGACGCAGGTCGGCTTGCCCCACACGCCGGCGCTGGCCGGGAATGGCGGCTTGGAGCGCGGGTTGGCGCGGCGGCCTTCCAGCGAGTTGATCAGCGCGGTTTCTTCGCCGCAGATGTAACGGCCGGCGCCGGTGTGCACGATCAGCTCGAAATCGAACCCGGTGCCGAGAATGTTCTTGCCCAGATAGCCGGCTTCGGTGGCTTCCGCGATGGCGCGACGCAGGTGCGCCGCCGCTTCAATGTACTCGCCGCGCAGGAAGATATAGCCGCGGTAGGCTTTCAGCGCGAAGGCGGAGATCAGCATGCCTTCCACCAGCAGGTGCGGCAGCTGCTCCATCAGCAGGCGGTCTTTATAGGTGCCCGGCTCCATTTCATCGGCGTTACACAGCAGGTAACGGATGTTCATGGATTCGTCCTTCGGCATCAGGCTCCACTTCAAACCGGTGGAGAAGCCCGCGCCGCCGCGGCCCTTCAGCCCGGAGTCTTTCACCAGGCCGACGATCTCGTCCGGGGCCAGGCCTTTGAGGGCCTTTTCCGCGCCGGCATAGCCGTTTTTGCTGCGGTATTCGTCCAGCCACAGCGGCTGCTTGTCATCACGCAGCCGCCAGGTCAGCGGATGCGTTTCGGGAGTGCGTACAATGTGCTTGGTCATTGATACTGCTCCAGTAGCGTCTCGATATCTTCAGGCTTCAGCTGACTGTGAGTGTCGTCATCAATCATCATGGTCGGCCCTTTATCGCAGTTGCCCAGACAGCAGGTCGGCAGCAGCGTGAAGCGGCCATCAAAAGTGGTTTGACCCGGCTTGATGTTCAGCTTCTTCTCGATAGCGGCCTGAATGCCCTGGTAACCGGTGATGTGACAAACAACGCTGTCACAATAACGGATCACGTGACGTCCTACCGGCTGACGGAAAATCTGGCTGTAGAACGTGGCCACGCCTTCTACGTCGCTGGCGGGGATGCCCAGCACTTCCGCGATGGCGTAAATCGCACCGTCCGGAACCCAGCCGCGCTGCTTCTGCACAATTTTCAGTGCTTCGATGGAAGCGGCGCGCGGATCCTCGTAATGATGCTTTTCGTGCTCGATCGCATCACGTTCTTCCGCACTCAGTACAAATGCATCAACGCCGCTCTGAGGAGCGGCTGCGTTGATGGGCTCGAGCGCATCATTGACTGCGTGATTGTCTTTTTGAGAGTGCATAATTAGCGGTCCACATCTGACATAACAAAATCGATACTACCCAGATAGACGATCAGGTCGGAAACCAGGCTGCCACGGATGACCGATGGGATCTGCTGCAGGTGCGCAAAGCTCGGCGTACGTACCCGGGTGCGGTAGCTCATGGTGCTGCCGTCGCTGGTCAGGTAGTAGCTGTTGATCCCTTTGGTGGCTTCAATCATCTGGAATGATTCGTTGGCTGGCATCACCGGGCCCCAGGAAACCTGCAGGAAGTGGGTGATCAGCGTTTCAATGTGCTGCAGCGTGCGCTCTTTCGGCGGCGGCGTAGTCAGCGGGTGATCGGCCTTGAACGGGCCTTCCGGCATGTTGTTCAGGCACTGTTCGAGGATGCGCAGGCTCTGGCGCAGCTCTTCCACCTTCAGCATCACGCGGGTGTAGCAGTCGCTGGTGCCGTCGCCGACCGGCACTTCGAAGTCGAAGTTCTCGTAGCCGGAGTACGGACGCCATTTACGCACGTCGAACTCGACGCCAGTGGCGCGCAGGCCGGCGCCGGTCACGCCCCACTCCAGCGCTTCTTTGGCGTTGTAAGACGCTACGCCAATGGAACGGCCTTTCAGGATGCTGTTCTTCAGCGCCGCTTTCACATAGGAGTCCAGACGCTTCGGCATCCAGTCGAGGAATTCACGCAGCAGGCGATCCCAGCCGCGCGGCAGATCGTGCGCGACGCCGCCGATGCGGAACCAGGCCGGGTGCATACGGAAACCGGTGATCGCTTCCACCAGATCGTAGATTTTCTGACGGTCGGTAAAGGCGAAGAACACCGGGGTCATCGCGCCGACGTCCTGAATGAAGGTGGAGATGTACAGCAGGTGGCTGTTGATGCGGAACAGCTCGGACAGCATCACGCGGATGGTGTCGACGCGCTCCGGCACCTTGATGCCGGCCAGCTTCTCGACCGCCAGCACATAAGGCATTTCGTTCACGCAGCCGCCGAGGTACTCGATACGGTCGGTGTACGGAATGTAGCTGTGCCAGGATTGGCGCTCGCCCATCTTCTCGGCGCCGCGGTGGTGATAGCCGATATCCGGCACGCAGTCGACGATCTCTTCGCCGTCCAGCTGCAGAATGATGCGGAACGCACCGTGCGCGGACGGGTGGTTCGGGCCGAGGTTGAGGAACATGAAATCTTCGTTCTCGGTGCCGCGCTTCATGCCCCAGTCTTCGGGCTTGAAGGTCAGCGCTTCCATCTCCAGATCTTCTTTCTGCTTGGTCAGCACGAAAGGATCGAATTCGGTGGCGCGCGCCGGGTAGTCCTTGCGCAGCGGGTGCCCTTCCCAGGTCTGCGGCATCATGATGCGCGACAGGTGCGGGTGGCCGTCGAAGGTGATGCCGAACATTTCCCAGGTTTCGCGCTCGTACCAGTTGGCGTTCGGGAACACCTTGGTCGCCGTCGGCACGTGCAGGTCTTTTTCAGACAGCGCCACCTTCAGCATGATGTCGCGGTTGCGTTCGATGGAAATCAGATGGTAGAAAACGGAGAAATCCGCAGCGGGCAGGCCATCGCGGTGGGTGCGAAGACGTTCGTCCACGCCATGCAGATCGAACAGCATGACATACGGCTTCGGCTGTTTTCTCAGGAACGTCATTACTTCCAGCAACTGGTCAGGTTTAACCCATACCACGGGCATGCCGGTACGGGTGGCCTGAACAGTAAAGGCTTCCGGCCCAAAACGGTTGCGCAGTTCGCCGATCACCGGGTCGTCAAGGTGATCTCGGGTCTGCCAGGCAGGCAAGGCGTCGTGCGTCGTCAAATCTGTCATAATTTTTTTTCACCACACTAAAGGGTTATTCGCCGCAAGTTTCACTTTTCGCTGTGTTAACCAATAGCGCACTAAGATGGACGTTAAATGAACGTCTTAAATCTCGTCAGGCGTCCGGAGGTTGGTCACCGCGATGCGCTCGCCGTGTTTACGCTCTCTTTCAGACTGCATATTGGCGCGGTAAACGCCCTGATCGCCGACAACCCACGACAGCGGGCGACGTTCTTTGCCGATGGATTCCTGCAGCAGCATCAGCGCTTGCATGTAGGCTTCCGGACGCGGCGGGCAGCCGGGAATGTACACGTCGACCGGCAGGAACTTGTCGACGCCCTGCACCACGGAATAGATGTCGTACATGCCGCCGGAGTTGGCGCAGGCGCCCATCGAGATCACCCACTTAGGTTCCAGCATCTGCTCGTACAGGCGCTGGATGACCGGGGCCATCTTGGTGAAGCAGGTACCGGCCACCACCATCAGGTCAGCCTGACGCGGGGAGGCGCGCAGTACTTCCGCACCGAAACGCGCCACGTCGTGAACGGCGGTAAACGACGTCACCATCTCCACGTAACAGCACGAAAGGCCGAAGTTATACGGCCAAATAGAGTTTTTACGCCCCCAGTTCACCATGTCATGCAGCGCATGTTCGAGTTTACCCATGTAAACCGTGCGGTGGACCTGTTGTTCCAGGGGATCGGCGACGATCTCCTGTTTTTGCAGGGGATAACGGTCGTTCTCACCGTTCGGGTCTATGCGGGTGAGCGTATAGTCCATCTTAATGCCTCGCTGTTACTGCGGATGACTGTTGGTGTTAGTGATCGTGCTCGGTTTGCTGCGGCGTTGGGAACGCGCCGGAGTCCAATCCAACGCGCCGATGCGCACCAGATAAACCAGACCGGCCAATAGCACCAAAATGAAAATGGCGGCTTCGATAAAGCCTACCCAGCCGCTCTCGCGAACCGAGACCGACCAGGCATACAGGTATAAGGCTTCAACGTCGAAAATAACGAAGAACATGGCCACCAGGTAGAACTTGGCGGACAAGCGCATGCGCGCCGTACCGACCGAGTCGATGCCTGATTCAAACGGGGTGTGTTTGGCGCGCGCCCGGGCTCTCCCGCCCAAGAAGAACGCACCCAGCAGCATTAAGCCGCAGAGCCCGATAGCCACGACGAGAAATACGGCGAGCGCCCAGTGATGAGCGATAACTTCAGTGGTTGTTGACATACTCTATGCTTACTCATCAAAAGTGGCGTCGATCGCGCTGCTCTTGTCACCGGCAGTTAGTGCGCCACATCGATTTAAGGGAAGGATAAATAACCACACAAACAAACTGCTTTTACAGCGAGTTAGGCAGCGTTTTTCTGTGGGCTTTTTACTCCTTTCTATAACCTTTTGTCAACTTTGACAAAAGTATCTACACACTAGTTTACATACGTATCATTTGATTAACATTTGATGCGCCAGGGGCTGGCTAAATCGTGTCAGTTAATTTTTGTGTAGAAACAGATAGATATAAACCAACGTGCACATTTCAGTTTTACTATACCATTGTCTCAGGAATTCCCTGTTCTTCCACTCACTACCTAGGGGTATTTTTTTGATCCAGGACACGTTTTCAGCATAAATCCTCAAAAAAAGTGTGGCCCTTTAACAATTTTCCTCAAATTAAGCCGCAAAAACGGCCGCTATAAGCTAACAAAATAACCCTTCTATTACCATGCCTTTAACCCATTCAATCTTATTGCTCAAAAAACAAACTCAGCGTCTTAAACCCGGCCAAACTCTCTTTTCAGTAACGCTTAAAAGTTAATAAAAAAGCCAACTCATAACAAAATCGTCATTAAACCCCTATAACAGTAAAAATCCCCAAAAAAAGGGCAAAAAAAACCTCCGCCGAAGCAGAGGTTTTCATCAGATCTAGCGCCGCGGCGTTATTCTTCTTCGTCTACCAGGCTGGCGTCATCCTGATCGCCCTGGAGACCGGCCTCTGCGCCGTTGAAGCCATAGCCGTCATTGCCGCCCTGCATGGCGCTGAAGATGGCCATCGCCAATTCGTTGCTGCACTGCGCGTTTTTGCACAGCGCATACTGGGTATCCGGCAGCGGCGGCAAACCTTCCACCGCCCCCAGCACCCGCAGGTCAGGGCTCATCATCTCGATCGGCCGCGCGGTCACGCCCAGGCCGGCCTTACAGGCCGCCCGCACCGCGGACAGCGTGGAGGCGACGTAGGCGATGCGCCACGGGATACCGGCTTCGTCCAACTGCTTGATCGCCAGCGCACGGAACGGGCTTGGCTCATCCATCACCACCAGCGGGATCGGTTCGCCGGCCTGATAGTGGTAATCGGCGGCGCAGTACCACAGCGTCGGCGATGTGCGCAGCACGATGTGCGGGTGCCCGGCCGGATCGGCCGTGGTCACCGCCAGATCGATCTCGCCCTCTTCCAGCAGATCGACCATCGTCGTGCTGCGCTTTACGCGCACGTCAATGGACAGCTTCGGATAGATGGCGGTCACGCGGTTCAGCAGGAAAGGCAGAATGGTATCGGCGGTGTCGTCGGAAGCGCCGATGGTCAGAACACCTTTAATATTGTTGTACATCAGCGAGGTACAGGCTTCGTCGTTAAAGCGCAGGATCTTCCTGGCATAACCGAGAAGCTGAATACCATGCTCAGTCAGGAGTTTGTTGCGCCCATGGCGGGCAAACAGTTCTTTGCCGACCAGTTGCTCTAATCGCTGCATTTGTTGACTGACGGCTGATTGAGTACGGCATACGGCGACGGCCGCCGCCGCGAAGGTATTCAAATCAGCAACCGCAACAAAGGTTCTTAGCAGATCGAGGTCGAGATTAAGTATCGGACGATTTGCAGTTGTCATAGTGTATTCTTCACTTTTTTAAATTCTAATTTACGAACTACTACCCTGGTGTGTTTCTCAGACGCCGTTGAAAAGGACGGAGCCTGTTATGACAGTACCCCACTCATAAGTGGAGGGCAAAAAAATTACTTATGATTCGTTACCTCTATCGCTTTTTAAAATGCGATCTATCGATGGTGCTTATAGAACGCGGGGGGCTGAATATCGGTAGAAAGGGAAAACCCCCACCGAACCTGAGATTTTACTCATTCATACTGCCTAATTTCCACTCCATTCGTGCTACTGAGAACCCTTATCAACCGGCGTTCAGACTGCATTACAGAGCAAAACAGATAAATAATTAACGCTACCGACTTCGTGTTACTACTCAATGAATTTAATAAATTCAATCAGTAAGATTTTTACTTTAAATAATAATCCTATAACCACATAAACAATGCTTAAGCTAAAATATAAAGTAAAGCTAATGTAAATATGCCATTTTCTTAGTGTGGTGCGCTAACCGACAACCCGCTATCAGACAACTCCGGTATTATCGTTCCTTTACAGTTTATTGAAGCCCATTCTCACTTTCGGCTTATCAGTTCACTGCTGCCGGCCGCGATCGCCGGCACGTCGCGTTTATCGATGCGGGATTTTACAGAACAAAACCCTAGTAAAATTATAGTTCATGAAATTATGAACCACAAAATAACTTTACCTTTGCTTATCATAACTAAAATCTCCCGTTACGACATGCATTTGCACCAAAGGCGTGCAAAACCCTTCAAAAGCAACTACGCCAGGAGTACATTGGGCGGGTTGCGGCGTCCCACGGTAGGAGCGCCCCTATCCCAGCAAAAGGCTCAACTTTTTATGTCCCCCATTGAGAAATCCAGCAAACTGGACAACGTCTGCTATGACATTCGCGGCCCGGTGCTTAAAGAAGCTAAACGTCTTGAAGAAGAAGGCAACAAAGTCCTGAAACTGAACATCGGCAACCCTGCCCCGTTCGGTTTCGACGCCCCTGACGAAATCCTGGTCGACGTGATCCGCAATCTGCCCACGGCGCAAGGCTATTCCGACTCCAAGGGCCTCTTCTCGGCGCGTAAAGCGATCATGCAGCACTATCAGGCGCGCAACATGCGTGACGTGACCGTTGAGGATATCTACATTGGCAACGGCGTCTCGGAACTGATCGTCCAATCCATGCAGGCGCTGCTCAACAGCGGCGACGAAATGCTGGTGCCGGCGCCGGACTACCCGCTGTGGACCGCCGCGGTATCGCTGTCCGGCGGCAAGGCCGTGCACTACCTGTGCGATGAGCAGGCCGGCTGGTTCCCGGATCTGGACGACATCATCAGCAAGATCACCCCGCGCACCCGCGGCATCGTGATCATCAACCCGAACAACCCGACCGGCGCGGTTTACAGCAAAGCGCTGCTGGAACAGATCGTCGAGATCGCCCGTCAACACAACCTGATCATCTTCGCCGACGAGATCTACGACAAGATCCTGTATGACGAAGCCGAGCACCATTCGATCGCCGCGCTGGCGCCGGATTTGCTGACCGTCACCTTCAACGGCCTGTCGAAAACCTACCGCGTGGCGGGCTTCCGCCAGGGCTGGATGGTGCTGAACGGGCCGAAGAAGCACGCCAAAGGCTATATCGAAGGGCTGGAGATGCTGGCTTCGATGCGCCTGTGCGCCAACGTGCCGATGCAGCACGCCATTCAGACCGCGCTGGGCGGTTATCAGAGCATCAGCGAGTTCATTCAGCCCGGCGGCCGCCTGTACGAACAGCGCAACCGCACCTGGGAGCTGCTCAACGACATCCCGGGCGTCTCTTGCGTGAAGCCGCAGGGCGCGCTGTACATGTTCCCACGCATCGACGCCAAGCGCTTCAACATCCACGACGACCAGAAGCTGGTGCTGGATCTGCTGCTGCAGGAAAAAGTGCTGCTGGTGCAGGGCACCGCGTTCAACTGGCCTTATCCGGATCACGTGCGCATCGTCACCCTGCCGCGCGTAGACGAGCTGGAAATGGCGGTCGGCAAGCTGGGCCGCTTCCTGGAAGGCTACCACCAGTAATCGCCTGGGGCGCAGCGCCTTGTTGCGCCCTTCTCTCACTGCCCGGTTGCAAAATTCGCCGTCACTGCTTCACAATGGGGCCCTCACTTGCCGTTAAAGAGAGCACCATGAGCCAGAGCCATTTCTTCGCCCATCTGTCCCGCCTGAAACTGATCAACCGCTGGCCGCTGATGCGCAACGTGCGTACCGAGAACGTTTCCGAACACAGTCTGCAGGTGGCTTTTGTCGCCCACGCGTTGGCGGTGATCAAAAACCGCAAATTCAACGGCAACCTCAACGCCGACCGCGTTGCGCTGCTGGCGATGTACCACGACGCCAGCGAAGTGATCACCGGCGACATGCCAACGCCGATCAAGTACTACAATCCGCAGATCGCCCACGAATACAAGAAGATCGAAAAGATCGCCCAGCAAAAGCTGCTGGACATGATCCCCGCGGAGCTGCGCAACGATTTCCGCACCATTCTGGATGAGCACTACTACAGCGAAGATGAAAAGCAGGTAGTGAAGCAGGCAGACGCACTGTGCGCCTACCTGAAATGCCTGGAGGAACTCTCTGCCGGCAACAACGAATTCACCCTGGCCAAGGCGCGGCTGGATAAAACCCTGGAACAGCGTCGCAGCCCGGAAATGGACTACTTCATGGACGTGTTCATCCCCAGCTTCAGCCTGTCATTGGACGAAATCAGCCTCGACAGCTCGCTGTAACCCCGCCGGCGCAGCCTCGCTGCGCCGTTAAAAGCCGTAGAGCCACGGCACCACAATCACGCTGACCGCCATCACCAGCAGGGTGAACGGCACGCCGAGACGCACGAAATCGCCGAACTTGTAATTGCCCGGCCCCAGCACCAGCGTGTTGACCGGTGAAGAAACCGGCGTCATAAAGGCGGCGGACGCGGCGATGGCGATAATCATCGCGAACGGGTATGGCGAAACGCCCATTTCGCGCGCGGCGGCGATGGCGATCGGCGCCATCAGCACCGCCGTCGCGGTGTTGGAAATAAACAGGCCGATGGTGGCGCACAAGACGAACAGGCACAGCAGCATCACGCGCGGCCCCGCACCGCCGGCGACGTCCATCAGCCCGCTGACGATCAGATCCACCCCGCCGGTCTTTTGCAGCGCCTGCGCGAACGGCATCATGCCGACGATCAAAATGATGCTCGGCCAATGGATCGATTTATAGGCGCTTTCCATATCAATACAGCGGAACTTGCCCATCAGCAGACAGGCGATCAGAGCCGCGATCGGGTTGGGGATTTCGTCGGTCAGCATCATCGCCACCATCAGCGCCAGGCAAAACAGCGCGTGCGGCGCCTGGGTGATCGCCGGCGCCACTTCGTCCACTTCGGCCGGCAGATTGAGCACGATAAAGTCGTGGGTTTTGGCCTGCAGCTGACGGATCGCCTTCCAGTCGCCGATCACCAGCAAGATGTCGCCCAGCTCCAGCGGCTCGTCCACCAGCTTGCCGCCCAGCGTCTCGCCGTGGCGGCGGATGCCCACCACGTTCAGATCGTAGCGGCTGCGGAACGCCGCTTCGCGCAGGCTTTTGCCCAGCAGCGCCGAGTCCGGGATCAGCGACACTTCCGCCATGCCGACGTTGCGCGACTGTTCCGAGAAGTAATCGCCGCGCAGCACCATCGGCTCCAGCCGCTGCTCGCCGCAGAATTCGCGCAGATCGACCTGGCTGTCCGACATGTCGATCAAGAGGACGTCGCCCTCGCGCAGCTCGGTGCTGCCGGAAGCGCTGACCATCACCCGCCGGAAGCGTTTCCAGCGCTCAATGCCCACCACGTTGGCGCCATAGCGCGCGCGCAGGTGCAGCTCATCCAGCGAACGCCCGATCAGCGGCGAAGCGCTGCGGACAGCCAGCCGCCGTGCGCGGCCGGTCAGCTTGTAGTCGCGGATCAAATCGCGGAAGGTGCGGCGCTGCCAGTCATCGCCGGCTTTGCCCGTGTCACCGCTGCCCAGCCAACGCCGAGCGATCAGCATGTAACCGACACCCAGCGCCAGCACCGCCAGACCGATGGGCGTCACGCTGAAGAAGCCGAAACCATGGATGCCTTCACGCACCAGTTCGCTGTTGACCACCATGTTGGGCGGCGTGGCCACCAGCGTCATCATGCCGCTGATGAGCCCGGCGAAGCTGAGCGGCATCATCAGCCGCCCCGGCGCAATCTTCATTCTCGCCGTCACGCTGAGCACCACCGGAATAAAGATCGCCACCACGCCGGTCGAGCTCATGAACGCGCCCAGCCCGGCGACCGTCACCATCAGCAGCATCAACATTTTGGTTTCGCTGCTGCCGGCCACTTTCACCAGCCAGTCGCCGACCTGATAGGCCACGCCGGTGCGCACCAGCCCTTCGCCGATCACGAACAGCGCGGCGATCAAAATCACGTTGGGATCGCTGAAACCGACCGTCGCCTCCTGCAGGCTGAGCGTGCCGCTCAGCACGAAGGCGATGATCACCAACAGCGCCACCACGTCCATACGCAGCTTGTTGGTGGTAAACAGCACGATGGCAATCAGCAGTAAACTCAGCACCCACAGTAATTCGCTGTTCAAAACGGCCTCATCCGGCAAATATCCAAGGGTCTAAAAAATAGCATAAAAAAACCCCGCCGAAGCGGGGTCTAATCAATTAGGGTGAAGATAATGCCGCTCAGGCCAGCCGGCGAACGATCGCGCCCTGCGCCGTTTTATCGACGGCGATCTGCGCCAGCGAATCCAGCCGCAGGTCGACCTGCTCCAGCTTCGGCGTATCCGCCGGCGCGTTGACCGCGATCACCTGGCAGCCCGCGGCCAGGCCGGAGAGAATGCCGGCCGGCGCGTCTTCAACCACCACGCACTCGTGCGGCGCCAGCCCCAGGCGCTCGGCGCCCAACAGATAGGCGTCGGGCTGCGGCTTGCCGTGTTTAACCTGCTCGGCGGTGATGAACACCTCCGGCTGCGGCAAACCGCCGGCCTGGCGGCGAGCGCCGGCCACCGGCACCGAACCGGAGGTGACGATCGCCCAAGGGATGCCGAGCGCGTTCAGGCGCTCCAGCAGCGCAATCGCGCCCGGCAGCGCGCGAACGCCGTCGGTATCCTGCGCTTCCACCTGCTCCAACAACTCGAACTCGCGCTGAATTTCCGCTTCGCTTTCGCCCGGCATAAAGTGGCGCAGAGAAGTAATGGCCTGTTTACCGTGAATGAAGTCCAGTACCGCTTGCGGGTTGACGCCGCGGCGTTCGGCCCAGTGCGTCCAGGCGCGCTCTACCGCCGGCAACGAATCCACCAGGGTGCCATCAAGATCGAACAGAAAACCCTTACACTCCACAGAAAACCTCTTCTTAATCAAGCATTGATGATTTGCGCTATCTCAACGGCGCTCAAGTGATACTGGCGCGGACAGGCCAGCCAGATCGCCAGCATGCGCTGGTATTTTTCCCACATTTTGGTCTGGGCGTTGAAACCGTGGCTGCCGGAATCGAAGTGAGTATAGCGCCCCTCGGTGCTGACCAGGAAACGCACGTAGCTCAGGTAGCGCGCCTCGGTGGCGGCGTCGAAGCCGAGAAACGCCAGGCGGCGCTCGTCCAGATCCTGCTTCTCTTTCAGGTTGCCCCAGGAAACCTGCAGCGCATGGTGCATCTCCATCACGTTGATGATGGTGCGGCACACCTCTTCACTCAGTTCGCCGAAGTCGCGATCCAGTTCGCGCATTTGCAAACCGAAGCCGCGTTCGACGATGGTTTGCAACCGGCGATAACGGTCGCCGTTGTCCGGATCGAGCAGGGTCATCATCTTGTACTGGTTCGACAGGATCAGCCGCTGGGCGTTGGTCATTTCCATCAGGATTTCCTCATTTCTGTGTGATGGCGGGAGCATCGCACAGCGCAAGAACGCAGGAAATCACAACTCGACCGTTCTTTGATTTAAACCGGGGTTATTGGCGCTTTGACGAGAAAGGCCGCACAACGCGGCCTTTTTCATTTACAGATCGTCGAGGAAAGTTTTGTCCAGTTGCTTGAAAGCGCGCTTGAGCAGATCGGCCAACGTCTGATAGGTCGGCGTGCCTTCGAGCGGCGCCACCGCCTGCCCGGCTTCCGTCAGCTTGTTGCGCACCTCATGGAACCATTGCAGCAGCGTCGGCGGCAGCGGCGTGACCGAACGGCGCCCCAGCCACCACAGCCCCTGCATCGGCAGGCTGCAGGCGAACAGCGCGGTGGCGATCGCCGGGCCGAGCTGGCCGCCGAGCGCGATCTGCCAGGTCAGCGTGAAAATCGCCAACGGCGGCATGAAACGGATAGCGAAACGGGTGGCACGCGCAACGCGGTTCTCCGGAAAGACCGGTGCCAGACGTTTGTCCGACGGCCAGGTTTTCATATAATGCTGCCCGCGCTGGAAGACCTGAAACCAGCTTACGGAACCGGACGGTTTGCTCGTCATTGCGTACCTCAACGTCACGTAAAGAAACTAAAAGCGTGCTGCCAGAGACCATACTAAAAAATTTGAAGCTTTAAATTTATTTTGTGTTTACACCGGGCTATCGGTATCCTAAGCCGGCCTTGTGGCCGGTAGAAGATGACGCAAATTTTGTCAACTTTTAGCCCTATAAAAATCAAGATTATTTAAACCGCAGAGAAATCATCGGTTTTTCCATCATCCTGTGATTTGTGCACGTCACATGATGTTAATCATAAATGTCATCGGCACTATGCGCTACGCTTGTTGTCTGATTGACGATTAATTCACCACGTGTTTTCGATTTTCTTTTAACAACACGACTATTTAAGTAGGTACTTCCATGTCGAGTAAGCTAGTACTGGTTCTTAACTGCGGCAGTTCTTCTCTGAAATTCGCCATCATCGATGCCGTTAACGGCGACGAATTCCTCTCCGGTTTGGCCGAGTGTTTCCACCTGCCTGAAGCTCGCATCAAGTGGAAAATGGACGGCGCCAAACACGAAGCTGCCCTGGGGGCCGGCGCTGCACACAGCGAAGCGCTGAACTTCATCGTTAATACTATTCTGGCACAAAAACCAGAGCTTTCCGCGCAGCTGACCGCCATCGGCCACCGCATCGTGCACGGCGGCGAGAAGTTCACCGCTTCCGCCGTGATCAACGACGAAGTTCTGCAGGGTATCAAAGATTCCGTGCCGTTTGCACCACTGCACAACCCGGCTCACCTGATCGGCATCGCGGAAGCACTGAAATCCTTCCCTCACCTGGCCGACAAGAACGTTGCCGTGTTCGACACCGCGTTCCACCAGACCATGCCGGAAGAATCTTACCTGTATGCCCTGCCGTACAGCCTGTACCGCGACCACGGCGTTCGCCGCTACGGCGCGCACGGCACCAGCCACTTCTACGTGACTCAGGAAGCCGCGAAGATGCTGAACAAGCCGGTGGAAGAAGTGAACGTGATCACTTGCCACCTGGGCAACGGCGGTTCCGTTACCGCAGTGCGCAACGGCCAGTGCGTTGACACCTCCATGGGCCTGACCCCGCTGGAAGGCCTGGTGATGGGCACCCGCAGCGGTGACATCGATCCGGCTATCATCTTCCACCTGCACGATTCTCTGGGCATGAGCGTTGACCAGATCAACAAGATGCTGACCAAAGAATCCGGCCTGCTGGGCCTGACTGAAGTCACCAGCGACTGCCGTTACGTTGAAGACAACTACGACAGCAAAGCCGACGCCAAACGCGCCATGGACGTGTTCTGCCACCGTCTGGCCAAATACGTCGGCGCATACAGCGCGCTGATGGAAGGCCGTCTGGACGCGGTGATCTTCACCGGCGGCATCGGCGAGAACGCAGGCATGGTGCGTGAGCTGACCCTGAACAAACTGGGCCTGCTGGGCTTCGAAATCGACCACGACCGTAACATGGCCGCTCGCTTCGGCAAATCCGGCGCCATCACCAAAGACGGCAGCCGCCTGGCGCTGGTGATCCCGACCAACGAAGAGTTGGTCATCGCGCAGGACGCATCCCGCCTGACCGCGTAATGCTCTCAAAACACCGTCAGCCCAGGCTGGCGGTGTTGTTTTAGCCTCATGTTAATCGTGAAGAGGACTATTCTGTGTCACGTACTATTATGTTGATCCCCACCGGCACCAGCGTCGGCCTGACCAGCGTCAGCCTGGGTGTCATCCGCTCCATGGAGCAAAAAGGCGTTCGTCTGAGCGTGTTCAAGCCTATCGCTCAACCGCGCACCGGCGACAACGCGCTCGACCAGACCACCACCATCATCCGCAGCAACTCCACCATCCCGGCGGCCGAACCGCTGCGCATGGACTACGTTGAGGGCCTGCTGAGCTCCAACCAGCAAGACGTGCTGATGGAAGAGATCGTGGCGCGTTACCACGAGAACACCAAAGACGCGGAAGTGGTGCTGATCGAAGGCCTGGTGCCGACCCGCAAGCATCAGTTCGCCAACGCGCTGAACTACGAGATCGCCAAAACCCTGAACGCCGAGATCGTCTTCGTGCTGGCGCTGGGCAACGACTCCCCGGCGCAGTTGAAAGAGCGCATCGAACTGGCGCGCACCAGCTTCGGCGGCAGCAAGAACAAAAACATCACCGGCGTGATCATCAACAAGCTGAACGCACCGGTCGACGATCAGGGCCGCACCCGTCCTGACCTGTCCGAAATCTTCGACGACTCCACCAAAGCCAGCATCGCCCACGTCGATCCTGCGCAGCTGTTCGCCAACAGCCCGCTGCCGGTTCTGGGCTGCGTGCCGTGGAGCTTCGATCTGATCGCCACCCGCGCCATCGACATGGCTCGCCACCTGAAGGCCCGCGTGGTCAACGAAGGCGACATCATGACCCGCCGCGTGAAGTCCGTGACCTTCTGTGCGCGCAGCATCCCGCACATGCTGGAACACTTCCGCCCAGGCTCCCTGCTGGTGACCTCCGCAGACCGTCCTGACGTGCTGGTCTCCGCCTGCCTGGCGGCGATGAACGGCGTGGAAATCGGCGCCATCCTGCTGACCGGCGGCTACGCCATCGACGAGCCGATCAAGAAGCTGTGCGAACGCGCCTTCCAGACCGGCCTGCCGGTGTTCATGGTCGATACCAACACCTGGCAGACCTCGCTGAGCCTGCAGAGCTTCAACCTCGAAGTGCCGGCGGACGACCACCAGCGCATCGAGAAAGTGCAGAACTACGTGGCCAGCCACATCAACACCGAATGGATCGACTCGCTGACCGCCACCTCAGAGCGTTCACGCCGTCTGTCTCCACCGGCGTTCCGTTACGAGCTGACCGAGCTGGCGCGTAAAGCCGGCAAGCGCATCGTGCTGCCGGAAGGCGACGAGCCGCGCACCGTGAAAGCGGCGGCCATCTGCGCCGAACGCGGCATCGCGGAATGCGTGCTGCTCGGCAACCCGGAAGAGATCCAGCGCGTCGCGGCAGCGCAAGGCGTTGAGCTGGGCAAAGGCATCGAAATCGTCGATCCGGTCGCCGTGCGTGAAAACTACGTGCCGCGTCTGGTTGAGCTGCGCAAGAGCAAGGGCATGACCGAAGTGGTCGCGCGCGAGCAGCTGGAAGACAACGTGGTGCTCGGCACCCTGATGCTGGAACAAGGCGAAGTCGACGGTCTGGTCTCCGGCGCGGTTCACACCACCGCCAACACCATCCGCCCGCCGTTGCAGCTGATCAAAACCGCGCCGGGCAGCTCGCTGGTGTCCTCCGTGTTCTTCATGCTGCTGCCTGACCAGGTACTGGTCTACGGCGACTGCGCGATCAACCCGGATCCGACCGCCGAGCAGCTGTCTGAAATCGCCATCCAGTCTGCGGATTCCGCCGCGGCCTTCGGCATCGAGCCGCGCGTGGCGATGATCTCCTACTCCACCGGCAACTCCGGCGCGGGCAGCGACGTCGAGAAAGTGCGCGAAGCAACCCGTCTGGCGCAGGAAAAACGCCCGGATCTGATCATCGACGGCCCGCTGCAGTACGACGCCGCCATCATGGCCGACGTTGCCAAGTCCAAGGCGCCGAACTCACCGGTAGCCGGCCAGGCGACCGTGTTCATCTTCCCGGATCTGAACACCGGCAACACCACCTACAAAGCGGTACAGCGTTCCGCTGACCTGGTCTCCATCGGGCCGATGCTGCAAGGCATGCGCAAGCCGGTGAACGACCTGTCGCGCGGCGCACTGGTTGACGATATCGTCTACACCGTCGCGCTGACGGCGATCCAGTCTTCCCAGGCTGACGCTGCCGCCGCCAAGGCGTAATAAACCGTTAAAAAAAGCCAGTCAGGTAATCCTGACTGGCTTTTTTATGCCTGATATTCTTGGTGATTATGCTGTTTTAGACAATATCCGCCAAATCCGCTGCACCCACCATCATCGCCAGGCGCTGACGCCCCGTGCAGAAAAATCAATGGTGGGCATGATGGGTGTTTGGCTGTTCGTGGCATAGAAAAATGCCGAATTCGTAAAGGAATACACCTTCCCGGAAAAATTGATGGTGATGCGGTTTCCCTCACCACGGATAGTTGCATCAGCCCGATCCGCCGTCAAGATTGGCGCGCTTTGCCCCAGCACTTTGATAGGGTCCCCATCCAGGCTTCGGTTCAAATAGTAACGATACACATCCGTGTCGGTAGCCCCCGCATTCTGGTACTCGGTGATGTAGAGCCAAATATCGTCGGTCAACTGCTTTTTGCTATAGAGCTTATCGTCATAAGTATCGCGGGTGGTATACCAGTATCCCGCCAATCCGACGACAATAACCAACAAAATTGCCGTCAGCAGCCGATGAGCCCATCTAGTAACCATGCCGATTTGCATAATCAATTCCTTGCTTGATCCAATATTGATCCTGAGGGTCATCACCATACGGCGGGCGTTGATACCAATGACTCCATTCTGACCGAGATGTTCCTGCCCGTGACTGAGCAAATCCGGCGCCCATCAACAAAATTTCTGCGGGAATTCCAGCCGCAGTACCGGTTGCCCCATAATTGAAATTACCAAAGTTAGCCAATGCGCGATTTTGCTGTTTGTAATCCCAAGGGCCCCGATTTTTTACCTGCTGGTAGAACCAATAATAAGTACCTGGCAGCGCCATGTTGCGAGGTTGCCCCTGCCTGCGCGCCTCGCGCAAATTTCTGGCAAGAACAGTAAAACCGCCTGGCGGCAGTAATGGAACCACGGCCATAATCTCCTCCTTGAGAGCCGAATGCAATTCAATCATAGGGTTAATGGAAAAATTACCCCCTCCCTTATTCACTCCATGTATGAATAAGAGAGGGTGATGTATATTATTCACAAAATGAATATAACCAATTGTTTTTATTTACTTATTTACAAATAATAAATTTTTATTCCTGCATTGGCCAGTTATTATCAATAAAAAAAGAAAAAGTCCCCTAGGGGACTTTACAATGGGTAGCATGTTGATAAACGTCTCTGGGCAGAACAACACGCGGGGAATAACCGATTTGATTACCGAAGAGAATGCCGGTAATTCCTATTCTGCTTTACAATAGCTGCCCGGCGGCCTCCAGAATATGCTCGGCGGTCAGGCCATACTCCTGTTGCAAGAACGCTTGGGTGCCCACCTGGCCGTAACGCTCCTTCACCCCCTCGCGCCGCATCGGCGTCGGGCACTCTTCCGCCAGCACCTCCGCCACCGCCGATCCCAGCCCGTTATGAATGCTGTGGTTTTCACAGGTGACGATGCGCCCGGTCTTGGCCGCGTAGGTTTTGATCAGTTCACGGTCGATAGGCTTGAGGGTGAACATATCGATCACCGCCGCGCTGACGCCCTGCTGCGCCAGCCTCTGCGCCGCCTTCAGCGCCTCCGCCACCATGATGCCGTTGGCGATCAGCGTAATGTCGTCGCCGTCGCGCAGCAGGTTGCCCTTGCCAATGGTAAAGCGCGAGCCCTCCTGATAGATGCGCGTCGCCTGCTTGCGAATAGTGCGCACCCAGTAGAACCCGCGCAGATCCATCAGCTGGCGCAGAATGTCGGCGAACATGGTGGCGTCGGTCACCTCCAGCACCACCGAATGCGCCAGCCCGCGCACGATGCCCATGTCCTCGAACGACATGTGGGTGCCGCCGTTGTGGCAGGCGCTCACCCCGGCGTCGGAGGCGATCACCTTGACGTTGTTGCGCTGATAATCCAGCGACATGAACAGCTGATCGAAACAGCGGCGGCTGGCGAAGGCGGTAAAGGTATGCACGAACGGCACCCGGCCGGTGAGCGACAGCCCGGCGGCGACGCCGATCACATTGGCCTCCATGATGCCGCAGTTGATCACGTGCTGCGGGTGATCCTTGTGTACGCCGTCCATCGCCATCGAGCTCATCAGATCCGCCTCCAGCGCGATGATCGGCGCGCCCGCCTCAATCTGCCGCCGCACCGCGCCGGCGTAGACTTTGCGCATTTCGACGGCGTCGTTTTCCAACTGCGTCACTACGTTAAACATGGGCGGCCTCCAGTTCGGCGATGGCTTTTTCGATTTCCTGCTGCACGTCCGGCGTCAGGCGCAGGTGGTGAGAGTTCGACAGGTTTTCCAGATAGGCCACGCCCTGCCCTTTGATGCTGTCGAGCACGATCGCCAGCGGCCGCTGTTCGCCGCCGCGCGCCGGCGCCACCGCCGCCAGCAGCGCCGCGATGTCGTCGCCCTTGATGGTCTGCACCTCAAAGCCGAAGGCGCGGAACTTGGCGGCCAGATCGAACGGTTGGATCACCTCGTCCAGCGCGCCGTCCAGCTGTTGCTTGTTGTAATCGATGAACAGCGTCAGGTTGTTCAGATTGTGGTGGGCGATAAACTGGAACGCCTCCCAGCACTGCCCTTCGTTCAGTTCCCCGTCACCGAGGATGCTGAACACCCGATTGCGGCGCCCCGCCAGCCGATGGGACAACGCCATGCCGGCGGCGATCGACACGCCCTGCCCCAGCGAGCCGGTGGTGGCGTCCACGCCGCGCGTGCGCAGCCGGTCCGGATGGCTCGGCAGACGCGTGCCGTTCTGGTTGAGGGTCTTCAGCTCCGCCAGCGGGAAGTAGCCCTTGATCGCCAGCGTGCTGTACAGCGCCGGGCCGGCGTGCCCTTTCGACAGCACGAAGTCATCGCGCTCCGGCCAGTCCGGATCCGCCGGATCGATGCGCATCACGCTGCCGTACAGCACCGCCAGCGTCTCCACCACCGACATGCAGCCGCCGTAGTGGCCGAAGCCCAGCCCGGTCAGCGCCTTCAGCGTTTCCAGGCGGATCGCACGCGCCAGGATATGCAGCTCTTCAATTTCCGTTTCGCTCGTTGTGTAGTTCATCAGTCTGCCCTCGTTATTTCTCGACGCGGTCAGCGGCCGGCGCGCCTTTGCGTTTGCCCAGGAAGTTATGCGCCACCAGCAGCGCGAACACGGCGACGATCGCCAGCATGATCATCTCTTTCGACATAAAGCGCGCCATATTGCCCAGCAGGATGCCGATCGCGCCGAAGTCGGCGTCGGAGAAGGTGGTGTTGGCAAAGCCCAACGCCCCCAGCACCGGCAGCAGCAATACCGGCAGGAAGGTGATCAGCAGCCCGTTGGCGAAGGCGCCCAGCATCGCGCCACGCCGCCCGCCGGTGGCGTTGCCGAACACCCCAGCGGTAGCGCCGGTGAAGAAGTGCGGCACCACGCCGGGCAGGATCAGCACCATCTTCAACTGCCCCAGCAGGAACAGCCCGGCCAATCCGCCAAGGAAGCTGAACAGGAAGCCGATCAGCACCGCGTTGGGGGCATAGGGATAGACCACCGGGCAATCCAGCGCCGGCCGCGCGTTAGGCACCAGTTTTTCCGAGAAGCCGGTGAACGCCGGCACGATTTCCGCCAGAATCAGGCGCACGCCCTGCAGGATGATGAACACCCCGGCGGCGAAGGTGATGGCCTGAATGATCGAATACACCAGGTAGTTCTGGCCGCCGCTGAGCTCGCTTTCCACATAGGCCCGCCCGGCGCAGATCGCCAGGATCAGGTAGATGACGATCATGGTCATCGAGATCGAAATGGAGCTGTCGCGCAGGAAGCTGAGGTTTTTCGGCAGGTTCATCTCTTCGGTCGAGCGCGAGTTTTTACCCACCTTCGAGCCGATCCAGCCGGACAGCACGTAGCCCAGGGTGCCGAAGTGGCCGAAGGCGATATCGTCGTTGCCGGTGATGCGGCGCATATAGCGCTGGGCGATCGCCGGGAAGAACGCCATCACCAGCCCCAGGGTCAGCGCGCCGGTAAACACCAGTTGCACGCCCTCGAAGCCCGCCACCGTCAGGATGATGCCGATCATGCAGGCCATGTAGAAAGTGTGGTGGCCGGTCAGGAAGATGTATTTCAGCCGGGTGAAGCGTGCCACCACGATATTCGCCACCATGCCGAACGCCATGATCAGCGCGGTGGAGGCACCGTATTTCTCCAGCGCGATGGAGACAATGGCTTCGTTATTCGGAATGATGCCCTGAATATTGAACGCATGTTCGAACATGCCGCCCAGCGGATTGAGCGACCCGACCAATACCGTGGCGCCGCCGCCTAAAACGATAAAGCCGAGAATGGTTTTTACCGTGCCTTTCACCACGTCGGAAAACGATTTCTTTTGCGCCAGCAAACCGATCAGCGCAATAAGCCCGACCAGCACCGAAGGCACCTTTAATATATCCACCACAAACTTAAGCGTTTCCTGGATAAACATATCCACCTCGCCAATCGTTTTATTCAGATGATTGAGTGGGCTTCGAAGTAAGCGCGCAGCTTGGCTTCCAGCTCATTAATGTCGATGATGTTGCTGATCACCACCAGCTGCTCGGCCGGTACGCTGGCGCTGTCGGCGATGTCTTTCGCCATCACGAACACGTCGGCGGCGCCGGGAGTGGCGGACGACAGATCGGAGTGTTCGACCTCGGCCTCCACGCCCATCTTTTTCAGCACCTTTTTAATGTTCATTTCCACCATAAAACTGCTGCCGAGACCGGAACCGCAAATCGCCATGATTTTCATAATATCCACCTGTTGAATTTAGCGTGTAGGGTAGCGCCGCCGGTCATATTCCCGGCGTTGTTAGCATTGATGGTATTCCTGGTGATTAAGCGTTAATAGCGGGCGATAATATCCTCGATTTGCCGTTTATCTTTGGCGTGAAATAACGCCGCCATGGCCTGATTGTCTGAAAATAATTCCGCCAGTTGCGAAATCAATTCGATGTGGCTGTCGCCGTCGGGCGCCGAAAGCATCACCACCACCTGAACCGGATCGTTATCTGCGGAATGAAAGTTCACCCCCTGATGGATCTTCAACAGCGATAATCCCAACGCGTTGGCGCCCTCTTCGGGCCGGGCGTGCGGCATGGCAATGCCCGGTGCCAGGACGAAGTAAGGGCCGAGCTTCTCCTGCTGATGAAAGATCGCCGTCAGGTAATTCGGCGTGATCACGCCGTCTTGCAGCAGCGGCTGCGCGCTCAGCGTGACCGCCTGGCGCCAGTCCTCCACCCGTTCGCACAGCTGTATATGATCGGCGGTCAGCCACTCTTTCAGCACGTTACCCTCCTAAAGGTTGATGGTTTCGGCCGGTGATTAATTCACCGACGACGGTAAAACTTTAATCAACCCCTCCCGGCCACACAGTGATGGATATCACAAAGATAGCGCTACCAAAGCGCTATCATGCAGATCTGTGATAGCGCTATCAAAACGCCGCGCCGCGGCATGGCGTTAACCACAATTTTTTCTCGCTCTTTCGGGTAACGGGGTAGAATGTGCCGCATACGGGGATCGTCGAAGCCGCGCCGTCGGCTTCCCGCCCTCACCATTTTTATGCGCCGCGCGCGCATTTCAGTCGGGATTAGGCATGTCGATCGGTAAAAAACGACGCAGCACGGGCAGGGTGACGTTGGCTGACGTAGCGCAGCTGGCGGGCGTCGGCACCATGACGGTGTCGCGCGCGCTGCGCACGCCGGAGCAGGTTTCAGACAAACTGCGCGAGAAGATTGAAGCCGCGGTAAGCGAACTGGGGTATCTGCCCAACCTGGCCGCCAGCTCGCTGGCGTCGGCCTCGTCCTACACCATCGCCATGGTGGTGCCCAGCCTGTCCGAATCCGGCTGCGCCGAGATGTTCGCCGGCCTGCAGAAAGTGCTGCAGCCGGCCGGTTATCACATCATGCTGGCGGAATCGCAGCATCACCTCGAACGGGAAGAGAAATTGCTGGAGACCCTGCTCTCTTACAATCTGGCGGCGGCGGTGCTGCTCAGCGTCGAGCATTCGCAAAACGCCCGCAACGCGCTGATCGCCGCCAACATTCCGGTGGTGGAGATCGGCGCCGTACGCGCCGATCCGATCGACATGAGCATCGGCATCGACTACGTGGCGGCCATGTATCAGCTGACGCAAACGGTGATCGCCAGCGGCTATCAGAACATCGGGCTGCTGTGCGCCAACCAGGAACAGTGGATCTTCCAGCAGCACCTGCAGGGCTGGCACAAGGCGCTGCTGCGCAACCATATGTCGCCGCATCGGGTGATCAACGCCGCGCAGCCCGCCAGCTTCAGCACCGGCGCGCAGCAGCTGCCGGAATTCTTGCTGGCCTGGCCGGAGCTGGACGCGCTGGTGTGCGCCTCGGACGAACTGGCCGGCGGCGCGCTGTATGAATGCCAGCGGCGGCGCATCAAGGTGCCGGACAATCTGGCGGTGGTGGGGTTCGGCAACAGCGAGTTCAGCCGGGTGTGCCAGCCGCCGCTGACCACCATGACCATTCCGCATCGCGACATCGGCATTCAGGCCGGCCAGGCGCTGCTGGCGCGGCTGAACGAGCAGCCCTGGCAGCCGGCAGGCTCCCTGCCCGCCACGCTGTGCCGCCGCGACAGCTGCTGAATCCGCACCATAAAAAAAGCCGGTCGATGACCGGCTTTCTTACGCGTTGGCGTCTCAGTGGTTGTCGAGCGGCTTGCCGTAATCCTGTTCGTTGTTGCGCGTCAGCCACAGCGACAGCGCCTTCAGCGAATCCGGAGTAAACTCGTCGCAGCGCGCGGTGATCTCTTCCGGCGTCAGCCAGCACACCTCGGCCACTTCTTCTTCCTGCAGCGCGAACGGGCCGTGCGATACGCAGCTGAACAGCGCGCCCCACACCCGGCACTGCTCTTCTTCGAAGTAGAACAGACCGTGTTCGGCGAAAGGCACGCCGGCGATGCCCAGCTCTTCTTCCGCCTCGCGGCGCGCCGAGTCCAGCACGTTTTCACCGCTTTGCACCACGCCGCCCGCCGTCGCGTCCAGCCAGCCCGGGTAGAAGTCTTTGATCTCGGTGCGACGCTGCACCAGAATTTTTCCCATCCCATCATGCACCACAATATAGGTAGCACGATGACGCAGCCGCTCCGCCCGCATCTGTTGACGACTGGATTGCGCAATCACCTCGTTTTGCTCGTCGACGATATCAACCCATTCGGTATCTGCAGCCTGACCCTGTTCCGCCATCCTCTAAAACCTTCTATTTTGGCGCGATGCATCCCGCGCGCTGGTTAATCAATGAGTGCTTTTCAAAGATTTTTATTGTGTGTGTATAAATTAGTGCGTTTAGCGTGTTAACGCCACTTCCGCGACGGCCTTGCCGTCGTCGAGCGTCAGCACGCGCAAAGTGCCCCGATCCAACATGCCGTAGCTGGCCGGAAAGCCCCCTTTGGGGATGCTGACCGAGCCCGGATTGAAGCAATAGATCTCACCCTGCCGCTCCGCCTGCGGCAGATGCGTATGGCCGTAGGCCAGGACGTCACCGCGGGATAACGGCGGCAGTGCCGAGGGATGATAAAGGTGACCGTGGGTCAAAAACAATCGTCTTTTTTGCAGTAAAACCTGTTGCCAGGGCGCCTCGATGGGAAACGTCAGCAGCATCTGATCGACCTCGCTGTCGCAATTGCCGCGAACGGCGATGATCTTGTCGCTATAGCGATTCAATCGTTCGGCAACCTGAGCGGGCTGATACCCGGCCGGCAGCGCGTTGCGCGGGCCGTGATTCAGCAAATCACCCAGAAGAATCAGCCAGTCGGCGCCGTTTTGTTCAAACAATTCCAGCACGCGTTCGGTGGCCGGCAGCGAGCCGTGGATATCCGAGGCGAACATCAGCTTCATAACCTTGTCCTATAGAGGGAAATAAGCGCCATTTTACCGCGCCGGCGCCGTGCGGCAAACCGCCGCCCGCCCCGATGGAGAATTGTGATCCAGCCGCGCAGATAGCATCGGACGAATCCCACATAGCCTGCTATCCTTAGCTGCTATTGTTGGATCTCTGATATACCTTTGTGCGCGGCGAAGACCGCAGCAACGTGTAATGAATTACAGATCACCTTACCGCAGGAGGCAACATGATTGACCTGTATTACGCGCCTACTCCCAATGGTCACAAGATCACCTTGTTTTTGGAAGAGGTCGGCTTACCCTACCGTATCCATCGCGTAAACATCAGCGCCGGCGAGCAGTTCAAACCGGACTTTCTGAGCATTTCTCCCAACAACAAAATCCCGGCGATCGTCGATCAGCAACCGGTGGACGGCGGCGAGCCGATCAGCCTGTTCGAATCCGGTGAAATCCTGCTGTATCTGGCGGAGAAGACCGGCAAACTGCTGAGCAAGGGCCTGCGCGAACGCGCCGCCACCCTGCAGTGGCTGTTCTGGCAGGTGGCCGGGTTCGGGCCGATGCTCGGGCAGAATCATCACTTCAACCACTACGCGCCGCAGCCGGTGCCTTACGCCATTGAGCGCTACCAGCTGGAAACCAAACGGCTGTATGGCGTGCTGGAAGCCGAGCTGCAAAAACACCCGTACCTCGGCGGCGACAACTACAGCATCGCCGATATCGCCACCTACCCGTGGGTGGTGTCGCATCCGCGCCAGCGCATCGATCTGGCGGATTACCCGGCGGTGCGCAACTGGTTCGAACGCATCAGCAACCGCCCGGCGACCGAGCGCGCCTATAAGCTGGCCGAACAGGGCTAAGTGCCTCCCCGACTCCCCGCCACCGGGGAGTCACATCGTCCCTGCGTTATCATTTCCCTACTTTCCGTGTATTCTGAACGCCAATAATCAGACCTATGGAGAATCTCTGATGTCTTTCAGTCAACCCGACGCCGTTATTCGCATTAAAAATCTGCGGCTGCGCACGTTCATCGGTATCAAGGAAGAGGAAATCAACAACCGACAGGACATCCTGATCAACGTGGTGATCCACTACCCGGCGGACAAGGCGCGCAACAGCGAAGACATCGCCGATGCGCTCAACTACCGCACCATCACCAAAGCGATCATCCGCCATGTGGAAGATAACCGTTTCGCGTTGCTGGAAAAATTAACGCAGGATGTGCTCGATATCGTAAAAGAACACGCCTGGGTGACCTATGCTGAAGTGGAGATAGATAAACTTCTGGCTCTGCGCTACGCCGATTCTGTCTCCATGACCATGAGCTATCGCAGGGACTAACTCAGGGAGGTCGACCATGCGGATCCTGATCACCGGCGCAACGGGATTGATCGGCAGCAGCCTGACGGCCAGGCTGCTGGCGCTTTCTCACCATATTACGGTACTGACGCGAGACGAACGGCGGGCTCGGGCCCGGCTCGGCGACCAGCCGAGCTATTGGCGCACGCTGGACGACCGGCAGTCGCTGGATGACTTCGATGCGGTGATCAATCTGGCCGGCGAACCTATCGCCGACAAGCGCTGGAGCGCACAGCAGAAGCAGCGGCTGTGTCATAGCCGCTGGGATCTGACCGAACGCTTGGCGCAGTTGATCAAGGCCGGCAGCACGCCGCCCGGCGTGCTGATTTCCGGTTCCGCCGTTGGCTACTACGGCGATCAGGGGCAGGCGGTGGTCACCGAAGAGGAGCCGCCGCACGACGAATTCACCCACCAGCTGTGCCAACGCTGGGAAGCGCTGGCGCTGCAGGCGCAGAGCGACGCCACCCGCGTCTGCCTGCTGCGCACCGGCGTGGTGCTGGCGCCGCAGGGCGGCGCGCTGGCCAAAATGCTGCCGCCGTTCCGCTTCGGGCTGGGCGGCCCGATCGGCGACGGCCGCCAATACCTGCCGTGGATCCATCTCGACGACATGGTCAACGGCATTATTTATCTGCTGGATCACGTCACGCTCACCGGCCCGTTCAACATGGTCGCCCCCTACCCGGTGCATAACGAGCAGTTCGCCGCCCAATTGGCCAACGTGCTCGATCGCCCGGCGTTTCTGCGGGTGCCGGCGTTCGTCATGCGTTTGTTGATGGGGGAAGCGGCGGTGCTGGTGCTCGGCGGCCAGCGGGCGGTGCCGAAGCGGCTGGAGGAGGCCGGCTTCCACTTCCGCTATCTGGAGCTGGAGCAGGCGCTGGATGAGGTGATTAATCAGCGGGCCGAAGCCCGCTGATCTGAAGTTACTTCAACGCGCCGGACAGGAACTGTTGCAGGCGCGGGCTTTTGGGGTTACCGAACAGCTCGGCCGGCGGCCCCTGTTCTTCAATCAACCCTTTGTGCAGGAAGATCACGTGGTTGGAAACGTGGCGCGCAAACTCCATTTCGTGCGTCACCACCACCATGGTTTTCCCCTCCTCCGCCAGCTTCTGCATGATGCGCAGCACCTCGCCCACCAGCTCGGGATCCAGCGCCGACGTCGGTTCGTCAAACAGCAGCACTTCCGGCTCCATCGCCAACGCGCGGGCGATAGAAACGCGCTGCTGCTGGCCGCCCGACAGGTGCACCGGGTATTTGCCGCGCGCCCGCTCATCGATGCCCACCTTATCCAGATAACGCACCGCGCGCTCGTGCGCGTCGGCCTTGCTCAGCCCCAGCACCTGCACCGGCGCCTCCATCACGTTCTCCAGCACCGTCATGTGGCTCCACAGGTTGAAATGCTGGAACACCATGGTCAGGCGGGTGCGCAGCAGCTGCAGCTGCTTCTTGTCGAACACCTTCAGCTGGCCGTCCTTGTCGCGCACCATGCGGATGTCTTCGTTGTTCAGGCTGATCGAGCCCTCGCTCGGCTTCTCGAGGAAGTTGATGCAGCGCAGAAAGGTGCTTTTGCCGGAGCCGGAGGAGCCGATGATGCTGATCACATCCCCGGCGTTGGCCGCCAGCGAGACGCCCTTCAGCACTTCGTGGTCGCCATAGCGTTTGTGCAGTTCCGTGACGGCTAATTTATTCTCAGACATGGTTTTTCTTCCCGTCATTTATCAGTGACTAACGTGTGCCATCCAGCGTTTTTCAGCCTTGCGGAACAGGCTGATTAACACGTAGGAGATGATCAGGTACAGCACCGCCGCGATGCCGAAAGCGTAAAACGGCTGATAGGTCGCGGCGTTGATGTCGCGCGCAATCTTCAGCAGATCCGGCACGGTGGCGGTAAACGCCAGCGCGGTGGAGTGCAGCATCAGGATCACTTCGTTGCTGTAGGCCGGCAGCGCGGTGCGCAGCGCCGAAGGCAAAATGATGCAGCGATACATCTTGAAGCGCGAGAAACCGTAGGCGTTGGCGGCCTCGATTTCACCGTGCGGCACCGAGCGGATGGCCCCGGCGAAGATCTCGGTGGTATAGGCGCAGGTGTTGAGCGTCAACGCCAGGATGGTGCAGTTGAGCCCGCTGCGGAAAAACGCATTGAGAAACTCGCTGCCGCGCACGATCTCGAGGCTGTACATGCCGGAGTAGAACACCAGCAGCTGCACGTACAGCGGCGTGCCGCGAAACACGTAGGTATAGAGCCACACCGGGAAACGCACCCAGCGGATGGAAGAGACGCGCGCCACCGCCATCGGGATCGCCAGCAGCCCGCCCATCACCACCGAAGCGATCAGCAGCCACAGCGTTACCGCCACGCCGGTGAAACGGTAGCCGTCGCTCCACAGCAGCGACTGCCAATACTGTTGCAAAATCTCGATCATAGCTCGGCCCTCTTGACGCCCAGTGAGTAACGCCGTTCAAGCCACAGCAGCACGCCGTTGGAAACGGTCGTGAAGATCAGGTACACCACGCCGGCCACGATGGCGAAGAAGAACGGCTGATAGGTGCCTTTCCCCGCCAGCTGAGTGGCTTTCACCACGTCGTTCAGGCCGAGGATCGACACCAGCGCCGTCGCCTTCAGGATCACCTGCCAGTTATTGCCGATGCCCGGCAAGGCGAAACGCATCATCGCCGGGAACAGAATGCGCCGGAAGATCTGCGCACCGCTGAAGCCGTAGGCCGTCGCCGCTTCGATCTGCCCTTTCGGCACCGCCAGATAGGCGCCGCGGAAGGTCTCGGTAAAATAAGCGCCGTAGATAAAGCCGAGGGTAATGATGCCGGCGCCGAGCGGATCGATATCGATCTGCGAGAAGCCCAGCAGCGTAGTGATATTGTTCAGCGCGATTTGCAGACCGTAAAAGATCAGCAGCATCAGCACCAGATCGGGCACGCCGCGGATCAGCGTGGTGTAAGCGCCGAACAGGCCGGAAATAAGGGGGTTGTGGGAGAGTTTGCCGCCGGCGCCGATCAACCCGATCACCACCGCCAACAATACGGAACTGAGGGCCAACTCCAGCGTCACCAGAGCCCCCTCGAAAATCAGTTGGGAATAGCCTTGCAGCATCTACTTCACCCTGTGGTCTAGGATCCGAACCATCGGGGCCGGCGCACCGGCCCCGCAGTCACAGCATGGAACGGTTAGCGGATTACCCGCCGTAGACGTCAAAGTCGAAGTACTTTTTCGCGTATTTATCGTAGGTGCCGTCTTTGCGCATTTCGGCGAAGGCTTTATCCAGCGCGGCTTTCAGCTCGGTATCGGCTTTGCGCAGCCCCATGCCGGTGCCGACGCCGAAGAATTTGTCATCCTTCACCGATTCGCCGGCGAACGCGTAGTCTTTGCCCGGCGGCTGTTTCAGGAAGCCGTCGCTGCCCGCCACTTCATCCTGGAAAGCGGCGTCGATGCGCCCGGACGCCAGATCGGCGTAGACCAGATCCTGGTTCTGGTAAGGCACCACCGTGACGCCCTTCGGCTGCCACATGGCGTTGGCGTAGGCTTCCTGGGTGGTGCCCTGCAGCACGCCCACGCTCTTGCCTTTCAGGGCGTCCACGGTAGGCAACAGCTTGGAGCCCTTCGGCGCGATCAGACGCGCGTTGGCGGCATACAGCTTGTCGGTAAAGGCGATTTCCTGCTGGCGTTTTTCAGTGATGGACAGCGAAGAGATGATGGCGTCGATTTTCTTCGCCTTGAGTGATGGGATCAGCGCGTCAAAGTCGCTCTCCACGAAGGTGCATTGGGTATTTATGCGTTTGCACAGCTCTTTGGCCAAATCGATATCGAAGCCGACCAGCTCGCCTTTGGCGTTTTTGGATTCAAACGGCGCATAAGTCGGATCGGTGCCGATCTTCAATGTCGATGGGATAGCGGCGAATGCGCTGTTTGCGGCCGCCAAAGCCAAGACTAAAGGAAGAACCTTAACCAGCTTTTTCATAAATTACCCTCAAATTGATTTTTTTGATGCCACTACGGGCATTACTTTTCCCCACCAAATCAATTTGCAGTAATCGTGCCACATTAGGTGCTACGGGCGGAGGGAACGGCTCCGGCCTTCACAATACTGTTTCCTGGGACGATAACCGCAAAATTAAATCGGCCGCTCGGGGCCGCGCCACTGGCAGCCGCGACAAGGCGGCACCATGAAACAGTGAACGTGATGAAGTAGGATCATTATGGTGCATGCGCCGCCCTAATTCAGTGCGGTGTTGCACAAATGTGCCAATTTGGGGATGAAAATGTTAACTAACGCCCTGCCAACGGGTGAACAGATCGGCAGGCAGTTCGATATCAAACTGATCGATCACCCGATTGACGGTCTGATCGATGATGTCTTCCACGCTTTTCGGCTGGTGATAAAACGCCGGCACCGGCGGCATGATCACCGCCCCCATCTCCGCCGCCTGGGTCATCAACCGCAGGTGACCCAAATGCAGCGGCGTTTCACGCACGCACAATACCAGGCGACGGCGCTCTTTGAGCACCACGTCGGCGGCGCGGGTCAGCAGCCCGTCGCTGTAACTGTTGACGATGCCGGACAGCGTTTTGACTGAGCATGGCAGGATCGCCATGCCCAGGGTTTTGAAGGAGCCGGAGGAGATGCCGGCGGCGATGTCGCGCGCATCGTGCACCACGTCGGCCAGCGCCTGCACTTCCCGCAGGCTGTACGGCGTTTCCAGCGCCAGCGTCTGTCTTGCCGCGTTGCTCATCACCAGATGGGTTTCCACCTCTGCGACGTCGCGCAAAACCTGTAACAGGCGCACGCCGTAGATGGCGCCGCTGGCGCCGGAAATGCCGATGATGAGTCGTTTCATGAAGAATGGCCTCTGCCGTAAAAAGTAAGATCAGGCAGACTTTGCCGCAATGGCGAGGGATAAGCAAGTTCACAGGAGCAACAAGGCGCACCGCCGCAGACGCGGCGATGCCCCCTGATGGATCAACGCAGGCGGTTAGCCTTCGTTATGCAGTTCCAGGTTTTCCGCTTCGGTTTGCACCCGCAGCGCCTTGGCGTCGTCGTTGCGCAGCGACTCCAGGTATTCCAGATAGCTTTGATCGACGTCTTTGGTCACGTAGATGCCGTTGAACACCGAGCATTCGAACTGGGTGATGTCCGGGTTCTCTTCGCGCACCGCTTCGATCAGATCGTCCAGATCCTGGAAGATCAGCCCATCGGCGCCGATGATTTGGCGAATTTCATCCACTTCGCGCCCGTGGGCGATCAGTTCGTTGGCGCTCGGCATGTCGATGCCGTAAACGTTCGGGAAACGCACTTCCGGCGCGGCGGAAGCCAGGTACACCCGCTTGGCGCCCGCTTCGCGCGCCATCTCGACGATCTGTTCCGACGTGGTGCCGCGCACGATGGAGTCATCCACCAGCAGCACGTTCTTGTCGCGGAACTCGGCGCGGTTGGCGTTTAGCTTGCGGCGCACCGACTGACGACGCGCCTGCTGGCCCGGCATGATAAAGGTGCGGCCGACGTAGCGGTTCTTCACGAAGCCCTGGCGATATGGCTTCTCGAGAATGCGTGCGATCTCCAGCGCGATGTCGCAGGAGGTTTCCGGGATCGGGATCACCACGTCGATGTCCAGATCTTCCCACTCGCGGGCGATCTTCTCGCCCAGCTTCTGGCCCATGCGCACGCGGGCGCTGTAGACCGAGATCTTGTCCATAAAGGAGTCCGGGCGCGCGAAATAAACGTATTCGAACAGGCACGGGTTGGTTTTCGGGTTCTCTGCGCACTGGCGGGTGAACAGCTGGCCCTTGGTGGTGATGTACACCGCTTCGCCCGGCGCCACGTCGCGCAGGAACTCAAAGCCCAGGGTATCCAGCGCCACGCTCTCGGAAGCCACCATGTACTCGCTGCGGCCATCTTCCAGCGTGCGCTTGCCGATCACCAGCGGGCGAATGCCGTTCGGATCGCGGAACGCCAGCAGGCCGTGGCCGATGATCATCGCCACGCAGGCGTAAGCGCCGCGCAGTTGCTGATGCATGGCGGCGACCGCGGTAAAGATGTTGTCGGCCTCCAGCGGGTAGTGCGGGAAACGATCCAGCTCGCTGGCCAGCACGTTCAGCAGGATTTCCGAGTCGGAGGTGGTGTTGACATGGCGGCGGCCACTTTCGAACAGCTTTTGGCGCAGCTCATGGGCGTTGGTCAGGTTGCCATTGTGGGCCAGCGTAATGCCGAACGGCGAGTTGACGTAGAAAGGCTGGGCCTCAGAGGCGCTCGAGCTGCCGGCCGTCGGGTAACGCACATGGCCAATGCCCATGTTGCCCTGCAAGCGTTGCATATGGCGCGCCTCAAACACATCCTTCACCAGGCCGTTGGCTTTGCGCAAACGGAACCCGTTATGGGCGTCAATGGTGACGATGCCTGCGGCATCCTGGCCACGGTGCTGAAGCACCGTCAGCGCATCATAAATCGACTGGTTTACCGGCATGAAACCGGCGATACCGACAATACCGCACATGTTGTCTTTTCCTCATCAGCGCTACCGCCCCGGCAATTGGGTCGGCAAGAAACTCGACGTGCTCTGCAGGTAGTCAAAGAACCACCTGATGACGTAACTGAACTGGGGAATGAGCTGCGACTGTTTCCAGTCGGCACTCTGTGAAAAGCCGGTAAAGGTATCCAGGAAGAACAGGATCGCCGCGACGATCAATACTCCGCGCAGCGCGCCGAAGCAGATGCCCAGCACCCGATCGGTGCCCGACAACCCGGTTTTCTCTACCAGTGAGCTAATCACATAGTTAACAATAGCCCCTACGATCAAGGTCGCGATGAACAAAATCGCGATCGCGATGCCGTTTCGCACCAGTTCATCTTCAAAACGAGTGAAATAGACCGCAAGGTAAGAGTAGAAATGGCTGGCAACAAAAAACGCACATCCCCATGTCACAAGTGACAATGCTTCGCGAACAAACCCTCGGATCAGGCTCACCAGAGCCGAAAATCCAATTACCGCTATAATGACGTAATCAATCCAGACCATGAACTATTCCAATGATGAATCGCCCCTGCATCCAATTCGCGGCGAATTCTAACAGAAAAAGAAAACGTTTGCGTAGGGGATTTCCTACCACGTTACAAATAAAAAGCGGCGATCAAAAAATTCTCAATCGCCGCGCCTACATAGGTGATTTCGCCTGTAAAAGGCGCGGTTTTTCTCGCTTTCTCTCCACCACTCCTTCATTCAGGGGCGCATCGTGCTGCGCCCCTGCGGGGTTTAACGGCCGTACGGCTTCACCTGCCCGCTCAGCCCGCTGATCGAGTTCAGCGACGGCAGCGCCGCCTGCAGCTTCTGCCTGGAGGCGTCCGGGCCGACGTAGATGCGGGTTATCTGCCCCTGCACCGGCGTTGACGGCACGGTGAAGGCACGGTAGCCCGAGAGGCGCAGCGAGGCGACAATCTCGTTCGCCTTGGCGGCGTTCTTCAGCGCCCCGAGCTGCACGACATAGGCTTGCCCTGCCGGCGCTTTTTCTTCCGCCGGTTTCGGCTGCGGCGCCGGCTCAGGTTTCGGCGTCGGCTCAGGTTTCGGCGTCGGCTCAGGTTTCGGCGTCGGCTCAGGTTTCGGCGTCGGCTCAGGTTTCGGCGTCGGCTTCACTTCCACCGGCTTCGGTTGCGGTGCCGGTTTCGTTTTCACTTCCACCGGTTTGGTTTCCACCGGTTTCGGCTTGGGCTGCGGCACCGGCTGAGGACGCGTCTCGACCGGTGGCGGCGCCACCTGCGTCGGCTGCTGAGCGCTCTGCCGCACCGCCTGTTGCGCCGCCGCTTCATTGGCCGCCTGCTGCTCGACCAGCGCGCCCGCCCCTTCCGGCGGCTGCGCCGGCAGCGGTTGCGTCACCGGCGGCAGCACGTCGTTCTCTTCGACATCGCCCGGTTTCGGCACCAACGGAATGGCCGCAAATTCATCCTCGTAATGCTTCTTTTTGCCGTCCAGCAGCCCTGGCAGGATGATCACCCCCAGCGCCACTAGAATCACGGTTCCGACCAGTCGGTTCTGAAATTTACTCGCCACTCACACTCCCCGCATCTCGTCTAACGCCGCCATCACCTGCGCCACGGTGTGGAACGATCCACAGACGATCACAATATCCTGTTTATCAGCATCCTGCATAGCCTGCCGCCAGGCAGTTTCGACATCATTAAAGCGGCGCGGTTCCTTCAGATGTTGCGCCAGCTGTTCGACGCTGGCGCCGCGCGGCCCGTCGAGCGGCGCGCAGTACCATTCATCCACCTGCTCGCTCAGGCAGGCCAGCGTGCCGGCGATATCCTTGTCCGACAGCATGCCCACCACCGCGCGCACCTTGCCGCCTTCGCGCGGCAGTTTGGCCAGACGCCCGGCCAGATAGCCGGCGGCGTGCGGGTTGTGCGCCACGTCGAGGATCAGCGTCGGCTCCCGCCGCACGATCTGGAAACGCCCCGGCAGCGTCGCCTGCTGCAGCCCGGTGAAGATCGCGCGTTCGTCGATTTCCAGCGGGGAGCAGTTCAGCGCCGCCAGCGCGGTAGCGGCGTTGGCCAGCGGCACGTTCGGCGTCGGCAGATCGGTCAGCAGCGTGTCGCCGCCCTGCCACTGCCAGCGATCGCCCTGCTCGCTGAAGCTCCAGGCTTCGCCGCGGCGATACAGCGGCGCGCCCAGCGTTTCGGCAACCTGACGAATGCTGTCCGGCATGTCGGGTTCGCCCACCACCGCCGGCTTGCCGCTGCGGAAAATGCCGGCCTTCTCGCGGCCGATGCTTTCGCGATCGTTGCCCAGCCAGTCGGTGTGATCGAGCGCGATGCTGGTAATCACCGCCACGCTCGGATCGACGATGTTGGTGGCGTCGAGACGCCCGCCCAGGCCCACTTCCAGGATCACCGCGTCGAGCCGCGCCTGTTTGAACAGCTGCAGCGCCGACAGGGTGCCGAATTCGAAATAGGTCAGCGACGTTTCGCCGCGGCCGGCCTCAATGGCGGCGAACGAGCGGCTGTGCTCCGCTTCGCTCAGCTCTTCCCCCTGAATGCGCACGCGTTCGGTATAGCGCACCAGATGCGGCGAACTGTAGACGCCGACGCGCAGGCCGGCGGCCAGCAGAATGGCTTCGAGGGTGCGACAGGTGGTGCCTTTGCCGTTGGTGCCGGCAACGGTGAACACCGTGGGGGCGGGGGTCAGTAAATCCAGATGCGCCGCGACGCGCTGTACGCGCTCAAGGCCGAGTTCGATCGCCTGGCTGTGCAGACGTTCCAGATAATAAAGCCACGAGCTCAATGGCGACGTGGCTTGGGGAATTTGGTGGTTTTGCATGAGTCCCATCACTGAACTTGGGTTCATTAATCCATCAGGGCACCACCCTCACCGCGGTAAAGGCGATGCGCTTCGTGACTGCCGCCAGCCTGCAAACCGCAGCGAGATAGGCCACGGCCGGCAGGGAACGGGCATCAGCCGTCACTTAGCCACAAAGTGGCGGCTGAACCCGGGCGGGATCTGTCTTTGCCTCAGGCGTCGGCCTGCGGCTCCGGCTCAATGACCGGCGCGGCCTCATCGAAATGCGGCTGCGGCTGGTTGGTCAGCTTGGACAGAATGCTCGCCAACGTTTGGCGCATTTCCGGACGGCGAACGATCATGTCGATCGCGCCTTTTTCGATCAAGAACTCGCTGCGCTGGAAGCCCGGTGGCAGTTTCTCGCGCACGGTCTGCTCGATGACGCGCGGGCCGGCAAAGCCGATCAGCGCTTTCGGCTCGGCGATGTTGATGTCGCCCAGCATCGCCAGGCTGGCGGAAACGCCGCCCATGGTCGGGTCGGTCAGCACGGAGATGTACGGCAAGCCGCGCTCCTGCATCTTGGCCAACGCCGCGCTGGTTTTCGCCATCTGCATCAGCGACATCAGCGCTTCCTGCATGCGCGCGCCGCCGCTGGCGGAGAAGCACACCAGCGGACAGTTGTCCTCCAGCGCCTGCTCAACCGCACGCACGAAACGCGCGCCGACCACGGAAGACATCGAGCCGCCGATGAAGGCGAATTCGAAGGAGGCGGCGACGATCGGCATGCCGTACAGCGTGCCCTTCATCACCACCAGCGCGTCTTTCTCGCCGGTCGCTTTCTGTGCGGCGACCAGACGATCTTTATAGCGCTTGGAATCCTTGAATTTCAGAACGTCCTTCGGCTCCAGATCGCTGCCCAGCTCCACTTCGCTGCCTTCGTCCAGCAGGGTATGCAGGCGCGCGCGCGCGCCCATGCGCATGTGGTGGTCGCACTTCGGACACACTTCCAGATTACGCTCCAGCTCGGCGCGGTAGAGGACCTGGCCGCAGCTGTCGCATTTGGTCCAGACCCCTTCAGGAATGCTCGCCTTACGGGTTTGTGTGATATTGCTCTTGTTAAGAATTCGTTCAATCCAGCTCATCGATGACCTTTCTGTTTGAACCTGGCACACGCCAGTCCGCTGTTCATGCTTTAACAATCCCCCTGAAAACACCCCAATGAAAAAATGCCCGTTCGCGGCGCGGCAAGCGCGGCGACTGAGGCATCGGCTTCAGGGTTGTTCGCAGGAACAGACCATAATGTCGCTCATTAAACCATATCGGCCCGACGCTGTGGACAAAAAACTGGTCGAACCGACAGGTTAAGCGATGTTTTTACTGTTTTTGCTGGCGGGCGGCCGCACGCTTGTGGCGCCAAATTTCAATCACGCCCGGCAGAATCGAAACGATGATGATCCCGACGATCAACAGTTTCAGGTTCTCCTGCACCACCGGCAGATCGCCGAACAGGTAGCCAGCATAAGTGAAGAGCAGCACCCAAACCAGTGCGCCAATCACGTTGTAGGCGGCGAAGTGGCGATAGGACATATGCCCCATACCGGCGACGAACGGCGCAAAAGTACGCACGATCGGCACAAATCGCGCCAGAATAATCGTTTTTCCGCCGTGCTTCTCATAGAACTGGTGCGTCTTGTCCAGGTAGCTACGGCGGAAAATTTTCGAGTTCGGGTTGCTGAACAGCTTCTCGCCGAACAACCGCCCGATAGTGTAGTTCACCGCATCGCCGAGGATCGCCGCCACCACCATCAACGCCACCATGGTGTGCACGTTCAGATCGTTGGTCGGCAACGCCGCCAGCGCGCCGGCGACAAACAGCAAAGAATCCCCCGGCAGGAACGGCGTCACCACCAGACCGGTTTCGCAAAACAGGATCAGGAACAGAATAGCGTAGACCCACATGCCGTATTGTGCGACCAGTTCGGCCAGGTGCACATCAATATGCAGAATGAAATCAATAATAAACTTGATGATGTCCATAAATTCTCTCATTGATACCGGGTGTTTCAATCACCCGGCAGAAGCACAAGGGAGCGACGCGTTCAGGCGTGCCGGCGTTTAATCGTCGGGCAAAAACAGCGGCCCCATCGGCGGCCGCGGTAGACCAAAGTGGTCGGGATAATCCACGGCAACCAGATACAGCCCCTCGGCTCGCGCCGTCGCCGCCGCCAGATTGCGATCCTTCAACGCCAACAATTCGGCCATCCAGTTCTCATCCTGATTGCCGCAGCCGATCTCCATCAGGCTGCCGACGATGTTGCGAACCATGTGATGCACAAAGGCATTCGCCTTGATATCTACCACAATATATTCGCCGTAGCGCGTAACCTTAACGTGTTTTACGCAGCGCCACGGGGTGCGCGACTGGCACTGCACCGCGCGAAACGAAGTGAAGTCGTTCTCGCCCAGCAGCGCCTGCGCCGCCCGGTGCATGCGATCGGCGTCCAGCGGGTGATAAAAGTGCGTCACCCCCTGTTGCAGCACCGCCGGCCGGTAGCGATGGTTGAAAATAATATAGCGGTAGCGGCGCGCGGTGGCGCTGAAGCGCGCATGGAAATCGTCGGCGACGGGGCTCACCCAGCGCACCGCGATGTCCGGCGGCAGATGGGTGTTCACCCCCATCGTCCAGGCGGCATCCTTGCGGCGCGCGGTGGTTTCGAAATGCACCACCTGCCCGGTGGCGTGCACTCCGGCGTCGGTGCGCCCGGCGCACAGCACGGCAATCGGCGCATCCGCCACCTTGCTCAACGCCTGCTCCAGGCGTTGCTGCACGCTGGCCACTTCTTGCTGCCGCTGCCAGCCGTAGTACCGGCTGCCGTCATATTCGATGCCCAGCGCGATCTTCAGCGTCGGCTGAGCGGGTGAGACCACCTCAGACATCAGTACATCTGCTCCTGCACCAGACGCTCGGCGGTTTCGACAGCCATCAACGCGCCGCCGAAGCGCACGTTGTCCGCCACCGTCCAGAACTGCAGCAGCTCGGGGATGCCGTAATCGTTACGCAGACAACCGATGCTGAGCGCATCGCTGCCGGAGGCGTCGGTGACCTGAGTCGGGTAATCGTCCTCTTCGCTCAGCTGAATGTCCTCGACCTCTTCCAGCTCGCTGCGCGCCTCTTCGGCGGACAGCGGGCGCAGCGCTTCCAGGTGCACCACCTGCGCGTGGCCGTAAAACACCGGCGACTGAACGCAGCTCACTGAAATCGGCAGCCCTTCATCCTGCAGCACCTTGCGCACCTGATCGACGATCAGGCGTTCTTCGCGCACGCTGCCCTGCTCGTCGGCAATCAGCGGCAACAGGTTGAACGCCAGCTGCTTACCGAAAACGCCTTCCTCGGCCGGGATGCCGTTCAGCAGGCGCGCGCTCTGGCCGGCCAAGTCGTCCACCGCCGCCTTGCCGCGCGACGATACCGACATCAGCGTGGTGACGTGCAAACGCGACAGCCCCGCCTGTTCGGTCAGCGGTTTGATCGCCGTCAGCAGCTGGCTGACCATGCTGTCGGCCACCGCCACAATATTGCGGTTGCGGTAATCCGCCAGCACCTGCGGGTTGACGCCCGGCACCACCAGCGGCACATCCGGCTCCATGGCGAACAGGCCGCTGGTGTCGATCACCAGGCAGCCCATGTTGCCGGCTTCTTCGGCATAGCGCGCGGAAGCGTCGCTGCCGGCGACGAAGAAGGCCAACTGCGCCTGCGACCAGTCGAACTCCTCGGCGTTTTGCACCAAGAGAGACTTGCCGTTGAAGCGCACATTGGCGCCCGCGCTGCGTTCGCTTGCCAGAGGATAGAGCTCACCCACCGGGAACTGGCGATCCTGCAACAATTCCAGCAACGCTTCACCTACCGCGCCAGTGGCGCCGAGCAGCGCGATATTCCAGCCGTCAGACATCGGGTTTTCTCCAGAGTATTTCATTCATAAAAGCAGACGGGCAGTGCAGCCACCGCCCGATAATCTTTGCCGCTCACTGTAGCGGCGTTGGCTTAAGACAACCTTACGCGCTATGCCACGCTGAAGCCCAGCTTGCCGAGCAGCTCGGCGCTGGCGCTGTCATCGCATTGCACGGCCAGCGAAGACCACTCGCGGCGCTCCTGGTAGTGCTTGCGCAGGCGATCGAATTCGCCCGGTTGCCCGGCGACTTTGCGCAGCGGCGCATCATCGCGGCGCACATCATACACCAAGTGCATCAATCGTTTTAACCGCGCTTCATCCAGCGGCCCGTTGAGGCGGATCTGGCTGAACTCCGGCACCGGCAGCAGCGAGGCCAGCGCCACCTGCTGCGGCTGCCCCAAATGGCGGCTGAACGCCTCGAACACCTGGGTGGTGCCGCGCGCCTTGCCTTCCAGCGTATACCCGGCGATGTGCGCGGTGCCGATATCCACCCGCGCCAGCAGCGGCAAGGAGAGATCCGGCTCCGGTTCCCACACGTCCAGCACCGTGCTCAGCTTTTTACCTTTTTCCAGCGCCTGCAGCAGCGCGGCGTTGTCCACCACCGGCCCGCGGCAGGCGTTGATCAGAATGCGGTTGTCAGGCAGCGCCGCCAACAGCTCGGCGTCCGCCAGATGCAGCGAATGGTATGGACCGGATTTATTCAGCGGCGTATGGAAGGTCAGCACGTCGGCCTCGGCCACCAGCTTCTCCAACGGCCAGAATTCCCCGGCATCGCCGCGATCGGCGCGCGGCGGATCGCACAGCAGCGTGCGCACGCCCAGCGCCTTGAGGCGCGCGTCCAGGCGCGAACCGACGTTGCCCACGCCGACGATGCCGACGGTTTTATCCCGCAGGTGGAAGCCGTCGCGCTCGGCCAGCAGCATCAAGGCTGAGAACACATACTCAACCACCGCGATGGCGTTGCAGCCCGGCGCGGCGGAAAATCCGATGCCCTGCCGTTGCAGCCAGGCGTCATCGACGTGATCGGTGCCGGCGGTGGCGGTGCCGACAAAGCCGATGCGGCTGCCGGCCAACAAGGCTTCATTGACCTTGGTGACCGAACGCACCATCAGCGCATCGGCATCCGCCAGCGCCTCGCGCGGGATCGGGCGGCCCGGCACCGCCTGCACGTCGCCCAGGCGGCTGAACAGCTCGGCCGCGTACGGCATATTTTCATCAACCAGAATTTTCACTGCGTTCTCCGACGGTTTACGGCTATTTGTCTGCGAAATAGTGTGCCACTGAATCATGCACGGCGAAAGCGCTCAGGGGTGGTGCCGGCGATCTGCTGGAACATGACGATAAAGGCCGACGCGGAGCTGTAGCCGACGTCCAGCGCCACGTCCTGCACCGTCTTGCCCTGCTCGAGCAGCGACACGGCGTGCAGGAAACGCAGACGCTGGCGCCATTCGCTGAACGACATGCCCAGATCCTGCTGGCAGCGGCGCGACAGCGTACGCTCGGTGGTGTAGACCCGAGCCGCCCACGCCGCCAGCGAGGTGTTGTCCGCCGGGCAATGTTCCAACGCTTCCAGCACCGGCGCCAAAAACTTGTCGTCCGACGACGGCAGATAGGTTTGCTGGCGCGGCGACAGACGCAGCTGGTCGATCAGCACCTGACACAGGCGCAAATCCTCCTCCGCCTGCGGAATGTACTGTTTGCGCGCATAGAAATCCTCGGCGATGGCACGGAAGATTGGCGTCACGCTCACCAGGCAGGGATCGGCGGGCATGCCGGCGCACAGTGCCGGCGTGATGTCCACCATGCGGCACTGCGCCAGCCGTTGGTTGTAACAGGAGTGTTCGATGCCCGCCGGCGCCCACAGCACGAACTCCGGCGGCGCCAGAAAGCGCTGCCCGCCGATGCGCAGCACCATCACCCCGGCTTTAACCCACATCAACTGGCCCCAGGTGTGGCTGTGCGGCTGGAATTCGGTGCGCGCATTGAACTCCTCACAGCGGAACTGCACCGGGTTGGGTGCCGGGATCAGCGACTCGGGGAAATGGCGGATTTCTGGCATGGTTTCGTCCCGTGATTTGTCTTGTTTACGCCAATTTTTGTCTGGATATCGCTATATATGATAAACCGGACACGCGTAGACTAGCCAGCATGTTGGACGTTATTGAGAATAATTATCATGAATATGCTCTTCCCGCTGTTGGCCGTGCTGATTTGGTCGATTAACGCCGTCGTCAGCAAACTCTCCGCCACCGCCATCGATCCGGCGGCCATTTCGCTCTACCGTTGGCTGCTGGCGCTGATTGCCCTGACGCCGTTCGTGCTGCCGGGCGTGCTGCGCAACTGGGCGCAGGTGCGCGCCAACTGGTGGAAGCTGATGATCCTCGGCCTGCTGGGCATGGTGCTGTATCAAAGCCTGGCCTATTACGCGGCGCACAGCGTCAGCGCGCTGTTTATGGGCATCATCGTGTCGCTGATCCCGCTGCTGACCATCCTGATCAGCATCGTGCTGCTGCGCATTGCCCCGACCGTCGGCGTACTGCTCGGCAGCATACTCTCCTTCGGTGGTTTGATCTGGCTGGTCAGCGGCGGCCAGCCCGGCGTGCTGCTGCAGCACGGTATCGGCAAGGGGGAATTGATGATGCTGCTCGCCACCGCCTCTTACGCGCTATATGGCGTGTTGACCAAACGCTGGGCCATCGCGCTGCCGAACTGGCAATCGCTGTACGTGCAGATCCTGTTCGGCGTGCTGCTGCTGCTGCCTAATTTCCTGATGGCGCAGGATGTCGGCTTGAATGGCCATAACCTGCCGCTGGTGCTGTTCGCCGGCATTCCGGCTTCGATCATCGCCCCGTTCCTGTGGATCCAGGGCGTGATGCGCCTGGGCGCCAACACCGCCTCGATCTTCATGAACCTGGCGCCGGTGTTTACCGCCGCTATCGCCGTGCTGTTCCTGCATGAGCAGCTGCACGGTTACCACCTGATCGGCGGCGGCATCACCCTGCTGGGCGTTATCCTGTCGCAGCGGCTGCGCACGCCGCTGACGCGTAAAGCCAAAGCCCCGGCGGCCAACGTCGAGTCCTGCAAAGAACAGGCTTAAGGCAGCAACCTGAAGCGCACCCGCACCAACAGGCCGCCCAGCGCGGCGGAGCTCAGCAGCTCCGGGCGGGTGCCGTGATAGGCGGTGATGTCCTTCACCAGCGCCAACCCCAGGCCGGCGCCCGGCTGATCGCCCACGTTGTCCAGCCGGTGAAACGGCTGCAGCGCCAGCGCCTTATCCTGCAAGGCGATGCCGGGGCCGCTGTCTTCAATCTCCAGCATGCCTTCCCCCGCCGCCTTATCCTGAGTGAGGCGGGCGGTCACTATCCCCTGACGCGGCGTGTATTTCAGCGCATTGTCCAGCAGATTGGCGCACAGTTCGGCCAACAGCAGCGGCTCCCCCGCCACCTGACACGCCGCCTCGCCTTCGAAACCCAGATCGATCTGTTTGCTGCGCGCCTGCGGCAAGCGGGAAAAGCAGGCGTCGCGCAGCACCTGCGCCAGATTGACCGGCTGCAGCTGGCGCTCGGCCTGGTGCTCGCTGGCCTTCAGACGTGAGAGGTGCAGCAGGCGATCGGTCAGCGCCACGGTATTATCCAGCGTCGCGCTCATCGCCTGCAGACTTTCACGCCACTGCTGCGGCCGATCGCTGGCCAGCGCCACCCCGACCTGAGTCTTCAACACCGCCAGCGGCGTGCGCAGCTGGTGGGAGGCGTCGGCGCTGAAACGTTCCTGACGCGCCACCATCAGCCGCAGCCGTTCGATGTAACGATTGAACGCCACCAGCAGCGGCTGCATCTCCGACCACGGCAACACCCGCGGCAAGGGCGTCAGCTCACCCGGATCGCGCCGCAGCATGATGCCGGAGAGTTTACGCATCGGTTTCAACACCCGCTTGAGCAGCGCGAACGCCAGGATCAGGGTCAACACCACCACCGTGCCCTGGCTCAACAGCGCCGCGATCATCATCTGCCGCGCCAGGTAACGGCGCGACTCCAGGGTTTCCGCCACCAAAATGGTCGCCATGCCGCTCACCCCCGACTCGTTGACCGGTTGAAACAGCGCCGCCACGCGGATCGGCCGGCCGAGGTATTCCGCATCGTAAAAATGCACCAGCGCCGGGTAGAGCGTGGAGCGCGGGATATGGGGCGGCAACGACGGCAAATCGTCATAGCCCGAAATGCTTTTCCCCTGCGGCGAAATCACCTCGTAATACAGCTGATCGTTCATGTTGCGCTCGAAGCTGTCGAGCACCACATAGGGCACATCGACCGCCAGCTTGCCTTCGCGCACCACCAGCCGCTCCGCCACGGTGCGCGCCGACGCCAGCAGCGTGCGATCGTAAGCCAGGGTGGCGGCGCTCATGGCGCTGAAATAGTGGGTGTAGATAGAGATGCCGCCCAACGCCAGCAGCGGCAGGCCAAAAAACAGCAGCAGTTGATAGAACAGCGAACGCGGCGCGTTAAACCACCGCATTGCACAGCTCCAGGCTGTAGCCCAGGCCGCGCAGCGTGACGATCGCCACGTCGCTGCCCTGCAGCTTTTTCCGCAGGCGGTGTACGTAAAGCTCGATGCTCTCCGGGTTGGCTTCGTCGGACAGCGTAAACACCTGTTCGAACAGCTGTTGCTTGGCCACCGGGCGGCCGCGCCGGTGCATCAGCGCGGTCAGCACCGCCAGTTCGCGCGGCGTCAGCGCCAGCGGCTTGCCCTTCAGCAGAAAATAGCCTTCGTCGTGATAGGTCAACGCGCCGTACTGCAACGCCGGCTGCGGGGCGCCGACGCTGCGGCGCAGCAGCGCCCGGATGCGCGCTTCCAGCTCGTCCAGTTCGAACGGCTTGGTGAGGTAATCGTCCGCCCCCAGATTCAGGCCTTTCACCCGGTCGGCCACGTCGGTGCGTGCCGTCAGCAGCAGAACCGGCAGATCCTGCCCGCGCTTGCGCAGGCGCGCCAGCAAATCCAGGCCGTTCATACGCGGCAGCGCCACATCCAGCACCGCGAGCGCATAGCGTTCGTTGAGCAGCAGGTGATCCGCCGCCACGCCGTCCGGGGCGACGTCAACGGCAAAGCCGGCGCCGGTCAGCGCCTTTTGCAACCAGTGAGACAGCTCGGGGTGATCTTCAACCAATAACAGTCGCATGTTCCCATTCCATTGATTTACCTGAACAACCTGGCGCCGACACGGCGCCTGTTAACAGGCCGATAACAGAGAATGGCATGGAAAATAAGGGGATAAAAGAGCGCCGCGCCGCCAGTTTTGGGAGCTGGCACACAATTATGCGTATGGGGCGCGATCGCAGGGCGGTGTCAGATCAGCGGAATGGGGCTATCGGCAACGGCAATGTCCAGCACCGGGCGCAGTTTGTCGGCGGTAAACGGTGAAGAAACCAGCACGGAGCGGTTGTTGACGGCAAACACCAGATCGATGCCGGTCACGCAGGCGGTCATCTGGCAAGCATATTTTTCACCGTCGGCGTTGACGAAATGCAGCTCAAAAACGCCAACGTCGGCACGCAGTCGCTTTAAACGGCACTGCCCGGCTTTTCCCGTCATTTCAGCGTAAACCTCAGGCAACCGTTTAATCGCACCTACTTTGGCGCTGTCCCTGCCACCAAACAATTTCCCTAACGAAAACATATCACTGCGTCTCTATTCATTTCACCGATCGTGATTTTATCGCGAAAGCAGAACGGCAAACCTGATATTACGCAGGATTTTGCCCGGTTTTGCGCCCTGTTCTTGCCTGCTTTTCTATGGTAGCGCATCCGTTATTCGCCGGCGACAAGAGACCCTAATCACAGACTGGAAACTTTTCCGGCCACTGAAAGGTAAATGAAAGGTTGTTGTTTTAACAATCCTGCAACCGCACCCGGCGGGATTTCACAATCAGAACAATACCGAGGGCAAGTCACAATGAAAAAAATAATGACCCGTACCTTTACCGCCGCCGCCCTGCTGCTGGCAGCCAATCAGGCCTTTGCCGTGGAAGCGCCCAAACGCACCGAATGCATCGCGCCGGCCAAGCCCGGCGGCGGCTTCGATCTGACCTGCAAGCTGATTCAGGTGTCGCTGCAGGACACCAAGGCCATCGATAAACCGATGCGCGTCACCTATATGCCCGGCGGCGTCGGCGCGGTGGCCTACAACGCCATCGTCGCGCAGCGCCCGGCGGAGTTCGGCACCGTGGTGGCCTTCTCCGGCGGTTCGCTGCTCAATCTGGCCCAGGGCAAGTTCGGCCGCTACAACGTGGACGACGTGAAATGGCTGGCGGCGGTCGGTACCGACTACGGCATGATCGCGGTGCGCGCCGACTCGCCTTACAAAACCCTGAAAGACCTGATGGACGCCTTCCAAAAAGATCCCAACAGCGTGGTATTCGGCGCCGGCGCCTCCATCGGCAGCCAGGACTGGATGAAAACCGCGCTGCTGGCGCGCGAAGTCGGCGTGGATCCGCGCAAGATGCGCTACGTGGCGTTCGAAGGCGGCGGCGAGCCGGTCACCGCGCTGCTCGGCAACCATATCCAGGCGGTCTCCGGTGATCTGAGCGAGATGGTGCCTTACCTGCAGGGCGACAAGATCCGCGTCCTGGCGGTGTATGCCGAGCAACGTTTGCCGGGCCAACTGGCCGACATTCCGACCGCCAAAGAACAGGGATACAGCCTGGTGTGGCCGATTATTCGCGGCTTCTACGTCGGGCCGAAAGTCAGCGATGAAGAGTATCAGTGGTGGATCGACACCTTCCAGAAAATGATGGCGACCGACGAATTCAAGCAGCAGCGCGATCTGCGCGGCCTGTTCGAATTCAACATGACCGGCAAAGAGCTGGACGCCTACGTGAAGAATCAGGTTGCCCAATACCGTGAGCAGGCGAAAGTGTTCGGCCTGGCCAAATAACCGCAGGGGAAAACCATGAGCGATCGTATTTTTGCCGGCTTTTGGCTGCTGCTGTGTATCGGCGGGCTGTTCATCGGCTGGGGCATCCAAAGCGAATACAGCTATGAACCGCTGGGGCCGCGCCCGTTCCCGCTGGCGATCCTCAGCCTGATGGCGCTGTGCTCGGCCCTGCTGTTGCTGCGCCGCCCGCAGGCGGTGGAGTGGCCGCACAACAAGGTGCTGCAGCGGCTACTGGTGCTGGTGATCACCCTGGTGCTGTATGCCTGGGGCTTTGAATGGCTGGGCTTCCCGCTGGCGACCGCGCTGCTGACGTTCAGCATCGGCCTGCTGTTTCAGGCCAGCCTGCCGGCGGCGGCGATCTCCGGCGTCGTCATGGGCGCAGTGCTGTATTACGCCTTTGACCGCCTTCTTGATGTCACACTGCCGCTCGGCGCCTGGCTGAGCTAACGGGAGCGATGATGGATACCTGGATGTATTTGACCCAAGGGTTCGAAGTGGCGCTGGTGCCGCAGAACCTGATTATCGCCCTGATCGGCTGCTTCGTCGGCACCATCGTCGGCCTGCTGCCGGGCCTCGGGCCGATCAACGGCGTGGCGATCCTGCTGCCGCTGGCGTTTGCCCTCAAGCTGCCGGCCGAATCGGCGCTGATCCTGCTGGCGACGGTGTATATCGGCTGCGAATACGGCGGGCGCATCTCGTCGATTCTGCTCAACGTGCCGGGCGACGCGGCGGCGATCATGACCGCGCTGGACGGCTACCCGATGGCGCAGCAGGGGCGCGCCGGCGTGGCGCTGTCCATCTCGGCGGTCAGCTCGTTCGTTGGCTCGATGATCGCCATCGGCGGCATCATCCTGTTCGCGCCGCTGCTGGCCCGCTGGTCGCTGGCCTTCGGCCCTGCGGAGTATTTCGCCCTGATGGTGTTCGCCATCGCCTGCCTCGGCAGCATGATGAGCCAGAACCCGCTGAAATCGCTGCTGGCGGCGCTGATCGGCCTGGGGCTGGCGACGGTGGGCGTCGACGCCAATACCGGCGTTTACCGCTTTACCTTCGACAGCGTGCACCTCTCTGACGGCGTGCAGTTTATCGTGGTGGTGATCGGCCTGTTCTCGGTCAGCGAAATCCTGCTGATGCTGGAAAGCACCAGCGCCGGACAAAAGCTGGTGCGTAAAACCGGCCGGTTGCTGTTCAACCGCAAAGAGGCGGTGCAGTGCGCAGGCCCTACCCTGCGCTCGTCGGTGATCGGCTTCTTCGTCGGCATTCTGCCGGGCGCCGGCGCCACTATCGCCAGCGCGCTGACCTACATGACCGAGAAGAAAATCAGCGGCAACAGCGACACCTTCGGCAAGGGCGACATCCGCGGCGTAGCGGCGCCGGAAGCGGCCAACAACGCCTCTGCCTGCGGTTCGTTCATTCCGATGCTGACGCTGGGGGTGCCGGGTTCCGGCACCACGGCGGTGATGATGGGCGCGCTGACGCTGTACAACATCACCCCCGGCCCGGCGATGTTCACCGAACAGCCGGATATCGTCTGGGGGCTGATCGCCGCGCTGCTGATCGCCAACGTCATCCTGCTGATCATGAACCTGCCGCTGGTCGGCCTGTTCACCCGCATGCTGACCATCCCGCTGTGGTTCCTGGTGCCGGCGATCGCCGCGGTTTCGGCGGTGGGGGTTTATGCGGTGCACAGCACCACCTTCGACCTGCTGCTGATGGTCGGGTTGGGCGTGTTCGGCTACATCCTGCGGAAAATGCACTTCCCGATGTCGCCGCTGATTCTGGGCTTCGTGCTGGGTGAGATGCTGGAGCAGAATCTGCGTCGCGCGCTGTCGATCAGCAACGGCGAGTTCGGCATCCTGTGGAGCAGCAGCATCGCGCAAACGCTGCTGGTGCTGGCGGTCGCGGTACTGGCGCTGCCGCCGCTGCTGCGCCTGATGCGCAAACGCCGCCAATCGGCGATCGAGGCCAAGGCCGAGTAACGTGAAACGGGCGGGGAATCCCCGCCCGTTGCGTTTAACGGCGCAAGGCCGCAATTCCCCTTTCCAACGCATCGATATCGTCATCGGCGAGCAGGGGCTGAATCACCGTAAAGTCCGCCTCCGACAAGTCATAGAGGCGCAAGGCAAGCAACCGCGCGATGACTTCCGGCGCGAACCGCCAACGGATAAACCTCGCCGGATTACCGCCGACGATGGCATAAGGCTCAACATCGCCGGCCACCACGCTGCCGGCGGCGACGATCGCCCCCTCACCTATCGAGATTCCCGGCATCAGCATCGCCCGCATGCCGATCCAGCAACCGTCGCCCAGCCGGGTATCGCCTTTGGGGCGGTACGCCTGCTTGATGGTTGCCATAAACGGATACAGGCTCAGCCAGTCGATGCGATGGGTATGGTTGCCGCCCATCAGGATCACCGCTTCGGCCGCGATGCACACGTAATCGCCGATCAGCAGGCGGTCTATGTCGCCCAGCGGCTGCCATTGCCGGCTGACCGCGTCGCCGTGCAGATAGCGCACTACCGAGCGTTCGAAGCCGTTATCCCAACAGTCGCTGTAGTAGCTGTGGGTGCCTTTGACGATAATGTTCGGGTTGGTCACCGTCTGATGCAGCAGCTCGGTGTTGGACCAGTGTTTTTCGGACATGGCGTATTCTCTGGTTACGGGAATAAAAGCCACGGAACGGAATGTCTGTGGCCGTGTTGTCGTTCATTCAACACGGCCATTCAAGCGATAAGCGCTCGTTTCAATCTCGGGTTATTCATCATTACGGCCTCTCTTGCGAGGCGTAAGGGTAGCCGATCACGCCTCGGCGGTCTTGCTTTTCAACAGCAGCACCCCGCCCATCACCAGCGCGCTGCCCAGCAGCTGCAGCTGATTCATGCTTTCCCCCAGCAGGAAATAGGCGATCACCGCGGTGAACACCAGCTCCAGCGACAGGATCAGGTTGGCCACCGCCAGCGGCAGTGTTTTCAGGCTGATATTGTACAGCCCGAAGCCCAGCAGCGTCGGCCCGGCGGCCAGCGCCAGCAGCAACAGCCAGCCGCTCCACTGGATGCCCTGTGCACCGTGCGACAGGAACCACAGGGAGCCGGCCATGCCGTGGAACGCCGCCAGCGGGAACGCCGTCAGCGCCGCGTTGAACACCAGCTGGTACAGCGCCGAAAAACCAAACACGTACAGGATGGTGTTCCACACCGGATAGCCGCGTTCGCTGGCCACCCGCCCGCCGAGGGTATACAGGGTATAGCCGATGCCCGACAGCATCCCCACCAGCATCCCCAGCAGATCGAAGTGGCTGTTCCCCATACTGTCGCCGTTGCTGACCAGGAAGCAGCCGCCCAGGCTGATGGCGATCACCAGCAATTGGCGCAGCGTCAGGCGTTCGCTGTACATCACCCAGCCGAGGAACACGGTAAAACCCACCGAACAGTAGGTCAGAATGGTCGCCACCGATGCGCCGTTCAGCGCCACCGACAGCGTCCACAGGCTGTTGAACAGCGCCAGCAGCAGCCCGTAAAGCGCGTAGAATGCCACCTGTTTACGGCGCAGGCGCGCCCACTGCGGTTTCACCAGCAACAGCAGCGGCAACAGCACCAGCGCCACCAGCGCCGCGCGCCAGAACGCCAGCACGAAGGTCGGCAGGTGATAGTACTCGGTCAGCGCGCGGATGATGATGGCGGTAAAGGCCAGCAGCATGGCGCTGATAATGGCGATGACGTAACCCTGGCTGCTGCCCTGAAAGAGGCGCGCGCCGGGCAGCGCCGGCCGGGCGGAAACGCCTGACGGTAATGACATGAGATCCTCGGAAAAATGGCGACATAAATGCTCAGGCGCACAGTGTAACGCGGCCATTTTTTCTCACTATAGCCACTTTACGGCGTTGTCATGCAGGCCACTTTTCTGCGCTTGAAGCCCTGTTGACATGGGGTATAGTAAAAACCTCTCTCCATAACCGGGCCAATTTCCCATGCACATCCCTTTGGATCGTGAGCAGGACGTTCCGCTCTATTTACAGATCGAAGAAGCGCTGCGGCGCGCCATCCTCACCGGCGTATTCGTCGATGGCGACAAACTGCCCTCGACGCGCACGCTGGCGGCCGAACTGGCGGTCAGCCGTTTGACGGTGGATAACGCCTACGCCGAACTGGCGGCCAAGGGCTTTTTGCATCAGCGGCGCGGCAGCGGCGCCTATGTCACGCACCCGCAGGCGCAAACGCGCCCGGCCCGGCCGAGCAGCGATGCCCCTTTCCCGCTGGAGAGCTTCACCACCCTCACCTCGCGGCTGGACGGCTACGCCGACGCCCCGCTGCCGGAGGGGCTGATCAACTTCGCCGCCGGCGTCGGCAGCCCTAAGGTGTTTCCGCTGGAGGCGTTTCGCAAAGTGCTGCTGTCGGTGCTCAGCCGCCACGCGGAAGAGGCCTTCAGCTACGGCGAATACTGCGGCTACTACCCGCTGCGCGATACGCTGAGCCGCATTCTCAGCGCACAGGGCATCCCCACGCAGGCGGAACAGGTGCTGATCACCAACGGCTCGCAGCACGCCATCAGCCTGGTGGTGCAAAGCCTGCTGGCGCCGGGCGATACGGCGATCGTCGAAGAGCCGACCTACGCCGAAGCGCTGGGCCTGCTGCGCCAGCACCGCGTCAATATCGTCACCGTACCGGGCGACCGACACGGCATGCGGGTGGATTTGCTGCCGGAATTGTTAGAACGCCACCGCCCCAAACTGATCTACACCATCCCCAATTTCCACAACCCGACCGGCCGCTGCCTGAGCGAGGCGCGTCGGCGACGCCTGCTGGCGATCGCTCAACAGGCCGGCGTGGTGATCCTGGAAGACGACTTCGTCGGCGATCTGCGCTATCAGGGCAAACAGCTGCCGTCGCTGCGCGCGCTGGCGCAGCCGGGCGCGGTGATCTACGTCAGCACCTTCTCCAAAATGCTGCTGCCCAGCATGCGCATCGGCTATCTGGTGGCGGACAGCGAACACTATCAGCGTTTCGCAAGGCTGAAGCACGTCGACAGCTTCACCAGTTCCAGCCTGATCCAGCGGGCGCTGGACGCTTTCGTCACCGTCGGCCGTTACGACAAGCAGCTGCGGCGCGCCGGGCGCGTCTACCGCCGCCATCTGGAGGTGATGATTGACGCCTTGCAGCGGCGGCTGCCGCCGGGGTGCCGCTTTGAAACGCCGCAGGGAGGCTTGTTTATCTGGCTGACGCTGCCGGCGTCGGTGACCACCGCCGAGCTGATGCCGGTCGCCTGGCGATACGGCGTGACCTTCGCGCGCGGCGAATGCTTTTATGCGCAGGAACATTTGGGCGCGCACGGCCTGCGGCTGAATTTCGCCGCCAACTCGCCGCCGCAGATTGAAGAAGGTATCGCCCGGCTATGCCGGGCGATTGAGGAGGTGATAACGGAGAAAAACGCCGGTTAGACGGCGGCCCACCACAGCCGCAGCTTCATCCCCCAGTAGCTGGTCCAGCCGGTGGTGGTCTGCACCACCTTGCCCTGCGAGACCACCACGAAGGTCGGCGTCACGCCAATCTGCCACTGCGCCGAGAGCGTACCGGCCGGATCGTTGACCACCGGCAGCGCCAGCCGTTTGCGCGCCAGCCATTGTTTCACCTGGGCATCGTCGCCCGAGCGCAGCGCGACGGTCAGCACGTTGCCGCCCGCCGCCTGCAAACGGGCGACGTCCGGCGTGGTGAAACGGCAGACGCCGCACCAGCTGGCCCAGAAGTAAACCAGCAGCGGCCGCTCATGGCTGAGCTGCGCCAACGACACACTCTCGCCATCCAGCGTGGTCAGGGTCTGGGCATCGAAGGCCGGCGGCGCCTGCGGCGCGTTCAGCCAATCCATCACCGTCACCACCGCCAGCGCGATCAGCGCCAACAGCAGCAGCTCGCGCCCCCAGCGCTTGAGCTTAGCCATTGTTGGCCTTCGCCAACTGCTGTTTCACCATCGCTTCCAGCTCTTCATAGGATACTGCCCCCGGCAGCATCCGATCGCCGATCAGCGTCGCCGGCGTCCCCTGCACGCCCAGTTGCTCCGCCAATTCCATGTTGGTGCGCAGCGTGGTCATGCTCTGCTCGCTGGGCGCCACCGCCTTGACGCCGGTTTTCTCTTGCGCGGCGGCGATGCTGGCGTTGTCGTGGAAGCCCTTTTTCGCCATCAGCCGCTGGTGCAGAGCCCAGAATTGATCCGGATGTTGCTGCCAGGTGGTGAGCGCCACGCGCGCCGAACTGACCGAGCTTTCGCCCTTGAACGGCAGCAGTTTCACCACCAGCGCCACGTCCGGGTATTGCTTGACGATCTTCTCCAGCATCGGATCGAAACGCTTGCAGTACGGGCAGTTATAGTCGGTAAAGGTCACCAGCGTCAGTTTGGGGTTGGCGGCGCCGAGGCGCGGGCTGGCCGGATCCTGATACAGCGTTTTGGCGTTCTGCTTGATAGCTTGGCTGATTTGCTGGCCGGCGGTTTGCTGCTGCCAGGCGTCCACCGCCTGCGCCAGAATGTCCGGGTTAGACACCAACGTTTCGCGGATCATCTCTTTGATACGCGCCTCTTGTGCCGGAGTGAAAGGCTCGGCGGCCCACACCGGGGCGGCGATGATCATCAGTAAAATCAGTAGCTTTTTCATTGTTCGGTTCCTTTGGCATGGGAAAGGGTTTGCAGCACGGCGTCACGGGTCAACAGCGGGGATAACACCTCGCCCTCCGGGCTGCCGGGGCCATAGATTTGGTTGAAAGGCACGGCGACGCTGCCGCGCTTTTGCAGGAAGGCGCTGATGTCGGCCGACGGGCGGCTCCAGTCGCCGCGCAGCGCGACCACGTCGTCGGCGCTCAGCGCGCGCTGCACGTCATCGCGCAACAGCACATTGAATTTGTTGGCTTTACAGGTCACACACCAGTCGGCGGTCACGTCGACGAACACCCGCTTATGCTGGGCCAGCGCTTCGGTAATCGCCTGTTCGCTCAGCGGTTGCCACTGCACCCGATCCTGCAACGGCTGGCGCCACAGGCCGGCGGTCAGCGATCCGGCCAGCAAGGCCACGCCCGCCAGCACCAACGTGCCCGCCGCCAGCTTGGCCGCCAACCGTGCGCCCTGTTGACGCCACACCGCCAGCAGCAACGCCAGCAGCGCCAACGCCCCCAGCCACAGCGTGGCCTGCACGCCGATATGGTTGCTCAACAGGCTCAGCAGCCACAGCGACGACGCCAGCATCAGCAGCCCCATCGCCAGCTTGACGGTATTCATCCAGCGGCCGGGGCGCGGCAAGCGCAGCGCCAGCGACGGCCAGGCGGCGATCAGCAGCCACGGCAGGCTCATGCCGATGCCGAGCGCGATGAACATGCCCCACAGCACCGGCAGCGACGCCGCCAGCGCGAAGGCCACCGCCGTGCCGAGAAACGGCGCCGAGCACGGCGTCGCCAACAGCGTGGCGAACGCGCCCTGCCAGAAATGGCCGCTCAGCCCCTGCCCGTTATGGGTGGCCAGCGACGTGTTTAGATCGGACGAGAGGCGCAGGTGGAACAGGCCAAACAGGTTGGCGCTGAACAGCAGCGTCACCAGCACCATAAAACCGATAAACCACGGATTCTGGAACTGAATGCCCCAGCCGAGCGCATGGTTGCCGAGCCGCAGCAGCGTCATCAACAGGGCCAGCGCCATAAACGAGGCGACGATACCCAGCGACGACGCCAGGAACTGCAAACGCACGCTGCGCCGATCGCGATGCTCCACCTGCAGGATGGAGCCGAGCTTGATGCCCAGCACCGGCAGCACGCACGGCATCAGGTTGAGGATCAACCCGCCCGCCAGCGCCATCAATACCGCCTGCCACAGCGGGAACGCCGCACCGACGGGCGCGGCCAACGGATCGCCAATCGGCAGCGTAATCTGCTGCGCCATGCCGCCGTCGTCGATCACCAGCGTCAGCGTTTTGCCGCGCAGATCCGGCGCCGCATCGCCCCAACCGTCGCTGACCGGCACCCGCGCCAACAGCTGAGCGCCGTCGGTCTCGACTTGAGGTTTACCGAGATCGGCATCCGCCAGCGTATCGAAGAACAGCGCGGGCTGCTGCCAGCCGGCGGCGCGTTCGGCGGCAATCTGCAACTCGCCGTTGCGGTAACCGGCCTTGACGCTCTCCGCCACCCCGGCGGCGATCGGCACCTGCCCCATCGCCTGCGCGAAGTCGTGGTTAAACTGCGGATCGTTCGGCGTCGTCAGATCCAGACTGAACGGGTAGTCGGTCAGAATGCAGACGTTGCTGCAGGTGGACAGCGTCAGGGTGCCCGCCAGCGGGCCGGATACCGGGCCTGACATCACGATCGGCAGCGTGACCCGATCGTGATAGCCCTGGGTGGAAATGCCGGCCACTTCGAAACGCTGCGGCGTCGGCCAGTGCCAGGTCGCCGGCGGCGGGTTGCCCTGCCAGACGATAGCCGGCGCGATGCCGCCTTCGCCAGGGGAACGCCAGTAGGTTTTCCAGCCCTTTTGCAGCTCGACCGACAGCAGCAGGCGGGTCTCCCCCGGCTGTGACGTGTCGGCGCGCAGCCGCACCTTGGCATGATCGTTGGCCGGATTTTGCAGCCAGCCGCTGTCCGCCGCCTGCAAGGCAGGTAGCCACAGCATAAACAGGCAAGCGCAGGCCAGCCTGATAATTTTCAACATGTTAATTCTCCATAAATGATTAAATCACCGCGAAAAACGGGCGATTAACTCATTCACGGAAGACGCATAATCGAAGGTGCACCCTGAGGGTGGGGGGTGAAATGGCGCGGGGAGGAGGAATGCGCAGGCGCACGGCGATGGTCGGCGCCAACAGCGCCAGCAGCAGACCCAGCCCGAACAGCACGGTTTCGAACATCACCGGCGGCGCGGCCAGCAATGACTTGGCGCTCAGCTCACAGGGCGTCGGCTGCGCTTCGGCGGCGGTATCACCGGACTGAACGGCAGTGGCCGCCGGGATCCCCAGCGTTTGCTGCAGCGCATGCAGGCCCGCCATGCGCTGGGTCATGCACGTCAGCACCACCAGGCAAGCCAGGCATAAAAACCATTTTGCAATCCGCTGCCGTTTAACCATGCCATCCTCACGTTCGGGTCTGGGGCTATCTTAGCGGCGCGGGCGCGATTAGCAACGTTTTGTCGGTAAAGAAATGTCTGAGCGGCGGTATTGATGGCGGCGATTTACAGGTATCATAGTGGGTAAGCCTGCGCTTTTCGCCGGGTACGATGATGATTCTCTCCTCCAGGCATTCTGCGGGGATACACAGCGAAGGACTGGTGATATGCAACCTTTGAGTGGGCCGGGCACCCCAATCGCCGGCGAACGCCCTCCCTCCCCGGGCAAAACGGCGGCCACTGACGATCAACCCCTCTCTCCGGCGCAGCGCACGACGCTGGAAAAGCTGATCGTGAAAATCATGACGCTCAGCCCGGCAAAGCCGGCGGAGATCTGGGCAACTCTGCGCCACGATCTCGGCGCCGACAACGGCGGTGAACTGCTGGCGCGCCATTTTCAACCGGCGGAACAGCTGCTGCAAACGCGCCTGACGCAGGCGCAGCAAAACCACGCCGGACGCCAGCTGTTGCAACAGCTGGCCGAATTGCTGCCGCAGGGCAACAACCGCCAGGCGGTCAGCGACTTTATTCGCCAGCAGTTCGGCCACACGGTACTGAGCCAGCTGAGCCCACCACAGCTGCAGCAGGTGCTGAATCTGTTGCAGACCGGCGGCCTGGCCATTCCCCAGCCGCAGCAAACCGCCACCAGCGATCGCCCGCTGCTGCCCGCAGAGCATCAAAGCCTGCAGCAGCAGGTCACCAAACTTAGCGCGGCCACCGGTGAAGCGCCGGCTAAAATCTGGCAAACGCTGTTTGATCTGGCGGGCGTGAAAACCAACGATCCGCTGCCGGCGCGCCACTTCCAGCTGCTGAACCAATTCTTGCAGGTGAAGGTGGCCCTCAGCCCGCAGAGCGCGCCGACGCTGAACAATCTGCTGGCGGCACTCAAGCAGCCGGCGGACGAGCAAGAGCTGCAGCAGATGAACGACTATTGCCAGACGCGCTTCAACTGCGGCGCCAATGCGCCTCTGACGCATCCGCAAATGAGCGACGCCATTCATCAGCTGTTTGCCCGCCGCCTGGAGAAGGCCGGCCAGGCGCAGCCGATCGTCAGCCAGCCCGTCGAGCCGCAGCCGCTGCTCAACCCGCTGATCGCCGCCCTGCCGCTGCCGCTGCAAAAAGCGCTCAGCAAGCCTGCCGCGGCGCTGATCCTGCTGCTGGTGGCGCTGGCGATCGTACTGGCGCTGGTGTTTTAACACCTCAGGCGCAGCCGCAGTCCTCAGCAGCCGCCCGATCGCGCAGCGATCCCGGCTGTTCGCCGATGGCCAACGGATGGCCGTCGCGCAGCCAGAAATCCAGCCCGCCGATCAGCTCCTTCACCCTGAATCCCTGCTTCGCCAGTTTGTAGGCGCCTTTGGTGGAACCGTTGCAGCCGATGCCGTCGCAGTAGGTCACATACACCTTTTGGCGATCCAGTTGCGCCGTGCCGGCTTCATCCATCAGGCGATGCGGCAAGCTGATCGCCCCGGGGATATGCCCGGCGGCGTACAGCGCCTCTGCGCGGGTGTCGATCACCACTATCCCGTCCACGCCGTTGCGCAGATCTTCCGCCACGTCCCAGGCATCCGCATAGCGGCTCAGCTTGGCCGCCAGGTAAGCCAGGCTCTCTTCCGGCGCCGCCGGTGGAAAAGCCAGCACCAATGATTCTTTCGACATACCACTCACTCCCGTGCATCAAGGCAGATGACAATAGTGCCTCATTTTGGTCTTATGATTGATACCCATTCTCCATAAATCATAAGGCCAATTATGCGGCACTCGCTGGTCACGCTGTTTCAGCAATCGCCCCACACCGCCGGCACGCTGCGCGATCGCCTGTGCGGCGCACTGCGGCAGGCCATCCATCAAGGGGCATTGAACGTTGGGCAACGCCTGCCTTCCAGCCGGGTGCTGGCCAGCGATCTGAGCCTCTCGCGAGTGACCGTCGAAGCGGCCTACGGTCAGTTGGAGGCGGAGGGATATCTGCAGCGCCGCGTCGGCCAGGGCACCTTTGTGGCGATTACCATCGCCAAATCGCCGCCGCCGGCAGCCGGCTCCGGCATGCCGCGCCTTTCGCAGCGCGGCCAACAGATCGTGCAAACCGGCGGCTGCCGCGATCCGCAGCAGCCACAGGCGTTCGCCGCCGGTTCACCGGACCTGCGCGCGTTTCCGCTGGCCTTGTGGAAGCAGCTGACCGCACAGCGCCTGCGGCTACAGGGAGAAAGCCTGCTGCGCTACGGCGACCCGCAGGGCTATTTACCGCTGCGTGAGGCGATTGCCGCCCACGTCAACCAAACGCGCGGCGTGGTCTGCGATGCACGGCAGATTATCGTGCTGACCAGTTCGCAGCAGGCGCTGCAGCTGATCGCCACGTTGCTGCTGGACAGCGGCGACAGCGTCTGGATGGAAGAGCCGGGTTACGCCGGGGCAAGAAACGCCTTTATCAGCGCCGGCGCCGCCCTGACGCCGGTCGCGGTGGACGGCGACGGCCTGCGTGCTGAATCCTCCTTGCCGGACCCACATTTGATTTATCTGACCCCCTCACACCAATACCCGACCGGCGCCGCGCTCAGCCTGGCGCGCCGATTGGCGTTGCTGGCGCTGGCAGAGCGGCAACAGGCCTGGATCATCGAGGACGATTACGACAGCGAGTTTCATTACGACGGTCTGCCGATACCGGCGATGCAGGGCCTGGATCGCCGTGGCCGAGTGCTGTACCTCGGCACCTTCTCCAAGTCGCTGTTCCCTTCACTGCGGTTGGCGTATCTGATCGCCCCGCCCGCGCTGGTTGAAGCGTTCGTCACCGCGCGTACGGTGTATGACGGCCACAGCGCGCAGCTGATGCAGGCAGTCACCGCCGAATTCATCCACCAAGGGCACTTCGCCGCGCATATCCGCTACATGCGCCAGCTCTACCGCAGCCGGCGCGATGTGTTGCTGGCGGAAGTACGCGAAAAACTCGGCCACTTCGCCACGCCCGCTCCCGCCACCGGCGGCCTGCAGCTCAGCGTCTGGCTGCCGCCCGGCCAGGAGGCGGCGCTCAGCCGACAGGCGCGGCGGCTCGGCATCCTCACGCCCGGGCTGAAGGCGCAATACCAGACGGCGCAGGCGCAGCGCGACGGCTGGCTGCTGGGCTTTTCGGCCCTGACGCCGGGCGAGATCCGCAGCGCCGTCGAGCGGCTGGCACGGATCGCCGTGGCTTAGCGCGGCCCCAATGGAATGCCCCCCCGTTTATTGCTCGGTCAGGCGCATCTCCGCCACCAGCGGCAGGTGGTCGCTCACCGCCGGCCAATGCACGCCGTTCCAGTCGCCGCTGGCGTTCGGCACCGTCAGGCTGTCCAGATGCCAGCGCTGCGCGTTACCGGTGAAGATGTAATCCACCTTGATCTCGGCGTTTTCCGCCGGCCAACTGCGGCCATCCTGGCCGTTAGGCATGATGTCGTTCCAATAGCGGCTCAGCTCCAGCCAGGTCACGCTGCCCGGCACATCGTTCATATCGCCGAACAGCAGCTTGATGCCGCGCACTTCGATGGCGCGATCGTTCAGCTCCCGCACCTGATCCAGGCGCATCGTCGGATCTTCCTTGGTATCGAGGTGGGCGTTGAACAGCGTGATCGGCGCCGGGAACTCCGGCACGTCGACCTTGGCGCTGAAGGCGATGCGCTGTTCGCGCTGGCCGGACGGCAGCGGATAGATCACGGCATCGTGCAGCGGATACTTCGAGAGAAACGCCAGGCCATATTCGCCGCCGTCATGATCGATCGCCCGGCCGAACACCGCCTGCATGCCGGTCAGCTTCGCCAGCTCCGCCGCCTGATCGACCCGGCCGCTGCGGGCGGTGAGTTTATCCACCTCTTGCAGCGCCACCACGTCGACGTTCATCGCGCGAATTGCCTTGGCGATGGCGGTCATGTCGCTGACCTTGCCGGCGGCGATATTGAAGCTGGCGACGCGGATCTTCGGCGCCTGCTCCAGTTCATAGGTTTTATTTTTCAGGCCACCCAACGCGCTGGCCACTTCGCGGCTGTTGGCGTTGCTGTTGGCATGGCCGGCATCGGCAGAGGCCCAGGCGCTGTGAGAGATGCCCAGGGACAGTAAGGTGATAAGCAGAGCGTGACCGGTGTGCATGAATTCTCCTTGAGGGACAGATAAGTGTTATGTAGGCGCTTCCCGGCCCACAGCTAACACCGATTTTGCCGCAGAAACCTGCGACTATTTCCTAGTTGCACCGCTATTTTTCGTTTCTGCGCGATGCTTCGCATTCTAGCGGTTTACGCATTGCACCGTTGGACAAACGGCTGATTTCGTTTTAAAACCGGTAGATTGCCAACCGCGAGGAGTTCCGATGACCAGCCCGATTGCCGAACAGCTTACCGAACGTTTCTTCCGCTACCTGGCGGTCACCAGCCAGAGCAATGCCGCCGCAACCGCCCTGCCCAGCACGCCGGGGCAGCATGAAATGGCGCAGCTGCTGGCGGAAGAGCTGCGCCGGCTAGGCCTGGCCGACGTGCAGATAGACGACCACGCCACCGTCACCGCCCGCAAGCCCGGCACCCAGCCCGGCGCGCCGCGCATCGGCTTCATCACCCATATCGACACCGTGGACGTCGGCCTGTCGCCCGAGATTCGCCCGCAGCGCCTGCGCTTCACCGGCGAAGATGTATGCCTGAACGCCGAGCAAGACATCTGGCTGCGGGTCGCCGAACACCCGGAGATCCTGCCCTACCGCAACGAAGAGATCCTGTTCAGCGACGGCACCAGCGTGCTGGGTGCCGACAACAAGGCGGCGGTCACCGTGGTGATGACGCTGCTGGCCAACCTGGCCGCCGCCGATCGCCACGGCGATATCGTGGTGGCGTTCGTGCCGGATGAAGAGATCGGCCTGCGCGGCGCCAAGGCGCTGGATCTGCAGCGTTTCCCCGTCGATTTCGCCTACACCATCGACTGCTGCGAACTGGGTGAAGTGGTTTACGAGAATTTCAACGCGGCGGCGGCGGAAATCCGCATCGAGGGGGTGACCGCGCACCCGATGTCGGCGAAAAACGTGTTAATCAACCCGATACGTATCGCCAACGACATCATCAACCGCTTCGACGTGCAGGATACCCCGGAACACACCGACGGGCGCGAGGGCTATTTCTGGTTCACCGATCTGGCCGCCAATGCCAATCAGGCGACGCTGAAGGTGTCGATTCGCGACTTCGATAGCGCGGCGTTCGAGGCGCGCAAAGCCCGCCTTGAGGAGACGGTGCGTCAGGTGGCGGCCGGCTATCCGCGCGCCAACGTCAGCTGCAGCATCAGCGACATCTACAGCAACATCAGCAACGCCATCGGCGAAGATCGGCGCGCCATCGATCTGATCTTCGGCGCCCTTGCCGCCCACGGCATCCCGCCGAAGGTGATCCCGATGCGCGGGGGCACCGACGGCGCGGCGCTCTCGAGCCGCGGCATCCTGACGCCCAATTACTTCACCGGCGCGCATAACTTCCACTCGCGCTTCGAGTTTTTACCCGTCAGCGCCTTCGTGAAATCCTACCAGGTGACCCGCAGCATTTGCCTGCTGGCCGCCCGGCAGAGCGGTAATCAGAGTTAGCTCAATAGCCAGCCGACCAGCGCGGCCCACGCCAGCAGCGGCAGCGAGTAATAGTGGAAGCGCAACCAGATCTTGCGCTCCCCCGCCATGCGCAGCGCAATCAGGTTGGCGAGCGATCCGATCGCCAACCCGAAGCCGCCGGCATTGACCGCATAGGCCAGTTGCGTGCTGGAGGGCGCATAGTTGAGCAGCAAAATGGTGGCCGGCACGTTGCTGACGATCTGCGACAGCCCAACGCCCAACGCATACACCCCACCGTCGCTCAGCCCGGCGATGGCGGCAAACGCCGACTGAAGCGGCGGCAGGCGGGTAAACAGGCCAACATCGATAAACATGGCGGCGAACACAAAAATCAGGCTCCAGTCGATCTGCAACAGCACCCGGCGCGCCAGCAACAAAAAGCCGGCGAACACCGCCAGCAACCCATACAGCGGCAGGCCGATATCCAGGCACAGCAGGAAGATCGCATACAGCCCCACGCAGCTCAGCAACAGCGGCCGTTGATAGGGGTAACCCTCGGTATTCGGCGTTTTCACGATGTCGCGCGCCGGGAAGCTGAACCAGGTCAACGCCAGCAGGCTCAGCATCATCGCGGCGCCAAACGGCGCCATCTGGCCGATGAAGCCGAGGAAAGAAAGGCCGGAGCGGCTCCACAGCAGGATATTTTGCGGGTTGCCGATCGGCGTCAGCAGCGAACCGGCGTTCACCGCCAGCGCCTGAAAGATGATCAAACGGCCAACCGGCAGCGCCGACAGCTTTTTCAGCGTGATGGTGAGCGGAATGACGATAAACAGCGCCACGTCGTTGGTCAGAAACGACGACAGCAGCGCGGCGGAAAACACCAGGAACAGCGCCAGCCGCCGTTCGCTGTGCAACCGGTTGATAATCTTGCGGCCAACGAAGTCGAAGTAACCGCTGACCTCGACGCCTTTGGTCAGCAGCATCAGCCCCAGCAGAGTGATGAGGGTGCGGACGTCGATGAAACCGCCCAGCGCCGCCAGCGGCTGCGGATCAAAGGCGAACATCGCTGCGCCGGCCAGCAACAGCACGTGCAGGAAACGGTCTTTGACAAAGGGGTGGATAAGCCGGGAAATGGCGGTTGAACTCATGGTGGCAGCTTGAAACCTCAGCGAAAAGCATGAGCGAGACGTTAGCTCAGGCGCGGCATCTACGCCAGCAAAATGCTATTTTACCTTTATCCGCTTTCCATTTGCCGCGCTTTACTTTATTTGTAGCGGCTTTCTCGTTTTCAAAGGACATGTTATGGCTTCCCTGTTCGCCAAAGGGGCGTTGCTCAGCGCCTTATGCGCCCTGCTCGCCGCCTGCGACGATGCCGCCTCCCGCCCGCAAATCGATATCGACGGCAAGACCATGGGCACCTTCTACAGCGTTAAAGTCAGCGGTGACGTCGCGATCGGCAAGCAAGAACTGCAGCGGCAGATCGACTCGGTGCTCGAACGGGCCAACGACGATATCTCCACCTACCGCGCCGACTCGGTGCTGTCGCAATTTAACCGCAGCGCCGGCCTCGAACCGCAGCCGATCCCGCGCGGCATGGCAGACATCGTGCTGATGGCGCAGCGCATCGGCCGCGATACCGGCGGCGCCATGGACATCACCGTCGGCCCACTGGTGAACCTGTGGGGGTTCGGCCCCGACAAGCACCCGGTCAAAGTGCCGGAACAGGCGCAGATCGACGCGGCGAAACAGCGCACCGGCCTGCAGCACCTGAAGCTGATCAGCGACAATCGCGGGGAGTGGCTGCAAAAAGATCTGCCGGACATGTATGTCGATCTCTCGACGCTGGGCGAAGGCTACGGCGCCGATGAACTGGTGCGCCTGATGAACCGCAACGGCATTACCAACTACCTGGTGTCGGTCGGCGGCGCGGTCTCTTCACGCGGCGTCAACGGCCAGGGCAAACCCTGGCGGGTGGCGATCCAAAAGCCGACCGACCGTGAAAATGCGGTGCAGGCGCTGGTGGATCTGCACGGTTACGGCATCAGCACCGCCGGCAGCTACCGCAACTACTTCGAACAAAACGGCCAGCGCTACTCCCATGTCATCGATCCGACCACCGGCAGGCCGATCAACCACCGCCTGGTTTCCGCCACGGTGATCGCCCCCACCGCGCTCGAGGCCGACGGCTGGGATACCGGCCTGATGGTGCTGGGCACGGAGAAGGCGTTGAAACTTGCCGAAGAGAAAGGGCTGGCGGTCTACCTGATCAGCAAAACCGACGACGGTTTCAGCGCCGTGATGACGCCGCAGTTCAAGGCGTTTTTGGTGCAGTGAAATTAAAAAGCCCGGCGCGCGATGGCCGGGCTGGTTGCATGCGCCCGCAGGCGCTGCGCCGATCACTTGGTCAGCGCGATGATGCCGAGAGTCAGGCCGGCAACCGCCGCCGCGCCGCCGGCGATCGCACCCGCGGTTTCCCAGTTATCCTGAGTGGTGCCCTTCATGCAGGTGTTGGTGTGCACCAGGCGCCCCTGGTCATCGTAGACCGGCACGCAGGGAGAATCGGTGGCGCATCCGGCCAACACGGCCGACAGTAACCCAACCGCAATTAACTTTTTCATACTTCGTGCCTCAATGTTCGATCACTTTGGAAAACTACGCCGAGCGATAATCACGCTACCCGGCTATTGTATGCCCAACGCGTGTAATGGCGAGGTAATGATGTGTCAGGGGATGTGATTTGGGAAAACTCCGAGCGCCCGGCTGGCGGGCTTCGGCCAGTAAAAAGCCCGCGAAAACACGGGCTTGATAGCGAAGCGAGGCTCAGGCGGGATTATTTCACCAGTTTGCGCATCACCAGGGTGGCGTTGGTGCCGCCGAAGCCGAAGCTGTTGGACATCACGGTGGTCAGCTCGCGCTGAGTCGGCTGAGTCACGATGTTCATGCCGGCCGCCTGCTCATCCAGGGTTTCGATGTTGATGCTCGGCGCGATAAAGCCGTGCTCCAGCATCAGCAGGCTGTAGATCGCTTCCTGCACGCCTGCGGCGCCCAGCGAGTGACCGGTCATCGCCTTGGTGGAGGAGATAGCCGGGGTATTGTCGCCGAACACTTCGCGAATCGCGCCCAGCTCTTTCACGTCGCCCACCGGCGTGGAGGTGCCGTGCACGTTGATGTAGTCGATCGGCGCATCCAGATCCTGCATCGCCATCTTCATGCAGCGCACCGCGCCTTCGCCCGATGGCGCTACCATGTCGGCGCCGTCAGACGTTGCGCCGTAGCCAACGATTTCCGCGTAGATGTGCGCACCGCGCGCCAGCGCGTGTTCCAGTTCTTCAACCACCACCATACCGCCGCCGCCGGCGATGACGAAACCGTCACGATCGGCGTCGTAAGTACGGGAGGCTTTTTCCGGCGTGTCGTTGTACTTGGTGGACAGCGCGCCCATCGCGTCGAACTCGCAGGCCATTTCCCAGCACAGCTCTTCGCCGCCGCCGGCGAACACGATGTCCTGTTTGCCCAGTTGGATTTGCTCAACCGCGTTACCGATGCAGTGTGCGGAGGTCGCGCAAGCGGAGCTGATGGAGTAGTTCACGCCGTGGATTTTGAACGGCGTCGCCAGGCAGGCGGAAACGCCGGAAGCCATAGCTTTGGTGACCACGTATGGGCCAACCGCTTTCAGGCCGCGCGGGCTGCGCATCGCATCGGCGCCGAACACCTGGAAGCGCGGAGAACCACCGCCGGAACCGGCGATCAGGCCCACGCGCGGGTTGTTTTGATACTCTTCTTCCTTCAGGCCGGAAGAAGCGATCGCTTCTTGCATCGCCAGGAAGGCATAGATGGAAGCATCGCTCATGAAACGCACCACCTTGCGGTCGATCAGGCCGGTCGTGTCGAGCTTAACTTGCCCCCATACGTGACTACGCATGCCGGAATCTTTCAGCTCCTGGGAGAAAGTGATCCCAGAACGTCCTTCCTGCAGGCTCGCCAGGACCTCCTGCTGGTTATTACCAATGCTGGAGACAACTCCCAGGCCAGTAATCACTGCACGTTTCATTCAATACCTCTTCCACTATTTACCTACGGGATTTTGCATCGCACTTTAGCGTACAGATGTAAGCCGAACAAGTCCGATCAGCGTTTTTCAGCTTTATTGTTGTCCAGTTTGCGCCAGGGCGCCAGCGCCGTTAGAATTCGCGGCATCCCTTTAATTTCGAGCTATTGACCGTGAACCACGCCCCCATCCAAACCGCAACGCTAACCTGGAACGAACAGGGTACACCTGTTTCGAAACAGTTTGATGACGTCTATTTTTCCAATCAGGATGGGCTGGAAGAAACCCGCTATGTCTTTCTGCACGGCAACCGGCTGCCGCAGCGTTTCGCCACTCACCCGCGCCCGCTGCTGGTGGTGGCGGAAACCGGCTTCGGCACCGGGCTCAATTTCCTTACGCTGTGGCAGGCCTTCGCGGGCTTCCGCCAGGCCGAGCCGGACGCCGCGCTGCAACGCCTGCACTTTATCAGCTTCGAGAAATTCCCCCTGCAGCAGGCCGATCTGGCGGCGGCGCATGCGCGCTGGCCGGAGCTGGCTCCCTATGCCGATGAGCTGCGCGCCCAATGGCCGCTGCCGCTGCCGGGCTGCCATCGCCTGCTGTTGGCCGAAGGCCGCATTACGCTCGATCTGTGGTTCGGCGACGTCAACGAACTGCTGCCGCAGTTCGACGCCAGCATGAATAACCAGGTCGACGCCTGGTTCCTCGACGGCTTCGCACCGGCCAAAAATCCCGACATGTGGACCGAGCAACTGTTCGCCGCCATGGCGCGTTTCGCCCGGCCGGAAGGCAGCTTCGCCACCTTTACCGCCGCCGGCTTCGTGCGCCGCGGCTTGCAACAGGCCGGTTTTCAGGTCAACCGTTGCAAAGGCTTCGGCCAAAAGCGTGAGATGCTCGCCGGCTGTCTGCCGGCCGATGCGCAGCCCACGCGCCACCCGGCACCCTGGTATCGGCGTCCGGCAGCGGACAACACCGCCGACATCGCTCTGATCGGCGGCGGCGTCGCCAGCGCGCTCACCGCGTTGGCCCTATTGCGGCGCGGCGCCACCGTCACGCTGTACTGCGCCGACGAGCAGCCGGCCGAGGGCGCATCCGGCAATCGTCAGGGGGCGATTTACCCCCTGCTGAACGGCAGCGGCGACGCGCTGGAGAGTTTCTTCAGCGCCGCGTTTCCTTTCGCCCGCCGCCAATACGACGCCCTGTTGCAACAAGGCGTCGCCTTTGATCATCAGTGGTGCGGCGTCAGCCAGCTGGCCTACGACGAAAAGAGCGGCGCCAAGATCGCCAATATGCTGAAAACCGACTGGCCGCAGGCCTTGGCGGCGGCAGCCGACCGCGAAACGCTCAGCGAACTGTGCGGCGTCGATACCGGCTTTGGCGGCATCACCTACCCGCAGGGCGGCTGGCTCTGCCCGGCCGAACTGACGCGCGGCGCTATCGCGCTGGCGCAGCGTCAGGGCCTGGTCTGCCAATACCGGCACGATGCACAGAGGCTGACGCAGGAAGAAAACGGCTGGCGCATCGATTTCGCCCACGGCGAAAGCCGCCGCCATGCGACGGTGATCCTGGCCAACGGCCACCGGTTGGCCGAGCTGGCGCCGACGCAAGCCCTGCCGCTGTATGCGGTGCGCGGGCAGGTGTCGCACATCCCAACCTCGCCGGCCCTCGGTCAACTGAAGCAGGTGTTGTGCTACGACGGCTACCTGACGCCGGTCAACGCCAACAACGGCCAGCACTGCATCGGCGCCAGCTACCAGCGCGGCGACACCGCCACCGACTACCGCGAGCAGGAGCAACAGGAGAACCGCGAGCGCCTGCTGCGCTGCCTGCCGGAGCAGGCCTGGCCGCAGCAGGTGGACGTCAGCGCTCATCAGGCGCGCTGCGGCGTGCGCAGCGCCACCCGCGATCATCTGCCGATGGTCGGCGCGCTGCCGGACTATCAGGCCACGGTGACGCAGTATCAGGATTTGCAGCGGCGAAACCAGCGCGGCGAAACCGTCGCCGATGCACCGGTCTATCCCGGCCTGTTCGCTATCGGCGGGTTGGGATCGCGCGGGCTGTGCTCGGCGCCGCTGGCGGCGGAAATTCTGGCGGCGCAGCTGTTCGGCGAACCGTTGCCGGGCGATGCGCGCCTGCTGGCGGCGTTGAATCCAAATCGGATGTGGGTGAGGAAGCTGCTGAAAGGGCGTGCGGTTTAATTCATGAATGAGGGGCGCGGCGGCGCGCCCCGGCATGGCGGTCAGGCGGCAGGGGTAGCGGCCTGATAAAGGTTTTCCCACATCCCGCGCACCAGGATCTGATCCGGCGGCGAGAGTTCCCCGGCGGCGATCGCTTTGTGCAGGCTCTCTTCCACCCGTGCTTTCAGCGCTTCGGCAGTGTGCTCACCCTGCTCTTCCGCTTCGGCCACCGCCAGCGTCAGATGACCGCGCAGGTAGCCACCGGCAAACAGTTCATCATCGCTGGCGTGCTCTACCATGTCATCAATCAGCGCCAAAATGCGCGCTTCGAATTCTGCGATCATCAAATTTCCTCATTAAATAACGGGCTGTGGCGTCAGTTGAGATCTTCCGGATACGGAAAATGCTCGGCCGCCAACGGTGGCGTATTGTAGAACGATTGCAACGCCTGAATAAAGCGCGCAGGCCGTGTGGGTATTCCCTGCTCCAGCAGCGCCAATACCCGGTCGCGCACCTTGCGCTGGAACGCGATGCGATCCGGCTCGCAGTCGCCGTTCAGGTTGTCGCAGCTGACGTTAAACGGGAAACCGGCCGCCACGCAGAACATCCACTCCAGCGCCTGCGGTTTGATCTCCACCGCTTCGAATTCACTCTGGGTTTGCGCGTCGCGCCCGTCCGGGCAATACCAGTAACCGAAGTCCACCCGTTGGCGGCGCGCTTCGCCGGCGATGCACCAGTGCGAGATTTCGTGCAGGCCGCTGGCGTAGAAGCCGTGGGCGAATACGATGCGGTGATACGGCAGTTCGTCGTCGGCCGGCAGGTAGATCGGCTCGTCGTCGCCCTTCACCAGGCGGGTGTTGTAGTCATCGCTGAAGCATTGATTGAAGATCTCGATCAGTTGCTCATAGTGATGGCGGGTCTGTGTGTCTGACATAAAAACTCTATAACCACAAAAATAAAGAGGCCATTATACTCGATAAGACAGGGCGCGTAAGCAGCACCCTCTCTCCATCTTTAACCGTGCACCAGGGCGCTCAACCACTGCTGAATTTCCGCGCCGTGATTGTCGTACAGCAGCTTGAGGCTCATCACCAGCGAGACGATCACGATCATCGGCCGAATCAGCTTCTGCCCGCGGGTCAGCACCATGTGGGCGCCCAAACGCGCCCCCAGCACCTGCCCCACCAGCATCACCAGACCGATGCTCCACACCACCTTGCCGCCGATGATGAACAGCGCCAACCCGCCGACGTTGGAGGTGAAGTTAAGCACCTTGGCGTGCGCCGTGGACTTGGCAAGGTTGAAACCGCACAGCGTCACATAGGCCAGCGCGTAAAACGATCCGGCGCCGGGGCCGAAGAAGCCGTCGTAAAACCCGACGCAGCCGCCGGCCACCAGCCCGAACGGCAAGGCGCCGAGACGGCGTTGACGATCTTCCTCACCCAGCCGCGGCATCAGCAGGAAGTAGAGGCCGATGCCGATCACCAGCAGCGGCAACATCTGCCGCAGCAAATCGGCGCGCATATGCTGCACCAGAATGGCGCCGGCGATCGAACCGATCAGCGTCAGAAAGATCGTCAGCTTCTGGTCGTTGAGGTTCACCGCCCGCCGACGAATAAAGTACAGGCTGGCGGAGAAGGAACCGCCGACCGACTGCAGTTTGTTGGTCGCCAACGCCTGGGCCGGGGGAACCCCCACCGCCAGCAGGGCCGGCACCGTCAGCAGCCCGCCGCCGCCGGCGATGGAGTCGATAAACCCCGCCAGCAGCGCTACCGCAAACAACACCCCGAGCATCTCGGGGCCGATGACAAACCAGTCCATGTGTTATTCCGCTGAGAAATGGTGATCCAGCAATGCCTGACAGGTCGGCGGTAACGGCGGCGGCACCGGTTTACCCGGTTTGGCGTTCGGTTGATGCGGCACGAACCAGCTCGCCAGTTCGGCGCCGCAGCCGTCGCCCGGCGGCGGCGTATCCTGCTCTTTACATTCAAGGCTGCTCGCCGGGCAACGCAGGCGCACGTGCATGTGCGCGCGGTGACCGAACCACGGCCGCACCTTGTGCAACCAGGCACGGTCGGCGCCGGCGTCCAGACACAGACGCTGTTTGATGGCCGGATTGACGAAGATGCGCGTCACGTCCGCATCCTGCGCCGCCAGCTTGATCAGCGACTCAATCTGCGGCTGCCATTGGCGCGCCACTACCTGCTTGCCGTCACTTGACACCAGATCGATAGGCTGCGGCTTCAGCAATTGCTGCGCGCTCCAGCGTTGGCGCGGCAGCTGCAGCCAGATGTCGACGTCGAGCCCCGACTGGTGGCTGGCGTGGCCGCTGCTGAAGCGCCCGCCGGCCGGCATCGCCATATCGCCGATCAGCACCGTGCCCAGCGCTTTCTGATTCGCCTGGCTGCTGAGGCGCTGAATGAACGCCAACAGATCCGGGTGGCCGAAATAACGGCGCTGGTCGGTACGCATCACCTGGTAGTTCGGTGAGTTCAGCGGCAACGGCTGGGCGCCGATGACGCAGCCGTTGGCGAAACCGCCCACCGCCTGCGGCGCGCCGGCCACCGGATGATCGATTTTCTGCCACGGCGTCAGCGCCATGGCGGAGGCGGAGGCCGTCAGGGCCACCAGGCCCAACATCCAGTTTTTCATGGCGATTACCAGCGCGGCACGTCGGAAACCACATCACCGTTTTGCGCACGCTGGCGCAGCAGGTGATCCATCAGCACGATCGCCATCATCGCTTCGGCGATCGGCACGGCGCGGATACCCACGCACGGATCGTGGCGGCCGCGGGTGACCATTTCCACCGCTTCGCCCTGGCGATTGATGGTGCGGCCCGGCACCATGATGCTGGAGGTCGGCTTCAGCGCCAGATGCGCCACCACCGGTTGGCCGCTGCTGATACCGCCGAGAATGCCGCCGGCATGGTTGCTCTGGAAGCCTTCCGGGGTGATTTCATCGCGGTTTTCGCTGCCGCGCTTGGTCACCACGGCAAACCCGTCGCCGATCTCCACGCCTTTCACCGCGTTGATGCTCATCAGCGCGTGCGCCAGATCGGCGTCGAGGCGGTCAAACACCGGCTCGCCCAGGCCAACCGGCACATTTTCAGCAATCACGCTGACCTTGGCGCCGATGGAGTCGCCCTCTTTTTTCAGCGCGCGCATCAGTTCGTCCAGCGCTTCCAGCTTGTCCGGATCCGGGCAGAAGAACGGATTCTGCTCAACCTGATCCCAATCTTTCAGCTCGCAGGTCACGTCACCGATCTGCGCCAGATAGCCGCGCACCTGCACGCCGAACTTCTGCTGCAGGTATTTCTTGGCGATAGCGCCCGCCGCAACGCGCATGGCGGTTTCACGCGCCGAAGAGCGGCCGCCGCCGCGGTAATCGCGCAGGCCGTATTTCTGTTCGTAGGTGTAGTCGGCATGCCCCGGGCGGAACACGTCTTTGATGGCGCTGTAGTCTTGCGAGCGCTGATCGGTGTTCTCAATGATCAAGCCGATGCTGGTGCCGGTGGTCACGCCTTCGAATACGCCGGAGAGAATGCGCACCTGATCCGGTTCGCGACGCTGGGTGGTGTAACGCGAGGTGCCCGGACGACGGCGGTCCAGATCGTGTTGCAAATCGGCTTCGGTGAGCGGGATGCCGGGCGGCACGCCGTCGACAATACAACCCAGCGCCACCCCGTGAGATTCACCGAAGGTGGTGACGCGGAAAATCTGCCCAATACTGTTTCCTGCCATCACGGCTCCTTACCGTTAGTCTTTTATCGTTATGAGGCCCGCCGTGCGGGCCTTGAAAATGCGGCTTAGCTGCGATAGAGGCTGAAGTGTTCCTTGCAATCCACCAGCTGCTGTTTGGTCAGCATGAACACGCCGTCACCGCCGTTTTCGAACTCCAGCCAGGTGAACGGAATATCCGGATATTGTTCCATCAGGTGTACCATGCTGTTGCCCACTTCACAAATCAGCACGCCGTCGTCGGTCAGGTAGTCCGGCGCGCAGGCCAGGATGCGGCGCACCAGCTTCAGGCCGTCGCTGCCCGCCGCCAGGCCCAGCTCCGGCTCAAAGCGGAACTCCTGCGGCAGATCGGACATGTCTTCCGCGTCGACGTACGGCGGGTTGGTGACGATCAGATCATACTGGATCGCGGGAACGTCGCGGAACAGATCGGAACGGATCGGGATCACCTGGTGTTCGACGCCGTGCGCCTGAATGTTGCGCTCGGTCACCGCCAGCACCTCGCTGGAGATGTCCACCGCGTCCACTTCCGCTTCCGGGAAAGCGTAGCCGCAGGCGATGGCGATACAGCCGCTGCCGGTACACATGTCGAGGATATGGCGCGGCGGGTGCGGGATCAGCGCGCTGAAGCGATCGTTGATCAGCTCGCCGATCGGCGAACGCGGCACCAGCACGCGCTCGTCGACGTAGAATTCCATGCCGCAGAACCAGGCCTTGTTGGTCAGGTAGGCGACCGGGATGCGCTCGTTGACGCGGCGGATCACGCGCTCAACGATGCGATGGCGCTCGCTGGAGGTCAGACGGGCGGTGTGCATGTCTTCCGGAATGTCCAACGGCAGGAACAGGCTTGGCAGCACCAATTGCACCGCTTCGTCCCACGGATTATCGGTTCCGTGACCATAATAGATATTGGCGGCGTTGAAGCGGCTTACCGTCCAGCGCAGCATATCTTGAATGGTGTGCAGTTCGTTCACTGCTTCGTCGACGAAAATTTTGTCCAATTTGCCCTCCGGCAGGCGCTGTGTTTCATGATTTAGCCGCATAGTTTGCCATGAAGCCCGCGACAAATCACGCTTGCCCCTCGCGCTTTTCACTCTGGCCCGAGTTTTGCGTCGACAGCGCTCATTCACAAGGTAAACTAGCGAAATAAACGATTTCCGGTGAATGAAGCATGAAGAACAAGCCCCCTCTGAGCAAAGACGAACAACAGCTCTTCAGAGAGTCGGTGGCGGGCGCGAAAAAGCTGCGCCAGGACACCATCGTCCACCGCCCGCCGAAACCCAAGGTCAAACAGATTGCCCCGCAGCGGCTGCTGCAGGAGCAGGTCGATGCCAGCTATTATTTTTCAGATGAATACCAGCCGCAGCTGGAAGAAGAAGGCCCGACGCGCTACGTGCGCCCCGGCAGCAGCCCGTATGAGCTGAAGAAGCTGCGACGCGGCGATTACTCGCCGGAGCTGTTTCTCGATTTGCACGGCCTGACCCAGCTGCAGGCCAAGCAGGAACTGGGGGCGCTGATCGCCGCCTGCAAACGCGAACACGTGCACTGCGCCTGCGTGATGCACGGGCACGGCAAGCACATTCTCAAACAGCAAACGCCGCTGTGGCTGGCGCAGCATCCCGACGTGCTGGCGTTTCATCAGGCGCCGAAGGAATGGGGCGGCAACGCCGCCATCCTGCTGTTGGTGGAGCTGGCCGAGTAGCCCCCGCCGCAGAAACGACTCAGGGCGATGTCAGACATCGCCCTGAGTTTATTCCGCACCGCATCCGCGGTTCACACTTTGGCCATCACCTGCGACGGGCTGACCTGCCATTCAAACTTGCCGTAGCTGCCGTCCGCCGGCAGATCGACGTTGGCAATCGCCGAGGTCGCGAACATCGGCGGGCACTCGCCCGGGCACAGTTCGGCCACCAGATAGCCCACCAGCGGCAGGTGCGACACGATCAGCACCGAGCTCACCCCTTGCATCGCCAGCGCCTGCAGATAGCTGCCGACCTGTTCAGCGTTGCCGCCCGGCGTCAGCTCGGGCAACACTTCTTCGCCCTCCGGTAGCGTCAAGGCTTCACGCACCGTCGCCAGCGTCTGTTCGGCCCGCAGATAGGGGCTGACCAGCACGCGTTCAATATCCACAGACTTGGTGTTCAACCAGGCCGCCATCTGACGGGACTCGTCGCGGCCGCACAGGGTAAGGGGCCTTACCGCATCGCTGGCTGCCTCGAGCGCCGCCTCTCCGTGACGCATAATCAAAACTTGCATATTGCACCGCTGTTGTTGACAAAGTAACGCTATACAGAAACGCCGTGCGTGCTGTACCGCCGAGTTTTACAACCCAAAGCCAAAGCTTTAAAACGATAACGCGCCGTCTCTTTATGGCGGCCGGGCATTTTGCCTGAAAGTTTGCCTAAAGAAAACGCTGTTTTTTACAGCAATCCTCCCCGGGCAAACCTCGATTGCTCACAGAACAATCAATTCAACGGGTTAAATTTTAACCTTTCCGCCATGAAATTTATTGATGGCGGTCAAGCTAACTTACCGCTGCCGCAGCCTCGCTGTACAGCCTCACCGGCTGACGCTGTCGCAAGGAGTGATGGCGATCACAACGCGACCCTGTTGCAACTATAGTGCAAATCGGGCCGCCCTGCGTTCAGCTCCCCAGCGGGTAAAAGCGCTCGCCCTGCTGCGCCATGCGCTGCAGGCGTTCGCACGGGGCGAAATGCTCGCCGTGCTGCTGACGCAGGTAGTCCAGCGTCTTCACCACTTTCTCGGCGCCGAGCTCGTCCATATAGCGGAACGGGCCGCCGAGGAACGGCGGGAAGCCGATGCCGAACACCGCGCCGATGTCGCCGTCGCGCGCGCTGCGGATCACGCCTTCGTCCAGGCAGCGCGCCGCTTCGTTCAGCATCATCATCACGCAGCGTTGAGCGACGGTCGCCGGCAGCATGTGCGCCTTCGGCGTGACGCCGAGCAGCGTATACAATGAGGTATCCGCACGTTTGCGCCGCTGCCGCTGCTGCCCTTCGCTCGGGTAGAGATAGAAGCCGCGGCCGTTCTTGCGCCCTTTGCGCCCGTCTTTCAGCACCGCATCGAACGCGGCAGGTGCGGCGAAGCGCGGCCCCAGCGCCTCGACCAGCACGGGAATGATCTTGGTGCCGACGTCGATGCCCACTTCATCCAGCAGGGTGATCGGGCCGACCGGGAAACCGAAGTCCACCAGCGCCTTGTCCAGCGACTCAATCGGCTCGCCTTCCAGCAGGCAGCGCGCCGCTTCGTTGATGTACGGCGCCAGGATGCGGTTGACATAAAAACCGGCGCTGTCGCCCACCACGATGGCGGTTTTGCCCTGCTTGTGCGCCAGCGCCACGGTGGTGGCGATGGTCTCTTCGCTGGTGCCGGCGTGCGGGATCACTTCCACCAGCGGCATCTTGTCCACCGGGCTGAAGTAGTGCAGGCCGATCACCTGCTGCGGCCGCTGGGCCTTTTCGGCGATGCGGCCGATAGGCAGCGAGGAAGTATTGGAGGCGAACACGGTATGCGGCGCGCAGTTGGCTTCTACCTCGGCTACCATCTGCTGCTTCAGCGCCAGATCTTCGAACACCGCCTCGACCACGATATCCACCTGTTCAAAGCCAGTGTAATCGGTAGAGCCGGAGATCAGCATCATCTGCTTTTGCCGTTCCGCCGGGCGCATGCGCCTGCGGCGCACCCGCTTGCCGAGCACGTCCCAGCTGTATTTCAGCGCATGGTTGATACCGGTTTCATTGATGTCTTTGATGCGAACCGGCAATCCGCCGCGGGTGGCGGTGACGCAGGCGATGCCGCCGCCCATCAGGCCGCCGCCGAGAATGCCGACGCGATGCAGGGCGTGCGGCTGGGCATTGCCGCCCCGCTCCTTTTTCAGCGCGGTGGAAGCGAAGAACAGGCTGCGAAGCGCCGCCGACTGCGGCGTCATCGCCAGCTCGCCAAAGGCGCGCGCTTCGGCCTCATAGCCGCTGGCGCTGCCGTGATCCAGCCCGGTGCGCACCACCTGAATGATGCGCTCCGCCGCCGGGTAGTTGCCGTGGGTTTTCGCCAACGTTTTCTTGCGCACGATGCTGAACAGCAGACTTCTGCCCAGCGGGCCGTTGAGCAGGCGATCCTGCCACGGCAGCTCGCGCTGATGCTTCCAGCCCTGCTTCACCCGCTCGATGGCGGTCTGCAACAGAATCGACTGCGGCACGGCGTCGTCCACCAACCCCATGCGCAGCGCCTGGCGGGCGCGAATGTGCTTGCCGGTCAGGATCATGTCCAGCGCCTTGGCGGCGCCGACCAGGCGCGGCAGGCGCTGCGTGCCGCCGGAGCCCGGCAGCAGGCCCAGCTGCACTTCCGGCAGCCCGAGCGCGGTTTTATCATCCAGCGAACAGACGCGGCCGTGGCAGGCCAGCGCCAGCTCCAGGCCGCCGCCCAGGCAGGCGCCGTGAATGGCCGCCACTACCGGCACCGGGAACGCGGCGATCTGCGCCAACGTGCTCTGCCCTTTCTTGGCCAGCGTTTCCGCCTCTTTGGCGCTGGTGCAGGCGGCAATCATAGTGATGTCGGCGCCGGCGATAAACGAGTCCGGCTTGCCGGAAACGATCACCAGCCCTTCCAGCGCGGTATGCTGCTGCGCCCGGATCAGCACGTCGTTGACCTGTTCGACGAACTCGGCCTTGAGCGTGTTCACCTTGTCGCCCGGCACGTCGATGGTGATCACGCCGATGTTGTCGGGGCGAATCGTCAGCTGAAAGGCCGACGGTTTGGCGCGCTGTTCATGCAATGCGTTTTCGAAGCTCATCATTCCACCTCCACGATCATCGCGGCCCCTAACCCGCCGGCGGCGCAGGCGGTGGTCAGGCCCAGCCCGCCGCCGCGGCGTTTCAGCTCATGCAGCGTCTGGGTGATCATGCGCGCGCCGGTGGCGGCGAACGGGTGGCCATAGGCGATGGAACCGCCCAAGACGTTGAATTTGTCCATGTCCACTTCGCCGATCGCCTGGCTGCGGCCAAGCTTCTCGCGGGCGAACTCTTCGCTGGCGAACATCTTCAGGTTGGCCAGCGTTTGCGCAGCGAAGGCTTCATGCATGTCGATGAGCGTCAGATCGGCCAGACCGATGCCGGCGCGATCCAGCGCCAGCGGCGTAGCGTAGGAAGGCCCCAGCAGCATGTCTTCCCACACGTCGATGGCGGCGAAGGCGAAGCTGCGCAAATAACCCAGCGGCTGCAGCCCCAGCTCTTTGGCGCGCGACTCGCTCATCATCAGCACCGCCGCCGCGCCGTCGGTCAGCGGCGTGCTGTTGGCCGCGGTGACGCTGCCATGCTTGCGATCGAACGCCGGCTTCAGCTTGGCGTAGGAAGCCAGGCTGGAATCTTTACGGATGTTGTTGTCTTCAGAAAGCTGCGCGCGGTAAGGCGGCACATAGGCGGTCATCACCTCGTCGCGCAGCCACCCTTCCCGCCAGGCCTTGGCCGCCAGCTCGTGGGAACGGTGCGCCAGCGCATCCTGCGCCTCGCGGGTGATGCCGTGGCTCTTCGCCATCTGCTCGGCGGTATCGCCCATGCGCAGGCCGGTGGAATACTCCGCCACCGCCGGCGGCACCGGCATCAGATCGCGGAATTTCAGCCGGCTGAACAGTTTGAGGCGCTGCGACAGCGTGCGCGCTTTGTTGACGTCCACCAGCGTGCGCGCCAGCGCCTTGCTGACGCCGATCGGCAAGACGGAAGAAGAATCCGCCCCGCCGGCGATGCCAACGCTGATGCTGCCGGCCATGATGCTCTCCGCCACGTTGGCGATCGCCTGGAAGCTGGTGGCGCAGGCGCGCGACACGCTGTAGGCGTCGGTATGGACGCTCATGCCGGTGCCGAGCACGATTTCACGCGCGATGTTCGGCGCCTCGGGCATTTGCACCACCTGGCCGAACACCAACTGTTCGATAAGCTGCGGATCGATGCCGCTGCGCGCCAACAGCTCGCTCACCGCCGTTTTCCCTAAATCCACCGCCGGAATGCCGTGATAGGCAGTCGCCTGTTTGGCAAAGGGGGTACGCAGTCCATTCACAATCGCAATGCGGTCACCATGACGGGTCACCAACGGCAGTGCCTTACTCATAAATGCTCCTGAAGAAAATAACGTCAGCGCAATGGGCAGAAAGAGGTCTGACCTGATGAGGTCATTGTTAACCAAACGGTTACATTTGGCAAACCGGCAGAGATCAAAACTGCGAGCAGGCGCACTTTCTATCGGGGGGCGATGTAGGGAAGGCAATCCCCGGCACGCGGCAGGCGGCGCCGGGGTAAAACGGGGATTAACGCAGGCCGAGCTGGAAGATCAGGGTTTCCGCCTGGCAGGCGAAGGTAAAATCGGCCTCCAACTGCACGCCGCCGTCAACCGGTTTAATGCTACTGCTGATGTCACAAGGGTCGGATTCGACCGCGTGCGCCTTTTCGCTCAGGGCGGCCAGCATCGCCTCCGCATCTTGTTGATTGCTGAACACCTGGCTGTAGGACGCGGTGCAATCGGTGTTATCCATCACGGTGCCGACATCCACACAGCAACACGCGGCGGTTTCCTGGGCGCTGCATTTATTAATTGCATCTGACATGATTGGTTCTCCTCAAAGGCCTCGGTTATCAGCCCAAATTGCCGTTTTACTCACCGGCACAAAGCCACAAAATTCTGCAGGTATTTTACGCTTCCACGCCGGCAATCACTAGCACTTACTTTTAATGGGTGTTTTAAGTGATGGAAATCACAAATAAAAATGAGCGCCTGCTAAGGAATGGTAAGAATTTTGTTATTTACCGCTGGCGTTTTGTTAAGCAGATCTCTTTTTTGATATCAGGTTGGAAATATTTCAAAAACAAACTTGCAACATTTTCACAGGTCAGACCTATACTTCAGCCACTGGTCTGATTTGTCTGAACGATAACGGACCCTACAATCCCGCGCTCCTTGTTACTTCGTGTAACAATAGTTTAAATAATAAACACATAATGAGGTTTTGGTCATGAGCCAGAAAAACCTATTGACTAAATCAGCTCTCGCAGCTGCAGTGGCAATTATCTCTTCAAACGTGTCTGCCGCAGGATTCCAGCTGAATGAGTTCTCATCAGCTGGTTTAGGACGTTCGTATTCTGGCGAAGGCGCCATGGCGGATACGGCGGCCTCGGCAAGCCGCAACCCGGCGTTGCTGATGATGTATACCCGCCCGGAACTTTCTTTCGGCGCGGTCTTCATCGACCCGGACGTTGACATTACCGGTCAATCCCCTTCCGGCGCCAGTTTGGATTCGAAAAACATCGCGCCGACCGCCTGGGTGCCGAACCTGCATTATGTTCACCCGATTAACGATCAGTTCGCCGTAGGCGGCTCGGTCACCAGCAACTACGGTCTGGCGACAGAATTCAACGACGGCTATACCGCCGGCGCTTACGGCGGCAAGACCGATCTGACCACCCTCAACCTGAACCTCAGCGGCGCATACCGTCTGAATCAACACTTCAGCTTCGGTCTGGGCTTCGATGCAGTGTACGCCAAAGCCAAACTGGAACGTTACGCCGGTGAATTGCCGAAGCTCATCGCCGGTTCCGGCCAATTACCGCCGCAGCTAGCCGGCCCTGTTTCGCAGATCCCGGCAGATACCCAGATTTCGCACCTGAAAGGCGACGAATGGGGCTTCGGTTGGAACGCCGGTATTCTGTACGAAGTGGATGAAAACAACCGTTATGGCCTCACCTACCGCTCTGAAGTGAAAATCGACTTCGACGGCGACTACAAGAGCAGCCTGCCTTCAGCCTTCAACCCGCTGCTGGCCTCTCAAGGTCTTCCGTGGGGCACCAACGGCAACACCATTCCGGGTTCTCTGAGCCTGCACCTGCCGGAAATGTGGGAGCTGTCTGGTTACAACAAAGTGGCGCCGCAGTGGGCCATTCACTACAGCCTGGCCTACACCAGCTGGAGCCAGTTCCAGGAGCTGAGAGCCACCGGCAACAACGGCCAAACGCTGTTCGAGAAGCATGAAGGCTTCAAAGACGCTTACCGCATCGCGCTGGGTACCACCTACTTCTACGACGACAACTGGACCTTCCGTACCGGTATCGCCTTCGATGACAGCCCAGTGCCAGCACAGAACCGTTCGATTTCCATTCCGGATCAGGACCGTTTCTGGCTGAGTGCCGGTACTACCTATGCGTTCAACAAAGACGCGTCGGTCGACGTCGGCGTTTCCTACATGCACGGCCAGAAAGTCACCATCAAAGAAGGCCCTTACACCTTCAACTCTGAAGGTAAAGCCTGGCTGTACGGCGCCAACTTCAACTACCGCTTCTAATCTCGCCTGAGATGGATGCCAAAGCGCCCCGCGGGGCGCTTTTTCTTTGCCTGCCGCGTGCTGCCGGCATAAAAAACCCGCCTGCCGGCGGGTTTTTCATTGGCGTGACGCCCGTGATTACTGCGAGTCGATCTCGTCCAGTTCGCCCTGAATCGCCTTGGCGTTCGGGTTCTCTTCCGGCTTGAGCGAGCCGCCGTTGGCGATGAAGTCGTGGCGCTGGAAGTAAGCTTCGCGCACCATGATGTAAGGATCGGAGGAGTTGCGCAGCAGGCCGTCGGAATCCAGCAGCTGGGCGCGGGTTTCGATCCCCTCGACCACCCATTTGCCCGCCGACATCCAGAAGGTGAGGTAGCTCAGCATCGGATACAGCGTATCCGCAAAGTCGCCGCCGTCTTCACGCAGGGTGAAGCTGCCGTAGCCCGGCAGCATCACGTACGGGCCGTAACCCACATCGTAATGCCCCAACGTGCTGCCGAAGCGGTTCGGCTCTTCGCGCGCCAGTTTCGGGTTGGCCATGCCGGCCACGTCGATCAGGCCGCCCATCCCGAGCAGGGTGTTCAGGAAGAAGCGGTTGAAGTGAATCATCCCGCGATAAGGGTCGCCCTTGAGGAAGGCGTTGACCATGCTGGCCGGCTCTTCCAGGTTGGAGGTGAAGTTGCTGATGCCGTTACGCGCCGGCATCGGCACGTAGTCACGCCAGGCCACCGCGACCGGACGCAGGATATAGGGATCCAGGACGTTGTAGTTGAAGTCGAACATCGTCCGGTTGAATCCTTCCAGAGGATCGGAACGCCCTTGCGGATCGTTGTCTGGCGCGCTGGCACAGCCCACCAGTAATACCGTTGCGAATGCCACCCCAGTCAGGCGAAAGTTCATATTTTTCTCCATAAAAACACGTTCGGTCTTATTTTTCAGTGACCTGCTTGTTTATCTGAACGCTAACCTGCTCTTTACCGCTGAATGTCTGCAGCGAGCTTTCGCCGAACCAGTCCCCCGGCTGCGGCGTGGCCAATCCGTCCTGTGAGAGGCGCACACGCACCTGCACCTGATGCTGCGCCGAGAGCAGACGCTCGGGCATCATGGCGTTGCCGTCATCCAGTGAGAAAGACAGCGGAAAACGGCTCAGCGGCAATTGTTTTACCGCCACCGGCACCGGGCTAACGCCGTCAGTGACCGAAATGACCAGCGTCCCCTGCGGCGGCAAGGCTTTCGCCGCCTGCGGTGACAGCGAAACGGTCACATTCAGTTTAACATTTTCTCCGCCTGCCTGGGCTTTTGCTTGTGCAATGCTGCGCTTTATCACTTCCGCGCGCGGATCGTTGGCCGGCAGCAGCTGCAGCATCACCTGCCAGGCGCCGATCGCCTGCTTGAAATCGCCCTGTTCGAAGGCATTGAACGCCAACAGGCTCAGCACCCGCGGATCGCCGTGGTTTTCCGCGATCATGCGCCGCAGCAGCTGCGTCGCCTGCTTGTTATCCTCCGGATCGTTGGAGCGCGTCAAGACCTCGGCATAGCCGAGCCGCACTTCCAGACTATTCGGATCCAATTGATAAGCATGAGCAAACGCCTGCGTGGCGGTGGTGGCGTTGTTCAACGCCATGCCGACGCGCCCCAGCATCATCCAGTCGTTGATGTTGCGATCGTCCTGCTGCAGCGCGGTGCGCAGCCCCAGCCCGAGGCGGGCGATCTCTTCCATGCTCAGCGGTTTGGCGCGCTCATTGGCAACGCGCTCGCGCAATTCCGGCATTTGCGCCTGCACCAGACGCCAGTCCAGCACCTGCGCCAATCCGCCGGTTTTCAGATAAAAGCCAACGGTCACCGCCAGCAATAACAGCACGCCCGGCACCAGCGCCCAACGATTGATCGGTTTCGCCTGCGCCGCTTGCTCGGCCGGGATGTCGTTCAACAGGTTCTGTTGCAGCTCTTTCACCAGCTCCGGACGCTCGGCCACCACGCCCTGCTGCTCGTCCTGCTCCAGCTCGCTGAGACGATCCTGATAAAAAGCCTTGTTCAACGCATCGCGCGTGGCGGCGCTCTGCTTGCCGTGGCGCATTGCCGGCACCACCAGCAACGCGGCGGCGCCGGCCAGCAACACGCAAATAATCAGCCAAAAAGCCATTAGGGTTTCTTCCTGTCAGTCTCTTGCAACAGCGCCGCCAGGCGCTGCCGTTCCCGTTCGGAGAATGCATCGTCCACCGCCGCGTCGGGCCGGCGCCGAGCGCGCAGGATCACCACCGCCCCGCCGATCAGCACGAACAGCAGCGGGCCGATCCACAAGATCAGCGTCGCCGGCGTCACCGGCGGCTCGTAGGTGACGAAATTGCCGTAGCGCGCCACCATGTAATCGATGATCTGCTGCTTGCTTTGCCCCTGCATCATCAGCTCGTACACCTTGGTGCGCATGTCGGCGGCGATAATGGCGTTGGAATCGGCAATGCTGTTGTTTTGACATTTCGGGCAGCGCAGCTGTTCGGTCAACTCGCGATACTGCTGCTCCTGCTCGACGGAGTTGAAGCGATAGGTATCGATCGCCGCGGCGGCGCTCCAGCTCAGCAGCGCGGCGCACAGCAGGACAATCAGCCTCATGCCTCACCTCCGTACTTTTTATACAGCGGCAGCACTTCCTGCTGCCAGACGCGCTCATTCATGTCACCGGCGTGGCGATAGCGAATAATCCCCTGGCCGTCGATGAGAAAGGTCTCCGGCGCGCCGTACACCCCGAGATCCAACCCCAGCATGCCGTCGCCGTCGTACAGGCTGAGGGCGTAGGGATTGCCGAGGGAATTCAGCCAGGTCACCGCCTTGGCGCGATCGTCTTTGTAGTTCAGGCCGACCACCCGCACGCCGCGCGCCGCCAGCGTGTTGAGATACTGGTGTTCCGCGCGGCAGGTCGGGCACCAGGTGGCCCAGACGTTGAGCAATATCGGCTTGCCGTCGCGCAGCACCGCCTGATCGTAGGTTTTGCCGGGCTGATCCAGCGATTCCAGCCTGAAGGTCGGCACCGGTTTGCCGATCAGCGCCGATTCCAGCATGGTCGGATCTTCGCCGCCGGCGTTGCGCGTCAGCTGCACCATCAGCGCCGCCACCAGCAGCAGGAAGAGTACCAACGGGATAAACAGCAGCTTGCGCTTCATGGTTGCGTCTCCAGCTTGCCTTCGCGCTTGAGTTTTTTGCTCATGCGGTAACGCGGGTCGAGGATGCACAGCAGGCCGCCGATCGCCATAAAGACGCCGCCGAACCAGATCCAGCGCACAAAGGGTTTGTAATACAGGCGCACCGCCCAGGAACCGTCCTCCAGCTCCTCGCCCAGCGCCGCATACAGATCGCGGCTGAAACCGCCGTCGATCGCCGCCTCGGTCATCATGCTGCGCGCCACGCTGTAATAGCGTTTCTCCGCGCGCAGCGTCGCCTCCGGCTTGCCGTTGCGCGTGACGTCGATGATGCCGACGCCGCCGCTGTAGTTCGGGCCGCGAATGTCGTGCACGTCGCGGAACACGAAGTGATAGTTGTGGATATCCACGCTGTCGCCGGCCTTCATCCGCACGTCGCGCTCCACGCTGTAGTTCTGGCTGAAGGTGATGCCGATCACCGTCACCGCCACGCCGAGGTGGCCGAGCACCATGCCCCAGTGGCTGCGGGACAGCTGCCGCAGGCCGCGCCAGAAACCGTGACGGTGGGTGGCACGCTCATGCAGTTCCATCAGCGTCAGAATGATCACCCACAGCGCCATGATCAGGCCCACCACCGTCATGCTGGCGATACTGTCCTGCAGCAGCCACGGCAGCAGAATCGACAGCGCCAGCGTCGCCAACAGCGCCACGCTGAGGCGGCGCCACAGCTTGCTCGGCTCATCGCGGCGCCAGCGCACCAGCGGGCCGATGCCCAACAGCAGCGCCAACGGCGCCATCAGCCAGGTGAACATGGTGTTGAAGAACGGCTCGCCGATCGAGATGCTGCCCAGTCCCAGCTGTTTGTGCACCAGCGGCAGCAGCGTGCCCAACAGCACCACCAGCATGGCGGCGATCAGCAGCACGTTGTTGCCCAGCAGGAAGGTCTCGCGCGAGAAGGTCTCGTGCTGCACCCGGCTTCGCACCTGGCCGCCCTTGACCGCGTACAGCAGCAGCGAACCGCCGATCACGATCACCAGATAGGCGAGGATAAACATGCCGCGCGCCGGATCGGAGGCGAAGGAGTGCACCGAGACCAGCACGCCGGAACGCACCAGGAAGGTGCCCAGCAGGCACAGCGAAAAGGCGGTGATCGCCAGCAGCACCGTCCAGGCTTTGAAGGTGCCGCGTTTTTCGGTCACCGCCAGCGAATGCATCAGCGCAGTGCCGGCCAACCACGGCATAAAGGAGGCGTTTTCCACCGGATCCCAGAACCACCAGCCGCCCCAGCCCAGCTCATAGTAGGCCCAGGCCGACCCCAGCACGATGCCCAGCGTGAGGAACACCCAGGCGGCGGTGGTCCACGGGCGCGACCAGCGCGCCCAGGCGGTGTCGAGCCGGCCGGCCATCAGCGAGGCGATGGCGAACGCGAAGGCGACCGAGAAGCCGACATAGCCCATATACAGCAGCGGCGGGTGGAAGATCAGGCCGATATCCTGCAGCAGCGGGTTGAGATCGCTGCCGTCGATCGGGAAATTCGGCAGCGTGCGGGTGAACGGATTGGAGGTCATGATGATGAACAGCAGGAAACCGGCGGTGATCATCCCCATCACCGACAGCACCCGCGCCACCGCATCCTGCGGCATCGCCCGGCTGCACAACGCCACCGCCAGCGACCAGCAGCTCAGCAGCAGCACCCACAGCAGCAGCGAACCTTCATGCGCCCCCCAGGTGGCGGCGATGCGGTAATACACCGGCAGTTGGGTATTGGAGTTGGTGGCCACGTAGGCGACGGTAAAATCGTTGACCACGAAGGCGTGCACCAGGCACAGGAACGCCAGCGCAATCGCGGCGAACATGCCGTAGGTCAGCGGCCGGGCCACCGCCATCATGCGGCTGTCCTGCCGCGCCGCGCCCCACTGCGGGTAAATGCTCAGCAGCAGCGCGATCGCCAGCGCCAGGCACAGCAGAAAACTGCCCAGTTCCGGCATCATGACTTGGCGCCCTCCGCCTGCGGCGCGTTATACGCTTCCGCCGGGCCTTTGTGGTTCTCTTTCATCGCGTCGGCCACTTCCGGCGGCGTGTATTTCTCGTCGTGTTTGGCCAGCACTTCGCGCGCGTTGACCACGTTGCCCTCACCCAGCACCCCCTGCGCCACCACGCCCTGCCCTTCGCGGAACAGGTCCGGCAGAATGCCGGTGTAGGTCACGCCGATCGCGCCGCGCGCGTCGTAAATCTTGAAGCTGACCTGCAGCGTATTGGGATCGCGTTTCACCGAGCCCGGCATCACCATGCCGCCGATGCGCAGCCGCTGGCCGACCTCGGGCTTCTCATGATTCTCGCCCTTGCCCTGCAAAATTTCACCCGGGGTATAGAACAGATCGATATTGGAGCGCAGCGCGTACAGCATCAGGGTCGCGGTCAGCGCGATGCCGATCAGCACAACGATCGCCAGATAAAGGCGGCTTTTACGACGTGGATTCACAATGATTTCTCCCGCGGTGCGGCGGATTTTTGTTTTGATTGTTGCGCATGGCGAATGCGCCGCTCGCGCGCCTGACGGCGGCCGATCTCGGCGAGCAGCTGGCGCCGTTGCCAGACGGTGTGCGCCACCAGCCCCAACAGCGAAATCAGCGTGGCGGCGACCGCCAGCCAGACATAGAAGGCGTAACCGCCCATGGCGAAAAACGCCGACCAGGAATCGAATGCGGCATTCATGACTGACGCTCCTTATTCACCAGCCCGGCGACCCACGGGCGCTGGCGTTCCTGGAACAGGATCAGATTGCGCAGGCGCATCAGCGTCAGCGTGACGAACAGCAGCAGGTAGCCGAGGATCGCCCAGCGCAGCGGGGTGCGCATACTGGGCGCGATGGACTGCTGCATGTTGGTCGAGCCCTGATGCAGCGTATTCCACCATTCGACCGAGAAATGGATGATCGGGATATTCACCACACCCACCAGCACCAGAATCCCGGCGGCGCGGCCCGCCAGGCGGCGGTCTTCGAAGGCGTTGTACAGCGCGATGACGCCCATATAGAGGAACAGCAGCACCAGCTCGGAGGTCAGACGCGCATCCCACACCCACCAGGTGCCCCACATCGGCTTGCCCCAGGCGGAGCCGGTCACCAGCGCGATAAAGGTGAACACCGCGCCGATCGGCGCCATCGCCGCCACCACGGTATCGGACATTTTCATCTGCCACACCAGGCCGATAAACGCCGCCACCGCCATCGAGGCGTAGATGCCCATCGACCACATGGCCGCCGGCACGTGAATATAAATGATGCGGAAGCTGTCGCCCTGCTGATAATCCTTCGGCGCGAAACCAAAGCCCCATGCCCAGCCAAGCAGCAGGCAAGCCGCCGCCGCCAGCCCCAGCCAGGGGACAAAGCGGCCGCAGACGTGATACAGCCGTTCAGGCCGCGCCAGTTGATGTAACCATTTCCACATTGTCGTCAGTGCTCACGGTAATTTTTATGCGTCGGCCGCCCCGAGGGTTCGAAACGGCGAAAATCTTCTGCGGGGTACGCTCTTGTCGGCCTTGCCCGTCTGTTCATTCAATACGTTAGCTAGTGTACGCTCACTCGCAGCGCCGCCGCGGTGGCAAACGGCGCCAAAGTCACGCTGCCCGCCAGCATCGCGCCGAGTATCGCCAGGTAACCGTCGATCGGCATGCCCATCGAAGCGGCGTCGATCGCCCCGGTGGCGAAGATCAGCACCGGAATATACAGCGGCAGCACCAGCAGGCTGAGCAGCACGCCCCCTTTGCGCAGGCCGACCGTCAACCCCACGCCGATAGCGCCGATCAGGCTCAGCGTCGGCGTGCCGAGCAGCAGCGTCCCCGCCACCGCCAGCCAGGTCTGCATATCGAGCGACAGCAGCAGCGCCACCAGCGGCGACAGGATCAGCAGCGGCAGACCCGTCACGACCCAGTGAGCACACACTTTGCCCAGCACCGTCATCGGCAGCGGCGTCGGCAGCAGCAACAGCTGCTCCAGCGAGCCATCGAGGAAATCATCGCGAAACAGCCGCTCCAGCGACAGCAGCGAGGCCAGCAGCGCCGCCACCCACACGATGCCCGGCGCAATGCGCGCCAGCAGCTGCGGCTCCGGGCCAATCCCCAACGGGAACAGCGTGATCACTATCAGGAAAAACCACAGCGGGTTGACGATCTCCGAGCCTTTACGGCAGGCGATCTTCAGTTCGCGGCGCACCAGGGTCAAAAACATCACAAACTCCCCGCGTCGTGTTCCGCCAAACGAACTTTGCCCACCGTTTGGCCGACGCCGGCCAAATCCTGATGGGTGGTCAACAATACCATGCCGCCCCGCTGCGCATGTTGTTCAAAAAGGCTAATCAACTCGGCCACGCCCTGTTTGTCGATCGCCGTCAGCGGTTCATCGAGGATCCACAGCGGCGCCGCGCTGAGCCACAGCCGCGCCAGCGCCACGCGCCGCTGCTGCCCGGCGGAAAGCTGCGCCACCGGCAGATCTTCGTAACCCACCAGCCCCACCTGCTCCAGCGCGCGCCAGATGGCCTGATGCTCGGCCGCGCCGCGCACCGCCTGATAAAACTGCAGATTTTCGAAGGGCGTCAATACGGCTTTGATGCCGGGCTGATGGCCGATAAACAGCAAATCTTGCTGGTAATTCGCGCGATCGCGCAGCGTGTTGCGCCCGCGCCAGCACACCTCGCCGCCGTCCGGCCGCGCCAGGCCGGCGAGAATGCGCAGTAAACTGGTCTTGCCCGCGCCGTTCGGCCCTTCTACCTGAATGATATCGCCCGGCTGAACTGAAAAGCTTAGCTCGCTAAACAGGATGCGCTCATCGCGCACGCAACTCAGACTTTTGGCTTCCAGCATCGGGGAACTCATATTTTTCTTTGGGATAGCGAATCATAGCATAAGCCTTTCCCCGCACGCAGCCCGCGGCGGGCGCGCCGACGGGCCAATATGGCGAGCAGGATCAAGAATGCGTGGAAAAAATCGGCGGATTTTAACTCTTGTTACCTTTTTCTGTATTTCGCCGCATTTAACTACGCTTAATGACGTGAACTCACCCTTATGAAGCAGGAGCGACAGCATGAACGAACAGCGACGCCAGGAGCACGAGCCGGATGAGACGATGCAGGTAGAGAGCAAAGAACAGGAACAGGGCAAGCGCGAAATCGAAGTCAGGGAAGAAAATCTGCCGTCGCGCGCGGCGGCGGTGCATGAACAGATCCGGATGGAAGGCGAAAAAGAGCTGGAGCGCGACTGGCTGGCATTGCTGTGGTCGGCGATCGCCGCCGGGCTGTCGATGGGTGCCTCGCTGGCGGCAAAGGGCATTTTCCACGCCCGCCTGCCGGACGATCCCAGCCGCTTTTTCATCGAGAACCTCGGCTACACCTTCGGTTTCATCATTGTCATCATGGCGCGCCAGCAGCTGTTTACCGAAAATACCGTCACGGCGGTATTGCCAATCATGCATAAACCCACGCCGCGCAACCTGCTGATCCTGCTGCGCCTGTGGGGCGTGGTGCTGCTCGGCAACCTGATCGGCACCGGGCTGGCGGCGCTGGCGTTTACCCATATGCCGCTGTTCGACGCCGAGACGCGCGGCGCCTTCATCAGCCTGGGCGAAGAGGTGATGCGCCATACGCCGGGAGAAATGTTCGCCAACGGCATCCTGGCCGGCTGGATCATCGCCACCATGGTGTGGATGTTCCCGGCCGCCGGCGCGGCGAAAATCTGGGTGATCGTACTGATGACCTACCTGGTGGCGATTTGCGATCTGACCCATATCGTGGTCGGTTCGGTCGAGATCCTCTATCTGGCGTTCAACGGCGCGATTGAATGGCAAGAATTCATTTACCCGTTCGCCCTGCCGACGCTGGCGGGCAACATCATCGGCGGCACCTTTATCTTTGCGCTGATAAGCCACGCGCAGATCCGCAACGATTTGAGCGCCAAAAATCGGGCGGCGCGCCTGCAAGAGGAAAAACGGCGCCACGGCGGGGAAAAACCGTGATCGCCGTCGGTTAGCCGAGGAAATTTCGGCATGAACTGGCGAGGTATTGAGCAAACGCGCCGCTAAGCGCTTATTCTGCGGGTAAAAAAAGGTATAATGCCCCGGCAGCTTCGGTTGCCGGCCCGCAGCGTCCCCGTAGTTAAACGGATATAACAAGCCCCTCCTAAGGGCTAGTTACTGGTTCGATTCCAGTCGGGGACGCCATTCTTTCTTGTCCAGCCATTCCCCGTCATCTGCACCCGCAATCTGCCCTTTTCCCCCGTTCAGATTCGATTTCCCCCGAGCGTTATGATTGGCATTAATTAAAAAACTTAATATCCGTCGGAGTAGAAACCGTCGTCGCCTGCCCTCTGGCCTGCAACTCGCCCTTTTCATCATCGAAATCGAACAACATAACGGTATTGGTAAACACATTCGTCACATAGAGATGGTTACCGCCGGCATCGAAAGCGAGCGCACGCGGTTCAATACCGCCGGCTTCATAGCGCGTTGGCACATCTGGCAGCCCATCCTCGCCAATTTTTAATACCAGCAGGTGGTTATCGGCACCGCGATTGGTGGCAATAAGATATCTGCCGCTCGGGCTGAGGATTATTGCCCCACCGCTTTTCGCCTCCGCTGAATCCTGCCCGCCGTTCAGTTTCACCTTCCCTTGCCGCGTCAATCGATGGTCGCTGACGGCAAACACCTCGATTTCACTCGCCATTTCAGTGATGACGTAGGCGTATTCCCCTTCTGGCGAGAACGCCATGTGCCGTGGGCCGGCGCCGGGTGCGAAGGCGACATCGCGCGAAGCATCCGCTTGCAAAGGCTGCGCGTTGCCCGAGCGATAGCGGTAGGCGCGCAGCTTGTCCCCGCCGAGATCCGCCGTGTACAGATATTGGCCATCGCGGCTGAAGGTGGTGGAGTGCGCATGGCCCCCTTCCTGGCGCCCCTGCACGACGCCGGAGCCGGGCGTGAACGGAAAATGCTGCACCCGTTCCCCCAGTTTGCCGTCGCCGCCAATCGGTAATACCGTCACCCCCGCGCCGCCTTTGGCGACGGAGTAGTTGGCGACAAACAGAAACTTGCCATCCGGGCTGAGGGTGGCATGCGTCGGCTGCCGGCCCGCGCTGCTCACCGTATTCAGCACCCGCACGGCGCCGTCTTTGTCTATCGCCAAGGCAGTGACCGTTCCCGCGTTCTCCTCATTGGTGACATAGGCGAAACGGCCATCGCGAGATTTTACGATCCATGACGGGCTTTTCATTTTAATCACGTCGAGCAGCGTTAATGTGCCGTCGCCATTAACCGCCAGACGATAGAGGCCTTCACTGGGGTGCGCCGGTTTTTGCACCGCAGGCGCATCCGGAATATGGGTCCAGGTGCCGACTAACGCTATTTGCTGATGCTCCCGATTATTTGCCATCGCATTTCCTGAAAACATGAAAAGAGTTAATGCCAACGCGAATTGAATGGTCTGTCTGGCTAAACCGGCCACGCTCGATCCGCCAGACACAGACAATGTCAAAGGTAGCATACGGCGCGCATAATGACGCTTATTCATCGAATCGGGGGATTTCTCTATACTCATGATATTTCCTTTTCTCAACGCTACGCTACAGGAATAAGTATATCGACATTGACGACGCGACTGTGTAAATGCTCATGTCTATATAGTTCGATAAAAAAACTTTCTCTCACCTTGACATTGATAGCCGGCAGATAGGCGTCATAGATATCTGCAAAAAAATCAATGTACTCAGACAACTCCCCCATAAAGGGGATGACAATATATTTCCCTCTGGGTATGTAGAAATTGAAGATAGAATGAAAAACCTCTTGCTCCTTACCGTTTGAATGCCATTTTCCCGCTCTGTTGTTTTCCGCACGATAAGCCTTCCCATGCTTGCTTAACCATTTCTCATTAGTCTGCGTAATGTCACCGGCATCTCTGTATTTCCTTATGGAATGGAAGATCAATGCCTTGTACTGCTTTAACAGCTCGATATCATCCGGCATGACCGTGTGATAAAAATAGGGTTTCTTGTCAATGCCATACGGTGGGATCTGGGTGGAAAAATCCCATCCCCGGCTGTTCCTAAAGCTGTTGGGCGTTTCGCCAAAGAAACGTTTAAACGCCCGCGTGTAACATTGCTGAGAGGCAAAGCCCGATGCCAAGGCGACATCCAATATGTTCCCTTGATGTTGTTTAAGCAAGATTGCGGATCGGCTCAGTTTTCTGTTTCTGATATAAGTCCCTAACGTAATGCCAAAATAATGTTTAAACAGCCGCTGTAAATGCCATTTAGAGTAACCCGAGATAATAGACACTTTCTCAACGGAAAGTCCCTCTATAATATTCTTCTCCATATACTCTAACACCTGTAAAAGAATATCTTTTCGATAGTCCATGCGCGCTCCTTGCTTTTATAAAAATCGTGTCCTTTTCATTAAAATCGTTAACCAACCAAATCAAGTCATTAAGATTAATCCTAAAAAAAATCACCCTGACAACGCCATTTTTACGGCATGGGAAAAGTCATCATATAAATAACTGAAAATGATCATGTTATATAAATACGCTTGCGAAAAACACGTGAATAAAAAATGTGCCACGCAAAGTGCATCCATTAAAGATGCATTTGCCCCGCCGTGGCAAATCACACTTTATGTTAATTGTTTTATCTTAAAGTGTTTTTTTGCGTCCCAATTGCATGACCAAATAGGAATTTCATCATTGCAAATTAAAATGCATTTTATAATCAGGCTGACTGATAAAACTTATTGAGACTAATAAATAAAATCATGAGCAGCGTTTGAAAAGAAGATAGGGACAGGCTCATTTTCTGAACATCGGACCAGAAAATCACAGATAGTAATAGGGAGCTTCTTTTATCTTTTTCCTGCGCTGAGAAGAACCGATGTTTTAACACATCTTGCTCGATGCCCTATTTTACCCTCCACGCCAATTGGGGCGCTACTTTGCCCACCGTGAACCGCCGGCCCTCCAACGTAAAAGCCTCATGCCGACTCGCACCGTGCGTTGTTGCCAGAATAGCCTGATTGCCCAGTAAAAAGCCCAGCCTATAAGGCCGGGCCTTTCATTAACGGCCTGATTAATCAGCCAGGTTGTCGATCTCTGCAGATCTGTGCTTGCGCAACAGATACAGCAGCAAAGATACCCGCCGCTCGGTGCGTTCCGGGGTATCCGGCGGCAGGTTGTAGCGCAGGGTGTAGCGCTCGTTATTCTCGTTGCAAAAATCGATGACGAGCACGGGCGCAGAGGCCCCCGCTACTTTTCGATAATTCAGCGAGATGCACGACAGGTTTTTTTTCATCTCAACTTACCGCGACAGTGCGGCGTGTTGATTCGGCAATCCGCCCCACGCCGGCGCTCAGCGCGGCGCCCAACAGCAGCATCAACAGCGAACCCCAAGCGGCGCGCGACAGCTGTTTGGCCGCTTCGTCGGCCGCTTCACGCGCTTTCTGCTCGGCCTCGGCCTTGAGTTTTTCCACTTTCTGCACCGCCTGCTGGTAAGCCTGAGCATAGTTATCGACGATTTGGCTCGCTTCATCGCGGCTTTTGCCGGTGCGCGCCGCAACGATATTCACCAGCGCATCCTTGTCGGCGGCGCTCAACGTCGGCTCACCGGACTGCTTGACGCGGTCGAACCACTGCTTGAGCTCGGAGGCGGCCTGCGCCGGATCGGCAGCCGCGTCCATGGCCGATTGCTTGCCGTCGGCGGTCGCCCTATCGGCCTTCTGTTCCAACCGAGCCGGATCCAGTTCCGGCTTGCCGGTCTGCTTGAGCGTGGCGTTCAACTGGTTTTCCAGGCTTCCCCAGTCAAGGCTGATGCCCTTTTTATCCAGCTGTTGCTTGAGGCCTTCGCCCACGTTTGGCGCCGCCGCCGCCAGGCCGCTGCCCGCCAGCGAAAGCCCTTTGCCCACCGCGCTGCCCGCCAGCCCCACCACGCCACTCGCCAGTGAAACCACCAGCCAAGTGGTCAGCAAGGTGGTGATCGCCCAGCTCAGCAGGCCATGCAAGCCGCCGCGGTTCGGTGCGGTGCGGCCGGCGACGAACGCGCCTGCGGCCAGCGACGCCAGCGTTGAAACCAGCAGCCAGATCCCGGTGCCAGTGCCAAAGCCGCTCAGCGGGTTACCCTTTTGCATCATATCCACGGCCTGGGCGCCGATAGCCGTGCCCAGCACGCTGAAGATCAGATAAGTCACCAGCGCCACGGCACTCCCGGCCAATATCGAGCCCCATGACACCTGAAACGCAAAGCGATTTGATTCATAGACAGTGGTCATCGTTGTTCCTTATATTTTCTGGACAAGTGATTGCACGCACGGCGGATAACCGCGCAGACAGATGCAGTCTGCCGCGCGGCGTCGTCGGCCGTCCCGGTTCATTTGCGCCAGAATGACTAGTGCATTCACACCCTGCGAATACGCACGTTATGCACTAAGCTGCTCAGCGAGTAGCGTAACCCGCGGCCCCGGTCAGAGGCCGCTCCCTTCTGTCTAGCGGAGAACACATGAGCCAATCCGTCCTGGCCAGCGAAACCCACCGCGGCCACCTGCAGCAAATCATCTCCGGCTTGTCCGACGGCGTGATCCTGACGGATACCGATCGAACGCTGCTCTGGGCCAACGAGGCCGCGTTGGCCATGCATGGCGTGAGTCATCAGAAAGCTCTGGGGGCCAATGCCGGCGAGTACGCGGCGCGTTTTGCCCTGCGCTATCGCAACAATCATCCGCTGGCTTTGGAACAGTATCCGCTGAACCGGGTTGCCGATGGCGAGACCTTCGCCGATGTGGTGGTGGAGGTTCGGCAGGCCGACGATCCGGACAGCTTCTGGGTGCACCGCCTGCGGAGCCTGATTATCACCGATGCGCAGGGGCAGCCGGAGCTGCTGGCGCTGATCCTAAGCGACGCGACGGAGTGGGCCAGCGCCGAACAGCGCTTTGAAAAAACCTTCAACGCCAATCCGGCGCCGGCGGTCATTTGTCGGCTAAGCGACCTGCGCTACGTCAAGGTCAACCAGGGGTTCCTCGATATGACCGGTTACCAGCGTGAACAGGTCATGGGCCGTTCGGTTTATGAACTCGACGTTTTGGAACAGGCGGAGCACAAAGATCTGGCGATACAGCGCCTGGGGGAAGGCGCCACCATTCCACAAATGGAGGCCGAGCTGAAACTGCCCGGTGGCGGAAGCAAGCTGGTGGTGGTTGCCGGCCAACCGCTGGACATCAATGAAGACGACTGCATGCTGTTCACTTTTACCGATCTCGAACCCCGGCGCCAGGCGGAATCGGCGCTGCGGGAAAGTGAAGAGCGGTTCGCCAAGGCATTTCGCCTGAGCCCGGTGCCGACGTTGTTGTGTACGGCGCACGAGCGGCGCGTGCTGGACGTCAACGAAGCCTTCACCCGCACCACCGAGTACGACGCCGAAGCCTTGATCGGCAAGACGATCGATGAGATCCCGTTTATTGACGATCCCGAGGCGAACCGCCGTTTGTTTGCCGCGCTGGAAAAAAGCGGCAACGTCGAAGGGCTGGACATCCGGGTGCGCAAGAAAGGGAGCGAGTCGATCGACTGCGTGGCCTCGGCGGATGCCGTCAGCATCCACAATGCGCCCTGCTACCTGCTGGTGCTCATGGACATTACCGAACGCAAACGCTCGGAGCTGGAGCTGGTCAGCGCCATCGAAGAAGTGATGCAGGACGCCTCCTGGTTCAGCCAAACCCTGATTGAAAAACTGGCCCACGTGAAAAGCATCAACCGGCCCGACCAGGCCGGATTGACCGCCAGCGATCTCACGCCGCGCGAGCGCGATGTGCTGGAATTGATTTGCGAGGGGCTGCCGGACAAGAAAATCGCGGCGCGTCTCAATCTGGCGCTCAACACCATTCGCAACCATGTCGCGACGGTCTATTCCAAGCTTGGCGTGCACAGCCGCAGCGAAGCCATCGTCTGGGCCAGAGAACGCGGGCTGTTTACCGGCGGGCTGGCCGCCAGGAACGGCAAGTAGCCTGCAAATGCACTATCCGCGCCGATGCAAACGCCCCTTATAGGCTCAAAGTGAAGTGCATAACATGGAGGTGCAAATGCAGGCTTTCGCCCTGTGCGGAAGCCAAACGGATCGAACCTTAGGAGCGCATCACAATGAACAGCGAAAAAGCCAATGGCATGATGGAAAAAGTGGCGGGCAAGGCGCAGGAAATGGCGGGCGACGTCACCGGAAACCCACGTTTGCAGGCCGAAGGCGCCACGCGCTATGCAGCGGGCGCGCTGCAAGAAAAATACGGCGACGCCCTGAGCTGCGCCGGCAGCATGATGAAGAAAAACCCCCTCGCCGCATTAGCCCTCATTGCCGGCGCTGGCCTGTTGACCGGCCTGCTGCTGCGCCGCCGTTGATACGCGCCGGCGAGCAAACCGCTTTTCCCTGAACGCCGCGCCCGGTTAACGACAACCGGGCGCGGTGCCATCGGCCAACGGGCAATGCCGTGCGGGCATATGGCCTTATCGATTTATTCATCCGTTACGCCGACAATGATGATTAACGGCTATTCAGCGACATCGGGTTATTATGGCGAAACGGCGATATCCCTCATGGAATAGGCGGCATTATTTTTCATACCGTCGCACGCCGCCTTTACTCACTGCTTAACGACAGCCATTTTATTTTCCTCGCGTATTCCTGATTTTTATCGTCTTCTCAACCCAAACCCCTCGGCGGTTATTTACGGTCTTGGTGCAATAAATCGGTTTACCCTCAACATCATTAAAACCATCAGGTTAAAATTCGACTCCATTCGTCAACCTGGGTTTATCCTCCTCTCCATTAAATGTTAAGATCGCTGTATTGCGCGCACGGAGAAATAGCATGTTCCCCACTAAAAAACATTCACAGCGGGCCACCCCGCTGACCAGCTATCAATTTTCCCGGCTGCATACTTTCGAATGCGTCGCCCGTCATTTATCTTTTGCGCTGGCGGCGCAAGAATTGTCGATCACCCCCAGCGCCGTAAGCCACCGCATTAATTTGCTCGAAAAGGAGTTGGGTTTTCTGCTATTCCAGCGCTTTCATCGCAGAATTACCCTGACGCCGGAGGGCGAGCGCATGCAATGGGCGCTGGACAGCTCCTTCAACACGCTGAATCAGGAAATTCTGGACATCAAGAATCGCGAGCTGACGGGCACCCTGACTCTCTACTCGCATCCGTCTCTGGTGCAATGCCTGCTGCTGCCGCGCATCGGCGACTTTATCGCCCAGCACCCCACCATTCACCTCAACATTCTGACCGGGCAAGAGATCATCAACCTGGCCAACCGCGGCGTGGACTTGGCGATGTACTTCGGCAAACTGCCCTCGGGGCGGCATCTGGACGAGGCCTTTATGCAGGAATCGATGGTGCCGATCTGTACGCCGCAGTACGCCGCCGCACATAGCCTGTACGATGCGCCGGAAAATTTGGCCCACTGCACGCTGCTGCACGATCGCTACAACTCCGGCGAAGACGAGTGGCAAACCTGGTCGCAACACTTTGCGCTGGGGCTGGATACCGACAGCAAAAGCATGGAGTTCGACCGTTCCGATCTCGCGGTGCTGGCCGCCACGCGACACCTTGGCGTCGCCATGGGGCGGCTCAATCTGGTGCAGGACTGGATCAAAAGCGGCAAGCTGATCATTCCGTTCACCGACATGACCGTGCCCTGCGAGCACTGCTATTTTACCTCGACCATCTCCGAGCGGCAGTGGCCGAAAATCCTCGCGTTTAAGCAGTGGATCATGAAAATCGCCCCTCTGGTCTGATGGCCGGAGGGCTAGCGCATTATTTTAGGGGAATAAGAAAAATTCAGCGCGCAGGCGTAGAGCCGGCCGGCCTTTGAATAAGAGATATATTTGCGGTTTTTATCCCAGGCCAGCAGGGAGTTATTGGCAAAATAATAAACCTCCAATTGCATCCCATTAGCCAACCTCGACCAGCCTCGGCTTCGTATCACGGTAAAATCACCGTTATCGCCGAGCGTAATCAGCGGCACGCCCCAGGCATAGCGGGATATTTGCAGCTGAATAATGAATTGGCTTTCGCAGCTTATTTGGTAGTTCTGTACATCAACATCCATAATTTATATTTTTGGTGCCACCCTTCGATAAAAATAAATAAGATAAGAACAACTCACCACGCTTAACACCAGCGCGATCAGCAAACAGGCGCACAGCGTGGCGCGATCCCAGGTGAAGCGCTGGCCGCGGCGGCAGCCCTGCCGTCGATTCCGATTCTCGCATTCATAATAGGGTTCTCGCCGCCGCGAGAATAATAACAGGCTACCGTCGCGTTATTCTTTGTACACCACGATTTCCTGATAAAGCTTAATCACCTCACCATCGCTGTCGACGGAGTCGGTATATTCGGTTTGCTGCGCCAAATGAATCACCTTCCATCCTTTGCGTGCTAATTCGGGGATCGTCAGGCGCCCCACGCCGCGGCAGGAAAACAGGGTATCGTCAGACAACCTGAGCTTGCTAACCTCTGCATAATCATAGGTTTGAGAATGGCAAACGTGCGACTCCGCCGCCATCGCCGGCAGTGAAAACAGCCCCACTAACAACATTAACAGGTTTCTCATGGCGACCTCCCAATCGCTTATTCATGCCGGCCGATTACGCAGACAAAGGCTGACGTTAATACGCCGGCGAAAGGCTCGAATTAATTCTCTCTTGCACGGCTGAAATTACAGGCTGGCGCCGGTGACTGACAAATGAAAAATATAAACCTTGGCGTTAGATGAATTCATCCGAATCGCCAGACATGCGCAACGGCCCTTTTCACCGCACGAAATGGTTAAAAACCGGTCGATAATTAGCAAGAAAAGTAATTCTTTATGTCACTGTTTATGTTACAAATGCCGCCCGCCGCTAACACACCAAAAAAACCGTCAAAATGCGTGAAAACGCAGCGTTCTGCGCAAAACATCGGCATGGCGGCGCTGATGGGGCGGTCATACATAAAACAGGGATAACACATGGCAATCAAATTGCGCGTATTGACTCAAGCGGTGGCGCTGGGTCTGGCGATCGGCAGCGCGTCGTTCGCCGCTCAGGCGGAAATCACCCTGCTGAAGCAGGATCCGCAGGCCGGCGATCCGCTCAGCCGCCTGAACTTCACCGTTGGCGGCAGCATCCGTCCACAGTTCAACAACATGACGGGCGACGGCGACAAGGGCTCCTACAAGCGTAACGGCTTCGACGGCGGCACCCGCTTCCGTTTCGCGGCGGACTACTACCTGTTCGACGATATCAGCTGGATCAGCTACTACGAGCTGGGCGTGAACATTCCGGCGCTGTTCGACTGGGATCACCACTATGCCGACGGCGCGAGAAACACCAGCCGCCGCATGCTGTACACCGGCCTGAAAAGCAACACCTGGGGCCAAATGACCTTCGGCCAGCAGAACAGCGTTTACTATGACGTGGTGGGCGCCAAGACCGATATCTGGGACTACGACATGCTGGCCCAGGCGCCGGGCAACGGCATCAACGGCGACTACGACGGCTCTTACCGTTCACGCAAGATGCTGAAGTACAAGAACCGCTTCGGCGATGCGGACGTTTATGCCTCGTACCTGTTCAGCGACAGCGACTACCTGCCGGGCAACGGCCTGCGCTATAAGCGCAAAGGCGGCGGCTCACTGGGCGTGGATTACCACATCACGCAGGATCTGACCTGGGGCACCGCCTGGAACTACACCCGCGCCGAAATGCGCAATCCGTCCACCAGCGGCAGCAAGAGCTACGATCAGAACATCGTCGGCACCGCCCTCAGCTGGAAACCGGACAACTGGACGCTGACTTTCGGCGGCGGTTACTACCACGACTTCCTGACCACCAAGAAAGCCGACATCAACAATTACTTCGCCGGCGATGCCTGGGGTATCGAATACCTGGCCGGTTATACCGTGCCGGTGGGCCAGTACGCGGTGAAATCGGTAATGCCGTACTTTATGGGCGATCGCCTGGAATACGTCACCGGCCGCAACTACCAGCGCATCGACAACGGCCTTGGGGTTACCGTGCAGTTTGACTACGGCTTCCGCGTTGACGTAGAGCACGTGCTGACATCGAGCACCGACAACCTCGGCGATATGACCGTGGTGCGTCTACGCTACGATTTCTGATTGTTCCGCACGTAAAAAAGGCCGCGCAAGCGGCCTTTTTCGTTATTGAAGCAGCGTCAGAAGCCGCCGCGCGCCGAGCGCCCTACCGCTTCGCCCAGCTGCCATACCGCCATGGCGTAGTGGGTGCTGTGGTTATAGCGGGTGATGACGTAGAAGTTCGGCAGGCCGTACCAATACTGGTAGCCGGTGCCGACGTCCAGCCGCAGCAGGCTGGCTTCCTGATTGTCGCCGAGCGAACCCTGCGGGCTTAGGCCGGCTTCCGCCAGCGCAGCGACCGAGTAGCGGGTCTTGAAGCCGTTTTCCAATCCCGGCGCCTGGCCGTTGGCCTGAATCGCGACCGGCTCGCCTTTGGACCAACCGTGCGCCTTGAAGTAATTGGCCACGCTGCCGATGGCATCGACCGGATCCCACAGGTTGATATGACCATCGCCGTTGAAGTCGACCGCATAGCTCTTGAAGGAAGACGGCATGAACTGCCCATAGCCCATCGCGCCGGCGAAGGAGCCGCGCAGTTCGAGCGGATCGTCGCCCTCGGTGCGCGACATCAGCAGGAAGGTTTCCAGCTCGCCGGCGAAGTAATCGGCGCGGCGCGGGTAGTTGAAGGCCAGCGTCGCCAGCGCATCGATAATGCGGGTTTTACCCATTACGCGGCCCCAGCGGGTCTCCACGCCGATAATCCCCACGATGATCTCCGGCGGCACGCCGTACACCTGCCAGGCCCGCTGCAGCGCATCCTGATATTGATTCCAGAACACCACGCCGTTTTGCACGTTATCCGGCGTGATGAACTTGTTGCGGTAGCGCAGCCAGGAACCGTTCGGGCCGGTAGGCCCCTGGGTAGACGGTTTCGGCGCCTGCCTGTCCATCAGCCGCAGCACCGAATCCAGGCGCCGAGCCTGCGCCAGCACGTCGTGCAGCTGCTGTCGATCAAAGCCGTGTTCCCGCACCATCTTATCGATAAAGCGTGCGGTATTCGGGTTATTGGCGAAATCTCCACCCAGCGGCGCGCCGCTGTGCGCTGGGCTCAGCAAAAAGCCGCCCTTTACCGGGGTGCCCTGCGGCGTAGCGGTGGTACTGGGTTTCGGCGTGCTGCTACAGGCAGCAAGCAAGGTAATCAGCGGTAAAAGCGCAACCAGGTGACGCATCGGATATCCATATAGCCATGCAAGAGATAAGTGGGAGTTATGTTAATGCATTGTTCAACGCGAACAAACAGGATTATGCCGCCAATTACCACGCCAGGTAGCCAAACGTGCCAAATTGTGACGTTTTGCACGGTGAAAGGACGCCCGGTGCGGCCGCGCGGAATCTCAACCGCGACTAAATGAGAAAAATTATCACCTTGACGCCCCCTTTTACCCCGATAAAATGCCCGGCTGCTTGCCACCCGGCTATCGCCGCAATGATCACGACAATGGACTGTGATGGAATCTCTCGGACAACTCGCCAAAGACCTGTACCGTGGGCGCATCTCGCGCAAACCCTTTATTTTCTCGCTGGCGATCTTCGCCGTTGGCATCGTGCTGCTGTCGTTTCTGTCGACCTATCTGGACAAAAACCATTTTCGCGCCCATGCGCACAGCGATACCGAGGAATTCGTCTCGGTGCTGCTGTATCTGCTGTGCATTATGGTTTGGGCACTGTTCTGTTTCGGCCTGGTGGCGTGGTTCATGGCCAAAACCGCGTTTCGGCTCAACGATATCGGCCTGCCCGGCTGGGCGCTGGCCGCAGCGTGCTATGTTTGCTCGGTGCTCAACAACTACTCCCCCGGCCCGGTGGCGCGCTGGCTGCCGCTTTTCAGCCTGGCCGTCATGATCTGCGCTCTGCTGTTGCCGCCGGGCGGGCTGCGCCGCAGGCCGGACGGCAACGCTGACGACTAACGCAGCTGCACCACCTTGTTCGCGGCCGGTTCGGCCGCCGTCAGCCTACCGCTGACCTGGCTGATGCCGCCGCCGCTGTTATGGGACACCACGGCGATCGGCAAACGCCGCAGCTGCCGGGTCAGCTCGGGCGTGATATAGCCGATGTGGGTGTTCTGTTGCTGTTTCCGCCAGCGGTCGGCCGCCCTGCGACGGGAGAAATACTGGTTGTATTTGGCCCAGGCGATCAGCGTGACGGCATTGAACAACGCCACAATGATGTACAGCGAGATCACTTCCAGCAGCGACAGGGCGGAGCCCACCCCGTGCTGATCCATCACCGACATCAGGCCGCGGCTGAACAGATAAAGGAAGCCGCACCAGGCGAAAAGCGTCAGCAGGCTGTCTACCACGCGCGGCAACAGGCCGCGTTCGGAATAAATCAGGACGTCCGTCATTCTTTGATCCTCCCAATGCCCCGGTCGGGGCTGATCCAGCGCGCACGCCCGCGCCGAGCTTTCAACATCACTTTGGAAAACGCCACCAGCGTGGTCAGCAGGCTGAGCAGCCAATACACCAGCGGATACCAGATGATCCAGAACAGCGAGCGGCCGAAGCCCTTCTCATAGCGCTTCTCCAGCAGCAGGCTGACGGTGAACTGCAGCAGGCACACCACGCCCAGCACCAGGCCGGTAAACGCCGGCGTCAGCAACGAGTGAATGCGGATGCCCTCCGGTAGCGGCACCGCCAGCCCGACCAGGAAAATCAGCACGCTGACCAGGTAAGTGAACGCCCACAACGTGGAGAGGCAATACTCGGCGAACAGCAGCCACATATGCCGGTGCTCCCAGGCCCACAGGTTGCGCAGATTCTTTAAAAACACCTCGGCGCCGCCCTGCGCCCAGCGCAGGCGCTGCTTCCACAGCCCGCGCAGGGTCTCCGGCATCAGGATCCAGCACAACGCCCGCGGTTCGAAGAAGATAGCCCAGTGCTTGAGCTGCAGTTTCCAGCTGATGTCAATGTCTTCGGTGATCATGTCCTGGCTCCAGTAACCGACATCGGTAAGCGCTTGCTTACGAAACGCGGCCACCACGCCGGAGATGGTGAACAGGCGGCCATAAACGCGCTGCGTGCGCTTGATAAGGCCGATGATCGATGAAAACTCACCGACCTGGATGCGGCCGATCAGCGTGGAGCGCGTGCGGATGCGCGGGTTGCCGGTCACCGCGCCGACGTGCGGATTGGCCAACAGCGGCGCCACCAAATAGGCCGCCGCATCGCGATCCAGCAGCGCATCGCCGTCGATGCACACCAGATACTCGCTGCGCGCCGCCGCCGCGCCCGCCTGCAGCGCGATCGCTTTGCCCTGATTTTGCGCCAGATGGATCACCCGCAGCCGGGGGAACTCCAGCGTCAACTGATCCAGCACCTCGGCGGTGTCATCGCTGGAGCCGTCGTTGATGGCGATCACTTCGATATTTTCATAGCGCTGCGCCATCGCCGCCGAAATGGTTTCACGCGCGTTCAACCCTTCGTTGAAACAGGGGATCAGCACGCTGATCGACGGGTTGCCCGGCAGCACCGGCGCGGGCATGTCCGGGCTCCAGCGCCAGTGGCGCTCGCGGTGCAGCCAGAAATAGATGCCACCGGCGATCCAGATACCGGACATGAACAGCGGCCAGAAAAACACGAAGTTGAGCAGCACTTCGCCGGTAAACAGCAGGACGATGCCGAAAGGCACGCTCAACACCAGACACAGGATGAATAAGGCAATTAAACGATCGGTCATGGCAGTGGGAACCAGGCTGAGGACAACACCGGGCGAACGGCATCCAGCTTAGGCCGATCGTCGAGGAAGTTGTCGGGGTAATAACCAAAGCTCTGAGCGCCATTGCGCTGCAGGCGACGCATCCATTCGGCCAGCAGTTGACCGTCATCCAGGCTGATCCGGCGCTCCTTGCGCCAGTCGACGGCCTGCAACTCAAACACCGTTTTATCGAGCGCGCCGGGGTAAGCGGCCACTTTGCCCACCAGTTGATCCAGCCAGCGGCCGCTGTCGGCGCGCGGCACGTTTTCCATCAGCGGCATCGCCATCGGCGCCACCCAGTCGTAGGCCTGCAGGAAATCCGCCAGATTCTGGCCAAACCAGGCTTCGCTGGCGGGATCGAGCACCGGCATCGCATAGATGTTGCGCGCGGTTTGCACCTGCGGGCCGCGGATCGCCCGCACCCGCTCGGTCAGCGACTGGGTAAATTCGATCAGCGCCCGGCTCTTGAAGCGCGTCCAGCGCGCCATCGCCTGCGGATCCTGGCGTATCGCCGCCACCGAATCGGCGAAGCCGGCCTGGCGGTAGGCAGCAGCGGCGTCGGGGCCGGCATCTTCGAAGTCCGACAGCAGGGCATCGTCGTGGAACAGGATCCCTTTGAAGGTGGCGTGAGCCGCCAGATCCTCGTAGATCTCACCGATGCGCTGGCGCGCCACCGGGCTGAACGGGGACAGGCGGCGGTACTGCTTGTCGTCTACCGACAACTGCCCGTTTTGCGGATCGAGGCGCTGTACGCGCGGCACGTCAGATCCCAGCTCGAACGCCAACACCGGCATCCAGGCATACACGGCCACGCCGGTGCGCGAAGAGAGCTGCCAGGAGACCCGGTTGAACAGGTCGGCCTTCATCGGCAGCCAGCGGTTGGGGAAATAGAGCTCGCGCACGTTGCCGTCGCCTTTTGGATCGGCGAACGCCTGCAGGAAAACGGTATTGATGCGCAGGTCGTAGATGCGCTGGATCAGCTTGTCGAGGTTTTTGGCCTGCTGCTGCGGATCGGGATCGTAAAGGTAGTCGAGATCGACGTGCGCCACCCGCATGATCTGCCGGTTCTGTATCTGCGTCAGCTGCTGGGCGAAGCTCGTCAGCGACGGGTTGCCGGCCACCAGCATGCGCGGCACGTTCTCAGGCGCGTTGACGTCTGCCAGCCCGTTCTCCAGCGTCAGCGCCATGCGGTAACCGTGCTTGCGCGCGATGTCCAGCGCCACGCCGCCGGCCGCGCCGTACGGCCAGACCCAGACGCGCGGCGCCTTGCCGGTGGCGGCGGTGATGCGCTGGGTGATCAACGCCACGTCCTTCTCGATGCGTTGGCGATATTCCGCCTCGCTTTCGTAACGGCCCTGTTTGGCGTCATACAACCGATTGGCAACCGCCGGTTCGGTATTGCCCTGCGGGTTGGCGATGCCGCCGTAATGCGAAGCGTAGGTGTGCGCGCCGATCTCCACCAAGCCGGAGTCCGACACTTCCCGCACCTGCTGCCAGGTGAGGAAGCGATCGCGCGGCGTCATCAGGCCGCCGAAATCGACCGGCTTGTCGGCCGGCGCATCCAGCCAGACGCCGACCGGCGCCAGCACCGCCGGCCAGTTGTAGGCCTTCAGCAGCGGGAAGACCCGGCTGTAGAAGCTGCGGTAGCCGTCGTCGAAGGTCAGCAGCACCGCCTTGTTCGGCAACGCCGGGCCGCCGTTTTGCGCCTGCAGGATCTGCTCGACCGACACCGGCTGGTAGCCGTTTTGCTTCAGCCAGGCGAACTGTTCATTGAGCGCGCTGGTGCGCACCGACATGTAGCGCTGGTCCGCCGCGCCGTCTTCCACGTCGTGATACGCCAGCACCGCGTAACGGTTGGCCGGCCACGGGCGTTCCATCGGCCCCACGGGCCGCTCCGCCGGCGGCGTGAAGCGCGGCACGTCCGCCTGGCTGCAGGCGGTGGTCAGCAACGCGGCCAACACGAAAAGCGAAGATCGAATAAGCATGATTATTCCTTTAAAAACGATAATTCAGATCAAACGTCACGCCGATGTTCCGCTCGCGCTTGCCGTCGTAAGGATGCTTCTCAAACTGCAGCATCGCGCCGGCGTCCAGCACCCCGTTCCAGCTGATGCGCTGGCCGTAACCCAGTTGGGTGATCGGCTTGCGCGCATAGTCCCGCTGCCAATAGCTGCCGGCACCGGCCTGGAACTGCTGGCTCCACTCGGTCTGATAATGGCGATACAGGGTGTGATCGAGCGTTAACGACGGCAGCAGCGTGAAGTCGCGCTTCGGGTTGTAATACGGCACGTTCTCCTGGCTGTTGCGGCTGCCGGACAGCGTCAGGTTCATGTCCAGCCGATAACGGGCGCCGGCGAGCAGCCGTTGCCGCCCTTCCACGCCGTATTCCAGCCGGTTGTTGCCGTCCGAGAAGTGCGAAGGCGCCACGCTGGCGCGCAGCTCGCGGCTTTCGTTCTGCTGCCAACGCAGCCACAGGTTGCCGCCGTTGGCGCTGATGCCGTTGGTCAACGCGCGCAGCGGCGTCTCGGCCGACAGGCGCGCCACCGAACCGCCGAGGCGCCATTGATCATTCAGGTCATACCAGGATGAAAGTCGCAGGCCGAGCTCATTGCCGTGGCCGTAGTTGCGGTTGGCCACCTCGGCTTCCAGCCACAGATCGCGCGAGCGCCACTCGGCGCCGGCGCTGAGATCGCGGTTGATGCCCTTGCCCTCGTCGAACTGGCCGGTGTTGAATCCCCAGCCGGTGAACAGCCGCCAGTTGTCGTCGATCGGCGGTGAATAGAGCGCAGCGTGAATGCCGAAATCGTGGCTGCCGCTGACCGGCCCGTCGGAATCGATGCCCTGATTGCCGCTGATGCGCAGTTCAGACATGTGGTGAATGCGGCGCGAACGCTCGAGCTGCTGAGCGGCGACGCTTTCCGGCGCGCGTTGGATGACGTCGTCGGCCAGCAAATCCAGCTGCCGCCACTCCTGCAATTCCTGCGCGACATAGCCCTGCTGGATCTCCAACGGCAGGCTGCGCGGCTCCAGCCCTTCCACCTGCTTCAACTCGTCCTCGGCGCGGCGCGGCCAGCCGCGCGCCAAATAAACGCTGGCCAATGAGATGCGCAGCCCCTGATTGCCCGGCGCCGTGCGCGCCAGATGGGTCAACTGCCGTTCGGCCTCGGCCAGATCGCGTTGATAAACCCGTGACTGCGCCAGCAGCGATTGGCCGACCAGCCAGTCATCGTTGTAGGCCAGCGTCGGCAGCTGGTACAGGCGGGTCGCGTAGGGATAGCGCTGGCTGACGCGCTGCGCCAGCAACGCCGCCCGATCGATGCGTTCGTCCTCCGCCTGCGCGTAAAACAGATCGGTTTCGTCTTCGGCGGTCACCGCCTGCGGCGCGGCGGCGTTCAAGCGGCTGAAAATGGCCTGCGCCTTGTCCGGCTGCTGCAGGTAGAGGTAGGCGGACGCCGCCCAGCGCTGGGCATAATCCGGCACCGTGCGCCCTTCCGCCTGCAAGGTTTGATACTCGCTCACCACATCGGCCATGCGATAACGCGCCAGCAGCGCGCCCAGGCGATCGATACGCGCCTGCTGGTAGCTGTCCTGCGCCTCCGGCAGCGGCCGCCACTGCGTCAGCAGTTGGTCATAGCGCGCCAGCGCGCGGTCGGCGATGACGAAGCGTTCCTGTTCGCCACGAGCATCGATAAACGACAGCCGCACCAGTTCGGCGGCTTCATCCGCCTGCAGGCGCCGCTGCTGCGCGGGCGGCAATGCCAGCCCCTGGCTTGCACGCAGCGCCGGATCCGCGACCCGGTTCGCCGCCAGCAGCGTCACGTAATAAGCCTGAATGCCGGCGTCGGACGGCGCCAGCGCACGGGCGCGGGTCACGTTTTCCAACGCCGCCCAGCTGCGGCCGGCGGCCTGATCCACATAGGCGCGCGTCAGATACCACGTCGCCGGTTCCAGTAACTTCTCCGCTTTGGCCGCTTCCGTTTGCGCCTGCGCATCCCGCCCGGCATCCGCCAGCGTCATCACGTAGCCACGCTGCAGGCCGCCGTCGGCGGGAGCGAGCTGCAACGCCGCCCGCCACAGGCGCAGCGATGGTTGCCACTGCTTAAGATTGCGGTAGGCGCGGGCCGCCGTCGCCAGGCTGGCGCTATCCCGCTGCAGCGCGGCGCCGTCGGCACGCCAGAGTGCGACCACCTCTTCGTCATGGCCGGCCCAACCGGCCACCTGGATATAATCGGCTCGCTGCTGCAGGCTCAACCCCTCGCGAGCGCGCCGCTGCGATAAATATGCCAGCACCGGCGCGGTATCGCCCGATCTGGCCTGACGAATCAGCGCGTCATAGCGTTCATCCGCCAGCGCGGCGGCCGGCAGGGATAAACCGATAAACAGCAATGACGCCGCATATTTGGTGACGTGGCGTTCGGTAAAGCGTAATGAACGCGAGTTAACTTTAGGCACGAGGTATTCCTTTAATCCGTGAGCTGCTGTCCTGGCAGAGCGCAAATGCGAGCAGGCACCCGAAAAGTCGGCTAGAGCCGTCGGGTAATAAGCATGGAGTAATGAATATTTCTGTCTGGCGCAGACATAAAGAGAATCGAATGCGCCTTTGCCTAAAAAGAGTATTTTATAAAGCTGCCGGTGAATACCGCAGCCAGGTGATATCTGCCTGAAACTGGAATTTCACAATTGTTAATAAGTGAAATAATAAAAATTAAACCACAACAAATCAAACACATGAACTTTTATCATGATCAATATTCTTATTTTCACCCTTCCGTGTGAAATTGTATAAAAACCGGCGTGATATTTGATTTTAATTCTCATTATCACCCATCAACAGGGATATTAATCCAAACACCCAATTAAATAATCTTTCTTCCCGGAAAAAATAATAAGAATATTGCTCACAAGGAAATTAAATTTGCCTGCTAATAATTATTACTTTCAATTTAAATTACCCCACGGCTGGGTTCATGCTGGCTATCTTGCGGGCATGCCGTCACAATAGCGCCTCATTCAGGCTTCAATCAGGGATTGCCATGTACAGCCACTACCCCGCCCATTACACCTTCGATCGCGACAGCGACGCCTGGCAGATCGGTTTTCACGACTTCCCCGAGTGGCAATCTGCCTGCTATAAACGCGAAGACATCGAGCTGGAAGCGCAGGAAAGCCTGCTGGCCGCCATCGCCGCCGCGATGGACGAAGGGCTGCCCCTGCCCGCCCCTTCCCCTGTGCAAACCGATGATCTGAGAGTACATCTGCCGGCGCTGGTGGCGCTGAAGATCGAGCTGCACAACGCCATGCTGCGCAAAAACACCGGCAAAGCGGCGCTGGCGCGCAAGCTGGGATTCAACGGCGGGCAAATGGAGCGGTTGCTGGATATCGGCTACGCCTCGAAGGTTGAGGCGTTGGAGCAGGCGCTGTATCTGCTGGGCTACGAAGTGCGCGTGACAATAAGCGAAGTTTGCCAATAGGTTAGCGGCAGGTAAGCGAAATATTATCCAACGGGGCTAAATTTTCCCCGTTTTGCGCCGATATGATCGCTACCTAATCACTTGTCGCAACAACGAAGGCTAAAAATGGAGTGGAGTCGCCGTCATATTTGGGCCGTTATTCTGCTGTCTTGTCTCGTTTTTTGGGTCATTTTGGCGACCGGCATCAACGCCGTCGCCTGAGCGCCTGCCGCCGCATTGCAATACCTAACGCTTAACATCGCCCATGACTGAGTGATTCAGCCATGGGCGATGAAACAAAACCCCGTGCAGGCCTAAAGTCCTAATATAAAAATATTATTTAATATCAATCAATTAACCCTAAGCCTTCTTTCAATAACACGAATGATTACTGGGCTGACTATAAGCGTAATAACCAAGCAGCCGATAAGTAGCGCTATACCTACAAACCCCTCAATATCGCGTTCACCGAACAAGTTTGCTGCTTTTATCCAAAATGCACGCTCCCCCTGAGTCGAGGGGTCTGAAGGCCTCGCAAGCAAAAATGTCAGTATATAAATGCCAGCCCCTATCAGAAGTTTAATCCCTATTGGGACACGTCTGCTTTCCATTAAGAATGACCTCAATCGTTCCATAAGACATCAGGCCGTTAACTAACCTGACTGGCCGGGTAGAGACTAATGCCTGACGAATAGCTAAAAAGTCAGTCCGATGCTGCAATGTAATACAGCCCAAAGAAATACCTAAAGGGCCTGATGGATGCAAACGGAAATTTCCCCGCTTTACCCCATTGATCCATGTATAGTCGTCGATTTTCCCATCTTCACGATAGAGGGCAAACCACTCATATTTGATAACCGGTGTCGATGTCGGCCACGAATAGAAATCACGAAGATCGGTTCTCAACATTCCTTTCCAGCCGCCCGTTAGCCTGTTGACGATGTGATAACGGCCCTGAGGGATTGGGCCATTGTCAGCAACAGCCACGCAACCGGCTTGGTTACGATATATTCCATTGCCCGAGTAAGCCAGAAAAGTGCCAACACCGTATATGAGTAAAGGGGAGAACTGAGCATTATTAACGATAAACTCTCCATGTAGCGGCATAGGTAAAACTCCTTTTTACCGTTCATTAGTATAAAATTCACACTAACACAAAAATCATCTACCGAAAAAGAATACCTGCGGCTATCGTGGGTCAGAAAGTTGGCCTAACCCGACTTAAAAAGCGTTATAAAACAGCCCTCACTGTGCAAAAAACAGCCAAAAATTGTGATCAAAAACACAGTATTGAAATCAGACCAGTATTGAGAGTACATTAGCGCCGATCCTGTCGCGGTTCGGATTTTACCTCACGGAGCATGAGGCGCGACAACCGGACAACCCGCGCTCGAGGACGTTGTTCTTTCGCTTGGAAGAATCCGCCCGACAAGCAGGTTGCCCATAAAATACTCAGCACAACAATCGGGATCATTGCTGGCGAGGACTCCAGACAGGAGTTGTTCAGTGAAATATTTTTTGATGGGCGTGTCATTCATGCTGGTTGCCTGGGTTGGCACCTTCATGTTGATGGTTGCCTGACAGCAGCCTGACCGGGAACACAGACAAAGGGACGCGCAAGCGTCCCTTTGGCGTTTCGGCTAGCGATCATTTGCCCGGCATCATGCGGCGCAGGGTGTCGTCCTTGCGCAGATAGTGATGATACAGCGCCGCCAGCGCATGCGCGCCAATGATAAAGTAGCCAACGTTTGCCAACGTCTCATGCACCGTTTTGACCAGCCGGCGCATCACCGGATCCGGCGTCACCCACTGCGGCACCGGCCAGCCCAGCAAAGACCACGATTTGCCGCCGTAGGCCAGGGTTAACATACCCAGCAGCGGCAACATCAGGAAGACCACGTACAGCAGCCAATGGAAGATCTTGGCGCCCACTTCCTGCCATTCCTCCAGCGGGGGCGTGATCGGCGGCGCAGCGCGGAAAGCGCGCACCGCCAACCGAATCAGCATCAGGGCAAAGACCGATACCCCGAAATTAAAGTGCAGATTTTTGACCACCGGCCCCCACGCCTCCGGCATCGAATCCTTCAGCAACATCGCCGAATAGGTGAGGATCACCAGCAGCAGCGTCAGCCAATGTAAAACGATTTGCGATCGCGCGTAGCGGTTACTCATACACTCAGTCCAAAAAATAAAACTCAGCGTAGTCGAGCATAATGGGGAAATAATGAAGAAAACCTTGGGACAGAAAAAATAAGGCCGGGCGAACGCCCGGCCTGACAGGATTATTTTGCGCTGCCGCCTTTCCCCGGCTTCAGCAGCCCATCCGCGCGGAACATCGCCTTGATGCCGCGCACCGCCTGGCGGATACGGTCCTGGTTCTCGATCAGCGCGAAGCGCACGTGGGTATCGCCGTAGTCGCCGAAGCCGATGCCCGGCGAGACGCAGACCTTGGCTTCCGCCAGCAGGCGTTTGGCGAACTCCAGCGAACCGAGGTGGGCATAAGGCTCGGGAATTTTCGCCCAGACGTACATCGACGCCTTCGGATTTTCCACCATCCAGCCGGCCTCGTGCAGCCCCTTCACCAACACGTTGCGGCGCTGCCGATACTGCTCGGCGATATCGCGCACGCACTGCTGATCGCCTTCCAGCGCGGCGATGGCCGCCACCTGCAGCGGCGTAAAGGTGCCGTAGTCGTGATAGCTCTTGATGCGCGCCAGCGCGCTGACCAGCTCGGGGTTGCCGACCATGAACCCGATGCGCCAGCCGGCCATGTTGTAGCTTTTCGACAGGGTGAAGAACTCCACCGCAATGTCTTTCGCCCCCGGCACCTGCATGATCGACGGCGCTTGCCAGCCGTCATAGACGATATCGGCATAGGCCAGATCGTGGATCACCAGCACGTTGTACTGCTTGGCCAGCGCCACCACCCGCTCGAAGAAATCCAGCTCCACGCACTGCGCGGTCGGGTTGGACGGGAAGCCGAGGATCATCATTTTCGGGCGCGGAATGGTTTCCCGAATGGCGCGCTCCAGCTCACCGAAGAAATCCACGCCGTCCACCAGCGGCACCGAACGCACCTGGGCGCCGGCGATCACCGCGCCGTAAATGTGGATCGGGTAGCTGGGGTTCGGCACCAGCACGGTATCGCCGTGATCGAGGGTCGCCAGCATCAGGTGCGCCAGCCCCTCTTTCGAACCGATAGTGACGATGGCTTCGCTTTCCGGATCGATGTCCACCTGATAACGATCGGCATACCAGCGCGAAATGGCGCGGCGCAGGCGCGGAATGCCGCGCGAGGTGGAATAACCGTGGGTGTCGTCGCGCTGGGCGACGGCGCACAGTTTTTCCACGATGTGCGGCGGCGTCGGGCCGTCGGGGTTACCCATGCTGAAGTCGATAATATCCTCGCCGCGACGGCGCGCGGCCATCTTCAGTTCGGCGGTGATGTTGAATACGTAAGGGGGAAGGCGTTCAATGCGCGTAAAACGGCGCTGTGGACTGTTATCAGCCATAGGGGATTCCTCGATAGACGTTAGCGCCCGGACCGTCCGAGCGACGCTGGCCAGCGAACTGACCGAATATCGAACATAGCGCAGCGCCGACGAGCTTGTCGATACCCGGCGCGATATTTTTATTTGCCGCCCTGAAACTCCGCCGCCAGCAGCCCAAACAGCCAGTCGTCGCACCACTGCCCCGCCAGACGGTAGTTGTCGCGCAGCGTGCCTTCAAGCTGAAAACCGCACGACTCCAGCAGGCCGCGCGAAGCGAGGTTGCCCGCGGTTACGGTGGCGGTCAGCTTGTGAAAACCGCAGGCGTTCACCGCAAAATCCAGCACCGCCCGCAGCGACTCCTTGCCATAGCCCTTGCCCTGGCCGGCAGGCAAACTCCCGTATCCCACTTCCGCCTGCCGATACGGCACCCACTGCGGGCGAAAGCCGGTAACGCCCACCGCCTCCCCGCTGTGCTTCTCACGCATCACCAGGCACAGCCACTGCTCACCGTGTTTGTCCCAGGCCGGCAACCGCTCCTCGAACCGGGCGCGGATCTCCGCTTCGCTGCGCGGATCGGAGATGTAACGGATCACCTCGGGATCTTGGTACAGGCGCAAAAACAGCGGCCAATCCTCGGCGGTTATCGACTGTAAGTGCAGACGTTCAGTGACCAGCTTCATAAAATCTCCGAAAAACGAAAAAGAGGAACTTACGAATGAAAGATATCTCTTTATTTTCCCCGATTGGTTGCCGATAATCATTCACGTTAAAACCACAAAACCATAACGTCTTGCCCGATTCCCTACAACCGCTCGCCGCAGTCACTCACGCGGCACGAGGAGAACACCATGGCCTCTTTAGTCATCGACGATATTCCGCAGACGATCGTTAACGTCAAGCGCCAGCTGCGCCAGGCATTGCCGAACTACCGCGACGTATTTCTGGCGCTGGAAGAGAACATCCGCGGCCAGGTCGAACAGATCCGGCGCGAGCTGGCCGCCGGCCACAATCCGGTGCCGCAGATCGACGCGGAAGATATCCTGCAACAGCGCGTCAGCGAACAGCAGATAGCACTGATCAAACAGCGCGGCGCCTGCGCCATTCGCGGCGTGTTTCCCCGCGCCAAGGCCGAGGGCTGGAACCGGGAAATCGGCGACTACCTCGAGCGCAACAACTTCGTCGAGCGGTTGAAAAACGCCGCCGAAGACAACTATTTCGGCAAACTGGCCGCCAGCAAACCGCAGATCTACGGCATCTATTGGTCGAAACCGCAGGTCGAGGCGCGGCAGGATGCGCGCATGCATGCGGTGCAGGTGTTCCTCAATAGCCTGTGGGCCACCGAGAGCAACGGCAAACAGCATTTCGATCCGACCCGCGTCGCCACCTATGCCGATCGTACCCGCCGCCGCCCGCCGAACTCCTCGTCGCTGGGTCTGTCGCCGCACGTCGACAGCGGCACCATCGAGCGCTGGCTGGACGAAAACTTCCGCTATGTGTATCGCCACGTTTTCTCCGGCGACTGGCAGCAGTACGATCCCTTCGCCGCCGACGGCCGCACCGAGGTGCGCGAGATAGCCTCCCCGGCGGTCTGTTCGATGTTCCGCACCTTCCAGGGTTGGACGGCGCTGACGCCGCAGCGCACCAATGCCGGCACGCTGAACCTGGTGCCGATCGCCAATGCCATGGCCTATGTGCTGCTGCGCGCGCTGCAGGACGACGTCGCCGACGACGATCTGTGCGATGCGGCGCCGGGCCGCGCGCTGTCGATCTCGGAAAAATGGCATCCCCTTTTATTAAGTGGGATTTCCCCTATTCCCGATCTGGAGCCGGGCGACACGGTATTTTGGCACTGCGACGTGATCCACGCGGTGGAGAACGAGCATAACGGCGAGTTCGACAGCAACGTGATGTACATCGCCGCCGCGCCGGGCTGCGAGAAAAACGACGCCTATCTGCAGCGCCAGCTGCCGAGCTTTATCGACGGCAGAACGCCGCCGGACTTCGCCCCCGACGACTTCGAGGTGGATTTCGACGGCCGCGCCACCGCCGACCTGCTGACGCAGCTGGGTAAAGCGCAGCTCGGCATGGGCTGATCCCCCGCCCGTGGCGCGCGCCACGGGCCCCTTTCGCTGTGGTATACTGCCGCCATCCGTAGGCCGCAGCGAGAACCCGTCGTGCACCCTTTTTTTGAAATGCTGTTGGCGGTGTTTGATCGCGCCGCGCTGATGTTGATCTGTCTGTTTTTCCTGACCCGCACCCGGCTGTTCCGCCAACTGCTGCAAAAAGAAGACCATACGCCGCTCGAGCTCGGCATCGTCACGGCGATCTTCTCGCTGTTCGCGCTGTTCAGCACCTACTCCGGCATCAACGTCGAAGGGTCGCTGGTCAACGTGCGCGTCATCGCCATCATGGCCGGCGGCATCCTGTTCGGCCCCTGGGTGGGGATCGTCACCGGCATCGTCGCCGGGGTGCACCGCTATCTGATCGACATCGGCGGCATCACCTCGGTGCCTTGCCTTATCACCAGCATCATCGCCGGCATCAGCGCCGGCTACATCAACCTCAAGGTGAAAAAAGAGCAGCGCTGGCGCGCCGGCATCGTCGGCGGCATGCTGTGCGAATCCCTCACCATGCTGCTGATCGTGCTGTGGGCCAAGCCGACCGAGCTTGGATTGGACATCGTGTCGCAGATTGCCCTGCCGATGATCCTCGGCACGGTGTGCATCGGCCTGATCGTGCTGCTGGTGCAGAGCGTCGAGGATGAAAAAGAGGTGATCGCCGCGCGCCAGGCCAAGCTGGCGCTGGATATCGCCCACAAGACGCTGCCCTATTTTCGCAACATCAACAGCGAATCGCTGGCCACCATCTGCGATATCATCCGCCAGGACATCCGCGCCGACGCGGTGGCGATCACCGATACCCATCAGGTGCTGGCCTACGTCGGCGTAGGGCGCGAAGCCTACCCGATCGGCCGCGAAGGGCTGAGCCGCGTCACCCGCGAAAGCATTCGCCACGGCAAAATCATCATCAAGAACAACCTGGAAAACCCGGCCGCGCCGCAGATCCATTCGCAGCTGGTGGTGCCGCTGTGGGAAAAAGGCGAAGTGACCGGCGCGCTGAAAATTTACTACTGCCACGCCCACCAGATCACCAACACGCTGAAGGTGATGGCGGTCGGGCTGTCGCAAATCATCTCCACGCAGATCGAGGTTTCCCGCATCGAGCATCTGCGCCAGATGGCGGACAAAGCCGAAATGCGCGCGCTGCAGAGCAAGATCAACCCGCACTTCCTGTTCAACGCGCTGAACGCCATCTCTTCCTCTATTCGCCTGAATCCGGACACCGCGCGCCAGCTGATCATCAATCTGTCGCGCTACCTGCGCTACAACCTGGAGCTAAACGACGAACTGATCGATATCCGCAAGGAGCTGCATCAGATTCAGGACTATATCGCCATCGAACAGGCGCGCTTCGGCGCCAAGCTGACGGTGATTTACGACATCGACGACGATGTCTCGGTGCGCATTCCCAGCCTGCTGATCCAGCCGCTGGTGGAAAACGCCATCGTGCACGGCATCCAGCCCTGCAAGGGTAAAGGGGTGGTGGTGATCGCGGTGAAAGATCAGGGCGATCGGGTGAAGATTTCGGTGAAGGATACCGGCCACGGCATCAATCAGGAAACCATCGACCGGGTGGCGCGCAACGAGATGCCGGGCCACAATATCGGCCTGCTCAACGTGCACCACCGCGTGTCGCTGCTGTACGGTGAAGGGCTGCATATCCGCCGCCTTGAGCCGGGCACCGAAATCGCGTTCTACATCAGCAAAAACGGCGGCAAGCTGCATCAGGAACCGAGCGCGCCGCCGGTCGGGGAGGCCTCATGAAAGCCATCATCGTGGAAGACGAATTCCTCGCGCAGGAAGAACTCAGCTACCTGATCAAGAAACACAGCAATATCGATATCGTCGCCAGCTTCGAGGACGGGCTCGACGTCCTGAAATACCTGCAAACCCACCAGGTCGACGCCATTTTCCTCGACATCAATATCCCGTCGCTGGACGGCGTGCTGCTGGCGCAAAACATCAGCAAGTTCGCGCATCGCCCGTCGATCGTGTTCATCACCGCCTATAAAGAGCACGCGGTGGAAGCGTTCGAGATCGAGGCGTTCGACTATATCCTCAAGCCCTATCACGAAGCGCGCATCGTCACCATGCTGCAAAAGCTGGAGGCGCTGCACCAGCGCCCCGCCGGTGGGGCGGAACCGGCCAGCGCGCCGAACCGCGGCAGCCACAGCATCAACCTGATCAAAGACGAGCGGATCATCGTTACCGACATCAACGACATCTACTACGCCGCCGCCGATGAAAAGGTGACGCGGGTCTATACCCGCCGTGAAGAGTTCGTGATGCCGATGAACATCACCGAGTTTTACGGCCGGCTGCCGGAAGCGCATTTCTTCCGCTGCCATCGCTCTTACTGCGTTAACCTGGCGAAGATCCGCGAGATCGTGCCCTGGTTCAACAATACCTACATTCTGCGGCTGAGCGATCTTGAGTTTGAAGTGCCGGTCAGCCGCAGCAAGGTGAAAGAGTTTCGCCAGCTGATGCGCCTGTAAGCGCTTACCAGCGCGGGCCCGGACGGTAGTAATAGCCGGGCGGCGGCGGTGGCGGCATGCGGTAATGCGGCCGATCTCGCCAGTCGCGCCGCGGCGGCCCGTAGTAAATCACCCGTGGCGGCGGGCCATAATAGTACCCGCGCGGACGTTCATGCCGGTGGTGATCGGCCCACCAGCGCGGATCGCGCCAGCGATAGCCGTCCCAGTAGTGGCCGCGATTATCGCGATCGCCGATATGCAACGACAGGCCCGGCACGTTCACGCCGATGGACACGTCGGCCTGGCTCGCCAGCGGCAGCGCCAGCAGCGCGGCCAGTAACAACAGCGTTTTTTTCATTTCATGGACTCCTGCAGAGCGGACCTCGTCCGATCGCAGATAACATAGTCCCGCGCTCATCACCGCTCTATAGGCGCAATGCCGATTTACGCCTTTCAGACGCATCCTTCACAATTTCACCACAATCGTTCACCGGCAGTTAACAATAAATCGTTGATATCTTTGATGTAGATCACGTGCCACCCACGGCATTTCACGCGCTTTTCGGCGCTAAAACGGCAACTCACGCCGCATAACATGCATTTCATTCCTTCCGCCGTGCAACTCATTCCCGATCCGCCGCCCGCTAGGGGGGCCGGCCATATAATAAGCCCATACCGCGGGAACACAGCTTCACCCCGCAAATTTCAGCCAGCGGCTCACGCCCGGCAACGCACACACAGGAAGGAGACCGGCCATGAACACCAAACCGGCAAATCGCAGCTTAATCGTTCTCGGCACCATCATCTGTCAGATGGGCCTGGGCACCATCTACACCTGGAGCCTGTTCAACCAGCCGCTGGTCGACAAGTTCCACTGGGGGCTGGCGGACGTCGCCACCACCTTCTCCATCACCAGCTTCTTCCTGGCCTTCGCCACGCTGTTCGCCGGCAAGCTGCAAGAGCGCTTCGGCATCCGCAACCTGACGCTGTGTTCCGGCATTCTGGTCGGCCTGGGCCTGATCGCCAGCGCCCACGTCAGCTCGCTCGACATGATTTACCTGCTGGCCGGCGTGGTGGTGGGCTTTGCGGTCGGTATCGCCTACATCTCCACCCTGTCCAACCTGATTAAGTGGTTCCCGGCCAATAAAGGCCTGATTTCCGGCATCTCCGTCGGCGCCTTCGGCAGCGGCAGCCTGCTGTTCAAATACGTCAATGCCGCCCTGATCGCCGACGTCGGCGTTTCCGGCGCCTTCTTCTACTGGGGTGCCATCGTGATGGGCCTGATCGTCGTCGGCTCCCTGCTGCTGAAAGAGCCGGTGCTGGCGACCAACGCCGCGCAGCAAGGCGCCAACGGTCTGGGCAACGACTTCAGCGTGCGCCAGATGCTGGCCACCAAAGAAGCCTACCTGCTGTTCACCATCTTCTTCGCGGCCTGCATGAGCGGTCTGTACCTCATCGGCATCGTGAAAGACATGGGCGTTCAACTGGCCGGGATGGATTTGGCCACCGCCGCCAACACCGTGTCCGCCGTCGCCATCTTCAACACCGCCGGCCGCATCATCCTGGGTACGCTGTCCGATAAAGTAGGCCGCATGCGCGTCATCAGCTTCACCATGCTGGTTACCGTGCTGGCGATTGTCGCCCTGAGCTTCATGACCCTGAACCACACGCTGTTCTTCATCTGCGTCGGCGCGGTGGCCTTCTGCTTCGGCGGCAACATCACCGTGTTCCCGGCGATTGTCGGCGACTTCTTCGGCCTGAAAAACCACAGCAAAAACTACGGCATCATCTACCAGGGCTTCGGCCTGGGCGCGCTGGCCGGTTCGTTCGTCGCCAAATACTTCGGCGGCTTCCACGCCACCTTCATGGTGATTGGCGTCCTGTCCGCCGCCTCCCTGCTGATTACGCTGTTCATCAAAGCGCCGAAAGGGGTGGAAGCGGAAACGGCAGAAACCGCCCAGACGGCGGAATTGGCCAAAGCCTGATCCCCCACGAAAACGACAAGGGGCGCAACCTGCGGGTTGCGCCCCCTTTTTTTATTACTTCATCTCTGGGCTTACAGCTGCATGCCCAGCGTCTGGCGCAGATGCGCGCCGGCACCCAGCAGGCCCGGCTGGCCGTGCGTTATCATGAACACCGGGATGTCGCGCACATAGTCACGGAAACGCCCTTTGTCTTCGAAGGCGGCGCGGAAGCCCGAGGCCTTGAAGAATTCCATAAAGCGCGGCACGATGCCGCCGGCGATGTACACGCCGCCAAAGGTGCCCAGATTCAGCGCCAGGTTGCCGCCGAAGCGCCCCATGATCACGCAAAACAGCGACAGCGCGCGGCGGCAATCGATACAGCTGTCTGCCAGCGCCCGCTCGGTGATGTCCTTCGGCTCCCATTTTTCCGGCAGGCGGTTGTCCGCCTTGACGATGGCGCGATACAGATTGACCAGACCCGGCCCGGATAGCACGCGCTCGGCGGAAACGTGCCCCACTTCACCGCGCAGCACCTCCAGAATGATGTCCTCTTCTTCGCTGTTCGGCGCGAAATCGACATGGCCGCCCTCGCCCGGCAGGCTGACCCAGCGGCGATCGACGTGCACCAGGTGGGCGACGCCCAGCCCTGTGCCGGCGCCGTACACCGCGATCGGTTTGCCCGGCTGCGCATCGCCGCCGCCAAACTGCAGCACGTCATCCGGCGAAAGCATCGGGATCGCCATCGAGACGGCGGTGAAATCGTTGATCACTTCCAGGTGGCTCAGCCCCAGGCTGGCCTTCATTTCTTTGATCGAGAACGCCCAGCTGTGGTTGGTCATCGCCACCCAGTCTTCGGTCACCGGGCAGGCGATCGCGATACAGGCATCCTGCACCTCGATATCGCACGCTTTCAGGTATTGGCGGATCACCGCCTCCAGGCTGTCGAACTCCAGGCCGGAATAGGTTTTCGCCTGGGTAATTTCACCCGTCGCAACAGTGCACAACGCCAGGCGGGCATTGGTGCCGCCAACATCACCCACGAGGGCATAGGTCATTGATTTCGTCTCCGCAAAATGAAAAATAAAAAGCTGCCCACACTGTAAAATCCTGCTGCGAAAACAACAATCACCCGCCCCGGATCTGCACCCCAATAGCGATCCGGATCACAAAAAACGTTTCAGCTTGCCCGCGACGCCGCGCCTTGAAACAAATTGCGGCAAAAAACGCCCCCAGGCGACTGTTAACCGTCATCGCCGCCGGGCAATATCAATGCGTGCCTGCGCGCCGATAGTCTGGCAAGCTGTGGCCACAGCCCAACCACCCGCTCTCCCTGCCCTGCAGGGAGGCATCGACAAGGGATTACCCATGCTGCATCCGCGCGCCAATGCCATGTTGGCCTTTGCTTTGCCTGCGCTGATTATCGGTTCCGCTTCCAGTCTGGTGCTGCTGCTGGTGATGAAAGTCGCCGCCGCGCTGCAGCAATTACTGTGGGTGACGCTGCCCGATGCGCTGAGCCTGGATGCCCAGTCGCCCTGGTGGCCGGTCGCGATGCTGACGCTGACCGGCGTGGCGGTGGGCCTTATCGTGCGCTATATGCCGGGCCACGCCGGGCCGGACCCGGCGACGGAATCGCTGATCGGCATGCCGCTGCCGCTCTCCGCCCTGCCGGGGCTGGGGTTGGCGCTGATCGTCGGCCTGGCCGGCGGCGTCAGCCTGGGGCCGGAGAACCCGATCACCGCCATCAATATCGCGCTGGTAGCGGCCGCCGGTGCGCGCCTGCTGCCGAAGGTGCCGCGCATGGACTGGATCATCCTGGCGGCTGCGGGCACCATCGGCGCGATGTTCGGCACGCCGGTCGCCGCCGCGCTGATCTTCTCGCAAACCCTGGCGGGCAATAACGAAACGCCGCTGTGGGATCGCCTGTTCGCCCCGCTGGTGGCCGCCGCCGCCGGCGCGGTCACCACCCAGATGTTCTTCGAGCCCAATTTCGCCCTGCAGCTCGACGCCTACGACGTGACGCGGCTGCCGGACATCTTCAGCGGCGCCATCGTGGCGCTGATCGCCATCGCGCTCGGCATGGTGGCGCTGTGGTGCTTCCCGCACGTTCACCGCCTGTTCCATTCGATGAAGAATCCGGTGTTGATGTTAGGGCTGGGGGGGTTTGTGCTGGGCCTGCTGGCGCTGGTGGGCGGAGAGATTACCCTGTTCAAAGGGCTGGATGAAATGAAGCGCCTCGCGCAAGACGACGGCTATTCGGTGCCGGCGCTGTTGGCCATTACCCTGACCAAGCTGGCGGCGCTGGTGATCGCCGCCGCCAGCGGCTTTCGCGGCGGGCGCATCTTCCCGGCGGTGTTCGTCGGCGTGGCGCTGGGGCTGATGCTGCACCAGCACGTTCCGGCGGTGCCGGCGGCGATCACCGTCTCCTGCGCCATCATGGGGCTGGTGCTGGTGGTGACGCGCGACGGCTGGCTCAGCCTGTTCATGGCGGTGGCGGTGGTGCCGGATCTGCACCTGCTGCCGGTCTTGTGCATCGTGATGCTGCCCGCCTGGCTGGCGCTGGCGGGCAAACCGCTGATGCTGGTAAACCGCCGGCAACCGCCGCACGACGATTAGGCCAGCGCGAACGCCGCGGCGGCGCGGGCGTGGATCGCGGTGGTGTCGAACACCGGCACCGAGGCATCCTGCTCGCTCACCAACAACCCTATCTCGGTGCAGCCGAAAATAATCCCCTGCGCGCCCTGCTGCTCCAGATCGCTGATGATCCGGCGATACTCGTCGCGCGAGGCGTCGCGAATTTTACCGAGGCACAGTTCGTCATAGATGATGCGGTGTACGATGTCGCGATCGGCGCTGACCGGCGTCACCACCTCAATGCCGTGCAATTCCTGCAGGCGGCCACGGTAGAAGGTCTGCTCCATGGTAAAGCGCGTGCCCAGCAGCCCGACGCGGCGAATGTTTTTTTCCCGCACCTGCAGCGCCGTGGCGTCGGCGATGTGGATCAGCGGCAGGCCGCTGGCCTGCTCGACCGCCTCCGCCACCTTGTGCATGGTGTTGGTGCAGATCACGATGGCTTCGGCGCCGGCGGCGCGCAACGCCACCGCGGCGGCGGCCAGCAATCGGCCGGCGCCGTCCCAATCGCCCTGGTGCTGCAAGCGCTCGATCTCCTGAAAATCGACGCTGTAGAGCACGATTTTGGCCGAATGCAGCCCGCCGAGGCGCGCCTTTACCTGCTCGTTGATAGTGCGGTAATACGGAATGGTGGATTCCCAGCTCATGCCACCCAGCAAGCCCAACACTTTCATTTTTCTTTCCTCAGCCTGTTGCGACAATCCTCTGACCTTACCTGAGAATCGCCGGGCTGACGACGCCTTATTCAGCGCCGGAATTGATCGGCTGGCGCGCTTCGAACCAGCGCTGGCGCAGCGTGTCGTACAGCCAGTTATAGGCCATGGTGTACGGCAGGAAGAACAGGAAGAAACCGATCTCCAGCATAAAGGCCTGCAATACGGAAATATTCAGCATCCAGGCGGCGATCGGCACGCCGATCAGGATAAAACCGGCTTCAAAACCGACGGCATGCAGCACACGCACCTTCAGGTTGCGGACGACCCGGCTGACCGGCCACAGACGGTCGAATACCGTGTTGTAAACCATATTCCAGACCATGGCGATGGTCGCCAAGGCCACCGCCAATGCGCCGATTTGCACCATCGAACGATTAAGCAGCCATGCCCCCAGCGGAGAAACGATCATCACGGCAATCACCTCGAAACCGACGGCGTGGACGATACGTTCAATGAGAGACTTGTTTTGCAGTTGCATACATCACCTTTTTTCCGACAGTTGTTGCGAAAGTCAGGTGATTATCATCGCTTTTTTGGGTAGATTAAAAATAGATACCATCGATAAAGTAGATAGTTTATGCACTATTCCCCGGAAGCGCTGCACGCGTTTGTCGAAGCCGCCGCCCTCGGCTCGTTTTCCGCCGCCGCGCGCAAGCTGCGCAAAAGCCAATCCACCATCAGCACCGCCATCGCCAATCTGGAGGCCGACCTGGCATTGACGCTGTTCGATCGCAGCGCGCGCCAGCCGGTGCTCACCGCCGCCGGCCGCAAAGTGCTGGGGCATGTGCAGGCGATCCTCGCCGCCAGCGAGCGGCTCGACGCCCTGAGCATTCAACTGGCGGGCGAGGTCGAACCGCGCCTGAGCATGGTGTTCTCCGATACCTATCAACCCAAGCATCACGATCAATTGATGCAACAATTCGAACTGCGTTACCCGGAGATTGAGCTGGAGTGGATGATCGCCGAAGATGGCGACGTTATTGATCTGCTGCAAAGCGGCCGCGCGCATTTGGGCATGGTGGAAGTGCAAAAAAGCTACCCGCCGGATATCGCCTTCTCTCGTTTGCCGGAACAAACCGACATGGGGCTGTTCGTCGCCCACCAGCATCCGCTGGCGCAGGCCGCCGCGCCGACGCCGGAGCAGTTGTCCAGCACCCGACAGCTGATCCTGAACACCTACACCGGCGCCGAAGCGGCCAGACAAGGCGGCCTGGTTTGGTCGGCGCCCAGCTATCTGCTGCTGCTGGAGATGGCGGAACAGGGGTTCGGCTGGGCGGTATTGCCGCACTGGCTGGTGCAACAATACGGCCACAATATGCTGACCGAGCTGCGGCCGCGCGGCTGGCCGAAAATGATCTCGGTGGATGCGGTATGGTCAAAACTGACCCCGCCGGGCCCGGCGGGGTTCTGGGTGCTGAAGCGCCTGCTGGGCGATTCCCTGCCTTAAGCGGCGGCGTTGCGCGCCTGAATGGCGCGCGAAACGGTGTCGAGCAGCTCGGGAATGTCCATCTTCGGCAGCATCACTTCAATGAAGGCCAGCCGATCGCCGTCGGCTACCTCGCGCAGCGCCTGGCGCAAGCCGTCCGAATCGCTGACCCGCAGCGCCTTCACCGGCCGCTCGCCGGCCAGCGCAGGCGGCAACTGCGTCCAGTTCCAGCGCGCGATGTCGTTATAACGTTGCTCCGGCCCGTGGATGGCGCGCTCGACGGTATATCCCTGATTATTCAGCACGAAGATCACCGGTTTAAGCCCGTCGCGCAGCATCGAACCCAGCTCCTGCACGGTCAGTTGCGCGGCGCCGTCGCCAATCAGCAGCACTGCCCGGCGCTGCGGTTCGGCGGTCTGCACGCCGAACGTCGCCGGCAGGGTATAGCCGATCGAGCCCCAGAGCGACTGCACGATCAACCGGCAGCCGCGCGGCAACGTCAGCGCCGCCGCACCGAAACAGGCGGTGCCCTGATCGGCCAGCACGATATCCCCGGGCCGCAGGAAATCCTGCATCTGCCGCCAGAAGGCGTGCTGATCCAGCCCTTCCCCATCGCCTTCCGGCAGCGCCGGGCGGACGATCGGCGGCAACGGCCAACGCGACGCCAGCGACAGGCTCAGGCGATGCAGCGCCCGCACCGCGTCGCGCATCGGAATGCGGCTAAAGCGCTGCCGCCCGACCCAGGCTTCGAACGGCTGAATGTCGATGCATTTTTCCACCGGCAGATGATGCGTGAAACCGGCGGTAATGGTGTCGGTCAAACGCACGCCGACGTTGATCACCACATCGGCGTTTTCGATAAGCTGTTTCACCGCCGGATCGCTGGCACCGCCGCAGTAGGTACCGACAAAACCGGCGCGGTTCTCATCCAGCACGCCTTTGCCGAGCAGCAGCGTAGCGTGCGGAATGTCGACCTCCTGCAGCCACTCGTCCAGCGCCGCTTCGGCACCGAAGCGATCGGCCAGGAAGTCCGCCAGCAGCGATACCCGCCGCGCCGACAGCAGCTTTTCGCGCGCCGCGGCGATAAACGCCTGCAATGCGCTGCGCGACAGTTTGGCCTGGCGCAGCATCAGCGGCGCCGGTTTACTCGGCAGCGGCGCCTGTGCGACGTCGCTGGGCAACATCAGGTAAACCGGGCGATGTTCCAGCAAGGCGGCGCAGATCAGGCGGTCGATCTCCTCTGCGGCGTTGTCGGCGGTCAGGTCGGCCTGCGCGACGGTCACCTCTTTGGCTATGCGGGCGAAGTGGGTGAAGTCGCCATCCCCCAGCGAATGGTGCAGCAAATCACCGGCGCGCTGAGCGCGCTGCGCCGGCGTGCCGACCACGTGGATCACCGGCAGGTACTCGGCGTAGCTGCCGGCCACCCCGTTCAACGCACTCAGCTCGCCGACGCCAAAGGTGGTGAGCAGCGCGGCCGCCGGTTTGCAGCGCGCATAGCCGTCGGCGGCGTAGGCGGCGTTCAGTTCGTTGGCGCAGCCTACCCAGGTGATTTGCGGATGGGCGAGGACGTGATCGAGGAATTGCAGGTTGTAATCCCCCGGCACGCCGAAGAAATGACGGATGCCGATTTGGGCCAGACGATCGAGCAGATAATCGGCCACCGTATAGGTCTGAGTCATGATCATCACCTGTCTGCAGCTGGAGCGATTACCTTTAAGTATCGAAGATGCTGTTCAAATTTCGAACAAGGATTCCTGCATCGATCGGCAACCTGGCGTTACATGCCGGCGCTGTGATCGCTCCCCCGGCAGCGCGGTGTGAAAGCGTATACACTCAAAGCACTTCACCTCTCGCCGACAAGGATAACTATGTCCTACCCCGCCTCCCCCTCACGTTATCAAGACATGGAATACCGGCGCTGCGGCCGCAGCGGGCTGAAGCTGCCCGCCGTCTCGCTCGGACTGTGGCACAATTTCGGCGACGCCACGCTGTACGACAACGCCCGCGGCCTGATCCGCTGCGCCTTCGATCGCGGCATTACTCATTTCGATCTGGCCAATAACTACGGCCCGCCGCCCGGCGCCGCCGAGGAGAACTTTGGCCGCATACTCAACGCCGATCTGCGGGCCTGGCGCGATGAGCTGATCGTCTCATCCAAAGCCGGTTACACCATGTGGCCCGGCCCCTACGGTGATTGGGGCTCGAAAAAGTACCTGGTCGCCAGCCTCGATCAGAGCCTGAAGCGCATGGGGCTGGAGTATGTGGATATCTTTTATCATCATCGGCCGGATCCGGAGACGCCGCTGGAAGAAACCATGGCGGCGCTGGATTTGTTGGTGCGCCAGGGCAAAGCGCTGTATGTCGGCCTGTCCAACTACCCGGCCGAGCGCGCGCGGCAGGCATTCGACATTCTGCAGCGGCTCGGCACGCCGTGCGTGATCCACCAGCCGAAGTATTCGATGTTGGAACGCGGGCCGGAGACGGCGCTGCTGGATACGCTGGCGGAGCATGGCGTCGGCTCGATCGCCTTCTCGCCGCTGGCGGGCGGCCTGCTGACCGACCGCTACCTGCACGGCGTTCCGCAAGATTCCCGCGCCGCCAGCGGCAGCCGCTTCCTGCAGCCGGAGCAGTTGACCGCCGAGCGGCTGGACAAGGTGCGCCGCCTCGATGCGCTGGCGCGGCAACGCGGGCAGAAGCTGTCGCAAATGGCGCTGGCCTGGGTGCTGCGCGGCGATCGCGTTACCTCGGTGCTGATCGGCGCCAGCAAGAATGCGCAGATAGAAGACGCGGTGGGCATGCTGGCCAATCGCCACTTCAGTGAAGAAGAACTCGCGCAGATCGAGAAAATCTTACTGTAATCGCTTACAAATTCCGCCGCTCAATCGAGCGGCGATACCCCAGAAAAATCTCAAATCTTGGCCTTCGTCGCCGTTTTCAGAGTGGCTCTCAGATTCAACCCTATGCGCCGGCGCTATGATGCCGATATTGCAGCAAAAATAACGATAAGGCCGCTTTTTTAAACTGATGAACGCGCTTCATAAAGTGACAAACGGCCAGGCCGCGCAAGCGGAAAGGAGAAGTCATGTTTAAACCTCTGCTCTTGGCCGCCATCTTGGCGGCGACGGTACTGCCCGCCGCACAGCAGGCGCACGCCGAAGGGATCAGCATCGATCTGATGCCGGGCGTTTCACTGCGTATCGGCGATCGGGACAATCGCGGCCGTTACTGGGACGGTTACGACTGGCGCGATCGCGACTGGTGGCAAGGCCATCAGGGGCGCTATCTCGGCGACCGCAGCCGCCGCGGTTACTACTGGGACGGCTATCGCTGGCGCGACCGCGACTACTGGCGCAAACACTATTACTATCATGAAGGACGCTATCGTAAATACGACAGGCATTACGATAAGCACCACTGGAAGAAAGAGAAAAAGCACCACCACGATCATGACCGCGATCGCTGGCGCCGCCACGGCGATGACGACCGCGATTAACGACGACGGGCCGGCGCAATGCCGGCCCACGCTATTTTCGCCTACAGTACGCTGCCGATCAGCAGGTAGCCGTTCAATCCCACCACCACCAGCACGATCAGCTTGCCCAGGTTTTGCACCACAGGGCCGTTGACCATCTCCCCCATCAGCGCCCGATTGCCGGTGAAAGCCAGCAGCGGCACCAGCGCCAGCGCAATGCCGAAGCTGAGCAGCACCTGGCTCAGCACCAGAATGCGCGTGGCGTCCATCCCCAGCATGATGACGATAAACGACGGCAGCATGGTCACCGCACGCCGCAGCCACAGCGGAATATGGAAATGCACGAACCCCTGCATCACCACCTGCCCCGCCAGCGTGCCCACCACGGTAGAGGAGAGGCCGGCGGCCACCAGGCTCAGGCCAAACACGGTGGCGGCGGCTTGCCCGAGCAGCGGTTGCAGCGTCAGGTAGGCCACGTCGAGATCGGCGATGCCGCTGTGGCCGCTGAAATGAAACGCGGCGGCGGCGGTGGCCATCATCGCCAGGTTAACAAAACCGGCAATGGTCATGGCCACGGCGACGTCGACTTTGGTGGCGGCATAGCGCTCCGCCTTGTCGTGCTCGCCGCCGATTTGGGTGAGCGAGGAATGCAGGTAGATCACGTGCGGCATGATGGTGGCGCCCAATACCCCGGCGGCCAGAAATACCGCATCGCCGTTGGGCAGATCGGGCAGCGCCATGCCCTTCAGCAGCGGCGCGAGCTGCGGCTGAGAGAACGCCAGCTCGACGATGTAAGCGGCGGCGACGAACAGCAGCAGGCCGCCAATCACCAGCTCCAGCGGTTTTTGCCCGCGCTTTTGCAGCATCAAGATTAAAAAGGTGGCGATGCCGGTCAGCACGGCGCCCTGCAGCAGGGAAACGCCGAGCAGCAGCTTGAAGCCGATCGCCGCGCCGATAAACTCGGCCAGATCGGTCGCCATGGCGATGATCTCCGCCTGCACCCAATAGGCCCACACCGCCGGCCGCGGAAAGCGATCGCGAATGTGCTCGGCCAGATTTTTCCCGGTGGCGATGCCCAGCTTGGCGGACAACAGCTGGATCAGCATCGCCATCACGTTGGCCCAAACCACCACCCACAGCAGGCTGTAGCCGAACGAGGCGCCGGCCTGGATGTTGGTGGCGAAGTTACCGGGATCGATATAGCCGATAGCGGCGATGAAGGCAGGCCCCATCAGCGAGAGTTTGATTTTTCTGGCGGAGCGACCGGAGGTGGTTTCAACCACGCGACTGTTCAGCATATGTTGAACCCTTACTGAAATTACGTTTATCTCCACTCTATATAAATGATAATAATTATCAAGCGCATTTAGAGCGGTAAAACTTATCTCTGTAATAGCCAACATTAACGGTTTTATCGAAGGGTTCAGCGCGGAGCTTGCCGATTTCCGTGCTTTTCTGATGGGATTTTGGCTGCAATACCCCTGAAAGACAGGTTAGCACAAGAATACGAATTTCCTATTGCCGATTTAACGTCTTGATTTTTTATGCTTTTGCGCAACACTTTAGGAGAACTCCCGCTATGATTTTCCATATTTGCAATAGAAGTCTCGTTTTTAAACGTAGCGTTACATAAAATGACAGCCGAAATTCAGCCTGCCTCAAATTTGGAGCAAACATGTCCCATATTGCGCACTTTGCGTTGGCGATAGTGGTGGTGGCGATCTTGGCCCTGTTGGTGTGCCGCGATCGCAAAAGCATCCGCATTCGCTATGTTATTCAATTACTGGTTATCGAAGTACTGCTGGCCTACTTTTTCCTGCATTCGGAAGCGGGTTTGGGCTTCGTAAAAGGATTCGCCGCGCTGTTTGACAAACTGCTCGGGTTTGCGGGACAAGGGACTGATTTCGTATTCGGCGGCATGGGCGACAAAGGCCTGGCGTTCTTCTTCCTGAAGGTGCTGTGCCCGATCGTCTTCATTTCGGCGCTGATCGGTATTCTGCAGTACATCAAGGTGCTGCCGTTCATCATCCGCATTATCGGTACCGTGCTGTCGAAAGTGAACGGCATGGGCAAGCTGGAGTCATTCAACGCCGTCAGTTCGCTGATCCTCGGCCAATCCGAAAACTTCATCGCCTACAAGGATATCCTGGGCAAGATGTCGGAAAAGCGCATGTACACCATGGCGGCGACCGCGATGTCTACGGTGTCCATGTCCATCGTCGGCGCCTACATGACCATGCTGGACGCCAAGTTCGTGGTGGCGGCGCTGGTATTGAACATGTTCAGCACCTTTATCGTGCTGTCGCTGGTCAACCCGTACGACACCAATAAAGAAGAAGAGCTGCACCTCGGCAACCTGCACGAAGGCCAGAGCTTCTTCGAAATGCTGGGTGAATATATCCTGGCCGGCTTCAAAGTAGCGATTATCGTTGCCGCGATGCTGATCGGCTTCATCGCCCTGATCGCCGCGCTCAACGGTGTGTTCAGCGCCATCTTCGGCCTGAGCTTCCAGGAAATCCTCGGCTACTTCTTCTATCCGTTCGCCTGGATCATGGGCATTCCTAAGCACGAAGCCCTGCAGGTTGGCAGCATCATGGCCACCAAGCTGGTTTCCAACGAGTTCGTGGCAATGATGGAGCTGCAGAAAGTGTCTGCCGAACTGTCGCCGCGCAGCCTGGGGATCCTGTCGGTGTTCCTGGTGTCCTTCGCCAACTTCTCTTCCATCGGTATCGTGGCCGGTGCGATCAAGGGCCTGAACGAACATCAGGGCAACGTGGTGTCGCGCTTTGGCCTGAAGCTGGTGTACGGCTCTACGCTGGTCAGCATCCTGTCCGCTTCGATCGCAGGCCTGGTGCTGGGCTAAGTTCAGCGTCGCCACAAACATACAAAGGCGCCTGCGGGCGCCTTTTTTATGCCGGTATCCTGACCGCCTACAATGGCGCATGCTGACAGAAAATAAGCATTCGCCGCTCGGTTAACCCTTCCCCTACAATAATGCTGCTGCATAAAATGGAATGGCTGTGACAACAATCTGCGTAGTCAGAACAGGTCGATTTTTGTCCTTATAACAGAACGCTTTTGATACGCCATACGGTATTGCATTTAGCTGTGCGCACGCCATAAAACAAACAATCAGTTAATAATCAGCGTTAATAGCGTAGTGATCTCCTCCGCAACAGCAGGTGAGGCATTGTAGTAGGAGTCCATACTTTCAACGACAACTATCTTTTTATTGTCATCACTCACTGTCCAGCATGGAATCACTGACCTGGCATCTTCAGAAGAGACGCCACATGAGCTAATTGAAAATATCGAACTGGACATTACGTCGATTTTACTTCTTGATAAATAAGCATCAATGTTTAAATTCCGCACCAATACCTCTGCCGATTGGGGGAAATGAACATCCATGCCAACCCTGATAACACGTCCATCGACAGAGGGTACTAGCGATATATTAAACTCATTTTCAGAAATCCATATGGGCTGTGTTAAATGGCCGATGGCGTCTGACAGATAAAAGTCTTTAAAAATCGTTTTAGCCTCGACATCTACGGCCTCGAAAGAACTCATCTCATTGATTTTAAAATCATTTGTAAACTTAACCACGATATCATACAGATGTTTCTTTTCGTCAACAAAAATCACACCGCCTTCAATACTACCTAATCCACCAATATTTTTATTTCTGAAAACATTCACACTCGTGAAAAACGCCAATTCATCACTAAAATATGAAAATATTTCAGCCACGTTAAGTAAAATAGAGTCATAACTCACGAAGATAAATTTATTCTTATAATCAAGGAAAGGCGGCAATACAATTGACTCATCATCGCCACAGTTTTTCACTTCATAGGGTAAATTATACTGCTCATACAATTTTATCAGCCGGTTGAGTTCCGCACGTTCAACCACGCGTACCATTCTTTCTTTGCGGCCAAACTCACCGCTAGAGGCCAAAATAAATTTTTCCCATATCCATTGAGACTGAGCCGCAAATCGGCTCAGGCGCAGATTATCTTCATGAACGCTTCGCCATAAACAATGGTTACCCAAAGAGGTCTTAAACTCATCGTAATCCATCTCATCGAGAAAAAAATCAACGGAGATCCCTTTCCTCGCACAGGCCAAGGCCGTCATCACCGCCGTTACCCCGCCACCACCAACAATTGCGATATTTTTATTTTTTTTCATGGATAACCTCATCCAACGATGGTGAAACAATGACAATAGTTTCATCAAGAAAACAATATCAATGTCAACACATACCCATCATCAACATTAATTAGCACATTAACAATCACAAGATTAATCAGAGGATCAAACTATTAGGATTGCTTAAATTCAGGATACACACTCAAACCAATAGCATAAAAAACCACAAACACAGAATTTAACTCTAAAAATAGCACTTTTTATGATCTTTAACACTGAATAGTTTTTTTTCATATAGACTAAATTTCGTTAACAAATAGCGGCCGGAGAAAAACCACCTGGCAGCATTAAAAACCAATAAAAGTGAGAATTGCAGTTTTCAAATTCAAACTAACACACACTCAAAAGCATCAATCACCTGAAAAAGGGAGTTTTAACGCGTATTCAATAACCATAGGGATTGATTTAAAAAACTATGATTTACATACAGTTATAAAAGGATAGAGAATATGAAATTACGCACACAGAGAACCATGCTGTTAGCTGGAGCATATCTAGTCATATCGTCTACATCATACGCTGCAGACGGTACTATAAACTTTACCGGCACGGTGACCGACCAAACCTGCACGGTTGAGGCGGGCAGCGCCAACCAGACAATCCCAATGGGCAATGTCAGTGCCAAAGCGTTTAGAAGCGTTGGCGATACAGCGCTACCGACAAAATTCAATATCGCCTTAGTCAGCTGTCCGGACACGGTCAAAAAAGCGTCTATCAAGTTCGATGGCATTTACGCAGATGGCAACACAACTCTGTTGTCGCTCAATAAAGAGACCAACGCCGCTACAGGCATCGGCGTTGCGCTCTATGAGGCCGATGGCACAACGCAAATCCCGGTTGCGTCATTCTCTAATGCGCAAAGCGTGCAAAAAGACATCAGGAACGTCTTTACTTATGTCGCTAAATATATGTCTACATCCGGCACGGTTACCGTCGGCCCGGCAAATGCCACGACACAATTCAGCATCTCATATAATTAATAAGGTGCTCTTATCGGGCCGGCAACAACGCCGGCCCGATAATTAAAACCGCTACGGGAATAACGATGATTAAAAAAAGAATCCTTTGCTTTCTGCTATTATTTTCTTTTAATACTGTCGCCAGCGTAACCCTGGGAGGAACGCGAGTCATTTATGAGGAAAATAAAAAAGAATCGAATATTTCAGTAAGCAATCAAGACAGCAATTCACCGGTACTCATCCAAACCTGGGCAGAAAATTTTCGGGCCGAGGATAGCAGTGAAGTCCCATTCATTGTTACCCCGCCATTGTTCAGGCTGGAGCCAGAGCAGGATAATATTATTAGAATCATCCATTCTGGCGGCGTTTTGCCACAGCATGAAGAAAAAGTATATTGGCTTAGCGTAAGATCGATACCTTCAACCAAAAGAACCAAGGAAAACAAACTCCTTATTACAGTACAAAACAGAATAAAAATAATCTATCGCCCCAGTTCTTTATCAAAGAAAGAGGCAAGTGACGCATACAAAAAAATCAAATTCTCTCGAGAAAAAAACATGTTGATTGTGAGTAACCCAACGCCATTTTATGTCTCTTTTTACTCTCTCTCTGTAGGTGAAAAAGAGCTTAAAGAAGCCGACATGGTCGCACCAAAAAGTAAAAAGCAATGGGCTATGCCAAACGGAATACGCAGCACTGTAATAAAATGGCAAGCCATCAACGACTATGGAGGCGTGACCGAGGAAATAAAAGCATCGTTATAACAATATGTAAAGGGATGCAAAAATGACTATGCCAAGTATCGCCAACAACAAAAAGTCGGTGCTGTTTTTCTGTTTTTTATCCTCACCGGTTGCACTGGCAGAGGACTACTTTGAGCCTTCTGCATTAAACAGAAATTATCAAAACGTGGCTGACTTGTCCCATTTCAACAATCCGAGCGATCAATTGCCTGGTGAGTATTGGGTGGATATCTATCTAAACAACGCTTTTTTCGCTAATCAAAAAGTGGAGTTTTTTCACGTTGCCGGTGCTTTGCAACCTCGCATCCATCGAAACGATCTTGAAAATTTCGGCATCCAATTTGACGCATTAAAGGCAACGACGAGCGAAAACAGTCTAACCGATCATCCCATCAATGAGATTATTCCGGGCAGCTATGCAAAGTTTGACTTCAATCGCCAAAGATTAGATTTAAATATTCCTCAGGCTTATCTTAAAAACCAGCCGCGGGACTGGGTAAACCCGACGCTTTGGGATGACGGCATAAACGTCCTCCTGATGGATTACAGCTTCAGCGGCACCGAATCATGGCAAAATGGGAATGCAAAAACGGGTGATAATCAATATTTGAACCTGCGCAGCGGCGCAAACTTCGGCGCCTGGCGCTTGAGAAACTACTCTACCTACTCAAGCCAAAACAGCACCAAATGGAAAAGCATCAATTCCTATGCTGAGCGCGGTCTTAGAGACAGTAAAAGCACCTTGATCGTGGGTGACAGTTCAACTTCTGGCGACGTCTTTGACAGCTTTCAATTTCGCGGCCTGAAACTCGCGAGCGATCCCTCCATGATCCCTGACAGCCAGCGGGGCTTCGCCCCCACGGTGCGAGGCGTCGCGCAAAGCAATGCCGAAGTCATTGTGAAGCAAAATGGCTACATCATTTATCAAACTCACGTGCCCGCAGGAAGTTTTGAAATAACCGATATTTACCCCACCACCTCCAGCGGTGGGCTGCAAGTAATCATCAAAGAGGCAGATGGCTCAGAACGCAGCTTCTTTCAACCCTTTTCCGCAGTGCCCATCATGCTGCGAGAAGGCATGAAAAAAAATGAATTAACGCTAGGCGAGTACCGTGCCGCGCAACGCGATAAATCTAAATATAAATTTCTTCAACAGTCATTAATTTATGGTCTTAGAGACGATAAAACGCTCTATGGGGGCGTAATCATCTCAGAAAAACACCAGGGAATTTCTTCCGGCATCGGCAGCAGCTTGAAAAAGTTCGGATCATTTTCAGCCGATGTCACCCATACCAAAAGCCGGCTCATTACGGGCACTTCCCGTTCAGGGCAACAATATCGGCTCCAGTACGCAAAAAACCTTGAAACTACGGGTACAAACTTCACGCTTGCAGGATATCGATATTCAACATCAGGCTATTTAAATTTTTCTGAATTTAGTGACATGAATACCAATCTTGAGAAAAAGTGGCTGGCGCGTGACATAAAAAGAAGCAAGCTGGTTCTCAATATTAATCAGCCCCTTCACGATTTCGGTAGTTTCTACCTCAACGGTTATCAACAGAACTACTGGCATAACAGCAGCGTTGAGAAGAATTTTCTGCTTGGGTTCTCAACCAGCCAGCGTGGTATTAGCTACAATCTTGCTTTGAGTTACAATAGCGGCCCTTATACGGATAAACCCGACAAGATTGCCACTCTTAACGTTCAGATCCCGCTGAACAAATGGCAATCGAACAGCTGGGCTAACTACACCGCCAGCAAGAACAGCAAGGGCAAGTTCAATCAGCAATTAGGTGTGAGCGGAACGGCTCTGGAAAATAACCAGCTCAGTTATAACGTCTCGGCCTCCCAAAGCAGCATCAGATCCGGACCATCCGGCAACGGCTCCGCCTATTATCGCGGCGGGTATGGCGAGGTCGGGGCCGGATACAGCTTTGATCAAAATATGCAGCGGGTTAATTACAGCCTACGCGGCGGCGCCATCGCCCATGGCGACGGCATTACATTATCGCAATCGCTGGGGGATACTGTGGCTTTAGTTAAGGTACCCAATGCCCACAATATTGAAGTGATTAACAGTGTCGGCGTCAAAACTGACTCTCGAGGCTATGCGGTAGTACCTTACATCAGCAGTTATCATAAGAATCGGATTGCCTTAAACCCGCAAAGCTTTGGCGATGACGTTGAAATAGCAAAGAACAGCAAGATTGTTATCCCGACAAAAGGCGCTGTTGTATCCGCTCACTTTAAATCTAACATCGGCAATAGAATTATCTTAAAGCTGCAACACAATACCAACGCAATCCCTTTCGGCGCTGTCGCTACGCTGCAAGGTGAAGACAAAACGACAGGGATCGTAGGAAATGATAATAGCGTTTATATGAGCGGTATGCCGGATTCAGGAACGGTGTTGGTTCATTGGGAGGGGAAGCAACGCTGCCAAGGCAGTTATGCCATTACAGCTAAAGAGTCTGAGTCAAAAATAAAAATGCTCAATATGATATGTAAATAGCATTAAATTATTGATAAACGCACATAGCATAATATGCAGGATCTTTCCTGCTAAATGTCGACCAACTGGCAATGAGCTAAACATTAGGCAACCAAGGCATGTTTGTAATTAAACAGCACAGCGTAGAGAAACGACATGATGAAAGCAGTCGTAATTATTTACATACTGGTGTTCGCATCTGCTCTGTTAATATTATCAAATATAAACACTGACTGGTTTTGCGATGAATCCTGCAATCCCATTGAAGACAAAAAAAATGATGCACAAGAACCCAATCGAAGCTTCATGTCAGGCGAACCTTTGTTATCTTCATCACGGCATGGTAAACACTTCATTAGCGGTTGAAAGGAAAAAGACAATGATAGGAAGAAAATCACTAGATAAAGCAAAAATAATATTGCATGGGATTATTTCGCTTGCTCTGGTATTTTTATACTCCGCGAAAACTTATGCCGGAGATGAAGATTGCCGGGCAATGTATCATATACCGCCATATATTAGCCAGAGTCCGATCGTTGTTCCGGCAGATGCGTCAAACGGGGCAGTTCTGGGGCAAGGCGAATTGGATTTTTCCGTTAAGGTACTGTCAAATGGCGAAGCGATTTTCGGATACGGACATTTCGTGGTACAACCGTTCACCTACCTGACCTCAACCGGTTTTAAACACAATGGCATCCCCGTCTATAAAACCTCCTGGGAAGGCATTGGCATTGCAATGTCATTAAATAACCATGCCGGTATTCCAGAGTTTTCTGGACCGAACCCAACGCCGCCTTATTATATACTTTCGGCAAATTTTAAATACTATCTCGTAAAAATCGGAGATATTAAACCGGGTGTGATGCCGCAATTTGAGCCATTCCTGATGAACTATGCGTGTTTGCGGATCGCCGGTAGAGCCTTTAGACTCGGTCATCCAAAGTTTCCCGCTACCAACGTCTCAGTGGAAGGTTGCCGATTAACCACGCCAATCAAATACGTCCATTTGGGAGAAGTGAATAGAAAAGAATTCTCCGGTATTGGAAGTACCGCTGGCGAAACTCCGTTCGATATTACTTTAGAATGTAACTCAGATGCCAAAGTAGACCTGGAAATCAGAGGGCAAACGGTGAGTGGCAACAACCAGGTATTGGCAATTAATCATACTGACAATGCGGCTAAAGGCGTCGGGTTGCAGATTCTGCGCAACGGTGCCCCATTTGATTTAGGCAACAAAATTAATGCATTAGATACAACGCTGCTCGGCCAGAATTCCCTTTCATTTCTGGCAAGGTTTTACCAAACAGAGGCGAACATAACGCCGGGAGACGTGAGCGCCATCGCCCAATTCACCGTTTCATATCGATAGCCCTTTGTGGAATAAGAGGGGCTCCAAGCCACATTGGCACATAAACGACGCCTCTGTTCCGTGCACCCAGTGCTTCAGTATGCAATATCAGTCATATCAAAAATATTCATACAACTAACGCTAGAAAACTACATGATGGCCGAAGGATGAGCGCCCATCGTTTATATAAAAAATTGATAGATAAAAATAACACTATGTGCAGTTCGAGCAATATCTAATAGGAAAAGTGAATATGTCAACGCTATTTAAAACAACAGCTATAGCCAGGATCGCTGGCATCCTGGTCTTATTATTTTCCTTTTCAGCCCAAAGTGAGGGCGATTGCTATGCGATATGGCATCATCCGCTAAAAATCGAGCAATCCGGCATTACCGTCCCGGCAGGCGTTAAAGTCGGCGATCTTATCGGTCGTGGGGAATCTTACTTTTCCGTCAGGCTGTTGGCTAATGCCATACAGTTCTCCTTTGGCGAACCCGGCGATCTGGTGTTGCAAGCCTATACCCACTTGAGTGCGACAGCATTACAATACCACGGTATTCCCGTCTATCAGACTGGTTGGCAGGGGGTCGGCATTGCCATGTCGCTCAATGACCAACCGGGGCTTTGGGATATTTATGCGCCGCGTAATACACCCGTGAACTATGTTCTTGGCGGAAACTTCAAATATTATCTGGTCAAGACCGGCGACATACAATCTGGTGCCATGTCTGCATTTTCCCCTTTCTCCTTTAACTATACCTGCTTGAGAGCAACCAACGCCAGACGGCTGGGTGAGACCTATTTTCCTGCCGTCAATATCGCAGTGGAAGGTTGCCGCCTCAGCACGCCGTCGAAACAGGTTTTCCTGGGAAAAATCAACCGGCGGACGCTCTCTGGTATAGGGGCCACGGCGGGAAATACCCCTTTTAACATCGCGATGGAGTGCAATGTCAACACTAAAGTCGATCTGGAGATACGCGGTGACATGGTTAATGGCAATCGTCAGGTATTGGCCGTTATCCCATCAAAAGAGGCGGCCACCGGCGTTGGTCTGCAGATACTGCGTAACGGCATTCCCTTTGAGTTGGGGACGAAAACCGGCATGCTAAACCAGACGCTGGTAGGGATGAACGAAATCCCGCTCAGCGTGCAATATTATCAAACGGAAGAAAAAGTTACGCCGGGAGAAGTCAATGCCGTGGCTCAATTCACCGTGTCATATCGCTAGTTTTGGTGAGCTGGCGGCATAACTCCGAGCTATCGGAAAGCCAGAGTCATTTTTCCAAGCGTCAGGCAAGCATTAGACGCACGCATAAAGCAAAAAGCCGACCCTAAGGTCGGCTTTTTAAATGGTGGTGGAGCTAGACGGGATCGAACCGTCGACCTCTTGCATGCCATGCAAGCGCTCTCCCAGCTGAGCTATAGCCCCACAAAAGTGGTACGCGTTGACCGGCGTTACGGTATTCCCCAACCTCTCTGAGAAGAAGTTTGGTGGAGCTAGACGGGATCGAACCGTCGACCTCTTGCATGCCATGCAAGCGCTCTCCCAGCTGAGCTATAGCCCCGTTCCACAATCACTTTGTGCTGTGAACGGGGCGCATAATATGAAACCCGCTCAAAGCTGTCAACGGCTAAATTGAATTACTGAATCAAGCGTTGAAAAAGCCGCCAAATCAGCATCTTTGGCGCCAAAAAATCATCACTTTGCGCAGAGTTCATCCATTTTGCGCGCTACATCTCAAAATGGCAAAAGACCCTGCATATCACATTGATTTTTAATTAATGGAATGTTAACGAAATGCGCTTGAGTCGGACTCCCGAGCGGCATAGACTGCCCGCGCCATAAACTTCATTACTATAAACCGAGTCCGTCATGTCTTTGCATTCACCAAAAGAAATCGCCGCCCTCGCCGTTCAGGCCGGGGTAAACAAAAGCCGCGCCCCGCTCGCTAATCTGCTGATTCTGGGCTTTCTCGCCGGCGCCTTTATTGCCACCGGCTTTCTGCTGGATATTCACGTCATCGGCACCCTGCCGGCCGAATGGGGCTCTTTCGGTGCCCTGTTGGGTGCCGCGGTCTTTCCTATCGGTTTGATCCTGACTATTCTGGCCGGCGGCGAACTGCTGACCGGCAACATGATGACCTTGCCGATGGCCTGGTTTGCCCGCGAAATCCCCGCCATCGCCGTGCTGCGCAACTGGTTTTGGGTCACCCTGGCCAACCTGGCCGGCAGCCTGGCCGTCGCCTACTTCTTCGGCCATTTGCTGGGCCTGACCGAAGGCGCATTCTTGCATAAGACGCTGGCGATCGCGCAGGCCAAAGTGGATGCGGACTTCCTGCACGCCTTCATTTCCGGCGTCGGCTGCAACTGGCTGGTGTGCCTGGCGGTGTGGTTAGCCTTCGCCAGCAAGGATGTGCCGGGCAAAGTGATCGGCATGTGGTTCCCGGTCATGGCTTTTGTCGCCATCGGCTTCCAGCACGTGGTGGCGAATATGTTCATCATCCCGGCGGCCATCTTTGCCGGCGGCATGGGCTGGGAGCAGTATCTGCCCAATTTCGTCGCGGTATTTCTCGGCAACGCGCTGGGGGGCGCCGGTTTTGTCGGGCTGATGTATTTCCTCGCCTACCGCCCGGGTTTGCCGGCCGGCGAGCAAGCCTGACACACCGCCATGAAAAAAGCCCCGGGATCGCTCCACGGGGCTTTTTCTTTAAGGCGTATCAGCAAATCAGGCTTGCGCTTCGCGCTCGGCGATGTAAGCCAGCGCCATGTCGATGCGCTGCAGCGAACGCTTCTGGCCGATCGCATGCACGGTCACGTCCATGCCCGGCGACTGACCGGCGCCGGTCACCGCAACGCGCAGCGGCATGCCGACTTTGCCCATGCCGACACCCAGCTCATCCGCCGTGCCCTGAATGGCGTCGTGCACGTTTTCCGGCGTCCAGACGGTGATGGCAGCCAGCTTGGCGCGCACCGCTTCCAGCGGCTGACGCGCCACCGGGCGCAGGTGCTTCTTGGCCGCGTCTGCGTCGAACTCGCTGAAGTCTTCATAGAAGTAGCGGCAAGACTCCGCCATCTCTTTCAGCGTTTTGCAACGCTCGCCCAGCAGCTTGACGATGTCTTTCAGTTCCGGGCCGTTGCGGGTTTCAAGGCCCAGTTGCTCAACGTGCCACGCCAGATGCACCGCCACTTCTTCCGCCGGCATATGGTTGATGTAGTGGTGGTTCAGCCACTGCAGCTTTTCGTTGTTGAACGCGCTGGCGGATTTGTTGATCGCTTCCAGCGTGAAGAACTCTTTCATCTCATCGATGGAGAAGATCTCCTGATCGCCGTGGGACCAGCCCAGACGCACCAGGTAGTTCAGCAGCGCCTGCGGCAGATAGCCGTCGTCGCGGTACTGCATAACGCCCACGGCGCCGTGACGCTTGGACAATTTTTTACCGTCGTCGCCGAGGATCATCGACACGTGTGCGTATTCCGGCACCGGCGCGCCCAGCGCTTTGAGAATATTGATCTGGCGCGGGGTGTTGTTGATATGGTCTTCGCCGCGGATCACATGAGTGATTTCCATGTCCCAGTCATCGACGACGACGCAGAAGTTATAGGTTGGCGAACCGTCGGTGCGGCGAATGATCAGATCGTCCAGCTCCTGGTTGCTGAATTCGATCGGGCCGCGAATTTTGTCGTCGAAGATCACCGAGCCTTCCTGCGGGTTGCGGAAGCGCACCACGTGCGGCTCGTCGTCGGTGTGGCTGCACTGGCTGTCGCGGCAATGGCCGTCGTAGCGCGGCTTCTCGCCGTTTTCCATCTGCTTCTCGCGCAGCGCTTCCAGACGTTCCTTGGAGCAATAGCATTTATAGGCAGTGCCCTGCTCCAGCATCTCGTCGATGACCGCGTTGTAACGATCGAAACGCTTGGTCTGGAAATACGGGCCTTCATCCCAATCCAGGTTCAACCAGTTCATGCCATCCATAATTGCGTCGATCGCGTCCTGGGTGGAGCGTTCCAGATCGGTATCTTCGATACGCAGAACGAACTCACCGCCCGCATGGCGGCTGAACAACCAGGAATAAAGTGCGGTACGCGCGCCGCCGACGTGAAGATAGCCGGTCGGGCTCGGTGCAAAACGGGTTTTGATTTTCATTGGGTTCACTGCCTTATTACGCAACGCGTGTCGGCGGTTGCCGACGATTGCTCGGAATTGAAAAAAGAGTGGACGACATTGTATCACCACGCGCTAATTCCTCAACGCCGACACGATATTGCGCCGGTCGATTTCGCGCGTTTTGCGGCGAGTTTCGCATAGCGTTGCGCAAAGAATCGGCGCCGTTGGCGATAATTATCGCGCCCTGCCTAAATTTGCGGCGAACGATTGAAATCATTTTAAAAACCGTTGACTCACTTTGAACTATCCCTATAATGCGACTCCAACAAGACGGGGCGATTAGCTCAGTTGGTAGAGCATCTCCTTTACACGGAGGGGGTCGGCGGTTCGAGCCCGTCATCGCCCACCATCTTGTTGAGAAAAATGAGAACGAATGAGGGTGATTAGCTCAGTTGGTAGAGCATCTCCTTTACACGGAGGGGGTCGGCGGTTCGAGCCCGTCATCACCCACCATCATTATCTCGTTTAGCAGTACCTGGAAGTCCTGAAGTGGGTGATTAGCTCAGTTGGTAGAGCATCTCCTTTACACGGAGGGGGTCGGCGGTTCGAGCCCGTCATCACCCACCACTTCTGCGGGTCGTTAGCTCAGTTGGTAGAGCAGTTGACTTTTAATCAATTGGTCGCAGGTTCGAATCCTGCACGACCCACCAATTCAGAGAAAAGCGCCTTTTGGCGCTTTTTTCGTTTCTGCGCCACCCAACTCTGACTTTATCTTCTTGCAGGCATAGTTTACCGAGTCGTGAAGGATGAAGAGCCGTAGAGGTTCGAGCATCGCGCAGCGATACGACAACGCGCAGCGTTGCCCGCAGGGTGAGGCCAAAGGCCGAATCAATCCTGCACGACCCACCAATTCAGAGAAAAGCGCCTTTTGGCGCTTTTTTCGTTTCTGCCGCACTCACCTCCACTTTCTCCTTATTCTCACTATTCACCACGCGCTGAGATACGAATGGTTATCATTTTGCCGGCTTGGATGGTAAATTAGCGGGCATCCACCACGCAGCCAATCCGCCGCCGGATTGATAAGCCTTAGTTCAAGGAAAGAAAGAGCCCGCTCATGACCCTATCCTTACGCCAGCTGTTCATTGCATTTATCGCCACTTCCAGCCTGCTGCTCAGCGGCTGCGGCCCGGACGACCAGAGCGACGGGCAGAAACCGTCCGCCCCCGCTGCCGACAGCAGTTGGCCGCGCACCATCGACAGCGTCAAAGGGAAATTCACGCTGGAAAAACCGCCGCAGCGCATCGTGTCCACCAGCGTCACCATCACCGGCACGCTGCTGGCTATCGACGCCCCGGTGGTCGCCAGCGCCGCCACCAGCCCAAATCCCCTGGTGGCCGATAAGCAAGGCTTCTTTACCCAGTGGAGCGAAGTGGCCAAACAGCGCCACGTCGAACGGCTGTACCAGGTGGAGCCCAATGCCGAAGCCGTCGCCGCCGCCGCACCGGATTTGATCGTCGTCGCCGCCACCGGCGGTGATTCGGCGTTGAAGCTGTATGACCAGCTGTCCGCCATTGCGCCGACGCTGGTGCTCGACTATGGCGACAAGAGCTGGCAGCAGCTGGCCAGCGAGCTCGGCGAGATCACCGGCCATGAAGCCGGCGCCAAACAGGCGGAGGATCGTTTCGAACAGCGCGTGGAGCAAGTGAAGCAGGCGATCGCGCTGCCGCCGCAGCCGACCACTCCGCTGGTGTATGCCGACAACGGCCGCGAGGCCATGCTGTGGACGCCGGGTTCCGCCCAGGGCAAGCTGCTGACGCAGCTCGGCTTCCAGCTGGCCACCCCGCCGGAAAGCGCCAAAGGCAACACCAGCATGGGTAAACGCCATGACATCATCCAGATCTCCGGCGAAAAAATGGCCGAGGGCCTGAACGGCAAAACGCTGATCCTGTTCGCCACCAACGAGCGCAAAGTGCAAGAGGTGCTGACCAACCCGTTCCTCAAACATCTGGAGCCGGTGGAACAGCGGCACGTCTATGCCGTCGGCAACGACACCTTCCGCCTCGATTACTACAGCGCCACCAACATGCTGAACCAAATCGAACGGCTGTTCAAAAAGCCCTGAACCACGCCGTCGGCGGGTCAGCCTCCTGCCGACGTTTGCCATAAACAGGGCAACCGTTCACATTCAATCAATTGAAATATCAATAGTTATTAACATCGTCAACGCACCTGCGCCACCAACCGGCGGGTGCATGCGGGCGTAAACTCGTGCTACTATTGGCACCCCGCATGAACGCAAATAACAATGAGAATAAAAATCATACAGGAGTTACCGGTGTGAACGTACCCACTCCGACTGAGCGGACGCTTTCGTCCGCACCGCACGCAGCTTACGCCAGTGGCTTCAAACGCATCGCCGGGTTCGGTATCGGCTTGGCGCTGTTGCTGCTGTGTATCATTGCCAGCCTGATGCTGGGTTCCAAAGCCATCCCCTTCCACACCGTCTGGCTCAGCCTGCAGGGCGCCGCGAGCGGTTCCGACAGCACCATCATTCTCAACGCCCGGGTGCCCCGTACGCTGGCGGGCATCTTGGCCGGCATGGCGCTCGGCGCCGCCGGCGCGCTGATTCAGGCCTTGACGCGCAATCCGTTGGCCGATCCCGGCGTGCTCGGCATCAACGCCGGCGCCAGCTTCGCCGTGGTCATCGGCATCATGTTTTTCGGCGCCGCCACCACCGAAAGCTATATGGCCTACGCCTTTGTCGGTGCCGCCCTCACCACTCTGCTGGTCTACCTGATCGGCACGCTGGCGGGCGGGCGCATCAACCCGGTGCGGCTGACCCTGGCCGGCGTGGCGATCGGCGCGGTGCTGCTCGGCATCACCACCGGGCTGTCGCTGATCGATCCGCAAACCTTCGATCAACTGCGCTTCTGGCAGGCCGGCACGCTGGATATCCGCACGCTGTCCACGCTGCCGGTCACCGCCCCCGCCATTTTGCTCGGCTGCCTGCTGACGCTGCTCATCGCCCGGCCGCTGAATACCATCGGCATGGGGGAAGATCTGGCTATCGCGCTCGGCGCGCGCGTGGTGCTGACTCAGGTCATCGCGGTGATCGCCATCACGCTGCTGTGCGGCGCGGCAACCGCCACCGTCGGCCCAATTAGCTTTATCGGCCTGATGGTGCCGCACATCGCCCGCTGGTGGGTCGGCCCCGACCAGCGCTGGATCCTGCCCTACTCCATGCTGCTGGCGCCGATTTTACTGCTGTGCGCCGACGTGGTCGGCCGTCTGCTGGCGGCCGGTGAGCTGCGGGTTTCCATCGTGGCGGCCTTCATCGGCGCGCCGGTGCTGATCTGGCTGGTGCGCCGCAAGAAAACGCTGGGGGGGCTGTGATGAGTCTGCCCCACACGTTGCATATCGGCCGCCCGGACGGCGTCATCAACTGGCGCATGCCGCTGCGCCTGCTGCTGGTCAACCTTTCGCTGCTGGCGTTGTGCCTGGCGATGGCCGTTGCCGCGCTGTGCTACGGCACGCTGCAGCTCTCGCTGGAGCAGGTCTTTGCCGCGCTCAGCGGCGAGGCGCCGAAAAATCTGGTCACCGTGGTTACCCAATGGCGCTTGCCGCGTATCGCCATGGCGCTGCTGTTAGGCGCCGCGCTCGGCATGAGCGGCGCCATTTTCCAGTCGATTATCCGCAACCCGCTCGGCAGCCCGGACGTGATTGGCTTTAACATGGGGGCTTACACCGGCGCGCTGATCGCCATCACCCTGTTCAACGGCGGCTATTACTACATCGCCGGCGGCGCGCTGGCCGGCGGCATTCTCGCCGCGCTGGCCATCTACCTGCTGGCCTGGCGGCAAGGCATCGCCGGCTTCCGGCTGATCATCGTCGGCATCGCCATCAGCGCGGTATTGGTCTCCACCAATACCTGGCTGATCATCACCGCCTCGCTGGAGCGCGCCATGGACGCCGCCATGTGGCAGGCCGGTTCGCTCAACGGCATGACCTGGCAGAAAGCCCAACCCGCCACGGCGTTCATCGTGCTGGCGGCCGCGGCCGCGCTGCTGATGGGCAAACGGCTGCAGCTGCTGGAAATGGGCGACGATACGGCGCGCGCGCTGGGCGTGAACGCCGAAGGCAGCCGGCTGTGGCTGATGCTGTTCGGCGTCACCCTCACCGCCGCCGTCACCGCCACCGCCGGGCCGATTTCCTTCATCGCGCTGGCGGCGCCGCAGATCGCCCGCCGCCTGGCCGGCCAATCCTCGGTCACCCTGACGTCCTCGGCGCTGATGGGTGCGGCGCTGCTGCTCGGCGCCGACGTAGTGTCCCAACATCTTTTCGCACCGATCCAACTGCCGGTCGGGGTCGTGACCGTCTGCATCGGCGGTCTGTACCTGATTTGGCTGCTCATCCGTGAGGCCCGCAGATAATGAAGAATGACAATGCCATGAGCCACCGCCTGCACGCCTCGCATCTGAAGCTGGGCTACGACAATAAAATCATCGCTGACGATCTGAGCGTGGCGATCCCCGACGGCGCCTTCACGGTGATCGTCGGGCCGAACGCCTGCGGCAAATCGACGCTGCTGCGCGCCCTGTGCCGCCTGCTGAAACCCAGCGCCGGCGAGGTGATGCTGGACGGCAAGAACATCAGCAGCTTCGCCACCAAGGCGCTGGCGCGCGAGCTTGGGCTGCTGCCGCAAACCTCGATCGCACCGGACAGCATTACCGTGGCGGATCTGGTGTCGCGCGGCCGCTACCCGCACCAGAGCCTGCTGAAACAGTGGACGCAAGCCGACAAACAGGCGGTGGAAGCCGCCATGGCGGCCACCAACGTCGGCCAGCTGGCGGACCGCAGCGTCGACGAGCTGTCCGGCGGGCAGCGCCAGCGCGTCTGGGTGGCGATGGCGTTGGCGCAGCAAACGCCGCTGCTGCTGCTGGATGAACCGACCACCTATCTGGACATCGCGCATCAGATCGAGCTGCTGGATCTGTTCCGCCAGCTCAACCGCGAGCACGGCCAAACCCTCATCGCGGTGCTGCACGATCTCAACCACGCCTGCCGCTATGCCGATCACATCATCGCTATGCGCGACGGCAAGATCGTGGCGGAGGGGAAACCGGCGGAGATCATCACCGCCGAGCTGGTGGAACGGGTATTCGGCATGCCGTGCATGATCATCGACGATCCGCTGTCCCACACGCCGCTGGTGATCCCGCGCGGCCGCTACCACTGCGACACGCCGCAGGCATGAAAAAGGCCGGGTTAGCCCGGCCTTCGTTTATCCATGACTAGGGAGCCAACAGCGCCCGCAATCCGTCGAGCAAACCGCCGCGCCAGCAGACGGCATCATGCCCGCCGGCGAACACGCGATAATCGACCCGATGCCCCGCCTCCACCAGCGCCCGATGCATTTGGCGATTGACCTGATGAATATCCCTCTCCCCTTCACCGGCTTCCTGAAAGACGCGCAGCGGCGTCGCGGCGCACAAGCCCCGCCGCACCTGTTCAGTCAACCAGCCGACGTCGGCGTCATACTCCTCAGCCGGGTTAATCATCGCTTCAATATGCGGCCACCAGAAAGAACCCGACTGGGTCAATACGCAGCCGAAACGCTGCGGCCAATGCAACCCGGCATACAACGCCGCCAACCCGCCGTAACTCTGCCCCGCCACCACCGTGCGCTGCGGATCGTCGCTGTAAGGCGCACGCTCCGCCACCTGCGGCAGCAGCTCCTCTTGCACCGCCCGCCAGAAAGCCGCATTGCAGGCCAATTCTTCCGCACGCCGCGCCATGTCTATCACGTCGATAAACAGATAAAGCGCCGACGGCAGCCTTCCGTTAAGCGTCTCGGCGTCCAGTGCGGAAAAAATCGGTATGCCATGCAGCCAAAATTGCCCGTCCAGCAGTACGACTAACGGGCGGTCTTCCCCTGCGCCGGTGGCGTACAGCCAGATGTTGCGTCGGTTAGCCAATCGTTCGCTGTGCCAAAAGAAGTGCTGCAAACGCCCAGACGCGGCGGGCAATGCTTGCCCGGCGTCCAACGCCCGCCACGCTGATTGATCCGGCGCCGCCGGCAAATGTATCGCAGACAACGGGAAGCCGCGGCTGCTGCAGTGCGGCGCCACCGGATTGAGCGGATCATGGCGCATCAACGGAAACAACGAACACCACCACTGACGCTGCTGCTGCCGACGCTGAGCCGCATCGCCGGTAAAAGCGGGCGGCAGTTGCGCCGTCTCAATGGGTATAAAACTGTAACTGCCTCGCCAATCTTCGCGAACAGTGAACTGCCACCACCAAATATCGCTACCCGGCCGGCGTTCCAGACTCTGTGGCGAAGGGCTGTGATGGTCGGTCACGCAGTTGATATCGACATACACCTTTTTAATCGGCGAGCGCCGTTCATCGCCCCACGGGTCGCGCCAGAAAAAGGTAACGCGCACCTGCGCTGCGGGCAGCGATTCGACGAGCGGCGTTCCCAACTCCGCGACCTGACGCCACCAATCTTTTCCGCCGAGATCGGGCCTTTGCAGCAGGTTGAGCACCAGGCCATCGGCATGAAGCGAATGCATTTTTCCTTTTTCCCCTGTTCACCGCACCCGGCGTTTTTTGTTTTCTTGAATAATGCAAATGGTATTGAGAATCATTTGTATTTTCAATAAAATGTAACCAATTATAAATCAACGCGCCTGAGGTCAACAAGGCCACTTCGAAGCGTGGCTCTGCAAAACGGTAAGCGATTCGTCCACCGTTCATTTATGGCAAGGAACTGCGCAGCCCTTCTCGGCGGCGCCAAATGAAAAAAGACAGCAATAGCTTGATATAAAATTGTTTTTTAAGGGATGAAAAATGTCAGAACACCCCCAAAATACCGCCAATCAACCTCTGCGTCACCCAGTCGCCAAGCTCTTGCTGACCTCAGCCATGCTGCTGGCGCCGGGCGTACAGGCCGGAACCGACAACGTTGAGCGTGATATCACCGTCGTCGCCGGCGCACAGGAAAACGTCACCGCGCCGCTGCAGGGCATCGTCGCCAAAGAAAGCGCGGCGGGAACCAAAAGCGCCGCGCCGTTGGTAAAAACGCCGCAGGCCATCACCGTCGTCACGCGCGATCAAATGGATCAGCAGGATGCGGCTTCCGTCGCTCAGGCGCTGCGATACTCCAGCGGCGTCGTGGCGGAATACCGCGGCACCTCTAACCGCAGCGACGAAGTGATCGTACGCGGCTTTCGTTACGCCCCAAAATATCTGGACGGCCTGAGCTATCAAAGCGGCCAGATCGACCCCTGGCTGCTTGAACGCGTTGAGGTGGTGCGCGGCCCGGCTTCTGTGCTGTACGGCCAGGCCAACCCGGGTGGGCTGGTGGCGATGACCAGCAAGCGGCCCGTCGCCCAGGCTATTCGCAAACTGCAATTGAGCGCGGGCAACCTGCATCAAGGAGAGGCCGCTTTCGACTTCGGCGGCGCATTGGACGAAGATGCCAAACTGCTGTATCGCCTTAACGGCATCGCCGGCACCAAAGAGACCGGCATCAAAGATCACAAGGAAAAACGCTTCGCCATCGCACCGGCGCTGACCTATATCGCCAATGAAGACACGACGTTCACCCTGTTGACCAGCTATCAAAAGGAACCGGAGAACGGCTACCGCAACTTCCTGCCGACCTCCGGCGTGGCGATCAAAAGCAGCGCCGGCTATCTGCCGTATGATTTCAACGTCAGCGATCCCGGTTTCAACCAGGCTCGCCGCGAACAAACCTCGTTCGGCTATATCTTCGAGCACTATATTAACGACGTTTTCTCTTTCCAGCAGAACATGCGTTACACCACGGTGGATGAACGTTACAAATATCTGGTGTTCATGTCGCAAGCCAAAAACAGCACGCTGCTGCAGCGCCGTCCGCAAAAAGATATCGTCAAATCCCATGAGCTGGGGTTGGATAACCAACTGAAAGCGCAATTCAGCACCGGCGACGTCGAGCACAGCGTGTTGACCGGCCTTGACTACAAGTGGAGCAAGGTCAATACCCAAAACTGGCGCGGCGACAGCGCGGGCTATTTCCTCGACTGGACTCGGCCGGTTTACGGCATGCCGGTCAACGAAAGCGCATTGCCGAAGGTCACCGATAACCGCAAGGTGCTGGACCAACTCGGCGTTTATCTGCAGGATCAGATGAGCTACGGCGGTTGGAATTTGTTGTTGTCGCTGCGCAACGACTGGACCGAGCTGCGCACTCAGGACATGTTGAGATCCAGCGACAGTCAGCAAAACGACACCAAGCTGACTGGCCGCAGCGGCCTGCTGTACGCCTTTGACAACGGCATTGCCCCGTACATCAGCTACAGCACATCGTTTGAACCCAACCTCGATACCGGCGCGCCGGGCACCGATCCGTTCAAGCCCACCACCGGTGAACAAACCGAAATCGGCGTGAAATTCCAGCCGAAGAACAGCAACACGCTGATGACGCTGGCGTTGTTCGATCTGACGCAGAAAAACGTCAGCTCCACCAACCCGGTAACCAAATACAAGGAGCAGATCGGCAAAGTGCGTTCCAAGGGGCTGGAAGCCGAAGTGCATTCACAGCTCACCCCGGCCATCGCGCTCATGGCGGCCTACACCTATACCGACATCGTTACCAAAGAAACCTATGTCGACGATCAGCGCGGCAAGACGCTGGTGATGGTGCCGACGCACGCCGCCTCCGCCTGGGGAACCTACAGCTTCCTGCAAGGGCCGCTGAAAGGCTTCTCCACCGGCGCTGGGGTACGTTACAACGGCGCCAGCCAAGGCGATGCGACCAACACCTACAAAGTGCCGGCCTTTACGCTGTATGACTGGATGGCGCGCTACGAATTGGCAGAAGTGGCTCCGAGCCTGGCAGGCGCCGCGCTGCAGGTTAACGTCAACAACCTGACCGACAAGCATTACGTTTCGTCCTGCGGCGGCGTGGACGCCTGTTTCTACGGCAGCGGCCGCACCGTCACCGCCACGGTCAGCTACAGCTGGTAAAACCTTTGGGCGCCGCATTGCCGCGGCGCCCTGCTTTATTTCTCCAGCGATACCTGCTTGAAGATGTGTTTGCCGAACGGGTCTATCTCGTAGCCTTTCACTTCCTTGCGCACCGGTTCGAAGATGGTCGAGTGCGCGATCATCAGCGCCGGCATCTGATCGTGCATCATCACCTGCGCCTGCTGGTACATCGCCACCCGCTTGGCGTGATCGTTCTCCTCGCGCGCCTGCAGGATCAACTGGTCGAACGGTTTGTAGCACCATTTCGCCGAGTTGGAACCGCCGAGCGAAGCGCAGGTGAACAGCGGGCCGAAGAAGTTGTCCGGATCGCCGTTGGCGGTGGTCCAGCCCATCAGCGCGGTCTGATGCTCGCCGTTTTTAATCCGCTGCAAATATTCGCCCCACTCGAAGGTGACGATTTTGGCGCGCACGCCGATCTTGGCCCAGTCGGCCTGGATCATCTCCGCCATGCGTTTGGCGTTGGGGTTATAGGGCCGCTGCACCGGCATCGCCCACAGATCGATGTCGAACCCCTGCCCCAGCCCGGCCTCCTGCAACAGCTGCTTCGCCCGCTCCGGCGAATACGGGTAGTCTTCAAGCTGCGCGTTGCTGCCCCACTGGGTCGGCGGCAGCAGGTTCTTGGCCGGCTGGCCGGCGCCGTGGAACACCGCCTCGATGATCGCCGGCTTGTTGACCGCCAGCGCCAACGCCTGGCGCACCTTGACGTTATCCAACGGTTTCTTCTGGGTGTTGAACGCCAGGAAGCCGATATTCAAGCCGGATTTTTCCATCACCTGAAGGTTGCCGTCCTGCCGCATGCGCGCCAGATCCGCCGGATTGGGGAAAGGCATCACCTGGCACTCGTTCTTTTGCAGCTTGGCGTAACGCACCGTCGCATCCGGCGTGATCGAGAACACCAGCCGATCGATCTTCGGTTTGCCTTCCCAGTAACGATCGAACGCCTTGTAGAGGATTTTCGCGTCTTTCTGATACTGCACCAGCTGGAACGGCCCGGTGCCGATCGGATCGTTGTCCACCCGCTGCGGCGTGCCGGCCTTCAGCATCGCGTCGGCATATTCCGCCGAAAAAATGGTGGCGAAGTACATGCCCAAATCGGCGACGAACGGCGCCTCGGCGCGGGAGAGCTCAAAGCGCACGGTGTTGTCGTCCACCTTGACGATCCGGTCGATCAGCGTGCCGAACTCCATCGACTCGAAGTTGGTGTAGGCGCCGTTGGAGACCTTGTGATACGGGTTGTTGGCGTCCTTTTGCCGCATAAACGAGAAAATGACGTCATCGGCGTTGAAATCGCGGGTGGGCGTGAAATATTTATTGCTCTGGAATGCCACGCCCTTGCGCAGGTGGAAGGTATAGCGCTTGCCGTCCTCGCTCACCTCCCAGCTTTCCGCCAGGCTGGGTTGCAGCTCGACGGTGCCGGGTTTGAAGTCCACCAGCCGGTTGTAGATCGCCGCCGAACTGGCGTCCACCGTGGTGCCGGAGGTGAACAGCTGCGGGTTGAAGCCTTCCGGCGAGCCTTCGGAACAGTAGACCAGCGTATTGGCCCGCGCGCCGCCGGCAATCGCCAACGCCAGCAGCCCGATCGTTATTGCTTTTCTTTTCATTGCGCTATCCCCAGTGGTGAAAAAACAGCCCAACGGTTAGCAATAAATCATGCGGTTAGCGATGTAAAGGACAAATTCCGCGCATAAAAACGGGCAGGCGCGCATGCGGCCTGCCCGGTGAAACGGCGCGAGGATGATGAAATTAAATCATCTGGCTGAAGTTCATCTGCGCCATCAGCTTATAGTTGTCGGCGTAGTCGACCGGAATGGCCACCACCACCGGCCCCTGGATCGCCATCGCCTTGCGCAGCATCGGCCGCAGATCGTCCACCGACTGCACGGCGAAACCGACCGCGCCGCAGGATTCCGCGTAGGCTTTGAAGTCGATCGGCCCAAACTCCACGCCGGATTTGCGCTGGTATTTGTTCACTTCCTGCATCTCCACCATGTTGTAGGCGTTATCGACCCAGATGACGTGCACGATGTTGTTTTTCAGCCGCACCGCGGTCTCCAGCTCCATGCTCGACTGCATGAACCCGCCGTCGCCGGAGATAGACACCACTTTATCGCCAGGGCGCACCAGCGCCGCGCCGATGGCCCACGGCAACGCCACCCCCATGGTTTGCTGGCCGTTGGAGATCAACAGCTGACGGGCGCGGAAACTGTACAGGTAGCGGGCGATCCAGATATGGAAACTGCCCATGTCCACGCACAGGGTTACGTCGTCGCTGACGATGTCCTGCAGCTCCTTGACGATGCGCAGCGGGTGGATCGGCATGCCGCCGCGGCGCGCGGCGCGCTCCGCCAGTTCCGTGCGTTGGCGGCCGAGATCGGTGAGGATCAGCTCCACCTCCGGCGGCACGCAGACCGCCTCAGTGAACGTTTCGGTCATCATGTTCAGCGTGGCGCTGATGTTGCCCACCAGCTCGACGTCCGGCCGATAGCAGGTGTCGATATCCGCCGGCAGCACGTCGATGTGCACTAGTTTCAGCCGCCCGTGGCTGTTCCACATGCATGGATCGTATTCGATCGGATCATAGCCGACGCTGACCACCAGATCGGCCTTCTGCAACAGCTGATCGGCCGGCTGGTTGTTGAACAGGCCGACGCGGCCGGCGAAACGGGCGAAGTGGTTGACGTCGATCACCCCCGCCGCCTGATAGGTGCCGACCACCGGCATATGGGTGCGGTACAGCAGATGGCGCACCGCCTCGCTGTTCTCCGGCCGGCTGGCCTGCAGGCCGAGCAGCAATACCGGGCATTTGGCCTGCCGGATCAGTTTCACCGCCGCCTGAATGTCGTCCGCCGCCGCGGCCCCCATGCGCGGCAAGCGGCAGCCGGCCAGCACCGGCGCGCTGACCGGTTCATTGACGATATCCATCGGCAGGCTGACGAACGACGCCCCCGGCCGGCCGAACTCGGCGCGGCGAAAGGCGTTGGCGATCACCTCGGAAATTGCCGAACCGGCATGCACTTCGGCGCAATACTTGGTCACCGGCCGGAACATGCTGACGGTATCCATGCTCTGGTGCGTCTGTTTCAGGCTGTCGGCGCGCTTCACCGCCCCGCCGAAGGCCACCACCGCATCCCCTTCCGAAGTGGCGGTGGCCAGCCCGGTGATCAGGTTGGAGCTGCCCGGCCCGGAGGTGACCAGCGCCACCCCGGCCTTGCCGGTCAGGCGCCCGACCGCCGCCGCCATAAAGGCCGCGTTGGCCTCATGCCGCACCACCACCGTTTCAATCGATGGCGCGTCCTCCAGCGAGTCGAACACCCGGTCGATCTTGGCGCCCGGAATGCCGAAAACGTGTTTGACGCCCTGCGCTTCCAGGTTTTTCACCACCAAATCGGCGCCGCATTGCCAGTCATTGCCTGTTTTTTCCTGTGCCATGGTTCCACCTCCTAAGAAAACGATCGCCGGGGTTAGCCCTCGGCGGAACGAATCGCGCGATCCAAATCCTCTGGGCAGAGGTTGGCGCGCAAGAAATCCGCATCATGCGGTAACTGAAGATTGAGACGCGTGATGACGCCGAACTGCAGACGGCCATGATCGAGCTGATAGTCCAGCACGTGGCCGCCGCCGCTGCGGTCGTCGGTAACGAAGTGTTCGTGATAGCCGGCCACGCCGATGCCCTGCATGTAATCCGGCGAGCGGAAACCAACCAGCGTGCCGCGCCGCTGATGGAACGAGAAGGTCGGCTGCTCTTCTATCGCCTCCAGCATCGGGCGGTAAGGCCGCTCCTGGCGCGGCACGGTGCGGGTTTCCACGTGGCTGAACTCGCCGTCGACCCGCACCGCGCAAAACAGGTTCGGCGAGGCGACCTGCTCGTCGATGCACTGGTGCAGCTGCGCCTTGGTGATCGGCCGGTCGAATTGCTGGCTGACGCTGGGCTGGAAAAAGGTGACGACGGCGAAGGGGGTTTGCTGTTGCAGGCCGGCCGGCCGGGCGCTGCCGTCGGCGCGCAGCTGGTGTATTTCCTGGTCGAAAGCGATCAGTTCGCCGTCCAAGTGATTGAAGGTGCCGAGGCCGAAATCGCCGTGCTTGAGCAGCTCGGCAATGGTGGTTTCACCCTCGTAGACCCCGTCGATGAGCGCGCTCATCAGCGAGATTTGATAGATTTCGCCCTCCCCGGCGTTGATCGACTGCCTAGCAAAACCCTGCGCCAAATGGCGCGCACAGGCACACCCGTGTTTTTCGTTCATGACTGACTCCTCCACCAGCGCGAAACCGCGGTTCCGCGCGTTCAAAAGACCCACCGACGGTGAGCCAAGATGCCCCCAAGGCGCGTTCATCAGTTGGAACGATTCAGCCTGAGGCGACAAAAAAAACCGGCACGGCTGGCCGGCCGATAACCAGGCATCAGATCAGAATGAGATAAAGTAAAGGCTTACTAATCATTGAGACTGAACCGGTTATCAAATTGAACGGTTAATCTGGTGTTGGAGCGGCAATCAACTCCGCAGGCGGCTCACGCGGCCTGGGAAAAACATCTGCTATTTGGTACTAAGCGCCGCGAGGTTTATGCGTTTTCTCTCTATGCGGCCGGGATGGGACGGCGCCGAAGCCCGTCGTCAACCCGCAGCCAGAGTAGCCGCCGCGCCGCCGGCAGAGAAGCGGGTATTCATAAGAAACGCTTTTGCATATAATGCAAAAATGAATGACGCCCGCTATGTAGAACATCTGCCAATTTTTCTCGACGTCGCCCGCCTGGGCAGCTTTTCCGCCGCCGCGCGCCGGCTGGGCATGGTGCCCTCCTCGCTGGTGCGCCACATCGACGCTCTGGAAAGCGCGCTCGGCGCCGCGCTGTTCGTGCGCTCCACCCGTGGCCTGCTGCTGACCGACGCCGGCGAACTGCTGCTGACGCGCGCCGCCGCGCTGATGACGGACATCACCGGCCTTCGCGCCGAGCTGAGCGCGCTGAACGAAACGCCGCAGGGCACGCTGCGCATCAGCTGCCTGCCAACTTTCGGCAAAACCTATGTGCTGCCGCTGCTGCCGACGCTGGCGGAACGCTACCCGCAGCTGTCGGTCGACCTCGATCTGACCGAACGCCAGACCGATCCGACGCAGGAGCGGCTCGACGCCGCCCTCCGCATCGGCGAACAGAAGGACAGCGCGCTATATGCCAGCCGCATCGCCACCCAACGCTGGGTGATGTGCGCCAGCCCCGCCTATGTCGCTCGCTATGGCCTGCCGGCCGATCTGGAAGCGCTGCCGCAGCATCGGCTGATCGCCCGCTACCACAAGCAGCAGCCGGCCTGCTGGGCGCAGATCCTCGACGCGGCGCTGATGAGCCGCTGCACCATGGCGCTGCGCTGCGACGACTTCACCGCGCAGCGTCAGGCGGCGCTGCTCGGGCTCGGCATCGCCTTTCTGCCCAACTGGGTGGTGGGGCCGGACGTGCAGCACGGGCAACTGGTGCAGATGCTCGAAGATCCGCGCCATGAGCAGCAAGGCATCTATCTGCTGCGCCCGATGGCGAAGGTGTCCGCCCGGCTGGCGGCCTTCACCGCCCTGCTGCAGCAAACCCTCGGTCAGCCGCCCAACTGGGGGTAAAGCGGCGTTACCCGGCCGCGCAGCGCCGGGTTGTCACTCTCGTCTTTCAGTTCGACGCCGGTCAGCCGGCGCTGGAACGCCTGCTCCAGCAGCCAGGCCAATTTGAACGCCGCCTGCGGGTAATCCAGCCCCTCGGGGCGCACGTTGGAGATGCAATTGCGCTCGGCGTCCGTTCTGCGCGCGTTCGGCCCCCAGGTCATATAGACACCCAGGCTGTCCGGCGACGACAGCCCCGGCCGTTCGCCGATCAGCACCGCCACCGCCCGGGCTTGCAGGCATTCGCCGATCTCATCCCCCAGCGCCACCCGCGCCTGATGCGCCAGCACCACCGGCGCAACGGTCAGCCCCAGCGTATCGAGATAGGGCCGCAGCGCCTGCAGCAGCGGCAGCGCCTGGCGGTGCACCGCCTTGGAGGAGAGGCCGTCCGCCACTATCAGCAGCAGATCGACGCGGCGCGATGGCGAACCGAGCAGCAGGCTGCGGCTATCCGACGCCAACCGCCGCCCCAGATCCGGCCGGCGCAGATAGGCGGCGCGGTCGGCGGCCTGGCTGTGCACCGCCAGCGTGGGCCAACCGGCATCGTGCAGATCCGCCGCCAGCCGCTCGCTGTCGAAAGGCTGATGCACCGCGTCGCGCGCCTGGGCATGAGCGAGGCCGAAGCGCAGCAGTTCGTCGGTCGGCAGGCTGGCGCCGGTGCGCCCCAGCGCGATGCGCGCATCGGTAAAGGCGCGCAGCGCGTCCCAGCTGTTGACGTGAACCGGTTTGCTCATGTGCGTTCTCCCTGCAGCGCCAGCAACAGCGGATGATTGGCGGCGGCATCGCGCAGCCGCCCGCGTTCGTCGGTGATGTTCATCGCCGCCAGCCAGGCGGCGAACTCCGGTGCGTGCTTCAGCCCCAGCAGCTCGCGGATATAGAGCGCGTCATGGAACGACGTGCTTTGGTAGTTGAGCATGATGTCGTCCGCGCCCGGCACGCCGATCAGGAACGTCAACCCGGCGGCAGCCAACAGCGTCAGCAGCGTGTCCATGTCGTCCTGATCGGCTTCGGCATGGTTGGTGTAGCAGACGTCGCAGCCCAGCGGCAGCCCGAGCAGCTTGCCGCAGAAGTGGTCCTCCAGCCCGGCGCGGATAATTTGCTTGCCGTCATACAGGTATTCGGGGCCGATAAACCCTACCACGGTGTTGATCAGCAGCGGCGAGAAATGGCGCGCCACCGCATAGGCGCGCGCCTCGCAGGTTTGCTGATCGACGCCGTGATGGGCATTGGCCGACAGGCAACTGCCCTGCCCGGTTTCGAAATACATCACGTTGTCGCCCAGCGTGCCGCGCCTGAGGCTCAGCGCCGCCTGCTGCGCTTCCGCCAGCAGCGCCAGATTAATGCCGAAGCCGCGATTGGCCGCTTCGGTACCGGCGATCGACTGAAACACCAGATCCACCGGCGCGCCGCGCTCTATCAGCCGCAGCGTGTTGGTCACGTGGGTCAACACGCAGGATTGGGTGGGAATGGCAAAGCGCTGGATCACGTCGTCCAGCATGTAGTTGAGCTTTTCCAGCAGCGGCAGGCTGTCGCTGGCCGGATTGATGCCGACCACCGCGTCGCCGCTGCCGTACAACAGGCCGTCCAGCATGCTGGCGGCGATGCCCTGCAGGCTGTCGGTCGGGTGATTGGGCTGCAGCCGCACGCTGAGGTGGCCCGGCAGGCCAATCGTATTGCGAAAGCGCGTCACCACCCGGCACTTCTTGGCCACCAAAATCAGATCCTGATTGCGCATGATCTTGCTCACCGCCGCCGCCATCTCCGGCGTGATGCCGGCCGCCACCTGCGCCAGCATGGCGCTGTCCGCCTGCTCGCTCAACAGCCAGTCGCGAAAATCGCCGACCGTGAGGTGCGAGATGGGCTCGAAGGCGGCGGCATCGTGGCCGTCGATAATCAGGCGCGTCACCTCGTCCTGTTCGTAGGGCACCAGCGCCTGCTGCAGGAATGCCTTGAGCGGCAAGTCCGCCAGCGCGATGCGCGCCGCCATGCGCTCTTCGGCGCTGTGCGCCGCCACCTCCGCCAGATAATCGCCGGAACGCGCCGGCGAAGCCTTCGCCATCAGCTGACGCAGATCGCCGAAGCGATAGCCGCGTTGGCCCACCGTTGCCTGATACATAGCCCCCTCCCTTGCCCCGAGTGACGAGATAAAAGCCCTGCACCAAGTGTAGTCAGTGAGAGAAGAAAATTAATTTGCCTGCGATCGCCATCATCGTGCTTCCTGCCATTTCACCCGCCGCCGCTTCGGGTTACAGTAGCCGCGAAAACAGGAGGGGTGATGGATCCGCAACGGCAAATTATCGACTGGCTGCAACAAGATGACGCGCGCATGGCCGCCCTGCGCACCGTGCGCCGGCTCGGCCTGAATGACTGGTGCCTCGGCGCCGGCTTCGTACGCAATCTGGTGTGGGATCGGCGCCACGGCTATGTGGAGCCCACGCCGCTCAACGATATCGACGTGATCCACTTCGATGCAGAGCGTGCGGACGCCGAGCGCGATCGCATGCTGGAGGCGCGGCTGCAGCAATGGCTGCCGCAGCCGTGGTCGGTCAAGAATCAGGCGCGCATGCATCTGCGCGGCGGCCGGGCGCCTTACCGCAACAGCGAAGAGGCCATCAGCTTCTGGACCGAAGTGGAAACGGCGATCGGCGCGCGCCTGAACGCCGACGACAGCCTCACGCTGGTGGCTCCCTTCGGGCTCGCGGCGCTGTTCGGCGACACCATCACCTTCAACGTGAAAAACGGCGATCGCGCTGCCTATGCCCAGCGGGTGCTCGACAAAGGCTGGCTGCAGCATTGGCCGCGCCTGCGGCAGGTAAAGATTTAGCCGCCGCTGCCGATACCTTGAACAGCGATATACCGACTCAGGGAGAGCATCCATGTCGACCAGCATCACCATGATCGTACCGATCAAAAATACCGTTCCCGGCGTCAGCAACGTCTTCAGCGCGCCGGGCCATCAGGGCGAATTGCTGATGGCCAAACCGGTCAACAACCAGCCGGAAGGCGGCAAGGCGAAGAAAAGCGAAGGCGCCAACGGCAATGACGAACCGGCAAATCTCAACGAAAGCCGCGCTTCGGCGCGCATCAAGGCGCTGAACCGGCAGATTCAGGCTCTGCAGCAAAAGCTGGTGGAGCTGAAGGACTCCAGCGCCGATCCCAAAGAGATCGAGAAGCAGAAACAGCTGATCGAAGCGCAGATCAAGATGCTGCAGGCCGAGATCGCGCGCATCCAGAAAGAAGAAATGGAAAAGCAGCAGCAGGAGCAAATGGAAAAAGCCGCGGCGCAAGCCGGCGACGGCGTAAACCGCCCGACGCCGCTCAACGCAGTGGACGTCTATATCTGAGTCAATATTCCGCGTTTTCCTGCCGGCGCTGGTGCAGCAGCGCCGCCTGCTGACGCGCGACCTGCCAGATGGCCTCCGCCGCCGGCGTCAGCGAGCGATTTTTACGCCGCACCAGCATCAGCGCGCGGTTGATCTCCGGCACCAGCCGCCGCACCCGGAGCCGCCCCCCTTCCGGCAGCGGCAGCGCCAACGCCGGGAAGATGCTGATGCCGATCCCCTCCGCCACCATCGGGAACAGCGTGGCCGGATGGCCGATTTCCTGCACCACCTGCGCCTCGACGCCCTGCTGCCTCAGCGCGCTGTCGATCAACGGCCGGCTGCCCGACGCGTAATCCTGCAACACCAGGCGGCAGCCGTTTAACGCCGACCAACGCACCTCTTGCTGCGCAGCAAACGGGTGGTCGTCGCGGCACAGCAGCAGGAACGGTTCATGCAGCACCGCTTCGCACTCCAGATCCACCGCCTGCACCGGATCGACCACGATGCCGAAATCCACCTCGGCGTTGCGCACGCTGTGCAGCACCTGCTGCTGCGCCTGATCGCGCAGCATGATGCGGATCTCCGGGTATTCGCGTTCGCCGGCGGCGATGCACTGCGGCATCAGATGGGCGGAAATGGTCTGGCTGGTCGCCACCCGCACCGTGCCGCTGCGCTGTACGCCAAAGCTGCGCGCATCCAGCAACGCGGCCTGCAGTTCGTCCAGCAGCCGTTCGACCCGGTTGGCCAGCCGCAGGCCGGCGTCGGTCAACACCACTTCACGCGTGGTGCGATCCAGCAGGCGAACGCCGACCTCCACCTCCAGCTCTTTCACGCTGTGGCTGACCGCCGATTGCGTCAGGCCGATCGCCTCGCCGGCGCGGCTGAAGCTGCCGTGGCGGGCGACAGCGACGAACACCCGCAGCTGTTTGAGTGAGTAATTCATGTGTTTTATTCATATATAAATTAAATAAATCAATTTAATTATTATATGCCCACGCGGGAGAATAGCCCCATCGATTTTCTACCCGAGCGCATCGCCATGAGATTCCTGCCCGATCGTTTTACCCTGACGCTGATCGCCACCGTGCTGCTGGCTTCTTTCCTGCCGGCGCGCGGCGAGTTCGTCGGCTGGCTCAACGTCCTGACCATCGCCGCCATCGCCCTGCTGTTCTTCATGCACGGCGCCAAGCTGTCGCGCGAGGCCATCCTGGCCGGCAGCAATAACTGGCGGCTGCATCTGTGGGTGATGTTCAGCACCTTCATCATTTTTCCGGCGCTGGGGATGCTGTTCGCCTGGTGGGCGCCGATCGACGTCAGCCCCGAGCTGTACGCCGGTTTCATCTACCTGTGCATCCTGCCCGCCACCGTGCAGTCGGCCATCGCCTTCACTTCGCTGGCGGGCGGCAACGTGGCGGCGGCGGTGTGCAGCGCCTCCGCCTCCAGCCTGCTGGGGATCTTCGTGTCGCCGCTGTTGGTCGGCCTGCTGATGAACGTGCACGGCGATACCGGCAGCCTGCGGCAGGTGGGCTCGATCGTGCTGCAACTGCTGGTGCCGTTCGTCGCCGGCCACCTGCTGCGACCGCTGATCGGCGGCTGGATCGAGCGCCATCGCCCGCTGATCGGCAAAACCGACCAGACCTCGATCCTGCTGGTGGTGTACGCCGCCTTCAGCGAGGCGGTGACGCACGGCATCTGGCATCAGGTGGGGATCGGTTCGCTGGCGTTTATCGTCGGCGGCAGCATCGTGCTGCTGACGATCGTGCTGGTGGTGAACACCTACATGGCGCGCTGGCTGGGGTTCAGCAAGGCGGACGAGATCACCATCGTGTTCTGCGGCTCGAAGAAGAGCCTGGCGAACGGCATTCCGATGGCCAATATCCTGTTCCCGGCGGCGACGGTGGGGCTCATGGTGCTGCCGCTGATGGTGTTCCATCAGGTGCAGCTGATGACCTGTGCGGTGCTGGCGAAAAGGTATCAGCGCAAGCAGCAGGCGCAACAGGCGGTGCCCAACGCCAACGCGCAGGTGTCGCGCGGGTAAAAAAAGACGGGCCGGGGCCCGTCAGTTCAACTTTTCTTCAGCGGCTTGACCAGGTGGTCAAGCCCTTCGATTTTAATCGCCAGCGTCATCTCCATCAGCATGCCGAGCTTGCCTTTGGGAAATTCACCCTTGCGGGCGAACCACAGCAGGTACTCTTCAGGCAGATCGATCAGCACCCGTCCCTGGTACTTGCCGAACGGCATCACTGTATTGGCGATCTCCAGCAGGTTTTCCTTTTCCATCAGTCACCCAGCAGGCGGATCATCTCCGCTTCGTCGATCACGGCGATACCCAGCTCCTGCGCCTTCGCCAGCTTGGAGCCGGCCGCTTCGCCGGCGATCACCAAATCGGTTTTCTTCGACACGCTGCCGCTGACCTTGGCGCCCAGCGCCGTCAGGCGATCTTTGGCCTCGTCGCGCGACAGCTGGCTCAGCGAGCCGGTCAGCACCACGGTTTTGCCGGCGAACGGGCTGTCTATCTCTTCGGCGACCACCACCACCGGTGCCGGCCAGTGAATGCCGATCTCGGCGCCCACCAGCTCGTTGATCACCTGCTGATTGAGCGCTTCATCAAGGAAATTGCGGGTGTGTTTGGCCACCACTTCGCCGACGTCCGGCACCTCTTTCAGCGCCTCGATATCGGCGGCGAACAGCTTCTCGAGCGATCCGAAATGCGCCGCCAGGTTGGCGGCGGTCGCCTCGCCAACCTCGCGAATGCCCAGCGCATACAGGAAACGGGCGAAGGTGGTCTGCTTGGATTTCTCCAGCGCATTGACCAGATTCTGCGCCGATTTCGGCCCCATGCGATCCAGGCCGGTCAGAATGCCGGCGGACAAGCGGAACAGATCGGCCGGATTCTTCACGTACTCTTTGTCCACCAGCTGCTCGATGATCTTGTCGCCCATGCCTTCAACGTCCAGCGCGCGGCGGGAAACGAAGTGCTTCAACGCCTCTTTGCGCTGCGCGCCGCAGATAAGACCGCCGGTGCAGCGCGCTACCGCCTCGCCTTCCACGCGCTCAACGTCTGAGCCGCACACCGGGCAGTGCAGCGGGAACACCACTTCGCGCGCATCCTGTGGCCGGCGGTCTTCCAGCACCCCCACCACCTGCGGGATCACGTCGCCGGCGCGGCGCACGATCACCGTATCGCCGATGCGCAGCCCCAGACGCTCAATTTCATCGGCGTTGTGCAAGGTGGCATTGCTGACGGTCACCCCGGCCACCAGCACCGGCTCAAGGCGCGCCACCGGCGTAATCGCGCCGGTGCGGCCAACCTGAAACTCCACTTCGCGCACTACGGTGATCTGCTCCTGCGCCGGGAATTTGAACGCCGTCGCCCAGCGCGGCGCACGCGCCACGAAGCCCAGCGTTTCCTGTAGATCGATGTCGTCAATCTTGATCACCACGCCGTCGATGTCGAAACCGAGCTGCGCGCGGTCCTGCTCGACCTGGCGATAAAACGCCAGCACTTCCTCGCTGCCGGTGCGGCGCTGGGCGCGATCGCTGACCGGCAGGCCCCAGGCCTTGAACTGCATCAGGCGCTCAAAGTGGCTGCGCGGCAGTTCGCCGCCTTCCAGCAGGCCGACGCCGTAGCAGAAGAAGGTCAGCGGGCGTTTGGCGGTAATGCGCGGATCGAGCTGGCGCAGCGAGCCGGCGGCGGCGTTGCGCGGGTTGGCGAACACCTTGCCGTCTTTGCGCCGGGCTTCTTCGTTCATCTGTTCAAAACCGGCCTGCGGCATGAACACTTCGCCGCGCACTTCCAGCCGGCGCGGGATGTTGTCGCCGGTCAGGCGCAGCGGGATGGCACGGATGGTGCGCACGTTAGTGGTGATGTTCTCGCCGGTGGTGCCGTCGCCGCGCGTCGCCGCGCGCACCAGCTCACCGTCTTCGTACAGCAGGCTGACCGCCAGGCCGTCCAGCTTCAGCTCGCAGCAGAAGGTCAGCGGATCGCTGCTTTTGAGCCTGTCCTGCACGCGCTTGTAAAACGCCAGGAAGCTTTCTTCGTCGAACACGTTGTCCAGCGACAGCATCGGCACTTCGTGGCGCACCTGGTCAAACGCCGCCAGCGGTGCAGCGCCCACGCGCTGGGTCGGTGAATCGGCGGTGACCAACTCAGGATGCGCGCTCTCCAGTTCCCGCAGTTCGCGCATCAGGCGGTCATATTCCGCATCCGGCACTTCCGGCGCATCCAGCACATGATACTGGTATTCATGATGGCGCAGTGTGGCTCGTAGTTGATTGATTTGTTGGATTATCGATTCCATGGCTCACCATCAAAGATAAAAAACCCCCGGCTAGCGGGGGCTTTGTTGTTACGGATGTTCAGTGCGCGCGGCAACCGGGTCAGGCGTTGTTTTCCAACACTTCACGGATGCGCGCTTTGTAGGTTTCCAGCTTCTGCGGCGTCATCATGCGGCGCTCGTCGTCCAGCACCACGCCGCCCACGTCGTCGGCGATGCGCTGTGCCGACTGCAGCATCAGCTTGAAGTTCTGATTGGCGTCGCCGTAAGACGGCACCATCATGAACATCGACACGCCCGGCGTGGAGAAGTCGGACATCATGTCAGGATCGAACGATCCCGGCTTGACCATGTTCGCCAGGCTGAACAGCACCGGGCCGCTGCCGGCCGGGCTGATATGGCGGTGGAAGATGCCCATCTCGCCAAACTGGAAGCCGGCCTGCAACACGCTCTGCAGCAGCACTTCGCCGCCGATCACGCCGCCCTGGTGGGCCGCGACGTGCAGCACCAGCACGGTCTCTTTCAGTTTAGCCTGAATTGGCGCAGCCGCCGGCTGCGGTGCAGGTTCCGGCGCAGGCTTCACTTCCGGCGCTGGCTGCACAGAGGCCGGCTCGGCGTGGAATGCCGGTTCCGCCACCTGCGGCACCTCATGTTCATGCGGCAGATCGTCGACGCGCGGCTCACGGCGCGCGGCCGGTTGCGGTTGCTGCGGTTCGGCCGGTTCTTCGTCCGGCGCGTAGTTGTTCAGCAGGATGTCATCATACTCCGGCCGCTGAGACAGCGGAGGCGGCGTCTGATGGGCAGCCGGCTGAACGGCGCGGGGCGCTGGCGCAGCCGCCGGAGCGGGCTTCGGCGCGGCCACGGGTTCTTCGCGTGCGGCATCGAAATGGCCGAATGACGGCTCGTCTTGCGGGTGAGCGGCGCGTACGCGCACCTCACCGACGCCTTCTTCGAGATCGTCGATCGGAGTTTGTTCACGTTCCTTTTGGGAACGTTTGGCTGGGCGATCGCGGAAGAGCGCTGACCGTTCTTTGCGACTGGTCCACAGACCGTGCAATAACAGCGCTATTATGGCGATCGCGCCAACAACGATTAATATCAGACGCAAATCCTGCATCATTGCTATCTCTGTTGTTCCAATACATTGCCACCGCGGCAAACATTCACTCTTTAACTCTATTTGCCCGCGCACACAAGTGCAAGTCCGTGCTGAACTTTATGCCAATAAAGATGATTATACTGCCTTTTTCTGCTGGTTTTTCAGCCAACCCTACCCTAGCCAGTGGAAAATCATCCCTATATGATAATGATGCCTGTTCAGACAACGAGATAACTTAAGATATGTCCTATACGCAGCCCCCTTCCCGTTCGACCAGCGGCATTCACTATTTCGCCGAGGGTTGGCGCCTGATTTCGCGCCCGGGGATTAAACGCTATGTGGTCCTGCCGTTGCTGGTCAACGTGCTGCTGATGGGTTCCGCTTTCTGGTGGCTGTTCAGCCAACTCGGCGACTGGATCCCGGCGATGATGAGCCACGTTCCCGACTGGCTGCAATGGTTGAGCTACCTGCTGTGGCCGCTGGCGGTCATTTCGGTACTGTTGGTGTTCAGCTATCTGTTCAGCACCATCACCAACCTGATCGCCGCACCGTTCTGCGGCCTGCTGGCCGAGCAGCTCGAAGGCAGCCTGACCGGCAAACCGCTGCCGGACACCGGCCTGCTCGGCATCGCCAAAGATTTGCCGCGCATCATGGCGCGCGAATGGCGCAAGTTGATGTATTACCTGCCGCGCGCGCTGCTGCTGCTGGCGCTGTACTTCGTGCCCGGCATCGGCCAGACGGTGGCGCCGGTGCTGTGGTTCCTGTTCAGCGCCTGGATGCTGGCGATCCAGTATTGCGACTACCCGTTCGACAACCACAAGGTGAGCTTTGCCGACATGCGCCGCGCCTTGCGCCAGCACAAACCCGCTAACCTGCAGTTCGGCGCGCTGGTCAGCCTGTTCACCATGATCCCGATCCTCAACCTGGTGATCCTGCCGGTCGCCGTCTGTGGCGCCACCGCCATGTGGGTCGATCGCTACCGCTCACAGTTCGTCCGATAACCGCCGCTTTTTACCGCCGATAGCGCGGGAATTTTCGACAGGGCGCGCATTTCGCGCCCTTATCATTGTGCTTAAAACTTATTTCCTAATAACATATAGATATACCAATTCTTTACTTCCCTGCCGGTACTGTTAGCGTATGCTTTCGATGTTCCCCACATTTTCATAGAGTTAAAGGACGGGCTATGAGCAAGATATATGAAGACAACTCATTAACAATCGGCCATACGCCGCTGGTTCGTCTGAACCGTATCGGCAACGGACGCATTCTGGCCAAGGTTGAATCACGCAACCCGAGCTTCAGCGTCAAATGCCGCATCGGTGCCAATATGATTTGGGATGCGGAACAACGCGGCGTGTTGACCGCCGGCAAAGAGCTGGTGGAGCCGACCAGCGGCAACACCGGCATCGCGCTGGCCTTCGTTGCCGCCGCACGCGGTTACAAGCTGACGCTGACCATGCCGGAAACCATGAGCATCGAGCGCCGCAAGCTGCTCAAGGCGCTGGGCGCCAATCTGGTGCTGACCGAAGGGGCGAAAGGCATGAAAGGCGCCATCGCCAAAGCGGAAGAGATCGTCGCCACCGATCCGAATCGTTACCTGATCCTGCAACAGTTCAGCAACCCGGCCAACCCGGCGATCCATGAAAAAACCACCGGCCCGGAAATCTGGGAAGACACCGACGGCGACGTCGACGTATTCATCTCCGGCGTCGGCACCGGCGGCACGCTGACCGGCGTCAGCCGCTACATCAAGAACACCAAAGGCAAGGCCATCACCACCGTGGCGGTCGAGCCGACCGACTCGCCGGTCATCAGCCAGGCGCTGGCCGGTGAAGAGCTGAAACCGGGCCCGCACAAGATCCAGGGCATCGGCGCCGGCTTCATTCCGGGCAACCTCGATCTGGACCTGGTGGATCGCGTCGAGAAAGTCTCCAACGACGAGGCCATCAGCATGGCGCGCCGCCTGATGGACGAAGAAGGCATCCTGGCGGGCATTTCCTCCGGCGCAGCGGTCGCGGCGGCGGTGAAACTGGCCGAAGAACCGGCGTTCGCCGACAAGACCATCGTGGTGATCCTGCCCTCTTCCGGCGAACGTTACCTGAGCACCGCGCTGTTCGCCGATCTGTTCACCGAGCAGGAATTGCAGCAGTAATTCCGCCACTGCACAAATCGCTAAAAAAGCACCCTGCGGGGTGCTTTTTTGTGGACTGGATCAAACTTTATAGCAGTCCAAGATTGCTTTTGCCCGCCGGCTTTAGTATTTAACGGTGCATTATTTCGATGCGCAAAATTAATCCCCCCTGAGCCCGGTCAAGGCTGAATCGATTTACTCATCTGTCGCCGACGCGGCGAATCGGGCATAATGGGGAGCGGATTGGAACGACGTCTAAAGCCGAGTTTTTTGATCTGAAGTGCCTAACGCGTCGTTTTCTGTTGCATCAACGTTCGCCCCTGTCCATAGTCAGGCGCTATAACCAGACAAGCTAAAGTCAGGCCCCTGGGCTAAACTTTAGCTCCACAACATTAATCCAATAAGTTGGGGAAACATCAATGTTCCAGCAAGAAGTTACTATTACCGCTCCGAATGGTCTGCATACTCGCCCTGCCGCTCAGTTCGTTAAAGAAGCCAAAGGCTTCGCGTCTGACATCACCGTGACCTCCAACGGCAAAAGCGCCAGCGCTAAAAGCCTGTTCAAACTGCAAACTCTGGGGCTGACTCAAGGGACCGTAGTGACAATCTCCGCTGAAGGTGAAGACGAGCAGAAAGCCGTTGAGCACTTGGTAAAACTGATGGCAGAGCTTGAGTAATCGGCCCGTCTTTTTAGTTAACACCAGTCAAGAGTAAGGTAGGGTTATGATTTCAGGCATTTTAGTATCACCGGGCATCGCTTTTGGTAAGGCTCTCTTGCTGAAAGAAGACGACATCGTCATCAACCGGAAGAAAATCTCTGCTGATCAAGTAGAGCAGGAAGTCTCGCGTTTTCTGGCCGGCCGCGCGAAAGCGTCCGAACAGCTGGAAGCGATCAAGACCAAAGCTGGCGAAACCTTCGGCGAAGAGAAGGAAGCTATCTTCGAAGGCCACATCATGTTGCTGGAAGACGAAGAGCTTGAGCAGGAAATCATAGCCCTAATCAAAGACGATCTGGCCTCCGCAGACGCCGCCGCCTACACCGTGATCGAAGGTCAGGCGAAAGCGCTGGAAGAGCTGGACGACGAGTACCTGAAAGAACGCGCCGCCGACGTGCGCGACATCGGCAAGCGCCTGCTGCAGAACATTCTGGGCATGCCGATCGTCGATCTGGGCTCCATTCAGGACGAAGTGATCCTGGTGGCCACCGATCTGACCCCGTCCGAGACCGCGCAGTTGAACCTGGACAAAGTGCTGGGCTTCATTACCGATCTCGGCGGCCGGACTTCCCACACCTCTATCATGGCGCGCTCCCTGGAGCTGCCGGCGATCGTCGGCACCAGCGACGTGACCAAGCAGGTGAAGAACGACGACTACCTGATTCTGGATGCGGTTAACAACCAGATTTACGTTAACCCGACCGCTGACGTTATCGATCAGCTGAAAGCCGCCCAGAACCAATACATCACCGAGAAAAACGATCTGGCCAAGCTGAAGGACCTGCCGGCGATTACGCTGGACGGCCATCAGGTTGAAGTCTGCGCCAACATCGGCACCGTGCGCGACGTCGCGGGTGCAGAGCGCAACGGCGCGGAAGGCGTCGGCCTGTATCGTACCGAATTCCTGTTCATGGACCGCGACTCGCTGCCGACCGAAGACGAGCAGTTCCAGGCTTATAAAGCCGTGGCGGAAGCCATGGGCTCGCAGGCCGTGATCGTCCGCACCATGGACATCGGCGGCGACAAAGACCTGCCGTACATGAACCTGCCGAAGGAAGAGAACCCGTTCCTCGGCTGGCGCGCCATCCGCATCGCGATGGACCGCCGTGAAATCCTGTACGCCCAGCTGCGCGCCATCCTGCGCGCCTCGGCGTTCGGCAAACTGCGCATCATGTTCCCGATGATCATCTCCGTGGAGGAAGTGCGCGATCTGAAAGGCGAAATCGAGACGCTGAAGGCGCAGCTGCGCGAAGAAGGCAAGGCGTTTGACGAAAGCATCGAAGTGGGCGTGATGGTGGAAACACCGGCTGCGGCGGTCATCGCTCACCACCTGGCGAAAGAAGTCGACTTCTTTAGTATTGGGACAAACGATCTAACCCAGTATACTCTGGCGGTAGATCGCGGCAACGAGCTGATTTCTCATCTCTATAACCCGATGTCCCCATCAGTGCTAGGCCTGATCAAACAGGTTATTGATGCATCTCACGCGGAAGGCAAGTGGACCGGCATGTGCGGCGAACTGGCTGGCGATGAGCGTGCTACACTGTTGTTATTGGGCATGGGGCTGGATGAGTTCAGCATGAGTGCGATTTCAATCCCGCGCATCAAGAAAATTATTCGTAACACGAATTTCGAAGATGTGAAGGCGTTGGCAGCGCAGGCCTTGGCACAGCCAACGGCACAAGACCTGATGAATTGCGTCAATAAATTCATCGAAGAAAAAACGCTCTGCTAAACTTCCACGACACTGGAACGCCGCCCAATTTAATGCTTAGGAGAAGATCATGGGTTTGTTCGATAAACTGAAATCTCTGGTTTCTGATGACAAGAAAGACACGGGCACTATCGAGATCGTCGCTCCCCTTTCTGGCGAAATCGTCAATATCGAAGATGTGCCGGACGTAGTGTTCGCTGAAAAAATCGTTGGCGACGGTATCGCCATCAAACCGGCCGGCAACAAAATGGTTGCTCCGGTTGACGGCACCATCGGCAAGATTTTCGAAACCAACCATGCATTCTCTATCGAATCCGACAGCGGCATTGAGCTGTTCGTCCACTTCGGCATCGATACCGTAGAACTGAAAGGCGAAGGCTTCAAACGCATCGCCGAAGAAGGCCAGCGCGTCAAGAAAGGTGACGTGGTTATCGAGTTCAACCTGCCTCTGCTGGAAGAGAAAGCCAAGTCTACCCTGACGCCGGTCGTTATCTCCAACATGGACGAGATCAAAGAGCTGATCAAACTGTCCGGCAGCGTGACCGTTGGCGAAACCCCGATCATCCGCATCAAGAAGTAATCGCGAATGAGCAAGAAAAACGGCGCCCTCGGCGCCGTTTTTTTATCCCCTTCGTCGTATCCCGATTTCGCTACGTTATGACGGCCAGCGCGGGATGCGCAGGGTAATGACCAGGCCTTCTTTATCGCCGTTGCGCGCCTCAACCTGGCCGCCGTGCGCCAGCACCACCTTGCGGGTAATCGCCAGCCCCAGGCCGTAGCCCTTGCCCGACAGCGCCGACTTCACGCGCACGAACGGATCGAAGATGCTCGACAGCTTCGCCTCCTCGACCCCCGGCCCCTGATCGCTGACGGCGATCTGGAACTGGTTATCGACGCGCGTCAGCGCTACCGTCACCCGCTGGCCGTGGCTGGAAAAGCGCAGCGCATTGCGCACGATGTTGTCCACCGCACGCCGCATCAGCTCCGCATTGCCCTTGACGGTGTACTCCACGTCCGATTCGGCCTGCAGCACGATATCCACGCCGGGCACCTGCGCCTCGTAGCGCGCATCGCTCACCACCGCGTCCACTAACCCATAGAGATCGAAATACTCTTCGTCCGGCAGGCTGCTGTGTTCGGTACGCGACAACGCCAGCAGCTCGCCGATCATTTTGTCCAGCCGCCCCGACTCGTGTTCGATGCGCTTGAGCGAGGTTTCGACATTGCCGGCATTCTGCCGCGCCAGACCGATCGCCAGCTGCAGGCGCGCCAACGGCGAACGCAGCTCATGCGAAACGTCGTGCAACAGCTGCTCGCGGGCGCTAACCAGCAGCTCCAGCCGCTCGGCCATGGTGTCGAAATCGCGCGCCACGTCGGACAGCTCGTCATGGCGGCGCCGCATCTTCGGGAACAGCCGCACCGAGAGATCGCCCTGCGCCACCCGATCCAGGCCGCCGCGCAGCTGACGCATCGGCCGGGTCAGGTTCCAGGCCAGCACGGCGCTGAACAGCAAACCGCCCAGCCCGCCGACCCACAGCATCGGCGCAGGAATGTTGAAGAAGTGGGAACGCCGCTCCGGCCGATACTCTTCCCGCAACGCGCGCACGTTATAACTCAGCCAGTATCCCTGCCCTTCCCCGGTCTGCACCCAGGCAGAGATCTCTTTCGGCATCCGCCGCCCTTCAAACGCCGGCTCTTCCGGCGCGGGCGGCGGCGGTTGGGTCATCGGCGTCACGGACAGCAAACGCCTGTCGTCCTCGGGCCAGTCGCGCATCAGGGCTTCCAGCGCCGGCATGCCACCGCTGCGCAACTGGGTGGCGGCCGAGGCCAGCTGCAGGCCGATCACCCGCCGCGCCATGGCGTTCTCCGGCGGCACATAGCGATCGCCATAGAGAGAAAACGCCACCCACAGCGCCTGTGTCATGATGATGAAGGTCAGCCAAAAGCCGAGTAAAATTTTCCAGAACAGTCTTCCGCGCATGTCAGATTACCGAATGCGATAGCCGATGCTGCGCACCGTCTCGATAATGAGCTTACTGCCAGCCAACGCGCTCAGCTTCTGGCGGATATTGCTGATGTGCACGTCCACGCTGCGGTCATAGGCCTCGCGCGGGCGCCCCAGCCCCTTCTCGGACAGTTCGTCCTTCGACACCACGCGATCCGGCGCGCGCAGCAACAGCTCCAGCAGATTGAATTCCGAAGCGGTCAAATCAAACGCCTTGCCGCGCCATTCGCTGCTGCGGGTTGAAGGGTTCAGCGTCAGCTCGCCGAAGCTGATGGCGGCCTCGTCGTCCGCCTCTTGCGGCCGCTCTTCGAAACGGCGCAGCACCGCGCGCAGACGCGCCACCAGTTCGCGCGGGTAGCACGGCTTGGGCATGTAATCGTCGGCGCCCATCTCCAGGCCAATCACCCGATCGATGTTGTCGCCTTTGGCGGTCAGCATGATGATCGGCAACCGGCTCTTTTTACGCACGTCGCGCAGCACGTCGATGCCGCTCATGTCCGGCAGCATGATATCGAGGATCATCGCGGTATAGTCGCCCGACAGCGCGCCCTCTACTCCCGCCTTGCCGGTCAGCACCAGCGTGGCGTCGAAGCCTTCGCCCGTCAGGTATTCGCTCAGCATGGTGCCAAGCTCCAGGTCATCGTCGACCAGTAAAATTTTCATGCCTTGCTCCTTCACCGATTTTCGTTATTTTCCCGCCAATTCCGCCGGCCCGCAGCCGGTTTTACTCAATCCTTACACATCGCCGTTCGCGTCTCGCCACCGTTAGTGTGGCTGCTGTCGCGCGATTTCTCTACTTCTGTCAGGGCATTGGCATGCAGGCAGGCGCCAGCCGCCATGCTGGCGGGGCGGATATGCCGTCGGTCAAAAGGGAAGTGCGAAGGGGTTTCCCGGCGGAACGCGCCGCCGGGAGGGCACATTCAGTCGAACACGCCGGTGGAGAGGTAACGGTCACCGCGATCGCAGACGATCGCCACCACGACGCTGCCGGGGTGGGCCGCCGCGACGCGCAGGGCGCCGGCCACCGCGCCGCCGGAGCTGACGCCGCAGAAGATGCCTTCACGCTGTGCCAGCTGGCGCATGGTCTGCTCGGCATCGCGCTGCTCGATATCCAGCACCTGATCCACCAGCTCCGGACGGAAAATGCCCGGCAGGTAAGCGGGCGCCCAACGGCGAATGCCGGGGATGCTGCTGCCTTCCGCCGGCTGCAGGCCGATGATCTGCACCTGCGGATTCTGGCTCTTCAGGTAACCGCCTACGCCGGTAATGGTGCCGGTGGTGCCCATGCTGGAAACAAAGTGGGTGATGCGCCCTTCGGTCTGGCGCCAGATCTCCGGGCCAGTGGTGGTGAAGTGGGCGTAGGGGTTGTCGAGGTTGTTGAACTGGTCCAGCACCTTGCCCTGCCCCTGGCGCTGCATCTCCAGCGCCAGATCGCGCGCCCCTTCCATTCCCTGCTCACGGCTGACCAGGATCAGCTCGGCGCCGTAGGCACGCATCGCCGCCTGCCGCTCCAGGCTCATGTTCTCCGGCATCAGCAGCTTCAGCGTATAGCCTTTGAGCGCGGCGATCATCGCCAGCGCAATGCCGGTGTTGCCGCTGGTGGCCTCGATCAGCACGTCACCGGGCTTGATCTCGCCGCGCAGCTCCGCCTGCTGGATCATCGCCAACGCAGCGCGATCCTTCACCGAGCCCGCCGGGTTATTGCCTTCCAGTTTGACCCATACCTCGCTGCCCGCCTGGGCGGCCAGCCGTTGCAGTTGTACCAGCGGGGTATTCCCGATGCATTGTTCGAGCGTTGTCACGATCTTTGCCTGTGTGTTGGTGTGCGTAAAGTAAAAAGGCAACCCGGGGGTTGCCTTGAATAAAAGGGCAGCTAAAACCTATCAGGCGCTTTTGGCTAACGCAACAGGTTGCAGCAGTTGATCGCCGGCATACAGCCGCGCATTGAGGCTGCCGACGTAATAACGGCCGCCGCGCACCGGGGTTGGGTTGCCTTCCGGCAACACCACGCCGATCGGCTCCTGATGCCAGCCGATTGGCTGCACCGTCAACTGCCAGAAGTGGCCACGCGGGCTGACTTCCAGCACCTGCACCGGCAGCGGGCAGCGCTCGCTGCTTTCGGTCGCCACTTCCATTTCCCACGGGCGCAGGAACAGATCGACGCTGCCCTGGTGCATCGGCTGGAACGACAGCGGCCACTGGTGCGCGCCGACGAACAGCTGGGAGCCGCGGATCTCGCCGTTCAGGCGGTTCACTTCCCCCATGAACTCCAGCACGAAGCGGCTGGCCGGTTCGCGCATGATCTCTTCCGGCGAGCCTACCTGTTCGATATTGCCCTGGCTCATCACCACGATGCGGTCGGCCACTTCCATCGCCTCTTCCTGATCGTGGGTGACGAACACGCTGGTGAACTTCAGCTCTTCGTGCAGCTGACGCAGCCAGCGGCGCAGCTCTTTGCGCACCTGCGCATCCAACGCGCCGAACGGTTCGTCCAGCAGCAGAATTTGCGGTTCCACCGCCAGGGCGCGCGCCAACGCCACGCGCTGTTTCTGGCCGCCGGACAGCTGCGACGGATAGCGGTTGGCCAGGTGGGCCAGCTGCACCATTTCCAGCAGCTGGGTGACTTTCTGTTTGATCGCCGCGGCGTTCGGCCGCTCGCGACGCGGCAGCACGGTCAGGCCGAAGGCGATGTTGTCGAACACCGTCATATGGCGGAACAGCGCATAGTGCTGAAATACGAAGCCCACGCGCCTGTCGCGCGCGTGCATGTGGCTGACGTCAGTGCCGTGGAAGCCCAGCTTGCCGCCGCTCTGGCTTTCCAGCCCGGCGATAATGCGCAGCAGCGTGGTCTTGCCTGAACCGGACGGCCCGAGCAGAGCCACCATCTCACCGGAAGCAATATCGAGCGAGATATCGTTCAATACCTTGGTGCGACCGAAGTACTTGTTGATGCCGTTAATCTCAATGCTCATGATTTTCCTCCCGCTCGAGACGCGCGTTTTGACGTTCCAGACGCCACTGCAGCGCGCTCTTCAAAAATAGGGTAACGATCGCCATCAGGGTCAACAGCGCGGCGGCGGTAAAGGAGCCGACGGTGTTGTAATCCTGCTGCAACAGCTCGACCTGCAGCGGCAGGCTGTAGGTTTCGCCGCGAATCGAACCGGACACCACCGACACCGCGCCGAACTCGCCGATGGCGCGCGCGTTGGTCAGCACCACGCCATACAGCAGCGCCCAGCGAATGTTTGGCAGCGTCACGCGGCGGAACATTTGCCAGCCGGACGCCCCCAGCAGAATGGCGGCCTCGTCTTCCTGGCTGCCCTGGCTGAGCATCATCGGCACCAGCTCGCGCACCACGAAAGGGCAGGTGACGAAAATGGTCACCAGCACCATGCCCGGCCAGGAGAACATGATCTGGATGTTATGCGCATCCAGCCAGCCGCCCAGCAGGCCGTTGCTGCCGTAAAACAGCAGGTAAATTAGCCCCGCCACCACCGGTGAAACGGCGAACGGGATATCGATCAGCGTCAGCAGCAGCTGGCGGCCGGGGAAAGTGAAGCGCGTCACCAGCCACGCCAGCAACGTGCCGAACACCAGGTTGAACGGCACGGTGATCAGCGCGATCAACACCGTCAGCCAAATGGCGTGCAGCATGTCCGGATCGAGCAAGTTGCTCCACATCGCGCCGAATCCTTTGGAAAAGGCCTCGGCGAAAATCGATATCATCGGCACCACCAGCAGCAGCACCGAGAACAGCGCGCCGATGGCGATCAACGTCCACTTGCCCCAGTTGACGCGCGGGCGCTCAGCGCCGTTGAAGGCGGAAACATCAGCCATCAGTGCCCTCCTCCCAAACGTCTGCCGAAGCGGCTTTGCAAGACGTTAATGCTGAACAGCAGCAGCAGCGACGCCGCCAGGATCACCGAGGCGATGGCGCTGGCCGCCGGGTAATCGAACTCCTGCAAACGCACAAAAATCATCAGCGAGGTCACTTCCGTCTTCCAGGCGATGTTGCCGGCGATGAAAATCACCGCGCCGAACTCGCCCAGGCTGCGGGTAAAGGAGATGGCGGTGCCGGCCAACAATGCCGGCGCCACCTCGGGCAGCACCACGCGGCGGAAGCTCTGCCAGCGCGTGGCGCCCAGCGTCTCGGCCGCCTCTTCGTATTCCGGCCCCAGCTCTTCCAGAACCGGTTGCACGGTGCGCACCACAAACGGCAGGCTGGTGAACGCCATCGCTACCGCGATCCCAAGCCAGGTAAAGGTGACCTTGATGTCGAAGTGCGCCAGCCACTGACCGTACCAGCCGGTGGTGGAAAACAGCCCCGCCAGCGTCAGGCCGGCCACCGCGGTCGGCAGCGCGAACGGCAGATCGATCAGGCCATCCAGCAGCGAGCGGCCGGGAAAACGGTAGCGCGTCAGGATCCAGGCCATCAGCATGCCGAACACCGCGTTGAACAGGCTGGCGACGCCGGCCGCCAGCAGCGTCACTTTATACGCCGCCACCACCTGCGGGTTGGAAATCACTTCCCAGTATTGCGCCAGACTCATCTGCGCCAGCTGCATCACCAGCGCGGTGAGCGGCAGCAGCAGGATCAAACAGGTATAAAACAGGCTGCTGCCGAGGCTGAGGCCAAATCCGGGCAGCACCCGCTTACTGGACGACAACGCCAACATCTACTTGCGCCCTGCCGCTAACAGCTGATCCAGCTCGCCGCCGGTGGCGAAGTGGGTTTTCATCACCTGCGGCCAGCCGCCGAATTGATCTTCCACGCGGAACAGTTGGGTATCCGGGAATTGCCCCTTCGCCGCCGCCATCGCTTTCTGGTCGTACACGCGGTAGTAGAAGCTGGTGATCACCTGCTGCGCCGCCGGGCTGTAGAGATAGTTCAGATAGGCTTTGGCCGCCTGTTCGGTGCCGTTGCGCTCGACGTTTTTGTCGATCCAGGCCACCGGGAACTCCGCCAGAATATCGACCGGCGGCACGATCACTTCGTACTTGTCTTCACCGTATTGCTTGCGGATGTTGTTCACTTCGGACTCGAAGCTGATCAGCACGTCGCCCAAGCCGCGCTCAACGAAGGTGGTGGTCGCGCCGCGGCCGCCGGTATCGAACACCAGCACGTTTTTCAGGAAGCGGGCCATGAAGGCGCGGGTCTTGGCCGCGTCGTTGCCGTCGGCCTGGCTGGCGGCGCCCCAGGCGGCCAGATAGGTGTAACGGCCGTTGCCGGAGGTTTTCGGGTTCGGGAACACCAGCTTCACGTCGTCGCGCACCAGATCGTTCCAGGTATGGATGCCCTTCGGGTTGTCCTTGCGCACCAGAAACGCCATGGTGGAATAGAACGGCGAACTGTTGTTCGGCAGACGCGCCTGCCAGTCCGCCGGGATCAGCTGCCCGCGATCGTGCAGGATTTGCACGTCGGTGACCTGGTTGTACGTCACCACGTCGGCGCGCAGGCCCTGCAGGATCGCCAGCGCCTGCTTGGAGGAACCGGCATGCGATTGTTTGATGGTCAGCTTATCGTTCGGATGCTGTTGATTCCACTGCTGTTCAAAGCCGGGATTCAGCGCGACGAACAATTCACGGGAAACGTCATAAGAGCTGTTCAGCAATTCCGCCGCCGACGCGGCGCCGCTCGCCAACAGCGCAGCCGCCAGCCAACCTTTCAGCACGAGATTTTTAACCCGGTTTTGTTTCATTCTGCACCTTATCACTGAGTCATTCCTTCAGGCTTTCGCCTTATTGACGACCAGTGTATTTATAACTCGGTGCGGAGCTGTAACGCTTTTATATACCGTTTAGTGATTTACAAGCATCAAACGCTATAAGGCAGGGAATGCGAGGCGTTTTGGGGCGGGGAAACGGACCGAAGCCGGGCGAGCCGGCTTCGGCTACGGCGTCAAAGTGACAGCAGGCGAGTCAGCGATGGCGCGAAGTAGTAGCTGCCGGTCACCGCACGGCTGAAACGCAGCATCGCGTCGCGTTTGCCGTCCAGATCGCCGAACATGCTCAGCAGCTGCTGCTCGATATTGTGCAGGCGCGCGCAATACGCGATGAAGAACAGGCCGTGCTTGCCGCTGGCGGTGCCGTAAGGCAGGCTCTGGCGCAAAATTTTCAGGCCTTTGCCATCCTCTTTCAGATCGACGCGGCTGACGTGCGAGGTATCCGGGCGCTGGTCGGCCGGCAGCTCTTCGCTGTCGTGCTTGGTGCGGCCGATAATCTGCTCCTGCTGTTCGGTGGTAAAGCGCTGCCACTGGCGCAGGTTGTGCTCGTAACGTTGCACCAGCACGTAGCTGCCGCCTGCGTCCTCTTCGCCTTCGGCAATCGTCGCCACTGCCGGGCGCTGCTCGCCCTGCGGGTTTTCGGTACCGTCGATGAAACCGCTCAGATCGCGCTCTTCCACCCAGCGGAAGCCGTGAGTTTCTTCTTCAATCTTGATGGCGTTGCCGAACGCCGCCAGCGCGGCCTGCGCCAGCGTGAAGTTGACGTCATGGCGCAGCGACTGGATGTGGATCAGCATATCGCGCTGGGTGGCCGGCGCCAGCCCTTTGCCGAGCGGCGTGAACGGCTTCAGCTCTTGCGCGCCCTGGCCGCTGGAGAGATCGTGCCAAACGTCGTAGCCGAAAGCGATCACCGCGCCGAGGCGCGCATCGGGGAACTGCTGCTGCAGCTCGCTCAGCGTCTGACAAAACTGCTTGCAGCCCTGGCGCAAGTCGGCGAACTCGCCCTGTACGCTGGCTTCCATAAAAATGGCGAAACGGCAGTGCTCCAGCAGAATGCCGCTCTGAACCTGTGTCATGTTGTTATCCTCAATACCAGAATCCGGCAACAGGTAAGGTATGGCGGTTGACGCGCGGGTTCCCTGTTACAAACGCGCGCTATCATACCGCAAGCACGGGCGATTGCCTTGCAGCAGCGCAAAGAAAATAGGGGTAATGGCTTGAAAAGACAGGCGCCGCGAACCGACGCCCGTTGAACGCGTTACTGCTGCGGCTTGGCGTGCCAGATGATTTTGCTGACCGTCCAGCTTTTCAGGGTGTCGTCCGGCGGGATGATATCCTGCGCCCCGGCCCACTTGCCGCTGAAGATGTAGGTGACGTACTTGCTCTGCTCCGCCACGCACTCCACTTTACCGGCGTCTTCGCCGCTGCCCGGTTTACAGGAACCGAACGCCTTGCTGTACATGTCGCCGAACGGCGTGCCGAGCTTGTTGCCCCACTCCGTCGCCACTTGCGGATCCAGCACGTCTACCCGCTGCAGGCGCCCTTTCGGTTCGCCGGTGATCACCAGCTTCACCTCGTCGCCGGACAGCGCCTGGTAATAAGAGACGATCTGGCCGTTGCTGGTCGCCATGCCGCCGCGCAGGCGGTAGTTGCCGTCCAGCCCGTCGTTGATGGCGCTTTCCGACATCGGCGTGCCGGCGTTGAGCTTGCCGACGCCCTTGGCGCCGACCTCCAGGCTGCTGCCGAACCAGTTGAACGGCGACAGGCTGGACCAGGAGAAATTGGACATGCTCGAACAGCCGGTCAGTAACAGCGGAAGCCCTAACAGCAGGGGGCGAATATTCATCTCTAGCTCCTTAAACATCAATGGCACGGGGCGGTAACCCGCCCCCGCCGCACTCGGCATTTTGCTGCGTGCCAGCCTCTCACAACGGCCCGCACTACGCCAACGGTTGCCAGCTTGGAGTGCGGAAAATGCGAAAAGTGCCGCACTTCTCGGCAATTAGTCGGCGTGCTCCGCCGGCGCAAAGCAGGCTTTCAGGCGCGCATTCAGCAACAGATAGCTTAGCGCCAGCGCGTCGAGCAGCGCCAACGCCAGTTCCAGCCCCGGCGCATCGCCGTCCTGGCGCCACAGGCTGAACAGCGAGCCGCCGAGCGACGCCAGCAGGGAGACAGCCAGCCCCCAGCGCCAGCCGCGCCACAGCCGCGGCCATTGGTGGCGGCGGCCGCTCAGCAAAAACGCCAGCGCCGCCGGCAGGCCGAGCAGCATGCCGTACCAAAAACGTTGGGTATCCGGATAAAATAGCGCCAGCAAGCTTTCGCCCTGCTCGCGCGAAGCGCCGGCCATCACGAACAGCAGCCAGGTGCGCGCCTGCAAAATCAACACGGCCCAAAATCCCAGCGGCAGCCGCAGCGCGCCGTGCTGGTCGTAATCGTCCGGGGAAAACCGGGGTGAGAATGGCTTCAACGATCGTTCCTTGCCAACAGAATAAAGACTATGGCTACAGATGGGCGCCGGCGGCGGGAATTTCAATGCGTCGGCTTAAGAAGCTCTTAAGATCGGTGTGTTTTAATCGTTAGCACTTAACAAGCAGCCCGATATCAGCGGGATGTGATTTTCGATAACGATGATAAGGAAGCGCAACATGAAAAAACTGACTCTGGCCGCTCTGATCGCGCTGTGCAGCGCACCGGTACTGGCGCAGCAAGGCGGGTTCCTCGATCCGGCCGCGCCGCAGGCTCAAACGCAAACCACCGCACAAGGCGGTTTCTCCGGCCCCAGCGCAGCGCTGACCACCGTGGACAAGGTGAAATCGCTGAGCGACGACACCTGGGTGATGCTGCAGGGCAATATCGAGCAGCGCATCGGCGACGACACCTATACCTTCCGCGATGCCACCGGCACGCTGACGGTCGAAATCGATCGCAAGCGCTGGAACGGCCAAACCGTTACGCCGAAAGACAAGGTGCAGTTGGAAGGCAAAGTGGATAAAGACTGGAGCAGCGTCGAAGTGGACGTGAAAACCGTCAAAAAGCTGCCGTAATGCACTGCGGCGGGCGGTGCAACGCCGCCGCCCGCCGCCCGCTCAATATTCCTGATCTTCGATCAGCCGCTTGCCCAGGCTGGTGATGCCCTGGATCTCGTAGCCGAGCTTCTCGTACATCTCGACCACCGTGTCGTTGTCTTCGCGCACCATAATCTGGATTTTCGGGCAGCCACGGGCGATCAACTTCTTCTCCAGACGGTTGATCAACGCATTGGCGATGCCGCGCCCGCGATAGTCGGGATGCACCCCGAGGTAATACGCCGAGCCGCGGTGGCCGTCATAGCCGCCCATCACCGAACCGACCACTTCGCCGCCGACTTCCGCCACCAGGAACAGCTCCGGATCGTGGTTCAGCTTGCGCTCGATGTCCATTTCCGGATCGTTCCAGGGCCGCAGCAGATCGCAGCGCTCCCACAGGGTAATGACTTCTTCAAAGTCGTCTTGTCGAAATACGCGAATTTCCATCGATGTTGGCCGCTGTTAATTAAGGTGTTTATCTGATTATCGCGTGATTATTCACTTACGCAATATCAAACTGCGATTTACCGCGCTATTTGCCCAGAAATCGCCGGTAACAGGCGTAATAAATGGAAATAGTTATCGGGTCGATTAATGATTATCAATACGATATAACGTCGCAAAATAGAAACGTCGACGGAGCGTTGCGTAATGAAAAAGCAGGGTAAACCCTTCCTCAATTTTAAACCGCTTGCCGTTTCCCCGACGCGACGCCAACTTTTGCTTTCCGGCCTGGCGGTGGCGCTGCTCGGCGTGAAAAGCCAACGCGCCAGGGCGGAAGGCCTGCTGCGCAATCAGCACAGCAAGCCGGCGGCGAAACCGGCCGGAGCCAAGAAGCTGGTGATGATCGATCCCGGCCACGGCGGCATCGACTCCGGCGCGGTCGGCCACGAAGGCTCGCAGGAAAAACACATCGTGCTGGAAATCGCCAACCACGTGCGCCGTTTCCTGCATGAGCACGATCACGTCGAGGCGCGCCTGACGCGCGAAGAAGACGAGTTCATTCCGCTGTTCCAGCGGGTGGAGATCGCCCACCAGCACCAGGCCGACCTGTTCATTTCGATTCACGCCGACGGCTTCACCAGCCCGTCGGCCTCCGGCGCTTCGGTGTTCGCCCTGTCCAACCGCGGCGCCAGCAGCGCCATGGCGCGCTACCTGTCCAACCGTGAAAACGCCGCCGACGACGTGGCGGGCGGTAAATACAAGGATCAGGACAACTACCTGCAGCAGGTGCTGTTCGATCTGGTGCAAACCGACACCATCAACAACAGCCTGACGCTCGGCCGCCACGTGCTCGGCCAAATTCGCCCAGTACACCATCTGCACAGCGACAGCACTGAACAGGCGGCGTTTGCGGTGTTGAAATCGCCGTCCATTCCCTCGGTGCTGGTGGAAACCTCGTTCATCACCAACCCGAACGAAGAGCGGCTGCTGGGCACCACCGCGTTTCGCGAGAAGATTGCCCGCGCCATCGCGGACGGCATCGTTAACTTCTTCGACTATTTCGACGCCCACCAACGCAAACCCCGCTGATGCCGCGGGCGGCGAATAAGAGTATACTCAGCGCCTTGTTCAGCCAGACGCTATAAAGACCCCGCATGAGTTTACCTAACATCGCTGAAGTAAAATCCTTCCTGCTGGCGCTGCAGGATCACATCTGCGCGCAGCTCGCCCAGGCCGACGGCGGCGCCGCGTTCACCGAAGACCAATGGACGCGTGAAGAAGGCGGCGGTGGCCGCAGCCGCGTGTTGACCAACGGCGCGGTGTTCGAACAGGCAGGGGTCAACTTCTCGCACGTCTCCGGCGCCACCCTGCCGGCCTCGGCGACCGCGCACCGTCCTGAGCTGGCCGGGCGCAGCTTCCAGGCGATGGGCGTCTCATTGGTTATCCATCCGCTCAGCCCCTACGTGCCCACCAGCCACGCCAACGTGCGCTTCTTCATCGCCGAAAAGCCGGGCGAGGCGCCGGTGTGGTGGTTCGGCGGCGGCTTTGATCTGACGCCGTTCTACGGTTTCGCAGAGGATGCCGTGCATTGGCACCGCACCGCGGCCGAGCTGTGCGCGCCGTTCGGCGACGAGGTCTACCCCAAATACAAACAGTGGTGCGACGATTACTTCTTCATCAAGCACCGCAACGAAGCACGCGGCATCGGCGGCCTGTTCTATGACGATCTGAACACCCCGGACTTCGACCACTGCTTCGCCTTCACCCACGCGGTGGGCCAGGGCTTCCTCGACGCCTATCTGCCGATCGTCGAAAAACGCAAGGCCTTGACCTGGGGCGAGCGCGAGCGTCAGTTCCAGCTGTATCGCCGCGGCCGCTATGTGGAGTTCAACCTGGTGTGGGATCGCGGCACGCTGTTCGGGCTGCAAACCGGCGGGCGCACCGAGTCCATTCTGATGTCGATGCCGCCGTTGGTGCGTTGGGAATATAACTACCAGCCGGACGCCGATAGCCCGGAAGCGGCGCTGGCGCGCGATTTTCTGCCGGTGCGCGACTGGCTGCAGGAGCCGAAATGATGCAGATTTGGGTCGATGCAGACGCCTGTCCGAACGTGATCAAAGAGGTGCTGTTCCGCGCCGCCGATCGTACCGCCATCACAGTGACGCTGGTGGCGAACCAGCCGCTGCGCACGCCGCCGTCGAAGTACATCCGTTCGCTGCAGGTGGCGGCCGGCTTCGACGTGGCCGACAACGAGATCGTGCGCCGCTGCGCAGCGGGCGATCTGGTGATCACCGCCGACATTCCGCTGGCGGCGGAGGTGATAGAGAAAGGCGCGGTAGCGCTGAACCCGCGCGGCGAACGCTACACGCCAGACACTATCCGCGAGCGCCTCAACATGCGCGATTTTATGGATACCCTGCGCGCCAGCGGCATCCAGACCGGCGGCCCGAACGCCCTGAACCAGCGCGACCGCCAGCAGTTCGCCAACGAGCTGGACAAATGGCTGCTGCAGGCAAAGCGGGCGCAGTGACTGCACCCTGCTCTGCTGCGGTTTAGAAGCGCACCTCCCCGCCGAAGATATAGGTGCGCCCACGGGCGGTGTTGGCGGCCGTCGCGTCATCCCCCTGGATCGGCAACATATTCAGTTTGTTCAACGCCTCGGAATAGCTCTTGTTCATCACGTTTTGCACGCTGAATTTCAGCATGACGTTGCGGTTGATCTGATAAGTGCTGTACAGGTCGATAACGGTAGGAATATTCGGCATTTCCTGCTTGAGGATTTCACCGGTCGATTCACTCTGCTCGTAATCCGGCGACAGGCGACGCGTCTTGCCCGTATATTTCACGATGCTGCCGACGGTTAGCGATTCATCAAGAAAACGCACCCCGGTATCCAACGTAAAGTACATGTCCGGCAGTTCATTGATATCCCCGGCGCCGAAATAAGTGCTGGCGATGGAGGTCGGCTGCTCGGTGTGCTGCTTGCTGAAAGAGACGCGCGCGAAGGCTCGTCCGGCATCATAGTTGGCTTCAACCTCAACACCATGCATACGCACCGGCGTCAGAGAGTTGACGTAGATATACATATTGTCCGAGTAATCTTCGCTCGCATCGGCCCAATCGTTTTCCAGATTTTCGCGATAGCTGCATTTCCGTCCATTGCGGCACACCATGTAAGATTCACTGAAGATGTAATTGCGCACTTTACTGGTATAGCCCACGACCTTGAGGCGTAAAGAGTCTTCCTTCACCAGCAAATCGTGCCCGTTGGCGTTGAAGCCGGCCTGCCAGGTTTCCGCTCGTTCACCTTTGAGGAACGGGTTCATCGATGCGCCACCCGAGTTGGAATAGAACACTTCTTGAATGTTCGGCGCACGCATCGACTTGCTGTAGCTGACGAATGGCTGCAACCACGGCGTCACCTGTGCCGATAGCATTACCGAAGGATTGAACCCTTGCTCTTTCAAATTGATGCTAGCGGCCCCTTGCGGGAAGCACTCCACGCGATAATCGCATTCAGGCTTGTAACCGGTCAGCTTGTTGCTGGTGTAGTTCAGGTTGAGATCGAGCTGATAGATATCCCGGTTAAGCTGCAGGCCGGTATATAAACTGCCGATTCGCTGCTCGCCGGATGGCGCGAAGGTATTATTTTCTATTGCTTCCTGCGCCGTCTGCGAATTCTCTATAGCCGATTCTACATGCTTACGGTATTGGTTGCGCATCAGTTTGCCGCCATAGCTGAAGGCTACATCGGTATCCAGCAGGCTGAATCGGCTGGTGTTATTGATATCCAGCGCATCGGAGCGGTTTTCCGCGTTGGTGTTAAAGAAGGTGAACAGCGAACCGCCGTCGTATTTCTGATTGCCTTTACTGGTGCTGACGGTGAGGTTTAAATCCACCAACTCCGAAAACGGCGCATAGTGATATTTGAGGTAGAGGTCATGGCTATCGATATCGCGCCGAGAAAAGCGGTTTTGGTAGTTCCTGGCGGAAAACTCAATGCTATTGAACTCGTTCGGTTTGATATCCAGTTTGAACAGCTGTGACTTGGGATTTTGCTTCATAAATTCATCGTACCCAAAATCTTCGCTGCTGATACCGTCGCCATTGTTGAAGTTCGAGTAAATGGAGCTCCCACTGATCGCGGCCATCGCGCCAATGCTGCCGGTATCGGTAAACGCCTGCCCCTTACCGGCGACGGCGATCATGCCACTGCGGCCAATGCCGTTGCTGCCGACAGAGAATTTGGTTCTCACCCCGAAAGGATTGCCAGAAAAGATCACATCATCGACACCGATTGTGCGGAAGTTAGCACTGCCTGCCAACGCATTTACGCCGCTGCCGCCACTGTTCTCACCGCGCGCCACGTCCACTCCGACGATAAAATTGGGATCTATCAAGACCCCCGCCTGGTTATTGGTCGAACCGTGTGACATCACACCAGACGTGGAAGTACCGTAATAGTTCTGGGTAATGCCATCGACCATGGTATTGACCCGGCCAAAACCGCTCAGACCGCGGATATTGACGCTGACGGCCCCCTGACTGGGATCGATCTGGGTATAGGTGCCCGGCATGCTGCGCAGAATGCTGTCCACCGACTCCAGATTCTTGTTTTCGTCGCGCGAGCTGAACGCGCCCGGCCGGGCCAGCGCGTCTTTTTCGCTGCTTTTGCCGCTGTCGGCGGCCGAGACGTTCAGCGGGCTGAACGCCACGCTGCCTTTATTATTTTCCGCCTGTTCCTGCGCGGCCGCAGCCTGCCCGTACAGCGCCAGTCCCGCGCCGATCAGGCTCGCTATCATTTTGATTTTCATATATCCCCAGAAATAGCCAATAAGGTTTGATGGCCGACAATGCCCAGCAAAAAGCCCGCCGAAAGCGCGGCTAAAGGTTTTTATTGTTTTATTGCGCCGCAGCGTGCTGCGGCGCTAAAGGTTATTTCTGCGCCTGCCGGTCCGCCGCCAAAATAAAGGCGTACTCCAGCGCGCCGTTTTCCAGCCGCGCCAGGCGGCCCGACTTGCCGCCGTGGCCGGCGGTCATGTCGGTGGAGAGCAGCAGCAGCGAATCGCCCTGCTTGAAGCGCCGCAGCTTCGCCACCCATTTGGCCGGCTCCCAATACTGCACCTGGGAGTCGTACAAGCCGCTGGTAACCAGCAGGTTCGGGTAACGCTGCTTGCGCACGTTGTCGTACGGGCTGTAGGACTTCATCAGCGCATAAGCGGCCGGCTGGTGCGGGTTGCCCCACTCCTCGTATTCCCCGGTGGTGAGCGGAATGCTGTCGTCCAGCATGGTGGTCACCACGTCGACGAACGGCACCTGCGCCACCACCGCGTTGTACAGCTGCGGCGCCTGATTGATCACCGCCCCCATCAGCAAGCCGCCGGCGCTGCCGCCCATGGCGTAGATGCGCCCCGGTTGGCCGTAGCCGTCTTTGATCAGCGCCTGGGTAGCATCGATGAAGTCGTTGAAGCTGTTCGGTTTGTGCGTCAGCTTGCCCTGCTTGTACCAGCTCTGCCCCAGCTCCCCGCCGCCGCGCACGTGGATCAGCGCATAGACGAAGCCGCGATCCAGCAGGCTGATGCGGTTGGCGCTGAACGCCGGATCCATGCTCATGCCGTAAGCACCGTAGCCGTACACCAGCAGCGGGTTATGCCCGTTTTTGAACAGCGATGTGCGGTACACCAGCGAGACCGGCACCTTCACGCCGTCGCGCGCCGTTACCCAGATGCGCTCGCTGTGATACAGGCTCGGATCGACGCCTTTCACCTCCTGCTGCTTCAGCAGGGTGCGCTCGCCCTTGTTCAGATCCCACTCATAGGTGCGGGTTGGCGTGGTCATCGCCGAATAGCCGTAGCGCAACCGATCGCTGTCCGGCTCGGGGTTATAGCCCAGCCAGGCCATGTAGCTGGCGTCGTCGAACGGGATGGCGCGCTCGGTTTTGCCGTCCCAGCTGATTTGCCGCAGCTGCACCAGCCCGTTGGCGCGCTCCTGCACCACCAGCCAGTCGCGGAACAGGCTGAAGCTCTCCACCTCGTGCTGCGCCTGCGGCGCGATCAGCGTCTGCCAGGGTTTGCCCGCCGCCGCCGTGCGGTACAGGCCAAAGTTCGGATCCTGATGGTTGGAACGCAGATAGAACTCGCCGCGGTAGTGATCGAGATAATACTCGCGGCCGTTCTGCCGGGCGGCGAACAGCTGCGGCTCGCGCTGCGGCTGGTTGGCGTCGATCAGGCGCACCTCGGAGGTGGTGTTACCGCTGATGGTCAGAATCAGGTAATCGCGCGAGGACGAGCGGCCGAGGCTGAGGTAGAACGCCGGATCGTTTTCCTGGTACACCAGCTTATCTTCCGCCGTCGGCGTACCGTACTGATGGCGATAGACCTGGTATGGCAACAGCGTTTGCGGGTGGTTGCGCACGTAGAACAGGGTTTGGTTGTCGTTGGCCCACACCATGTTGCCGGAGGTGTTTTCCAGCGTTTCCGGCGACCAGCGTTCGCTGCCTATCTCGCGCAGGGAGATGCGGTATTGGCGGCGGCCCTGCAGATCTTCGGCCACCGCCAGGCGGCGGTTGTCCTGGCTGACGTCCATCGCCCCCAGGCGATAGTAGGCGTGGCCGGCCGCGCGCTGATTGGCGTCCAGCAAGGTTTGCCACGGCGCGTCGGCGGTCAGCGCCTGGCGCTGATACCGCGCGAAATCTTTACCGGCGGCGTAGCTTTCCTGATAGCGATAGCCGTTGAGCTGATACGGCACCGAACGATCGTCAGGGTTCATGCGGCCCAGCATCTCCTGATACAGCGTGGCGCGCAGCTTCTGGTACGGCGCCATCATCTGCTCGGTGTAGCGGTTCTCCGCCTTCAGATAGTCCAGCACCTTCTGCTCTTTTCGGCTGTCGTCGCGCAGCCAGTAGTAATCGTCGGTGCGCGTCTCGCCGTGGGCGGTCAGCGCTTTCGGCGCGCGTTCCGCCAACGGCGGCTGCGGTTGCGCCAGCGCGGCGCCGGCGACGCCTAAAGAAAGCCAGAGCGCGGCCGCGATGCGACGGCGCGGGGTGGATAACAGCGGATTCATAATCCCTCACGAAGTTTGAAAAGGCGCACGACGGCGATACGGCGCCTGCGGGCATTAACGGCGGGCATTCAGCTCCGCCAGATTGAAATCGATCGGCATCGTCACCCTGACGGCCCCCTGCTGCAGCATCTCCGGCGGCGGAGGCGGCAACGGCTGAGCGCGCGACACCACCGCTACCGCTTCCCGATCCAGCGACGCAGTGCCGGAGCGCACCAGCAGCGTAACGTTCGAGACCCGCCCCTGCGCGTCGACGCTGAAACTGACCTGCGGCATGCCGCTGCGCCGGCGGCTGCGGGCATCCAAAGGGTAATCCTTGATGCGGTTCAGTTTGCCTTTCACCAGGCTCTCCCACGACAGTTTGGCCTGCGCGTTGCTGTTGGCGTCGCTGTTGATCGGTGCGGCGGTCTGGTGAGAGAGCGTCTGCGCCTGCGGCGCGGCGGCGCTGGACGCGGCGGCGTTGCGCGTCTCTTTGGCCTGTTCCTGCGGCTTAGGCTGCGGCTGCGTTTTTTGCGGGGGGCGGCGTTCGGCGCGCTTCTTCTGCGCCGTCACGATTTTCGCTTTCTCGGCGCGCGCCAGCTTGGGCAGATCCGGCTGTTGCTGCTGCTCCGCCGGCTGCGCCGCAGCGGATTCCGCCTGCTGCACGCCCAGCGGCAGCGGCTTGCTTTCCGGCGCTTCAATCTGCGCCGCCCAGCTCATCATCACCGCCGGCGGTGGCAACACCACCGGCTCCAGCGCCGTCTGCGGCCAGTAAAACAACAGCACCAACGCCGCGTGCGCCGCCAGAGCGAGCAGCAGGCCGCGCGCCCAGCGCGGCTGCGGCAGTTCAAAGGCCGGGAGGGAGTAAGACTGACTTAACATAGGGGCATTAGCTTGCTTAATTGCGAATGATTGCAGATCACATTTACTAATGATAATCATTTGCAACTATAATTAACACCCCTTTTCACTCTCTTAACGTATTCATTTCACTGATGGTGTGATCCACAGGTAGTCTGCGGTGTTCGCATCGACCTGTACGCCCGGCTCCGCCAGCATCAGCACCGTCAGCGCCGCCGCCGGTTGCAGATCCCGCACGTGCAGCGGCACCCCCACCGATTTGGCGGCGTGATAGCCACCGGCGATCAACAGCGCGGGCGTGGGCGCCGCCAGCAGGCGCTCAGCCATGCGCCGGTCGCGCTGCTGCTGGATCGCCAGCATCGCACGCAACTGGTCGGCCTCAATCTTGCCGCCGTGCGAAGTGCGAATGGTCTCTTCCAGCGCCTTGCGCACCGCCGGCTGCGCCGATAGCTGCCCCGCCGGGAATTGCGGCTGCTGATAGAACGCCGTAATCTCGCTGCGATCCAGGTTGGCCGACCACAGCGGGTAAGGCGCGCGCATCGCCGCCATCGTCACCCCACCATACAGCTCCCACTTCCAGCCCGGCTGCCAGGCGATCAGCTCCGCTACGCGGCCGTCGCGCACCGTCGGATCGCTCTGCAACCACTGCTTGACCTTGTCGACCTGCGCCTGTTGGTTCGGGTTGATCATCTCCATCAGCACGCTGCCCTGCGGCCGCCGCTGCGGCAGCTGCTGCACCAGCCATTGCTCAATCTGATGGTGGTAAGGATTGTCATGTTTCTCACCCAGGATCACCCGCGGCTGCTGCGCCAGTCGCGTCAACAGCTGCTCCGGCGTCAGGGTCGCGCCGCTGTGCAGATCGGTGATGCTCCCCAAACTCGCGACGTCGTTGGCCGGCGCCTTCACCGGCGCCTGGCTGCAGGCGCCGAGCGCCAACGCCGCCAATAAAATCAGGTATCTCATCATGTTGCCCCCTTATCGAAAATGGCGACATTATAGATAATAATTATCATTTGCATATAGATCCGGCTTAACGATTTTTTTACGCGGCGATCGCCGGCTGTGCATTGCGTTGAAAAAGCATTGCGGGTATAACCAATAGCCATTCAGATACTTAGACGTCTATACGGATAGATTATTATGCAACCATCGGCACCCGCCGCAGGACAGTTCAAACGCAGCATGAAGGCTCGGCACCTGGTGATGCTGTCGCTGGGCGGCGTGATCGGCACCGGGCTGTTTTTCAACACTGGCTACATCATCTCCACCACCGGGGCGCTCGGCACGCTGCTGGCCTACCTGATCGGCGCGCTGGTGGTGTATCTGGTGATGCTGTGCCTGGGCGAGCTGTCGGTGGCGATGCCGGAAACCGGCGCTTTTCACGTCTATGCTTCGCGCTATCTGGGGCCGGCCACCGGCTATACCGTCGCCTGGCTGTATTGGCTCACCTGGACGGTGGCGCTCGGCTCCAGCCTGACCGCCGCCGGATTCTGCATGCAGTACTGGTTCCCGCAGTCGCCGGTGTGGCTGTGGTGTTTGATCTTCTGCGTGGCCATTTTCCTGCTCAACGTGGTGACCACCCGCTTTTTCGCCGAAAGCGAATTCTGGTTTTCGCTGATCAAAGTGGTGACCATTCTGGCGTTTATCATTCTGGGCGGCGCCGCCATGTTCGGCCTGCTGCCGATGAAAGACGGTACCCCGGCGCCGTTCCTGCATAACCTGACCGCTTCCGGCTGGCTGCCGCACGGCACGCTGCCGATCCTGATGACCATGGTGGCGGTGAACTTCGCCTTCTCCGGCACGGAACTGATCGGCATCGCCGCCGGCGAAACCGAGAACCCGGAAAAAGTCGTGCCGCTGGCGATCCGCACTACGGTGATCCGCCTGATGCTGTTCTTTATCGGCACGGTCTTCGTGCTGGCAGCGTTGATCCCGATGGATCAGGCGGGGATCGTCAAAAGCCCGTTTGTGCTGGTGTTTGAACGCATCGGCGTGCCTTACGCCGCCGATATCTTCAACTTCGTGATCCTGACCGCCATCCTGTCGGCGGCCAACTCCGGCCTGTACGCCTCGGGGCGCATGCTGTGGTCGCTGGCCCATCAGCGCACCCTGCCGGCCTACTTTGCGCGCGTCAATGCGCGCGGCATTCCAATCAACGCCCTGACCTTCAGCATGCTCGGCGGCGTGCTGGCGCTGCTGACCAGCGTGATCGCGCCGGACACGGTGTTCGTCGCCCTGTCGGCAATCTCCGGTTTTGCGGTGGTGGCGGTGTGGCTGAGCATCTGCGCAGCCCACTTTGCTTTCCGCCGCGCCTACTTGCGCAGCGGCCAGCCGATAAGCGGCCTGAAATACCGCGCGCCCGGCTACCCGCTGACGCCGATCTTCGGCTTTGCGCTGTGCCTGCTGGCCTGCATCGGGCTGGCGTTCGATCCGGAGCAGCGCATTGCGCTCTACTGCGGGCTGCCGTTCGTCGCCCTGTGCTATCTCACCTATTTCCTGACCCGGCGCGCCGGGCAAAAAACCGCTTTGGGAGAACAACATGTCGGTTAACAACCCCGTCGCCCGCCTGCTGGCCGAACACCCCACGCTGATCCTGGACGGCGCGCTGGCCACCGAGCTGGAAGCGCGCGGCTGCGATCTGACCGATCCGCTGTGGTCGGCCAAGGTGCTGATTGAAAATCCCGAGCTTATCTATCAGGTGCATCTCGATTATTTCAACGCCGGCGCCCACTGCGCCATCACCGCCAGCTATCAGGCCACGCCGCAGGGCTTCTTGCGCCGCGGCCTGGATCAGGAGCAATCGCTGGCGTTGATCGCCAAAAGCGTGCAGCTGGCGCAACGCGCGCGCCGCGATTATCTGGCCGCGCACCCGCAGGCCGCGCCGCTGCTGATCGCCGGCTCGGTAGGCCCGTACGGCGCCTATCTGGCCGACGGCTCGGAATACCGCGGCGACTACCGGCTGGCGCAGGATGAGATGATTGCTTTCCACCGCCCGCGCCTCGCCGCACTGGCGGCCGCCGGCGTCGATCTGCTGGCCTGCGAAACGCTACCGTCGTTCGCCGAACTGCAGGCGCTGCTGACGCTGCTGCAGGAATTTCCGACGCTCGGCGCCTGGTTCGCCTTCACCCTGCGCGACAGCCAACACCTCAGCGACGGCACGCCGCTGACGGAGGTCCTGTCCGCGCTGCGCGGCAACCCGCAGGTGTTGGCCATCGGCATCAACTGCATCGCGCTGGACAAGGTCGCCCCGGCGCTGCGCCAACTGGGCGCGCTGGCCGACAAACCGCTGCTGGTCTACCCCAACTCCGGCGAGCACTACGATGCGGTGAGCAAAACCTGGCACGCCTGCGGCGGCGAGCACGGCAGCCTGGCCGATCAGGCGGTGGAGTGGCGCGCGCTCGGCGCACAATTGATCGGCGGCTGTTGCCGCACCACCCCGCAGGATATCCGCGCCATCGCTGCACGCTGCAAGGCATAAAAAAAGCCCCCGGCGCCAGCGGCGCAGGGGGCCAGTCACTCAACCCGGGCTTACAGCGGCTGGGTCTGGGCTTCCACCACCGCCAGCGCCACCATGTTGACGATGCGGCGCACCGAGGCGATCGGCGTCAGGATGTGCACCGGCTTGGCGACCCCCATCAGCACCGGCCCGACGGTCACCCCTTCCGAGCAGGAGACGCGCAGCAGGTTGTAGCTGATGCGCGCCGCTTCCATGTTCGGCATGATCAGCAGGTTGGCCGAGCCTTTCAGCGGGCTGTCCGGCATCAGATCGTGACGGATGCTTTCCACCAATGCGGCGTCGCCGTGCATTTCGCCGTCGATCTCCAGCTCGGGCGCCAGCTCGTTCACCAGCTCCAGCGTTTTGCGCATCTTGCGCGCCGCCGGGCAGTCGGAAGAGCCGAAGCTGGAGTGAGACAGCAGCGCCACCTTCGGCTCGATGCCGAAGCGGCGCACGGTTTCCGCCGCCATCAGGGTGATCTCCGCCAGCTGTTCCGGGGTCGGATCGTCGTTGACGTAGGTGTCGGCGATAAAGGTGTTGCCGCTCGGCAGCAGCAGCGCGTTCATCGCGCCGGCGACGTGCGCGCCTTCACGGAAGCCGAACACGTTCTTCACCACGTCGTAATGCTCGTGGTAGCTGCCGATGGTGCCGCAGATCATCGCGTCCGCTTCGCCGCGGTGCAGCATGATGGCGGCGATCAGCGTCGGGTTGCCGATCACCGCACGGCGCGCCTGCTCTTGCGAGACGCCGCGACGCTTCATGATCTGGTAGTACTCGCCCCAGTATTCGTTAAAGCGCGGATCCGACTCGTTGTTCACCACTTCGAAATCCTTGCCCGGCGTCAGCTGCAGACCCAGCTTTTTCAGGCGCATCTCGATCACGCTCGGGCGGCCGACCAGGATCGGGAAGGCCAGCCCCTGTGACACCAGTTCCTGCGTGGCGTGCAGCACGCGCTCTTCCTCGCCTTCCGCCAGCACCACCCGCTTCACCTCTTTGCGCGCCTGCGAGAAGATCGGCTTCATGAACAGGTTGGTTTTGTAGACGAACTCCGCCAGCTTCTCGACGTAAGCGTCGAAGTCTTCGATCGGGCGCGTCGCCACGCCGGAGTCCATCGCCGCCTTGGCTACCGCCGGCGCGATCTTGACGATCAGGCGCGGATCGAACGGTTTCGGGATGATGTATTCCGGCCCGAAGGAGAGATCCTGGTCGTCATAGGCGGAAGCCACCACGTCGCTCTGCTCCGCCAGCGCCAGATCGGCGATGGCGTGCACGCAGGCCAGCTTCATCTCTTCGTTGATGGTGGTCGCGCCTACGTCCAGCGCGCCGCGGAAGATGAACGGGAAGCACAGGACGTTGTTCACCTGGTTCGGGTAATCGGAACGGCCGGTACAGATGATGGCGTCCGGGCGCACCGCTTTGGCCAGCGGCGGCAGAATTTCCGGTTCCGGGTTGGCCAGCGCCATGATCAGCGGATCGCGCGCCATGGTTTTCACCATATCCTGCGTCAAGACGCCCGGGCCGGAGCAGCCGAGGAAGATGTCGGCGTTCGGGATGGCGTCGCCCAGCGTGCGCTGGCCGTTATCCTCGATGGCGTAGGCGGCTTTGGTCTGCTCCATATTGGCGTCGCGGCCTTTATAGATGACGCCCTTGGAGTCGCAAACGGTGATGTTCTGTTGCCGCAGCCCCAGCGCCACCAGCAGGTTCAGGCAGGCGATGGAGGCCGCGCCGGCGCCGGACACCACCAGGCGTACGTCGGAGATATTCTTCTTCACCACGCGCAGGCCGTTGAGCACCGCCGCAGTGGTGATGATCGCCGTGCCGTGCTGGTCGTCGTGGAACACCGGGATCTTCATGCGCTCGCGCAGTTTCTGTTCGATGTAGAAACACTCCGGCGCCTTGATGTCTTCCAGGTTGATGCCGCCGAAGGTCGGTTCCAGCGCGGCGATAATGTCGATCAATTTGTCAGGGTTATGCTCATCCACTTCGATATCAAACACATCGATACCGGAAAACTTCTTGAACAAAACGCCCTTGCCTTCCATCACCGGCTTACCGGCCAACGCGCCGATATTGCCCAGACCCAGTACCGCCGTGCCGTTGGAAATCACCGCCACCAGGTTGCCGCGCGCGGTGTATTTGTAGGCCGCCAGCGGATCTTCGGCGATCTCGAGGCAAGGCGCGGCGACGCCCGGCGAATAGGCCAACGCCAGATCGCGCTGGGTCGCCAACGGTTTGGTGGGGGAAACCTGGATCTTCCCTGGGACAGGAAACTGATGGAAATCAAGGGCACTCTGTTTGAGCTGTTCGTCCATTATGGATTCCTTTGTTTTTTGCTTTTATGTTGAGGTAAGGCTTTGAGGCTGCGCCCTGCCGTGGGCCGTGGCGCCCAAGTACAATGACAGGGCGCAGCCTTGAAGTATAGTGAGAGAAACATCACAAACTTTGAAGCGCGCCATAACCTTGGCCGAAAGACCGTTTTAAAAGTAAAAAAAGGATCGCGAGACGAGTCGAAGAAGCGCCGCCGTCAGCGTGGCGGCAGCGTGGCGCGCCAGGCGTTGAGCGTCTCCACCTGGCCGGCGCAAATGTGTAACGAGGTTTGTAACGCCAGGGTATAGCTTACCGCATCGCCCCAGGTCTCCCCTTGCAGCCGCGGTTGCTCACAGGGCGCGAACACCGATTCAGGGGGCAACAGCGGCACGGCCTGCGGCGCCGGCGGCCGGGCGCAGGAGCTCAAGCACAGCGCCAGGCAGAGGCTGAGCGGCGCAGGGATCGTTTTTAATCGCTTCACGGTATTTCCTCTGATAAGCCTCGTGTTGTTGGCGCAGCTGCCGTTCCTGCCGCTGCTGCGCCGCCATCAGCGCACGGTTTTGCGCATCCTGGGTCTGCAGGGTGGCGATCAGCCCGGCCTGCTGCGCCAGGCTTTTCTGCAGCTCCGCCGCCTGTTGGCGCGCGGACGCCAACTGGTGCGACAGCAGCGAGCTGTAGCCGCCGAGGCAGATGGCCGCCAGCAACAGCAGCAGCAACCCGCCCTGCATCAGTTTTTGCAGCCAGCCGCTCATGCCGGATAGTCCCGGAACGCCAGCTGGAAGTGCGGGCCATCCTTGAGGGTTTTCCACTCGCCGCCCCATTCGACGTTGACCCCGCATTCACGCGCCGCGCGCCGCACCGCCACCGCAATCTGCGCGTAGTAATCCCACTCCCAGGAGACCACACCCGCCGGCATCGCCACCACGTCCACCGCGTGACCGGTCAGATGGCGGCTGCGCAGCGTTTGGCTGCTGCCGGCGCGCACCATTTCCCGTTGGCGCGCCATGCTGCGCAGCCCCTCGCTGACGGAAAACGGCACCAGCGAATAACGCAGCGCCAGACGAATAACGCGCACCAGATCCGGGTGCACGCCGCGCAGGTTCTCTTCGCTGCGGGCGGTAAAACGAATCTCTTCGATGTCATTTAACATTTTTAAACCCCGTCTTTTTGCCGATGAACTTTTTAATTAAGGCGTTGATGTAATCTGCCCCCATAAAGCCAATCAGTACGCTGGCCAAATTCGCCCACTTTAATTCCAGGCCCATCAGCGCCAGCGCATCGCGCACCGTCCAGGCCAATAACGCGCACATCGCCGCATTCAATAAACGGCGCCGAATGCCCACGTTGCGATAGGCGCCGTGTAATAGCGCCATTACGCCGGCCAAAATGGCGTTTAATACCGGCTGAAGATATTCACATACTCGCTGGACTATTAAGCCAACAGCGTCAGGCTCTATGCTGGACATAGCTCATCTCCTTTTTTATTTTTAATTAAATGCCAATCACGGCCGGTGGGACATCGGATAATCAGAATCTAGTTAAGGATGCTATTACAAAGCAAATGAATAAATACAGGCCCTATGGTCGAATTCATTTATGCTGAGCGCTGGCACAACGCATAAGCGCCAATGTTGACGGCAATGAATAAAATTTCATTGTTATCGTGATTTATTTCGACTTTCGTTTTCACGAAAAATAAACATTAATGGCTGCGGGAAATATGTCCCATCTTAAAAACATCCACTCTGGAGAAATACCATGTCCACACGCAAAGCCGTTATTGGGTATTATTTTATTCCGACCAACCAAATCAATAATTACACCGAGTCCGATACGTCCGTCGTACCGTTCCCGGTTTCCAACATCACGCCGGCCAAAGCCAAACAGCTGACGCACATCAACTTCTCGTTCCTGGATATCAACAGCAACCTGGAATGCGCCTGGGATCCGGCCACCAACGATGCCAAGGCGCGCGATGTGGTCAACCGCCTGACCGCGCTCAAGGCGCACAATCCCAGCCTGCGCATCATGTTCTCCATCGGCGGTTGGTACTACTCCAACGATCTGGGCGTGTCGCACGCCAACTACGTCAACGCGGTGAAAACCCCGGCCTCGCGCACCAAGTTTGCCCAATCCTGCGTGCGCATCATGAAGGATTACGGCTTCGACGGCGTGGACATCGACTGGGAGTACCCGCAAGCATCAGAAGTGGACGGTTTCATCGCCGCGCTGCAAGAGATCCGCACCCTGCTGAATCAACAAACCGTCGCCGACGGCCGCCAGGCGCTGCCGTATCAGTTGACTATCGCCGGCGCCGGCGGCGCCTTCTTCCTGTCGCGCTATTACAGCAAGCTGGCGCAGATCGTCGCGCCGCTCGATTACATCAACCTGATGACCTACGATCTGGCCGGCCCCTGGGAGAAGATCACCAACCACCAGGCGGCGCTGTTCGGCGACGCGGCCGGGCCGACCTTCTACAACGCGCTGCGCGAAGCCAATCTGGGCTGGAGCTGGGAAGAGCTGACCCGCGCCTTCCCCAGCCCGTTCAGCCTGACGGTCGACGCCGCGGTGCAGCAGCACCTGATGATGGAAGGCGTGCCGAGCGCCAAGATCGTGATGGGCGTCCCCTTCTACGGCCGCGCCTTCAGGGGCGTCAGCGGCAGCAACGGCGGCCAGTACAGCAGCCACAGCACGCCGGGCGAAGATCCGTATCCGAGCACCGATTACTGGCTGGTGGGCTGCGAAGAGTGCGTGCGCGACAAGGATCCGCGCATCGCCTCCTATCGCCAGCTGGAGCAGATGCTGCAGGGCAACTACGGCTATCAGCGGTTGTGGAACGACAAGACCAAAACCCCTTACCTGTATCATGCGCAGAACGGGCTGTTCGTCACCTATGACGATGCCGAAAGCTTCAAATACAAAGCGAAGTACATCAAGCAGCAGCAGCTGGGCGGCGTGATGTTCTGGCATCTGGGGCAAGACAACCGCAACGGCGATCTGCTTGCCGCGCTGGATCGCTATTTCAACGCCGCGGACTACGACGACAGCCAGCTGGATATGGGCACCGGCCTGCGTTACACCGGCGTCGGCCCCGGCAACCTGCCGATCATGACCGCGCCGGCCTACGTGCCGGGCACCACTTACGCGCAGGGCGCGCTGGTGTCCTATCAGGGTTACGTCTGGCAGACCAAATGGGGTTACATCACCTCGGCGCCCGGCTCCGACAGCGCCTGGCTGAAGGTGGGCCGCGTAGCGTAAACCATAAAAAAACCCCGTAGCCGAGCGCTGCGGGGTTTTCATTGAGTTAACCGTTTGATTTTCGCGTCCCTTCGTCTCTATTCCTTCAGTTGTGGCACCAAGGATAGCCGCCATCCCGCACCACTTCGCGGCCCATCAGGCTGTAAACATCGCTTTTGCGCGTCAGCCGCTCATGCCACCAGTTAAACCCGGCGCCCTTGCTGGCCGGATGCCAGGCCAGCCAAATCATTTCGTCGCCCTTTTGCATCTCCACCGGCACCGTCACCAGTTCGCCGCTGGCCAGTTCCTTTTCGATCAGCGACGGCGGCAGAAAAGCGTGGCCGATGCCGCGTTTGAGCAACGCCAGGTTGCTTTCCACGTCGCACACCACCAGTTGGCGCTGCAATGGCAACGTGCCGTGATTGCGTTTGGGCAGTTCATGGCTGCTGTCGGCGATCGCAACCACGATGTCGTTCAAGCGCTGCTTCTTGCACACCGGCTTTTTCTGCGCCGCGAACGGATGCGAGGGCGACACGCACAGCACAAAGTTGAGCTTGCCAAGCATCAGGGTTTTGGCCTGTACGCTGTCGGGGATTTGGCCGATGGCGATGATCAGATCCGCCCGGTTGTTCTTCAGCGCATCCCAGGTGCCGTTCAGCGCTTCCCGCTGCACCGAGATATTGGCGTTCGGGCAATGCTGAATATAGTCGCGGATATCCTGCGTCAGGGTCTCCAACGGGAAGAAGGTATCCACCGCCAGGCGGATATTATTGTCCAGCTTGGGGATGTTTCTTACCCGGCTTTCCAGATCCTGCACCGCATTTAATATCCAGCTGCCCTCCTGCAGGAGAAATTCCCCTTCATCCGTCAGGGTAATCATGGGGCCATTGCGATGAAAAAGTTTCACGCAGAGTTTGCTTTCAATATTGGAAACCCGATAAGAGATTGCCGAAGGCGTTTTATGCAGCGCCTCCGCCGCCATAGAGAAAGAGCCGGTGCTCTTAATGGTGCTGATTATTTTAATCGCGTCCAGGGATAATCTAGTCATACAAATTCCTCTTTAAAATAAAACAAGAAAAATGACACTAAATTCCCAAGGTGGTGGCGCACAAAAATCGATCAAATCGAACAAGGATACTCAAGGCAACAAGCAATATACTTCATAAATGAGAGCGCTATCTTAAATACTATTCATCACGACCTGATATAAAATTCATCATAGCGTTCTATTTTTGCATTGTGACAGTTAAATAAATTCAGCCTAACGATCAAAGATCGTCATCATAATAATTTTCGTTAATAGCCGTTAAAACATTCCGCTCTGCCGCACGACCAGAATGATAAAAATAAAACAAGCCGACAAGAAGGGTTATTTCCAATTACGTTATTAGCCTCTCATTTTGTCGGTGAAATACGCTCAACTTACAACATAATTTCAGTCAGGAGTGACTTATGAACAAAACTTCCCGTACCCTATTCTCTCTGGGCCTGCTGAGCGCAGCCATGTTCGGCGTTTCGCAACAGGCGAATGCTCACGGTTATGTCGAATCGCCGGCCAGCCGCGCCTATCAGTGCAAACTGCAGCTCAACACCCAGTGCGGCAGCGTGCAGTATGAACCGCAGAGCGTCGAAGGCCTGAAAGGTTTCCCGCAGGCCGGCCCGGCTGACGGCCACATCGCCAGCGCCGACAAGTCCACCTTCTTCGAACTGGATCAGCAAACGCCAACGCGCTGGAACAAGCTCAACCTGAAAACCGGCCCGAACTCCTTTACCTGGAAGCTGACCGCGCGTCACAGCACCACCAGCTGGCGCTATTTCATCACCAAGCCGAACTGGGACGCTTCGCAGCCGCTGACCCGCGCCTCCTTTGATCTGACGCCGTTCTGCCAGTTCAACGACGGCGGCGCCATCCCTGCCGCACAGGTTACCCACCAGTGCAATATACCGGCAGATCGCAGCGGTTCGCACGTGATCCTTGCCGTGTGGGATGTAGCCGACACCGCCAACGCCTTCTATCAGGCGATCGACGTCAACCTGAGCAAATAATCGGCCAAATGAGGCCATCTTTGAGGGTTCAGCCTGGCGCTGAACCCTTCTTTTTTTGGCTCTCGCGCCACCGCTCCCCTCGCCTCCCCCGCCGTAAACCGCGCCCCGCCTGGGTTTACTCGGCATTCATTGTTATTATCCATCGCAACAATCAGAAAAAGCGCATTTTCATTCCCGACCCGATGATGCAGTGTGTTCCCCCTATGATGAAAAAGGTTCTCATTTCCCTACGTTGAGCTTGGTCAAGGAGCTTATCAATGAATCAATTAGACGCACTCAAGCAGCTGACCACGGTGGTCGCCGACAGCGGCGATATCGAATCCATCCGCCAGTTCGAACCCCAGGACGCTACCACCAACCCTTCGCTGATCCTGAAAGCCGCCGCGCTGCCGCAGTACAAGGCGCTGATCGTCGAAGCGCTGGACTATGCCCGCCGCCAGGGCGGCAGCAAGGAAACCCAGCTGATCAACGCCAGCGATAAGCTGGCGGTCAATATCGGCGTCGAGATCCTCAAAAGCGTGCCGGGCCGCATCTCCACCGAAGTGGACGCCCGCCTGTCGTTCGATCGCGGCATGTGCGTCGCCAAAGCGCGCAAGCTGATCGCCATGTATCAAGAACAGGGCATCGACAAATCGCGCATCCTGATCAAACTGGCTTCCACCTGGGAAGGCATCAAAGCCGCCGAGGAGCTGGAAAAAGAAGGCATCAACACCAACCTGACGCTGCTGTTCTCCTTCGCCCAGGCCCGCGCCTGCGCCGAAGCCGGCGTGTATCTGATCTCGCCGTTCGTCGGCCGCATCTATGACTGGTATCAGGCCAAACAGCCTGCCGCCGACTACGATGCCGAGCAGGATCCGGGCGTGAAATCGGTGCGCACCATCTATGAATACTACAAGCGTCATCGTTACCAGACGGTGATCATGGGCGCCAGCTTCCGCAAGGTTGAGCAGATCCTGGCGCTGGCCGGCTGCGATCGCCTGACCATCGCGCCGAACCTTTTGGAACAGCTGAAAAACAGTGACCGGCCGGTCGAGCGCAAGCTGACCCCGTCCACCGAGGGCTTCCACCAACCGGCCCCGCTGGCCGAAGCGGAGTTCCGCTGGCTGCACAATCAGGACGCCATGGCGGTGGAGAAACTCGCCGAAGGCATTCGCCTGTTCGCCGTCGACCAGCAGAAGCTGGAAGACATGTTGGCCGCTCAACTGTAACCGTACTGGAGTTTCGTTATGTCCTCTCGTAAAGAGCTTGCCAACGCCATCCGCGCACTCAGCATGGACGCCGTACAAAAAGCCAATTCCGGCCACCCCGGTGCCCCTATGGGCATGGCGGACATCGCCGAAGTCCTGTGGCGTGACTACCTCAACCACAACCCGACTAACCCGCACTGGGCTGACCGCGACCGTTTCGTGCTCTCCAACGGCCACGGCTCCATGTTGATTTACAGCCTCCTGCACCTCACCGGCTACGACCTGCCGATGCGCGAGCTGGAAAACTTCCGTCAGCTGCATTCCAAAACCCCAGGGCACCCGGAGTACGGCTACACCCCGGGCGTTGAGACCACCACCGGCCCGCTGGGCCAGGGCATCGCCAACGCCGTCGGCTTCGCCATCGCCGAACGCACCCTGGCGGCGCAGTTCAACCGCCCGGGCCACGACATCGTTGACCACCACACCTACGCCTTCATGGGCGATGGCTGCATGATGGAAGGCATCTCGCACGAAGTCTGCTCTCTGGCCGGTACCCTCAAGCTCGGCAAGCTGACCGCTTTCTACGATGACAACGGCATCTCCATCGACGGCCACGTCGACGGCTGGTTCACCGACGACACCGCCCTGCGCTTCGAAGCCTACGGCTGGCACGTGGTGCGCAACGTTGACGGCCACAACCCGGACGCCATCAAGGCCGCGATTGAAGAAGCCCGCAAGGTGACCGACAAGCCGTCGCTGCTGATGTGCAAGACCGTTATCGGCTTCGGTTCGCCGAACAAGGCCGGCACCCATGACGTGCACGGCGCCGCGCTGGGCGCCGCCGAAGTGGCCGCCACCCGCGAGCGGCTTGGCTGGAAATACGCCGCCTTTGAAATCCCGCAGGACATCTACGCCCAGTGGGACGCCAAGGAAGCCGGTCAGGCCAAAGAAGCGGCCTGGAACGACAAGTTCGCCGCCTACGCCAGGGCCTTCCCGGAGCTGGCTGCCGAGTTCAAGCGCCGCATGAACGGCGAGCTGCCGGCCGACTGGAAAGCCGACGCCAAGGCGTTCATTGAAAAACTGCAGGCCAACCCGGCCAACATCGCCAGCCGCAAGGCGTCGCAGAACGCGCTGGAAGCGTTCGGCAAGGTGCTGCCGGAGTTCCTGGGCGGCTCTGCCGACCTGGCGCCGAG